>NZ_VCLB01000004.1 GCF_005924265.1 Martelella lutilitoris
AGTCGTCCTCTGTCATCTTCGTGCTCATGTCGACCTCCAATCAGTCGACATCCCATGAATCAGACAACGCTCAGCCGGGGAATCCCATTTCTTCAAACTGCGGCAATCCGTCCACACCGCCTAAATGGCCAGGAATTTCTGCCAAGTAAGCATCCCATTCTTCGTCATACCGCTCTCGCAATTCAAGCGGAAGTGTTCCGACAGCCAAACTCTTGACCCGACGCACGATCCAAGGATTCCAAGCGCGAAACTCTTCCGCAAGAATATTGGAAAAGGCTCCTCCCAGAAGGGTCAATACCGCAAGGAAGACTAGAGCAATCACGCCCATACAAGTCCCTCCCCCGCTGGACTGAACTCAGACGCTATTTGCCGACAATGTCTGGCGCCGTCAGCGGACAATTTATAATAACGTCGACGCGGACGCCCCAAAGCTTTGGGGTCTCCCGCCTCCCATTCGCTATGAAGCCAGCCTGCCCGCTCAAGTCGCATCAAAATTGGATAAAGGCTACCGGAAGCCAATCCGGTAGCCTTGCTTATTTCCGCACCTGAGAAGCGATCAAATGGTCGCTCAAGGATCGCCGACAGCACGCGCCGAGTCTGCTTTGTCAGTCTAATATCGTCACTCATGTAGAGAACTCTACATAGGGTGCGACATACTGTCAATTACCAAGTAGACGTTCCCCCTACCTATTCCGGCAGGATCCGCACCGCCCCCCTGTCGGCGCTGGCGGCAAACGCGGCGTAGGCCTTGAGCGCCGTCGTCACCTTGCGGCGGCGCGGTTGTTCCGGCTTCCAGCCCTTTTCGTCCTGCGCGCTGCGGCGGGCTTCGAGCTCCGACGGGGAAATGCGCAGATTGATGGTGCGGCCGGGAATGTCGATGTCGATCATGTCGCCGTCGCGCACGAGGCCGATGGCGCCGCCATTGGCCGCTTCCGGCGAGGCGTGGCCGATGGAAAGACCGGACGTGCCGCCCGAAAAGCGGCCATCGGTGATCAGCGCGCAATCCTTGCCGAGGCCCTTCGACTTCAGATAGCTGGTCGGGTACAGCATTTCCTGCATGCCCGGCCCGCCCTTCGGCCCTTCGTAACGGATGACGACGACGTCGCCGGCCTTCACCTCGTTGGAGAGGATGCCCTTGACCGCCGCGTCCTGGCTTTCGAAAACGACGGCGGGACCGGAGAACTTCAGGATGCTCTCGTCAACGCCGGCCGTCTTCACGATGCAGCCATTGAGCGCGATATTGCCCTTCAGGACGGCCAGCCCGCCATCCTTGGAGAAGGGATGCTCGGCATTGCGGATCGCGCCCGACACGCGGTCGAGATCGAGCTCGGCCCAGCGGCGGTTCTGCGAGAACGCTTCCTGCGACGGCACGCCGCCGGGGGCCGCCATGTAGAAATTGCGCACGCTTTCCGAATTGGTGCGCACGATATCCCACTGGTCGATCGCGTCGCCGATGGTGGCCGAATGCACCGTCGGGCTTTCCCGCTTGATCAGGCCCGCCCGATCAAGCTCACCAAGGATCGCCATGATGCCGCCGGCGCGATGGACGTCTTCCATATGGACATCGTTCTTGGCCGGCGCGACCTTGCACAGGCACGGCACGTAGCGCGACAGCCGGTCAATGTCGTCCATCGTGAAATCAAGTTCGGCCTCGTGCGCGGCCGCCAGAATGTGCAGCACGGTATTGGTGGACCCGCCCATGGCGATGTCCAGCGTCATGGCGTTTTCAAAGGCCGCCTTGCCGGCGATTTTGCGCGGCAGGACGTTTTCGTCCTCCTGCTCGTAATAGCGACGGGTGATGTCGACGATCTGGTGGCCGGCCTCAACGAAGAGGCGGCGGCGATCGGCGTGGGTGGCAAGCGTCGAGCCATTGCCCGGCAACGACAGACCAAGCGCTTCCGTCAGACAGTTCATCGAATTGGCGGTGAACATGCCGGAACATGAGCCGCAGGTCGGGCAGGCCGAGCGCTCGATCGACTGAACATCGGCGTCGGAAATCCGGTCATCGGCGGCGGCGACCATGGCGTCGACCAGGTCAAGCGCCTGTTCCTTGCCGTTCAGCACCACCTTGCCGGCCTCCATCGGGCCTCCGGAAACGAAGATCGTCGGAATATTGAGGCGCAGCGAGGCCATCAGCATGCCGGGGGTGATCTTGTCGCAGTTGGAGATGCAGACCATGGCATCGGCGCAATGCGCGTTGACCATGTATTCGACGCTGTCGGCGATGATCTCGCGCGACGGCAGCGAATAGAGCATGCCGTCATGGCCCATGGCGATGCCGTCATCGACGGCGATGGTGTTGAATTCCTTGGCAACGCCGCCGGCCGCCTCGATCTCGCGGGCGACAAGCTGACCGAGATCCTTCAGATGCACGTGCCCCGGCACGAACTGGGTGAACGAGTTGACGACGGCGATGATCGGCTTGCCGAAATCGCCTTCCTTCATGCCGGTCGCGCGCCAGAGACCGCGCGCGCCGGCCATGTTGCGTCCATGGGTCGTCGTTCTGGAACGATAGGCTGGCATGGGTCTTCCTTTCCAAAAAAAACGGGCGTCGGTACGGGAGCTCCTCTTCTCCGTACAGCCCTTTTCGGGCGAAAATCCGCCGTATTGAGTGTGTCGTAACGCAAATCACGGGGCCTGTCACTATCGCTTGGGGCGAAAATGGTACTCTCCGGTACGGTTGTGTGCGGACATCAATTCAAGGGCCTCTCACGCCCCGTACACGAAAATGTGGTTCAGATGTTTATTGTGAAGGAGGAAACTATCGGCGATCTTCCGACGTATAGCGTCATGAATGCCAATTCGGGAGGCAGAGATCATGCCAGCATACAAGCCGCCGCACATTCCGTCCTCTGAAATCACGCCGGAGCACATCTATCTGAAGCGGCGCACGCTTCTGGCCGCGGGCCTTGCCGCCGGCGCAACCTTCGTCACGGGCGCGGGCAGCGGCGAGGCGAACGCGGCGACGCTCACTCAGGCAGAGGCGCTGAAGACGGTGCCCGGCCCCTTCCCAAAGCCGAAGCGCGCGGAAACGAGCTTCGAGGACGTGACCAACTACAACAACTTCTACGAATTC
This sequence comes from Martelella lutilitoris, assembly GCF_005924265.1. Classification (GTDB taxonomy): domain Bacteria; phylum Pseudomonadota; class Alphaproteobacteria; order Rhizobiales; family Rhizobiaceae; genus Martelella; species Martelella lutilitoris. The sequence continues at coordinate 3,077 of NZ_VCLB01000004.1, forward strand.
GGCACGGGCAAGGCCGATCCGTCCAGGAATTCCGGCAGGTTCCAGCCCTATCCCTGGACCTTCGAGATCGGCGGCATGGTGCAGAAGCCGCAGACCGTCGATATCGAAACGCTGATGACCAAGTTTCCGCTGGAAGACCGCGTCTACCGCATGCGCTGCGTCGAAGCCTGGTCGATGGTCATCCCCTGGGTCGGCATTCCGCTGAAATCGATCATCGACATGGCCGAGCCGACCGGTTCGGCGAAATACGTCGCCTTCGAGGGCGTCGTGCGGCCGAAGGAAATGCCCGGCCAGAGCGGTTTCGGCCAGCCCATGCCCTGGCCCTATGTGGAGGGGCTCAGGCTGGATGAGGCCAATCACCCGCTCACCATCATCGCCGTCGGGCTTTACGGCAAGACGCTGCTGAACCAGTCCGGCGCACCGATGCGCCTTGTGGTGCCGTGGAAATACGGCTTCAAGGGCATCAAGTCGATCACGAAGATCACGCTGACCGATACCCAGCCGCCCAATAGCTGGAACCTGCTGCAGCCGAACGAATACGGCTTTTACGCCAATGTGAACCCGAATGTGCCGCATCCGCGCTGGAGCCAGGCCACCGAGCGCGTCATCGGCGAGGATGGCGGCCTCTTCGGCGGCGGCAAGCGCATCGACACACTGATGTTCAACGGTTACGGCGACGAGGTGGCAAGCCTTTACGCCGGCATGGACCTTGCGAAGTATTACTAGGCCGGCAGAGCGAGACATGGCCCCAACCAAAGCCAAATCATCCGGCGTCGCCTGGTGGCGCCCCGCCTCCGTCTGGGCGCTCTATGCCGTCGGGCTTCTCCCGGCCGTCTGGTATTTTTACCTCGGCGCGACCAACAATCTCGGCGTCGATCCGGTCAAGACCTTCGAGCACCTGCTCGGCATCTGGGCGCTGCGCTTCATCCTTTTGACGCTGTGCGTCACGCCGCTGCGCGATCTCGCCGGCATCAACCTCATGCGCTACCGGCGCGCGCTCGGCCTGCTCGGCTTCTATTACGTCGTCTTCCATTTCCTGGTCTATCTGGTGCTCGACCAGCAGATGAACCTTTCCGTCGTGGTGGAAGACGTCATCAAGCGGCCGTTCATCACCTTCGGCATGATCGCGCTCGTACTCCTCATCCCGCTGGCGCTGACCTCCAGCAACTGGGCGATCCGGACCCTGAAGCAGAACTGGATCCGCCTGCACAGGCTGGTCTACCTCATCGCCGCGCTCGGCACGCTGCACTTCGCCATGGGCCGGAAAGTGATCGGCCCGGAGATCATGTTCTACATCGCCGTCTGCGTGCTCCTCCTCGGCTATCGCCTCATCCGCCCGAAGCTGATGGAGCGCAAGCGCGCGCGGAAGAAGGCGGCGCGGATGCAGGCGGGCGTGAAGCCCGCAAGATAGACGCCATGCTTTCGCCGCATAGCGCCCGCTAGTTTCGCGGAAGGGAAACAGCAACAAGGGCCTTCCGGTGCACAAAGCCGCCTCGCCGCCGTTGATCGGCACGCTCGACTCATGGCTGACGAATATCGATCCGGCCCCGGCGCTGACCGGCATCCGCCGCTTCGCCGTCGAGTTCCTGTTCTTCGGCCTCAAGGAGGCGCGGGCCTGCCTGTTTGCCGGCCTATTCTTCGTTTCGATCTTCATCGTACCGCGCGAGGGTTTCCTGGGACTGCCGCGCTATGACGTGCTGCTGGTCATCGCGCTTGCGATCCAGTTCGCCATGATCCGGCTCGGGCTGGAGACCTGGGACGAGTTCCGGGCGATCTGCCTGTTTCACGTCGTCGGCTTCGCGCTCGAAGTGTTCAAGACGTCCGGCGCGATCCAGTCCTGGTCCTATCCGGATTTCGCCTATACCAAGCTTTTCGGCGTGCCGATGTTCTCCGGCTTCATGTATGCCGCCGTCGGCAGCTATATCATCCAGGCCTGGCGCATACTTCAGGTGCGCATCCTGCACCATCCGCCCTACTGGATGGCCGCTCTGGTGGCGCTGCTGATCTACGCAAATTTCTTCACCCATCATTTCATCGGCGATTATCGCTGGTATATCGCGGCGCTCGCCATCGGGCTTTACGCGCGGGCAACGGTGGTCTTCCGCCCCTATGACCGCGACCGGAAGATGCCGATGCTGCTTGCCTTCATCCTCATCGGCTTCTTCATCTGGCTTGCGGAAAACATCTCGACCTTCTTCGCCATCTGGCAATATCCGGACCAGATCGGCGCATGGTCGACCGTGCATCTCGGCAAATGGAGTTCCTGGACGCTGCTGGTGATCATGACCTTCACCATCGTCGTCTCGCTGAAACATATCCGGGAGAGCATCCACATTCCGCGCTGACGGCGGCGGAGACGGCCTGAGCGTCAAATTCAGAAGGCGATCTTTGCGTCGAGCGGCGAGAAGGGCTGAACGGCCGACAGCAGCGCCCGCGCCTGATCGGCATCGCGGTGCATCTGGGCGACGAGGGCCTCCAGCCCGTTGAACTTCAGCTCGTCGCGCAGGCGGCCGAAGAGAGAGACGGAACCGGTCTCGCCATAAAGATCGCCCTTGAAGTCGAAGATATAGGTCTCGAGCAACGGCCGTCCGTCCTCCACCACGGTCGGGCGGCGGCCGAAGCTCGCCACCCCGTCATGCAGCGTGCCGTCAGGACGACGATAGCGCACGGCATAGATGCCGGGGCGAAGCTTGGCGTCGGGATCGAACGCCATGTTGGCCGTCGGAAAGCCCAGCGTGCGGCCAAGTTTCTCGCCATGGATAACTTCGCCGGAGACCGTGTAGCGATAGCCGAGAAGGCCGGACGCCTCCACCACCTCGCCGCGGGTCAGAAGATCGCGGATGCGGCTGGAGGAGACGACCTCGGCATTCTCGTCGCGGAAGGCATCCATCAGCGTGACGCCGAAACCGTGGCGCTTGCCCGCCTGCATCAGATAGGCCGGGCCGCCCTCGCGGTTGCGGCCGAAATGGAAGTCGAAACCGGTGACGACCTCGCTGGCCGCCAGCCAGTCGATCAGCACGGTGGAGACGAATTCCTCGGGCGAGCGCTGCGAGAAGGTCCGGTCGAAGGGATATTCGATGACGGCGTGATAGCCCATCGCCTCCAGCAGGCGCGCCTTCATCGGCGCCGGCGTCAGCCTGAAGACCGGCGTCTTGGGATTGAAGACGGAACGCGGATGCGGTTCGAAGGTCAGCACCAGCGCCGGCACGCCGCGCTCCTCGGCAAGCGAGAGCGCGCGCCCCAGCACGCTTTGATGACCGCGATGCACGCCGTCGAAATTGCCGATGGCCACCACCCCGCCCTTCAGTTCGGATGGCAGGGGTTCACGAAACTCGTTGCGGTGAAATACGGTCATGTTCAGCTTCCAGATGAATGCGACCGACCTCAGGCGAGGTCGGGCATCCAGTATTTCGGCTCTGCGTTCCGCTCCGTCAAGAACCGATCGAGCGACGCTTCGTCAACCGTTCCGTCGACCGTGTAGTCACCCGCATGAATGCCTTCGGCGATGAACAGGAGGTCGAGACCGTAGTCGAGCGCGCCCTTCACATCGGTCGGCATGCCGTCGCCGATGGCAAGGACGCGGGCCTTGTCAACGTCGCCGAGAAGCGTACGGGCCGTCGCCATCGCCGCCTCGTAGATCGGCGTGTGCGGCTTGCCGGCAATGCGGGTCTCGCCGCCGAGCTCTTCATAAAGGGCGGCAAGCGCGCCGGCGCAGGGGATCAGCCGGTCACCGCGGGTGACGACAAGATCCGGATTGGCGCAGATCAGCGGCGCGCCGCGCGTCTGGAAGCCGAGGAGCATGTCGCGGTAGTCTTCCGGGGTCTCGGTCTCGTCGTCGAAGAAGCCGGTGCACAGAATGCCCTCGGCCGCCGTTTCGCCGACCAGTTCCGCGCCGGTTCCGTCGATCAGGCCGGTGTCGCGCTTCGGACCGAGATGGAAGAGCTTGCGCGGCCCCTCGGCAACGAGCGTCTTTGTCACGTCGCCGGAGGTGACGATCGCGTCATAGCTTTCATCATAGATTTCAAGGGCCGCAAGCTGCTCGACGACGGCGGGCGAAAGCCGGGGCGAATTGGTGAGCAGGATCACCGTCTTGCCGGCCGCGCGCGCATCCTTCAGCGCCTGCCGGGCCGCCGGAAAGGCCGCAACCCCGTTGTGGAGCACGCCCCAGACGTCGCAGAGCACGATGTCGTAATCGGCATAGAGCGCGCTGAGGGCGGGGATCAAACGGGGCATGGCGTGTCCTTTTGGTTTGGAAAGGTCGGTTGAAGGCGGGTCTTGCGGCCCTATTGGTCATAACCAGCTGGCAATGGCAAGCCCCGCAAGCCCTGCGCCCAGAAGAAGCGGCACAACGCCGATGCGGAACGCGAAAAGGGCAATGGCGGCAACAAGGCTCAACAGCAGCGACCAGACATGCAGGCTCGACCACACCGGCCAGACCGGCCCGGCGTCGATCAGGGGCGGCAGGGCAAAGAGTTCGATACGACCGACATGGTCGAACATGACATGCAGCGCAAACCAGAGCGACAGGTTGGCGATGACCCCGACGATCGCCGCGCCGATGCCGGCCATGGCGCCCGAAAGCGCCGGGTTCTTTCTCAGATCCTCGATGAACGGCGCGCCGGCGAAGATGAAGACGAAGCTCGGCACGAAGATCGCCCAGGCCGTGAGGAAAGCGCCGATGATGCCGGAGACGAACGGCGCGGCGAAGGCGGGCGCGGCATAGGCGCCGAGAAAGCCGACGAAACAGAGAACGAGAACCAAGGGCCCCGGCGTGGTCTCCGCCAGCGCCAGGCCGTCCAGCATTTCGGCGGGCGTCAGCCAGTGATAGGTCGTCACAGCCTCCTGCGCGACATAGGAGAGCACGGCATAGGCGCCGCCGAAGGAGAACAGCGCCACCTTGACGAAGAAGCCGAAGATCTCGGTGAGCGTCCCGGCTCCGCCGAGACCGGCGAGAATGCCAAGGGGCAAGAGCCAGACGAATGTCCACACGGAAATCGTGGCGATCGCGCGCATGCCCTTCTTCTGCCGGGTCGGCGCGGGCTCTTCATCCTCCGCGCCCGGATCGGGGCTGCCGCGCATGAGGAAATAGCCGGCGATGCCGGCGGCAAGCAAGACAAGCGGAAAGGCAATGCCGAACACGAACAACGCCACGAAGGCAATGACGGCGAACGCCACCGAGACCGGCCCTTTGAGCGATTTCTTCGCCATGCGCCAGAGCGCCTGGATGACGATGGCGAGAACCGCCGCCTTCAGCCCGGTGAACACCGCCTCGAGCCAGGATGTGTCGGCAAGGGCCGCATAGAGACCGGCAAGGCCGATGATGACGACGAGGCCCGGCACCACGAACAGCAGGCCCGCCGCCACGCCGCCGCGCGCGCCGAAGAGCAGCCAGCCGATATAGGTGGCAAGCTGCTGGGCCTCCGGGCCCGGCAACAGCATGCAATAGTTCAGCGCGTGGAGATAACGGTCTTCCTTAAGCCAGCGCTTCTCCTCGACCACGATCCGGTGCATCAGCGCGATCTGGCCGGCCGGACCGCCGAAGGACAGGCAGCCGATGCGGGCAAAGACTGCGACCAGTTCGCCAAAACTCGGTTTTGTGTTGCAATCGGCGGCTTCCGTCACAATCTCCTCGCATTCCGGTCGAATTTAGCGCCTACGGGTTATCGTCGCGACGTAAAGCCTGTATGAAGGGCGCCATCCACGGCGTACGGTCTCCCGCCGGCCAGGCAAAAAAATCTTTTGCCGATTTCTTGACACGCCGCATCCCACCTCCTAAATCTCCGCCATTAGCACTCACCCAGTGAGAGTGCTAACACTTATCCAGGTGGCCGCGTCAAGCGGCTGCGAATGTCATTTGATCGAGGGTACAGACAATGGCAAGCATTTCTTTCCGCCCCCTGCACGACCGCGTCGTCGTACGTCGCGTTGAGTCCGAGGAAAAGACCAAGGGTGGCATCATCATCCCCGACAGCGCCAAGGAAAAGCCGCAGGAAGGCGAAATCGTCGCCGTCGGCAACGGCGCACGTGACGATAGCGGCAACGTTGTCGCGCTCGACGTCAAGGTCGGCGACCGCGTTCTGTTCGGCAAGTGGTCGGGCACCGAGGTCAAGCTCGACGGCGAAGACCTTCTGATCATGAAGGAAGCCGACATCATGGGTGTTGTCGCCTGATCGGCGGTCATCCCTGACGCTTACCATTCCATTCAGCCGGGCTTTTGAGCCCATCAAGGTTTGATAAACCAGGAGTTTTCAAATGGCTGCCAAAGAAGTCAAATTCGGCCGCACGGCCCGCGAAAAGATGCTCGACGGCGTCGACATTCTCGCAAACGCTGTAAAGGTCACGCTCGGCCCCAAGGGTCGTAACGTTGTTATCGAAAAGTCCTTCGGCGCTCCGCGCATCACCAAGGACGGTGTTTCGGTCGCCAAGGAAATCGAACTTGAAGACAAGTTCGAAAACATGGGCGCCCAGATGGTCCGCGAAGTTGCTTCGAAGACCAACGACAATGCCGGTGACGGCACCACCACGGCGACCGTTCTGGCCCAGGCCATCGTCAAAGAAGGTTCTAAGGCCGTTGCTGCCGGCATGAACCCGATGGACGTCAAGCGCGGTATCGACCTCGCCGTTGCCGAAGTCGCCAAGGAACTCGTCGCCAAGGCCAAGAAGATCAACACCTCGGCTGAGGTTGCCCAGGTCGGCACGATCTCCGCCAACGGCGAAAAGCAGATCGGCGAAGACATCGCCGCCGCCATGCAGAAGGTCGGCAATGAAGGCGTGATCACGGTTGAAGAAGCCAAGACCGCCGAAACCGAACTGGAAGTTGTCGAAGGCATGCAGTTCGACCGCGGCTACCTGTCGCCCTACTTCGTGACCAACTCCGAGAAGATGGTTGCCGAGTTGGAAGACTGCTACATCCTGCTGCACGAAAAGAAGCTTTCCAACCTGCAGGCCATGCTGCCGGTTCTGGAATCGGTCGTACAGTCCAACAAGCCGCTCCTCATCATCGCTGAAGACGTCGAAGGCGAAGCGCTTGCAACGCTCGTCGTCAACAAGCTGCGCGGCGGCCTGAAGATTGCTGCCGTCAAGGCGCCTGGCTTCGGCGATCGCCGCAAGGCCATGCTCGAAGACATCGCCATCCTGACGGGCGGCACGGTGATCTCCGAAGATCTCGGCATCAAGCTCGAGAATGTTACCCTCGACATGCTCGGCACGGCCAAGAAGGTCTCGATCACCAAGGAAAACACCACGATCGTCGACGGCGCCGGCCAGAAGGCCGACATCGAGGCGCGCGTTGCCCAGATCAAGGCCCAGATCGAGGAAACCACCTCCGACTACGACCGCGAGAAGCTGCAGGAACGTCTTGCCAAGCTCGCCGGCGGCGTGGCCGTGATCCGCGTTGGCGGCGCCACGGAAGTCGAAGTCAAGGAAAAGAAGGACCGCGTCGATGACGCCCTGAACGCAACCCGCGCGGCCGTTCAGGAAGGCATCGTTCCCGGCGGCGGCGTAGCCCTGCTGCGTGCCTCCGCTGCCGTCAAGTCCAAGGGCGAGAACGCCGATCAGGACGCCGGCATCGCCATCGTTCGTCGCGCTCTGCAGGCTCCGGCCCGCCAGATCGTCACCAACACCGGTGACGAAGCCTCGATCGTTGTCGGCAAGATCCTTGAGAACAGCGACTTCAACTACGGCTGGAACGCCCAGACCGGCGAATATGGCGACATGATCGCCATGGGTATCGTCGACCCGGTCAAGGTTGTCCGCACGGCCCTGCAGGACGCAGCCTCGGTTGCATCGCTGCTGATCACCACCGAAGCCATGATCGCCGAAGCGCCGAAGAAGGAATCGGCCGGCGGCGGCATGCCCGACATGGGCGGCATGGGTGGAATGGGCGGCATGGGCGGCATGATGTAATCAGGCGAAAGCCTGATTACGGAACAGCACGCCCATGATCCCGGATGGTTCAGCGCGGCAAGCGCGCTGAACTGGCGGCATGATTAAATCAGGCGAAAGCCTGGTTGCCGAGCGCCCAGCTCGACCAATCGAAATTTGGAAAAGGCGCCTTTCGAGGCGCCTTTTTCTTTGCGCTTTCAAACGGAAAGACGACATCCGCCAAAAAACATGAGCAAACTTTAATATTTGGTTGCGGAAGGACCGGACACCTGCTGAAACTGATGATCTTCAAGGCAAGCTGCGAACAGGCATGGCGTTTCATTCCGCGTTTCGGGAACAGACCGCGCGTGCCCGCCGCCGCGACACAAAACATGCAGGGTGAACTCTCAAGATGAAAGCATATCTTCTGGCGCTTGTCGCCGCTGCGGCCGCGACGTCTGCTCAAGCCGCCGATCCGATGGTTGCACCGGTTCCGCAGGCACCGGCCGCCTACGACTGGACAGGCGCCTATTTCGGCGCGGAGGGCGGCTATGGCTGGCTTGCGGGTGAAGTGCCGAACGACCTCTTCACCGGCACCAAGACGGAGAGCGCCGATGGCGGCGCTGCGGCCTTCTTTGCCGGGTATTCCCATCAGCTTGAAAACCATGTCGTGGTCGGCATCGACGGATCGTTCGGCTATAACTGGAACGACAATTCCTACACCATCGTTTCGCCCTACCCGATGCTGAACGGCCAGAGCGTGACCTTCGGGACAGAATGGCGGGCGAGCGTAGAAGGCCGCGTCGGCTATGCCTTCGATCGCCTTCTGGTCTTCGCCTCCGGCGGCTGGGCCGCAACGCGGCTTGAGGGCTCCTTCTCGCTGACCGGTATGAGCTATGACGAGGTCATGAACGGCTGGACGCTCGGCGGCGGCATCGACTATGCGATCAGCGACAACGTCTTCGCCCGGCTGAAGGCTAGCTACAGCGACTACGGCTCAACCGACATCATCACCCAGGCAACGGGTATTCCGGGCCTGCCCGACAGCAAGCTCAGCCAGGCAAGCCTGATGGCTGGCATCGGCTTCAAATTCTGACCTCGCGGCCTTTCGAAAGCCCCATACGTGAAAAAGGGCGGCCGGGCCGCCCTTTCCCATACTCGGCCCGTCGGAAGCCTCAGGCCGCTTTCGCATGCGCGTTCAGCGATTTCTCCGCAAGTTTGGAGAGCTCGAGATCGGCCGTCGACTCCTGCTCGAAAGTCTCTTCCAGAAGCTTGGCGACCTCCTTCTTGTCGAGCTGCTTCGCCCAGGCGATCAGCGTGCCGTAGCGGGCCATCTCGTAATGTTCCACGGCCTGGGCGGCGGAAATGAGACCGGCATCGAGAGCGGGCGTATCCTTGAAATCCTCGATGATCTCCTCGCCTTCTTCGATAATGCCCTGGATCGCCTCGCAGGTCTTGCCGCGGGCGGGCTTGCCGAGCAGTTCGAAGACCTGCTGCAGGCGCTCGATCTGGCCTTCGGTCTCTTCCTTGTGGTTGCGGAAGGCCTCGGCAAGGTCTTCGGATTGCGCCGCGCGCGCCATTTTCGGCAGCGCCTTCACGATTTGGCGTTCGGCGAAATAGATGTCTTTCAGCGTGTCGAGAAACAGGTCGTCCAGTGTCTTGGTCATGTTCGGATCTCCTCGTTTTGAAAGCATGTTTGCTTTTGTGACGAAGAAACGCGGTGCCGCGCTAAACGGTTCCTGACAAAGAATGGGCAGCCAATGAAAAAGCGCGGCCGATCGACCGCGCTTTTGCGTGTTTACGTTTTCCGCGCCCTGCCTCAGGCTTCGGCGGGAACCGTAAAGCCCTTGACGCTGGCGGGACGATCCGAGCAGCGCTCTACCCAGGCGGAGACAGACTTGAAATCGGAAAGCTGCAGCACATCGGCCGCGTCATAGCCGACCGACAGGCCGCGCACCCAGGGAAAGAGAGCGATATCGGCGATCGAATAGGCCGAATAATCCTCGCCCATGATGAATTTGCGATCGCGCAGACGGCCTTCCAGAACGCCGAGGAGCCGGCGGACTTCCTTCTTGTAGCGCTCGACCGGATAGGGATTGTTGGCGACCTTGTCGGCGGCATATTTGTAGAAATGGCCAAACTGGCCGAACATCGGCCCGACGCCGCCCATCTGGAACATCACCCACTGGATCGTCTCATAGCGGCCGATCGGGTCGTTTGGGATCAGCCTGCCGGTCTTCTCGGCAAGGTAAAGCAGGATCGCGCCGGATTCGAACAGGCCGACCGGCGTATCGTCGGGACCGTGCGGGTCGATGATCGCAGGGATCTTGTTGTTGGGGTTCAGCGACAGAAACTCCGGCGACATCTGGTCGTCCGTGCCGAAGGATACGCGATGCGCCTCATAGGGCAGTTCAAGCTCCTCAAGCGCGATCGAAATCTTCACGCCATTGGGGGTCGGAAGCGAATAGAGCTGAATGACGTCCGGGTCTTTCGGCGGCCATTTCTGGGTGATCGGGAAATCGGACAAGCGTGACATGGACGCTCCTGAAAATGTTTTGCGGTTAAGTGCCAGATGTGCAGTGCGGGGGAATTTCGCAAGCCCATGCTTGTCATTAAAATGGCAAAAAAGTGTCGTCCGGACCAAAAAATGACGATTCCGCTGAATCGTCACCATATATCGGTGGAACAATCGCGTCCCTGGCAACAAGGGGTTGCGTCACCCCTTACCCACGCATCGCGGCGAGAATTTCGCCGATCACCGGATCGCTCTCATGCGACGGTTTTTTCGCGCGCACGAAGCAGGCCTCCGATTTGAGGATCACCCCGTCGGCGAGAATCTTCAGGTGGTTGGCTCTGAGCGTCGAGCCGGTGGAAGTGATATCGACGATGATATCGGCCTGGCCGGCCATGGGCGCGCCTTCCGTCGCCCCGAGGCTCTCGACAATGCGATAGAGCTGGATGCCATGCTTGGCGGTGAAGAACTGCTGCGTCAACCGCCAGAACTTCGTCGCGATCGCCAGACGGCGGCCGTGACGGCTGCGGAATTCGGACGCCACGTCATTGAGATCGGCCATGGTGTCGACATCGAGCCATATTTCCGGGACGGCCACGACCACATCGGCCTGGCCGAAGCCTAGCCGGGAGACGAACTCCACCCGGGCATCGGCGTCCGCCACGTTCTCGCGCACCACATCCTCGCCGGTAACCCCGAAATCCACCGCGCCATTGCCGACCTCGCGCGAAATCTCGGACGCCGAGAGAAAGGCGATCTCGATATCCGGCCGGCCGCGCACCTGGCCGCGATAGGAGCGGTCATTGCCATTGGTCTCGACCGGAAAGCCCGCCCTTTCGAGCGCCTGTTCCGCGCCTTCCTTGATCCGGCCCTTGGAGGGCAGCGCAATGGTGACGGTCATGTTTTTCCTCCGGCGCGTTCGATCCGGTCGAGCCACAGCGAAAAGCCGACGGCGGGAATATGGTCGCTGGCGCCGAGAAGCGTCAGAAGCCGGTCATAGCGTCCGCCACCGGCCAGAAGCGCGCCGCGTTCACCGGCCTCGGCGATCTCGAAAACAAGCCCGGTATAGTAGTCGAGCGGCCGGCCGAAGGCGGCGCGATAGGTGATCGCAGCCACATCGACGCCCGCCGCCGCAAGCGCCGCGATGCGGGCCTCGAACGCGCCGATCGCCGCGCCGATGTCGAGATCGAATTTTGCCGAGAAGGCGGCAAGTTCGGACGATGCCGCGTCAAGACCGATTTCGAGCGACAGAAAGCTCGTCAGCGCCTCCAGCGCATCGGCATCGAGGCTGGTGACGGAAAGCGCCAGCTTCTCCTTCAGCCGCCGTGCGATCTCTTCCGGGCTGCGACTGGCATTGGTGGAATAGCCGGTGGCCTGCATGGTCTCGTCGATATGGGCAACCAGCCCCGTCTCGTCGCCATCGGCCAGAAAGGCGGCGACGCGACGGTCGAGGCCGGAAACGGGCTGCGGGCGGGCAAGCGTTTCCAGAAGCGCCTCAAGCCGGGCGTGGTTGCCGAAGGCCTGGATCAGCCGCTTCTGCCAGCCGCCGGGAAGGCCGAGCGCGCGCACCACGGCTTCGAAGATCGCCTGGTCGCCGAGCGTGACGGCAAGAGGCTCGCCCGGAAGGCAGGCGCCAAGCGCTTCCCACGCATCGGCGATGGCGCGGGCATCGGCGGCGGCGACATCCGCCGTGCCGAGATCCTCGATACCCGCCTGGAAGAACTCGTCCGCCCCGTCCTCGCGCGCCTGGCGGAACACCATGCCGCAATAGGCATAGCGCATCGGCGTGCCGGCATTTTCGGCGATGTGACGGCGGCAGACGGGGATGGTGAATTCCGGACGCAGGCACAGGCTCTCGCCCGTCTCGCTCTCGGTCATGAAGATGCGGCGGCGCAGCGCCTCGCCGGTCATGTCCAGAAACGGCGCGGCGGGCTGGATCAGCGGCGTATCGGTCAGGACCGTTTCGCGCGCGGCAAAGACGGAAAGGATCGCGGCGGCGCAATCCGGCAGGCTGGTGGACGGCATCATTGTCCCATCATCATTCACGTTGGTGCATCCGATGACCATCCTTTGCGGCAAAAGTCAACGATTGCGGCCCGCTTCAGCCCAAAACCTGCATCAGTTCGATCCGGTTGCCGAAAGGATCATAAACATAGGTCCGCAGGAAGCCCTCAAGCGGCGCGTCCGGTTTCACCACGTAACCCGCCTTTTCCACCGCCGCAGCAATCGCCGCGACATCATCGACCAGATAAGCCGGATGCGCCTTTTTCGCGGGCCGGAATTCCTTCTCGACGCCGAGATGAATGCGCAATTCTTCGCGCTCGAACCAGCACCCGCCGCGCGCCTTCAGATTGTCAGGCTTCTCCGCCTCCGGCACGCCAAGCACGCCTTGATAAAACGCCCGCGCCTCGTCTTCCCGGCCCTCGGGCATGGCGAGCTGGATGTGGTGGATGGATTTCAGCATGGCGGCTTCCCCTTGTGAGAATGGCATCTGCCCCTGCGGATGCGATGGCTCCATGGGCGAGCATGCCCACCAGACAATCTCCCCCCTTGAGGGGGAGATGTCGCGAACGCGACAGAGGGGGCATGGAGCGCTGGCTGCCAGTTCTGAATCTGTCGGGGAGCTTCACCCCCCTCTGCCCCTGTCGGGGCATCTCCCCCTCAAGGGGGGAGATTATGAGAGCATCTACCTGCCCCCGGCTCAGTTACCCGGCCCGCTGCCGATCCTCCGCCTGCGCGTCCAGCATGGCGCGCACCTTTGCCACCAGATCGCCTTCCGGCACGGTTTCCTGCGCCACGCGGGCCTCGCGCCATTCGGCATTGTCCTCGATCTCGCCGGACAAGCGCTTGCCCTCGATCAGGTCCTTGATCTGGACGACGCCTTGTGAGCGCTCATCACCGCCCTGGATGATGGCAATGGGGCAGCCGCGGCGGTCGGCATATTTGAGCTGGTTGCCGAATTTCTTCCAGTTGCCCTGATACATCTCGGCGCGGATGCCGGCTGCGCGCAGCTCCTGCGTCATCTTCTGGTAGCGGCCCATGGCCTCGGCATCGCCATCCATGACGGTGACGAGCACCGGCTCGATGATCTCGGACGCGCCGAGCTTGCCGAGATTCTTCAGCGCCGTCATCAGCCGCGACACGCCAATGGAAAAGCCCGTCGCAGGAACCGGCTGGCCCATGAAGCGCGACACCAGCCCATCATACCGCCCGCCACCGCCGACCGAGCCGAACACGACCTTTTCGCCCTTTTCATTGGTGACGTCGAAGGTGAGTTCGGCTTCGTAGACGGGGCCGGTGTAGTATTCGAGGCCTCTGACGACGGAGGGATCGATCTTGATGCGACTTTCATATCCCGCCGCCCTGAAAAGAGTCGCCATTTCGAGCAGCTCATTATAGCCTTCGAAGCCACTAACAGTGGCGTCCGCATCCCCTCCAAACGTCTGGAACGCAGCCCTGATTACTCCCAATGGCATAGAATATATGCCTTCGCGTGCCCGCTCAGCGTTTTCTATGTCTTCCTCAGATGGGACTCGGTATGAGGGCCTACGGGGGTCCTCGGTGTAAAAGGCAGCGGTGCGCCCCTCAAAGCAAGCGAATATAAACTCGAATTTCTCAATTTCCTCGGATGTAAGGCCTGCGCCTTTTGTAAAATCTCCCGACTCGTCTTTACGTCCCTCACCAAGAAGCAACTTGACGCCTTCGACGCCGAATTTATCCAACTTATCGACAGCCCGAAGAACAGTTAGCCTTTTCAAGGCATCTTCTGCCCCGTTAAGGCCGATAGCTTCTAACACTCCGTCCAACACCTTCCGGTTGTTCACGCGGATAACATACTGTCCATCTAAACCTAGCGCCTGCATGGTGTCCGCCATAAGCATACACATGTCAGCGTCCGTACGAACATGCGGCGCGCCGACGACGTCGGCGTCGAACTGCATGAACTGGCGGAAGCGGCCGGGGCCGGGTTTCTCGTTGCGGAAAACGTAGCCGGCGCGATAGGTGCGGTAGGGAAGCTGGATGTCGTTGAAATTCTCCGCGACATGGCGGGCGAGCGGAGCCGTCAGGTCGTAGCGCAGGCTCATCCACTGCTCGTCATCATCGGTCAGCGAGAACACGCCCTCGTTCGGGCGGTCCTGGTCGGGCAGGAATTTGCCCAGCGCGTCGGTATATTCGAACAGCGGCGTTTCCACCGGATCGAAGCCGTAATTCTCGTAGACCGCCTTGATCTTCGCCGTCATTTCCTCGGTGGCTCGGATATCGGCGGCCGAGCGGTCGACAAAGCCGCGCGGCAGGCGGGCCTTCAGTTTCTGCGGCTTCTTTTTCTTCTTGTCGCTCATGGGATCCGTGTCTCTCGGTCAAAATCTGGCGCAGTCTTAGAAGATGCGCGCCCGCGCGGCAAGGCTTTGCGCTGCGAAGAAGCCGCAAGACCGGCTTTCCAAACATGGCGAAAGCCGTATTCTGCCGGCAAGGAAACCGGAGGGGCGACGACATGCATTCCTTTGATGAAATCTACGCCATCGCGGCGCAGCGGAAAGGCGGCGCGGAGGCGGTGGAGGCGGCGCTTCAACGCCCTGCCCCGGCGAAGGAAATCCGCGACCGGCCCGATGACCGCTACCTCTCGATGATGACCCGTTGCATCTTCAACGCCGGCTTCAACTGGAAGGTCGTCGATGCCATGTGGCCGGGGTTCGAGGCGGCCTTCGAGGGCTTTGATATCGGCCACTGCCTGATGCTGCATGACGAGGATTTCGAGCGGCTGGTCTCCGACACCCGCATCGTCCGCCACGGCCAGAAGATCCGCGCCGTGCAGGAAAACGCCCGTTTCATCGCGTCGCTTGCGGAAGAGCACGGTTCGGCGGGCGCATTTTTCGCCGGCTGGCCGGTGGAGGATTATGTCGGTCTTCTGGACGCCCTGAAAAAGCGCGGCACCCGGCTCGGCGGCAATACCGGGCAATATTTCCTGCGCTTTTCCGGCATCGACAGTTTTGTTCTGTCCTCAAGTGTCATCAACCGACTGATCGCCGAGGGCGTCGTCGACAAGCCGCCCTCGTCGAAATCGTCCATGGCGGCGGTTCAGACAGCGTTTAACGCGTGGCGCGTTCAGTCCGGTCGCTCGCTCACCGAAATCTCCCGCGTTCTCGCCGTCAGCATCGACTGACCGGCTCAGGCATCAAGCGAGAAGGCCACAAGCTCGCTCGCGGCCTTGCTGAGATGCCGTTCCCTGTGGCGCAAAAGCTGAAAGGCGCGCGACGGCAGGTCGAAATTGACACGCTTCAGCCCGCCCGACGCGAGCCACGGGTCGGCAACCGCGCCGGAAATCGCCGTCGCCGCATGGCCGGAGCGCACGGCCGACAGCACCGCTTCGTTCGAGGGCAGCACCATCACCACGTTGAGGTCTTCGGGCGCAATGCCGAAATCGGCCATGGCGTGTTCAAATTCAAAGCGGGTGCCGGAGCCCTCCTCGCGCAGCACGAAGGCCACCTGCCGGGCAAGCTCGCCGGGCGTCACCGGCCGCCCGTCCGCCAGCGGGTGGGTGGGCGCGACCACCACCATCAGCGCGTCGTCGGTGAGGTGGCGCTTGGCCAGCAGCGGATTGTCGAGCGTGCCCTCGATATAGCCAAGCTCCGCCTCGCCGCCGGCGACAGCCTCGGCGACTGCCATGGTGTTGCCGATCGAAAGCTGCAACGCGATGCCGGGATAGCGCGCGTGAAAACGCATCAGCACCTGCGGCAGCCAGTAGCTGGCAATCGTCTGGCTGGCGAAGACCGAGAGCGCCCCGCGCTCCAGCCCGCCAAGTTCGCCCAGCACGCGCTCGGCAGAGCGAACGCGCGCAAGGGTCGCCCGCGCCTCTTCTAGGAAGGCCCTGCCCTCCGCCGTCAGCGCGATGCCGCGTCCGACGCGATCGAACAGCGTGACGGAATAGAAATCCTCAAGCTTGCGAATGGCGCTGGAAACGGCGGATGGCGTCAGATGCAGCGCTTCGGCCGCCCGCGTCAGGTGCTCGCGCTCGGCAACCGCCACGAACACCACCAATTGTTCAAGGGTCATCATGGCAGAACATTCTCTTTAATCGAACAAAACGTCAATTATTATTCGATGGAAGGCGATATTTGAGCATGTCATGCTTTGCGCAACACAGGATCCCCACCATGCGCATCGCCGTCGAAACCGAACAAACCCATCCCTGGACCGGACGCTTCATTTCGCTGGCCCCCGGGATATTGCTGTCCTCGATCGTCGCGCTGGCGGCCTTTGGGCTGGAAGCGGCCGAGGTGCGCCTGACCGAACATCGTTTCATCGAAAACCTGGTGCTCGCCATCCTCATCGGCACGGCCATCCGCTCGCTCGTCTATCTGCCGGCGGCCTTCAATGCCGGCATTCGCTTCTGCGAGAAATTCGTGCTGGAAGTGGCGATCGTGCTGCTCGGCGCCTCGATCAGCGTTCAGGCGCTGAAAGCCGCCGGCCCGGCGCTGGTGCTCGGCATCGTCTTCACCGTGATTGCGGCGATTGCCATTTCCTATGGCATCGGTCGCGGCCTCGGGCTGAAGCACAAGCTCGCCACGCTGGTTGCCTGCGGCAATTCCATCTGCGGCAATTCGGCGATCGCGGCTGCCGCCCCGGTCATCGACGCGGAGCCGGAGGATATCGCCTCGGCCATCGCCTTTACCGCCGTTCTCGGCGTCATCATGGTGCTGGCGCTGCCCCTTGCGCTGGTCGGCCTGGGCTTGACCGCGCCGCAATATGGCGTGCTCTCCGGCCTCACCGTCTATGCCGTGCCGCAGGTGCTCGCCGCCGCCCAGCCGGGGGGTGTGATCGCGGTGCAGACCGGCACGCTGGTCAAGCTCATCCGGGTGATGATGCTCGGCCCGGTGCTTTTCGCGCTCGGCATGACCGCGCGCGCCGCCTCATCCGGCACCGGCGCCAAGGTGAAGCTGAAGCATATCGCGCCGTGGTTCATCATCGGCTTTGCCTTGATGATGGCGCTGCGGTCTGCCGGCGCCATTCCGGAAGGGCTCGTCCAGCCGCTCGCCCATACCTCGAACGCGCTGACCGTGCTCGCCATGGCGGCGCTGGGCCTCTCGGTCGACATCCGCTCGCTCGGCCGCGCCGGCGGTCGGGTGATCGCCACCGCGATCCTCTCCATCGGCGTTCTGACGGCCATCGCGCTCGGCCTGATCTTCGCGCTGCAGATCGGCTAATGTGATGGGAGCGCCGGGCGGACCAGCTCCGCCCTCAGCCTTTCCACCGCGCCCCGGCAGCAGCAGCCCTCGATATGGTCGTTGACGAGGCCCATGGCCTGCATGAAGGCATAGACCGTGGTCGGGCCGACAAATTTCCAGCCGCGTTTCTTCAATTCCTTGGAAATCCTGACGGAAGCCGGCGTGGTCGGGTTGGCCATCAGCGTGTCGAGATCGACAACGGCGGGACGTTCCGCCACCCCCGGCTCGCGCGCCCAGAACCAGGCTGCGAGCGAACCGAATTCACGCTCCATTTCGATCGCGAGGGCGGCGTTGTTGATCGTCGCCTCGATCTTGCCGCGATGGCGGATGATCCCGGCATTGCCGAGAAGACGCTCGACATCGGCCTCACTGTAACGGGCGATCCTGTGATAGTCGAAGCCGTCAAAGGCCACGCGGAAATTCTCGCGCTTCCTCAGGATCGTCAGCCAGGACAGCCCCGACTGGAAGCCTTCCAGGCAGATCTTCTCGAACAGCCGGAAATCGTCGGTGACCGGCCGGCCCCATTCCTCATCGTGATATCTGAGATAGTCCGGCAGGTTGCCATGCCAGGCGCAACGCCTGCGCCCGTCCTCGCCTTCGATGAGGCCGGCTATCTCGGTCATTGCGCTCTCCATCCGTCCTGATTCGTCGATGCAGTCAGAAAAGACCGGCGCGAGGCCCTTGGCAAGCCGGACCCCGCTGTTTCAAACCCGGCGCCAAAGCCCTTGGCCCTGGCGCAGGGCATAGCCGCAGAACGCTTCCATTCAAGCCTGAAGGGCTCTATATCTTCGGGTCGAAGGATGCGTCGCTCGCCGGCGAACCGTCGGCCGGCTTGTCCTCCACCGCTGCCGGAGAAACAGGCACGTTCCCGCTCTCCTCGCGGCGCGCCATCATGCCCTTGCCGCAGACAGCGGCGATGGCGCCGAGGCCGATCAGCACCACGGCGAGATTGATGATCCAGCCGAAGAACCAGAGGTAATGCGTGAGCGACAGAAGCACGATGCCCGCCGCGGTCGCCAGCAGCTTGTTTGTCAGCGACGGCGAGATCGGCTTGATCTTCGACAGGATGCCCCAGGCGAAGGCGTAGGCAGCAACCAGGTAGGACAATATGCACGCCGCGACAATCAGCAGGATAACGAAGGGGATGAGAACGATACCGACGATGGTGATGGCGGCCACCGGCACCGCGCCAACCAGCATGGACAGCGCCAAAAAGCCATAGCAGAGCGAAGCAAAGGGCTTCGCCATCAGCCGCACCCTGATCGTCTCGGTGCGCGCCGGCGCGAAGTTGAAGAAGATCGCAGCGACGATGACATAAGCGATCAGCGTGACGAGGAAACCTGCAAGCAGCGCCCAGACGTTGTCATCGTCATGACCGAAGGTCTTTTCTCCGGCGACCTTGACCACTTCCTTTCCGGCCGCGATTTCGGCTGCCGTGCGCACCGCGCCGTTTTCGCGCAGGTCGTGAAGCGCCTCGCCCGCTGCCGTCATCTGCGCCAGCGACGAAAGCGCCGCGCCGGCGATGCGCCGATGCGTGACGCGATCGGCCGAAATCACGCTTTCGGGAATCTCGATGTCCTGCGGCCCCACATAGGAGAGAAGGCCGTCGATCTTCGCGTTCGGTCCGAAGGTCAGGTTGTCGACGGCCAGCATCACGTCGCCGGTGATCTCGGTATTGATGGTGATGTCCTGCGCAACCGCCAGCAGGCTACCGGCAAGGTCGGCGTCAATCTCGATCGTGCGGGCGGCGATCCGGCTGTTGCCGCCGATCGTGGCGTTCTTTTCGAGCGAGACCGAATAGCCGGAGGCTGAAAGGTCGCCGCCGACCGGCCCGTCGATCGCGATCCAGAAGCCTGCCGCGTAGAGATCGCCGGAAACCGGCGCGTCAACGCTGACATGGCCGCCGGCGATATGGGCGTCCTTGGTCACCGCCGCGTCAATGGAGGCGGAAAAACCGGAGACGAAGGCGCTGCGGCCGCTGTCGGTGTCCAGATTGGCGGTCTGGCCGCTCACATACGTGTCGCCGCCGAACACCATGAGATCGTCGTCGGCCAGTGCCGTTGCCGGCAACAGCGCCAGAACGGCCGCCGCGGCCAACCGAATTGTTCTATCCATCATGATGTCCCTCTCGTCATCTCTTGCGCCGGCGCCCGGCACATGTGCCCGCAATCATGCCGTGTCTTCGGCAAAATAGCTATGACCGCCGACAAGGCGATGACAGAAATCCCGACCTTTATCGAAAAATCAGCCGTCCCGATCCGTTCGGCAGGCGATCACGGCTTCGGTGAGCGCGGAAAAATCATCCGTGCGCTTGTCCGACCGTCGCCAGGCAAGGCCGATGGCGCGCGACGGCACCGGCTCAGCGAAGGGCAGGATCGTAAGCGCGGTGCGCGCGGTCTCCGCCGGGATCGCCATTTCGGGGATCAGCGTCATGCCCATGTCGTTCGCCACCATCTGCAAAAGCGTCGTCATCGAGGTTGCCCCGACATTGACGATCGACCGGCGCGGCGTGCGCGCGCAAAGCGCCAGCGCCTGGTCGCGCAGGCAATGCCCCTCTTCCAGCAGAAGCAGCCGGTCCGGAACGATACTGGCCTCCGTCAAGGGCGAAGCCAGAATGGTGGTGTTGTTGCGCGCCACAGCCATGAAGAACCGGTCGTCGAACAGTTTCTGCGCCAAAAGCCCGTCGCGCTCCAGCGGCAGGGCGGCAACAACCGCATCCAGCGCGCCCTCCTCGAGATCGTCAAGCAGGCGGTCGGTCACCGCCTCCTTGAGCGCGATCTCCGCGTCGGGAAACCGCGCGTTCAGATAGGGCACGAGCCTCGGGATGAGATAAGGCGCCACCGTCGGGATCAGACCGATGGAAAACGGGCCGGAAAGCGGCGCGGCCGATGGCCTTGCAGCGCGCTCCAGCTCGGCCATGGCGGAAAGCACCGTGCCGGCATGGGCAAGCACCCGCCTGCCCTCCCGCGTCAAAAGGATCTGCTTCCGGCCACGTTCGACAAGGCGCGCGCCGAGATCCGCCTCCATTTCCATGATCTGGGCGGAGAGCGCCGGCTGGCTGACATGAACGGCGGCGGCGGCCCGGCCGAAATGGCCCTCGCGGGCCAGCGCCTCGAAATAGCGAAGTTGTCTCAGTGTGACCATAGGAAATACTTATCGAATAATACGGAAATCACAATTGGAAATTATTTCACCGCGGTGCGAAGATTTCGCTCAAGACCAGAGACGTCCGGCGCGCCACCGGAAAAGGCCCCTCAGGCGGCCGGAAGACAGCCAGGAAAACAGGCGAAAAGAAGGAGGAAACCATGACCGACAAGAAACCGACATTGACCACGACGGCGGGTGCCGCCCTGCCGGACAACCAGAACTCGATGACTGCCGGCCCGCGCGGCGGGGTGATGATCCAGGACTACCAGCTCATTGAAAAGCTGGCCCACCAGAACCGTGAACGCATTCCGGAGCGCGTCGTCCACGCCAAGGGCTGGGGCGCGTTTGGCACGCTGAAGATTACCGGCGACATCTCGAAATATACCAAGGCCAGGTGTCTCCAGCCGGGCGCGGAAACGCCGATGCTCGCCCGCTTCTCCACCGTTGCCGGCGAACTGGGCGCGGCGGACGCCGAGCGCGACGTGCGCGGCTTCGCGCTGAAATTCTACACCGAGGATGGCAACTGGGATCTCGTCGGCAACAACACGCCGGTATTCTTCGTCCGCGACCCCTACAAGTTCCCGGATTTCATCCACACGCAAAAGCGCCATCCGCGCACCAATCTGCGCTCGCCGAAGGCGATGTGGGATTTCTGGTCGCTGTCGCCGGAAAGCCTGCATCAGGTGACGATCCTGATGTCGGATCGCGGCATTCCTGTCGACCCGACCTTCATGAACGGCTACGGCTCGCACACCTATTCGCTCTGGAACGATGCCGGCGAACGGTTCTGGGTCAAGTTCCACTTCAAGACCGAGCAGGGCCACAAGCACTACACCAATGACGAGGCCGAAAAGCTGATCGGCAAGAGCCGCGAGACCTATCAGGAAGCGCTCTTCGACAAGGTCGAGAACGGCGATTATCCGCGCTGGAAGGTGCAGGTTCAGATCATGCCGGAGGCGGACGCCGACAAGACGCCCTACAACCCCTTCGACCTCACCAAGGTCTGGCCGCATGGCGACTATCCGCCGATCGATATCGGCGTGATGGAGTTGAACCGCAACGCCGACAATTACTTCGCCGAAATAGAACAGGCGGCGTTCTCGCCCTCCAACATCGTGCCCGGCATCTCGCATTCGCCGGACAAGATGCTGCAGGCCCGCATCTTCTCCTATGCCGACGCCCATCGCTATCGCCTCGGCACCCATTACGAGGCGCTGCCGGTCAACGCGCCGAAATGTCCGGTCCATCACTACCACAAGGATGGCCAGATGAACTTTTTTGGCCAGAAGACCGGCGCGACCGACGCCTATTACGAGCCGAACAGCATGGGCGGCGCGGTCGAGGACAGGTCGGCCATGGAACCGCCGCTGGCGATCGAAGGCGACATGAGCCGGTTCAACCACCGCGAGGGCAATGATGATTTCAGCCAGCCGCGCGCGCTGTTCGAACTCTTCGACGATGGCCAGAAATCACGCCTGTTCGACAATGTGGCGGCCGCCATGGGCGGCGTCCCGGGCGAGATCATCGAACGGCAGCTCGCCCTGTTCAAGCAGGTCCATCCGGACTACGAAGCCGGCGTGCGCGCCGCGCTGAAGGAAGCCCACGGCTACGAGGCCAATGCGATCTCGACGCCGGGAACCCCGGACGCGGCTGAATAAGAGAGGCCTTTGAAAAAACGCATGAAGGCCGACGCCGAGTGTGTCGGCCTTTTCTTATGCGCGCCTGGCAGCCTGCCCACGCAGTGCTGCACGCGGTGAGCGGCCCTTGATTCGCTTGAAGGCGACGCCGAAGGCGCTTTGCGAGCCGTAGCCGAGCAGGCCTGCCACCTCCGAGACGCTTCTGCCGCGGTGGATGAGGTCTTCGGCAACCTGCATGCGCCAGCGCAGGACATAATCGATCGGGGCGCGGCCGATCGCCTTGCGGAACCCCTGCGAAAACGCCGTGCGCGACATGCCGGCGATGCCCGCCAGCGCGGCGACCGTCCAGTTCCGCTCCGGGTTCGCGTGGATCGCGTCCAGCGCCGCGCCAAGACGCCTGTCGGTCAACGCGCCGATCCAGTTGCTCTGGCCAGGGACCGCGGTGGTCTCGCCCTCGCGGGCGGAGATCGCCCGCAGCATCTGCACCAGCAGCATGTCGGTCAGATGTCGCCGCATCATCTCCGCGCCGATATCGGTGCGGGTGAATTCGCTCTCCAGGCTCTGCAGCGTCCGGCTGATCTGGGCGGCGGACGGCGCTTGCGCGGGGATCAGCATCAGCGGCGGCAGGGCGTCACCCAGAAGATGCGCGTGCAGGGGGCTGGCGCGATACGCCCCGCCGATCATTACCACCTCGTCACCGCCATAACGGCCGGTATCGGACTGTGTCCAGTCGATAACGCGCGCGCCATCCTCCGGCGGAAGGGCCGGATCGCTTGCAAGCACGTAGGACGGATATTGCGACAGCAGGAACACATCGCCGGCGCGCAGGCGTATCGGCGGCCTGTCGCCATGCAGCATGAAGCAGGTCCCCTTGAGGACGGCAGCAAACTTGATCGCGCTCTTTTCAGGAAACCGCAGCGACCAGTCGCCGCCCGCCTCAAAGCGGGTGCAGCGGGCACTGCGCAGGTCGAGCAGGTTGAAGAGCGTCGTGAGTGTGTCGGTCATGAGATGAACGTTCGCTACAATAATATGGACGAAACACTATAGAACGAACGGAAGCCGCGCGATATCTCCTTCAGCAGAAAAGGAGATCATCCATGGAAAATGTGAAGGACAAGGTCATCGCGATCACCGGCGCC
Source organism: Martelella lutilitoris (assembly GCF_005924265.1). GTDB lineage: Bacteria > Pseudomonadota > Alphaproteobacteria > Rhizobiales > Rhizobiaceae > Martelella > Martelella lutilitoris. The sequence continues at coordinate 26,598 of NZ_VCLB01000004.1, forward strand.
AGCAGCGGCATCGGCCGCGCCACGGCCGTGACGCTGGCGGAAGCCGGCGCGCGCCTGGTTCTCGGCGCCCGCCGCGCCGAGCGGCTGGAGACGCTTGCCGCCGAAATCGAGGCCGCCGGCGGAACCGCCATTGCGCACGAAACCGACGTGACCGACCGCGCCTCCGTGCAGCGCCTCGTTGATCGCGCGACGGAGACGTTCGGCCGGCTCGACGTGTTCATCGGCAATGCCGGCGTCGGGCCGATCTCCGGCCTCGACGATCTGCGCGTCGCCGACTGGGAGGCGATGGTGGACGTCAATTTCAAGGGCGCGCTCTATGGCATCGCGGCAACGCTGCCCGTCTTCCGCCGCCAGTCGGCCGGGCACTTCATCAGCGTGATATCCGTTGCGGGGCTGCGGGTGGTGCCCGGAATGGCGGTCTACGCCGCCACCAAGAATGCCGTACGCACCCTGCATGAGGGCCTGCGGCAGGAAGCGGGACCCGATCTGCGCGTTACCGGCATCTCGCCCGGCTATGTCCGCACCGAATTCGGCGATGCCATTCCTGATCAGAAACTGAGAGAACAGGTCGCAAGCGGCATGGACATGGCAATTTCTCCGGAAGCCATCGCCCGGTCGATCCTGTTCGCGATTGCCCAGCCGGCCGATGTCGATATCGGCGATATCGTCATCCGGCCGACGGCTCAGGGCTGAAGCGATTTCATTCCGCCGCCGCCTTGATCTCCGCCCGCGCGAAATGGGCGGGCGCAAGGCCGGTATGGCGGGTGAAGGCGAGGCTGAAGGCGCTGGACGAGCCATAGCCGACCCGTTCCGCGATGGCGGCCACCGGCAACTGGCCGCGCTTGAGCATGTCCTTTGCGAGGATCATCCGCCAGCGGTAGAGATATTCCATCGGCGGCACGCCCATGGTGCGGCTGAAGCGGGCGAAGAAGGAGGAGCGCGACAGGGCCGCCAGATCGGCAAGCGCGTCCACCGTCCAGGCGCAGGCGGGGTCGCGATGCATCGCCCGGATCGACTCGGCGAGCATCTGGTCGGCGAGACCGCGCAAGAGGCCGGGCGCGGAATCGGAAGCCGCCGTCGACCTCAACGCCTCGATGAACAGCACTTCCAGCAAGCGTTCGAGCACGACATCGCGCGCCGGACGCTTCGACAGCGTTTCGTCGCGCACCAGCCTGGCGAGCGCGGCGAGCCGTTCGTCGCGGCGCACGACCACGGTTTCCGGCAGCAGCGCAACCAGCAGTGCCGCATCCGGCGATCCGAAGACGCAATGGCCGACGAGATACTGGCAGTCGGCCGGCCCCTCAGCCCGTCCGACCCTGAGCGCGCCATTGCCGAGATGAACCGGCGTCGTCACCACTCCGGCTTCCGGCGCCGCGTCCGCGCTGGTGGTGGTGAAGCCGAAGGAGGACGGCACCAGCACGAAATCGCCCGCCGCGAGTTCGACGGGATCGCGGCCATCGGCCTGGAACCGGATCGCGCCCTCCAGCACCAGGCCATAGAACACCTGGCCGGTCTGGTCTCGGCGGACGCGCCACGGCCCCGCGCCGGTGACCCATTTGGAATAGGGCGCGCGCGGTTGCAGGAATGAGACGATATCGGCGAGCGGATCAGTCAAAACCGGACTTTCAATGATGTGAACGCGATGCTCCATTATGGTGCGTCCGGGCGCCCCTGTCTATATTGGCATTGTCGGCACGGCGTTTCGTGCCTGTCGTTTTCACCCATTCAGTTCAGCCGGCAGCGGGCGCATCCGCGCCTGTCGCGCCGCGCAAAGGAGTTCCCATGAAAACCGTTCTCATCACCGGCTGCTCATCCGGCTTCGGCCTTGAAACCGCAAAAACCTTTCTCGATCGCGGCTTCAGGGTGATCGCCACGATGCGTAAACCGGACGCCGCGCTGCTTCCCGCATCCGACAACCTGAAAATTCTGCCGCTCGACGTGACGGACCCGGACAGCATTGCCGCCGCGGTCGAAGCCGCAGGGCCGATCGATGTCCTCGTCAACAATGCCGGCATCGGCTGGCTCAACGCCCTGGAAGGCACGTCTGTCGAGGTCATCCGCAAGATTTTCGAGACGAATACGATCGGCGTGATGGCGCTGACCCAGGCCTTTCTGCCGCAGTTTCGCGCCCGCAAGTCCGGCATGATCGTCAATGTCACGTCCTCTGTCACGATCCGGCCGCTGCATCTTCTTGCGGTCTATACGGCCAGCAAGGCGGCCGTGAACGCCTTTTCCGAGTGCCTGGCGCTGGAGCTTGCGCCCTTCGGCATTGACGTGCGGATCGTGCTGCCCGGGCGAGCTCCGGCCACCGATTTCGGCAGGAACGCGGCCGCGCTTTCGCCCGAGGGCATGAACATTCCTGAAGCCTATCAGGAGATTGCCGACGGCGTCTTCCGGCAATGGGCCGATGTCCCGGCGGATCTGGTGACGCATCCAGGCGATGTCGCAGAGGCGGTCCTGCAGGCGGCGACCGATCCGGCCATGCCAATTCGCATTGCGGCCGGAGCGGATGCGAAGGCCGAGATGGCTGCCCTTGAAGGCGGCACGGCGTTCGCCTGACTTCCCGCTGGAGAAACAACGGGCTTTTTGGCCCGAGACGATAAAAGGCCGGCGCATGACGCGCCGGCCCCTGTTCGTTCTCCGCGTGACGGGACAAGCCTACCAGCTTGCCGCAACATGGGCCGGCTTCAGCCGCTGCGAACGCGACAGCGCCTTGCCGTCTATCTCGAAGCCCGGCGCGATCTCGACGGCGCTGATATTGTCGAGCGAGGCGATAATGTGGTTGGAGAGCGCCGTCGTCAGCGAGGCGGAGGCGCCGGGCCGCTTCATCAGGCCGATCTGCACCGGCGGCAGCGGCGGGAAGCCGTCAGCCTGGGTCAGCACGCGCATGCCGTTGCGCAGCGCCGATTCCGGCAGGATCGAGATCGCCATGCCGGCAAGAACGGCCGACGCCACCACCGTTGCCGACCAGCTGGTAAACAACACGCGATAGTCTCGGTCGACGCCCTCCAGCGCTGCAATGGCAAGCTGTCGCCAGCGGCAATCTCGCCGTCCGACGGCAAGCGGCACCGGCCGGTCGACCGGCAGCGCGTGGTTGGCGGACGCCACCCAGCACAAGGGTTCGGTGCGCACCACTTCCGAGTCACGCGTGCGCGGATTGTGGGTGACCAGCGCCATATCGAGTTCGCCCTGCTTCAGCCGCTCCACGAGATCGTTGGAATCCTCGCAGACGATGTAGAGCTCGACATTGGGATGGGACTTGGCGAACCGGTTGATGATGTCCGGCATGTAGCGGTCGGCATAGTCATCCGGCGTGCCGATGCGGATCGAGCCCTCGAGACGATTGTCGTCAAAGGCGGCGATCGCCTCGTTGTTGAGGCGAATGATCCTCCGGGCGTAGTTCAAAAGCTTGTCGCCCTCATCCGTCAGCCGCACGCCGCGACCGTCCTTGGTGAAGAGCTGCTTGCCGATCCGGTCCTCAAGCCGGCGCATCTGCATGGAAACCGCCGACTGGGTCTTGAACACCTGTTCGGCGGCGCGGGTGAAAGAGCCATTGTCGACGATGGCGACGAACGTCTGAAGCTGATCGATATCCAAAGGCGCAACCATGAAACCACCTATCAAGTCTATTGATGTTTGATATTAAAAACATTCGTTGGACTGATCAATAAGGAATCGCCATTTTGTCAAGCAACGAGACGGACAATCCGTTTGCCGACAGAAAAGCCAGTTGCATGTTTCGGGTGGCTGTGGGGCGAAAATTCCGGTTTGTTCGTCAAAGGCCGGCGACAATCGCGCGCGATACCGCGCTGAGGGGATTGTTTCCGGGATCAGTTCAAACGGGCCGCGTCCGGCGGCCCGACCGAAGGAGGCGACGATGTCGTTGATGGAAAGAGCGTCTGACAGCCGGGCCCTGGCGCACCGGCCCCACTCCCTTTTGGCGGGCCTCGCCGCCCTGCGCGCTGCGCTTTCGCGCTTTACGAAGAACCGTTCGGCCATTCGCTACATGGCTGATATGGACGATGCGCTGCTGAAAGACATCGGCCTGACGCGCACCGATGTGGAACAGGCTTATATGAGCTCGATCCGGGAAAACCCGATGGTGGACCTGAAGCGGGCCGCCTGCAACCGTTCGCAGCGCATGGTGATCTGACGAACCCTGTCGCCGGGCTGAAAGAGCATGACGCCTTGTTTGGCGCCGGCGGCGGGATTTGTGCACCGGGGTTCCGAAATCCTGGCTTTCCTCAAGTTTTGGCGTTGGTTTGACGGCCGTTGTCCCAACCGCGGCCCGAAGAAAAGCGTCATTTTCCCCGCAGGGTGGTTCAGCCTTCACTCTGCATTTTGCCCGGAAACATTGGTTTCCGGGCTTTTTTTGTGCCGGCCTCATCCGCCCTCGTCCGGCTGCCAGAGCTCGAGCGGATTGCCTTCGGGATCGTGGATGCGGGCAAAGCGGCCGACGCCCGGCATGTCCCATTCCGGATTGGTGATCACCGCGATGCCGGCCGCCCGCAGGCTGGCGCAGAGGCCCTCGAGGTCATCGACCCGCAGGTTGAGCATAAAGCCGCGGTCTTCAGGAAAATAGTCGGTATCGGCCGGAAAGGGCGCGAACACCGAAGGACCGGCCATCGTCTCCCAGATCCCGTAGGGCGCCGACCCGACGCCGAGATGTTTCACATACCAGGCGCGAAGCGCCTCCGGCTCGCGCGCACGAAAGAAGAAACCGCCAATACCTGTGACAGCCATCGCCAAGCCTCCGCGTGAAGCGAAAACTATAGACCCGGAACGTCGAAAAATCTTCCGGTGATTTTTCGGGTTTCCGGCCTCAATACTGGAATTCGGCGAACAGCGGGTCGACCGAACCGTTCCAGCGACCATGATAGAGCGCCAGAAGGTCCTCGGCGAAGGTCGCCTTCTTGGCCATGATCTCGTCGAGCGTCATCAGGAAGACCGCTTCGCTCTGACCGCTGGCATTCAGATTGTTGCGGGCCTTGAGACCCGAGCGTGCGATCTCGATCGCCTCGCGGCCGACGTCAAGCAGCGGCCGCCCGCCGATCTCGGCCTTCAGCGCAAGCCGCGGCACCTCGTCGCGCAGGCGGTGGATGTCGGCGACCGACCAGTCGGCGGTCAACTGTTCGGCGGCATCCATCGCGCCGGCATCATAGAGCAGGCCGACCCAGAAGGAGGGCAGCGCGCAGATGCGTCGCCAGGTGCCGCCGTCAGCGCCGCGCATTTCCAGAAAGCGCTTCAGCCGCACATCGGGAAACAGCGTCGACAGATGGTTGGTCCAGTCGCCCATGGTCGGCTGCCATTCCTCGACCTCGCCCTTCAGCGCGCCGGCCATGAACTGGCGGAAGGTGATGTTGGTGCAGTCGCGGTAACGCCCGTCGCGAATGATGAAATACATCGGCACGTCGAGCGCCCATTCCACGTAGCGTTCGAAGCCGAACCCGGGCTCGAAGGCACAGTCGAGCAGGCCGGCACGGTTATTGTCGGTGTCGCGCCAGATATCGCCACGCCAGGAGAGAAGCCCGTTCGGCTTGCCCTCGGTAAAGGGCGAGGAAGCGAAAAGCGCGGTGGCCAGCGGCTGCAGCTTCTGTGACAGCGCCATCTTCCGGCGCATGTCGGCCTCGGAGGAGAAATCGATATTCACCTGGATCGTGCAGGTTCGGTACATCATGTCGAGGCCCTGGCTGCCGACCTTCGGCATGTAGTTGCTCATGATGCCGTAGCGCGATTTCGGCATGCGCGGCGTTTCGGCGAGCGTCCATTTCGGGCTGCCGCCGACGCCGAGAAAGCCGATGCCCATCGGTTCTGCCACCGAGCGCAGCACCGCCAGATGCCGGTTCGATTCCCGGCAGGTCTCGTGCAGTGTCTGAAGCGGCGCGCCGGAAAGCTCGAACTGGCCGCCCGGCTCCAGAGAAATCGCGCCCATGCCGGCGGGTTCGGCAAGACCGATGATGTTCTCGCCGTCCATGATCGCGTCCCAGCCGAGCTTGGCCTTCATGCCCTGAAGAATGGCCGAGATCGAGCGCTCGCCCTCATAGGGCACGGGGGAATTGTCCGCCTTGAAGAAGGGAAACTTCTCATGCTCTGTGCCGATGCGGAAATCCGCCTCGGGCTTGCAGCCGGCCTCCAGATAGGCGGCAAGTTCCGCCGTGTCGGTGATCGGCGTGGCGTCGGAAGTGTCACGGGCCATGGAAGTTCCTCGATATCGTCTGCCGGTCGGGGCCGGGTTTTCCATCGCTATTGGCCCGGTTTGTCCGGGCGATCAAGTCAATTTCCTTGAATAATGGATAAATGCACGGGACCGCGACAGGCTCCGCAAGCGGTCGGCTTTATTTCCAGTCGCCGATTGTCGCCTGGATCACCGAAAGGGCGGCGACGGCTGCCGTGTCCGCCCTGAGGATGCGCGGCCCGAGCGGAATGGGCGTGACGAAAGGAAGCGACCGCAGCATCGCCCGCTCCTCGTCCGAAAACCCGCCCTCGGGCCCGATCAGCAGCGCGAGCTTTCCTTCGCGCACCTGCCGGAGCGCGCTCACGGGGTTTTGATGCGCGTCCGCCTCGTCGCAGAAAATCAGCCGCCGCCCGGGCTCCCACTTCTCCAGAAGGTCGGCAAGCTTCACCGGTTCCAGAAGTTCGGGAACGGCGAGAACGCCGCATTGTTCGGCGGCCTCGATGATGTTGGCCGCGAGCCGGTCGCTCTTGCCGGGCTTGCCCTGAACGTGCTGGGTCATCACCGGCTGGATGCGGCCCGCGCCCATCTCGACCGCCTTTTGCACCATATAGTCCATCCGTCCGACCTTCAGCGGCGCGAACAGATAGGTCAGGTCCGCCAGGGGCGGCTGCGGCCGGGTCTGTTCCACGGGGTGAAGCATGATTTTCTTGCGGGTCGGATAGGATATCCGCGCCAGCCATTCGCCATCGCGCCCGTTGAACAGCAGAAGCTCGGCGCCTTCCTCGGCGCGGATGACATGGGCAAGATAATGAAACTGGTTCCTGTCAGCCTCGAAGGCCTCTCCGGCGGCAAGGCCGGCGTCGACATAGAGGCGCTGCAGGCGATAATTGGCGCGCATGATGGCTCCCGCGATTCGAATGCTCTCGCCGCGAAGCCTATCGGATTTCAGCGCCAATCAGAATGGCATGCGGCCCTCTACCCGTCGAGCAGGTTGATGAGTTCGATCAGCAGCGTCTTCAGCTCGCTTTCATGCACAAGTTCGGCCGCTTCCTCCGGCGTCGTCCATTTGCGGGTTCGCTCGTCGGCCTCGGGGTATTTTGATTTGGTCTTGCGCACGCGCAAGGGGTAGAGATCGACGACGCAGGGCACGGACGTGCCGTTGTCGAGCCGTTTCAGATAGGAATAATTTCCGAGAGGCTTCTCGGCGACCTTGCCCTTGATGCCGGCCTCCTCGAAGGCCTCCTGGGCGGCAACCTCGTGCGGGGCCTTGTTGGCCATCGGCCAGCCCTTGGGCGTGACCCAGCGGCCCGTGTCGCGGCTGGTGATCAGCAGCACCTCGATCGCGGTTTTTTTCTTGCTTCGGGTCAGCCTGTAGCAAAGGGCGGCATATTGCTGGCGGGCTTCGATCATGTCCGTCTCCCCAGCCAGCTTCTTCTCTGATGGCATGTCCCGCGTGTTTCCTTCCGGCAGGGCGTCCGCGAAAGTGCAGACTCAAGCAATATCCCCGCGAATTTGATAAAACCCGTTTCTATCATGGCTTGTCACCACGGAAACGGCACGCCCGTGAAGCTTTTGTGAAATTATCGGACTTTTCGGCCCTCCTCCCAACAGCAGGCCAACACGCCGCCGACAGGGCGGGAACTTTCGGCTTACATCGCCGTTTTTGTTTCAACTTACGTCAAGAAAAGCGCCGAAAGGAAATACAATGCTTGAGTGGATCCTGATATTGCTGATCATCGCGGCAGTCGCCAGCCTTCTCGGCTTTCGCGGCGTGGCGGGTCTTTCTGCCGGGATTGCCCGCGTACTGATCTTCATCGTCCTCGTCGTCATCCTGATTTCGCTGATCACCGGCATATTGATCGTCGCCTGACGCGGCCACCTGCCTACGCCCCCCAATAGGATGCGGGGGCGTAGAGCTTGGCCAGGAAATCGATGAACAGCCGCACTTTCTCCGGCAGGAAGTTGCGGCTGGGATAGACCGCAAACAGCCCGACATCGCCCGGGCTTTCATATTGTTTCAGCACCTGCACAAGCCTGCCGTCCGCAATCTCCGGGCCGATATCCCAGGTCGAGCGCAGCGCAATCCCCATGCCGGCCAGAACCGCCTCGCGCACCACCTCGCTGGAATTGGTGACGAGACGCCCTTCCGGACGCAGCGCGACCGTGCCTTCCGGCCCGGCAAGCCGCCAGTGATCGCCATTATGGGCCGGCAGGCAAACATGATGGTCGAGGTCGGCGAGGTTTTCCGGCATCCCCATTTTCTCGATATAGGACGGCGCGGCGCACAGGATGCGCTTCACCGGCGCAAGCTTGCGCGCCACGAGCGAACTGTCGCTCAGTTCGCCAATGCGGATGGCGACATCGAAGCCCTCGGCGACGATATCAACGAAAGCGTCGTTCAAAAGCAGTTCGATCTCAAGCGCCTCATGGGCGTTCATGAAGGTGGCAAGATGCGGGGCGATATGCATGCGCCCGAAGGATGTGGGCGCTGAAACCCGGAGCCTGCCCCTGACGGCGGCGGTGCGCCCCTCGACAAAGGCCTGCGCTTCCTCCGCCCCTGCCAGAACCGGCAGGATGCGCTCATAATAGCCTCGCCCGGTTTCCGTCAGCATCACTCGCCGCGTGGTTCGCTGCAGAAGGCGCGCGCCGAGCGCCTCCTCCAGCCGCTTGATGCTCTTTGAAACCACGGCCGGCGAGAGCCTCAGCTCATGCGCCGCCTCCGTCATGCTGCCGTTCGTCGCCACCCGGGCGAAGATCTCGATATCGGTCAGGTTCATAGTGGCCGCCATTTTTGCCGTATCGGAACAAGTGTTAGCATTTGTCTTGCCATAAGGCCAATGATAGAACGCGGGAGGAGACCGAAACACGCTTTGTGTTTCGCAAGATGCGGAGGTGACCCCTTGTCCGGCGCTATCGCGTTCAGCGCGCCGAAGGCCGATATTCTGGCCCGGCGGAGCGAGATTATTTCCGATCTTCAGGCCCTGCTGCCGAAGGACGCGCTCATCCACGAGGCGCGCGAACTGGTGCCTTTCGAGACGGACGGCTTCATCGCCTATACCCGCCTGCCGCTGGCCGTCTGCCTGCCGGAAACGACGCAGCAGGTGGCCAGGGTGCTGGACTATTGCCACGAGAACGGCATTCCGGTCGTCCCGCGCGGCGCCGGCACTTCGCTTTCCGGCGGCGCGATCGGCCAGGAGGACGCGATCATCCTCGGGCTTTCGCGCATGAACCGCATTCTCGACATCGACCTGCCGAACCGGATCGCGACCGTCCAGGCGGGCGTCACCAATATCGCCATTTCCGAGGCTGTGAAGCCGGAGGGCTTCTTCTACGCACCGGACCCGAGCTCGCAGCTTGCCTGCACCATCGGCGGCAATATCGGCATGAATTCCGGCGGCGCGCACTGCCTGAAATACGGCGTGACCACGAACAACCTTCTCGGCGTGAAGATGGTGCTGGTCGATGGCACGGTCATCGATCTCGGCGGCAAGGCACTTGATTCGGCCGGCTACGACCTGATGGCGCTGGTCTGCGGCTCGGAAGGCCAGCTCGGCATCATCACCGAGGCGACCGTCCGGCTTCTGGCAAGTCCGGAAGGCGCGCGGCCCGTGCTCTTCGGCTTCCCGACGTCCGAACAGGCCGGCGCCTGCGTCACCGATATCATCGCCTCCGGCATCATTCCCGTCGCCATAGAATTCATGGACAAGCCGGCGATCGAAATCTGCGAGGCCTTTGCCAAGGCCGGCTATCCGCTCGACGCCGGCGCGCTTTTGATCATCGAGGTCGAGGGCTCGGAAGACGAGATGGAGGCGATGCTCGCCGAGATCGTCGCCATTGCCGAACGCCACGGCGTGATGGCGATCCGCCGCAGCCAGTCGGCGACGGAAGCCGCCCTGATCTGGAAGGGCCGCAAATCCGCCTTCGGCGCCACCGGCCGGATCGCCGACTACATCTGCATGGACGGCACCGTGCCGCTCAGCCAGCTTTCCTACGTGCTGCAGAAAACGAGCGAGATCACCGACCGCTACGGCCTCCGGGTCGCCAATGTGTTCCATGCCGGCGACGGCAACATGCATCCCCTGATCCTCTACAATATCAACGACCCGGAAGACGCCGCGCGCGCCGAGGAAGCGGGCGCGGAAATCCTCAAGCTCTGCGTCGACGCCGGCGGCTGCCTGACCGGCGAGCACGGCGTCGGCATCGAGAAACGCGACCTGATGCGCCATCAATATTCCGACATTGACCTTCGCCAGCAGATGGCGGTGCGCGCGGCCTTCGATCCGGACTGGGTGCTGAACCCCTCCAAGGTTTTCCCGCTGGAGGGCCGCGATGACTGAACTGTTGACACCTGAAAGCGAGACGGAAGCCGCCGGCATCATCGCCCGCCATTTCGAGACGGGCGTACCGCTTGCCCTTTGCGGCGGCAATACGCGGTCGGGCTTCGGCAATCCGCAAAGGGCCGAAGCCACGCTGTCGTCGTCGACGCTTTCCGGCATCGTCTCCTACGAGCCGTCGGAAATGGTGATGACGGCGCGCGCCGGCACGCCGCTTGCCGAAATCGAGGCGGCGCTCAGGAAAAACGGCCAGTTCCTCGCCTTCGAGCCGATGGACCATCGCGGCATCATGAATACCGAGGGCACGCCCACGATCGGCGGCGTGTTTGCCGCCAATGTCTCCGGGCCCCGTCGCTTCGCCCTTGCGGGGGCTGCCCGCGACCATCTGCTGGGCGCGCGTTTCATCAACGGCAAGGGTGAGGCGATCAAGGCCGGCGGCCGGGTGATGAAGAATGTGACGGGGCTTGATCTTGCCCGGCTGATGGCGGGCTCGCACGGCACGCTCGGCTTCCTGACGGAAGTGACCTTCAAGGTGCTGCCGGCGCCGAAGGCGGCGACCACCATCATCGTCTCCGACCTGACCGATGACGACGCGATTGCGCTGATGGCAGCCGCCATGGCGCTGCCGCTGGAGGTTTCGGGCGCGGCCCACCTGCCCTACAGCGTCCGGCCCGCCTTCCTGTCCGGCGCGCTCGAAGGCGACAGTGTCACCTGCCTCAGGCTTGAGGGCCTGCCGGAATCGGTTGCCGTACGCGCGGAAAAGCTGAAGGACTATGCCGGCGCGATCGGTTCCGTCGCCGAATTGGATGCCACGAAAACCGCAACGCTCTGGCGCGAGATCCGCGACGCTGCGCCCTATGCGGAAAAATCGCTGCGCCCGCTCTGGCGCGTCAGCATAGCGCCCTCGGAAGCCGCGAAGCTCGTCGCCGACATCCGCCTTGAGGCGGCGGTCGACGCCCTTTACGATTGGCAGGGCGGACTGATCTGGATGCGCATGGATGGCGCGCCGGAACCGGGCCGGCTCAGGGCGCTGATCAAGGCCCATGGCGGCGGCCACGCCACCCTGATGCGCGCGGACCCGACGGCACGGGCGCTGATCCCCGCCTTCGAACCGCAGCCGCCGGCGATCGCCGCCCTTTCGGCGCGGATCAAGCAGAAACTCGACCCCAAGGGGATTTTCAGCCCCGGAAAGATGGCGAAAGAGGAGATGGCAGCATGAGCGACCCCCAGACGACACCGCCCAAACGGTTTGGCGACGGGTGGATGGATCCGACCAGGAACAACGTCATTCTGATCTATATCCTCTATCTCGTCAGTTGCGTGATCTTCATCGCCGGCGTCATCGGCCTGATCTCGGCCTATATGAACCGCGACAAGGCCGAGGGCTGGCTGAAGACGCATTACACCTGGGCAATCCGCACCTTCTGGATCGCGCTTCTGTTTTCGGCGATCTCCTTCGTGCTGACCTTCGTGATCATCGGCGTGTTCGGTTTCCTGGCCACCGCCGTCTGGGTCATCGTCCGCGTGATCATCGGCCTGCAGAAGGTCAACCGTTCGGAGCCGATCGAGCGCCCGGAAAGCTGGCTGGTTTAGGCGCATCCCATGCAGACCCGTTTTTCTCCCGAGCAGCTTGCCGATCCCAAGGTCGCCGAAGCCGAATCCATCCTGCGCAAATGCGTCCATTGCGGCTTCTGCACGGCGACCTGCCCCACCTATGTGACGCTCGGCAACGAACTCGACAGTCCGCGCGGGCGCATCTACCTGATCAAGGACATGCTGGAAAACGGGCGTCCGGCGGATGAGGAAGTGGTCACCCATATCGACCGCTGTCTCTCCTGTCTCTCCTGCGTGACCACCTGTCCCTCCGGCGTCGACTACATGCATCTGGTCGACCATGCCCGCGTCCATATCGAAAAGACCTACAAACGCCCCTTCCTGAACCGCTTCACCCGCGCGGTTCTGGCGGCGGTGCTGCCCTACCCGGCCCGTTTTCGCATGGCCCTCTCGCTGGCGCGGCTCGGGCGGCCCTTTGCCGGCCTTTTCGGCTCGGTGGCGGCGCTCAAACCCTTCGAGGCGATGCTGAAGCTGGCGCCTTCGCGCCTGCCCGCGGCGTCCTCCGTCTCGAAGCCCGCGACTCATGCCGCGACCTCAGAGAAACGCGGCCGCGTGGCGCTTCTGACCGGCTGCGCCCAATCCGTGCTCGACCCCGCGATCAACGAGACGACGGTGCGCCTTCTGACGCGGCTCGGCATTGAGGTCGTGGTGCCGAAAGGCGAAGGCTGTTGCGGCTCGCTGGTCCACCATATGGGCCGCGAGGAACAGGCGCTTTTCGAAGCCCGGAAGAATGTCGACGTCTGGACGCGGGAGATCGAGAACGGCGGGCTTGATGCCGTCATCATCACCGCTTCCGGCTGCGGCACGACGATCAAGGATTACGGCCACATGCTCCGGCATGATCCGGCCTATGCGGAAAAGGCCGCCAGGGTTTCAGCCCTGGCGAAGGATGTCACCGAATATCTGACAAGGCTTGAGCTTCCCGAGCAGAAACGCCAGGGCATCACCGTCGCCTATCACTCCGCCTGTTCCATGCAGCACGGCCAGCAGATCAAGGCCGGACCGAAACTGCTTCTGGAGGCCGCCGGCTTTGCCGTGCGGGAACCCGCCGAAGGGCATCTGTGCTGCGGATCGGCCGGGACCTACAACATCATGCAGCCGGAGATTTCGACGAAGCTGAAGACCCGCAAGGTGAAGAATATCGAGGCGACGAAGCCCGACATCATCGCCACCGGCAATATCGGCTGCATCACCCAGATCGCCTCCGGGACCGCCGTTCCGATCCTGCACACCGTGGAACTTATCGACTGGGCCTATGGCGGCGAGAAACCGGAAAAGCTGAAGGGCATGAAGCTCTCCGCCTGAACCGGCGGTTCACCGCTGCGCGGACGACATCTGGCCGACGATCCAGCGGTCGAGCACCGCGACGACATAGGCAATCTCGCCCTCGTCGAGCGGCCGGCCCTTTTCGATGCCGTGCCATTTCATCAGGCAGCCCCGGCAGCAGGTCGCCGTTGCATGCTGGGCGATAAAGGCCGGGTGGCCGCGCATCGGCGTCTGCTTCCCGTCATTGGCCGGTTCGGCCGGCGCAAGGCGCGCGCGAATGAAATCCTCGGCATGGGCGTTGACCTCTGCCCTGCCCTTTGACGCGGCATAGGCCCGGTCCTTCTCGGACAATGAAAAGCGGCTTCGGAATTTCGACCGCGAGAGCCGGTCGAAAAGCGGATCGAGGTCAGCCATTCCGCCTCTCAGTTCAGCCGGTCGCCGCTTTCGGTATCGAAGACATGCATGCGCGCGGCATCGAAGGCAATCTTCACCGGCTGGTGACGCTCGTGCGGCACGCGCTCGGGGGTGAGCAGCAGAACCTGGTCGCCGCCGGCCGTCATCGTCGCATGGGTCTCGGAGCCCGTGGTCTCGGTGAATTCGATCACCGCCTCGGTTCCCTGATCGGCAAAGGAAACGTTTTCCGGGCGCACGCCAACGGTGACCGCAGCGCCGATTTCAACGCCATCAACCGCCGGCAGGGGCCAGACGGCTCCGCCTTTGCTGCGCAGCGCCAATGCGCCGTTGTCGTCCTCGACCGTGCCTTCGATAAGGTTCATGCCCGGCGCGCCGATGAAGCCGGCGACGAAGACATTCTGCGGGCGGTCGTAAAGTTCGAGCGGCGTGCCGACCTGCTCGATCACGCCGGCGCGCATCAAAACGATGCGCTCGCCCATGGTCATCGCTTCCATCTGGTCATGGGTGACATAGACCATGGTCGTCTCGAGCCGACGGTGCAGCGCCTTGATCTCGGCGCGCATCTGGGCGCGCAGCTTGGCGTCGAGGTTCGAGAGCGGCTCGTCGAAGAGAAAGGCCTCCGGATTGCGCACCAGCGCCCGGCCCATGGCGACGCGCTGTTTCTGCCCGCCGGAAAGCTCGCTCGGATAGCGCTCCAGTTCATCGGTCAGCCCCAGCATCTCGGCCGCTCGCTCGACCGCCGCATCGCGCTCGGCGCGGGAGATGCCGGCCATGCGCAGCGCGAACGCCATGTTCTTGCGCACGCTCATATGCGGATAGAGGGCAAAATCCTGAAACACCATGGCGATGTTGCGCTGGCGCGGCTGCATCTTGTTGGCAAGCTGGCCGTTGACCATCACCTCGCCGCCGGTGATCTCCTCAAGCCCGGAAATCATCCGCAACAGCGTCGACTTGCCGCAACCGGAAGGGCCGACGAGGACGACGAATTCGCCATCGGCGATGTCGAGATCAAGGCCGTGGATGACTTGGCGCTGGCCATATTTCTTGACGATGTTGCGCAGCGTGAGACTGGCCATTGTTCTTCTTACCTCCGGGGCGCGCGTGTTTGCGACCCGCCTTAGCCTATTTTTGCCGATGATGAAATTACCCGGCGCAAACGGGCGGCACAAACATGTCCGGATTAATTTTCGGCAATTCTGAAACCAAATGGCTACTGGATCGTTTTAATACTCTCCAGACAAGTCGCTGATGTAGAAAAGCGGCATTCTGGACAGATGGGTGCGACCCGCCCCGGCACGCTGCGGTGTGCCGGGGATGTCTCCCGTATCGAACCCAGGCCCGACCTCAGGAAAGCGCCGCTGCATGCGGCTGATCGTGCGTTGCAGGACCGGCGCCCAGCCACTTCGCCAATGCCGCATTGACGGC
Organism: Martelella lutilitoris; assembly: GCF_005924265.1. GTDB lineage: Bacteria > Pseudomonadota > Alphaproteobacteria > Rhizobiales > Rhizobiaceae > Martelella > Martelella lutilitoris. The sequence goes on from NZ_VCLB01000004.1 coordinate 41,826, forward strand.
ATCCGGCCGTTCGATCGGTGCATTGTGGCCTGCCTGCGGGATCATCAGAAGCTGAGATCCGGCCGCAATGTCATGCATCTCCTGCGAAAATTCAGGTGGGGTCACCGCATCCTCGTCGCCGCAGATGATCGTGACCGGCCCCTTGTAGCTGGCAAGCGCCGGGCGCCCGTCCGCCCGCGCAATAATGGCCGCCTGCTGGGAGAAGAATGTTTCGATCCCGAGATCGCAGCCCATGGCCACGAGATCATCCATCAGCGCGGTCGGAACGTTTTCTGGACGGAAACAACAGGCCTCGAGACTGGCACGATAGGCCTTTTCCATGCCGAGACGGCGCGCCGACATCATCGCGGCCCGGCGTTCGGTCGTGCGCCTTGCATTTTCCGGCTGCGCCGATGTCGCGATCATCGCGACGCTCGCAATCTGCCGGGCATGGGTCGAAAGCAGGCGGCAGAGGACATAGCCGCCCATGGACCAGCCGGCAACATGGGCTTTTTCGGGCAATTGCCGGGCAACGATCTCTGCCATGTCCGCAATGCTTTCGGCTGAAAAATGCCCGTCCGGTACGATCACCTCATGGCCGAGCGCCTCAATAAACGGGATCTGCAACTGCCAGACCCGGCGGTCACACTGCAGACCGGGGATCAGCATCACCGGCAGTTTCTCATGGGCACTCATGGGTTTCCCATCACTTTCTCGGCATAGTGGCAGGCGGCCAGCCGCTCCGTGCCGACTGACCGCAAGGGCGGCTTTTCGAGGCATTTTTCCGTCGCAAACGGACAGCGCGGGCGGAAATGACAGCCCTTGGGCGGGTTCAGCGGGCTTGGAAGCTCGCCTTTCAACTGCCGCCCCCGGCTGGCGACCGGAGCCGGACGCGGCACGGCGGAGAGGAGAAGCCGGGTATAGGGATGCGCGCTTCCGGTAAAGAGATCATGCACCGGCGCCAGTTCGACGATGCGCCCCAGATACATCACGGCGACCCGGTCGGCGATGTGGGCGACCACCGAAAGATCATGCGAAACGAAGACCAGGGTAAGCCCCATCTCCTTCTGCAGTTTCAGGATCAGATTGATGATCTGCGCCTGGATGGAGACGTCGAGCGCGGAGACCGGCTCGTCGGCAACAATCATTTCCGGATCGAGCGCGATGGCGCGGGCAATGCCGATACGCTGGCACTGGCCGCCGGAAAGCTCATGCGGGTGTTTGTCGAGGTGGTAGGAGGACAAGCCGCAGGCGAACGCCACGGCCTCGACCCGAGCCCCGATCTCTGCCGGGCTTCCATAGCGGTAGTTCTTCAGTGCCTCGGCCAGGATCACACGTGCGGTCATGCGCGCATTGAGCGAGGCATACGGGTCCTGAAACACCATCTGGAACCGCCGCCGCGCGGCATGCAGGCGTGATGACGAAACAGCGTTAAGGTCCTCGCCGTCAAAGGTGATGGCCCCTTCCGTCGGCTTTTCCAGATGCATGATCAGCCGGGCAAGGGTCGATTTCCCGCAACCGGACTCCCCGACCAGACCCAGCGTCTCACCCTTGCGGATATCGAGATCGACACCGTTGACCGCATGCAGGAGACGCGGTTTCCCGAAAAGTCCGATCTTGCCGAGATCATAGGCCTTGCTGACCCCCTCAAGCCTCAACTGCACATTCATTGCCAGGCCCTCACGATTTCATTGCCACTGAGCGCCGAAGACACCGCGCCGGAATTGAAACACGCGGCAAGATGCCGCTTGCCAACGACATGCCCGGCGGGCAGCGCGTTGCGACACTCTGCCGTCGCGAAGGCGCAGCGATCGGCGTAGATGCAGTGGTCGACCAGATGGTCCAGACGCGGCACGGCGCCGGGAATCTCCTTCAGCGGCTGGCGGTGATAGGCAGAACCCGACAGCGGCAGCGCCTCGATCAGTCCGGCCGTATAGCCATGCGCCGGATTACCGAGGACGCTGGCCACGGCCCCCTCCTCGACCACGCGGCCCGCATACATCACCATCACGCGGTCGGCGGTCTCGGCAACGACACCCAGATCATGGGTGATGAGGATCACCGACATGGAGAGATCGCGCCTCAGATCCGCGATCAGTTCCAGGATTTCCGCCTGCACCGTCACATCGAGCGCTGTTGTCGGTTCGTCGGCGATCAGCAGCTCCGGATCGCAGGCCAGCGCCATGGCGATCATCACCCTTTGCCGCATGCCCCCCGAAAGCTCGTGAGGATAGGCCGTGATCCGGTTTTTCGCATCGGGAATGCGCACCAGATCAAGCATTTCCAGAGCGCGGGTCATCGCCGCCTTTTTCGAAACGCCCCGGTGACGCGAGACGGTCTCGGCGATCTGCATGCCGATGGTGTGGACCGGCGTGAAGGATGTCATCGGATCCTGAAAGATCATCCCGATCCTGCCGCCGCGGATTGCGCGCATCTCCCGCTCGCTCTTTTGCAGCAGGTCTTCTCCGTCGAGCACGATGCTGCCGGAGGGATATTCGACTCCGTGGCGCGGCAGAAGCCGCATAACCGACATCGCCGTCACCGATTTGCCACAGCCTGATTCCCCCACAAAGGAAAGGATCTCGCCGCGATCGACATGAAACGAGACATCGGTGAGCGCGTGGTGAACGCCGGCCTTGCCGGAAAAGATCAGCGACAGATTGTCGACGGACAGAAATGTCTCGCTCATCACAGGATCCCCCTTTTGGCCTTGCGCGGATCGACGGCATCCGACAGCCGGTCGCCCAGTATGTTGACAAGCAGCACAAGCAAGGAGAGCGCCAGCCCCGGATAGAGCATCAGTTCGGGGTGAAGCCGGAACATGGACTTGGCAGAAGCCATCATGCCGCCCCAACTCGGAATATCGGGGGAAACACCGACGCCGAGAAAGGCAAGCACGGCAGAGGTGATGACGGCAGAGGCGCAGGCATAGGTCGCCTGCACCAGCACCGGGCCGAACATGTTGGGCAGCACATGGCGAAAGACGAGCGGCAGACCGCGCGTGCCGATGGAGACGGCAGCGGCAAGATAGGGCTGGCGGCGAATACCGAGCACCAGCGCGCGCACGACACGCACCATGCGCGGTATTTCCGGCACAGTGATGGCGACGATGACGGCGGCAAGCCCCTGCTCCATCAGCGAGGCAAGCGCAATGGCCAGCAGCACCGCAGGGATCGACATCATCGCATCATTCAATCGCATGACGATGGCGCCGCCGAGGCTGGAAAACCCGGCATAGACCCCGATAGCGACGCCGATGACGGTGGTAATGCCGGCAACGGCAAAACCGACGGCCATGGAGTTACGTGTCCCGTAGATCAGCCGCGCATAGACATCGCGGCCGAGATTGTCGGTTCCAAGCCAATGCTCGGCTGACGGCGGCTTGTAGCGCATGGCGGGATTGATCGCCATCGGATCACCCGCAAGCAGCGGCGCGAACGCCCCGACGAGCGCCATGGCCGCCAGCATCAAAAGAACGATGGTGACTTCGCGGTGGGCCTTGAGAAAACGGAAACCTTCGCTGACGAGAAGCAGGGTTTCGGACGAACGGACGCTTTTGCTGGTCTCTTCCATGACGGCCGTCATCCCCTCACCCTCGGATCGAACAATGCGTAGCTCAGATCGACGATCAGATTGATGAGGATGAGCGTGACGGAGAAAAACAGGATGATGCCCTGCACTACCGGATAGTCCCGGCGCACGATGGCATCGACGGTGAGCCGCCCGATACCCGGAATGTTGAACACGCTTTCCGTCACCACCACGCCGCCGATGAGGGCGGCGAAGCCGATGCCGATGACGGTGACGATCGGGACGCCCGCGGTCTTCAGAACATGCAGCACCAGAATGCGACCGGTGCCCATGCCCTTGGCCTTCAGCGTGCGCACGAAATTCTCCTGCAGGACTTCCAGGACGGCGGCTCGGGTGACGCGGGCAATGAGCGCTGCGAACACAAGCATCAGCGCGATTGACGGCAGCGTCAGCGAGACGAGGGTTGCACCGACGCCATCAGACAGTGGTTTGTAGCCCTGAACCGGAAACCAGCGGACTTTGACCGCGAAGAGATAGACAAGCAAATAGGAGGTGGCAAAGACCGGCACGGAAAAGCCCGCCACGGAAAACGCCATGATGATGCGGTCGACAAGACCGTTGGCCTTCCACGCGGCAATCGTGCCGAGCGGGATCGCGACCAGCACGGTCAGCACCATCGTGTAGGCAGCCAGCATGAAGGTCGGTTCGATGCGCTGGGCAATCAGTTCCGTCACCGGCTTGCCCGAATAGACGCTGACGCCGAGGTCGAGGTGGACCGCATTGGAAAACCAGATGACGAACTGGTTGAGGAGCGACTGGTCAAGATGAAGCCGCGCGCGAATCTGCTCGACCTGGGCCGGACTTGCATTGTCGCCGGCAATCAGGAGTGCGGGATCGCCGGGTGCCAGATGCACCAGCAGAAAGATGAAGACGGAGACCAGAAGCAGGGTCGGTATGGCGGCCGCCAGTCGGCCAAGAATATAAGCCGGCACGCGTTCCTCCCATTTCTAAGGGGTGCTGGACGGACCGGAGTCATAAGCCCCCGGCCCGGTATCTTACTCAGTTTTCGGCGCGCGAAACATTCCAGAAGAACGGAACGGGGCTGCGGATATAGCCGTCCAGATCTGTCGAAAGCCCCTGACTCGGATAAACCTGGCCGAGCGGAACGTAGGGCACGAGATCGTGGGTCACTTCCTGCATGCGGGTGGCGAGCTTCTTCTGCTCTTCCGGATCGCTGGTCGCGGCGAACTGCTCGCGCAGCGCCTGGAGTTCTTCCGAGCAGGCCCAGCCGAACCAGCCATCCTCACAGGCGCCGGCGACATAGACATTCGTCATCGGGTTGATCTGGTCGACATAGCCCCAGCCGGTGAAGAACAGGTTCCAGCCGCCGTCTGCGACCGGCTCCTTGGAGGCGCGTCGCGTGGAGACCGTCGCCCAGTCGGCGATCTGCTCGTCGACGACGAATCCCGCCTCCTCCAGCATCGGCTTCAGCACCGAATAGGCGGCGTCCTGCCCGGCGATATCGGTCACATGCATGATGTGCACCGGCGTGCCGTCATAGCCTGCCTCTTCCAGCAGCGCCTTGGCCGCGGCCACGTCGCGGGTCAGCACCCGGTCGGTGTTGACGTCGCTTTCAAACGGCGTGTTGCAGAAGAAGACGGCCGCGCAGATCTCGTAGAGATCGGCATTGTCGCCGTTCATGGCCTGCATGAAGGGCTCCTGCTCCAGAGCGAGCTGAAGCGCATGGCGGATTTTCGGATTGTCGAAGGGCGGGTTCAGGTGATTGACGACAAGCTGAAGCGAGTTGCCCGACTGCAATGCAGGTTCGGCAACCGCTCCATCCTGACCTTCAAACAGCGGCAACATGTCGGCCGGCACTTCCTCCATCCAGTCGATTTCACCGGCAAGCAACGCATCGATCGCGGTCGCCGTATCGGGAATATTGACGATCTCGACCCGGTCGAAACCCGCAACCTTGCCGCCGGCGGCCATGGACGCCGGTTCCTCGCGCGGAACATACCCCTCGAACTTTTCATAAGGCGCAATCGAACCGGGCACCCATTCATCGACCAGCAGACGGTAAGGGCCGGAACCGATCGGTTCGGTCACCGGATCGCCCGGATCCTGCTCGGCGAGCCGCTTGGGCATGATCACCGGAATATTGGACGAGATCTTGCCGATGGCCGGCAGAACCTGGGCCCAGGGCTCGGCCATGGTGATCACAAGCGTTTTGTCATCGGCGGCTTCGATGCTGTCCATCTTGGAGAACATGATCTTGCCGAGACCATCGACCTTGCCCCAGCGTTGAAGCGAGGCCACGGCATCTTCTGCCGTCACCGGGCTGCCGTCGTGGAAGGTCAGACCGTCGCGCAACGTGATGGTGTAAACCAGATCGTCATCGGAAACATCGACGCTCTCGGCCATTTGCGGCTGAACCTCGAAATTCTCGTCCAGCGCAAACAGCACGTCATAGATCAGATAGCTGGCATTGCGGATCGTGTAATTGGTTGTCGAAATCGGATCGACGGAATTGATATCGCCATTCATGCGCAGGCGAAGCACATTGTCATCGGCAAAAGCCGGTGCGGCAAGCGTCGCCAGGGCGGCGGTGAGCAACAAAGCGGATTTTTTCAACTTTCCCTCCCGAAACACGCAACCTTTCGCATCCTCCACGATAAGGTCGCCTTTATCCCCTATTTTTCGTATACTAAATACACGAAACGTTACGTATTTAACGCGAAACCAGACGATGATCAAGCCGATTCCACGCAACACGCTGGCGATTCAAAAAAAACCGTGTAAACAGAGAGTATTGAAGCAGGGGGAAAAATGGCCACAATCAAGGATGTAGCGAAGGCCGCCGGCGTCTCCGTAACCACCGTTTCCGCCACGATCAATGACAGCGCGCCAGTCAGCGCAACGTTACGCGCTCGGGTCAATGCTGCGATCGCGGCCGTTGGCTACGTGCCCAATCCGGTGGCGCGGAACCTGCGCCTCGGCCGCTCGCGCCAGATCGGCCTGCTCGTGCCCGATATCGCAGCGCCCTATGCCGCCAGCATTGCCCGCAGCATGCAGGTGGCGCTGTCGGACAAGGGCTACTCGATGTTCTTTGCGTCCAACGGCGATGATCCCGTGCGCGAACTGGCCGATATTGCGCGCATGGGCGACCATCAGGTTGCCGGTCTGGTGCTGTTTCCAACCTGCCTTGGCGAGCACTACGCCGAGAACATTATCCCCGCGATCAGGTTCCCGACCGTGATTATCGACCGCATCATCGAGGGCGCTCCGTTTGATTGCGTGGTCGACGACAATGCGCTTGGCGCCCGGTTGATCGTCCACCATCTGCTGCAGCTCGGTCACCGCGATATTGCCGTGATTGCCGGGCGCACGGGGATCTCGGTGTCCGACGACAGGCTGGAAGGCACCCGCGCGGCGCTCAGCGAGGCCGGACACCCTGTTCCGGACAACTTCGTCTATACCCATCATCAACGCGAGGATCAGGCCTTCCGGGCCGCGCAGGATCTGATGTCGCGGCAGAACCGGCCGACGGCGATCGTAACGATCAACACGATGCAGACCCGCGGCGTGCTGCAGGGCCTGAAATCGATGGGGCTGAAGGCGCCGGATGACGTCTCGCTGATTTCCTTCGACGGGCTGCATTTTTCAGCCGGGTTCGATCCCGAGATCACCTCGCTCGATCAGGACATTCCGGCGATCGCCGAAGCCGCCGCCGGCATGCTGATCGAGCGGCTGGAGGCCGAGTACACGACCGCCCGCGCCACGCCTCCGCGGCTCCTGCGTCTGCCGTCGCGGCTGATCGTGCGCTCGTCCTGCCGCAGGCTTGGCTGACAGGCCGCGCAGAACACGAAAAAGGGGCAGAGCGGAAAAACCGCCCTGCCCCCTTGATGTTTTTAGCTATGGCTTTCGCCGTCAGGCCTTGTTCTTGTTGTAGACGTCGAAGACGACGGCCGCGAGCAGGACGAGGCCCTTGATCACCTGCTGGTAATCAATACCGATGCCCATGATCGACATGCCGTTGTTCATGATGCCCATGATGAAGGCGCCGACGACCGCGCCGACGATCTTGCCGACGCCGCCGGACATCGACGCGCCGCCGATGAAGACAGCCGCGATGACATCGAGCTCGAAACCGTTACCGGCCTTCGGGGTCGCGATGTTGAGGCGGGCGGCAAAGACGAGACCGGCAAGGGCCGCGAGCATGCCCATATTGACGAAGACGATGAAGTTCAAACGCCTCGTATTGATGCCGGAAAGGGCTGCCGCCTTCTCATTGCCGCCGATCGCATAGACGCGGCGACCGAAGGTCGTGCTCTCGGTGATGAAGGTGTAGATCACCGTCAGGATCGCCATCGACACCAGCACGTTCGGCAGGCCGCGGAAGGACGCGAGCTTCCACGAGACGAAGACCAGGACCGCGGCGACGATGATGTTGCGGCCGAGGAAGAAGGAATAGGGTTCATCCTCGATGCCATAGGCGACATTGCGCGCACGGCCCCGCCAGGCGAGATAGACGATCGCGGCGGCGGCGATGATGCCGGCGGCAAGCGCCGTCATGTTCGGCTTCCCGACCCCGAAAATGTCCGGCACGAAGCCCGTGGACAGCAGCTGGAACGAGCTCGGGAAGGGTCCGACGGACTGGCCGTTCAGCAGCCACAGCGACAGGCCGCGGAAGATCAGCATGCCCGCCAGCGTCACGATGAAGGACGGGATTTTCCAGTAGGCCACCCAATAGCCCTGCCACGCCCCGATCAGCATGCCGGCGAAGATGCAGGCGAAGATCGTGACGATGACCGGCACGTTCCATTGCACGATCAGAACGGCGGCAAGCGCGCCGATGAAGCCGACAATGGAGCCGACGGACAGGTCGATATGCCCCGCCACGATGATCATCAGCATGCCAAGCGCCATGATGATGACATAGGAGTTCTGCAGGAACAGGTTGGTGATGTTGACCGGGCGCATCAACACGCCGTCGGTCACGATCTGGAAGAAGGCGATAATGACAATCAGCGCAAGCAAAATGCCGTAGTCGCGCATGCGAAGCGTCAGGTAGGAGCGAATCGAGGGTTTGCTCTGGCCTGCATTTTCCTCAGGAGTATTCATCGTCATCTCTTTCTATTTTCTGACAATGAAGGACATGATGCGTTCCTGGCTCGCCTCTGCGGCGTCCAGTTCTCCCACCAATGCCCCCTCGTTCATAACGTAAATGCGGTCGCACATGCCGAGCAGTTCCGGCATTTCCGACGAGATCATCACCACGCCGCGGCCTTCGGCTGCAAGCTGGTTCATCAGAGAATAGATCTCGAACTTCGCGCCGACATCGATACCGCGTGTCGGCTCATCAAGGATGAGCACATCGGGCTGCGTGAACAGCCATTTCGACAGGACGACCTTCTGCTGGTTGCCACCGGAAAGGTTGACCACGCGCTGGGCCACCGTCGGCGTGCGGATATTCATCGCCTTGCGATAATATTCCGACGTCTTGGTCTCCTCGGCCGTATTCAGGACGCCGTATTTGGAAACGCCCGGAAGGTTTGCAAGCGTGACGTTCTTGGTGATCGGCTCATCAAGCACGAGCCCGAGCGCCTTGCGGTCTTCGGTCACATAGGCAAGCCCCGCGAAGATCGCCTTCGGCACGGTCGAGACATCGACCTTCTGACCGCCGAGCCAGACCTCGCCGGAGATATTGCGGCCGTAACTTTGACCGAAAATGCTCATGGCAAGCTCGGTGCGCCCGGAACCCATCAGGCCCGCAATGCCGACGATCTCGCCGGCGCGCACATTGAACTTGACGTTCTTGATCACCTTGCGGTCGGTCTGCTCGGGATGCCAGACGGTCCAGTCCTTCACCGACATCAGCTCCTCGCCGATATTGCGCTCGCGGTCGGGGTAGCGGTTTTCCATCGCCCGGCCGACCATGGCCTGGATGATCTTCGCCTCGCTGACCTCTTCCTTGTGGCAGTCGATATCGGCGACCGAAGCACCGTCGCGGATGACGGTGATGCTGTCGGCGACCTGTTCGACCTCGTTCAGCTTGTGCGAAATCAGGATCGAGGTGATGCCCTGCTGCTTCAGTTCCAGAAGCAGGCTCAGAAGCTTGGCGCTGTCGCTTTCCGAAAGGGCCGCGGTCGGCTCGTCGAGGATCAAAAGCCGCACGTCCTTCGACAGCGCCTTGGCGATCTCGACAAGCTGCTGCTTGCCGACGCCGATCTTTTCGACGAGCGTGGCGGGCGGATCCTTAAGCCCCACCTTGCGCAACAGTTTCTCGGTTTTCTGATAGGTATCCGGCCAGCTGATCACGCCGGATTTGGCGACTTCGTTGCCGAGAAAGATATTTTCGGCGATCGACAATTGCGGAACCAGGGCAAGTTCCTGATGGATAATGATAATGCCCTTCTTTTCGCTGTCGGAAATACCGCCGAACGTCGCCAGTTCGCCGGCATAATGGATCTCCCCTTCATAGCTGCCATGGGGGTAGACGCCTGAAAGAACCTTCATCAAGGTCGACTTGCCGGCCCCGTTTTCGCCCACAAGCGCGTGAATTTCACCTTCTTCGACAGCGAGATCGACATCACTCAACGCTTTCACGCCCGGAAAGGTCTTTGTGATTTTTTTCATTTCGAGCAATGTTGTCATGACACCCTCACCCGGCCGGCGTCCGGCACCGCCGCCGACCGGAACGGCCGGCGGCAGGCCCCACGCGAAGCTCTCGGGGTTATTCTTCGATCTGCTTCATCGTGTAATAGCCGCTGTCGTCGACCAGGATCTGTTTCCAGTTGTCCTGGGTGACGGCGACCGGCTCCAGCAGATAGGACGGCACGACCTTGTCGCCATTGTTATAGGTGGAGGTGTCGTTGATTTCCGGCTGCTTGCCTTCGGAAATCGCCTCGACCATGCCGACGGTGACTTCGGCCAGCTTGCGTGTATCCTTGAAGATCGAGGAATACTGCAGGCCTTCGATGATCGCCTTCACGTTCGGAAGGTTCGAGTCCTGGCCGGTGATGATCGGCATCTTCATGTCGCCCGAACCATAGCCGAGGCTCTTCAGCGAGGAGATCGCGCCCATGGCGAGGTCGTCGTTGGAGGCATAGACGCCGTGCAGCGGCTGCTGCGTGTAATAGGCCGAAAGCAGGTTGTCCATGCGCGCCTGGGCGGCGGCGTTCGACCAGTTCAGCGTGCCGATCTTGTCCATGCCCATCTGCCCCGACGGGATGACGATGTCGCCCGAATCGATCAGCGGCTGGATGACGGACATGGCGCCGTTGTAGAAGAAGTAGGCGTTGTTGTCGTCCGGCGAACCACCGAAGAGCTCAACGTTCCAGGGGTGAACGTCGGGGAAGCGGGCCTTCAGGCCCTCGACCAGGCTGTTGCCCTGGATCACACCGACCTTGAAGTTGTCGAAGGTGGCGTAGTAATCGACATTCGGCGTGTTGAGGATCAGGCGGTCATAGGCGATCACCGGAATGCCGGCTGCCGCGGCATTGGCCAGCGGCGCCGTCAGCGAGCCGCCGTCGATCGCGGCGATCACGAGGACGTCCACGCCCTTGGTGATCATGTTCTCGACCTGCGAGAGCTGCGCGGGAATTTCGTTTTCGGCGTATTGCAGGTCGGTCTTGTAACCCGCGTCCTGGAACTGCTGCACCATGGAGGCGCCGTCCTTGTTCCAGCGGTCCAGGCCCTTGGTCGGCATGGCGATGCCGACATAGCCCTTGTCAGCCGCGATCGCGGGTACGGCGAGCGCCGCAACGGCCACGCTTGCGGCTGCAAGCATAGAGATAACGCTTTTCATGTCTCTCTCCCATTTGGAGGACGAAGGCTTCCTGCCCCGACCTCGACTTGAAACGTATGCCCACCGGTGGAAACGCTTTTGAGCGCCCTTCCGGCTCCTTCCGCAAGGCAACCGGCAAAAGCCGATTTCGGCCAATGCGGACGGGCTGACGATACATCTTGAGGCACGTTAGTCAAATCAATTTATTCGATTGAAAACACTTTGTGCGCCGCAAAACAGGTTCTTTTTAACAAACGTCACTTACTGCCATTTGTTGTTATTTTTCTCTTTAGTTCGTACTTAAATCAGTACTCTTCGGCATGCTGCACATGCACAATTGCGCTTAGACCGAAAACTACCAGCAAACGGTCGCGGTAACCAGAAAAAGGCGGAGCAGGCGCCCCGCCTTTTGCTTCTTCTTCAGGATTTATTCCTTGATCTGGTCCAGCGTGTAGTAGCCGCTCTTGTCGACCAGGATTTCCTCCCAGTTCGATCCGTCGACGGCAACCGGCGCGAGCAGGTAGGAGGGAACGACCTTGACGCCGTTGTCGTAGGTCGTGGTGTCGTTGATCTCCGGCTCCCCGCCTTCAAGCAGCGCCTCGACCATACCGACGGTGACGCGAGCAAGTTCGCGAGTGTCCTTGAACACGGTGGAATACTGCTCGCCCATGTTGATCGACTTGATCGAGGGCAGCTCGGCGTCCTGACCGGTGACGATCGGCATCTTCTGGTCGCCGGAGCCGTAGCCGACGCCCTTGAGCGAAGACAGGATGCCGATGGACAGGCCGTCATAGGGCGACAGAACGCCGTGGATGGTCTCGTCGGTATAATTGGCCGACAGGAGGTTATCCATGCGCGCCTGGGCAACAGCGCCGTCCCAGCGCAGCGTGCCGACCTGGTTCATGCCCATCTGGCCGGAGACGATGTCGATCTTGCCTTCGTCGATCATCGGCTGCAGCACCGACATGGCGCCGTCATAGAAGTAATAGGCGTTGTTGTCGTCGGGCGAACCGCCGAACAGTTCGACATTCCAGACGTCCTCTTCCGGGAAGCGCTCCTCCAGGCCCTTGACGAGGCTGGAGCCCTGCTGGACGCCGACCTGGAAATTGTCGAAAGTGGCATAATAGTCCACATCGCCGCTTTCGCGGATCAGGCGGTCATAGGCAACGACCGGAATGCCGGCTGCGGCCGCATTGGCCAGCGCATTGGACAGCGTCGTGCCGTCGATCGAGGCAATAACCAGGGCATCGACGCCCTTGGTGATCATGTTTTCGATCTGCGACAGCTGGTTGGGAATATTATCCTCAGCATACTGAAGGTCGGTGGCGTAGCCGGCCTCGTTGAACTGCTGGACCATGGATTCGCCGTCGGAAATCCAGCGGGCGGACGATTTCGTCGGCATTGCGATGCCGATCGTGCCCTTGTCCTGCGCAAAGGCCGGCACGGCAAACGATGTCACCGCCATTGCCGCAACGGCAAATGCAGATACTACGAGTTTCATATCTCTCTCCCAATTCACGAAACGTGCGTTTCGTCTGCCCCCGCACCGGATGCATGATCCGGTGTATTCCGCCCTCCCGACGGGCCGAGACGAAGCCTTGAGCGGGGTGCAGATCGCGTTTCGAAACTCGTTCAAGGGGCGTGGGGTGTCAAATTGAGAACGCCGAAGCAGATATACCAATTCTGCTATATGTTGCCGGCAAGCGATATTAACAGTCTGGCATATATGGTTTTTTCCGGCCGTCCGGAAGAAGTTAAAGAATGCTTACTTAAACTTTAGTCTATAGTCTCTCCCGGCAGGCATGCCCTGCCCGAAAGGCCCGACCGCGCCACCGCCTCACTTTCGCAGGCCTTTTGTGTTTTTTTGAGATTGATGCGCGACCAAAGCTGCGCTAAACAACGCGGCAATGCGGGACCGCCCATACGGCCCCGCCGGAGCGCCCGTAGCTCAGCTGGATAGAGTGTTGGATTCCGATTCCAAAGGTCACAGGTTCGAATCCTGTCGGGCGCGCCAATAAAATCAATGACTTAGAGCCAAAACTTCTCCATTCCATGTTGCATTTTGTTGCAATTGATTACCCCTTGATTTCAACGGTTTTCCACGATTCACAGCAAATCCGCGCGACATGGACGCAACATTATCAAAGCAAAGAATCATGCAACCGATGCCACTAGCCCACCAAAAAGACTAATGGGCGATAGGGCTATACCGGAAGAATGAATAGGCAGATAAGCGGTTTTCGACTCATAGGATTAGTCCGCGACTAATGCAGAACCTCTCCCTCCCCGCCTCGGTCGAACCTAGCCTGCCATCCTGACATATATTTACGACTGACGCTGGGATTCGTTTACCGGTGCGCCGCCATTGATTGGTTCAGTTGGCAGGCAGCGCTGCGAAAACTCTCGATCATTTTGTCACACACACGTTCTGCAGTGAAGTTGTCGGGCGAAGCGCTCGCGCGATGTAGAAAGCAAGAAAGCGTGGCGCAAAAAACCTGCCGAGCAACAGTGGCGGTCGAGCAAGCATGAAGATAGCGCTCCTCAGGAAAACGGATCTACTACCTAGCCCTAGGGCAGCATCGAACGATGTCTAACCTACTACAACAGCCATTGCCCGCATTCATCACTTGACTACGAGACGCCCGATCAGGCTTAATTCAAGGCAGTGTGCGCGATATCTGCGGCAGCATAAATAAGGCCGAAAATCAATCGAGAACGAGCATCAGCCTGTCCAAACCAAACCCGCCATTGCAGGCAATGGCAGTTGACGTTTAACCACATAGGGTTGTCTCTGGAACAAAAAAACGGAGGCCACCGGCTAAGCGCAGTCTAGAAAAACCTCGGATCTGCTTTGTCACAAAGAACAAGAAGTCATCGCTTAGAAGATATCTCTATTGTCGAATTTCAAAGGCTCCTACCCGACGAATGGGTTTGCCGAACCAAAGACAAAGACTATGGAGTAGATTTAGAGGTCGAGATTTTTGACGAAGATGGAAGATCGACAGGGCTAATTTTCTACGTGCAGATGAAGGCCACAGACAAAAAAGGCCAAGAACGCTCTGTCCGCATGAAAATTGATCGTCTGAGCTACCTTTCATCCCTGGACGCACCATCAATTATTGTGCGTTATTGCGCGGCGACGCGAACAACTCACTTTATATGGATTCACAACGTCTTTGATCAAATCGGCCCAACCTCATCGGCCTCAGCAACGGTTCGCTTCTCTGAAGCCGACACTTGGAGTGACGAGACGCCGCTCAAAGTTTTGAGAACCATAAAGATACTGAGAACAATCAGATTAGGAACAAGAAACCTTCCGCTTGGCCTCACCGTGGAGGATGGAGGCACAACAAGCTCTAGTGTTTTCGAACTAAAGCTCGCCGCATCACGGCTTCAACGTATGAGCCAAATGATAGGCACCAGCAACGACCCCGATCGGTGTTTACCAATTGCAATACACCTGAAAGACAATTACCTTGTTGCATCAATAGACGCGATAGCTAGTATAAATTGGCATATAGATGAATTTTCAAGCGAAAAAATACTTCCTATTTTAACTTATATTCTAGCTTATATGACTGGTCGCTACGAATTTCATCGACAATCTTCGGAATTGATTAGGATAATTCACGCAAACCAGTTCACCGCGAACAACCGGATAATCGCGGGTCGAATAGCGCAACTAGCTATTAACAACCCAGACACCGCTGCGGATATCGCTCGCTGGAATAGGATTCACGCAATTCAAGATGAGGCCTATTTGACATACCTAAACGCCTTGCTTTCCAGCGAAATCCCAATGGTGAAACGAGAAGCTGCTGTCACTGCCTTCTACACAGACGCCATCTCAGATCACGACCCGACCAACAACCAGAACCTGTCAACAATTTGCTACTCTCTCGCAAATTTCCAAATGAATAACGGCCGCTTAGGAGAGGCCGTAAGCAACTACAACAGGGCCAGAAAACTCGACGAAATTTACCTTCAAAGAACATACTTCTTAAATGAGGTGGGTGCCTGCTGCTTCTGGAGTAGGCACTTCAGATCGGCTTCACTGTTCTACAGCGCATCTTACAACTTATCACCCAACCCACAGGTCGGGATCTGCACAGGAGATGCCCTTCTGTATTCTGGCGATTTCATTGGCGCCAAGAGCAAGTTTGAGGACGTCGCCGCACGAGCCCCCGACGAACTAAATGGAGCAGAAGCTCTTACCAAAGCTTGGCTAAGTTCGTGGCTCCATGATTTTTACCAGAGAAACAACTTGGTTGGAACGGAATGCATAAGCGATAGATCGACTTGGATTAGCGAAATAGATCGTGCCCAATCAACTGGAGAATACCCAAACGCGTTGGGCGCAGCTTTAATGGAGGCATTCTTATGCGACGACGATATAAGCCTTTGGGCAGCCGCGATGAGCTTCGCATTGAAAACTAAGAATTCACAGCTCATCCTTGGAACGTTTTCTTGCGCGATCTGGCGAAACGGATATGAAGTTTACGCCTCTTTCCGAAGGCATCTTGAAAGAGTCGCACTCCCTGAAGAAGACTTGGCTTATTTCGACCAATACGCAACTACGCTATATGAAATGCGCCCTGCCGAAAAGTTTCAAAATGTTACCAAACGACTCGTAAGTAAAAATAATTTTGATTGCGTCGTGGAGATCAACCCCAATGAAAATATTAATTAAATATTTTCATAACTATTACAATAAAATTATTTTATTAGGTTAGTTTGCAAAAAACCATTTTAGTATATAAAATTTATTTCTATTTTTGTAAATCTTGCAGAATAAATTGAATCGCATCTGTTTTTCTTAACCCCTTATGTTATCAGGTCCCTATGGCTATCACCAAAAAGACTATCAAGATTCTCTGGTCATATTCGGGCGGACGCTGCGCTTTCCCCGGTTGCTGGGAACGACTCTGTGACACTCTCGCAGGCGATGCCGCGCCTTTTCCGCTGGGTGAGATGGCCCATATTTGTGGAGACAAACAGGGAGCGAATAGACATAACGCAGCTCAGACTGATGCAGAGCGAGATGACTACGAGAATTTAATTCTGCTCTGCCCAACGCATCATAGGTTAATAGACCGAAGAGAGAACGAGCTCACTTATACGGTGGATGTTCTTCATGAGATGAAAACTGAACACGAAGCAAGAGTGCGAAAGCAGCTGGACCAGATTCCAATGGCCACCAGGCCCGACGTCGCTAAAATGATCGTGCCGTTGTTGGAAGAAAATAGGCAGTCTTGGGCACATTATGGCCCTGTATCTGAGCTTGCTCAAACTCAGCCACACAACGAGGCGGTGTACGCAGTCTGGGTATCCGAACGTCTGTCTGTGATCGTGCCCAACAACCGCAAGATAGCATCGATGCTAGAAGCAAATAGGCGCTTGTTTGACGCCGAAGATCAAGCAGCGATTACCGCCTTTCTGATGCATGTGCGCAGCTATGAGCAATGGGTGGAAGATGATATCCCGTATGCAGCAGTAAAGCGTTTCCCTAAAGAGTTTGATGATCTTATCAGAGGAATTGTCGATGGCGGCGCGTAACGAGAACTTTCCTTGGACTAGCCACTACGGGCATTACAGGTACTTCGAAGGCCAGATGAACAGGCATGGTAAAGTTGCGTCCCTGATTTCTCAGGGTGACGGCTTATATGAATTGACCCGCACGCAGGGCGACAGGCTTCGGGTTTTCATCTGTGAATGTTACGCCTTTGGCGTCGCAGAATACATAGAGACTGTCGATCGGATTGGCGAGATCAACGTAATAGTCATAAACTCCATGTGGTGCGGATACACTCCAGATGCCAAGAGCTATTGCCGTGAATCGAAAGTCGGCCTATTCAAGGTCGGAGAATTCATGGGTGCCTTGCACCATACTGACTACTGGCTTTACTTGACAGAAGAAGAAAAGGAATATTTCGAAAAACACGGTTGAGTTTTATGGAAAGTTCGGAGATCTATGGTTTTGGTTCGGCTTTTACAATTTCAGACAAGGCTCGTGATATTGACCTTCTGATAGTCCACAAAAGCACTGATTTTGCTTCCTGCCTGTTCGCAATCACCTGCAAGCAGCGACTCATTGCGTCCGTTTTCGACGCTCACATCACAATGCTATCCGAAAATGAAGAGAAGCACTGTGATTTTATTGAAACCGCGCAGGCTTTGCGTCTCGGTACAATATTCAAAGATAGTTTTGATACCGACCTGACGAATCTTGTCACGGCCTTACGGGAGCTAAGGAGGTCCTAAGCGGCTAGGCTCCGTTATTGAACGGTACTCTCTAGTTTGGCATCTATGGAATGCTTCCCTTTCGTGGGTGGTGCCATTTCCCGAACACAACCGCGTGCTCCCCCTCAAAAATACGCCATCTCCTCGGACCACTCCTCGCTGTCATAAACGGACAGACTGCTTTCCCCGGCAGCGGCACGGCTGATGGCCATGGCGGCGGCGACCGCGCCGTCGATGCGGTCCTTGCTCTTGCCCTTGTGGAAGGCCTTGTTGCCCGCTGCATCTGTGTGAATGGCGATGTTTTCAAAATTCCAGCGTAGCACTGGATGCCCGCCATGGATCAGGCGACGGCCGAGAATGGCGCGTTCGAGTTCCTTGATTGCCGGGGCCATGGTCACCCAGCCTTGCCGCATTTCCACGGCCGGGAAGCCGTCTTCCTGAAGGTTGTTGAGCATATTGCGGGCCATGTGCGGATCGAAGGCGATTTCATGCACATCGAAGCGGGCGCAAAGCTCGCGAATGTGATCCTCGACAATGCGGTAATCGATCACCTCGCCGGGTGTCGGGATGATATGGCCCTGTTCGGCCCATTCGGGATAGGGAACGCCGTCACGGTCGGCGCGGCCGCGCAGATTGTCTTCAGGGCAGAAGAACCATGGATGGACGATATAGCCGTCGCCGTTGCGCCATGCGGCGACCACGGCGGTCAGGTCGCTGACGGCTGAGAGGTCAACGCCGATCCAGCAGGGTTGATCCTCCATTTCTTCGGGATCAACGGGGAAGCTGCCTTCATCATAGATCAGCATATCGACAAACGGGTCGGCGGAATGATCCAGCCAGACATTGAGATGAAGCTGGCGGAAGGCTTCGCGTTCACCGGGGCGTTCCTGTGCCTCGCGGGCAAGCTGGCGCAGTCCCTCGATATCGGGGAAGCCATTGGCAAGGCCGGGATTGGCCCTGTACCAGTGCGCTTCATCGCGCCAGTCGGCATCGCGCGGGGTCTCAAAGAGAATGGGCAAGGTGCCGGGATCATCGATCTCGCCACGGGCCACCTTGCGGGCATAGTCGTAAAAGTCGGCCGCAACATTCTCGCTGCCGCGTCCGGCCGTGGAAATCACCATCAAAAGCGATCCTGGCACTTTCGTAAGGCCCGTGCGCACCACGTCCCATAGCTCGCGTTTCTTCCACGCATGCAGCTCGTCCACGAGGGCAAACATCGGGGTGCGGCCGTGCTGTGTGCCTGCATCGGCCGAGATCGCTTCCAGAAAGGCATTGCTGCGCGGTGCTGTCAGCCGGTTCTTGCTGTCGGTGAGTTTGAGACGGCTTTCGGCCTTTGGAATGGCCCGGACAATGCCGATGGCTTCATCATAGGCAATGCGCGCCTGCTTGCGGTCGGATGCAGCAAAGATCGCCTCGCCACCGGGAACGGCTTCCGGGCCGATAGTATGGAGAAGGCCAAGGGCCGCGCCCAGCGAAGTCTTGCGGTTGCCGCGCGGCAGAAGCATCGCGACATTGCGCACCGTCCGGCGGCCGTTTTCGTCGCAGGGGCCATAGATGCGCCGAACAATCCGCTCCTGCCATTCGGTCAGATCGAAGGCATGGCCGGGAAGCCGGGATTTCGGGTGGCGGAGCATGCGGAGGAACTGAACGGCGCGCTCGCCATAGCCGAAGGGATCGGGGATCTCCGAGCCGTCATAAATCCAGTCTGGATAGCTGTCAGAAACTGAAGAGGCCGAACTGGTCACTGTCTTCATCCTTGTCTTGTTTCATGCCGGAGCGGGCGCGTGAGGCCGGTGTCAGGCCAAGTTCGGCCGATAGCCGGACAATGACCGCCTGAGACTTGCCGAGAAGGCTGCTGGCGGGGTTTTGCTTCAAACTGCCGTCGGATGCCCGCACCACCGCTCCATGCTCGTCTATGGCCTTCTGTGCCTGCCGCTCGTTCCACTTGGCGCGGATATAGGTTTCGACCGTGCCCAGCATGGCTTCGTTCAATATTTCCCGTTCGGTGAGATCGCTCACCACCGTATCCCATTCGCCGGTCATGGCCGCCGGCAGGCTGTCGGGCATGGGCGGGGCTTCGGTGAAGGCATCTTCCAGCGCATGGGGTGCCGCCTTGGGCCCGCGTGTCGTGCCCATGGTCAAAAGCTCCAGTTACGGTATTCGTTGACGATCTCGCGTACCCCAAGCGGCACATAGCGCGGGCTGGCATCGATCAGCACCGCGTCCCGGTTGGCGTACCAATGGCCGGTCAGCATCAGCACGGCCTGTTGCAGGGATGCCGGGATCGGGTCTTGTCCCTCGCTCTCCCGTCCAAAGGTCTTTTCAATGCGAAAGCCCAGAAGCCGTTCAATATGGTTCTGGGCTGCAATCATCTGGTTTTCGATCAGCGCGTCGTCATCGTCAGAATCGACACGCAGGTGAAGCTTTGCCTGTTCAAGGCTTACGATAGCCATCGCCTTTCCTTTCTGAGGGAGCGGACATAAAAGGTGTTCTATGGAGATTGACTGGACACAGTTCAGGCAGGTTGCGCAGATGTCGGTGGATGCGTCCGGCCGCATGACGTTCGAGGTGACCGATCCTGAGGCGGCAAAGCTGGAACAGGCTCTCTATGTTTGGCAGAGCCATTCCGGCCAGATTTTGCGGTTTGGGACCACCAAGTCCCCTGTCAGCAGCAGACTTCGACAGTACCCGAACCACATCAACCGCAGACTGGTAGGGCAGAAGAGCCCAACGCCCGAATGGGAAGCGAAAGCCTGGGTAGACTATGCCAATAAGGGGCCGGTGGTTGCCCTCGTTCACCAGCCGCCCCAAATCAATTCGGTGATAGGCCCGATCAGACCCTACCTCGATCTGGAGCGCGAACTGATCGCTGCCTTCAAGCCGCCGCTCAACAGAAGTCATCGCTGAACCTTCCGCATGCGCCGTTCTTCCGCCTGCTTGGCGCTGTTGTGGCAAGGTGTGCAAAGCGGCTGCCAGTTGGCCTTGTCCCAGAAGAGATCGTAATTGCCCTTGTGCGGGCGGATATGATCGACAAGGGCAGCCGGTGCGCCGCAGCGAATGCAGACCGGGTGTGCAGCCAGATAGGCCTTGCTTTCCCGCTGCCATTCGGCGGTATAGCCGCGCTGTCTGGCAGACGGCCGCTTGGCATCGAACCGGGCTTTACGGTCCCGGTTTTGCTTTACGACACGCTCGCAGCGCATGCCGCTGTCATGAAGCTTTCCGCAATAGCCGCAAACGCGCGCACCTTTCTTCGGCATGTCTGTCTCTCCGGGTGATGAATGAATAAGGGCGGCCGTGTCACCTTGAACCGTTCGGACCAAAGAATTGGTGCAGGGGGTGGCAGGTGACTTGTCGCTGTTCGGCGGGCCGCGTCGCCGTCAATGATCCCCCCTGTTAGTGAACCGGCCGCGTCGATGCGCTGCCGAGAATGAGAATGGCGGCAACAGCGATCGAGGTGCCGCTGTTCTTCGCCAGGTGAAGCCGCAGAAAGCGCCTGTAGCCGCGATAGCCAATACGGGTCATGCTATCGGCTTCAAGGCTTTCCGGCGTGTTACTGTCGAGCTGGTCGGCGGCAACGGCACTGAAGGCTTCGCCGTCGTCGCTTTCTTCCAGCGTGGCGGTAAAATCGCCATCACCTTCAATGCCGCCGGTGCCAATGATAACGGCCGCACTGTCAAAGCCCTGAAGGTCAATGACCGGGCCGTCGGCCGTGGCGGTTGCAATACCGGGTGTCAGCGCCGTGCGAACGGCAATGTTGTGTGCGAGATCGCGCATGGGATTTTCCTTTCGGTGTTTGGCTTACTTCGTGGCCATCTTCAGCTTGCGGAAACGGGCCGCCTGCAGCACCTTGCCGCCCACCCGCCTTGTGGCGTGAATGCGGGTCAGGCCGGAGGTTGCCAGCAGGTAGGGATTGACGAGGACGGACAGGCCGATGCGGTCCACGATGCGATAGGCCGAGAAGTCGCCATAGATGATCGGAAAGGCGTTTTCCTCGATGCCGGGCATGTCAGTCATTTCGACCACGGGACGGCCGAGCAGCGTTTCCGGCTGGCCTTCCTGATAGCTGGGTTGCCAGAGAAAGCGGCCGTCGCCATCCTTCAGCGTGCGCAGACGGCCAAGCGTGGTGCCGTTCATCGCCCATGCGCCGCGATTGCGATAGGTCGCAGGCAGCGAGTAGAGAAGCGCGATCAGGGCGGCCGGGTCGATATTGGCGGCATGGCCATTGGCAAGCGGCCGGATATCGGCATTGGTCATGAAGCCTTCGGGCTGCAGCACGCCATTGCCGTTGACGAATGCCGCGCCTTCCTTGACGCCAAAGTCTTCAGACAGGGCCAGATTGACTTCCGCCTCAGCCTGCCCGGCGCTGTCGGCCAGAAGCTGGTTGGAGACATCGACATAGGTCTTCAGCTCTTTCACCGGGATTTCCGCCTGCCCGAAGCCCGGCTGCGATTCCTGCTGTTCCTGGGTCTCGCCGCCCCAGGTGGCATTGGTGATGCCGGTGCGCTTCGGATAGATCACCGACGCCCCGCCGGTCGAAGAGACCGTGGCAACAGAGCGAACCGGCGAGAACTCGTAAAGATCGCGGATAAACTCATTGGCCATTTCGGCCGGGGCCAGATAGCCGCCGCCGGGATCGGAGGAAACCGTGAGCGCCTTGCGCTCTTCCGAGGGCATTGCATCGCCACGGGTGAGATAGGCGGCAAAGGCCTTGCGCTCTTCGGTGATATCGTCATGACCGGAACCGCCAAAGCCGCCATCGGGGCGGTTGGCTTTGGTCTCAAGCGCTTTCAGCCGGTCTTCCAGCTTGTCGGAACCGGCCTTGGCCTCGACGGCCTTCAGGCGCTCGTCCACCGTGCGCGTCAAGTCTTCCAGCGCCTTGTTGACGATACCGGCCGGATCGTCTTCGCCGCCGGTTTTGGTGATGATCTGCGCCGAACCGTTCAGCGCCTGCATGTGAAGGTGTTTCATTTGCTTACCTTTTGAGATGCGCCGTAGCGCGGTTGAGGGCTTCGGCCAGAGACAAAGCCCGGATGGCGTGTTTGGCGCTTGCGACATGTGCGCCGGGATGCATGGGAACCGTGACAAGGCTGACCTCGATCAGCTCAAGGGCGGTGATGGTGCGACCGCCGCCCTTGCGGGGCGCTGCCTTGCGGGTGACAAAGCCGACCGAAAGCCCGCGAACAGCACCGGCTTTCACCAGTGCATGGACCTCGCGGGCGCGGGTGAGATCGTTCACCAGAAGCGAACCCTTGACCTTCAGGCCGTCGGCCTCTTCGAAAGCCTCCGTCCATGTGCCGACCGGGTCGCCGTGATCATGGGCAAACAGCATCGGCAGCGGCAGGGAGATGCCTGCGAATGCACCTTTCTCGATCACGTCGCCGACGCGATCAGGCGCACCGAAGGGCCATGCCAGCCCCTCGATTGCCCCGCTGTCGTCAGGAACAGCCAGTTTGGTTTCAATGAAGAAGCGTTCCATGTCTCAGGCCTCCGGCGTGCCGGTCGCGTCAGGCTTGGCAGCGTCGGCATCGGTGTTGATATGCGGGTTGGAAAAGGCTTCGCCGCCCTCGTAGGGCGGCAGGTCCAGCCAGTGGCGGCCTTCATTGGCGTTGAGAACGCGCGAAGCAATCAGCGAGGAAATCGCCGTGGCCCGATGCGTCAGGTCAGCGCGGGTCAGGTCGTCACGGTCGAAGACAAGGCGATAGTCGGCGCGCTCGTCCGGGGTGAACAGCGCCACGCGGAAAGCGCCCTCAAGGGCGCGCAGCCAAGGCTCCAGCGTATAGGACAGGAACTCCTTGCCCATTTGCTCGGAGTTTGACCACGTGGCCCGCTCAAGGTCGTAGATCATCGATGGCGGGACGCGGAAGCCACGGGCGATTTCGAGGATCTGGAATTTACGATTTTCCAGAAACTGCGCATCGGTCGAATTGAAGGTGATCGGGCGGAAGGTCGCGCCATCCCAGAGGATCGCCGTGCGGCCGGAATTGTCCGTTCCCTCATGCGCCTTGCGCCATGCGACGGACATCTTCTTGAGGCCTTCGTCACCCAGCCCCTTGGCCATTTCGATCACACCGGACGGGCGCGCGCCATTCCTGAACAGCTTGCGGGCATGGGTTTCCATATCCTTCGCCGTGCCGATGGCATCAGCCGCCAGAGACAGGCACGACCGGCCGAACGGGCCGCGCAGGTAGATCACGTTGCCAGCGTCTTCAGGGCGGTTATTGATGCGAAAGCGCGGCTCGCTCCGGCCGTCGGTGGAGAAGTCCACCGTCACATGCGACGGCTCGTAACGGATGATTTCCCGGACCTCGCCGCCGACACGATTGATCCAGGCCACCGCGCCCCGGTCATGGGTCAGCGCCGTTGCGACAAGATCGCGGATCAGCTCAAATGTGGAGGTCCAGTCATTCGGCCGGTCGGCCAGAAGTTTCGAGACCGGGTGCGTTGCATCCGGTGTCCATGTCGTGCCCTCGCGCCGTTCCACCCGGATATCGAGCGTTGCGCAGGCTTCGGAAATCAAACGAATGGCGCTTTGAACGGCTGGAACCGTCAACGCCACCGCTAGCGAAACGCCAGAGCCGGAACCCGTGCTGCCAGTAAACAGCGCAAGCTCCGCCTCAGTCGGTTCGGAAAGGGATTTCTGTTCGGGTTTGGAAAATGGCCATATCTTCATAGACCGGGAGAATAAAATAAACGCGCAGTATTTTAAATATATCGTTTATTTCCAATAGTTTATGTCTGATTGCATCTACTGCAAACTCGTACAAACGAATGTCACCGATGCCCACGCGTTGCATGAAAAAAATCGAGAATTAGGAAGAAACATCGCAACAAAGTGGCCTCAATCATATCAAATCTTTGTTTTAAAACATATTTTCTCTCTAATTAGGAAAAATCACGCGCAAACCTACCCGCGCCGGTCCCGGAAAACGGCCGAAAGTTTAAGACCACCCCCGGCCCTTAGCGGCCGGAAGCTTCGCGGTTTCGCCGGCGTCCAGAATTTTCGAGAACCTGCCTGCAAAATCACCCGACCCAGCCGCTCGTTGCGGTATCAAGCAAACTCTCATGGTTTCGCTACCGTCGGTCATCTCGATGTTATCCTGAGCACGTTGCTCGCTTCACCGATAGCCTGTTCGGTCAACGCAGCCTTGAGGCGTGCGAGGAAGCGGTCAAAGCCTTTCGGACCACAATCGGGGAAGTGAACCAGTTGACCGTGCGCAGGCGGCAGCGGCCAACCTTTCTTGCGATAAACCGTCGACCACTGACGCCATAGGCGGTTGTCTTCCGATGCCGCAACAGGCTCCATCTCAAAAGCCAGATCATCGAACGCATCTGCCCAGCGCTCGGGGTTACCGAGGTTCTCATAGACGTTCGGCCAGCCATGCTGCGCCTGATGATCCATCAGCCATTCCGGCCTTGGATCCCGTCGAACGATTGGCGGCGGGGGTGGCAACGGTCCCGGTCCCTTGATCAGGGCAGACAGCACGGCAACGGCCGCAGCTGCCGGTGTGATGCGCTGAACGTCCAACTCGCTCCCCTCCTCC
Source organism: Martelella lutilitoris (assembly GCF_005924265.1). Classification (GTDB taxonomy): domain Bacteria; phylum Pseudomonadota; class Alphaproteobacteria; order Rhizobiales; family Rhizobiaceae; genus Martelella; species Martelella lutilitoris. The sequence continues at coordinate 66,906 of NZ_VCLB01000004.1, forward strand.
CGAGCCTTCTGTCCGTCGGCTGGGTGAAGCGTTTGCGGTGCCTGTTCGTTTTCCGTCCGTGCGCCGATATCAGAGATTTCATTCGAAGATTTATTCAAAGAGGTTTGGGGGACACACACGTCCACCCTAGAGGGACGCTCATGTCCTCCCTGAGGGACACCAGTGTCCACCCCAGAAGCCTTCAAACCGTCGCTATCCGTCAAGGGTGGACTCTCGTGTCCACCCTCTCCATATGTTATTGTATCCTTTGTCTTTCTTCTGCTGCATGATGATACAATCGCGAAATACTGCAGTGAAACGTGACCGCCACCATAATGCCTTGTCTTGATGTGCCCACGGCTCCGCAAAAGGCTAACCGCTCGCTGAACACTCTTTTCAGAGCACCCGACACAACCAGCCAACGTCGCATAGCTTGGCCACGCGTTGAGCACCCCGCTGTCGCCAAAACGCTTGCGGTTGAAGTGCTGCGAGATGAAGAAGGCGACATTCGTCGCAACGCTCTTGCTCAAAGCTTCATCACTAAAGACCTGATCAAGCCAGGCCATGCGCAGGCGCGTATATTCATCGCCGCTCATAGCCTTCTCCAACATTGCGATAGTGCTGTGAAATCGGCTGTTCGAGCGCTGCGATGACACACAAAACGAATGGAGCCGCAGAAGCGGCTCCAGAATGTGTCTCTGCTGATGAAGTCATCAGGCCATTTCCTTCCTGATGACGTTGGGCACCGGCTCGAATTTCTCAAGCCTGTCCAAAGCCTGATCAAGGCGCTCGATGGCAATATCAGTCACCCGGCTGATTGACCCCGCCTGTATGTCGCTTACCATGCCGGCGGCAAGCTCGATGACCCTCATAAGGTCACGGACGGAGCAGAGTTCGTCATTCAAATTGATGTAGTCCTCACGTGTAAAGGCTTTTGTGCTGCCACCTGCGCTCCGTGCCGAGGTTGAAACGCCGGGTGTTGAGGCAATTGTCTCTCCACCCGAAGCCATGCTATCGGTGTTTCCGTTCATATTTACTTCCTAGCGGGAAATTTGAACCATGGCTCGGAGAGGTTGCCGCCTCTTCCGAGCCTTCTTGTCTTTCATGCGGCGCTCTGCATGAAGAAATCAAAAAGCTCTTTGCGGCTTGCGAAATACCGCTCCCCCAATTGCTTCACCACCGGCAACCTACCGCTTTTGATCATATGGTATGTTTGTCGGTAGTTCCGCCCGATTGCTTTTCCGATATCCTCTACACCCCAAATCAGATCCAGCGTTTCAGCGTTTTCCATTCGTTAACTCCATATCAAGCTCGAAATGACTACAGATTGTAGCCATTGCCAATCATAGCTACAGAATGTAATCATTGAAGTCAACGGTCATTAACTACAGATTGAAGCCATGCCAGACGAACAAAAAAAACTGCAGACGGATATCGCGCCGTTTGGCTTGCGCATGCAGGCCCCACTCAAAGAGAAAATCAAGGAAGCGGCCGAAAAGAATGGCCGATCCATGAATGCTGAGATTATTTACAGGCTTGAGGAATACGACAAACTATCTGCAGCACTCGACTTCGCGATGATAAACGGTGACAGAGCGCACCAATTCGCAAGAACAGCGTCAACTGCCCTCACAAAGGTAGTAGAGGAAAGCACAGAGATCACCAACCAGTGGGTTGACCTTGCGAGAAACCAAGAGGAAATGGCTCAACTTTTCAATAATTTTGTCGAGTCTGATAATAATGCAAAAATGAGCGACGAAAAATATGAAATAGTTGTAAAATTTGCAGAAAAATTCAAAAGAACTTACGACAATATAACCAAAACTAGAGAAATAATTGAAAAATACCACGATATAACCGAAGAAGATGCAACTGAAGAGAAATGAGCGTAAGAAAACGCACATGGACTAACAGCAAAGGCGAGGAGAAAAGCTCCTGGGTCGTTGATTACGTCGACACCCAAGGAAAGCGCCGCCTCAAGACCTTTCGTCTGAAAAAACAGGCCGATCAGTTTGCCGCAACGGCATCAGTTGAGGTTCGAGAGGGCATCCATGTTGCCGACAGCGCCAGCGTTACCGTGAGGGAGGCTTGCGACTTCTGGACCGCGAGCTGCAAGAATGCCAATCTTGAGAGAGCGACACTTGCGGCCTATCGTACGCATATCGAACTACACATTAAGCCATTCATCGGGGAGATTAAGCTGTCGTCACTGACTATTCCAATGGTCAGGACCTTTGAGGATAGCTTGCAGGAGAATGGCCGCTCGCCGGTCTTGCGCCGGAAGGTGCTGGCCAGCCTCAGCTCAATCATTTCAGACGCACAAGAACGCGGCCTCGTCGGACGAAACATTGTCCGCGATCTCAAGTCACGCCGACGCGGCAGTGATAACAGGCTTGCGAAGCGTCAGCAGCGAAGACTCATCATTGGCGAAGACATTCCAAGCCGCGAAGAAATCAAGGTGCTCATTGGCGCTCTGAGCGGACGGTGGCGACCTCTCATCCTAACGGCAATATTCACCGGCTTGCGCGCATCAGAATTGCGCGGACTACGATGGAGCGATGTCGAGTTCGACAAGCGTTTGCTTCGGGTGCACCAACGGGCCGATTTTTTCAATGAAATTGGTCGACCTAAATCAGCCACAAGCGAAAGATCGATACCGCTTCCGCCCATGGTCATCACAGCCTTGAAGGAGTGGAAGCTAGCCTGCCCAAATGGCAGCCTGGACCTCGTATTCCCCAACGGAAAAGGAAACATCGAGCAGCTGAACAACATTGTCCGGCGCGGCCTACAGCCGGCCGAAATTGCCGCTGGCATCTCGATTGACACCGGCGAGAAAGACAAAGATGGCGCCCCGATCCTCAAGGCCAAATATCCCGGCATTCACGCACTGCGCCACTTTTATGCGTCGTGGTGCATTAACCGGATCGAAGATGGCGGGCTAGGCCTACCACCGAAGCTCGTCCAAGAGCGCATGGGGCACTCGACAATCGGGATGACGATGGACGTGTACGGACACCTGTTCCCACGAGACGATCACGGTGACGAATTGGCCGCCGCGGAGAGAGCGCTACTTGGCACACCCAATTAACAGGTAACATCGATGCAGGAAGACAAAGCGACCGACGAATTTCTTAAAACAGTGGGTACCTACGTAATTGTCTTTCAAGCAGTAGAATCAAAGATAGAGGAAATAATCCAGATCTGGTGCGGCCTTGACAAATTCGAACGGACAAAAAGAAAATTAGCGAGGCTTACGACAGCGGAAAAAATCAGCAAGCTATCTATGCTATTTCTAAAAACGCCAGAGAATCGAAGAGCTTTGGAGCGCGAAGGGTACCCTACATATTTTGCCGACCTTGTCGCGCGCCTTGAACAGGCACGCCTTGATAGGAACAGATTGGTTCACTCGCACTACCTGTTTGACTTCATGAGGTTTGGTGGCCCCATAATTCAGGCAGACCACAGGAAGGGACCCGTCTCCTTCAGTGAAGAGGAACAACAAAGGCTAACCACGTCCATAAGCCAGCTCTACATCGAAGTTGGCAGGGCCCACAGACAAGCGATACATGATTTCGAACATCTGCAACAGGATTAATCCGCGCAACATACACGCAACATGAATCGACGGCATCAGTTTTATCCATTTAAATTCAATGACTTATTTTTCTTGAGAATTTATTCCGATTCCAAAGGTCACAGGTTCGAATCCTGTCGGGCGCGCCATTTTTCTCCTCACCTGTCGCGATCATTCATCGCTTCGCGCCACAACGGGCGGCCAGCCTTGGCCGACGCGCTTGCAACCTGTCGCGCTCGATCCTCGGACAGCCGCAATATACAATAAATTCAATTATTTAAGAATAATTTCAAATCTGCTCTTCGTCTTGCGCAACGGGTCTCCCGACTTCGTGACTCGAGATTTCTGCCAAAGTCATAATCAGCTGCATGGCCTTTTGGCGACCGTCATTTGCCCCCTTTCGGGATAAACGCTAAAAACGAGCCCACTATACCGTTCCGGCTAAAGAAAACGGGATATGGCAGGGGGAGGCATGCTGATCCGCAAAGTCAGGCGATACCTGATCGGGCATTGGCGCGGCGAACAGGGGCTTGCATGGTCGTTCTGGATCAACCTTGTCCTCATTCGCGTTCTGTTGTTGTTGTTGCAGGACTGGCTGCGCCCGGGGAAGGGGCAGGATTTCCATGACATGCAGGGTTTTGTCCTGCTCTTGGCATTGCTGTTTCATGGCGTCTTATTTGTCTGGCAGGCCGTTGGCGTCATTCGCGCCGCAGAACTCTATGGTCGCACCACCGGATATATGGCCCCGGTCTGGGGAACGCAGATGGTCCTGGTTCTGGCCGTCTTCTGGGTCATGACCTACGCCTTTGATGCCTGGCACATGACACGTCCGGCTCCCGATAATCTGGGACGTCAATACGCGGTCGAGGCTGAGCGCGCAGAGAAATACAGCATCGAGCCGACAGCCGATGGGCAATCACTGACCTTGTCCGGTTCGTTGGAGCTTGGAATTGCCAACCATCTCAAACAGCAACTCGACGCCTATCCGGATGTGAAACAGATTATCCTGGCCAGCACCGGCGGCAATATCTACCAGGCCAGAGGCTTGTCGAATACGATCAGGCAGAATGGTCTCAACACATTGGTCGTCTCGGAATGCAGCTCGGCCTGCACGACTGTTTTCATCGGCGGAATCAAACGACAACTGTCGTCTGGAGGAAGGCTTGGGTTCCATCAGTACCGGATCGAGGCCGACTATGCCGTCCTGAATGCAGACCCCTTGCGCGAACAAGACCGGGACCGCGCGATCTTCCTTCAGGCAGGAGTTGCTGCCTGGTTCCTCGACAGGATGTTCAACAGCCCCTCCTCGGACATGTGGTATCCTGAATTGCCTGAACTGATGGAAGCGCATGTCGTGACAGATGTCGCGCCCTAGCGTATCCGCCCGGAAATCCGCGCAAGCCTCTGCGCCTTGCATCCCGCACGGGCCCCATTCTTTCATCACACCTCACGATCTTGTGTCTCCGCCGCGCCTTGCTGACGGCCTATTGGGTTCTAGCTCTTCTGGCAGAGACCCCAAACGCAGATTTGCCGCAGGAGGCCACCCGTGATTTTTTCCTTATCCAAGTCCGTGATGACAGCGGCGCTTGCCGGGCTGATACTGTCGACCGCTTCCGCCAGCGCCGAAACACCGCCGCATGCCGTCGAGGAAATCGCTTCGGGACTTGCCAACCCATGGTCGGTCGAGCCTTTTGACGAAGGCGGCTACCTTGTGAGCGAACGACCCGGCCGGCTGAACATCATCGACCCGGACGGCACCATTCGCCAGGTCTCCGGCCTTCCGGATATCTATGCTGCCGGTCAGGGCGGCCTTCTTGATCTGGCGCTCGATCCGGATTTTGCCGCCAACGGCATGATCTATTTCACCGCCTCGGTTTCCGGAAACGGCGGCCAGGGCACCGCGGTCTTCCGCGCAACGCTTGATCGCACGACAGCGGAAGTGAGCGCTGTCGAGCGAATCTTCGTCATGAACCGTTTTACCGGCACCAACCGCCATTTCGGCTCGCGCATCGCCATAGACAACGACGGAAACCTCTATTTCGGCATCGGCGACCGGGGCGAGAGCGACCGCGCCCAGAACGCCGGCGATCATGCCGGCTCGATCCTGCGCATCCGCCCCGACGGCAGCGTGCCGGCCGGCAACCCCTTTGCCGGCGATGGCGACGCTCTGGCTGAAATCTGGTCCATCGGCCACCGCAATCCGCAGGGGATCGCCATCGACCCGGAAACGGGCACTCTCTATACCGTCGAGCATGGCGCGCGCGGCGGCGACGAGATCAACATTCCCGAGGCCGGCGCCAATTACGGCTGGCCGGAAATCTCCTACGGGGTGCATTATTCCGGGGCAGAAATCGGCAAGGGCACCCATGCCGAGGGCCTGGAACAGCCGCTCTATTACTGGGACCCCTCGATCGCGCCCGGGGCCATTGTCGTCTATCGCGGCGACATGTTTCCCGAATGGGACGGCGACTTTCTCGTCACCGCGCTGAAGGACCGGTTGCTTGCCCATGTCGCGCTCGACGAGAACGGCGTGCCGACGGCGGAACACCGTCTGTTCGAAGACCGCTTCGGCCGGCTGCGCGACGTGAAGGTCGCGCCCGACGGCGCGGTGCTGCTGACGACCGACGAGGCGAACGGGCAGTTGCTCCGGGTCTACCGTCCCTGAACGACGATGCTATTTCGCCTCGGAGGCGTTGCCGGCGTCATCGGCCTTCTTGACCTTGTCCGCCGCGTCTCCATGCCGCCCGAGCGTCGACTGCCAGGTGACCGGCCAGTTGGCCGCGCCGACATCCTTGCCGTCGCAGGCGCTCTTGGCCCGCTCATGGGTGAGCACGAGCGGATTGCCGGTCGCCTGTTCATCGAGGCTCCAGTAATGCGCCAGGCCGCAATCGCCGAGCCCGCGTCCGAGATAGACCGATGAGAGCTTGCGGTTGTCGAGATCGAAATTGACGTTGTAGACCGTGTCGAGAACGGTGATGCCGGCCTCGCTGACATTCGGGAACTCGGCCCGGTGAAATTCCTGGTCCTTGCCGACATAGAGCTGGTAGGGCTGGTTATAGGCCCCGGACGGCCCGCAGGGCAAAAGCATGATCGTGCTGGCGCCGGCATTGAAACCGAAAGCGTCGGCCTGATCGAGATGGGCTTCGTCCGTGTAGCAGACGCTGTTCTCGTCGCTGAGATTCCTGAGGATCGACGGCGGCAGCTGCTTGTAGCTGTCGATCGACCAGACGCTGACGCTCTCCGGCGGCGCGGCGTCGCCCTTTTCCACCAGCGCGTCGGTCCGACCCTTGCGGCCCTGAAGATCATCGACGAAGCGGGCGCCGTCGGAAAGGCCGGCAAGCGTGATGGTCGAGGAAAAATCGCCAAGACCGCCGCTATAGGCGATCGTCGCGCTCTTGCCCGCCGTCATCTTGGCAAACAGCACCGCCAGCGCCGCGGGATCGGCAACGCCGAACGTGCCCACCGCCTCGTCCTTCGCGAGATCCGCAATGCCGACGGAATAGGCCTCGATGCCATCGATGCTGATGCGGAAGGCGCCTTTGCTATCGCCCTTCTGGAAGAAGCCGGGCGGAAAGGGCAGGCTGAGCGTCAGCGGCGCGGAAGGGTCGGCGCTTCTGTGCCACTGGATCGCGGCCAGATCGGCATTTCCGTCCTGCGGCGACGGCGGATTGAGCGAGATCGTGCAGACATAGGCATTGTCACAGCTGACGGCCCAGTCATCAATCTGGCGATATTCGAACGCGCCGGCCGGAACGAAGCCGAGGGCAAGGACGAAGGCGGCAATCCGAAACGACAATCTGTGACGCATGGGCATCTCCCGGAAATCTCAAAATCGTATCGCGCACCGTCGGCGCGCTCGTTCTCATCGGGGCTTCGCCGTTTTTCTCCCCTACACCAGCTTCAGGCCAAAAAGCTAGAGCCGGGTAAGGCGCGCCCGCTCTTCCCGGTCATCTTTGCACAGCGCGGCGCGAAGTTCGCCTCAGTATATCCGTGAACGCTGTTCTTGGCAGCGCTTCGAATTGTCCGAACAAATACAGGTTCGGAGCCCGTTGAAGGGTCCTTCTCCATCAAACGTCAAAGTTTCGCTTGCCAAATTCGTGTAAACACCGCATTCTGATTGCGTTCGGGCATTTTGCGAGCACGGGAAGACCATATAATCTCATGCGCGCCGGAAACGCTAACTTTCCGGGCGGCCTTTGAAGGATTTGGCCTGTAGTCGTGTTCAGGCCGTCCGAAGCCGCGGTAATAAAGGTACCTTTCCTCAAAATTCGAGAAACGCCTGCGCTGTCCATAAGGGCAAAACGAGCATTGGAATATCCGCCCATTTTCGTGCAAGCGGGGCGGTGAGAAAAGGACCTTGAAGTATGGCCGAAACTGGCACCGTGAAATTTTTCAATACCGACAAAGGCTACGGCTTCATCAAGCCGGACAATGGCGGTGCGGACATCTTTGTCCACATCTCCGCCGTGCAGTCTTCCGGCCTGACCGGACTGACGGAAAACCAGAAAGTCAGCTACGACACCGAGCCGGACCGTCGCGGCAAGGGCCCGAAAGCGGTCAACCTGCAGGTTACGGAATAAGTTTCTCCGGCCGTTGCGTCGGGCTCTGCGCTGAAGGCCCTGCCTTCGGCCTGCACGATACGCACAGGCGCTTCGAGGAGCGGCGCCTGGGCTTTTGGGCTTTCCGCACGCACGGGGGAGCTCTCGTTTTCGCCGCTGGGCATGCCCCCATGCGGGGAATGCCTTTCGGCGCTTGCCGGACATGCGAATGTCGCGCGTTCCGGTCCTTGCCCTATGTCCCTGCCCCCTTCAAGAGAACGCCGGCGAAGGTAAGATAGACAAGCGCGGGCTTGCCAATCAAAATCACCAGGTCGAGAATTCTGGCGAGGCTATCCATTGTTCTGCTCCGTGCCGCTGTGGAGCGACCATTTTCGCACCAACGCGGGACGGTTGCGTGCGAAAAACCCGGCCTTTCGGTCGCGTTTACCTTGTTGACAAACCCGCCCCGCTACGGGCGTCATCCTCGGGCTTGACCCGAGGATCCAGGCAGCACGACAAGCAGCTGCAAAAGCCATCCTGAATTCAATGATTTGAACCGCCTGGATGCTCGGGTCAAGCCCGAGCATGACGCAGTTGGAGGGATAGAGACCAAAAAGAAAACCCGACTGATGGCTAAACCGGACAGCAGTGCCCTTGAGCCGGGATCCACGGCCAGAAAAACTCTTTTTGTAACAGTGCCTTAAACGCGAGAGTTCTCGCTAATCGGCCCTGGATGCCGGCTCAAGGCCGGCATGACGGATGAGGGTGAAGTGTGGTTTGTCAATAAGCTGAACCCGGCCTTTCGACCGGGTTCTCATTATTCTCAGAAAGACGTCTGCCTGATCAGCTATCGAGGAAGCTCCTCAGCTTGCGGCTGCGGCTCGGGTGCTTCAGTTTCCTGAGCGCCTTCGCCTCGATCTGGCGGATACGTTCGCGGGTGACCGAGAACTGCTGGCCGACTTCCTCCAGCGTGTGGTCGGTGTTCATGCCGATGCCGAAGCGCATGCGCAGCACGCGTTCCTCGCGCGGGGTGAGCGAGGCGAGAACACGGGTCGTGGTCTCGCGCAGGTTCGCCTGAATGGCCGCGTCGATCGGCAGCAGCGCGTTCTTGTCCTCGATGAAATCGCCGAGATGCGAATCCTCCTCGTCACCCACGGGGGTTTCGAGCGAGATCGGCTCCTTGGCGATCTTCAGCACCTTGCGGACCTTTTCGAGCGGCATGGAGAGCTTTTCGGAAAGCTCCTCCGGCGTGGGTTCCCGGCCGATCTCGTGCAGCATCTGGCGCGAAGTGCGGACGATCTTGTTGATCGTCTCGATCATGTGCACCGGAATACGGATCGTGCGGGCCTGGTCGGCGATCGAACGGGTGATCGCCTGACGGATCCACCATGTCGCATAGGTCGAGAACTTGTAGCCGCGGCGATACTCGAACTTGTCGACCGCCTTCATCAGGCCGATATTGCCTTCCTGGATGAGGTCGAGGAACTGCAGGCCGCGATTGGTGTATTTCTTCGCGATCGAGATCACCAGACGAAGATTGGCTTCGACCATCTCCTTCTTGGCGATGCGCGCCTCGCGCTCACCCTTCTTGACCATGTGGACGATGCGGCGGAACTCGGCGATCGAGATGCCGGTTTCGGTCGCAAGGCTCTGGATCTCGCTTCTCAGCACCTTGATATCGGCGCCGTCCTGGCTGGCAAACTCCTTCCAGCCCTTGCCGGAAAGATTGCCGATCGACTTCATCCAGTTCGGATCGAGCTCGGCGCCGTGATAATGCTCGAGGAAGTCGTCGCGCTTGACGCCGCGATGGGTCGCCATGCGCAGAAGCTTGCCCTCGTTTTCAACGAGACGCTTGTTGATGTCGTAGAGCTGCTCGACCAGAAGGTCGATACGGTTCTGGTTGAGCGACAGCGACTTGACCGCCGTGATCAGACCTTCCTTCAACTCCTTGTAGCGGCGCTCCTGGGCGTTGGTCAGCGTGCCGGTGGCCGCCAGACGGGCTTCAACCTGCTGGTCCTGCAGCTTTCTGAGCTTGGTATAGGTCTCGGCGATCAGGTCGAGCGTTTCCATCACCTGCGGGCGCAGTTCCGCCTCCATGGCGGCCAGCGACAGGTTGGATTCGTCCTCTTCCTCGTCGTCTTCCTCCGGCTGCACGCCCTCGCCGCCGACATCGGTGACATCGTCGGAGCGCTTCTTGCGGGCCTGTTCCTTTTCCTCGGCCTTCTTGCGGTCGGCCTCGATCTTTTCCGGGCTCTGGAACTGCGGCGCAGCCTTGGCCTCGGGACCGGAATAGGTGGTTTCCAGATCAATGATCTCGCGCAGAAGCGTCGTGCCTTCGTTCAGCTCGTCGCGCCAGATGATCAGCGCCTGGAAGGTCAGCGGGCTTTCGCAAAGGCCGGCGATCATCGTCTCGCGGCCGCTCTCGATCCGCTTGGCAATGGCGATCTCGCCCTCGCGCGACAGAAGCTCGACCGAACCCATTTCGCGCAGATACATGCGCACCGGATCATCGGTCCGGTCGGTCGGTTCCTTCTTCTTCGTCTGGGCGACGGCCGTGCCCGTCGTCGTCGCCACTTCCGTGCTATCGCTGTCGGAATTGCCGTCGTCGTCGGAAGAATTGTCGCTGTCGTTATCGCTGTCGACCTCGTCCTCATCCTCGATCACGTTGATGCCCATGTCGGACAGCATCGCCATCGTGTCCTCGATCTGCTCGGAGGTCACTTCGGAGGAGGGCAGGACGGAGTTCAGCTCGTCCATGGTCACGAAGCCGCGCTTCTTGGCGGCCTTGATCATCTTCTTGACGGCATCATCGGAAAGGTCCAGAAGAGGGCCGTCGGTACCGCCTTCGCGTTCGGTTTCGGCTTCTTCGTTTTCCTTGACTTTTGTTGCCATAGATTTTGTTTCCCTGACGCTTATGCCGTAATTTCTAGAGCGGCATTACCGGCAAATGATTAAGGACCTTTTTAGAGGACCGTTCCAGCCGGCTTCAAAACTTCAACCATGAACAGGACAGAATTCACCATCGCGGAGCCTGTCACCCCGGGTGAACACTGTCCAGATCATGAAATTGCGCTGCGTAGTGCCATTCAAACTGGTGATTCCCAGATTTTCGCCATCCGTCAAGCGTCAAAACGGGGATCGCGCGATTTCATATCGTAAATGCGCTCCAAAAGCCACCCGCGTGACGCTTCTTGCGATGTCCGGACCGATGCAGCCTTCCTGACGGCCCGCGAAACTACATTTAGAACGAAGTTAAGGAAATACAAGGTGCCGCCGCTTTGCGCGCCCAAGAATCCTTATGTCCGGTCAAACCGCCAAGACTACCCCGTCGCGCCGGAACGCCCGCCGCGCCCCGACATCAGCCCGAAACCCTCAATCTCCGCCTCCTGGTTATCGATCCGGCTGATTTCGTTCTGCACCGAAATCAGCGCCGGCATCAGTTCCTCCAGAAGCTCCAGATTGCCCTCCTCCGTCGCTTCGCCCAGTTCGCGCTCGAGCTCCGCCTTCTGCCGGGCCAGCGAGCGGGCGCGATTGTGCAGCGAAAGCGCCTGACGATAGACCTCGCGCACATCCTCAAGGGCGGCATCCGGTCCGGCGATCCAGCTGACATTACGGCTGACATGGCTCTTCAGCTGGTCGATCAGCGGCGCGAAGCCCTGGTCTTCCAACCTCTGGTAAAGCTTCTCCCGGCCCGCGTCCGGGCGCGAGGCTTCGGCGAGAAAGACCGGCCAGAAGGCGCGCATCTCGGCTGCGTCGAAGGACAGCGCGGCGATGCTGTCAAAATCCTCGCGCGCCAGTTCCGGGTGGGTCAGAAGGCAGAAAACAAGTTGGCATTCGCGAAAAGTGAGCGTCGCGCCCGCCGGGCGAACGCTCGCAAGCGGCGAGCGCGACAGCCGTTCGGAGGGCGAGAAACCGCCGCCTTTCGGCGCCTCGAAGCCCCTGCCCCGCCCCTTGCCTCGAGCGAAATCGCCGCCGCGCGGGCTGCCGCCGCGAAAACGCTGGAAAAGCCGGTTGCGGAAATCCTGCTGGTAGTGGCGGCGCACATTCTCGTCGCCGATGGTCTGCACCAGCTGGTTGATCCGCGCCTCGATCGCCGCGCGCCGTTCGGGCGTCGCGTTGTCATCACTGCCCGCCTCGCGCTCGAACACGGTGTCGGCGAGCGGACGCGCCTGGCGCATGATCTGCTCGAAGGCCTGCCGCCCGCCCTCGCGCACCAGATCATCCGGGTCCTTGCCCTCCGGTAGATAGGCGAATTTCAGCGAATGGCCGGGCTTCAGCAATGGCAGCGCGACGCCGGAGGCGCGTTCGGCTGCACGCTGGCCGGCACTGTCGCCGTCAAAACACAGAACAGGCTCGCTGGTCATGCGCCAGAGAAGCTGCAACTGGTTTTCCGTCAGCGCCGTGCCGAGCGGCGCGACCGCGTTCTCGATGCCGGCCTGATGCAGCGCGATCACGTCCATATAGCCCTCAACGGCGATCACCGTGCCGGCGCCGTCCGCGCCGGAAAGCGCGCGCCGCGCCCGGGCGAAGTTGAACAGAACATTGCCCTTGTGGAACAGCTCGGTCTCGTTGGAATTGAGATATTTCGCCAGCGCATCCGGACGCATGGCACGACCGCCGAAGGCGATCACCTTCTCGCGCGAAGAAAGGATCGGAAACATGATCCGGTCGCGAAAGCGGTCATAGGAAACGGCGATATCCGGCCCGTGGACGACAAGGCCGCAGGCCTCGATCTCCTGCCTTTCGACGCCCTTGGCGGCCAGGAATTCCTTCAGTGCATTGCGGCTTTCCGGCGCATAGCCGAGGCGGAACGTGTCGATCGTGCGGGCGGAGAGCCCGCGTTCGCGCAGATAGGCCCTGGCTTTCGCCCCGTCGCCCGATTGCAACCGGTCCTGAAAGAATGTGGCCGCAAGCTCCATCACATCGATCAGCGTGCGGCGTTTTTCCTCTCGCTTTTGCGCCTGCGGATCGATTTCCGGCATCGGCACGCCGGCCATATCGGCGATCCGCTGCACGGCTTCGGGAAAATTCATGCCGTCGAGATCGGTCAGGAAGCGGAAATGGTCGCCGGAGACCCCGCAGCCGAAACAATGATAGCGGCCCTTGCGGTCCTCGCAGTGAAAGCTCGGGGTCTTCTCGCCATGGAAAGGGCAGCAGGCCCAGAAATCGCCGCGGCCCGCATTGGTCTTCTTGCGGTCCCACGTCACCCGCTGACCGATCACATTCGAAATCGGCACACGGTCTCGGATTTCATCCAGAAATGATGACGGAAAGCGCATCTCGCCCTCGTTTGCGCCGGCAATGCCGCCAGCCTGCGGGACAATCACCTTACGGCGCGACGCTTCCGTCTATCGCCGCCGAAGAGAGTTATCCCACATATCCACGGAAGATTTCCACAGCCCTCGAGCGTGGTGATTATTTCAGCATTTCCTTGACAACGCCGGAGGCCTTGGAAAAATCCATCTGGCCGGAATAGCGGTCCTTCAGCGTCTCGATGCACTTGCCCATGTCGCGCAGGCCCTGGGCGCCGGTCTCCTCGACGACGGAGGCGCAGACCTCGCGGATCTTCTCCTCCGGCAATTGCGCCGGCAGGAATTCGCGGATCACGGCCATTTCCTCGCGCTCCTGGGCGGCAAGATCATGACGGCCCTTCTCTTCGTAAAGACGGGACGATTCCTTGCGCTGCTTCAGCATCTTCAACAGGATCTGACCGATATCATCGTCGCTGACGGGGTCCTTCCCGCTGGCGCGATGGGCAAGATCACGATCCTTGATGGCGGCATGAACCAGCCGCAGCGTGCAAAAACGGACCGGATCGTCGGCTTTCGAGCTATCTTTGAGTGCAAGTGCGAGTTTGTCGCGCAACATCAACCTACTCCTGGCAACGCCAGTTTTTTTGAGAACCTTCGCCGACACATGTCGACAAGCGGCGGCGTTTACCGAAAACGAGGACTGCGATCAAATTAAAAAACGGGCTCGTCATATAATTTGAGCAGATGCCACAAGTCTGCACCGAGAGCAATTGACCCGCAAGCAGCGTTTGACTATTTTCCCGCGACCGCATCAAAAAAAGGTCTGCCCGTCTCTCTGACCACCGGCTTATCGCCGGAGCGAAGAGTGAGCCCGCTCGTGCGGGTCATATATAAGCGCAGGGCAGGCCTCGTTCAATCGGCCGTGAGGCCGGCGAGGAACACGACAAGGATTAAGATGACGACCTCCTCCGCATGGATGACTGAAAAGCCGACGGCCGTTCTGGTTCTGGCCGACGGGACGACGATTTTCGGCAAGGGTATCGGCGCAACGGGCCGCGTGCAGGCGGAAGTCTGCTTCAACACGGCGCTGACCGGTTATCAGGAAATCCTCACCGATCCGTCCTATCTCGGGCAGATCGTGACCTTCACCTTCCCCCATATCGGCAATATCGGCGCCAATGGCGAGGATATCGAGGACCTGACGCCGGCGGCCCGCCGCGGGGCCGTGGGCACGATCTTCAAGGCCGACATCACCCAGCCCTCGAACTACCGTTCCGCCGGCCATCTCGATGCCTGGCTGAAGGCGCGCGGCATTATCGGCCTTTCCGGCATCGACACGCGCGCCCTGACGGCCTGGATTCGCGAGCACGGCGCGCCGAACGCGGTGATCGCGCATGATCCCGACGGCAATTTCGATCTCGATGCGCTGAAGGCGGAGGCAAAAGCCTGGGGCGGGCTCGAAGGGCTTGACCTTGCCGTGGTCGCCACCTCCGGCCAGTCCTCCAAATGGGACGAGACGCCCTGGGTCTGGAACGAGGGGTATGGCGCGCTTGCCGAGACGGACGCGAAATATCACATCGTCTGCATCGATTACGGCGTGAAGCGCAACATCCTGCGCCTCTTCGCCGGCCTGTCCTGCAAGGTCACCGTGGTTCCGGCCAAGACCTCGGCGGAAGACATTCTGGCGCTCTCGCCCGACGGCGTGTTTCTCTCCAACGGTCCCGGTGACCCGGCGGCGACCGGCGAATATGCCGTGCCGGTGATCCGCGCCCTCATCGACAGCGGCCTGCCGGTGTTCGGCATCTGCCTCGGTCACCAGATGCTGGCGCTGGCGCTCGGCGGAAAGACCTTGAAGATGCACCAGGGCCACCACGGCGCGAACCATCCGGTGAAGGACTACACCACCGGCAAGGTCGAGATCGTTTCGATGAACCACGGCTTTGCAGTCGATTCGGCCTCGCTGCCGGACGGCGTCACCGAAACCCATGTCTCGCTGTTCGACGGCTCCAATTGCGGCATCTCGCTTGCCGGCAAGCCGGTGTTTTCCGTCCAGCATCACCCGGAAGCCTCTCCGGGCCCGCAGGACAGCCACTACCTCTTCCGCCGCTTCATCAATCTGGTGCGCGAGACGAAGGGCGAGACGCTTCTGGAAGAGCGCGCCTGAGCATCGGCATTGCCAGGACAAAACCTTCATGGGGTCGCGTGATGCGGCCCCTTTTTGTGTGGATGGCGTGAAAAGGAATGCTTTTCGCGAGCCGCCTCCGCATCGGCGATCGCCTTGCCCTTTCGCCCGCCATAACGCCAGCTCCACGCCATCATCAGCGCGAAAACGGTAATCCACATCGCCTCCGAAACCACCATAAAGACGCTGACCGGGAGCAGCGGTATGAGCAGCGCGCGGAGCGAGGCCTCCCCGATCAGCACCGCCGCCCAGGCAAGCGTCATGAAGCGCATCAGCGCACGATAGTCGGCCGAGGCGGCATAGAGCCGGTTGAGGCGCTTGCGGTCCTCTCCCTCCCCCTCGGTGGCAAAATGAAACACCAGCGGGCGCGGCACGAGCAGCGAACCGGCGAAGACGAGGCCGATGAAGCCGGTGATCAGCGAGGTCTTCAGCAACGCCAGATAAGGACTGTTGAAATAAAGGCTGGCGACCAGCGAGGCCACGGTGGCGGCCAGGGTAATCACGCCGATCGCCGCCAGCCGATTGCTGCGGACATAGGCCACGACAATCACCCCGATCGGAAAGACCGAGCCGAGCGCAAGGGCATGGACCGTCGAATAATCGTAGTGCTTGGCCAGAAGATAGGTCAGCCAGGGCAGGATCGCCCCGAAAATGATGTCGTTGCGCATCGTCGTTCCTCCCGCCTGCGGTGACAGGTCCGGCCTGCGCCGGCCCTGTCACTATCGGCCTGTTTTAGCGAAAACGAAAGAAAAAAGGCCCGTTCAGCCTAACCTTCCGCCTTTTTCAGCAAACGCCAGTAGCGGATGCTGAGCATCACCGCCGCAGCCCCCAGGCCGCAGAGAAAACCGGTCCAGATGCCTTTCCCCCCGAGGCCGGCGGGAAAGGCGAGCAGCCAGGCGACCGGCAGGCCGATGATCCAGTAGGCAATCAGCACCAGCACCATGGGGATACGGGTATCTTTCAGGCCGCGCAGCAGCCCGTTCACGATCACCTGGGCCGTGTCGAGCAACTGGAACAGCGCCGCGATGACGATCAAGGGCGCGGCATAGGCGACGACCGCCGCAGCGTCCGGCAGGCTGACATCGATGAACAGCGACGACAGCGCGCGCGGCGCGAACGCAAAGGCCAGCCCGCTTGCAACGGCAAAGCCGATCGCCACCACCATGACGATGGCGGAGGCCCGCTTTACATTGGCCCGGTCGTTTGCGCCGTGGAACACGCCGACGCGCACCGTGGCCGCCTGGGACAAGCCCAGCGGCACCATGAAGGTGATCGAGGACAACTGAATGGCGATGCCGTGGGCGGCCAGCGGCACAGTGCCGAACTGGCCCATCAGAACCGACGAAATGGTGAACATCGATACTTCCGCCAGAACGGAAATCCCGATCGGCAGGCCAAGCAGGACCACCTCCTTCAGCGCCTGCCAGTCCGGCTTCCAAAAGCGGACGAAGAGCGCATAGCGGGCAAGCATCGCGTCGCGGCCGATATAGGCGACCAGATACAGGAAGCCAAACGCCTGACCGACAAAGGTCGCGATCGCCGCGCCGCGAATGCCGATCTGCGGCATCCCGAAGCCGCCGAGGACCAACCCATAGGCGACCACGGCGTTGACGACCAGCGTCAGCATCGAAACCCACAGCACCACCCGCGCGTGCCCTGTCGCGCTCACCAGCGAACGCAGGACCTGGAACAGCAGCGCCGGGAACAGCGCGAAACCGACGACAAAAAGATACTGCGCCGCCCTGGCCGCCACATCCGGCTCCTGGCCGAGCGCCAGAAGGATCGGTTCGGCCCGGAAAAACAACGGCAGGGACAAGACGCTGTAAATGATCGAAGCCCACATGCCCATGCGCATGGAGCGGCGCACGGCGACTTCATCACCGCGGCCATAGGCCTGCGCGACCATGGGCATTACCGCGATGGCAAGCCCCATGCCGAAGATGAAGATCGTAAAGTAATACTGGGTTGCAAGGACTGCGGCCGCAAGATCCAGCGCGCTTAACTGTCCAAGAATGAAAATATCGGTGGCATTGATGCCCTGCTGGGCAAGCTGTGCGCCGATGAGCGGAATTCCAAGAGCAAAGGTTTCCCGGAAATGGGACAACCACGAATGACCGGCTGCGGACGCAGGAGGCATTGTGACAGACATGATTTCACCAGAGGCTGACACGCCGGGGCCAGACAATAGCGGGGCTCCGGCGGCCAGTCTCTCTAGCCTGATTTTTAGGCAATTGCCAGTACGGTGAGCGACCAAAGAGGCGCAAACCGGCCCTGAAATTCTTCACATTCCATCACAAGTCCGCGCATCACTGCGCGCTATGAGAGGCCATCACGAAATCGGATTGCCGCCGTAGCGATAGGCCCCGCCGCGCTGCAGGGCTTGGCGGTAGGCCGGGCGGGCGTGGATGGCGACGAGGTAGTCGAGGAGTGCCTGCGGGCGCTGGTCGAAGGGGATGCGCTCCATGCCGACCTCCACCGGGAAGCTCATCATGATGTCGGCAGCGGTGAAGTCCGGTCCAGCAAACCAGCCGTCGCGCTGAAGTTCTTCTTCCCAGAAGGCGCCATGGGTCTTCAACTGCGGGTCGGTGAGCTTTTTCATCACGCCGTTGGAAATCGCGTTCATCAGCGGGCGGATCAATTTCGGCCCCTGCTCCGGGATCTTCTGGAACACGAGCTTCATCACCAGGATCGGCATGGCCGAGCCTTCGGAATAATGCAGCCAATAGCGGTAACGCAGCGCCGCATCGGTTCCGGGCGCCGGACGAAGCCCGCTGTCGGCGCCGTATTTGTCGATCAGATATTCGACGATGGCCGCACTTTCGGCAATGATCGTGCCGTCATCCTCGATCACCGGCGATTTGCCGAGCGGATGCACCTTCTTCAGGCTTTCCGGCGCGCTCATGTCCTCGCCGCGCTTGTAGGTCTTGATCTCGTATTCGACCCCGAGCTCCTCCAGCAGCCACAATATACGGTGGGCGCGGGAATCTTCGAGATAATGAACCAAAAGCATGGGAAACTCCTGAAAGAGGCCGGGCGATCCGGTCTAGATGGCTTCGGGCGGGACGGGATACAAGTGTCTACGCAGGACCGAGCGATACGGATCGCCGCCCGCATTCGAGAACGCTCGGACCTCAGGAAACGGTCAACGCCACCGCCCCTGCATAAAGAGCAAGAATGCCGGCGCTCTCGAAGCCGATCCGGCCCGGCCCCGCCTTCTGCCGCACGATCAGCCCCAGCAGCAGGATCGCCGTTGCCGAAAGGCCGACAGAAAGCCAGACCAAGTCATCCTTGTTGATGGCGTGGTAAAGCGAGCCGTCGCGATAGGCGACATCGGAGAGCGTGAGAAACAGCGTGTCGAAGGTGTTGCCGCCGATAATGCCGCCGACGGCCAGTTGCAGCGCCCCGCGCCTCACCGCGGCAAGCGTGGTCACCAGTTCAGGCAGCGAGGTCACCACTGCCGTCATCAGCGCGCCGACCAACGAGGCGGAAAGGCCGTAGCGGTCCGTCAGCACGCCGGCAACGCCCGAGATCGCATAGCCTGCAATGCCCATCAGCAGCATCAGCGCGCCGAAAACGGCGAAGATCGCGACATTGCCGCGCGCATCCTTCTGCTCTTCGTCCGGCGTGTCCGTGCGGGTCTCGCGCGTTCCGACCGGCCGCCACATCGGATCGTCCCGCACGCGCTTGGAGGCGACAACGCCGGCGATATAGATGCCGAACAGGATGAGCGAGAACGGGCTGACCGCGAAAAACGAGATGTCCGGCGAAACATAGGCGATCAGCGGAATGGACAGCAGCAGCACCAGTAGCGCGCCCTGAAAGAGATTGGAAAGATCGGCCGCCGCATGTTCCAGATTGACGCGGCGATAGATCATGTCGGCCAGTGCCAGAAACGCCGTCTGCGCGGCAATGCCGCCGACCGCGTTTGAAAAGCTGAGCGATGCCCTGCCCTCGAAGGCCGTCGTGATCGACACCACCGTGCCCGACAGCGAGGTCGCTGCCCCCAGAAGCAGCCCCCCGATCAGCGCCTCGCCAAGACCGGTGCGGTCGGCGATGCGGTCGGCGACATCGGTGATCCGCACGCCGCATGCGAGGATAATAAGACCGGCGCCGGCAAAGATCGCCACCAGCCAGACAAGCGACAGGTTTTCAAAACTCATTCTGCTCTCCGTGTTGTTCAGGCAACGCGCCAGCGGAACCTTTGTTCAATCCGGCAAACGAACAGGCTGGCCGCGCTTGCCCTGCCGCGCGACATCGACTATCGTTCCCTTTATGTTCCATAAGGGTGTGAAATCATGACCTCCCAGACCGAAAAATATGCGGCATTCAAAGCCCTGCATGAAGCGGAAGGCGCATTCGTCATGCCTAACCCGTGGGATGCAGGAAGCGCGAAGATGCTTGCCAACCTGGGCTTCGGCGCTCTGGCGACGACCAGCGCGGGGCTTGCCTTTTCGCTTGGAAAACGAGACTCGGCTGCGGCGCTGACGCGCGCGGAGGTTCTTGAAAACGCCCGCGCCATTGTCGAGGCAACTGACCTGCCGGTATCCGCCGATCTGGAGAACGGCTTTGGCGACCTGCCGGAGGATTGCGTGAAAACCGTCAGGCTTGCCGCCGCGACGGGTCTTGCGGGGGGCTCGATCGAGGACGCGACAGGCCGGAGCGACGACCCGATCTACGCTTTCGAGCCGGCCGTCGAGCGGGTGCGCGCAGCCGCCGAAGCCGTCAGGGACCTGCCCTTTCTGCTGACCGCGCGCGCGGAGAATTTTCTGTGGGGGCGGCCAGACCTCGACGATACCATCAAACGCTTGCAGGCTTTCGAACGGGCCGGCGCCGACGTGCTCTATGCGCCCGGGCTTCCCGATCTCGATGCCATCAAGACAGTCTGCGACGCGGTGAGCAAGCCGGTGAATGTCGTCATGGGGCTCAGCGGCCCGGTCTTTTCGGTCGACGCATTGTCGCGGGCCGGCGTCCGTCGCGTCAGCGTCGGCGGCTCCTTTGCGCGGGCGGCGCTCGGCGCGCTCAGGCAGGCGGCCGAGGAAGTGCTGAACGAAGGAACCTTCACCTATAGCCGTTCGGCGTTGCCGGATGCCGAAGCCGCGCGCCTGACGGCGGATCGACGCTGATCCTGCCATCGGGCCGGTAGACGGGCGCCTCGCTCTTTTTGCAGAGCATGCGTTTCCCGCTGTGGCTCATTGCCGGGCGGACGGCCCCCGGCGATCGTGAGCGGAGGGCTTGCGTTGCAAATAGGCCGGCGCGGCGGAAAGCCGACCGCCCACCATTCGATAGAGAATCGTCAGCCCGGCGGCGGCGAACACGGTCTGAAAAGCGAAAAGCGGCAGATATTCAAACATTGTTAACTCCCCGTTTGGGAGCATAACGCAACATGTGCGGAAAAGGTTCACATCCGGCCTGACGATTATCATCAAGACATTGCAGTTGACGGCTTTGTGATCGGCTCATTTTCGGGGTTCCGTTCGCCCCGCAACTTCCCTATAAGGCCCTCCTAGCCTAAACCTTCTGACGTCCCGCACCCGGCCCGGTTCTCCGTGTCGGTTTTTGATGCAGAAATAGAACGACGGATAGCACACATGCCAAAGCGCCAAGACCTCAAGTCCATCCTCATCATCGGCGCGGGGCCGATCGTCATCGGCCAGGCCTGCGAGTTCGACTATTCCGGCGCTCAGGCCTGCAAGGCGCTGAAGGAGGAGGGTTACCGGGTCATTCTGGTCAATTCCAATCCGGCCACCATCATGACCGACCCGGAGCTTGCCGACGCCACTTACGTCGAGCCGATCACGCCGGAAGTCGTCGCGAAGATCATCGCCAAGGAACGCCCGGACGCGTTGCTGCCGACGATGGGCGGGCAGACCGCGCTCAACACCGCGTTGTCGCTCAGGCGCATGGGCGTGCTGGAGCGCTACAATGTCGAGATGATCGGCGCCAAGCCGGAAGCGATCGACAAGGCCGAGGACCGGGCGCTGTTTCGCGAGGCGATGGCCAAGATCGGGCTGGAAACCCCGAAATCCATGCTGGCGAACGCTACCGAGATCAAGGACAAGCACCGTCAGGAACACGAGGCCAAGCGCGCCGAACTGAAGAAGGCGCTTTCGGGCGACGCGCTGGACGCAGCGCTCGACGAGCTGGAAAACCAGTGGAACCTTGGCAATACCGACCGCAAGCAGCGCTATATGTCGCACGCGATGGCGATTGCCGCCCAGGCGCTCGACACGATCGGCCTGCCGGCGATCATCCGTCCGTCCTTTACGCTCGGCGGCACCGGCGGCGGCATTGCCTATAACCGCTCGGAATTCTTCGAGATCGTGGAACGCGGCCTCGATGCCTCGCCGACGACGGAAGTGCTGATCGAAGAATCCGTGCTCGGCTGGAAGGAATATGAGATGGAAGTGGTCCGCGACAAGGCGGACAACTGCATCATCATCTGCTCGATCGAGAACGTCGATCCGATGGGCGTGCATACCGGCGATTCGATCACCGTCGCCCCGGCGCTCACGCTGACCGACAAGGAATACCAGATCATGCGCAACGCCTCGCTGGCGGTTCTGCGCGAGATCGGCGTGGAGACCGGCGGCTCGAACGTGCAGTTCGCCGTCAACCCCGCCGATGGCCGCCTCGTCGTCATCGAAATGAACCCGCGCGTGTCGCGCTCCTCGGCGCTGGCGTCCAAGGCAACCGGCTTCCCGATCGCCAAGGTCGCAGCCAAGCTTGCCGTCGGCTACACGCTGGACGAGCTGGAAAACGACATCACCGGCGGCGCGACGCCGGCCTCCTTCGAGCCCTCGATCGACTATGTCGTCACCAAGATCCCGCGCTTCGCCTTCGAAAAATTCCCGGGCGCCGAAAACACGCTGACGACCGCGATGAAATCGGTCGGCGAGGTGATGGCGATCGGCCGCACCTTCCAGGAATCACTGCAGAAGGCGCTCCGCGGCCTTGAGCGCGGCCTGACCGGCCTCGACGAGATCGAGATCCCCGGCATCGAGAACGGCGAACCGAGCAATGCCATCCGCGCCGCGATCGGCACCGGCACGCCGGATCGGCTGCGCATGGTCGCCCAGGCGATGCGGCTTGGCGTCAGCCTCGATGAAATCCACGAGCACTCGAAGATCGACCCCTGGTTCCTGGAGCAGATGAAGGCGATCGTCGACATGGAAGAAAAGATCCGTGTCCATGGCCTGCCGGAAGATGCCGACAACCTGCGCATGCTCAAGTCCATGGGCTTTTCCGACCAGCGGCTTGCCGGCCTTTCCGGCTCGCGGCCGAAGGAAGTGGCCCAGCTCAGGAACAGGCTCGGCGTGCGCCCGGTCTACAAGCGCATCGACACCTGCGCGGCCGAGTTCGCCTCGCCGACGGCCTATATGTATTCCACCTACGAAACCCCCTTCGACGGCGCTGCCCGCTCGGAAGCCGGCATTTCGGACAAAAAGAAGGTCGTCATCCTCGGCGGCGGCCCGAACCGTATCGGCCAGGGCATCGAGTTCGACTATTGCTGCTGCCACGCGGCCTTCGCGCTGAAGGATGCCGGCTACGAGTCGATCATGATCAACTGCAATCCGGAGACGGTCTCGACCGACTACGACACCTCCGACCGTCTCTATTTCGAACCGCTGACGGCCGAAGACGTCATCGAAATCATGCGCGCCGAACAGGAAAAGGGCACGCTTGCCGGCGTCATCGTGCAGTTCGGCGGCCAGACCCCGCTGAAGCTGGCCGAAGCGCTCGAGAAGAACGGCATCCCGATCCTCGGCACCGCGCCCGACATGATCGACCTTGCCGAAGACCGCGACCGGTTCCAGAAACTCCTGATCAAGCTCGATCTCAACCAGCCGAACAACGGCATCGCCTATTCGGTCGAGCAGGCGCGTCTGGTGGCGGCCGAAATCGGCTATCCGCTGGTCGTCCGCCCATCCTACGTACTTGGCGGCCGCGCCATGGAGATCGTCCACAATGATGCCGGCCTCTCGCATTACCTGCTGGAAGTCGTGCCGGAACTCGTCACCGAGGACATCAAGCAGCGCTACCCGAACGACAAGACCGGGCAGATCAACACCATGCTCGGCAAGAACCCGCTTCTGTTCGACAGCTATTTGACGAACGCCATCGAGGTCGACGTCGACTGCCTGTCCGACGGCAAGGACGTGTTCATCGCCGGCATCATGGAGCATATCGAGGAAGCCGGCATCCACTCCGGCGACAGCGCCTGCGCGCTGCCCCCGCATTCGCTTTCGCCGGCGATCATGGACGAGCTTGAGGAACAGAGCCGCGCTTTGGCGCTGGGGCTCAACGTCAAGGGCCTGATGAACGTGCAGTTCGCCATCAAGGACGGCGTGGTCTACATCCTCGAGGTCAATCCGCGCGCCTCGCGCACCGTGCCCTTCGTGGCCAAGACCATCGGCGCGCCGATCGCCAAGATCGCCGCCCGCGTCATGGCCGGCGAGAAGCTTTTCGACGTCATAGACTCCTATGGCGATCGGCCGAACCCGCGCAAGCTGAACCATATCGCGGTCAAGGAAGCCGTCTTCCCCTTCGCCAAGTTCCCCGGTGTCGATACGCTGCTCGGGCCGGAAATGCGCTCGACCGGCGAGGTCATCGGCCTCGACAGGGATTTTGCCATCGCCTTCGCCAAGTCGCAGCTCGGCGCCAGCGTCGACCTGCCGCGCGATGGCTGCGTCTTCGTCTCCGTCAAGCAGGAAGACAAGGAGCGCGTGCTGCCCGCCGTCAGGCTTCTGGTCGAGCAGGGCTTTTCGGTAATGGCGACCGGCGGCACCCGCGATTTCCTTGTTGAAAACGGCATCGAGGCGACGAAGATCAACAAGGTCCGCGAAGGCCGTCCGCATATCGAAGACGCGATCCGCAACCGCCAGGTCCAGCTTGTCTTCAACACGACGAGCAACGACAAGACGATATCGGATTCGAAATCGCTGCGCCGCGCGGCGCTGACCCAGAAAGTGCCCTATTACACCACCATGTCCGGCGCGCTGGCCGCCGCGCAGGCGATCAAGGCGCTGAAGCAGGGCCAGCTCGAAGTCCGGCCGCTGCAAAGCTACGCCTGATTTTCGGAGATCTGATCACACTGGGTGAAAAGGCGGGTCGCAAACCCGCCTTTTCGTCATGTGAGACAGGGAGGGACAAGCATGGCCGACGCGATCGAGATCATCAATGAACGGGACTTTGCCGTCGACCGGCAGACGCTCTACGCAGCCTTCGCCGAACCGGCGATGCTTGCGCGCTGGTGGGGGCCGCACGGTTTCACCAACCGGATCACGGCCTTCGATCTGGCCCCCGGCGGGCAATGGCTGATCACCATGACGGCATCCAACGGAACGGACTTCCACAATCGCTGGCGCTTCGACGATATCGTCGACGGCGCCTACATCCGCGCCGTTCACCTTGAGCCGGTCCATGTCTTCACGCTGGAGATGCGTTTCGAAGATGCGGGTAGCGGCGCGCGCCTGTCCTGGCGCATGCTTTTCAAAAAGACGGAAGAAACCGAAGCGATCCGGCACCTGCTGAAAGCGGCCAACGAGCAGAATTTCGACCGGCTGGCCGCTTTCCTGGGGTGAAACGGTATATCCCCTTTCTCGGTCGTGCCGGGAAATTGAGGAAGCGAGAAACGGAAGTCCGTTTGCCTTCAGGGTGTAATCGAGCGGTCACCTTGCCATGCCACATTCCGGGGATAACCAATTCGGCTTGACGTTCCAGTATTACGTTGATATCAACTTAAATGGCGCAACGGCCTTTCAGTGCCGAAGGAGGATATGATGCAGGGACAATTCATCTGGTACGAACTTCTGACGACGGACACCAGGGCCGCCTCGGACTTCTATTGCAGCGTCGCCGGCTGGCAGGCCAAGGACAGCGGCATGCCCGGCATCGATTACACGCTTTTCAACGTGCCCGGCCTCGAGATGGGCCTTGCCGGCATGATGGCGCTGACGGACGAGATGTGCGAGGAGAACGTCCCGCCGCACTGGCTCGGCTATATCGATGTCGAGGATGTCGACGCCAAGACCGAGGAATTCGTGAAAAAGGGCAGCACGACGCTGATGCCGCCGCACGACATTCCCGGCATCGGGCGCTTCTCGGTGATGCGCGACCCCGAAGGCGCCGCAATCTGCCTGATGACGACGATCATGCCGGAAGGCCCCATGCCGCCCTGCCCCGAACCGGGCGCGCCCGGCACATTCGGCTGGCGCGAGCTTTACGCCGGCGACGGCGCGAAGGCCATGGCCTTCTACGGCGAAATGTTCGGCTGGAAGGAACGGTCCGCCCATGATGTCGGCCCCATGGGCACCTATTACATCTTTGGTTCCGACGATGAAGATATCGGCGGAATGATCACCAGGCCGCCGCAGATGCCTCAGCCTGCCTGGGCTTTCTATATCAATGTCGACGCGATCGAGGCTGCCGTCGAACGGGTCAGGTCGGGCGGCGGCCAGGTGGTCAACGGCCCCATGGCGGTTCCCGGCGGCGACATGATCGCGCAATGCGTCGATCCGCAGGGCGCCTTCTTCGCCCTCGTCGAGCACAAGAGCTGACCGGCGAAACCGCAAACGACCAGTAGCCGCTTCATTCAGGACCTCTTGTCTCCGGCGGGCATTGCCGATTTGTCTGGAAATGGCGTCGCCGATTCTGCTATAAACTGCGTCAGGTTTGAAACTGGTTCCGGGGTCAACGCTTCGGAACCTGTTTCTTTTTGTGTGGCAAAACGGCCCGGGAGTTCCTAAGTGGAGGGCTGTTTGTCTCACGACCAAACGAAAGAACACGAAGAGGCGGCGGCGCGAAACGGGGCCTGACAAGGGCCCCGTCTGCCGCTTCGCCAATGACCAAAGGACAAGAATATGGTCGAAAAAGTACCGATGACCAGGGCCGGCGCCGACAAGCTCAGGGAAGAACTGCGCTGGCGCCAGCAGGAGGAACGTCCGCGCATCATTCAGGCGATTTCGGAGGCGCGCGCCCATGGCGACCTGTCCGAAAACGCCGAGTATCACGCCGCCAAGGAAGCCCAGAGCTACAATGAGGGCCGCATCAGCGAACTTGAGGACATCACCACCCGCGCCGAGGTCGTTGATCCGGCGAAGATGACCGGTGACAAGGTTCGTTTCGGCGCGACCGTGAAGCTCGTCGACGAGGACACGGAAGAAGAAAAGATCTACCAGATCGTCGGCGACCAGGAAGCCGATGTGAAGGAAGGCCGGATCTCCATTTCCTCGCCGATCTCGCGCGCGCTGATCGGCAAAGAGGTCGGCGATTCGATCGAGGTCAACGCGCCAGGCGGCTCCCGCGCCTACGAGGTTCTTGAAATCCTGTGGCGATAAGGCTGGCGGGGAGGCCATGCGCCATGCCCGCCAAGCCGATCATTCCTGCCCGCGCCGGATCCATCTCATCGGACGCCGATACCATGTCTTCTCTTTCGAACAGGCCCGAGGGCAGACTTCCGGAAGTCGGCCTGTCCGTCCTCACCTGGAAATCGCCGAAAACGCTGGAGCGCACCCTTCGCTCCCTCAGGCCTGTCAGCGATCTCTTTTCCGAGCGGAAGGTCGTCTGCCAGGAGGGTAGCGCGGAAGAGATGGAGATCGCCCGCACCTTTGGTTTCGAGCCGGTCGCGACAGACCGTAATCTCGGCATCCAGGAGGGGCTTGCCCGTTGCGGCGAGGTTTTGTCCACCGAACGCATCGTCATCGTCGAGGGCGACAACACGCTGGTCGAAAAAGCCAGCGCGCGCGATCTGATGATGCGCGCTTTCGCGCTGTTTGACGCTCACGAGATGACCGCCTTTCAGCTTTCCGGCCGCAACGAGGCGCTCTCCAAGCGCTTCCTGCGCTACTGGAAACCGGATGAGCCGCTCAGAAAAACGCTGCGCGGTTATCTGCGGCCGGGCGCGGCGCGGTTCAGGGTGCATGAATCCTTCGCCATGCCGAGAACCCCGGAAAACGGCAACCGCTACCTCAAAAGGCTTGAGGACGAGCTGTTCCTGACCCGGTCCGACTGTATCAGTTGGTCGAATCGGCCGTTCCTGACGACGCGTTCGTTCTTTCTCGGTCCGCTGATGACGTTCGCCCGCCAGCACCCCGGCAAGAAACGGGTCAACGGCTTGGCAGACCTCGAGCACCCGATCAACTGCCCGGCCAACCGCAAATGGTGGCAAGGCCTGCATGCGAAGATCGGCGTCGCCTATCCGGGCCTGTTCGAACATGGCCGGCTCGAGCGACCCGCTTCCGATGAAAAGACCGAACTTTGAAATCGACTAGCCTTCAAACGCGCTGAAAAGCCCCAGCACAATGCTGAACAGCGCCGAGAACTCCATGGCCGCAAGGGCAAGCACGCGGTAGCCGTCATCCGAGCCGCGACGAAAACAGGCCGCCCCGAAAGCCGATCCGGCGTAACAGACGGGTGAGGAAAACAATCCGAGCAGAATGACATCGAAGCTGAGCGTGCCGCGCGCAGCGGCCGTCAGCAGCGCGAACACAGCCATAATCGCAAACAGCAGGATCATCGAGGCCCGCTTTCCGCGCGGGGAGATGTCCCGCGCGATGAAATAGGCGACGACGGGCGGCCCCGGCGCGGCCGCAAGTCCGCCGAAAAGACCTGAAAAGAAACCGACCAGAGCGGTCGAGACCGTCCCCATGTTGGACTTCAGCGAAAACCTGAAGAACAGGACAAGCGCAGCCACGCCGGCGATCACGCCGATGATGATCTGCGCCATGTAAAGCGGCGCGAAGCCGATCGCGATCAGCCCGACCGGCGTGCCGAACAGGGCGGCGATGGCGAGAACGGAGACGGCCCTGCGATCGGCAAAGCCCATGCATTCCCTCATGTCGAAACTGCTAAGCACGATCTGGACCACCATCAGCGCCAGGATGGCGCTTTGCGGCGGCACCAGAAGAATGAGCAGCGGCATGGCAACCAATGCCATGCCGAAACCGGCAAAGCCGCGAAAGAAGGCGCCGACCGAAAGGATCAGCGCAAAGCCGATATAGACGGGCAGGGAAAAGGCAAGTTCAGGCATAGGCCGGCCCCGGCCGCAGCGGCCTCCAATCTGCCGTGCCCGCCGGCCTCATAGGTGCGCATCCACCTGGCAGGCCGTCACCGCGATCATGTCCAGCACATCTGCGGCCGAGCAGCCTCGCGAAAGATCGTTGGCGGGCTTTGCCAGGCCCTGAAGCACCGGGCCGACGGCCGTGGCGCAGCCGATACGCTCGGCGATCTTGTAGCCGATATTGCCGGCCTCGAGATTGGGAAAGATGAAGATATTGGCTTCGCCGCCAAGCGGTTCGCCGGCGCCCTTGGCCCTGGCAATCTCGGGCACGAAGGCTGCGTCGAACTGGATCGGCCCGTCAACCAGAAGGTCGGGACGGTTGAGCTTCAGCAGCTTGACCGCCGCCTCCACCTTGTCGACCGAGGGGTGCGAGGCGCTGCCGCGGGTTGCAAAGGAGAGCATCGCGATCCTCGGCGTTTCTCCCGTCAGGACATCGTAGGAGTGAGCGGCGGCAATCGCGATCTTGCTCAGTTCGCCCGGATTGGGGTCAACCACGAGGGCGGGATCGCAGAAGATGAAGGCGCCCTTCTTCGGGTGGTGATCGGCCTCCATCAGCATCAGGAAGAAGCTCGAGACGAGACGCGTGCCGGGCGCCGGTCCGATCACCTGGATTGCCGTGCGCACCATGTCGGCCGTGGAATGATGCGCGCCGCCGACCGTGCCGTCGGCATGGCCGGCCTTGACCATCAGCGCGGCGAAGACATGCGGTTCGCGCGCGATCCGCGCTGCGTCTTCCTCGGTAATGCCCTTGTGCTTGCGCAGCTTGAAATAGAGCGCGATGAGCTCGGACAGAAGCGGCGAAATCTGTGGGTCTTCGGTTTCGATCGCCTCCGGCAGGCTCAGTCCCAGCTGTTTGCAGCGGGCGGCGATCTTCTCGCGGTTGCCGACAAGAACAATCCGCGCAAGCCCCATCCCGGCCGCCTTGCAGGCCGCCTCGAGAATGCGCGGATCGTCGGCTTCCGGAAGCACGATCTTCTTGTTGAGCCGCTTTGCAGCAGCCATGATCTTCTCAAGCGGTTTCATGCATTCACCTCACGATCACGATAGTGCCCACCAGAACGATTGTGCCGATGAACAGGGTTTCCAGAACAATCAGCAGGATGGCCTGACCGCCGACCTGCAGCATGCTTTTGAGCGAGGTCTTCATGCCCACCGCCGCAACGGCAAACAGAAGCGCCCAGCGGGAGATTTCGGCAAGCAGACGGCCAAGGGCCTCGGGAACGAGGCCGAATGTGTTCGCCGCCGCCAGCACCAGAAAGGCGATCACGAAGAGCGGCAAGAGCGGCGGACGGCCCGCCTCCGACACTTCTCCCGACATCTGGTTGCGAATGACGAGCGAGAGCACGAGAATGACCGGCGCCAGCATCGTCACTCGGATCAGCTTCACCAGCGTCGCCATCTCGCCGGCGGGAACCGAGACGGAAAAGCCGGCGCCGACGACCTGAGCGACATCGTGGATTGTGCCGCCGAGAAAGGTGCCCGATTGCAGATCGGTGAAGGCGAGCATACTGGTCAGGATCGGATAGAAAATCATCGCGATCGTGCTCAGGATCGTGACCCCCATGACGACGAAGATCAGATTGCGCTCCGAATCCTTGTCCTTCGGCAGGATGGCGGCAATCGCCATGGCGGCAGACGCGCCGCAAATGGCAACGGAGCCGCCGGAAAGCGCGCCGAAATGCCAGTTCCGCCCCATCAGCCGCGCCACTGCCACGCCGAAGAGGATGGTCCCCGCAACCGCCAACACCAGCAGCAGGACCATCTGCCAGCCGAGCCCGATCAGCATGTCGGCGCTGATGCGCGCGCCCAAGATGGCGACGCCGAAGCGCAGCACCTTCTTCGCCGTCAGGTCGATGCCGGCGGCCATGCGCGGATCTTCGGTGAGAAAATGAAAGGCGATACCGATCAGAAGCGCCATCAGCATGGCCGGCGCACCGTAATGCTCGGCAAGGAACTGTGCCGCGGTCGCGATCAGCGCGCAGACCAGCAGCCCATATTTGTTGATATCGAAAAACCTGCGGACACGGGTGAGCGTGCCGGCAGCCGGGCCATCATCGGCCATGTTCTTCCCTCCCCCGGAAGAAAACGGAAGGGCCGGAGACCGGCTCCGCCCCGCTTATTGTCAATGCTTGTTGAAGACGGAAGTACTTTGCCTACCCAATCTCCGTCACCCCGGACTTGATCCGGGGTCCAGGGTCGCAAAAAACACCTTTGTATCAATATCTTGAACTTGATGATCTTTGCCAATTGGCCCTGGATGCCGGCTCAAGGCCGGCATGACGGAAGTGAGTGGCGAAGTCCTTTGTCAACAAACCGAGGGCCGGAGACCGGCCCTTCCTCCTTCTGATCTCAAGCGTCGGCGCGCATGTCGGCCGGGTCGATGCCGGCGACGGAAACCGGCTTCTTCATCGCATCGCGACGGAAGGGCTCGCCCAGTTCCTGGTTGAGCACGACCTCGATGAAGGTGGTTTTCTTCTCCTTCATCTGCCGCTCGATCGCCTTGTCGAGTTCGGCCGAAAGCGCCTCCATCGTGCTCACCTGCACGCCCTCCACGCCGCAGGCCTTGGCGATGTCGGCATAGCGCACATCAAGCGAGAGTTCGGTTCCGACGAAGTTGTCATCGAACCACAGCGTCGTGTTGCGCTTTTCCGCGCCCCACTGATAGTTGCGGAAAATGACCATGGTGATCGCCGGCCAGTGCTCGCGCTTCAGCGAGACCATCTCGTTCATGGAGATGCCGAAGGCGCCATCGCCGGCAAAGCCGATCACCGGCGTATTCGGCTGGCCGATCTTGGCGCCGGTAATGGCCGGAAAGCCGTAGCCGCAGGGGCCGAAGAGGCCGGGCGCCAGATATTTGCGGCCAGCCTCGAAGGTCGGGTAGGCATTGCCGATCGCGCAGTTATTGCCGATATCCGAGGTGATGATCGCGTCCTTCGGCATGGCCTTCTGAATAGCGCGCCAGGCCATGCGCGGGCTCATGCGTTCCGGCTCGCGGTCACGGGCACGCTCGTTCCAGGTGGTGCCGGGATCATCCTCCTCATGGTCAAGCGAGGTCAGTTCCTGCGCCCAGGCGGACTTGGTCTTGGCGATCAGCGCCTTGCGTTCATCACGATCGACATCGCCCGCCGTGCCGGAGAGCCGGTCAAGAATGCCGGTCGCCACCTTCTTGCTGTCGCCGACAATGCCGACGGTCACCTTCTTGGTGAGCCCGATGCGGTCAGGATTGATATCGACCTGGATGATTTCCGCATCCTTCGGCCAGTAGTCGATGCCGTAACCCGGCAGCGTGGAGAAGGGATTGAGGCGGGTGCCGAGCGCCAGCACCACATCGGCCTTGGCGATCAGTTCCATCGCCGCCTTGGAGCCGTTATAGCCGAGCGGGCCGGCAAACAGCGGATGAGAGCCCGGAAAGGCATCATTGTGCTGGTAGCCGACACAGACCGGGGCATCGAGCCGTTCGGCAAGTGCCTTCGAGGCTTCGATCGCGCCGCCGAGGACAACGCCCGCGCCATTGAGGATGACCGGGAACTTCGCCTTGCTCAAGAGCTCGGCCGCGCGGTCAACCGCTTCCTCTCCGCCGGCGGGACGCTCGAATTCGACGATGGCCGGCAGTTCGATATCGATGACCTGGGTCCAGAAATCGCGCGGCACATTGATCTGCGCCGGGCCGCAGGCGCGCTTGGCCTTCAGGATCACGCGGTTCAAGACTTCGGCGATGCGGGTCGGGTCGCGCACCTCTTCCTGATAGGCGACCATGTCCTTGAACAGGGCCATCTGCTCGACTTCCTGGAAGCCGCCCTGCCCCATGGTCTTGTTGGCGGCCTGCGGGGTGACGACCAGAAGCGGCGTGTGGTTCCAGTAGGCCGTCTTCACCGGCGTCACCAGCGAGGTGATGCCGGGGCCGTTCTGGGCCACAACCATCGACATGCGGCCCGTGGCGCGCGAATAGCCGTCAGCCATCATCCCGGCATTGCACTCATGGGCGCAGTCCCAGAACGTGATGCCGGCGCGCGGAAACAGGTCGGAAATCGGCATCATCGCCGAACCGATAATGCCGAAGGCATGCTGGATGCCGTGCATTTGCAGGACTTTGACGAAGGCTTCCTCGGTGGTCATTTTCATCGGGTTTCTCCTCTCCGATTTTTCGAAATCGTGTTGTCGGTAGCCTTTCAGGCGGAGCGCCGCGCGTCCTCGCGCACGAGATCGCTCAGTTTCTCGCCGATCATGATCGCCGGCGCATTGGTGTTGCCGGAGACGATTTCCGGCATGATCGAGCAATCGGCGACGCGCAGGCCCTGAACGCCGCGAACCCGCAGACGCTCGTCCACCACGGCGCGCTCGTCCTGGCCCATGCGGCAGGTGCCGGTCGGATGATAGATCGTCGTCGAATAGTCGCGCGTCCAGGCGAGCGTGCCCTCGTAATCATCCATCGCCAGGTCGCTTGAGGGCCGGAACTCCTCGGAAATCTTCGAGTTGAGCGGCGCCTGGCGGGCGATGCGGCGGGCAATGCGCACGCCTTCGACAACAGTGCGTCGATCCGTCTCGGTCGAAAGATAATGGGGATGGATCTTCGGATAGGTGCGCGGATCCGGGCCGTTCAGCACGATCTCGCCCCGGCTCTCGGGCCTCAACTGGCAGACCGACATGGTGAAGGCGGAAAAGGGATGAACCCCCTCGCCCGGACTGTCCGCCGACCAGGGCTGGACGTGAAACTGGATATCGGGCGTCGCCACATGGTCGCCGGTGCGCAGGAAGCCGGTCGCAAGGCTCGCCGCCATGGTCATCGGGCCTGCGCGGAAGAGCGCATATTTGAGCGCGATCCGTGCCTGGTTGAACAGCGAACGCACCTCGTCATTCAGCGTCGGCTCGTTGCATTTGAACACGAGGCGGGCCTGAAGATGGTCCTGCAGATTGCGACCGACATCCGGGGAATGGCGGACGACCTCGATGCCGTTCCTCTTCAGTTGCTCGGCATCGCCGATGCCGGAGAGCATCAGAAGCTGCGGCGAATTGATCGCGCCGGAAGACAGGATCACCTCGCGCCGCGCCGTGACCAGCGCCTCGTTCTTACCGCCCGAAAGATAGCGCACGCCCGTGGCTCTGCCGTTCTCGATCACCACCTTTTCCACCAGCGCGCCGGTGACGACCGTAAGGTTCGGCCGCTTTCGCGCGGGTTTGAGAAAGGCGACGGCGGACGAACAGCGCCGCCCCTTGCGGGCCGTCAGCTGGAAATAGCCGACGCCCTCCTGCGTGGCGCCGTTGTAATCGGGATTGAAGGGATAGCCTTCCGCGGTGGCGGCCGCCACCCAGGCATCGCAGATCGGCCGCTGCAGGCGCATGTTGGAGACGGAAAGCTCGCCTTCCGTGCCATGATACTCGTCCGCGCCGCGCTCCTGGCTCTCCGAGCGCTTGAACAGCGGCAGCACGTCTTCCCAGCTCCAGCCGGCATTGCCCATCTGCGCCCAGCGGTCGTAGTCCTCCTTCTGGCCGCGCACATAGAGCAGGCCGTTGAGCGAGGACGAGCCGCCGAGCACCTTGCCGCGCGGCCAGTCAAGCGAACGGCCGTTGAGGCCCGGGTCCGGTTCGGTCTTGTAGCACCAGTCGACGGATGGATTGTGCATCATGCGAAAATAGCCGACGGGGATATGGATCCACGGGTTCCAGTCCGAGGGCCCGGCCTCCAGCAGCACGACGCGCACCTCAGGATCCGCGCTCAGCCTGTTGGCGATCACACAGCCGGCCGAGCCCGCGCCGACAATCACATAATCCGCTTCCAGCCGCTCCATGAGCCCCCCTCTAGCCCTGAATTGACAAAATGCAACGAAATCTCCTTGCAAGAACAGTCGATATATGATTGAAATCGATACTGCAAGTCTCATTTTTTCAGAGGGAGGGAAGAAATGACGGGACTGAATGAGAAACTGCGTGGCATTTCGCGACGCGATCTTTTCAAGCTTTCAGGGAAATTCGGATTGAGCTCGACGCTTCTGGCGGCAAGCTCGATGGCAGGCGTGGTAACGCTGCCGCGCCTGGCACAGGCGGTCGAATCCACCTATGAGAAGCGCTTTTCCAAGGAGCCGAAATACACGCTGAAATACGGCGCATCCGGTTTCAACGCGCGTAACCTGATGATCGAGCGTGCCGGCTGCCTGGAGTTCGCCCGCGATCTTGAATCGCGCACCGACGGTCTCGTCCGCGTCGAATTCATCGGCGACAACCAGATCTGCGGACAGCTGAACTGCGTTGAGAAGACCCAGCTCGGCATTATCGACATCTATGCCGCCTCGACCCAGAACTCGGCCGGCGGCGCGCCCTACCTGAACGTGCTGGACTATGCCTACATGTTCCCGGGCCGGGCCTCGCAGTATCACTTCCTTTATAGCCCCGGTTCCCAGCGCATCCTGCGCGACCCGCTGGAAAAGCGCCACGGGCTGAAATTCCTGTTCTCGCATTGCGAACTGCGCGGCATCCAGCTCGGCCTCAAATATCAGGACAAGCCGACGGTGACCAAGCTGGAGGAGCTCTTCGGCACCAAGAACCGCGTGACCGGCACCCAGCTCGGCCGCATCGCCATGCAGCTTCTGAACCTCAACCCGGTTCCCATCGCATGGGAGGAAACGCTCGACGGCCTGAAGCAAGGCCTGATCGATGGCGCGGAAACCTGGGCTTCGGCCGTGGCCTACGCCAACATGTCGCCGGTCGTCTCGCAGTCGGTCGACCTCAAATTCTTCTGCGGCACGGAGCATACCTCCATGTCTTCCAAGGTGTTCGACAGCTTCGAACCGGACGTGCAGGACGCGGTGATGGAATCGTCCTATCTGACGCAGGTGCAGATCCAGGCGGCGAATGAAGCGGCGCTGGTCAAGACCGTCGGCTTTTCCGACCCGCAACTTCCGGGCACCATCTTCGACGAATACAATGTTCGCCCGGCCTTCCTGCCCGACGAGCAGATCAAGATGGCGGAAGAGATGTGCTCGCCGGAATATAATCCCGAGCCCTGGGCACAGTGGCGCGAGCGGCTCAACAACTGGGCCGGCGGCATCGACACCTATGCAGAGATCAGCGCCATCGCCCGCGAAGTGCCGGCCGACATGAAACCGGAGAATGTCGAGCCCCGCCGCTGGTGGAAAAGCTGATCGCTGATCGGCCATGAGATGAAAACAGCCGGCATTCGGGAGGGATGCCGGCTGTTTGCGACTATCGCCGCCCGCCCCCCGGGGCCGCAAAGCCGGCGAAAACATCATTTTGGGAGGAGATGACGTTGGTGACGTTGTTGAACGAAGCCTGGTCGATTATTGCCGCGATCCCGAGCTGGGATTCCTGGACGATAAGCGAGACCCTGGGCACGAATGGCGCCTGGCTCGTGGGCCTTGTCGTCACGCTTCTCGGCGGCCTCCTGGTTGCCGTTCTCTATGCGCGCTTTCCCGCGCTTGAAAATCACTTCGAAAAATCGGTGATGATCTGGTCCTATCTGCTGATCGCCGCGATCATCGGCGTCGAGGTGGTCCGCCGTTTCGTCTTCTCGGTCCAGGCGCCATGGTCAACGACGCTGCCGCCCTTCCTCTTCCTGATCATGAGCTGGGCGGGCTGCGCCTATAATCTCAAATTCCGCAATCACTTAAGTTTTGCCGAGTTCCGTTCGATGATGCCGCGAACGTTCCAGTTCGCCTGCCTCGTCTTCGACGCCGTGCTCTGGCTCACCTTCTCCTGGGTCGTCGTCGTCACCTCGACGCGGGTCGTGTTCAATTCGGCGGCCAATTTCCAGATCCTGCTCGGCACCGACAATGTCATGCAATGGTGGCTGCTCATCTCCGTGCCCATCAGCTTCATCCTGATTGCCGGGCGGGCAATCGAGAACCTTGCGATCGATTACCGCAGATACAAGAACGGCGCCGATCTCATTTCCGCGTCGGCGCAATTCGGCGATTGAGGAGACCCCATGTCAGACTCTCTTCTGGTTACCTTGATCTCGCTCGGCGCGACCGGCTTCTTTCTCATCGGCGTTCCCGTGCTCCTCGTCATCGGCCTTTGGGTGATCGGCATGAGCATGATGCTTGGCCTGCCGCTCGACAATCTCGGCTCCGCGCTGTCGGATGTCTTCACCGAC
The DNA here is from genome assembly GCF_005924265.1 of Martelella lutilitoris. GTDB lineage: Bacteria > Pseudomonadota > Alphaproteobacteria > Rhizobiales > Rhizobiaceae > Martelella > Martelella lutilitoris. The sequence goes on from NZ_VCLB01000004.1 coordinate 103,595, forward strand.
GGTTTCGCGCTTCTGGCCATGCCGCTCTTCATCCTCACCGGCGACCTGATCAACCAGTCCGGCATCGCAAGGCGCATGTCCGATTTCGCCTATTCCTGCCTCGGCTGGCTGCGCGGCGGTCTCGCCATGGCGGCGATCGGCGCCTGCGGCCTGTTTGCCGCCATTTCCGGTTCGAACTCGGCGACGACGGCGACGATCGGCGCCATGCTGCATCCGGAGATGAAGAAGGGCGGCTATGACGAGCGCTTTTCGGCGGCGACGGCGGCAGCCGGCGGCACGCTCGGCATCATCATTCCGCCGTCGATCATCTTCATCGTCTACGGCTTCCTGATGAACCTGCCGATCTCCGATCTATTCGTCGCCGGCATCATTCCGGGCCTTCTCATGGGCCTTTCGATGATGTTCTTCTGCTGGCTGATCTGCCGGAAGAACGGCTGGGGCCACATCATCGCGCTGGAGCCGTCCCGCATCCTGAAGACCGGCATCGGCTCATGGCTCGGCTTCTTCGCCATCGGCATCGTGCTCTGGGGCATCTACACCGGAAAATTCTCGCCGACGGAAGCGGCGGCTGTCACCGTCGGCTTCTGCGTACTGGTCGGTTTCCTGTCGCTGCCGTTGCACCGGATGATGGGCTCCCCTTCCGAAGACCGTCCCCCGAACGAGCGCGGCTATGCGGAAATGCTGGTGGTGCGCGGCTTCACGCCGATCGACATCCCGTCGATCACCCTGCGCTCGGCCCAGATCACCGGCATTCTGGCGCCGCTGATCGCAATTTCGGTGGTCATGCAGCAGATCCTCTCGGTTCTGGGCGCCGAACAGGCGATCGGCGATTTCGTGCGCTCCATGGGCGGCTATTATCCGGTCCTCTTCACCGCCATGGCGCTGGTGTTCATCACCGGCATGGTCCTGGAAAGCCTGCCGACGACGATCATCATGGCGCCGATCCTCGCGCCGATTGCCGCCTCCATCGGCGTCGATCCGATCCAGTTCGCCGTGGTCTTCCTGATCGGCGCGTCGATCGGCTTCATCACCCCGCCCTACGGCCTCAATCTTTATGTGGCCTCGGGCGTCACCGGCGTGTCCTATTTCCGCATACTGCGCTATATCTACCCCTATATCGTCGCGCTGATTGCGGTTTGGGTCCTCGTCGCGCTTGTCCCGTCGCTCTCGACGATGCTAATCCCGCAGCGATGAGCCGGCATTTCGCCAGATGAGATGAAAAGCGTTTGAGAGACGATAGTGGACGATCAAGCCAGGGACGGACAGATACCGACAAACCTCCGCCTTCTGCTGGTGCTCGAAGCACTGGCGGAAGCCGGATCGCCCGTCACGCCGACCGAGGTGAACCAGACCCTCGGCCTGCCGAAGCCGACGATCCACCGGCTGTTCGCCACGCTTGAGGCCGAAGGCTTCATCCAGCGCGAGATCGACGGGCGCGGCTATTGCCCCGGCCGCAGGCTGCGGGTCATGTCGGCGGGCATCCTTTCCTCGCTCAGGATCAGGACCGCGCGCGTCGCGATCCTCACCGCGCTTGCCGAAGCGATCAACGAAACCTGCAACATCTCGCTGCCGGACCTCGACGCGATGATCTATCTGGAACGCGTCGAAACCAAATGGCCGCTCCGCATCCAGCTTCCGGTCGGCTCGCGCGTGCCGTTTTACTGCACGGCGAGCGGCAAGATGTATCTGAGTTCGCTCGAGCGCAAGCACCTGGAAAACTACCTGCGCGCGACCGAGCTTTCGCCGCGTGCGGCCAACACCATTACCGCCCCCGGCGATCTCGTGGCCGAACTCGACCGGGTGCGCGCGCGGGGCTATGCGACGGACAATGAGGAATTCATGGACGGCATGATCGCGGTCGCCGTTCCGATCCGCGACAGTTTCGGACGTCTCGTCTCCGCGCTTTCGTTTCACGCGCCGTTGCAGCGGCTTTCGCTGGATGAGGCGATCAACAATGTCGACCGCCTGAACGCCGCCGCCGACAAGCTCTCGGCGCTGATCAGCACATCCGACCTCTGAGGCGAAGGCCGGCGGCTCATTTGCCCGCCAGAAGCCGGAACGAAACAGCCGCCGCCCCTTGAGGGCGACGGCTGAGCCACGGCGCACACCGCTTGGTTTCAGCAATCAGTTGTTCGGGTTGCCCATGCCGCGCGGCATCGGCTGCTGCTGGCCCTGGTTGCCGGCCGGGCCCTGGGCGAAGGGCCGCTGCGGACCGGCGCCGGGAACCGGCAGCTGCGAAACCGCGACCTTGCCGTCGCCATCGCTGTCGAGATACTGGAAGTGGCGCTCGAACATCGGGCGTCCGACCTCGACCTGGAAGGCTTCGAACTCGTCCAGCGAGAGATAGCCGTCGCCGTTCTTGTCATACTGGCCGAGGTCGCCCATCATCTGCGGGCCAGCCGTCGGGGCTGCGCCGCGCGGGCCGTTGCCGGGCCCCGTTCCGGGACCGCGCATGCCGCCGGGACCGAAATCGCCCTGCGGGCCGCCGCGCTGGCCCTGCATCATGCCGCGGCCATAGGCGCTGTCGTCATTGCCGCGCATCGCCATTCGGCCGGGGCCCCTATTGCCCTGGGCGAAGCCGTTCTGGTCATTGCCGCGCTGCATCATGCCCTGGCGACCACCGGGGCCTCTTGCCGCGCCCTGCGGGCCGTCGCAATCGGTCATCATCTGGCGGGGGCCCTGGCCGCGGCCGCCCCAGCTGTCGTCGGGACCGGCCGCGAGGGCGGGAACGGCAGCGCCGCCGATCAGTGCTGCAACCAGTCCTGCTGCGAAGATTGTTCTGCGTTTCATGACATCGCTCCTTTCGATCTGTCGATGTCGCCAATCTGACGCTCCTGTGTCGCAGCATGATGCCGGGAGGGCGCTTTATTGTATCCAATGGTCGCAAGGCCTTCCGCCTGATACAAAACGTGACACTGTTTTGCGCAACGGCTCGCGTGACTGCGCTAAGGTGAGGCTATGAACAAGGAACCGCACATCCTGATCGTCGACGATCACCGGGAAATCCGCGATGCCGTGCAGAGCTATCTGCAGAAGAACGGCTATCGGGCGACAGCCGTGCGCGATGCAAATGAGATGGACGAAAAGCTGCGCGGCGGCAATTTCGACCTGATCGTGCTCGACGTGATGATGCCGGGCGAGGACGGCATTTCCGTCTGCCGCCGGCTGAGCGCCGAGGGCAGCGTGCCGATCCTGATGCTGACCGCGCTCGGCGAGGAGACCGACCGGATCATCGGCCTCGAGGTCGGGGCGGATGACTATCTGCCGAAACCCTTCAACCCGCGCGAGCTTCTGGCGCGCATCCGCGCCATCCTGCGCCGCGCGGAGCGCCAGCCCAAGCTTTCCGGCGCGCCTGCCGGCGAAAGACTGCGCTTCGCCGACTGGACGCTCGACACGGACACACGCCGCCTGACGGCCGATGACGGGCGCGAAGAGGTGCTGACGACGGCGGATTTCCGGCTTCTGACCGTGCTTCTCGCGCGTCCGCGCTTCGTTCTGAGCCGCGAACAGCTTCTCGACGCCACCTCCGGCCGCAGTGCCCATGTGTTCGACCGCACCATCGACAACCAGATCAGCCGCCTTCGCCGCAAGATCGAGCCGGATCCGGCGAGCCCCGCGATCATCGTGACGGTGCGCGGCGGCGGCTACTCGCTTGCCTGCGACGTGGAGCACGTGTCGTGAGAGCGCTTCTTCCCCGCACACTCCGCGGCCAGATCATCGCGCTCATCGTTGTGGCGCTGGCGATCGCGCAGGCGCTGACGCTTTGGCTCTTCGTCGACCAGCGCGCGCTCGCCGTGCGTTCGGCACTTGCCATCGAGGCGGCGGACCGGGCCGGCAGCACGGCCCGCCTGCTGGAGGACGCGCCGCAGGATCTCCGGTCCGAGATCCTGCAGGCGGCAAGTTCCTCGCTCGTGCGCTTCGCCATCGGCCCGGAGCCGTTGGTCACGAGCGAGACCGGCAGCGCCCCGAACTGGATCGAGCGGCGGATCCGCGCGGTTTTCGCAACCGACGATCCGCGCACCATCCGCGTCGACCTGCACACCGACCAGCCGCGGCCTTTGCCGCGCGCCGGGCCGGCTCCAGGACAGGGCCAGATGCACGGCATGGGCCAGATGCGGCCGCCCCCCGGCCAGCCGCCGGTGAGCGCGACGGCGCTCGACCTTTCGATAGCGCTTGCTGACGGAAGCTGGCTGAATGTCACCTCACGCTTTCGCGATCCGCCCTATCAATGGGTCTGGTCGGAAGCCCTGCCCTTTGCGCTGACGGCGGGCCTGCTGGCCATAGTCCTGTGGTTCGCCCTTGCGAGACTGACGGGGCCGCTGCGCTCGCTTGCAGGCGCGGCCGACAGGCTGGGCCGGGGGGAAGACGTCAAGCCGATCGCCGTCACCGGGCCTGAGGAAATGCGCCGGCTGGCCCTCTCCTTCAACGAGATGCAGGCGCGGCTCGACCGTTTCGTGCGCGAACGCACCCAACTGCTCGGCGCGCTCGGCCACGACCTGCGCTCGCCACTGACGGCGCTGAGGGTACGCGCGGAAATGGTGGATGACGAGGAGACCCGAGAGCGCATGATCGCCACGATCGAGGAAATGCGGGAAATGGTCGAGGCGACGCTCGCCTTCTCGCGCGGCATGGCCATGAACGAGCCTGTCGAGACGGTCAACCTCAAGACCTTTCTTGCCGGACTCGCACGGGAGCTCGGAGAGACGGGTCTGGCCGTGACGACAGGTCCAATCGAGGATGCAGAACTCCGGCTCCGGCCGCTTTCCATGCGCCGCGCGCTGCGCAACCTGATCGAAAACGCCGTGCGCTACGGTCACAGCGCCACGGTTTCCGCGACAAGGCACAACGGCTCCACCCTCATCTTGATCGATGATGAGGGACCGGGCATTGCGCAACAGGAGATGGACCGGGTGTTCGAACCCTTCGTGCGGCTCGAGACGTCGCGGTCGCGCGAGACGGGCGGCGTCGGCCTTGGCCTGTCGATTGCCCGCACCGCCATCCTTGCGCATGGCGGCGGGATCGCTCTTGAAAACCGGCCGGAAGGCGGATTGCGGGTAACCGTCACCCTGCCGGTCTCTCCTTCCGCCTGAAGGGCCCTGGCGCAGCGGCCCGAAAATGGGAATCGATTTTCGGAAAGCACCATGCGTGGATTCAATAGGTTATGCGCGCACTTTGTGCATCCGAACGGTCGCACGACGCTCTATCGAACCGCGCAATCCGTCACAAAAACATCTCTTAATTGCATTATACCAGAAATACACCGCGCATCTTTTCTGACATTCTTCAGTTTAGACTTGATTTGATATCGCAATCATTTTATGAAAGCGATGTCTTACCGATTACAACCTCTCGATATCTCGAAAAGGGATACAAACTTCAGACGATTTTGACGGGTAAGCAAAATAGCAATAGGCTGCGTTAAGCAGCATTTATGTCTCTGGTTCTCCAGTCAATCGGGGGACCTGAAAATAAATTTCATTTCAATGACTGAAACGGGCTTCTTTTACGCCCTGGTCTCCAATTACACGTCAATTTCTAGAACTATTTTAACCCAAACTCCAAAAATACGTTATCTATCAAAACGAAGACTGTTTCATGAGATTTTTTCATTGCACTTATTGTGGCCATAAGCTGCGCGTCAGGCAGCCCATGTGCTCACAATGCTATCAACCGACGCCGATATACAACCGCTTGCGCTTCTGGCTCATCCTTGGACTGGTCGCGATTGCCGCCTTCGCCTTGTCCCTGATCGTCTAGCATTTCGCCGAAAAGACCGGCATTTCGATCTTGCCGCGTCGCCGCGCTTCCAGCCGCATCGCTTGCCTTGGGTTCAATTTATACTCATAATACCCGGATGCAAAGCAAGACAAAACAGGTCATCGCCGCGATCGGCCGCTGGACGGAGCAGAAAATCGCAAGCGCCGAACCCGGCGAGCGCCTTCCGACCATACGCTACCTGATGCGCGAATTCGGCACCGCCCAGCGCACGGTCGAGGCCGCGCTGAAGCCGTTTCTCGAAGACGGGCTTTTGATCGCCCGTCCCGGCGCAGGCATCGTCGTTGCCGGAGATCCGCAAGAGGCCGCGCAAGAAAACTACGCCGCCGACCTTCTGATCCTCTATCGTAACTCCGATAGCCGTCTGGCGCGCGTCACACTCCAGGAGGTTGCCGCGCGACTGAAGGCTGCCGGCTCCTCGGTGCTGCAGCTCGGCTTTTCCAGCGACGGCCAGGCGATTGATGTGCTGGAACGGATCGGGCGGTTCCGCGCCTGCCTCATACAGGTGAATTTCGAAATCCTGACGGTTGCCTTTCTGGCCGCGCTTCACCGCCAGGCCGACCACATTGTCATTGACGGGGTCTCGGCAACCGGCATCGATGTCGACGCGATCGGCACCAATTGGCGGGAAGCGCTGTCGATCGCCTTCCGCGCGGTGCGGGAGAACGGCCACGAAAAGATCGCCTTCCTGACGTCTGCCCATCACGCCCGCCAGATCGCCATGGCCCGGCGCGAGTTCGAACTGCTTGGCACCGCGCTTCCCGATCCCGCGCAGTGCTGGCTGATCGAGCTGAACGCCCTTCCCGGCAGCTATCAGATCAACGACATCGCCGAGGCGATCGGTCGCCATGCCGATGATGCGGGTCGGCTTCCCTTTACTGCGCTCATCGTCTGGGGCGTCGTCGAGGGCTTCATTCTCGAGCGCGCGCTTTTTGAACTCGGGCTCGAGGCCGGGCAGGACCTCAGCGTCATCATGCTCGGCAGTACGGATTTCCAGTCGGAACATCTCGGGCGCTTCGATGTGGTCGGCAACAGCCATGCGGAGAAGCTTGCCGTGTTCGAGCGGATCATCACGGAGCGGCTCGCCGACAGACCGCACGAGCCGCAGACCCATTACCTTCCGATTTCCCATGTGCGCCATGGCTCCGTCATCGATCTGTCCACCGATTGAGTACATATGATATTGTAGCCACATATATACTCAAATAGCATCCAATGCCGATGACAATGATCAAGTCCAGAGGCGTTGCATGCTCCACGAGCCGGTCCAGCAAAAAACAACAGGCGTCGCCATTATCGGCGCGGGCGAACGCGGCATTTATTATGTCGGCTCCCGCATGGCCGAGATTGCCGGCGAAACCGGCTTTCGCGTCGTTGGCGTCTTCGACCGGCTGCGGGACCGCGCGGGTTACGCCGCCGACCACCTGAACGCGCTTTACGGCAAGGCCGGCGTGCAACACGCCGTGCGCGTCTTTGCGAGCCTTGAGGATGCCGTATCCGACCCCGCCGTCGACCTCGTGGTGGTCACCACCCATACCAATGCCCACCGGGCTCCGGTGGAAGCAGCCATCGCCGCCGGCAAGCGCGTCTATCTCGACAAGCCGATCTCGGTGACGCTTGAGGATGCCGAGGCCATTCTGGCGGCTGAGCAGAAGGCCGGACAGCCGATGCTGATGGCTTTCACCCGGCGTTATGAAAAGCCCTGGGTGGAGACGGTGAAGCTCGCCCGTTCCGGCCGCATCGGCGATCCGCAGATGATCCTGCTGCGCTCGGTCATTCCCTACACCCGTTATCTGCAGCTTTGGCATCGCAAGCAGGCGCTTTCCGGCGGCGCGCTCAACGACAAATGCTCGCATCATTTCGACGTGCTGAACTGGGTCGCCGCATCCACGCCGGTCTCCGTCACCGCCGTCGGGGGCCGCAGCAATGTTTTCCCGCCGGATCCGAATGCGCCGGAACGCTGTTCGCTCTGCGACCGCGACTGTCCCTATCGCCGGCACGAAACGCTGGTCGACCGCTTCGAGGGTGCCGGCGCCGTCGCCAATGCAAGCTGGAGCGAGGCGGCGTTGATCGAGGACCGCAACGACACCTGTGTCTACCAGCCGGGCGCGGATATCGACGACCACGCCATCGTCACCATCCGTTATGCAAACGGCGTTTCGGCCTGTCTGTTCTTTGCCATTTTCGGCCCCTGGGCCGAGGATCAAGAGACGCTGGAAATCGTCGGTTCCTCCGGCCGCGTCCGCATGGAGCGCCATTCCGGCGAAATCGACATCGTCGAGGATTACGGCCGCAAGCACGGCACGCTCGGCTTTACCAATCCGGACCGGACCTCGACCCATTTCGGCGCCGATCTCGAACTCGTAAGGACGCTTCGCCGCTTCATGGATGGCGAAAAGCCGCCGGTCGGAATCGAAGACGGGCTGGCCTCGCTGCGCATCGTGCTCGCCGCGCAAAAATCCATCAAGAACGGCGGCATGCCGGTTGACCCGGCAACACAGGAATTTGCCCGATGACCAGACGCTTTCCCGAACGCCTAACCCCGCTCGCCGACCGGCTGGGCCTTGAGCCGCTTTATGGCGATATCCACAACCACTCGGCGCTGTCCTACGGCCATGGACGGCTGGACGACGCGCTGGCGCGCGCGGCGCTGCAGCTCGACTTCGTCTCCGTTACCGGTCATGCCGCCTGGCCGGACATGCCGGTCGACGTGCCGGAAGTGGCCCATATCGTCGACTTCCACGTCAAGGGTTTCGCGAAGCTGAAGGCCAACTGGAAAGACCATTTCGAGACGCTCTCAGCCTATGAAAATCCGGGACATTTCGCCGTTTTCCCCGGCTACGAAATCCACTCCTGCGAACATGGCGACTACACCATCGTCTATGCCGATCTTGACGTGGCGGAGCCGGAACTGGCCGATACGCCGGAAGATCTGAAGTCCGCGCTCAAGGCCACCAAGGGTGATCGGGCGCTCGCCTTCCCGCATCATATCGGTTACCGGCAGGGCGCGCGCGGCATCAATTGGGACACGTTCGATCCGGAACTCTCGCCCTTTGTCGAAATGTTTTCCATGCATGGCTGCGCCGAGGAATCGGAATCAGAGCGCTCCTACCTGCATTCCATGGGACCGGTGAACGGCGCCTCGACCATGCGCGCAGGGCTGAAGCGCGGCGCGGTCTTCGGCATCCTCGGCAATACCGACCACCACTCCGCCTATCCCGGCTCCTACGGCCATGGCCGCATGGCGGTCTATGCCGAGGGCAACGACCGCCATGCGATCTTCGCGGCGATGCGCGCGCGGCGCACCAATGCGCTGACCGGCGACAATATCCATCTTCTGACGGCAATCGGCGACACGGTTCAGGGCGGCATCACCGCGCCCTCTCCCGACACCGCACTCGAGATCGAGGCCATCGGCGGCGGTTTCATCGACATGATCGACGTCTTCCGCAACGGCGCGCTTTTTTCCCGCATCTCGCCCGAACTCGAGCCCGCCCCGGTTGACCCCGGCGACGGGGCCACGACGGAGACCATTCTCTACGTAGAACTCGGCTGGGGCGCGCGCGGCAAGAGCCACGACTGGACTGGAACACTCAACCTCGAAGGCGGCGAGATCCTGAGTGTCGAGCCGCGCTTCCGCGGCGCCGAAATCGTCTCGCCGCTGGAGGGCGAGGATGAGGCGGCGGTGCTGCCGACGCTCGACCTGACCGAAGGCAGGGTAACCTTTTCCGTCACCGCCGCGGCCAACCCCAACAATGTCACATCGGCCACGCAGGGCTTTGCCATTCGGCTGAAAGCGCCGCCGGAAGCAAGACTGAAGGCAGAACTTTCCGGCAAGGCGCTGGACATCGCGATTGAGGACCTTTTCGAAGGCGCGGTCTCGGGCAATCTCGGCCCGATCGACAGTCCCGCCTACCGGTTCCACGCCCTGCCCCGCCCCCACCAGTGGCAGTGGCAGGGCAGAATTCCGCTCGGCGCGTTTGAGGCCGGCGAGAACATCTATGTGCGACTGCGCGAGAAAACCGGCCAGATGGCCTGGACCTCGCCGATTTTCTGCAGAAAGGAGGCGTAATCGGACCAGTCAAACTGCGCGGGTCTTCGTACCGGCGTCAACCAGGCAATCGGGGCGGAATATCGCCGGATTGCCATCAGAAAGGAAAGGCCGACCGAAACAGGCGGTATTCCAACAAGCGGGAACTTTTCAAAACCGGTCCGCACAGCGACCGGAGGGAGAACAGGCAATGAAGCATTTCAAGACATTCACCGGCGTGCTGCTGGCCGCCAGCGCCCTGATGTCCGTTTCGGCGGGCGCCGTCGAACTCAACATCGTCCATGGCGCGATCGGCAAGGACAACGAGGTCCTGCGCAAGGAGCTCGACCGTTACCAGGAGATGACAGGCAACACGGTCAACATCGTCTCCATGCCGGAATCGACGACCGACCAGTTCGGCCAGTACAAGCTCTGGCTTTCGGCCAAGTCGCCGGATATCGACGTTTACCGCATCGACGTCATCGGCGCGCCGCAGCTGGCCGACCACTTTGTCGACCTGACCGAGGCGACCGCCGACATCATCGACCAGTTCGTTCCGGCATCGGTCGAATCCCAGACCGTCGACGGCAAGCTCGTGGCCCTGCCGATGTTCCTCGGCGCACCGGCGCTCTATTACCGCAAGGACCTTCTGGAAAAATACGACCGTCCGGTTCCCGAAACCTGGGACGAGATGACCGAAACGGCCAAGATCATCATGGATGGCGAGCGGGCTGAGGGCAATGGCGACATGTGGGGCTTCGTCTTCCAGGGCGCGCCCTATGAGGGGCTGACCTGCGACGGCCAGGAATGGATCTATTCCTATGGCGGCGGTCGCATCGTCGAGCTCGACGGCTCCATCGCCATCAACAACCCGGAAGCCGCCGAAGCGCTCAACATGGCGAAATCCTGGGTCGGCACGATCGCGCCGCAGGGCGTGCTCAACTACATGGAAGAGGATGCGCGTGGCGTGTTCCAGTCGGGCAACGCCGTCTTCATGCGCAACTGGAACTATGCCTATGCGCTGGCGGACGGTCCGGATTCCCCGGTCAAGGGCAAGTTCGACGTGACCACGCTGCCCGTCGGCGGCGAAGGCGACAGTTCGGCGGCCACGCTGGGCGGCTGGCATCTGGCCGTTTCCAAATATTCGCCGAACCAGGAAGAGGCGATCGAGCTGGTGAAGTATCTCAACAACTTCGAGAACCAGAAGGAACGCGCGATCGAGACCTCGCGTCCGCCGACCGTGACCGCCGTCTACGACGATCCGGAAGTGGCAGAAGCCCAGCCCTTCATCCCGCGCTGGAAGCCGGTCGTGCTCAACGCCCTGCCGCGTCCGTCCGCCGCAACCAAGCGCAAATATAACGAAGTCTCCTCGGAGTTCTGGACCGCCGTGCATGATACGCTTTCGGGCGACGGCACCGCCGAGCAGAACCTCGCCAAGCTGGAAGCAAAGCTGAAGCGCCTGCGCGGCAACGGCTGGTAAGATCGGCCGGCGCCGCGCGGCAAACGGCCGCGCGGCGCCGTCTCAACCAATGACAAGAAGGGAACGGAACATGGCAGAACCGGTCGAAAAATCGACCCTGTCACAACAGCGGGTGATGTCCGCCTGGGTCTTCCTGGCGCCGATGCTCGCGGTGCTTGCCGTGGTCGCGGTCTATCCGCTGGTCAAGACGATCTATTTCGGCTTCACCGACGCATCGATCGATTTTCCCGGCCAGGCGCAATGGGTCGGCTTCCGCAACTATCTCGAATATCTCGATTATGGCGGCGGCGAAGGCGAATATTACGGTCTTCTGGCCGATCCGGACTGGTGGCAGGCCGTCTGGAACACGCTGCGTTTCACCTTCTTCTCGGTGCTGTTCGAAACCATTTTCGGCATGGTCATCGCGCTCGTTCTCAATACCCAGTTCTTTGGCCGCTCGCTGGTGCGCGCCGCCGTGCTGATCCCCTGGGCGATCCCCACCATCGTCTCGGCCAAGATGTGGGCCTGGATGATGCATGACCAGTTCGGGATCCTGAACGACATGCTGATGAAGCTGCATATCATCTCAGAGCCCGTCGCCTGGACCGCCGATCCCGATACCGCAATGCTTGCCGTTTTGATCGTCGACATCTGGAAAACCACGCCCTTCATGGCGCTTCTGATCCTTGCCGGCCTGCAGATGGTGCCGAAGGACATGTATGAGGCGGCAAAGCTCGACGGCATTCATCCCGTCCGCGTGTTCCGCAAGGTCACCCTGCCGCTGATCATGCCGGCCGTTCTGGTGGCGATCGTCTTCCGCGCGCTCGATGCGCTGCGCGTCTTCGATATCGTCTATGTGCTGACCCCCAACAATGCCAATACGGCCACGATGTCGGTGTTCGCCCGAGAGAACCTGTTCGATTTCGATCGTTTCGCCTATGGCTCGGCGGCCTCCACGCTGCTGTTCCTGATCATTGCGCTGCTCACGATCGGCTTCATCCGCGCCACCCGCATGAACCTTGGAGGTGAGAGATGACCATTCCCGCTCCGATCAAGCGCATTGCGTTTTACGCGCTGGTCCTCGTCATCCTCGCCCAGGCGCTGTTTCCCTTCTACTACGCCGTCCTGACATCGCTGGAGAACGGACAGGCGCTGTTCGAGGTCAACTATCTGCCGAAGGCGATCACCTTCGCCAACTACGAACACATGCTGACCGATGGCGTGTTCGGCCACCAGATCTTCAATTCGATCTTCGTCGCCACCGTGGTCGTCATTTTCTCGCTGTTCCTCGGCGTCACCGCAGCCTTTGCCTTGAGCCGTATACGGTTCAGGGGACGCGGCATGCTGCTCTTCACCATTCTTTCGGTGTCGATGTTTCCGCAGATCGCCGTGCTTTCCGGCCTGTTCGAGCTGATCCGCGCCTTCGGCCTGTTCAACTCGCTGTGGTCGCTGGTCTTCTCCTACATGATCTTCACCCTGCCGTTTACGGTCTGGGTGCTGACCACCTTCATGCGCGACATGCCGATCGAGATCGAGGAGGCGGCGATCATGGACGGGGCCTCGTCGTTTACCATCATCCGCCGCATCTTCCTGCCGCTGATGTGGCCGGCAATGGTGACGACCGGGCTTCTCGCCTTCATCCATGCCTGGAACGAGTTCCTGTTCGCCCTCACCTTTCTGTCCACCGACAGCCAGCGCACCGTGCCGGTGGCGATCGCGATGATCTCGGGCCTTTCCGAATTCGAGGTGCCGTGGGGCAATATCATGGCGGCGTCCGTGATCGTCACGGTGCCGCTGATCGCGCTCGTCCTCGTCTTCCAGCGCAAAATCGTTTCCGGCCTGACCGCCGGCGCCGTGAAAGGATAGTCTCATGGCCTCCATCGAACTTAACAAGATCTGCAAGTCCTTCGGCCATGTCGAGGTGCTGAAGGATATCGACCTCACCCTCGAAAAGGGCGAATTCATCGTCTTCGTCGGCCCCTCGGGTTGCGGCAAGTCCACGTTGCTGCGGCTGATCGCCGGCCTGGAGGATATCTCCGGCGGCGACCTGATGATCGATGGCGCGCGCGTCAACAACGTGCTGCCGGCAAAGCGCGGCATCTCCATGGTGTTCCAGTCCTATGCGCTTTATCCGCATATGACGGTCTACGAGAACATGGCCTTCGGCCTGGAACAGGCCAAGCTCGACAAGGCCGAGGCCGACAAGCGCATTCGCGAGGCCGCCGAGATGCTGCAGATCACGCCCTATCTCGACCGCAAGCCCCGCCAGCTTTCCGGTGGCCAGCGCCAGCGCGTCGCCATTGGCCGGGCGATCACCCGCCAGCCGCGCATCTTCCTGTTCGACGAGCCGCTGTCGAACCTCGACGCGGCACTCCGGGTCGATACCCGCATCGAGATCGCGGCGCTCCACAAACGCATGAAGGGCGTGACCATGATCTATGTGACCCATGATCAGGTCGAGGCGATGACGCTTGCCGACCGGATCGTGGTGCTGAACGCCGGCCGGGTGGAACAAGTCGGCACGCCGATGGATCTCTACATGAAGCCCGCCAGCCGTTTCGTCGCCGAATTCATCGGCTCGCCGCGCATGAATGTGATCGAGGGCGAGATCGCGGAGAATTTCGGCGCGGCGGCCTGCGGCATCCGCCCGGAACATCTCGCAATTTCCCGTGAAGACGGCCGCTGGGCCGGCAAGGTTCTGCTGTCCGAAGAGCTCGGCAGCGACACCTTCGTCCATGTCGAGACCGAGGATGCCGGCATGCTGAATGTGCGCGCTCCCGGCGCGCAGGATTTTTCAGCCGGCGAGACCGTCTATGTGACGCCGGACGAGGCGGCGCTGCACCGTTTCGACAAGGCGGGCGTCGCGGTTTAGGAGGCGAGCGATATGAACAGCAGCTTCAGGCCATCCGACGCGCCGTGCCCGATCGCGGTCATCGGCAATGCCAATCTCGACCTCGTCACCGGCAGCGTCGCCGATTGGCCGGAATGGGGAACGGAGGTGTTTCTGGACAAGTCCGATTTCCGCATCGGCGGCTCGGCGGCCAATACCGCGCTCGTGCTGCAGCGCCTCGGCCAGACCGTCGGCCTCGTCTCGGCAACCGGCAGCGATGCCGCGGGCGCAATGATCACGCGGCAGTTCTCCGGCCCGCTCGACAGGGTCGCGACCCGGCCCGGCCCGACCTCGATCTCCGTCGGCGTGCTGCAGACCGGCGGCGAGCGCAGTTTCTTTTCCACCAACGGCCATCTCGACGGGCTCGATGCCGCCTATTTTTCCGGCGCTCTTGAGGACTGGCCGCTGACAGGCGCGATCGCGCTCGTTTCCGGCGGTTTCGCCCTGCCGGGACTTTTCGACGAGCATACGGCCTTTCTTGAGCGCCTGAGGGCGCGCGGCGCGACCATCGCCATTGACCCCGGCTGGCCGGGCGAAGGCTGGAGCGATGCCGCAATCACCAAAGCCCGCGAATGGGTTAGCCTTGCCGACCATATCCTTCTCAACGACAAGGAAGTCCTTGGCCTTTCCGGCGAGAAGACCGTGCATGCCGCCTGCCGCGCGCTCAGCCCCTATATGCGTCCCGACGCCACCCTCGTCGTCAAGCGCGGCGCGGAAGGCGCTGCCTGCTACCATGCCCGGGACTACCTGGTCGAACATGCCGAGCCGCTCGCGGTGATCGACACGGTCGGCGCCGGCGATGCCTTCAATGCCGGCTATCTGGGCGCCGTCGCGGAAGGCGCCTCAGATCGTGCGGCGCTTCGGCGCGGCATTGATGTGGCCGGCGCGGTGATCAGCGAATTTCCCCGCAGTTCCGCCCCCCTCAGCCTTCAACGGAGCCAGCCATCATGCGCAATATCCTCCTTCTGATCGCCGACGATCTGGGGCGCATGACCGGCTGCTACGGCGAGACGGCGATCGCGACGCCCAATATCGACCGGCTTGCGGCAAGCGGCACGCGTTTCGACATGGCCTTCACCTCGACCGCCTCATGCTCAGCCAGCCGGTCGGTGATCTATACGGGGCTCCACACCCACGAAACCGGGCAATACGGCCTCAACCACGACCACCACCATTTCATGACCTTTGACCATGTGGAGACCGCGCCGGCGCTTTTGAACGCCGCCGGCATGAAGACCGGTATCATCGGCAAAATCCATGTCGGCCCGGATGCGGTCTATCCCTGGCAGGTGCGCGCGGAAAGCTGGGAGCGCGACGTACGCTGGGCCGCCGACAAGGCATCGGCCTTCTTCCACAGCGCCAGGGCTGAACAAAAATCCTTCTTCCTCACCATCGGCTTCATCGATCCGCACCGGGATGAAACCCGTGGCGGCTTCGGCAATGACCGCGCCTATCCCGACGTCGAGGATCGCGTCTTTGCGCCGGAAGACGTCACCGTGCCGCCCTTCCTGACCGACCTGCCGGAGGTGCGGCGGGAGCTTGCCGATTATTATCGCTCGATCCATCGCCTCGACCAGGGCGTCGGCGTGGTGCTGGAGGAGTTGGAGCGTTCCGGCCTTGCCGATGAGACGCTCGTCGTCTTCCTGTCCGACAATGGTTCGCCCTTCCTCAATTCCAAGACCACGCTTTACGATGCCGGCGTGCACCTGCCGCTGATCATCCGCAAGCCCGGCGGGCGGGCGGGCGTTCAAAACCCCAATCTGGTCTCCTTCACCGATATCCTGCCAACCTTTCTCGACTGGGCGGGCCACAAGCCCTCGCCCGGCGCGCGTAAGGGCCGCTCGCTGCTGCCGATCCTGGAGGCCGAGACGCTTGAGGACGACTGGCAAGCCGTGTTCGGCTCGCATACCTTCCACGAGGTGACGAATTACTGGCCGACGCGCTTCATGCGGACCACGCGCTACAAATACCACCGCAATGTCGCCTGGCAGCTCGATTTTCCCTTCTCCGGCGATCTTTACGGCTCGCTGACCTGGGAGGGGATCCGCAATCAGGACCCGGCAATGATCGGTGGTCGCTCGGTGAAAGACTATGTCCGCCGTCCGCCGGAGGAGCTTTACGATCTGGAGGCAGATCCGCACGAAGTAAACAATCTGGCCGGCGACCCGGCCCATCGCGACCGGCTGATTGAGATGCGCGCCGCGACCGAGGCCTGGCAGCGCGAAACCGGCGACCCATGGCTCTATCGCGACGGCGTGTCGCTCCGGGCCATCGAGAAACACCTTGAGGCCGGCATGGCCGTGCCCGACCGGTTCGACTTCGACCCGGATAATCCGGCATCGCGCTAGCCGATCTGATTTACAAAGCCATTGCTTTGAAAAGGCGGGGCCGCTATACGGGTCGGGTGACACACAAGACCCGATGAAGCATGGCACGCGACACCGAGACCAATCCCCAGAACAGCACTCCGAGCGCCGGCTATACGACCCGCAGCGCCGGCGACCGCATTCTCATGCAGTTGAAGATGCATGGCGGGCTGACGGCGGCCGAGCTCGGAAAGCGCCTCGGAACCACTGGCGAGGCCGCGCGCCAGCAACTGGCCCGGCTTGCAGAAACGGGGCTCGTTGCGCCCGAAAGCATCCGCGCAGGCGTCGGCCGCCCGCGCCAGGTATGGAGCCTGACGGCGGCCGGAGAGGCGCGTTTTCCCGATACCCATGCGACGCTGACGGTGGAGCTTCTGGAAAGCATTCGCGCCGAACTTGGCGAAGCGGCGCTCGAGACGGTGATCGCCGCGCGCGAACGGCGCGCCGGCAGCCTCTACGAGACCGCGATGGAGGGCTGCGACAGCCTGGATGAGAAGCTCGCCGTGCTGACGCGACTGCGCTCTGCCGAGGGCTATATGGCGGACTGGTACGCGGCGGAAGACGGCACGCGCCGTTTTGTCGAGCATCACTGCCCGATCTGCGCGGCGGCCACCGCCTGCCAGGGCTTCTGCCGCTCGGAACTCGCGATCTTCCGCCAGCTTCTCGGACCCTCCGTCGACATCCGCCGCGACGAGCATATCGTCAAGGGCGGTCGGCGCTGTACCTATGTCGTCAGCGAGACGCGATAGAGATGGGAAAGGAAAGCTGCATGCCCGCCGGAATTCGCGAGGCGCTGGAAAAACAGGTTGCCGAGGGCAAGGACAACGCGCTCTGCCGGCTGACGCTTGGCCGTATTCTGGGCGGCGAGGACCGGCTGGACGAGGCGATCGCCCATCTTGTCCGCGCGCTCGAACTTGATCCCGATTATTCCGCCGCCTATTCGGCGCTCGGCAAGGCCTATCAGCGCAAGGGCGACACCGCGCGCGCCATCGAAACATTCGGGAAGGGCGCCAACGTTGCCACCCGCAAGGGCGATCTGCAGGCCGCGCGGCAAATGCAGGTGCTGCACCGCAAGCTCAACAAGGGCTGACGTTCAGCCGAGACCCCGATAGCCGCGCCCGTGCCAGATCAGCGGCGAAGCCCCCTCCTCCCGCGCGATTTCGGCGATCGAGCCGGCGAAGAGCACATGCGTGCCGGTATTGATCCGGCCGATCACATCGCAATCGAGCGCCGTCATCGCGCCCGCAAGCTTCGGATTGCCGGAGGGCCAAGCCGTCCATGTGCCGCATTTGAAGCGGTAGGCGGGCGCGATGCGGCCGGCAAAGGCGTCCGCCACGGTCCATTGCGTCGCCGCAAGCATGGCAAGCGAGAACGCGCCCTTTTCCGCAATCAGGCCCGCCAGATGCGCTCCTGCGTCGATCGACACGAGAATGGAGGGCGGCGCGCCGCTGAGGGAGAAGACGGCGGTCGCGGTGCGGCCGGAGCGCTCCCCCTCAGAGGCCGCCCCGACGATGCAGACGGTTGCGGCAAGCGAGGCCATCGCATCGCGGAAGTCCTGTTTGTCGATCGGCGTGCGGGCCGGTTTTCCAAGCGGCATGGGCCGCGCCCCGCTTGCGGCAAAGGCATCGACCGTCATGATCCCTCTCCCGGTCTTTCGGAGAAGAGGCCGGCGCAGTCTTGGGTAAAAGCATAAGTCATCGGATCAGCGAACGCCGCGCCTGTTCAACAAAGGCGCGGCGTCCGTCCTTTCATCAGCCGAGATTGGCTTCGGCGAATTCGTAATTGGCGAGGCGATCGAGGAAGTTTCCGACATAATCGGGACGGCGGTTGCGGAAGTCGAGATAGTAGGAATGCTCCCACACATCAAGGCCGAGCAGGACCTTGCCCTCGCCGGTGGCGAGCGGATTGGAGCCGTTCGGGGTCTTCGCCGTCTTCAGCTTGCCGTCTTCGCCCAGCACCAGCCAGGCCCAGCCGGAGCCGAACTGGCCGACAGCGGCCGCCTTGAAGGCGTCCTTGAAGGCATCGACGGAGCCGAAATCTTCCACAATCTTGGCTTCCAGACGACCGGGGATGCCGCCGCCCTTGGGCGAAAGCGCGTTCCAGAAGTGCAGGTGGTTCCAGTGCTGGCCGGCATTGTTGAAGACCGGGGCGAGATCGGCCTCGTCCCTGGAAAAGGCAATGATTTCCTCAAGCGACTTGCCCTGAAGATCGGCATTCTTCTCGACGAAGCCATTGAGCGTCGTCACATAGGTCTGGTGGTGCTTGCCGTGATGCAGTTCCAGCGTCTCCTGCCCCATGCCGCGGTCGGCAAGGGCGGAATGCGCATAAGGCAGAGCAGGCAGTTCAAAAGCCATTTTGTTTCTCCCGTGATCGCGCGCCGAAGCGCGCCGGTTATTTAACAAGCAATACCTTTGAAAATCATCGACGCGAATATGTCAAGCGATGACTAGGAAAATTAGAGGGATGCGACGACGATGCCCGCTCCAGAACGATCTCCCCCTCAGGGGGAGATTGATGACCGCGACGCCAGCGCTTCGCCGCCGCCAGGACAAAAAGCCAACAGCCGGACGCCACCGAAGGCCAAAACGAAACGCGCAAGGAAAACCAATGCAGCAAACACCCATCACTGCAGCGCTGATCCGCACGGTCGTGACCGAATTCTACGCGAAAGCCCGCAAGGACGCGCCCCTCGGCCCGGTCTTCAGACGCGTGGTGCCGGATGAGCGATGGGCCGCGCATATCGCGAAGATCACCGATTTCTGGAGTTCGGTCTTCCTGAAGACGGGGCGCTACCAGGGTCGGCCAATGCCGGAACATCTGGCCATCCCAGAAATCTCCGACGTCCATTTCCGACGTTGGCTGAAACATTTCGGCGAGACGACGGAGGAGGAGTGCCCGCCCGAAACAGCCGCGCTTTTCCGGGAATGGGCCACAAAGATCGCCGACGCCATGCGCATCAATATCGCCATGCAGCGCGGAAAAAGTCTGGTGGAGTTGCGAACGCTGACAGGATGAGAGCCACGATTACGGCATCAAGGCCAACAGCCCGATAACGGCTCGAAACGAATTACCGGAGCGACCGATCCGGAGCATTCCGGACGACCCTCGCGCAATCGGGGTACGCTCCGCATAACCTTTTCAAGGGGGACATGATTCCGCAAGGTCATTCCAGCCCCCTCAACGCCGCAACGACAGAAGCAGGGCGAGACCGGCCGCGACCGCGCCGAATACACATGTTCCCGTCCAGCCCCACGCGGCATAAGCAGAACCGCCAATGCCGGCGCCGACGGCGCCGCCGGCCAGCATGGTTGCCATGAAGACGGTGTTGAGGCGGCTTCTCGCTTCGGGATCGAGCGAATAGGCCAAAGTCTGGTTGGCGACCTGCGACGATTGTACGGCAAGGTCCATTACCAGGATACCGACCACCAGCCCGGCAAGCGATCCCCGCCAGAAGCCGAAAATGACGAAGGCGAGCACGACAAGGCCGGCGCCGAGCGAGGCCACCAGTGCCGGCCCGCGTTTGTCGGCAAGGGCGCCGGCAACAGGCGCGGCCAAGGCGCCCGCAACGCCGACAAGCGCCAGCAGGCCAACGGCCGTGCCACCGAGCTGGAAGGGCGGTTCTGCCAGGAGCAGCGCAAGATTGGACCAGAAGCCGATAAACGCTGCGAAAATGAGAAACTGCACCGCGGCCACGCGTCGCAGAACGGCATGTGTCCGGGCCAATGTCCAAAGAGAGCCGATCAGACGCGGATAGCTCATATCTGTCGTCGGCGGAACGCGCGGCAGCCGGATTGCCAGAGCGATGCCGATCATGACCATAAGGGCTGCCGCAAGCCAGAACACGAAGGCCCAGCCCCAGAGGTCAGATACGATGCCGCTCAGCGTGCGGGCGAGCAGGATGCCGATGAGGATGCCGGCGGTTACCATGCCGAGCGTCCGTCCCTTCTGCGCGGCCGGCGCCAGATGTACGGCAAGCGGAACAATCTGCTGAGCCACGGTGGCAAACAGGCCCACGGCAAGACTGACCGTGGCAAGCCACACGAAACTGGTCGAAACCGCAGCGCCGATCAACGCGGCCACCAGAAAGGCGGTCGTCGCAAGGATCAGCGATTTTCGCTCCAACCGGTCTCCGAGAGGGGCAAGAAACAGCACTCCAAGCGCATTGCCGGCCTGGGTCAGCACCGGCACAATGACAGCCGTTCCGGCCGCAAGGTCGAAATCGATGGTCAGATGTCCCAGGAAAGCCTGGTTGTAGTAGCTGTTGGCAACGGCCGCCCCTGCCCCGATGGCAAGAAGGCGGACAAGGGCGGGGGAAAGCCGCTCGGAGACGGAAGGGTTTGTTTGCATGCGGATATGACATACATGCCCGGTCCGCTCATACAAATCATATCTATTGCTGAACGATTTAGTTTTGCTAAACTGTCTTCATGGTTTCACCCGTCTCCTTCGGCGCATTGCGCGCCTTCGTCGAGGTCGGCCGTCAGGGTAGCATCAAACGCGCGGCGCATG
This sequence comes from Martelella lutilitoris, assembly GCF_005924265.1. Lineage (GTDB taxonomy): Bacteria > Pseudomonadota > Alphaproteobacteria > Rhizobiales > Rhizobiaceae > Martelella > Martelella lutilitoris. Next base: position 124,621 of record NZ_VCLB01000004.1, read on the forward strand.
TGCTGAACGTGACCCCGGGCGCCGTCAGCCAGCAGATCAGGACACTTGAAGCGCGCTTTGACGTGACCTTGCTGGAGCGTGGAAACCGCTCGATAAAGCTTTCGCCGGATGGTCTTCGCCTGTTCGGCAAGATTGCGCCGGGTTTTGAGCAGATTGACAGCGCTGTTGCGCTTTTCGGAGATCGACGGACGCGCCCGCTCGTCATTACCACGACGCCCTCCTTCGCCGCATGCTGGCTCACGCCCCGACTCAGCCGCTTTACCACGCGGCACCCGGAGATCGAGGTTCAGATCGGAACCTCGGCGCAACTTGTCGACATGGCGAACGGGATGGCGGATATCGCGATCCGGCATGGTTCCGGAAAATATCCCGGCCTCGATAGCAAGCCGCTGTTCAGGCCCCGACTGATTGTCGTCGCGAGCCCCGAAATTCTGGTCAACGGACCGCCGGCCAGTCCTGCTGATTGTCTGCGTTACCCGCTGCTGCAGGATCGTGACAGGGCCGACTGGTCATTCTGGCTGGACGCCCACGGCGTTGCCCCGACCCGAAACGCGACAAAGGGACCGGGATATGCCGACGACGCTCTGCTGATCCAGGCGGCCATCGCCGGCCAGGGCCTCGCCGTCGTGCGCGACATCTATGCCGCAAACGCGCTGAAAGCCGGCAGCCTGGCGCTGGCGATCGACGCGCCCGTAGACCTGTCAGCAGGCTATTTTGCGGTTGTAAGGCCGGACAAGGCGAGACGCCCCGGGTCCGCTGCATTCATGCAATGGCTCCTCAACGAAGCGCGCGAACAGTAGCTCGATCAAGCACGGAAATGACGAATTCACCCCCGAAACGTCCCGTTCCGCGGAAAGCCTTTGGGTGCGATCCTTCCGGCGGTGGCGCGGTCGCCGCGCCATTCCATCAGTTCATCGACGCTGCGGGTGTGGGTGCGCCCCGCGCTGTCGGTCCAGGTGAGGCCATCTTCCAGCGCGAAGCATTTGGCGTCTGACAGACCGCCATCCTTGTAGCGTTGCAGGCGCACGCCCTTGCCGCGCGCCATCTCGGCGATCTGCGACAGCGGGAAGACGAGGAGCTTGCGGTTCTCGCCGATGACAGCGACGTGGTCGCCCTTGGCCGGCGTCAGCAGCTTCACCTCCACGGGCATCGTCACATTCATCACCTGCTTGCCCTTGCGGGTGTTGGCAACCATCTGGTCTTCGTCGATGACGAAACCGTTGCCGGCGGTGGACGCGATCAGCATCTTGCGGCCGGGCTCGTGCACGAAGGCGGTGACGACGTCCTGGTCGGCATCGATATCGACCATGATGCGCAGCGGCTCGCCATGGCCGCGCCCGCCCGGCAGCTTGTCGGCGCCGAGGGTGAAGGCCTTGCCGCCGGTGGTGACGATCAACAGCTTGTCGGTGGTCTGCGCCGGGAAGGCAAGCTTCAGGCTGTCGCCATCCTTGAACGAAAGGCCGGAGGCATCGACATGGCCCTTGAGCGCCCTCACCCAGCCCTTTTCCGAGATGACGATCGTGACCGGCTCCTTCTCGATCATCGCCTGCTGGATCGCCTCGACATCGGTCTCCGGCGCATCATCGAAGGTGGAGCGGCGGCGGCCGAGCTCGGTCGCCTTGGCGAAGGTCTTCTTCACCTCGCCGATCTCCCAGGCGACCGTCTGCCACTGCTTGTCGTCGGAGGCGAGCAGCGCCTCGATATCGGCCTTTTCCGCCGACAGCGCGTCGAATTCCTTGCGGATCTCGATTTCCTCGAGCTTGCGAAGCGCGCGCAGCCGCATGTTGAGAATGGCTTCCGCCTGCACGTCGGTGATCTCGAAACGCTCGATCATCACCTGTTTCGGCTCGTCCTCCTCGCGGATGATACGGATCACCTCGTCAAGGTTCAGATAGGCGATCAGAAGCCCGCCGAGGATTTCAAGCCGCCGCTCGATCGCCGCCAGCCGGTGGCGCGAGCGGCGCTGCAGCACCTCGCGACGGTGGCCGAGCCATTCGGTGAGAACATCGACGAGGCCCATCACCTTCGGCACCTTGCCTTGGGAAAGCACGTTCATGTTCATGGAAAAGCGGCTCTCCAGATCGGTGAGCTTGAACAGCGATTCCATCAGCAGCGCCGGGTCGACGGCGCGCGATTTCGGCACCAGGACGACGCGGATATCTTCGGCCGACTCGTCCTGGATATCTTCGAGAAGCGGCAGGCGGCGGGCGATCAGCAGTTCGGCGATCTTCTCGATCAGCCGCGATTTCTGCACCCCATAGGGAATTTCGGTGACGACGATCTGGTAATTGCCGCGCCCGAGATCCTCCTTCTCCCAGCGCGCCCGCACGCGAAAGCCGCCACGGCCCGTCTTGTAGGTTTCGACCATGGAGGCGAAATCCTCGACGATGATGCCGCCGGTCGGGAAATCCGGCCCCTGGATCATGTTCGCCTTCGGCCCGTCGGCGTTCGGCAACGTCATCAGGTCTTCGACCGTTGCGTCCGGATGCTTGATCAGGTGGATCGCCGCCTCGCACAGCTCATGAGCATTGTGCGGGGGAATGGAGGTCGCCATGCCGACGGCAATGCCGGTGGAGCCGTTGGCGAGCAGGTTCGGAAAGGCGCCGGGCATGACCACCGGCTCCTCGTCCTCCTCGTTATAGGTGGGGCGGAAGTCGACGGCATCCTCGCCGATGCCTTCCAGCATCAGCGCCGCCACATCGGTCATGCGCGCCTCGGTGTAGCGCATGGCCGCCGCGCTGTCGCCGTCGATATTGCCGAAATTGCCCTGGCCGTCGACCATCGGATAGCGCTGGGCAAAGCTCTGCGACAGGCGCACCAGCGCATCATAGATCGAGGCGTCGCCATGGGGGTGGAACTTACCCATGACATCGCCGACGATGCGGGCGCACTTCTTGTAAGCCGACCCCGGGCGCACCCCGATCTCGCTCATGCCGTGGATAATGCGGCGGTGCACGGGCTTCAGCCCGTCGCGCACATCCGGCAAGGCGCGGTGCATGATCGTCGACAGCGCATAGGCGAGATAGCGTTCTTCCAGCGCCTTGCGCAGGTCCACGGCATCGATGTGGTTGTCGCCGTCATCCGGCGGAAGAATTTCGTTTCCCATGGGGTTTTGTTAGTGGATACAACCGGCTCCCGCAAGGCGCGCGAGGGCCCAATCCCCTGAATTCACGGGCGCTCCGGCAAGTAAAGAGGCAAAGAAGCGCGTCCGCGCGCGGCCCAAGCGGCTTCATCTTTTCTGGCACAATTGCATTTCGGTCATATATGCCGAATAACACGTGTGAGAATCAAAAACCGACCTGGGAGTGACACCATGCGCACATCGCCTTTCCGCCACCTTCTCCTCGCCGGCAGCATCCTCTCGGCAAGCGCGGCTCCCGCCTTCGCGCTCGATGCCGAAGACATGCTCTCAAAGCTCAATGCCGCCGCCACCGCCCAAGGCAGCCTCAGCTTTACCTATGACGATGTCGAGGAGAGCGACGACGGCGATCTCACGGTTTCCGGCGTGGTCTTCGGCCCCGGTGCGGAAATGACGGATGCGTCGATCGAGATGGAACAGGTCGCGCCGGTGACGCTTAATTTCGAGGGCGTGCGGGAAGACGGCAATGGCGGCTACACGATCGACAAGGTCTCAACCTTCGATCTTGCCTTCTCCGCCGATGATTTCGCAATCGATATCGGCTCCTTCACCCAGGGCGACATCAAGGTTCCGGCAAGCCCGGACGCGGATATGATGTCGGGCATGAACTATGCCGGCTCCACGCAAGCCGCCGACATCACCTTCACGACCGACGGCCACCAGGTGGCGAAGATTGAAAACGTCGCCGCCGACCAGACCATCGAGAGCGGCACGAAAGCGAGCTTCCTCGGCACCGTTTCCGGCATCGCGATCGACCTATCCGGTGTCGACGACATGGAGGACGAGGCGCGCGAGACGCTGAGGGCGCTTGACCTGATGGAGATGCATGCAGCCGTGACCGTCAGCGGCGACTGGGACATGCAGTCCGGCGACATGAACTTCTCGACCTATGAGATCGCGGTCGAGGATGTCGGTACGCTCAATATCAGCTTCGGTATGACCGGTCTGACGCTCGAGACCATGGAGACGCTCCAGAAGCTGGCCGAGGAAGGGCAGAAAGCGCAAGAGATCGGCGCTTCAGAGGCCGAAGACGGGCAGAACCCCTCCCAGCAATATCTTCTCGAACTCGGCCAGAAGATCGGGCTTTCCGAACTCCGCTTGAGCTTCACCGACGATTCGATCACCACGCGGGCGCTGCAATATGCGGCCGAAAAGGAAGGCATGATCGCCGAGGAGATGGCTGACAAGATCGAGGTCGATCTCGGCGCGAGCCTTTCGGCGATGAATGTGCCGGGCCTTGCCGACATGGTGACCACCGCCGTCGGCACCTATTTCTCCGATCCGCAGAATATTTCGGTGTCGATCAAGCCGCAGATGCAGATGCCGATCCTGGCCGTCGTGATGGCCGGCGCCGCCGCCCCGCAATCGATCCCGAAACTGCTGAACCTGCAGATTACGGCAAACGAATAGGCCTTGTTGCAAGCCCCGGCAAAAAAACCGCCGGGGCTCAGACTGCTGACAAAGCCTGTTGGAGATGTAAGAAACCTGCTCCCCATTCTCCGTCACCCCGGCCTTGAGCCGGGGTCCAGGGTGCAGAGCAAGGGCCACAAGAAAACCTTTTGCCACAGTGCCCTACGCGCCACGGCCCTCGCTATTTGGCCCTGGATGCCGGCTCAAGGCCGGCATGACGGATGACAGTGAAGCACAGTTTGCTAATAAACTGAGCCCGGCAAAAGACCGCCGGGGCTTTCTTCGGTCAAAGCAGCATGCCCCCCGAGACCTCGATGCGCTGGCCGTTGACCCAGCGGTTGGCCGGTTGAAGCAGGGCCGCGATCATTGGACCGATGTCCTCCGGTTCGCCGGCCCGGCCAAGCGCCGTGTTGCCGGCGACCATGGCGTTGACCTCCGGATTGTCGCGAACCATGCCGCCGGAAAAGTCCGTCGCGATCGCGCCGGGCGCGACGGTATTGGCGGCAATGCCGCGTTCGCCGAGTTCGCGCGCCAGATAGCGGGTCAGCACTTCCACTGCGCCTTTCATTGCTGCATAGGCCGCGCTGCCGGCGAATGAAAAGCGCGTCAGCCCAGACGAGACGTTCACGATGCGGCCGCCGTCATTCATCAGCGGCAGAAGCGCCTGGGTCAGCAGGAACACGCCCTTGAAGTGAATGTTGTAGAGGGCATCAAGTTCGGCCTCGGTCGTGGCCTCGATCGGCTTGTGCAGTCCGGTTCCGGCATTGTTGACCAGATAGTCGAACCGGCCGGCGCCCACTTGGGCGAGCGCGTCGCGGACCTCCTCGAAAAAGCGGACAAAGCCCGCCGGCTCTGCCGTATCAAGCTTAAGCGCGACCGAACGGCTTCCGGCAGCCTCCGCCAGCGCCAGAACCTTGTCCGCCTCTTCGCGGTTTGATCGATAGGTGAAGATCGTCGAGACACCCTGCTTCGCAAGGCTCAGGACGGTGCTGCGGCCAAGCCCTCGGCTACCGCCGGTGATGATCGCGACCGGGCGTCGTCCGTCTGTTGTATTTTCGAAAGTCATGATGTGCTCCTTGTTGTCGGAGCCCGGAAAATACGGCCCGGGGACACGAATTCGAATGTCGGATCGACAGCGCTTCTTGCCTATTCCTGCTCAATCCCTATCTCGAATGAAAACAGGGGAGTTTCTTCGATGCTTGACCAACTGGCGGCGCGGGCCGAGCGCCTGACACGGGACAGGACGCGCGACGGCGTCTACGAAACCGGGATCGAAGGTTTTTGCCTGCTGCGGATCCCGGACGCGGACAAGGCCTCGCACACGATCCACAAGCCCGCGCTCTGCTTCGTGCTGCAGGGCGCGAAATGGACGATGTTCGGCAACAGGCGGTATGACTATCGCGCCGGCCAGGCGCTTGTCGCCTCGGTGACGATGCCCGGCAGCAGCCGCGTGGTCGCAGCCAGTGACGAAGCGCCCTATATCGCCGCCGTCATCGAGCTCGACCCTGATGCCATGCTTGCCATCCTTGAGGATATGGATGACCAGCCCCTGCCTGCCGGCGGTCCGGCGAGCGCCGCCCATGTCGTCGATTGCGGTCCAGCGCTGATCGCCAGCATCTCGCGCGCGCTTGACATTGCCGAAACGCCGGAAGAGGCCGCCATCCTCTATCCCGGCGTCATGCGGGAACTGTGCTACCGCTTGCTCAGAAGCCCGAACGGCGCGGACATCGCCCGCATCCTGCTCGGGCCGGGCCACAAGCGCGGCGTCATCGAGGCGATCCACGCGTTGAGGAACCGGTATGCGGAACCGATCCGCGTCGACGAATTGGCGACAATCGCGCGGCTCAGCCCGTCGGCCTTTCACCGCCAGTTCAAGGCGATCACCGGCATGACCCCGCTGCAATACCAGAAGCAGACGCGTCTTGTGGAAGCGCGCCGGATGATGCTTTCGGAGGGCGTCAACGCAGAGGCGGCCGCCTTTGCCGTCGGCTATGAGAGCGCATCCCAGTTCAGCCGCGAATATGCCCGCGCCTTCGGCGCGCCGCCGCGCCGCGACATCGAGGCGCAACGAAAGACGGCGGCCTGATTGCTCGGGCCGCCGTCGCATGATTTCGCTCTGATCCGAAAAATCAGTCTTTCTTCTGCGGCAGGATGCGCAGGCCCAGCTCACGAAGCTGCGCCGGGCTAGCCTCGGCAGGGGCGGACATCAAGAGGTCCTGCGCCTGCTGGTTCATCGGGAACAGCGTTACCTCGCGCAGGTTCTTCGCGCCGACGAGCAGCATCACGATGCGGTCGATGCCGGCCGCCATGCCGCCATGGGGCGGAACGCCGTACTGGAAGGCGCGGTAAAGGCCGCCGAAACGCTCCTCGACCACATCGGCGCCCAGGCCGGCATGACCGAAAGCGGCCACCATGGTTTCCGGCGAGTGGTTGCGGATGCCGCCGGAGGCGATCTCGAAGCCGTTGCAGACCATGTCGTACTGGAAGGCCTTCAACGCCAGCAGGCCTTCATCGCCGTCCGCCGCCTTCAGCGCCTCCATGCCGCCCTGGGGCATGGAGAAGGGGTTGTGGGCAAAGTCGATCCGCTTCTCGTCCTCGTTCCATTCGTAGAACGGGAAATCGACGATCCAGCACAGCGCGTAGCGGTCCTTGTCGGTCAGGCCCAGCTCGTCGCCCACACGGGTGCGCGCCTCGCCGGCAAAGCGGACGAACTGGTCCGGACGGCCGGCGACGAAGAAGCAGGCGTCGCCGTCTTCCAGGCCAAGCTGCGCGCGGATCGCATCGGTGCGTTCCGGGCCGATATTCTTGGCGAGCGGACCGGCACCAGTTACCTCTTCGCCTTCCTTGCGCCAGAAGATGTAGCCGAGACCCGGCTGGCCCTGGCTCTGCGCCCAGGAATTCATCCGGTCGCAGAAGGCGCGGGAGCCGCCGGTCTTGGCGGGAATGGCCCAGACCTCAACCTTCGGGTCCTTGGCGATCATGCCGGCGAAGACCTTGAAGCCCGAGCCGTCGAAATGCTCGGTCACGGCTTCCATCTCAATCGGGTTGCGGAGGTCCGGCTTGTCGGAACCGTATTTGCGCATGGCAACATCATAGGGGATGCGCGGGAATTCTTCGGTCACCGGCTTGCCGTCGGCAAACGCCTTGAACACGTCGCGCAGCACCGGCTCCATCGTTTCCAGAATGTCGTTCTGCTCAACGAAGCTCATTTCCAGGTCGAGCTGGTAGAATTCGCCCGGCAGGCGGTCGGCGCGCGGATCCTCGTCGCGGAAGCAGGGCGCGATCTGGAAATAGCGGTCGAAGCCGGAGGCCATCAGAAGCTGTTTGTACTGCTGCGGGGCCTGCGGCAAGGCGTAGAACTTGCCCTGATGGATGCGGCTCGGCACCAGGAAGTCGCGCGCGCCCTCAGGCGAGGAGGCCGTCAGGATCGGGGTCGAATATTCGGTGAAGCCAGCTTCTGCCATCTGCTTGCGCATTTCGGCGATGATCTTGGTGCGCTTGACGATATTGGCGTGCAGCGTTTCCCGCCGCAGATCCAGGAAGCGGTATTTCAGGCGCAGGTCTTCCGGATATTCCGGCTCGCCGAAAACCGGCAGCGGCAGTTCCTTGGCGGCCGACAGAACCTCGATTTCCTCGGCGTAAAGCTCGATCTCGCCGGTCGCCATGTTCGGGTTAACCGTCTCTTCGGTGCGTGCCCGCACCTTGCCGTCGACGCGAATCACCCACTCGCCGCGCACCTTTTCCGCGTTGGAGAAAGCGGGCGAATCCGGGTCGGCAACAACCTGGGTCATGCCATAGTGATCGCGCAGGTCGATGAAGAGCACGCCGCCATGGTCGCGCACGCGGTGCACCCAGCCGGAAAGGCGGGCGGTCTGGCCAACGTCGGACTTCTTGAGGGCGGCACAGGAATGGCTGCGATAGCGGTGCATAATCTTATCCGTAAAAGGTTCTGGAAGGCAGGCAGGCGGTATTCCGCGCCGGACTTCGCGGGTGAATTCCGGCGGAAAAGCGCATGGCAGGCCCTCTTTGTCAAGGCAAAGCCCGTTTGGACGCTGCTAAACCACATCGGGCGCGCAACAGCAAGCTTTACCGCCGGCAGGAGGCCCGCAAGCGGCGTTTTCCCTCCGGCATTTTCCGTCGCGCCTTGACATCACCGCCCTAAAGGCCAAGGAAAGATGGCGAAACCAAACGACCGATATGTCCTGATGATCGAAACCACTGCTGCTCTTGAAGAGGCCTGCGCCAAGCTCGCCAAATCCGAATTCGTCACCGTTGACACCGAATTCATCCGCGAAAGCACGTTCTGGCCTGAGCTTTGCCTGATCCAGATGGCAAGTCCGGACCTGGAAGTGCTGGTCGATCCGCTGGCCAAAGGCATCGACCTGAAGCCGTTTTTCGACCTTATGGCCGACCCGTCCGTGGTCAAGGTGTTCCACGCCGCCCGCCAGGATCTCGAGATCGTCTATCATATGGGCGGGTTACTGCCCGCGCCGCTGTTCGACACGCAGGTGGCGGCCATGGTCTGCGGCTTCGGCGATTCGATCTCCTACGACCAACTCGTCTCGCGGCTGACGGGCGCGCATATCGACAAGTCGTCGCGCTTTACCGATTGGCGTGCGCGCCCGCTCGATGACAAGCAGCTGTCCTATGCGCTGGCCGACGTCACCCATCTGCGCGACGTCTATCTGAAGCTGAAGGAAGAGCTTTCCCGCGAAGGCCGGACCGACTGGGTAGACGAGGAAATGGCGATCCTCGAATCGCCTGCAACCTATGACCTGCCGCCCGAACAGGCGTGGACGCGGCTCAAGCTCCGGATCAAGAAGCCGCTCGATTTCGCCGTGATGCAGGAAGTCGCCGCCTGGCGCGAACGCGAGGCGCGCGAACGCAATGTGCCGCGACGGCGCGTGCTGAAGGACGACGCGGTCTACGAGATCGCCCAGCAGCACCCGACGGAGCCGCAGGCGCTTGCCAAACTGCGGATGATCCCCAAGGGCTGGGAACGCTCGCAGCCCGCTTCCGGCCTGATGGAGGCCGTCAAGTCGGCGCTTGCCACCCCGAAGGCCGACCTGCCGCGCATTCCGCGCCAGCCGCAGATGCCCGAAGGCGCCGCCGCTGCCGCCGAACTCCTGAAGGTCCTGCTCAAGATCGTTGCCGAGCAGAACCAGGTCGCCGCCCGCGTCATCGCCTCTTCAGACGATCTGGACAGGATCGCTGCGGAAGGCGAGGAAGCCGATGTGGAAGCGATGAAGGGCTGGCGGCGCAAGCTCTACGGCGAACCGGCGCTGCAACTGCTGAGGGGCGAGGTCGCCTTGCGCTTCGTCGAGAAGAAGGTGGAGATGATCACGGTCTAGCGCATCGGCCCGAAAATCGGAATCGATTTTCGGAAAGCACGATGCGTAGACAAAATAGGTTAGAGCGTCCTTTGTGCGTCCGAATGGACGCACGGCGCTCTAGGTGCTTCAGGGATGCATTTTCGCACCCTTGGAGATTTTGTCCGCGACCTTTCTTTCCGCGCGAAATGCGATGCCGACGAGCTTGGCGTCTTCCCGCGAGAACTTTGCGAAGACGGCGCGATTGGCGGCATCATGGCCGGTGGAAAACATCTCCTCCACATAAACCGAGGCAGGTACGCCGCGCTCAACGGCGCGCTGCAGCGCCTTTGAGAGTATGGCCTGATTTCCGCCGAGCACTATGATCGGCTGGGCGCAGAGCGGGTAATAGACATTGCCGTCGCGGTCCCTGTAGTCTTCCCCCATCAGCCCCTCCTCGGCCGCCGCGATGCCGGTGGACAGGAAAGCGGTGACGTTGAGCTTTTGCCAGACGGCAAGGTCTTCGCGCACGATGATGACGAATTTGGTGTCGAACATGAAAACGAACTCCGGAATGGGATTTGAGGGACCGGACGACACCCTACAGCGCCGGAGGGACGGCGATCTTGAACGTTTGTGCAGAGGCGACGCCATCATCACCGCCCCGGTTGAAGACGGGATCGAGCGGATCGAGGCGCGCTTTTGCGGGAACGGCTTCTCGCCGCATCGCCACGACACCTATGCGCTGGGACTGACAATGTCCGGCGTCCAGACATTTTCCTATCGCGGGGCCACTCGCTTCTCCCTGCCCGGACGGCTGATCATTCTTCATCCGGACGAACTGCATGACGGCGGCGCCGGCGACGACGCCGGTCTGACCTATCGGATGATCTATCTCAGTCCCGAGCGGATCGGCGCGGCGCTTGAAACAATGTCGGGTTTTCGGAACCTGCCGTTCGTGCAGGCGCCGGTGATTGATGACCCGGCCTTACGCGCGACCCTGGCCGACGCGCTTGGTGAACTTGATGCGGAAATGGGAGAGCTGAAGCGCGACGGTCTGATTGCCGATATCGCTGGCCATCTTCTGCGCCTCGGAGATGCCGGAGCGGGATGCAAACCCGGGCCAGTCGCACGGCCGGCACTCCGGCGCTGCCGGGAATATCTTGCCGAAAGCGCCGGGACAGATATCGGCTCCGAAACACTTGAGGCCATCAGCGGTCTCGACCGGTTTTCGCTTGCCCGCCAGTTCCGCGCGGCCTTCGGCACCTCGCCGCACCGGTATCTGGTGCAGAGGCGACTGGAACGGGCAAAGGCGATGATTGCCGCAGGAGAAACGCTCGCAGGCGCAGCACTCTCCGCCGGTTTCGCCGACCAGAGCCATATGACCCGGCATTTCCGGAAGACCTACGGCATGACGCCGGGACGGTTTCAGACGCTGGCGGCACGACACAGGCCCTCCACTTTGTCGAAGCCTTCGACATAGCTATGGCATGCCGCGCGGGCTTCCTCGCGTGGAATGACCGGTTTGGCCAAACAGAACGGATTTCATTTAAACCTGAAGGGCTCTAAGCCCTTCGCGCTGCGGCACGCCGGCAGAACCTACTCGCCCTCGTCAAACAGCCGGAACTGGTCGATTTCCTTCGGCGGGTTGAGACCGAGATGTTTCCAGGCGGTGGCGGTCATCACCCGTCCGCGCGGGGTGCGCTGAATAAAGCCCTGCTGGATCATGTAGGGCTCGATGATATCCTCGATCGCATCGCGCGGCTCTGAAAGCCCCGCCGCGATCGTCTCGATGCCGACCGGACCGCCGCCGAAATGCTGGCAGATCATGTTGAGATAGCGCCGGTCCAACTGGTCGAGACCCATATGGTCAACTTCCAGCCGCGTCAGCGCCTCGTCGGCGATCGTGCGCGAGACTTCGGTCGCGTCGGCCACCTCGGCGAAATCGCGCACGCGCCGCAACAGCCGGCCGGCGATACGCGGCGTTCCGCGCGCGCGACGGGCGATTTCGCGCGCGCCGTCATCGCTCATGCCAAGCCCCATCAGACGCGCGCCCCGACGGATGATGCTCTCAAGCTCCTCCACCGTGTAGAAATTAAGCCTGACGGGAATGCCGAACCGGTCCCTGAGCGGCGTTGTCAGAAGCCCAAGCCGGGTGGTGGCGGCCACGAGCGTGAATTTGGACAGGTCGATCTTGACCGAACGCGCGGCGGGGCCCTCGCCGATGATCAGATCGAGTTGAAAATCCTCCATCGCCGGATAGAGGATTTCCTCCACCGCCGGGTTCAGCCGGTGGATTTCGTCGATGAACAGCACGTCGCGTTCTTCGAGATTGGTCAGGAGCGCCGCCAGATCCCCGGCCTTGGCGATCACCGGGCCAGACGTGGCGCGGAAATTGACGCCGAGTTCCTTGGCCATGATCTGCGCCAGCGTCGTCTTGCCAAGGCCCGGCGGGCCGACGAAGAGAACGTGATCCAGCGCCTCTCCGCGCCGTTTGGCCGCCTCGATGAAGATCTTCAGGTTCGCCCGCGCCTCTGCCTGTCCGGTGAAATCATCCAGCGTCTGCGGCCGCATGGCCGCATCGAGGTCTTCGACGCGGGCGTCGGGCGATATCAGGCGTTCAGGTTCGCTCATTTCAAAAGTTCCATTCCCGGAATTGCGGCCGCGGCGGCCTTGTCCAGCGTCATCGTGACGCGACATCCCGCGTGTTCGTTCCTGAGCGCGATCAGGATATCGGCAAATTCGGCACTCGTCTGCCGCATCAAATCAAGGGCGCTCTCGACCAGACGTTCATCTTCCATTTCAATGTCGCCCGCCTCGAGAAGGTCGCCGATCGCCAGCGAGACATCACCGCGCGAAATGCCAAGGCGCTTGCGCAGAAACCAGGCAAACTCCATCAGCGTGATGCAATTGATAAAGCCCGGCCCCTTCTCCGGCAATTGCCGGATGAGGTCGTTCACGGCCTGCGACTGACTTTCGTCGTCCTGCAATACAAGCCTCAGGAGGACATTTGTATCGAGACCGATCATGAACGCTCGGCCACATGCGTTGCAATTGCCTCTCCGACGATATCCTCCATCTCTTCCGCCGAAATCGTCACCCTTTCGGGATCGTGAAACCGGCCCTTGAGGTCGATCGCCCGCTTGTTCTTGGCCTTCATGACGATCTCGCCATCACGCACCACATAGCGTATGCGGTCGCCGGGGTTGAGATTGAGGATCGCCCGGATCTCGGCGGGAACAGTCGTCTGCCCCTTCGATGTCATAGTGCCGTAGTAGACGCTCATCGCCACGTGTCCTTACATCTAATGCCCTGCAAGGAAAACACTAGCATGAAAGGATTAACTCGCCAATTCCTTCAGACCCAGACGGATAAGGACGGCGCTGTCTGCCCCCTCGCCCGCCTTCTTCAGCGCGGCCGAGACCGCGCCGGCGGCCTGATCGCGCGAGTAACCAAGATTGGAGAGTGCCGAAATCGCATCCGAGACGGCGGCAGGCGCGGCCCCCTCGCCCACCTCCTGGCGAAAGGCAATCTCCGCGCTGTCGCCCATGGAGAGCCCGGCGGGCACCTTGTTCTTCAGTTCTGTGACGATACGGGTGGCGACCTTTGGCCCGACACCGGGCGCACGCGAAACGGCCGTCTTGTCGCCCAGCGCAATGGCATTGGCGATCTCGCCGGCGGTCAGGGTGGAGAGAATGGCGAGCGCAACGCGCGTGCCGACCCCCTGCACGCTTTGCAACAGATTGAACCAGCCGCGCTCCTCGGCGCTGATGAAGCCGTAAAGCTTCAGCTGGTCCTCGCGCACGAAGGTCTCGATCACCAGCGTCACCGCCTCGCCGGGCGAACCGATGCGCGAGAGCGTGCGCGCCGAACAGAAGGCCACATAGCAGACGCCATGGACATCGACGAGCACATGGTCATCGCCGATCTCGTCAATCACGCCCTTCAACTTGCCGATCATGCTGCCTAATTCCTATCCGGCCAACGCCGCTTTCATCATCCGGTTCGCACCACGGTTATGCGCGTGACAGATGGCGATCGCCAGCGCATCCGCCGCGTCGCTGCCCTTGAACTGAACCTTTGGCATCAGGACCTTCAACATCATGTGGATCTGCGCCTTGTCGCCATGGCCGACGCCGATCACCGCCTTCTTCACCGCGTTCGGCGCATATTCGGAAACATGCAGGCCGGCAAGAGAGGGCACCAGAAGCGCGATGCCGCGCGCCTGGCCAAGCTTCAGCGTCGCCACCGCATCCTTGTTGACGAAGGTCTGCTCCACCGCCGCCTCGTCCGGCCGCTGGCTGTGCACAACTTCTGAAAGCCCGTCGTGCAGTTGCCTGAGACGCGAGGCGAGATCCATCTGCCCATCCGTCGTCACCGTGCCGGAGGCGATGAATTTCAGCGAATTGCCAAGCGTCTCGATCACGCCCCAGCCGGTGCGCCGGAGGCCCGGATCAATGCCAAGAATACGAATCGTCTTTTCCATGCGCTTCACCCTATCGATGTTGGTGCAAGCCTTCCAGACAAAAGTGAACAAAACAAAAACATCCACAAAGACCGCCCGCCGCCCGGACTTTAAAAGCGAACCGCCGCGCACTATCTGGCCCCTCACATCAGGGTTTGGAAATGCGTGCCGGCCGCCGGCCGGAAGGAAAGACGATTGACGACATTCTATCTCGCGGTGATGATCTTTTCCGCGCTTGTTCTGCTTGCCGCGCTTTCCAGCGCGCTTGCCTTTCGCTTCGGCGCGCCGCTCCTGCTGCTCTTCCTCGGCGTCGGCCTTCTCGGCGGAACCGACGGTTTCGGCATCGAATTCAACAATGACGCGCTGACCTTCTATGTCGGCTCCCTCGCCCTTGCCGTGATCCTGTTCGACTCGGGCTTCGGCACCGCGTTCAAGACCTTTCGCGCCACGGCGGCGCCGGCGATCCTGCTCGCGACCCTCGGGGTTCTTCTCACCGCCGGGCTGGTTGCGGTCGCGGCAACCTTCATTCTCGGCTTCACCCTGCTCGAGGGGTTCCTGCTCGGCGCCATCGTCGCCTCCACGGATGCGGCAGCGGTGTTCTTCCTGATGCGGATCGGCGGCATTCACGTGGTCGACAAGGTGAGCTCGACGCTCGAGGTGGAATCCGGCATCAACGACCCGATGGCGATCTTTCTGACCATGACGCTCGTCTCCATGCTCTCGGTGCAGGGCTCCGGCGCCGAAGAGACGCTCACCATGGTGCTCCATTTCTTCCGCGAGATCGGCTTCGGCCTGATCTTCGGACTTGCCGGCGGCGTGCTGACCATCCTGATCGCCAATTCCTTCGGCCTCAATCGCGGCCTCGCGCCGATCCTGGTGCTCACCGTCGCGCTTCTGGTTTTTTCCGCAACGGGGGCTGCCGGCGGCAGCGGCTTCATGGCCGTCTATATCGCAGGCCTCGTGGCCGGCAACCAGCGGGTGCGCTATTCCGGCTCGATCCGCCGTTTCCAGGAGGGGATGACCTGGCTTGCGCAGATCATCATGTTCCTGCTCTTGGGCCTTCTCGCCACGCCGCGCAATTTTCCGGAAATCCTTGTTCCCGCGCTCGGGCTGGCACTGTTTCTCGTCTTCATCGCCCGGCCTATCGCCGTCTGGATCTGCCTTTCCTTCTTCGACTACCGCCCGCGCGAGACGAAATTCATCGCCTGGATCGGCCTGCGGGGCGCTGCCTCGATCCTGCTTGCCATCCTGCCGGCGATCTACGGGCTGGAGAATGCCGGCCTCTATTTCAACATCGTCTTCATCATGGTGCTGGTCTCCCTCATCCTGCAGGGCTGGCTGCTCGGACCGGTCGCCCGGCTCCTGAAGCTTGTGCGGCCGAAGGCGAGCGGCGCACTGGAAACCGTCGAGATCGACCTTCCCGGCAATGCCAAGCACGAGCTTCTCGTCTATCGCCTGGCCGAAGGCGCGCCGGTGTTGAAAGGCGCGCTCATTCCGCGCTGGGCGATCCCCTCGCTCGTCGTGCGCGATGGTCTTTCCATGCGCTATTTCTACGCCGGCGACCTGAAGGCCGGGGATTACCTCTATCTCTTCGTTGTGCCGGGCATGTCCTATCTGCTGGACCAGATATTCGCTGATCCGCAAATGGTGGGCGAAAAGGGCGAGGAGCCGATGCTTGGCACGGACGTGCTGATGCCCGACCGTCCGCTGCGCGAGCTTGGCGCGATCGATCCCGAGGTCGCCATTCCGCCCGGCCAGGAAGAAACAGCGCTTGCCGACTTCATGAAGGCCAGGCTCGGCGGCAAGCCGGAGGTTGCCGACCGGCTGCATCTCGGCCCCCTGTCGCTGATCGTGCGCGAGACCGACGACCAACACAATGTGGTTTCCGTCGGAGTCTGGCGGGAGCCCCTGGAAGACGACGCGCCGCAACTTCTGCCGCCCTTCTGGCAGCGGGCCATGCGCCGTCTTCTGCGCAAGGGGCTTTGACGAAGAGGGGCTCCTGCCGGCCCGGGTTTTCCGCTGCGCTTTTCTGACCTCTGTCATTGCCGCCTGAAGCGTTTTTGACTAGGAGTCGAAGCGCCCAAGATGATTTCTGGCGGTGCATCATGCACCCGACGTCAAGGACCGGCATGCCGAGGCCTGGGAAAAGGCCTCCGCCGGCCCGCAAAATCCCGAAGCGCCGGCCTGCCGGCCCTTCCAACCGCAAAAGAGGAAGACACCATGCCTGCCTTCAAAACTCTCGATGACCTTTCGGACCTGACCGGCAAACGCGTCCTGGTCCGCGTCGACCTGAACGTGCCTGTCAGCGAAGGCCGGGTCACCGACACGACGCGTATCGAACGGGTCGCCCCCACCATCCTGGAACTCTCCGGCAAGGGCGCCAAGGTCATCCTGATGGCCCATTTCGGCCGTCCGAAGGGCCAGGTCGTTGCCGACATGTCGCTGAAGCTGATCGTGCCGGCCGTCGAGGAAGTGCTCGATCACGCCGTGAAATTTGCAGACGACTGCATCGGCCCGGACGCCGAAAAGGCCGTCGCGGCCATGCATGACGGCGATATTCTGCTTCTGGAGAACACCCGTTTCCACAAGGGCGAGGAAAAGAACGATCCCGAATTCGTCGCCGAACTGGCGAAGAACGGCGATATCTACGTCAACGACGCCTTCTCCGCCGCCCACCGCGCCCATGCCTCGACCGAGGGCCTCGGCCACCACATGCCCGCCTATGCCGGCCGCACCATGCAGGCCGAGCTCGAGGCGCTGGAAAAGGGCCTCGGCGCTCCCAAGCGCCCGGTCGTCGCCATCGTCGGCGGCGCCAAGGTGTCCACGAAGATCGATCTCCTGGAAAACCTGATCGAGAAGGTCGACGCGCTGGTCATCGGCGGCGGCATGGCCAACACCTTCATCGCCGCCAAGGGCATCGATGTCGGCAAGTCGCTGTGCGAGCATGATCTAGCCGATACGGCGCGCGCGATCATGGCGAAGGCAGAGAAGACCGATTGCGCGATCGTTCTGCCGGTCGACGGCGTTGTCGCCCGCGAGTTCAAGGCGCATGCGGCAAACGAGACGGTGGCCATCGACGCCATTCCGGCTGATGCAATGATGCTCGATGTCGGCCCCGAATCGGTCAAGGTCGTCAACGAGTGGATCGGCAAGGCGGAAACGCTGGTCTGGAATGGCCCGCTCGGCGCCTTCGAGATCGAGCCCTTCGACGCTGCCACGGTCTCGGCCGCGAAATTCGCCGCCGAACAGACCAAGGCCGGCAAACTCACCTCGGTTGCCGGCGGCGGCGATACCGTCTCCGCGCTCAACCATGCCGGCGTCAAGGATGAATTCAGCTATGTCTCGACCGCCGGCGGCGCCTTCCTCGAATGGATGGAAGGCAAGGTCCTGCCGGGCGTCGACATTCTGAAGAAGTGAGCGTCACGACAGACAATGGCATGACGTATGGGGCGGCCCGCGCGGCCGCCTTTTTTTGGCCTCA
The DNA here is from genome assembly GCF_005924265.1 of Martelella lutilitoris. Classification (GTDB taxonomy): domain Bacteria; phylum Pseudomonadota; class Alphaproteobacteria; order Rhizobiales; family Rhizobiaceae; genus Martelella; species Martelella lutilitoris. The sequence goes on from NZ_VCLB01000004.1 coordinate 142,425, forward strand.
GGACGGACGGATCATCAGGACCAACACCATCATCGCCAGGGCAAAGGGCGCGATCTTCCAGAAATCCATGCGCTTCTTCAGGCCCGGCAGGCCGAGCGGCTTGATGATCTGAACCGCCATGGCGGCAACGAGAAGCAGCGAAATCAGCTTTGCCATCAACGTCCCTGTCCGCCCGGTCGCGGGCGGTTTGTCGTGAGCCTTACCACTCTTAGCGCGCCCGAAACGGCGCGTCACCCGTAACGGATTGATTTCTTCAGTGCATTCCCGCTACGCGGTGGTAATATTGGCGGAACATGCGCAGGCCGTGCTGCGTTGCGCCTAAGCTCCCTTTATGTCTTTCATTCACCCAGGCGACTTGATGAAACGTAATCTCTTCCCTGTTTTCGCGCTGCTTCTCGGCACGCTCTTCCTTTTCTTCGGCAACGGTCTCCATGGTCTTCTTCTGCCGCTGCGCGGCACGGCGGAAGGCTACAGCGACACGGCGCTCGGCTTCATCGGCACGTCTTGGGCATCCGGTTTCGTGCTCGGCTGTCTGTTCGCGCCGAAGCTGATCATGCGCATCGGCCATGTGCGTGCCTTCGCGGGCTTCATTGCGCTGATTTGCATGGTCGCGCTGATCACCGGCGTGTTCGTCAACCAGTATGCCTGGATCGGGCTCAGGGCTGCCACCGGCTTTGCCATGGCCGGCACGCAGATGATCATCGAAAGCTGGCTGAACGAGCGGGTCGACAACAAGAGCCGCGGCACGGTCTTCACCTTCTACACCGGCATCACGCTGTTCGGCGTCGTCGGCGGCCAGCTCGCCGTCGGTTTCGGCAATCCCAACGCGCCGATCCTGTTCATGGTCGCCGGCATTGTCTACTGCATCGCAATGCTGCCGACGACGGTGTCGAACGCCGCCTCGCCGCGACCGCTTCAGGCCGTGCGGATCGACCTGAAACTGCTCTACCGCAATTCGCCGGTCGCCTTTTTCGGCGTTCTGCTCACCGGCATCGCCAATGGCGCCTTCGGCACGCTGGTGGCCGTATTCGCCGCGCGCGCTGGGCTTCCCGACAATCAGGTCGCCTTTCTGGTGACTGGCGCCATTCTCGCCGGCGCGCTGGCGCAGGTGCCCGTCGGCCGGCTGTCGGATCGGATGGATCGCCGCCACGTGATCGCGGGACTTGCCGGCATTGCCGCCGCCGCCGCCATCGCCGTTCTCATCCTCAAGCCCGGCAGCACGACGCTGATCGTCCTGATCGCGATCTACGGCGCGACGGCCAACGTGCTTTACCCGATCACGGCGTCCCATGCCAACGACTTCGCCCGGCCGGAAGACTATGTGAAGATCGCCAGCGGCCTGCTGTTCCTGTTCGGCGTCGGCACGATCATCGGCCCGACGGTCGGCGGCCCGGTGATGTCGAGCTTCGGGCCTTACGCCCTGTTCTTCGTCACGGCCACCGCGCATGTGCTGATCCTTGCCTATGCCATCATCCGCTCACGCATCCGCGCCGCCATACCCGTCGACGAGCGCGACGCCTTCACCGCGATGCCGGATGCCGCCACGCCGGTTTCAACGCCGGAAGGCGTTGCCATGAAGAACCCGAACCGCGATGCTCCCGCGCAAGAAGATCAGGACAGGAGGGAAGACCATGCCGCTTGACGACGACAACGAGGCACGCAAACCGCCGAAGGGACAGTATATCATCGGCGCGGACCTCGAAGAACATTCCGTCGAGGCGCTGGAAGGCTTTGTCGCGGATCTGCGCCGCGAGATCGAACGCCTTGAGGCAGCCATCACCAAGAAGGGCAGCGGCCGCGAGACCGCCGAAAGCTTCTTCAGAAAGAAATGACACGCGCCCGGCAGACTCCGTTAAACAGATATTAACCTTTCCAAGGTGTTATAAGGCATCCGCCATGCGGAGTCGGGATTTCTGTCTTTATTCCGATCATCACCCTTTGACTTATGAGCCGCCCATCGCGGCTCTTTTTTTTTGGGGTTGCGCGCAATCGGCGGTGGGTATTAACCCTTCATTAAGAAACGGGTTGCGGAAATACGCTACAGGTATAAGTGTTGTCGACGTTGTTGAAGACCTGCCGCACAGGCGTATCGCGGCGGTCGGCGTAGCCAGAGTATGCAGATGACCAGTACCGGGGCAAATCCGATCAATTTCGCGGGACGGGCCGCCAACTCACCCCAGTTCGAGGCCCTCTATGCCGAAGGCATGACGCTGGTCGAAGAGACGGCCGCCTATCTGGACGGCCCCGGACGGGCCGCCTCGAAACATTTGAACGCCAAGGCCGCCTCGCTCTATTCCGCTGAATCGATCCGCCTGACCACGCGGCTGATGCAGCTGGCCTCCTGGCTTCTGCTTCAGCGCTCACTCAATTCCGGCGAAATGACGCGCGAACAGGTGGTGCAGGAGCGCCGCAAGCTGAGGCTCGGCGGCGGCGGAAACGAGGACGAAATCTCCGCCTGGAGCGAACTGCCGCCGGGCTTCCGCGACCTCGCCGACCACGCGACCCGGCTGGAAACCCGCATCCGCAAGCTGGACGAAAGCCTGATGCGCGAGAACGCAACGCCCGAACCCGCGAACAACCAGGTCATCGCCCAGATCGACCTGTTGCAGACGGCCTTTGCGCGGCGATAAAGAGCGGATTTCAGGGCAACGCTTTTCTCACCCAGGCGTCGCGGTTGAACACCCCCCCTCCCTACCTATATCGGGTCATGCTCGGGCTTGACCCGAGGATCCAGGCCGCACGACAAACAGCTGCAAAAACTGTCCTGGATTCAATCATCTGAACCGCCTGGATGCTCGGGTCAAGCCCGAGCATGACGCAGGTGGAAGGATGGAGACCAAAAAGAAAACCCGACTGATGGCTAAACCGGACACCAATGGCTCAAGGCCTGGGTGACGGAGAATGGGAGCAGGCTCTTTGCTCCTTCAACGGGCTTTGTCAGCAGTTTGAGGCCGGGCGATTTCGCGTCCGGCCTCTTTCTTTTTGAATCGGTGTTAGCCGACCTCAGAATGTCTGCGTCAGCGAGATCTTGAAGGTCCGACCGGGCTCCGAATAGAAGCTCTGCGGCTGGTCCATCGTCACGTCCTGCAGTTCCAGGGCATCGTAATAGGTCTGGTCGAAGAGGTTGTAGACGCCGGCCTGCAGCGTCATGCCCTCGAAGCGTTCCGGCGCCCACCAGGCGGTGACGTCGACAATGCCGTAGCCGGGCGCCTTGAAGTCGGCTGTGGAGCCATCCGGCACCTTGGCGGAGAGGATCCAGTTCGAGTTCACGCCCCAGGTCTCGTCATTGTAGCCGCCGCCGATGACGGCCTTGAGCGGCGCCACGGACCCCAGGATTTCGTTTGTGTCCATGTTGAAGCCGCGGGCGAAGGCGAGCGAGGCACGGACGTCCCAGTTGTTGATGAACGACTTCTGGACGCTTGCCTCGACGCCGGCAATCTCGACATTGTCGATGTTGACGGTTTGGGTGATGCCGAAGGGATAAAGGCCAGAGGCGATGCCGACATCGCCGGGCTCGACGGACTGGGTGTCGATGAAGTCCTTGTAGCGGCTGTAGAAGGCCGAGATCCGGCCGCCGTCGTCGTCATCACCAAAATTGGCTCCGAGCTCGAAGCCCCAGCTCGTTTCCGGCTTGAGGTCGGGATTGCCGATCCTGAGGTAAGTGCCCGGACCGCCGTAATCGACATAGAGCTCGCCCGGCGTCGGCGCGCGGAAGGCGGTGGAGAACTGACCGTAGAGCTGGGTGAAGTCGGTCAGGTCGTAGGTGGCGAGGATCTTCGGCGAAATCCGCCAGTCGCTCTGCCCGTCCGGCAAGCCGTTGTAGTTCGGATTGTTGGTATAGGCTTGCGTTTCCTTCGGGTCATACTGGTACCAGTCGAAGCGCACGCCGGGGGTCAGCGCAAAGCCGCTGTCGCCGAAGATGATCTCGTCATGGGCGTAAAGGCCGAGGACATAGCCGTCCACATCCGGCGTATCCGCCTGGTTGGTGTGGAGGAAGTTGCAGGCGCTATAGGGCGAATAGGGCCCGGGACCGCAATTGTCCTCGCCGCTCGAATACTGGCTCGTCTGCGAATAGTAGAAATCGCCGCCGATGGTGAAATTATGGAAGAGCGAACCGGTCTCGATGCCCTTGGCGGCCCAGCCCGACCAGCCGTAACGCTCGTCATCGGTCCTCGACGTGCGCGAATAGGGGCCATAGGGCGGGGTCGGCCGCGCGCCCGGCAGACGGGTGCCGCTGGTGCCGCTCTCGCGCTCGCTCTTCAGCCAGTAGAATGTGCTGAAGGCGCTGTCGAACAAGCCATCGGCGGCGATTGCCTCGTAATTATAGTCGATCGAGACGCGGTCGCGATGCTTGATCTCGCTGCCGTTCCAGTCATCCTGCGCATAGGTGTCGCCCTGCTCGGTCAGGAGGTCGATATCCTTGTCGCGGTCATAGCGCTCCAGGGTGAGACCCAGCGTGTGGGCGCCCATGAACTGCTGGCGCAGCTTGAACAGGAGATTGTTCTCGTCAAAGCTTGCCGGGTTGGGCTCGCTGCGGGTCGCGCCATAGCCGCCGACCGTACCTTGGTTCTCCGTCTCGCTGCCCGCGCCGAGGTCGCCCTGAAACAGCATCGAGGTGTTGCCGGAGCGAATGGCGAAGGCGCCCTGCGCGTTGATGCTCTGGTCCGTGCTGTCATACATCAGCCCAGTTCGTCCGCCCCAGCCCTTTTCCGGGTCGATCAGGTCTTCCGGCTCCAGCGTGCGCAGCACCACCGTGCCGCCGAGAGAACCGCTGCCGGAGCGCGAGGAGTCCGAACCGCGAACGATGTCGATCGTCGCGATCGAATCGAAGCTGAAACTGTCCATATTGCCAACGGCATCGCCGCGCGCGGCGTCGTCGAGATAGGGAAGCTGAATGCCGTCGATGACGGTCGAGACGCGCGGCCCCTGCATGCCGCGAATATTGACCGAGCCCGAATCATCGCCGACAAAGGTGACGCCCGGCTCAAGCACGCGGGTGAAATCACCGAAATCGGAGACGATATTGGCGTCGAGCGCGTCGCGCGTCGTTTCGGTGGCAAGCGGCGTGTCGGCAATGCCGTCCTTGCCGCCGGTCGTCGTCACATTGACCGCCGGAAGCAGCGTCGTCGCATCATCGCTCGAAGCATCCTGCGCGAGTGCAGAATGTGTCAAAACAGCCGACGCCAGTGCGGTGCACGACGCCAGCAAAAAGGTGCGGGAAAGTCCCATACGCATCACCCAATCCTCTTGTTCTCTTCAGAACCTGGCTGGCTGACGCCGGGAAAATCCCGAAACGAACTGGCTGGCTGGGTATTCCGGTCCGGCGGGGCGCCGGCTTCTCGTGCCTACGGGCTATAAAACATGAGTATTATTGTCAACATAAATTGCCTGATTTCTGTCATATTTTCCGCACTGCGACAGCATGTCGGTGGATATCCCCCATCACCCGGGCTAAGTTTCGCCGAAATGCGGGCGTTAGTGGTCCGATCGCAATTCTGGAGTGAAGATGGATGGACGCAAGGGCCGTTTTGAAGCGTTGTGCTTGGTCAGCCGGAGCACTGGTGCTCGCCGCCGGAATTTACCTCGGCGGCCTGCAGCTCACCGGTAATTTTCATGAGGTCCACGCAGGCGAGCTTTATCGTTCGGCACAACCGAGCGCCGATGATCTCGCCGACTATGCGAGACGGCACGGCATCAAGACGGTGATCAACCTGCGCGGCGCGCATCCGGGCCGGGACTGGTATGATCAGGAAATCGCAGCAAGCGAGGCGCTCGGGCTCACCCATGTCGATTTCGGCATGTCCGACAGCCGGGAATTGCCGCTCGATCGCAGCCTGGAACTTCTGGCGCTGATGCGCGACGCGGAAAAGCCGCTTCTGATCCACTGCAAGGCGGGCGCCGACCGCACGGGGCTGGCTGCGGTCATGTATCTGCAGCAACTGGCAGGCATTGACGAGGAAACGGCCGAATGGCAGCTTTCCCCGATCTACGGCCACCTCAATATTCCGATGACCGGCCCGTGGGCCATGGACCAGACCTGGGAAAGGCTGGAAAAGGATTTCGGCCTGCCCAGTTGAGTTTCTTTATGCTTCATCGGCGATGAACCGCCTCCTCTCTTCCCGGAACCGCCGGGAGAGAAAGGCGCGTACCAGCGCAATGCGCGCCAGATTGCCCGTATCGGGGTGTGACAGCAGATAATAGGAGCGTCGGAACCGGATATCCGGCAGAATGCTGGCCAGCCCCGGACTGTCTCGCACGACGAAATCATGCAGGATGCCGATGCCGATGCCCGCGCGCACGGCCTCGACCTGGCCGGCAACGCCGGCGCAGCGAAACAGCCGGCCTGCGGACCGGCCGAGATGATTGGCATAGTTCAGCGAGGAGGCATAGGCATAGTCCTCCACCCCCGTCACCGCAACATGGCCGACAAGCGCGTGCTCGTCATCCGGCGTCCCGAACCGCTCCAGATAGGACCGCGCGGCATAGACGCCGAGCGTATAGTCCGTCAGCTTGGAGACGACCAGCCTGCCCTCCTCCGGCGGATCGAGCGTGATCGCAAGGTCCGCCTCGCGCTTCGACAGCGAGAATGTGCGCGGCAACGGCACAAGTTCGACGATAAGGGCGGGATGTTCCTCCTGCAGGCGGCCGAGTTCGCCCGCCAGGAAATAGGTGCCGAGGCCATCCGGCGCGCCGACCCGAACGGTGCCGGCAAGGCGCGCACCGCGCGCCCGCGTATCCTCCGCGATCCCGAGAATTTCCGTTTCGACCCGCTCGGCGACGGCAAGCAGCCGCTCGCCCGCTTCCGTCAGTGCCGAACCGGCAGGCGTGCGCTCGAACAGCGGCTCGCCGAGCGCCTCCTCCAGCGCATTGATGCGCCGCGAAACCGTGGCGTGGTTGAGCGCCAGCGCCCGGGCCGCCGCGAGGAACTGGCCATGGCGGGCGACCGCCAGAAAAACGCGCAAATGATCCCAGTCCATCGATGTCCTATAATTTCCGCACAACGGATTTGTATACTATCCTGTTTATTTGCAGAAATTAATAGGCAAGAGTGCAAATGATCGTCAAACCAAGACGTGACAGCATTCTTCCTTGCTTGTGTCACCCTTGGGCTTGACCCGAGGGTCCAGGCGGAACTGCTCCGCGACAATGGATCCTCGGGTCAAGCCCGAGGATGACGCCGAAGAGGACGGCGTGCCTGTCGCCAGTAAACACCGGAGGAACCACCATGAAATCCATCCAGCACTTCATCAACGGCACGATCGTGGCAGGCTCCGGAAGCCGCACGGTCCCGACCTACAATCCGGCCACCGGCGAACAGAGCGGCGAACTGTCGCTCGCAAACGCGGCAGATGTGCGCGCTGCCGTCGAAGCCGCAACGGCCGCCTTCCCGGCATGGGCGGAAACGACGCCGCTGCGGCGCGCCCGCATCCTCAACAAGTTCCTCGGCATTCTCGAGGACCGGACCGATGAACTGGCGAAGGTTATCACCGCCGAACACGGCAAGGTCCATTCCGATGCGCTCGGCGAAATCCAGCGGGGCATGGAAGTGGTCGAGTTCGCCACCGCCGCCCCGCAACTTCTGAAGGGCGAGTTCACCGAAAATGTCGGCACCGCCGTCGACAGCTGGTCGATGCGCCAGCCGCTCGGCGTCGTCGCCGGCATCACGCCGTTCAACTTCCCGGCCATGGTGCCGATGTGGATGTTCCCCGTGGCGCTTGCCTGCGGCAACTGCTTCATTCTGAAGCCGTCCGAACGCGACCCCTCCGCCGCCCTCTTGATTGCCGAATGGCTGAAGGAAGCGGGCCTTCCCGACGGCGTGTTCAACGTCGTCCAGGGCGACAAGGAAGCCGTCGACGCGATCCTCGCCGATCCGGATATCCAGGCCGTGAGCTTCGTCGGCTCGACCCCGATCGCGCGCTATATCTACACGACCGCAACGGCGAGCGGCAAACGCTGCCAGGCGCTCGGCGGCGCGAAGAACCACATGATCGTGATGCCCGACGCCGACATGGACCAGGCCGCAGACGCGCTGATGGGCGCGGCCTATGGCTCGGCCGGCGAGCGCTGCATGGCGATCTCGGTCGCCGTTCCCGTCGGCGACGAGACGGCCGACCGGCTGATCGACAAGCTGAAGCCCCGCATCGCCGCGCTCAAGGTCGGCCCCGGCACCGATCCGGACGCCGATATGGGACCAGTGGTGACGGCGGCCGCGCGCGACAAGATCCTCGGCCTGATCGATTCGGGCGTCGAGGAAGGCGCGGACCTCGTTGTCGACGGTCGCGGGCTGAAGCTGCAGGGCTATGAGGATGGCTATTTCGTCGGCGCGACGCTCTTTGACAAGGTCACGACCGACATGAAGATCTACAAGGAAGAGATCTTCGGACCGGTCCTCTCGGTTGCCCGCGCTTCAAGCTATGACGAGGCGGCGCAGTGGATCAACGACCACGAATATGGCAACGGCACGGCGATCTTCACCCGCGACGGCGATGCCGCGCGCGAATTCGCCCACAAGATCAAGGTCGGCATGGTCGGCATCAACGTGCCGATCCCGGTTCCGATGGCATTTCATTCCTTCGGCGGCTGGAAGGCCTCGCTCTTCGGCGACCATCACATGCACGGGCCGGAAGGCGTGCGCTTCTACACCCGCATGAAGACCATAACCAGCCGCTGGCCCAAGGGCATCCGCTCGGGCGCCGAATTCTCCATGCCGACGATGAAGTAAGCGAAAACTCTCATATCCGCCACAATTGAAAATCCGCCCTTACCGGGCGGATTTTTTCTGTTATACCGGCTGTCACAAGAGCGACAGGGGCGCCCGCTAAAGCGGGCTGAGAAGCACCCTTGGAACCTGATCCGGATCATACCGGCGGAGGGAGTCACTCGGGCCTTCTCCTCTCCGGCCCGTCCGGCTTTCCCGCTGAAACACGAAAAGGGAGACCGGCATGGCGGACGCCGATATTCTGCTGAGCGAAATGCGCGAGAAAGCGCCGCTGGTGCACTGCATCACCAATCATGTGGCGATGAACATCGCCGCCAATGTCCTGCTTGCGGCCGGCGCATCCCCAGCGATGGTTCTGGCAGAGGAAGAGGCGGGCGAATTTGCCGGGCTCGCCGATGCCTTGACGATCAATATCGGCACGCTCACATCCGAGAGACTTGCAAGCATGAAGGCGGCCACTGCCGGTGCAAGGAACAGCGGCAAACCCTGGGTTTTCGATCCCGTTGCCCATTTCGCCACCGGCTTTCGTAGACAAGCCGCGCGCGACATCCTCGATCTTGGCCCGACCGTGCTGCGCGGCAATGCCTCCGAAATCCTCGCCTTCTCCGATGCCCCGGCGAGCGGCAAGGGCGTGGACGCCGGCGACGGCGTGGAAGCCGCGGAAGAGACCGCGCGCCGCCTTGCCGCCGAGGGCAATATGGTGGTGGCGGTCACCGGCGAGACCGATTTCGTCACCGATGGCCGCCGCGCCGCGCGGGTTGCGGGCGGCTCTCCCCTGATGCCGAAGGTCACCGCGCTCGGCTGCGCGCTGACCTGCCTTGTCGGGGCCTTTGTCGGCACGCGCCCGGCCGATCCCTTTTCGGCGACGGTCGCCGCCTTCGCGCTTTACGCCGTCGCCGGCGGCAAGGCGCATCCCATGGCGCAAGGCCCCGGCTCCTTCGCCGTGCAGTTTCTCGACGCCCTCGCGGCAACGACACCGGCGGAACTGAAGGCCGGGGCCAGGGTTACGCATCTATGAGGCGGGGTATGAGCGGTTTTACCGGGGCAAGGCGCCCCGGCATCGGCCGATTGAAACACGGGAAGCCCCTTTCCACATGTCCCTCAGGCGGCCCGGCCGCCGAAAATACCAACAGGCAGCGATGGCTCTTGACCATCGGGAAGGCAAAGACATGATTGCGAATATTCTCTCGATCGCCGGATCCGATCCCTCTGGCGGCGCGGGCATTCAGGCCGACCTCAAGGCGTTTTCGGCGCGGGGAACCTACGGCATGGCGGCGATGACGGCGCTGACGGCGCAGAACACGCAGGGCGTGACCGGCGTGCACGAAGTGCCGTCCGCCTTCGTCGCCGAGCAGATCGCCGCGATCTTTGACGACATCTCCGTCAGCGCCATCAAGATCGGCATGATCGCCAACGCCAATATCGCCGTCACCATTGCCGACAGCCTGCGCCACCACGTCGAGGTCCCGGTCGTGCTCGACCCGGTGATGGTGGCTAAGGGCGGACACCGGCTCCTGCCGGAAGACGCGGTGGAAGCACTGAAGGACCACCTCCTGCCGCTGGCCGCCCTCCTGACGCCGAACCTGCCGGAGGCCGCGGCTCTCCTCGATGAAGAGGTTGCAAGCGATCGCGAGGCGATGATCGCCCAGGGTAAGGCGCTGCGCGGGCTCGGCGCCCAGGCGGTTCTGATGAAGGGCGGACATCTGGAGGGCGAGGATTGCCCGGACCTGCTGGTGTCCGCCGAAGGCCATCAATGGCTGGAAGGCGCGCGGATCGACACGGAAAACACCCACGGCACGGGCTGCACGCTGTCGAGCGCCATCGCCGCCGAAATCGGCAAGGGGACCGCGCTTTCCGAGGCCGTCAGCATCGCCAAGGACTATGTCGCCGGCGCGATCGCGGCATCGGACGCGCTGTCGGTCGGCTCGGGTCATGGCCCCACCCATCACTTCCATGCTCTGTGGCCGTGATTTCAACAAATAGTGATGGCTAACATCAGCGGACTTGCCGATTTGATCTTTCGCGGCGCGCTTACCCTACTGGCTTCCTGCCGGCGGCTGGATATACTGCTGGCGAGAAGAGAAGGAGGTCTCGATGAAGAAAAACTATCTGATCGCCGGCGCGCTGGCGCTCTGTCTGGGCGCGGGTTCGGTTATGGCACAGGACGCCCCGCAAATGCTTCGCCAGGATGACATGAAGGCCATCGGCCAGGCCATGGGCCAGCTCGGCGCCATCGCCAAGGGCCAGAAGGATTACGATCCGGTCGTCGTAGAAGGCGCTCTCTCGTCGATCGCCGATCATGCCAAGGACTTCCCGACTCATTTCCCGCCCGATTCCAAGACCGGAAACGACACGGAAGCTAGCCCGGCGATCTGGGAGAACATGGACGATTTCACCGGCCGCGCTGACAAGCTTGCCGCTGACGCGACCGCGCTTCTTGCCGACCTTCCGGCCAATCAGGCCGCCGTCGGCAAGGCGATGCAGACACTCGGCGCCAATTGCGGCTCTTGTCACGAGATCTATCGCGCCAAGAACTGACCCTGGCTGCCCTGAGCCGGGGATGAAAACGGGTATTCAAGGAGCCGAAGCGTGAGACCACGCATCACGATCGGAGTGCTGGTTGTCGCCGCGCTGTTCATGGGCGCGGCGTTCATCGTTGCGCTCACGCCGCCCAGGCTTGATCCCGTTGCGCTCAGAAGCGCCGCGGTCGCCGATACGCAAAACGGAGAGAAGATTTTCTGGGCGAGCGGCTGCGCCGGCTGCCATGCCGCTCCCGGCTCGGAAGGCGACCAGAGGCTGGTGCTCGCCGGCGGTCTGCCGATCGAGAGCGACTTCGGCACGTTTCATGCCCCGAACATCTCGCCGGACGAAGGCTATGGCATCGGCGACTGGACCTTTTACGAATTCGCCAATGCGCTGAAGAAGGGCATCGGGCGCCATGGCGAGAACCTTTACCCCGCCCTGCCCTACACATCCTATGTGCGCATGACCAACCAGGATGTGCGCGACCTGCACGGCTACATCATGACGCTGCCGAAAAGCAGCGAGCCAAGCAAGCCGCACGATATCGCCTTCCCGTTCGACATCCGACTGGCGCTTTCCTTCTGGAAGCGGCTCTATTTCTCAGATCAGCCGCGCGTCGCGCTTGCCGATGCCACGCCCGAGGTCATGCGCGGGCAATATCTGGTGGAAGGCCCGGGCCATTGCGGCGAATGCCACACCCCGCGCAATGCGCTTGGCGGCCTGAAATACAGCGACTGGCTTGCCGGCGGGCCCAATCCCGACGGCGAGGGCATGATCCCCGACATCACGCCGGGCTCGACGGCGATCGGCGACTGGACGGCGGGTCAGATCGCCGACTATCTCGAGACCGGGTTCACGCCCGATTACGATACGGTCGGCGGCTCGATGGTCGAGGTACAGCAGAATGTCTCGCACCTCACGCGCGCCGACCTCGAGGCGATCGGCGCCTATCTGAAGGCCGTGCCGGCAAAGTGAGGCCGGCCGGTTTCAGGCGAGCGACTGCAGATAGCGCATGCCCGTCACCGGCCGGGCGACAAACTCCATCTGCTGATAGAACTGGTGCGCCTTGGTGTTGCCCGTGGCGGCACTGACGGAGAGATAGGCGCAGCCGGCAGCCTTGGCGAAGTCGCGCGCGCGGGCAATCAGATGCTGGCCGACGCCATGGCTGCGATGACCGTCGCGCACGAAGAGATGATGCAGGTCCATGCCGCGCTTGCCCTGCTGGGCGCGGTAGAGAGGGGTCAAAAGCGCATAGCCCAGAAGCTGCGCTCCGCTGTCGGCGACAAGCGCCGTCACCCAGGGCGCCGGCCCGAACAGGTCGCGCTTCAGCCCTTCGGCGCTCGCCTCCACGGCGTCACCGTGAAAGGCGGCCAGAAGGCCGATCATTTCAAGCAATTGGGGAATATCGGTTTCGACCGCCCTTCTGATGGTCATCAGAGCGGGTCGTTCCAGCGAAATTTCATCGTGATCGTCAGTCATTGTCGTCCCTGGCCTTCGTTTCGAGCACCGCCGGGGACTTTGCTTCAACACCTTAGCCGCCCCCTGGCGGCCGGTGATGAACATGATCAATCGCGGCCGCTCCTATCGGAACAGCCAAAAATACGTGTGGTTGTGGGTCACGGTCTTGATCATGGATTTTCAGATGCGCCGAAACGGCAGACTTGTCAATTGAAAAATCACGCATGCTCCTCCGCGCACAGGCCGTGGTCGGCGAGCGAGCGGATGACGTAGCATTCGCCGACAGCGTCGGCGTCGCAATGACCGGCGATCCGCGCCAGTTCCGTCTCCAGCCGTTTCAGCCGCGCGATCTTCTCGCGTACGAGGGCGAGGTGGTCGCGGGCAATCGCATCGGCGCGATCACACGGTGTTTCGGGATGGGCCGACAGCTCCAGCAATTCGCGGATCGCATCAAGCGAGATGCCAAGGTCGCGGGCATGACGGATGAAGGCGAGCCGGCCTTCCTCGTCTCGTCCGTAGCGGCGCTGGTTACCCTCGGACCGTTCCGCCGGCGCAATCAGCCCGCTCTGCTCGTAATAGCGGATGGTCGGCACCTTGACGCCGGTGCGCCGGGAAAGTTCGCCGATGGAAAACATGCTTCAGAAAACCTCTTGAACCTATAGTCGCTGGAGCAATTATGGTGACCGGCATCGACAATTACAACGGGTGCGGACAATGAGCGCATGCTGCGGACAAGCCACTTTCGACGGCATGTCGGAGGCCTACAAGAAAAGACTGAAGATCGTCATCTTTCTCAATGCGGCGATGTTCGTCGTCGAAATGGCGGCGGGCCAGGCCGCACGCTCGCAGGCGCTGCAGGCCGACGCGCTCGACTTCCTCGCCGACGCACTGACCTATGGCATCTCCATGGCGGTGATCGGCGCGTCCCTCAGGACCCGGTCGATGGCCGCGGCCTTAAAGGGCGCGAGCCTGTTGCTGATGGGTCTCTTTGTGTTCGGGTCGACCGTATGGCGGGTTTTCGCCGCCGGCGTGCCGGAAGCGCCGGTGATGGGCGTGATCGGCCTGATGGCGCTTGCCGCCAACCTCGCCACGGTGCTGCTGCTCGTTCGCTACAAGGATGGCGATGCCAATGTCCGCTCCGTCTGGCTGTGCTCGCGCAATGACGCGATCGGCAATGTGGCTGTGATGGTCGCGGCGCTGGGGGTATGGGGCTCGAGCGCCGCCTGGCCTGATCTTGCGGTCGCCTTCATCATGGCAAGCCTTTTCCTCTCCTCCGCCTTCCAGATCCTGACCCAGTCATGGCGGGAGTTCCGCGCGGGGGAAGCGGAGGCGGGCGCGCTTGCCGAAAACGCATGCCGCGAAAAAGCTTGCTGCGACAGTCGAGACGATAGCGAAAGCCGGCCCGCCTGAAACAAAAAAGCCCGGACGCGCGCGTCCGGGCTTCCTGACGATCCGCCGGGCGCGGCCTATTTGCAGTTTGCCCGTGCCCAGTCCATGTAGAGTTCCATCGCCTTCTTCGCCATCGGGCCGAGATCATAGTCACGGTCATCGAGCTTGGTGACGGGGACCACCTTGTTGTAATTGCCGGTCATGAACAGCTCGTCGGCTTCCATGAAGTCCTTCACCGTCAGCGTGCGCTCCTCGGCGGCAATGCCGTTCTCGCGGAAGAGCTTGAGGATGCGGCGGCGAGTGATGCCCGCCAGGAAGCAGCCATTGTCGGCCGGCGTCATCGGGATGCCGTCCTTGACGAGGAAGATGTTGGCGGAGGCCGTTTCGGCGACATTGCCGTTCATGTCGCAGGCGAGCGCATTGTCAAAACCGCGAGCCCGGGCTTCCAGCATCATCCGGCCTGAATTCGGATAAAGACTGCCGGCCTTGGCATGGGTCATCGCCACTTCCGGCGAAGGGCGGCGGAAGGGCGACAGCGTGAGGCGCACCGGCACGGTGGAGCGCATCGGCGTCTCGAACAAGCAAAGCGCGAACCGCGTGGAGGCCGGATCGGGCGGCACGAGGCCGGCAAGACCGTGCTCGGCCCAGTACATCGGCTTGATATAGACGGCTTCCGCGCCCTTGAAGCGCTTCAGGCCTTCCCAGACCAGGGCTTCGATCTCCTCCGGCGTATGGGTCGGCTCAAGGCCGAGCGCCCGCGCCGAGCGGTTGATGCGCTTGCAGTGCTCATCGAGATCCGGCGCCATGCCCTCGAAGAAACGCGCGCCGTCGAAAACGGTCGAGGCAAGCCACATCGCATGCGAGGTCGGGCCGATCAGCGGCGGATTGCCGGGAAGCCATTCGCCATCCACATGGGTCCAGGTTTCCGATGACGGGGAAGTATCGACTGCCATTTCATTCTCCTTGCAACGCCGCCTGTCTTCACAATGCGCCTCGCAAGATCGGTCACTGGAAAAGGGGCCGGAGCGGCAGCTTGCGCCTGAAGGCGGGCGGCGGAAATTCAACGCCGCCAATCAAGACTTCGCCCGGCTGAAGGTCAAGCGGAAAATCCTGACAGATGCGCTTTCCCGGCGAATGGGCAAGATGACGGGAAGGTGCTATGGCAACTATGGCAAGATGCGGAGGAAAACGGGATGGCCTGGTCGGCAACGCAATATCTGAAATTCGAGGACGAACGCTCGCGCCCGGCGCGCGACCTGATCAACGCGCTGCCCGACATCCCGCCGGGACCGATCATCGATCTCGGCTGCGGGCCGGGAAATTCGACGGAGCTGCTGAAGGCGCGGTTTCCCGAAGCCCCGATCTCAGGGGTCGATCTCGACACGGACATGCTGGAAAAAGCCCGCACGCGTCTTCCGGATATCCCGTTCGAGCAGGCCGACCTTGCCGCATGGCAGGCGCCGGGAGAACCGGCCCTGCTCTTTTCCAATGCGACCTTCCAGTGGGTGCCAGACCACCTGGGCCAGCTCGCAAAGCTTCTCGGCGGATTGCCGTCTGGCGGCGTGCTGGCGGTGCAGATGCCCGACAATTTCAAAGAACCAAGCCATGTCGCGATGGAAGACACGGCCCACCTGGCCGATTTCGCGCCGTTCTTTTCCGGCAAGTCGCCGGCGCGCGCGCCCCTGCCGGCGGCGGAGACCTATTACGACAGGCTCCATCCGAAGAGCAGCCGCCTCGATATCTTCCGGACCACCTATCATCACCCGCTCGCGGATGCAGACGCCATTGTCGAATGGGTGAAGAGCACGGGTCTCAGGCCCTATCTCGACTGTCTTCCGGATGACCGGCAGGAGGATTTCATCGCCGCCTACCGCAAACGCATCGCGACAGACTATCCGGCAATGGGCGACGGACGCGTGCTGCTGCGCTTCCCGCGCCTCTTCATTGTCGCCACGGCGGCATGAAAAAGCCGGCGGGCAAACCGCCGACCTTGTGATCTGCCGCTGACCTTATTCGGCGAGCGAAACCGGAACCTCGTAGTTCACCCTCAGCGCGTGGCTGTAAGGGCAGACGATATGGGCCTGATGGACGAGGTTTTCCGCCGTCTCGCGGTCGAGTCCCGGAATGGCGATGGTCAGTTCCGCGGTAATGCCGAAGCCCTCGCCGTCATCACGCGGACCGACGCCGACGGTCGCCGATACGGTGGTTTCCTTCGGAAGCTCGACCTTCTTCTTGGCGGCGACATTGTGAAGCGCAGAATTGAAGCAGGCGGCATAGCCGGCGGCGAAAAGCTGTTCGGGATTGGCGCCGTCGCCGCCCGGACCGCCCATTTCCTTCGGCAAGGCGAGATTGACTTCGAATGCGCCGTCCTCGGTGCGGGCGGTGCCTTCGCGGCCGCCGGTCGAAATGGCCTTGGTGGTGTAAAGCGTCTTGATCATGGCATTGCTCCTTGTTGAGGCGGAAACCGCCTTTCTTGAGAAAACTTCCATTTCTTATACGACGCGGCGGAGCCCGATCGGTTCCGTTCCGTATCGCGTGACATCTAAATAGTGCACAATTAAATTGTTTACAATATTATTTTGCGATTTTTATCGCGCCTATTATATTGCGCCAATGACCCATGAAGACGACCGCCAGCCCCGGCTCGATGACCAGCTCTGTTTCGCCGTCTACGCGACCGAGCACGCATTCGCGCGCGCCTACAAGCCGCTCCTGTCAAAACTCGGCCTGACCTATCCGCAATATCTGGTGATGATGGTGCTGTGGGAGCATCGGACGCTGTCGGTCAACGCCATCGGCGCGCGGCTGGGGCTCGACAGCGGCACGCTGTCGCCCCTTCTGAAACGGCTGGAAACGGCGGGCCTTGTCGTAAAGCGCCGGGCAGCCGACGACGAGCGCCGCGTGGAAATCACGCTGACGCCGAAAGGCGCGGACATGCGCGAGGATGCCGAGACCGTCGGCAGGGCGATCGCCGTGAAAACGGGATGTACGGCAGAAGAGGCCCGCGCGCTTCACGCCCGGCTGAACGCGCTGAGGCAGCATCTCCTGGAGAGCGAGGAATAGCGCATCGTGCTTTCGCCTCAGGGCAGGACGGCGCGCACCCTGCCGACGTCCGTGCCGTTCCAGTTCTTCAGCCCGGAATCGGCCATCAGCCGCAGGCGCTCCGAAAGCGCCGCGTCATCGGCAAGAAGCCTTGCGAGAACGGCCGCCACCATGGCCTCGGCGGCGCGCGTCGTGCCGTCCTCGCATTTGAGCGCAATGCCGAGGCCCTGCTCCGGCAGTACCGCGCAGAAAACGCCCTCCGCCCCGGTCTTGGCGAAGATGCGGCCGGGCGCCATCTCCATCAGCGCGGTGCAGGCCCGGCCCGTGCCGGCGACATAATAGGGCTCGGCCATCGCCGCATCGATGATGCGCCGGGCAGCGCGGGCGCGGGTCGGCGAAAGCCCCTCGCCCGTCGCCATGCGGGCAAAGCCTCGGGCGAGCGCCTTCAGCGGCACCGCATAGGTGGGAATATTGCAGCCGTCGACGCCGCAGACATCAGTACCGACGAGGGCGCCGGTCACATCCGCCATCGCCTCTCGGATCTGCGCCTGAAGCGGATGATCGTAGCCGGTATAGCCTTTCGGATCGATACCCTGGTGGCAGCAGGCGCAGACGAAGCCGGCATGCTTGCCCGAGCAATTGTTGCAGAGCGCATCCGGCATCTCACGCGTGCGGGCCTGGTGGATGAGGACAGGCTGCTGGAACGACCAGTGCGCCCCGCATTCCAGATCCTCGACGCCGCGTCCTGCCCTCCCAAGCATTTCTGCCGCAAGCGCCGCATGGGCGTCTTCGCCGGAATGGGAAGAGGCTGAAAGCGCGATCTCGCGATTGCCGAAGTCATAGGCATCCGCCGCCCCGCTTTCGACAAGCGGCAGCGCCTGGATCGCCTTGCAGGCCGAACGCGGAAACACCGCCGCCTCGATATCGCCGGCGGCATAGACCAAGCCGCCCGCCGCATCGGCGACCGCGATCATGCCGCGATGGCGGCTTTCGACGAGCGCACCGCGCGTCACCTCAACCAGAACAGGATTGACCATCAGCCCGAACCTCCCCCGCAACCCGTGATGTCAGTCGAATGTCAGAACGATCTTGCCGATATGATCGCCGGCCTCCATGCGCCGGTGCGCATCGGGAGCCTCCTCGAAGGCAAAGACGCGATCGATCAGCGGCTTCACGCGGCCCTCGGCAATGAGCGGCCAGACCTTCTCGGCAAGATCGTCGCGCACGGCCTTCTTCTCGGCATCGGTGCGCGGACGCATGGTTGAGCCGGTCACCTTGAGCCGTTTGACCATGATCGGCGTCAGATTGACGTTCTCGGCCTTCGGCCCGCTCAGGAAGGCGATCATCGACAGGCAGCCATCCCTGGCAAGGGCGGAAAGATTGCGCTGGAAATAGGCCGCTCCGACCATGTCGAGGATGATATCGACCCCGCGTCCCTCCGTCGCCGCCTTCACCACCTCGACGAAATCCTGCTCATGATAGTTTATTGCGACCGTCGCGCCGAGCTTCACACAGGCATTGCATTTCTCCGTGGTGCCCGCCGTGGCGAAGACCCGGGCGCCGAACGCTTTTGCAAGCTGGATGGCCGTCGTGCCGATGCCGCTCGAGCCGCCGTGGATGAGCACATCCTGACCGTCCCGAAGGCCCGCCATCTGGAAGAGATTGGCCCAGACGGTGAAGAAGGTCTCCGGGATCGCGGCGGCGGAAACGTCATCGATGCCGTCGGGCACCGGCAGAACCTGGCCTGCCGGAAGCAGGCAGTATTCCGCGTAGCCTCCGCCATTGGCAAGGCCGCAGACGCGCGCGCCGATCTCGATGCCCTCGACATCGTCGCCCCTGGCGACGACCGTGCCGGCCACCTCCAGCCCCAGAACCGGGCTTGCGCCGGGCGGCGGCGGATAACTGCCCTGCCTCTGGGCGACATCCGGCCGGTTGACGCCGGCGGCGGCAACCTTGACCAGAACATCGTTCGCCCCGGGCTTCGGGCGCGGTCCCGTTGCCACCGACATGACCTCCGGGCCGCCAAAGCCGCTGATCGTGATGTAGCGCATCGAACCGTCTGAAGACATTGCTCTCTTGCCTCGGTTGCTCGAATTCCAGAAACCAAGAGGCCCGGCCGCGTCCGCCCGGGAACGCCGACCGGGCCTTCCTTCAACTCAACCGTTGCTGCCGGGACGCAGCGCAAGCGCGAAGACCACCATCGACACGCCGTAGACCAGGAAGTCGGCCGCGACGAACAGGCCGAGCAGCCACAGGCTGTTCTGCGGAAAGTTGGAGGCGATCAGCACGGCGGCCAGTATGAGAACCAGGCCGGAGAAGATCATGAAGCCCCAGCCCTTCAGCGGGCGCATGGTCATGCCGAGATAGAGCCTGAAGCCGCCGGCAACGGCCAGCGAGACGCCGACGATGATGGTGAACAGGCTGGAGGCCAGAACCGGATTGCGCATCAGAACGATGCCGGCCAGCACGTAAAGAAGCCCTGAGATCACCCAGAAGGCGACATGACCCTTCGAACGGTTGTAGAACAGCTGCAGAAGATGGACGACACCGGCGACGATCAGCATCGCACCGAAGAAGACCACCGAGGCGACGGTCGTCGCCACAAGATTGCCCAGAAGAATGAGGCTCAGCAGCACGAGCAGCAGGCCAAAGGCCATGACCCAGCCCCAGCGTCCCCTGATCTTGTCAATATCCGGGCCCTGATCTCCGAAAGTCGTCATGGTGGAATATCCCCTTCATCACCGCGTAAAATCGATGCGACGATAGTGATGAAGCTGAATATTAGCAACTATTCTTCGCGCGCGGGCGCGTTTTCCAAAGGGCGCCTCAATGCGCCTGGTGGCGCACCGCAGGTCGCAGATAGATGACCCAGTAGGCGATCCCGACGAACAACGCGCCGCCGATAATATTGCCGATGGTGACCGGGATCAGATTGGCAAGCACGAAATTGCTCCAGGTCAGATCGGCAAAGTCTGCCGGATTTGCACCCGATGTCGCCCAGAACTCCGGTCCGGCAAGCGTCCTGGTCAGGATCGCCATCGGGATCTGGAACATGTTGGCGACGACGTGTTCGAAGCCTGAGGCGACGAACATGGCGACAGGCAGGATGACGGCCAGGATCTTGTCGGTCGCCGTGCGTCCGGCATAGGTCATCCACACGCCGAGGCAGACAAGGACGTTGCACATGATGGCCAGCGCCACCGCCTGCAGGAAGGTGTGGTGCAGCTTGTGCTGGGCGATGTGCATGTAGTTGATGCCGAGAAGACCGCCATCACCCTCATAGTGCCGGGCAAGCTGCATGATTCCGACAAGCGTGATCGCGCCGATGAAATTGCCGACATAGACCGTCGCCCAGTTGCGAGCGAGCGCGCCCCAGCTGATCTGCCCCGTCGCCTTGCCGATGATGGTCAGCACGGTGCTGGTGAAAAGGTCGGCGCCGGTGAGCACGACGAGAACCAGCCCGAGACTGAAGGCGAGGCCGCCGATGAACTTGTTCGCGCCCCAGCCGATATCGCCATTGCCGGTTGTCACGACAGTGTAGAAGATGAACGCTATGCCGATGAAAGCGCCGGCCATCATTGCGGAGACGAGCAGCGACACGGGATCCTTTTTGACCTTTGCAATGCCCGCGGCTTCGGCCTTTTCGGCCATGACATGGGGCGGGAAGGCATCGAAATTGAAATGCTGCATGGTCAGAAAACTCCGTCGGTGGACGCTTGGGAGGCGCGTGGCCGATACCTAGCAGCCCGGAAAGTCCTTGCGTTGATCTTGATCAGTCCGACAAGGACGGCAAATCTGGGGCTGATCGCCAGGCGCGACATCTGCATAATGGCAATCATTACCGAATCATACCGGAAGGACCGTGACATGCTGAAAATATGGGGCCGCGCGACATCATCCAATGTACAAGCGTTGATGTGGACTGTCGGCGAGCTTGGACTTGAACACGAACGGTATGATGTCGGCTTCAAATTCGGCGGCACCGACACGCCGGAATTCCTGGCGATGAACCCGAACGGACTGATCCCTGTCGTCAAGGACGGCGACGATGGTGAGGCCCTGTTCGAGACAGGCGCCATCTGCCGCTACCTCGCCGCCCGCTATGCACGTGACAGCTTCTGGCCGAAAGATCCGGCAGCGCGCGCCCATGTCGACAAATGGGCCGAATGGGGCAAGGTCACCGCCGCTGCCGCCTTCACCATGCCGATCTTCTGGCCCGTGGTGCGCACGCCGGAGCAAGACCGCGACCCGGAAGCGATCGCCGGCGCGATAGCCGCCTTCGACAGGCTCCTGGGCATTGCCGAGGCCGAGCTCCAGAAACACGCCTTCCTTGCGGGCGACGACTTCACGCTGGCCGACATCATGTTCGGCCACATTCTCTACCGCTACTACACGATGGAGATCGACCGTGCCGCGCGACCGGCGGTCGAGGCCTATTATGCGGCCATGACCGAGCGGGCGGCCTATCGCGCCCATGTCATGGTTTCCTATGAGAGCCTGCGTCCCTGATGGCCGGGGAAGCAAAGAGCGGCGAAGCCCGGCAAACCGGCAACGCCCTGGCGAAGACCGTGCTTGTTGCCGGCGCGACAGGCTATCTCGGACGACATCTGGTCGCAGCGTTTCACAAATCGGGTTATCGGGTGATCGCCCTTGTGCGCGACGGAAACCGCGCGGCGCGGCTCCTGCCCGAGGCAGACCAGTTGATCGAGGCGGAAGCGACGGAGGCCGAAAGCCTCTCCGGCATCATGAACAATGTCGATATCGTGATATCCGCCCTCGGTATAACCCGGCAAAAGGACGGGCTCACCTATCACGACGTCGACTACGGCGCCAATTGCAATCTGCTGGCGGAGGCTGAACGCGCCGGCGTCTCGCGTTTTGCCTATGTCCACGTTTTCAAGGGCGATCAGTTTGCCGACGAGAGCGCGCTGGCCCGCGCCAAGCAGGATTTTGTCGACAGACTTGAGGAAAGCGCCCTGCCCTCCACGGTCATAGCCCCCACCGGTTATTTCTCGGATATGGGCGACGTCTTCAACATGGCCGCGCGCGGCCGCGTCTTTCTTTTCGGCGATGGCCAAGTGCGCGTAAACCCGATCGCCGGCGCGGACCTTGCGGCGGCATCGGTCGATGCGATCGAAAACGGGACGGCGCATGTCGATATCGGCGGCCCGGACGTTTTCACCTTCGACGACATCGGTCGGCTTGCCTTTGCCGCGTTGGGAAAACCGCCCCGTTTTCTTCATCTGCCGCAGTTCATAGCCGACGGTCTGCTTTTTATCCTCAAAAGGATCACCGGACCCGCCACATGGGGACCGTTCGAGTTCTTTCTCGTTGTCTCCCGCCGTGACATGGCCGCGCCGTGTTACGGCACGCAAACGCTTCAGGCGCATTTCGAAGAGCTTGCGCAAGACAGGACAAATAACCGTGGGTGAACGGAAATTGCGTTACGCGGCCTTGAAATCAACCAACGGCAAGAGGATAACGGGTTCAACCGCCCCGCTTCCTGTACTTTGATACCGGGCCCCGGACCGGGATATTTTTAAAACACCAAAGAGATTGCCGCGAAAGCCAGGTCATGCGCCCCTATTACAAGAACGTCAAAATGGTCCGTCGCACACGGGTGATGTGGGGATCATGGCGCATATGGCAACCAAGGCTGGTTTTCTGGGTCGGGGCCCTCATGATCGGGGTGATCAGCGTGTTTTTCGCGCGCGCTGCCGATTTCGCCTATGAACTGTTCGAGCACATGCGGCAATCGACCGCCTATTCGCCCTATCTCCCGCTGATCCTGACGCCGCTCGGCTTCATGCTCTGTTCCTATCTGAGCACGCGCTGGTTTCCCAATTCCCAAGGGTCGGGCATCCCGCAGGCGATCGCCGCCCGGCATTTGCACAACACCGAAAGCCAGCACCGGCTGCTCAATCTCAGGGTCGCCGCCGGCAAGATCCTGATCACCGTGATTGGCCTCTTCTGCGGCGCCTCGATCGGCCGCGAGGGCCCGACCGCGCAGGTCGGCGCCTCGATCATGATCCAGACCGCGCGCTGGGGAAAGATGATCCAGACCAAGGGGTTGATCGTCGCCGGTTCGGCCGCCGGCATCTCGGCCGCCTTCAACACGCCGCTCGCCGGCATCGTCTTCGCCATCGAGGAAATGAGCCGCGCCTACGAATCGCGCGCCAACGGCCTTGTTGTCTCCGCCATCATCCTTTCCGGCCTTGCGGCGATCGGGCTTGCAGGCAACTACACCTATTTCGGCCAGGCCTCGGCCATCGCCGTCAGGCCAGAGGAATGGGTCGCGGTGTTCGTCTGCGGCATCGGCGGCGGCCTGCTGGGCGCCATGTTCTCGCTCTATTCGCTGAAGGTGGCGCGGCGCGTCAAGCGCTGGGCGCAGCCTGCGCCGATCAAGCGGATGGCGCTTGTCGCCGGCGGCTGCGGCCTGGCCGTTGCCGTCATCGGCATTCTCTTTGGCGGCGCGACCTTCGGCACCGGCTATGAGCAGGCCAGAACCGTGATCGAGGGCGGATCAATCAGCCCCTTCTTCTTCGTCGGCAAGCTGGCGGCAACCTTCCTTTCCATGGCGTCGGGCATTCCCGGCGGCCTGTTCGCGCCATCGCTCTCGGTCGGCGCAACGCTCGGTTCCTCGGTCGCCCACCTGCTCGGCGTCAGCATCGGTCTTGGCGCCATCCTCGGCATGGCGGGCTATTTCGCCGGCGTCGTGCAGTCGCCGATGACCGCCTTCGTCATCATTCTGGAAATGACGGACAATCATGACGGCATCATCACCTTGATGGCGACCTCCATGCTCGGCTATATCGCCTCGCGCATGATCTCGCGCGAACCGCTCTATCATGGCCTGTCGCGCGCCTTCATCGCCGACAGCATCAAGTTCCAGCGCGCCCGCAACCGCGAGTCGGCGCTGGAAGAACGCGGCACCGCCGACGAGATGCGTGAGGAAACCCGTCGTTATAATGACAAGGGCGCCATATAGAACCGGTCCGGGCAGCGCGTTCTAGCAATCGAAGGTTTTACGCCAAGCTTTTGTCGCCGCCGCCTCGATTTCGACAAGCCGGTTCCTCGCGCAAAGCCGGCTTGAACGCGATACTGCAGCAAACGGACATGATGCGAGTTTGATGATGACGCTTTCCTCAAAGATCGACCTTGAAGACACCCTTGCCGCGCTGGACCTTGAAGGAAGGCTGCGGCTCGTGGCCGAATCCGGCCGACCTGCCGTTTTCACCACCAGCCTCGGCATCGAGGATCAGGTGCTGACCGGCGCGATCGCCATGGCCGGCCTGCCGATCAGGATCGTCACGCTCGACACCGGTCGACTGTTTGACGAGACCCTGCAGCTAATCGAGGACACCGAAGCCCGCTTCGACATCACAATCGAACGCTACCGTCCCCGCCAGGAGGCCGTGGATACCTACGTGGCCGAACATGGCCGTAACGGTTTTTACGAGAGCGTTGAGGCGCGCCACGCCTGCTGTCACATCCGCAAGCTCGAGCCGCTCGCGCAGGCGCTCGAAGGCGCTGCCTACTGGATCACGGGTCTGAGGCGCGGCCAGTCCGGCAATCGGGCGACGACACCCTTTTCCGAGGAAGACAAAGCGCGGCATCTGACAAAGATCAACCCGCTCGCCGACTGGAGCATCGAGGACATCCGCGCCTTCGCCAAGACGCATGAGGTCCCCCTCAACCCGCTGCATGAGCGTGGCTATCCCTCCATCGGCTGCGCCCCCTGCACGCGCGCGATCAAGCCCGGCGAACCGGAGCGCGCCGGGCGCTGGTGGTGGGAGAATGACGCCAAGCGCGAATGCGGCCTGCATGTCGCGCGCGCCGCACGCTGACGGCTCTGCCCGTTACCGCCGGGTCGAATTGCCCTCGATGATCTCGAACGGCAGTTCGACGGCGGCCTCCGGGCGTTCGCCCTCCGTCAAATAGCGCATGATCAGTTCGGCCGCCTTGAAGCCGATCTCGTAGAGCGGAACATAGACCGAGGTCAGCGGCGATTCTTCCATCTCGGCAAAATCCACGCCGTTATAGCCGCAGATGCCGAGTTCCTCCGGCACGCGGACGCCGAGTTGCTGGGCGCCGAAATAGACCCCCATGGCAAGCCGGTCATTGTGACAGAAGACGGCATCCACCTCCGGCATGCGTCGCCGGAGGTTGCGGATGAGGTTCACCCCCTGCTCCATCGGATTGCCGGTTTCAGCTTCGAAAACATAGGCCGGATCGTAGCATCCGGCCTTCAAAAGCGCATCGCGATAGCCCTCGAAGCGACGGCGGGAGCGGATGTCCTTGCCGCCGCCCAAAAGCGCAATCCGCTCATAGCCCTGCGCCAGGAGATGCTCGACGGCGGCGGCGGCGGCCGCACGGTTGCGGATGCCAACGCCCATGTCCAGCGGCTCGATGCTGGTATCCATCATCTGCACCACCGGACAGCCGAGCTCGGCGATCAGCGGCTTGTTGACCGGGAACTCGGCAACGCTCTCGAGAATGATGCCGGCGGGGTTCTGCGCCACGAAGAGCCGCAGCAGCTTGGCTTCCTCAGCGGCGTTCAGACCGATATTGGCGAATTGCGTACTGACGTCGCTGGTCAGGAACCGGTCCTCGACGCCGCGGGCGGCGTGAAAGAAGCCGCTCATCTCCATGATCGGCGCCAGCACCGCGACGATGCCGCTGTGCCGGCTGGCCAGCGCCCGGGCGGCGAAGTTCGGCACGTAGCCGATCTCCTCGACGACGTCGAGAATGGTCTCGCGCAGCTTTTCGCTCACCTTGTGCGGTTCGCGCAGCGCGCGTGACACAGTGATCGGGCTGACGCCCGCCAGCCGCGCGACATCGCTCAACGTCGTTCGCGATTTCGAACCGCCCCTCAGCCGAAAAGACAATTCTTCAATCCCCTGTCCCGCCCACCGGCGCTTTTCGTTCCATTCACTTGCGTCGCATGTCCCGTTCATTATTTTACCATGAAATTCAAATCCACGGCAAAACGGCTTTTGTCAACCTCGCGGGCAATTGCTCCTCAAGGATTGGCCAGCGCCTTCAGATCGGTAGCGGGGTCGGAAATCACGTCGACCGACGGATTGATCCCCGCAGAAAGCATCTTCTTGGCACAGACATAGGCGCGCGCGTCGTTGATCGCATCGACGGCCAGAAGCGTATCACCCTTGAAATACCAGACTGATTTGCTGCCTTCGCGGGCCCCCTCTCGCACCACGACACGATCATAGCCGCCATTATAGCCGGCGATTTGAAGTTTCACATCATATTGATCCGACCAGAACCACGGTTCGGGTTGATAGGTCTTGTCCGAGCCTGCGATCACCGCTGCAATCGCCTCTCCCTGGTCGACGGCATTGGGCACCGATTCGAGGCGGATACGCGCCCCGCGATAGGGCTGTTCGACGCAATCGCCGACGGCAAAGATGTCTGGATCGGATGTCCGTCCGAATGCATCGACGACGATGCCGTTTCCGACGGCAAGGCCCGCTTCCTTTGCCAACTGGTCGTTCGGCGTCACGCCGATTCCCACAACCACCATGTCGATCTCGAGCGTTTCGCCGCCCGAAAGCACCGCGCGGCGGACATGTCCGTCCTCGCCCTCTAAATGGATCAGGCCGGTGTTCTCGCGGATGTCAACGCCGTGATCGCGATGGATGGCGCGCATGATCTCGGAGGTTTCAGCCGCTGCGACGCGTTTGAGGATGCGGTCAGCCATCTCGATCACGGTGACCTCGACCTCGAATTTCCGCGCAACGGCAGCCGCCTCGAGGCCGACATAACCGCCGCCGACGACCAGAAGCCTTGCGCCCGGCTTCATCGCTTTGGCAAGCCGGTCGGCATCATGCTTGTCGCGCATGACGAATACGCCGTCGAGATCGCCGCCGAGATCTTCCGGCAGTCGGCGCGGCGCGGCACCCGTGGCGAGCACCAGCGTGCCGTAGGGAAGCGTTGAGCCGTCCTGCATCACCACCTGCCTGGCATCCCGGTCGATACGTTCGACGAAGCGCTCCAGCAGAAGGTTCACGTCGTTTTCACCGTACCAGGTCTCGGGCCTGAACAGCAGACGGTCGAAGGCCATTTCGCCGAGAAGGTATTTCTTCGAAAGCGGCGGCCGCTGGTAGGGCGGCACGGCTTCCGCACCGATCAACGTAATCGGTCGCTCGTCTTTCAGCGCCCTCAATTTGGCCGCGACGGCAAAGCCGCCCTGACCTGCTCCGACAATGACAATCCGATCAGACACGGGTGCCCCTCTTTTCGTTTGTTTTCGATGCAGACCAATGGCTTACGTTCAGATCAAGGCCCCGTCAATCATCTGAGCAGCGCCGATTAGGCACCGGTGCGCGACAAAAAAAGGCCCGGTTTGCGCCGGGCCCCAGTTTGTTGACAAAACATGCGTAACCCGCATCCGTCATACCGGCCTTGAGCCGGTATCCAGGGCCAAAGAGCAACGACTATCGCCCTTAAGTTACTGTGACAAAGAGTGTTTTTGTGGCCCTGGACCCCGGCTCAAGGCCGGGGTGACGGAGATTTGGGGGCAGGCCCCTTGCATCTGCAGCCGGCATCGTCAATAGCCAGAGGCCCGGTTTGCGCCGGGCCTCCTCGCGTGTTGTTCTATGATCCAGCCGATGGCGGAGCAGTCTTCAGAGATTGCCCTTGCGCTGCTGGACCATCATGAACTTGTCGAAGGAGAATTCGGCAAGCTGCATCCACAGATAGGCGTCCTTCTTGAACTCCTGCTGGCTGTCATAGATGCGCTTGAACCAGGCGTTCTCGGCCGAGATCTCGGCGAAGGTCTCCTGGGACACCTTGTAGCAGGCGTCGAGGATTTCCTCGCTGAACGGCTTCAGGACGGCGCCTTCGGCCACCAACTGGCGCAGCGCCTGCGGATTGCCGGCGTCGTAGCGGGCCAGCATGTCGAGGTTTACCGCGTCGCAGGCATCCTTCAGGATCTGCTGATAGCTTGCCGGCAGTTCGTTGAACTTGTCGAGATTGGTGAAGGCGTGGATGACCGGGCCGCCTTCCCACCAGGCCGGGTAATAGTAGTATTTGGCAACCTTGACGAGGCCGAGGCTGAGATCGTCATAGGGGCCGACGAATTCGGTGGCATCAATCGTGCCGCGTTCCAGCGCCGAATAGACGTCGCCGGCGGCAATCTGCTGCGGCGTGACGCCGAGCTTTGCCATGACCTGGCCGGCCAGACCGGCGATGCGCATCTTCAGGCCCTTGAGGTCTTCCAGCGAATTGATCTCATTAGCGAACCAGCCGCCCATCTGTGCCCCGGTATTGCCGGCCGGACGGCCCCAGACGCCCTTTTCGGCGAAGAACTCGTCAAACAGTTCGTTGCCGCCGCCCTGATAGAGCCAGGAATTCTTCAGGCGCGCATTCATGCCGAAAGGAACGGCCGTGCCCAGACCATAGGTCATGTCCTGGCCGATATAGTAATAGGACGGCGTGTGGCACATTTCGATCGTCCCGTCGCGCACGGCGTCGAGCACCTGCAGCGGCGGAACCAGCTCGCCACCGGCAAAGACCTGAATGTCGAAATTGCCGTCTGTCGCCTCGCGCACACGCTCCGCGATACCGGTCGAGCCGGAATAGAGAATATCGAGCGACTGCGGGAAGGCAGACGAAAGACGCCAGTTGAGCTTGGGGCTTTCCTGGGCGATGGCGGGAGCGGCGAGCGCTGCCGGGGCAAGTGCGCCGGCCGAAGCAACGCCTGCCTTTTTGAAGAATGTGCGGCGGTCCATTGGTGTTTCCTGCTTCTTTATCCAAGGATCATCCGAATGCGGACGGGAGGGAACCATGTCCGGGCGATCCGTACCGGTGGGTACTATACGTTTTCATCTTTGCGCGCAAGCCCGAAACCCGCACTCTTGTTGCGGCGCGTCATCAGGAATGGCCGATGCGTTGAAGCCGAACCGCAAGGCGCCGGCAATGACCTGCCGCAAACCGCGAGAAATGCCTGAAGGTCTGCACGGAAACGCTGTTGCCAGTGCGCAGGCCGGCCGTAAAGGGCGCCAGTCGACGCAACAACCGCAACGGGCACAACCTCCAGACACTACACGCAAAATGCTGCATTGCGTCGGGCAAGACGGCAGAGGGCGACCGCCGGCCCTCTGGATATCGCGAGCCCGAGACGTCTTGCGAAAGCCGCCGTCAGTTGCTATGACTGACTGGTCAGTCATGATCCGGAAAGGATAGGCCCTGTCATGAACAAAGCGCCAAAACGCCGGTCGCTCCCCCCCGAGGCCCGCCGCAAATCCATCATGGATGCAGCCCTTGTCGTCTTTTCCGAGAAGGGTTTTGCCAATGCGCGCATCGAGGATATCGCCCGGCATGCCGGAATCGGCAAGGGGACGGTCTATCTCTATTTCCCGGACAAGGAGAGCCTGTTCAAATCGCTGATCAGCGAGGCACTCGGCCCGCTGCTGATGACGGCGCACGCAAGGCTCGAGGAAGCCCGGCTGCCTCCGCGCGAGACGCTCGGCATCTTCTTCGACCTGATCAGAACCGAGGTTCTCGGCACGGAAAAACGCGATCTGGTGCAATTGATGGCGATGGAGATGCGCAATTTCCCCGAGATTGCCGAATTCTACCACGACACCATCATCCGCGCCGGCCTCGCCCTCATCCTGCGCGTTCTGGAAAGGGCAGAAGCGCGCGGCGAGTTGCGCTCGACCGCGGTGCTCAAGGTCCCGCAGGTCATTTTCGCGCCGGCGCTGCTGTCGGTCATCTGGAACGCGAATTTCGCCCGCTACGGCGATCTCGATCTTGATGCCGCATTCGATTTCTATCTGGATACCCTGTTCAAGCCAGCCGAGGGGGATGCCCCATGAAGCGCCTTATCATCATCGCCGTTCTGCTCGCCGCTGCCGCAGGCGCGGGGTTCGCGCTCTTCCGCCCTGCCCAAGACCACGGCTTTCTCGGCTGGGTCGAGGCGGACGCGCTCTATATTGGCGCGCCCAACACCGCGCGGCTGACCGAACTCACCGTCGAAGAGGGCGATCAAGCCGAAACCGGGCAGTTGCTGTTCTCGCTTGAAGCGGAGACCGACAGGGCTGCCGTCGAAACCGCCCGCGCCAACCTTGAAAAGGCAAGAGCCGCCCTCTCTCTCACCCGGGCCCCGCAGGACCGGCAGGAACAGCTGCAAGCGCTCGAAGCCTCGCGCAAGGAAGCAAAGGCCGCGCTCGACTATGCCGAAAAATCGCTGACGCGGGCGCGGTCTCTGTTCCAGCAGGAAAGCGGGACCAAGGCCAATCTGGACAGTGCCGTCAGTTCCTACGCGCAAGCCAAGGCCGCGCTCGACAAGATCAACGCACAGATCGCCCTTGGCGAACTGCCCCAGCGCGACCAGCAGATCGAACAGGCCGAGCAGAGCGTTGCCGCCGCGCGCTCCGAGCTTTCCGCCGCCGAGGCGGCGCTTTCGCTGAAGACGGTCATGGCGCCGGCGACCGGCAGCATCGAGCAGGTCTATTACCGGACCGGCGAAGTCGTGCCGGCGGGCCGCCCGGTCGTCTCGCTGCTGCCGCCTGAAAACATCAAGATCGAATTTTTTGTGCCGGAAGGCGAGCGCGCCGCGCTGAAGGTCGGCGACAAGGTGCGCGTCACCTGCGACGGCTGCCGGTCGCAAGACGCAACGATCTTCTTCATCGCCAAAGACGCGGAATACACTCCGCCGGAGATCTTCTCGCGCGAGGAGCGCGCCAAGATGGTCTACCGGCTGGAGGCGCGGCCTGAAGACCCTGCGCCGCTTGCCGTCGGTCTTCCCGTCAATGTCGAAGCGGAGGCGCGCTGATGGCTCCGGCGGAAAATGTCATATCCGTCGAGGGGCTGACAAAAAGCTTCGGCGGGCGCACCGTGGTCGACCATCTGACCATGAATGTGCGCAAGGGCACAATCCATGGCTTTCTCGGGCCGAACGGCTCCGGCAAGACCACCACGATCCGCATGCTGTGCGGGCTTTTGACGCCCGACAGCGGCTCCGGCACATGCCTTGGCTACGACATCACCCGCGACGGGGAGCGGCTCCGACGCCACGTCGGCTACATGACCCAGCGGTTTTCCCTCTACGAGGACCTGACGATCCGCGAAAACCTCGATTTCGTCGCCCGCATCCACGGCCTGAGGGACCCGCGGAAAAAGGTCTCCGACGCCATCGAGCGACTGGGGCTTGGCGGACGGGAAAAGCAGCTTGCCGGCAATCTCTCCGGCGGCTGGAAACAGCGGCTCGCGCTCGGCGCCTGCACGCTTCCCGATCCGGACCTCCTGCTGCTCGACGAGCCGACGGCGGGCGTCGACCCCAAGGCGCGGCGCGAATTCTGGGCCGAAATCCATGCGCTGGCCGCAGACGGACTCTCCGTCCTGGTCTCCACCCACTATATGGACGAGGCGGAACGCTGCCACGAGATCGCCTATATGGCCTATGGCAAGCTGATGGTGACCGGCACGGTGAAGGAGGTGGTGGCCGCCTCGAAGCTCGAAAGCTACCTGATTACCGGCGCCCATGTTCATGACCTTCAGACCGAACTGGAGAAGGCCGACGGCGTCGATCTCGTCGCCCCCTTCGGCTCTTCGCTGCATGTCTGCGGCCATGACAGGGCGGCGCTCGAGCGCGCCATTCAGCCCTATCGGGACCGACCCGATACCGAATGCCGCCCGAGCGAGGCAACGCTGGAAGATGCCTTCATCTACATGATGAACGCTTCGAAGGACAATTTCGATGACGGATGAACGGCCACAACGTTTTCCTGCCTTCCGCCGCTTCTGGGCGATGACGGTCAAGGAATTCATCCAGATGACGCGCGACCGACTGACCATGGGCATGATGATCATGCTGCCGATCATGCAGCTTCTGCTGTTCGGCTTTGCCATCAACACGACGCCGCACCACCTGCCGACCGGCGTCATGCTGTCGGAAAGCACCGATGTCTCCCGCGCCATCCTGGCCTCGCTGGAAAACACTGATTTCTTCGACATCACCGGCATTGTCACCAGTGAGGCGGACATGGACCGGTTGCTCGAATCGGGAGAGGTTCTGTTCGTGGTCGAGATCCCGCCGGACTTCGAGCGCGACCTCAGGCGCGGACAGTCCCCTTCCCTGCTGGTGGCGGCCGATGCGACGGATCCGGTCGCCTCCTCCTCCGCCCTCGGCGCGCTTTCCGGCGTGGTTTCCACCGCCCTTTCCGGCCTGCACGGCATTGCGATCGCAGAACCCCAGCAGCCGGCCTTCAACATTATCCAGCACCGTCGCTACAATCCAGCGGGCAAGTCGACGCTCAACATCGTGCCGGGCCTGCTCGGCACCATCCTGACCATGACGCTCTTGATCTTCACTGCCCTTGCCGTCACCCGCGAGATCGAACGCGGCACGATGGAGAACCTGCTCGCCATGCCGATCCGACCGATCGAGATCATGATGGGCAAGATCATGCCCTATGTCTTCGTCGGCGCCTTCCAGGCCGCCCTGATCATCACCTCGGGCCTGTTCATCTTCGACGTCCCGATCCTCGGCGATCCGTGGTCACTGGCGCTTTTGACCCTGCTCTTCGTCGTCACCAATCTGTCGATCGGCTACACCTTCTCGACAATTGCCAGGAACCAGCTTCAGGCGGTGCAGATGTCGATGATGTTCTTCCTGCCGAGCATTCTTCTCTCCGGCTTCATGTTCCCCTTCGACGGCATGCCGCGTTGGGCGCGATATCTCGGTGAAATCCTGCCGCTGACGCATTACCTCAGGATCGTGCGCGCCATCATGCTGAAGGGCGCGAACATCACCGTGCTCGGCTTCGACAGCGCCATGCTGGCGGCCATCGCGCTCGTCGCCATCGCTATCGCCGTCAGCCGCTTCAACAAGACGCTGGACTGAGCCGCTGATCATCCTTTCTTGACCTTCCGGCCAGCGGGAAAGGCACGCGAGAATTCTCGTGCGGGCACCGGCCGCCCGATCAGGAATCCCTGGATGCAGATGTCGGGATGAATGGCAACGAGGTGGTCAGCCTGGCCTTTGGTCTCCACGCCTTCGCAGATCAGGGTCACCTCGAGCGCGACGGCAAGTTCGCAGACCTTGCTGACGATCACCGCGCCGATCGCCTGCTGATCGAGCGCCTGGGTGAACATACGGTCGATCTTGATGCCCGCGATCGGCATGCGGGCGATATAGGCAAGGTTCGAATAGCCCGTGCCGAAATCATCGATGAGAATGCGATAGCCCCGCCTGCTGAAGGCCGCCATCGCCTGGTTCAGGCTGTCCTGGTTCGCTGTCGAACGCTCGGTCAGTTCCAGAGCGACCTGGCTGGCGGAAAGCCCGTGGGAGCGGATTTCGGTCTCGAGAAAATCCAGAAACTCCAGGCTCAGTATGTCATCGGAGGCGACATTGATGCTGACATAGAAATTCGGATCGGCCTCAAAATGATCTCTCAGGTCGGCGAATGCATGTCTGACAACGCTTCGGGTTATTCTTCCAATGAAACCGCAGGTCTCTGCGGCAGGGATGAATTGGTCGGGGGGCACCAGCGATCCATCGAAATCGATTAGCCGCACAAGCGCCTCCGCGCCGCACAGGCTCTCATCGGAAAGCCTCACGATCGGCTGATAATGGACCGTAAGCCGATTGTCATCGAGAGCCCGTTCCAGCTTATACCGCCAGGACCGGCTTTCACGATAGAGCTGGGCATGCCAAAGCCCCACAGAGCCGCCGGCGGCAAGCCCGCCGGCAAGGACAAGCAGGAAATCGAGCGGCGCCGTTTTCAACAGGCTTGGCGCGTCATAAGTCGCGACCACGCAGACATCCAACCTCATATTGCAGCTTGAATAGATCCTGCGCCGTGTAATGCGAAACCATTTGGTCGTTTGCCCGAGCAGCAGCGAGAGCCCTTCTGTCTCGCCGAAAGCCTGGTAGATATAACTGCCGTCGCGCGTCAGCACGAGGGCGGCAAGCCGCTCGGCGGGGTCTTCGTATCGCGCAAAGGCGGAGGGTTCGGTCATCACCACGCTGTTGCCGAAAGACGCCATATCCGCAGCCAGACCCGACGGAACCACACCGCTGGCCCCTTTCCAGAGAATAGCGGAATTGACGCCGACAACCTCTGAAAACGGCGGCAAGGTCACAGGGGTTGCGAGTTTGCCCCAGACGCCGGTGCAGGCCAGCTTGCCCTCCTGCAAGCGCCCGACATCCGCGAGAAACGGGACGACGAAAACGATACGGCGCATCGCCTCAAGATCATCGGCAGAGCAGGACGCATCGGACGATCGGTCAAGCGTACGAAGGACCGCCAAGCTGGTTTCGGCCACGGAGACGGCGTTCTGAAAGACGTCCGAACCATAGTAATCGACGTGCTCGTCGGCGTTATGATTGCTGATGAATTCGGCAATCACAAATGCGCAAATCCCGCCGAGACAGACCCAGACGAGAGAGATTATCCAGACACTCCGCTTACCCGCCTCCATAGCGTTTCCTTCCGCAGCCGCGCAATTGAGACCGCACATCCGTGCTTCTCACGATGACGCAAAAGTCGCCCTGACGATCTCCCACACCAGCCGTGAAGACAAGGCCCCGTACAACAGCAAATGCTAACGCTTTCATTCTAGCAGAAAATACAAAAGGCCGCCGAATTCGGCGGCCTTCAGTATGGGGGTGTTGGAAACGCCCCCGGGCACGCGGCCCAAGCAGGCGTTTACTCGCCCGGCGTCGGCTCGCTTTCCGGGTTCATTTGCGACAGCATCGGCGTTGCCTCGTCGGCGCCGGAAGCCTTGCGGCGGGCGTCGATGATGAGATCGTCGCGCTGGGTGGCGATGCGTCGAACCTGGCCCATCGCGCGGCCCGTACCGGCCGGGATCAGACGGCCGACGATGATGTTTTCCTTCAGGCCCTGCAGCGTGTCGACCTTGCCGGCGATCGCGGCCTCCGTGAGCACCTTGGTGGTTTCCTGGAAGGACGCGGCCGAGAAGAAGGACGGCGTCTGCAGCGAGGCCTTGGTGATGCCGAGCAGCACGGGTTCGCCTTCGGCGGGCCGCTTGCCCTGTGCCACCAATTCCTCGTTCATATCGTCAAAGGCAATCGCCTCGACGATATCGCCGGTGATCTGGCCACTGTCGCCCGAAGCGGTGATCTCGACCTTCTGCAGCATCTGGCGAACGATCACCTCGATGTGCTTGTCGTTGATGACCACGCCCTGCAGACGATAGACTTCCTGGATCTCGTTGACGAGATAGGAGGCCAGCGCCTCGACGCCCTTGATGGCAAGGATGTCATGCGGAGCCGGGTTGCCATCGAGGATGTAGTCGCCCTTCTCGATGTAGTCGCCATCCTGCAAATGGAACGGCTTCGACTTCGGAATGAGGTACTCCACCGGCTCGACGCCATCTTCCGCAGGCTCGATCTGGATGCGACGCTTGTTCTTGTAGTCGCGGCCGAAGCGGATCGTACCGTCGATCTCGGCGATCACGGCATGGTCCTTCGGACGGCGGGCTTCGAACAGTTCCGCAACGCGCGGCAGACCACCGGTAATGTCCTTGGTCTTGGCGCTTTCCAGCGGCGAACGGGCAAGCACGTCACCCTGGCTGACCTTCTGGCCGGGCTCGACCGAGAGGATCGCGTCAACCGAAAGCGGCAGGCGAGCCTCGCCGCCACGCGGCAGCTTCATGATCTCGCCATTGGCATCCTTGATGACGATGGACGGCTTCAGATCGGAACCGCGCGGCGTCGAACGCCAGTCGATAACCGAACGCTTGGTGAAGCCGGTCGCCTCATCCGTCGTTTCAGTGACGGACAGACCTTCGACGAGGTCTTCGAAGTCAACCGTACCGGCAACTTCGGTCATCATCGGGCGGGTATAGGGGTCCCACTCGGCGAGACGCTGACCGCGACGAACCGCATCGCCGTCATCGACATAGAGCTTCGAACCATAGGCGACCTTCTGCGAGGACCGTTCCTGATCGCGCTGGTCGAGGATCTGGATCGCCATATTGCGGCCCATCGCCACCAGAACGCCATCGGAGTTCCTCAGGACGTTGCGGTTCTTGATCCGCACCGTACCCTCATAGGAGGATTCCAGGAACGACTGGTCAACCACGTTTGCCGTACCGCCAAGGTGGAAGGTACGCATGGTCAGCTGCGTGCCGGGCTCGCCGATCGACTGGGCGGCGATGACGCCGACCGCTTCGCCGATATTCACCGGCGTGCCGCGCGCAAGGTCGCGACCGTAGCAGACCTGGCAGACGCCCGTCTGGACTTCGCAGGTCAGAGCCGAACGGATCTGCACCGACTGGATACCCGAAGCCTCGATCTTGATGACGTCGGCCTCGTTGATCTGACGACCGGCCTCGACGATCAGTTCGCCGGTGACCGGATCCTCGATGTCAACAAGCGCCGCACGGCCGAGCACGCGCTGGCCGATGGAGGCAACCACCTGACCGGCATCGACGATCGCCGTCATGGTCAGGCCCTTGTCGGTTCCGCAATCCGGCGTGTTGACGATGCAGTCCTGCGCCACGTCGACCAGACGACGGGTCAGGTAACCCGAGTTCGCGGTCTTCAGCGCGGTATCGGCCAGACCCTTACGGGCGCCGTGCGACGAGTTGAAGTACTCGTTCACGGTCAGACCTTCCTTGAAGTTCGAGATGATCGGCGTCTCGATGATCTCGCCGGAGGGCTTGGCCATCAGGCCGCGCATGCCGCCAAGCTGACGCATCTGGTTCACCGAACCACGCGCGCCGGAATGGCTCATCATGTAGATCGAGTTCATCTGCTTCTGGCGACCGGTCTCAGGGTCGAATTCGACGGCCTTGATCCGGGCCATCATCTCTTCGGTGACCTTCTCGGTCGCCTTGCCCCAGGCGTCGACAACCTTGTTGTACTTCTCGCCCTGGGTGATGAGACCGTCATTGTACTGCTGCTCGTATTCCTTCACCAGCGCTTCCGTCTCTGCGACGATCTCGTGCTTGGCATCGGGAATGACCATGTCGTCCTTGCCGAAGGAAATGCCGGCCTTGCACGCATGGCCGAAGCCGAGCGACATGATGCGGTCGCAGAAGATCACCGTGTCCTTCTGGCCGCAGTGGCGATAGACCGTGTCGATCATCTTGGAGATGTTCTTCTTGGTCATTTCCTGGTTGCAGGTCTCGAACGGAACGTTCGAGTTCTTCGGCAGAAGCTCGCCGATGATCATGCGGCCGGGCGTCGTCTCGTAGATCTTCGAGACTTCGTTGCCGTCCTCGTCGACCGTCTTGAAACGGCCCTTGATCTTGGAATGCAGCGTGACGACCTTGTTTTCGAGCGCATGGTGCAGTTCGCCCATGTCGGCAAAGGCCATGCCCTCGCCCGGCTCGTTCTCGTTCATGATCGAGAGGTAGTAGAGGCCGAGAACCATGTCCTGCGACGGCACGATGATCGGCTGACCGTTTGCCGGATGCAGGATGTTGTTGGTCGACATCATCAGCACGCGGGCTTCAAGCTGGGCTTCGAGCGACAGCGGCACGTGAACGGCCATCTGGTCGCCGTCGAAGTCGGCGTTGAAGGCCGTGCAGACGAGCGGGTGCAACTGGATCGCCTTGCCTTCGACAAGCGTCGGTTCGAAGGCCTGAATGCCCAGACGGTGCAGCGTCGGCGCGCGG
Organism: Martelella lutilitoris; assembly: GCF_005924265.1. Lineage (GTDB taxonomy): Bacteria > Pseudomonadota > Alphaproteobacteria > Rhizobiales > Rhizobiaceae > Martelella > Martelella lutilitoris. The sequence goes on from NZ_VCLB01000004.1 coordinate 180,169, forward strand.
TTCAGGAGAACCGGATGCTCGCGGATCACCTCGTCGAGGATGTCCCAGACTTCCGGACGTTCCTTCTCGACCAGCTTCTTCGCCTGCTTGACGGTCGAGGAATACCCCTTGGCGTCGAGACGGGCGTAGATGAAGGGCTTGAACAGTTCGAGCGCCATCTTCTTCGGCAGGCCGCACTGGTGCAGCTTCAGTTCCGGGCCGGTCACGATGACCGAACGGCCGGAATAGTCGACGCGCTTGCCGAGCAGGTTCTGGCGGAACCGGCCCTGCTTGCCCTTCAGCATGTCGGAGATCGACTTCAGCGGACGCTTGTTGGCGCCGGTGATGACGCGGCCGCGACGGCCGTTGTCGAACAGCGCATCGACCGATTCCTGAAGCATGCGCTTCTCGTTGCGGATGATGATGCCCGGCGCGCGCAGCTCGATGAGCCGCTTCAGACGGTTGTTGCGGTTGATCACGCGGCGGTAGAGATCGTTGAGGTCGGACGTCGCGAAACGGCCGCCGTCGAGCGGGACGAGCGGACGCAGATCCGGCGGGATCACCGGAACGACCTTCATGATCATCCATTCGGGACGGTTGCCGGACTCGAGAAAGTTCTCGACGATCTTGAGACGCTTCATCAGCTTCTTCTGCTTCAGATCCGACGTGGTGTCGGCCAGCTCGGCGCGCAGATCGCCGGCGATCTTCTCAAGGTCCATGCCGGCCAGCATCTCATAGATGGCCTCAGCGCCGATATTGGCCGAGAACTGGTCCTCGCCAAACTCGTCGACGGCCAGCATGTATTCCTCTTCCGACAGGAGCTGATTTTCCTTCAGATCCGTCAGGCCCGGCTCGGTGACGATGTAGTTCTCGAAATAGAGAACGCGCTCGACATCCTTCAGCGTCATGTCGAGAAGGGTCGAGATACGGCTCGGCAGCGATTTCAGGAACCAGATATGGGCAACCGGAGCGGCGAGCTCAATATGGCCCATGCGCTCGCGGCGCACGCGCGACAGCGTCACTTCGACGCCGCACTTTTCGCAGATGATGCCCTTGTACTTCATGCGCTTGTACTTGCCGCACAGGCACTCATAGTCCTTCATCGGGCCAAAGATGCGCGAGCAGAACAGGCCGTCACGCTCGGGCTTGAACGTGCGGTAGTTGATGGTTTCCGGCTTCTTGATTTCGCCATAAGACCAGGAAAGGATCTTTTCCGGGCTGGCGATCGAGATCCGGATCGAATCGAAGACCTGCGCCGGCGCCTGCGGATTGAAAAGATTCATGACCTCTTGGTTCATGCCTGTCTCCTTGACTGGGCGGCATCGCCCTTGCTGACAGTGGCTGCCGGCCAAACCCCGATGCCGGCATTCTGTCTCTTGAAACGGTGATAGCCGCTAAATGCGGCAAAAATGACACTTCGCGCTTACCATGCACTCGGTGTCAAAGGTGCGCCCGGCTTTTGGCGGCGGGCGCACCGTGTTCTGATCTTATTCCGCAGCGTCCGGCATTTCGTCGGCTTCCTCACCGGGCTCGTCGGCACGGTTTTCAAGCTCGACGGAAAGGCCCAGCGAACGCATTTCCTTGACGAGAACGTTGAATGATTCCGGAATACCGGCCTCGAACGTATCATCGCCGCGGACAATCGCCTCATAGACCTTGGTACGGCCGGCAACGTCGTCCGATTTCACGGTCAGCATTTCCTGCAGCGTATAGGCGGCGCCATAGGCTTCCAGAGCCCAGACCTCCATTTCGCCGAAGCGCTGGCCGCCGAACTGCGCCTTGCCGCCCAGCGGCTGCTGGGTAACGAGCGAGTAGGGACCGATCGAACGGGCATGGATCTTGTCGTCAACCAGATGGTTGAGCTTGATCATGTACATGTAGCCCACGGTGACCTGGCGGTCGAAGGGCTCGCCCGTACGGCCGTCGTAAAGCGTCGACTGACCCGACGGATTGTAGCCTGCCCAGGACAGCATCTCGGAGACGTCGCCCTCATGCGCACCGTCAAAGACCGGCGTGGCGATAGAGACGCCGCGCTTGGCTTCATCGGCCAGACGCACCAGGCTTTCATCATCGAAATTCGAGACTTCGTCCTTGGCTTCCGACGCATAGACCTTGGTCAGCGTTTCCTTCAGCGGCTTGATGTCATTGGTTTCCTGATACTCCTCGAGCATCTGGCCAATGCGCTTGCCCATGCCGGCACAACCCCACGCAAGATGCGTTTCCAGGATCTGGCCGACATTCATGCGGCTCGGCACGCCAAGCGGGTTCAGCACGACATCGACATGGGTTCCGTCTTCCAGGAACGGCATATCCTCGGCAGGCAGGATGCGGGAGACCACGCCCTTGTTGCCGTGACGGCCGGCCATCTTGTCGCCGGGCTGGATCTTGCGCTTCACGGCGACGAAGACCTTGACCATCTTCATCACGCCCGGGGGCATTTCATCGCCGCGCTGGACCTTCTCGACCTTGTCCATGAACCGCTGCTCAAGGCGAGCCTTGGATTCGTCGTACTGGCCGCGAAGGGCTTCGAGTTCGCCCTGGGCTTCCTCGTTCTCGACGGCGAACATCCACCACTGCGAACGCGGATAGGCGTTGATCACCTCGTCGGAGAGTTCGACGCCCTTCTTGAAGCCCTTCGGACCTGCAATCGAGGTGTGGCCGCGCAGCATGTCGGCCAGACGCGCATAGACGTTGCGGTCCAGAATGGCCTGCTCGTCATCACGGTCCTTGGCGAGACGCTCGATTTCCTCGCGCTCGATCGCCATGGCACGCTCGTCCTTCTCGACGCCGTGGCGGTTGAACACGCGGACTTCAACCACGGTACCGAAAGTGCCGGGCGGCATGCGCATGGACGTGTCGCGAACGTCCGAGGCCTTCTCGCCGAAGATGGCGCGCAGGAGCTTTTCCTCCGGCGTCATCGGGCTTTCGCCCTTCGGCGTGATCTTGCCCACCAGAATATCGCCCGGATGCACTTCCGCGCCGATATAAACGATGCCGGCCTCATCGAGGTTCTTCAGCGCTTCTTCCGAAACGTTCGGAATGTCGCGGGTGATTTCTTCCGGACCGAGCTTGGTGTCACGGGCCATGACCTCGAATTCTTCCAGATGGATCGAGGTGAAGACGTCATCCGAAACGATCCGCTCGGACAGCAGGATCGAGTCCTCGTAATTGTAGCCGTTCCACGGCATGAACGCGACGAGCGCGTTGCGGCCGAGCGCCAGGTCGCCGAGGTCCGTGGACGGACCGTCGGCGATGATGTCGCCACGGTTGACCACGTCGCCGACGCGCACCAGCGGCCGCTGGTTGACGCAGGTGTTCTGGTTGGAGCGCTGGAACTTCATCAGCCGGTAGATATCGACGCCAGATTTCGAGGCATCCAGATCTTCCGTCGCGCGGATAACGATACGCGTTGCGTCAACCTGGTCGACCACGCCGCCGCGCTTGGCGCCGATGGCGGCGCCACTGTCACGGGCAACGATCGGTTCCATGCCGGTTCCGACGAACGGCGCTTCGGCGCGCAGCAGCGGCACGGCCTGACGCTGCATGTTCGAGCCCATCAGGGCGCGGTTGGCGTCGTCGTTTTCCAGGAACGGGATCAAAGCCGCGGCAACGGAAACGAGCTGCTTCGGCGAAACGTCCATCAGGTTGATGTTTTCGCGCGGCGCCAGCATCACTTCGCCGGCATGACGGCAGACGACGAACTCTTCGACGAAGGTGCCATCCTCGTTCATCACCGAATTGGCCTGGGCGATGTAGTACTTCGCCTCTTCCATGGCCGACAGATAGATCACCTCATCGGTGAGCTTGCCGTCCTCGGAGATCTTGCGATACGGGCTTTCGATGAAGCCGTACTTGTTGACGCGCGCAAAGGTCGCCAGCGAGTTGATCAGACCGATATTCGGGCCTTCCGGCGTCTCGATCGGGCAGATGCGGCCGTAATGGGTCGGATGCACGTCGCGGACTTCGAAGCCGGCGCGTTCGCGCGTCAGACCGCCCGGGCCAAGTGCCGAAAGACGACGCTTGTGGGTGATTTCCGACAGCGGGTTGATCTGGTCCATGAACTGCGACAGCTGCGAGGAACCGAAGAACTCGCGCACGGCGGCAGCCGCCGGCTTGGCGTTGATCAGGTCCTGCGGCATCACCGTGTCGATCTCGATCGAGGACATGCGTTCCTTGATCGCACGCTCCATGCGCAGCAGGCCCAGACGATACTGGTTCTCCATCAGTTCGCCAACGGAGCGGACGCGGCGGTTGCCGAGATTGTCGATGTCGTCGATCTCGCCCTTGCCGTCACGCAGGTCGACCAGCGTCTTGACGACGGCCAGGATGTCTTCCTTGCGCAGCACGCGCATCGTGTCCGGCGCGTCGAGGTCGAGACGCATGTTCATCTTGACGCGGCCAACGGCCGAGAGGTCATAGCGCTCGGCATCGAAGAACAGCGAATTGAACATCGCTTCCGCCGATTCCATGGTCGGCGGCTCGCCCGGACGCATGACGCGATAGATGTCGAACAGGGCGTCCTGACGGTTCTCGTTCTTGTCGGCCACAAGCGTGTTGCGGATATAGGCGCCGACATTGACATGGTCGATATTGAGGATCGCCAGTTCGTCAATGCCCTGCTCGATCACGCCCGCCAGGTTCTTCTCGTCAAGCTCTTCGCCGGCCTCGAGATAGATCTCGCCGGTTTCCATGTTGACGATGTCCTCGGCCAGGAACGTGCCGTAGAGTTCCTCGTCGGTCACCTTGAGCGCCTTCACGCCGCCCTCTGCAAGCTTCTTCAGCATGCGCGGGGTCAGCTTCTTGCCGGCCTCGATCACGACTTCGCCGCTATCGGCGTCAATGAGATCGGTCACGGCCTTCTGGCCGCGCAGGCGCTCGGGCGAGAAGGGAACCTTCCAGCCGTCGCCGTCACGCTCATAGGTCGCCTTCTCGTAAAAGGTCTCGAGAATTTCCTCGGTATCCATGCCGAGCGCCATCAGGAGCGACGTTGCCGGGATCTTGCGGCGACGGTCGATGCGGGCATGAACGATGTCCTTGGCGTCGAACTCGATGTCGAGCCAGGAACCGCGATAGGGGATCACGCGGGCGGCGAAAAGCAGCTTGCCGGAAGAGTGGCTCTTGCCCTTGTCGTGATCGAAGAAGACGCCCGGCGAGCGGTGCATCTGCGAAACGATGACGCGTTCCGTACCGTTAACGATAAAGGTCGCGTTGTTGGTCATCAGCGGCATGTCGCCCATATAGACCGACTGCTCCTTGATGTCCTTGATCGACTTCGCGCCCGTATCCTCGTCGATATCGAACACGATCAGACGCAGCTTGACCTTCAGCGGCGCCGCATAGGTCAGGTCGCGCTGACGGCATTCCTCGACGTCGAACTTCGGCTGTTCGAACTCATAGGACACGAATTCGAGCATGGAAGCGCCCGAGAAGTCGGTCATGGGAAAAACGGACTTGAAGACCGCCTGCAATCCTTCGTCGGGACGACCGCCCTTGGGCTCGTCAACCATGAGGAACTGGTCGTAGGACGCCTTTTGAACCTCGATGAGGTTCGGCATCTCCGCCACTTCCGGGATCTTACCGAAAAACTTGCGCACGCGCCTGCGACCATTATAGGAAAGGGTCTGAGCCATCGTCGCTCCTTGTCAATCTGCATCCGGGCCTGCAACAGACGGGTACCGATGGCCAGTCGGCTCCGTCATCACCGAGAGCCGTTTCCATTGGAACGGCTCGATCTCCATAATTTCTCGACTATCCGAGCGTCAGGCCGTTGCCGGCAGCGCTGCCCGTCGAAAGGGTCCTGAAGAGAACCCATTACCCAAAGGCCCGAAATGGGACTTTGGGTAATGGTTTCAGTTCAATTGTCGCCCCGCGGGCAGGCCTGCGCCCGCCCGCGGAACAGAAAAAGTAAAGCTTACTTGAGCTCGACCTTGGCGCCGGCTGCTTCCAGCTTGCCCTTGAGCTCTTCGGCTTCGCCCTTGGAAACGGCTTCCTTGACAGCCTTCGGAGCGCTCTCGACGAGTTCCTTGGCTTCCTTGAGGCCGAGACCGGTGATGGCGCGAACTTCCTTGATGACGCCGATCTTGTTGGAGCCGGCTTCAGCCAGGACAACGTCGAATTCGGTCTTCTCTTCAGCAGCGGCAGCAGCTTCGCCAGCACCACCGGCAGCAGCGACGGCGACCGGAGCAGCGGCGGAAACGCCCCACTTCTCTTCGAGCATCTTGGACAGTTCAGCGGCTTCGAGAACCGTCAGTTCAGAAAGTTCGTCTACGATTTTGGCGAGATCAGCCATGTTAGTCTTCCTTCAGTGTGTTTGGTTCGAACTGGGTCGAAATTTCATAAACAGCGAAAAACCGCCTCAAGCGGCTTCGTCCTTCGTGGCGTAGGCGTTGAGCACGCGGGCAAGCTGGCTTGCCGGTGCAGAAGCAATCGTCGCGATGCGGGTTGCCGGGGTCTGGATCATACCAACCAGCTTCGCACGCAGCTCATCCAGCGAAGGCATCGTCGCAAGCGACTTGACACCATCAGCATCGAGCACGGTTGCCCCCATGGCGCCGCCGATGACAACGAGCTTGTCGTTGCCCTTGGCGAAATCCATGCAGACCTTCGGAGCCGTCACCGGGTCATCGCAATAGGCGATGAGCGTCTGACCTGTGAACAGGTCAGCCATTCCCTCGGACTCCGTACCCTGAAGGGCAATCTTGGCCAGGCGGTTCTTCGCGACTTTGACAGTGCCGCCCGCTTGACGCATCTTCGAACGGAAATCGTTCATCTGCGCAACGGTGACACCGGCATAGTGGGCCACGACAACCGAGCCGGAAGCCTTAAAGACTTCGTTCAGTTCCGTGACGAATTCGCGTTTTTCCGCTCTTTCCACTGCCTATCTCCAGTTGACAGGACCATTGACGGACCTGTCGGTTGCCTTTGCCGCAAGGGACTTGCTTTGACCCAAGATCCCAAGCGACGCTCGAGGATCCTGCCCCCTTCGGCGCGCGATTTCTCAAGCGCCTAGGCACACCAGGTTCGAACCGAACTTAACCGCGTCAGGCTTGACCGCCAGCGGTAAAATTGGGTCTCACCCGTCTCATGCAGGCATTGAATTAAGGTTGCCCACCTGCAATCTCGGACAGGAAACCGGGATGTTCGTCCCGGTCATTTTCCGGGCCCTGGAGCCCGGAAACTTTTCACCGGAAGACAAGCGCTTCCGGAAATTCAAAACTTAAGCGTTGACCGACGAGAAGTCGATCTTGACGCCGGGGCCCATCGTCGACGAGAGCGCAACGCGCTTGACGTAGTTGCCCTTGGCGCCGGCCGGCTTTGCCTTGACGACGGCATCGGCGAAGGCGCGGATGTTTTCTTCCAGCGCGCTTGCGTCAAACGAGGCCTTGCCAACGCCGGCATGCACGATACCGGCCTTTTCGACGCGGAACTCGACAGCGCCGCCCTTGGAGGCTTCGATGGCGGCCTTGACGTCCATGGTGACGGTGCCAACCTTCGGGTTCGGCATCATGCCGCGCGGGCCGAGCACCTTACCGAGACGGCCGACGAGCGGCATCATGTCCGGGGTCGCGATGCAGCGGTCGAAGTCGATATTGCCGGCCTGAACCTGCTCGACGAGATCTTCCGCGCCGACGACATCCGCACCGGCTTCCTTGGCTTCATCAGCCTTCGGGCCGCGGGCGAACACGGCAACGCGAACGCTCTTGCCCGTGCCGTTCGGCAGGTTGACGACGCCGCGAACCATCTGGTCGGCGTGACGCGGGTCAACGCCGAGGTTCATCGCGATTTCGATGGATTCGTCGAACTTTGCAACAGCCCGTTCCTTGACCATCTGAACGGCCTCGGAAAGCGGATAGAGCTTGTTGACGTCGATGCCCTTGCGGGTCTTCTGGATACGCTTTGCAATCTTCGTCATGGCAATCAACCCGTCACTTCCAGGCCCATGGCGCGGGCGGAGCCCTCGACCATGCGCATTGCGCCTTCGATATCGGCGGCGTTCAGGTCGCTCATCTTGGCTTCCGCGATCTTGCGGACCTGCTCGGAAGAGATCGAACCTGCGCTCGCCTTGCCCGGGGTCTTGGAACCCGACTTGATCTTCGCTTCCTTCTTCAGGAAGTAAGCGACCGGGGGCTGCTTCATGACGAAGGTAAAGGACTTGTCCTGGTAATAGGTGATGATTACCGGGATGGGCATGCCCTTTTCCATTTCCTGCGAGGCGGCATTGAACGCCTTGCAGAATTCCATGATGTTGATGCCGCGCTGACCAAGAGCGGGACCGATCGGCGGGGACGGATTTGCCGAACCTGCCGGGACCTGCAACTTGAGCTGGCCTGCAACTTTCTTAGCCATTACTCTGCCTTTCTCATCTCGGACCGGCTTGCCGGCCCATCATGCCGGCACCTGCCGGCGGCTGCGGTTGCGTGGTGCGGGTTTGATGGACACCGGCTAAGCGCCCTGCCCTTCCACGCGAAATTGCCCCGAAGGGCAAAAGCTCAAACTTTTTCGACCTGGGCGTATTCCAGTTCCACCGGCGTTGCGCGGCCGAAGATCGAGACCTCGACCTTCAGGCGGGCGCGCTCCTCGTCGACATCCTGCACGACGCCGTTGAAGGAGGCGAACGGGCCGTCGGAAACGCGGACATTCTCGCCGATTTCGAAAGATACGGTCGCCTTCGGACGCTCGACGCCCTCCTGAACCTGGCCGAGAATGTGCTCGGCCTCGGAATCCGGGATCGGAACAGGCTTCTGGTCGCTGCCGAGAAAACCGGTCACCCGCGGCGTGTTCTTGATCAGATGGAAGACCTCGTCATTGAGGTCTGCCCGCACCAGAACATAGCCCGGGAAAAACTTGCGTTCCGAATCGACCTTGCGGCCGCGACGGACCTCAACGACCTTTTCGGTCGGAACGAGGATACGATCGAAGAAATGATCAAGGCCCTTCTGCTTGGCCTTCTCCTCGATTGCCTCGGCCACCTTCTTCTCGAAGTTGGAATAGGCATGAACAATATACCAGCGCATCGCCATAGTGCTTCTCCCCTTTTCCCGATCAGGCGCCGAGATTGAGGACGAAATTCATCGCCAGGCTCATCAACTGATCAGCCGCGAAGAAGAAGAACGCTGCCACGACAACCATCACCATGACCATGAGAGTCGAGATCACAGTTTCGCGCCGGGAAGGCCAAACGACTTTGGCCGTCTCAGCGCGCACTTGCTGCAGAAACGTGAATGGATTGGTTTTCGATGCCATAAACTGCCCACACCTTTACGGCACGTAAAGCGGAAGTAACCAGCTCCACGCACCGCGAGTCTGTTTTGCATTACATATCATCGTTTTTCGCTCAGACAAGAGAAAAACGAAATTTTTCTTGTATCACGTCCACGCGAGCCGCCGCGCACCGCGCTGGCAGAACCGCCAAACTGGCAGGGGCAGAGGGGCTCGAACCCCCGACCTGCGGTTTTGGAGACCGCCGCTCTACCAACTGAGCTATACCCCTTCATCAAATCAGGCCGCCAGCGTTTCCGCGCAGCCCCATCCGATCTGGCGCCCCATTTACGGGGATGAAGCGCGCTTGGCAAGAGTGTTTTTGAAGAAAGCCGGGGAAGCAAAGAGGCAATGCTCCGCCTCCTATTCAAATCATGAGGCCTGTCTGCTCCGTCATCCCGGCCCTGAGCCGGGATCTACGGTCGAACGAATGGCATATGCCGCAGTAAACGCGCACGCTGGACCGGTCAAACACACAAAACCAACCCTGCCCCAGCCACCACGCATGCCGGCTCGAGGCCGGCATGACGGAAGGGCGGTGCGAGCATCCTCCCGACTCAAGCCCGCAGCGCCTCATTCTCCGGATCGAACGGGCTTTCCTCCACCACCGTCGCGTCAAAAAGATCGCCGAGGATGCGGATCTTCAGCCTGGTACCCGGCGCGGCATAGTCCGGCTTGAGCATGGCAAGCGCGATCGACTTGCCGATGCGCCAGCCAAAGCCGCCCTGGGTGGCGCGCCCGGCCAGATCGCCCTCAAGGTCGTAGATCGCCTCGGAACCACGCGCATCGCAATCCGTGACGCCGTCGACGATCAGCGTGGCGAAGACGGCGGAAAGCCCCTCCTCCTTCTTCGACAGCAGGGCCTCCTTGCCGATGAAGTCCTTCTTCGGCTTGATGAAGCGGTCGAGCCCCGATTCGTAGGCGGTATATTCGATGGTCATCTCCCGCTGCATGGCGCGGTAGGATTTTTCCAGCGCCATAGACCCCATGGCGCGGATACCGAAGGGTTTGATGTCAAACTCGGCGCCGGCCTCCATCAGCATGTCAAAGATGTAGGTCTGCATCGCGATCGGGTGGTGCAGTTCCCAGCCGAGTTCGCCGACGAAGTTGACGCGCAGCGCATGGCAGCTTGCCGCGCCGATCGAGATCGGCTGACCGGTGAGCCAGGGGAAATCAGCATTCTCCAGCGATGTCCGCGTCAGCTTCTTCAACAGGTCGCGCGATTTCGGTCCGGCAATCACCAGCACGCCCATTTCCATGGTCAGCGGTCGGAGCGTCACGGAACCGTCGGTCGGCGCGAGCTTCGTCAGAAGATCGTGGTCGTGGCTTTCAAGCCCCGCGCCGGAAACCAGATAGAAACGACCGGGCGCCCACTCATAAAGCGTGAATTCCGCGCGCACGCCGCCCTGGCTGCCGAGCAGATGGCAAAGCGCGATGCGCCCCTGCTTCTTCGGCACGGCATTGGCGAAAATACTGTCGAGGAACCCGCGCGCGCCGGGGCCGGAAACCTCCATCTTGGCAAAGGGCGTCATATCGAGAATGCCGACCTTCTCATGCACATGCCTCACCTCGTTGCCGACATGCTCGAAATAGTTCGAGCGGCGGAACGACCATTTTTCCACGATCCGGCCATCATCCAGCGCCGGGGCGTAATTGTGATTGGTCAGCACATCGGCGCCGACGCCGAGCTCGCTCTCATCCAGCGCATAGCCTTCGGGCGCATACCAGTTGGCCCGCTCCCAGCCATAGACCGAGCCGAACACGCCGCCAAGCGCCTTCAGCCGCTCATAGACCGGCGAGACCTTCAGCGGCCGGGCTGCTCCGCGCTCCTCATCCGGGTAATGCATGGTGAAGACATTGGCATAGGCCTCTTCGTTCTTGGCAATGAGATAGCCCTCGTTGGCGTAAGGCCCGAAGCGGCGCGGATCGACGCCGGCAAGGTCCACGGTCGGCTCGCCGTTGACGATCCATTCGGCGAGCTGCCAGCCGGCGCCGCCGGCGGCCGTGATGCCGAAGGAATGGCCTTCATTGAGCCAGAAATTCTTCAGCCCCGGCGCCGGGCCGACGATCGGGTTGCCGTCGGGCGTATAGGCGATCGCGCCGTTATAGACCTTCTTGATGCCAACCTCGGCAAAGGCCGGAACGCGGGTAAAGGCCGTCTCGATATGCGGCATCAGCCGGTCGAGTTCTTCCTGGAACAGCTCGTATTCGCTGTCGGCAGACGGCCCGTCGACATAACAGACCGGCGCGCCGGTCTCGTAAGGCCCGAGGATCAAACCGCCGGCCTCCTCGCGCATATACCAGGCGCTGTCGGATTCGCGTAAGACCCCCATTTCCGGCAGGCCCTGTTTCTTGCGTTCCAGGATCGCCGGGTGCGGCTCGGTGACGATATATTGATGCTCGACCGGAATGACCGGCACGTTAAGGCCGACCATGGCGCCGGTCTTTCGGGCAAAATTGCCGGTGCAGGAAATCACGTGGTCCGCGGTGAAACTCTCCTTGTCGGTTTCCACGTGCCAGGTGCCGTCAAGGTTCTGGCGGATTTCGGTGACGGTGGTGTTGCGCATGATCCGCGCGCCGTTGTCGCGCGCGCCTTTCGCCAAGGCCTGGGTCAGGTCGGCTGGCTGAATATAGCCGTCGTCGGGATGCTGGATCGCGCCCAAGATGCCGTCGGTTTCGCAGAGCGGCCAGACTTCCTTGACTTCCTCAGGCGTCAGGAATTTGAAATCAACGCCGATGGTCTCGGCAATGCCGGAGTAATAGAGATACTCGTCCATCCGGTCCCTGGTCATGGCGAGGCGGATATTGGAGACCTTCGAGAAGCCGACATTGAGCCCCGTCTCTTCCTCGAGCGCGGAATAGAGATTGACCGAATATTTGTGTAGCTGGCCAACCGAATAGCTCATGTTGAACAGCGGCAGCAGGCCGGCCGCATGCCAGGTCGAGCCGGAGGTCAGTTCCTTGCGCTCAATCAGAACGGCATCGGCCCAGCCCTTCTTCGCCAGATGATAAAGCGTCGATACGCCGACGACACCGCCGCCGATCACCAGAGCCCTTGTCTTCGTCGTCATCTGTTCCGCCTCTTGCCGCCGTGATTGACCGCCCGCCCGCCGGGCATCGCTTCAGATGACTATGCAACGGGTGCCGAAACGGAAACAGCCCGTTTGCGACATGCAGTCCTGCGGGCGCGACGCGGCTCGATTTGCTTACCGCTCGCCGCTGTCGTCATTGCCGGCATCGGGATGGTCGAACATCGGCCGGACCTCGGCCTGCGGCTCGGCCTGTTCCGCCGGGGCCGCCTTCTTCGTGTGCTTGCGGATCGAATCCGCCAACTCGTCGCGCCGTTCCTTCTGCGGAATGATATGCAGGTCGCGCTGCGGATAGGGGATGGTGATGCCCTCGTCCTTGAAGCGCTCGAAGATGGCCACGCGGATATCATTGCGCACGGCAATGCCGTTGAACACATCGGCGAGATAGACGCGCACCTCGAAATCGAGCGTCGATTCGCCGAACCCCATGAAGATCACCATCGGCTCGGGATTCTGCAGCACCAGCGGGTGCGAGGTGCCGATCTCCATCAGGATATCCATCACCTTGCGCGGGTCGCTGTCATAGGAAACGCCGACGGCCACCTCGGAACGGCCCATCTGGTTGTGGTGCATCCAGTTGCCGACGGAGGCGTTGATCAGTTCGGAATTCGGCACGATGATCGACTGGCGCTGAAAGGTCTCGATCTCGGTGGCGCGCACCGAGATGCGCTTGACGAAACCTTCCGTCGTCCCCGACACGATCCAGTCGCCGACCTTGAAGGGCCGCTCGACCAGGAGAATGAGACCAGAGACGAAATTGGAGACGATCGTCTGCAGGCCGAAGCCGATGCCGATGGATAGGGCAGACGCCACCAGCGCCAGGCTGGAAAGGTTGACGCCGGCCGCCGAAATCGCAAGCAGGCTCGCCAACACGATGCCGAGATAGCTGATCCCGGTCTTGACCGAGTTGCGGACGCCGGCATCCGCACGCGAGCGCAACAGCACATTGTTGTCGAACCAGCCCTGGAACCAGCGCGTCGCCAGGAAGCCGCCGACAAACAGAAGAACGCCGATCAGAATGCCGCCAAGCGAAATCGTGATCGAGCCGATGCTGACGGAGGTGAGGTTGTTGGTGGCCCAAAGCCGCATCTCCTCATAGCGCACGCCCCAGGACAGAAGCACCAGAGGAATGCCGATCATCAGGGTCAGCGCATAGATCAACAGCCCGCCCAGAAGCGAAAGCTGATCGGCCCGCACGGCGGAAAGCTGGAAGCGCTCGACGAAGCGCTTGCCGAAACTGGTGCGGGCAATGCTGCCGGCCTGCGAGACCGCCTGGCCGACGAGCATGCCGATATACATGGTGATCAGCACCGCACCCGTCAGCACCACCTGCTTGGCGGCGAAACGGGCAAGGGCGACGTAACCGACCAGCGCGCAAAGCATGACAAACAACCCGACCACGCGGGCGGAAAAGGCGATGGCCGAGGGGAACAGGAGCGCGATGGTGCGCGTGCGCTTCTTGTCCGCCTCGACCTGGACGCGCGGGCGAATGAAGGAAACGGCCACGAGGATGGCGCCGATCAGAACAGACGAGATCAGGCTGCGCAGGACATCGATCTGGACGCCGGCATCCAGCGTCTCGTTCAGCACGCCGATCAGGATATCGCCCCAGTTGATCAGGGCCATTGCCGTGAAGGCCAGCATCAGGTTGCGCGAGGCGGCGTTGCCGATGGGCATAAGCCGCCATTGCGGCCGCCCCGGCGTCAGCACATTGCGCGACAGCAGAAACACGAAGAAGATGATCGCGCCTGATATATAGGCCTGCAGGACGAAGCGCTCGACGTCGGGCAGGAAAATCCCCATGCCGACAAACAGGACATAGGACACGGTGAGAAAGGCGAAGAGCGCCAGGCAAGGGATCATCGTCGTCCAGAAGGCGGCCAGCAACCGGATCACATAATCCGGCTCCTCCATCTGAAGATCCAGCTTCGTGCGTTCGACAAATCGCGTGGAGAGCCGATAGGCAAAGGCCGCGGCAAAGATCGAGAGCAGGTTGGCGACGATGAACTGGATGCGCTTCGACTGCCAGATAAAACTCAGCCAGCCGCCATAAGATGCCCTGAACGTATCGAACTGCTGGCGCCAGAGAGCCCCGAAATCGGTCGAGAACAGCTCCTGCAGATCGGTATGCTTGAACAAGGCGCGGGCGAATTGCTCGCGGCGGATCTCGGATACCCTGTCGGAGGTCTCCTCGGCCGAGGTTCCAAGCTTGCTCACCCTGTCGGCGAGTGCATTGAGTTCTGAACGCTCGGCCAGAAGCGCGTTGCGTTCCTGCGTCGTCACGTCCGGCTCCGGCGCTTCGCCCGGACCCGGCGCGCTGCCGAGTTCGGAAAGCTGCGAGCGCACGTCGGAGAGCCGCGCTTGTATGGCGCTTTCGGTCTTGGAAAGCTCGGTTTGCAGTTGATCGACCTGGACCTGAAGCCTAGAGAGTGCGCCGTCGTCGTTGGTCCCCCTGTCGACAGCGTCTGAAACGGCGGAAAGCGCATTGGCATAATTGTCGAGCGCGGTCGCCGTCTCGGCGATGAAAGGATCGCTTGTCGTCGTCACCGCGTCATTCGGCCGCTGTCCCGTGCCGGTTGACGCGGATTGGCCCGCAGGCTGCGTTTGCTGGGCAAAGGCGGGCGCGCCGGACAGGACGCAAAAGAGCGCCGCCAACACCAGGACAAACCGGAAAACGCCTCTCGCCTCAACCCGCTGCATCCGTTCCCTTTCCTGTTGGCAAACCCCGGCAGATGCGCCATCCACCGTCAAATCGCGCCGTTTTGATGGCAATTGCACGCCTATTTCTGACCCCAGCCGGTATTTTCATCGCCTGCGAGATAGGCAAGTTCCGCGCGGGTCGACCGGCGCTTCAGGATCGGGTTGCGATGGGGAAAGCGGCCGAAGCGGGCAATCACCTCCCGATGGCTTTCTGCATATGAGGAGAATTCTTCATTGCCGAGCGCGGCGAAAAGCGCCACGGAACGGTCCTGATCGGCCAGGTTTTCGGAATGTTCGAACGGCATGAAGAAGAATGCCCGACGGTTTTCGGCGACCTTTTCATGCGCGCCGCTGGCAATCGCGAGCTTCGCCTCCCTCAGGGCCAGCATGTCGGTGGCAAAGGCCATCGGCGTTGCGCGATAGATGTTGCGGGGAAACTGGTCGAGCACGATCACGGCGGCGAGCTGGGCCTCCGGCGTGGCCCGCCAGGGGGCGCCGACATCGCGCGCGAGCGCCCTGTGCGTTGCAAAGAAGCGGTAGAGGATGGCGTTGTCGAGGGCGGCGACATCGTCCGGCTGGAACCAGTCCTTCGGCGTCAGTTCGTCAAACCAGAAGGAAAGCACCTGATCGGGGCCGACGACGGATTCGATGAACTCACTCATGACTTTCCTTCCCGCGCACAATCGCGTGTGGCAGCGCATGGGCGCGCTTGCGTATGACTGACAGGAACGATACATTTTCAGTCACATCCGCTCAAGCTAGTCATTTTAAGAGACACGAATGTCTGAAACTGGGCCAACGGGCTCGCGACGCGGCGTCACCGTCGTCACATCCCTGATATTCGTCATCGTGCTCCTGATCGCGATCCGCTGGGCGGGCGGGTTCTTGAAACCCGTAGCGCTTGCACTCTTCATCATCGCCGTCACCTGGCCGATCAAGAATGCCCTGCAGAAAGTGATGCCGCCGCTTCTGGCCCTTGCGGTTACCGTCATCAGCACCATCGTCGTTTTCGTCATTTTCGCAACGCTGGTCATCTGGGGCTTCTCCCGCATGGCGACCTCCTTCGTCGATGCGGCATGGCAGCTCCAGGCCGCTTACCAGGATGCGGTCGCCTGGCTGGGGGAAAAGGGCTTTTCCGTCGCAAGCTCGCTCAACGACATCTTCAATGTCGGCCTGATCGCACGCACCGTGCGACAAGTGACAGGACAGGCGAGCACGACGCTGAGCTTCTGGCTCGTGGTGCTTGCCTATGTGGTCCTCGGCCTCACCGAGGTGGACAAGCTCCGCCACAAGATCGCGGCCCTTTCCAAGCCGGAGTTCGCCTCCGCCGCCATCCGCATCGCCGATGCGACGGCCAAGAAATTCGGTCGCTACATGCTGGTGCGCACACAGATGAGCGCTATGACCGGCGTTCTGTTCTGGAGCTCGGCGACGCTGACGGGTCTCGACTTCCCGGTGGAATGGGGCGTCATCGCCTTCGCGCTCAACTACATTCCCTTCATCGGCTCGGTGATTGCCACCGTCTTTCCCTCGCTCTACGGCGTGATCCAGTTCGAGCACTGGGAGACGGCGCTGGCGCTGTTCGTCTGCCTCAACCTGATCCAGTTCATCATCGGCAATTACGTGGAGCCGATGGTCTCCGGGTCGACGCTGTCCATCTCGCCCTTCGTCGTGGTCTTCTCGATCTTCTTCTGGACCTTCATGTGGGGCCTGTTCGGCACCTTCCTCGGCGTGCCGATCACGATCGCGCTTCTGACGGTGTGCGAGAACATTCCCTCGCTCAAATGGGTGGCCGATATCCTCGGCGGAGGGCCGCGCAAGCAGAAGGCCCGCCGCAAACTGAGCCTGCCCTCTCCCGGCGAATAGCGCCGGAGCCGTCAGCGCGGGCGCTCTGCCCTGTCGCGAGTCATGCCCTTTTCGGCAAGCTCGGCCTCGTAATCGGCAAACATCCGCGCGCCGTCCTCGCCGAGTTCCCGCAGATAGGTCCAAGTATAGATGCCGCTGTCGTGCATGTCGTCAAAGCCGATGCGGATCGCGTAATTGCCGGCGGGCGCGACCGTCATGATCTCCACATTGCGCTTGCCCGGCACCGTCACCGCTTGTCCGGGGCCGTGCCCCTTGACCTCGGCCGAGGGCGAGAGCACGCGCAGCATTTCGGCGGGAAGCGAAAACCGCGCCCCATCGTCGAAAGAGACTGTCAGCGTCCGGCGGTCGCGAGAGACGCGGATTTCGGTTGGCGCTGCTGTCATTGCTGGTCCTGACGGTTCCTGAAAATCACGCGGCTGTGTTTCGCACTTCACTTGACGCTTGCCAAGGCCTGTTCCATCTTCCGGTCAAGGAGAACTCGGTGAACCAGCACATCCTAGACAGACAGCCCGTGGCAGGCCAGCCAACGCCGATGATCGACCCCTTCGGCCGGCAGATCACCTATTTGCGCGTATCGGTTACGGATCGCTGCGATTTCCGCTGCACCTATTGCATGGCGGAGAACATGACCTTCCTGCCGAAACGCGACCTGCTGACGCTGGAAGAACTGGAACGGCTCTGCAACGCCTTCATCGACAAGGGCGTCAGGAAACTTCGCCTGACCGGCGGCGAGCCGCTGATGCGCAAGAATGTGATGCAGCTTATCCGCAATCTTGGTCAGCGCATCGATGAAGGCGCGCTTGACGAGCTGACGCTGACCACCAACGGCTCGCAGCTTTCACGCTTTGCCGACGATCTCTATGCCGCCGGCGTGCGGCGCATCAACGTCTCGCTCGACACGCTCGACCCGCAAAAGTTTCGCGAGATCACCCGCTGGGGCGATTTCGACAAGGTGATAGCCGGGCTGGAAGCCGCTCGAAAGGCAGGCCTCAAGGTCAAGCTCAATGCCGTTGCGCTTGCCGGCTTCAACGAGCACGAAATACCCGAGCTCCTGCGCTTTGCCCATGGAAACGGCATGGACCTGACGCTGATCGAGGCGATGCCGCTCGGCGAGGTCGACACCGACCGCTCCTCCCAATACCTGCCGCTGAGCAAGGTCCGTCGCGATCTTGCGGAGCGTTTCACCCTCACCGATAATCCTCTGACCACCGGCGGCCCCGCGCGCTTCGTCACGGTTGCCGAGACCGGCGGCAAGCTCGGCTTCATCACGCCGCTGTCGCATAATTTCTGCGCGGCCTGCAACCGCGTGCGGCTGACCTGCACCGGCATGCTCTATCTCTGTCTCGGCCATGACGACAATGCCGATTTCCGCAAGGTGTTGCGCGACAACCCGAATGACGACGCCGTGCTGCATCGCGCGATCGACGCTGCCATCGCCAGGAAGCCGGAAGCGCATGATTTCGAACTCGATGAAACCCGTTCGCGCGTTGCCGTCGCCCGCCACATGAGCATGACCGGCGGCTGATCCCTGCCGTCCGGATACCGGACAGCCAAGTGACACAGATCACTTCTCAGTCTCGTTGATCGTCTATATGAACAAGACATAAGATAACGAGACCAATGATGCGCACATCCTCCAATGTTACCGGCGCCGCCTTTATGATCGCGGCGATGGCCGGATTTTCCCTGACTGACGCGACCGCAAAACTGCTGACCGAGGAAATCGGTCTCGGTCAGATCATGTTCGTCCGGGGTATCATCCTCACCGTTTTCACGGTGCTGATCGCCTGGCGCAGCCGCGCGCTTTCTCGCATTGGCGCGGTCTCCGACCGGCGCGTGATCGTGCGCAGCCTGTGCGAACTGGTTGCCGCCGTCGCCTTTCTCCAGGCGCTGAAACAAATGCCGCTCGCCAATGCCGCCTCGATCATACAGTGCCTGCCGCTCGCCGTGACGCTGGGCGCGGCGCTTTTCATGAAAGAGCCGGTCGGCTGGCGGCGCTGGAGCGCCATCATCGTCGGCTTTATTGGCGTGATGATCATCATCCAGCCCGGTCCGGACGGTTTCCAGCAGGGCGCGGGCTATGCCGTGGTCGCCATGCTCGCGGCCTCAGCCAGGGACCTTCTGACCAAGACGATCAGATCCGACGTTCCGGCCATCATCATCACGCTGGCAACCGCCGTTCTCCTGACGATCGGCGGCGCGGTTCTCGGCACGCTCGAGCAGGATTGGAGCATGATGAGCTGGCCGATCATGCTGAAGCTCGTGCTCGCCGCCATCTTCCTCTTGTCCGGCTACCAGTTCGTCGTCTTTGCCGTGCGACTTGCCGATATCTCCTACATCGCGCCGTTCCGCTATGCCGGGCTGCTATGGGCGACGCTTCTGGGTATCCTCCTGTTCCGGACCTATCCGGACATGAACGTGCTTGTCGGCGGCGTGATCATTGTTGCCGCCGGGCTCTACTCCTTCTACAGGGAGCGCAAGAAGGGGCTGGAGCCGCTTGCCGAAACCGGTCAGCCTGTCGCCTCCGAAGGCGGCGGACCGATCGTCAGGGCGGAGGAAGACATGCTGAAGGAGAGAAAATGACGCCGTTTCCCGCCGTCATCCTCGCCGGCGGCGCCTCGCGGCGCATGGGCACGGACAAGGCGATACTGACGCTTGAGGGCGAACCCCTCCTCGCGCGGGCGCAGCGCCGAATCAAGACGCAGGCACACCCGGTTCTCATCAGCCGGCATGGCGATGAGCTTGCCGGTCTGCCTGACGCCACCGTCATCCGCGACGCCGGGACCGGGCACGAAGGTCCGCTTGCCGGCATTCTTGCGGGCCTTGGTCACCTCGCCGCGCAGGGCTCTAAGGCCACGCATATGGTTTCGCTCGCCGTCGACACGCCGTTTTTCCCGGCTGATCTCGTCGAGCGCCTGTCCGGCGCCAGACCCGCGCCCAACGTGATCGTGCTTGCCCACTCCCAAGGTCGCGCCCATCCGGTCTTCGCCCTCTGGCCGCTTGCCCTGCGCGAGGCGCTTTCGAACTGGCTTGCCTCGGGCTCCAACCGGCGACTGATGGATTTCGTTGCGGGCCATCCATGCCTTGGCGTCGATTTCCCGTTGATTTCGACGAAGGAGGGCGCCGTCGATCCGTTCTTCAACATCAACACGCCGGATGATCTCGACGCCGCGCGCAGAGTTGCAAAACGGATCACCGACGGCTGATCGCTGTTGCGCCGCGATCGATCCCGGCATAGAGCATGGCGGATATTCAACGGGATGACCGCAATGGCACGCAAGATCGACGAGGAAAGACTGGCAGAGGCCTATAACCGGGCGCTTGCGCTCGAAAAGGCGGGCAAGTTCGCCGAGGCGGCAGAGGTCTACCGCGAAGTGCTGGCGATCGATCCCGACGATCATGGTGGCGCTGCCGTGCGTCTTGCCGCGATGGGCTTCGGCGAAGCGCCGAAAAAGGCGCCGGACGCCTATGTCGAGACCCTGTTCGACCAGCATGCCGAGGATTTCGAGGACATTCTCGTCGACCAGCTCGGCTATTGCGTGCCGATGATCATGCGCCAGCGCTTCCAGGCGCTGGAAATCGGGCCGTTCGAACGCATGCTCGATCTTGGCTGCGGCACAGGGCTTGGGGCCAGCGCGCTCGGCGATATGGCGGGCGATATCACCGGCCTCGATATTTCAGAGAAAATGGTCGAGATCGCCTATGAGAAGGAGCTTTACGACACGTTGTTCGTCGCGGAAGCCGAGGAATTTCTCCACGATGACGGCGAGGAGGCGTTCGACCTGATCATTGCCGCCGACGTGCTGCCCTATCTCGGCACGCTTGACGCGTTTTTCTCAGGCGCGGCGAAAAGCATGGCCGGCGGCGGCATCCTCGCCTTTTCCGCGGAAACCCTGCCCGATGACGTGTTGGCCGGACGCGACTACATGGTCGCCCCGCATCACCGTTTCGCACACGGCCGTACGTATCTGACGGAGAGCCTGGAAAAGGCCGGTTTCCGGACGGTCGACGTCACCGACATCAATGTTCGCTTCGAAAACGGAAAGCCGACGCCGGGCTATCTGGTGATTGCCCGCTACTGCGAAGCATGAGAACGCCGTCCGGCATGAAAATAGCGCCACGGCGTGTACCAGCGCCAGTCGGGGTCCAGCGTCTCGGGCACGGGATCGAAGCCATGGGTGCCGCCCGGGCCGCAACGCCCGACGCGAAAGAGCGTCAGGAAGCCGCCGGCCCAGAGCCCGTGGCGGGCGATTGCCTCATAGCCATATTCAGAACAGGTTGGCAGATGCCGGCAGGATTGGCCGATCAGGCTGGAGAATGTCAGCTGATAAAAGCGGATGAAGCCAAGCCCGAACAGGCGACCGGGCGTCTTGCGAAACGGCCCCTGCCAGTTGCGTGAAGACGGCTTTTTCCCGCCATGGCGCTCACACATCGCTTCGGACGGCCTTCTGCTGTTCCGGCGCGGCGGCATCCAGTTCATCAAGCGCCTTCACCAGAGCATCGAAGGTCAGCATCACCGAGCCGTGTCGCGCGGGATAATCTCTGACCGGCAGCAGACAGCGCATTTCCGCGAACCGTCCGCCGGGGCCCTCGCCGCCGTCCTTCAGCATCGCCAGCATCGCGCCGCGCGCCAAGCGGATCTCGTCGGGCCTCGCGCCGATGACTGAGGCGGCCATGATCGCAGAAGAGGCCTGGCCGAGCGCGCAGGCCTTTACCTCGTGGGAAAAATCGCTGACAGCCCCGTCCGCGAGCTTCACATAGACCGTCAGCCGCGAGCCGCATAATTTCGAGTGGGCCGCAGCGCTGGCATCTGCATCGCCAAGGACACCCAGTCGGGTGACATTGCCGGCATGGCTCAGGATGCGTGCGGAATAGATATCGTCCATCTTCGCTTTCCGTGGGACCCTTTTCGGAAAAGGCGGGCCGGAACTGACTGATTACAGGAAAACATGGGATTTCGGCAAGGCTGCGGCAAGCCCCGACGCATTGCCAAGCGCAAGCGCCCGGTCTATCAACGCCGGAAGAAACAGGTCCGGCAACGACAGGAAAGACCATGCCGCAATTCGCAAAGCCGCCGCAGGACAAGGCCCTGCTCGACGAGGCCGCCGTCTTCACGCCGCGTTTCGATGACAAGGGGCTCGTCACCGCCATCGTCACCGATGTCCGCGACAATGCCGTGCTGATGCTCGCCCACATGAACGCCGAGGCCCTGTCGCTGACGCTCGAGACCGGCTTTGCCCATTATTACAGCCGCTCGCGCGACACGATCTGGAAGAAGGGCGAGACCTCCGGCAACCTGCAGAAGGTGGAACAGGTGCTGGCTGACTGCGACCAGGATGCGGTCCTGCTGAAGGTTTCAATGACAGGCCATGACGCGGCCTGCCACACCGGCCGGCGTTCCTGCTTCTACCGGCAGGTGACGATCGCCGACGGCGCGGCCATGCTCGAAAGCATCGACGACCACAGGGCCTTCGATCCGAAGGCGGTCTACGGCAAGTAAGGCTCAGCCGGCGATATAGGACTTGATGTGCTCGGCCTCCTGCTCGACCTCGCGGATGCGCGACTTGACCACATCGCCGATCGAGATGATGCCGGCAAGCTTGCCGTCAACCTCGACCGGAACATGGCGAAAGTGCCTTTTGGTCATCACCTCCATCAGTTCATTGACGGTGGTGCCCTCATCGCAGCGGTAGACATTGTCTGTCATCTCCTGGGAGACGGGCGCTGTCAGAGCGCGCGCGCCGTGCTTGCCGACGGCGGCGGCGAGGTCGCGCTCGGTGAAGATGCCGGCGATCCTGTCGCCCTCGTCGGCGATCACCACGGCGCCGATACGGTTCTGGTGGAGGATCACCGCCACCTCGGAAATTGACGTCGTCGCCGGCGCGGTCACGACCGCCCTGCCCTTCTCGTCCAGTATCATCCTGACAGTGATCGCCATCAAAACCTCCTCGTGTTTCCGGCACCTTCTGCGCATCCCTCCTCCAGGGCGCTGCGCGGACGAATATGGTGCATGAGGATTTGGGCGATTGCAAGAAAACCGTGCGGTCCGCTCCTTGCCCGAACCGCTAGAAAATCAGCGTGCGCGGCGTCTTCACGTCGAACAGCGGAAAAGCCAGGAAGCCGAACAGGAAGCCGCCGACATGGGCCTGCCAGGCAATGTCGGCCGCGCTGACGCCGATGAAACTGACGCCGACGGCGACGAGCAGATTGCCGACGAGCCAGACCAGGACGAAGGCGCGCGCCGTCGGATCGGCAAAGACCGCGCCGATCGAAAGCCTGGGGCCGAGATGCGCCTGCGGAAGGAACCGTCCGCCGGCAAAGACGAAACGGCAGGCCGCGCCCATATAGGCCGACACCACGCCGGACGCGCCGATCAGCACGGTTGCCGCCCCCCAATCCGTGAGCGCGAAGAAGAAGGCGGAGGCGGCAGCGCTTGTCGCCCATAGGAGAAGAAACCGCACCGGCCCAAGCCTTTTGGCGACCGGCGCGCCGAAGATCGCCAGCCAGATCGCGTTGAAGATGATATGGCTCCAGCCGCCGTGGAGAAGCGAATAGGTAAACGGCGACCACAGCCAGGCGAGGTCCTGTCCGGACAACGGACGAGCATAGCGCATCGGCATGAAGCCGAACTCCTGCCATATCGCCATGTTGGTCGCATAGCCGAGAACGAATTCCTGCAGCAGAAAGACCGCAAACAGCACGGCAAGAGCCGCCAGCACGACCGGCGGAAGGTTGATCGGCGGCTCGCGCCTCTGGGGCTGGAAGGGGTCGCCGCCGGTTCGCGGTGTGCGCATGGCATTTGCTCCTGTTCGGCTTCTGATTATCCGATCGGAACATGTTTGAAAAGCGCCGCCGGGCATGGCAGAAGGCGCAACGGATAAGCGGCGGCGCGCCGGGCCGGGAAAACAGGAAAAAACGATGCCGCTGCGGTTACTTAAACGAATATTAACCGCGATTTGATCAGATTTCGCCACAGCCTAGTAATGGATGAACGCGGCCGGTATCATGCCGGCACGGCTTCGCCAGGAAACAACAACCGCCAGATTTCGCAAGAGTTTTTCGAATGCAGAGACAGGCAAACCGCCGCTTCCGTTTGAGCCGGTTCCTCAATGCCGTGATGGTTTTCGCGGCACTCATGACCCTCCTCACCGGCCTACCCGTTAACGAGGCCCGCGCCGATTCCAACGACGCGGCCATCGTGATTGACGCCAATACCGGAAAAGTTCTCTACAGCGAGGCGCCGGACGCGCCGCGCTATCCGGCGTCGCTGACCAAGATGATGACCCTCTACATGCTGTTTGAAGCGCTCGACGAGGGCCGGGTCACGCTCAACACCAAGATACCGTTTTCCAAGAACGCGGCAGCGGAGCCGCCGACCAAGCTCGGCATTCCCGCCGGCGGCAGCGTGACGGTCGAAACCGCGATCTACGCGCTCATCACCCGCTCGGCCAATGACGTCGCCACCGCGGTCGGCGAATATCTCGGCGGATCGGAGAGCAATTTCGCCGCGATGATGACCAACAAGGCGCATGCCCTCGGCATGACGCGCACGACCTATCGCAATGCTCATGGCCTGCCCAACAGCGCACAGAAAACCACGGCTCGCGACCAGGCCCGTCTCGGCATCGCGCTGCGCCAGCATTTCCCGGAATATTACCACTATTTCGGCACGCGCAATTTCAAATACGGCAAGTACAATATCGGCAACCACAATCGTCTTCTCGGCCAGGTGAAGGGCGTCGACGGCATCAAGACCGGCTATACCAACGCTTCGGGGTACAATCTCGCCACCTCCGCCGTTTCCGGCAACCGCTCCATCGTTGCCGTCGTCATGGGCGGCGCGACCGGGGCAAGCCGCAACCAGTGGGCAACGCGTCTGGTAACGACCTATCTGCCCAAGGCATCCAACGGCCGCGGCGGCAATTTCGTCATCGCCCGTTCCGACACCATGGTGTTCCCGGACAAGGGCCCGATCCCTTACCCGCGTCCGGCGGCTGACGGCGGCGTCGCGCTCGCCTATGCGGCAAACGACAACGCCGCGCCGGCCGCTTCGGCGGGTCTCACCGGCGTCCAGGCCGAGCTCGTCTCCAACGTTCCCCTGCCGAGCGAACGCCGTCCGGCCGACAATGACGAGGGGCTGAGCGTCGAGGACGTGCTGCAAACGGCCGACACTGTCGCCGATGCCGTCGGCGATGCGATCATTCCCGCGGCCCAGGCCTCGGAAAGCGCGCCCGATACCTCGATCAAGACGGCCTCGATCAGCCAGCCGCGCGGCTGGGTCGTCCAGGTCGGCACCGCCGCAACCGCCGAGGGCGCCCGCGCGCTTTTGACCCGCACACAGGGCAAGGCCGGCGGCGCGCTGGACAAGTCGCAGCCCTTCGCCCTTGCCTATAACAATGGCGGCCAGGAGATCTACCGCGCCCGCTTCGGCGGCTTCCCCGACCAGGAAGAGGCGGTCAAGGCCTGCCGCGCGTTGAAGCGCAACGGCGTGAGCTGCTGGGCAAGCCTGCAGTAAATCCGAAGTTAAAAGCCGGTGCTTCGATGCACCGGAACAGAAAGCCTGAATAAAACGCCGGTCCGCATCGCAGGCCGGCGTTTTTGCGTAAAGGGTTTCGAAAGATTTATCCGCTAGCCTCTTCGGTAAGGTTTCGGAAAGCAAGAAACGCAATAGCTTTCGGCGCCATGGAAAAGCCCATTATCTGTCCTGCGTAGCGATGGGGATTGAAGTGAACAGGAAACAGCGTTCCGGCATGATGTCAGGCAATATCGAACCCGCAACCGCCCGCCGCAGCGGTTTCAACCCGCTCCACGAGGCCGCCCAGAAACTGGCCGAATATGCGCGTTTCCAGGGCCGCTACAAGGCCAGGGAGCTTGTCGGTCTCCTGACAAGCCAGGGAGACCGTGCAGCCCGCGCCGTCCAGCCCTCAGCCCGCATTCACCTCTATATCCGCGCCGACCGCGACGGACGCGCGCCGGTCAACCTCAGACTGCGCTGACGGTTTCTTTCGGGGACAGGCATGAAAAAAAGGCGCCGCGCGGCGCCTTTTGTCGTTTCGGCAAGCCTTTCAGGGCCTGCGTCACATCTTGACGGCGGAGATCTGGATCTCGACGCGCCGGTTCTGCGCCCGGCCTTCCGGCGTCGCATTGGATGCGATCGGGTTGGACGGTCCGAAGCCAACGGCGGAGATGCGATTGGCACTGACGCCCGACTGAACCAGATAGTTGCCGACGCTGTTGGCGCGGTCCTGCGACAGTCTCTGGTTATACTCGACCGAACCGGTCGAATCCGTATAGCCGTTCACATTGACCGCGGTGCGGTCATATTTGCGCAGCACCGTCGAAACCGCATTCAGCGTCGAGTAGAAGTTCGGCAGGATCGTGTACCCGTCCGTCGGGAAGGTGACGTTGCCCGGCATGATCAGCGTCAGCATGTCGCCATTGCGGACAACCGAAACGCCGGTACCGGCCAGAGCCTGGCGGAATTCGCGTTCCTGGCTGTCCATATAGGCGCCAATGCCGCCGCCGGCGATCGCGCCGATCGCGCCGCCGATCGCCGCGCCCTTGGCGTCGCCGCCAACGGCAAGACCTGCCAGCGCGCCGAGCGCGCCGCCGGCGAGCGCGCCGGTTCCGGTATTGTTGTTGACGGTCTGTCCCGAATAGGGGTCCGTGGTCGTGCAGCCGGCAAGAAACGCAACGCTTACCGCAGCAATGGTCATTTTCTTCAGCATGATGTCCCTCGAATAAGAAAAGCCTTAAACAATCTCAAGCCGCCTCATTGCGGCATTGATATGGCAAAGCCGCCGCGCGAGAACGGCGGTGACGCAAAGATATTCCTCCGGGTCACCGCCTTCATCCCTTGACCAATGATGCTCAGTTGGTCGCTGCCGCCATTTGATCCGCCGCCGGCGGGGGCGCGATGCGGATCTCGACACGGCGGTTTTGTGCGCGGCCGTCGGCCGTGTCGTTGGATGCCACCGGATCAGCCTTGCCGTAGCCCACCGGCATGATGCGCTGCGGGCTGACGCCGCGCTGGATCAGCGCGCCGGCAACGGCATTGGCGCGCTGCTGCGAGAGCTTGAGGTTATAGGCGTCCGAACCGGTCGAATCGGTATAGCCGTTCACGTCGATATCGGTGGCGTTATACTTCTGCAGAAGACCGGCAACGACGGAAAGAGAAGGGCCGAAGGACGGAACGATCTCGGCGCTGTCGGTAGCAAAGGTGATGCTCGAATCGAAGACCAGCGCGATATATTTCGGCGTGCGCACGATGGTAACGCCGGCGCCTTCGAGCTGCTGGCGCATCTCGGCTTCCTGGCGGTCCATATAGGCCGTCGGATCGCTGACGGAAATATTGGTGACCGATACTTCCTCGGGCGCCTGATTCACGCTGTTCTGCGTGTTGGCCGCGCAGCCGGCAAGCAGTGCGGTTGCGAAGATGGCCGTGAGTAACTTGGCTTTCATGTTTCCCCCTTCAGGATTATCGGAATCGGACGCGCCGATCATTACGTTGAATATCTATATCAACAGTATGGTGTCTGATTTAGCAAGTTTTTCCACGGAAACAGAAGCGGATACCCACGCTTTCAAGGTCAGTGAGAGATCGACGCCGCCTCGTGCATTTCCGCATTGAGACGCCGCTCCTCATCCGCCTTCGGTTTCGAGAAGCGCGCAAGGAGATAATAGGCGACCGGCGTAACGTAGAGCGTGACAATGGTGGCAAGGCCGAGCCCGCCGACGATCACCCAGCCGAGCGCGATGCGCGCCTCTGCGCCCGCGCCGGAGGCGGCAACCAGCGGAATGCCGCCGAGCACGGTGGAGATCATCGTCATCATCACCGGCCGGAGCCGGAGCATGGTCGCATGTTCGATCGCATCGCGCACGCTCTCGCCGCGATCCCTGAGCTGGTTGGCGAATTCGACGATCAGGATGCCGTTCTTCGCCATCACGCCGATCAGAAGCACGAGGCCGATCTGCGAATAGATATTGAGGCTGGTCCCGGTCAGAAGCATGGCGATGAAGGCGCATCCAATGCCGAAGGGCACAGTCGCCAGAATGATCAGGGCGCTCCAAACGCTTTCGAACTGGGCGGCAAGCACGAGGAAGACGATGATGATCGCAAAGCCGAACACCATGCCCATGCCTGACTCATTCTCGTCGAGCGCAGCGGCTTCGGCCTGCGCCTCGACATGGGCGCCGGGCGGCAGAAGCGGCTCGGCAAGCTCCAGAAGGCGCTGATAGGCATCGCCCAACGCCACGCCGGGCCCGAGGCTCGATGACAGCGAAACGGCGGCCTGCTGCTGCTCGCGCTCCAGCGTCGGCGCGATGGATTTCTCCTCCAGCGTGGCGATGGTCGACAGCGGCACGATGCGGCCGTCGCCGGTGCGCAGGAAAATATTCCGCAAATCACTTGGATCGTCGACCTTGCGCGTGTCGGCGCGGATCTGGACATCGTAGGAGTCGCCATCAATGAACACTTCGCCGACCGAACGACCGTCAAGCAGCGCCATCAAAGCCTGGGAAAGCCCGCCGATATCGATGCCGAGATCGGCCGCGCGGCGGCGATCGAGCGTGAGGGCGAGCTGCGCCTGCGTCGCCTCCTCGGAAAGGCGCGGCGCCGAGAACATCGGATCGGCCTCCATCGCCTCGACCAGCGCGCTCGCGGCGTCCGTCAGCCGTTCATGGCTGGAGCCGACAAGGGCGACGGAGAGCCCGTTGCCGGCGCCGCGGATATTGAGCGAGTTCGGCTGGAAGGCGAAGGCGCGCACGGCCGGAATGCTGCCGGAGGCCGCATTCACGTCGCGGGCGATCTGGTCCTGCGTGCGCTCGCGGTCCGCCCAGGGCGCAAGCGACATGACGACGAAGCCGCTGTTGGTGTTGCTGCCGAAACCGGAAATCGAGAAGACGCTCTCGATCTCGCCGCTGTCGATCAGCGGCTGGAGCTTTTCCTCCACCTGCTGGATGCGGT
Source organism: Martelella lutilitoris (assembly GCF_005924265.1). GTDB lineage: Bacteria > Pseudomonadota > Alphaproteobacteria > Rhizobiales > Rhizobiaceae > Martelella > Martelella lutilitoris. The sequence goes on from NZ_VCLB01000004.1 coordinate 209,026, forward strand.
CGCGGGTATAATCGAGGCTGACGCCCTGGGGCGCTGAGACCCGCATCATCAGCATCGACCGATCCTCGCGCGGCAGAAGCTCGGTGGTGAGGTTGGCATAGGCGAGATAGGCCCCGAAAACCAGCAGGCCGGCGAGCGACAGGAGCACCAGCGGCGCGGCCAGCACCCAGCCGAGCGTCACGGCATAGAACCGCGCAAGGGCCGTGCCGAAGCGGGCGACCGGCCCCGGTTTCTGATCCTTGTGGCTCACCAGAATGCGCGATGCCAGCATCGGGCAGAGCGTCAGCGCCACGAAGGACGACAGCATCACGGCAAAGGCCAGCACAAAGCCGAATTCGCGGAACAGCCCGCCCGCCTGCCCCGGCAGGAAGGAGAGCGGCACGAATACCGCGGCAAGGGTTGCCGTCGTGGTGATGACGGCGAAGAACACCTGGCGCGTGCCGAGCACGGCAGCCGCGCGCGGGCCCATGCCGTTTGCCCTGAGACGCACGATGTTTTCCAGAACCACGATCGCGTCATCGACGACCATGCCGGTCGCCAGCACGATTGCCAGAAGCGTGAGGATATTGACGGAGAAGCCCGCGACATAGATCGCGGCCAGCGTGCCGACCAGCGCCACCGGCAGGGTGATCGCCGGAATGATGGTGGCACGCCAGTCACGCAGGAAGACATAGATGATGGCGACGACAATCATCGCCGCGAGGATGAGCGAGCGGACAACTTCCTCGATCGAGCCGGAAATGAACACGGCGTCGTCGCTCGACACCTTGATTGTCGTGCCCTCGGGCAGGTTCGGCGCGATCTCGTTGACGACCCGGTGGACGCCTTCGGAGATTTCCAGCGTATTCGACTTCGCCTGGCGGATGATGCCGAGCCCGATGCCGGGCTGACCATTATAGCGCAGCGCCGTTGCCGCCGTATCCGGTCCGAAGACGACGGTGGCGACATCGCCGAGACGGACATTCTCGGCCACGCGGATATCGGCAAACTCTTCCGGCGTGGTGATATCGGCCGTGGCGCGCACGCCGAGCGCCTGGGTGGTGCTGGTCAGCGAGCCCGCCGGCACATCCCAGGAGATATCGGACAGCGCCGACGTCAGGTCGGCCACCGAGAGGCCGCGGCTGGCAAGGGCGGCCTGGTTAATATCGATGCGGAAGATTTTTTCCCGCTCGCCGTAAACGGCGACGTCGGCCACGCCGGGCACGGCCGCGAAACGGTCCTCGATCTCGTCGCTGACAAGTTCCGTCAGGTCGTCGATATCGAGTGTCGAGGAGGTGATCGCCAAACGGACCACCGGCTGGGCATCGGAATCCGCCTTGACGATGCTCGGCTCGTCGGCGTCATCGGGCAATTGTCCCTCGACCCGGCCGACGGCATCGCGCACATCCATGGAGGCGACGTTGATATCCGTATCCTTGCTGAACTCGAGCGTCACGCGGCTCGAGCCGGTGGAGGACCGGGAGGACATCGACTGAAGGCCGGGAACGCGCGCCACCGCGCCCTCGATGACATTGGTCACCTCGCGGTCGACCGTCTCGGGCGCGGCGCCCGAAAAGGTGGTGCGCACGGTGATGACCGGCTGGTCGACATCGGGCAGTTCACGCACCTCGACGCCGAAAAAGGCGGCGAGACCGGCAACCACGATCAGGGCGTTGAAGACGGCCGCAAGAATGGGCCTGCGCACAAAGAGCGCGGTAAAGCCGTGCTCGCTCTCATGCTCGGCAATCGCCTTTTCCGCCTCGCTGCGCGCATCGCTCGACTGGTTTTCGACCGCCGTCACTTCGCCGGGCGTCTTGTCGTTTTCGCGGTCGCTCATGATGCGGTCTCCGCGCTTTCGCGTTTCGGAGCACCGGAGGTTACGTCGCTGACGGAAGCCCCCTCGCGCAGGCGCTGGATGCCCTCGATGATGACACTATCCCCCTCGCCCAGTTCGGCATCGACCAGCACCACATCGGGATCGCGCTGAATGATGCGCACCCGCGTCTTGGTCGATTTGCCGTCGACGAACTGCCAGACATAGGCCCCGTCGGAATCCCACTGGATCGCAAGCGGGTCGACGGCCGGATAGACATCGCCTGGAAAGCGCATGGACACGTCAAAGGACATGCCAGCGCGCAGCGCGTCATCCTCATTTTCGAGCCGCGCGCGCACCATGAAGGTGCGGCTTGCCGCGTCGATGCGGTTGTCGACGGCCTGGACCTCGCCTTCGAAGACCTGCTGGGGCGCTGAAACGAGGCTCGCCTCCACCGGCGCGCCGGAACGGATCGCAGTCGCGAAACGCTCTGGCACGGAAAAGTCGACGAGGATCGAGGACCGGTCGTCAATGGTGACAATCTCCGAAGAGGTCGTAACGTAATCCCCCACATTGACCGGAACGATGCCGGCGACACCGTCGATCGGCGCAACGATGCGGCGGCGCGCGAGATCGAGCTCGGCAGCCTCGAGGTCAAGTTCGGCCGATCGCTCGGCGATTTCGGCATTATAGACCTCAAGATCGGAGATCGCCGATTTGATCCGGCGATTGACATCGGCCTGGCGGGTGGCGCTTTCGAGCGCGACCTCGGCAAGGTTGCGGGCGAGCACCTGTTCGCGGTCATCAAGCACCGCGATGACATCGCCCTTCTTGACCATGTCACCGGAGGAAAGATTGAGTTCGGTGATCGTCCCTGCCTCTTCGGGCAGCACGGTGACCGAACGGATCGCCTCTCCGCTGCCGATCGCCGTCAATTCATCGTTCACGGTGCCCGTCGTCACCGGCGCGGTCACGACCTGTATGCCGCCGCCTGAGAACCCGCCGGGGGCGCGTCCGCCGTTGCCGGCGGTCGGTTTCGCCTCCAGTATGCCATAGGACGTCAGCACCTCTCGCCCCCCGGGCGCCAGGAAAAGCCAGGCCGCGGACCCGATCGCCAGAAGACAAACGCTGACGGCAACCTGTTGGTAGAAACGCATCAAAAACCCCGGTTTTCAAGAAGATGCCGAAAATGGCGGCGTGCGGAAAGAAAAAAGAATATGAGTGGAATTATCCAGATCACCCGGCCCACTGCAAGCAGAGGAATCAAACCTCACCAAATTGTAATGTTCCGGCCCCTTCATCGCCTTGGTTGCGGCGCGTTTTCGGCTAGGAAGGACCATCGTCTGTGCATATTTTGTTCTCATTTCGATGCATGCCTTCACCTTTCCCCCTCAAGCCACTAGATTGGCGCCATGATTCACGGCCACGACGATATACCGTTCTTTGACGACGACGACGAACCGCGCAAGCCGGCGCCCCGATCCGGAGAGACCTCGGGGCAGACGGGCGGCCTTGCCGCGCGCGCCATGGCGGCGCGACGCGCGCCAGAGGCGCCCGATTACCTGACCGGGCTCAACCCCGAACAACGCGACGCGGTCGAGACCATCGAAGGCCCGCTTCTGGTGTTGGCGGGCGCGGGCACCGGCAAGACGCGCGTGCTGACGACCCGCATCGCCCATATTCTCGCCTCCGGGCGGGCCTATCCAAGCCAGATCCTCGCGGTGACCTTTACCAACAAGGCCGCGCGCGAGATGAAGGAGCGCATCGGCATCCTCGTCGGCGGCGCCGTCGAGGGCATGCCCTGGCTCGGGACCTTCCACTCGATCGGCGTCAAACTTCTGCGCCGCCATGCCGAACTGATCGGGCTCAGGTCCGATTTCACCATTCTCGACACGGACGATGTGATCCGCCTGATCAAGCAGTTGATCCAGGCCGAAGGGCTTGACGACAAGCGCTGGCCGGCGCGGCAGTTTTCCTCGATGATCGACGGCTGGAAGAACAAGGGCCTGACGCCGGAACTCATCCCGGAAGGCGACGCCCGCGCCTTCGCCAACGGAAAGGGCAGAGAGCTCTACAAGGCCTATCAGGACCGGTTGAAGACGCTGAACGCCTGCGATTTCGGCGACCTTCTGCTGCATCCGATCCAGCTTTTCCGCGAAAATCCGGATATCCTGAAAGAGTATCACCGCCGCTTCCGCTACATTCTGGTGGACGAGTACCAGGACACCAATACGGCGCAATATATGTGGTTGAGGCTTCTGGCCCAGCGCCCGGGCGAGGACGACGGACCGCTCAATATCTGCTGCGTCGGCGATGACGACCAGTCGATCTATGGCTGGCGCGGCGCGGAGGTCGACAATATCCTGCGTTTCGAGAAGGATTTCCGCGGCGCAAAGGTCGTCCGGCTGGAGCGCAATTACCGCTCCACGGCGCATATTCTGGGCGCTGCCGGCAAACTCATCGAGCACAATGACGGGCGGCTCGGCAAGACGCTGTTCACTGAACGCGCCGAACCGGACGACGACAAGGTGCAGGTTCACGCTGCCTGGGATTCCGAAGAGGAAGCGCGCGCGATCGGCGAGGAGATCGAACAGCTGCAGCGCCGCGGCGAGCTTCTGAACGACATGGCCATTCTGGTGCGCGCCTCCTTCCAGATGCGCGAGTTCGAGGACCGGTTTGTGACCCTGGGGCTCAACTATCGCGTCATCGGCGGCCCGCGCTTTTACGAGCGGCTGGAAATTCGCGACGCCATGGCATTCTTCCGCCTCACCTGCCAGCCGGCCGACGATCTGGCGCTGGAGCGGATCATCAACACGCCGAAGCGCGGGCTGGGCGATGCCAGCGTGCGCAAGATCCATGATTACGCCCGCGCCCGCGATATTCCGATGCTGGCTGCCGCCCGTGAGATGATCGACACGGATGAATTGAAGCCGAAGCCGCGCAAGGCGCTCTTCGACGTCGTCACACAGTTCACCCGCTGGCAGGAACTGCTGGAAACCACGCCGCATACGGAGCTTGCCGAAATCATTCTGGAGGAAAGCGGCTATACCGAGATGTGGCAGAACGACCGTTCGGCGGAAGCGCCCGGCCGGCTTGAAAACCTGAAGGAGCTGATCCGCTCCATGGACGGGTTCGAGAGCATGCGCGGCTTTCTCGAGCATGTCTCTCTGGTGATGGACGCCGACCAGAACGAGGAGATGGATGCCGTCTCGATCATGACGTTGCATTCGGCCAAGGGGCTTGAATTCAAGACCGTATTCCTGCCCGGCTGGGAGGAAGGCCTCTTCCCGCACCAGCGCGCGCTGGACGAAAGCGGTCGCGCAGGCCTCGAGGAGGAACGCCGGCTTGCCTATGTCGGGTTGACGCGGGCCAAACGCAACTGCCACATCTGGTTCGTCTCCAACCGGCGCATCCATGGGTTGTGGCAGTCGACCATGCCGTCGCGCTTCCTCGATGAACTGCCGGAAGACCATGTGGAGGTCGGCGAGACCGAGGTCTCCTATGGCGGTTATGGCCAGTCGCGCTTCGACCGGGCGGCGCCGTTTTCCAACACCTATGCCACGCCCGGCTGGAAACGGGCGCAGGAAAACCGCACCGATGCAACCCGCGACAACTGGGGCACGCGCTCCGGTCATGCCGTCGAACGCATCGGCTATGGGGAGAGCGGACCGCGCGGACGCATGATCGAGGGCGAGCTCGTTGCTCGCAGCAGCGAAGAGACGGCCTCCAGATTCTCGGTCGGCGACCGGGTTTTCCACCTGAAATTCGGCAATGGCAACATCGCCGCGATTGAGGGCAACAAGCTGACCATCGACTTCGACAAGGCCGGGCAGAAAAGGGTTCTGGACGGGTTCGTCACGCCTGCCTGATCCCGAATAAGGGCTTTGATGCCAACCCGCCGCCTCTTGTCTTTTGCACTGCACAATGCAAGGTCGAGATAAATGTTTTTACTTATTTAACCCCTCATTGTTTAGTGTAAGCTTACACACTGAACGTATTCCGCTTATTCACTCATAGGTTTTATTGGATTCTCGTTTCATCCTGACGCAAAAGGCCTCCCCATAACATGCAGCTGGCAGTGAGAAAGGTGCGACGATGTGAACGGCATATTGCCGGTGTTGTACTGGCGGCTTTCATGTTTGTGGCAGGGGTAACGACGGCGCCAAAAGCGCAGGTCCCCCTCATCCGTCTGCCCGACTTCTTCGAGGACAGTCCCGTCGCAATGCTGGTGGTCGAGCCGATAAACGGCAAGATCCTTGCCGCCAATCATGCCGCGCAATCCCTTTACGGATGGACCTCCGCCGAGTTCAGGCAGCTTTTTGTCTCCGACCTGAACCAGATGTCGAAGGACAAGATCAAGGACGAGATGGAGCGCGCCCGCGAAGGCCGCCAGCATTATTTCCTGTTTCCGCACAGGTTCAAGGACGGCACGATCCATACGGTGCGGATGTTCTCCTGGCCGATCGTCATCCAGCAGAAGACGCGGCTTTTCTCGGTGATTGCGGAGGCTGACGACCTGCGCTCGGGCGGCGAGCCGCTGGCGGCCTATTCGTCCAACCTCGAAGATGCCGTGCGCCAGAAGGCGGCGGAACTGCGGGCAACCGACGGCCTCTTGAACCTCACACTCTTTTCCGCGATCGCCGTGCTTTCCGGCATTGTCATTGTTCTCGGCATCGTGCTCATTCGCGGGCGGCGGCTGGTGCGCGCCCTCGGCCGCCAGCACCTGCTCTTGCGCGTAGTGATCGACGCGATCCCCGATCAGATCTACTTCAAGCGGCCGGACGGCACGCTGGAGGCCTGCAACCAGGCCGCGGCCGAGTTTGTCGGCATGCCGGCCGAGATGATCGTCGGCAAGAGCGACCGGGAGATTTTCGGGCATAGCACCGATGCGCTGTTGATGCAGCAGGTCTTCTCCGACGTGAACAACCAGGGCAAGCTGATCAACCAGGGCGAAGTCACCAATCCGGCCGGTCGCAAATACACGCTGGAAATGATCAAGGCGCCGGTGATCGACGCAGGCGGCGAACGGCTCGGCTCGGTCAGCGTCTGGCGCGACGTCACCGAGAGACGACGCACGGAAGCCAGGATCGAAACGCTCGCCTATTATGATCCGCTGACCCGGCTTGCCAACCGCGCCAAGGCGCAGGAAGTGCTGCTCGGCTTCCTCGCCACCCACAGGGTGAATCACCAATATATGGCGATCGCGATCTTCGATCTCGACAGCTTCGCCGCCTTGAACTCGATCTTCGGCCACAATATCGGCGACGCACTGCTGAAAACCACGGCCCGGCGCCTTTCCGACAATATTGATGCCGGATCCTTCGCGGCGCGCCTTTCGAGCGACGAATTCGTCGTGTTCCTCACCACGCTTGGAGGCGAGGAAGAGCGCGCGCGCGAAACAGCGCATGCGAAGATCGAGGACCTGCATGCCTGCCTGTCGCGCCAGGCCTTCATCAACGGCAACCAGATCACGCCCAGCACCAGCGCCGGCGCGGTTCTGGTCGGCCCGTCATCGAAAAGCGCGGACGAAGAATTGCGGCGCGCCGACCTGGCGATGCACAATGCCAAGTCGCGCGGACGCGGCAGCATCTCATGGTTCCAAAGCGGCATGGTCGAAGACCTCGTCGCCCGATTCGACGTCGAAACCGCGCTGGAAAAAGCCCTGCAGAGCGACGGATTCAGGCTGTTCCTGCAGCCGAAGATCATCGCCGACGCGCCCGGCCGGCATTTCGAGGTCCTGCTGCGGCTCGATCACCCCGAACGCGGCATCATCGGTCCCGGCAGCTTCATCAACGTGGCGGAGGCGACGGGGCTGATCGTTCCCATCGGCGCCTGGGTTCTGGAGGAATCCTGCCGGATGCTGGCCGAGAACCCGGACCTGCACCTCGCCGTCAACGTCTCGGTCCGCCAGTTCCTGCGAGAGAAATTCGTCGACGACCTTGCATCGCTTCTCGATCATCACCAGTTCGATCCCGAGCGGCTGACGCTGGAGATGACGGAAAGCCTGATGATCGCCAATTTCGACCTGGCGCTTGCGCAACTCAGAAAGATCAGGGCGCTCAACATCAGGCTGTCGATCGATGATTTCGGCACAGGCTATTCCGCGCTTGTCTATCTCAAGCAGTTTCCGCTGAACGAACTGAAGATCGACAAGACATTCATTGCCGGCGTGCCGCATGACAGCAGCGACACCTCACTGGTGGAACTGATCATCACCATGGCCCACCATCTCGGCATTTCGGTCATCGCCGAGGGCGTGGAGACGCGAGAACAGGAAGCATGGTTGCGCAATCAGGGCTGCGAAGGCCTCCAGGGCTTTCTCTTCAGCCCGCCGCAGCCGGCCTCCTATTACCTGAAACCCTGACGCGGGCGCCTCCCATCCCGCGGACCGTCTGTCCGGAGCAACAATATGAAAGCCCTTTTGCTTGTCGATATCCAGAACGGTTTCTGCCCCGGCGGCAATCTCGCCGTCGCCGACGGCGATGCCGTGGTGCCGGTCGCCAATCTCCTGATCCGGGATGGCGGCTACGACATCATCGCCGCCTCGCAGGACTGGCATCCTGAAGGCCACGGTTCCTTTGCCTCGGTCCATCCCGACAAGAAGCCGTTTGACATGGGCGAACTCGACGGGAAACCGCAGGTGATGTGGCCGGACCACTGTGTGCAGAACACCGAGGACGCCGCGTTTCACCCCGATCTCGACATTGCCGCCGTCGATTACATCCAGCGCAAGGGCGAGAACCCTGAGATCGACTCCTATTCCGCCTTTCGCGACAACGAGCATCATGCCGTCACCGGACTTGCCGATTATCTGAAGCAGAAGGGCGTCACCACGCTCGACATCACCGGGCTCGCTCTCGACTTCTGCGTCCGGTTTACCGCGGTTGATGCCCGCGAGATGCTGCCCGGCGTAACCGTCCGCGTGATCCTCGAAGGCTGCCGCGGCATCAGCGAGGATGGCGTCGAAGCGGCGCTAGCCGAAATGCGCGAGGCCGGCGTCGAGCTCATTGATCTGCGCACCGCGATCGAAGACTGACGGCAAGGCTGAAGCATCGGCGACCGAGCAGGGATCGCCGTCGCCCCGTCGTCCGCACGGGCGCTGACTGGCCCTCTTGCCATTCAGAGCGTGTTGGCCGCGATCGGCCAGGCCATCGCGGTGAAGGTTGCGGCGAGTGTCCTCGCATGGTTCAGCCGGGTCCAGCGCCGGACACAGTTCGCCCTAGCGGTTCGCCTCGGGCATTTCCAGCGCCGCGATCTCGTCGCCGAAGCTTTCCATGCGCTTCATCAGCAGGGCCTCGGCGTCGCGCAGGCCGGCGTTGTAGAAGACCGGCGCGAATTCGCGCGCGATGACTTCGGCAAACAGCTCGGCCTGAAGCGTGCCGATCTCGCAATCGAGTTCCTCTGCGCAATAGTCCCTGAGCCGCTCCGCAAGGGCGGCCTTTTCGCGGGCGCTGAGCTTGATCATGACGCATTCCTCCGGTTTGATCGCATTATCAATTCTTCTCATTTGTGCATGCAACGCAAAGGCGGTAAACGGGTGGACAACCTCCCATCCCCTCCTGCAGCCTGTCCGCCGCTTCCCATGGGGAACCAGCCCGAATTGATCAGGAGTCGCCTTCCTTTGCGAGAGAGTTCAGAATTTTCAAGCGGCCTTCGCTCCGGCATCGTGCCGGCTCTTTCGGCCGCCCCCTTCGGCATGCTGTTCGGCGCGGTGTCCGTCACGCAGGGCCAGAGCGTGTTCGAAACGGCGATGATGAGCCTGACGATCTTTGCCGGCGCCAGCCAGCTCGTCGGCGTCGAGCTTTTCGGCCAGCGGGTCGCGCCCTGGCTGATCATTGCCTCGATCGTGGCCGTGAACTTCCGCCATGTGCTCTATTCCGCTGCGCTGACGCCGGTCATCGCGCATTTTCCGCTGCCGAAAAAGCTCGTTGCCTTCTTCCTGATGACCGATCCGCAATTCGCCGAAGCCCTCAAACGCCACGAAGAGGAGGAGCGCGTCACCTTCGCCTGGTATCTCGGCGCGGGTCTTGTGCTCTATGTCCTCTGGAACATCATGACGCTGATCGGCGCAACGCTTGGCGGCTTCATTACCAACCCGGAAGCGCTCGGCCTCGACATCCTGCTGCCGATCTACTTTCTCAGCCTGGTCATGGGCTTCAGAAAACGGCCAAACTACCTGCCGATCGTCGCCGCAAGCGCGCTCGGATCGATCCTCGCCTATGCCACGGTCGGGTCTCCCTGGCATGTCAGCATCGGCGCGCTCGCCGGCATCCTGCTGGCCGCACTCCTGCCGCCCGGCAAGGGCAAGGAGGCGGCGCAATGAGCGATTTCACCAATGACCACATGATCCTCGTCATTCTCGGCGCGGCGGTCGCCACCTATATGACGCGCATTGCCGGCTATGTCCTGCTCTCGGTGGTCTCGGACATTCCCCCGCGCGCAGAAGCGGCGCTCAATGCCATACCGGCAGCGGTGCTGACGACGCTGGTGGCGCCTGCTTTTTATGCCGGCGGCTGGGAGGGCAAGCTGGCGATCGCGGCAGCCCTTTTGACGGGGCTGCGTTTCAAGTCGCCATTGCCGATGATCGCGGTCGGCTGGTCGGTGGTCATGGTCTGCCGCTATTTCATCATCGGCTAGCGCATCGACCCGAAAATCGAAATCCATTTTCGGGTCGATGCGTAGATTCAATAGGTTAGAGCGTCCGGGTCGCCGCTTCAAGCCAGGCCCGCTCCTTGTCGTCGGCCACGAGCGGCATCAGCTTCTCGCGCGTTTCGGCGTGGTAGGCGTCGAGCCAGTCACGCTCCTCCCGTGTCAGAAGTTCGGGCATGACGAGGCGCAGGTCGATCGGGCACCAGGTCAGCGTCTCGAAGGCGAGCATCGGTATTTCGCCGCCCTCGATCGGCTCCGCCTCCTTCACCAGAAGCAGGTTTTCGATGCGGATGCCGAATGCGCCGGGACGATAATAGCCGGGCTCGTTCGACAGGATCATGCCGGGCTTCAACTCCGGGCTTCCAAGCCGCGAGAACCGCTGCGGCCCCTCGTGAACGGAGAGATAGGAACCGACGCCGTGGCCCGTGCCATGGGCATAGTCGACGCCGGCCTTCCACAGCGCGATGCGGGCAAGAGGATCGAGGTCCATGCCGCGCGTTCCGGCGGGAAAGCGTGCGGTCGAGAGCGCGATCACGCCCTTCAGCACCAGCGTGAAGAACCTGCGTTTCTCCTCGTCCACCGCCCCGATGGCGAGCGTGCGGGTGATATCGGTGGTGCCGTTCTGGTATTGCGCGCCGGAATCGACGAGATACATCTCCCCGTCCTGCAGCTTGCGGTCGGTCTCGGTCGTTACCCGATAATGAATGATCGCCGCGTTCGGCCCAGCGCCTGAGATCGTGTCGAAGGAAATGTCGCGCAGCGGGTTCTGCATCCGCTCGCCGACGGCAGCCCGCGCGGCCTCAAGTTTCGTCGCAGCCTCGATTTCGCTGACGGCTCCGGGGGCCTCTCCGTCAAGCCAGCTCAGGAAGGAAACCATCGCCGCGCCGTCCTGCAGATGCGCCGTGCGCGTGCCGGCCTGTTCGCCCTCATTCTTGATCGCACGGGCGGCGACAACCGGATCGGGCGCATCAATCACTGTGCCCCCCGCCTTCTCGATGAGTTCGACGCAGGCATAAGGCACGGCGGAACGGTCGAGCATGATCGCCTCGCCCGCAAGCGCCGCGAGACGGGCCGAAACGGCCTCGGGCGCTTCGAGCGCAGCAAGATCATCGATATGCGCCCTGGCCTCGCCGGAAACCTTCCCGGGGGAGAGGAACAGCACGGCGCTGCCGTCGGCCTTCACGATCGCGCGGGAGAGCGGCGCCGGCGTGTGGGCGACATCATTGCCGCGAATGTTGAACAACCAGGCAACCGAGGTCGAATCGGCGATCAGCACCGCGCCCGCCCGCTTGCCGCGCGCGGCTTTCGCGATCTCTGCCAGCTTCTCCTTCGCCGGTTTTCCGGCAAATTGCTGCGGCTGGACCGTCACCGGCGCTGCGGGCGGCGCCGGGCGGTCCTTCCAGACCCGGTCGATCGGGTTTTCGGGAAGGAGAACAAGCGCGCCGCCGATCTCGGCAAGCGCGGACTTCAGCCGCTCGACCTCGCTTGGCGTATGCAGCCACGGGTCGATGCCGAGCCGTATGCCTCCCGGTCTGTTTTCGGTGAGCCATGCAGCAGGCGGGCAGCCGACCAGATCGCCGCCGGCAATCAGCGCCGGGTCGGTCTGGAGCTTCAGCTGCGAGGTATAGCGGCCATCAACGAAGACAATCGCGGTCTCCGCCATCACCAGCGCCACGCCGGCGGACCCGGTAAAGCCGGTGAGGAAAGCGAGCCGCTCGGCGGACGGCGGCACGTACTCGCCCTGGTACTCATCCGTGCGCGGCACGAGAAAGGCGTTGATGCCGAGGGCAGGAAACAGGGCGCGCAGGGCCTTGATGCGCGGGGCGGCCTGCTCCGGGCGGGCGGAAACGTCAAAGGACTGAAACATGAAATTCACCAATCAATTCGATCGGCGCGACGATAGAGCCTTTGCGGCGGCATCACAACAATCCGCTTTGCGATGGCTCGCCGCGCCTTTGGCGGGGCTGCATCCGGTCCAGGCAATGGTGCACAATATTCGTGCAGCATGACAGGCGTTTTGCCAGTTCCCGAAAAGTGCATGCGTTTTCTGCATGGCTCCCATTCGGCTTCCCACCTGCCAGACGCGGAAGCTACGGTCTATATTCCAGACAGTTGATTGATAAGGCTTCGCGCCGGCAGTGATCAGAAGGATCAGGGCTGATAGCCGCGAAGCAAAATGGACCGAAGGACGCAAGGCCGTCCGCAACGATCCGCCAGAAAAGGAGAACTGAAAATGGGTTTCTTCCGTAGCGCTTACAAGAGCATTGCCAATGCCCGTCAGAGCCAGGCCAACCGTTTCGTCAATGCCGAACTGCTGAAGCTTGACGACGAATCCCTGAAGAAGATGGGCAAGTCGCGCGCTGAACTGCGCCGCAACGCCAACGGTTCGATGCTGTTTTAATCGAGCAGGTTTCCGGCGCAGACAAAGCGTCGTGCAGACCCCGCAATCCGCTTGAGCGTCCTCCCCGCTCGCGGAGCGCCGCAGGTCAGCAAAACAAGGGCCGTGCCGCAAGGCATGGCCCTTTTCTTTTGGCCGCAGCTTCAGTCCATTTCCGGAAACAAGAGCTCCACCACATAGCTCGCGTCAAAGCGGGTATCGAGCATGCCGTAGCTGGAGCGCCAGCCCGCCGCCAGCCGGGTTTCGAGGAAGGCGTCGGCGATACGACCGGCGCCCAGCCGGTAGAGTTCGGCGGCCCCTGCTGCAAGCGCCAACTGCTCGATGAAGATGCGGGCGGCGCTTTCATGGCTCTTGCACAGCGCCATTGCGGCGCGCAGCAATTCGACGATCTTGGCGCCGGACGCGCCGAGATCGCGCGCGATCACCTGAAACACGGCCTCGAACAGGTCGCTGCCATGCTCGACGACGCGCCTCAGATCAAGCGCCATCATGTTGCCCGCCCCGTCGTTCATCGCAAGGCCCGGCGCATCGCGATAGTGACGGGTGATCGGCCGGTCCTCGATGAAGCCGTTGCCGCCCATCACCTCCATCGCCTCGGCCACCACGGCGGGGGCGATCTTGGTCGTCCAGTATTTGGTCACCGGCGTCATCACCCGGGCGTAGGCTGCTTCCTCGGCGCTGTCTCGGGCGCGATCGAAGCTTTCGGCAAGGCGGAAAGAGAGCGCACCGGCGGCGGCCACGTCGAGCGCCAGGTCGGCCAGGACCCGCATCATCAGCGGCCGGCCGACCAACGCGTGGCCCTGCACGCTGCGCCCGCGCGCGGAGTGGGTCGCCTCGGCAAGGGCGGCGCGCATCAGGCCGGACGCCATCACCGCGCTGTCGAGCCGCATCAGGGTCAGCATGTCGAGAATGGTCCTGAGACCGCCATCCGGCGCGCCGAGCAGAAAGCCGAAGGCATCGGAAAACTCGATCTCGGCCGTCGCATTCGAGCGCAGACCGAGCTTGTCCTTCAGCCGCTGATAGCGCAGCGCATTGGTCCGTCCTTCTTCGAGAAGGCGCGGCACCAGAAAACAGCCCGGCTTGCCGTCGACATCGGCCAACATAACGAAGGCGTCGCTCATCGGCGCGGAGACGAACCATTTGTGGCCCGTGAGGCGATAGACGCCCTCGCTGACGCGCGCGGCCTTGGTGGTCAATCCGCGCGTGTCGCTGCCGGCCTGCTTTTCGGTGATCGCCAGTCCGATGGTCGCCGCCGTCTTCTGCGCCTGCGGACGGTTGGTCGAATCATATTTGCGCGACAGGATTTTCGGCGCCCATTCCGAGCGCAGTTGCGGCGCTGCCGCCAGAACGGCGAGCGAGGCAGAAGTGGACGACAACGGCTCCAGATGGCCGCATTCAAGCTGCGCCGTGAGGAACAGCCGAACGGCTCTCAGCTTGTGCGCCTTCGATTTCGAATCGGCGTCGCGCGGCGGCTCCCAGAGCGAGGAATGCAGACCGGAGGACATCGAGCGGCGCAGAAGCGCGTGCCAGGCCGGATGAAAGGCCACCGTGTCCAGCCGCTCGCCGGCCGGCCCGTGCGTCTTCAACTGCGGCAGGCTGGTATTGGCCATCTGCGCCAGCTCCTGCGCTTCCGGCGAAGTCACGTAACGCCCGATCGTGTCGAATTCCTCGCGCAGCGGCCGCGCCAGATTGCGCGTCAGATCGCCAAGAAGCGGGTCGGAATGAAAGGCGTTGTAGCCGCTCCAGGGCTTCGGCTGGTTCAACGTCCTGAATACATCATTGTCGCTCATCGACGTTCACGCACTTCTTTTTGAAGACAGATCGCAGAGTTGGCACGGTTCGATATAATCTGTCAAAGCTTGCGGCAAAGCCGGCGAGCCATTATAGACGCCAGGACTTCAAGCGATAGACCGCACGGCCTCATATGGAGGAAAGCTTCATGGTCTTCTTTCCCCACCGCCATCTGATCGGCATCAAGGGCCTTTCGCCCATTGATATCGGGACACTTCTCGACAAGGCCGAAGAGGCCATAGCATTCAATCGTTCTCGCGAAAAGAAAAACAGCGTCCTGCGCGGGCTTACCCAGATCAATCTGTTCTTCGAAGCCTCCACCCGCACGCAGGCCTCCTTCGAACTGGCCGGCAAGCGGCTTGGCGCCGACGTGATGAACATGTCGGTCGGCAATTCATCGGTGAAAAAAGGCGAAACGCTGATCGACACGGCGATGACGCTGAACGCCATGCACCCGGATGTGCTGGTGATCCGACACGCCTCGGCGGGCGCGGCAGCGCTGCTTTCGCAGAAGGTCGCCTGCTCGGTGATCAACGCCGGAGACGGCGCGCATGAACACCCGACACAGGCGCTGCTCGATGCGCTGACGATCCGCCAGGCCAAGGGGCGGCTCGACAATATCATCGTCGCCATCTGCGGAGACATCCTGCATTCGCGCGTCGCCCGTTCCAACATCATTCTGCTCAACACGATGGGCGCCAGGGTGCGCGTCGTCGGCCCGGCGACGCTTCTGCCCGCCGGGATCCGCGACATGAGCGTCGAGGTCTTCGACAATATGGAAGACGGGCTGAGGGACGCCGACGTGGTGATGATGCTGAGATTGCAGCGCGAGCGCATGTCCGGCGCCTTCGTCCCCTCGATCCGGGAATATTTCCGCTTCTGGGGGCTCGATGCCGAAAAGCTGAAGGCCGCCAAGGAAGACGCGCTGGTGATGCATCCCGGCCCAATGAACCGGGGCGTGGAAATTGCCACCGACGTTGCCGACGGCCCGCAGAGCGTGATCGAGAAACAGGTGGAAATGGGCGTCGCCGTGCGCATGGCCGTGATGGAAACGCTGATGCTCTCGGACAATGGAGGAGCACGGGTATGAAACCGCTGGTTCTGAACAACACCCGCATCATCGATCCGTCCCGCGACCTTGATCAGACCGGCACGATCATCGTTGCGGACGGCCGCATTCTCGCCGCCGGCCGCGATGCCGCCAACCAGGGCGCGCCGGACGGCGCGGACGTTGTCGATTGCCGGGGCCTTGTCGCCGCTCCCGGTCTTGTCGATGCCCATGTCTTCGTCGGAGAGCCCGGCGCCGAGCACACAGAGACCATCCATTCGGCAAGTCTTGCGGCGGCTGCCGGCGGCATCACCTCCTTCGTGATGATGCCCGACACAAATCCGCCGATCGATGATGTCGCGTTGCTGGAATTCGTGCTGAAGACCGCGCGCGACAACGCCGTGGTCAACGTCTTCCCTGCTGCGGCGCTGACCAAGGGTCTGGCCGGCCTCGAAATGACGGAAGTGGGCCTCTTGAAGGGCGAAGGCGCGGTGGCCTTCGCCAATGGCCGCTACTCGCTCTCCGACAACCGGGTTCTGCGCCGGGCGATGACCTATGCCCGCGCCTTCGACGCCGTGGTCTCGCTGGAGCCGCGCGACCGCTATCTCAGCGAAACCGGCGTGATGAACGAGGGGCTCTTCGCCAGTTGGCTCGGCCTTTCCGGCATTCCGCGCGAGGCCGAGATCATTCCGCTCGAGCGCGATCTGAGGCTCGCCGCGCTCACCGGCGCGCGCTACCACGCCGCTCTGATCTCGGTGCCCGAATCGGTCGAGGCCATTCGCGTCGCCCGCGAACGCGGGGCTTTCGTCTCCAGCGGCATCTCGATCAACAATCTGACGCTGAATGAAAACGACATCGGCGAATACCGCACCTTCTTCAAACTGACGCCGCCGCTGCGCCACGAGGAGGACCGGTTGCAGATGGTCGAGGCTCTGAAGAACGGGCTGATCGACATCATCGTCTCCTCACATGATCCGCAGGATGTCGACACCAAGCGCCTGCCGTTTTCCGACGCCGAGGACGGCGCGATCGGGCTTGAGACCATGCTGTCCGCCGCGCTCCGCCTGCATCATTCGGGTGAGGTGCCGCTGATGCGGCTGATCGACGCGATGTCGACCCGGCCGGCAAAGGTGTTCGATCTGGATGCCGGTACGCTTCAACCCGGCGCACGGGGCGATATCACGCTGATCGACCCGGAAGAGCCGTGGATCGTAACGCCGGACCGACTGGTCTCGCTTTCGAAGAACACCACGTTCGAGAATGCCCGCTTCTCCGGCCGCGCCGTCAGGACCTATGTCGCCGGAAAATGCGTCTACCAGGCCAGCTAGGAGAGGATAAGCATCGTGGGGGAATTATTCGCTTTCGACCTGACGCCCGTTGACGCACTGATCGTGATCGCGGTCGGCTATCTTCTTGGGTCCCTGCCCTTCGGCTATCTCATCACCCGCATGGCAGGCCTCGGCGACATCCGCAAGATGGGCTCCGGCAATATCGGCGCGACCAATGTTCTGCGCACCGGCAAACGGCATCTGGCCGCCCTCACTTTGCTCCTCGACGCGCTGAAGGCGACCTTCGCCGTCATCATCTGCGCCAGACTCTACGGAACGGATGCCGGACTTATCGCCGGCGCGGCGGCCTTTATCGGCCACCTCTTCCCGGTCTGGCTCGGCTTCAAGGGCGGCAAGGGGGTGGCGACCTATATCGGCGTGCTGCTCGGCATCGCTCCCGCCGCCGTCCTGATCTTCGCCTTCGTCTGGCTGCTGGTCGCCCGGTTGTCGCGCTATTCCTCGCTGTCGGCGCTTGTCGCCACACTTGTCATGCCGGTTGCTTTGTGGATAATGGATCAACCGCAGGCTTCATTGGTCATGGCCGTCCTCACCATTATTTCCTGGTGGCGGCACAAGGCCAATATCGAACGCCTGATCTCGGGCAAGGAAAGCAGGATCGGAGACAAGGGGTGACGGACAGTCTGGCTTCTCAAGGCGGCGCTTCGGCGCCGCGCCATAAAAGGGAAGCCGCCCGTTGAGCCGATCCGGCATTTCGCTCTCCGAGAGCCAGCGTATCGCCTGGCTCAGACTGATCAGAAGCGACAATGTCGGCCCGGCGACCTTTCGCGAACTCATCAATCATTGCGGCAGCGCCGAAAAAGCGCTCGACATGCTGCCGGAACTGGCAAAACGCGGCGGCGCTATGAAGCGGATCCGCGTTGCCAGCATTGCCGATGCCGAACGCGAGATGGAGGTGGCGGCCCGCCATGACGGTCGCTTCGTCGCCATCGGCGAGCCCGACTATCCGCCAGCCCTGCGCGCGATCGACGGCGCGCCGCCGCTTCTGGCCATGTGCGGCAGCGGCGAGACAGCGACCCGGCCGACGCTCGGCATTGTCGGCGCGCGCAACGCCTCGGTCGCCGGCGCAAAATTCGCGGCCATGGTCGCCGGCGCGGCGGCGGGCGCGGGCTACACGGTGGCTTCCGGCCTTGCCCGCGGCATCGATGCCGCAGCCCACCACGCCAGCCTGAAGCACGGCACGCTTGCCGCCCTTGCCGGCGGCCTTGACCGGATCTATCCGCCGGAAAATGCCGATCTCTACCGCAGGATCTGCACGGAAGGCGGCGTTGCCATCTCCGAGATGCCCTATGGCTGGGAGCCGCGCGCGCGAGACTTTCCCCGGCGCAACAGGCTGATTGCAGGTTCCGCGCTTGCCGTCGTGGTCGTCGAGGCGGCCATGCGCTCCGGCTCGCTGATCACCGCACGGCTGGCCAACGAGGCGGGGCGACTGGTGCTTGCCGTTCCCGGCTCGCCGCTCGACCCCCGCGCCCAGGGCAGCAACGGCCTGATCAAGCAGGGTGCCATGATCGTCTGCTCGCCGGAGGATGTTCTGGAGGCGCTTGCGCCGCTGTCAAATCTTGAGTTGCCGTTTTCTGGCGATGCCGGAGAGGAACCCGAACCGGAGGGCGAAGCGCCGGTCGAACCCGCCGAGGATGATCGCCTGCGCGTTGCCGAAGCGCTGGGGCCGAGTCCATGCGAGATCGACGATCTGATCCGGTTTACCGGCGTGAATGCGGCGACCGTCCAGTTGATCCTTCTGGAACTCGATCTCGCCGGCCGGCTGGCGCGGCATCCGGGCGGACGAATCTCGCTCACGTGATCGACTGTTCATTTTCGATCACATAGGTATGCTATTATCTACCCTGCGTTGAAACTAAATTACTGGTTTCTATCGGTCACGAAACTTCGTTATCAGCTGCGACTGCACTTCCCCCGCCTCGAGATAGGCCATGTCGATCAGGTAGCAGAGGATTTCCGTCCCCTCCTTGTCCGAAAGCCGGCGAAGCTGACCAAGTATTTGCCTGATATAGATAATCTCATCCTCCGTCAGTCTTCTATCATTATCGTTTCCGGATATATTCGCTGGCATTTAAACACCTATAAGCCTTGCAGTGCAGTCGCTTCGCCGTGACCTAGTCCCGTTCTGAACAATACCTCTCCAGAAACGGATTGCAATTGCTAAAGGTATTCTCCCTTGGTTGTCCTCGGTTGTAATTGTCTAAAATTCCTTCACGGGCCTTGACCGAAACACAAACCCTGTCCATTTCGACAGTCAAAAGCAGCCGGCACAAAGGTCGGGTTTGCACTGCCCCCCGTTTTCAGGGTAAAGGCAGAGCCGATCGAGCCTGCGAGAACGCGTGCGACGACAGGCCGTGGACTTCGAACACGCCTTCCCGCATCAGCGCCATCCCGGCACACGCTGACGGAAAATGCCGAGCGCGCAACCGCTTGCGGCCTTCCATACTGCGCTTGAAAGATCGGCAGAGGCCGCCAGGCTTCCCCGGTCGGTTGACCGCGCCGGGGAGGCAGCCGAAGATGCGCGCGAGAAGGCACAGACAGAATTGAGACGGAAGACATGGACGTAGTCGTTGTAGAGTCCCCCGCCAAGGCGAAGACCATCAACAAATATCTGGGCAAGGACTACAAGGTTCTGGCGTCTTTCGGCCATGTGCGTGACCTGCCGCCGAAGGATGGCTCGGTGCTGCCGGACGAGGACTTCGCCATGTCCTGGAAAGTCGACGCGGCCTCGGCCAAGCGGGTGAAGGACATCGCCGACGCGGTCAAGGACGCCGACGGCCTCATCCTCGCAACCGACCCGGACAGGGAAGGCGAAGCGATCTCCTGGCATGTGCTCGACCTGTTGAAAAAGAAGAAGGTGCTGAAGGACAAGCCGGTCAGGCGTGTCGTTTTCAACGCGATTACCAAGAAAGCCGTGCTCGACGCCATGGCCAATCCGCGCGACATCGACGAAGCGCTGGTGAACGCCTACCTGGCCCGCCGCGCGCTCGATTATCTCGTTGGCTTCAACCTGTCGCCGGTGCTCTGGCGCAAGCTGCCGGGCGCCCGCTCCGCCGGCCGCGTTCAATCGGTTGCGCTGCGCCTCGTTTGCGACCGCGAAAGCGAGATCGAGCGCTTCATCCCGGAAGAATACTGGAACATCGTCGCCGACCTGAAGACCGTGCGCGGCGACGCGTTCGAGGCACGGCTGGTGCAGGCCGACGGCAAGCGCGTCCAGAAGAACTCGATCAAGGACGGTGAGCATGCCGGCCGGATCAGGGAACTGCTCGAAGGCGCGACCTATTCGGTCGCAAGCGTCGAGGCAAAGCCGGTGCGCCGCAACCCCGGCCCGCCCTTTACCACCTCGACCCTGCAGCAAGCAGCCTCGTCACGCCTCAGCTTTTCTGCCTCGCGCACTATGCAGGTGGCGCAGCGACTTTATGAAGGCGTTGATGTGGGCGG
Source organism: Martelella lutilitoris (assembly GCF_005924265.1). Lineage (GTDB taxonomy): Bacteria > Pseudomonadota > Alphaproteobacteria > Rhizobiales > Rhizobiaceae > Martelella > Martelella lutilitoris. The sequence goes on from NZ_VCLB01000004.1 coordinate 229,491, forward strand.
CGAAACCGCCGGCCTTATTACCTATATGCGTACCGACGGCGTTTCCATGGCGCCCGAAGCCATCACCGGCGCGCGCGATGCGATCGGCGATCAGTTCGGCCAGCGCTACCTGCCGGAAAGCCCCCGGCATTATTCGGTGAAGGCCAAGAATGCACAGGAAGCGCACGAGGCCATCCGCCCGACCGACTTTACCCGCACGCCGCAATCGGTGAAAAAATTCCTCGATGCCGACCAGTTCCGCCTTTACGACCTGATCTGGAAGCGCGGCATTGCCAGCCAAATGGCCTCCGCCGAGATGGAACGCACCACGGCCGAGATTACCGCGACCAATGGCGGCGAGACCGCAGGTCTGCGCGCCGTCGGGACGGTGGTGAAGTTCGACGGCTTCCTCAAGGCCTATGCCGACAATCGTGAGGAAAAGCAGCCGACCGACGATGACGAGGATGATGGTCGCCTGCCGGAAATCAATGCGCAGGAGACGGTGGACAAGGACAAGATCCGCGCCACCCAGCACTTCACCGAGCCGCCGCCGCGCTATTCGGAAGCCTCGCTGATCAAGAAGCTGGAAGAGCTCGGCATCGGTCGTCCGTCGACCTATGCCTCGACGCTCGCCACGTTGCGCGACCGCGAATATATCGCCATCGAGAATCGCAAGCTGACGCCGGAGGCCAAGGGCCGGCTGGTGACGGCGTTCCTGGAAAACTTCTTCAACCGCTATGTGGAATATGATTTCACGGCGGATCTGGAAGAAAAGCTCGACAAGATTTCCGACGGTTCACTGGAATGGAAACAGGTTCTCCGCGATTTCTGGAAGGATTTCTTCGCCCAGATCGAAGACACCAAGGAACTGCGCGTCACCAATGTGCTTGACGCCCTGAACGAGGCGCTGGCGCCGCTGGTCTTCCCCAAGCGCGAGGACGGCTCTGATCCCCGCACCTGCCAGGTCTGCGGCACCGGCAAGCTTTCGCTGAAGCTCGGCAAATACGGCGCCTTCGTCGGCTGCTCCAATTATCCGGAATGCAACTTCACCCGTCAGCTCGGCGCTGACGCCGATGCCGAGGCCAATGGCATCAATCCGAACGAGCCGAACGAACTCGGCATTGACCCCGAAACCGGCGAGACCGTGACGCTGAGAACCGGCCGTTTCGGTCCCTATGTCCAGCGCGGAGAAGGCAAGGAAGCCAAGCGCACATCCCTGCCGAAGGGCTGGAAGCCGGAAGACATCGACCTGGAAAAGGCGCTGCAGCTTCTCTCGCTGCCCCGCGAGGTCGGCGCGCATCCGGAAGACGGCAAGATGATCTCCGCCGGCCTTGGACGCTATGGTCCCTTCGTTCTGCATGACGGCACCTATGCCAATGTCGAAAGCATCGAGGACGTGTTCTCCGTCGGCGTCAACCGCGCGGTCTCGATCATCGCCGACAAGCGCGCAAATGGCGGCCGCCGCCGTTCCGCGCCTGCCGCGCTGAAGTCGCTCGGCGAACATCCCGACGGCGGCGGCGAGGTGACTGTCAATGACGGCCGCTACGGGCCCTATGTCAAATGGGGCAAGATCAATGCCACGCTTCCCAAGGGCAAGGACCCGCAGTCTGTAACCTTGGAAGAGGCCGTTCCGCTGCTGACGGCGCGCATGGAAAAGACCGGCGCGAAGAAGCCTGCCAAAAAAGCCGCGGCGAAGAAGCCGGCTGCCAAGAAAGCGACAACCAAGTCGACGGCAGCAAAAAAGACAACCACGAAGAAAACAGCTTCTGCGAAGAAAAAGGCTGAGGCTGAAAGCGACAACAGTTGAGCCAGAAACCGCGTTCCCGCACGAAGGACACCGCCTCGCCGAAATCCGATGAACCGGTCATCCATGGCGCGGTGCCGCCGCGCGATGTTTTGTTGAAATTCATCGCCGATAACCCCGAGAGGGCATCGAAACGCGAAGTCGCGAAGGCTTTCGGCATCAAGGGCGCGGCGCGCGTCGAGTTGAAGGACCTGCTGCGCGACCTCGAGGACGAGGGACTGCTGCAGAAAAAGCGCAAGAGCCTCGTCCGTCCCGGAGCGCTGCCGCCCGTGACCGTGCTCGACATCACCACCCGCGACAAGGATGGCGAGCTGATCGGCCGCCCGGCCGAATGGCCGGAGGAGGAAGGTGCAGCACCCGCCGTCCTCATCCGCCAGTCCGGCGGCGGCAAGAACGGCAAGCGCAAGGTTCCCACAGCCGGGCTCAATGACCGGGTCGTCGCCAAAATCTTTCCGTCGAAGTCCGAGACCGGCCCGGCCTATACCGCCCGCATCATCAAGGTGATCGATAAGCGGCGCGCCGCAGCCCTTGGCGTCATCCGCATGTTCGATGACGGTTCGGCCCGGCTGATGCCGATCGACCGACGCGACAACGAGATCGCGATTGACGAAACCGCGCTCAACGGCGCGAAGGACGGAGACCTTGTCGAGGCCGACGTCAAGCGCTCGGGCCGCTATGGCCTGCCGCGCGGCGAAGTTCTGACGATCGTCGGCTCGCTGGCGTCGGAGAAAGCCGTCTCGATGATCGCGATCCATTCCCATGGCATTCCGCACATCTTCCCCAAGGATGTGATCGACGAGGCGGACGCGGCAAAGCCCGCGACGATGAAGAACCGCGAGGACTGGCGCGACGTGCCGCTCGTCACCATCGACCCGGCGGATGCCAAGGACCATGACGACGCGGTTTTCGCCGAGCCGGATGAGCGACCCGAAAACGAAGGCGGCGTCGTCGTCACCGTCGCGATCGCCGATGTCTCCTGGTATGTGCGCCACAAGTCGGCGCTCGATAGAGAGGCGCTGAAGCGCGGCAATTCGGTCTATTTCCCCGATCGCGTCGTACCGATGCTGCCGGAACGCATCTCCAACGACCTCTGCTCGCTGCGCGAGGGCGAGGACCGGCCCGCCATGGCCGTGCGCATGGTGTTCTCGAAGGATGGCCGCAAGGCCTCCCACACCTTCCATCGCATCATGATGAAGAGCGCGGCGAAGCTTTCCTACCAGCAGGCGCAGGCCGCCATCGACGGCAGGACGGACGAAAAGACCGGCCCGCTGCTGGAGCCCGTGCTGAAACCGTTGTGGGCCGCCTACGAGACGATGAGGCGCGGGCGCGACCGCCGCCAGCCGCTGGAACTCGACATGCCCGAGCGCCGCATCCTCCTGAAGGAGGATGGCACGGTGGACAAGGTGGTGGTGCCGCCGCGCCTCGATGCGCACAAGCTCATCGAAGAAATGATGATCCAGGCGAATGTGGCGGCTGCCGAGACGCTGGAGAAAAAGCGCCAGGCGCTGATCTACCGCACCCATGACGCGCCGTCGCTTTCCAAGCAGGAGAGCCTGCGGGAGTTTCTGGCGACGCTTTCCATTCCGCTCGCCAAGGGTGGCAATCTCAGGGCCAATTCCTTTAATGGCATTCTGGCAAAGGCCGAACAGTCGCCGCAGAAGGACCTGATCAACGAAATGGTGCTGCGCTCGCAGAGCCAGGCCGTCTATTCGCCGGAAAATGGCGGGCATTTCGGCCTCAATCTGATGAAATACGCGCATTTCACCTCGCCGATCCGCCGCTATGCCGACCTCATCGTCCACCGCGCACTGGTCGCCGCCCTCCATCTCGGCGAGGGCGGGCTGGAGCGCGAGGAGGAAGAGCAGCTCGACGATATCGCCGCCGAGATCTCCACCTTCGAGCGCCGCGCCATGGCCGCCGAGCGCGAGACCGTCGACCGCCTGATCGCCCACCATCTGGCCGGCCGTATCGGCGAGAGTTTCGACGGCCGCGTTGCCGGCGTCACCCGTTCGGGCCTGTTCATCGCTCTGCCGGAATATGGGGCCGATGGCTTCGTGCCGGTCTCCACCCTTGGCGGCGATTATTACGTGCATGACGAGGTGCGCCAGGCGCTGGTCGGCGAGCGATCCAATCTCGGCTATCAGCTTGGCGACAATGTCGAGGTGCAGCTTGTGGAGGCGATCCCGCTTGCGGGCGCGCTACGCTTCGAGATGCTGTCGTCGGGCCGCAAGCTTCCCGCCCCCACCCGGTCCTTCCACAAATCGAAGACCGGACGCCCGATGCGCGGCGGCGGCGCGGGACGGCGCAGCGGACGCGGTCAGCGCTGAGGCAGACGACGGGCTTTCCCGGACTTTTATAAGACGAACCCGGCGCCACCCACGCCCCGCTCGGCGAAGGCTTTCGCCTGACAGGCGGCGGCGGCTGGACCAACGGCAACGCCACGGTCTGCGCCGCGCGGTAAGGCGCCGGAACGGCTTTACGGCCTTTGCCGGCGGTTCGCCGGATGAACGACACAGCACCATGCGAGCCCTGGGTAAAGCCCCACCGCCATCAATCTTCACCCTTGAGGGGGAGATCGGGTGGCATTGACCATGCCGCGCTACCCGTCACAGTCACTCCCGCACCATTGCGTTTCGTCAGACTTTCAGGATAAATCGGGCGTCACGGAGGATGCCATGCCCGAACAGGCCGACGACAATCACCACCGCTATGGCGGCAAGCCGGACGACGAGCGCCGGCTCGCCCCCGCCATGCTGACAGGCCTGAAGGGCCGCTGCCCCGCCTGCGGCAAGGGCAAGCTGTTCTACAAATATCTGAAGACCGTGGACCATTGCGAGAACTGCGGCACGGAAATCCACCACCACCGCGCCGACGACCTGCCCGCCTATCTTGTCATCCTCGTCCTCGGCCATTTCATGGTCGGCGGCTATATGACCGGCGCGGAACTCTTCGACGTGCCCGATTGGGTGCACCTCGCCGTCTGGGTGCCGCTCACGGCGCTTACCGCCTTCGCCCTCATCCAACCCATGAAAGGCGTCGTCATCGGCCTGCAATGGGCGCTCAAGATGCACGGCTTCGACGGCAAGGGACGCGAAGAGGCGGTGGATTATTCCGAGCGGTGATTTACTGGTCTCTCCTCTTCAACGGAGAAGACGTATTCTTCAGAAAATCGTTATTTATTAAAATGATATTGCAAAAAATAATTATATAAGTATTTTAAATGAAGGTCAATATTGATTCGGGTAGCGAGAGTTGAAATGGCTATTCAGCGTGTAAGAGATCCTGTTCACAATTTAATACAGTTCGACACCACGAATAGTGAAATTGAGCGAGTTGCCTGGAAACTAATTCAGTCTAGACCTTTTCAGCGATTGCGACGAGTGAAACAACTAGGGTTTTCCGAGTTGGTCTACCCCGGCGCCACTCATACGCGCTTCGCGCATAGCATTGGAGTATTCCATACCGCGCGAAATTTGATGAATATAGTGCAAGAAAAAGCGCCTGAGAAACAAGAAACGTCTGAAAAAATAGCGCTTGTGGCAGCGCTCGTTCACGACGTTGGCCACGGTCCGTTTAGCCATGCTTTTGAAGCTGTCGGAGAGCGCCTAAACCTTAAGCTAGCAGATCACGAAGTAATGAGCGACGAACTCATACGAAACGGTGAAATCGCCGAGATTTTAAACAATGATATTATGAGCGGTTTCGCCTCGAACGTTGCGAATATGATAAAAAAAGAAGGGCGTATAACGCTTCATAACTCTGTCGTATCGAGCCAATTCGATGCTGACCGACTAGATTACATGCAAAGAGATAGACTAATGACTGGAAGTCAGCACTCGGTAATTGACCTCGCTTGGCTTCTAGCGAATTTGGACGTTGGCCAAGTAGCTGCAGGCATTGATGAAACAAAGGTTGGGTCTATTCCGACCTTTGTTATTGGACCGAAAGCGATACAGGCGGCAGAAGCGTATGTATTGGGTCTATTTCAGCTTTACCCGACCATATACTTCCATAAAGCGACACGAGGAGCAGAAAAGTTATTCTCTGAAATTCTTGTGCGCTTATTCTATCTCGTTCGAAATGGAGATATTCAGAACACCGGCCTCCCGAAAAACCATCCATTAGTCCGATTTGCTAATGACCCAGAAAGCATCGAAACCGCACTCTCTCTGGATGACGCCGTTGTGTGGGGAGCAATGCATCTTATGATTGACTCGGAAGACCCTGTTCTGTCTAGTTTTTCCGATCGCCTGTTGAACCGAAAACTCTTTAAATGCTTCGATATTCGGGCGGAAATTACTCATAGGTGCGATCCCCACAATTCACGCGATCCAGATAGTTTGGCAAAGATCGAAAAGTGTTGCGCATCTGCGGTGCTGAAGTTACAGGAATGGCAGAAAAACGAAGATAGGATTATGCCAAGGATTTTGACCGACCAGGCTGAGCGCAGACCTTACAAGACCAATGGTGTCGGCAATGGCCAAACCGAGCAAATCAATGTGCGAACTGATGGCGGCGAATTGATTGACATTAAGCAGAGGTCCGAAATCGTGAACTCTCTGAGTGTTTTTAAACTTAATCGAGTGTATTATGATGATTCGCAAAAGCACTATCTGGAAGAAATTCAGAAAATCGTTTACGGGGAGATCGACTGATGTCTGACTTCAAGATAGAAGAAGTGATTAATATTATTCAAGACGCAGGCGGAAAAATTGTAGGCAGAACACGTCTTCAAAAGATTGCTTATCTACTCACCGCAACTGGCCTAGATGGAAATTTCTCGTTTTCTTATAAGCATTACGGTCCTTTTAGCGAAACTCTTGCCTCTTCTGCCGAGATAGGTGCGTTAGTTGGAAAGCTAAACGAAGTCCAAAAACAGACTTCGTGGGGCGGGACTTACTCTATCTACACTGCTGATGAGAATGCCCAAGAAAAAGATCACTCCGCTCGATCCATGCTAGCCTCAATCGCATCTGATTCTAATTCAATTGAGCTTGAACTTGCAGCCACTGCAGTTTTTTTGGCTTACGAAGGCTATGAAGATGCTTGGGAAGAAACTGCTCAACGTAAACCGGAGAAAGCCTCTCCTGAGCATCTAGAAAACGCCAAAACGCTGTTGAAGAAATTGGCAACAGTCTCTGTACCTCGGCCGTTACCTACGACCCTGTTGAACTAGAACTTTATGTGCAGAGTTTTATAAACTAGGCCACCCCTGACCGCCCGAAAGCTTCATCAGCACGATCCCCGCAATAATCAGCGCCGCCGCGATCAGCCTTCCGGGCGTTGCCGCCTCGCCGAGGACGGCCACGCCTATGGCGAAGGCGCCGATGGCGCCGATGCCGGTCCAGATCGTGTAGGCCGTGCCGAGCGGGAGCGCGCGCATGGAGACCGACAGAAGCACGAAGCTGGCGGCAGCGGCGACGATGGTGATGAGCGTGGGCGTTATGAGGGTGAAGCCCGCGGACTTCTTCATCGAAAAGGCCCAGACGACTTCGAGAACACCGGCGATTGCGAGAATGAACCAGGCCATGGCACGGCCCTCCTTTTGATCAAGAGTGGCCGGGCCGTCCCGGATGGGTGACGATTGGCGCGGGTCGTCCCGCGCGGGTTCTATCTAGCTCCCGCACGCCCCGGGGTCAATCGGCGAGGCAGACCCTGTTCTTGCCGGCGCGCTTGGCCCTGTAGAGCGCGGCATCGGTGCGGGCGTAGAGTTCGGCCTGATCCTCGCAGAGCGCGGCGGAGGCAATGCCGGCGGAAAAGGAATAGGCAAATTCCGGATACTCGGAAAAGGGCCTCAGCGTCCCAACCGCCTCAAGCATGGCCTCGACGGCGCAAGCGGCCTCTGCCGGCGTCATGCGCGGCAGGACAAGGCCGAATTCCTCGCCGCCGAGCCGGCCGAAACAGTCGACGCGCCGGACCAGCGTCGATATCTTCTGGGCAAAGCCGATCAGCAACCGGTCGCCGAAGGCATGACCGAAGCGGTCGTTCACCTGCTTGAAATTGTCGACGTCGAAGATCGCGAAACAGCCCGCCGGGCTCCTGCCCGCCTCCGGCCCACGATCAAGCATGTCGGAAAGCCGCTCCATCAAAAAGCGACGGTTGGCGATGCCCGTCAGGTCGTCCGTCAGCGACGAGCGCAGCGCGATGTCGCGCTCCTGCCTCAGCGTGCGTCCCTGGGCGCGAAGCGGCGTGATGTCGCTTGCAAGACACAGCATCCAGCCGTCCTCGTCCACCGTCTCCGTCATCCACAGCCAGGTGTCGTCATGCACATCGGTCTCGAAGGCGCGGAACGGCACCTTGCCGCGACGCGACAACGTGCCCTTCAGCCAGAGTTCGAAATCGGAACTGGAAATCACCGTCCCGCGCCGTGCGTGGAAATTGCGGCGCATCAGATCCGGCCAGAGCGGATATTCCTCCGCCTCGAGAAAAAAGGTCTCCCGGTATTTCCGGTTGGCGAAGATGAGCCTGTCCTCTTCGTCGAAAACCGCGAAGAACACGTCGGTCAGATCCATGAAGCGAAGGATGCGTCTCAGTTTGCTTTCCATGAAAAAGCAACGTCCCATCTGGTCCTTGGTATGAGCGCACGGCACGGACAATGGCACGCCTCTGTCCCATCTATGGTTAACTTCGGCGAACGGGTCAACCGGAGGACCGGCTTGCTGTGTCAGCAAAAACGTTTTTGGCTCTACGGGAAATGCCGAGCCAGACCACATGCTTCAGTCCGCGCTTCTTTCGGTGGGCGCGCACCGTCTTCGCCTCGGTCTCGAACCCGCTCTTCTTCAGGCGCGCGGTGAAGCGGTCATCGGGGTGCGCCGACCAGATGGCGAGTACGCCGCCCTTTCTCAGGGCCCGTTTCGAGGCGGCAAGACCGGAAAGGCTGTAGAGCCGGTCATTGTCTCCCCGCGTCAGCCCGTCCGGTCCGTTATCGACATCCAGCAGGATCGCATCGAAGCCGTTCTGCGAGGCGGCGATCAGCGCGGTCACGTCGCCCTCATGGATCTCCACGCGGGGGTCATCGAGCGAGCCCTCAAAGACCTCGGCCATCGGCCCGCGCGCCCAGGCGATGACCGCCGGCACCAGTTCGGCGACCACGATACGGGCATCCCTGGGCAGGACCGCAAGGGCGGCGCGCAGCGTGAAGCCCATGCCGAGACCGCCGATCAGGACAGACGGCCGGTCCCGACCGGCGATCCTTTCGGCAGCAAGTTCCGCAAGCGCCTCCTCCGAGCCCGAGAGCCGGCTGTTCATCAGCTCGTTCGCGCCGAGCATGATGGAAAATTCTCCGCCGCGCTGCTTCAGTCGCAGCGTGCCCGCCTCGCCCGGAATTTCAGCCTCGTCGAGTTCGACCCATGGAATCATTGCCGGCTCCCTCACCAGAATGCAGTGGCTGCGCCTGGCGTGTTTAAGGGCAGAATCGCCCCTGCGGCAATAAAAGTTTGGCCGGACGGGCAAGGCAACCGGTTTTACGGCGACCCAGCCTTGACTTTTGCGCGAAGATTCGTAGTGTCCGCGCAGATTTTGCCGTGGCGCAGGCCCGGCGAGCCCAGCGAAGCGTCCGATGCGGGCGCTTCTTGATTTTTTAGGTAACAGTCCGGGCGTACCGGTTCCGCTTTCTCCAGGATGGAGGGCGGATTGCTCTTGAAGGCAGAAGAACATGGCAAAAGCAACAACGATCAAGATCAAGCTGCTGTCGACGGCAGACACCGGCTTTTTCTACGTCACCAAGAAGAACAGCCGCACGATGACGGAAAAGATGGTCAAGACCAAATACGATCCGATCGCGCGCAAGCACGTCGAATTCAAGGAAGCCAAGATCAAGTAAGATCCTTGTTTTTTCTGGATTTGTGAAAGCCCGGCCTCTCTGGACCGGGCTTTTTCTATGCGCCGGCCCGTTTCAGAAGACGGCGACGCAGACCAGCCATCAGGACAGCCAGGGCAAGGCTGACGACGCCCATCGCCGCGATCTGGCCCGGATAGAAGACGCCGGCATCGATCAGATAGCCGGTCAGCCCCGGGCCGACGGCGGTGGAGAACACGATCGCCGCGATCACCACGGCGCGGATGCTGCCGAGATGGCGCGCGCCGTAAAGCTCCGGCCAGAGCGAGCCGTTGAGCGTGCCCGACGCGCCCATCGAGCAGCCGATCAGCGGCATGAAGACGAAGGGCGTCCATGCTGCACCCGAAAAGCCGATGATCAGGCAGGCGGCGGCGATCGGCAGCAACATGAAGGGCATGACCGCGACCGATGAGAACCGGTCGACCAGAACGCCGGTTGCCAGCATCGCCGCCAGGCTCGAAATCGACATCAGGAAGAACGAGCCCGCAAACATTTCCAGCGTCCAGCCGCGCAGTTCCACCATATAGACCTGGTGGAAGAAGATCGTGGTGCCGATGAAGGGCGGGGCAAGGAAGACGGCGAGGATGGCCCAGAACAAGGGGTCGCGCAGCACCTCCCCGCGCGTCCAGTCGCGCGGGGCTGTCTGCACCTTGTGGCCCTTGGCTGCCGATTGCGGCTCCCGCTCCACCCGCATCAGGGCGACGATCAGCGGCAGGCCGACGGCGAGCGTCAGGGCGGCGGCGGCAACCCAGCTTCCGCGCCAGCCGACCAGGCCGGACACCGCCACGAAGATCAACGGAAAGCTGGCTTCCGCCGTCTGCAGGCCGAGCGAGGAGAAGGAGACCGCCCGCCCGCGCATGGCGTTGAACCAGCGGCCCATGGCGGTCACCGCGATATGGCTCATCATGCCCTGGCCGAAAAGCCGCAGCATATAGAGCGCAATGAACAGCAGGAAAATCCACTGGGAAAAAGCCATCAGCAGGCAGGCAAGCGCGAGAAGCGGCATCACGAGGAACACCACCTGCACCACGCTGCGATGGTCGACGATCCGGCCGAGACGCGTGAGCGTTGCCGCGCTCAGGAGCGTCGCGCCCATGTAGATGAGGCCGAAATCGCCGTGGCTCAGATCATATTCGGCGCGGATATCGCCGGCCGAAAGCGAGATGAAATAGGTTTGGCCGAAGGCGGTGAAGTAATTCATCAAGAACGCGCCGCCCACCCAGCGGGCGTTTTCGCGCAGGAATGCAAGGACGGTCATCAGGATATCCCGGTATGGAAGGGTCGGGCCGAACCGAAGGCATCGCCTTCCTCCCGGCCTGGCATACCGGGGCCCGCCGCCGGAAGGGCGGTAAGCTGAACAGGCGTCAGGTTAACGGGGCTTGACGCAGAGGTAAAGCGGCTGTCACTGCGCGCCGCCGTCCTCGGGCGGGTGCGGCGCGGACTTTTTCCCGCTGGCGGGTTCCGCCTTTGCCGCTGCCGCCTGCTTTTCCCGCGCCTTCTCCGCCTTGCGCTCGGCCTTCCTCAGGCGGCGCTCGCGCCGCGCATGGCTGAGCGCGACAAGCCTTGCCCTCGCACCCGCAGCCATCCGGCCGACGAAGATGCGGCCGCGATCGACCTCCCGCAGCTCCTGGGCATAGGCAACGGCAAGGGCGTTGCGATAGCTCTGCAGCCCCTCGCTGAAACTCGCCTCGAGCCGCCGCATCACCGAGACCCAGACAGGCGAGACCAGAAGCGAAATCGCCGTCATGGCGATGACCAGGCGGTAGAGGTCCTCGCCGAGCGCGCCGGCGGCAAGGCCGGCCGCGGCCAGCACAAAGGAAAATTCGCCGACCTGGGCCATGGAGAGCCCTGCGACAAGCGCCGTCTGGGCAGAGGAGCCGGTCCAGCGCAGCAACATCACGTTGAGCACGGATTTGGCGGCGACCACGCCGACGGCGGCCAGGAGCACGGTCAGAAGATTGTTCCAGATGAAGCCGAGATCGATCAGAAGGCCGATGGAGAGGAAGAAGATCACCAGAAGCACGCTCTGGATCGGCTCGACGACCGGAATGACGCGGCTTCGAAGCGTGGAATTGCCGACGCAAATGCCGGCAAGAAAGGCGCCATAGGCAGGCGAGAGCCCGGCCACGCCCGAAAGGGCCGCCGCCGAAAAGCAAAGCGCCAGCGCGCCGAGCGCCAGAAGCTCGACCTTGTCCTCCACCTTTTCCGCATAGGGGATCTTGAGTTTGCCATACCGGCCGAAATACCAGAGCAGGCCCGCCATGATGCCGACCGCGACAACCACGCGGATCGCCGTCGACGTCACGTCGAAGCCCTCGCCGCCAAAGCTGGAGACGAAGATCAGCATCGGCACCACGGCGATGTCCTGGGCAATCAGCACGCCGACGGCGATCCTGCCCGCATCGCCGCGCAGGACCCCCATCTCGTCCAGCATCTTCATCGCCACCACGGTCGACGACATGGCGATGACGAAGCTGAGGATCACGATTTCCCGCGTGGTCGCCTCAAGCAGAAAGCCGATGACGAGCGCCAGGACCGCAGCGCTCGCCAGCTGACCGGCCACCACCAGCAGTGCCTGACGAAGCGATACGACAAAGGCCTTGATCGACAGCTCCATGCCGATGAAGAACAAAAGAACGACCACGCCCATCTCGCCCAGGAAGGCAACGCTGTCGCTGTTGGCGATCAACCCTATCCCCGTCGGGCCAAGGAGAATGCCGGCGAGAATGAAGCCGACGAGCGGGGGCTGGCGCAGCCACAGGAAGCCGAGACCTGCAAGTGCCGCGACCGCGATGACAAGCGCAACGGCGGCGAAACTGCCGCCATGGGATGCGCCGTGGGTTACCGCCTCGTGTACGACCTGTTCCATCTCCGACCTCTGCCTTGGGCCCTAGGGCCGTGCTCTTATCCACAGAATAGGAAAAATTGCACAAAATGCTCAAGCAATCCCTACCCGCAAATGCTCAAGAAGACCGGAAACCCAGCCTCCGAAGAAAATTCCGGCGCTTGACGTTGCGCATTTCAACTGCCGGAAATCACTGTCAGTCTGGGAAAACCGGGGCGATGGGCCCGGTCGAAGGGAGGACGCTCTCGCAGCGCAGCAACGAATTCGCTTTGCCAACCGCGAAAACAGTCATATATTCGTAACCATAAATGGAGGAGACAAAATGAGTTTATCACGGTCCCTGCATACGATCCTGATCGGAGCCGCATTCGTTTTCGTAACGGCGATGCTCTTCATATAGTAAGGATCTGGCGCTCAGGCGCTTTCCCTGCCAAGGTCGCGCCGGTCGGAACCGGCCGCCATAGTTTTGCGTTGATATGGTCCTATATGCTGTATGCGCGCGATCGGTTCGCCACGACGGAAACTGGCTTGCGCATCCGGTTTGCTGCGCCGTCTGCCTTCGGGATGACGGTTAAGGACCTTTACTGGCACGGAGAAAACCATGTTTGAACACAAGACGTCCTCGAGCGACCTGCTTGATCGCCTGCGCTTTTCACAGAAAACGCCGGTGGAACGCGCCGGTTCGATGGTGCGCGGCGAGGTGGACGCGCTCGGCCGCACGGCGCGCGAACATCCCGCGGCAAGCGGCTCCGCGCTGGCCCTGGTCGGGCTTGTCGCCTTCGGCCTCGGCTTTCTTGCCGGCAGTGCCGGCAGCGAGGCCTCGGTTCCCCGCAAACGCCTGTTCAGGTCCAAACGCCGCCCCGGCAAGCCGCTCTACAACGGCCGCAATTCCTTCTTCTCCGGCCGCCGCTGAAGCGGAGCGGCGAAGCCGGACGGAAGTCGTCAGGTCAGACACAGGATCGGCGCATCAGCGCCAGTGCTCGTCGATCCACGCTGTGGGGCGGGCATATTTGTAGATGCGCTTCCACCGTTCTTCCAGCGGCCATTTGCCGATCGCCGCTTCATCGGGATCCGGCTTGCCGGTGAAGGCGACGATCTTCGTGCCCTCCGGCAAGGGGGGCGCGCGAAAGAAATTCAGCGGCCAGGTCGGCACCAGCGTGTGCTTGAAACTCACACACCATTCGCGCGGCCAGAACACCATCTTGTCGACCACGTCTGAAATATAGACCTGTTCGATCCCGTATTTCCTGCGGATCTCGCCGCCATTCATCTCGAAATCCTCGAAGATGTGGGTGTTTTTTCCAACATGCCAGCGGAACACCGAGGTATTGCCGATACCCTGGCCCATCTGCGTCCAGTTTTCGCAGGCGCAGAACGTTCCCGGCTTGAAGTCGAACATGGCGTCGAGTCCGCCGGTGATGACGATATCGAGGTCGAGAAACAGAACATCGCCTGAAAGGTCCGCAAGCGGCGCCTGCCAAAGCGAGAGTTTGCGCCACGGCGTATAGGCAATGTCATCGGCGATGCGGATATCGGGCAAGGGAAATGTCACGATATCGGCGTCTACGCCCTCGGCATCATCGGTGAAGCAGACAAGCCGCGTCGGCCGTTTCGTATGCCGCTTGATCATCGACCAGAGCCGGTTGACGTAAAGCGCGGGATATCGCGTTCCCCATTTCATGCATACAACGGTCTGCAACGGGCATCATCCTGTCAATGTCGGCGGGATGCGATCCAATCGGCAGGCATGCCTGCCCGGGTTCGCCGACGCCGAAAATTGTCACGTCATTTTGGATTTCTGTATTTGAGCAAAGCCGGAGCAAAGGCAACCGCCGCGGCGCGCTCACAATGTGGAAAACGACCGCTGGCCGGTCAGCCTGACAAACATCCTGTTGTGAAAAAAAGATTTTTTCGGTTACAAAATCAGCTTCGCGAACGAGCCGATGCCCGCCGCAACCCGCGCGACGAGCGCGCGCCCGCAAAGTTACACCGACAAACCGCTCGACGTCCAGAGGAAGCCGGACCGTTCTTTCTCCGACACTGGCGAACCCGAAAGACCTTCGATGATGGACCGCCCGCCCCGCATCCTGCAGCTTCTTCCCTCCCTTGGCGACGGAGGCGTCGAACGCGGCACTGTCGAAATGGCGGCATACCTTGCCGAAAAGGGCATCGAGAACTGGGCGGCCTGCGACGGCGGACAGCTTCTGGCCTCACTTGAAGCAACGGGAACGCACCATATCAACATGAAGGTCGGGCGCAAATCGCCCTTCGCGATCCGCGCCAATGCACGTCGCCTCGCACGACTGATCGATGAACATGAGATCGATATCGTTCACGCCCGCAGCCGCGCGCCGGCATGGGTCGGCTGGCTGGCTGCTGCGCGCGCCAAACGCAGGCCCCGCTTCATGACCACGTTTCACGGCGTCTACAGCCATGGCAACCGGTTCAAGCGCGCCTATGCCGGCGTGATGCTGAAGGGACCGCTGGTCGTTGCCAATTCAGCCTTCATCCGCGATCACATCATCAGCGTCTACGGCTATCCGGCGGAGCGGATCGTTCTCGCCCCCCGAGGCGTGGACACAGAAGTCTTCGATCCCGGCAAGGTGAGCGCGCATGCGATTGCCGAGACACGCGCGGAACTTGGCGTGGGCGATGGCCAGGCCCTGATCGCGATCGTCGGCCGCATCACGGACTGGAAGGGCCACCGCTACCTGGTCGAATCGCTTGCCTTTGCGGAGAACAAGGATTTCCGCCTCGCGATCGTCGGCTCGGGCAGCGCCAGCGTGATCGGCGAACTGGAAACGCTCATCGCCGAACTGGAGCTCGGCGACCGTGTCACGATTGCCGGCAGCCGGCGCGACATTCCCGCCGTCATGGCGGCTGCGGACATCGCCGTCTCGGCCTCCATCCGCCCCGAGGCGTTCGGCCGGGTGGCGATCGAGGCCGAAGTGATGGGGACACCGGTGATCGCCACCAATCACGGCGGGAGCCTTGAAACGGTGATCGACGGCAAGACCGGCTATTTGGTGCCGCCGGCCAATCCGAAAGCCTTAGCCGATGCGATCGACACCGCGCTCTCCGATCCGCAAGCGCTGAAGGCAATGGGCCGCGCCGCCCGCGCTCACGTGCTGGCGAATTTCACCGTCGAGACCATGCTGGAAAAGGAATTCTCGGCCTATGAGCGGCTGATGTCGGAAGACTGAGCAGTGCTCTATAGCGCCACGAGGCCTTCCTTCTTCACCTGCCGGATGGTCAGCATGGTGCGCACCGTGTCGACATGCATGTTTGTGGTCAGGACCTCGATCACGAAATCCTGAAACTGCATCAGGTTCTCCGCGACACAGTGAAGCAGGAAGTCGGTCTCGCCCGAGGTCATCCACGCCTGGCGGACAATCGGCCAGTCATCGGTCGCCCTGGAGAACGCTTTCAGTTCGGCTTCGGACTGATGCTTCAACCCCACCATGCAGAAGGCGACGAGATCGTAGCCGAGCCGCGGCGCGTTGAGCATGGCGTTATAGCCCTCGATAATGCCGGCCTCCTCGAGCCTGCGCACCCTTCTCAGACAGGGCGGCGCCGAGATGCCGACCCTTTCGGCGAGCTCGACATTGGTCATCCGACCGTCGCGCTGCAGTTCGCGCAGAATCTTCAGATCGACGGAATCGAGGTCGGCGCGCATGGAGTTCTCCCGGGGCGGATCGGTGACGCGTTTGGCTTGGAGTGCGCAATAATGTTACAACACTCCGCAGGATTCTTTCAACTGACCGAAATGGTCTGTTGGTAGGACTTCCATGGCCTTGAAACTGACGCCCGTCCAGCCATAAATGAACCGACACGCAGAAATGACCCGGCGCGCCCGCTCAAGGGCCGCGCTGAAAGGATGTGACATGCCCGACCATCATACAAAGGTTCTGATCATCGGTTCCGGCCCGGCCGGCTATACCGCCGCGATCTACGCCGCGCGCGCGATGATGAAGCCGATCCTGATCGCCGGCCTCGAACAGGGTGGCCAGCTGACCATCACCACCGATGTCGAGAACTATCCGGGTTTCGCCGATCCCATCCAGGGCCCTTGGCTGATGGAGCAGATGCTGGCCCAGGCCGAGAACGTGGGCACCGAGATCGTCAATGACGTGGTCTCCAATCTCGACCTTTCGAAACGTCCCTTCACCGCCACGACCGACAGCGGCGAGGTCTTCACCGCCGACACTGTGATATTGGCGACCGGCGCGAAGGCCAAGTGGCTGGGGCTCGAGAGCGAGCAGACATTCAACGGCGGCGGCGTTTCCGCCTGCGCCACCTGCGACGGCTTCTTTTACCGGGGCAAGGATGTCGTGGTTGTCGGCGGCGGCAATTCGGCCGTCGAAGAGGCGCTTTACCTGGCCAACATCGCAAAAACCGTGACAGTGGTGCACCGGCGCGACGAGTTCCGCGCGGAAAAGATCCTGCAGCAGCGCCTCTTCGCGCTCGAAAACGTCAAGGTGATCTGGAACCACGCGGTCGAGGAGATTGTCGGCACGTCCGCGGTTCCGCCGCTTCCGCCTTCGGTCACCGGCGTCAGGCTGAAAGACGTGAAGAGCGGCGAGAAAACCACGGTCGATGCCGACGGCGTGTTCATCGCCATCGGCCACGCGCCGCAGGTCGACCTGATCCGCGATCAGCTCAGGCTGAAGCCGAACGGTTACCTCTGGACCGAGCCGGGCACGACCAAGACCAGCATCGAGGGCGTCTACGGCGCCGGCGATGTCGCCGACGACAATTACCGTCAGGCCGTGACAGCGGCCGGCATGGGATGCATGGCCGCCCTTGAGGCGGAGCGCTTCCTGACCGGACAAAAAACCGGTACATTGGCGGCGGCGGAGTAGATTTTATGAAAAGCACGAGCATGCCTCTGGATTGGGACAAGCTGCGCATCTTCCATGCGGCAGCGGAGGCGGGCTCGTTCACCCATGCGGCCGACAAGCTGCACCTTTCCCAGTCGGCCATCAGCCGTCAGGTCTCGGCACTCGAACAGGATGTCGGCGTGAAGCTGTTCCACCGCCATGCGCGCGGCCTGATTCTGACCGAGCAGGGGGAACTTCTCTACCGCACCGCCCATGATGTTCTGCTGAAACTCGAGGGCGTGCGCTCGCGGCTGACGGAGACCAAGGAAAAGCCGTCCGGCAAGCTAAGGGTGACAACGACGGTGGGACTCGGTCAGGGTTGGCTTACTGACAAGGTCCAGGAATTCCTGCAGCTCTATCCCGACATGCAGATCCAGCTCATCCTCGACAATGAGGAACTGGATGTGAACATGCGCCATGCCGATTGCGCGATCCGCCTGCGCCAGCCGCAGCAGCCTGACCTGATCCAGCGCAAGCTGTTTACCGTGCACATGCATGTCTACGCCTCGCCGTCCTATATCAACCGTCACGGCGAGCCGCAGTCGATCGAAGATCTCGACAACCACCGCATCATCACATTCGGCGAGCCGGCGCCGGCCTATCTGCTTGACGTGAACTGGCTGGAAATCGCCGGCCGGTCGCCCGACAATCCGCGTCCGGCGCATCTGCAGATCAATTCGCTGACCTCGATCAAACGCGCGGCGCTGCTCGGCATCGGCATCGTCATGTTGCCGGATTATATCGTCGGACGCGATCCGGGCCTGCTCCAGCTCGTCACCCATGCGGATGTACCGAGCTTCGACACCTATTTCTGCTATCCGGACGAAATGAAGAATTCGGCCAAGCTGAAGGTGTTCCGTGATTTCATCGTCGCCAAATCGCGCAACTGGAGCTTCTGACGAAGCGTCTTTGCCCGGATATTTTTGTTTCCCCCTGCTTCGCGACACTCGAACTGCGCGCATTGCGCTGATCTTGTGCTGTCTCATCTCGAAGACAGTGGGCCGGCAGCCTCGATTTTCGACCAAAATCAGCCTTTATTTTAGGCATTTTCATATATTGCTTTTGATTGGTCAATTTTGGCTGCAAATTTCGTTTCCTGCATGGCTGCCATGCAGAAAATCGCATTGAAGAATGCCTAATTTAGGAGCATATCGCTCGCAGCTGATGCAGTTGGTGCCCAATTTCTCCCTGGTGCACCGCAGCAGCTGTTCCCCTCTGGAGGTTTTGAGAGACCTTCTAACTCAAAGGGCCCCGTTTTTTCGGTGGCCCTCTTTTTTTGCCCGCGATTCCCTGTTCTTTTTTTTCGCATTTCACGATGAAAACTGTTGCAACGCGCACAAAAAAGAACCATATGCTGAGTTAGCTGATGCATACGGCGACGACTCGTTGAGTCTCGCTGCAGCAGCTGTTCCCCTCTGGAGGTTTTACCTTCACACCTTACAAGGGCCCCGTTTGGAGGCCCTTTTTTTTGCCTTGCGTCAGGTCGGGGGAACCGGAAGCGCTCTTCGGCAATTCAAGGCGTATACCCTTTCTTGTACTTTGTGTTTTAGAACGGCAGGACCTTTTCGACGTGACGAACGCGGAAAGGCTTCCGGAGACCATTTCGGGACGACTGGAAAATTGCGCATGTGTCCGGCGTAGGCTACACATGACAGAGCTTCGAGGGCCCGAGACGGAAAGGAATTGAATGGCCAATCTTTTTGATCCCATCACGATCGGCGATGTCACTCTCGAAAACCGCATCATCATGGGCCCGCTGATGCGCAACCGCTCTCCTGATGCCATTCCGAACGCGCTGAATGTCGAATATTACCGACAGCGCGCCACGGCCGGTCTGATCATTTCCGAGGCGACCGCGATCACCGAGCAGGGCCAGGGCTATTCCCATGCGCCGGGCATCTACAGCGATGAAGCCGTCGAGGGCTGGCAGCATGTGACGAAGGCGGTCCATGAATCCGGCGGCAAGATTTTCTGCCAGCTCATGCATGTCGGCCGGATCTCGCACAAATCTCTGCAGCCTTTCGGTGATCCGCCGGTGGCCCCCTCGCCCATTCAGGCCCGCGCCAAGACCTTCGTCGTCTATTCCGACGGCACCAGCGATTTCATCGAGACCTCGATGCCACGCCAGCTCAAGCCCTACGAGATTTCCGGCATCATCGAGGACTACCGCCGCGCTGCCGCACGCGCCATGGAGGCCGGTTTCGACGGCGTGGAAATCCACGGCGCCAATGGCTATCTCGTCGACCAGTTCCTGCGCTCCGGCACCAACCAGCGCACCGATCTCTACGGCGGCCCGCTGGAAAACCGCGCGCGCTTCATGTTCGATGTCGTCGGCGCCATCGCGCGCGAGATCGGTCCCGGGCGCACAGCCATCCGTCTTTCACCCGTTGCGCCGTCGAACGACATTTTCGACGAAAGGCCGCAGCCGCTGTTCAATTATCTGGCAAGCCAGCTGAGCGCCTACGACCTTGCCTATGTCCATATTGTCGAGGGCGCGACCGGCGGCGATCGCGCCTACCAGCAGGGCCCCGAACCATTCAACTACGACGAAATGCGCGAGACCTACTATCGCACCGACGGCTCCGGCGCATGGATGGTCAACAACGGCTATGACCGGCAGCTTGCCATCGATGCGCTGGAAAAGGAGCGCGCCGACCTCATCTGCTTTGGCCGTCCCTTCGTCGCCAATCCCGACCTTGTGCGCCGGCTTCGGATCAATGCGCAGCTCAATGCGTTGGATCAGAGGACGCTGTTCGGCGGAGATGAGAAGGGCTACACCGATTATCCCGTGCTCGGCAGCTAAGGATCGTGCGCCCTGACGGGCGAGAGAACGGGGTTGCTTCGACATGCTGAAATTCCTGCGCGGTGAAATCCTGCTCTTGCAGGCCGTTCCGGCCGCCCTTGTCGCCTATCTTTTCGAGCATGCCGTGATGGAGGCGGGCCAGGTCTTCGCCCTGATGGCAGCCGCCGTGCTGATCGTTTCGATCGCCTCGGCTTCCATGCGCGTCGCCCATCATGCTGAAATCCTCGCCGCCAAGGCGGGCGAACCCTATGGCACGATGATCCTGACGCTGTCGGCCGTGCTGGTCGAGGTGCTGATCCTGGTGATCATGATGCAGCAGACCCAGCAGCCGACGCTGGTACGCGACACGATCTATTCCGCCGTCATGCTCGACATCAACGGCATTCTCGGCCTTGCGGCGCTCCTCGGCGGACTGAAGCACGGCGAGCAGCCCTATAATGATGATTCCGGCCGCACCTATTCGGTGATGATCCTGACGGCCATGGGCATCTCGATGATCGTGCCCGATTTCGTGCCGAAGGAAAGCTGGCACTATTATTCCGCCTTCACCATCGTCGCCATGCTGGCGCTCTATGCCGTTTTCCTGAAGATGCAGGTCGGCCAGCACAGCTATTTCTTCTCCTACCGCTACCCGAAAATGCGGGCGGGCGCGGAGCAGAGCGCAGCGGACGCGGAAGAGCATGGGCCGACGGCGCTTTCAGTCGGCGTGATTCTGGCCGGCGTGGCGGTGATCGGCCTCCTGGCAGAATTCATGTCCGCTTTCCTATCCGACGGTCTTGAAGGCACCGGCGCGCCGCTGGCGCTGACGGCCATCCTGGTCGCGGCCATTGCCGCCGGACCGGAAATCCTCACCGCGCTCCGCGCGGCGCTGAAAAACCGGATGCAGGCCGTCGTCAACATCGCGCTCGGCGCCTCGTTGTCGACGGTCATCCTCACCGTTCCGGTGGTCGAGGCAATCGCGCTTTTCACCGGACAGCCCTTCACCATGGCCATGACCCCGGTTCAGATCACCATGGTCGCGATCACACTGGTCGCCGCCGCCATCAACGTCAGTGACGGCGAGACCAACGCGATCGAGGGCATGACGCATTTCGTGCTGTTCGCCACCTTCATCATGCTCTCATTCCTGGGGCTTTAGAGCGCCGTGCGTCCATTTGGACGCACAAAGGACGCTCTAACCTATTGAATCTACCCATCAGGCGGCGCTGGTCTGCCTCGCGCCGTCTTCCGCCGGCAGCGTCACACCGAGATCTTCCAGGGCAATTGCGATCGCGTCGTCGAGCGGTGTGTGCGGTTCATGCCCCAGAAAGGCCACCAGCTTGTCGTTCTTCATGTGCATCGGCGTGCGCCATAGATAGCGGATTTCGAGGATTTCCCGCATCAGCGCGACGAAGGGCGCGAGCATGGGCACAAGGAACCACGGAAACGGCCGCACGGGCAGATCCGCCCTCCCCGACACGCGCCGGATGGCCTCGATCATAGCGGATCCGTCCTCGTCCCAATGCCCCTCGAAGTGAAAGTTGGCGTAAGACGGCAATTCTCTCGCGCGCGCATCGAGTGCTGCGAAAGTCTCGCCAAGGTCGGGCAGATAGGCCCATTGGTGGCCGATGCCGGGCGCGCTCAGCCGCGTGACGGAGCCGAGCGGCTTGCCGGCCTTCACCATCTGGCCAAACCAGCTGTTGGCCCCGCTGGTCCCGCCGAAAAAGTCCCCTGCCCTGACGAGAATGACCTGGGTGCCGTTCCAGGCCGCCTCACGCAGGCGCGCCTCCATCTCGATACGGAGACGCCCCTTGCGCGTCGTCGCGCTCTGCGGGCTGTCTTCCTTTGGCTCAGGCAGGGCGTCCGGCCCGAAATTATAGACCGTGCCCGGAAACAGGATGCGGGCGCGGTTGGCCTTGGCCGCGACGATCGTGTTGTCCAGCATCGGGAGCACGAGCTTCTGCCAGTTGCGGTAGCCCGGCGGATTGACCCCGTGGAAGATGAGGGTCGCGCCTTCGGCCGCCGCCATGACATCTTCAAGCTTCATGGCGTCACCGGCAACCCATTCATAGACCGGGAATTTGCGCGCCTGCTTTTCGGGATTGCGGTTCATGGCGCGGATGCGATAGCCGCGCCGGCTGAGCGCTCTGGCGACAGCGCCGCCGACGCCGCCACTTGCGCCGAGGACAAGGGCGAGCGGGCGCGTCACGAGCGCATTGCGGGGATAGGTCTCAGTCATCGGTTCGGTCCTTTGCCGTTCTCAACACTGAAGCCATGATCGGCGAAGTCTTCATCAAACGGAATTGTATAAAAACGTGTTTATGCTATGCATATTTGTATGGATAGAACGAGTTGGGATCATTACCGCACCTTGCTGGCGGTGCTCGATACGGGCACGCTTTCGGGCGCCGCGCGCCGGCTCGGACTGACCCAGCCGACGGTCGGCCGCCATATCGAGGCGCTGGAGGCGGAAGCCGGGCAGCAATTGTTCACCCGCTCGCAGCGCGGACTGGAGCCGACCGACACTGCGCGCGCCATGCGCCATCTTGCCGAGGGCATGGCGGCGTCCGCCGACGCAATCCGCCGTACGGCCTCGGAAAGCCGGAACAGCGTTGCCGGGACCGTCAGGATCAGCGCTTCCGATGTCATCGCGATCGAGGTTCTGCCCGAGATCCTCGCGCCGCTAATGGCAGCGCATCCCGCGCTCGATATCGAGGTTTCGGTCTCCGATGCGGTGGAGGATATTCTGGCGCGCAAGGCCGATATCGCGCTCAGGATGGTGGAGCCGAAGCAGGAGGCGCTGCTGGTGCGCAATATCGGCATGATCCCGATCGGCTGCTTCGCCCGCAAGGAGGTGATCGAGCGTTTCGGCGCTCCCGCCACGCTCGAAGAGGTCGAAAAGCGCCCCACCATCGGCTTCGATCACGAGCTGGTCTATATCCGCGAGGCGTTGGACGCCTTCGGCGACCTGAAGATGCCGGCATTCGACTTCCGCTCGGATAGCAATCTCGCCCAGCTTGCGGCGATCCGCGCAGGCTGCGGCTTCGGTTTCTGCCAGGCCCCGATAGGCCGGCGCGATCCCCGCCTTGAGGAGGTGCTTCAAGGACAGGTGCCGCTCAGCCTGCCCCTCTGGGTGGTGATGCATGAGGACCTGCGCCATTCGCCGCGCTGCCGGGCAGTCTTTGATGCGCTGGTGAAGGGGCTCAAGGCCTATATTGCATGAGGCTCAGCGCCCGTCGGCCGGCAGATAGCGATCGACGATCAGATGCCATTGCTCGCTTTCCAGCGTCGACAGGATGGCGATATTGATGGCTTCGCGCGCCGGATCGTTCTTGGGCAGGATCAGACCGTAATTCTGCTGCGAGAAGGAAAGGCCCGCCAGATAAAGTCCGGAAAAATCGCGAAGTCCCCATTGCAGCGCCGCCCGGTCATAGACAAAGGCGTCGATCTCGCCATGGGAAAGCGCTTTGAGCCCGGTCTCCAGATCCGGATAGTTCTCGGGAGCAACGTGGAGAATATCGAGTTCAGAGGCCGCCGAGGACCGGGGGACCGTACCGACCCTCAGGCCGCCGAGGTCGCCGACGCTCTCGATCGCGCTGGTGCTGATCGAGGAGGTCAGTCCGGCGGCAAGTTGCGCCGTCGTGATCGCCGCCAGGATCAAGGCCGCGAACATCCAGAACATGGCCAGCAACCGTCCGAGAAAGGTTACCGGCGCCTTGTCGCCATAGCCGACAGTGGTCATCGTCACCGTCGCCCACCAGAACCCGGAGAACACGCCGCGCGCCGGCCGCGGCTCGAATTGTTCGGGATTGGCCCGCCGCTCCAGAAGCCAGATCAGCGCGCCGATGATGAAGACGGGGCCGGTCAGCAGGCCGAGCATGTAGAGAAAGGCCGGCGAGGTCAGCAGTTCCAGCATGAAGCGCGGGCCGAGCCGATCGACGAGCCGGACCGCGACGCCGACGCTGCCGCTGTAATAGGGCTGTGTAAAGTCGATCACCGCCTCGTCGCGCGCATTGATCGGAACGGGGCCGATCGCCGCGCCAAGCGTTCCGTCCTCAACCCTTGCGACCATGTCGGCCGGATCGGTCTCAACGAGCCGGTAGTCGGTATCGAGGTTGCGGCTGAGCGCATTCATCAGGTCGACGCCGAGCCCGTACCAGGATCCGTCCCGGTCCTGCATCACGAAGGGCGGAACGGCATGCACGCCGACCGCCACGGGCGCCTGCGCGGCTGAGTCTGTCTGGTCTGCCGGCTGCTGCGCCCATGCGCCGCCTGTTGAAAAGCCAAGAATCAGCAAGGCCAAAAGGCAAGAAAGCGCTTGGGTGACGGACAGGCTGGATACGGAAAAGAAGCTCAGTTTCATGACATCCCGGCTCGATGGTGAACAACCACGGCTATAGCGCCAATGGCATTGCCTGTTAAGCGCGATCGGCACGAAAAAGGGCGCGCCGCCGGCGCGCCCCTTGATGCATTGAGCGACCGCCGCGCTTAACGGCAGGCGGCGCAGAAGCGCTGGATGCGGTTGCAGGCGTCTTCCAGCTCCGCTTCCGAGGTTGCGTAGGAGATGCGGAAGTTCGGGCCGAGGCCGAAGGCCGAACCGTGAACCACGGCGACGCCTTCGGATTCCAGAAGCTCGGTGACGAAATCCTCGTCCGTCTCCATCACCTTGCCGGTCGGCGCGGTCTTGCCCATCAGCGCGGCGCAGGAGGGGTAGACGTAGAACGCGCCTTCGGGAACCGGGCACTCGATGCCGGTCGCCTGGTTGAGCATGGAAACCACCAGGTCGCGGCGTTTCTCGAAGGCGGCCTTACGCTCGGGGATGAAGTCCTGCGTGCCGTTCAGCGCCTCGACGGAGGCCCATTGCGCGATCGAGCATGCGCCGGAGGTCTGCTGGCTCTGGATCGTCGTCATCGCCTTGATCAGCACTTCCGGACCTGCCGCATAGCCGATACGCCAGCCGGTCATCGCATAGGCTTTCGAAACGCCGTTCATGGTGAGCGTGCGGTCGTAGAGGCCGGACTCGACCTCTACCGGCGTGACGAATTTGAAATCGCCGTAGGTCAGATGCTCATACATGTCGTCGGTCAGCACCCAGACGTTTTCGTGGCGCATCAGCACGTCGGTGAGCGCCTTCAGCTCGTCATGGGTATAGGCGGCGCCCGACGGGTTTGACGGCGAGTTGAAGATGAACCACTTGGTCTTGGGCGTGATCGCCTTTTCGAGATCCTCGGCCTGCAGCTTGTAATTGTTTTCCTTCGTTGCGGAAACGAAGACCGGCGTGCCGCCGCAAAGCGCTACCATTTCCGGATAGGACACCCAGTAAGGGGCCGGGATGACGACTTCGTCGCCCGGGTTCAGCGTCGCCATGAAGGCGTTGAACAGGATCTGCTTGCCGCCCGTGCCGACGATCGTCTGCGACGGCTTGTAGTCGAGATTGTTCTCGCGCTTGAACTTGGCGGCGATGGCCTCGCGCAGCGGCTGGATGCCGGGCACGGGCGTGTACTTCGTCTCGCCGCGATTGATCGCCTCGATGGCGGCCTGCTTGATGTTGTCCGGCGTATCGAAGTCGGGTTCGCCGGCGCCGAGGCTGATGACATCGCGCCCTTTCGCTTTGAGGTCGCGTGCTTTCTGCGCCACGGCGATGGTGGCAGAGGGCTTCACACGAGAAAGAGCGTCAGCAAGAAGGGCCATTTTCAATGTCCTGATGTCTAGATTGAACCTTGGAAAGCCGCCGGATCGCGGCATTTTTTCCAAGTAGCTGGTCTAAGCCCAATTTGCCCGCCGTTTCAAGCGCTATCCTCGGTTCTTGCCCAATTCCGGGCCGGCTGTGCCCTTCTTGAAACGCAACATCGCGAGGTGACGCCGTGTCCCGCGCGTCGCGCCGCAAAACCGGCGGCGGTTAACCATGCCATGATTCCGCCTCAAAATGGGTCCCCTTCGACCGGTTTTCATCCAGAAGCTGTCGCAATTTCATGGCCTTGTGGCAGGCACCGAACGACCGGATGAAGGAGAAGGTCCATGTGGACGAAAACGGACATGCTGAAGGCGGCGAGAACGGCAAAGTGGAAGCGCGGACTTTCGGCGCTCGCTCTGCTCGGCACGCCCGCGCTGATGGCCATGACGCCCTTCCCGGCGGTGGCCCGCACCGGTCTCGACACCGCGCCCCTTGCAGCCGCCGATCCGGCATCCTCATTCTTTTCCGAATACCTGCCCTTCGCTGGCTCTTCCGGTACGGCCTATCACGACCTTCTCAGCCATGCACTTGCCCGTGACCTCCTGATCGGCGCGATGCTGGCGATCGCGATCGCCATGGTCGCGGGCGCATCCTTCCTGTGGCGGGAAAACGTCAATCACCTCCAGAAAGAGGCCGACCGAAAGAAACGCGGCGTCCTCGACATTTTTTGAAGAGACCGGCTTCCGCAACGTACCGAAAGCCGGATTTCCTTCCGGGCGTCATTGCATTTTCCCCTGGCGAAGCTCCTTCCAGCCCCTAAAACTTTTACCGTTTGATAAAATTTTGAATTCGCGCTAGCATTCCATCCAATAACCTTAAAAACGGGGAACATTGCGATGCGAAATCCGGAACCTGCCTTGAAGGGCGGGCGCCTTGCGCCCGACGACTATCACAAGAATTTTGCCGACCTGCACCCGCCGCTCGACCGGCACGAGGCGGCGGTCGAGGCCGATCGCTGCTATTTCTGCTACGACGCGCCCTGCATGACGGCCTGTCCGACAGCGATCGACATTCCGCTGTTCATCCGCCAGATCTCGACGGACAACCCGCTGGGCGCTGCGAAAACCATCTTCGACCAGAACATTTTCGGCGGTATGTGCGCGCGCGTCTGTCCCACCGAAACGCTGTGCGAGGAAGCCTGCGTGCGCAACACGGCAGAGAAGAAGCCGGTCGAGATCGGCCTTCTGCAGCGCTACGCCACCGATACGGCGATGGAAAAGAACACGCAGTTCTACACACGCGCCCACGAGACCGGCAAACGCGTCGCCGTGGTCGGCGCAGGACCCGCGGGTCTTGCCTGCGCCCATCGCCTCGCCATGGCCGGCCACGACGTGGTCGTGCTGGAGGCGAAGGACAAGGCTGGCGGCCTCAACGAATACGGCCTTGCCGCCTACAAGACCGTCGACGATTTCGCCCAGAAGGAGATCGCCTATCTGCTTGAAATCGGCGGGATCGAAATTCGTGGCGGGCAGATGCTCGGCCGCGATTTCACCCTCGGGGAACTCCGCCGCGACTATGACGCCGTCTTCCTCGGCATGGGCCTTGGGGGCGTTAATGAACTCGGCATCCCCGGCGAGGACCTCGGCGCCTGCGAGAACGCCGTCGATTTCATCGAGAACCTGCGCCAGGCCGACGACTTCTCGACTGTTTCCGTCGGCTCTCACGTCGTCGTTCTCGGCGGCGGCATGACGGCGATCGATGCCGCGGTGCAGTCGAAGCTGCTGGGCGCGGACGAGGTGACGCTCTGCTATCGACGCGGCGCGGATGCCATGGGCGCCTCGCAATTCGAGCAGGACCTTGCCGCCTCGCGCGGCGTCTTCATCCGCCACTACCTCGCGCCGAAGGAAATCATCGGCGAGGACGGTCACGTCTCCGGCGTGCTGTTCGAGCATACGGAAATCCGCGACGGAAAGCTCGTCGGCACGGGCGAGACCGGCGTGATTGCCGCCGACCACGTGCTGAAGGCCATCGGCCAGACCTTCGTCACCGAACATCTCGAAGGCCTGAAACTCGAGAACGGCCGCATCGCCGTTGATGCGGAGGGCCGGACGTCGCTGGCCGACGTCTGGGCAGGTGGCGACTGCATCAAGCGCGGCGAGGACCTGACCGTTACCTCGGTTCAGCAGGGCCGCGACGCCGCCATTTCCATCAATCTCGTTCTCGCCGGCGAAGCGCCGCTGGCAAGCGCCGTGGCTTAAGGAGAGCAAGGACATGGCTGATCTCAGAAACAATTTCGTCGGTATCAAATCGCCCAACCCGTTCTGGCTCGCCTCCGCGCCGCCGACGGACAAGGCCTATAATGTCGAGCGCGCCTTCCGTGAAGGCTGGGGCGGCGTCGTGTGGAAGACGCTCGGCGAGGAAGGCCCGCCGGTCGTCAACGTCAACGGCCCGCGTTATGGCGCGATCTGGGGCGCCGACCGCCGGCTTCTCGGGCTCAACAATATCGAGTTGATCACCGACCGCGATCTCTATCTGAACCTCCGCGAAATCAAGGAAGTGAAGATGCGCTGGCCGGACCGGGCCATCGTGGTTTCCATCATGGTGCCCTGCGACGAGGAGAGCTGGAAGGCGATCCTGCCGCTGGTCGAAGAGACAGGCGCCGACGGGATCGAGCTCAATTTCGGCTGTCCCCACGGCATGTCGGAGCGCGGCATGGGCGCCGCCGTCGGCCAGGTGCCGGAATATGTCGAAATGGTGGTGCGCTGGTGCAAGCAATATACCCGCATGCCGGTGATCACCAAGCTGACGCCGAACATCACGGACATTCGCCATTCCGCGCGCGCGGCCCATCGCGGCGGCACCGATGCAGTGTCGCTGATCAACACGATCAATTCCATCGTCTCGGTCGACCTCGACACTTTCGCGCCGATCCCGACGGTCGGCGGCAAGGGCACCCATGGCGGCTATTGCGGCCCGGCGGTCAAGCCGATCGCGCTCAACATGGTGGCCGAGATCGCCCGCGACCCGGAAACCGCCGGCCTGCCGATTTCCGGCATCGGCGGCATCACCACCTGGCGGGACGCGGCCGAATTCATGGTGCTCGGCGCCGGCAATGTGCAGGTCTGCACGGCGGCGATGACCTACGGATTCAAGATCGTCAAGGAAATGATCTCCGGCCTTTCGGCGTGGATGGACACGAAGGGCTTCGCCACGCTCGACGAGATTTCCGGCCGCGCCGTGCCGAATGTCACCGACTGGCAATACCTCAACCTCAATTCCATAACCAAGGCCCGCATCGACCAGGACGCCTGCATCAAATGCGGCCGCTGCCACATTGCCTGCGAGGACACCTCGCACCAGGCGATCACGGCCATGGTCGACGGCGAACGCCACTTCATGGTGAAGGAAGAAGACTGCGTCGGCTGCAATCTCTGCGTCAATGTCTGCCCCGTTGAAAACTGCATCGACATGGTGACGCTGGCACCCGGTGAAACGGACCGGCGCACCGGCAAGACGGTTTCCGCCGACTACGCCAACTGGACGTCTCACCCGAACAACCCGATGGCGACGAAGGCGGCCGAATAGGCACGCCTCAAACAATAACACATGAGAAAGCCATGGGGTCGCGCCGGCCCCATGGCTTTTTGTCTCTACCAATCATGTATTTTTAGAGATAAATCAAACAGAACAATCTAATATACTTATATTTCTCTTCGAATATTAAGTATATATATAGGATAAAACTCTTTTTACATTGATTTCGCCTCACAATGTCCTGCAGCATGCGAAGCAAGGCAGGAGACGGGAGCAGGCGAGAGAATGCTGAAGCCGGCAGCACAGCGACGAAAAAGATCTTACCGGTTGACGCCGAGCGACATTCTCGCTCTGGCCGTCGTCGCGCTCGTGCTCGGCTCGATGATCGTCGCCAATCGCCAGGCCGAATACAATTTCACCGAGAACCTGCGGCTGAAGACATCGGAGCGCATGGCGGTTTCCACGGCACGCCTTGAGGCGGATCTGGAAGAGAACCTCCGGCTGGTGGAGGGGATGGGCGTTGCGCTCTCGCTCGAGCCCGAAATCGATGCCGACCGCTTTGCGCGGCTGGCCGACAAGCTGGTCGAGGGCCACAACGCGATCGCAAGCATTGCGCTCGCCCGCGACCTCAAGATCACCATGGTCTATCCGCTCGAAGAAAACCGGGAGGCGATTGGACTGGATTACCGCGACCGTCCGGAACAGCTTGCCGCGATCGACAAGGCATTGCTCGCGCGCGGGGCGGTCGTTGACGGTCCGATCGTGCTGGTTCAGGGCGGCTCGGGGCTGCTCACCTACTATCCGCTCTATGACGGCGAGGACAGCGAGACCTGGGGCCTGCTCTCGGCAATCGTTTCACTCGAAGACCTGCTCGCCGACCGCACGATCACCGCGCGCCATCCCGACCTCGACCTTGCGCTTGCCAAGAACGGCCCTGACGGATCGCCGGCCGATATCCTTTTCGGGCGAGCGGCAATCTTCGAGGCCGATCCGGTCACGCAAGCGATCGAGCTTGCCAATACGCAATGGACGCTCGCCGCCGTACCGAAATCCGGCTGGAGCGAGCCGGTTTCTGAGGCGCTGCCCCGACAGATCATGATCGGCACGATCGGTCTCGTCATCATTGCAGCCGTTGTCGGCATCGCCTGGCTGATGCGCCTGCGCCAGCGAAACCTGGCAAAGCTCGGTCGGCTTTCCCGACGAATGCAGCTTGCCCTCGACGCCTCGAAGATCGGCGTCTGGGAGATGGATCTGGAGAGCGGCGAGGCCGTCTGGGACAGGCGGATGTACGCGCTTTACGGCAAATCGCCGGACTGCGGAAAAAGCCCCATGCAGATCTGGTTCGAAAGACTCCATCCCGACGATCTGAGAAAGGAAAAGACAAGGATGGAAATCACGATCGCCGAGGAAGCGGACTTCCGCAACACCTTCCGCATCGTGCTGGACGATGGAGAAACCCATCACATACAGGTCTTCGGCACGTTCTTCACGGACCCGGACGGCAAGGCGCGGATGATCGGCGTCAACTGGGACATAACCGAGGATGTCAGGCTTCACGAGAAGCTGAAAGGCGCCAATGTCGAGGCGCGCCAGAAGAATGCGGCGCTTGAAAAAGCGCAGAAGGTGCTGCGCCACAACGCGCTTCACGACGCGCTGACGGGCCTCGCCAACCGGCGCTATCTCGGCGAGGCCTTTGCCGGCGGCAAGGCCAGCGAGGCGATCGGGCCCGACGGACCGCCCTATGCCGTCCTGCACGTCGACCTCGACCGCTTCAAGGAGATTAACGACACGCTCGGCCATGCCGCGGGCGACGCGATGCTGCGCCACAGCGCCAACATGCTGCGCAGCATTGCCGGCGCCCACGACTTCCTTGCGCGCGTCGGCGGCGACGAGTTCACGCTGGTGACCGGCTGGGATGGCAATGTCGAACGGCTGACACGTCTGGCGCAGGAGATCATCCGCGCCCTTGGCCGGCCACTCCAATATGGCGAGCACCATGTGCGCGTCAGCGCCAGCGTCGGCATCGCCTGGATCGACAGCGAGACGACCACGATGCGCGATGCGCTCGTCAACGCCGGCATCGCGCTCTATGAGGCCAAGCGCATGGGCCGCAACCAGTTCGTGATCTTCGACGCCACGCTGCGCAATATCGCGATTACCAACAAGAAGGTGGCCGACGAATTGCTGGCCGCCCTTGAAGAGGACCAGTTCGAGGTGTTCTACCAGCCTCA
This sequence comes from Martelella lutilitoris, assembly GCF_005924265.1. Lineage (GTDB taxonomy): Bacteria > Pseudomonadota > Alphaproteobacteria > Rhizobiales > Rhizobiaceae > Martelella > Martelella lutilitoris. Next base: position 261,057 of record NZ_VCLB01000004.1, read on the forward strand.
GATTTCCGCGCGCACCGAGGAGATACAGGGCGTCGAGGCGCTGGTGCGCTGGCATCACCCGACCCGCGGCACGCTCGCCCCGAGCCATTTCATCGGCACCGCCGAGACGACCGGATCGATCGCCCGTATTGACGCCGTCGTGTTGGAGAAGGCCTGCGCGCAATTTCAGACCTGGCAGCAATCCGGTCTTGCCGTTCCCCATATCTCGGTCAACATCTCCGCCCAGCGACTGATTGACCCGCTTCTTCTTCAGGGCATCTCGGAAAGCAGGCTCAAGCCCGGCCAACTCTGCATCGAACTTCTCGAATCAATTTCCTTTGACGATCAGGACACCAGCCTGGAAAGCGCGGTGGCGGCGATCAAGGCGCTCGGGGTCGATGTCGAGATTGACGATTTCGGCACCGGCTACGCCTCGATCCTCAGCCTGCTCTCATTGTCGCCGAAACGGCTGAAGATCGACCGGCAACTCGTGCTGCCCATCACCACCGGCCAGAGCCAGCGCCGTCTGGTCGCCTCGATCGTCGAGATCGGCAAGGCGCTCGGCATTGAAGTGATCGCCGAAGGCGTCGAAACGGCCGAGCATGCGCGCATCCTGCGCGAACTCGGCGTCGATGCCTTCCAGGGCTATTTCTTCGCGCCGCCGCTTTCGGCCGACGCCCTGACGCGTTTCGCGCGCGACAGGAACTGGCTCGCGCAAATCTCGTAAGGCCTCAGGCGGCACCCTTGCCGGGAATAAGCCCATTGATGAACAAGGCCTCGAGATAACGCGCAGCATCCTCGAATCGTCCCTCCCCCGAAAGCCCCTCGCCCAGCACCGCGCGCACCTGCACGTCGAAATCCGCATAATGCTGGGTCGTCGCCCAGATCGAGAAGATCAGGTGGTAGGGATCGACCTTGCGCAGCTTTCCGGCGGCCTGCCAGGCGCGAATCACCTTGGCCTTCTCGTCGACAAGGTCCTTCAACTCGCCCTTGAGGAAGGATTCGGTATTGGGCGCGCCCTGCAGCACCTCATTGGCGAAAAGCCGGCTTTCGCGCGGATAGTCCCGCGCCATTTCAAGCTTGCGACGGATATAGGAGCGGATCTCGGCGGCCGGGTCCTTCTCGACGTCGAAGACCCGGAGCGGGTCGAGCCAGATGTCCATCACCCGGGCGACAAGGGCCGCGAATACGGCCTCTTTCGAGCGAAAATAATAGAGCACGTTGGGTTTTGACATGCCGGCGGCCTCGGCGATCTGATCGACGGTCGCCCCTCTGAAACCGTTCGCCGAGAACACATCCAGAGCGGCCTCGAGGATCAGCTCCTCCTTGGCCTCCTGTATGCGCGTCCGCCGCTGTGTTCGCCCCGCCCGTGGTGTCATTTCCACTTCCATCGCCCTTCATTCCGCACTGCAACCCGCAGCCAGTTTTGCACAAATTCGAATCTAGCCTAAACTTTAGGCTATTTTTTTGGAAAATGACGATTGAATTTGATGTTGATCACTTGAGCCTTGGCGCGGAAGTTGTAAAGTTTACCAAGCGGTCAAAAACGTGACCGATCCAAACAAGAAAGGCAATGCTCTCTTTCCGGCGGCTGGACCGGCGTTGGGCAAGGCCTCGGGAACAGAAACGGGGAACAGTCATGGCAGCCTTTGCAGGCGAGAACATGCGTATCAACGGCGACCGTCTTTGGGACGCGATCATGGAAATGGCCAGGATCGGACCCGGCGTCGCCGGCGGCAACAACCGCCAGACCTTGACGGATGAGGACGCGGAAGGCCGCGCGCTCTTTAAAGAATGGTGTGACGAAGCGGGCCTTTCGATGGGCGTCGACAAGATGGGCTCGATGTTCATGACCCGACCGGGCACCGATCCCGACGCACTGCCCGTCTATGTCGGCAGCCATCTCGACACCCAGCCGACCGGCGGCAAATATGACGGTGTGCTCGGCGTGCTGTCCGCGCTTGAACTGGTGCGCACGCTGAACGACCTTAATATCAAGACCAAGCACCCGATCGTGGTCACCAACTGGGCGAACGAGGAAGGCGCCCGCTTCGCGCCCGCCATGCTCGCCTCCGGCGTTTTCGCCGGCATGCACACGCTCGACTATGCCTATGGCCGCAAGGATCCAGAGGGCAAGGCCTATGGCGACGAGCTGAAGCGCATCGGCTGGCTGGGCGAGGAAGAGGTGGGCGCCCGCAAGATGCACGCCTATTACGAATACCACATCGAGCAAGGCCCGATCCTGGAAGCCGAAAAGAAGGAAATCGGCGTCGTCACCCACTGTCAGGGCCTCTGGTGGCTGGAATTTACGCTGACCGGCAAGGAAGCCCATACCGGCTCCACGCCGATGGCGATGCGCGTCAATGCCGGCCTTGCCATGGCCCGCATTCTGGAAATGGTGCAGAAAGTGGCGATGGATGCCCAGCCGAACGCTGTCGGCGGCGTCGGCCAGATGTTCTTCAAGCCCAATTCCCGCAATGTGCTGCCCGGCACCGTCACCTTCACCGTCGATATCCGCACGGTAGACCAGGACAAGCTCGACGGCATGCGCGCGGCGATCGAAAAACAGGCCGCCGAGATCTGCGAGGAGCTGGGCGTCGGCTGTTCGGTCGAGCCGGTCGGTCATTTCGATCCGGTCACCTTCGACCCCGAACTGGTGAAAAACGTTCGCGATGCCGCCGTCGAACTCGGATACGGTCACATGGACATCGTTTCCGGCGCAGGGCACGATGCCTGCTGGGCCGCCAAGGTCGCCCCCGCCACCATGGTGATGTGCCCCTGCGTCGACGGGCTGTCGCACAACGAGGCCGAGGACATTTCCAAGGAATGGGCCACCGCCGGCGCGGACGTGTTGCTCAGGGCAGTGTTGAAGACGGCGGAGATTGTGGAGTAGTGGCTTTCGCTCTATATTCTTGGGACGAAGGGATTATCCGATGTCCGACAAGGTTACAAATGAGCTTATATTTGAAACGCTCAAACGTATGCAGGAAGCGCTTGCCCTGCACACGCAGTATCACCTTGAAACCAAAGAGCGGCTCGGCTTCATTGAACAGCAATATGCCAGCATCTCACGACGCATCGATCGCATGGACGGGCGCATTGCACGCATCGAGAAGCGGCTCGACCTGGTCGACGGATAGCCGCCGCTCCTTTCTCACCACCGGCAACACGGCATGAAAAGCAAACCGAAGGACGCAACACCGGCTCTCCGATCGCGCGGCTTCATCGGCGCGAAACCGGCCTCGACCGTCAGCGGCGGGGCGGCGGTCGCGCCGCAGCCAGGCGAAGCGGCCAGAAGCCGGGGGAGTATCAGCCCCAATCTAGGCGCAGCACCTTCGGACATGAACGAGAACACCTACCCGCGGGGAAAATACCGGCTGAAATAGACACCATCAAAACGAGAAGCGGAAAACCGCCCGTTTGAAAATCAAGGGAACAGCAGAATGAGCACAGTTATCAAGGGCGGCACGATTGTCACCGCCGACCTGACCTATAAATCCGATGTAAAGATCGAGGACGGCAAGATCGTCGCGATCGGCCCCGATCTTTCCGGCGACGAGACGCTGGATGCCACCGGCTGTTTCGTCATGCCCGGCGGCATCGATCCGCATGTGCACCTGCAGATGCCGTTCATGGGCACTTATTCCTCGGATGACTTTGCCAGCGGTACGCGCGCGGCTGTTGCCGGCGGCACGACCATGGTCGTCGATTTCTGCCTGCCCGATCCCGGCCAGTCGCTGTTCGATGCAATCAAGCGCTGGGACAACAAGTCGACCAGTGCGGCCTGCGACTATTCCTTCCACATGGCGATTACCTGGTGGGACAAGCAGGTGTTTGACGAGATGGAAGCGGTCGTCAAGGAACACGGCATCAACACCTTCAAGCACTTCATGGCCTATAAGGGCGCGCTGATGGTGAATGACGACGAGATGTTCGCCTCCTTCCAGCGCTGTGCCGAACTTGGCGCCATGCCGCTGGTCCACGCCGAAAACGGCGATGTCGTTGCCAGCATGCAGGCAAAGCTGATGGCCGAAGGCAATAATGGCCCGGAAGGCCACGCTTATTCGCGCCCGCCGGAAGTGGAAGGCGAGGCCACCAACCGCGCCATCATGATCGCCGACATGGCCGGCGTGCCGCTTTACGTGGTCCATACCTCCTGCGAGCAAAGCCACGAGGCGATCCGCCGCGCCAAGCAGAAGGGTATGCGGGTCTATGGCGAGCCGCTGATCCAGCATCTGATGCTCGATGAAAGCGAATATTTCGACAAGGACTGGGACCATTCCGCCCGTCGGGTGATGTCGCCGCCCTTCCGCAACAAGCAGCACCAGGACTCGCTCTGGGCCGGCCTGCAATCGGGCACGCTCTCCTGCGTTGCGACCGACCACTGTGCCTTCACAACCGAGCAGAAGCGCTACGGCGTCAACGACTTCACCAAGATCCCGAACGGTACGGGCGGCCTGGAAGACCGTCTGCCGCTTCTTTGGACCTATGGCGTGACGACCGGCAGGCTGACGATGAACGAATTCGTTGCCGTCACCTCCACCAACATTGCCAAGATCCTCAACATGTATCCGAAGAAGGGCGCCGTTCTGGTCGGCGCGGATGCCGATCTCATCGTCTGGGATCCGACGCTGGAAAAGACGATCACCGCCGACACCCAGGTTTCCGCCATCGATTACAACGTGTTCGAGGGCAAGCATGTGAAGGGCCTGCCGCGCTTCACCCTGTCACGCGGCAAGGTCGTTCTCGAGGAATCGACGCTGAAGACCGAGGAGGGACACGGCAAATACGTCAAGCGCGAGCCCTACCCGGCCGTCAACAAGGCGCTCTCCACCTGGAAGGACCTCGTTGCCCCGCGCAGAATAGAGCGCGCCGGCATTCCGCCTTCGGGGGTCTGACGCATGGACTGGTCAAGCGTAGCGGCCTTTGCCGCGACCGAGTTTCTTTTGTGCCTGTCGCCGGGGCCTGCCGTGCTGCTGGTCGTGGGGCTATCCATGCGGCAGGGCTTCTGGCGCTCGCAGGCGGCAGCGACCGGCATTCTGGCGACCAATGCGCTTTATTTCGCGCTGTCGGCCGCCGGCGTCGCCTCGCTGATCCTGATGAGCGCAACGCTCTTCAATGTGGTGAAAATCATCGGTGCGGTCTATCTCGCCTGGCTCGGCATCAAGATGATCGCCCCGCTGTTGTCTCGCCGGAAAGGTGAAGGCGGTTCGGCCTTGGCTGGTGCGGCAAATCTCAAACGCGTGACACCCGAAGCGCCGTTCAGGCTGTTCTTCCGCGGCTTCAGCGTACAGGCGGCAAACCCGAAAAACCTCGCCTTCTTCGTCGCCATCCTGCCGCAATTCGTCAACCCGACGGGCGATGTAGCGATGCAGATGGTGGTCTTCGGCGGCATTTCGGTGATGCTCGAACTGCCGATCCTGCTCATCTATGCGCTCGCCTTCTCCGCCCTTGCCCGGGTGGTGACGGAACGCGCGGTGGCCTGGCTCGAGGCGTCCGCCGGCGGCATTCTGGTGATGTTGGGGGCAGCGCTTGCCCTGCAGAAGAGGGCGTGAGCGGATGAGCGACGACAACACCATCCGCATCGCCGTCGCGCTGATCATCAACGACAAGGGCGAGATGCTGACCGTGCGCAAGCGCGGCACGGCGGCCTTCATGCAGCCCGGCGGCAAGATTGACGAAGGCGAGACCCCGATCGCGGCCCTCATTCGTGAACTGGACGAGGAACTGGCGCTGAAGCTAGCGCCCGAAGTCTTCCGGCCGGAAGGGCACCACCGCGAAAGAGCGGCGAACGAACCCGGAATGATCGTCGAGGCGGAAGCCTTTTCGACCTTCGCCGCGCCGGAGGTCGCGCCGCAGGCGGAAATCGCAGAATGTCGGTGGCTGCCGCTTTTCGGGCCGGTCGGCGTGAAACGCGCCGCCTTGAGCGAACGCCACCTGTTTCCCATCGCGCGAAAACGATTTTCAGAACTGGAGAGCGCAGAATGAATGACAAGGCGCCCCTTTCCGTCGTCTCGGCGAAGGATCTCTGTCTCACCTTTACGACCAATGACGGTCCGGTCCACGCCCTGAAGGATGTCAATCTGGAGGTCAAGAAGGGCGATTTCGTCTCCTTCATCGGTCCGTCCGGCTGCGGCAAGACCACCTTTCTGCGGGTGATCGCCGACCTTGAGAAAAAAACCGCCGGCGAGATCACCGTCAACGGCACCACGCCGGAAAACGCCCGGCTTGACCGCGCCTATGGCTATGTGTTTCAGGCCGCCGCCCTTTATCCCTGGCGCACGATCGAGAAGAATGTCGCCCTGCCGCTCGAAATCATGGGCTATACCAAGGCCGACCAGACCCGCCGCATCGAACGGGTGCTGGAGCTGGTGGACCTTGCAGGCTTCGGGAAGAAATTCCCATGGCAGCTATCGGGCGGCATGCAGCAGCGCGCCTCGATTGCCCGCGCGCTCGCCTTCGATGCCGATCTTCTGCTGATGGACGAGCCCTTTGGCGCGCTCGACGAGATCGTCCGCGACCATCTGAACGAGCAATTGCTGAAGCTCTGGGCCGCGACCAACAAGACCATCTGCTTCGTCACGCACTCGATCCCCGAGGCCGTCTATCTATCGACCAAGATCGTGGTGATGAGCCCGCGCCCCGGCCGGGTGACCGATGTGATTGATTCGACGCTGCCGAAGGAACGCCCGCTCGACATTCGCGAAAGCCCGGAATTCCTGAAGATCGCCCATCGCGTGCGCGAGGGACTGAGAGCGGGGCATAGTTATGAGTGAGCGCCTGCCGCACCCTCACGCCGTCACCCCGGCCTTGAGCCGGGGTCCAGGGCGGCACGGCCTGAACGCGCGAACCGGTTCTGCTGCCGGACATCAAACGCTGCCTCCCGTTGTTTGGGCCTGGATCCCGGCTCAAGGCCGGGATGACGGAAGAGGTTGGGGAGTGGCTAAAGGAACCGGCGGCCTCTCTTCGATCTCCCCCCTTGAGGGGGAGATGCCCCGACAGGGGCAGAGGGGAGTGAACCGCAAGCCCGAAACACCGCGCCGATTGGGGAGGGGTTACCCCTCTCTGTCGCTTTCGCGACATCTCCCCCTCAAGGGGGGAGCTTGGTGGGTGGGCTTGGCTGTTTCTGCAGACAATAGCAGGCCGCATTTGAAAGACGAAAGCGAGAAAGGACACCGCCATGCTGCGTGAACGCGTCCTTCCGGTTGCCACCGTCGTCTTTGCCATCCTGGCCATCTGGTGCGTCTTCGTCGTGGTGATGAACCGGCAGTTTGTCGAGGATCAGGCGCGCCGCGCCGGACAGGAGATCACCTTCGGCGAAATCGTCTCGCAATCCTACACGCTGGAGCGGCCGGTGCTGCCCTCCCCGCACCAGGTCGCGGCGGAACTCTGGAACACCACGGTCGAAAAGAAGATCACCTCCAAGCGCAGCCTCGTCTATCACGCCTGGATCACGCTGTCCTCCACCCTGCTCGGCTTTGCCATCGGCTCCGGTTTCGGCATCATTCTCGCCATCGCCATCGTCCACAACCGCACGATGGAACGCTCGATGATGCCGTGGATCATCGCCAGCCAGACGATTCCGATCATCGCCATCGCGCCGATGCTGATCGTCGTCCTGAACGCGATCGGCATTACCGGGCTTTTGCCCAAGGCGCTGATCTCGACCTATCTGTCTTTCTTCCCCGTCGCCGTCGGCATGGTCTCGGGGCTGCGTTCGCCCGACGCGCTGCAACTCGACCTGATGCGCACCTATAATGCCAATGACCGGCAGATCCTGTGGAAGCTCAGACTGCCGTCGGCCATGCCCTATCTTTTCACGTCGCTGAAAATCGCGATCGCGATTTCGCTGGTTGGCGCGATCATCGCCGAACTGCCGACGGGCGCGGTGGCCGGTCTTGGCGCGCGGCTCCTGTCAGGCTCCTATTACGGGCAGACGGTGCAGATCTGGTCGGCGCTGTTCATGGCCGCGATCCTCGCCTCCATTCTGGTCGCCATTGTCGGGCTTGCGCAAACCGCGGTCCTCAAACGCATGGGGGTCAAGCCATGAATGACGGTTTCGTCTTGTTCGCGATCGCCTTCTGGCTCGGCGGCTGGGCCTTCAACGAGTGGCTGGTGCGGCAGAAATTCTCCAACCCCGTGCTCAATCGCCTTGCCTGGTTTGCCGTGCCCGTCATTTTCGGCGCCGCGATCATCATCATCTGGGAAGGCGTCGTCATCGCCTTCGACATTCCGCCGATCCTGCTGCCTGCCCCAAGCGATGTCTGGGTGCGTCTGATCAATTCGCTGCCGATCCTCTGGGCCGATTTCCAGCAAACCTTCCTGAAGGCGGTGCTGATCGGTTATGCAATCGGCTGCGGCTCTGGTTTCATCGTCGCCATCCTCATCGACCGTTCGCCATTCCTCAAGAACGGGCTGCTGCCGTTCGGCAATTTCGTTTCGGCGCTGCCGATCGTCGGCATCGCACCGATCATGGTGATGTGGTTCGGCTTCGACTGGCCATCAAAGGCCGCCGTTGTCGTGGTCGCGACCTTTTTCCCGATGCTGGTCAACACCATCCAGGGCCTGTCCGCCTCATCCAGCATGGAGCGTGACCTGATGCGCACCTATGCCGCCTCCTGGTCACAGACGCTGATCAAGCTCCGGCTCCCGGCGGCATGGCCGTTCATTTTCAATGCGTTGAAGATCAATTCCACGCTGGCGCTGATCGGCGCCATTGTGGCAGAATTTTTCGGCACACCCACGGTCGGCATGGGGTTCCGGATTTCCACGGAAGTGGGCCGGGCCAATATCGACATGGTCTGGGCCGAAATTGCGGTGGCGGCGCTTGCCGGCTCCGCCTTTTATGGCGTGGTGGCGCTCATTCAGCGCGTCGTCACGTTCTGGCATCCCTCCGTCCGGTCCGGGCGGTCGTGATGAATCAAATATCGAAACCAAGGGGAACGACAACATGAAATCGACACTTCTCGCGGCATTGACCGCCGGTGGTCTGGCGCTCGGCGCAGGTCAGGCCTTTTCCGCAGATGAAATCACGCTGCAGCTCAAGTGGGTGACCCAGGCCCAGTTCGCCGGCTATTACGTGGCCCTCGAAAAAGGCTTCTACGAAGAAGAAGGCCTCGACGTCACCATCAAGCCCGGCGGCCCGGATATCGCGCCCGCTCAGGTTCTGGCCGGCGGCGGCGCAGACGTCATCGTCGACTGGATGCCGTCGGCGCTCGCAACGCGCGAAAAGGGCGTGCCGCTCGTCAACATCGCCCAGCCGTTCAAGTCTTCCGGCATGATGCTGACGTGTCTCAAGGAAAACAACGTGATGAGCCCGGAAGATTTCCCCGGCAAGACGCTGGGCGTCTGGTTCTACGGCAATGAATATCCGTTCCTGTCGTGGATGGCCCATCTCGGCATCCCGACCGATGGCGGCGAGGACGGCGTGACCGTGCTGAAACAGGGCTTCAACGTTGACCCGCTCTTGCAGAAGCAGGCGGCCTGCATCTCCACCATGACCTATAACGAATACTGGCAGGTGATCGACGCCGGCATTTCCGAGGACCAGCTCAACACCTTCAAATATGAGGATGAGGGCGTGGCGACGCTGGAGGACGGCCTCTACGTGCTGGAAGACGATCTCGCCGATCCGAAATTCAAGGAAGACATGGTGAAGTTCGTTCGCGCCTCGATGAAGGGCTGGAAATGGGCCGAGGAAAACCCGGACGAAGCCGCCGAGATCGTGCTCGAATATGACGACACCGGCGCCCAGACCGAAAAGCACCAGAAGCGGATGATGGGCGAAGTGGCCAAGCTGACGGCCGGCTCCAATGGCGCGCTTGACCCGGCCGACTACGAGCGCACCGTCGAGGTTCTTCTCGGCGGCGGCTCCGACCCGGTCATCACCAAGAAGCCGGAAGGCGCCTATACGCTGGAAATCACCGACGCGGCGCTTTCCAACTAAATTTCAAACACTTGATTAAATACTGATGCGCGCGGTTCTGTTCGGGACCGCGCGTATTGCATTTTTGCACCAGTTTCGATATTAATCGAACCACCTGGTTCAATTTTGCAAGTTTTTGCATTAGACCGACTTGAAATTGGGGCCGGTTGTGACGAACTGCCCAGCGACATCATCCGGCATTCGCCCGTTCGCGTAGAACAGGCAGCAGGTGCCCGGTGCAAGACCGGTCGATCACCGCGCGCTCAGTTTGCGCAAGACGATCCGCAATAAAGTTGTGGCCTCCTCCCGGCCGATAGAGGAAAACCGTCATGCAGAAACATGTCCGTCTCGCCGTATTGTCTCCGATGCTTCTCGCGATGGCCTTTTCGCCGGCACTCGGCGCTGAAGCGAGTGCGCCCGCCGAGACAGGAACGAGCCTGCCCTCCATCATCGTCACCGATGTGAAAGTGATGCCGCTGACCGCAATCGTCCGGGCGACCGGCACGATTGAACCGGTCGAGGAAGTCTATGTCCAGCCGCTGGTCGAAGGCCTCTCGATCGAGACGATCAATGCTGAAATCGGCGACAGGGTTGAAGAAGGCGAGGTTCTGGCAACGCTTAGAACCGACGCGCTGCTCCTGCAGAAAAGCAGCCTTCAGGCAAGCAAGGCCAAGGCCGAGGCAAGTCTGGCCCAGCTCAACGCCCAGTTGACGGCAAGCGAGGCCGCCCAGACGGATGCCCGCCGTCAGTTCGAGCGCACCAAGCGCCTTGCCGACAATGGCTCGGTCTCCACCTCGGCGCTGGAACAGGCGGAAACGGCGGCACTGAGGGCCGATGCCTCGACGGCCGCCGCGCGCGAGGCCGTCAGCGTGGCGGAAGCCGATATCAACGTCCAGCAGGCGCAGATCGACGATATCGACCTTCGGTTGGAGCGCACCAACATCAAGGCGCCGGTCTCCGGCGTCATCTCCGGCAAGAATGCCCGCATCGGCGCGATTGCCACCGGCGCCTCGACGCCGATGTTCACCATGATCCGCGACGGCGCGATCGAACTGGTTGCCGAGGTCCCCGAGGAAAACATGATGAAGGTATCCGAGGGCCAACCGGCGAAGATCTCGCTGGTCGGCGATGCGCCCGCTCTCAGCGGCACCGTCCGGCTGGTTTCGCCCGTTGTCGACAACATCACCCGTCTTGGCGATGTGTTCATCTCCATTGATGAGCCCGGTCGCGCGCGTCCCGGCATGTATGCCAGCGCCGAGATCATTGTCGAGGAAGCCGAAAACCTGGCCCTGCCGATGACCGCCGTCAATATCGACCGTCAGGGTTCCACCGTGCGCCGGGTGAAGGACGGCACGGTCGAGATCGTGACGGTCAGGACCGGCATCCAGGACGGCGAAACGATCGAGATCGTTGATGGCCTTGCCGCGGGCGACCAGGTGGTGGCCAAGGCCGGCGCCTATGTGCGCGCCGGTGACCGGATCAACCCCGTGCCGGCCGCCGAAGCGCCGCTCAACTGAGGTCAGGACACATGAACTTTTCAGCCTGGGCCATTCGAAATCCGGTCGCGCCCCTTCTGCTTCTGGGCCTGCTCCTGTTCATGGGCCTGCAGTCGTTCCGCGACATGCCGATCACCCGTTTCCCGAATATCGACGTCCCCGTCGTCGCCGTCACCGTCACCCAGAGCGGCGCGGCGCCTGCGGAACTGGAAATGCAGGTGACGAAGAAGATCGAGGATGCGATCGCCAGCGTCTCCGGCGTCGATGAGTTGAACTCGACGGTGACCGACGGCGTTTCCACCACCTCGGTGCTGTTCCGCATGGAAGTGAAGCCCGACGAGGCGTTGCGCGACGTCAAGGACGCGATCGACAATATCCGCTCCGACCTGCCGGCCAATGCCGACGAGCCGGTCGTGCGCAAGATCGACGTCGAAGGCCAGGCGATCCAGACCTTTGCCGTCTCCTCGCCCAACATGTCGCTGGAGGAACTCTCCTGGTTTGTCGATGACACGATCGAGCGAGCGTTGCAGGGCATACGCGGCGTCGGCCGGGTTGATCGCTACGGCGGCGCGGATCGGGAGATCCAGGTCTCGCTCGATGAAAACAAGCTGGCGAGCTATGGCATCACCGCATCCGATGTGAACGCGCAGCTACGTCAGACCAACGCCGATACCGGCTCCGGCCGCGGTCAGGTGGCCGGCGCCGAACAGGCGATCCGCACGCTGGGCGACGCCCGCAGCGTTTCCGATCTCGCCAACACCATGATCGCGCTGGGCAATGGCCGGTTCGCGCGGCTTTCCGACCTCGGCACGGTGACGGACACCTATGAGGAGCCGCGCACCTTCGCCCGCCACGAAGGCAATCCGGTGGTCTCCTTCGGCGTGTTCCGCTCCAAGGGCGCCAGCGAAGTGACGGTCGCCGATGCGGTGGCCGAGGCGCTGGACGAGGTCCGCGCCGAACACCCGGATGTCTCCATCGACCTGATCGACGACGCCGTCTACTTCACCAAGGGCAATTACACCGCAGCCCTCGACACGCTTTACGAGGGCGCGATCCTCGCCATCATCGTCGTCTTCCTGTTCCTGCACAATTGGCGGGCGACGCTGATTGCCGCCGTGGCGCTTCCCTTCTCGGTGGTCCCGACCTTCTGGATCATGGATATGCTTGGCTTCTCGCTCAACCTCGTCAGCCTGATCTCGCTGACGCTGGCGACCGGTATTCTGGTCGATGACGCGATCGTGGAGGTGGAGAATATCGAGCGGCATATCGGCATGGGCAAGACGCCCTACCGCGCAGCGCTCGATGCCGCCGACGAGATCGGCCTTGCGGTGATCGCCACGTCCTTCACCATCATTGCCGTCTTCGCGCCGGTCTCCTTCATGCCGGGCATTCCGGGCCAATACTTCATCCAGTTCGGACTGACAGTGGCCTTTGCCGTGTTCTTCTCGCTCGTGGTTGCCCGCCTGATTACCCCCGTGATGGCCGCCTATATGCTCAAACCCGCAAAGCACAAGGCGAAGGAAGACAAAGAGAGCAATGACGGCCGCGCGATGCGCGGCTATACGGCCGCCGTACGCTGGACCACACGGTTCCGCTATGTGACACTGGTCGCCGCGCTCGGCGTCCTGGCCGTGTCGCTATTCTTTATGGCAAAGATCCCCGGCAGTTTCATGCCGCCGGAAGATGCCTCGCGCATCGTGCTCTCCGTCGAACTGCCGCCCAACGCGCAGCTTTCCGACACCGAGGAGATGACCCGGCTGGTCGCGAACCGGATCGAGGGTTTCGAGGGCGTGGAGAGCGTCACCGTGCTCGGCGGTTCGTCGCCGCTGGGCGACCTCGAATATCGCCGCGCGACCGTGACGGTGACGCTCGAAAACCTTGCGCACTCGCTGCCCGAGGCGATCGTCAACGATCTGATCGGCGGCATTCCGCTGATCGGCCAGTACCTGCCGAAGCTTGAGCCGCAGGGCCGCACCATCCCGCAATGGCAGATCGAGCAGGAGGTTCTGGCGGCGCTTTCGGACATTCCCGACCTTCGCATCACCAAGCTGAACGACCGGGGCCAGCGCGACATCCAGTTCAACTTCCTCTCCGACAATGAGGAAGACCTGCAGCAGGCGGTTGCCATTCTGGAATCCAAGCTGCGCGCCGATCCGATGCTGGACAAGGTCTCGTCCGAAGGCGCCCTCCCCCGGCCGGAACTGCAGATCCATCCGAAGAAGGAAATCGCGGCCCGGCTTGGCGTGACGCCGGCCCAGATCGCCAATACGGTTCGCGTCTCGACCGTCGGCGATATCGACGCCAACCTGCCGAAGATCTCGCTCGACAACCGGCTGATCCCGATCCGCGTTCGCACCGATCTGGAGCTGCGCCGTGACCTCTCGGCAATCCGCAACCTGAAGATCCAGACCGCGAGCGGCGAAATGGTGCCGCTTTCGGTGGTCGCCGACGTCAACTACACGGAAGGGGTCGCAACCGTTGACCGCTACGACCGCCACCGCGTGGTTACCATCGGCGCCAACCTGCCGCCGGGCGTGGCGCTCGATCCCGCGACCGCGCGCTTCCGCGAGATCGTCGAGAATACCGAGATCCCGTCCACGGTGACGCTGGCCGAGAGCGGCGATGCCAAGATCCTCGCCGAAATGCAGCAAAGCTTCATCAACGCCATGCTGCTCGGCCTGTTCCTGGTGCTGGCGGTGCTGATCCTGTTGTTCAAGGACGTGATCCAACCCTTTACCATCCTGTTCTCTCTGCCGCTGGCGCTTGGCGGGGTGGCAATCGCGCTGATCCTGACCGACGAGCCGGTATCGATGCCGGTGATGATCGGCCTGCTGATGCTGATGGGCATCGTCACCAAGAACGCCATCCTGCTCGTCGACTTCGCCAAGGAGGCGATCTGGCACGGCATGGAACGGCGCGCCGCTCTTGTCGAGGCCGGCCGCAAGCGTGCCCGCCCGATCATCATGACCTCGATCGCCATGTCGGCCGGCATGCTGCCGGCAGCCCTTGGCGTCGGCGAAGGCTCCGCCTTCCGCGCACCCATGGCAACGGCGGTGATCGGCGGCATCATCGTCTCCACCGTGCTGAGCCTCCTGGTCGTCCCGGCCTTCTTCATGATCATGGATGACATCGCCAGGCTTTTGAGGTGGGCGTTCAGCCGCTTCATCGGCCAGCGCGATCCGGACGATCATGTCTATACCACCGAGGAAGCGGGCCGGTTGAGCGAGGCCAACCGCGCCAAAATTGCCAAACTCGAAGAGCGGATCAACGAGATCGAGAACAACCGCGAAGGCTATGGCAGGCACGGCATGGCGTGAGCGTTGCGGATTGGCGAACGGAAACATTCCGCTAGCGGAAAACGCGAATTTCTTTAAATCGTTTCGTTCAAGGGCCGGCCTGAAACCGGCCCTTTTGCTTTTTGCCACGTGCGGCATCCGCGCGCGCCGCAAACGTCAAAATTTCCGGCCCTCAGTTGATTGAAATCAATACCCCGCGCCGCGTCTGCTTCTAGGTTTCATCCAGTCAGAAGGCCGGTCTCCTCCCTCCCAACCGATGAGACGGCCCTGGCCGCAGGACAGGCTGTGCGGATGGTCCGCATTGCCTGCGATAGTCAGACATTATGCGCGAGGAACCGGGTTTCCCTCTGACAAGGAAACGGGTTCCGGCGCAGCAACCGGCGACATTGCGGCGTGCACCGGTCGTGTTGCAGATCTGGACAGGCAAAAAGCCCGGTCGCCGCGGGGCCGGGACAGGAGACGGACAGTGAACAGGACCCTCTTGCTGAACGAGCGAAAGAAAACGCTTTTTGTCGAAACCAAGCTGACGGCCAACATGGATATGGCGACCATGAACAAGCTGATGGAATGCGCGACCTTCGCCAATTGCTATCCCCGTGACGTGGTCTTTCGCCAGGGCGATCCGGCGACCCATTTCTACAGCGTGCTTTCCGGCTATGTGCGCCTTTACCGGCAGAACAGCGAAGGCCGCGAAGCCGATATCCGCGTCTGCGGACCGGGCGACAGCTTTGCCGACGACCTGATCTTCGGCGGCGACACCTATGAATACCACGCCCAGGCCGCCGACAAGGCGATGCTGGCGCGCTACGACATCAACCGCGTGCGCAATGCGAGCCTTGCCGATGACGGCATGCTGGCGCGCGCCATTGCCGGCTCGCTTGCCGGCCAGCTTCAGGAAACCATGGACTGCATCGCCAATGACCGGCTCAACACCGCCGTTCAGCGCGTTGCCCTTTACCTTCTGGAACAGGCCGAGGGCCAGGAATCCCCTGCCTCCTTCCGCCTCTCCTTCCAGAAGAGCCTTCTTGCCGGCAAGCTGGGGCTTGCCCCGGAAGCGCTTTCCCGCGCCTTCGCGACGCTGAAGGGTCTCGGCGTCCACGTACACGGCCGCATCATCGAAATTGAGGATATGGACGCGCTGCGGGCTCTCTGATCTGCGCACCGGTCATGCGGCCGACCTGAAAACCGGCGGGGCCATTCCCGCCGGTTTTTCGTTCGTCCGGGTTGTCGTCAAAGACGGCATAAATCCGAGCAAAAAACGCGTGGCAAGCGCACGTCGTGTCGCATGGATCCTCGGGTCAAGCCCGAGGATGACGCAGTATGTGACGACAGTTTGGTCTATATTTCGGACCGGGGGAGAGACGACCGGGCTTTGAAATACTGACGCCCCCTTGGATGCGGATCTGACGCATCAATTGCTTTGCAGAAGGCGTCATCCTCAGGCTTGACCCGAGGATCTAGGCTCATGCGACTTGGGCACGCGAACAAGATCGGCGTTCAATGGCAGTCTCAAAGACCGCCATTTTCCTTGAGGAAGGCGACAATCGCCTCCACCCCGTCGCCGCGCTTCAGGTCGGTAAACACGGTCGGCGCGCCGGAGCGCATGCGTTCGGCGTCAGCAGCCATAACGTCGAGATTGACCTCGACGTAAGGGGCCAGATCCTTCTTGTTGATGATCAGAAGGTCCGAGCGGGTGATGCCCGGTCCCCCCTTGCGCGGGATTTCCTCGCCTTGGGCGACCGAAATCACGTAGATGGTGATGTCGGCAAGGTCCGGCGAGAAGGTGGCAGCCAGATTATCGCCGCCCGATTCGATGAAGATGATATCGAGATCGGGAATGCGGCTGTTGAGTTCAGCGATCGCCTGCAGGTTGATCGTCGCGTCCTCGCGGATGGCCGTATGCGGGCAGCCGCCGGTCTCCACGCCGACGATGCGGTCCGACGAAAGCGCCTGCATGCGCACCAGAGCTTCCGCGTCCTCGCGCGTATAGATGTCATTGGTCACCACGGCGACGGAGTAATCGCGGCCCATCGCCTTGCAGAGCTTTTCCGTCAGCGCCGTTTTGCCGGAGCCCACCGGACCGCCGATGCCAACGCGCAGGGGACCGTT
Organism: Martelella lutilitoris; assembly: GCF_005924265.1. Classification (GTDB taxonomy): domain Bacteria; phylum Pseudomonadota; class Alphaproteobacteria; order Rhizobiales; family Rhizobiaceae; genus Martelella; species Martelella lutilitoris. The sequence goes on from NZ_VCLB01000004.1 coordinate 277,862, forward strand.
TTCAGACTTCATGTCGAACCTCGTCAAATCAAAAAAATTAGCTGCGAAAAAGTCGCGAATGCTGGGTTTCATGGCGCAGCGCCGAGACATCCGCCCGGAAGGTGCATCCGCCGAGATCGTCAAGGCCGGAGACGGCCGCACGCGCCGCCGTTTCGAGGATCGTCTCTTCCAGCCCCGCCAGCACTTCAAGCCCTAAGACCTGGCCGCAGAGCGACAGCCTGATGGCGGCGGAGATCGACTGGGCGATCTGGGCATGAAGATAGCCCTGGCAGGCCGCTTCCAGACCGATGCCATGTGCTCCTGCGACGGCGCCAAAGGCAACCGGCAGCGCGATCTCGTCCGGCAGTTCGGCAAGCACGGGCGCAGGCCAGGCGGCGGCGGCGGTGACGAAGGCCGACCCGAGCGCCAGCGTCTCGGCATGGCGTTCGCGCGCGCCGGCAAGGGCGGCGGCAAGCGCTGCCGTCTCGCCAATGCGGGCGCTGTCACCCTCCGCACGATGGCTTTCGCACAGAAGCACGGCATCGTTCCAGAGGAAGCCCTGCGCGAGCCCCGAGGAAAGCCAGTCCTTCAGGCCCGCCGCGTCCCGCAGCAGACCGTCATGAGCGGCCCGTTCCAGCCCGCCGGAATAGGCAAAGCCGCCGAGCGGAAAGGCCGGCGACAGCCAGGACATCAGCCTGAGCAGCGACGTGCCCGAAACGTTGGCCGCCTCAATCGTGGTGGTGGTGATGGCCGTGATGGTCGTGATCTCCGTGATCATGATCGTGATGGTGGTCGTGATCGCCGTGATGGTGATCATGATCGCCATGGCTGTGATAGGCGCCGCGCACGGGCTGGAACGGTTCGACGACTTCGCTCACCGTCGCGCCAAGACCATTGAGCATCTGCCGGATGACATGGTCGCGCAGGATCAGGATACGATCGGTTTCGATCTGTGCCGGCAGATGCCGGTTGCCGAGATGCCAGGCAAGTTCGATGATATGGAGGCCGTCGCGGGCGCGAATCTCGTAAAGCTCCTCGGGTGCTGCGACGATCTCGATCAGCGAGCCGTCTTCCAGCACCAACCGGTCGCCGCTGGCAAACAGCACGGCTTCCTTGAGATCGAGCATCACCGAGCCGCCATCGGCAAGCTTCAGCGCCTTGCGCCGAAGGTGACGCCCGTCATGGGTCAGTTCGATACGGCCCGAGGCCGGGCCGCTGGCCGTGCCTGCCGGAATATAGGTTGTCACACGTTGCATTCTATCCCCTTGCACCACGCCTGAAACGATCCAGGGTGATCAGCATTCATAGCAAGATTGCACCGCTTGGCAAGCGCGTGCACTGCAGCAATCGCTCAGGCATGGCCGGCATGATGGGGATGTTCCGGGTCGTCGATCTTCTCCGTCTCGACATCGGCGGAGAGTTCCTGCTGCGCCCTGCCGGTCGGCTGACGGGTGAAGCCGGTCATCGGACCGGTCTGCTGGAAGTCGCGCTTGATTTCGACATCGGAGGTCAGATAGGCGGTGATCAGTTCCGCGATCGAGCGCAGCGCATGCATGTGGATGCGCTCGTAACCGTGCGAGGCATCGACGCCAAAGGCAACAAGGGCGGTGCGCACATCGGCGCCTGCTTCCACAGCACTTGCCGAATCCGAGCGATAGTAGCGGAAGACGTCCTTCTGGTAGCGGATATCGTTGAACTTGCAGACATCCACCAGCTTCTTGGTCAGGTGCCAGTCGAAAGGTCCGGTCTGGTCGGCCATGGCGATGGTGACGCCGAACTCGGAGGAGTTCTGTCCAGGCGCCGATGTGCCGTTGTCGACGGAGACAAGCGAGGCGACCTCCGGCGCGACAATTGACGAGGCCCCCACACCGACCTCCTCGGCGATGGTGAACAGCCAGTGGCTGGCGACCGGCGTCTCGACATTCGCATCCTGCATCGCCTTCAGCGCGGCCAGCATCAGCGCCACGCCGGCCTTGTTGTCAAGATGGCGGGAGATGATGAAGCCGTTGTCGAGGAATTCCGGCTGCGGATCGATGGCGACGATGTCGCCGATCTCGATGCCCAGCCTGTCGAGATCCTCCTCGTCGCGGCTCAGGGCATCAACGCGCAGTTCGACATAGTCCCACCCGACCGGCATTTCGTCGATTTCGTTGTTATAGGTGTGGCCGGAGGCCTTGAGCGGCAGGATGGTCCCGCGATAGGCGCCCTTTTCGGTGAAAAGCGTCGCCCGCGCGCCCTCGGCAAAGCGCGCCGACCAGGTACCGATCGGCACCAGTTCGAGCCGGCCATTGTCCTTCAGGAATTTCACCTGCGCGCCAAGCGTGTCGACATGGGAAACGACGGCGCGCGCGCCGCGGCTATCCACGCCCCTGCGCACGGCCCGAATGGCGCCCCTGCGGGTCAATTCAACGGAGAGGCCAAGCTTCTCAAGCTCTCCTGTGACGAAGCGGACGATCGGATCGGTGTAGCCTGTCGGCGAGGGGATCGCGAGCAGCGATTTCAGAATGTCGGACAGGTACTCGGAATCAATCGTCAGTCTTTGCATCACTCACTCGTTTTTCTGCGCTTCGCGGGCTGAAGCCCTGGCCCCTGCCGGCATGGACAGGGGGAACAGCAGATCGACAAACCGTTCGGCCGTCGGCTGCGGCTCGTGGTTGGCAAGCCCCGGGCGCTCGTTGGCCTCGATAAATGCGTAATCAGGGTTTTGGGGCGACTTGATCATCAAATCAATCCCCACGACCGGAATATTGATCGCGCGGGCTGCGGAAATCGCGGCATCCACAAGCTTCGGATGCACGATATCGGTCACGTCATGGATCGTGCCGCCGGTATGCAGATTGGCCGTGCGGCGGACCCGGATCTCCTCGCCTTCCTTCGGCACGTCGGCGAAGGTGTAGCCGGCGGCGCGGACCGTCCGTTCGGTTTCGGCATCAAGCGGTATGGAGGATTCGCCGCCGGTCGCGGCACTGCGACGCGCGCTCTGGGCCGAGATCAGTTGCTCGATCGACGAGCGCCCATCGCCGATGATATGGGCCGGACGGCGCACGGCGGCCGCCACGAGGCGATAATTGATGACGATGAGACGAAGGTCCTCGCCCTCGACCATTTCCTCGATCAGCACCGTATCGCAATAGGCCTTGGCGGCGTCGACCGCCTCGCGCACCTCTTCGGGCGTGGTGACGCCGACGGAAATGCCCCTGCCCTGCTCGCCGCGCGCCGGTTTGACGACGAGCGGTCCGGCCTCCTCAAGAAAGCCGGCAATGGCTTCGTCGCCGGCGTCGGACGTCATCTGGCGCGGCACCTTGACGCCCGCCTCCTCGACGAAGCGTCGGGTCACCGACTTGTCGTCACAGATCGACATTGCGACAGAGGTCGTCAGTTCCGTCAGGCTTTCGCGACAGTGGATCGAGCGGCCGCCGTAGGACAGTCGGAAAAAGCCGCCCTTGGCGTCGGTCACCTCCGCCGAAATGCCGCGCCGCCGCGCCTCGGCGACGATCAGCCGGGCATAGGGGTTCAGCGCCTCGTAGTCTTCCTGCTCCGGTCCGGTGAACAGTTTCTCGTTGATCTGGTTCTTGCGCTTGACGGTGAAGAACGGCACCCGCTTGAAGCCGAGCTTTTCGTAGAGCTTTATCGCCGGCACATTGTCATGCAGCACCGAGAGGTCGAGATGGGAAGCGCCGCGCGCGAGGAAATGCTCGGCCAGCCTGCGCACCAGCGCCTCGCCGATGCCGCGCTGGCGCGCCTGCGGATCGCTGGCCAGGCACCAGAGCGACGCGCCCTTTTCCGGATCGTTGAACACTCTGCCGTGGTCGATGCCGGTGACGGTGCCCAGGATATTGCCGGTATGCTCGTCCTCGGCGACGAAATAGACGATCGAGCGGGCATCGCGCTGACGCCAGAAGAAGTCCGGCCGCACCACGACCATGCCGCGCGCGGCATAGATACGGTTGATCGCCTGGGCATCGATTTCCGATGTCAGCCGGCGGATGAAGAAACCCTGCGGCGGCTTGGAGGGCGCGGCGCGATAGGTCGAAAGATCGAGCCGATAGGTGTGCGAGGGATCGAGGAACACCTCCTGCGGCGCGTTGGCCAGCACCACATGCGGATCGCGCACATAGATGGCGATATCGCGGTGGTCCGGCACCTCGGCCCGCAAGGTTTCGATCAGCAGCTTGGCGTCGGAAAAGGTCTGGCCGAAGACGATCCGGCCCCAGCCGCAATCGATCGAGACATCCGATTTCATCACGCCGCTGTCATCGCCGCTTTTGATCGGCGGCTTCATGCCCTGGGTCCGCATCTTCTTCAGGCGATGGGAATAGGCATCGCGGTTGCGGTGCTCCGGGTGATCCTTCGGACCCTTTTCCGAGCTCATCGGCTTTTCCTCAAATCTCGTGAGACTGCAACCACATTTCCAGAAGCGCCACCTGCCACAGTTCCGAACCGCGCAGCGGCGTGATGTGGCCGATCGGATCGATGAACAGGTCATCGAGATAGGATTTGTTGAACAGGCCGCGCTCGCTGGAGACCTGGCTCGTCAGTGTATCACGAACCATGTCGAGATACTCGCCCGAGATGTATTTGAGCTGCGGCACCGGGAAATAGCCCTTCTTGCGGTCGATCACCTCATGCGGCACGACGAGACGGGCGGCGTCCTTCAGCACGCCCTTGCCGCCGTCATTGAGCTTGAATTCCGGCGGGATGGTGGCCGCCAGTTCGGCAAGCTCGTGATCGAGGAACGGCACGCGCGCCTCAAGCCCCCAGGCCATGGTCATGTTGTCGACGCGCTTGACCGGGTCGTCCACCAGCATCACCTGGCTGTCGAGGCGAAGCGCGCGGTCAACCGGGCCTTCCGCGCCCGGCGCCATCAGGTGGCTCTCGACAAAGGCGCGGCTGACGTCTTCTTCCGCCAGCCATTCCGGTGAAAGGTGACGCGACAACTTGGCATGATCGCGGTCGAAGAAGCCCTTGGCATAATCGCCGACGACATCGTTGGAATTTTCAAGCGGCGGATACCAGTGGTAGCCGGCAAAGATCTCGTCCGCGCCCTGGCCGGACTGCACAACCTTGATGTGCTTGGACACTTCGCGCGACAGCAGGAAAAAGCCGATATTGTCGTAGGAGACCATCGGTTCCGACATGGCGTTGATCGTGTCCGGCAGCGCGCTCATCAGCTCCGAGGAGGGCACGAAGATCTTGTGGTGATCCGTGCCGAAGCGTTCGGCGACGAGATCGGAATAGCTGAACTCGTCGCCCTTCTCGCCATTGGCTTCCTCAAAGCCGATGGAGAAGGTCATCAGGTCCTTCTGGCCTTCCTCGGCCAGAAGCCCGGTGATGATCGAGGAATCGACGCCGCCGGACAAGAGCACGCCGACGGGCACGTCGGCCACCATGCGGCGACGAACGGCGGTGCGCAGCGCCTCCAGCACCCGGTCGCGCCATTCCTCGCGCGACAGGCCGGCGGTCGCGGGATCACGTTCATGCGGCGGCGCCCAGTAGCGGATGTCCTCGAAGGAGCCATCCGGCTCGTAGCAGCGAGTCGTCGCCGGCGGCAGCTTGCGCACGCCCTTCAGGATCGTGTGCGGCGGCGGCACAACGGCGTGGAAACTCATGTAATGATGCAGCGCCACCGGATCGACGGACTTGTCGACGCCCCCGCCGCGCAGAAGTGCGGGAAGTGTGGAGGCGAAGCGGATATTCTTGCCGCTTGTCGTGTAATAGAGCGGCTTGATGCCGAACCGGTCGCGCGCGAGCATGGCCTTGCCGCTGTCACGCTCGATGACGGCAAAGGCGAACATGCCATGGAAATGCTTGACGCAATCGCGGCCCCAGGCGTGATAGGCCTTGAGAATGACTTCCGTGTCGCCGGTGGAGAAGAAACGGTAGCCCTTTTCCTCCAGCGTCTTGCGCAGCTCCGGATAGTTGTAGATGCAGCCGTTGAACACGATCGTCAGACCGAGTTCAGGATCGGTCATCGGTTGGGCAGCCTTCTCGGAGAGGTCGATGATCTTCAGGCGGCGATGGCCGAAGGCATAATTGCCGCGGCCGAGAATGCCGCTGCCATCCGGCCCGCGCGGGGCAAGCGCCGCTGTAATGCGGGCGACGGCCTCGGCATCCGCAAGCGTTCCGTCAAATCTGATTTCTCCGGCAATACCACACATGTTCTGGCCGATCGCTCCTGTCCTTGGCGCCAGGCCTGAGAAGCAAGGGAGGTCTCCACAGAACAGGCGCATATTCGATTTTCTCGTCGCCGCCTGCGGTCAGGCCGCGCGGCGAAATTGCGTTACGGGCGGGAGCCCGCATTTCTGGGTTGCTAATTGATTACAACAGAAATCATTTGAGTTCAAATGATTTCTGTTGTAATTGACTGATCGCATGAAGGACGAGGATCTGACATCGAAAAACGCCGAAGCCGTGATGAAGGCCATCCGCCGTATCGCGCATGCGATCGACATCCGCTCGAAACGCATCGGTCGCGAGACGGGACTGACCATTCCGCAGATCGTCGTGCTGCAGGCCGTTGCCGACCAGGGCGCGCTGACCACGGCGGCAATCTCGAAACAGGCCGACCTCAGTCCGGCGACGACAGTCACCATTCTCGACAAGCTGGAGGCCAAGGGGCTGATCGAGCGCAAGCGCTCTTCGTCTGACCGGCGCAAGGTGCAGGCTGTGCTGACAGATGCGGGCTCGAAGACGCTCGCGGCCACGCCGTCGCTTTTTGCCGACGGCTTCGCCGCGGAATTTTCCGCCTTTGATCGCAACGAGCAGTTTTCCATCGTCACCTCGTTCAGACGCGTGGCCGATCTTCTCGATGTGGAAGAGACGACCAAGCCAGAGAGCGGGTTCTCCGAGCCCTGAGTCAAACACGGTCTCAGTGGCTTCGAAGAGCGTCGATAAGCTCGCCCTTGTCCATCTTCGAGCGGCCTTCGATGCCGATCTCCTGCGCGCGGTCGTAAAGCTCCTCGCGCGTCCATTCTTCGTAAGGCTCTGACTTGCCGCCCTTTTTCGACGGGTTCATGCGGCTGTTGGCCTTGGCGTTGGCAATACGCGCGGCCTTTTCCTTCGAGGCCCCGTCATCGCGCAGGGCCTGATAGGTTTCCTCGTCCTTGATCGATGGGCGCTGGTCTTGCGACGTTCTGGGCATTGTCCTGATCCTCCGTTCGAACCGTTTTCGAAACGCCGCAAACGGCCGGAAGGTTCCCGGAATTCAACGGATAGACGCCCCCGCGCCTAGAGCGCCGTGCGTCCTTTCGGACGCACAAAGGACGCTCTAACTTATTGAATCTACGCATCGTTCTTTTCGAAAATCGATTCCGATTTTCGAGCCGATGCGCTAGCGCTTCGATCGCGCCTCGGCGCCCTCGACGATGGCCCGGATGGTGTCGGCAACGCGGTACTGGAAGGCAAAGGAGCTGTCGGGATCAAAGCCCGGGTCCTCCTCCTGCCCCTTGACGGTCAACAGCCCATCGAGCGCGGCGCGGAACACCGCCCGGTTCTCGCCTTCAGGAAGGGCGGCGGCGAGCGCGATCAACACTTCCTGATGCGCGGCAATCTGCGCTTCGAGCCTTTCAAGACGTTCTTCCGACATGTTGTCCTCTCAAGCTTGTCCTTTTCATAAACAGGGCACAGGCGGCGTGATAAATCAATGGCGTCGGCGATGATGCGGATTGCGGGAACCGGAGAGCAGCCCGTGGCGTTTGAACCGAAATGCACCCTCGATTGCGGCAGGAGTTTTTCTTGGAACAAGCCGATACGGCCGAGCATGAATTCCGTTCCCTGACGGAAATTGTCGAACGCACCGTCGAAGAGACCGGAGGCGGCACCGTCTCCGTCGAACACTTGATGCGTTCTTTCGGCCACGCCTCTTTCATTCCGCTTCTCATCCTGCCGGCGCTGATCCTGATCACGCCGCTCAGCGGCGTGCCGGGGCTTTCCACCGTCTGCGGCCTGATCATCATGCTGATCGCGGGCCAGCGGCTTGTCGGCCACAGGCAGATCTGGCTGCCCGGCTGGATCCGCAGCAGGACGATGAAGAGCGCCAGACTTCATGCCGGGCTGGAAAAGATCCTGCCGTTTACCCGCTTCGTCGACCGCATCAGCCGCAAACGAATGACCTTCCTGTTCAGGCCGCCGCTGGTGCTGTTGCTGCCGCTTGCCTGCACGCTCTTCGGCGCGGTGATGCCGTTGATGGAGATCGTTCCGTTCTCGTCATCGCTGATCGGCGTGGCGGTGACGCTGATCGCCTTTTCGATGCTGACCCGCGACGGCCTGTTTGCGCTGCTGGCGCTTGCGCCCGTGGGGCTTGTCATCTGGGCTGTCACCAGCGTGTTGACATCGCTCTGACGGACCGCAGGAAGAAAGGTCAGACGGCCACCCAACTCTGGTCGACAACCGCTTCCATCGCCACATAGCTCGTCGTCCAGCTGACATAGGGCAGCTCGGAAATCTCTTCCGCCATGATCCGGCGGAAATGTTCCATGTCGCGCGAGCGGACCTTGATCTGGTAATCGAAGCCACCCGCGATCAGGTAGCATTCCTCGATTTCCGGGATCTGCCGCACCGCCTCGTTGAACTGCTGCAACGCCTTTTGCCGGGTGTCGCTGACCTTTACCGTGACATAGGTGACATGGGTAAGCCCGAGCTTGATCGGCGACAGCATGGCGCGGTACCCCCTGATCAGGCCCATATCCTCCATCTGGCGAACCCTGAGCGCGACGGGGGTCTTCGACAGGCCGACCTTGCGCGCCAGATCCGTCATGGAGATGCGCGCGTCGACGACCAGTTCCTCGAGGATTTTCCGGTTGATGGGATCGATTTCCATCGGCTGACCCTGGTTTTCATTGTTTTTTGTTACGAATGGCTAAATAAATAACGAAAACTGGTCGCATCGTCCACGCAATTGACGTTAGTCTGGCAAAAAACGAGGAGCAGAATTTGGCCGACAATCCCTTCCCAGCGCTCGGTTTTGAGCAGAAATTTGCCCCCGATGCCCCGCTTCTCAAAGCCTTGAGCGAACGGGCGGACATCACCCCGGACGAACGCAAGGCGATCAGCAAGCGGGCCGCCGATCTTGTCCGGCGCATCCGTTCGGAAAGCAAGCCGACGCTGATGGAGCATTTCCTGGCCGAATACGGGCTTTCAACGCGCGAAGGCGTGGCGCTGATGTGCCTGGCCGAAGCCATGCTGCGCGTGCCGGACAAGTTCACCATCGACGCGCTGATCGAGGACAAGATCGCGCCGTCGGAATGGAACAACCATCTTGGCACGGCCGCCTCCTCGCTCGTCAATGCCTCCACCTGGGCGCTGATGCTGACCGGCAAGGTGCTGGATGACCGCAACGACCCCGGCATTGCCAACACGCTGCACGGTCTTGTACGGCGCATGGGCGAGCCGGTGATCCGCACCGCCGTCCTGCGCGCAATGAAGGAGATGGGCCGGCAGTTCGTGCTCGGCGAAACCATCGAGGACGCATTGAAACGCGGCGACAGCCGCATGAAGCAGGGCTTCACCTATTCCTTCGACATGCTCGGCGAGGCGGCGATGACCGCTGACGACGCCGCGCGCTACGACCGCCACTACGCAAACGCGATCAAGGCGATCGGCAAGGCTGCGGTCCACGAGAAGATCGTCGACAACCCCGGCATCTCGATCAAGCTTTCCGCCCTTCATCCGCGTTATGAAGTGGCCAAGGAAGAGCGCGTGATGGACGAGCTGGTGCCGATCGTCAAGCGCCTTTCCGTACAGGCAAAGGACGCCGGCATCGCGCTGCATATCGATGCCGAGGAGCAAGCGCGCCTTGCGCTTTCCTTCAAGGTGATCGACGCGGTGATGGCCGATCCGGCGCTCGACGGCTGGGACGGTTTCGGCGTCGTCGTCCAGGCCTATGGAAAGCGCGCCGATGCCGCCCTTGATGCGCTTTATGACATGGCGACGCGCTATGACCGCAAGATCAATGTCCGCTTGGTGAAGGGCGCCTACTGGGACACGGAAATGAAGCTTGCCCAGGTCAACGGCATGCCGGATTTTCCGCTCTATTCCACCAAGGCGGCGACAGATGTGGCCTATCTCTGCCTGGCGCGGAAGCTGTTTTCGCTCGGCGACCGCATATTCCCGCAATTTGCCTCGCACAATGCCCATACGATTGCCGCCGTTCTGGAACTGGCCGATGGTCGACCTTACGAGTTTCAGCGGCTTCACGGCATGGGCGAGCGACTGCATGACATCGTCAAGAAGGAGACCGGTGGTCACTGCCGCATCTACGCCCCCGTCGGCGCCCATCGCGATCTGCTGGCCTATCTGGTGCGCCGCCTGCTGGAAAACGGCGCCAACTCCTCCTTCGTTCACCAGATCGTCGACACCAGCATTGCGCCGGAAACCGTCGCCAGCGATCCCTTCGAGGCCGTCAAGACAGCAAAGCCGCCGGCGGCGCTGAAGAAGCCGGCCGATATCTTCGGCGAGGGCCGGCTAGCGGCGAAGGGCTGGGACACGACGGCGGACGATGTGCTGGCTGCCATCGAGAAAGCGCGCGACGTCCCGCTTCCCGACGGCAAGCCGCTGACGGTTTCAGAACCGACCGGTACAACCAGAGCCGTTACCAACCCGGCAACGGGCGAGACAATCGGCACGGTGCTGGAGGCCGACGAGGCAACCGTTGCCCGCGCCTTCGATGACGCCGCCACCTGGGATGCGCCGGCATCCGAGCGCGCCGCCGTGCTGCGCAAGGCCGCCGATCTCTATGAGGCAAATTACGGCGTGTTGTTCGCGCTTCTGGCGCGCGAAGCCGGCAAGACCATCGCCGATGCCATCGGCGAGGTGCGCGAGGCCGTCGACTTCCTGCGCTACTATGCCCGCGAGGGCGAGAACACGGTGCGGGCGCCGCGCGGCATCATCGCCGCCATCAGCCCGTGGAACTTCCCGCTGGCGATCTTCACCGGCCAGATTTCGGCCGCCCTGATGGCCGGCAATGGCGTGCTCTGCAAGCCCGCGGAACAGACGCAGATGATCGCCCACAAGGCCGTCGAGCTCCTGCATGAGGCGGGCGTGCCGAACTCGGCCCTCCAGCTTCTGACCGGCGACGGCCCGACCGTTGGCGCGGCGCTGACAGCCGACAAACGCGTTTCCGGCGCTGTCTTCACCGGCTCGATCGATACGGCCAAGCTGATCGAGAAATCGATTGCCGAGAACCTTGCGCCCGGCACGCCGCTGATCGCCGAGACCGGCGGGCTCAACGCCATGATCGTCGACAGCACGGCGCTTCCCGAACAGGCCGTGCGCGACATCGTTGCCTCCGCCTTCCAGTCGGCCGGCCAGCGCTGCTCGGCGCTGCGTTGCCTCTACATTCAGGAAGACACTGCCGAGCATCTGATCGCGATGATCAAGGGCGCGATGGACGAGCTTGCCGTGGGCGATCCCTGGCTGTTTTCAACCGATGTCGGCCCGGTGATCGACGCCGAGGCCCGCGACGGCATCGCTGCTTATCTCAAGGAAAAATCCGGCCGTATCATCCATCAATTGAAAGCGCCGGAAATCGGCACGTTCATTGCGCCGACCATGCTCAGGGTCAATGGCATCGATGATCTGGAGCGCGAGATCTTCGGCCCGGTGCTGCATGTTGCGACCTACAAGGCGCGCGACCTGGAAAAGGTTGTCGAGAAGGTCAACGCCCGCGGCTACGGTCTCACCTTCGGCCTCCACACCCGCATTGATGACCGGGTGCAGGACGTGTCGGAAAGCATCCATGTCGGCAATATCTATGTGAACCGCAACCAGATCGGCGCGGTCGTCGGCTCGCAGCCCTTCGGCGGCGAGGGACTTTCCGGCACAGGTCCCAAGGCCGGCGGTCCCGACTATCTGCCGCGCTTCCTGACGCCCGAGTCCGGCCAGAGCGGGGGCGAGGACTGGACGGAGGATGCCGACATGAAACCGGTCGAGGCCATGCTGTCGGCGCTTGCCGAAGTAAAGCTCGGCGAGGAGCTGATGCCCGGCGTCACCGGCGAACTCAACCGGCTTGCCTTTTACAGCCGTCCGCCGCTTCTCTGCCTCGGTCCAGGCAAGGAAATCGCCGCAGCCCAGAAAGCCGCCGTCGAGGCGCTGGGCGGTCGCGCCGTTGCCGTCGACGGTCATGTCGATCCGGAGAGGCTGACGACGCTTGAGGGCTTTTCGGGTGCCTTGTGGTGGGGTGAAGAGCAGACAGCTCGCGCGTTTGCAAAGGCGCTTGCCAAACGCACCGGCCCGGTGCTGCCGCTGATCACCGCGATGCCGGACAAGGCGCATGCGGCCTTCGAACGCCACCTCTGCGTCGACACCACGGCATCGGGCGGGAATGCGAGCCTTCTGGCTGGGTGAGGGGTCAAAGGGCATGGGGAAGGCGCTAGCGCATCGGCTCGAAAATCGGAATCGATTTTCGAGCCGATGCGTAGATTCAATAAGTTAGAGCGTCCTTTGTGCGTCCTAAAGGACGCACGGCGCTCTAATCCAGTCAACCCCTCCTCACCCTCCGCGTCATCCTCGGGCTTGACCCGAGGATCCAGGCTGCTTTCCGCATGACAGCAGGGGCCTTATGACCTTTGGGGGCCGACAACGGCATCTGCAGACGCCTCTCGCGACCAAGATGATTGGGCCCTCGGGTCAAGCCCGAGGTTGACGCGCGTGGAGAGGGTGGAGATCAACGAACAGCAGCGACCGCGGCAACACTTCCAACGGTAGGCCCTCCCCTCAAGCGCGATACTTCTCCGGCGGCCAGTTGTCCGACGGCATAGGGGCGTTGGAAAGGTCCGTGATCAGCGCCGCGAGGCTTGCCGCCGTGTGCTCCAGCAACGCCCTGCCCTTTTCCGCCGTGGAGCGGCGCGCATCGCCGGTCACGCCGTCGGCATTGAGGTCCTGCGCCTTCCAGCCGAGGCCGCCGACGCGGCCGCCGCCGGGATTGGCGGAAAGCTGTGTCGTGCCCGCCTCGATCTCATCGACGGAAGAACGGAAATCGTCGAGATTTTCCATCACCACCAGGTCCGGGTGCAGGGCCAGCATCAGTGACGTTTCGATATCGCCGCCGTGAAAGCCGGTGCGGATTTCGTCGTCGGTAAAAAGCCCTTCCGGATAGCCGGCATCGAACCATGTGGCATAGGCGCCGAGAATGTTGTGGCGTACGCGCTGGTCGAGCGCGACGGCGGCAAGCAGCCCCGCCTGTCCGCCATGGCTGTTGAAAATCAGAATGCGCTTCAGCCCGGTGGAGCGCACCGCGCAATCAAGCACACGCGTCCAGGATTGCATCAGATCGGGCGCGGGATGGGCGAGCGAACCGGCATAATCGAGATGTTCCTGCGAGGCGCCGACCGGCTGCAGCGGCAGGACGACGGCTGGAACATCATCGCCAAGCTTTTTGAGCGCGGCCGAGACAATGCCGCTATTGATCAGGCAATCCGTGCCGACCGGCAGGTGCGGTCCATGCTGCTCCGTCGCGCCGACGGGCAGAACCGCCACCGTGTTCTCCGGCAGCGCCGCATGCTCCAGCGATGTCATTTCAAGCCAGTAGCGTTTCATCCCTGCTCTCCCGCAATCACCTTTTCATTGAATGTTGCAAGCCCCTCGGCAATACGCGCCAGATCGAGCCCGTTGACGGCCGAGACCTCCTCGATCAGTGCGAGCGGAATGCCCGCCGCGCCGTTCCAGGCGGCAGCTACCGAACCGGCGATCATCGCGATCGTATCGCTGTCATTGCCGCCATTGACGGCAGCGACGATTGCCATCCACGGGTCGCCGTCTGCGGCGGCAACAAGGCCGAAAGCATGCGGCACGGCTTCCGACATGGCAACGCCATTGCCGATGACCTCGATCAGTTCGGCCCGTGCGGTCTCGATATCCGCCTTGTAGCGAATGCCGATCTCGACCGCCATCTCGATGCGGCGGGCAACGCCTGCGCCGCCGACAATGCGGCCACTGCGATGCGCTTCCACCTCGCCAAGCCGTGCGCCCTCGAGCGCTGCATCGACAATCGTCATCGAACGCCCGGGCGAAAGCCCGACGGCAATCGCGCCCGCAACAGCGGAAGCGCCAGCGTAAGCGATCTGGGTGTTGTGTGTCGGCGCCGACATCAGGCAGGCGATGCGGACGGCCTCGGAGAGGTTTCCAGCCGCTGCGCACCCCGCCGTCGGCGCGCGCATGGCGCCGCCATTCGAGGTGCCGAACATGCAGGAATAGGCCTCGGGCGTGGCAACGGCTTCGGCGGGCGCGCCGGCGCGCATGGCCTCGACTGCAATGCGGGTCGTCGGCCCGGCAAAGCGCTGAAACATTTCCTCGTCATGTGACCAATCGATGAAGCCGGCAATCGCGTCGGCGGAAACCGGCGCACGCTCAAGCCCGATGATGCGCTTGGCCATGGCCAGCATCTGCGTCGCGTCATCCGTCAGCCGGCCCGGCGCCAGTCCTTTGGCGAAGGGGGATCTTTCCGGCGGCGTGCGAAACGTCGTCACCGGCCCGCCAAAAATACGGAAAATCTCGTCCGGGTGCATGCATTCTGTGGCAGCGCCCAGCGCATCGGCGACACAGGCGGCCGACAATACGGCCTCGATGGCTTTCGATCTGGTGGCCATTGTCTACAGTCTTTCCTTCATCTTGTCTTTCATCAGCGCTTCCGCGCCCGCGCCGTCGCAGCGTCCCGTTTCCAAGAAATGCGCGGCAGCGGCCGTGCCGAAGGTCAACGCCTTTTCGAATTTGCGTCCGCGCCGTGTCGCCGTGGCGAGGCCTGCGAGAAACACATCGCCGGCGCCTGTGGTGTTGCGCGGCGTCACCTTGTGCGCGCGAAGGCGGTGAACGGTTTCACCGTCAATCGCGACCAGACCCTCGGAGCCGAGCGTGACGACGGCCCTGCGGCTGCCATTGCCGGAGAGGAAACGGGCAAGCGCTTCGGCGGCTTCGGCAATCGGCCGGTCATTGCCGGTGCGCGCCATCCATGCCTCAAGCACCTGCCGGTTGGTGACCACGACCGAGGCGAAGGGCAGGATGTTTTCCATCGCCTGCCAGCCCCAGCGCTCGATCTCCGGCAGCTCCAGATCGATCATCCTCTCGATGCCGGTTTTCGCGGCGCGATCGAACATCCGCGCCACGGCTTCGGGATGGAAGAAATTGGAGACGACCGTATCGTCTGCCTGCAACGAAACGCTGTCGCCGATCACCGCCAGCGTTTCGACCGGAACGGGATCGATCAGGATCGCCTTCTCGCCGGTTCGGTCGACGATGATGGTGGCGGACGCCGTGACGCTGTCGGATTGCACGTCAACGGCCTCCGTGCTCATGTCGCGCTCGGCGAGCCACTGCATCAGGATCGCGCCCTCGCCGTCATCCCCGATCGTGGAGACCAGCCGCGCATCCTCGCCAAGCCGGCTCAGCGCCCAGGCGCAATTGAGCGGCGGACCGCCGGCGCGTTCTTCCTTTTGCTTGATGAAAGCCTTCTCGTCGTGGCCAGGCAGGTCGTCGACGGTCAGTATCCGGTCGAGCACCAGCGGGCCGAGGCAATAGATCGCGCCGCTCATGAGTGCGCGACCCTGGCGCCGGTGTCGGGATCGAAGAGCAGCGGCTCGGCCTCGTCGATGCGGATATGGGCGACTTCGCCGAATTGCGGCGGGCGTTCGCGCGTCGGCACGGCGATGCGGTGTTCGCCGAGCGCCACATGCACCAACCAGGAGCCGCCGATATATTCGCTGGAATGCACCTCGCCGGTGATCGTCAGCGGGCCGGCCTCATCGGCAAAGGATAGCCGGTCGGAGCGGAGCCCCAGCAGCACCGGCTTGCCGTTCTGCATCGCGATTGCGGCGGCGAGTGACCTTGATGGGGTGAAGGCCGTCCCGCCGATGCCGTAGCCCTCGCCAGTCTTTTCCACCGGCAGAAGGATCGCCGGCGGGCTGCCGACGAAGGTTGCCACGAAGGCGGATGCCGGATGCTCGTAGATCGTCTCGGGCGTATCATGCTGCAGCACGTAGCCATTGGCCATCACCGCCACGCGGTCGGCCATGCTCATCGCCTCTTCCTGGTCATGGGTG
Source organism: Martelella lutilitoris (assembly GCF_005924265.1). GTDB lineage: Bacteria > Pseudomonadota > Alphaproteobacteria > Rhizobiales > Rhizobiaceae > Martelella > Martelella lutilitoris. Next base: position 293,869 of record NZ_VCLB01000004.1, read on the forward strand.
ACCATGACAGTGGTGAGCCCGATACGCTCATGCAGTTCGCGAATATCGACGCGCACGCTTTTTCTCAAGACCGCATCGAGATTGGAAAGCGGCTCGTCGAGAAGCAGAAGCTTCGGCCGGATGACGAGCGCACGGGCGAGCGCCACGCGCTGCTGCTGGCCACCGGAAAGCGCATTCGGCATCCGGCCGGAAAGCCCGTCGAGCTTGACCAGATCGAGCGCCTCTTCCACACGGTCATCGGCCTCCTTGCCCTTGATGCCGCGCATATCGAGGCCGAAGCGGATATTGGCGTCGACCGTCATATGCGGAAACAGCGCATAGGACTGGAAGACGATGCCGATATCGCGCCTGTAGGTCGGGATGGCATCGAGCCCCTCGCCCGCCAGCGCCATCTCGCCCTCGGTCGCCTTTTCAAGGCCGGCGATGATCTTCAAGAGCGTGGTCTTGCCGCAGCCCGATGGGCCGAGCAGCGCCAGGAATTCGCCCTTGCGCACATTGAGGGACACGCTTTTCAGCGCCGGCTCGCCTCCGCCGCCGTAGTGCTTCATCACCTTCTGGATCACCAGGTGGTCGGGTGCGTGCTTCTCAGCCATGGGCGTCCTCCCGGAAAAGCCTTGCGAGCGCGGAAAGTCCGACGGTGATCGCCGCCGTCTGACCGGAGCCGGATTTGTGCAATTCGCCGGTCACCACATTGTCTCCGACCGAGCAGACCGCGCCGCCGCGCCGTCCGTAAAGGCTGCAAAGCGTCAGGATCGCGGCCGCCTCGCGGTCCGTGTTGAGAACGCCGGCGCGGCTCCAGTAATCGATGATCTGCTTGTGGTCTTCCTGCAGATAGCCGCCCGGACCCGGCTTGCCCCAGCCGCAATATTCGCTGTCGCCCGAGCGGGTGATGCCGATGTGATAGGGATGGCCGACTTGATCGGCCGCCGCCTTCATCGCGCCGACCACCTGCCAGTCGGCAACGGCCGGGTATTCAGCCCGAACATGAGCTTTCGTCATGCCCTCGTCGCGCACCGCGCCGGAGGAGATGACAATATCGCCGACGCCGACCTTCGGGCTCCACGCGCCGCAGCCGCCAATGCGGATAACGGTGGTGCAATCGGTGAAGTTGAAGAGATCCATCAGCGCCAGTTCCGCCTCGGGCGAGCCGGAGCCGCCGGAAACGATCGAGACCGGCGCGCCGTCATAACTACCCGTCACCGTGGTGAAGAGGCCCGTCTTGGCGGAGATCTCGGCATTGTCGAGGGCGGCGGCAAGCGAATCCTCCTCCGCGCCGTCGCCGACGACCAGCGGATCCTTGACGGCAAGCACGACGTAAGGGGCGATGCGGTCGCGTTTGAAGCCTGTCAGCAGCGGCACGCCGTCGCGCACGAAATGCGGCATGGTTTTGAGATAGCGGTATTCTTCGGGCATTGTTCTTTCTTTCTCAAAGACGGCGTGACCATTTGAACATGAATTCGCCGATCAGCGCGGCGACAAGGATGAAGGCGACGATCGCCGAACCGATGGCAAGCGTGATCGGGTCGATGCCCTGGCTTCGAAGCTGGGCGTAAAGCCGAACCGGAAAGGTGATCCAGCGCGCGCCGGCAATCAGCGAGGAGACGATCACGTCGTTGAAGGAGATCAGCACGGAGAAGGCAGCGGACGAGACAAGCCCCGGCATGGCAAGCGGAAGCGTGATGCGCCGGACAACGCGGCCGGATGACGCGCCGAGCGTGGCGGCGGCCTGTTCCAGCAGCGGATCGAGATCGGCGAAGGTGGAGACCATGATGCGCACGGAAAAGGGCATGGTGATCACCGCATGGGCGAGCACCAGCGCCGGCAGCGTGCCGGACATGCCGAGACGCGAATAGATCTGCAGAAGCGCAATCGCCCAGACGATCAGCGGCAGCACCAGCGGCGTCATCAGGATCGCCTCGACGATCCGCCCGCCGGCGGGCCTGTAGCGCACCAGGGCAAAGGCCGCCATGGCGCCGAAAAGGACGGCGATGAAACCTGCGAGGATCGCGACCAAAAGCGAGACCGACAGCGCGCTTTTATATTCCCGGCTTTCAAGGGCGGCGTCATACCAGCGCAAAGAATAGGCCTTTGGCGGAAAGCGGAAGAAACTCGCATCATCGAAGGAGGCAAAGATCAGCACCGCGATCGGCGCCAGCAGAAAGACGAAGGCGAGAACGGTCCAGACAAAGCGGGCCGAAACGGCGAACCCATAGGTTTTCATGCAGGCCTCCGTGCGAGCAGTTTCGAGGCAAGCGAGCCGATCGCAAGACCGAGCGCCAGGATCGCCAGCATGACGACGGCAATGGCCGAGGCAAACGGCCAGTCCAGCACCAGCGAGGCCTGCTGATAGGCCATGGTGCCGAAGGTGGCGATCTTGCCCTGGCCGAGGATCTGCGGCGTGACGAAGGAGGTGAGCGAGGCGCAGAACACCAGCACCGAGCCGGCAATGATGCCCGGCGCAATCAGCGGCAGGATAACGCGCCGCCAGACGATGAATGTCGGAGCGCCGAGCGTTTCGGCAGCGGCCTCCACATCCTTTGGCAGCCGCGAAAGCGCATTGACCAGCGGCAGCAGCATCAGCGGCAGGAACGCCTGCACCAGACCGATGATGACGCCCGGCACCGTGCCGAGGAACTTGACGCTGCGGGTGATCAGTCCGAGGTCCTTGAGGATGGAGTTGATCACCCCGAGCGGGCCCAGAAGATGCAGCATGCCGAGCGTTGGGAGCAGCGCGCCGGAGACGAGCGGCACCAGAATGAGCGCCAGCAGCAGGCCCTTGGCCCGGCCGGCGCTGACGGCGATCTGGCGCGCCATCGGCAGCGCGATGACAAGGGAAAGCACGGTTGCCGCTGCGCTCATCCAGATGGTGCGGAAGAAGACCTCGGCGAAGTATGTATCGGACACCAGCCTGGCGTAATTGGCCGCGGAAAAACCTTCCGCCATCAACAGCGAGCCCTCCCCCTGCACCCGGAAACTGGTGACGAACAGCCACAGGAAGGGAAGCAGGAAGACGATGCCCGACAGGACGAGTGCCGGCATCAGCAGCATGAGCGCGCGTTTGTTCATGAAAATCACCGGATTGCCGCGTCACCGAAATGCCGCCGCACCGGTTGCGGCGCGGCGGCAAGGGTCGTGGGCTTACTGTTCGAGCAGTTCCTTGTTCCAGCGCTGGGTCCAGTCGCTGCGCTCACCGATCACATAGGGCCAGTCAAGCTGCACCAGGCTTTCGACTTCTTCCGGCGTGTCGATCACGTCGGCGGAGGCTTCCTCGGAGAGTTCGACCATGGAGTTGGTCGGACCGAAGAAGATCTGCTCGGCGTAGTCGGTCTGGTTTGCAACGCCGAGGGCCTTTTCGGCGAACATCTTTGCAAGCTCCGGCTCGGGGCTGTCCTTGACCAGGCACAGCATGTCGCGCACCAGAACCGGGCCGGGATCGCTCGGGAAGGAGAAGCCGATATCGGGGTGCTCCTTCAGCGCCGACAGAACGTAACCGGAAATCATCGGGGCCATGGCCACTTCGCCGGCATCCATCATGGCGAAGATCTCGTCGAGATTGGTGTAGGTCATGGCGATCGGCTTCAGTCCCTGGAGCTTCTCGAAAGCGGCATCGGGATCATGCTCGTCGGCGCCCGCGAGACGCGCGGCAACGCCGATCAGGCCATCGCCTTCCGAACCCGGATACTGGGCAACGGCAATCATGCCGTTATATTCCGGGTCCCACATGTCTTCCCATTCCGGCGCTTCGGAAACGATGTTCTTGTTGTAGGCAATGCCGAGGCCGACCAGCGACATGGCGTAGCAGCCATTGTTCATGCCGTCCCAGATGGCCTTGTACATGTCGGTTTCCGGATCCGGCGGCAGCACGATGCCATCGGAAAGCGCCTGCGGAGCCTCGTACATGTTGAGGAAGGCGACATCCATGGTCGGATTGTCCTTTTCCGCATAGATGCGGGCCATGCGGTCGCCCGTGCCGCCGAGGACGAATTCGACGGACGCGCCGGTTTCCTCTTCGATCGGCTCGGCGACGTTTTCGCGCAGCAGGCGTTCGATATCGCCGCCCCAGACGCCGACAACGAGCGTGTGGCCGGAATAGTCGTCAGCGGCGAAGGCGCCGGCGGCGGGCAGGCCGATGGCGCCGGCAAGAAGGGCTGTGGTCAGTTTCTTCAGCATGATGTTCCAATTCCCCTTGTTTTGTCTGATTGGCTGAAACCCGGGTCGCGGACATGTCGGCCGCTTGCCGTGTGTCAAGAAGAGGTCCGCAGAAGACCGGCTCTCTCGAAACCAATTAAACGGCAGGAATTGACGTTTCATAAGACCCCTTGCCCCAATAGACTCTATTAGTTCCCACGAATGGCTTCGGGCGAAGTTTCACTTGATGGATGGGGTGTGAATTCGCTTATCTCTTTGGCAACCCGGCGCAACAATTTCCTGAACCACTGATTGCCGGGGGAGAGATGCGACCGTTCATGCCACAGCGTGTAAAAGCTCATCCGGGCCAGTTCCTCCGGCGCGCCGACAATCGAGAAGGCGCCCGACTGCGCCATCTGCTCGGCAAAGGGGCGGCTGCTGGTGAACACCAGATCGGTGCGTGCCAGCATATGCGGCACCAGCGTGAATTCGGCGACCGACATGGCGATCTCGCGCTTGGCGTCAAGCTGGGCAAGCTGCCCGTCGATGGGACTGATGGCCGGGCTCGTATGCGGCGTCGGCGAAAGATGATCGAGGTTCAGATATTCCTGAAGGTCGATGCGCGCGCGGCCTGCAAGCGGGTGTTCGTTGCGCATGACGAGAACGATGTCGGTCTCCAGCAGCGGCGCAAAACGCAGGTAATCGCGCGGCAGCGGCCAGTTGCCGATCACCAGATCGAGCTTGCCCTCCTCGAGTTCGGTAAATATCCGGGATTCCTCAGGGATTGTGCAGAAATCAAGCGGCATGTTGGGCGCTTCGCGGCGCACCAGTTCGCCAATGCGCGGCATGAAGAAGGTCCCGAGGCAATTGGCCGCGTAAACGCGGAAGCGGCGATTGTAGCTTGCCGGATCGAACGTATCCTCGGAGACGGCGAGCGCATCGATCTCGCGCAGAATGTTGGACACCTGGGCGCGGAGCGCAATGCCCTTGTCCGTCGGGATCAGCTTCACGCCCGAGCGCACCAGCAGCGGATCGCCGAGAATTTCGCGAAGCCGCTTCAGCGCGAGCGAAACGGAAGGCTGGCTCTGTCCGAGTATCGTGGCGGTTTTCGAGACGCTGCATTCATCAAGCAGCACGTCGAGAATGCGCATCAGGCGCAGGTCGAGTCCGTGGTCTCCGGCTGGTGTGGCCAAAACATGGGTTCCTTTCACAAGGCTCGCCGGATCGCCCCCACCACAGGCGGCCCGGTCGGCTTAACGTCGTCCCCGGTAAAAAATTTATGCAATTTTCATGCCGCCTGAACAAAGCGGCGGCCAAACGGAGTAAAGCATGGCAATCCTGATCAAGAACGGCCTCGTCATCAACCAGAAAACCGGCGCGCACAGCTTTGCGAGCGGCGATGTGCTGATCGATGGTGACCGGATAATAGGCAAAGGCGGTGATCTTTCGGCACGCGCCGCCGGCTTTCAGGATCTGCAGGTGATCGATGCGTCCGACAAGCTGGTCATGCCGGGCTTCATCGATGCGCACATGCATTCCAATGAAGGCTTCGAGATGGGCCGCTATGACAACCTGCCGCTCGAAATCTGGCTGTCGGAGGTCTACCCGCCCTTCGGATCGCCGGCGATGACATGGCGCGAGCATTATCTGCGCGCCATGCTGGTCGCGATCATCTCGCTGCGCTCAGGCGTCACCACGCTGCAGGACGATGTGATCAACATTACGGGCACACCCGAAGCCGTCGACGCGACGGCCACGGCCTTCCAGGACGCCGGACTGCGCGCCTGGATCACGGCCTCCATGTGGGACGAGAGCTATTGCAACAGCCTGCCCTTTGTCGGCGATCTCGTACCGGCTGAGATGAAAGCGCGGCTCGATGCCATGCCCGCGCCGGACTGGAAGGCGCAGATCGAACTCTTCGAGGAGCTTTCCGGCAAGTGGCACGGCAAGGACAATATGCGCATCATTCTCGGCCCCTGCGGGCCGCAGCGCTGCTCGGAGAAGCTGTTGCAGGAAGTTGCAGGGCTTTCCGAAGCGCGCGACCTGCCGGTCCATTGCCATGTGCTGGAAACCAAGACCCAGGCCGTGACCGGCGCGGAGAAATACGGCCGCACGCTGGTTCAGTTCCTGAAGGACATGGGGCTGATGACCCACCGCCTGACCATGAACCACGCGATCTGGCTGACCGATGAGGATATCGCGACGATGGGCGAGGCCCGCTGCTCGACGACGCATAACCCGCTGGCGAACCTGAAGCTCGGTTCCGGCGTCTCGCCGGTACGGCGGATGATGAATGCCGGCGTCAATGTCGCGCTCGGCTGTGATGGCGTGGCGTCGGCCGATACCGCCGATATCTTCGTCGCCTTCAAGGCGGCCGCCGGGCTGCACAAGATCGGCACGTTCGACTATAATGACTGGATTTCGGCGCATGAGGTCTATGACATGGCAACCACGTCTGCCGCGCGCTCCAGCCTCATGGAAAAAGAGGTCGGGACGCTGGAAGAAGGCATGCTCGCCGACGTCATCCTGATGGACAAGACCGATTGGGGCTTCATGCCGCTGCATGACCCGATCAAGAAGATCGCCTTCTCGGTCAATTCCGATGTCGTCACCCATTCGATCGTCGGCGGCAAGCTGGTGATGGAGGATCGCAAGCTCAAAACCGTCAACGAGAATGATCTGCGCGGCGAAATTGCCGAGGCCGCCGCGAAATTCGAGCGTGACCACTGCCCGGAAATGAGCAAGGGTGCGGCGGAAGTCCGGCCCTATCTCGACCAGATGTACGACACGGCGACAACGCGCGAAATCGGCCTTTATCCGCGTGTGAAAGTGTAAGGAAGGAACTCGCCCATGGCCTCCGTCGCCATCATCGGCGCCTCCGGCATGATCGGCGCCAGGCTTGCCCGTACACTGATTGCACGCGGCGCGCTCGGCCGTAAGCGGCTTGACGCGCTCATCCTTTCCGATATCCGCAAGGGCACGATCGAAGGGGATGGAACAGAATGGGTGACGGGGGATGCGGCGGAATTCGAGACGATCGGGCAGGTGGTGGCGTCCCGGCCGGACGTGATCTTTCACGTGGCCGCGACCGCCATGGGCCAGGCCGACAGCAATTTCGCCGTCGGCTATCACATCAATTTCGATACGGTGCGGGCGACCGTCGAGGCGATCCGGCTTGCCGGCGATGACTATTGCCCGCGCCTCGTCCATGCTTCGTCGATCGGGGTCTATGGCGCCCCCTTCCCGGCCCTCATCGATGATACGACAACGCCCCGGCCGGACAGTTCCTACGGCACGCAAAAGCTGATGAGCGAGGCGATCATCGCCGACTATTCCCGCATGGGCTTCTTGGACGGCATCTGCCTGCGCCTGGCCACAATCGCGGTCCGGCCCGGTAAGGCCACCCATGGCAATTCCGGCTTCTTTTCCAACATCATCCGCGAACCGCTGGAAGGTCGGCGGGCGCTCCTGCCGGCTTCGGACGATGTGCGTCACTGGCTGGCCTCGCCGGAAACGGCGGTGGCGCAGCTCATCCATGCGGCAATCCTCGACGGGCCGATCCCGGCTGAAGCGCGGGCGCTCGTCATGCCCGGCGTGTCTCTGACGGTCGAGGTGCTGCTTGCAGCGCTTGCCGAACGAGCGGGCGACGAGATGCTGTCGCTGATCGACCGCGCCGATCCGCCGGTCTTCGGACCGCAGGACTTCCCGGCCTGCTTCTCCGCCGAAACGGCTCGAAGACTCGGCTTTCCGCTGCTGGAGGAAAAGGCCGTGGATTTCATCGACGGCTTTTTGAGATCCCGCTTTCCGGCCTGAGGCTCAGTCCACCAGCGCCAGGCCATCCGCGCGCGGATCGGTTGCCGCTTCCATCAACCCGTTTTCGTGCAGCACCACGGCGCCGGCGTGCCCGGCGGCATCGGAAAAGGCCGGCAGCATCTCGACATCGTGTCCGGCCGCTTTCAAGGCCGCAACAAGGGCCGGATCAAAACGGTCCTCGAGCTTCAGCGTCGTGGTCTCCTCGCCCCAGGTGCGGCCCAAAAGCCAGCGCGGCGCGGTAACGGCCGCCTGCAGTTCCTCGCCGAACTGCACATGGCGCGAGAACACGGCGGCCTGCGTCTGCGGCTGCCCCTCGCCGCCCATCGTGCCATAGGCCATCACGCGGCCGTCCTTCAGATGCGCAAGCGCGGGGTTCAGCGTGTGAAAGGGGCGTTTTCCCGGCGCAAGCTGATTGGGACCGGGAGACAGCGAGAAGCCTGCGCCGCGGTTCTGGAAGAACACGCCGGTCTCGGGACAGGTCAACCCGGAGCCGAACTCCCAATAGACGCTCTGGATGAAGGAGACGACATTGCCGTATCGGTCCGCCGCCCCCATCCAGATCGTGTCGCCCTCCGCCGGCTCATAGGGCCAGGGCAGCGCCTGCTTCAAGTCGATCTTCGCGGCCAGCCGATCGAGCCTGTCATCGGCAAGCCAGTTCTGCGCGGGCTCTTCCATGAAATCCGGATCGCCCAGCCCTTCGTTGCGTTTGATGAAGGCCTGTTTGGTGGATTCGATCAGACCGTGGAGATGATCGAATCCTTCGCCCTCGGCAACGCCCAGCCGATCGAACAGCGCCAGGATCATCAGCGAGGCGATGCCTTGCGTCGGCGGGATCATGTTCATGAGCTGGCCATGCGATGTCTCGACGCGGAGCGGATCGACGATGCGGGCTTGATAGGCGCCAAAATCCGCAAGGCGCAGCGGCGATCCGGTCTCCTCAAGGAATGCGGCATGGGTGCGGGCGAGTTCGCCGGTATAATAGGACGATAATCCTTCCGCCACGAGCTTGCGCAACGTTGCGCCAAGCGGTGTCTGGCAGAGCCTGTCGCCCGCCTTGGGCGACGCGCCGTCCAGCAGGAAGGTCTCGGCAAAGCCGGGCACATCGCGCAACCCGTCGAGCTTGTCAGCCGTGCACTGCGCCTGGTTTCCGGTGACCGCAATGCCGTTTTCGGCATAATGGATTGCGGAAGAGAGCAGGTCTTCGAGCGGCAGGCGTTTTTCATCCGCCACCAGAGACAGCGCCTTTTCCCAGCCGCCGATCGTGCCCGGTACGGTGAGCGCTGCAAGGGCCCCGCGCGTCGGCATCGCTGCCGCGAACCCACGGCTTGCATACCAATCGGGCGTCGCAAGTGCGGCCGCCTGCCCGCAGGCGGAAATGCCGGTCACCTTCTCGCCCGGCCTGTGGATCAGCCAGAAGCCATCGCCACCGATCCCGTTCATGTGCGGATACGTAACCGCGATCGTCGCGGCGGCGGCGACCATCGCCTCCATTGCCGTGCCGCCGGCGCGCAGGATGTCGCGGCCGGCAAGCGCCGCAGCGCGGTGCGGCGCGGTGAAGGCTCCGTCAAAGCCTGTCGCGGAATGAAGCATGATACCCTCAGAGGAAGCGTTTGGCCGTCTCGATCAGCAGAAGGTCGCTGCCCGGAGCGGCGACCAGCGAGAGCCCGAGCGGCGAGCCCTGGCTTGCGGCGATCGGGATCGACAATTGCGGCAGGCCGCCATGGCCGGCGATTGCCAGCATGGCGAGCGCACGGTTGCGGAAGGTTTCGACGATGTCGTTGCCGGCGGTCAGAAGCGGCGCAGGCCCCGGCGAGGTCGGATAGACCATGATGGTTCCCGGCTGCAGCACGCGGTTGAGATGCGCGCGGAAGGCCTCGCGCCTGGCCCTGGCTTCCTCGAATTCCTCCGGCGTGATCTTCGACGCCATGGCGAAACGTTCGCGGATGCCGGGGCCGAAGTCCGGTTCGCGCTTTTCGATCCAGGCCCCGAAATGCTGCCAGATCTCGTAACCCTGGTGCGTGCGGAAGACCGGCAGCAGGGCCTTCAGGTCACCGCCCGGCAGAAGCGAGCTGTCATTGCGGTCACCCCTCGGCAGCGCCGCCTTCAGCGCAGCGGCTGCTTCGTCCTCGCACAGGCGCCAGACATCGGCCGGGTACACCAGCCGGACATCCGCGTCGACCTTCTGCTCTCCCGCGAAGATCTCGCCAAGTGTCTCAAGCGTCTCGAGATCGCGGGTGAGGAAGCCCGGCACATCGTAGCTTTCGGCTAGCGGCAACAGGCCGTCGCTCGGCACCAGCCCATGGGTCGGACGCCAGCCGAAAAGGCCACAGAATGAGGCCGGCAGGCGCACCGAGCCGCCCGTGTCCGATCCAAGCCCGATATCGGCAAGGCCGGAGGCAACGGCAGAGGCCGAGCCGGAAGAGGAACCGCCCGGAACGCGCGAGGGCGCGGCCGGATTTTCCGGCGTGCCGAAACGGGCATTCATCCCCATCAGGCTATAGGCGAGTTCGTCCATATGGACCTTGCCCGCCAGGGCTGCGCCGTTGTCGAGGAGGGTCTGAACCGCCGCCGCGTTGCGGACCGCGGGCGCCTGATCCTCCGCCCATTCCGGATTGCCGCCGCCGGTGACGGCGCCCTTGATGTCGAAATTATCCTTCACCGCGACCGTAAGGCCCGAAAGCAAGTCCGAGCCCGGCGTTTCCAAGGTGATCGGAGGTTCGAAACGTTCGACGAAGGGACCGATGGATTGCGTCATGAAGCCTGCCCGGAAATTTGAGGATCGATAGGTGGAGCATGCACGCAAGTCGCTGAAAACGCAACGCGAAGCTCACTATCCGAAAGCCGGGAAGACCATCCCGGCTCGGTATGTTGTCTAACGCCGTTGCACCATCATCCGTCATGCCGGCCTTGAGCCGGCATCCAGGGCGAGACAGCAAGGACTATCGCGCTTAGGGCGCTATGGCAAAAGGTGTTCTTGTGGCCCTGGACCCCGGCTCAAGGCCGGGGTGACGGAGAATGGGAGCAGGCTTTTTGCATCTGCAACGGGCTATGCCAGCAGACGAGCCGGAAGAGGCCCGGATCATCTGCTCCGATGCTACGCCAAATGCATCAATGCGTATTGCCCATCAGCGACACATGGGCGGCGGCGACTTTCCAGCCGTTGGCCGTGCGGATCCATGTCTGGCTCTGGCGTCCACGGACGGAAGCGCCCGGCCGCTGGAATTCGAGGTCGCAGACCGCGCAATCCCGGCCGAAGGCGGTGATCTGGCGGCGGATGACATCGCGCTGCGGCGAACCGCCCGAACGGCCCTTGCGGAAATCGCGGATTTCGGAAATGCCGTAGAGGTTTTCGCCGACGCCGTAGCGCAGCGTGTTCTCGCTGTCCCAGAACAGCGCATCCAGCGTATCGAGATCGTTCTCCATCAGCGCCTTCTCATAGAGGTCGCAGAGTTTGGTGACCTCTTCCAGAACGTCGGGAAGATTGACGGGTTGAACGGCGGCGTCTTTTTCCTGTGTCATGCGTCTGCTCGTAAAAGGCCGGCGACGATATCGTCCGAGGAACAGACGAAGCCGAAGCACTGGCGTGTGTTGTAAAGGGTGGCGTCCATGCAGAATTGCGGCGAGGTGGTTGCCGCGCAATCCTCCACCAGTATGCAGTCATAGCCGAGGAAATTGGCGTCCTGCAGCGTGCAAAGCACACATTGGTCGGCATTGACGCCGGCGAAGAGCACGGTGGTGACGCCGAGATTGCGCAAGACGCTGTCGAGTTCGGTATCCTGAAAGCCGGACATGCGGTATTTGTCGACGGAAATGTCGGTTTCCGCGATCTCGAGTTCGTCAACCACGGCCGCCGCCCAGCTATCCTTTTCCAGAACATGCGCGCCATTGGGCAGCGGATCGCCGATGCCGGTTTCCCGCCCCGTCGGCTGGTAAACATGGAGCGTGGAGGGCGGCAGGTTGGCCTTGTCCGCACGGTTGCCCCAGTTGAGCCAGACGACGGGCACTTCGGCGGACCGCAAGCCGGGCAGCAGTCGCTGCAACGGTTCGATCGGCGCGCGGGCGGGCGTGACATCGACGCCAATGCCGGCAAGCCAGCCATCGGGGTGGCAGAAATCATTCTGCATGTCGATGACGATGATGGCGGTGCGGTTCAGGTCGAGGACGATCTCACGGTCGCCGTCCTTCACGGAAAGCGAGCGCGGTTCAGGCTGCGGCCGGATCATGTCGACCCGACCTTTTGAAACCTGCCACCGGTTCAGCCGCGAGGGCCCGAGCGGCAGGGCATCGGCGTCTTTCCGCATCAGGCGGCCTTCCCGGTCAGCACCTTCAGATCTTCCGCATCCAGCGATACGCGCTCGCCGGAACGGATCAGTTCGGCAAAGTCCTGGTTCGGCGTCATCACCGTCAGCGTGTAGAGTTTCGACGAGCCGGTGTTCTTCACCACATGCTCAGACCCCGGACACAGCATCAGCGCGTCGCCCTTCCTGATCGGCATTTCCTCGCCGTCGCTGGAGGCGATGCCTTCGCCCTCGATCACATAGAAGAATTCGTGCGCGTGGCTGTGCTCGTTCGGCGGCGTCGCGCCGCCGACGGTGAAGATCTCGATGACGAAGATATTGTCGATCTCGTCCTTCTTCGGATCAAACAGGATCGCGAAATAATTGGTGTCGGTCGGCGCGATCTTGAACACTTCGGCCTTTTCGACCTGTTCGAATGCATAGGTGAGCATGGGACCCTCTGGAAATCCTGTCTGACAATAAGAGCCGGCATGAGCGGCGCGGAGCATTTAAAGGTGGTGGGAGACCTTAGAGTACCGCTCATGCCGGAACCGAAGGCTGAAACCGCCGCTACAGCTGGGGAAAAAACGCTTTGCGGTGGTCCATGACGCCTCCAGCACTGATGTCATGGTGCTGCAGTTTCTGTCGCTTTAAAAGCACTTATTTTCGCATATAATGTTGCCTCCAAGGCAACAAAGGAAGCGCCCCATGCTGCATGGACGCCTGCTCAACTATCTCGACGAGGTCGCCCGCAGCGGCTCGGTGCGCAAGACAGCCGAACGGCTCAATGTCTCCGCCTCCGCCATCTCGCGCCAGATCGCGGCCCTTGAGGAAGCGCTCGACACCCAGCTTTTCGATCGCAGCCGCCGACGCCTGACGCTGACGGCCGCGGGTGAAATCCTGATCGGCCATGTGCGCGAGACGCTGAAGGGCATGAACCGCGCCGAGGCGATGATGGAGGACCTGAAGGGGTTGCGCCGCGGGGTGGTGACGATCGCGCTGATGAGCGGCCTTGCCGCCAACCTGCTGCCGCGCGCCGTCGGCCGTTTTCAGCGCGCCAATCCGGGCGTCAGCGTGCGAATGATGTTGATGACCACGGGCGACGATATCCGCAATGCGGTGCGGGCCGGCGAGGCCGACATGGGCCTCGGCTTCGATTTTCCGGCGGATGCGGATATCAGTGTTCTTGAAATCGCCATCGGACGGCTCGGCCTTGCCGTCGCGCCGGACCATCCGCTGGCGCGTTCCACCAGCGTGCGCCTGTCCGAATGCGTCGGCTATCCGGTCGCCGGCGCCGACCCGACCACGGCGATCCGCCCGCATATCGAACAGGTCTTCTCCCGCGCCAATCTGCAGATGTCTTTTGCGGTGGAAGCCAATTCGATCGAGATGATGCGGCATCTTGCCATGAGCGAGGGCTACCTCACCTTCCTCACACCCTTCGATATCGCCTTCGAAAGCCGCATGGGCCGCCTCGTCTATGTGCCGGTGCGCGAGTTCCAGTCCGACACCCAGCAATTGATGCTGATCGGCGGCCGACGAAACATCACCGCGATTGCAAGCGTGTTTGTGGAGAATATCCGAACCGTGATGCGGGAAATGGCGGATTGAACTGCGGGTTGGCTGGTCAAAAGGGGCCATCTTTTTACGGCACTGACTTCCACAAATCACTGTCATGCCGGGCTTGAGCCGGCATCTAGACCACCGGTCGGCGAATTTGAACCGTCCGATGATCCAGCTCTTTGTTTTGCGCATCGGGTTATCGAAAACCGGATTCCACTTTTTCGCCCGATGCTCTTGGGCGGCACGAGAGGGGCAAATGATCACGTTGGAAGAGTCGAAAATGAGCCTTCCGTCAACTGGCCCTGAACCCCGGTACAGGCCGAGGTGACGGCAGCGTGGGTGGCCGGCCTCGATATTCAAAAGAGCTTCCCGGGCTACTCCCGCGCCTCGCCCGGTAGCATCTCAAGCGCATTGATCCACGGCGCCGCCGCCTCGCACCAGATCTGCCGTTTCGGCGGCAGGGCGGCGCGCTGGTCGATCAGGCCCCAGCGGAGCGCCCAGTCATTGGCCGCCTCCCCCTCGCCTCTGGAAAACACCGGTCCGCCGCAGGTTTCGCAAAAGGCCTGGGCGCGCTTGGCGCCGCTTTCGGCCATCTTCCAGTACTCCCTGAGAACACCGCTCAGGATCTCCACATCTTCGCGCGCAACCAGAACCGAGACACGGTAGGGCGAGCCGGAGAGCCTCTGGCACTGCTCGCAATGGCAGACGACCACGGCCTCGGGGTCGATGCTCGCCGCAAAGCGCACATTGCCGCAAAAGCAGCTACCGGTGACGTCCATGATCCATTCTCCGTTTTCCGCAGGGAGGCTGTTCATGCCATGGAGGCGCGGCCGGGTGCAACATGTCGAGGCTTGAAGAATCCTGATGGCAGCATCAGATTACGGAAAACAGAGAACAGGAGAGCGTTGATGAATATCGGCGAAGCCGCACGCCAGTCGGGGCTGCCGCCCAAGACAATCCGGTACTACGAGGAAATCGGTCTCGTCGTCGCTGATCGTGCGCCCAACGGATACCGGGATTATTCCGGCAACCATGTGCACCGGCTGAACTTCATCCACCGCTCGCGCGACCTCGGCTTCTCGGTCGAAGAGTGCCGGCTGCTGCTCTCGCTTTATGACGACAACGCCCGCGAAAGCGCCGAGGTCAAGGCGCTGGCGCTTTCCAAGATCACCGAGATCGACGCCAAGCTCGAAAGGCTCGCCAGCCTGAAGGCCACGCTGCAGCATCTGGCTGAAACCTGCCACGGCGACCATCGGCCGGATTGCCCGATCCTCGAGGAGCTATCCGGCGACAAGGATTGCTGCCCGCCGGCCTCAAGCCTCGAAACGGATCACCGCGTGGGCACGGGTTCCTCGCCGCGATAGTCGTAGAAACCCCGGCCGGATTTGCGGCCGAGCCAGCCGGCATCGACATATTTGACGAGCAGAGGGCACGGCCGGTACTTGTTGTCGGCCAACCCTTCATGCAGCAGTTGCATGCCGGCAAGGCAGGTGTCGAGGCCGATGAAATCGGCAAGTTCCAGCGGCCCCATCGGGTGGCGCGCGCCGAGCTTCATGGCGACGTCGATCGCATCGACCGACCCGACCCCCTCATAAAGCACATAGATCGCCTCGTTGATCATCGGCAGCAGGATGCGGTTGACGATGAAGGCGGGGAAATCCTCCGAGACCGTCGGCGTCTTGCCGAGCGAGCGAACGAAGTCCTTGGCCGTCTCGAAAGTCACTTCCTCCGTGGCAATGCCCCGCACCAGTTCGACCAGCTCCATCACCGGCACCGGGTTCATGAAATGCACGCCCATGAAGCGCTCGGGACGGTCGGTCGCAGCCGCAAGACGGGTGATGGAAAAGGCCGATGTATTGGTCGCCAGCAGGGCTTCCGGCTTCAAAATCGGGCAGATCTTCGCGTAGAGCGCGCGCTTGGCCGCCTCATCCTCGGTGATCGCCTCGATCGCCATGTCGACGGAGGCAAGGTCCTGAAGGTCGGTCGAGCCACTGATCAGCGCCAGCGCTTTCTTGCGCGCGTCATCGGTGAGCTTGCCGGAATTGACCTGGCGGGCAAGATTGCCGTTGATCGTCGCGAGAGCCCGTTCGATCTGCTCGCGCTCGCTGTCGATCAGGTGCACGTCATAACCAGCAACCGCGCAGACATGGGCCACCCCGCAGCCCATGGCGCCGGCGCCGACAACCCCTATGCGCTTTATGTTATCAGCCATTTCGCGCTCCCTTGCTCGTTTTCCGGGCGAACGGCAGGCCGCTCGCGAAAGTCCGTACCACTTGATAGTCCCTCGGGCCGCTCATTTCCAGTGCCAACCCCTCTGCGACGCCAAGTTCGGGATCGGTCGAAACATGTTCTTTTCCCTGTCGCCGGCGATGAAAAACCGCTAGAGGCTAGTTCAGAAATAACGAGGAAACGGCATAAAACGCATGTCTACGCGACGCATCGCCATTTTCGGCGCGACCGGGTCGATCGGGCTCAACACGCTCGACGTGATCGAACAGCTCGGCGGGCGCGACAGTTTCGAACTGACCGCGGTCACCGGCAACGCCAATGTCGAGGCGCTGGCGAAAAAGGCGATCGACCACGGCGCGCGAATGGCCGTGACCGCCGACGAGACGCGCTACAAGGCGCTGAAGGAAGCCTTGTCCGGCTCGGGCATCACGCCTGCCGCCGGGACAAGCGGGCTTTCCGAAGCCGCGCGGATGGACAATGACATGGTGATGGCCGCAATCGTCGGCACGGCGGGGCT
Organism: Martelella lutilitoris; assembly: GCF_005924265.1. Classification (GTDB taxonomy): domain Bacteria; phylum Pseudomonadota; class Alphaproteobacteria; order Rhizobiales; family Rhizobiaceae; genus Martelella; species Martelella lutilitoris. Next base: position 310,396 of record NZ_VCLB01000004.1, read on the forward strand.
CAAGCCGACGCTGGAGGCCGCCAAGGCCGGCGCCGACATTGCCCTTGCCAACAAGGAATGCCTCGTTTCCGCCGGTCCCCTGTTCATGGAGGCGATTGCCGCCGGCGGCGGCACAATGGTTCCCGTCGACAGCGAGCATTCCGCCGTCTTTCAGGTGTTCGAGGAAAACCAGCGCCGGGCGCTGGAACGCGTCATCATCACCGCATCCGGCGGCCCGTTCCGCACCAGGAGCCTTGAGGAAATGCGCCATGTCGATGCCGCCACGGCGCGCGCCCACCCCAACTGGTCGATGGGCCTGAAGATCTCGATCGACAGCGCCTCGATGTTCAACAAGGCGCTGGAAATGATCGAGGCCATGCACCTCTTCGCGCTGAAGCCGGAACAGGTGGAGGTGATCGTCCATCCGCAGTCGATCATCCATTCCATGGTGGGCTACGCCGATGGCTCGGTTCTGGCCCAGCTCGGTGCGCCGGACATGCGCACGGCGATCGGCTATGCGCTTTCTTATCCGAACCGTCCGGCGCTTTCGGTCGAACGGCTCGATTTCGCCAGGCTTGCACGGCTCGATTTCGAGGCGCCGGACGAGATCCGGTTCCCCGCCCTGCGCCTGGCGCGGGTCGCCATGGCGCGCGGCGGGCTTCAGGGCGCGGTCTTGAACGGCGCCAAGGAAGTGGCGCTGGAAGCCTTTATCGAAGGGCGCTGCGGCTTTCTCGAAATGGCGGAAATCACGGAAGCCGTGATGGACAGCCTCTCGCACCTGCCCGCCGCCGTCGATATTGACGATATCTATGCCGCCGATGCGGAAGCGCGCCTAAGGGCCGCAGGCCTTGTCAGGGCGTAACCCCTACCATTCGATGCGGCTGCCGTCATAGGCCAGGAATATACCGGTCTCGCCTTCGGCGATGCCGTTCAGTGCGGAGAGCATGTTTCCGGCGGCCTCTTCGGCCGCGACCCGACGATTGCTGCCGGCATAGGGCTCGGAAAGCGGCGTCGCCACCGTGCCAGGGTGAAGCGCGACAAGCGAAAGCAGGGGACTTCTGCGCCGCGCCTCGATCGCCGCGGTGCGCAGGATCTGGTTCAGCGCCGCCTTGGACGAACGGTAGGACATCCACCCGCCGATGTGGTTGTCACCGATCGAACCGACGCGCGCTGAAAGGCTGGCGAAGATGGCCCTCCGGTCACGTGCCATCAGCGGCAGAAAGTGCTTGAGCAGAAGCGCCGGACCGATGGCGTTGACGGAAAACTGCCGTGCCATGGCATCGGGATCAAGCGCGCGGATCGTCTTCTCCGGGCCGACGCCATCAATATGCAACGCGCCGGTCGCGCAGAGGATAAGATCGAACGAATGACCCGCAAACCGCTCCGCCGCCTGGGCCACGCAGGCCTCGTCGAAGATCTCGATCCCATCCTCGCGCCGCGATAGCGTTTCGAGGGCGCCGCAGCGCGGATCAGCCCCGATCGCGGCGCAAAAGGCGCTGCCGATACCGCCGGAAGCGCCGATGACGAGCGCGCGATAGCCCTCGGCAAGACTGGTCATGTCGGTTCCTGGTATCTGTCTCTCCCTTTCAGGAAGGAACTACGCCCGAATGCCGCTTGCGGATCAGCTGCCGAAGACCGCCCGCCAGACATCGACGGGGAATGCGCCTTCGCATCCTTCCGGTGCCGTATTGGTCATGGCGACGGCGACCGTGCCGGTTTCGGGATCTAAACACCAGCGATTGCCATAGATCCCGCCCCACGAGACTGCGCCATTCGGCAGGGGCGACTTGTCGAGCGCGGCATCTTCGGTAACGGCCCCGATAAAGCCGAATTTCACGCCCGGACGCACATTGAGATCGCCGATCTGGTTGCGGATCGCGGCGGCTGCCGTTTCCGGCTTCAGCACGCCGTCGCCGTTCTTGCGGACCATTTCGAGGAGCCGGATCACATCACCGGCGGTTCCCGCCATGCCGCCGCCGCCGCCCTGGAAGGCGCGGGCGTTGAAGATACGCTCGGGCGAGAATGTGTAGAGCCGGTCGGGGCCGAAGGTTACGCGTTCCGGCTCGCCCATGGGCAGGGGAACAGGATCGGCATTGAAATAGGAAACTGCGATGCGCGCGCGATCCGTCACATGGAAGGTGGTGTCGCGAATGCCAAGCGGCGAGAGGATATAGCGGTCAAGCGCCTCTTCCACGGAACATCCCTCCACTTCGGCAAGCACGGCGCCGAGAATGTCGATCGCGATCGAATATTCCCAGGCCGTTCCGGGCTTGTAGGCCAGCGGAACGGTGTTGTGGCGAGAGAAATTGTCCTCAAGCGTCAGTTCGGTGTTCTCGATGCCGACCGTGATGGAATCATGGACAGAAAGAATGCCCGCGCCGGGACGATAGGTGAGCCCGGCCGTATGCGTCAGAAGTTGACGAATGGTGATCTCGGCCTGCCGTCCGTCCGGTCCCGGCGGATGAAACCAGGGCAGAAGGTCGCTGACATGATCGTCAAGCGACAGTTTCCCGGCATCGATCATCGCCAGCGCGGCGGCGGCGACAAAGGGTTTGGTGACGGAGGCGTAGCGGAAGATCGTGTCGGGTGACACCGGCTTGCCAGCCTCGCGATCGGCAAAACCTGCGGCGCGCTCATAGACAGGCTCGCCGTTCCGCCACACCATGACCACGGTTCCGACGATGCGCGCGTCGTTGATCGCGCGGTCGATGGCCGCGTCAACGCGTTGCGAAAGTTCCATGAGAAGCCCTCCGGAGCAGAAACAGCATTGCCTGTTTGATCCGGAAAGCCGAGGCTCGAGTCAAGTGAATTCCCGATAACGGATCATTACGCGACGGCGCGCGCCAGCGCGCATTGCGACCAGAGCGAATGCAGCGCCGCCACCAGATGGTCCATATCCTCATCGGTATGGAGCGGCGTCGGGGTGAAGCGCAGGCGCTCGGTCTTGCGCGGCACGGTCGGATAATTGATCGGCTGCACATAGATGCCGAAATCATCGAGCAGGATGTCGGAAATCCATTTGCACTTCGAGGCATCGCCCACCATCACCGGCACAATATGGCTGTTGTTTTCCATATGCGGAATGCCCTGGGCATCAAGCTTGCGGCGAAGCGTAGCGACGCGCTCGCGGTGACGCTCGCGCTCGATCTGGCTCACTTTCAGATGCCGGATGGAGGCCACGGCGCCCGCGGCGAGCGACGGCGGCAACGCGGTGGTGAAGATGAAGCCGGAGGCGAAGGAACGGACGAAATCGACGACGGCCTGCGAGCCGGCGATATAACCGCCCATGACGCCATAGGCCTTGCCGAGCGTGCCTTCAATGATCGTCAGACGGTCCATCAGGCCCTCGCGCTCGGCAACGCCGCCGCCGCGCGGACCGTACATGCCGACGGCATGGACCTCGTCCAGATAAGTCATTGCGCCGTATTTGTCGGCGAGATCGCAGATCTCCCTGATGGGCGCGATGTCGCCGTCCATCGAATAGACCGATTCGAAGGCGATCAGCTTCGGCGCATCGGGATCGGCCGCCTTGAGCTTCGCTTCGAGATCGTTGAGGTCGTTGTGCTTGAAGATGACGCGGGCGCTCTTGCCGTGGCGGATACCCTCGATCATCGAGGCATGGTTCAGCGCATCTGAAAAGATGATCAGGCCGGGGATCTTCTGGCCGAGCGTGCCGAGCGTCGCCCAGTTGGAGACATATCCGGAGGTGAAGATCAGCGCCGCTTCCTTGCCGTGCAGGTCGGCGAGTTCTTCCTCAAGCTTGACGTGATAGTAATTGGTGCCGGAAATATTGCGGGTGCCGCCGGCCCCTGCCCCGCAAGCCTCGATCGCCTCCTGCATGGCGGCGATCACGGTGGGACACTGCCCCATGCCGAGATAGTCGTTCGAACACCAGACCGTGACAGGCGAAGCCGTTCCGTCCTTGAAACGCGATGCCCGGGGGAATTCGCCGCGATGCCGTTTCAGTTCGGCGAAGACGCGGTAACGGCCCTCTTCATGCAGTCCCGCCAATTCGCTTTTGAAAAATGCTTCGAAATCCATCGTTCAGGTGCTCCACCGCCAGGCCGTTTTGTTTTCCGCAAGGATTTGACGAAGTTTGCGCAACGTCAAGCCGCAAAAACCCAGATTTAAGAGGGGTGCGGCAATAGGCCCTTCGTTTGAATTATTCCAAACTGCTTCTACACGCAACCGCTGGAGACGATTCTTGATCAAGGTCAAGTGATCCGCTTAAAAAGCAAATCCTGAAATTGCCTTGCGGGAGCGGGAACAAATCCCTGACCGGACACATTATTTTCCTGCCCCGGGCATATCCGGCCTTCGCCGGCAGGCGCTTTTTTGCTTCCCGCGTAAGCGCTATTCGGATATGTATTTTCAGAAGCGGCCGGCTGAACGGCCGTGGTCAAGGAGAGCGGCGGCAGGCACGGGACCCCGGGGGAGCGTCCGGTCGTAGCGCGACCAATCGGTGATGAGGGAATCATGAACAAAGTAATTGCAGGACTTCTGATCAGTGTCTTTTCGCTTGCGGCAACGGCCTGCACGCCCACGCAGGAAGGTGCGGCCATCGGCGCCGGCAGCGGCGCTCTGATCGGCACGGCCATTGACGGCGGCGGCCTCGGCGGCGCCCTTCTCGGCGGCGCAATCGGCGCCGGCGCCGGCGCGCTTGTCGGCCGCGCTGTCGAAAACCAGCCGGGCAAGTGCTACTACCGCGACCGCTACGGCCGCGAATATGTGGATGACTGCCCGCGGTAAGACATCATGCGCGTGACCGTCTTCGATTTGCGGAGACGGTCATCGCTTCCCGAAAAGCCGCGCCTGCAGGCTGCGGCAATGCGGCTTCTTCCGCTATCCGGCCGACAATTGCGCTTCCGAAAGGTTCGGTTAACGCTGTTGCCGGCTTTTGGATTTTGACGGGATGCGCGGACTGCTCCCGTGCTAATATGCTGAAGTATAAATTCATTCAGCGGATCAGCGGCATCGTATAGAGTACACCATGGTCACCCGTTCCAACCGGCGAAATTCCGGCACCCGCGCCTCGTTCAAGGCCGGGCTTCTGCTGTCTGCGGCATTGCTCGCGACGGCGTTGTCGGGTGCCGGCGAGGCGCGCGCTTTTTCCCTTTTCGGCGTGCATCTGTGGGGCGAGCGCGAGGAAGAGGTCGAGAACGTTCAGGATCCGGTGCGCTATCATGTGACTTTCACGGTCACGGGCGGCGATGACGGGCTGGAGCGATTCCTGCGCAACCGGTCGCAACTCGTCACCGACGAGAGCCAGCCGGTCGACGGTGATCTTGGCCTGCTCGTCAAGGCGCGCGACGACCTGCAGATCCTCGTCGGTTCGCTCTTCGAACGAGCCTATTACGGCGGACTGGTGACTATCAGCATCGAGGGCCAGAACATCGAGGACATTGTCGGCCTTCCGAATTTCGATCGCGTGAACCCTGTGCCCGTCACGGTCAATATCGAGGCCGGGCCGCGCTTCACCTTCGCAAACATCGATATCAAGGGCGCACCGGTGGATTTCGATCCTTCACGGCTCGGTCTCGTCACCGGTACGCCGGCCTATTCGACGACCATTCTCTCGGCGGCCCAGGACATCGTCGCGAAACTCAAGGATGACGGTCACCCCTTTGCCAGGATCACCAAGCGGGAGGTCATCGCCAACCACGAGAACGCGACCATCAACGTGATGATCGACGCAGAGGCCGGACCGCAGGCCGACCTCGGGCCGATCGCGATCAAGGGCGCGGATGCGGTCGATCCGGATTTCATCCGCACCTATTCGCGACTGAAGGCCGGGCAAGCCTATTCGCCGCAGGAGCTCACCGATGCCGCCAACCGGCTGCGCACGCTGAAGACCTTCGATTCCGTCGTGATCAACACCGCCGATTCGCTTGACGAAAACGGCCAGTTGCCGACTACGATCACGGTCAAGGACGGCAAATTCCGCTATTTCGGCTTCGGCGCGACCGTCTCCTCCATCGACGGTCTTGGCCTCGAAGGCTATTGGGGCCACCGCAACCTGTTCGGCCATGCGGAAGGACTGAAGCTGGAAGCCGGCGTTTCGCGCATCGGCGTCAGCGACGGCCTGGATTCGCTCGACTATGCCGGCGGCATTACCTTCACCAGGCCCGGCCTGTTCCTCCCCTCCGGCATGTTCACCGCAAGCCTGGCCGCGGGCACGGAAAACCCCGATCCCTATAACGCAAAGACGGTTGCCGGTGCCGTCACCTACAGCTTCGAACAGAACGATTACAACACGATCACGCTCGGCTCCACCACCGAATACTCCCATATCGAGGATGCCTTCGGCACCGAAGACTACCTCACCTTCTCGCTGCCTGTCGGCTTTGATCGCGATACCCGCAATGATGCGCTCAATCCGACGGAGGGGATTTATCTGGTCACCACCGCCGAGCCGGCCTACGACTTCCTCAACGGCACGATTTACTCATCCTTCGACGCCGTCGGATCGACGTATTTTTCGGCCGGAGAGGATGACCGCTTCACGCTCGCCGCACGTCTCGGCGCGGGCACGATCGTCGGCGGCGACAGCCTGGAAGACATCCCGGCCAACCAGCGCTTTTATGCCGGCGGCGGCGGCAGCGTGCGCGGCTATGCCTACAAGTCGATCTCGCCGCGCAATGCCAATGGCGATGAGACCGGCGGACGTTCCTATGTCGAGGCGACACTGGAGGCGCGCATCGGCGTTACCGAGAACATTCAGGTCGTGCCCTTCATCGATGCCGCCGATGTGTCCGCCGACAATTTCCCCGATTTCAGCGATATCCGCGCCGGCGCCGGCATCGGCGTGCGCTACCTGACCGGCTTCGGTCCCATTCGCCTCGACGTCGCGCTTCCGCTCGACCGCTATCCCGGCGGCGACAGGTTCGGCATCTATGCGGGGATCGGCCAGAGCTTCTGATCCGTCGTTTCGGATGCCGCAGGCAGGTGTGCGGGTCGGCAACGCTATTCAGCGCTGTATTCGCCCCCTTCCATCGCGTATAGACTGCCCCAGATTATGAATGGGCATAGCAAGGATTCCGCCAGACGATGAGACTATTGACGGCAACGCTTCGAATTCTGACAAAGCTGGTCGCGGGCCTCATCGCCGGTGTGATCCTGATCGCGCTCGCCGCCGTCATCCTGGTGGGTTTTACCGGTTTCGGCGCGAATTTTGCCGTTCAACAGGTGACCAAGCGGATCGCCTCGCCTGATTTCGCCGTGCATGTGGGAAGGGTCAGCGCGCCGCTCACCGGCCACTTCACCGTCGAATCCGTCTCGGTTTCGGATATTAACGGGCCCTATGCGACGGTGGAGGATGTCGCGCTCGACTGGTCGCCGCTCGCCCTTTTCAACGGTCGTTTCAAGGCGGCGAGCCTCTCCGCGCAGTCAGTGACGCTTGAGCGTCTGCCGGTCGCCTCGGACGCCGCGCCCAAGGAGAAGAGTGAAGGCGGCGGCTTCTCGCTGCCGATCGGCGTCGAGATCGACCGCTTCGACTTTCCCCAGATCGATATCGCCGCTCCCGTACTCGGCGAGGACTACCCGCTTTCCGCCGCAGGCAGCGTCACCGCGCTTTCCGACGCGATCGCCGCGTCTCTGGACGCGAAACACCGGGCCCGGCCGGAAACCTATGTCAAGGCCGACCTCGAATATGCGCCTGCCGACAACCGGCTCGATCTCGAGGCGGAAGTAAACGAGCCCCAGGGCGGCATCGTCGCCACGCTGATGCAATTGCCCGGCGCGCCGGCGCTCAATATCGGCGTTGACGGCGACGGTCCGCTTTCCGACTGGCAGGGCAAGGTGACGGCCGAGCTCTCCGGCTCCGCACTCGGCGAAATCGATATCCGCCACCAGCTTGACGAGGCCGGCGAACGAACGGTGACGGTCACCGGCAGCGGCCAGTTCGCGCCGCTTGCGCCCGAGGCTTTCGCCAGCCTGGTCGAAGGGACAACCCAGCTCGACATCGCGGTCACCCTTTCGCCCTCAGGCCGGATCGCCATCTCGAAAGGCGATGTCACCACCGGCAGCTTCGCGCTTGCCGCCTCCGGCGCCTATGATCCGGAAGGCAATAACGACCTGAAGGCGACGCTGAACGGCACGGACGGAGCGGTGCCCTTCTCCTGGCCGCTCGGCGAAGACACGCTCGACCTTGCGATCGAAAACGCCACGCTGGCATTGACGGGCGCGGCCGACAACGCCGACCTCCAGACTTCCGTGACGCTCGACCGGTTGTCGATGCCACAGGTGAGCGCCGACGGCATTGCCCTTGTCGCCAGCGGAACGGACCTCGACCTCAAAGGCAGGGACGGTGCGCTCGAGACCGCGCTGACGGTCGAGGACATCTCGTTTGACAACGAGAACCTGAACCAGCTGGTCAAAGCGCCTATTTCGCTGTCCGCGCCCATCGCGCTCTCCGGTTCAACGCTCAAGGTCGCCGCCGCCGAGCTTGAAAGCGGCAGTATCGGCGGCACGATGTCGATTTCCTACGATCTGGACAGCCAGAAGGCTTCGGGCGATGCGCGCCTGTTCGTTCTCGCCGATGCCCTGCCTGCGCCGGCGTCGGACATGATCAGCGGCATGACCCGGATCGAAACCGTTTTTTCGGCAAATCTTGCGACCGCCGACTATACGTTTTCAGACCTCAAGATCGAAAACAGCCTCGTCAGCGCGACTGGCAACGTCGCCCTTTCCGGCGATACGATCGACGCCACGCTGAAGGCGGCTCTCTCCGAACTTGGCACGCTTGCCCCGCAGGTGGGCGGCGCGGCGGAGATTACCGCTTCGGTCAACGGCCCACTTTCCGCGCCGGATATCGAAGCGACGGCGAGCGCCGATAATCTGGTCCTTTCCGGCGAGACGCTGAAGGATTTCTCGCTTTCGCTGAAAGGCAAGGCCGATCCGGCCGCGCCTTCCGGTACGGTCTCGGCAAAGGGAACCTATGCCGATGCGCCGCTTTCGCTTGCGGCCAACGTCGCCTCATCGAACGGTCAGATCGAGATTTCGGGGATCGACGGCGCGGTCGGCGGCAACACGCTTTCCGGCGACCTGACGCTGAATGACAGCTTCCTGCCGGCCGGCGGCATCAATTTCGATTTTCCCGACCTGAAGCTTCTTGCCGGGCTCGCCGGCCAGGAGGCTTCCGGCGACATTTCCGGCCGGATCGCGCTCGACAATGCAGATAACAAGCTGGGCCTGTCGGTGAATGCCTCCGGCGACCGGCTTTCCGCCGCGACCGTCACGGCGCGCAACATCGAGGCCGACATGACCGTCTCCGACCTTGCCGAACTGAAGGCGAACGGCAAGATCACCGTCGGATCGGTCTCGGCCAGCGGCCAGAATGTCAGCGACATTTCCCTTTCGGCCCGCAATGAGGGCGTGACGACAAGCTTCGACCTTTCCGCCCGCTATGACGGCCAGCCGGTGAACGCGTCGGCAAAGGTGACGCGCGCGGAGACGATGGAAATCGAGATCACCAGGCTCGAGGGCTCGCCCATGTCGCTCGCGCTCAGTCTTGCCCAGCCGGCAAGGATCATGATCGCCGACGGCACGGCCAATATCGAAAACCTCGGCATCGGCATCGGCGGCGGCACGGTCAGCGCCCGCGGCAGCGTCGGCGAGCGTCTCAATCTCAATGTCGATATTTCCGGCATCAACGCCGCGATCGCCAATAATTTCGTTCCGAGCCTCGGCGCGCAGGGCACGATCTCGGGCACGGTGACGGCAAGCGGCTCTCTTGCAAGCCCTTCCGCCAATTACGACCTGACGTGGAGCAACGCCAATGTGGCGCAGAACGCGGCGATCGGCGGACAATCCTTCAACATCACCACCACCGGGCGCTACGAGGGCAATCGCGTCACCACCGACACGAGGCTGACCAATGCGCAGGGCCTTTCGGCCCGGGCGACCGGTTCAGTCGGTCTTTCCGGCAATATGCCGCTCGATATCGCCGTCAACGGACGGCTGCCGCTCGCGCTCGTCTCGGTCGTCGCCGCCAATGCGGGCTATGCGGTCTCGGGCAATGCCGACGTCAACATGACCGTCGGCGGCAGCGTGCAGGCGCCGTCCTACTCCGGCGGCATTGACGTCAATATCGACAGCGTGACCGATCTGAGGCGCAATCTGGCGATCAACAATATCCGCGGCCGCGTCTCGGCCTCCGGCGACAGGCTCGTCGTCGAAGACATCACCGGGCGTCTCGCCGCGGGCGGCACGGTCACGATCAGCGGCAGCATCGCGCTTTCCGGCGATTTCCAGGCCTCGCTGAGGCTTTCGGCGGACAATGCGGTCATCAATGACGGACGCCTCCTGACGACGACGGCGAACGGCGCGCTGAGCCTCGAGGGACCGCTTCTCGGCCAGCCAACGCTCTCCGGCCGGCTCGATCTCGGCCGGACGGCCATCGTTATCCCAGACCGGTTGCCGGCCTCCATCGCCGACATCAACATCGTGCACGAAAATGCCTCGGCCGCCGTTTTGAGGCAGGCCAGCGCGCTTTCCCCGCAGCAGGCGACCGATGCCCGCTCGTCCTTCAACCTCGACATCACCATCGCGGCCCCCAACGCGATCTTCGTAAGGGGGCGCGGCATCGACGCCGAGCTTGGCGGCACGATCCGCGTTTCCGGCACCACGGCCGACCCGGTCATCACCGGCGGCTTCGACCTCATCCGGGGTCGTCTGTCGATCCTCAACCGGCGTTTCGATTTCAACCGAGGCCGGATCACCTTCGGCGGCGCGCTGGTGCCGCTCATCGACCTGCAGGCGCAGACCAATGCCGGTTCGACCGCGATCACCATTTCTCTGTCCGGCGTCGCGAACGATCCGCAGGTCAGCCTTAGTTCCACGCCTGCCCTGCCCGATGACGAGATACTGGCCCAGCTTCTGTTCAACCAGTCCTCGTCGAACCTCTCGGCCCTGCAGATCGCCCAGCTTGCCGATGCGGTGATCCAGTTGACCGGCGGCACCAACCAGTCGCTGTTCGGCTCGATCCGTGACGTTCTCGGCATCGACAATCTCGACGTGACGACCGACTCGACAGGCAATACCGCCGTCAGCATCGGCAAGTATTTGAACAGCAACACCTATGTCGAAGTCGAGCAAAGCCGCGATACCGGCACGCGGGCGAGCGTCAACATCGATATTGGCCGCAATTTCATCGTCAAGGGATCGGCGGGTTCTCAAGGCGAAGCCAGCGGCGGCATCTTCTACGAGAAGGAATACTAGACCGCCTGCCGTCCCGGCAGTTGAAATGATGGCGATATCATGGCAATCGAAAGATGTGGCGGGCGCAGCGTGATTTTCCCTGTGCCGATACGCTAGCGCATCGACCCGAAAATCGGAATCGATTTTCGGAAAGCACGATGCGTAGATTCAATAGTTTAGAGCGTCCTTTGTTGGTCCGAATGGACGCACGGCGCTCTAAGGAGATGAGCGCTTGCCGACGCCAGAAGCTGCTTCGAAGAAAGCACCCTACCCTCCGCTGGGGAGCGTGCTCCGCCGTGAACGCACACTCGGGCTCACGCTTCTGACCTGTCTTCTCGTCCTCATCTTCGAGGACCGGATCTTCGCCAATCTCGGCAATCCCTTTCATCTCGTGCCGGTCATGGCCTGGCTGTTCTTCGTCATCCTCGCAACCGCGATCGGCGTCGTCCGCCATGCCGAAGCGCTTTCTGAGCGGCTCGGCGAACCCTTCGGCACGCTGGTGCTGACGCTTTCCATCACCGGCATTGAAGTGATGAGCATCACCGCCGTGATGTTGCATGGCGAGAACAACCCCGCCCTTGTGCGCGACACGCTGTTTTCCGTGGTCATGATCATCATGGGCGGCATGGTCGGCATCTCGCTTCTGCTCGGCGCGCTGCGCCACTGGGAGCTGACCTTCAACCTGCAGGGCGCCAATGCCTATCTGAGCGTGATCATTCCGCTTGCGGCCTTCAGCCTGATCCTGCCCGACCTGACGCTTTCGACCGCCGGGCCGACGCTGACAGGCCTGCAGAAGGTCATGGTCGGCGGCACGGCCGCTGGACTCTACATCATTTTCCTGCTGATCCAGACCGGACGGCATCGCGGTTACTTCTCGCAGCCGGTGGAAGAAGAGGGCGCGGAGGAAACGCACGCGGCATCCGACGCGCCGACGACGCTCCATGTCCTGCTCCTGTTCTGCTACATCATTCCGGTGGTCTTCCTTGTCGAACAGTTCGCGCGGCCCGTCGATTATGTGATCGAGACACTCGGGGCGCCGACGACGATCGGCGGCATTCTTATGGCGATCCTGGTAACGACGCCGGAGGGGATCGGCGGCGTGCGCGCGGCCATGAACCGGCGGCTTCAGTCCTCGGTCAACATTTTCCTTGGCTCGGTGCTTGCAACCATCGGCCTGACTGTTCCGATCATGCTGGCCATCTCAAGCCTGCTCGGTCTCGATCTCGAACTCGGCCTCGAGCCGGCCAATATGCTGCTTCTGATCGTCATCCTCGCCGTCAGCATCGTCACGTTTTCCAGCGGCCGCACGCATGTTCTTCAAGGGGCAGTGCATTTTCTGATTTTCATTGCATTTCTCATTCTAAGCTACAGCGGGTAGACGTCGGCAGAGGGAAAGGAACAGGCGCGATATGGCGAACACGGAAAGAGCACGGTTCTACGCGGCGGGCTTCGGCATTCTGGTCGGCTTCCTGCTTGCGCTGGCGGCGCCCTTCACCGGGCAACCCGGCGCATGGGCGCAGGAGGCGGATGCGCCGCGCGAGGTGCGCGTTGGCTACCGCGTCACGCCGCCTTTCGTCACGCGCGACGATGAAGGCCGCTTCACGGGCATGGCCGCCGAACTGTGGAAGGAGATCGCCGACGGGCTCAATATCGAGGCGACCTATGTCGAATATGCCACGGTCGCCGAGCTTCTCGCCGCCGTGCGGGCAAAAGAGCTCGATGTCGCCGTCGGCGCCATTTCCATCACCGAGGACCGGGCCGAAGTGGTCGATTTCACCCAGCCCTGGTTCGACTCCGGCCTCAGGGTCATGGTCGACGACCGTTCCTCTTCCTCGCTTATCAATGTCTGGAACGGGCTCGCCGAAGCCGGCTACCTGCGTTATTACGCCTGGCTTCTGGTATTCATCATTCTCGGCACGATCGGGCTCACCTTCTTCGACCGCCATTTCGACAAGAATTTTCCCCGCCGCTGGCGCGACGGCGTGGCGGAAAGTTTCTATGCGGTCATGCTGGTGGTCACGAAAGGATCGCTTCCCAGCCGCACAAAGCTGTTCGGCTGGATCGGCCGTCTGTTCGCCGCCTTCTGGCTCGTCATCGGCATCGCCGTCGTCGCCTATGTCACATCCTCCGTCACCAGCGTGATGACCAATATCGCGATCACCGGCAGCGTCACCGGTCCCGACGACCTGCCGGGCCGCACGGTCGGCGTCTTCCGCGGCTCCACCGCGGAGACCCTGGCCCGCAGGCAGGGTTATGATTTCGTCACCTATGGCGGGATCGAAGAGGCGGTCGACGCCTTGCGCAGCGCCGAAGTCGACGCGCTGGTCGCCGATGCGCCGGTGCTGGAATACTACAGGGCGCAGAATCCGGGGCTCGGTCTCGATGTCGTCGGGCGGCTGTTTGCGCCGGACAAGTTCGGATTCGCCCTGCCCTATGGCCAGGACACGCTGATCTATCCGGTCACCGTGCGTCTTCTCGCCCTGCAGGAAAGCGGTTATGTGCAGGAACTGAGCCAGCGATATTTCGGCGACGAGCGATAAGACGTCTCATTCTGCGTGGCGCGCGAGAATCGCTTCCAGCCTCGGCGCGCGGTAACCCGGAACCGCGTGGTTGGCGAAGCTCAGAAAGCCGCCGATGCGAAGCTCGACCTTTTGCGCGTGGTTACGGGCAATATCGGCAAGCCTGTGGTCGAGATAGGGGTTGGCAAACCGGTCAAGCGTTTCGTCGATATAGCGATCCGCCTCGCTGCTACGCCCCTCGGCAGCAAAGGCCGGCAGCACCTCGTCCATATAAAGGTTGAAGAGGTCCTTGCGGATCGTCTTGTCATCCATCAATTCGCGCACGAAGGCCTGCCCGCCCTCCGAACGCCTCCAGTTTTCGACAAGATAGGTGTGACCGAGATTGAGGATGAAAAGCTTCATCGTCTCGACGTCGCCGAGATCGCCGACAACCTTCAGCGCCGGATGGGCACAGGGAAGCGTCAACCCGACACAGGCTTCGATCGCCCACAATGCATAAGGTTCGGTCACCGCGCCTGCGGGCTCCAGCGGTTCCGACACGATCCGGTCGACAAGCGAGTTCACCCACAGAACCTTGGTCTCAAGCCAGCGCGCGTAATCGGCCGAGAGCCGTTCGGCGACCGGCAGGACATGCGCCTTGAGCGCCGCGCCGTTTTCGTGCAGCAGCTCGCAGGGCATGATCTGCAGAGGTCGGGCATTTTCCGCAAAGCGCGAAAACAGGAGATGGGCAAGCTTCGCCGGAAAGGACATGGCCTGGCTGAACGTCGGTCCACCGTCGGCCGGGCGTGGCAGAAACCCATGCTCGGTGGTGTTGGAGAGAATGATCTCCGCCTCGTCACGCAACACGCGCTCGACCTCCGGACGATCGAGATCCGTCGACAGGGCCTTGCTGACGCTGGTGACGGTGCGCACATCATCGATCCGCGTGCCCTGCAGGAGGCCACGGACCCGCACGTCAAAACCGGCCTTCACGGCAAGGGCTTTCAGCCTTTTCGCCCGACCGGGATCCCCCGACGTCTGCACCACCGTGATGGGGCCGAGCGCCCTTCCGTCCTTTAGCGCCTCTGAAATGAAGAGGTCCGCATGGGCCTGGAGAAATCGGCTGGTGCCGAACTGCACGATCGGAGTCGCCAGCATGGGAGAGCGCCTTTACTGTGCATCTCACAATAGAGAGCAGACATAATCTCCGTTAAATTCACCTTTGTCAAAAAGAGGCGGCAGGTTCTCCTTCGGGATGCGTCGTCTGGCACTGCCGACGATTGCGGCAGCGCCTCGGGATCAAAGGCGCGCAAGCCAGGTGGCAATTGCCGGGAAGGCGACGATCAGCGCCAGCGAGACCAGCATGGCGCCGACGAAGGGCAAGGCACCCCTGAAGATGTCCGAAACCTTCAGCGACCAGTCATTGATCGCCGATTTGATGATATAGACCGAAAGGCCGAATGGCGGCGTCAGCAGCCCGACCTCGACCGCCACCACGGTCAGCACGCCGAACCAGATCAGGTCGAACCCTGCGGCCTCCGCGACCGGCAGCGCGATCGGCAACAGGATCAGCATGATCGAGATGGAATCGATCAGGCAACCGAGCGCGATGATCAGCAACAGGTAGAGCAGCAGGAAGCCGTATGGGCCGAGAGGTCCGGACAGCATCGTCTCCGCCAGAAACCGCGGCACGCCCGAAAGCGCCAGCATGCGGCTGAAAAAGGTTGCCGCAAGGATCAGGAACAACACGGAAACGGTGATCTGTCCGGTCTCCACCAGGAGGTTCCAGAAGGATCGCGGCGTCAGCGAGCGGCGGAGAAGCGCGATCAAGAGGGCGCCGAGCGCACCGGCCGCCCCGGCCTCCGTCGGGTTGAGGAAACCGCCATAGAGCCCGCCAAGCACGAGCAGCATGAGGAAGATGATCGGCACCGCCTTGCGGGCAAGCGCCAGCCAGCCGATCTCCGCGTCGTGGGTTTCCGGCTTTTCCGGCGTGAAGACGAAATCCGGCTTCAGCCATGCCAGCAGGAAGATGGTGATCGAGAAGGCAACCGCCAGAAGAAGCCCCGGACCGACGCCGGCAAGAAACATCCGCCCGACCGATTCTTCGGCCAGAACCGCATAGACGATCATCAGCAGCGAGGGCGGGATAAGCATGCCGAGCACGGAGGAGCCGGCAACGACGCCGGTGGCGAATTTGGCCGTATAGCCGTGGCGCGTCATCTCCGGCACCGCGACCCGGCTGAAAACGGTGGCGGAGGCGATGGAAACGCCGGTGATCGCGGCAAATACGGCGTTGGCGAAGACCGTGGCGATGCCAAGCCCGGCGGTAATCCGGCCCATCAGCCGCTGGAACACGTCGAACGTATCCTTGCCGACTTTCGAGATCGTCACCAGGAGACCCATCAGCACGAAGAGCGGGACGATGGCGTAGAGATATTCCCTCAGCGAGTTGTTGGCAACGGCGCCGAGCATGCGCATCGAGACCGTTTCGCCGCGAATGGCGGCAACGCCGATGAAGGACACGAACAGCATGCTGACGCCGATCGGCATGCCGACATAGATCAGAACAAGCAGGCCGGCGATCGCCAGGCCTCCGATTTCGAGCGGACTCATGGATGATCTCCGGCGTTTCGGCAGGCGACAAGATCGCTCACCGCGCGGACGAGAAATTCGAGCGCGGCGACGCTGACGCCGAGGACGATGAAGGCGCGGAACGGCCACACCGGCAGGGTGGCAATGCCGGTCACCCCGATATATTCGCCGGACGCCCAGTCCTTCTGCAGAATCAGGAAACTCGACCAGGCGATCAGGCCGATCATCGCCGCACCGGTGAGATTGAAGACTGCCGAAAGGAGGCTGCCGGCCACCGGCCGCTTCAGCCTGAAGGCGGGAAAGAAGATCTCGGTCCGGGCGAGCCTGTCGGCGCGGATGGTGGTGGCAAGCTGCAACGAGACGATCATCACCAGCAGCAGCGCGCCGAGTTCGGAAACCAGCGGCAGCGACGAGCCCAGCAGGTTGCGCATGAAGATGTCGGCGGAGATGACCAGCATCAGCACCAGAATGAGCACGGTTCCAAGCGCCGCCAGACCATCGACAAGTATGTGCCAGGTCCGCCCGAGGACTTTCGGCGGGCGCCCGTCAGGATGACGGGCGCTTTCGGTGGTGGATGACATCGGGCCGCCCTACTGGTCCCAGTCGCGCATCGGCGTCTCGCCGCGCTCGCGCAGACCGTCCATATAGGCGTTTAGGAATTCGCGCGCCGGAAGGCCCTGGGCTTCCAGGTTATCGGCCCATTCGCCGGCAAGGTCCGGCAGCATGGCAACCCAGGCCTCACGTTCCTCCTCAGGCATTTCGACGAGGGTCACCGGCGGGTTCTGCTCGGCGCCGAGTTCCACCATCGCCTGAAGGGCAGCCTCATGGCCTTCCAGAAGCTGCGCGCCGTGGGCGGCGGTGTAATACTTGCCGGCCTCGATCATCGCGTCCTGAACTTCGGTCGGCAGCGTCTCCCAGACATCGCGGTTGATGGCGATCGCGCCGGAGAAGGACACGGCCGCATCGAAGCGGTTGAGATAGGGCGCGACCTCATAGAGCTTCGCCGGCTTCGCGCCGAGCGCAAGGGTCAGCACGCCGTCGGAAACGCCGGTCTGGATATCGGTGTAGAAGGTGGTCAGCGCGCCGTCCACGGCATTGGCGCCGGTTCCGCGCAGCCAGGTGCCGAGCACGCCGGGGGCTGAGATCTTCATGCCGTCGATATCGGCGATGCCCTCGATCGGCTCCTTGGTGTAGATGTCGTACATGTCGGTCCCGGTCAGTCCGAGAACCTTGAGGTTATATTGCTCCCACTCCTCGCGGAAGGCCTCGTTGTTTTCCATCAGGTCTTCCATCACCTCCAGCTGAAGCTGAGGATTGGCGGTGGAGAACGGCGCATAGCTCGTCGCCTGGCTGAGCGGCAGTTTCGCCGGTTCCAGCAGGGAGAAGACCCAGCCGATATCGGTGATACCTTCCTCGACGGAAGACAGCGTGGCATTCGCCTTGTAGAGCTGGCCGCCGAAGGCCTCGTTCCAATTGATCTTGTAATCGCCGGTCTCGGCGAGGATCTCGTCGGTCTTCGCCATAAAGTGGGTCTGGATCATGCCGACCCACGGGATCACCGTCGGATGGCTGGAGGCCACCGTCAGGTTGATGGTTTCCTGCGCGAACAGCGCCGAGGGCATCGCCACCATGGCGACGGTCGTCAGTCTCAGAAAATTACGCATGTTTTCTCCTCCCGAAAGATGCGTTCAGTCGATCACGAATGTCTGTGTGGAATAGTCGAGCCGGACCGAAACCCGGCCCTCATTGATCATCCAGGGGCGCACCCTGAAACGCCGCGCTCCGGCCTTGTGCATGGGGTCGTTGCGCGCGATCTCGGTTGCCGCTTCCGCGCTTTCGGCGCGGATGATCACCATGCCCTCGCCCGCCCAGCGCTCGCCGTCATCGGAAAAGAGCGGGCCCGCGGCATAGAGCACCCCGTCGCGTTCCAGCCCGACCTGGTAGGCGAGATGGGCCTCCATGTTCTCAAACACCGGGCCCATGCCGTTGGTCGCCTCGGTAAAGATGGCGAAGAGCTTCTTCTGCAGCATGGCCTTACTGGCTTCCATCACGGCTGCCGCCGGAACGGTCTCTGTCTCTTGCATGGCGGTCACCTTCTCCTTGTGGCCGTTGCGAAATGCGCCGATCAGCCGGCCTTGCGGCGGGCGATCTCGGCGCGGATCTCCGCGCCGTGCTGATCAAGCAGCGGCGGTGCGCCGATCTCGGTTTCGACGGCCTCGTCAAAGCTGTAGGGTGGGCGCACGGTCTTGGTCTTTCCCTTTTCGGGATGATCCATCTCGACGGCGATCTTCAGGTGCTGCGCCTGCGGATCATCGAGCGCTTCGTCGCTGTCGTAAGCCGGCGCATGGGGCACGCCGGCCTCAAGCAGCTTCTCACACCAGCTATCACGCGTTTCGGTCTTGAAGACGGGCGTCAGGATGTCGATGAGATCGTCCTGGTGCTGGATGCGCTCCAGCCGTTCGGCAAAGCGCGGATCATCGGCAAGCCCTTCCTGTCCGGTCGCCTGAAGCAGCCCTTCCCAGAACTTGGCGGGCGAGGACATGTGGATCGCCACCCATTTTCCGTCGGAACACTCGAATGTGTAGCTCTGCGAAACGGTCGGGCGCGAGAGCGGCCCCATGACTTCGCCGACGGCGAAGTAATGGGTGAAGCTGTCGAGGTTGAAATGGGTCATCGCCTCCAGCATCGAGATATCGATGCGGCGGCCCTTGCCGGTGCTCGTGCGCTCCAGAAGCGCGGCGAGAATGGCCATGGCGGCGTATTGCCCGGTGAGCGCATCGGCAATCGCCGGCCCGATGACCCGCGGATTGGTCGGCGGCGTCACCAGCCGCAGGAAGCCGCTGGCCGCCTGGGCCACAGTATCGAATGCCGGGCGGTCGCGCGCCGGACCCGACTGGCCGAAACCGGAGATCGCGCAATAGATCAGATCCGGCTTCACCTTGCGCAGATCCGCCTCGCCCACGCCGAGCCGCTCGGCAACGCCGGGTCGGAAGTTCTGGATGAACACATCGGCGGTGGAGACGAGATCAAGCAGGAAGGCCAGTTCGGCCGGGTCCTTGGTGTCGATCGCGATCGAGCGCTTGTTGCGGTTATAGGTCTGGTAGTGCGGCGAATAGAGGCCGCCCTTGAAGGCGCGGAAGGGATCGCCCGCGCCCGGCCTCTCGACCTTGATCACATCGGCGCCGAGATCGCCGAGATGCATGGCGGCAGCCGGCCCGGTGATATAGGTCCCGAGCTCGATAACCCTTATGTCCTTGAGGATCTTGACCATGCGGTTTCTCCCTATTCCGCGTTCTTGTTCTTGGGCTTCTCGCCGTCATATTCGATCGCGAGATCGGCCTTGTGCGACATGATGAAACCGATGGAACGCCGGCTCTCCTCCAGAAGATGCGCGGAAAGACCGGCTGTGCGGGCGAGAATGGGCACGGCCTTCAACGCGTCGACCGGCCAGCCGGCATCAAGGATCGTTGCCGGGATGGCGCCGGACACATTGATCGGCAGCGGACGGTTGACGATCTTGGGCGCGACATCCGCAAGCACACGAAGCGCTTCGATATGGCGGCCGGTAATCCCCTCCTCGTCGGCGATTGCGAGCAGCCTGTTGGCGCGCGGATCGCCGCCGGAATGCTGGGGATGGCCGAGGCCCGGCACCTTCCGGCGATCGGCCTTGAGCTGGGTCACGGCCTCCGTTGCCGCTTTTTCGATATCGCCGCCCATCTTGTCTGCAGCCTCGACAACGCAGACGAGAAAGCGGCCGGCCTGTTCCGAAGACCCGGCAACCACGCTGCCCATGCCGAGAATGCCGGCCGCCATCGCGCCCTGCCAGGCATCGGGTCCCGCGGCAAGCGTCATGCGCGCGGCCTGAACACTTGGAACCAGACCATGCTCGGCAATGGCGACAAGGCAGGAATCCATCATGCGGCGCTGGGCGGCATTCGGCTTTTCACCGGTGACGAGAAGCCAGAAATAGTCGCTGAAATCGATCTTGCCGATCAGGTCGTTGCACAGGTCATGACCGCGCACTGTGATGCTTTCGGCATCGGATTCAGCAATTGCGGTGAAGGCGCCGTCTTGTTTTCCAATTCGCACAACAAACTCCCTTTTCGGTATGCGAAATAATTTCCTCTTGCCGAAATCGTAGAGAGCAATTAGTCTAGCGTCAAGTTGAAAGCGCAATGCCCGGTCAGGAGGATCGGCAAGCCGCCTTCATCGGGAGGAAGATCAGGTCCCGTACGGAGGGAATGAGCCTTGTTTTCATTACGCGGCTCACTCACTCTGGCGCCTTAGGGATCTTGTTCTTGAGGAAAACTGACGTGGCTGAAATTCTGAAGATCGTCGAAGAGAGCGACAGGCCTGCCGAATTCGTGGAGGCGCTTGCCAAGGGGCTTGCGATCCTCGAATGCTTCGACGCCGCCCATTCCGAGATGACGCTGAGCGAGGTGGCGCGCCGCGTCGGCCTTTCGCCGGCAGCTGCCCGCCGCAGCCTGATCACGCTGCAGACGCTCGGCTATGTCGGCCAGACCAACAAGCATTTTCACCTGCGTCCCAAGGTGATGACGCTGAGTTCGGCCTTTTATTTCTCCGCCCATATCGACGAAGTGCTGCAGCCCAATCTGAGGGCGCTGGTCGAACAGTTCGGCGACGCGTCTTCTGTGGGCACGCTGGACGGCGACCATGTGATCTATGTCGCCCATGTCTCTGTGCAGCGGGCCCGCCGCGCCGCCGCCGTCATCGGCGCGCGCTATCCGGCAGGCGCCACCTCGCTCGGCCGCGTGCTTCTCGCCGGGCAGTCCGACGAGGCGCTGGAACATTACCTTCAGACGGCGAAACTCGAGGCGCTCACCTCCAAGACCGTGACCGATCCGGAGGTTCTGCGCCAAAAGATCATGGCCGTACGGGCCGATGGCTTCGCCACGACCGTCGACCAGCTCGACTACGGCATCACCGCGCTTGCGGTTCCGATCAGGAATTTCGAAGGCCGCACGATCGCGGCGCTCAACACCTCGGGCTACACCGGCATGGTGACGCCCGAAAGCATGATCGCGGAACGACTACCCGCGCTCAGGGAAGCGGCATCGCATATCGCGCATGCCATGAGCCGGTATCCGGTTCTGCAATCGACAATGGGAACCTGACCGAAGGACAGGATTTCCGCGCAGGTTCAAGGGAGGAGAAACCATGTGCAGGCTTTGTGACATTTCCAGGCGCCATCTGCCCTACCCGAACTTCGGGCCCACGGGCGGCGGCATGGGAGCAGCGGCCCACACCACGCCGGTTGCCGAAGGTGTTCCGGAAGCATGCGGCCGTGAAGGCCAGCGCACGCTGATCAAGAACGGCATTATCCTCTCCATGGACGACAGCGTCGGCGACTTCAAAAAAGGCGATATCCTGATCGAGGGAACGCGCATCATCGAAATTGCGGAAACCATTTCTGCGGACGACGCCATCGTCATTGATGCGTCCGGCAAGATCGTCATGCCCGGCTTCATCGACACGCATCATCATCAGTTCGAGACCGCGCTGCGCGGTCAGCTCGCAAACGCCATCCTCATCAATGACGGCCTGCCGGCGAACGCTCAGAACTATTACGAGAGCGTGCTGCAGTCCTTCTCCCTCGTCTACCGGCCGGAAGACGTCTACATCAACGAGCTTTTCGGCGCGCTGTCGCAGCTCGATGCCGGGGTGACGACGGTGATGGATGTCAGCCAGATCCATCACTCTCCGGCCCATTCGGATGCGGTGATCTCGGCGCTGAAGGATTCGGGCCGGCGCTCCGTCTTCGGCTATTTCGAGGGCTGGGGCGACGACGCGCAATATCCGGGCGACGCGGCGCGGCTGCGCGAACAGTATTTCTCATCGAACGACCAGCTCATGACCATGATCATGGGTGGCGAGATTTACCTGCCCTTCCATGAACAATCCTGGAAGGCCGGGCGCGACCTGGATCTCCCGATCGCGCTGCATGTGGTCGGCACGTTCGGCATGCAGCCGACCTTCGACGGGCTTGGCGCGGGCGGCGCGTTCGGCGAAGACAATATCTTCATCCACATGACCGGCATGTCGGACGACGGCTGGAAATATGCCCGCGACGCCGGCGCCCATATCTCGCTGTCCGTTCCGATCGAGATGCAGATGCGCCACGGCACGCCGCCGATCCAGAAGGCGCTCGACTATGGCATGAGCATTTCGCTCTCCACCGACGTCGAATGCACGATGACAGCGGACTTCTTCACCCAGATGCGCGCCATGGTGACCCTGCAGCGCATGTTCGCCAACGAGAAGGCGCTTGCCGGCGAGGAATACCCGGCGCTTCTGACGGCGCGACAGGCGATCCGCGCGGCAACGTTTGGCGGCGCGGAGGGCCTGAAGCTCGACCGCCGCACCGGCTCGCTGACGCCGGGCAAGGATGCCGACATCATCCTGCTCGACGCCGAGGCGCTCAATGTCGCGCCGCTCAACAACGTGCCCGGAACGGTCGTCACCCTGATGGAGCGCTCGAATGTCGACAGCGTGCTGGTGGCCGGCAAGGTGCGCAAATGGCAGGGCAAGCTCGTCGGCGCCGACATCGCCCATCTGCGCGGCGAACTGGAAAAAAGCCGCGACTACATTTTCGAAAAGGCTGGCATCGCCCGTTCGCTGTTCGGCGACTGAGGCCCGGCCGGAAACGAGGAAATGGCGCCCGCGATGACCCTTTATTGAGGGCGCGCGGGCGCGAGAGGACATCCGCAAGAGGAGAGAGCATTGGCAAAACTCGTTGCAACACTGGCGTCGACCCACCATCCCTTCTATCTGAAGGCCACGACAGCGCCGCCCGAACAACAAATGCCCGAGGCGCCGACATGGAAGCGCAAGATCGAGGCTTACCGGGAAACGCTGGCAAAGGCGGAGCCGGACGTGCTGGTGATGGTCGGCTCCGACCACTTCCACCAGATCTTCCTCGACAACTGCCCGCAATTCCTGATCGGCAAGGCGGAGCGCTATGACGCGACCTTCTACAATGAGGAACGCGAATTCGGCATTCCGAAATATGTGCTGGAAGGCGACGAGGCGATGTCGCGCTTCATGCACCAGCACCTGATGAACCAGAATTTCGATTTCGCCTTTTCAAACGAGCTGAAAATCGACCATTCCATCATCTGCCCGATCATCACCGTGCGGCCTGAGAACGACCTGCCGGTCGTGCCGATCTACACAAACATCTTCGCGCCGCCGCTGCACACCCCGAAGCGGTTCTATGAAGTCGGGCGCGCGATCCGCAAGGCGATCGACGACTACCCGTCCGACAAGCGCGTTGCCGCCATCGGCACCGGGCATCTGTCGCTCGAGCTCGGCGGCCCGCGCCAGTTCATGGAAACGGGGCCGGATCCGGTTTTCGACCGGCAGGCGATCGAATGGCTGAAGAGCGGCGATATCGACGCGATCCTCGAAAACGTCACCCATGAGAGCATGGCCCGGAGCGGCAATGCCACCCATGGCTTCCTGAACTTCATCCTGATGCTTGGCGTGGCCGGTCCGGAAGGGGCGGACTATGTCGACAATCTCGACCTGTTCCACACCATGGAAGCCTATTTCACCTGGTATCCGAAGGAGGAAGCGGCATGAGCAAATATTACGTCAATAAGTTTCTCTACACGGTCGACCGCGACCCGGAACTCTTGCAGCGCTATATCGACGAACCGCGCACCTTCGTCGCCACCTGGGAACAGTCGATCGGCCCGAAGCTTCTGGGCAATGAGGTCGAGGCCTCCACCGTCCACGCCCTGACCCATGAGGAGCGAGAGGCGCTGATCAACCATGATTATGTGGCGCTGTTCGAGATGGGCGCGCATTTCTTCCTCAACCTGACGATCTTCATCGGCATCTATGACGAGCCCTATATGAGCAGGACCGGCCCGCTGTCGTTCCAGCGCGAAATGGCCGCTAGATTGCAGCACTGGCGCGACAAGGACTATCCGTCGGTCGAGACCTGAAACGCCTCTTCCATCCTCCTGCATGACTTGCCGAGCGCATCCGCGATGCGTCCGGCCTTTTTGTTTGACAGGCTAGATCATCGGGCGATTAGCTGGCATCGTCCGATGATCTCGTTTCTCTTTTTGATGCATCGGGTTATCGAAAAACCGGATTCCACTTTTTCGCCCGATGCGCTATGCATTTCGAAGCGCCCGGCGTTGCCGTCACGCGTCAAACGTGGTCTGTGGGGCAAGGGAATGAGGCATTAGAGCGCCATGCGTCCATTCGGACGCACAAAGGACGCTCTAACCTATTGAATCTGCGCATCGTGCTTTCCGAAAACCGATTCCGATTTTTGGGCCGATGCGCTAGAAATCCGGGAGGACAGAATGGATCCGCTTCTTGCGCGCAAGCCACACTTCATCGAGCGCGACGCGGTCTGCGCGCTGATCGAAAGGCTCGCCGACAATCTCGTCAACATCAAGGACGAGACAGGCGAATTCCTGCTGCGGCTGGAGGACGGCCGGGTGATCGACACCAAGGGCTGGGCCGGCTGGGAATGGACCCACGGCATTGGCCTTTACGGCCTGTTGAAATACCGGGAGATGACCGGCAGCGCGCTGGCGCTCGACATCATCACCCGCTGGTTCTCCGAACGCCTGGCCGAGGGCACGCCGACGCGCAACGTCAATACGGTGGCGCCCTTCCTGACGCTCGCGCATCTTTATGAAGAGACGAAAAACCCGGTCTGGCGTCCCTATCTGGAAAGCTGGGCCGAATGGGTGATGCATGAGATGCCGCGCACCGATGACGGCGGCATTCAGCATATCGTCTACAATTCGGTCAACCACCAGCAGATGTGGGACGACACGCTGATGATGACCGTGCTGCCGCTCGCCAAGATCGGCCTGGTGCTTGACCGGCCCGACTATATCGAGGAGGCGAAATACCAGTTCCTGATACACACCCAGTACCTTGCCGACCGCAAGACCGGGCTCTGGTATCACGGCTGGACCTTTGACGGGAACCACAGCTTCGCCAATGCGCTCTGGGCGCGCGGCAACAGCTGGGTGACCATCGCCATTCCCGAATTCATCGACATGCTGAAACTGCCCGAGAGCGACCCTGTCGCCCGGCACCTGACGGCGACCTTGCGTCGCCAGGCGCGCATGCTGAAGCAGACACAGGCCGCTTCCGGCCTCTGGCACACGCTGATCGACGACCCCGACAGCTACGAGGAGGCCTCGGCCGCCGCAGGCTTTGCCTATGGTCTTCTGAAGGCGACCCGCATGCGCCTGATCGGCCCGGAATACCTCGAAACGGCGGAGCGCGCGGTCAAGGGCCTCGTCGACAATATCAGCGATGACGGCGAATTGCTGAACGTCTCCTTCGGCACCGCGATCGGCGCCGATCTCGACCATTATCGCGAGATCAAGCTCACCTCCATGCCCTACGGCCAGGCGATGGCGATGTTCTGCCTCAGCGAATATCTCTGGCAGTATCTTTAGTTGGAGATTCGCGCCCCTCTCCCGGGCGTCAGATCGGAGAGGGAGCCTCAGGCGCTTTCGGCGACGTAGCCGAGCGCCTGCGAAACGTCATGGGTCGCCGATTTCAAGAGCGCGACATAGTCGTCCTTGCGGGCCTCGTCGAAGCGAAAAAGCGGGAAGGCGATGCTGATTGCCGCAATCGACTTGCCGACATGGTTGAGCACCGGGGCGGCGATGCAGCGCACGCCGGCCTCGCTTTCCTCGATCTCCTCAGAATAACCGCAGGCGCGGATCATGCGGAGCTGTTCGCGCAGAACCGCCTTGTCAGTGACCGTGTTGGGGGCGGTCACCTCCATCTGCATTGCGGCCAGACGCTCCGCAATCTCCTCGTCGTCGCGGAAGGCAAGAAGCGCCTTGCCGAGCGAGGTCGAATGCAGCGGATTGCGTTTGCCGAGCGTGGAATTCATCGACAGGCTGTAGGTCGAATCATACTGATGGATATAGACGACGCGCTGCTCGCGCCCGTCGAGAATGCCGAGATTGATCGATTCGCCCGTCGCACGCGACAGTCGGCCCATCGCCTTGTCGGCGACGCGCAGTATGTCGGCCTGGCTCTTCATCGTCTGCGCGGCGAGGCTGAACAGGCGCGGCGTCAGCTCGTAGCGCTCGCTCTCTTCATCCTGCGCCACATAGCCGAGTTCCACCATCGTATGCAGCAGGCGGTGCGTCGTGCTTTTCGAGGTCATGGCGCAATGGGCAATCTCCGCCAGGGCAGCGCTGCGGTTTTCCGCCAGTGTCTCCAGAACCGCGAATACCTTTAGGACGGCGGCCACATTTTCCGTTTTCGGCCTGTTGTCTTTCACTGCAAGTCCTCCACCACCTGTCGCATCCGTCCAATGCCGCTCGTCGCAATGACGGGCAATGCCTTTTGTCAATTCGGGGACGCAGAGCTTTTAGTGTCTACCTGTCCCCCTGCCTAGCCTCAGAGACCGTGCAGCGACAAAATACCTCAACCTGCGGAAGAAGGCTCGCCTCCGAAGTCTCGCATGCGCCGGGCAGCGAGCCGGTGACCATCTTCCGCAGCCGGGTCGGGCCAGCCCGGCATGTCGGCTATCAGACGAAGAGC
Source organism: Martelella lutilitoris (assembly GCF_005924265.1). GTDB lineage: Bacteria > Pseudomonadota > Alphaproteobacteria > Rhizobiales > Rhizobiaceae > Martelella > Martelella lutilitoris. Next base: position 337,224 of record NZ_VCLB01000004.1, read on the forward strand.
GCCTCCTCAGTGTTGATGCGCTGGCCGTCCGCATCGAAGAGATGCTGATCGCCCGGATCGAAACCGACGCGGACCGTCTCTCCGACGCGATGCCTTTCCATCTGATGGGTCTGGAAAATAAGCGTCTTGCCGGATGGAAGATCGACGTGAACGATGGTTTCGCTACCGAGATATTCGATGATGCGCACCCGCCCCTCTGTCTGGATCGCGCCGCTCTCCGGCTTGATCGCCTCAGGCCGCACGCAGACCGTGACGCGGCCATGGTCTTCGGAAAGCCCCGGCGGCAGCGGATGGGTTCCGAAATCATCGAGATCAAGCCTGCGTTCGGAGCCGGAGCCGGTAACCGTCGCCTCGATCATGTTGATCTTCGGCGAACCGATAAAGCCGGCGACGAAAAGGTTTGCGGGTCTCGTGTAGAGTTCTTCCGGTGTCCCGACCTGTTCGATCTTGCCGGCGCGCAGCACCACGATCCGGGTCGCAAGCGTCATCGCCTCCACCTGGTCATGGGTCACATAGATCATCGTCGTCTTCAGCCGCTCGTAAAGGCTTGCCAGTTCGACGCGCATCTGCACACGAAGCTCGGCATCGAGGTTCGACAGCGGCTCGTCGAAGAGGAAGAGCTGCGGTTCGCGCACGATCGAGCGACCGATCGCGACACGCTGTTTCTGTCCGCCGGAGAGCTGGCGCGGTTTTCTGGCCATAAGCGGCTCGATCTGCAGGATGCGCGCCGCCTCGTCGACGCGGCGATCGATCTCGGCGCGGTCCATCTTCAGGTTCTGCAGACCGAAGGCGAGGTTCTTCCTGACACTCATATGCGGATAGAGCGCATAGGACTGGAACACCATGGAAAGCTCGCGCTTGGAGGCGGGAAGGTCATTCACCACCTTGCCGTTGATGGCAATTGTGCCATCGGTAATCTCCTCAAGACCCGCGATCATGCGCAGGAGCGTCGACTTCCCGCAGCCCGAGGGGCCCACGAGGACGAGGAATTCGCCGTCATGGATTTCCAGGTTGAGGTCGTGCATCACCGACAGCGTGCCGTAGGACTTGCCGACTTTTCTGAGTTTGAGTTCAGCCATTTTGTTCAGCTCCCACTTACTTCATGCCCGATGTCGCGATGCCGCGAACGATGAGTTTCTGGAAGGCGATGAAGAAGATCACCACCGGCACCAGCGACAGCACCGACATGGCGAACATCTGCCCGAAGGCGGACTTGCCCTCCTGGTCGATGAACAGCCTGAGCGCCAGCGGCACGGTGTAGTTCTTGATGTCATTCAGATAGATCAGCGGCGCCAGGAAGTCCTCCCAGACCCAGATCATCGAGAAGATGGCCGATGTTGCCAGCGCCGGCAGCGACAGCGGCAGGATCACGGCCCAGTAAATCTTGAAGGCCGAACAGCCATCGATCTGCGCCGCCTCGTCAAGCTCGCGCGGGATCTGCCGGAAAAACTGCACCATCAGGAAAATGAAGAAGCCGTCGGACGCCAGGAAGCGCGGCACGATCAACGGCAGGTAGGTATCGACCCAGCCGAGCTTCAGAAACATCACATATTGGGGGATCAGAACGACGTGATAGGGGATCATCAGCGTCATCATCATCAGCCCGAAGAACAGCCGTTTTCCGGTGAATTCCAGCCGCGCGAAGGCATAGGCCGCGAAAGAGCAGGAAAACAGGTTGCCGAGCACCGACAGCACCGTGACGATGGTCGAGTTACGGTAGAAGACCGTAAAAGACACGGGCAGCGCCTCCCAGCCGCCGGTATAGTTGCTCCAGTTGAAGGTCGACGGCCAGAGGCCGAGACTTCCGAAGATCTCGTTTTCCGGCTTCAGCGAGGAGGCCAGCAACCAGAGCAGCGGATAAAGCATGATGAAGGAAAAGACGATCAGGAAGATGTGCTTGAACAGCCGCGCCCGCCGCGCCCGCTTGTTTTTCGCCAGCCGGTATTCATGCGCGACGCGAGCCGCCTCGTCGCGCTCGGCCTCCAGTTCCGTCTCGGCCAGCGCGGCCTCAGTCGCGTTCATTTTCATAATGCACCCAATATTTCGAGGTCGCGAAGGCAAGCGCGGTGAACAGGCCGATGATCACCAGCAGCACCCAGGCAAGCGCCGAGGCATAGCCCATGCGGAAGAACTTGAAGGCCTCGTTGAAGAGATAGACGGTGTAGACCAGAAGGCTGTCCGCCGGCCCGCCCGTGCCGTTCGAGATGATGAAGGCGGGCGAGAAGATCTTGAACGCCTCGATGATCTGCAGCACCAGATTGAAGAACACCACCGGCGCCAGCATCGGCAGGGTGATGGCGTAGAACTTGCGGAAGCGTGACGTCCCGTCGATATCCGCCGCCTCGTAGAGATCCTTCGGAATGCCGCGCAGCCCTGCCAGGAAGATCAGCATCGGCGCGCCGAACTGCCAGATCGCCAGCACGATCAGCGTATAGATCGAGGTTGAGGGATTGGTGATCCAGCCGATGCCCTGAATGCCGAAGACGGCCAGCACCTGGTTGACCACGCCGTCGATCGAGAACAGCTGCCGCCAGAGGATCGCGATTGCGATAGACGCGCCGAGCAGAGACGGCAGGTAGAAGATCGCGCGATAAAGCCCGATCGTCCTGAGCCCCTTGTCGAGCAACATGGCAACGCCGAGCGCCATGATCAGCCGGAGCGGAACGGCAAAGACGACATAATGGAAGGTGACTTCCAGTGTCTTCCAGAACCGCCGGTCGCGGGTAAACATGTAGATGTAATTGTCGAGCCCGGTCCAGCGCGGGTCGCCGACCATGTCATAGCGCGTGAATGACAGATAGAGCGAGACCAGGATCGGACCGATGGCGAGCAGGAAGAACCCGATCAGCCAGGGCGTCAGGAACATGTAGCCGGAAGCGTTGCGCGCTTTCGTATTCTTCATCGAACCACTCTTTCAGACGTGAAGAGCCGGTCCCCGACGCAAAGCGGGGACCGGTCCTTGATCAGCGGGCGCGATCGACGATCGCCTGGGCATCGTCAACGAACACTTCGGCCGCCTGCTGCGGTGCGATGTCGCCGAGCACCACATTGGTGGCCGCGCGGATGAAGGCATCGCGCACTTCGCCGGCCCCCTTCGGCTCGGGCGGCGGAAGCGGGCCGACCTTGTCCTGGATGGCATTGAAGTAATCCACGGAAACCTTCTCGGCCGGCGTGAAATCGGGCGCCAGCGCCGCTCGCACGTCCGGGTTGGCGGGGATGCCGCGCTCCAGGCCGAGGATCTTGGTTTCCTCCGGATTGTTGATCCAGTCGTTCATGTACATGATCGCGGCTTCGGGATCCTCGCTGTCGCGCGTCAGGCTCATGAACATCGACGGCTTGATGAACTGGCCGGGATCACCGCCTTCCTTGTGCGGCACCATGGCGGCGCCGACCGGGTCCTGCATCAGCGCCTGAACACCGACGATCTGGTTCGACCAGAAATTGGAGATCGCCGTATCGCCGGCGACGATGCCGACATCGGACATCGGCAGATTGGCATCGAGCGACTTATCTGCGGAACGAAGGACGCCGGCGTCCCTCAGATCGCGCCAGAACTGCCAGTAATCGGCGATGATATCCGGCGTGACGGTGACGTCGCCCTCGGGTCCGAAGAAACTGCTGCCGTTCTGACGGATCCAGACTTCGCAGACCTCGAGAACCACCGAGCAGTCGTCGGAGCCCTTGACCTTGCCGCCGGTCGCCTCGGTGATCGTCTTGCAGACATCGGCGAACTGATCCCAGGTCCAGTTGATCACGTCGGTATCGGCGACGCCGGCTTCCTCGAAGATCGTCTCGTTGTAGACGAAAACCTGGCTGTTGGAGCCGATGTTGAGGGCGTAAAGCTTGCCGTCGACCATGCCGCCCTGCAGCGGGCCCTTGTCGAAATTCGAGAGATCGAGACCGTTGCCGATGAAGGGGTCAAGCTCCTGCAGCGCGCCGCGACGCACATATTCGAACAGGAAACGGTAATCCATCTGCACCAGGTCGGCCATGTTGCGGCCGGCGGTCTGGGTGGCCATCTTGGTCCAGTAATCGCCCCAGCCGATGGTCTCGCCCGACACGGAAATGCCAGGATGGTTCTTTTCAAAGACCTCGATCACCTCAAAGGTGCGTCTGTCGCGCTCGGGATTGCCCCACCAGAAATGGCGAATGCTCCGGTCCTGGGCAAACGCCGGCATGGACGGCAGACCGGCGGCCAGCGCCAGTCCGCCCGTGGTGGTCAGAAATTTTCTACGTGAAACGGCCATAAACTCCTCCTTTTCATGGCAACGATGACCCGGCGAGAAAGGCGTCGGAACGCTGCGGGGTCAGACAGGATTTTCGGGTAAACGCGCGCTCACATACGCGCGCGTTCAAGTATAGCCGTCGCATCCTCCACAAAGCGCGCGGCTCCGTCTTCGGGCGAAACATAGCCCAGGACGACATCTGTGCCCGTCCGCATGAAGCTGTCCCTGACCTCTCCGACCCCCTTCGGCGCAGGGTTGGGAACGGGACCGACCTTGCCCTGAATGCCGGCGTAGTAGTCGACGACCTTGGCTTCGGTATCGGAGAGCACCGGCATCAGTGCATCGCGCCCCATGGCGCTCGGCGGAATGCCGCGATCGATACCCAGCACCTGGATGGCATCCGGGCTCGACACCCAGTCATTGATATAGGCCAGCACCGCATCGATATTCTCGGCATCGCGGGAAATCGAGAGATACATCGACGGCAGGATATATTGCCCATATGCCATTCCGGCGCGACGCGGCACCATTGCCAGACCGACGGGGTCCTGCATCAGGCTCTGAACGGCCACGGCCTGATTGGCGTAACGGAAGGTGGTCGCCGTGGTGCCGCTGACGATGCCGAGATCGCTCATCGGCTTGTCGACACGCACCGTCGCATCCGGGCCTTCGATAATGCCCGCCTTGCGCATATCGGTCCAGAACCGCCAATAGGACCCGACGTCCTCGGCCGTCACCTGAAGCTCGCCGTCCTTCGAATAGAGATCATGGCCATTTTCGCGGCCCCAGACCTCGAAATTCTCGATATAAAGCGACAAATCCTCGCTGCCGGTGACGGCTCCTCCGGTCGCATCCGTAATCTTCTGGCAGGCATCGGCGAATGTATCCGTCGTCCAGCCGAACCTGTCGAACGCGACCCCCGCCTCGTCAAAAACACGCTGGTTATAGGGAATAACCTGGCTCGTCGCGCCGATATTGATGCCATAAAGCATCCCGTCGACCATGCCGCTATCGAGCGCGCCTTCGTCATAGAAGCTCACATCGAAGCCATTTCCGAGGTAGTCATCAAGCGGGACGAGCGCGCCGCGCTGAACATATTCGTGCAGGTAGATATAAGGCATCTGCACAATGTCAGCCATGTTCCGGCCGGCCGTCTGCGTCGCCATCTTGGCCCAGTAATCCCCCCAGCCGATGGTTTCGCCGGACACCGCAATATCGGGGTGGGCCTGCTGAAACCAGTCGATATAGGCGAAGGTGCGCCTGTCGCGCTCCGGATTGCCCCACCAGAAGTGGCGAATGTTCTTTTGCTGCGCCCAGGCCGGAGCAGCCGGCAAGCTGGCGCCAAGCGCCAAGCCACCCGAAACCGTCAAGAAAGTCCTGCGAGAAACAATCATAACCCCTCCCTTTTGGAACGCACGGCAAACGCCGTCCCGTCGTTCAGACGACCCGCATCGTTCCTCCCGGCGGGCCTAGTCCGACGTCATCCGCTCCAGCTTGGCCGCAAATTCAAACATGCGAACCATTTTTTTTGAAACGTCATTCCGTTTTAAATTTACACCACAGGAATTGACCGAATGCAAGTCGAAAACTCGCCCGCCCGGGGTTTGCGCGCATGTCACAAATTGCCGGCCCCTGCGTTTGCCGCCGTCGCGCCGACAGAAGCGGCGCTCGGAAAAAAGATCAACCGGGAAGGATGAAACGGAAGCGGTGCGCGCCGCAAGCGAGGCGAAGATGACGCCCCGCAAACGGCGCATCGTCGACGACCACGGCGCCAAGTCCCTCGGGCAGCTCGACATCCGCCGTGACGGAGGGCGGCAGGACCAGTTCCCATGCGCCGCTCTCTCCGTCGATCCGCCAGCGGCTTTCCACCGTGCCCGTGCGCGCCTCGTAGGCTGCCGTCACGTGACCGATGCGGCGATCGAAAACCGGACGCGCCATGACGTGGGCGTAGCCCGGTCCCGCCTCGCTCCAGTCGATGCCGGCAAGGCGCGACCAGATCCACTCGCCGACCGCGCCATAGGCGTAATGGTTGAAGGAGTTCATGTTCGGGCTCTGGAAGCCGCCTTCCGGCGTCCAGCCGTCCCAGCGCTCCCAGATCGTCGTCGCGCCGTGACGAATCGAAAAACCCCAGGAGGGGTAAGTTTCCTGCAGCAAGAGATCGACCGCGCGCGCCGGCCCGATATGATCGGCAACCACCGGGCAGACATGGCGCACGCCGAGAAAGCCGGTCTGCAGATGCCAGTCCGCCGCCTCGAAAAGCGCCCTGAGACGAGAGGCCGCCGCCCCGCGCAAGGCCTCGGGCAAAATGGCGAAATCGAGCGCCAGGAGATAGGCGGTCTGCGTATCGGAAATGAGCCTGCCATCGCGCCAATAGGCATCGACAAAGGCCTTTCGAAGCCTTTCGCCGAGCTTCTGCCATCGCCACCTGTCCCGCCCTGTCGCGCCTGCAATCTTCTCCATCAGGTCGGCGAGATGCACCCAGTAGGCGCTCGCCACCAGGAAGGGATCGGTCTTCGGGCCGACGTTCAGCCAATCGCCGTAATTGTTGTTGTTGCGGTTGATGCGCAGGCCGTCCGGATTGGCGGCCTCGATATAGTCCATCCATGCTACGAAACGATCATAATTTCCGACAAGGAGATCCCGGTCGCCATAGCGCATGAAATGATGCCAGGCCATGATGATTGGCGCATCGCCCCAGCCGGGCGCGCCGGGCTGGGGGGTCAGCCGATAGGGATTGAGCGGCTTGGTCGGCGCGACATCGGGAAAGGCCCCTTCCGGCGACTGTCCGTCAGCAAGATCCACCATCCATTTGTTGAGGAAGGCCTCGACATCCATGTTGTAACCGGCCGTGCGCCAGAAAACCTGTGCATCCGCCGACCAGCCATAGCGCTCGTCGCGCTGCGGGCAATCGGTGGGAACGGACAGGAAATTGCCGCGCTGACCCCAGACGATGTTCGACAGAAGCCGATTGACCAGCGCGTTGCCGGTCTCGATCTTTCCGCGGACCGGCGTATCCGTCTGGATAGCGATCGCGGTGAGCTGAGGTTCGCTCTCCGCCGCGCCCTCGATGGCAAGCCCCGCATACTGAAAGCCCCGGAAGGTGAAGCGCGGCTTGAATACCTCCTCGCCCGCCCCCCTGGCGATGTAGATATCCTCGTTCACCGCGTAGCGCATATTGTCGAGATAGAGCCCGCCGTCATCGCGAAGACGCTCGGCAAAGCGCAAGCGGAAGACGGTGCCCGCCGGAGCCCTGACTTTAAGTTCGGCGTAACCGGCAAGGTTCTGAGAGAAGTCGTAGATCCGGAGGCCGTCCTTCTCATGCAGCAAACGCCCTTCGAACCGTGCGACCTCACGGGTGGGCTGCACACGCTGGGCGTCGAGCGCCGGCGGGCCGGGTTCGGGAATGAAGGCCTCGACCGGCTGCCAGGACGCGGCATCGAAGCCCGCCTCGTGCCAGCCGTCGATCTCGAGGCGCGCATCATAGGCTTCGCCGGCCAGGAAATCGCTGTAGAGGATCGGCCCCTGCGTTGTCTGCCAGCTGCCATCGCTGACGATCTTCTCGACACGCCCGTCGGCATATTCGAGATGAATCTGGCACTTGAAGGCAGGACGGCCGCCATAGTGATTGCCGGCGCGGCGCTGGTTGTGGCCGATGCGGCCGGAATACCAGCCCTCGCCGAGGATCGCGCCGATCACATTTTCGCCGGCTGCGAACAGGCCCGTGACATCGAAGGTCTGATATTCGACGCGGGTGTGGTAATCCGTCCAGCCCGGCGCCATCACATGGTCGCCGATGCGAGCGCCGTTGATGCAAAACTCGTAAAGGCCGAGCGCGGTGACATAGGCAAAGGCGCGCACCGGCTTCTCGACGAGCGCCATTTCGCGGCGCAGATAGTCGGCAGGCCGCGCCTGAAAACGGTTGTCATAGCGGTTGCCCTGCGGGACGTCGCGGCCGGCCGGCAGAACGAAATAGCGGGCGATCCACTGAGCCTGCCAGTCCTCCGGGCGAAGCCCTGTGAAAAACCGGACCGGCGGCGCGAAACCCGAGCCCTGCCCGTCTTCATCCCAAAGCGCGACCGACCACCAGATGGCGCGGTCGGAGGCGGGCGGCACGCTGTCCCAGGTCACACCCCGCCAACTGACCTCGCGCCTGCCGCTGTCGAAAAGGTCGCCTCTGCCCTCTGCTACGTTTTCCGGATCGGTCCCGGCGACAACCCGGAAAGCGCTCTGCGCCTTCGCATCCCCGCTCACGCCCCAGGAAAAACGCGGCACTTCACCATTCAGCCCGCTCGCCTCGTCAAGGGCCGCAACGCGCAGGTTCAAGGGCTTCAGCATCGCTCCGCTCCCCGGATTTTGTAAATGAATTCAAAGCTGCAGGGCACGATTTCGGGCATTGCGCACATGCTTGTCCATCGCGTCGATGGCGGCGATCCGGTCGCGCTCCTGAATGGCATCGATCACCGCCAGATGGTCGGCAAAGGCTTCCGGCAGCACGGTTTCGTTGAGCCGGATCCGGTCAAGCTTGATCAGGCGCATGCGGATGGCATTTATGTTGTAGGCATTGCGCAACAGCTCGTTGTCGGTGGCGGAGATCAACAGGTTGTGGAAGCCGGTATCGATCTCCTGTCCGCGCGCCAGAAGTTCAGCCGTCGGCGCCTTTTTCACCGCCTCGACGATATCCGTATGCAGTTTGCGCTGGCTCTCGAGCACGGCGTCGGACATTTCCCTGACCGCATGGATCACCGCCTCGCGCTCGAGCGCCGCGCGCATCTGGAACGTGTTTCGAATCATCGACAGATCGATCGCCGGGATCAAGATGCCGCGCTGCGGCAGCACGCTGACGAGCCCCTCGGCCTGAAGCCGTGGCAAAAGCTCGCGCAGCGCGCCGATGGAGAGGTTCAGCATGTCCACCAGCGCGCGCTGGGAGACCATCTGGCCGGGCCTTAACTGCCCGTTCATCAGCGCATCCTGAAAAAGGTCGTAGGCCGCGTCTTTGACGCCCGCATGGCTCGCCTCGGCCGTCCCTTGTTTCACCACGCCTGCACCTCCCTCTTCCGCATCACCCGGCCCTTCAATCGGCCTCAGCCGGCGACCGGCTCATCCTTCACCGCTTCGCGAACCGTCCCCATGACGGAGGATCCGGCCGGAGAAAGCGGCGGCACCGTGCGCATGAATGCATCATCGCCGCGCATCTCCGCAACCAGTGACTTCAGAACCGGCGTTCCGCCATGTGCATCCACAGCCTCGATCCGGGCCTTTGCCCGGGCGCGCAGCGCGTCCGTGACCGGCCCCTGATAGAGCTGGACTGTATCAGCGGGATAGGGATTTGTCATACCACCGATCATACCAGCGCCGCCGGCCGCCACCATTTCCGGGAGGATTCGGTCATCGCCGGTGAAGATCGACAATTGCGGAAAGGCCTCGATCAACTTCAGCCCATCGGCGAGGTTGCCGGTGGAATCCTTGATGCCGATGATGCGCTCACCGAACCGTTCCAGCATCACCTCCACCAGCGGCACATCGAATTTGACGCCGGAAAAGTGCGGGAAGTTATAGAGCACGATCTCGATATCCGGCGATCCGGCCCGCTTGATCATCGCCTCATAGAAGTCGGCAACCGCTTCGTTCGAGGACGGCGTGTAATAATAGGGCGGGATCACCAGCGCCGCGCGCGCGCCGACCTCGGCGATCACAGCAAGCATTTCGCCCGCCTCGTCGACGGCGGAGGCGACGACGCCCGGGATATGGCGCTTCAAGTCCATGCCGGCATCGGCGAGCGCACGCAGGGCTTTGGCCTTCTGGCGTGTCGAAAACGAAGCCCCCTCGCCCGTCGTGCCGAATTCGGAGACGAAGGAACAGCCTCCGGCAAGCACGAATTCCATATGCGACTTGAGGCGTTGCACGTCGATTTCGAAATCAGGCGTCACCGGCGTGATGCACGCTCCCACGACGCCCCTTAGATCACTGTCCGCCAGCATGATGTTCCTTTCCGGATATTGATCGGATGTTTTATCCTATAACTGATACAATCAGTATTTACATCAGTGATCGAAACCCGTAAAGTCCATTTTGCCCGCCGGGACATTTTGGTACATGAGGGGCCCGGCAGACCTGACGTTTAGGGAGGAATGATTTTGAAGAAGTCACTTATCGCCAAGGCTCTCCTGTGCTCCGTGTTCATTGCGACGCCCGCTCTGGCCCAGGATCCGATCGAACTGAAGATGACCGTGCCGAGCGTGCCGACCGACCTGCACACCAAGGCGCTGCATGTCTTCAAGGACGAAATCGAGAAGGAAATGCCCGGCGCGTTCGACGTGCAGATCTATGATTCGGGCTCGCTGTTCGGCCAGGGGGCGGACCTCGACGCGCTTCAGCGCGGCAATGCCGAAATGACCTATGTTTCCTATCAGCTGATCGCCGACGCGCTGCCGCAATATGGCCTCTTGACCGCCGGCTACCTGTTCCAGAGCCCGCAACATTACCGCGCCTTCCTGGCAAGCGATATCGGGACGGAGTTCAAGCAGACCGTTTCCGACGAGATGGACATCCAGCTGCTCGACGCCTGCTATCTGGGCACCCGCCAGTTGAACCTGCGCAACGAAATGGACATCCAGACCCCGGATGATCTTGCCGGCGTGAAGCTGCGCATGCCAAGTTCCGATGCATGGCTGTTCCTCGGCAAGGCGCTTGGCGCCAACCCGACGCCGCTGCCCTTCGGCGAAGTCTATCTCGGTCTCCAGACCGGTACGATCGACGCCCAGGACAACCCGCTGCCGACCGTCGAGGCCGCCAAGTTCTACGAGGTCACCGACCAGATCACGCTGACCTCGCATCTCGTCGACGCCATCAACTTCTCCGTCTCCAACATCTTCTGGGATGAGCTGGACGACGCGCAGAAGGAAGCCGTCACCAAGGCCGCCAAGGCGGCATGCGACTGGAACAATGCCGAGCGCGTGAAGGTCGAGCAGGACCTCGTCGCCTTCTTCGAGGGCGAGGGCCTGGTGGTCACCACGCCGGATGTCAACGCCTTCCGCACCCATGTCCAGGAGGCCTACATGAACTCGCCGCGCGCAGCCGACTGGCCCCAGGGCTGGATCGAAAAAATCAACCAGCTGGCCGAGTGATCCGCCATGCCGGCCCGAGACAATGCCAATGCCCTGCGCAAGTGGGGCATTTTTCTAAAGGCGGTCGCGGACACGATCGGCGCCCTGTTCTTTCTGTCGGCCTTTGTCGGCTTCATCATCCAGATCTTCTACCGCTACGTGATGAACCGGCCGCTTCTGTGGACCGAGGAATTCACCATGATCGCCTTCGTCTGGGCGGTCTTCTGGGCGGCGGCCTTTTGCGTTCCGATCCGCGAGCACGTCTCCTTCGACGTTGTCTATGACATTGTTCCCGAGCGCACGCGGCGGATTTTCACCATGTTTTCGATGGTGATGCTGATTGCCGCATTTGCCCTCCTGATACCCTATACCTGGGACTATCTGGACTTTCTGACACGCAAGAAGAGCTCGGTTCTGCGCATCCCGATGAACTATGTTTACGGCTGCTACCTGCTCTTTCTGTTCGGCTTTACCGTCCAGGCATTCTGGCGGCTCGCGCGACTTTTCGGAGCCAAGTGGACCGAAGAGATCTGACGGGGGACTTTTGACATGGCATTTCTTTCCGAGCATGCGCTGATCGTCATGCTGGTCATCATGGTGACGATCACGATTACCGGTCTGCCCTTCGGCATCTCGATGATCGTCGCCAGCATCTTCTATCTGTTCCTGGCCGGTCGCGATGTCGGCCTTGCCGCCGAGAACGTGCTGAACGGCGTGTTCGGCAATTTCGTCGCCCTCGCCGTGCCGCTCTTCATCTTCGCCGCCAATGTGATGAACGAGGGCAAGATCTCCGACAGGCTGCTGGACTTCGCCCTCGCCGTCGTCGGCCGACTTCCAGGCGGCCTGGCGCAGGTCAACATCTTCACCAGCCTGATCTTTTCCGGCATGAGCGGATCGGCGATCTCGGACGCCGCCGGCGTCGGCAAGATCATCACCGAGATGATGATGAAGGAGGGCCGCTACCCGCGTGGTTTTGCCGGCGCGCTGACGGCCGCCTCCGCCGTCGTCGGCCCGATCTTCCCGCCGTCGATCCCGATGGTCTTCTACGCGCTGATCTCGTCAACCTCCGTCGGCGTGCTTTTCCTCGGCGGCGTCGTGCCGGCAATCCTGATGTGCACCGTCATGGCGGTCGCCGTCGGCATCATGGCCAAGGTCCGCGGCTTCCCGATCGAAGAGGCTGTGCCGTTCCGCGCCTTGCCGCTGATCATCATCCGCGCTTTCCCGGCATTGTTGATGCCAATCATCCTCTTGGGCGGTATCTATTCGGGCATCTTCACACCAACCGAGGCTGCTGCCGTTTCGGCGCTTTATGCTCTGCTGCTCGCCGTCTTCGCCTACAGAGTGCTTGGCCTGCGCTCCTTCTGGAACGTGGTCGTCTCCAGCATGAAGACCACGGCCGTGGTCACCATGGTGCTCTGCGGCGCCTTCATCTTCAACTACGTAATTACCGTCGAGCGCGTCCCCCAGGCCGTTTTCCACCTGTTCGAAAGCTTTCAGCTGGAGACTTGGCAGTTCCTGATCCTGCTCAACATCCTCTATCTCCTGCTCGGCTGCATCCTCGACGTTTCGACGATCATGCTGGTGGTGACCCCGCTCTTCATCCCGACGGCGGCAGCGCTCGGCATCGATCTCAATCATCTGGGCATCGTTTTGGTCTTCAACATGATGATCGGGCTGATCACCCCGCCCTATGGCATCCTTCTGTTCATCATCAAGGCGCTGAACGGGATACCATTGTCGGAGATGATCCGGGAGACCTGGTTCTTTATGGCGATCCTGATCACCATGCTGCTCGCGCTCACCTTCATCCCGAGCCTCAGCCTTTGGCTGCCGCGCGCGGCGGGCATGCTCTGAGCGCGAGAGATCGACAGAAAAGGCAAAAGGCCGGCTCGATGGTCAGACCGGGCCCAGACTACAGACAAAGCCCGTTGCAGCTGCACGAAGCCTGCTCCCCATTCTCCGTCACCCCGGCCCTGAGCCGGGGTCCAGGGCCACAAAAATGCCTTTTGCCACAGCGTTTTAGGCGCGATGGTCTGCGCAATTTAGCCATGGATGCCGGCTCAAGGCCGGCATGACGGATGAGGGTGGAGCATATTTTTCAACAAACAGAGGCCGGCTGAATGATGAACCGACCTTTCTCATCCTCCAGAGCGAACGAAAGCCTTACCGCTCGACGAGCTCGATCAGGATACCGTCGGGATCGCGGCAGAAAGCGACCTTGCCGAGGATGTCGCGGTTATAGGCCTGGCGCGGGGCCTCGACCATTTCCACGCCGGCAGCCTCAAGCTTCCCGTAAAGCGCCTCGACATCGTCAAAGCAGAAGGTCAGATGACGAAGGCCCGCACGCCCCGCCGCAACGTCTTCGGCCATCAGCGCGCCGGTTGCCGGCCCCATGATCTCCAGCATTCCGTTGCCAGCGTCGAGAAAGCAGAGCTGATGGCCTGCCCGTGCCCGATCAATCGGCTCGCCATCGGAGCGCTCGTCGCCAGAGCGGCGGACGACCAGCTTGAGGCCAAGCAGATCAACATAGAAATTCAGACTTTTATCGATGTTGCTGACGGTCATGCCGACATGCTCGAAACCCTTCAACATGGATCTTCAAAACTCCTCATTCTTCCGCTTCGCCGGATGAGAAGCGGCCAAGCTCATCGGCCCGCAGGAGTTCATCCGTGACATTGTTGATATGGCGTTCCATCGCATGGCGCGCGGCCTCGCCATTGCGCATCTTCAAGGCCGCGACGATGGCGTAGTGGTCGCCGATCCACAAGGCGCGCACCTTCGGCGCATGGATATGGCGATGCACGCGCTGCCACATGCGCGACGTGTCCCGCTGGTCCCAGAGCGCCTGGATCATCGACAGGATAATGGCATTTCCGGTCATGTTGGCGATCGTCAGATGGAACTCGCGATCGCCCTTTTCGTTCAGGAACACCTCGTCGGTCTCGAGCTGCATGCGCTCGATGCACTCCTCGAGCTCCATGATGTCGTAGCGCGTGGCGCGCTCGGCGGCGAGCGCGGCAGCGCTCGCTTCCAGAGCCAGACGGGCCTCGAGCAACTCGAACGGCCCCGGCCCGACATCGGTGTTGAGCGCATCGAAAGAGAGCGCGTTGACATGAGCCGGCAGGACGATGATGCCGGCGCGGCCGCGCACCTCGACAATGCCGCGCATTTCAAGCGCGATGACGGCCTCGCGCACCACGGTGCGGGAAACCTCCAGCTGCTCGGCAAGCTCGCGTTCGGATGGCAGGCGCCAGTCCGGCCGATCCTGATTCTCCTCGATCATTCGCGCGATCCGGCGCGCGACGACCTGATAGAGCCGTTTGGCCGCCAGCAGGCGCACCTTGCGGCCGCCGCCTGCCCCTTCGTCTTCGCCCTTCCGCTTTTCCGCCATGGCCCTGCTATCCCAGCTCAGGCAGCCACGACCTGTAAAGCGGATGATCCGCGGCGATTGGCATCGGCGTCGGCATGCCGGTCCGGTCGGAATGATAGGCGGCCGTCACAAGCTCCAGCGAGTTGCGCGCATCCTGCAGCGTGACCGGCGGCGCGCCGCCTTCCAAAAGCGCGTGATGGAAGAGTTCGAACTGACGCGTATAGCCGTCCTCCGTCTTCTCCATCTCGGCAAGCGCGGCATCCACCACCTTCTGCTGCGCCTCGTCCTTGGCGATGAAGCGCCAGGGATCGCGGCCCATCGTATAAGGCTCGAGGATGCTCTCGACTGTGACATTCTCGAAGCAGAAACGCAGCCGTGAAATCTCCTCGTGCGAGTTGAGCGTCATCGACAGAGCGGCAAGCGAGCCGTTCTTCATCCTGACGGCGAGCGCCATCGTGTCCTCGGTCTCGATCGGATTGTTGAGCGTCGCGCCATAGGCGAACACCGCGTCGCAGGGACCGTGGATATAATTGAGCATGTCATGGGCATGGATCGCGTGGCCCAGAAGGCCGCCGCCAAGCTCGGTCTTCCACTTGCCGCGCCAGTCGACGGCAAAATAGTCCGGCGAACGCCACCAATGGGTCTCGATCGTGGTCAGGAAGGCGCGACCGGTGATCCCGAGCTCGGTCAGGCGCTTCAGCTTCTGCAGCCCCATGCCGTAGCGATACTGAAAGATCGGCATGATCGTCTTGCCGGTTGCCCTGACGATCTCCGCCATGGCATCCACATCGGCGACCGAGCCGAACAGGGGCTTTTCGCAGATGACATGCTTGCCGGCCTCAAGCGCCCGCCGAGAAAGGTCGAAATGGCTGTGCGGCGGGGTGCAGATGTCGATGATGTCGATATCGTCGCGCGCAAACAGCGTCTCGACATCCTGGACATATTCCGGAATGCCGTATTCATCGCAGAGCCGGCGGCCGCGCTCCTCGTCCAGCGAGCATAGCACCGGCACCTCGAACAGGTCCGCATTCCATTTGAAGCCGGTCAGATGACGCGCTGCAATGCCTGCGCCGATCACGGCGACGCGAAATTTCCTTGTCATTCGATTCACTCCTGGACCCGCTCAGCGCGGCGAAATATCGTCGGCCTTCGCCTGCGCCTCGAGCGACAGGCGGCAGACCTCGAACACATGATCATGGGTCATCGCGGTCTCAGTTCGATCCCGCACATCGGCGACGAACTGGTCGAAATACTCAATCGGCTCTTCCGAGCAGTCGAAATATTCGACGCCTGCCTTATTGGCGAGGAAGAGGTGATCCTTGCCCTCCCGGCCGGCGATGTCGATATATTTGCGCAGTTCGATATAGCCATCAGTCCCCAGAATGGTCAGCCTTCCGTCACCCCAGGTCGGCAGCCCGTCAGGCGTGAACCAGTCGACGCGAACATAGCCTGAAGCGCGGTCGCTGCGCAGCAGCACCTCGCCGAAATCCTGAAACGCGGGGAATTCCGCCGTGCCGAAATTGCCGATGCTGGAAGCGAAGACCTCGCCCTTTTGCGATCCGGTAAAGAACAGGAACTGGTCGATCTGATGGGAAGCGATGTCAACGATAATGCCGCCGAAGCGCTCCGGCTTGAAGAACCAGTCGGGGCGCGTCTCGAACTGCTTGCGGTGCGGGCCCATGCCGATCGTCTGCACGACCGTGCCGATGGCGCCATCCTTGACCAGCTTGCCGGCCTTGACGGCGGAACGCACGCAATGGCGCTCGGAAAAGCAGATGGAAAAGATCCGGCCGGTTCTGGCTACCGCTTCCTTCACGGCCTCCAGTTGTTCCGGCGTCGTCACGCCCGGCTTGTCGACCATAACATCCTTGCCGGCCTCCATGGCGCGGATCGCGAGAGCAGCCCGGTCAGCCGGAACCGCCGCGATACAGATGACGTCGATCTGCGGATCTGCGAAGATCGCATCCCGGTCCATAACCGGGGTCTCGGGATAGGTTTCCCGCATCGTCTCGATCAGCGCCGGCACCGTGGTCCGGTCGCAATAGCCGGCAAATTCGGCGCCTGCCGCAATCAGCCCTTTTATCTGTCCGAAAATATGCCCGTGGTCGTTGCCCACGGCCGCAAACCTTACCATCCGTTCTATCCTCCTCTCAGCCGGACAGCCACGCGAACCAGACCGGTTCAACACGCGGCGCGCCCGTACTTTGGACAGACCAGATAAGAATCCCGTCCTTCTGTCAAGACGGGATTCTTCGGAAACATCAAACAGAATGCCTTGAAATACGGCATTTACAGACCCGGAAGGTCTTCAGCCGCAGAAGCAGAGAAGAAGAAGACGCGAAACTGGTCCAACCAAACCTGTCGCGCCTCCCTCTTTGCGGCCTATCGGTGAAAAGCAAGGAGGACGGCAACGAGGCAGCATCAGCGCGACGCCGTCTCCGTAGCCTCCGCATCCGTCTCTCCGATATCGATGCCGAAGCCGTCTATCGGGTATCCGTAGAGCGTGAACTGCGACAGACCCAGCGCCGAACGCAAGCTGGCATTGACCAGATGGCATTGCAGAAGCGCGATGTCGAGGTCCCGTTCGCTGTCCCTGCGGGCGATCAACGCGTCATAATAGTCCTCCTCAGCATTGAGGAGATCGGTCAGGTTGCGGGTTCCAAGGTCAAAATACTGGCTTCGATAAAGCGCCCTTGTTTCATCGAGAAGCTGCGTCTGGGTCTTGGAGGAGGCAATCAGCTCGCGCGCATTGGTCATTTCGGTCCCGGCGTCGAGCGCTTCCAGCGTCGCGTTCCTGTGGACCTTGTCGAGATTGGCCTTGGCGGCTGCCACGGCTTCCTCTGCGGCCTGCCGGCCCGCTTCGATGGCGCCGCCCTGAAACAGGGTCGGCAGAACATTGAAATTCACCCCGACGCGGAACCCTTCATCATAAAGCGGCTGGCGGCCATAGGCTTCAGCGGCAATGCCGGGCAGGCGCGCCTTCTGCGCATCCTCGTATTCAAGCGTCGCCAGAGCGACCTTCAGTTTCGCGAGCGCGATTTCCGGCAGGGTTTCGGCAATCGCGGTCGACGGCGTGCAGGCCCCGAGCGCGCCCAGCAGATCCGTCTTCAGACCCACCGCAGCGGGGCCCGAATATTCGCGAAGCTGGTTGGCCGCCCTGTCGCGCTCCGATTTCATCTCGAGAAGATCATGGCGCGCCTTTTCGACGCTGTTGGCCGCCGCCAGAACGTCGGACTGGGTGGTCGCGCCCGCCGTCGCGCGCTGTTCGATCAGATCGTTGAGCTCGCTCAGCCGCTTCACCCGCTCCTCATCGATTTCGACATTGTCGCGGTAGCGGCTGAATTCGGCATAGGCCTCAAGGACATCCATCAGCACCGTATCGGCATCGCTCTGAAAGCTCAGCACGGCTTCCTGAGCAGCGATATCGGCCCTTGCAACCTTGCGATCGGTCCTGCCGAAATCGAACAGCATCTGGTTTGCCGAAAGAAGAAAGGACGGACCGTCGGCATCGCCCACGCCGCCCGTAACGCCGCCGCTCACGGAGGGAAGATAACCGCCCTTGGCCACCTTGATATTGCCGGTCGCCTCGCGAATGGTCGCCGCGCCCTCCAGCATTTCCGGGCTCTGGTAGAGCGCGATCTTCACCAGCCCGTCGAGGTCTTCACCGGCCGCCGTCATATCCGCAGGCTTCTCCACCTCCGGCCGCTCTTCACGGATGGAGCCGGTCCTGTCTTCAAACGAGACTGACGGTTGTCCGCTTCCAGCTGTCGAACACCCGGCAAGAGCGGTCGACAGGCCCAGAAGAAGCGCGAGCGACAACCCCCGTGCGGCGATCGCCGCACAGTGCATTTTCCGATTTTTCACTGCATTTCCACATCATGATGCCTTGGGTCGTCCCCAAGGCATGCGTCTCAAATCTGCCATTCTGCCCCCGAGCGGAACGCAGGCACAGATTGCTGCGGGAAAGCTTCGAATCATTACCTAGGGTAACATAGACGAGCGGATTCAACCGCACAACTCAGTTGCGGCTGACCATCAGTTCGCGGCACTGAGGCCTGCGCCAGACGGTCTCGTCGACCTGCTGCGCATTGCCGAACAGCACCTTGTACTGGCAGACGAGTTCGCCATCGTCGGCGGTAACGAATTTGAGGTTGTAGTCCCAGGTCGCCTTGTTGCCGCGGCGCGTCACCTTGATCGGTTCGCCCAGAAGCGAGGCGACCTTGTTCTGGCTGACGCCGATCTCCACCTGGCGGACGAGATCAACAGTTACCGGCTTGCCGTTCCTGATGAAATAGGCGTCAAGCTCCGTCAGCGACGGCGCAACGCTGTCAAACCGCATCTTCGGGTTATGCACGTTCAGCATTCCGGCGAAGGCGGATCCCGTGGTGATGAGGCCAGCCAGAACCGCGATGGAAATCGTCTTCAGCATTTCAGTCTCCTTGTGTTTTCGACTAATGTTGATGCCTGCCCTCAAGGCAGCCAGTCAGCGCTCGCGAAGGGCTTCCCGACCCCGGTTGAGCGGTTTGATGAGATAGTCCCAGATGGTTTTCTCGCCCGTCCTGATATCGACGGTCGCAATCATGCCGGGGGTGATGGGAAAGCGTTTGCCGGAAGCGTTCTCGAGCGCGTCCGAGGCGGTGCGGATATAGACCCGGTAATAGAGGTTCTCCGGATTGATCTCGTCGCGGATCGTGTCCGGCGAGATCGTCTCGACGGAGCCCTCAAGCCCGCCATAGACCGAGTAGTCATAGGCCGTGATCTTTACCAGCGCTTCTTGTCCGGGATGGATGAAGGCGATGTCGCGCGGCGAAATCCGCGCCTCGATCAGCAACTGGTCATTGAGCGGGACGATGGTCATCACCGCGCCGTTCGGCGAGACGACGCCGCCGATTGTGGTGACCGCGACATCCTTGATGATCCCGTGGACCGGGGAGACAATCGTCGTGTGATCAATCGTGTCCTCGAGCCCGTTGAGCGTCGAGAGCAGAGACTGGACCTGAGCCTGCGCCTCGGCCAGCTTCTCGCCGCTTTCGATCACGTATCCGGCGCGCATGTCGTCCATCTTCAACTTGATATCGCCGCGATCGCGCTTCAGCCGGATCAGTTCGACCTTGCTCGCCGCCCCAGTCTTCACCAGCGGCGTCGTCAGCCTAAGCTGTTCGTCGATCAGCGCCATATCCGCTTCCATATCAGCGAGCGATTCCCGGTAGCTGCCCTGGCGGGCGGCAAACAGCGCCTCTTCCGATGCTCTCAGTTCGGGATAGTCGTCGAGCGCCTCGGGAAAGTTCACGGCCTCGGCGCCGGTAACCTCAGCCTGCAGGCGGGCGGCCTGCGCCAGAGAAGCGCGGTAGCGCGCGGCGGTCTCGTCATATTCGGCCTGCGCGCGGGTCGGATCGAGCCGCGCCAGCACCTGCCCCTTGTCGACGATATCGCCCGCGCTGACATCGAGCTCCGCAAGAATGCCACCGTCGAAGGACTGGATCATCTGCTCGTGCGACAGCGGCACGACCGTTCCCGGCCCCGAGGAAACCTCCTCGACCGAAAAGAAATAGGCCCAGGCGAAGAATGCGACGAGGATCAGCGTCAGCACAAGCACCACCCGGCTTGCGCCGCTGGCGTTCATTTCATCGCCGGCAACAAGATCATCATAGGCGTTCGAGGTCATTTACCGCCCTCCTTGCGCCTGTTCGCGGCAGTCGCCTCGCCCTTGCGCAGGCGCGCAAGGATGTCGTCGCGCGCGCCGTCCATGATGATCCGGCCATTGGACACCACGATCAGCCGGTCGACGAGGGCCAGCACCGACGGCTTGTGCGTCGCGATCACCAGCGTGGTGCTCGCGCCGAGCGCGCCGAGAGCCGAAAGCACTTTCTGCTCGGCCGTCTCATCCAGCGCCGAGGTCGGCTCGTCGAGCAGAACCACGGAGGGTTCGCGCAGCAGAAGACGCGAAAGAATGATGGCCTGCGCCTGCCCGCCGGACAGGCCGTGACCGCCTTCCTGTATCTGCCGATCGAGGCCCTCGGGCGTGGCGCGAACAAATTCCCAGGCGCCGGTGCGTTCGAGGGCCTCAATCAGCTCCTCGTCGCGGGCATTGGGCGCGCCGAGGCATAGGTTTTCGCGAATCGTGCCGTAGAAAAGCCGGGCGTTCTGGCCGGCAAGGCCGATATGGCGGCGCAGATCGGCAGGATCGACATGGCCGATGTTGACCCCGTCGACCAGCACGGTTCCCGAGCGCGCTTCCATCAGCCCCGAAAGCCCCTGCAGCAGGGTCGACTTGCCGGCGCCGTTGCGGCCGATAATGCCGACCTTCGAGCCCGCCGCGATCTTCAACGAGTCGACGGTCAGAACCGGCTCCTTCTCGTAGGAGAAGACCGCATTCTTGAGGTGAAACGCGCCCTCGATGATGGGCTTGTGGATGCGCTTGGCGTTCTCGGGATGATCGACGGGGAGCATCATGATCTTGTCGAGGCTTTCGCCCGCGATCCTCGCCTGCTGCCAGCGATTGAGGATCTGCGTCACGCTGGCGAGCGGCGCCAGCAT
Source organism: Martelella lutilitoris (assembly GCF_005924265.1). Classification (GTDB taxonomy): domain Bacteria; phylum Pseudomonadota; class Alphaproteobacteria; order Rhizobiales; family Rhizobiaceae; genus Martelella; species Martelella lutilitoris. The sequence continues at coordinate 358,460 of NZ_VCLB01000004.1, forward strand.
GCGGGTCGAAAGCATGGCGGCGGCAACCAGCGCGCCCGTCGTCATATCGCCGAACATCACCGCCGGCGCGCCGGCGGCGACCACCGCGATATAGACCATGCCCTGCACCGTCTGCGTCCAGTTGCCAAGCGTGCCGACGAGATCGCGCAGCTTCATGCCGTTGTCGGCGTTGACCGCGTTGTAGTGGTTCCAGTGGTTCTGGAACCTCTCCTCGGCCTGCAACAACTTGATGTCGTCCAGCCCCTGCACCGCCTCGACCAGCATGGCATTGCGCAGCGCGGATTCGCGCATATTGGCCTTGGCGAGCCGGTGCAGCTTCTTCTGCGCCAGGATGCCGGGCGCAATCAGGAGCACAACGGCCACGGCCGGCACCCAGACCAGACTGCCGGCGACCCACCAGAAAATCGCACAGAACAGCAGAAAGAAGGGAATGTCCGCGATCGCCGAAACCGCCGATGAGGTCATCATCTCGCGCACATGCTCGAGCTCGCGCAATTGCGCGATGAAAGTGCCCGTCGCCCGCGGGCGGGCCGTATTCTTGACCCGCAAGGCATGTCCGAACACCTTGTCGGAGATGCGCAGATCGGCTCGCTTTCCGATCACATCGGTGATCTTCATGCGCATCTGGCGCATGATGAAGGCGAAGAGCACCGCCATGAGCGCGCCGCCGCCAAGAACGAAGAGCGTCGGAAAGGACTGGGCCGGGACGACCCGGTCATAGACTTGCATGGAAAAGATGACGCTTGCCAGCGCAAGGACATTGGCCGCAAGCGAAGCCAGCATGATCGAGACATAGGGCCTCAGATCGGACAGGACGATCGAACGCAGCCAGTGTTTCCTGTAAGGCTCGATATAGGCGTCGATCCGCCCGTCCGGCATGCCACCCGCCGGGCGGATGACAGCAACCAGGTCGATGCGGTCCGCAACCTCGCTGACGGCGACATCAGAGCCAAGGCCGCCGTCGCCGGAAAAGGTCAGCGCGAACCGGTCCGCATTGCGCCTGACCGCAACCGCGACCTGACCATCCTTGAAAACCAGAATGACCGGCAGACGCATCTGCGTGATCTTGCGCACATCGGTATCGACGAACCTCACCGCCAGACCCGCCTGGCGAGCAAGCTTGCCAAGCCGTCTCTTTGCATCGCCATCGCCGTCCCAGGCATCGGCAAGCCTGAGTTGCTCCGGCGAACAGTCGATCCGGTAGTGACCGGCGACCGTCAGCAGCGCCTCGATCCACCGGGCCGAAACGGCTCCGACGTCTTCGGCAGCCGCGCCTTCCGGTGTGCGATCGTTCTTGATGTGCATGTTCATGGCGGCGGAACTTCATCATTGCTTTGCTGCAGCCGGAGACGGGACCTCGTTCCGGCTGCGTTTTTTTTCGGAACGGGCTCAGCCGACCATCATCGCGTGGTCTTCAAGCTCATTGAGATCGATGCTGGCCGTGCCCTGATCGCTGAAGCTCTGTGCTTCACTCGCCGAGTTGCTATTCGCGTGCTTTTCCTCGGGCAGGTAAGCCTCGAGGCTTTCGCCGTTGTCCTCATAGACAAGGTCGGCCACGTTGATTTCGTCATCGACGGCCGGATGTTCGCCGCTGGCGTCATCGTCCTCGGCCGGGGCTTCATCGATCGACGCAAGGCCCAGCGTCTCGGCGTGGAAAACGCCTTGACCCGCTGCCTCACCGCTGTCTTCCGCGCTGTCGGTCTCGATTGCCATGCGTGCGGCAGACGCAGTGGCGCCGGCCTCCTGAACATCGATCTTCAGCAAGGCTTCGCTGGTGTCACCGCTGTCATCGGTGAGCACATAGCGGAAATCTTCCTCGCCCATACCCGTGTCGGGCCCAGCCGTGTAGGTCCAGTCGCCGGTCTCGAAGTCGAAGACGAGCCTGCCGCCCTGGTCGGTTTCCACGTTGAGGATCGCCCCGTCCTCGACCTGGTTGCCGTTGTGGTCGATAATACGGCCCTGGTCATAGGTGTAGGTCTCGCCATCGACATCAATCGAGAGGATGCGGCCGCCATCGATACCGAGAAGATCGTCATCCGCCGTACCGGCGACGCCGTCGGCGCCGTTCAGCACATTGCCGGCAACATCCACTTCCTTCAGGACGTCAAGCAGTTCGTCCACGAGATCGTCGAAGTTGGCCACCTGGACGACATGATTGTCGCCGTCGGCCTCATCGACATCCTGCAGCCGGGGCACCGTGACGCCCTGGCCGATGCCGACCGTCTGCACGTCGATTTTGTTGTCTGCAACGAAATCATTCCATGCTGCCTGGGTGGCGCTCTCCAGCGAATGGTCGACAACCCATTTGCCGTTTTCCCAACGCTGTTGCGTCTGTTCGGTCGGCTCACCGTCGCTCATGAAGAAGACGCGGTTGTCGTAGCCATCGAGAGGCGTATACGCTTCCATCGTCTTTTGAACGGCGGCCGTGTAGTCGGTGCCCGCGTTGTAAGGACGGCTGTTGTACCAGGCGTCCACCTGAGCCGCGAAATCGGCATAGTTTGTAAACGATACGGTCGACCGCGCGTCGGACGAGAACGCAACAAGCTGGATCTGCACATCGCCGGTCGTGCCCTCGAAGAAGGTCTGGCCCGCAACCTTCACGGCATCCAGCATCGTCCGCGCTTCGTTGTAGTCAACGCTTCCGCTGAAATCGAGAACGAAGGCGATGTTGAAGTTCTCGTCGCTCATGAAGTCATCGCCGGCAAGCTGCAGGCTGATATCGTCCTCGTGCGCAAGCGGCGCATTACGCTCAAATGCCTCGGTATCCGCGCCGCCCGAGCCGAGATTTCCGACCTTGTCGGTATAGCTTTCGTCGGCAACGGTGACAGTCAGGTCGCCCCCGGCCTTTTGAGGCGTTACCCTCGCGGTCCAGGTATGATCGTCAACCTGCTGCAGGTTCGACAGCGTGCCGTTGTTGACGCTGATATCGGACGCGTCAAACCCGTCGACATCTTCGGAGAAAGTGAAGGTGACGTCACCGCCGAGGCCATTATCGTCGATGTCGATATCGACCACGACGGACGGGCCGTCGACGTCGAAGTCTTCGGCATCCGAGCCTTCCGTGCCCACATTGCCGGCCGCATCCGTATAGGAGCCGTCAGTGACGGTGGCCGTCACTTCACCATTGCCGGTCGGGGTGATGGTTGCGGTCCAGACCTGATTGCCGTCGGCATCTTCCGACCATGCGCCGTCCGTGCCGAGATCGGCATTGTCGAGAACAAGATCGGCGGCCGGGTCGAAGCTTGCGCGATCGGTATCCGGCGAGAAGGTCAGAACCAGCGTGCCGTCCTGGCCGTTGTCGGTGATCTCGACGCCGACATCAGGCGCGGTGCGGTCGAAGGCCGCGCTGTCGGAACCCTGCGTGCCGGGATTGCCGGCAAGGTCGGTGTAGGAACCATTGCCGACGGCAACCGTGACATCGCCGGTCGCTTCCGGGGTGACGGTGGCGGTCCAGGTGTTGGCGTCAACCTGCGTCAGGTTCGACAGCGTGCCGTTGCCAACGCTAACATCGCTGCCATCGAAGCCGGCGACTTCCTCGGAGAAGGTGAAGGTCACGGAACCGGTCTGGCCGTCATTGACGATATCGACCACGACGGACGGGCCGTCGACGTCGAAGTTTTCGGCATCCGAGCCTTCCGAGCCCGCATTGCCGGCCGCATCCGTATAGGAGCCGTCAGTGACGGTGGCCGTCACTTCGCCATTGCCGGTCGGGGTGATGGTCGCGGTCCAGACCTGATTGCCGTTGGCATCTTCCGACCATGTGCCGTCCGCGCCGAGATCGGCATTTTCCAGCGCGAGATCGGCGGCCGGATCAAAGCTTGCGCGATCGGTATCCGGCGAGAAGGTCAGAACCAGCGTGCCGTCCTGGCCGTTATCGGTGATCTCGACGCCGACGTCAGGCGCGGTGCGGTCGAAGGCCTCGCTGTCGGAGCCGGGCGTGCCCGGATTGCCGGCAAGGTCGGTATAGGAACCATTGCCGACGGATACCGTAACATCGCCGGTCGCTTCCGGGGTGACGGTGGCGGTCCAGGTGTTGGGGCCGGTCTGCGTCAGGTTCGACAGCGTGCCATTTTCAACCGCGATATCGGCGGCTTCGAAGCCGGCGACTTCCTCGGAGAAGGTGAAGGTCACGGAACCGGTCTGGCCGTCATTGACGATATCGACCACGACGGACGGGCCGTCGACGTCGAAGTCTTCGGCATCCGAGCCTTCCGAGCCCGCATTGCCGGCCGTATCCGTATAGGAGCCGTCGGTGACGGTGGCCGTCACTTCGCCATTGCCGGTCGGGGTGATCGTGGCCGTCCAGACCTGGTTGCCGGCAGCATCTTCCGACCATGCGCCGTCCGTGCCGAGATCGGCATTTTCCAGCGCGAGATCGGCGGCCGGATCAAAGCTTGCGCGATCGGTATCCGGCGAGAAGGTCAGAACCAGCGTGCCGTCCTGGCCGTTGTCGGTGATGACGACGCCGACGTCAGGCGCGGTGCGGTCGAAGGCCGCGCTGTCGGAACCCTGCGTGCCGAGGTTGCCGGCAAGGTCGGTATAGGAACCATTGCCGACGGATACCGTGACATCGCCGGTCGCTTCCGGGGTGACGGTGGCGGTCCAGGTGTTGGCGTCAACCTGCGTCAGGTTCGACAGCGTGCCGTTGCCAACGCTAACATCGCTACCATCGAAGCCGGCGACTTCCTCGGAGAAGGTGAAGGTCACGGAACCGGTCTGGCCGTCATTGACGATATCGACCACGACGGACGGGCCGTCGACGTCGAAGTTTTCGGCATCCGAGCCTTCCGAGCCCGCATTGCCGGCCGCATCCGTATAGGAGCCGTCAGTGACGGTGGCCGTCACTTCGCCATTGCCGGTCGGGGTGATGGTCGCGGTCCAGACCTGATTGCCGGCGGCATCTTCCGACCATGTGCCGTCCGCGCCGAGATCGGCATTTTCCAGCGCGAGATCGGCGGCCGGATCAAAGCTTGCGCGATCGGTATCCGGCGAGAAGGTCAAAACCAGCCTGCCGTCCTGGCCGTTATCGGTGATCTCGACGCCGACGTCAGGCGCGGTGCGGTCGAAGGCCGCGCTGTCGGAACCCTGCGTGCCGGGGTTGCCGGCAAGGTCGGTATAGGAACCATTGCCGACGGCAACCGTGACATCGCCGGTCGCTTCCGGGGTGACGGTGGCGGTCCAGGTGTTGGCGTCAACCTGCGTCAGGTTCGACAGCGTGCCATTTTCAACCGCGATATCGGCGGCTTCGAAGCCGGCGACTTCCTCGGAGAAGGTGAAGGTCACGGAACCGGTCTGGCCGTCATTGACGATATCGACCACGACGGACGGGCCGTCGACGTCGAAGGTCTCGGTGTCGGTGCCTTCCGAACCTTCATTGCCGGCGGTGTCGGTGTAGGAACCGTCGGTGACGGTGGCGGTCACTTCGCCATTGCCGGTCGGCGTGATCGTTGCCGTCCAGACCTGGTTGCCGTCGGCATCTTCCGACCACGTGCCGTCCGTGCCGAGATCGGCATTGTCCAGCTCAAGATCGTCGGCCGGGTTGAAGCTGTCGCGATCGGTATCCGGCGAGAAGGTCAGAACCAGCGTGCCGTCCTGGCCGTTATCGGTGATGACGACGCCAACGTCAGGCGCGGTGAGGTCGAAGGTTGCCGATTCCGTGTCGGAAATCGGGTTGCCGTCACCGTCGACAACAGGATTGCCGTTCTCGTCTGTGACGGTCCCAACGACATCGACATCGCCCTCGCTGATCCCGTCGCGCGGGATATCGTGCGACCAGCTGCCGTCGTCATTGACCGGGATCGGCTCGGACACGACGGTTTCACCGTTCTCATCCGGATAGGAGATGACGACGTAGTCGCCGGAACTGTGGCCACTGACAGTGACAAGGCCAGAGGCGGGGTTGTCGGCGACCGTTTCAACGTCGAGGACCGGGAATTCGGCAACGGAGGCCGCCGCCTCTTCACCCGCGCCGCCCGAGAAGGCAAGACCGCCGGCAGAGGCAGCCCCCAGCCCGCCCAGAGCGCCAAAGGGGAAGGGAGAGACGCTGTTCGCGCCGATCTCGGCGAAGGCGAAATCGCTCCACGGACCGGAATACTGGCCCCACCAGGCGATGCCGTCATCGTCAACGAGAACCAGTTCGTTGCGCTCGTCGTCGAAGTCGACGAAGAAGTCGCCGATGACAATCGTCTCGCCGGCAACCGTAACGATGACGAGGTCATCGCCGTTCTGCGTGAACGAAGCGACACTTTCCGGAGCGATCGGAAGTTTTACAACAGACGCCTCGTCAAGCTGAAGGTTAAGAACGGACTGACGATGCTGAGAGCCATCACTCTTGTCGACAATGATTGCGTCCATAAGGCTGCTCCTTGAATTAGGCCAAATGATAGCGCTATCACACCTGTTGGGTGCAATTACGCTGAGGTTTTAGGCGCGTGGTTATTTTTATGGAGACCCGGTGTGGCGTCTTATGACCTGCCACTTTGGCGGGGTGACTAATTCAAACTCGCGCTTCAGGCAAGTGGCCTATGCCTCTTTTTATGAACGCCAGATGAATTATTTATGAAATTGCAAGCCAGTGATTTTTAACGAAGAAAACGCAAATTTTTGCGCGAATATCGCCAGATAGCCCGCAATACGGGCGTTTTCAGACACCATAAGTCAACCGATTGATTGAGAGAGCACGCCCGAAAATCAGGCGTTGCGCCTGGGCACAGCTTCACCTGCGACAAAACGCCTCACATGCGAGATGCGTAATTTTTAAACACTCTCTTAGGTTGCGTATTTTTCATGCTTTTGTGGCAAGGATGTCAGCAAAAACGCACATAGAGACTCTTCCGCACGCTTGGCGAACTAGAAAAGGACAGTTAAAACGTGCCTTTCCGCTTACTTTCCGGATCGGTCGCCGTCTTCTCGCCTTTGTCGGCAAGTCGACCGGGCGACCCCCGATTCGCGAGCGGTCACTCCGCACCCGCCGCGGCCTGATAAGGCGTACTGCTTTGCGCAAGCTTCCGGGCGCGGGCAATCCGCACAGAGGGGGCCGGATGCGCGGCGGTAAAGGTCTCACCCCTCAGCCCTGCCCGCTCATGGGCCTGCATGGTCGCCAGGAAACGGGCGAGTGCCGCCGGATCATATCCGGCCTTCGCCAGCAGGCGTATCGCCAGGGCGTCGGCCTGAAGCTCCTGCTGCTGAGAAAAGGCTGAGACGCGCGCACTGCTTTTCGCAAGAAGCGCGCGAACAGCGTCGCTGTTGCCGATTGCCTCGCGGATATCCGCGCTGGAAACCGCGGCATCAACTCCGAACTGCACCCGCGCCTCTGCGTCGCCCGAGAGGATATGCGCCATTTCATGGGCGACCACGGCGGCGATTTCGCTGTCATCGCCGGTCAGCGTCAAGAGTTTGCGCGTCAGGTAGATATAGCCTCCTGGAGCGAAATAGGCATTGGCAACGGCGGAGTTGAGAACAAGCACGGTGACATGCATGCCGCCGGAGGCTTTCGACAGCCGGTCGCCGATCATGGCCAATTGCTGTGACCTGGCCGCATTCGTGTAAAGGCCGCCGGATTCGGCAACCAGTCGATTGCGGACGGCCGCCGCATTGCCCGACGCGATCTCTGCCGAAGGCGATCCGCTCATACCCGGCTGGCAACTGACGAGGCCAAGCGAAAGGAACAGTCCGGCCAGGCACGGGGCCGAGACATTTTCCCAAATGTGGCGCCGAAAAAGCATCATGCGAGCGTGCTGCGGTTCAGGCGGGTGAGATCGCGGGTTATCTCCTCCGATGCCGTCTTCAGCACGGCGGAATAGCGTTCGTTCGCCTCTCGCTGCGAGGCAAAGGCCGAGCGGAAATAGGTCAGGCCGAGGCTCGCCACCACACGGCCGCTATCATTGAAAACCGGCACCGCGATCGTGTCGGAATTGCGTGGCTCGACATGGGCCGCGCGCGTCGCATAGCCGCGCTTCCTCGTCATCGCCACCAGCCGGTTGATCTTGTCGGGATGCCGCGCCAACTCGTTTTCCGGATCGTCCGACATCCGCAGCATGCGTAGAATAAGCTCCAGCTCCTCATCAGGCGTGAAGGCGAGATAGGCGAGGCCCAGTCCGCGCGTGATCAGCGGCAAGCGCATGTTGACGGTCTTGTGAAAAGGGGAGACCGAGCTGTCGGGCACGGTGCTCATGCGCACCACCACGGCATCCCGATCAAGAAGCGCGATGGAAACGGGCCACTGGTGCTTGCGCGTGACGGCGACGGCCCAGGGCCGCCCAGCCTCCACCACCATCGGCTCCTTGTGATAACCGGAACTCAGCGAGGCGACGAGCGCGCTCAACTGGTAGCCGCCGACGCGCGGATCGTTCTCGACATAGCCGGCCTGTTCAAGCGTGCGCAGGATGCGGACCAGGGTCGGCTTGGGAAGCCCGGTGCGCTCATGCAGATGGGCAATGGAGGTGTATGGCTGCAGGTTCATTTCCTGCAACACACGCAGCCCCCGTTCGATCGATCGGATGCTCACAATTCCTCCTTCCCAAGACCGGCATTTCGCCTGCCGGAACAGATCGGGTTTGCAAGTTGAGAGCGCAAGTTGTCAAGCCCTATACCCGTCTTGTTCGAAGGAAGGAGACTTGCATGGCAACGGCGAACAATCGCGAGGAGGTGCGCGCCCTGATATCAACCATCGATGACGCGGTCGTCGACGGGCTGATGAAGGGGGCGGTCGATCTTCACGTTCATTCCGGACCGTCGACGATGGCCCGTCAGCTCGATCATTTCCAGGCGGTGGAACAGGCCGCGGCCGCCGGCATGCGCGGGATCATGTTCAAGGATCATCACTATTCCGTCGCGCCCTTTCTGCCGATCATGGAGCGCGTGCTCGGCCATCTGAATGTGGCAATGTTTGGCGGGCTGGTGTTGAACAACACGACCGGCGGCCTCAACCCCTTCGTCGTCGATGCCCAGCTTAACCAGGGCGCAAAGCTGGTCTGGATGCCGACGGCGCAATCGGCCAATCACATCCGCAGCTCCCATCGCAAGACAAGGCTTGCCTCCAATGTTCGGCTGAAGGCGTCTCCCGGCATCACAGTCGTCGACGCCTATGGCGAAATCCTCGACCCGGTGAAGGAGATCCTTGATTCGATCGCCGCCTTCGATGCCATCCTGTCCTCCGGCCACCTGCATGTGTGGGAAATCTGGAAACTGTTCACAGAGGCGCGCAAGCGCGGCGTCAAGCGCCTTCTCGTCAATCACCCCATGTACGGGCTGCACTTCACCTATGAGGACATCGCCGAAATGGCCGCGTTCGGCGCGGTGATCGAACAATCGGCATGCCTCTATGTGGATTCGCGCTTCAACGTGTTCTCCCCGCAGGAGCTGAAGGAACATGTCCTTGCCGCCGGCGTCGAACATTCCTCCATCGGCTCGGACCTGGGGCAGGTCGACAACCCCTCGCCCGTGGAAGGGCTGCGCCAGGCGATCAAGCTTCTGCTTGCACTCGGCTTCACCGAGGACGAGGTGCGCCTGATGGTGCGTGACAACCCGGCGAAACTGGTCGGCCTCGACCCTGCCTGAGGACAGCATTGTCTGACCGATGATTCGATTGATCACGCCACCCTTTCGTGTCGCGGACGGGTGCCGGAAGACGACCGATCAAAACCAAGAAATCTCGCGCACGCCAAGGAGACCGCCATGAAACTTGCAACCATCAACCATCAGGGAAAGCCTGTTCTTGCCATCAGAAAGGGCGATGCGACCGTTCTTCTGGAAGAGCTTTACGAAAGCGCCGGGCTTGGGTCCGCGCCTGCGGACATGAACGGCTTCATCAAAGGCGGCGCGGCGGAAATCGCCCGGGCGCGTGAAGCGCTCAAGAAGGGAGAAGCGACCCCGCTTGACGAGGCTTCGCTCGATTGGCTGCCGCCGCAGCCCCGGCCCTCCAAGATCCTCGGCGTCGCCTTCAACAATATGGGCATCCGCAAGTCCGCCCATCGCGATCCGGGCGTGCCGAACTTTTTCCTGAAGGCGCCCTCCTGCCTGACCGGCCACAACAAGCCGATCATCATGGAAGACTATTACGGCGAGACCATCCCCGAACTGGAACTTGCCGCCGTCATCGGCAAACGCTGCAGCAGGATATCGGTCGAGGAGGCGAAGGACGCGATCTTCGGCTTCACCATCATCAATGACGTCACCTCCCACGGCATGAAGTTCGGCATGGATTCGATCGCGACGACGCGCGAGCCCGATCTTCTCAGGCCCCATCATCTTGCCTGGCGCAACCGGCATGGCGAGGACGACCGCGATGTCTATTTCGTCTACCACACCCGCTCCAAGGCCTCCGATACATTCGGGCCGATGGGCCCCTTCATCACCACGACCGACGAAGTTGAAAACCCGGACGCGCTTGAGGTGAAGGGCTGGCTCAACGGAGAGCCCTTCGCCGTCGACAGCACGGCAAGCTACCGCTTCAAGGTCGCCGAGGTCATCGCGGAAGCCAGCCGCTTCTTCACCCTGGAACCCGGCGATGTCTTCTGCTTCGGCACATCGGCGAAGGGCGTCGGCAATTTTCCGAATGGCCACCGCTCGGTAAACATGCACAAACTGTCCGGTACAATCGATATCGAGATCGAAGGGCTCGGCAGATTGTCCAACCCGGTTGTCCATAACTGGGAAGACTGACGAGCGGAGGAGACCGGGCATTGAGCGGCGGCTCAACGGCCATAAGGGGGGAAGCGGACACAATGCGTGTAGTGGAATTCAACGGCGCGGGCGGACCGGACGTGCTCGACATCGTCGAACGCCCCATCCCCGCGCCCGGAGCGGGCGAAGTTCGGATCCGGGTTTACGCGGCAGGCGTGAACCGGCCGGATATCCAGCAAAGGCGAGGGCTCTATCCTCCGCCCCCGGACGCCTCCCCGATCCCCGGCCTTGATGTCTCGGGCATTGTCGACGCGGTTGGCCCGGCCGTGACAGGGCTCTGTGCCGGCGATGCCGTCTGCGCGCTGACCAATGGGGGCGGTTACGCCGAATATTGCGTCGTGCCTGCGCTCCAATGCATGCCGGTTCCGCGCGGGCTGAGCTTTGTCGAAGCCGCATCGCTGCCGGAAGTCTATTTTACCGCCTGGAACAACATCATCTGGCTTGGACGGCTTGGCGAAGGCGAGAGCCTGCTTGTGCAGGGCGGCACCAGCGGGGTTGGCATGGCCGCAATCCAGATCGCCCGCAAGCTGCGCAACGCCGAGGTTTTCGCGACAGCCGGGACAGACGAGAAGTTGTCCGTTTGTCTTCAGACGGGCGCGCACCATGCCGTCAGCTACAAGGGTGCCTGGGACGACGAACTGAGGGCGCTCACCGACGGGTTCGACGTGATCCTCGATGCGCAGGCCGGACCTTACACGCAACGGCAACTCGACCTTCTGAGACCGGACGGGCGGCTTGTCTTCATCGCCAGTCATCTCGGCGAGACGGCCGAGGTCAATGTCCGCCAGATCGTCCGGCGCAGACTGACGCTGACCGGCTCGACCCTTCGCCCGCGCCCGCCCGCCTACAAGGGCCGGATCGCCGCCGAGCTCGTTCGCGATGTCTGGCCGCTTCTGGAAACGGGTGAAATGACAACCCGCATCCATCAGGTCTTCGCCTTTGGCGACGTCAGGTCCGCCCATCGGTTGATGGATGAAAACAGGCAGATTGGCAAAGTGGTTCTGGCCGTCAATGCCGAATGCGCTGAAACCATCGGGCGTGCCCGCAACAAGGAAAAACACTGATGCTGATCGTTGACCACGCCCGTGATCTCGCTGCCCACGAAGGCCAATTGCTCGGCCGCTCGGCCTGGATGACCGTGACGCAGGAAGCGATCGACGATTATGCCCGGCTGACGGGCGATGATCACTGGATCCATGTGGATGTGGAGCGCGCCGCGCGCGAGATGCCCGGCGGCAAGACCATTGCCCACGGCCTTTTCATCATATCGCTACAGCCGGCGCTCCAGCGCGAGATCTATCAGATCAGGGCGCGCGGCCGTGGCTTGAACTACGGCTACGACCGGATGCGCTTCATCGCGCCCGTTCCGGTGGAAAGCCGTATCCGGCTCGCCCTGACGCTTGTCGCCGCCGAGCCGCATGCGCTGGGAACGCGGATCGTCAACGACGCCGTGATCGAGCTGGAGGGCTCCCAAAAGCCCGCCATCGCCACCCGCCATATCGTGCTCATCGAAAACGAGCCGGGAGATAACCGATGAACGAGGCCTCTCGGCCGGCCGCGAACCAGGAAGGCGGACTCGTTGCCGCTATCCTGCGCCACGGGCTTGAGCATCCGGACGCGCCGGCGCTGACCTGCAATGGCGAGACGATGAGCCGGGCAGAACTCCGCAGCGCCGTGCTGGCCGCGGCGGGCGCGATCGCGCAACATTGTGACGGCGCGGTCGGGCGGATCGCGGTTCTTGGAACGGCCGGCCTGGGGCTTACGGCAGCCTATCTTGGCATCATCGCGGCCGGCGGTTGCGCCGTGCCCCTGCCCGCCTCGGCACACCGCGAGGCGCTTGCCGGCATGCTGAAAGACTGCGACCCCGCGTTGATTTTCGTGCAGGACGGCTATGGGGACCTGCTGCCGGCCGATCTGGCCGCGCGCATCGTCCAGCTTGAGGCGCCCCCGGCAGGCGGCGTGCCGCAGAATTTTCTTGCCGGAACAGAGCCGTTCAGCGCTCCGGTGGTTCCTTTGCCCGAAGCGCCGTTCAACATCATCTACTCCTCCGGCACCACTGGCCGGGCCAAGGGCATCGTTCACGCTCACGCCATGCGGTACCGGCAGGCGGCGCGGACGCTTTTCGGGCTTGGCCCCGAAAGCACGATGCTTCTGGCGACGCCGCTTTATTCCAACACCACGCTGATGCCCTTGCTTTCGGCGCTGTTCCACGCAAGCCATGTCGTGCTGATGCCAAAATTCGATGCTGAAGCCTATCTGGCGCTTGCGGAGCAATATCGCGCTACCCACACCATGCTGGTGCCGGTCCAGTATCAGCGCATTCTGGCGGCGGAAGGTTTCGGCAGGCGCGACCTGTCGTCCTTCAAGGTCAAGCAATGCACCGGCGCGCCGCTTCCGGCCGCTGCTAAACGCGCCATCATCGAACAATGGCCGGGCGACTTCTTCGAGGTCTACGGCCTGACGGAAGGTGGTTGCACCTGTATTCTTGATGCCGCGCGCCACCCCGAAAAGGCGCATACCGTGGGCAAGCCGGCAGCGGGCAACATCATCCGCATCATCGACGACGACGGCAAGGACGTTGCGCCCGGCGAGCGCGGCGAGGTTGTCGGCCGCTCGGCGATGATGATGTCGGGCTATTTTCGCAATGAGGAGGCAAACCGCGCCTTCTACTGGCGCGATACCGAGGGCCGGCTTTTTCACCGCACCGGCGATATCGGCATGTTCGACGAGGACGGATTTCTCGTCCTGCTGGACCGCAAGAAGGACATGATCATCTCGGGCGGATTCAATATCTACGCCTCTGACCTGGAGGAAAAACTGCTCGCCCATCCCGATGTCATCGAGGCCGCCGTGATTGCGGTCCCGAGTGAGAAATGGGGCGAGACGCCGTTTGGCTTCGTGGCCGTAAAGCCGGACGCGAGGATCGAACCGGAGGCGCTGCGCGACTGGGTCAATGCCCGGCTGGGGCGCATGCAGAAAATCTCGGCGGTCGAGTTCCGCGAAACGCTTCCGCGCAACAGCGGCGGCAAGGTGCTGAAGCAGGAACTGCGCCAACCCTTCTGGGAGAAGACGGCATGAGCGAACAGGCCCCTCCCTTAAGCGGACGCATCGCCGTGGTCACGGGTGCGACAAGCGGCATCGGCCGCGCCTCGGCGATCCGGCTCGCCGACCTCGGCGCCACCATCGTCGCCGGCTATCACCGCCGAAGCGCGGCTGCCGAAGACCTTGTCGCATCGCTTCCCGGCGGAAATCACATAGCCTTACGGATCGCGCTTGAGGCAAGCGACAGCATCGCCGAGGCCGCACGGGCGGTCGAAGAGAGATTCGGCCGGGTGGACATTCTGGTCAATAATGGCGGCGCGACGGAAGCCGTGCCGGCCAATGATCTCGACGGCCTGACTGACGACATCTTCGACAGGATCACGCAGGTCAACCTGCGCGGCCCCTTTGCCATGATCCGCGCCTTTCGCCCGCTTCTCGCGCGCGGGCGGGATGCCGTTGTGGTCAACATCTCCTCGATCGCCGCGCGCACCGGCGTTGGCTCCAATCTTGCCTATTGCGCGGCGAAGGCCGGGCTCGATGCATTGACGATCGGGCTTGCGAAAGCGCTTGCGCCGGATATCAGGGTGTTTTCCATATCACCCGCCGGCGTTGATACCGATTTCGTGCCGGGACGTCCGCGCGCGCGGCTGGAGGCGGCGGCCACGCAGACTCCGCTTGCCAAGATCACCAGCGCCGACGATGTGGCGCGCGCCGTCATTGCCTGCGTCACGCTCATGACCAGCTCGACGGGCATCGTCATCCCGGTTGACGAAGGGCGGCACCTTTAGGGCCCTGCCCCGAAGCGTCCCCTATTCTGCCCGGGGCCTGCAGGGCACCTGTCCGAGCGCGATCATCATCATCACTGCCTCGCCGTCCTGGTTGGTCATCGTCACCTCGGTCTTGATGATGCCGAATTCCGGTCGCCGCTGGTGCGGCTCCGTCGCAATCACCTTGCGCGTCGTGATCAGCCTGTCGCCCGGACGCACCGGCCGACGCCAGCGCAATTGCTCGATGCCGAGGCCGACCATCGGCGTTTCGCCATAGCCGCCCGCTTCCACGAAGAGCCGCATGGAAAGCGCCGCGACCTGCCATCCGCTGGCGATGAGGCCGCCGAAGCGCCCTTCCGCAGCCTTTTCGGGATCGACATGCATGGGCTGCGGATCATACTCGCGGGCATAGCGGATGATCTCATCCTCAGACAAGGTGATAGTTCTGCTTGTCCATGTCTCGCCAATGGCAAAGTCTTCGAAATAGCGCCGCATCGTTTCTCCGGTCTCCGGTCGTGTTTCCCGGTGGTTTTAGCGCCAGGTCGTCCTTTCGGCAAAATGGCGGGGCACGCGTTCCGCAATGCGAAACGAACGACCGGGTGGATTGCGGCGCGCCGGCTGCCGGATAGAGTTGCAACGCTTCGCGGAGGAGAAAGGCGGCAGGATGGACGCTCTGGAGTTCTACATCGACGGGACATGGCGACGACCGGTGACCCCCAGCACGATACCGATCATCAACCCCGCCATCGAGCGGGAAATCGGCAGTGTCAATCTGGGCAGCGCCGATGATGTCGACGCGGCGGTCAGGGCAGCGCGGCGCGCCTTTGCGCCGTGGTCGCAGACCGACCGCGCGGAACGGCTTGCAATTCTCGGCCGCATCGTCGAGGGATTCCGGGCGCGCCTGCCCGAGCTTGCCCGGCTGATGACCATGGAAATGGGCGTGCCGATAACCTTCTCGATCGAACGTCAGGCCACGGTCGCGCTCTTCCACTTCGAGGAGGTTATCCGGGTCCTGCGCGACTACCCGTTCGACCGCCGGGAAGAGACCGGCATTGTCCGCAGGGAACCGATCGGCGTCTGCGGTCTGATCACGCCCTGGAACTGGCCGCTCAATCAGATCGCCTCCAAGGTCGCCCCGGCAATTGCGACCGGCTGCACCATGGTGCTGAAGCCCAGCGAGATCGCCCCGCTCAGCGCCACGGCGCTTGCCGAAATCATCGATGACGCCGGACTGCCCGCCGGCGTCTTCAATCTCGTCCACGGCGACGGACCGACCGTCGGAGAGGCAATCGCCCGCCACCCGGATGTCGACATGGTCTCGATCACCGGCTCGACCAATGCCGGCATCCGCGTCGCCGAGCTGGCCGCGAAAACGATCAAGCGCGTCGCGCAGGAGCTTGGCGGCAAATCGGCCAACATCATCCTGCCGGACGCCGATATTCCGGCAGCGGTGAAGGCGGGCGTGCATGCCTGCAACACCAATGGCGGACAGAACTGCCAGTCGCCGACCCGCATGCTGGTGCCGCGCCGGCATCGCGCTGAGGCCATCGCCGCCGCCTGCGAAGCAATATCAACCATCAGGCTCGGCGATCCGATGGACCCCAAAACGACGATGGGGCCGCTCGTGAGCCAGGCCCAGTTCGACAAGGTTCAGGCGCTGATCGCCTCCGGCATCGAGGAAGGCGCGACGCTTGTGGCCGGCGGGCCCGGGCGACCGGCCGAATGCAATGCCGGCTATTTCGTCCGGCCGACCGTGTTCGCCGATGTCACGCCGGCGATGCGCATCGCGCGCGAGGAGATCTTCGGGCCTGTGCTTTCGATAATGTTTTATGACAGCGAGGACGAAGCCGTCGAGATTGCCAATGACACGCCTTTCGGCCTTGCCGGTTTCGTCCAATCGAAAGACCTTGACCATGCACGTGTGGTTGCCAACCGAATCCGCGCCGGCCGCGTCTATCTCAACGGCGCGCCGTTTGACCGCAGCCTGCCGTTCGGCGGATATAAACAGTCGGGCAATGGCCGCGAGTTCGGCCTGTTCGGTTTCGAGGAATATCTGGAGGTCAAGGCGATCCTTGGCTATCCGGCCGCCTGAGGGGGCGGCCATTCACAATGCGAGGGAGGGGATCCATGCAGCCAGACACCAACAAACGCCTGATGGCGATGCTCGACCGCGAGGAGCTCTACGACCTTGCACGCCGCGAGCGGTTTGCCCGCGACCAGCGCCGCTTCGAGGTGATGCGGGACTGCTTTCACGACGACGCCTATGTGCGCACCAGCTGGTATGACGGCCATGGCGGGGACGCCTATGTCGAGGCCACGCGCAAGTTCATGGAAAAGGTCGGCAACGGCAAGCACTGGGTGTTTCCGGCCTTTGCCCAGGTGAAAGGCGACAGGGCCACAATCGAGAGCCCGGCCATGATCTTCAACCGGGCGACGCTCGGCGATGTCCAGATCGATTTTCACGTCTTCTGCCGCTACTTCTCCCGCGCGTTTCGTCAGGACGGAACCTGGAAACTCTCAAGCTTCGAGGTGCTGTTCGAACGGGATATCCTGCGCGCGGTCAATCCGGACGAGACGCCGCCCATCGACTGGGACAAACTGCGGGCGTTCAGGCCATCCTATTGTTTCCTCTCCTATCTTCAGGCGAGCCGCGGCATCGACGTCAACCAGAACCTCCTCGGCGACGACCGACCGGATGAACTCGCCGCCTTCCATGAAGGCGAAGAGCAATGGCTCGCGGGCCTGGGTTGATTGCCGTCGCTTGGAAAGGTCTTGAGGGTCGCCCGGAGCTTCTTTGCCGACAGGCTGCGACCGACGCCGAAGCTGAAAGCGGTGCGGGTCTTGCGAAAACCTTATTCCGCCAAGCGAAACGCAGACCCTTTGAAATATGTACAACCCGGCATTGGCCTTAGATTCGCAGACAGAGGAGACTTGCCGGCATGCCGGATCGTCGGGAAGGCGAGGCACACCGGAGACCATGCGCATTTCAACATCGGCTGAGGAAGATCTTATCAGCCCTGGACCGGCCGGGATAGTCAGGGCGGGATAGTCAGGCAGGGCGAATACGCTGCCGAAAGCCGTTAAACACAGAGGAGGACATTCAATGAAAAAACTTGCAAGCATCGCGCTCGGCGCCATTTGCCTTTTCGCCGGAGGGGCGATTGCAAAGGATGACGCCGTCACCCTGCCGAAAACGCTGGTATGGACGAGCTTCGACACCGGCAGCCTCGGCTACAACCAATCGATTGCCGTCGGCAAGGCGCTGGAGGATGCCTATGGCATCTCGCTTCGGGTGTTGCCGGCCAGCACGGATCTCTCGCGCATTGCGCCAGCCCGGGAAGGCCGCGTGCCCTTCGCGCTTGCCGGAAGCGACGCCTTCTATGCCTTTGAAGGCGTCCTGAGCTATGCAACGCCCGATCTCGGCCCCCAGAAGCTGACGGCCGTGATCCTTGCCGGCGCGGATAACGGCGTCGCCATGGGCGTCGCCGACAATCAGGATATAAACAGCATCGCGGACCTGAAGGGCAAAAAGGTGGGCTGGGTGGTCAGTTCGCCGTCGCTGCAGTCCAATGTCCGGGCGTTCCTCGCCTTCGGCGGCCTGACCGTCGATGATGTCGAGCTTGTCGATCAGCCGAGCTATGGCGGCGCATGGCAGGCTTTCACCAATGGCCAGATCGACGCGATGACGGCAGTCACCAGCGGCAGCGGCGTGCTTGAGCAGGCCGCCGCCTCGCCGCAGGGCCTGAAATGGCTGGCGCTGCCCTTTTCCGATACCGAAGGCTGGAACCGCCTCCAGGCCGTCAACCCGCATTTCGGTCAACGCAAGGCGACCGTCGGCATCGATATCGACGCGGAGCATCCGCTGGAATGCGCGGGCGTCCCCTACCCGGCGCTGATCACCTACACCGCCTCGCCCGATCTCGTCTACAATGTGACCAAGGCGATCGACCTGCAGGCGCCGGTCTACAGCAAGATGCAGTCCGGCACATCGGGCTGGGCGGCGAAGTCCGAAGTCTTCGACTGGGTCGTGCCGTTCAACGACGCCGCAATCAGGTATTACAAGGAGGTTGGCTTGTGGTCGGAAGAAGACCAGAAGCACAATGACGACCTTGTTGCCCGCGCGAAGGTTCTCCAGGAAGCCTGGGCCAAGATGGACGGAGAGCGCGGCGATGATTTCGCCGAAAAATGGATGAAGGTGCGCGCCGATATGCTCGAAGCCGCCGGTTTCCCGGCCTATTTCCGGTAAACCGACATGCCTGCAATCGACAACACGCACGGTGGCGAGGCGGTTTCCGCCCGCCGCCCATCCGCGATGACCTCGCTCGTCCTGCGTACCTTGACGGTCCTGCTTCTGCTTCTCGGCATAAACCAGACCTTCAACCTCGGTTCGCGCTTTCACCTGACCCTGTTGGAAAACCAGTATTTCTATGCCGTTCTGGCG
This sequence comes from Martelella lutilitoris, assembly GCF_005924265.1. Classification (GTDB taxonomy): domain Bacteria; phylum Pseudomonadota; class Alphaproteobacteria; order Rhizobiales; family Rhizobiaceae; genus Martelella; species Martelella lutilitoris. Next base: position 377,393 of record NZ_VCLB01000004.1, read on the forward strand.
CTTGCGATCCCGATGGTGTTTCTTCTCATGCCCGGCGTGCGCGCGACAAGCGGAAAGACGCCCGGCATTGTCGACTGGGCGCTTGCGGCCATCACCTTCGTGACGCTCGGCTATTTCATCTTCAACGCCTATGACATCGTCCTATTCGGCTGGGAAATGTCGCCGCCGACCGCCGCCGTCTACGCCAGCGCCATACTCTGGCTGGTGATGCTGGATGCCGGACGACGCGCGGGTGGCCTGATCCTCGGCATGATCGTCCTGTTCTTCTCCACCTATCCCCTGTTTGCCGACAAGCTGCCCGGTCCGATCTCGGCTTTCAGCTCGCCGTTCAGATATGTGGCGGCCTATCATGCAATGAGCCTCGAAAGCATTCTCGGCATACCGCTCAAGGCCTTCGCCAACCTCGTCTTCGGCTTCGTCGTCTTCGGCGCGGCGCTTGAGCATACCGGCGCCGGACGCTTCTTCATCAACCTCGCCTTCGCGCTTCTCGGTCATGTGCGCGGCGGCCCGGCGAAGGTCGCGATCCTGTCCAGCGGCCTGATGGGCTCTCTGAGCGGCAGCGTGGTCACCAATGTGCTGACCACCGGCGTGATGACCATTCCGGCCATGCGCAAGGTCGGCATGAAGGGCACGGTCGCAGCAGGCATAGAGACCTGCGCCTCGACCGGCGGCGTGCTGATGCCGCCGGTGATGGGCGCGGCCGCTTTCGTCATGGCGGATTTTCTTCAGGTGCCTTACGCGACGATTGCCCTTGCCGCCGCCATTCCCGCCGCGCTCTATTTCTTCGGCCTGTTCATCCAGATCGATGCGCGCGCCGCGCGCGAGGGCCTCAGCGGCCTTCCCGCCGAGGAACTCCCGGACCTCAAGCAGACGCTCAAGGAGGGCTGGCACCATGTCTTCGCCTTCGCGCTGCTGACGGTCATGCTGCTCGTGCTCAAGAAGGAACAATATGCGCCGTTTTATGCAACCGCGGTGCTGCTTGCCGTCAACCAGATCGTCTCGAAGACCGATCGCTGGGGCAAAAAGGAATTGTTGCATTTCATCGACAGTCTGGGTCGCCTGTTCGCCACGCTCGCGGCAACGCTGGCCGCCGTCGGCATGATCGTCGGCGGGTTGTCGATGACCGGGCTTGCCGGAACGCTGGTCAACGACCTCTTGAGCATTGCCGGGGATTCGCCCCTGCTTCTGCTCATCATGGGCGCGCTGACCAGCCTTGTCCTCGGCACGGGCATGACGGCGACGGCCTGTTACATCTTTCTCGCCGTGATGCTAGCCCCGGCGCTGATCCAGGTAGGGCTCAACCCGATGGCCTCGCACCTTTTCATCTTCTACTGGGGCATGTTGTCCTTCATCACGCCGCCGGTCGCTCTGGGCGCGTTTGCCGCCGCATCGGTCGCCAACACGCCGCCGATGCGCACCGGGCTCGAGGCGATGAAGATCGGCAGCATCGTCTATTTCATCCCGTTCTTTTTCGTGTTCGACCCGGCGCTTATCGGCGAAGCGGACTGGCAGAACATTCTCCTTTCCTCGGGGCTTGCGCTTTTCGGCGTGTGGATGTTCGCGAGCGGGGTCCAGGGCTACATCATGGGCATCGGTCCGGTCTTTTCCGACCGTCCCTATGTCTGGGTGCTGCGGCTTCCGCTGTTGATCGGCGCGATACTGATCGCGCTTCCGGGCGAGGCTGTCCCCGGCTTCGGCGATCTGGAGTTGCTGGCTCTGGGGCTGGCGATCATGGCGCCCGTCATCATCGCCGCCTTTATCCTCAACCGGCGCGGACTCGGCAGGGCCAGGCCCGCCTGAGCGGGCCAAAGGGCTTCACGCGCACGCAACGCTCACAGCTCTCCTTTTTCGCACATCATCCTCGGGATTGACCCGAGGATCTGGCCACCGCTCAGCACGAGCGGCGTTGGCGTTTCGTAAAATATTGTATTAAATACATTTTTCGTCCGATATGCTTGTCGCGGCGATGCGTCTATAGAGGCGCGAGACAGGCCCGAGCATGAAGAGTGAGGATGACACGAGCTGCGTCAACAAGCTCAGCAGTGCAGGTAATCTCCGGACCCCTTGCACTGTTTTTCGGCATGACCTGATGCCGCCATCATGGCGCCTCGTGTATGGACCCGGCTAAAGTGACCTGTCCATCCCAGTGTCCTGAAACGCGAATGCGCCCGGGGAAAACTCCGCCGGGCGCATCGAGACATTCTTGAACGAGGATCGGACGGAAGGTTCAGTCTTCCACCGGCTCCGGATCTTTGTTCTTCCGCTTCCTCGGCCCGAGATAGATGATCGACAGGACGGAGAGCGCCAGAAGAACGAGCGCGATCGGATGCTGCACCACGACCCAGGGATCACCCCGGCTGATCAGGATCGACTGGACCAGTTTGGATTCGAGCTCCGGCGTCAGCACATAGCCGATGATGAAGGCGACGACGGAGAAGCCGAACTGCTGCATGAAATAACCCATCACGCCGAAAGCCAGCATGATGTAGATGCCGAACATGCCGCCCGTCGTCACATAGGCGCCGGTGGTGCAGAGCAGCAGTGCCGTCGGGTAGACCACGGAATTGGGCGCGGCGATCGCCAGCGACCATATGCGCATGCCGATCTGGCCGACGCCGAGATTGCAGAAATTGGCGATCAGCATGGCGCCGAACAGGCCGTAGATCAGTCGCCCCTGCTCCTCGAACAGCAGCGGACCGGGCTGCACGCCGTGGATGATGAAGGCGCTGACCAGGAGGGCGGCAGCGATATTGCCCGGAATGCCGAGCGTCAGAAGCGGAATGAGATTTGCGCCGACGACGGCCGAATTTGCCGCCTCCGAAGCCGCGATGCCGCGCGGATCGCCCTTGCCGAAGCTTTCCGGATCCCTGGCCTGCTGCTTGGTGACCGAATAGGACAGGAAGCCGGCCGTTGCCGAGCCGAGCCCCGGAATGGCGCCGATGACCGTGCCGATCGCCCAGGCGCGGATCGCCACATATTTGTTGGCCAAGAGCTCGCTCAGCGTCACGCCCTTGTCCTCGGGGTTGTCGGAACGCACGCGGATCGGCGTTGCCGTGCTCGTGGCCCGTGTGGTGGCGGCAATCTGGCGGAAGATCTCCGATACGGCGAGAAGTCCGATCGACATCGCCGTCAGCGGCAGGCCGTCATAAAGATCGAGCATGCCGAAGGTGAAGCGCGGCGTGCCCATGGCCGGGTCAATGCCCACCGAGGCGAACAGAAAACCGAGCGCGGCCGCCATCAACCCCTTGACCATCGAGGAACCGACGAGGCCGGTAATGACCGTGAAGGCAAGGATCATCAAGGCGGTGATCTCGATCGGCCCCATGCGCAGCGCCACGAGCGCGAGCGGCGCCGAGATCGTGATCAGCACGATGTCGCTCGAAAGATCACCGAAGACGGAATAGTAAAGCGCGTATTTCATCGCCTTCATCGGCTTGCCGTTTTTGGCCATGGGATGGCCGTCAAGCGCGGTTGCCGCTGACTCGGGCGTGCCGGGCGTGTTGATCAGGATCGCCGGGATCGCGCCGCCCACCGTTCCGCCCTTGTTGACGCTGATGAGAAAGGCGAGCGCCGTCAGCGTATCGAGCGTGTAGGTGAGCGGAATGGCGATCGCCAGCGCCATCAGCAGCGTCATGCCGGGGATCGCTCCAACGATCTGGCCGACGGCTACGCCGAGAATGATGTAGAGAAGGTTGGTGAGGGTGATGGCGTCGGTCAGTCCACCGATGATTGTGGCAAAGTCAGGCATAGCATTGCTTTCAGAGGGGAAGCGATGGCAATGGACGTCCCATCACGATCACGAAAACGAACCACGTTCCTGCCGGAACCAGCACAATTGTCGTGGCGAGCCACTGATAGCGGCGCTCGAACATGAAGGCGCAGACGGCCGCCATCAGCAGAACGGCCGACGGCAGGAAGCCCACGCGCGGCATGGCGAGCGCGGCGACAAGAACCACAGCAGCAAGCCCGGCGAGACGCGCAAACTCGTACCAACTGAAATTCGCAGGCTGTGCCTTGGCGAAAAACTGGATGAGGCCGAGAAGGATGAACAGCCAGGCTGCGATCTTCGGAAACAGCGAGGGGTCTATCGGCCCCGGCTGGCTCGTGACCTGATACGGGATCAGGAAAAAAAGGAGAAAGCCACCAAAGAGAATGCTGGCTCCCCCGAGCATGCGCTCAAGATACATTGAACAGCGCCCCTCATCGCTAGCGCATCGGCCCGAAAACCGGAATCGATTTTCGGAAAGCACGATGCGTAGATTCAATAGGTTAGAGCGTCCTTTGTGTGTCCGAATGGACGCACGGCGCTCCTGGTTACTTGCCGAGATACGCCTTGTAGAACTGGGCGCTTTTCGCGATCTTGTCAGTGGTTCCCTTGGGACCCAGGTTCAGCGGCTCGTTCTCAAGACGCATCATCAGTTCATTGTAGCCATCGGAATTGACGGCCTCGTCCAGCGCCTCTTCCAGGCAGGTCTTGATCGCCGGATCAACGCCCTTGGGCACCATGAAGATCGTCTGTCCCTCGATCGTTGCGTCAAGCCCGCCCTCGATCAGGGTCGGGGAGTCCGGTGCATAGGGCGTGCGGGCATCGGTCAGCGACGCGAGCTGGTTCATCGCCCCGGCCTTGATCTGCTGGACATGCTGGGTGCCCTGGGTCGTCGCATCCACGTGGCCGCCAAGCGCAGACTGCAGCGCATCCGCCGCCCCCTTGCTCGGAACCGCAATCAGGTTGACGTCGTAATGCTTGGCCAGTTGATCGACCAGGATCTCCTGGCTCTTGCCGCCGACCGAAATCGTCGCGCCATTATTGTCTTTTGCAAAGGCGATGAATTCGTCCAGCGTCTGGTAGGGGCGGTCGACGAGCGAGACCAGACCGTAGTTGATCTGCATCGCCGTCCCCAGATAGTCGAAGCTTTCATAGGTATAGGGAGTGTCCGAATTCTCGTAGGGATTGAGGGCAACCGTGCCCGTGGCCGCCACGCCGACGGAATAGCCGTCGGGCTTCATGTTCATGAGCGTCGCCGACATCACGCCGCCGCCGGCGCCCGGCTTGTTGTCGACGATCACGGTCCAGCCCTGCTGCGTCTCCAGTTCGGCGGCGATCGCCCTCGCGATGGCGTCCGTGCCGCCGCCCGCGCCATAGCCGACAAGCATCTGGACCGGCTTGGCCGGAAAGCCTTCAGGGCAGGTCGCGGCGGCAGTGGCAAGCGGTGATACCGCGATCGAAAGTCCGATGACGGTCGTTCCAAGAATGATATCTGCTGTGTTCATGTTTTCCTCCAAAATACGCGAACCGTACCGTCTCCCCCGTAGCAGTTCGCTCTTCTCCCGATAGCTTGCCTAGCAACCACAACATGCAATGGAAATGCCGGGTGGCCTCCGTTCCGCCTGACGAAATATCGGCATCACCGCGCCAGAAACGCCTCCATTTCCGCAAGCATGGCATCACGGCCGTGCTCGGGCCGGTCGAAAAGGATGTAATGGGTGGTGTCGCCGGGCTCCCAGCAGAAAACCTCTTCCGCATTGATCAGGTCGGCCGTCAGCGCGTCCATATCGTCCTTCTGGCTGAGCGTGTCGAACTCCGGTCGGACGATCATCACCTTCGCATAAACCTGATTGGCGTTGACGAGCTTATGGCCGATGCCCATCAGGAAAAGGTCCTCCAGCATGCCGTTGGGGCTGCGATAGGTTGGCGGATCGCGATCTTTCGCCGTCGGGTCGCCGTCGATCAGGGCCTGTTCGAAGGCCTTGACGATCGCCGGATCACGCCAGGCGGCCTTGTCCGCGATCGGTATCTGCCGGTCCCAGTCGCGGGTCAGCATGTCGACCGCGTTGAAGGTGTAGTTGCCGAATTGCGGACGGTTGAAATGGCCCGGTCGGGCCGGATCCTCCCACTGCGAGCCATGGCAGAATTTCGGGTGCCCGCCGGCCGCGCCGTAGACCATGTTGTAGAGAACAAGGTGGCTTGCCTTTTCCGGCCACAGAGCGGCGAAGGCCATGACGCAGGTGCCGCCGACGCCCCAGCCAAACAGGCCGACCGAGGAATAGCCAGATGCGTCGCGAAGGTGATCGACCGCCGCCTCCAGATCACGGACGATCTCGAGCGTGCGCACAAGCGGCTTCGTCGGCGTCGGCGGAAGGTCCATCTCCGCCGGACGCTCGGACCGGCCGAAGCCGCGCGCGTCGACGATGTAGCAGCGATGGCCGCGCACGGCGAGATCGGCGGCGAGCGAACCGTGAGGGACATCGAGATCATATTCCGAAAGCCCGGGGATACGCGTCCCGTGCATCAGGATCATCGGTCGTGCCTCGACGTCCGCCGCTTCGTCGAACACCTCGCGGATCGCTATCCGCACGCCGTCGCGCGTCTCCACGAAAAAATCCCTGCGCCTGATTGTCCCCGACATGCCTTCTCCTCCGCAAAACTGGGTGCCAGCCTATCTATGGGAACCGGCCCCCGCGCCGCATCTTTCATGACATGCCGTTTCGCCAGCCGGAAACAGCCGGTTGCCGAAAAACGCCAAGTCGCCGGTTTTCAAAAAGTCAGGCGGGGGCCGGACCGGTCGACTGGCGCTCGATGATACGGCAGGGAACATGCAGGCGCAGCGGACAATCCGGAAAATCCTGATTGGTAATGCGCTGGTGCAGGACCCGCGTCGCCATCCTGCCGATATCGACGCCGGGCACCTTCACCGTCGTCAGTTGCGGCAGGATCTGCTGGGCGGCGGAATAGTCGCCGAAGCCGACCACGGATGCATCGCGCGGGATGCGATAGCCGCGCGCCAGAAGTTCAGAAATCACCGTCAGCGCCAGGCCGTCATGGGCGCAGAAGAAAGCGGTGGGCTTTTCGATCGTCGCTGCCAACCGGTCGAAGGCCTCGCCGAAGTCACGTCCCTCTTCCGGAATGAGATCGTGCAGAACGACGCCCGGCTCGCGCTCGCAGACCTCGCGCAACCCGTAGAGCCGCTCCATGCGTCCCCGATAGCGCGGATCGCCATGAACGTAGACGATCCGGCGATGGCCAAGCTTCAGAAGAAAACGTCCGACGGCGGAACCGGCCTCGTGGTCGGTGGCGCCAACCTGGTCGACAGGCTCCAGCGGTTCCAGCCAGCTGTTGCGCACGATCGGAATGTCGGCATGGTGCAGCCGCTTGAGGTTCTCCTGGCTGTGCAGCCCGACAATCAGGAGGCCGCTGCATTCCTCTGCCATCGCCTTCAGTTCTATCCCGTTGCGGGTGCTGCGGATGCGCAACGCGTAACCCAGGATCTGGGCCTCGCGCTGCACGCCGTTCTGGATCTGCATATGCAGCTCGGTATTGGCCACGTCATTGTCGTCGAAAACGACGCCGAGAAGCTTGGATGACGCCGGTGCCTTGCGGTAGCCAAGCCGGTCGGCGGTCTCCGCCACCTTCAGGCGGGTCGCCTCGCTGACACCGCTCTTGCCTGAGAGCGCGCGCGAGACGGCGAATTTCGAGAGGCCCGTCTCCTCTGCAATCGTCTGAATGGTTACCCGCGCCACATCGCACCTTTCTGACAGTTCCCCATGCATTGGTGCCGAATTCGACACCGCGGCTCAAGCCGAGAAAATGTCTCCTGCAAAAAAGTTAACCTAACGCTTTACATAACAAAACTTCTATTTCAAGCTATTTGTTAGTCGGCGGAGGATAACGAGACGCCGATATGAGGAGGAGAACATTCATGAGGAATTTGAGCCGCAGAGCCTTTCTCGCGGCAGGGACGGCGTTTGCCGGTCTCCTGGCGCTGCCCGCCTGGGCTGACATGACATACCACTCACCCAACCTTGAAGCCGCCGTTCAGGCCGGCGATCTGCCGCCCGTGGCTGAGCGCCTTCCGGAAAACCCGCTGGTAATCACGCCCCGCGATCAGCCGGGCACGCAGGGCGGCACATGGAACCATGCGCTGGTCGGCGGCGGATCGCTGTCCATGCTGGTGCGCTACCAGGGCTATGAGCCGACGGTGCGCTTCACGCCCGACTGGTCCGGCGTCACGCCCAATGTCGCCGAATCCTTTGAAGTCAACGAGGATTCCACCGAATACACCTTTACCCTGCGCAAGGGCATGAAGTGGTCGGACGGCGAGCCCTACACCACCGAGGATGTAAAGTTCTGGTATGAGGATGTGTTCCAGAACCCGGAGCTCACCATCGGCGACCAGGCCTTCTGGTATTCCGCCGACGGCTCGGTTGCCGAGTTGGACGTGGTCGACGACCAGACCTTCAAGGTCAAGTTCGCCCAGCCGAACGGTTTCTTCGCCCAGCAGCTCGCCTGGGCGCAGCAGGACCAGATCACCCGCACCCCGAAGCACTATCTCAAGCAGTTCCACATCAAGTACAATCCGGATGCCAACGCACTCGCCAAGGAGCGCGGCTATGAAAGCTGGGTGGCATTGTTCCAGCGCGAATGCGGCGTGCAGCAGGACAATGATTTCTTCCAGAATTCCAACCGCCCGACGCTGAATGCCTGGAAGTTCACGATCGCGCCGGGCGAGGACACGGAACGCGCCGTCGCCGTGCGCAATCCCTATTACTGGAAGGTCGACACCGAAGGCACGCAACTGCCCTATTTCGACGAGATCAACTACCAGATGGTCGGCGACCCGGAAGTGCTTCTTCTGAAGACGCTTCAGGGCGAGATCGACATGATGGATCAGTATATCGCGACGCCCGCCAACAAGCCGGTGCTCTACGATGCGCAGGAAAGCGGCGATTTCCACTTCTACACGCTGAAGGAAACCGCCGCCAATGTGATGGTGTTCCAGCTCAACCTGAACCACACCGATCCGGTCAAGAACGCGCTCTACAACAATCGCGATTTCCGCGTGGCGCTGTCCCACGCGATCGATCGCCAGTCGATGATCGAGGCGGTCTTCGTCGGCCAGGGCGCGCCGGCCCAGCCCTCGATCGTGGAAGGCGATCCGCTTTATGTCGAGCGGCTCGCCAAGCAGTACACGGAATACGATCCGGAAAAGGCGAATGCGATCCTGGACGAGATCCTGCCGAACAAGGACAGCGAAGGCTTCCGGCTCGATTCCGAGGGCCGGCGCGTGACGATCATCTTCGAGATCGATCAGGTGCGCACCACCTTCCTCGACATGTTCCAGCTTGCGATACCGAACTTCCGCGATGTCGGCATCGATGCGCAGATCCGGACCATGGACCGCTCGCTCTGGGAAACCCGCGTCCGTCATGGCCGCGAGTTTGACGCCACGGCCCACCAGTTCGGCGCAAACAGCGGCGTCGCGGCCATGCTCGATCCGCGCTATTTCGTGCCGTTCAACACCAATGCGCTCTATGCCCAGGGCTGGGCCCTGCACTTCAACCAGCCGGACAATGATGCGGCCATCGAGCCACCGGAAGAGGTGAAGGCGCAGCAGGCGCTTTACAAGAAACTGCTGGCCACCGGCGATCAGGACAAGCAGCACGAAATCATGCTGGAAATCCTGAACAACGCCGCCGACCAGTTCTTGGTCTTCGGCGTCAGCCTGCCGCCGGACGGTTACGGCGTCGTCAAGAACGACATGGTCAACACCATGCCGGTCATGCCGAATTCGTTCGGCTGGCCGACGCCCGGACCGTCGGCGCCGGAGCAGTTCTTCAAGAACTGATCGGCAGAAACCTCTGTCGCCTTCGACCGACCAAGGCCGGCCCGTTCCTCCACGGGCCGGCGCCGGCCCCGCATTACCGGAGCATTGCCGGCGAAAACCGGATCACCGGCAATGCTCTAACTATTTGTTTTTACGCGCGTCCGGACGGAAAACCGGTATCCACTTTTCCTGGACGCGCTCCAGCGGAACCCGACACATGAAGCCCATCGACCCGATCGCAGCCGCCAATCTCAGAACGCCGGACTGGTATAAGACCGCCACCCGCTGGACCCAGCTCACGCTGGTCGAGAACGACCCGGTCAAGTTCGATCCGGACTTCTGGATCGACGTGTTCCAGCGCACCCGTTCCAACGCGGTCTGCCTGTCCGCCGGCGGCTATATCGGCTTTTATCCGTCCAAGGTTCCGCTGCATTATGTCAGCAAATATCTCGGCGACACCGATCCGTTCGGCCGCCTCGTCGATGGCGCGCGCTCGCTCGGCATGCATGTCATGGCCCGCGTCGATCCGCACGCCATCCATCAGGATGCCGCCGAGGCCCATCCCGAATGGATCGCTGTCGACAAGGACGGCAATCCCCGCCACCACTGGGCTTTTCCCGATGTGTGGGTCACCTGCGCCTATGGCGATTACAACAATACGTTCATGCCCAAGATCGTGAAGGAAATCACCCGCGACTACGATATCGACGCGATCTTCGCCAATCGCTGGCAGGGCCATGGCGTGTGCTATTGCGAGGGCTGCAGGACGCGCTTCAAGGGCGCAACCGGCTTCGATCTGCCGATGACCAGCGATGTCAACGATCGCGCATGGCGGGCATGGTCCGGCTGGCGTCGCGAGGTGCTGACTCGGATGGTCATCGCCTGGGATAATGACGTCAAGGCGATCCGGCCGCATGCCAGCTTCATTCCCAATATGGGCGGCGAATCGCTGATGGAATTCGATATCGGCCTGATCGAGAAGCACTGCCCGTTCCTGGTCGTCGACCATCAGGGCCGGCGCGGGCTGGAGCCGATCTGGTTGGCCGGCCGCAACGCCAAGCGGATGCGCGCCACCTTCCGCGACCGCCCCGTTGTGCTGATCACCTCGATCGGCCCCGAGGAGGAATATCGCTGGAAGGATTCCGTTACCACCGGGGCGGAAATCGAAAGCTGGATCGCGAATGGCGTCACCCACGGCATGCTGCCCTGGTTCACGAAATTCAACGGCGTGGTGCCGGACGAACGCTGGGTCGCCCCCGTCGCCGCCGGCTTCGAAAAGCACGAGAAACTCCAGGCGATGCTCGAGGCAACGACGCCGACCGCAGAGATCGCGATCATCGACCCGACGACGACGCTGAAGAACTGGGCGCGCGACGAACGCCGACAGGCCGAGGGTGATGATCTCGGCTTCTATCACGCCCTGATCGAGGCGAAGCTGCCCTTCGAATTCCTCTCCGACGAGGCGATGACGGCGGAAAGCCTGGACCGCTTCAAGCTGGTCATTCTCGCCAATGCTTCCAACCTTTCCGATGCCCAATGCGCGCTTTTGCGCGACTATGCCGCGCGCGGCGGCAGCCTGATCGCGGCCCACGAAACGGCGATGCGCGATGAAAGCGGCAATGCGCGCGACGCATTCGCGCTTGGCGACGTCTTCGGCGTGAAGCGGAATGCGCTTGCGCGCGGGCCGGTCAAGAACAGCTATATCGTTCTTTCCGGCGACCATCCGGTCAATCAGGGCTATGAGGGCGCGGGGCGGATCATCGGCGGAACCATGCTTGCCGAGGTCGAAACCGTTGCGGGGGCGGAGACACCGTTCCTCAGCATTCCGGACTTTCCGGATCTGCCGATGGAGGAAGTCTATCCCCGCGAGGAGCCGCGCGGCGCGGCGGTTGTCACCCGAGAAACGAAGGCCGGAGGCAGGACGGTCTATATTCCGTGGAATATCGGCGGCATCTTCTGGGAGGTGCTGACCGCTGACCACCAGCGCCTGATCGAAAACGCCGTGCGCTGGGCGATGGGCGGCACGCCGCGCGTCAGCGTTTCCGGGCACTCGGTGTTGGATATCGCCGTGCGCGAGAGCGGCGACACGCTTGCCGTTTTGCTCTTCAACCTCACCAATCCGATGATGTTCAAGGGGCCGACGCGATCGATCTACCCCGTTGGTCCGCACACGGTCTCGATCGCGATCCCCGAGGGTCGGTCCGTGAGGGACGCGCAATTGCTGATCGCCGGCAAGACGGCCGAATACCGGACAACAGGCGACACGGTGGAGGTCGATGTTCCCGGAATCGAACTTCTGGAAACGGTCGAGGTTCGCTGGTCATGATAGTGTCTGAAACCACAAGGACAGCTCGGACGGGAGGACGCTGATGCTGCGCTATATCATCATGCGGATCATATACATGATCCCCACCCTGTTCGGCATTTCCATCATTGCCTTCGTCATCATCCAGCTTCCGCCGGGCGACTATGTCACCTCGCTGATCGCCTCGATGAGCGACAGCGGCCAGGCCTTCGATCCGACGGAGATCGCGCGTTTGAGGGAAATCTACGGCTTCGACGATCCCATCTATGTCCAGTACTATAAGTGGATTTCCGGCATTCTCCTCCATGGCGATTTCGGCCAGTCCTTCGAGTGGAAGCGGCCGGTCAGCGAGTTGATCTGGGAGCGCATGGGCGCGACGCTCGCCGTCTCGGTCGCCTCGCTGCTGTTCGTCTGGGCGGTGTCGCTGCCGATCGGCATCTATTCGGCGGTGAAGCGCCATTCGCTCGGCGACCACGTGTTCACCTTCTTCGGCTTTCTCGGTCTGGCGATCCCGAACTTCATCCTGGCGCTGACGCTGATGTATTTTTCCTACAAGGTGCTCGGCCAGAGCGTCGGCGGGCTGTTTTCGCCGGAATACGCCCATGCGAAATGGTCCTGGGGCAAGCTTTTCGATCTTCTGGCGCATCTGTGGATCCCGGTGGTCGTGATCGGCACGGCGGGCACCGCCTCGCTGATCCGGATCCTGCGCGCCAACCTGACGGACGAGCTCAACAAGCCCTATTACATCACCGCGCGCGCCAAGGGCCTGCATCCGACCAAGGCGCTGATCAAATATCCGGTGCGCATCGCCCTCAATCCCTTCGTTTCGGCGATCGGTTGGGTGCTGCCTAACCTGATCTCGGGCGTCACCATCACCGCGATCGTGCTGAACCTGCCGACGGCCGGCCCGCTGCTGCTGCGCGCGCTGATCTCGCAGGACATGTATCTCGCCGGCTCCTTCATTCTCCTCATGGGCGTTCTCACGCTGATCGGCATGCTGGTTTCCGACATCCTGCTCGCCATGCTCGATCCCCGGATAAGGTTTGACCAATGAGCGACAACATTTTCCAGGAAACTGCGCTGCACGAGCCGACACATCATCATGGGCTCGATCGTCCCGCGATCACGCCGCTGAAGAAGGGCGTCACCAGCGATACCGACGCGGCGGCCGGCCAGTGGACACTGATCTGGCACAAATTCGCCAAGGACAGGCTCGCGATCGTCGCCGGTTTCGTCATTCTGACCCTCTACCTGATCGGCATCTTCGCCGAGTTCCTTGCGCCCAACCTGGCCCAGGCGGCCCGGCCGCAATATTCCTACGCCCCGCCACAGACGATTTCCTTCTTCGTCGAGGACGAGAACGGCGAGAGAAAGTTCCTGCCGCATGTGAAGGGCTACAGCGTCACCATCGACCAGGCGTCGCTGCGCCGCTCCTTCGTGGTCGATGACAGCAAGGTGGTGCCGATCGGCTTTTTCGTGCGCGGGCCGGAATACAAGATGTGGGGGCTTTTTCCCTCCGATCTGCATCTCGTCGGGCCGAGGAAGGCGAACGACCCGTTCTACCTGCTCGGCGCCGACAAGCTCGGCCGCGACCTTTTCAGCCGGGTGATCTACGGAACGCGGGTATCGATGTCGATCGGCCTGATCGGGGTGTGCATCAGCCTGATCCTCGGCGTCGTCATGGGGGCGCTGTCCGGCTATTACGGCGGCTGGGTGGATCTCCTGATTCAGCGGATCATCGAGATCATCTCGGCGATGCCGACGATCCCGCTCTGGCTCGGGCTTGCGGCCGCCATTCCGGTGTCGCTCGCCCCTCTGAAGGTCTATTTCCTGATCACGCTGATCGTGTCGCTGCTTGGCTGGACTTCGCTTGCCCGCGAGGTGCGCGGCCGCTTCTTCGCGCTCAGAGGTGATGATTTCGTCACCGCCGCGCGGCTCGACGGGTCCAACGAGCGACGGATCATTTTCCGCCACATCCTGCCGTCGCTGACGAGCCATATCCTTGCCGTCGTCACGCTGGCGCTGCCGACCATGATCGTCGCGGAGACCGCGCTCTCCTTCCTCGGCGTCGGGCTGAAGCCGCCGGTCGTCTCCTGGGGCGTGTTGCTGCAGGATGCGCAGAACATCCGCACCATCTCGACAGCTCCGTGGCTCCTGATCTGGCCCGCCGGCGCGGTCGTGATCGCGGTGCTCTCCTTCAACTTCCTCGGCGACGGCCTGCGCGATGCCGCCGATCCCTACGATAGCTGAGGCGAGGACCATGACCACACCCCAGACCATCGTTCACGATCACGCGGGCTTCGGCGACGCGGTGCTATCGGTGAAGAACCTCTCCATCGATTTTCACCTGCGCCAGCACATTCTGCATGCCGTGCGCGACGTGACCTTCGATCTCCATCGCGGCAAGACGCTGGCGCTGGTCGGCGAGAGCGGCTCCGGCAAATCGGTGACGGCGCGGGCTCTGCTGAAGATCGTCGACAGGGCGGCGCGCATCACCAGCGGCACGATCGTGCTCGATACCGACGGCAAGCCTGTCGATATCCATGCGCTGCCGGACGAGGGCAAAGAAATTCGCGCGATCCGGGGCGGCCGCATCTCGCTGATCTTCCAGGAGCCGATGAGCTCGCTCTCGCCGGTGCATACGATCGGCGACCAGATCATCGAGGCGCTGCGGCTGCACCGCAACATGAGCAAGGCGGAGGCGCGGGCGGAGACGATCAGCCTGTTGTCGCAGGTGGAAATCCCGAACCCCGAGGCGATGATCGATCGCTACACCTTCGAGTTCTCCGGCGGCATGCGCCAGCGGGCCATGATCGCCATGTCGCTCGCCTGCGATCCCGATATCCTGATCGCCGACGAGCCGACCACCGCGCTTGATGTCACCACACAGGCGGAAATCCTCGATCTGATCAAACGCCTGCAGGTGGAGCGTGGCATGGCGATGCTGCTGATCACCCACGATCTCGGCGTCGTCGCCGAGGTCGCCGACGAGGTCGCGGTGATGCGCTTCGGCGTGATCGTCGAGCGCGGGCCGGTGGACGAAATCTTCTACAACGCGAAGCATCCCTATACCCGCCAGCTTCTGTCCTCGACCGTGCGTCTGGAAAAGCCGCGCGTGGCGGACGAAACCCGCGAGGCGGCGAAGGACGACGTCGTGCTGTCGGTGCGCAACCTCACCAAAGTGTTCGGTGCCGGCGCGGGCAAGAAGGGGTTTATCCTGAAGGCCGTGGACGACGTTTCCTTTGACCTGAAGCGGGGCGAGAACCTCGGCATCGTCGGCGAAAGCGGCTCGGGCAAAACCACGATGGGGCGGCTGATCCTGCGCGTGCTCGACCCGACCTCCGGCTCGGTCGTCTACCGCCCCGGCGATGGCGCCGAGACCGAGGTGACGACGCTCGACAAGCAGGGGCTACGCAGCTTTCACAGCCAGGTCCGGCTCGTCTTTCAGGACCCGTTCGCCTCGCTCAATCCGCGCATGACGGTCCGGCAGGTGGTTGCCGACCCGCTCGTCGTGCAGGGCAAGCTATCGGGCCGGGAGATCGAGCAGAAGGTCGGCGACCTGCTCGAACTCGTCGGCCTCGACCGTTCCGCCATGGAGCGCTACCCGCATGCGTTTTCGGGCGGCCAGCGGCAGCGCATCGGCATTGCCCGGGCGCTAGCGCTGGATCCGAAGGTGATCATCGCCGACGAGGCGACCTCGGCGCTCGACGTCTCGATCCGGGCGCAGATCCTCGACCTTCTGCTCGACCTGCAGAAGCGCCTCGACCTCTCCTACATCTTCATCGCCCACGACATTTCGGTGGTTCGCTATTTCTGCGACCGGGTGGCCGTGATGCACCGGGGCAGGCTGGTGGAACTCGGTAGCGCCGAGCAGATCTGCACCGCGCCGGAGGAGGACTACACCAAGAGCCTGATTTCCGCCGTGCCGAACCCGGACCCGCGCAACAAGCGCATGCTGCACCGAACCAGATTTATTGCCTGAGGAGTTTTCAATGCCGAAATTTGCCGCCAATCTCTCGTTTCTCTACGCCGACCTGCCGTTTCTCGACCGGATCGCGGCGGCCGCAAAGGACGGTTTTCCGGCCGTCGAATATGTCGGCCCCTATGATTTTCCGGAGGAAGAGGTTGCCGCCGCGCTGAAGGCCGCCAACGTCAAACAGGCGCTGTTCAACTTGCCGGCCGGCGACTGGGCCGGCGGTGAGCGCGGCATCGGCTGCCTGCCGGACCGGGTGGAAGAGTTCAAGGCGGGCGTGGACAAGGCGATTTCCTACGCCAGGGCGCTCACTTGCCCCAAGGTGAACTGCCTCGCCGGTATCGCGCCGAAGGGGATTGCAGCCGAAAAGCTCGAGCAGACTCTGGTCGAAAACCTGAAATATGCCGCGCCGCGCCTCGCCGATGCCGGCGTCAAGCTGCTGCTCGAACCGATCAACCTGCGCGACATTCCGGGCTTCTTCGTTTCGACCACGGACCACGCCGAGCGGATTCTCGAGGCCGTCGGCTCGGACAACCTGTTCATCCAGTACGACATCTATCACACCCAGATCATGCAGGGCGACCTTGCCGAAACCTATAGGCGGCTCAAGGCGAAGATCGCCCATGTGCAGCTAGCCGACAATCCCGGTCGTCACGAGCCGGGCACGGGCGAGATCAATTACCCCTATCTTTTCAACATGCTAGACGCGGAAGGCTATGACGGCTTCATCGGCTGCGAATACAAGCCTTCGGCCGGCACAAGCGAAGGTCTCGGCTGGATGAAGCCCTGGCTTTAAGGAGGATCACATGAAAATCGGATTTATCGGCCTCGGCCTGATGGGACGCCCGATGGCGGCGCACCTGCTCGACGCCGGCCACGAGTTGTTCGTCAACCGGGTGAAACCGGTCTCGGAATTCCTTGTCGAAAAGGGTGCGCAGGCCTGCGACACGCCGAAGGCGGTTGCTGCAGCCGCCGAGATCATCATCACCATCGTGCCGGACACGCCGGACGTCGACGCCGTCCTGTTTGGCGAGAACGGCGTGGCGGACGGTCTTTCAGAAGGCAAGATGGTCATCGACATGAGTTCGATCTCCCCGGTCGAGACCAAGGCCTTCGCAGAAAAGATCGCGGAGAAGGGCTGCGGCTATCTCGATGCGCCGGTCTCCGGCGGCGAGGTTGGCGCGAAGAACGCGGCGCTGACGATCATGGTCGGCGGTTCGGATGCCGATTTCGAGCGCGGCAAGCCGCTGTTCGAGGCCATGGGCAAGACCATCACCCATGTCGGCCCTGTCGGCGACGGCCAGACCGCCAAGGTCGCCAACCAGATCATCGTCGGGCTGACGATCGAGGCGGTGGCGGAAGGCCTGCTGTTCGCCAAGAAGGCGGGCGCCGACCCGGCCAAGGTGCGTGAGGCGCTGATGGGCGGCTTCGCCGGCTCGACGATCATGAAGGTCCACGGCGAACGGATGATCGAGTGCACTTTCGATCCGGGCTTCCGCATCCGCCTGCACCGCAAGGACATGGCGCTCGCCGTCAACGCCGCCCGTGATATCGGCCTCGCTTTGCCGAATGCGGCTGCGACCGAGCAGTTGATGAACGCCGCAATTGCCCGCGGCGACGGAGACAAGGACCATTCGGCGCTGATCCGGACGCTGGAGGCGCTGGCGGGGCTGTGAAACCTGTCTCGTCCGGTCGGAGGGTCAGTCGCGTTGAGCAACGAACCACGCGCCAATTCTGGGTCTCAGAAACTAGCCTTTCCGCCCACTCGGCGTCATCCTCGGGCTTGCCCCGAGGCCCTAACCACGCTTCTGCCCGACGGGCGTCGCGGGGGAAATTGTGACCGGACACAGGGGCTGTCCGCCGGCGCCTGTCGCGGCACAGGTGTTTGGATCCTCGGGTCAAGCCCGAGGATGACGCAAGTCGGGGTGGCGGGAGCCGAAACGAAACAGCGGGCTCTTTCTATAATGTGTGTGAGGACATCATGACGAAAATACCGATGCAGACGCCGTTCGGGGCGGTCTATTTCCGCAAGTCGAACCCGCCGCGCGAGGACTGGGAACGCGACTACGGCGTCGCGGCAGAGGACGGGCTGAATGTCTTCCGCCACTGGTTCATGTGGAGCGCGATCGAGCGGCGGCCCGGCTTCTACGACTGGGAGGAATATGACCGGCAGATGGACCTCGCCGCCGAAAACGGCATCAAGACCATCATCGCCGAGCTGACCCACACCGTGCCCGACTGGGCGTATCGCAAGTTCGCCCACGCCCGCCAGATGCGCGCCGATGGCAGCGCGCTTCCAGCGATCATGGGCGTTTCAGCGGCGACCGGCGGCTTTGCGCAAAATGGCGGCGGCGCGGGATCGCTGACGATGAACTGCCCGGAGGTGAAGGAAGCTGCGGGCGCTTTCCTCTCAGCCCTTGCGGAGCGCTACAAAGGCCATCCGGGGCTTCTCGGCTATGACGTCTGGAACGAGTGCAACTACTCGCCGGCGGTCGATTACAACCCGCACACTAAGGCCGTGTTTCGTGAGTGGCTCCGGGAAAAATACGGCGATCTCGATACGCTGGCAAAGGCCTGGTATCGCTTCTCCTACGCAGAATGGGACGATATCGAGCCGCCGCGCCAGATCGCGCCCTATCCGGAATGCCTCGACTGGCTCGCCTTCAAACGAGAGAATTACTACGGCCAGATGCAGTTCCGCATCGAAACGATCCGCGCCGTCGACAGCGATTGCCTGATCGCCGCCCATGGCGTCGCCGGCGCCATCCCCGACATGGCCGCGCGCGGGTCGGATGACTGGCTCGCCGCCTCGAAGGTCGAGGTTTACGGCTATACCTTCGTGCATGCGCGCAAGGGCAACCAGTCCTGGCGCAGCTTCTACGCCGCCGACCTCAACCGCGCGGCCGCCCGCGGCAAACCCTTCTGGCATGCCGAGCGCCAGGGCGGGCCGTTGTGGATGCAGCCGCAGGTCGTCGGCCGCGACAAGGAGGATGGCCGCGTCGCCGAGCCCGAGGATATCCGGGTGTGGTCGCTGACCTCGTTTGCGGGCGGCGCGCGCGGCATGCTGAACCTGCGCTATCGGCCGCTTCTCGACGGCCCGCTGTTCGGCGCCTTCGGCTCCTACGGCATGGATGGTTCGCGCACGCCCCGCTCCGACATGGCCTCAAAGATCGCCAAATGGACCAATGCGCCGGAACAGAGGCCGCTTCTGGCGGCAAAGCCGGTGAAGGGCGAGATCGGCATTCTGGTCGCCCCGGAGGCGCAGGCCTGGGATTATCTCCTGAGCCGTGAGGGCAATTACGAGACCTACAGGGAGGCCATGTGGGGTGCTTATCGCGGCTTCTTCGACAATGGCATCCAGGCCGACTGGGTCCATATCGAAGATATCGACGCCTATGACGCGCTCTACTTCCCCTACCCCATCATGCTGACAAGCGAGAACGCCGCAAAACTCGCCGACTGGGTGAAGGCCGGCGGCACGCTGGTGTCGGAAGCCTGCCCGGGCTATTTCGGCGATCGCGGCAAGGTCGGCACGGTGCAGCCCAATAACGGGCTCGATGCCGTCTTCGGCGTCAGCGAGGACGAGGTCGAGTTCATGCCGGATATCGGCGATCGCATCCGCTTCACGCTCGATGGCGTCTCGACCACCGGTGGCGGCTTCCTGCAGTCCTACACCGTGACGGAGGGCCGTGAACTGGCGCGCTTTGACGACGGCCGGATCGCAATCGTCGAGAACGCGTTCGGCAAGGGCCGCACGCTTCTCGTCGGAACCCACCCCTCGGTCGGCTACTACCGCGACCAGTCGGAGGCGGGAAAGCGCTATTTCGCCCGCTGCTTCGCCTTTACCGGCAAGACGCGGCATACGCTTTGCACCAATCCGGCCCTGCAGGTGCGCCTGCACGAAAGCGACACGGGGCGCTATCTCTGGATCGTCAACGCCACCCGCCGGCATCAGACCGCGACGTTGACGGATGGCGCCGGCAACCCCCTTAGCAGCGCCGCGATCTTCTGGAGCGGCGACCAGGCCTCGCTGACGGACGGCCGGCTCGCCGTACCGCCGCGCGACGCGCTGATCGTGCGGCTTGCGTAGCGCAGTGCCAGGCCGGGGCGCGGGGCTCGTTAACGCCGGCCAATCAGGTTGACGAGGATGGGAAGCGTCACCATCAGCATGACGATGCGGTAGACATGGTGGGTGGCGACATAGACGGGGTCGTAATGCATTTCGAGCGCCATTGACGCCATGGCCTCCACCCCGCCCGGCGCGAAGGCGACCCAGACCTGGCCGAAGGGCATGGCGAGGATATGCGCGGTGAAAGCGCTCGCCAATGCCGATATGCTGACGGCGACGAAGGAAACGAGAAGCCCGTAGACGGCAAAGCGCCTGAATTCAGCAAGGGTGAAGCCGACGAAGCGGGTGCCGATCAGCGCTCCGGCGATGACGAAGGCGAGGTCCATGATCAGCCATGGCGGGCGTCCGGCGACAAGATCAAGCCCGTGAAAGGCGCCGCTGAGCACAAGTCCGCACAGGAGAAAGGCCGAAGGCAGCCGGTAGCGCGCCGCCGCGTGCCCCAGACCATAGGCGCCGGCAATCAAGGCCAGGGAAAACCAGAGCGGAAGCGAGACCCCAGGGGCGACGGGACCGCCCGCCCCGTGTCCGGCGGCGCCGACCATCAGCGGCAACAAGACGGTGATCAGCAGAACGCGCATGCTCTGCAGCATCATGACCGCCCTGAGGTCGATATCCTTGCCGTCAGTGAGCGAAATCACATAGGAAAGCGCGCCGGGAGACGTGGCCAGCAGCGCCGTCTGCGCGGAAACCCTGAGCAGTCGCTTCAGCAGGAAACCCGCAACGCCCATGATCGCGACGACGGATAGGGTCAGGATCGCAATGCTCAAGGGAAAGCGGGCGATATCGGCAAAGAGATGCGAGGTGACGCCCGAGCCGAGACTGATGCCGATGACGGCGAAGCCGAGATTGCGCAGGATGGTCGGAATGCCGAGCTTCAGGCCGAGCACGGCCGCCGCCGAGGTTGCGATCGTGCTGCCGAGAAGCTGGGGCGCCGGCAATCCGAGCAGCGTCCCTGCCACGGCGCCGGCTGAGGCAACCCCCAGCGTTGCAAGCGCAACGCCTGTCTTCATTCATCGTCTTCCTGCACCATGTTCCGGCGGCTGCGCCAGTGCAGAAGCAGAGGAACGCTGACCACCAGAGCCGCGAGCATATAGAGCACGACGCTGTTGGACGAATGAACCAGAATGCCGTAATCCCCGCCCGAGATCGACAGCGCGCGACGGAGATTGTCCTCGAACAGGCTTCCGAGCACGAAGCCGAGAATGACCGGCGCCAGCGAGAAGTGCAGCTTGCGCAGAACCCATCCGAGGATGCCGAGGCCGATGATCATGTAGAGGTCAAAGGGGTTGCCGACCACGGAATAGATGCCGATGAAGGCGAGGACCGCGATCAGCGGCGTCAGGTAGCGCTGCGGAATGGTCAGGATGCGCACGAAAAGCCCGACCAGCGGCAGGTTGATGATCAGCAGCGCGACATTGCCGATATACATCGACGCAATGAGGCCCCAGGTGATTTCCGGCCGCTGGGAGAACATCATCGGCCCCGGCGTGACGTTGAACAGCATCAGCGCCCCGAGCAGAATGGCCGTCGTGCCGGATCCCGGAATGCCGAGCGTGAGCATCGGGACCATGGCGCCGCCTGCCGCCGCGTTGTTGGCTGCCTCCGGCGCGGCCAGTCCGCGCGGATCGCCGGTGCCGAGCCGCTCGGAATTGCGGGCAATCCGCTTTTCCGTTCCGTAGGCCACCGCCGAGGCGACGGAAGCGCCGGTGCCCGGCAGGATGCCGATGAAGAAACCGATGATGGACGAGCGCAGGATCGTCCACTTGGTATAGGCAAGATCAGCCCAGGAGACATAGCTCTTGTCGAGCGCCAGGGCCTTGAGGCTTCCCGAGGCCTGCCGCTCGACAAGGTGGAAGAGTTCCGCCATGCCGAAGAGACCGATGACGATGACGAGGAAGTCGATGCCGGCCAGGATATCCGGCACGCCGAAGGTAAAGCGCGGGACGCCGGTATTGGCATCGATGCCGATCGACGACAGCATGAGGCCGATCAGGGCGGCGGCGAAGGTCTTCACCGGGTTGGACCCGACAAGCGATGTGAGCGCCGCAAAGGCGAACACCATCAGCGCGACATAGTCCGAGGGCGAAAAGGTGACGGCATAGGATGCCAGCGCCGGGCCGAACAGCGACAGAAGCACGACGGCAAAGGTTCCGCCGACGAAGGACGCCACCGCCGACAGCGACAAGGCCCGGCCCGCCTCGCCTTTGAGCGCCATCGGGTGGCCGTCAAGCGTCGTCAGCACCGCCCCCGCATCGCCCGGAACATTGAGCAGGATCGAGGAGATGCGCCCGCCATATTCCGCGCCGTAATAGATGCCGGCGAGCAGGATGATCGCCGATTCCGGCGGAAAGCCGAGGCTGTAGGAAATCGGCAGCAGGATTGCCACGCCGTTGATGGGGCCGATGCCGGGCAGCGCGCCGATCAGCGTGCCGGCGAAGGCGCCGAGCAATACCAGCATGAGATTGAAGGGATCGAGCGCGACGGCAAAACCCGACGCCAGTCCCGAAATGACGCTGTCCATGAAAAGTCCTCACGTGAAGGATGGAAGAATGCCTTCGGGCAAATTCAGATCGAGCAACACCGTACCGACCAGATAGCCGAGCGTTGCCGTGACGAGGCCGAAAACGAACGCCGGCACAAACCTCGTGCCGAGCATGCGCGCCATGGCCGTGCAGAAGAGAAGCGTTGCGATGATGAAGCCTGCCGGCTCGAACAGCCATGCATAGGCGACCATCAGAACGGCGCTGGCGGCCACCCGGACAAGGGTGTGCCTGTCGTTGCCGAAGTTGTCGACGTCCGGCTTGGCGATGATGAAGAGAAAGCTCGGCGCAGCCAGAACCGACAGGATCTGCGGCCAGGATTCCGGGCCGAGCGGATCATATTGAAACGGCGCCTTGATCACCGTGAAGGCGATTGTGCCGTAGGCAAGGGTGACGAGCAGCAAGATGCCCGCAAAGATACGATCGGCCATGAAGCGGCCCTCTCCCAATGGCGGAAAACGAAACCGGCGGAGAAGCGCCGCGTCGGCGCTCCTCCGGGTCAATCAGGACATTTTATTCGATCAGGCCGGCTTCCCGGGCAATGTCGCGCATGCGGCCGATGCGCTCCTTGATCGATGCGTCCATCTCGGCGCCAGCCATATTGAGCGGCATCAGGCCCTTTTCTTCCTGGATCTTGGCGAATTCAGGCGTCTGGTAGGCCGCCTCGAATGCATTCACCCAGGTGTCGTAGGCGGCCTCGGGCACATCGCCGCCCATGTAGAAGCCGCGCAGGATGATCCATTCGGCATCATAGCCGAGTTCCTTTGCCGTCGGAAACTCGGCAAACGGGCCGTCCAGGCGTTCGTCCGACATGACGGCGAGAATGCGCATGTCGCCGGAACCAAGATGCGGCACCATTTCGCCGACATCGCCCATATAGACCTCGATGCTTCCGCCGAGCAGGGCCGCGATGGATTCGCCGCCGCCATCGAAGGCGACATAGCGCATCGTCTTCGGATCGACGTCGACGGACCGCAGCAGCAGGGCCGCTTTCATCCAGTCCTGGGAGCCGACCGAACCGCCCGCTCCGAAAACCACCGAACCGGCATTGTCCTTGACCGCGGCGATCACATCGTCAAGCGTTTCGAACTTGCTGTCGGCACGCACCACGACCGCGCCGAAATCCGCGCCGGCGGTGGCGACGAAGCGCACGTCGTTTTCGGTCCACTGGCCGAACTTGCCGGTGGCGATGTTCAACAGGGAACCGGAGGAAAACGCGACGATGGCGTTCGGGTCATCCGTGCGGGTCGTGTTGAAAAGGTTGAAAGCCACGGCGCCGATGCCGCCCGGCATGAAGGTGACCTGGATCGGCCGATCGAACTGATCGGCCAGGCCCTGCTGGGCAATGCGGCAGGTCAGGTCGAAACCGCCGCCGGGCTGGGCTGGCGCGATGCATTCGGGTTTGTCGACCTCGGCAGCCTGAGCGAGCGAACCAAAGCACAAAGCGGCGGCAAGCGCCGAAGCGCATGTGAAAAGTTTCATGTTGTCCTCCCAATCGGTCGTGCCCTCGAGCGAGGGGTCCTCCTGCGACCGTGAAGACGACATTAAGCCATCAAGCTGACCTGTGCTTGACCCCAGGCTGACATCAGGCTGACACGCGGAAAATCGCCCGAGACATGCGCATTTCGGCTTTGTGCGCCGACCGGTTTCACACTAGATTTGCGCCATGCGCGTATTGCTGGTCGAAGACAATGATGAACTGGCGGCCGCCATTTGCGACCGTTTCCGCAGCGACGGCCACGCGATCGACCGCGAGGCCGACGGCAGACTTGCGGCCGAGCTTCTGTCGCACAAGCAGTTCGATATCGTCATCCTCGACATCAACCTGCCCGGCGCGAGCGGTTACGACGTTCTGCGCGATATGCGCGCGCGCAAGGACCACACGGCGGTGCTGGTGCTGACGGCGCGCTCCGAGATCGATGACCGCGTGGTCGGCCTTGATGCCGGCGCGGACGACTACATGGTCAAGCCGGCGGATTTCCGTGAGCTTGCCGCCCGCTGCAGGGCGCTCGCACGCCGTGGCAGCGGCGACGCCAGCAACCTGTTCGTTGCCGGCGATTTCACCTTCGACCGCGGCGCGCGGCGCGCCTCGATGGGCGGCACCGATCTCGAGTTGCGCCAGCGCGAAATCCAGCTTCTGGAAGCCCTGATCAGCAATCTGGGCCGCGTTCTCTCCAAGGAAGACGTCGCCGACCGGATCTACTCATTCGAAGAAGCGCCGAGCCTCAACGCCCTTGAGCAGACCGTGGCGCGCCTGCGCAAGAAGCTGGAGGCGACCCCGGTCAACATCAAGACGATCCGCGGGCTTGGATACATCGCCAATGTTCGCGAAAGCTGAAACGCGACGCCCTTATTCGCTTCGCCGCCGGCTTCTGTTCGGCATGACCGCCCTTCTGCTCGTGATCATGGCCAGCATTTCCGGGGTTCTCTGGAGCTATGCGCGAAGCGCGGCCAACCGCTCCTACGATTTTCTGCTGACGGCGGCCGCGCTTTCCGTTCTCGAGCGGATGACGAGCACGCCGGACGGCATAAGGGTCGATATCCCCTCCTCGGCACTGGAGATGATGGGGCTGGCCGAGGAAGACCGGGTCTTCTACCGCGTCTTTCGCGAGGGCGGCGAGACGCTGACCGGCGAAGGCGACCTGCCATTGCCGGAAAATTTCGCCAATGACGGCAAGGCCCGCTATTTTGACGCGCGCTATGACGGCGAGAATTTCCGCTTCCTGACAAAGGGGCGAATCCTGCTGCTCAACGATGTGCCGACATGGTTCTATGTCCAGATCGGCCAGACGCGGCGGGCGCGCGACAGCCTGCAGATGAGCATGATCACCAACGGTCTGGCCGGCCTCCTCGTGCTCGCCATCGTCGGTATCGGTTTCGCCTGGTTCGGCATCGACCGCGCCATGCGTCCGCTCGCCAGCATCGAGGCAGACATGCGCAGCCGCGACCCGAACGACCTGACGCCACTCAGCGCGCAGCCGCCGCGCGAAATGGCGCGCCTGATCGAGGCGATCAACAATTTCATGAACAGGCTGGAAACCAGCCGGGAGCATTCCCAGGGCTTTATCGCCGATGTCGCGCATCAGATGCGCACCTCGCTGGCGGCCCTGCATGCGCAGCTTTCCATTGCCGTAGACATGTGCGACACGGAAAACCTGCGCAAGCGCCTGACCATTGCCGAGACCCAGGCCTGGCGGACAATCCGCTTGACCAATCAGCTTCTTTCCCATGCAATGGTTCTTCACCGTGCCAACAACCTGCCCCGGGAGGAGGTTGACCTGACGCAGGTGGTGCGCAACGTGGTGGAGGATGTCTTGCGCGAAACACCGGATATCGACGTCGAGTTCTCGTTTTCGCGTGATGCCATCGACGGGCGGAGCGACGTCATCATGGCTGACCGCGTCGCCGTCCGCGAGGCGTTGCGCAACATCATCGACAATGCCATCAAGCATGGCGGAACGAACGACCGGATCGATATCGCGCTGGAACCGGCGCGCATATCCGGCAGGGATGCGATCCGTATCGCGATCGAGGATGGCGGTCCCGGTATTCCCGAAGCCGAGCGGACCAAGGTGCTGCAGCGCTTCTATTCGCTCAACAAGACCAATGCCGGGTCCGGCCTGGGCTTGAGCATTGTCGAGGCGGTCGCCGAAAGCCATGGCGGGCGCGTCGCGCTTGCGACAAGCCGCAGGGGCGGCCTGCGCGTCACGCTCGACCTGCCGGTCGCGTAGGGGGAGACGATGCGCGGGTTTCTCACCTTTCTGGTCGTCCTGCTCAGCGCCCCCATGATCGCGCCGGGCGCCGCCGGCCAGCAGCAGGTGGTGATCAGGGTCTACAGCGCCACCGACAGCAACGCCTTTCGCAGCATCATTGCGGATTTCGAGGCGCGCAACCCCGGCATCTCGATCGAATACACCGAGTTCAACACGCTGGAACTCTACGAGGAGCTCAGCGCCCACCGGAATGTCGAGACGCTGGGGGTCGACGTCATCATCTCCTCGGCGACCGATCTGCAGATCAAGCTCGTGAACGCGGGAATGGCGCAGGCCTTTTTTCCGGAGCGATATTTCGCGGACGCGCAATGGCGCCACGAGCTCTACGGATTTACCTTCGAGCCCGTCGTCGTCGCCTATAACAAGGAGGCCTTCGCCAACCGCCCGCTACCGCGAACGCGCTCCGAGCTGGCCACCATGATGCGTGACGACCCCGCCTTTTTCGACCGCCGGGTCGGCACCTATGACATCCGCCTGTCGGGGGTTGGCTACCTCTTTGCCAGCCAGGATGCCGAACGCGGCTACCAGTTTTCCCGCATCGCCGAGAGCTTCGGACGGGCCGAGGCGAAGACCTATTGCTGCACCTCTCTGGTGATCGACGCCGTGGATCGCGGCGAGCTCGTCTTCGGCTACAACCTGATCGGCTCCTATGCGCTGGACGCCCTCAAGGATCATGACAATCTCGGCATCTACCTGCTCGACGACTATACGCTGGTCATGTCGCGCTCCGCCTTCGTGCCGAAAGCCTCGCGCCACAAGATCGAGGCCGAGCGCTTCGTCTCCTACCTGCTCTCGCCGCAGGGGCAGCGGCAACTGGCCCTGCACTCCGGCCTCATTCCGCTCGATCCGGGAGCGCGCGAACTTGTGCCGGGGCTCGGCGATCTTTTCGGAGGACAGCGCACGCTGATCCCGATCCGCTTCGGGCCCGGCCTGCTGGCCCATCTCGACCACCTCAAACAGGACATGTTCTGGAAAGACTGGGAAACCGCCATGGACGTCTCCCCCGGGACCGACGAGATGAGCAATGCCACGAATCGATGACCAGAACCCGTATGACCGGCGGCGGCGATCAATCAGCGGCCGGTGTTCTCTTGAGCGTCAGCGAAATCAATCGGAACCCGCATGCGGCGGAAAAGGGGCGTACGCAACATCTTTCTGTCTTGAGCAGGCTACTTTTCCCACGGAAGCCTGTGGGGCCGGACACCGAAGGCGGATTTGAAGCGATTAAGATATCGAAAGTACTTCTTGAGCTTGGGTTCGAGAAAACTGATTTTCTCATTCGCCGTCCGCAACTCTTCATCCAATGAACGGATCTGGCGCTCACGCTCCTGAAGCTCCGCCTCCATTGAACGGATCTGATCGGCGCCGGCTTTGAGTTCCCTAGCCATGACGTCCAGCCGCCGCTCATTTTCTCGAATCAGAGCGGTTTTCTCCTGCAGCTCTTCATCCATGGCGACGATCCTGCGGCTCCGGCCCGAAAGTTCGCTCTCCAGTGAGCGAATTTGCAGGCTTTTTTCGTCGACCTTTCCGCCCAGTTCTCGTATGCGTCCGTCGCTCTTCTGGAGGTCGGACTTCAGCTTGAAGATCGTCTCATGCAGGCTGTCTGATTCCGTGCGAAGATTGCGGCTCTCCGCAACCGATCGAGCCGTTTCCTCCTCCATGGACCGCATGGTCCGGCAGAACGATGAATAGGCCTCGCGTTCATGTTCATCCAACTCGGCCCCACCGTATCCAGCTTCCCGCATGGCAAAGCCGTTGAACATGTCAAACAAAACCCTGTCCGGCTCGCTGAATTCCTCTCGCCAGCCTCCAATCTTGCCGGACCTGACAAAGTTCGGTGCAGCACGCTGGAACATCTCGATCTGAGGAAAAGGCTCTGTGCTGGCTTTGATTCCGATGATCCCGGCTAGAGTAGCCGCGAATTCGGGCACATCGTTTCGAAATTCCTCAAACCGAAATCGGAACAGTTTGGGGGCTTGAAATTCCTGCCACATCATCGTGTGATTGCCCCACGACCCGAAAGGAACCTGGCCGGATATGACGTCCTGAAGGGATATATCGGCCAGCTGCGCTTCATTCTTGGCAACGATATCCCGCAAATAGTGAAAGTAAGACACTATTGAATCCCGGCCGTCCCGAAGGATGTGAATAAAAATATCCTCAGGTTTCATATCCTGATTCGGACAGTCATGCGTTTTTATGAGATTGATTTCACTGTCCGAACGCAGAGATTCGATATTTATTGTTTCCCGGCTGCCTTCTTGATGACCGACGAGTTCACCCAGTTCATCGTTATTGCCGATATCCCCCTGGTCTCCGTGGATCGAAAGGCTCCTGAGGTTGAAATAATGCCTGAAGACAGACCGCGTCAGAGTGTTTCCACTCCTGGGGTAGGAGACCAGCCAAATTATCATTTTTTCCTCCTAAGGGCGGTTCGGCGTTTTACGCTGTTCTCTCACACACATGGACGTTTGCTCTGGCCGAGGCAAGCCTTGCAGCTATCCCAGCGTTCCGCCCAACACCGAAAAGGCTTTCATCCTCACACCAGAATCCAGATGTCGGCAATCGTGGCAGGAGCGCTGTGATTTCCGTGCAGGATGCGAACCCGCAACAACGGGCGACAGCAGAAAGGTTCAGACAGGCAGACTGAACACGCCTGACACGGACCGCGCGTCACAAGATATCCGTCGCGGATGATGGCTCAAGAGAACTGAGACGATCGCCATCGCCCAGAGCCGGCGCGCCCTGGCCTCCTTGTTCGGCGATGTGAAACAAATGCCTCATCGCAGCCCGAATACCGAATGGTCGTTCATTTTCGCGATAAACGATTCCAACTCCTCCAGATCGCGCGGGAGCCACTCATGCGTCCTTCGCCAGGCGGCAAGTGGACGTGCATCACTGCCCCAGTCATACGTCGAACTCGCCTTTCGCCGTCCGTGACGAAGGTAATGAAGGAAGGGATTTCGTTGCGCCTCCTTATCCTCATCGTTGCTCAGTCGATAATGCAGAGGATCGAAGAACGGATTGGGCCAAAAATCCTGCTTGGCCCCTTCAAGAACATAATGAAACTCCGGATCGCTGAACTGCGCATCAGAAGTGATGTAGCGAGCGCGATACCACTCTCGGTAGAACAGGGACGATTTGCGAATCTCCTCGGCTTCGGCCTGAACGCGCGCGCCATCATCAAGGGTCGACAACACACCGAACATGGACTTGTAGTATTCTTCGACATCACTTTGCTTCGGCGTATGTCGCGACGAGATCAGATAACTCTCATGGTGACAGCGGATGGCCTGTTGTTGCGACAAGCCGCCTCCGACATATGTTGCGATGATACTGTTGGAGTGCGCGAAGACCCGCCCCTTGCTTCTCTGCGTAAACATGAAATTGTGATCTGCCGCGATCTTGAAATCCAGATCATATTGCTCGTCTGCCAGCAATTGCCGACGCGTCAGCGTCGACTGATGGCAGGGGATTCCGCCCCACCAGTGGGGTTTCATCGTCCCTTCCTGGAGAATTTGCCAAGTCTGTTCAAAATCATTCGCCTTGTGAAGCTCCGAAACAGAAGAATCATTCACATAGACGTGGTGGCCGACGATGAAATCGGGCAACTCAGCATCGCGGCTCCATTCGCTCCCGTCCGCGAAGACATTCGCCATCGCCTCTTCCAACGATGAAGGCAGGTAGAAGAAATCCCCCGCGTTCATGAAAATGATGTAGTCTCCAGTGGCGAGACGAGCCGCTTTGTTCATCGCATCATAAACCCCTTTGTCAGGTTCAGACACAAAGATGTCGATCGAGTCGCGATAACTCTCAATCAACTCGAGAGTGCCGTCGGTCGATCCGCCGTCGACGACCACGATTTCACGCGGGGCGTAGGTCTGGCCAAGGATCGTTTCCAGCGTTGCGGCGACGTCACGCCTGCAATTGTATGTGACCATCGCAATAGAGACACGAGGGAGGCTGCACCGGGAAATCCGCTCCGGGGGATAATCCGCCTCACCCGGCCCGCGAACATAGTCGCCAAGTTCCTGATAAATGGCAGTGCCCGGCGGCTCCGGGGAAAACACAATCTTGCGCAAACGATGCTCAACATCCCACGACCAGGCACGGTAGCCATTCACGACGCTTTGATAAGCAGCCCTTCCGAGTTGCTCGGAGCGCGACAGGTCCAGAGGAACGGGGTTGTCTATGTCATAGAGCAACCCGTTCACACCGTGGGTAATATATTCGTTCATCGTCGGCTGATCAGGCGCGACGACACATCTGCCCGCCGCCATGGCCTCGAGAAAAGACATGCCAATGCCTTCAAACTCTCGTGGCGCAATATAGATGGACGATTCATCGACGAGGCGCCTGTACTCGCCGGGATCCTCAAACCATCGCGAAACCGTCAATGCATGAGCCTTCTTCTCGGCATCGACATCGATTTCCGCTGAAAGCGTGGGATCGCCGGCCAAGTGAAGGTGAAAACGAATATCGCTTGTCTCAGAAAACAGCTTTTTGACGACGTCCCAGGATGGTCGGTTCGCCCGCTGCCAGAAGAAAACCTGCCTCTTGTCATCGTGCTTGTCGGGCGCCGGGCGGGGCTCCGGAAAATACTGGAAACGATAGGAATTGACCCCAAGCCGAGCAATTCTCTGGTGAAGCGTGGAGCTGAAACTGATAACGCGAATGTCGTCACGATTGGCGAAACCCAGCCAGTAACTGTCGGGAAGATTGCGGCAGCCATCAAACATCGGCGTGAAAACAAGCCGGCCGCGCAAAGGCAAGTCGGCTATTGCACGAGCGACATGCTCGAGTTGGTGAACCCATATCAAATCGAAATCAGCCTTGATCAGACCATCAAAGTCAAAGGCCGAGGTCATATCCTCGCCGACATGGTGATCATAACGCTGAAAAAAACTGCTATGCTCTTGCAGAAAATCCAGCAGGAACGCAGCCGAATTGGTTTTCCGGTGGAAATCGTAACCAATATAGCAAATCTTCATCCGCAGCGCTCCGAACTATTGCTTGTTTCTTGAAAGCTGGTTGAGAAGCGCGAAAATGATCCCCTCATAACGGGCCTCACGTGCGCGAATGTCAGCGGATGAAGCAATCGACGCATCAAAATGATGCGGCGCATCACGATCCGGAACAATGATGGCATGCCTTCGAGCGACGGGCAGAATGAGCGGCGGGTGCCCGATATCGCAAAGCCAAAACTGTAATTCCTTCACAAGGCTGACCTCCAGCATCATCTCGTAATCTGGATTTTCCGGCAAAGTGATCATCATCGGGAGCTCAACAACGGCCCCCTTGCGCAACTCGAAGCCCGCCGTCTGGATGCGAAACTCATCCAGGAAATCGCCCTTCTTCGGCGTCTGAAAACTACCGATATTGCGATACAGACGGGCGCCGATCGTCAACGCGCGCTCCCCCTCGTAAAGCGCGACCGGCGCGCCTTTTCCCATAATGAGCCTGAGGGCCAGAACCGTACGCCCTGAGTGGTCGAAATAGCTAAAAGAATTACAGCTTTCCAAAGCATACTGGAAATTTTCGGGTGAGAATTGCTCTTCATGCATCATATCTGGGACGTCACTCTCAGGTTTTGGTTCGAATCGGAGGAGGGAATATTTGTGATAGATTGGAAAACCAATTTTATTCTATATAAATTATTGGCTTGGTTCTCTATCGGCATCTGACAACTCGAAATATGGGCCATGGGCGGTGGTTTAGATTGCACCAGCCGCATTCTACCCTTTTATAGTGCATATTCATCGCTGTTTCCATCCTACATGGAAACGCCGATGCAACTGCAATTTGACAGGTCAACGGAAGCGAAAAGCCTCCCCCCTGCTGCGCAAGAGTGCGGTTTTCGCGGCCCATGGCTACAGGCTTGCATCGACGTCAGCCTGGATACGCCGCAAGCGGTCCCATTCACCGAAAAATCCGGCCATGGCAGGCGAGGCGCGTTCGCCTTCCGCTTTATGAATAAGTTGTCTTAGTTCCTCGGCCATCCGATCCCAATCAAAACGGCTTGCGTGCTCTATTCCTCTTTCTTTCAGCGAAACTTGGTTCGAGGGATTGCCGACCACACGAAGTGCGTCAATAAGCTCGGCAGGATCTCTGCCTGAAACAAACAGAGCAGCATCACCCGCGACTTCTTCGAGTGAGCCGTGCGGCGTCGTTATGACAGGACAGCCACAGGACATCGCTTCAACCACCGGCAAGCCAAAACCTTCATACAGGGAAGGGTAAACAAGCGCCCGCGCTCCTGAATAGGCACAGGCCAGTTCATCGTCGCTGAGCTCGAGGCGTTTTGCCGTAATGCCCGCCCTCAGACCGGCCGCGAAGTGCGGCTGAATCTCAGGCTCCCCGCCAACGCATAATATCTGCAACGCGGGAAAGCTCTCAATTGAAGACCCGCCGGGCGTACGTCCCTCTTCTTTCAGGGCTTCAAACAGGAGACCGGCGTTCTTGTAGCCATGAATCTGTTCGCGAGACCCAACCAGAATGCAGTAGTTCTCGGCGATTTCATATTTATCCCGAAAGCGAAGAATATCTTGCCGGGACCGCTCATAGAAAACATCCGAATCAACGCCACAATGAGCAACACTCACGCGCTCAGGAGATATTTCCGGGTATAGGCGCAACAAATCACGCCGTGTATTATTCGATACGCAAAGATAGTATTGCGCGAAGCAGATTGCCGTTTCTTTTTCCTGCCACCCCCTCTGAGACAAATCAAAGTCGAAAACCTCAGGTATCATGTCGTGGACGATCAAGACCGTCGGAACCCGCGTAGGTGTCGTAAAATAGGTCGAAACAAAAACGTCCGCTTTGTATTTTTCCGCGAACTCCTGAATCAACAAAGAATCGGCGGCCGTACTTGTGAAGGTATGGGAAGGAAAGTCAACGTAGGTAATCCCTGATATCAGCGGACACCGCCCACGATCCAGTACCGTGATATCAAACTCCGGAAAGGCTGCGAGACGCGGCAATAGTGCCCGCCAGACCCGCGCGATACCGGTATCGGCAACCTGGAAGAAAACGCCATCAACTAAGAGATTCATCGAAGTGGGCCCCCGCTTATAGAAATTCAGGCCGATTGCCGGCTACGCGGCGAGCCCGGCCAGTCCATGCGCGCCTGTGCAGAGAAAGAACGCATGTATTTTTGCACCAGATCGTAATCTGATTTCGCAGGATCGAGGGGACAATCGGAACCGACCTCTCGGGCGAACGCCTTACGGGACATCTGGAAATAGGGTGAAATCAAATCTCCGGCATGCCGCTTGCGCGCCCGGTTCACCTCATCGACACCCGGCGTATCAACCGCAGTCGAAATGCCTTCAGGGTTGCAATAATAGACGACGTGCGGCGTGTTCACCTTGAGAAAGGTCTTCTTCATTTTCAGGCAACGCAACCAGAAGTCATAATCGCCGGCAGATCGATAGTTGGCGTCGAAATAACCGACCTCGTCGTGCAAGCGCTTGCGCCACATCGGCGCATTATGCAGGCAGTTGAACTCGAGCATATTGTTGGGTGTCGCGATCGGCAGATTACTTTTGAAGCCACAGGCCGCCACCATGTCGAAATCAAATGAATGATCCAAGCTGTAATACAGATCTTGATAGACGGCATCGACGGTCTTATTTTCGTCAAGCGTCCTCGACTGAATCTCGAACGATTCATTTCCACGCAAATCATCAAGATTTGTATTTGTCAGATATTCTCCACGCGCAATAGAAGCGGCATAGTTCCAAGCGTCATATATCCCGATATTGAATTCGAACCGCTTGTAAACGATATTGGGGTATATTTCCATATAGCTTCGTATTAGCTCCTCCTCCTTTTCCGGGGAGCAAGCGTCAACGATGATGAGTTCAGACTGGTCGAATATCGTCTGCGAAACGATATTCTCAAGGAATTTCTGTATGTATTTTCGACCTTTATACATACTCGCGATTGCCGACACGCGAATATTTCCGGAGTGCACGAAATTGCGACCCGCAAGCGCTGCGGGCTGAGCCATGCTCGGCGCACTGAGGCGCGGCGCCAGTTGCTCCGTTCTCGTTTTCCAGATTTCAGGCGTAAGAAACCGGTCGGTCCCCATGAGCCAGTATTTTCTCAAGCTCCCGTTTGACGCTTCACGCAGTTCAACCCTCTCCGCGATGAGCTTTTGAAGCACCGAAATCCGGTTCATCGGCTCCTGCTGGAGCAAAGGCTTGCAGCGGTCATAATCACGCGGCCGCGCAACGCCGGACTCGGTCAAAATGGAGACGACGTCGCGAATAAATCGGCCATCTTGGGCATCGCCGTCATCATGCTCGCCAGCCTGTGCGAAACGCTTCTCTTGAGCCTCGACAGAACTCGAAACGGCAAGAATGATATCTGAAATGCTCGCGCCATTCCGAAGTGCATTTGCAAAGACCAGCTTGCCGTCCTCGTCCGCCTTCCTAAACAGGAAAGCTCTATAGATCAGGTCAACAATAAGGTCGGCGTCTGCTCCGGCATGCGCTGCGTTGAGATGAGAATAGTCGTCTTTGCTCCTGGCCTCTTGTCGCTGCCTGGCCTCCTCACTGGAAGCGATGCTGTCGACAAGCGCCTCCAGTTTCATTCCGCCGCGTATCGCCTGTCGATACGCCGACAACCCATCCTCGTCCGCCTTACGTCCCAGAAAGTGACGAAACAGAAGGTCAACGACCTCATCAATTCGATTTGCACCTTTTTGGTCTTGTTCAGCCATGCCACTCATTCCGATTCCACCTGCGCATCAATCGCAGGTTTAGGAAGCCTTAACAAGTAGCCGGCCCGACCTGAGCACACTCCAGTTGATGATCGTAGGGCCAGAAAACGAAGCTTTAGAGCTTCGTCGGCGTTGTCTCGCGCACCTTTTTCTGTCTGAGTGCTGCCGGTCCTGAGGACGCTCCCGTCATCCTGCTGTTGCACGGTTTTCCGTCTGCGAGGCATATGCTCCGCGACCTGATCCCCGATCTGGCAGACCGGTATCGCGTGATCGCGCCCGACCAGCCCGGTTTCGGCAAGACGAAAGCCCCGTAACGCGGCGCTTTTCCCGACAGCTTTGACAATCTGGCGCAGGCTGTTCAGGGATTATTGCCGCATGCGATCAAGATAGCCGAGCGTCGCGGCCATCAGTCGGGCCTGCAACGCCGCTGCGTCTGTTTCGCCATAAAGCCCCGCCGAGTCTATCATGCCCCGGCAGAGCGCGGTGATGTCACGGGCCAATATTTCAGGCTGCCGGAATCCTTCGGAGCGAAGACATTCGGCCGCGACCCCGGCAATCTCAATCTTCAGTTCTCGCGTTTCGGCATCGATTGGAAGCATGGTTTCCGCATATTCCAAAGCGCGTGAAAGTTCTGGCCGATCAAGCTGATGGCTGAGTGCAGCCGACAGCATTGCCGTGATCGCTTCCTCGAAGGTCAATTTCTCTGCCGACGACAAAACGTCACGCATGCCCCTGAGCATTTCGGCGCGTTTCCGGCGCAGGATTTCGGCGACAACCGCCTCCTTCGAGGGAAAGTACTGATAGACCGAGCCGACACTGACGCCCGCCTTCTCAGCCAGAATATTGGTGTTCAACCCGGCCAGACCGTCTCTTTCCAAAATGCGAGCCGCCGCTTCGAGAATGGCGTCGACAACGGCGAGTGACCGGCTCTGGCGGGGAATTTTCCGGGGCCAAACGGATGCTGGGGCTGGCATGGCAAACGCGAGTCCAAAATACGAGCAATCGCTCATATTATGATGACGGCAACGCAGTGTTCAAGGATGAATCTCATGCATAAGTTTACGATCTTCATGCTTCTGACAGCGACGCCCGCCTGGCTTCGCCTCTCACGCCCGGAGCGCAACAGAATTGCCGGAGAAACGCTGACCGGCGCACTGGCTGGGCTTGACGTCACGCACCAGCATTTCGACGCAGAGGCATTTTGCGGTGTCTGCAGCGATGTCGCCGTGTTCGAGACCGATGATCTTGGCGCCTATTATTGCGTAATCGAGCGCCTCAGAGACACGGCGATCTTTCGCGAGCCATATTTCGAGGTCGTCCAGATCATACCCGCGATCGGCGACGGCTTCCGCCAGTTCGAAGATCGCGAGGCCCCCTATGCAGCTTGACGGAAAAAAGGTTCTGATAACGGGGGGCAGCCAAGGCATTGGCCTGGCGCTTGCTATGCAGTGCGCCGAGGCCGGAAGCCATGTCGTGATTTGCGCACGCGACAGGCAACGTCTGGAAGACATTGCCGGATCGAGCCCCGGGCAGATTGATATCATCCAGGCCGACCTCAGCCTTCCCGGCGATGTGCAACGGCTCGTGGCCGAGATCGGGACACATCACGCCGACCTCTCGGTGCTGGTCAACAATGCCGGGGTGCAACATTATGCCGATTTCTTTACGGACCAACCCGATCGTGAGCCCAATGCCATCGCGCATGAAATGACGGTGAACTTCAACGCCGCCGCGCAACTCTGTCTGGCCCTTATCCCGATCCTGCGCAGACAGGAGGAATCCGCCATCGTCAATGTTTCTTCCGGACTCGGGTTGGCGCCCAAGAAATCGGCACCGGTTTATTGTGCCTCCAAGGCAGCCATTCGCAGTTTCACGAAGGCGCTTCGCTATCAGGCCGAAGACGCGGGATCCAATATGCTGGTCACGGATGTGATCATGGCGCTCGTCGAAACGAAGATGACGCAAGGCAGGGGCGCGGGCAAGATATCCCCTGAGCAGGCAGCGGCGGCCATTATCCAGGGCATAAACACGGAACGACGCGAAATATGGGTCGGCAAAACCAGATTGTTGCGGGCCATTCAACGAGTGTCGCCGTCTGCCGCGGAAAGGTTGATGCGCAACGGATAGCGCCAAGAGCGTGAGAAGCCATGTCTCCCGCCATGAGCGATAGGCATGGCCCGAGACACAAATTCGACAAACCACGTTGACCCGGAATATACCGATCGGTATATTCCGGGTATGGCACATCAAAACACCACCAGAACGGCTCTGCTTGAAAAAAGCCTCCGCCTCTTTGCCGCCCAAGGCTATGAAGGTGTCGGGGTGCAGCAGATCTGCAATGATGCCGGCGTTGGAAAGCCGACGCTCTACCACTATTTCGGCTCCAAGCTCGGGCTGCTCGAGACCCTGCTGGAAGAGCGCCTTGCGCCTTTGCACGCAGCGCTGGAGCCGGTGTCTGACACTGAGGCGTTCGACCGGACGCTTGTCGCCCTGGCGCAGAGGACATTTGATTTTGCCCGGGAGGAGCCCCTGCTCTATCGCTTCTATCTGACGCTCTGGTTCGCGCCGATCGACAGCGAGGCGCGTCAGGCAGCGCAGCAGCATCACCAGCGCCATTTCGAAGCGATCGATGCCCGTTTTCGCACCCAGGAACTGGCAGCCGGAGCCCCGACGGGCCGGCACAGAATGTTGGCCGCATCCTTTCTCGGCATGCTCAACAACCATATCGGCATCGCGCTCAACAGTTTCGCGACGTTGAACGCCCGCTCGGCCAGCGAAACGGTTGGCATGTTCCTGGATGGCGCACTGTCGCCGGCCGTTTCTTCCGATGGAGAATAGCAAGAATATGTACCAATCAGTATACAGGCGCGATATCGCGTTGCCCGCCTGGATCGAACATGCCGTGTTCTGGCACCTTTATCCGCTCGGTTTCGTCGGCGCAGACATTCGTCCGGCAGCGCCGCCCTTGCCGGCGCATCGGCTCGACCATCTGCTGAACTGGCTCGACTATGCGGTCGAACTCGGCGCCTCCGCCCTGTTGCTCGGACCGATCTTTGCGTCCGCCACCCATGGCTACGACACCACCGACCATTTCCGCATCGATCCACGGCTCGGCGATGAGGCGGATTTTGACAGGCTGGTGGCTGAGGCGCAGGCACGCGGCCTGCGGGTCGTTCTCGACGGCGTGTTCAATCATGTCGGGCGCAGCCACCCTTTTGTCCGCGACGCGCTGGAGCACGGCGGATCATCACCGAAAGCGTCATGGTTTCGCTACACGCCGGAGGGCGAACTTGCCACCTTCGAGGGGCACCATGGTCTCGTTGCGCTCAACGGTGAAAATCCTGAGGTCGAGGACTATGTCCGCACGGTCATGACCCACTGGCTCGACCGTGGCATCGCCGGCTGGCGGCTGGACGCGGCCTATGCGATGGCGCCGGATTTCTGGGGGCGGGTGCTGCCGGGCGTTCGCGATCACCACCCGGATGCTTTCATCTTCGCCGAGATGATCCATGGCGACTATGCCGGTTTCGTCCAGGCGAGCGGCGTCGACAGCGTGACCCAATACGAACTCTGGAAAGCCATCTGGAGCGCGCTCAACGATAAAAACTTCTTTGAACTGAGCTGGGCGCTCGATCGCCACAACGGATTTCTCGACCATTTCATTCCGCAGACATTCGTCGGCAATCATGACGTCACGCGGCTGGCGAGCCGTCTCGATGATGTGGCCACGCTGGAACATGCACTCGCCGTGCTCGCGGTGGTCGGCGGCATCCCCTCGGTCTATGCCGGAGACGAGCAGGCCTTTCATGGCATCAAGACAGAAGGCGAAGGCGGAGACGATGCTGTCCGCCCGGCCTTTCCCGAGCGCCCGCAGGACCTCTGGCCGGATGGCTGGCCGATCTATCACCGCCATCAGGAGTTGATTGGCCTCAGACGCCGCCATCCCTGGCTGGTGCGGGCGCGCTCGAAAACCGTTCTTCTCGAAAACACCCGCCTCGTTCTCGAACTGGCGGATGCCGGGCGACGGCTTTTCTTCGCGCTCAATCTCGGCGGCCCGACCTCGTTTTCCGTGCCGGACGCAAGAGGCGTTCTGGCCGGGCGCGATGCGCATCTTTGCGGAGCCGGCCACGACGCACGACTTCATCTGGCCGAAAAGGGTTGGGCCGTCCTGTCCACCGCGCTTTGCTGACGCGATTGTCGCGGGCGGTTTTCCTGGCAACGATCGAATAAGAAGGAGGCGTGATGCCATGCAGCGCATGAGGATGACGGCGTGGATCGCCTTCGCGATCGCCGTTTGCATTTACGGGGCGATGACCGTCTGGACCCTGCCGGCCATCAGCCAGGCGGCCGGCGGGCTCATGCCCTTCGATATGCGGCCGGGCGGCTATTCCCGCGGCGAGGCGCAGGCGTTTCTCGCGGCCCTTTCGCCGCAAGGTCGCGCGATCTATCTCGGCCCGCAACAGCGCCTCGATCTCGTCTATCCCGCCGCGCTCGCCCTCACGCTTGGCATTGCGCTTTATCTGCTGGCGCCTTTCAACCGGTTCTGGAAGGGGCTGCTCGCTATGATCCCAGTGCTTGGCATGGTCTTCGATTATCTCGAAAACGCAGCCGTCAGGGCCATGCTTCTGGTGGGTCCTTCCGGGCTTCAGCCGGGACAGGTCGAGACCGCCAGCCTTCTGACAACGGCCAAGGTCATCTTCGATAGCGCCGGCTACGGCCTTGTTCTCGTTTTCCTGATCCTCTGGGCGCTGCGGCGGTGGCGCAGGGTATCTGCGCCCCAGGCATGAAAGAACACGCTCGCGCCCGCCGGTTTTAGCCGGGAATGCCTTTCGGGTTGTCTCGCGCGGTGTCATCCGCCTCCTGCGCCTTGCGGAAGGCCGCCGGGGTTTTGCCCGTTACGCGCCGGAACGAGGTGTAGAAAGCGGACTTGGAGTTGAAGCCGACATCATAGGCGACCTCGAGAACCGAACGTGTCTCGGAAGACAGCAGGTTCTTTGCCTCGCCGATGCGAAAGCCGTTGACGAATGCGTAGAAGGACTGGCCAAGCGTTTCGCTCAGTGTCTGCGAGATATAGTTGGGCGCAACGCCGATATGCTGCGATAGCGACCAGAGCGAGAGATTGGCGTCCCGGTAAAGCCGTTCCTCCCGCATCGCGGCGACGAGCTTGTCCGCGATCCGCTGCTGCATCGCGCGCGACAGCGCGCTTTTTTCATATTTGCCGCTTTCGACGGTCTGCGTTGGCGCCTCATCCGGCGGCAGCAGTCCCGGTCGCTGGCGCAACCCCCACACGCCGAGCACCATCACGATCAGCACAGACCAGAGGCGGTCGACAACCACCGGCACCACGGCCCATCCGAGCGGATCGAAAAGAGCGGCATCGATGAGGTTGAGCAGGGCATAAAGGGCCACAATGCCCATCAGCCAGTTGATCCAGTAGAGTTCCAGCCGCTCGGTGCTGGCATGAAGATCGCAGAGTCGCTTGCGATAGGCGGTCAGCCGCCGGTACATCAGCACGACATAGACCAGCCACAGCATAAATGTCACCGGGCCGAGCAATCGCCAGATGCCAAGAAGAACGGAAAGCGCCACCGGCAACGGCATTCCGGTTTCGGCGGCGGAAAACAGGCCGTTGCGAACTGCCACCGGAAGCAGGGCCATAGCAATACCGGCGACGGCGGCCAGGGCGGGCAGGATGAAATGTCTGCCCGACGGTCGGTCGTGCGGAGCGTCCGGCTCCCGCGTCAGCGCCAGCACGTAGAAATAGAAGAGCGGCGCCAGCAAGGTGCTTGCCGGCGCGAAAAGCCCCCACACCAGTGAGGAATAGACATGCCCCGCGAGCGTGGTCTCGTCAAAGCGCAGAGGCAAGGGCGAAATAATGAAGAGCAGAACGAACAAGCAGCCGAGCAACCGGGCGCTTGCATGAAACCGCGTCTGCCCGAAGGCCAGAAACGCCGAATAGAGCGCGACGACCGGTAGGGCGGTATCGGCGATGATTTTGAACTGGTCGATCAAGGTCGGTGCCGGCGTGTGTTTCGTGTGTTGAGCGCTCTGTTTAGCCGTCCATTCCACTCACCGCAAACTCCGGCCGTTTGCGGAGGAAAGCCAGATGAAAGAGGCGGTTCGAGCCTGTCCAATGTCCTCGCCTGCCGGTCAGGACGACGCGACGGCGCCTGCGTCATAGCGCATCCGCGATTGAAGCGATCACGGATCTGGACACTTGAAGCAAACCCTCCTGCAATACAGAAATATCCTCGTCGTCGCCGTGCTGGCGCTGGCATTGTGCCTTTCGCAGAAAACGGTCGAAAGTTACGGCGATAACCTGCAGATCGCGCTTCCGGTCGCCGCATTCGGCTGCCGGATCGCAACCGGCGGCGGCGGAGACTATGCAGCGCGGTTTGTGGCGATGCTCGGCACGGTTCACCTCACAAAATGGGGGCTTGGCGACGCCCCGATCAACATCCGCCCCTCGGGAAGCCTTCACGGTTTTCCGTCCGGCCACATGGCGGCGGCAAGCTTCGGGGCGAGCAGCCTTGTCAATACCTGTATCCAAAGGTCGCCGGTGGTGAAAACCATTGTCATCCTGGCGGCATTCTTTGTCGGCGGCTCGCGCATCGAATCGGATTCGCATAATCTCTGGCAGGTTCTTGCCGGGGCGCTCTGGGCGCTGCTGTTCGAACGCAGCGTCAGGACAACCGCCGGCCGGCTCCGGCGACTGGCGCGCAAGCGAAAGGGCGTCAGAATGGCCGCAGGCACAAGCAAGGAGAACACCAGCCGATGAGATTTGCGGAATATGCAGAAAAGCTGATGGGCATGAACGACAGCACATGGCAGCGCCATGCCAATCTGTGGAGCGGCTGGAGCCGACTGACGGTCCTTCCGGCGATTGCGCTTGCCGCCTGGAGCCGGGTGCTGATCGGCCCCTGGGCCATCCTTCCGGCGATTGCGGCCATTGCCTGGGTCTGGCTGAACCCGAGGCTTTTTTCGCCGCCCGCCCGCAAGGACAATTGGATGACGCGCGGTATTTTCGGCGAACGGGTCTGGCTCAACCGGAAAAGCGTGCCCATTCCCGCCGGTCACGAACGCGCCGGCAATGTACTGAACGCGCTTTCGGCCGTGTCAGGCCTGGTTTTCATAACCGGTCTGATCTGGCTCGATGCGTGGGCGACGCTATCCGGCATGGCGCTGACCATGCTGCTCAAGCTTTGGTTCCTCGACCGCATGGCCTGGCTCTACAGCGATATCGAAAAGGTCAATGCCGACTATGCCGCATGGTCGTCTCGTCACACGCTTGCGTGAACATGGACAGGAAAACAGCGTGACCTGCTCCATAGGCAGAAAGGCGTGGTCCCCTGCGCATCAGCCGGACGGCCTGACACTGAAACCCACCCTTATCATTCGCGGGTCAGCAAGTGCCAATGAAGCATAAGAATGCACACCGAATCAATTTCCTGCATTTCACGCGAAATTAGATTATTATATCAATGACTTACAGAGCACCCCACAAGCCACGGGCATAAGCATGCAAATATGAAGCATAAACGTGCACACCCTTGAAAAGCCCGCCAGATCATCCCCATGAAAAAAGGCCCGCTAAGAGCGGACCTTCTCGCATTCGATATTCGCAAACTGTCTTGATCAGTCTTCCTGGTTGAGGAGCTCCAGTAGTCTGTCCGGCTCAAACAGTTCCTGGTAATCCGGAGCAGTAAACGGCGAAAAATCTCTCGGCGTCCCATGCATCTCAGCGAACGCGTCAACAAAGTGATCCAGTGAAATCCGAGCCTCACCAGCCCGTTTGCATCGGATGAAGGCAGCGATGATCAACTCGATAACGAGTCCCCAGCGATTTCCGCAAGCGTGGGAAAGACGTTGAAAGAAATCGGCGTTGGACAGAGGGTCGAAATCGATTTCGGCCTTCTTCGCGTATGCGTAGGCAAGTCCATTCAGCTCCTCGAGGTCAGCCTTGGGGTCAATCGGGCGAAAACGAACTGGCCGCAACAGGTGTCTCAGTTGTCGGC
Organism: Martelella lutilitoris; assembly: GCF_005924265.1. Lineage (GTDB taxonomy): Bacteria > Pseudomonadota > Alphaproteobacteria > Rhizobiales > Rhizobiaceae > Martelella > Martelella lutilitoris. Next base: position 420,458 of record NZ_VCLB01000004.1, read on the forward strand.
GCTCTTCTGGGCCGACCCGTTCAACATGCTGGGATAGGCCGTCCACCCCGGACAGGATCAGGATCATTGGCCAGCGAGGTTCCTTCATCAATGCCTTGAAGTTATCGAGCATGGTACGGTTCTTGGCACCGCCGGTATCGGTGAAAGCATGCTGTGCCTCGTCGTAATGGATACCGATGACGCCGTTTCGTTTGGCCTGTTTGAGGACCATTTCCCAGATCTGACGAGCTTGCTTCTCCTTTCCAGCGGCAGGATAGTCAAGCGCTTCCAATGTCGAACTGCCCAGGTCCGTCAACGAGTTCCGCGCCCACAGCCGGAGCTGGATAAACCGAGCCGGCCGACCGTCTGGCATCGGTGTGGCGCTGTCATTGAACGCCCTGATCAGGTGATCGATTTCACGCGACTTTCCCATTCGCGATTTTCCGGTAACGAGAAGACCGCGCGCTTCAAATGGTTTGCCGGACATTGCTTTCGCATAATAGTCCTCGAGACAACTGTTGAATTGCGTCCGCAGTTCCTGCGCTCGCGGAAACGGATAATGTACCTCTTTCAGCCGATTGGCGATACTGACCGTTTCCATATCGATGAATGTGTTCATGATCTCACTCCAGATCTTTGATCTGATTAGGGCGGCCGAGCAGCCCGCCATTCCGCTTTTCCGATCTCTTCTTCCGCTGCGTCTCGGGCTCTGATGCCGGGACCTGTGCTTCCTCCGTCGTATCGACGTGGTCAGATGCCGAAGCTTTAGTTTTCTCCGTCGAAACATCTGGGATGGCCGTCTCGTCAACGACCTGTCCAGCACCCTCGATTTTGTAGGTATTGGCCGAGTTGCCCGTGCTGATGTCCGTGATGGCATCGGGCGCCACGCCGAGATCAAGCCTGTCACGCGATGTGCTCGGAATGATTTTTGCTCCGGCGATAACCGCTTTCGCCTTTGCCTCGGCTTCTTCCATCGTCACATAGCTTCGCGGAAGTTTCTTTTCGACAGCGATTGTTTGCATGAGATCATGACGTGCTCTGCGCACCTGCATGATCCGGTCTTCATGAACTTCAATTGCCTGTTCACTTTCTTTTCGCCATTCGGCCATCACATCAAGGATTTGAACCAGCGTCAGGTCAGCAAACGCTGTGATTTGAAGGTAAACTTCAACAACAGTTCTGATCTTTGGCAGTACAACGGTCGCGGTGTTCATATCGTCCGGATCGACGAACACCGAAACTTTTCCATGAATTCGGTGCTCATCCCTGAGGCGCTGAAGCTCATCAGAATTGAACCAGATACCGGAGAAAGTCCTCACCCCCTCATCCTGCGGCTTGACCTTTTCTTCCCATCCCAATTGGATACGCCGACGGTTGGGATCGATCGGCGCGAAACAACCACGTTCCCGATTGATCTGATGGAAAACCTCAATTGGCTGCCTTCCCCACATGCCTGCGCCGTAATGCCGGGTAGACGGATACTCGTCGATGAAATATCGCGTCAAAATCCCGTAGAGCTGCTCCACGTTCAGCACGCCATAACTCGTCGCATCATATCCGGGTAGCTCTCCGGCCTTGCGGCCGGTGTATCCAGGAACGGTCTTCAGAACAGTGGACTCCAGCGTCCCAAACATCCGCTCCACGTAAGGCTTATCTGTTGATGCATAAGTGCGAGCGATCGTACTTGTGGCGCCCACTCCGACAAGTGACTTGATGACTTCCTGATTCCTCAGTCCGGTACCGTTGTCGGATTTGACATTCCCGAGACCAATGGCCGGCATCGGCTCCCCAGTGCATCCGTAGCGCTGGGCCTCCTTTTTCTTGTCACGCGTGGCCATCCGCAGGAGTGCCATCGTCGCGTCGGAACCCTGGTTTTCTGCAATCACCCACGCCAACGGCATGCGCGAAGCTACATCGATCGCACATAGAAGCTGCCATCGCTTTTTGATCTCCTCGTCTGTTTCTCTGAGAACAGCGCGGCGATCCGACGACAGCGTCGCCCACAGACCGATCTTCTTCGCAGTGGTGACGAGCGAAATCTTGCATTCATCGATCTCCACATACTCGCCGATCATAAGTGCCCGGATATCCGTGCTGCCGCGCCCTCTCTTATTGCGTGCGTGGCGCTCACCCATCGTGGCCACCTCGTATGCCGTCGGGCTGACCAGCATTTCGCAATGCGCTTTCACGGTCGCTGCCGCCGGTGTCACCAGCGGCGGTAACTCATTGCTCAGCCTCAGCGTATTCTTCTCTAAAATGAGAGTTTCCAGGCGATCACGAACATTGGCCAGAGAGGTCTTTTTGAGATCGAGGCCGCCCTCTTCCCACGCCTGCGTCATGAGTTCGCAGATTTCGTAAGTCAGGCGTGGCTCGCGATTGCCCTTGCGATCTTCACGGCACACCAGGGCCGCCAGCGGGTCGACGTCGGGCGGAAGATTCTGGTAGATTTTCAGATATTTCTGAAGTGTTCGCCCGTTGTACATAATCCAATGAGCAGCACAGCCGCCACGTTGCGCCTGGAGACGGATATTCTCGTCGAAATAAAGTTGGGCGACTTCCATGATCTGCCATCGATATTCGAGCTTTTCCAACATCCTGATGGACAGCTCCAGCCTTGGCTTCCCGTACTTCTTTTGCAGGCTTTCACGTAGGTGCTCCATGCCCTTGCACAGAGCATGATGATACTGAGCTACTTTCCTTTGCCGCGGAGAAAGCGATTCAACAGTTTCGAACCCCTCAAGTCGTGCTCGTACATCCGCAGATGAAGGATGCGCGCCGGGAACCAGCCTGGTTCCAGGCGCTTTCAATGCTGCGACGAAGGTGGAAAATGGAATTAGCCGCTCCTCCCCGCTTTCAATATCGACGGCAGAATAGCCGCCGTTGGACCGAGCCTTCACCTGGAACGTCCGTTTGTGAACGGAAATCTCAGTTCCGGCGGGCATCGTGTATTGAGGCGTGAGCGTCATGCTACGACCTCCAGACGCGAATTCTCCCAAAATACGTTATCGAGGTTCGCAGACAGTTTCCGTTTAGCGACAAGACGATAGCAGGAACGGAAGACGCGGTCCCTTTCGAGGGGCACACGAGGGAATAGATCCGACATGAGCCACAGCGTCGTCAGATCACGGGCCACATCAAGTACGATTTCATCAGCCTCAGGATCCGGGTCGAAAACGAAGTGATGCATCCTGAACAAATTCTCACGCCGCTGCCGTGTGAAATTGCTAGGCGGTGTGGACGGATTGCCGCAGTTTGAAGAAATGGGATTCCCCGGCTGAGCGTTGTCTGATTCATGGGATGTCGACTGATTGGAGGTCGACATGAGCACGAAGATGACAGAGGACGAC
>NZ_VCLB01000005.1 GCF_005924265.1 Martelella lutilitoris
TAGGAAAGCTCAAGCGCTTCAAACGGGTGGCTCTGCGCTGCGAGAAAACCAAACGCAACTTTTCAGCCATCGTGTCAATCGCTGCAGCATTCAACCTCATCAAATCCGTCCACACAGCCTAGGTGAGCGAATGCAATAACATCGCATGATCCGCAGTTTTTATCTGACTTACGTAAAGATCTCAAAGGTTTGAACCAACTGAGTGGAATTTTGTGTCGGACCGGCTTTCTGCCAGCTGAAATTAGCACCACGGCTTCTCCTGGCGGTTAGATATCCAGCGGTAACAAGATAGCGGGCCATCCACAGCCAGCAAAAAATCTGCGGCCGAACGTTCACAGTGTGTCGGCCTCATACCCAACACTGAAGCACTTCGAATGTCCGTTGTCCCGCTTTCGCGGTTGTGAATCTGCCGTGTCGGATGTTCAACATTGCGGACATTACGATCGCCTCAAGCGAGCCTCTGCTTTCAGATGGGCACCGTCAGCCGGGACTGGACGCCAGACGCAGACCACCGTTGCCAACCTTAAAGTGCGGGATCTTAATGGCTGCGGCTTCTATAATCGCCAGGGCCAACCCGCCATCCCAGTGATCCAGCATTGAGGTGCGTATATTTATTTCGCCAACTTTGACGGTACTTTATCGGAGCGTCAGATTCGACGTTTGCCATCGATGTCTCGTCGCGAGATGGCCGATAGGTGCCGATAGTTCACAAATTTTTGTCGACCCTGAAATTCGCCAAAAACATAATAAAAACAAAAGAATAACTTTTTGACGGCCTACGCCTCGGCGTTGAGCGCGAAAACAAAGGTTTTCCACAATAAAATTAATTTCTTGCGGTTGTAAAAATCTTAGAGTGGGTCGGCCGGGAGGCCAGCTGGCGGCCATATTTTTTTGGAGGTTTTGCGCGCCGCTGTTGTCATTTCCGATGTTAAGATCCTTCTCCACGTCGGCGCTCAACCCCTCCGCAGGTCGAGGCAGCCGTGTACGGGGCGGCGTATAAGGTTCAACAAATGTGGTTGAACGTCTCCCTAATCGGGCGTCGCTCTCTTCCATTAACGTTTAATAAATATAAAGTCATCTCTCGGTAGTATCGACGCAAATCAGCTCGGGGCAGTGAAAGTCGCAATAATATGGCATCGGCACAGCAATTGATCGGACTCGTCAAGAGTCACGCCGAAGGTGACGAAGAACGCTTCTTCGATCTCGCCATGCAGCTTGCTGCCGCCGAAGACCAGAAAGGGCATACAAGGCTTGCCGAGCAACTGCGGCAATGGGCGGAGGTCCGTCGAACGCCGCCCGAGCCTGCCGCGGCAAAGCCGACGCCGCTGGCGACACCACGCGGTGATCTCGCCGGTTTCCTTGATGCGAGCTATCCCTCTACACGGCTCAGTGATGTCATTTTGCCGTTCCATCTCGAGGACGAGCTCAGTCACATTGTCACCGAAACCCGCATGCGGGAGCGGTTGGAGGAAAAGGGGTTGCGGCCGCGCCGGCGGCTCCTGTTCGCCGGCCCGCCCGGGACCGGGAAGACCTTGAGTGCGGCGGCCTTGGCTGGTGAATTGAGGTTTCCTCTTTTTACCGTGCTGCTGCATGGGCTGATCACAAAATTCATGGGCGAGACCGCTCAGAAGCTACGCATGATTTTCGATGCGGTTCGCACGACGCGAGGCGTGTACCTGTTCGACGAGATCGACGCGCTTGCTGCAGCGCGGGGCTCTGAAAATGATATTGGAGAGGCGCGCCGCATCCTCAATTCGTTCCTGCAATTCCTCGACGAGGATACAGGTCCGTCGATCATCGTAGCTACTACCAATCTTCCGGAAATTCTGGATCGGGCAGTGCTGCGTCGCTTCGATCTGGTGTTGCCCTACGAAATGCCGAAGGGTGCAGCGATTGAAAAGGCATTGCGCCGCCGGTTGATCGGTTTCGATGCCAACAATGTCGATTGGGCGAATGTGGCGCACCATGCAGAGGGATTGTCGACCGCCGATGTTGTCGCCGCTGCGGAGGACGCCGCAAGACGAGCAGTATTGGCTAATCAGGAGAGCGTCGAGACAACATCACTCGTCGCGTCCTTGGATCGCCGCCGCTCACTGCATGGAATAGGGGGAATGGGCGGGGATGCCGAGGAATCGCAAACACTTCATTCTGCAAGGCTTAGGAAAAGCCCAGCTCTTCAAAGCCAAAGGCGGCGGATCGTCAAAAAGGCCAAGTGATGTCGCCAACCGCGCCGCCCATGCTCAGGCACTTCTCCAAGCGCTCGATCATCTCCCGAACCCAGCTGCCGAAAATCGGCCCGGCCTCTACCTTGACGTCGAGGGGCGGCCGGGAGAGGTGATGGTGACGTCCGGCCTCGATGCCAGTGGCCTGACACTCCTGAAGGTGCAGCCGGCAGCAGGTGAGCAGCAACCGGCACGCGCGACCGTGTTTGCCTCGGGAAACGGCATCGACAAACTTCGGCAGAAAGTCACCAACTTCGGCGAGAAGAACCGAACCAAGAAGGACGGAACGGGAGGTCGGCCCTACAACGCCGATCTTGTCCAGAGCATCGGAGCGATTGTCGAAGCGGGTTTGCGAGCGCTGTGGCGTAGCCCCAATCAGAAGTTTCCCGACGGCAATGATTCGCGGCCCTGGGAAATCTGGCTCGACAAGGAAGCCGCAGCCGGTTTCATTGCCGGCGCTCCCGACTACGGCGTTGCCTTCAGCGCCGATCGCCTAGAATTTCCAGAAGACATCGTCGTCATCGGCACGGCTACCAGCGATGCTCTGGCCTTGGCGGTGCGCCGGTTGGCAGGCGTTCGTGCGCTGGCGGCTCCTACCGTTACGGCGGACTATTTCGATGCGCTCGAAATCGAGGAGCAGGTTGAATGGGTGGATGACGTCGTCGGTAGGGCGACGTTCGACGGAGGCGGCGATCCCAATTACATCACCTTGCTCGACCGCGGCGTCAGCAGGGCGCATCCGCTGATCGCTCCTGCGCTGGCCGTCGGGGATCGCCATGCAGCAGAGCCAGCATGGGGGCTAGAAGATGCGGTTGGCCATGGTACTCAGCTCGCCGGCCTCGCTCTCTTCGGCGACCTCACCACGGCATTGCAGACGATGAATCCCATCCAGGTTCGGCACCGGCTGGAGTCGGCCAAGATCATTCCGGACGCCGGACACAATCCCCATCACCTTCTTGGCGCAGTAACTCGCAAAGGCATCAACGCCGCCGAGGCCACCGGGAACCGCCGGCGCACCTTTACGTTGGCAACGACCACAGAGGACGATACCCCGCACGATGGAGCGCCTACGTCATGGTCGAGCGAGGTCGACCAGCTGGCCTCCGGCGTGTCCGGCGACAAGAAGATCAAGCGCCTGGTCCTCGTGTCTGCCGGCAACACCAACCAGAACCAGTTCGACAACAACGATTACCTGTCGGTTTGCGATCTTCCCGACAACGAGGTGGAATCGCCCGCTCACGCTTGGAACGCGATCTGCGTCGGAGCCTATACCGAGAAGAATGTGCTCCCAGCCGGAGAGGTCGGTTTGCCGCTGGCGCCAGTTGGCGACCTTGCCCCATCCTCGCGGACGGCCAGTTGGTCATCGCACTGGCCGCTGAAGCCCGACGTCGTCTTCGAAGGCGGGAACTGGCTGGTGGACGGTGCTCCTCCACCGATGAAGCATCCAGCGCTTTCGCTTCTCACTACCGATCATCAGTACCCGCAGCGCGCCTTCACGACCACAGGCGAAACGAGCGGTGCCACTGCGCTGGCAGCACGGGCGGTGACAGAGATCTGGTCGGACTACCCCGACCTTTGGCCGGAAACCATTCGCGCCCTGTTCGTTTCCTCTGCTCGCTGGACTCCTCAGATGAGGAGCCACCTGCCGGCCAACCCCGCCAAAGGGGATTATGCGCCGTTGTTCAAGCGCTATGGCTATGGCGTTCCCGATCTTGATCGAGCGCGCCGAAGTGCTTCAAATGCCCTGACCCTCATCGTGCAGGATACAATCAGGCCGTACCGAAAGGCAGAAAAGCCATCGGCGCAGCATGTCCACAATGAGATGAAGGTGTTCCAGTTGCCGTGGCCGGTCGAGGAATTGAGGAAACTCGTTCAAAGCCCTGTGAAGCTGCGCGTTGCGCTCAGCACTTTTATCGACCCGAACCCGTCCGAGCCGGCGCGAGGTTCCAAATTCCGATATGCCTCGCACAAACTGCGCTTCAAGCTGAACCGGCCCAACGAGAACCAGGTCGCGTTCCTGGCCCGCATCAGCGATGTTGCCGAGCAGCTGGAAGGTCCGGCTGTCGAGGAAGACGACAACTGGACCTTTGGCCGCAATCGCCGCGATGTCGGATCACTGCACATCGATGAACTGGTCTGCCCGGCATCCGATCTGGCTCGCCGCAATCTGATCGCGGTACATCCTGTTGCAGGCTGGTGGAAGACCAAGACCGTTCCCGATCCGCAGGATCTCATTGCCCGCTTTTCGCTGATCGTCGAAATCGATGCCGGCGAGAGTAATGCTGAACTCTATGCCGAGGTCCAGGCAGCCATTGAGATCCTCAATGTCGTTGAGAACGTCGTGTGAGGCGTCGGCGGGCCGCACACGTCGCTCGCGGTGACGTCGCCGGCCATCATGTTCCCGCGCCGCGTCCTCCAGCGGTAAAGATCATGGTTATCCGCCCCATCGGACAACCCCGGTCCGTATGGAAGAAGGCCACATTTGACGGCTCGCTGAGGAAAATGGCTGGCCAAAACAAGAGATGTCGAAAGAAATGCAGATGCTGGATCATTCGAGCAAGAACAGTATGGTTGGATCACCGTCAGAGCATATCCGGGCTGAAACGCTTCGCCGTATCCAGCATTTTCTGTCGGATCCCGCATTGTCCGTCTATCCGGACCTGAAGGGCATGTGCGAGCGGGTCTCAGACAGCTATCGCGACCGCGTCATTATCGAACTCCTCCAGAATGCTCACGACGCCCATCCTAGCGCATCAAGCGATGGACGGATAAAGTTCATTCTGGACATGAGCGAGGGGCCGCACGGCACCCTGTACGTGGCCAATGATGGCGCCGGCTTCACGCGCGACAACTTCGATGCACTGTGCAGCCCCACTCGAACCACCAAGGACGTGAACGAGGCCATCGGAAACAAAGGAGTCGGCTTTCTCAGCGTCTTCCAAGTGTGCGCCCATCCGGAAATCTTCTCAAGACTGACCCCTGAATCACGCTATTTTGATGGTTTCTGCTTTCAGTTCGCGGATGATCCCACGCTCACACGGTTCCTTGAGGCCCAGCAGCTTGGCGACACCGCCGCGCTCGTCATCGCGAGCATGCCGCGCGTGTACCTCGGGTGCCCCGCCAATGCCTCGAACGTTACGGTCGAGGAGCTGGCGAAAGACGGCTATGCTACCGTCGTGCGGCTGCCTTTGAAAAGCGCTGAAGCCGCGGAATCCGTTGCCGCGCAGCTCGGCAGTCTTGCGGAGGAAAGTCCTCCAGTTCAGCTCTTTCTCACGCGCGTCACGACGTTGTCGGTCGAACGACGCGGCTGCGATCCCGTGTTCAACACGCTGACACGGACGTCACAGGTTATCCACGACGAGCATGATCTCCGCCTCATGATCGTCTCCTGCGGGAATCGAAGCTATACGGTAGTTGAACGAACCGTTCCATACGCTGCGGTCATCGACGTCATACAGCGAGATGTCATGGCCGAGAAGATGCCTGAAGCTTGGCTAAACTGGACCGGTGACGCGGTCGTCTCGGTGGCCGTTGCTGTCGACGGACCTCCATTGGACGGGCGGCTCTATAATTTTCTCCCCATGGGGGCCGATGTGGGCGGTCCCTTCCCCGGATATCTCGACGCGCCGTTCCTCGCCAGCCTCAACCGGCTGACACTCCAGAGCGGCGTCGAGCTGAATCACATGTTTCTTGCCGTCGCTCGAGACGCAGCCCTCGCCGGGGCGCGACTTGCGAAGGTGAAACTTGCGCACGAACAAGCGCGGCAGGTCGTGCTGGATCTCCTGATGTGGAATGGATCGGAACGAGACGAGATCCGCAAGAAAATATTCGCGTCTCGTGATGCGCTTTTACCTTCGGTACCTGGCACTCGGGCACCAGAAGGTTGGGCATCTTTCGCTGATGCGAAGGCATGGCCCACCGACCAGTTCATCACTCCTGCCTTGGCGGCGAGAACGTCGCCATTTCCCCTGCTGGACCCTTCCATCGACTTGGGTCGACTTAGGTTGCTCGAGCAATTCTTGGCTGGGAAACGACTGCTTAGCTGCACAAACGAGGAACGGGCGGAAGTCGTGGAGGGAGTCGCGTCTGATCTTGCGAAGCGGAAGGCGTCGATCGAGCGGTGGAACCGGTTCTACGCCTCCGTCCGGGTGCTCTTCAAGGATGCAGGTGAGGCGTTGCATGGCCGTAAATTGCTGCTTACCGCGCGGCGCGAGCTCGACCTCACGGATGCACCAGTGCTCGCCCGCGGCAAGCGGCGCCGTCTGAGCGCGGTCTTCCTGCCGCCCTTGCGCAATGTCGACAGTGCCGAGGCCTTGAAGAGCCTGCCCCGAAATGTGCAACGCCGCATCGCCTATTTGCATCCAGACCTGGAGCTTTCCCGAGACGGAACCAGCTTGGCGCGCCGGTTCTTCGTGGGCAATGGGCTCTTGCGCGAGTATGAAAGTCGCGAAATTCTTCGATTGTTGGCGAATGCAATTTCGGTGCCCGGGGAGACGCAGGATCCCGATGGTCTGCGGTGGCAGGCCCTCACCGCAATGATGCGGATCGTGATCGGGGAGGATACCGCGGACGCCATCGTGGCCGAGCTCAACGTGCATGTTCCGACGCGCCAAGGATGGTCGCGTGCAAATATTGCCTATCTCGGCGACAGTTGGGCACGAAAGGGCGGCGGCGGGCTCGAGCGGCTCTTCGAGCGGGCAGCCGGCATTTCTACCGAGCTGGATAACCATGCAGAACGGGCCCTTCGCCGCTATGCCGATTGGCCGGTCGCATCGGGAGACCGGGAGAACTGGGAAGCATTCCTGCGCAAGGCTGGCGTGTCCGACACGCTTCGGCCGATTCCAGCACTGCCAGGAAGTGCCCCACGCGCATGGCCGAACGCGCTGGCCTCGACGCTGGCTGTTCGTGCGGGACTGCCCAAAGATCAGACCGATTGCTGGAAAGCTCTGATGGGGCCGGGGAACAACTTGGCCAATCCGCAGACGATCTACACCGCGAGCGGCGCGATGCGCGCTCCAGGACAACTGGATTTTGACGCCCTGGCCCCGGTCGCTGGTCCGGACTATGCGAGGGAGATCATTCGCATGATCGAGCGGTCACCGGAAGTGCTCCGTATGACCGTGTTCAAACCAGATCATCCGCACGCACCAGATCGCAGGCAATGGCCGTCGCCGCTGGCTGCCTTTGTCCGAGGCGTGGCATGGGTCCCTCTGTCGCAGGGGAGCCTTGAGCGGCTGCAAGCGGCATGGTTGCCCGGCACCGAGACAAGAACGCCGCCGCCGTTCTTGCCAATTGTCTCACCCGACCTTCGCGATGTCTTGTCCCGGTCTGAACTCGCGGCCGCCGAGCTTCGAGGCGCCGGACTGTCGGAATATGGCAATCGTACCTCCGCATGGCGTTTTCTATCCATGGCTGGTGATCTCGTCGACCGCGCCACTCATCAGGTCGACAAGGAGCGAATCTATTCCGCTAGTCAGGACGCTTGGCAGCAGGCGGACCTCCAGCAACTTCCACCTCCACAGCTTCGATTGCTGGGGCGTGTAAACGGCGAAGTGACAGTTGCATCGCCTGATCTCCCCGACGCGCCAGCTGTTGTCGTTTCAGATGGAGATGACCGACAGCTCTTTGCCGCGACGGCACAATCGGGCGCCGGAACACTCGTTATCGAGCCGCCACCGAATCGCGCTGGCGAGGTGGGCGCCTATTTGGCGACGCGCTTTCCAGATAGGGTCCGTCGGGCCTCGGCGATCCAGGCAAGCTTCGAGTCTGGCGGCGAACCAATCCGCTTCAACTCTGGCGAACCCTTGATCGAAGACATGCTGGGAGATGTGATCCGAGAGATCGTTGTTCTCACGCAGCGTTATCGCAACAGCCTTTATCGAGGACCGATCGAACAGGTTCTCGAACGACTTTCTCAACTGCGAATCCGCTTCCTGGACGACCTTTCGATCCGGGCAGGGACGGTTGTGGACCCCGTCCCGATGTTCGCCACACGCGCCGTGCTTCACAAAGACGATTACGGGCAGACGGTGCTTTGTCATAGCGAGCTCAAAGAAAGCGGCCGGCTGCTTGTCGCGATCGCCGAGCCCCTCGGAGAGGCGCTCGGTAGTCGCCGCTTCATTGGCGAGCCTATTCTCGCCTTCGCTGCGCAGTTGGGACCAGATGCGCTCGCCTCAAACCATGAGGACTATGCTGCGATCCTGAATATGCCGGTCGAGGTGGTCGGCCGTGTCCTCGGTGCTTCTCGCGCGTCGATCGGCAATCTGCTCAGGACGCTACGGCCATTCGTCGCGCTGTTTGCCGGGCAGGACGCTGCTGCCGATTTTGTAACCGGTCGTGGACTCCACAGCGAAGACGATGTGAGAGCCTCCCTTGTGGCACTGGCGCACCTGTTACCGGTGGAGCCAGACAGCTTGGTCAAGCGATGCCGTGAGGCGGGGGAGATTGAACCCGTTGCGATCGCGCTTGGGGTGGATCTCGCCCGGCTCAACGCGGCGCTAGAAAGCCTAGGACCGCCCTACACACGGCTCGATCTCACGGATCGGCATCAAGCGACGCTGTCGGCTTTCTTGACGCGAAAAGACAGGTTCATCCGTGAAAGCGTGCGCGCGTCGTTCAGAGTGATGTTCGCTTCCGGCGCCGACCTCAGCAAGTATGTGCAAACCCGCGACGCGGCGCTTCCGACCCTTCCTGAGGACTTCGGTCGGACAGCTATCAGTCTCGACCAAGATGTGATGCAGGGCTGGCTCGATCGCTGGATGGCAGTAAACGGTGTCGTTTCGGTCGCCGACCTCCCCGAGGGCCGCGAAGCGATAGATGCTGTTCGCGACCACAATCAGCGCCAGCTCCGGTCTTGGGCTTCGCGCCTTCGCGAGGCCGTGCTGATCCGGTTAGAACAGGAGAGCCCGCTGCGCCAGCAATGGCTTTCACTCGCCGAGGTCGAAGGCAATCTTGTTAAGGCTGCCTCGTCGGGAGGGTGGATGGACTTTGACAGGCTGACAGAAGGTGCCGCTCTTGGTTGGATGTCGCGCAGCGGAATGTGGCCGAAGGATTGGCCGCTATCGCTCGATGCCATTGGCTTATCTGAGGCGGAACGCTCCAAATTCGCACGTGACGAACAGGCGGCCCGCAAGGCAGCGGCAACACGCCGCCGAACTATCGAGCACAGTGGTGGTGTCTTCACAATTGGTGCCGATACGCTCAGCATGCTCGTAAACCAAATCGCGAGCGGGGTTGCGCGGAACGCGGCACTCTTAGCGACGTCAACGCGCACGGTGCGCGGCACCCCAATCGCCATCCGGACGTCGAGAGGTGGCGGCGGGGGTGGTGTTGGCGGCGGCGGGGGTGGAGCGCCGAGGCTTTCCGACGACGAACGCGAAGTCATTGGGTTCTTCGGCGAAGCCATCGCCTTCAACTGGCTGAAGCAGCGCTTTGGCGCCAAACGCGTCGTCGACGAAAGTGCTTGGAAATCGGGCTATCGGCAGCACATCTGCGGAGAAAAGGGTAATGACGGACTGGGGTACGACTTCGAAGTGGCCAATGGTGGAACACGTTGGTTTTTCGAGGTTAAAGCAACGAAGTTGGTCGAGCCCCAAGCTAGGCAGACTATAGAACTTGGTTCGAGCGAAATCGCGCATGCCGAGTCATGCAAGGCGGACAAGCGGTTTCGATATCGCATTCTTTACGTCATGAATGCGCTGCAGCCCGAACGAGCATCGATATTTCCACTGCCTAACCCCCGCAGTCGGGCCGGTCTTGCCTTTTTTGCCGAGCAGCAAAGCACCGGCGTGCGATTGCTCTTTCCCCTGGCGCGCTAGTGACGGACAGCCCCTTCTAAGCGTCCTTTGTGATCGCGTCTCACGGGCATTGGCGAGTATAAGCTCGCAAGTTTTGGCACCTTCAGCAAAATCAGGAATATCGGAAACGAGCTGACCTAACCGGCTGCCGGTCGCAAGATACCGACCGAGATTGAACAATCTACCGGTCACCCTCTCAACCTCTGTCGTCCATGCAATGTGCTCGGTTCGAACCGGCCATCCCGGCGATCCAGGATCGAGGTGGGTATATTGATTTTGCCGGTTTTGACGGTACTTTATCGGGGCGCTAGATTCGACGTTTGTCGTCTACGTCTCAACGCGAAACGGCCGATAGTTCACAGAATTTTTCTGTCGTGAAATTCCAAAAAAATATAGCAAAATCAAGAGGCTAACTTTTTGACGGGTCTGGTCACGGCGCGGGGAGCCGAAAAGGAAATTTTCTGTAAGAAAATCAATTCCTTAGGACATGAAAAATATTAGAGTGGGAATGGTTCAGGCCCATCCGAACGCTGCTGATTGCGCACTGAGACGCGGCTTAACATACTGTAAACAAAAATAAATTCCTTCAATGCCTATCGATATCTATCGGTGGGCATAGATCGCGTTTGGTAGCCTCGCTGACGGGCCTCGCCCCCCATTGATCAACCGGATATCCGATCAGATTGGCTCGCTCTTCCTCGAAGACGTCCCAGACCGTGCGCTGTGGCTGTTCGACCTGTTTGTGGGCAGGGGCGCAACTGATGCGTTTTTCCAGCAGCCACCGCCGCGCAGAACCTTCCGAACCACTTTACGCGAAATACCCAATTCCCGGCAGCTCGCTTTGTTCGGCATGCCTTTCATCAGCGCAAGCCGGCGTATCTTTGCAATTGTTTCCACAACAAGCATCCAAATACAAAGCCTCCAAGATAAACCGGAGGTTGTTGTAACCCCTGTGCCAGAAGGGTTCCTGTTGGAAGCCGATCACCCCTCTAACGGGGTCCTTAGTCCACGCCTAAACACATCCAATTGGTCGACATCCCATGAAACGGACAAAGCTAAGCCGGGGAGCCCATTTCTTCAAACTGCGGCAATCCGTCCACACCGCCCAGCGCTTAAGAGAGATCAGAAGTATCGAAGGGCTTGGCAAGCGCTGGCCCCATGAAGCCTTTTGGTCGATAGCGCCCGATCAGTGCCTAAGTCGATCTTTGATCGGTACATCTTTACGGCTTGTCTTATGCTCTTTCCGGCTTCTGTCGGAAGCAAAAACCTGAGGACATCCGGTGCGCGATTTGTCCTGTTTGCCTTAGTGCGCGTTGAATACGGGTTTACGTTTTTCCGTGAAAGCCGCTGCAGCTTCCCGGTGGTTGGCACTCGCTGCGCAATGGATGTGATTCCGGGCTTCGAGATCGAGACACTCTGCGAGCGTGGAGCCCGCTTCCGCTTTCGCGATATTTTCCTTCATTCGCCCAAGCGCGTCTGTTGGGCCTTTTGCGAGTGTGGCGGCGAACTGCCGTGCTGCGCCCTGCAGGTCTGCGGCGGGCAGGGCCCGTGTCGCCAAGCCGATTCGAGCGGCTTCGGCACCGGTGAGAATTGGCGAGGTGAGGTAGAGTTCGCGCGCCTTCGCACCTCCGAGTAGCTGCGTCAAAAACCAGGAACCGCCGAAATCTCCCGAGAGCGCGATCTTGGCGAATGCCGTCGTGATCTTCGCGTCTTCGGCGCAAAGCCGCAGGTCGCAGGCGAGGGCCAAGGACAATCCGGCGCCGGCGCAAGATCCCTCAATGGCAGCGATGGTCGGTTTCGGCATGTCGTGGAGTTGGCGTACGGTGTCCATGCGTTCGCGAAGACCGGCCAGGCGTTCTTTCGCTGCGCTCGCCTCGGAACTGGCCATTTCGGCCACATCGCCGCCGACACAGAAATGACCCTGTGTGCCGGTGAGAAGAACGGCACGAACCGAAGGGTCGTTCGCGGCAGCCTCCGTCGCGTCCCGCAACGCCCGCGCGAGAGTTAGATTGAGTGCGTTACGCTTTTCGGGGCGGCTAAGCGTGAGGATCAACAGGCCATCCGCAAGCTCGGATTTCAAAACCTCGGGCATGCTTGCTTTCCTTTTTGCTCGACGCTTTCGGGTAGACGTGACTCAGGTTGCACTAGTCGGAACTGACAAATGTCAGGATGTCGTTTCACCGCGTATTGGTCAAGGAATTTCGGCTGTCCTGCCGGCGTCCGCGCAGGTGCTTCGATTGCCAGCCCGTTCGGTCTTGGCTAGGGTTGCGCATCAGAGTTGATGGTTGGAGTGGAGCCTTTTGTCCATAAGTCAGGAAAAGAAGAACCGAATAGGCGCGATCCGCGAAAAGCTGCTGGAAGAGGCGGAGATACACAGCGTTCAGAACCAGACGCTGGTGCAGAAACGGCGTGAACAGATTTGCGATGCTGCGCTTGATCTCTTTCTGGAGAAAGGCTTCGCCTCGACGACGATCCGCGATATCTGCGGGCGTTCCAGGGTTAACCAGGCAAGCATATACGACTACATCGCTAACAAGAACGATATCCTGCGCCGGCTTATGAACCAGGTCTGGTTCCGCCAGGACGTCCCGACACTGGCGGAACTGCTGGGTGATCCGGATCTGACGCTGGAGGATGCCTTCGCCCGCTATTTTCGCGACACATTGCAGCTTCGGCGCAAGGGCACGGTGCTGATTTACCGGTCTGTACCGCACATGCTCGATGACGACCGCCGGCTTATGCACGCGCGTGAAATCGCGTTGATCAAAGACGTGGCCGACGAATTGCGGACGCGCACGGCCCACCCCGTGGATGAGCGGAGACTGGAGGTCCTCGCCAACCTGCTGATTTTCCTTGCCGGTTTCGGGCCGTTGCGTGACTGGCTCAACAAGGACGCATCGCAAGAGACGATTGTGGACGTTGCAGCGGCCGGAGCAGCGGCAATGGTTCGGGCCGTGACCGGCTAGGCTAAAGGGGCAACGCCTGACGCCTGGCGAGGCATTTTCCCGGGTTGTGACGTGCCGTCACAAGGAGGTGCTTTACATCGAGCGGGCGATCCGGGCGCCTGCTTCAGCGACGCGTCTGGCACGAGTGCCGTCCTTTTCCGGGTCGGCGCTGGCGCTGCTGGCGGTTCCACGCGCTGCACGCGCTGCCACGCCCTGGCTGATCGCTGCTGAACGGAAGCAGGAAAAGGCAAGAAAGACCGGCCAGTCCGGGATATCGTCGCGCCCCGTCGCCGTGCGGTAGCGCGCGAGGATGTCTTTCTCCGGCGGCAAGCCGGCGGCCAGCAGGTCCTGAACGCCGGGCAGATCCAGGGGCAAGCGGTAATGCAGGCACAGATAGGCCAGGTCGGCCAACGGGTGGCCGATGGTGGAGAGTTCCCAGTCGAGTACGCCGATCACCCGCGGTTCGCGGGGGTGGACCACGACGTTGCCTAGCCGGTAATCGCCATGGACGATGGTGCTCTCGTCGGACACCTGGCTGTGCTTGAGCAGCCAGTCTCTCAGCCAATCCATCTGGCTGTAGTCGAAGTTCTTCGGCAGGTCGGATTTGGCAGCTTCGTACTGGGCCGACCATCGTGCCGTCTGCCGCGCCAGATAACCTTCCGGCCGGCCGAAACCTTCCAGTCCTGCTGTACGCCAGTCCACCTTGTGCAACGCCGCCAGCGTGTCGACGAGAGACCAGGCCAGTTCGACGCGCTCGGTTCTCGGCAACGGGTCCATCGCCACCGAACGGATGATCCGTCCCTCCATGTGCTCCATCACGAAGAATTCCGCCCCGATCACGCCAGGATCGTCGCAATAGGCGATCATCCGCGGCACCGGCACGCCGCTGTCCTCCAGCGCGCGCATGACCCGGTATTCCCGGTCAATGGCATGAGCCTTGGGGAGCAACTTGCCCGGGGGCTTCTTGCGCAGCACGTAACGCCGCCCTGACGGGAGGGTTAGAAGGAAGGTCGGGTTCGACATTCCTCCTTGATATTGCTCGACCCTCAGACCGTCCCGGGTGTCCGGAAGGCTGTCCGAAAGCCAGCGCGCCAGCGCTGCCTCGTCGAAGCGATGATTGGGCAGCGGCGGAATCGTCACTGCCGAGGAATTGGCGTTTCGGGTGCTCATCGGCGTCGCTTTCCGCTGTAGGGCGGCCTTTCGTCGTGTTTCCTGACAAATGTCAGGATTACCACTTAGCGACTTCCGCTCATCGGGTCAATTACCGTTATCGCGTCGCGGGAAGCGTCCGGCTTGGCTTGCCGGCAGGGGTTGACGGGCGGGTGGAAGTCACCTATCAGTCGATCCTGACAAATGTCAGGAAACTTTATCGGCTAACAATTTTCATCGTCGTCAGCACCGTTGATGGCGATGGCGACCGCAGCTTTGCGACGAGAAGGAATGTTCGATGAGCGACGTCTCCGTCCCGGAGGTCGAGGCCTATATCGCCGAGGCAACGCGTTCTGCCTGGGAGGTTCCCGGCGTGTTGCGCGACACGCCGCGGCGTCCGGTGGCTGGGGTCGGCATCATCGGCGCCGGCACCATGGGGGGCGGGATCGCGATGAACTTCGCGGCCGCCGGCATTCCGGTGACGCTTGTGGAAACCAGCCAGGACGCGCTCGATCGCGGATTCGGCAGAATCCGGGCCAACTATCAGCGAAGCGCCGACAAGGGCCGCTTCTCGCACGAAGAAGTTGAAGCCCGCATAGCGAGGCTCTCCGGCACTCTCGATTTTAATGCGCTCGCGGGAAACGATCTGGTCATTGAGGCCGTCTTCGAGGACATGCGTGTGAAGAAGGATATCTTCGCCCGGCTCGAGACCCTGATGCAGCCCGGCGCGATCTTAGCGACCAATACGTCCGCGCTGGATATTGACGAGATCGCCGCCGTCACGGCGCGACCCGGTGATGTGATTGGGCTGCACTTCTTCTCTCCAGCCAACGTGATGAAGCTCGTCGAGGTGGTGCGGGGCGAACGGACGTCTGATGATGTCGTGGTCACGACGATGGAGCTGGCGCGGCGGATCGGCAAGGTCGCCGTGCTGGTCGGTGTCTGTCCCGGTTTTGTAGGGAACCGGATACTGCGCCGTCGTCAGGAACAGGCGAACCGGCTGCTTGCGGCAGGCGTCATGCCTTGGACGATCGACACGGCGATCACCGGTTTCGGTTTTCGCATGGGTCCCTTTCAGATGACCGATCTGGCCGGCCTGGATATCGGCTGGTCGAGGGGCGGGAGCACGGGCAATCCGGTGCGTGACGCGCTTTGCGAGATGGGACGGCGGGGTCAGAAGACCAATGCCGGGTTCTACGACTACGACGAGGATCGCCGGCCCGCCCCCTCCGAAGTGACTGAGCGTTTGGTTCGGGAGTTTTCCGGCGGACAGGCTGCGGCGATGGGTGATGACGAGATCGTCGAAACCTGCATCTTTCCGATGATCAACGAGGCGGTGAAGGTCCTCGAGGATAACAAGGCACAGCGCGCCTCGGATATCGATGTGATTTGGCTCAACGGCTATGGCTGGCCGCGAGAAAAAGGCGGGCTTATGTATTTCGCCGATATGGTCGGGGCGCCGGCAGTGCTGGCGCGCATGGAACGGCTCGGCGCGGAAGATCCCTCCTGTACGCCGGCAAGGGCGCTGCGGACGCTGGCGGCCGGAGGGGGGCGCTTCACCGAACTCGATTTCGGCGGTCTCAAGACCGGGCGCGAACGATAGGAGCGACCGGTGTCCTACGAATTCATCACCACCGAGAAACGCGGCAAAGTGCTGGTACTCACCATGAACCGACCGGAGCTCTACAATGCCGTCCATGCGCCAATGCATGATGAGATGCATGCCGCGTGGAACGCGTTCGCTGCCGATCCCGATCTCTGGGTCGCTGTGCTCACCGGGGCGGGCGAGAAGGCCTTCTCTGCCGGCAACGATCTGAAATATACTGCCAATGGCGGCAAGGGCGCATCGCAGCCGACTGGCTTCGGCGGCATCGTCGCGCGCTTCGATCTGGACAAGCCGGTGATCGCGGCCGTGAACGGTTTCGCCGTGGGTGGCGGTTTCGAGATGGCCCTGTCGTGCGACATCATCCTTGCCGCCGACAACGCGACATTCGCCCTGCCGGAAGTGAAGGTGGGGTTCTTCCCCGCAGCCTCCGGAATCCAGAGACTGATCCGCGAGACAAGCCGCAAGAAAGCGCTGGAACTGATCCTTACCGGACGCCGTGTCGGTGCGGTGGAGGGCGCCGCAATGGGCTTCGTAAACGAGGTCGTGCCGCAGGCCGAACTGATGGCGCGAGCGATGAGGATGGCCGACGAGTTGGCCGCGGTCTCGCCCTCGGCGCTGCGCGCGACCAAGCGGGTTCTCAACTACATGGACGCGATCGCGCGCCTTGAAGAGAGCCTGCTTTTCAACCGCGAGGTGCTGGCCGAGTTGCGCCGGACGGAGGACTTCGCCGAGGGCGTGAAGGCGTTCGTCGAGAAGCGCAAACCCGTCTGGAATAACCGCTGAGCCGCGGATCGGCTTACTAACGCAAACCGAGGGGGAATGTCCGTGCGAGACATCGAGAACGAACTGAACCAACTGGCAATGTCCGAGGCGGCCCAACCGCTGCTGGAGAAGGTGAAACGGCATGTCCTGGAGCATTGCGAGCCAGCCTATATCGAATATGAGCGGCTTGGCGAAGGACGGCCCGAGCGTTTTCAGTACGCACCCGGCCAGCTCGAGATCATCGAGGACCTCAAGGCAAAGGCAAAGGCGGAAGGGCTATGGAACTTCTTTCTGCCCGACGCGGAAACCGGAGAGGGGCTTTCCAATCTTGACTACGCCTACATCGCATTCGAGCTTGGCAAGAATCCGCTCGCTTCGCAGTCGCTGAACTGCGCGGCACCCGACACAGGCAATATGGAAGTGCTAGAGAGGGTCGGCACCCCGGCGCAGAAGGAACGCTGGCTCAAGCCGCTCCTGAATGGCGAGATCCGTTCGGCCTTCGCCATGACGGAGCCGGACGTGGCTTCATCGGATGCCAGGAACATCTCAACCCGCGCGGTT
This sequence comes from Martelella lutilitoris, assembly GCF_005924265.1. Lineage (GTDB taxonomy): Bacteria > Pseudomonadota > Alphaproteobacteria > Rhizobiales > Rhizobiaceae > Martelella > Martelella lutilitoris. The sequence continues at coordinate 17,042 of NZ_VCLB01000005.1, forward strand.
CTGCAGAACGGCGAATGGGTGATCAGCGGCGAGAAGTATTTCATCTCGGGGGCGGGCGACCCGCGCTGCAAGGTGATGATCGTCATGGCCCGGACGTCGCCGGACGCGGAGACATTCCGCCAGCAAAGCCAGATCCTGGTGCCAATGGACGCGCCCGGAGTGGAAATCGTCGGCCCGATGCGGGTTTTCGGCCACGACGACGCGCCGCGCGGCCACATGCAGATCCGCTTCCATGACGTTCGCGTGCCTGAAGAGAATATTCTTTGGGGCGAGGGACGCGGCTTCGAAATCAGTCAGCTAAGGCTTGGTCCGGGGCGCATTCATCATTGCATGCGCTCGATCGGTGCAGCGGAAAAAGCGCTCGACCTGATGATTCATCGCGGCCTGACCCGCGAGGCTTTTGGCAAGAAGATCATCGATCTCGGCAAGAACATGGAAACGATATCCCGTGCGCGTATCGAAATCGACGCGATGCGCCTCATGGTGCTCAAGGCCGCGCGTGCGATGGATGTTCTGGGAAACAAGGAAGCGCGGATCTGGGTCTCCAAGATCAAGGCCATGGTGCCGGAGCGCTGCGCGAAGATCATCGACGATGCGATGCAGGTCCACGGTGCCACGGGCCTCAGTCACTGGTCGCCGCTCTCCGAAATGTACATCATGCAACGTCTGTTGCGGTTTGCCGACGGGCCGGACGAGGTTCATCACTTCGTTGTCGCCCGCGCTGAGCGTCAGGCCTTCGAAGCGTCGGCCGATCGGATGCAGGCGGCCCGGGCGGAGACCCGCGGCGGCATGCTTTTCGGGGGGCCGTGACGATGGCGGATCTTTTCGATCTTTCCGGCCGGGTGGCGTTGCTTACCGGCGCTTCGAGGGGCATGGGCAGGGTCATGGCAGAGGCGCTGGCCTTGCATGGCGCGACGGTGGTGATCTCGTCGCGCAAGCAGGAACAGTTGGACGAGGCTGCGGCCTGGATCAACGCTGCATGCGCTCGCAAGGGGTTGGCGCCCCGCGCCCATGGGGTAGCCGCGCATGCAGGGCGCAAGGCCGAGTTGGAGGCACTTGTCGAGGAAACCCGCAAACTCGCCGGCCCAGTCGACATCCTCGTCGGCAACGCCGGAGTGAATGTGTTCTTCGGGCCAATCTCGGAAATACCGGACGCGGCCTACGAGAAAACCATGCAGGTCAATGTGCAGGCCAATCTATGGCTGGCCCGCCTGGTGGCGGACGACATGAAGGCGCGTGGCGGCGGTGCGATGATGTTCACGTCCAGCGTCGGCGCGCTGCGGCCCTCGCCGACCCAAGGGGTATACGGGATGTCCAAACTGGCCCTTGTCCACCTCGTGCGCAATCTGGCGCTGGAGTTCGGGCCATTCGGCATTCGTGCCAACGCCATCCTGCCCGGCCTCGTGCGCACCGAGTTCGCCAAGGCCGTGTGGGACACGCCCGAAGGCGAGGAGCGTGCCCGGTCGAAAATCCCGTTGCGGCGGCTCGGAGAGCCGGAGGATTTCGCCGGTGTCGCGGTGTTCCTGGCTTCAGATGCCAGCAATTACGTCACGGGGCAGGAAATCACCGTCTGCGGCGGAACGTCGCTGTGGAATTGAGATCGAAAACGGAGGAGCGAAGATGAATGTCGCGGGTCGAATTTGCGTCGTGACGGGCGCCGCGGGCGGAATCGGGCAGGCATTGGCCCGACGCTTCCACGCTGCGGGGGCGCGCCACGTCGTTTGCGCCGACCTTGACGGCGAGGGTGCCGTGGCGACAGCGGAGGAGATCGGAGGCACCGGGATCGGCGTGGATGTCTCCGGCGAGAATGAGATCGAGGCGCTGGTGACCCGGATCGAACGCGACATCGGTCCGGTGGATCTGTTCTGCTCCAATGCCGGTATATCGATACGCGGGGGCGTCGATGTGTCCGACGCGGCCTGGCAGAAGATGTGGGAGGTCAATGTGATGGCGCACGTCTGGGCGGCCCGCCACATGCTCCCCCACATGATCGCGCGCGGGGGTGGCTATTTTCTCAACACCTCCTCCGCGGCAGGGCTGCTCAGCCATGTCAGCTCCGCGCCCTACGCGGTGACGAAACACGCTGCCGTCGCCTTTTCGGAGTGGCTCGCGCTCGCTCATGGCGACGAGGGCATCCGGGTCTCCGTGCTGTGCCCGCAGGCCGTGAAGACGAACATGCTCAAGGGCAAGGAAGGTGGAGTGGCCTCTGTTGACGGGCTGCTCGAGCCAGAGCATGTGGCCGAGGACTGCCTCGCGGCAATCGAGGAAGAGCGGTTTCTCGTGCTGCCCCATCCCGAGGTGAAGGAATATCTGCGCAGGAAAACCGAGGATTACGATCGCTGGATCGGCGGCATGCGCAAATTGCGGCGGCGATACACCGAAGGTCTCGCCTGACCGGCAGGTATGAAGGGCCTTCGCGCGATATCGAAGGGCCCATGATCATCGGCACAAGAGCGTATCGTGCCGGTCAGGGCCCGGCGCCGTCCACCAGGGCCGCGACCAGAAACTTGTTGCCGCTGCCGGCGGTTTCGAACGTCATCCTCACCCGCCGGCCCACGGCGAGCCTTTCGTGATCTCGTTTGCGAAAGCGGACGTAGATGCGCGGGCCTTCGTCGAGATCGACATAGCCGAGTGCGAAAAGAGCGTCGGCGGGACGGCGCATGATCGTCCAGGAATAGATCTCGCCTGCGCCGGGACTGCGTTCCTGCCGTGTGTCGATGCTTTCGCACAACGGACAGAAATCGCGAGGATACCAGTGCGCCTCGCCGCAGGACAGGCAGCGTCCTATCAGGAAGTGTCCGTCTTCTGCAGCCTTCCAGAAGTGGCGGGCCTCGGGATTGATTTCCAGAAGGAGGTTGGTCATTCGCTTCGCTCCAGAATTGCTGCGGCGGCGCCATGGCGTACGGTCAAGAGATTGCCGACGCCGGTGACGAGCGCCAGGTCGCAGTTCGGCACCTGAACGGCGGGATGCGCTTCGCCGCGCAACTGCCGGACGGCCTCCAGGACTTTTGTCATACCGCCGCGGTTTTGCGGGTGATTGCTGCAAAGTCCGCCGCCATCGGTGTTGAAGGGCAGGCGGCCGATACCGGAAATCAGGTTGCCGTCTCGCACGAAGGCGCCGCCCTTGCCCTTTTCGCAAAAACCCATGTCCTCGATCTGTATCAGTGCCGTAATTGTGAAACTGTCGTAGATTGATGCATATTTGATGTCGGAAAGCGCGATATCGGCTTCCTCGATCGCGCGCGGGCCGCAATCTGCGATGCCCGATCGGGTGAGGTCGATTCCGTGTCCACCGAACTGGCCGCCGACCGTTTCGGCAGCCCCCAGAAGGCTCACCAACGGTTTTCGGAGCTCGCGAGCAATCTCGGGTGTTGTCATCACGAAGGCGCCACCGCCATCCGTGACCACGCAACAATCCATCCTGTGCAGCGGATCGGCGACCATGGGAGAGTTCACGACATCCTCGACGGTCAGAACATTACGCAGGAATGCATTGGGATTGTGCTGCGCGTGGTGTGATGCGGCGACCTTGATCCAGGCGAGATCCTCGCTGGTGGTGCCGAATTCATGCATGTGCCGTCGCGCCGCCAGCGCGTAGAGATTGGGGGGGCTTCCCTGGTATTCCGCCTCATAGCTTCCCTCAGCGCCGCGCACGACCACCGGTGGCGGCGCGGTGCGGGGTTTGCCGGCCAGGGTGCACAGCGCGACGCGACATTTCCCCATTGCGATCGCCTCGGCGGCATGGGCGAGGTGCATCACATAGGTGGCGCCGCCCATATCGGTCGAATCGAGATGGCGCAAGCGACGCAATCCAAGATAGTCGGCCATCGCCAGTCCGCCGCCGGTGGCATCATTTCCGCAGAAATAGCCATCCACATCGGCAAACGAGAGCCCCGCATCTGCAAGCGCCCCGCGAGCCACCTCGAAATGAAGCTGCCAGACGGACTTGTCCGGTGCATGGCGCAGCGGGTGCTCGTGGATACCCACGATCGCTGCCTGTTTCCTGATTGTCATCGCTCCTCCTACGCGCCCTGTCGCGCTGTGACCGGGCTTCCCACATGGTCGGCATCATGGCTTGATGAGGTAACCGCACAGCGGGTCGGAGTAAAGCTTTGGCAGAATGAGTTATCATTATGCGACAAAAAAAAATCACTATGCGATGCGTTTTGATTTGACTCGCTCCGCTCGCCTTGCATAACGTCCGCCGTATTGAAGAGGCCTGTCGGTCCGTCGGAGAAACGGAGTCAGGGTAGATCGGGAGATCGGCGCGACAACCGCGCCGCGTCCTGGAGGAGGAGCGAGACATGGCCAAATCGGCCGAGGCAACATCGCCAGAACAGTCCGAGTCGTCGCTCGTGCGCGCATGCCGGCTTCTGCCGATCATCGCAGAGCGCAATCGGACGGGGGTGAACCTCAGCACGATTTCGCGCCTGGCCGATCTGCATCCCGCAACGACGCGACGCCTGTTGCAGGGTCTTGTCGAAGGCGGTCTGCTCAGCTTCGATCCCTATTCCAAGCTTTACCATATCGGCCTGAATGTATTTCGTATGGCCTCTACTGCGGGGTCGCCCCAGCAGTTCGAGGCGTTGCGTCAGCAATTGCGTCCGGCAGCAGATGAGATCGCGGCCCGTACCGGCGACACGGTATTCGTGTCGGTCCGCGTGGGAAGCGACTCGCTGTGCATCGATAGTGTTTCCGGGTCATTTCCGATTCGCACCAACACGCTGGATGTCGGCGCCCGCCGGCCACTTGGTGTCGGGGCGGGGGCAGCGGCATTGCTGGCCGTCTTGCCGGAGGAGGAACGAAACGCACACATCCGGCTGCACGAGGAACGTTTCGCGCGTTACGGCAACCTCACCGCGGTGGCGGTGAAATCCATGGTCCGAGGCATGGATCGGGGAGACTACGTCTTCAACAAGTCGCTGATCTTGCCTGAGGTCGGCGGTATCGCGGTCATTGCGCGCGACAACGACGGCACACCGGTCGCCGCAGTCTCGTTGGCAACCATCAATTCCCGGTTAAGAGGCCCTCGGATCGAGGAGGTTCTCTCGGTGATGCGTGAGGCAATCGGACGTTTGGGTTTTACTACGACTAGGAAAAAAGATGTATCCGATTCAACACTTTGAACGTGCGGTCCGGCGCTGGCCGGATTGTCCGGCAGCGGAGTTCGGCGATCAGGTCCTGACCTATTCCGAATTGGGCGCTCGCGTTGCCGCGCTGGCCGCAGGTCTTCAGAGCCTCGATCCGGATCCCGGTTCGCGCGTTGCGATCTGTGCGCATAACTCTCTGGAGAACCTGATTGCGATGCTTGCGATCATGGCGGCCGGAAAGGTCTGGGTGCCTCTGCAGTACACCAACCCCGAGAAAGATATCCTGAACGTCATCGAGATCACACAGGCGAGTATCGTGATCGCCCATGCCGATCTCGTGCCGAAGGTCGCGTCAGCCGGCGGGAAACTGCTCGTCTGCGATGGCCCCGATGCGGAGAACTCCACGCGGGCCCTGATGCATGCCCATGCGGGCAAGCGGCCGGCCCCGGTCAGCCTGCCGCTGAATGCGCCTCAGGCGATCAAGTTCACGGGCGGTACCACTGGACGGCCCAAGGGTGTCATGCAGTCCTATCGCGGTTGGAACACCAATATCGTCACGCAGATCGTCTCCTGGAAGATGCGGGAAGGGGATCGTTATCTCGCCGCAGCACCCATCACACACGGTGCATCGACCTATCTGATGCCGACATTTGCGATCGGGGGCACCGTCGTCCTGCTCGACCGACCGGCGCCGTCGGCGACGCTCGACTGCCTGCAGAATCGGGAGATCGCGCATACCTTTCTGGCACCCACCGTCATCTATATGATGATGGAGCTGCCGGAGGCCCGGAATGCGGATTACGCCGCGTTACGCAACCTCATCTATGGCGGAGGCCCGATGCGGCCGGACGCGATCGCCCGCGCCCAGGAGATCTTCGGCGAGCGTATCGGCTCGACCTACGGCCAGACCGAAGCGTCGCAAGTTGCCACGATGATCAGCCCATCGGAGTTGGCCCGTCCCGAACTGCGCCAGTCTGTCGGCCGTGACACCCTTCTCACCCAAGTGGAGATCATGGCGCCCGACGGCAGCCTGATGCCGCCCGGCGAGATCGGTGAGATCGTCATCCGCGGCGACCTGCTGATGGAGGGATATCTCGGTCAGCCGGATCTGACGGCGCAAACCATCGTTGATGGTTGGCTCCACACCGGCGATCTCGGCTGCAAGGACGATCTGGGCTATCTCTCGATCCGCGGTCGCACCAGCGAAATGATCATAACCGGCGGCTTTAATGTCTATCCGTCGGAGGTTGAGCCATCCCTGGGGCAGTTCCCCGGCGTGGTCGATTGCGCAGTCTTCGGCGTACCGGACGAGAAATGGGGCGAGGCGGTCCACGCGGCCGTGCAGATGCAGGAGGGCGCGGCCGCCGATCCTGGTGAGATCATTGCGTTTCTGCGGACGCGGCTCGGCCCGGTGAAAACGCCGAAGTCGGTGCGCTTCTACGACCGTATGCCGCGAAACGCCTTCGGCAAAATCCAGAGGAAACAACTGGTCGCGGACAGCCAGGCCGAACAAGCTGCGGGAGTGAACGGGTGAAACAGAGCAAGCCGACAACCGGCCTCTGTCGCTACACCGACGATCAGGTGTTCTATCGCGACAAGAATCTTGTCGAGGATCTGCTTGACGGGTCGCACGGCTTCGTTGAGGTGATGATCGCACATATCCTCAATCGCGATCTGACCGAGCACGAGATCCGGGTGTTCAACACCATCCTGATCACGATGATGGAGCACGGGCTGACGCCAAGTTCGATCGCTGCTCGCTCGGTTTATATGAGTGCGCCGGAAAACCTGCAAGGCGCGATCGCAGCCGGGTTGTTGGCAGTGGGAAGCCAGTTCGTCGGCACGATCGAGAACAATGCCCGCCTTCTGGCCCGGCTCGTGCCGCTGGAAGGCGCCGATCGGGAGCGCGAGGCGGAGGCGATTGTCGCCGAACACCGGTCTCGTCGCACCCACATCCCGGGCTATGGCCATCATCTGCACCGACCCGACGATCCTCGCTCGATCCGGCTTCTTGAGCTGGGCGAGGAAAGCCAAGGGCCGAGGCATTACCTGAATTCGCTCAAATTGTTGGGTGAGGTGATCGATCGCTCCTTTGGTCGTCACATGACCATCAACGCGACAGGGGCTTGCGCCGCATTGATGGGTGATATGGATGTGCCGCCGGAGGTGATGCGCGGCATTGCCGTGATAGCCCGTTCGGCCGGTCTGGTCGCTCATATCTCCGAGGAACTCGAGCGTCCGTCGGGTCGCTATATCTGGGAGGTGGTCAGCGATGCCATTCCATTCGAAGTCTGAGGCCGCACTGAGTGCGGCGCGCGGCAGTCTTGCCGGTCGGGTGGCACTGGTCATCGGGGCCGGGTCGATCGGCGAAGGGGTTGGCATCGGCAGGGCGATCTGCATCGCCATGGCACGCGAGGGCGCGCACGTCGTGGCCGCCGACGTGGATGGTAGAGAGGCCGCGGAAACCGCCCGCATTGTGCGCGAGGAGGGCCATGACGCCAGTTCGGCTGAGGTTGACGTGCTGCGCGATGAAAGCGTTATCGCGCTGATTTCCGAAACGCTGCAGAAATTCGGGCGGATCGACGTCCTGTACTGCAATGTCGGTCTCGGACGCTCGGGGCCGAGCAACAACACCAGTGCGGACGACTGGCGCCGTTTCGCCGACGCCAATCTCACCTCGCTGCACGTTGCCACGCAGGCGGTATTGCCGTCCATGCGTGAAGCCGGGCGGGGGGTGATCCTCGTCACGTCCTCGATCGCAAGCATGCGTTTCGTTGGTTTCCCGCATCTTGCCTATTCCGCGACCAAAGCTGCAGCGAACCACTTCTGTCGCATGCTGGCGGTGGAGACCGCGCCGGATGGCATCCGCGTCAACGCCATCATTGCCGGGTTGATCGACACGCCGCGCATCACGCTTACCCTCAAGGACGCCTATGACAGCAAGGACATGGATGCCGCGCGCGCGGCGCGCGGACGCCAGTGTCCGATGGGACGCATGGGCAGCGTATGGGAAGTCGCGGACGCCGCCGTTTTTCTCGCGTCCGATCGGGCCGCCTACATCACCGGAACGGAACTAGTAGTCGATGGCGGGCTTTCCGCTACCGCAAGGCAACCGCTATGAGCAAGGCGAGCGAAAAGCGGCGTGAGACCGGCCCCGAGCCTTTATTCGCGGAGGGCGTGGACGCATATCTTGACAGGGTGACGGGGATTTCGGCCCAGACGAAATCGGCCTCGAGTCGCGAGAGAATGCGTTTTGGCTTTCGAAGCTACAGCGCCGCGATGGACGACGCCCCGCAGGACGGGTTGCATCGAAAAAACTGGTATCTTGCCTGCCCGGGACGGGAGATCCCGTTGCGCTTGTACCGTCCCGAAGCCGGGGATGACGAGCGACTGCCCACACTCATCTTCTTTCATGGGGGAGGCTGGGTTCAGGGCGATCTGGAAACGCATGACACTCTCGCTGCCGAACTGGCCGCCCATGCCGGCATCCAGGTGATATCGGTGCACTACCGCAGGGCTCCGGAAAACCGTCACCCGGCAGCCATCGAGGATGGTTTCGAGGTATTGCGCTGGGCCATCGCCGAAGCCGCTTCCCATGCGATCGATCCCGGGCGCATTGCGGTCGGCGGGGATAGCGCGGGCGGTTTTATCGCCGCTTCCCTGTGCCACATGGCGCGCCGCCTCGGCCTTCCTGCACCCTGTTTTCAGATGCTGATCTATCCCGCGATTACGCCGGATTTCAGCACCGAGTCCTATCGCGAGAATGCGGCCATGCCGCTTTTGAAAACCGAGGACATGAAGCGCTACTGGTCGGATTATCTGCCCGAAGGCGCCGATCCTCTGGCGTTGGCCGACATGCCCGCCGCGGCTTCGGATCTCTCCGGATTGCCGCCGGCGCTCATCGTCGCCGCCCAATACGATCCTCTGCTTGACGACGCAACGGCCTATGCCGGTCGTCTTGCCGGGGCCGGGGTGCCGACGCGCCTGACGGTGGTGCCCGGAATGCTGCACGGCTTTCTACGCGCCCGCAGCGTGTCACCGCCCGCCGAAGAGGTTTTCCGCGCCGTTTGCGGCGTCATTCGGGAAGCGATGCACGCGACGATGCCGACCGTGGAGGAAATCGGCGGGCGTCGTCGGTGAACAAGGCCCGTCCCGGGCATGTGCGGCCGGGCGGGAGACGAAAGCGCACAAAACTGGGAGGAACCTATGAAACTGAACACGACCTTTGCAAAAGTCTTGGCGCTGGGCGCGACGCTCGCTCTCACGGGCGGAGGCGCCATGGCCAAGGAAATCACCTACGTCACCTATATCACCCCGACTCATCCGATCATGAAGTATGCCTACTATCCTTATGTTGAGCGCATCAAGGAACAGACCGATGGCGAAATCACGATCGAGGTCTATACCGGCGGCAGTCTGGGGGGTTCCAAGGAACTCTTGCCCAACGTTCGCGCCGGCGTGGTTGACAGCGCGACGCTGGTGCCGATCTACACCTCCGCCGATCTGCCCACGCTCTCGGCTATCGGCGGCCTGATGGCGGCGGTGAGCGATCCTCGCGCCGGGCTGGCCGCCGCCAACGAAGTGGCGATGCTGAGGTGTCCAGAATGCCTTGAACAGGCGGACAAGAACAACTTCATCAGCCTGGCCCTTGGCGGCGGCGGCCCCTATGCGCTGATGTGCACCAAGCCTGTTGTCACGCTCGAGGACCTCAAGGGCGTGAAGATCCGGGCCACGTCGAGCGTCGGCAATGTCTTTGCGCAACTGGGCGGTACGCCGGTCGCGGTCGGCGCGGGCGAGACCTACGAGGCGCTCCAGCGTGGTCAGGTGGATTGCGTTGCCGGTCCGACCTCGTGGATGGAGTCCTTCAATCTAAAGGAAATGGTCAAGTATGTGACCGACCTGAAATTCGGCGTCGCCTTTTCAACGATCATTTCCGACATGAACACCAGTGTCTGGAAGGGGCTAACCGAGCAGCAACGCCAGGTGTTCATCGACAACTCGGCGAAGCTGGTTGCCGACCAGACCTATGGCTACATGCATGATGACCAGACGGTGCTTGAAGCGGGTCTGGCCGACGGTATCGAATTGCTGAAACCCTCCGACGATCTGCTGGCGGCCCTCAAGACGTTGCAGCAAGGAGAGTTCACCCGCGTCACAGAGATGGAGATGGAGCGCGGGACGCCCGGCGTGGAAGCGGCAATCGAGGCGTATCGTGTCGCCTATGACAAGTGGCTCGGCATCGTCGAAGAGATCGGCGAGGGCAATCCGGAGGCCTACGAGAAGGCGCTCCAGGACGAGATCTTCTCGAAGCTTTGATCCGCCAGAGGAACGGGCGTTCGGCCTTGGCCGCGCGGGCAGTTGCAGATGCCTGCCCGCGCGAATCTCCGGCAAGCCATACTCCAGGGAGGCGTTATGCAAATCCTCTTCAAGCTCTTCAGTCGATTGTCAGGCTTCTCCGGATTTCTGGCCGGCGCCGTGATGTTCACGATGATGATCCAGATCTCGCTCGATGTGCTGCTGAAATACTGCTGCAGCATGCCCATTCCGGGCACCTTGGTGATGGTCTCCTCCTACTACATGGCCGCCCTTATCTTTCTGCCGCTCGGGATCGTCACGCGAGATGAGAATCATCTCGAGGTTGAGTTGTTCACGCAGGGGCTCGGGCCACGCAAGCTTGCGTTCTTCAAGGCCGTGGGATGCCTGATTGGGCTGGGCTATGTCGGGATCATGCTCGTCAAGGGCTTCGATGAGGCCGTCTACAAGACGCAGATACGCGAGATCTGGGAAACCGCGACGCGTCATATGGATGTCTGGCCTGCGCGCTGGTTCTTTCCGTTGGGATGTCTGCTGATGGAGGTTTTCCTGTTGCTGCATCTGGTGCGGCACATTGCGTTTTCCTTCTTTGGCATCAGGCTCCTGCCCGAAACTGCTGAACCGCTCATCGACCACGCGTCCGCGAATGCCGACTGACTTGCGTGTTCAGTTTCTGAGGATAAACAATGTCTGACACGTCCATCGCCCTTCTGGTTCTCGCTGGCATAGGGGTCTTGCTTGCCTGTCGGGTTCCGATCGCCTTTTCGTTGGGGTTTTCATCCTTCGTCGGCATTTGTCTTATACGCAATCCGACCGCGGCCTTGGGCATGATCGGATCCCTGCCGTTCAATTTCGCCGCGAGCTGGGAACTCTCGGCCGTGCCGATGTTTTTGCTGATGGGCGCGATCGCCTATCATACCGGAATGACGTCGAGTCTGTTCCAGGCGGCGCGCATGTGGCTGAACGGCGTTCCCGGCGGCTTGGCCGTGGCCACCAATTTCACTGCGGCCGGTTTTGCAGCCGCGTCCGGTTCTTCGGTCGCCACCAGTGCGGCTGTTGGACGCCTTGCAATCCCCGAGATGCTGCGTTTCGGCTATGCGCCGTCTCTCGCCACGGGCACGGTCGCGGCAGCCGGTACGCTAGGCGCTTTGATTCCGCCCTCCATTCCTTTCGTTCTCTACGGCTGGTTTACCGAGCAGTCGGTCGGACAGCTGCTGATCGCCGGGATTATCCCCGGCCTGCTGACGGCGGGATTGTACTCCGCCATGATCATCGCGCGCTGTACCCGTAACCCGTCGCTCGCGCCGATGGTGCGCGAGACGGTGACGTGGTCGGAGAAGGTCTCCATCCTGAAGCAGATCTGGCCGTTGCCGTTTCTCATTCTGGGGGTGATCGGGTCCATCTATTCAGGTCTGGCGACGCCGACCGAAGCCGGTGCGCTCGGCGCATTGTTCTCGCTGATCATCGGGGCGATCAGGGGCGAGCTCACTGTCAAGTCGCTGCGCGATGCGACGCGTGACACGCTGGTCACCACGTCATCGCTCTTCTTCCTCGCCATTGGCGCGGTTCTACTGACCCGTTTTCTGGCTATGGCTGGCCTGCCCGGCGCCATCGCCGACGCGGTGACCGAGATGCAGTTGAGCGAGCTCGAACTCGTCATCACCATGGCGCTGGTCTATCTGGTGCTCGGCATGTTCCTGGATCCGATTGGCGTCATGCTGCTGACCCTTCCGGTCTTCCTGCCGGCGTTTCACGCGCTGGACGTGAACCTGATCTGGATCGGCGTTATTGTGGTCAAGATGATCGAAGTTGGGCTGCTGACGCCGCCGGTGGGTTTGCTCGTCTACGTGGTCAAGGGCGTCGTCGGAAACCAGGTGCCGATCTCGGTGATCTTTCGTGGCGTGTCCTGGTTCCTGGTCTGTGAACTCGTCATCATGGTCCTGCTGATCGCTTTCCCCCAGCTTTCGCTCTGGTTGCCAGAGTTGATGCACTGAATCCGTCGCAGCTTTCCCGTTCATCGCAAGCAGTCTGGCAAGGAAGCAGGACATGACCAACAGACAGAAGCCGATCTGGGCGCGCTTTTACTCGCCTAATGTGGATCCGTTCTTTGAACCCGAGCCGATCTGCGTGAATCGTTTGATCGGCAGGGCATTCGCTCAGTACGAAGACCGCATTTTTATCGAGTACCGGGGCGAGGAGATCAGCTATGGCGAGATGCGCCGGCGCGTCGGGCAGGCCTCTGCGGCGTTGCGCGCCGCCGGTATCTTGCCGGGTGACCGGGTCGCGCTGCATCTGCCCAACTGCCCGTGGCATCCGGTGCTCTTCTTCGGCGCGCTGGCGGTAGGGGCGACGGTGACACATCTATCGCCGTTGGATGCGCCGGAAGAGATCGCGTCCAAGGTGGAGGATACTTCGCCAAAGCTGTTGTTCTCCACCGATGCCGCCGACATGCTGGCCCCGCTCTCCAGGGCTTTCCCGCACGGCAACTTGCCGCCGATCTTCATTTGCCCGGATGCCGTGCCGGGCAGGGAGTGGGACGGTAGGCCACTTGCCGGCGCGCGACCAGTGTCGCTTCTGCTGGCAGGCCATGAGCCGGCCGAGGATTTGCCGCTCGACATGCCTCTGGATCATCCGGCGCTGCTGCAGTTCACCGGAGGTACGACAGGCGCGCCCAAAGCCGCGGTGCTCACTCATGGCAACCTGTCAGCGGCGGCCCAGACTGTCGCCCATGTGAATATCGACGAGCCGGCGGCCCAGCCCGGCAAGAAAGCGCTGCAATACGCGCCGCTCTTTCACATCATGGGGCTCGTGGGCAACATGATGCGGCGTGCGCAGGAAGGCGGTTACATCAGCCTGCGCCAGCGCTTCGACGCAGCCGCCTGCATCGACGATGTGGAACGGCTGGGGATCAACACCCTGGCCGGCGTCCCGACGATGTGGATCGGCATTCTGGGCGTGCAGGGAATCTCCGGACGAGATCTTTCCAGCCTCGACTATGTCGCCGCCAGCGGCGCGCCGTTGCCGCGTGAGGTTTACAACCGAATCCTTGCGCTAACGGGCCTGCGCCTGCGCGGGGGGTGGGGAATGACCGAGTCTTCGGCGCTTGGCTGTCAGTTGCCACGCAACATCCCTGAAGAGAAGCTGGGCGCTACCGGCATCCCGAACCCTGCGATGGAGTTCCGCGTCGTCGATCCCGAAGACCCGAACAGGGTGCTGGCCATCGGCGAAACCGGCGAATTCATCCTTCGTGGCCCGTCGATCATGAAAGGCTACTGGAACCGGCCGGAGGAGACCGCCGCCGCGTTTCATGAGGACTGGCTGCTGACCGGTGATATCGGTTACATGGACGAGGACGGGTTCGTTTTCCTTGTCGACCGCAAGAAGGATGTCATCCTTTCCGGTGGCTACAACGTCTATCCACTCACCATTGAGAACGCGATCCATCGTCATCCTGATGTCAGCGAAGCCATCGTGATCGGAGTCCCGGACGCCTATCGCGGCGAAAGTGCGAAGGCCTTCATTTGTCTCAATCAAGGGGCCAGCCCGTTCACGCTGAAAGAGCTCCAGGACTTCCTTTCTGACAAGATCGGCCGGCACGAAGTGCCGCGGTTCCTGGAGTTTCGGGATTCGTTGCCGCGCACGGCCGTCGGCAAGGCCTCCAGACGGGTTCTGAAAGATGAAGAGGCTGCGCGCTTGAGTGCGGGCTCGGCCAAATAAAGGAAGTCCGATGGAGTTCGCGCCCACCGCCGAAGAGGAAGCGTTCCGGCAGGAACTTCGCGCCTTCATCGCCGCCAACTGCCAGGCGAGACCGCGCGCCATGTGCGTCAGAGCCGCTTGTTGCCCAAGGCCATGGTGGTTGACTGGCAACGAATTCTCAACGGCCAGGGCTGGGCGACTCCGCGCTGGCCACGCGAATGGGGCGGTCCGGGCTGGAGCGCCAACCAGATCTATATATTTACCGAGGAATATCAGCGCGCCTGCGCACCGGATCCGATGGCTTTCGGCGTCGTCATGGCAGCCTCGGTGATCCTCCGGTTCGGTTCCGGCGCGCAGAAGCGCCGTTTCCTGCCGCGCTTCGCCAATCTGGACGGCTGGTGGTTTCAGGGTTTCTCCGAACCGGACGCGGGGGCCGATCTTGTCTCCTTGTCCACGCGTGCAACCCGCGATGGCGACGGTTGGCCGATCAACGACCAGAAGACCTGGACCTCCTGTGCCCATTACGCCGACTGGATGTTCGCGCTGGTGCGCACATCGCGGGAGGAGCGCAAACACGCCAGTATCTCCTTCATGTTGATCGACATGAAGCAGTCGGGCGTGGTCGTGCGTCCGATTATTAGGATCGACGGGGCGCATGAGGTCAACGAGGTGTTCCTCGACGATGTCTACGTCCCGGACGAGAATGTGGTGGGGACAGTCGGCAAGGGCTGGAGTTACGCCAAGTTCCTCCTTGGCAACGAACGCTTTGGAATGGCGCGGATCGGTCTCCACCAGGCGCATCTGGCCGAGGTCAGGCGGCTAACGCAGGGGCGGCTCCGGAACGGTCGCCCCCTCTGAGAAATCCCGCGTTTCCGTGACCGTTTCTCAATGGTGAAGATCGACCTGAAAGCGTTGGAACTCACGACGCTGCGGGTGCTTTCGCGCATGCAAGCGGGAGAGAGAGGCGGCAAGCCGGATCCTGCGACTTCGGTGATCAAATAGAAGTCCTCGGCGGTCATTCAGGCGATTACCGAACTGTTCTGGGAGGTGGCTGGCGGTCTCGTGCCGGGGAATGGCGTGAGCCCGGGTCCGGATTGGGTCGATGCTGCCGCAGCAGGATATTTCAATCATCGCAAGGCCACGATCTACGGCGGTTCCAGCGAGACGCAGAAGAACATTATCGCCACCACCATTCTGGGATTGTGAGAAATGGATTTCGAGTTCTCTGACGAGCAGCGGACGCTGCGCGACAGTCTCGGGCGCTTCCTCGCCGATCTATGATTTTGCAACCCGGCGCGCGGCGATGGAACGTGAGAACGGGCTTAATCCGGCGATCTGGCAGAGATTCGCCGGATTGGCGTTGCTGGCGCTGGAATTTGACGAAGCGGTTGGTGGTTTCGGCGGCGGTGCGGCCGAGGCGATGATCGTCGCCGAGGCCGACCTTCTCTTCGTTCATACTCATGACGTGAATGGCATTCCCGGTGTCTATCTGGTGGAAGCGGGGGCGTCGGGTCTCGTTCGAACGGGATGGAGGGATTTTGCAATCGTCGATCAGGCCGTTCGGGTGGTAACGAAAACGCGATTTTTGGAAATATGTAGTAATTTCAATACCTTGAGAACATTACGGCGCTTTTGACGGTACGAATGCCGACACGCGGTGAAAGCGCAAGCAAAATCAAAGCCCTACCCACCTAGGAGACGATGGAGTGGAATGACTCAGGTCCATCCGAGGGTATCAGGTACTACGCCACAATACGCTTTATGCTGCCGAAACAATAAAGAGGCTTGCGGTGATCCACGCGGCGGTGGCGGGTACTGGTATTACCAGCCGATTCTCATTGGAGCGCCGCGCCCGTTGCGGGCGCGGCGTTCAGTCGAAACCGTGCCTTTCCGCCATCACCGTGTAGGTTTGGAGGTCGCCTTTCATACGGTCACCCCAGGTCGTCAGGGACGTCAGTGTCTCGGCCCTTGCGAGATGGGCCGTCAGCGCTTCCCTGTCCTGCCAGCGCTCGGCGACCAGGAAGCGTCCCGTTGGTCTGTCATCCAGGGTGATGCCGTAGAACAGGCAGCTCTTTTCGGGCTTCGTTCTGAGGCTGATCACCTGAACGTCGCGGACGAATGCGTCGATGTCCGGCGGATCGATGTGGATGTACCCCATGAGTATGAGCATGGCGTTTTCTCCCCTTCACATGCTGACCGCCGGCACGATCTTGCCCTGGATATGACCCTTGGCGGCCCGTTCATGCGCCTGTCGGGCATCGGAAAGCGGATAGATGCTGTCGACGACCACGCGGATTTTCCCGTCGTCGAGCAGGCGGGCCAGTTCCGTCAGTTGCGCGCCGCTGGAGCGGACCTGGGTCGCGGGCGATGCCCCGTTTAAGCGGTGCATCGCTCCGTTTCTCAAGCGATATCATGAAATCGGTCGGCTGGAAGAACGACGACAGCCTCCGCGCCGTCGCTCGCGACCTCCTTTCCGGGAGGACGACGACGCGCCTGGCAAGGCAGCCAAAAGGAGGTGCTGGCCTAAGCGAGGAAACGCACGGCATTGCGATGTCCCGACGAACGTGCGTGATGGCGGGGCGTCGTGCCCGTCACGCGCTTGAAGGCGGTTCTGAACGCGCTTTCCGATTCATAGCCGAGCGAAAGGGCAATCGCGCCGATGGGTTCGCCATGCTCCAGGCTGCGTTCGGCGAGGCGCATCCGCCAGCGGGTGAGATATTCGATCGGACTTTCACCGACCAGTTGCCGAAACCGCGCCGCAAAGCTGGCGCGCGACATGCCGGCTTCAACGGCGAGCGTTTCCACCGTCCAGCGCCGCGACGGTTCCCGATGGATCGCCTTGATGGCCGCACCTATCCGTTGGTCCGTTAGCGCGAACAGCCAGCCGGTCCCCTTGTTCTCGTTGAGATAGAGGCGGAGCGCCTGGATAAAGATCATCGCGGCGAGCTGCTGCGCGATGAGGATGCCGCCCGGTTTGAGATCGGTCAGTTCCTCTCGCATCCGCTCGAAGGCCCAGCGCAGCGTTTCAGCCTCGCCGCGCAAATGGACGATTGGCGGCAGCATGCCGAGCAAAATCTCGGCCTGCGGGCCCGCGAGCGCAAAATGGCCGCCGAGCACGGTCACGCCTGAGCCGTCATTGAGCTTCACCAGCGCGCCTTCCTCGGTGCCGAGAAAGTGGCGGCGCCAATCGTCCGGCGGCAGGCTCAGGTCACTGGCGATCTGAAACGGCTGACCGCGCGGCAGCATGAAGCAATCGCCCTTCTGCAGAAACACAGGTGCGCCCGCGCCTTCCACAGCGATCCAGCACGCGCCGGCGGTGACGGCGTAGCATTTGATGGCCTCATGGGCGTCGAAGCCGACCGACCAGTTGCCGCCGGCCTCGAAGCCGCCCACGAGATAGCTTCGCAGTCGCAGGAAAGAGATGATATCGGATAAAGGGTCCATTCTGGATGATCTCCAACAAAATCGGGATTTTGACGCATAGTTCGTCTGAAGTCGACGGCCTATGATGCTTTCAGCGTTCATGTGCACGAGGAGATCTAGTTTGACCTTTGAGATATTGGCGCTCGTGATGACGTTCGCCTGTTGCGTTCTCGGCATCCGCTTTATCGTCTTCGGCGGAGGCGTTCTCAGGGAGTGGGGGCTCGAGAGCACGGCTGGCGCGCTCATTGTGTTTCGTCGGATGGGCCTGATGTATCTGGGCCTCGCCCTGATGTTCTTCCTTGGCAGGACGGCCGCCACTTCGGAAATCCGCTCAGCGGTGTGCCTTGTCATGGGCGGAACGGCCCTCCTGCTGGCGGGGCTGGGCGTGTTCGAGTTTTTGGCGCGGCGTGCCGGCGCGGGCATCTTTCGTTCGGCCGTCGCGGAGGCGGTGCTTGGGGCCGCCTTTTTCTGGGTTTGGTGGGCGGGATGATGTCGGGTTTCACGCCGCCAACTGATTTCAAGCTTGAGAAAATTGACGAGAACCCATCATGAAGCGCATCCAGTATTTCAAGTATGGCAATCCGGAAGAGCTTTCACTGGCCGATGTGGATCAGCCGAAACCCGGACGCGGCCAGATTCTGGTCCGCGTCAAGGCCGCATCCGTCAACCCGATGGACTGGAAGATCCGGCGCGGCGAAATGAAAATGCTGTCCGGTTCGCGCTTTCCGCGCGGTCTGGGCCATGACTTTTCCGGCGTGGTCGATGCGGTCGGACCCGATGTCGAGCGATTCAAGGTGGGCGACGAGGTTTTCGGCGCCGCTTCGATCCGGCACGCCGGCGCTTTCGCGGAATATGTCGTGGCGGACGAGAAAAACATTGCGCCGAAGCCAACCAATATCACGTTCGAACAGGCGGCGACACTGACGGTTGTCGGCTCGGCAGCCTGGATCGGCCTCATCGCAAAGGCGAAACTGAGTGCGGGGCAGTCCGTTCTTGTCACCGGGTGTCTGGGAGGCGTGGGGCGTTCGGCGGTGCAGATCGCGCGGATGCAAGGCGCAATCGTCACCGGCAGTTGTCGCGCATCCGGGCGCGCGGAGGCTCAGGCGCTGGGCGTGAGCGAGGTGATCGACTACAACGCCTTCGAGATCGGGGCCTATCGACGCCGGTTCGACGTCATTTTCGATACCGCAGGCGCGCTGTCGCTGCGCCAGTGTGGCGCAATGCTCCGGAAGGGCGGTAGGTCACTGCACATCGTCCCCACGCCCGCCAAGATGATCGGCTGCCTGTTTTCACCGCGCCATCACATTGTGATCGCCAACCCAACCCCCGAAAGCTTCGCGGGCATTTCTGAAGCGGCCGCGCAAGACAGGCTCGCCCCGGTGATCGGTCGCGTCGTGCCGCTGTCTGAAGCCATCCCCGCCATCATCGCGCTCGAAAAGACGGGCAACCCCAAGGGGAAGCTGGTGATTGCGCCCATGGCGTAGGACTGGCGAGCAGCCACCATCCCGGTGGAAGCGCTCTATCTCTTTGTTTTGGTGAATTTTCGCCGACGTCAGGTGTTTCTACCTGACTGTGAAACACTCTCCTCAGGCTTATGTGAGGGACCCGCAGCGCCCTGCTGACCGGCCGCGCGGTAACGCAGCCCGTCAACCAGAAGCGCGACCAGCCGGCGCGCGGCTGCCGGATTGCCGTCGCTTGACGGCATGCAGAGGCTCGCCACCGCGCGCAGGAGATCATACGGGTTTGCGTCGGGGCGTATTTCCCCGGCAGCGACGGCGGCATCGAGCAGTCTTTGCAGCGCAGGTTCGAACCGGCTGTCGAAATAGGCCGGCAGCGCTTCGAATGCCGGGTCGCCCGAATGGAGCGCGGCGGCCAGCCCGCGCTTGGCAACGATGAAGTCGACATAGCGCTGCATCCAGCGGTCGAGCGCTTCTGCGGGCGGATAGGCTTCTGCGAGAGAGGCTGCAGCGTCCGCGCAGGCGTCGACCTCACTGCGAAACACCGCTGCAATCAGGTCGGAGCGTTGCGGAAAGTTGCGGTAGATGGTCCCGACCCCGACGCCTGCCTTTTCCGCGATCTCGCGCATCGGCGCCTCGACACCCGATGTGGTGAACACGTCCCGTGCGGTGCGCACCAATGTCTCGATATTGCGTTGCGCATCCGCGCGCACGCTCCGTTCCGACGATCTGCCAGCCATGGATTCCTGAAATTCTCCAACATACGCTTGTTAAGCGGAACAATGTTCCGTATATAGACGGAAGACTGTTCCGTTTAATACGCCGCCGGGCGTCAAAAAGCCAGCGAAGAAACAAGGAGACGTCTTCATGTCGGATGAACGCATTGCTCTCGTCACGGGAGCCACGCAAGGCATCGGCCTTCAAATTGCGAAGGACCTGGTTGCAAAAGGGCTGACGGTGATCGTCGGGGCGCGCGACCTTGAAAAGGGCGAGAAGGCGGCGCAGGACATCGGGGCGGGCGCCCACGCCATCCAGCTCGATGTCACGGATGAAGCATCGATCGCCCGGGCGGCTGCTCTCATCCGCACCCGGTTCGGCCGTCTGGACATCCTGATGAACAATGCCGGGATCTCACGGGCGAAGCCGAACCAGGACTTTGCGGAGGCCGTCAGGACCAACCTGCTGACCGACGCGCCGCTTGCCGATATCCGGACGGTGTTCGAGACCAATGTGTTCGGCGTCATCGCGGTAACACAGGCCATGCTTCCGCTTCTGCGCGAAGCGCCTGCGGGCCGCATCGTCATCACCGGAAGCTCCGGCGCATCGCTGACGCTCAACTCCGACTCCGCCAATGATCATCGGCGGATGTTCGGCAATTACTCCGTGTCAAAGGCGGCGGCGCACGCCGTGATGCTGGCCTTCGCGCTGGCGCTCGAAGGCACAAACATCAAGGTCAACGCCGCATGCCCCGGCTTTACGTCGACCGCGCTCAACAACTTCAACGGCACGCGCAGCGTGGAAGAGGGCGCGCGCGAGCCGGTGCGGCTTGCCCTGATCGGCGATGACGGCCCCACCGGAACCTTCTCCGATGAAAACGGAACCGTGCCTTGGTGAAGTCGCGCGGAAGGACGGGTTGCCCTGAGAGCGACAAGCCGTAACGAAAGCCAGTTTGAAGGATATGAAATGCGCATTTTTCTGACCGGCGCGACCGGTTTCATCGGTTCGGCGATCGTGCCCAACCTGCTCGACGACGGACACCAGGTTCTTGGACTGGCGCGGTCGGAACCGTCAGCTGATGCCTTGCGACAAGCCGGCTGCGACGTCCTGCGGGGCGATCTGCGTGATCTGGAGAGCCTGTGCCTTGGTGCGGAGCAGGCCGACGTCGTCATCCATACGGCCTTCGATCATGATTTCTCCCGCATGGCGGAAAACTGCGAGATGGACCGCGTCGCGATCGAGGCGATGGGCAGCGCCCTTGCCGGATCGAACAAGAGGTTCATCGTCACCTCGGGCCTGCCGCCCCTCATGGGCCAGGTTGCGACGGAGACCGATATCCTGCCGGCCGGCGCTCACGGCATGCCGCGCGTATCGGAGCAGGCGGCCATGGCGCTGATCGACAGCGGCGTCAGCGTGTCGGTCATCAGGATGCCGCAGGTCCACGATCGGAACCGGCAGGGATTCGCCTTCTACCTGATGGATCATGCGCGCAATCACGGTGTCTCGGCCTATGTCGGCGACGGACAAAACCGCTGGCCGGCGGTTCACCGCCTCGACGCCGCCCGGCTTTACAGCCTCGTCCTCAAGAATGGCGTGAGCGGCGAGCGTTACCATGCCGTGAGCGAAGAAGGCGTGACAGTCCGCGACGTCGCCGAAGCGATCGGCAAACGGCTGGAAGTGCCGGTGAGGTCGCTTTCGGAAGAAGACTCGGCATCCCACTTCGGCTGGCTCGACCGGATCGCGCGCATGGATGTCCCGGCATCCAGTGTCCTGACGAGGCAAAAGCTGCAATGGCAACCCCTGCAGAAGGCCGGACTCATCCAGGATATTCTGGACTCGGTCTGAACGAAGGTCTTCGTATCCCCGTAATGCTGCTGCAATCTCGGCCCGTAAGATTGCCGCATGGAACACGGAGAAGCGATGAAACTCCTGCTGATTGAAGATGAAAGGGAGTTGGCGAATGCGCTGTCGGCGGCGCTGGGCAAGCACGGCATTGTCATCGACCATGCCGTTTATCTCGCGGATGCATTCGAGCTCACGCTTCAAAACACATACGACGCCATTCTTTTGGACCGGCGCTTGCCGGATGGCGAGGGCCTGACATTCATTCCGAAGCTGAGGCGGGCCGGGGTTGATACGCCCGTCATCGTGCTGACGGCCAGAAACGAACCGATGGAGCGCGTCGAGGGACTTGACCTTGGCGCGGACGATTACCTCGGAAAGCCGTTTCTCATCGAGGAACTGATGGCGCGGGTGCGCGCCTTGCTCAGGCGGCCGCCGACCCTGGAGGAACAGACTATCCGGGTGGGGCGATTGCACATCGACCCGCTGCATCTTCATGTCATGGCTGGCACCGTGCCGCTCGATCTTCCCCGGCGTGAACTTCTGGTCCTTCAGGCGCTCGCCAGGCGGAAGGGAAAGACCGTTCTTCGCTCGACGCTCGAGGAGGCGGTCTACAATTACGAAGAGGAAATACAATCCAACGCTCTTGATGCCCATATTTCGAGGCTGCGAAAGCGGCTGGCGGACGCCGATGCCGGGGTAACGATCCACAATATCCGGGGCGTCGGCTATCTTCTGAGGGAAGAATGATGCGCGCCGGACGCCAATCCAGCCCCTCGCTCCGTTGGCGGTTGAGCTGGCAGCTCAGCCTCGTGATCACGGCCGTCATTGCCGTCGTCATCGTCGGGCTTTCCGTCTATGCCACGATGGTGCTTTCGCCGAATATCGCCATGGAGCATGCGGTCAAGTCCGCCGTGGCGGAGGCGATTGAGCGCGACCGTGAAGGCGATCTCGCGCTGAAAGATACGCCGACCCTTCGTTCATTGATCGCGCGCAACGACGGGCTCTGGTTCGTGGTCGCCACAACTGACGGCGATTCCGTCTCCCATGGAGCCGTCCCCGCAAACTATGCCGCCATCGCGCCGCTCGTGAGCCTGTTTCATTCGGCCGATATTCGCGGGGCGAGCGGCGTGCCCGAAATCGCGTCGATCGAGGACGTCGAGACGCCGATCGGCGACGTCAGGATCCTGTTTGGCGGTGCCGCCGGCAAAGGCTGGCCTGTTCTTGCGATCCTCGCGGAGGCCTATCCGATCTACCTGTCGCTGCTCGCAATCGCGCTGCCGGCCATCTTTCTTGCGGTGCCGCGCATCGTCGGGCGCGCGATCGCGCGCGTCAGCGACGTCGCTGACATGGCATCGCAGATCGAGCTCAAGCAGCGTGGGGACCGGCTTCCGGTCGCCGGTATTCCCAAGGAGGTTGCGCCTCTCGTCGTAGCGTTCAACGGCGCGCTCGACCGTATCGAGAAGGAGTTCCAGAAACGTCAGCGTTTTTTGGTCGACGCGGCGCATGAACTCAGGACGCCGATCGCGATCATGCAGACGCGCATCGAGGGCCTGTCCGAAGGCCCGGAACGCACACGATTGCTGGATGATGTCGCGCGCCTGGCGGATATGGCGGAGCAACTTCTCGATTTCGAACGCGGCGGTCAGACGATCGATCTCGCCGAAACGGTGGATCTCGTCGATATCGCGCGCATAGCGGTGGCGGATCTCGCGCCGCTCGCCATCGCGGCGGGTTACGAGATTTCGTTTCATGGCGACGCAATGTGCGTCGAGCGCAAAGGCGACGGCGCCGCCCTGCGCCGCGTGATCGGCAATCTCATCCGCAACGCCATCGAGCACGGCGGCGGCCATGGGGCCATCACGGTTTCAGCATTGGCGGACGGCGAAATCAGCGTGAGCGATGAAGGCCCCGGCATAGCGGCGGATCATCAGGACCTGGTGTTCGAGCCTTTCTATCGCGTGGTTCCGAACGGCCGGGGAGCAGGCCTTGGACTGAGCCTGGTAAAGCAGATCGTCGAAAGTCATGGCGGGCATGTCAGTATCGAAAGCAGCTCCAGCGGCACCAGGGTAACAATGCGGCTTTAGGCTTTAAGAGCGGTCCTCAGGCCGCGAAAAGAGAATATTTTGCTGACAGGGGCTTCCGTCGGCATCCATGGCGCTGCCCGTAATGTCCCCGCAATTCTTCCGTTCCATCTTTGCGCGCGAACCATCGCCGCAGTCCGCGGCGGCATTGAAACGAGAGCTGATTTCATGAGAACCGACAATCGCACATCACGGGCAAGAGGCCGGGCGACTTCGCGGCCGACCGCGTTCCTCGCCCCCACCTCGATCGCAGCGTCCGCCACCCATTCCCGGGGGCAGTGCTCATGACCTGGGATCCGAGCGCGGAATGGCCGGGTTATGCCGCACCAACATCCTTCGATGACTATGCGAAGCGCTACGAGCGCTTCTTCAGGATGCGGCGCGAAGGCGGCATCATCGAGCTGCGCATGCACACCGACGACGGCCCCTACAGACATACCCACGCCGCCCACAACGCATGGGCCCGCGTCTGGCAGGATGTCGGCAACGATCCCGAGAACCAGGTGCTGATCCTGACCGGCACGGGCGACAAATGGATGATGGGCGATCCGAAAGGGCTCAACCCGAAACCGGCGTCGGATCTGGACCCGGACCACATCTACCAGCGGATGATGGACGGGTGGAAGCATATCGAAAGCTTCATCTACAGCATCGACATGCCCACCATCGCAGCCGTCAACGGTCCCGGCGTCCACACGGAATTCGCGCTTTTGTCCGACGTCACTTTTTCAGCGCCGGACGCGGATTTCATGGATCCCCACTTCTGGTTGGGAAGCCCTCCGGGCGACGGGCAGGGCATGGCGCTGCAAGCCCTGATGGGTCCAAAGCGCGCCGCCTATTATATCTATGCGGCCAAATCCATTCCGGCGCCAATGGCCCTCGAATACGGACTCGTCAACGAGATCTTTCCGCGGGACGCGCTTCTCGACAGGGCCTGGGACCTCGCCCGCTACATGATGAAACGGCCGCGCTACACGCGCTGGGCGACCCACAACATCCTGTCGCGACATTGGAAGAAGGCGATCTCCGAAGATTTCGGCTTCCACATGGCGCATCAGATGCTGGCAAATGTGGCGAGCAAATCGGTTGTCCCGGATCCGGCGTTGCTGGCCGATCCCCGCAACCCCTTTTGACCAGACATTGGGGTTGTCCTGCCGAGCAGCCGAAGCCGCCCGCTTTGATTGCCCGGCAGGGCGCATCCTTTCCCGGAGTGAGCATGATTGACGATCACGAAGATCCCATCGCCGTGCAAAGACGCGGACAATTCCCATTAACACGCCGCGCACTGCTCGCTGCCTCGGTAGCGACAATTGCCGCCGCCCCGGTCTCGAAAGCCTTTGACGGCAGCGTGCAACCCGTGACGGGGCCGATCAACTCCGAATGCGCTTACGCCTATGCCTATGTCTACGTCCTGGGGTAGGCCGGCATGAGCATTATCGGTCCTTGCCGATCCCAACCGCGTGCTACGGCGCGGGATATCGAATCGAATGCAATTCTTCCGATCGCGGACGGCGACATGCGTCACGCCAACCAGCCTCTCGACAAAGCAGCCGCAGCCGGCATCAGAGCGCATCGACCTGGGTCGGTTGCTCATGGACGACATCCACAAACTCCATACGGCTCGCGCCTGTGGAATGCCTCTTCACGCCGGCGTCGAGCCTCCGCCTCCCGGTGGTGGCGTTCCCGCTCGTCGGATTCCAACTTCGCCCAACACCCACGTTCCAGCGCTGGAATGTGGAGGCGATCACAGGTTCTTCTTCGACGCCGTATCCGTAAAGCCATACTCTGCAGCAACTTTGGTCATGGGCTTGGACCAAGCCTGCTCGTAAAGCTCTTCCCGAGAATCTGTCTTCACCTCTCAACCTTTGTCGTCAGTGCAATGTGCTCGATATCGGCCCGCCGATTCATGACCAAGGTGGGCGTTTTTTTGCAGTTTTGACGGTGCTTTATCGACGCATCAGATTTGACCTTCTTGGTCGATGCCTCACCGCAAAGCGGGCGATAGAGGCCGAAAGTTCACAGCATTTTTTCAGCTAGGTTGGCTCCTCAAAAATCAACAAAATCAGAATACTAGAGCGTGAGTGAGGGCGGCTTCGTTTCCGCCTCTACTGCCTGTTCTTCAACGCATCGCGGATTTCGAGCAGCACGTCCAGTTCGTTCGGGCCGGGCGGCGGGGCAGCGGCGGCTGCGGCCTCTTCCTGCTTTTTCGCCTTGCGTTCGGCTGCGGCGCGGACCCGGTTGATGGTTTTCACCAGCATGAAGACGACGAAGGCGATGATCAGGAAGTTGATCACAGAGGTGATGAAGGCGCCGTAAGCGAAGATCGCGGCGCTGGAATCGCGCGCGTCGGCAAGACTTGCGCCCTCGGGCACCGTGCCGTTCATCACGAAATACATGTCGGAAAAGTCGATGCCGCCGACAATCAGCCCGATGATCGGATCGATGATATCGGCCACCAGCGAGCGGACGATGGCGGTGAACGCCGCGCCGACGATGATGCCGACGGCCATGTCCACCACATTGCCTCTGGCAATGAAATCCCTGAATTCCTTGAGCATCATCTCTCCGTCCTTATCTGTTGCGACAGGACAAGGTTAGGCGATTGCGGCGGAAGGTTCCATGCTGTGGGGGTTGAAAAGCGCGGCGGCGGGCAGCCTATTCCACAGGCTCTTCCACCTTGGCGCGTTCCCAGCCCTTGCCGGTCAGGTGTTCCTGCGGCTGGAAGCGTTTCTTGTAGTCCATCTTCTGCGAGCCTTTGACCCAGTAGCCGAGATAGACATAGGGAAGGCTCAGTCTTTGAGCGCGGGAGACATGGTCGACGATCATGTAGCTGCCGAGCGAGCGCTTCACATAGGCCGGGTTGAAGAAGGAATAAACCATCGACAACCCGTCGACGAGAATGTCGGAAAGGGCGACGGCGACGAGTTCGCCTTCTTCGCCGAGGCGGCCGGTTGAAACCCGGTATTCGAAGAGCCGGGTTTCCACATGGGTTTCCTCGACCATCACCGCGTAATCGTCGATTGTCATGTCGGCCATGCCGCCGCGCTGGTGGCGGCTGTCGAGATAGGTGCGGAACAGGTCATACTGCTCGGCGGTGGCGATTGCCGGACGCTCGGCAACCGCGAGATCGCTGTTGCGCGAGATGATGCGTCTGAGCGAACGGGGCTTTTCGAATTCCTCGGCCACGATCCTGACGGAGACGCAGGCGCGGCAGTTCTCGCAGGCCGGGCGATAGGCAATGTTCTGCGAACGCCGGAAACCGCCCTGGGTCAGAAGGTCGTTCATCTCGCCGGCGCGCGGGCCGACGAGATGGGTAAAGACCTTGCGCTCGCGCTCTGCCTCCAGATAGGGGCACTGCGCCGGAGCGGTCAGGTAAAACTGAGGCGACTGAGTAGCTTGCGTGTTCATGAGCGGCACAACATGCTTCGGTTTACGACCACTAGCATGGCGCAATCGGTCAAAAGGTCAACCGTGCTTTGTACCGATAATGTTCCCGTTTCACACGGCCTCTTCGCGCACGATCACCGCGCCGACGAGGAAATCATGCAGCAGGCGCTTGCGGTCGGTAAAAAGGCCGACCAGCAGGACGAGCGGCGTCAGCACCGAGTTGAACAGCCAGAAGAGCGCCAGATGCACGGCCGCCGTCAGAAAATCCATCCGCAATCCGTCTGTGCGCACGATTCTGAGGCCCATAGAACGCATGCCGAGAGAAGCCTGCGAGATGCCGCCCATGGTGAAGCCGAAATAGAATACGGCGACGATGAAATAGAGCACCGGATAGAGAAAAAAGGCGAGGCCGAGCGTGGCGATGCCGACGAAAAACAGCAGCACCGCCGCCGGCACCCACAGGATCGCGATGATCAGATAGTCGACCAGAAAGGCAAGAACCCTGCGCGACAGAACGCCGGAGTAGGCCGGGCTGCCGGCATTCGGCGCGTAGGAGGATATGTCGCGTTCAATGCTCATCGTTCTGGCTCGCTCGTTTCAATCTCGCCACGGCATCCCGCCGCCGGTCAGGGCACTGCGCCCCTCGACAAGTCAATGTGGGTTGCCGGCGCCCGATTGCAACGGTCGGAGCATCAAAGCTGTCACGATTTGGCCAGCTTTTCGGCGACTTCCATCGCGAAATAGGTGAGGATACCGTCGCAGCCGGCGCGCTTGAACGACAGAAGCGTCTCCATCATCACCCGCTCGCCGTCGATGGCGCCGCGCTCGGCGGCCATGCGGATCATCGCGTATTCGCCGGAGACCTGGTAGGCGAAGACCGGAAGGCCGAAGGCCTCCTTCATCCGCCAGCAGATATCGAGATAGGGCAGGCCCGGCTTCACCATCAGCATGTCGGCGCCTTCCTCGACGTCCAGCGCCGCATCGCGCAGCGCTTCCGTGCCGTTGGCGGTGTCGACGTAGTAGCTCGCCTTGTCGCCCTTCAACAGGCCCTTGGTGGCGATCGCCTCGCGGTAGGGGCCGTAGAAGCCGGAGGAGAACTTGGTCGCATAGGACATGATGCCGACATTCTGGAAGCCGGCGGCATCCAGCCGCTCGCGGATCGCGCCGATGCGCCCGTCCATCATTTCCGAAGGCGCGATGATGTCGGCGCCCGCTTCGGCCTGCAGTACGGCCGCCGCGCAGATGTGATCGACCGTGGCATCGTTGACGATCTCATCACCGATCAGGATGCCGTCATGGCCGTGGCTGGTGAAGGGATCAAGCGCGACATCGGTGATGACGCCGACGCCGGGCGCCGCCTTTTTCACGGCGCGCGTCGCCCGGTTGATCAGATTGTCCGGGTTGAGGATCTCCGAGCCGTTCATGTCGCGCTTTTCCAGCGCGATGTTGGGGAAGGTGGCAATCGCGGGAATGCCGAGCGCCTCGGCCCTGCGGGCGGCCTCGGCCAGCCGGTCGACGCTCATCCGCGACACGCCGGGCATCGCCGGGATCGGCTCCTCGATGTTTTCGCCGGGAATGACGAAGACCGGCCAGATCAGGTCATCCACCGTCAGCCTGTTCTCGCGCACCAGCCTGCGCGTCCAGTCGGCCTTGCGGTTGCGGCGCATGCGGCGGTGGCCGGTGATCCGGTCGACGAGGTGGGTCTTGTCGTTGGCGTCGTTCATCCTGGTCCTCCGGCATTTCAACGTCTTTGATGTTCGTCAGGCTTTTAGAGCATCGGGTGAAAAAGTGGAATCCGGTTTTTCGATAACCCGATGCTTAAAGCAAAGAGCTGGATCACCGGGCGTTTCAAATTCGCCGCCCGGTGATCTAGCACGCCGCACCCTTCTGCAAAACAATCCAATTTGTCACATCGGCATAGCCGATCCGGGTTTGTCAGCGGGCGTTTGGCGCGTATAAGGCAATCATGACTTCAGAGCCGAGTATTGCGCCCAGACCCAGTTTTTCGCAGACCGCTTTTCTGGTTTTCAAGCGGTGCGTAGCTGCCTTCCTGTTTTTCATGGCGCTTTCGAGCTGGGCGGCGCTGATCGGGTTGACGGAAGGCGGGGCAGGGCGCTTCGATCTTGTGCATGCCGATGTGCGTTTCGTCGAGGCCGTGCTCTGCGTTCTTTATCCCGTGGCCGCCGCAGGGCTGTGGTTCGGGACCGGCTGGGGATTCGTGCTCTGGGTGCTCGGCGCCGTCGTCCAGATCGGCGCCCACAGCGCCTATCCGCATATCTTCGGCAATGCGCCGGGGCTGTCGGCGCTTCACATTCTGTTGATCGGCCTCTACGTCTCCTTCTGGGTTTACCTTGCCTTCATTCGCCGGCGCTAGGATGTGCCGAGAAGACCTGCTGCCCGGCTTTGAAAATCGACAATAATTGGCCATATTGCTGTGCAAGGGCATCGACAAAGAGACGGGCGCGACCTGACCGCCCGAGGGATCGAACGAGATTTGGATTTGATGACAAAAGACCTAGACCGGAAAGCGCCTTCCAAGAAAACTGTGTCGCGCCGTCGTTTCATCGCCGGCGCCGCCGGTGTGCTGGCGATGCCGCATCTGGCCTCCGCGCAATCGGCCGTCGATGCTCTGATCAACACGCCCGGGCGCGGCAACTGGGACGACCAGTTCGACGCCTTTACCTCGCGCGCGCCGGCCAGCGTCAGTTCCAACCAGCCGATCCTCGGACCCAACGCCCCGGCCAACCTGATGCAGGCGATTGCCCAGTATCAGCAGATCGTCACCAGCGGTGGCTGGCCGGAGGTGCACCCCAATGTGCCGTTGCAGTTTGGCGTCTATGATCCCTCGGTGCAGCAACTGCGTCAGCGGCTGATCGTTTCCGGCGACCTTCCGCGCTCGGCGGGGATTTCGGACTCCTACGATTCCTATGTGCAGGGCGCGGTACGCCGTTTCCAGGCCCGCCACGGCCTGTCGGAAACCGGTTATATCGACGAGTACACGCTGAAGGCGCTCAATGTCGGCGCCCGCGTGCGCCTCGCCCAGTTGGAGACCAATCTCTCGCGCGTCGAGGATCTCGGCTCGGACCTCGGCGAGCGATATGTTCTGGTCAATATTCCGGCCGCCTATTGCGAAGCGGTGGAGCAGAACACCGTGGCGTTGCGCAATGTCGCCATTGTCGGCCGGCCGTCGCGCCCGACGCCGATCCTGAATTCGAAGATCTTCGAAATCATCTTCAATCCGCCCTGGACCGTGCCGCGCTCGATCATCCAGAAGGATATCATGCCGCTGATGCGCAAGGATCCCAACTATCTGGTCGACAACAAGATCAGGCTCTACGACAACAAGGGCAACGAGGTCGATCCGATGACGGTTGACTGGAACGCGGAGAAGGCCCCGAACCTGACCTTCCGTCAGGATCCGGGCCCCAACAGCGCCATGGCGTCCACCAAGATCAACTTCCACAACAAGCATGCCGTCTACATGCATGACACGCCGAGCCAGTCGCTGTTCAACGATATCGTGCGCTTCGAATCGTCCGGCTGCGTGCGCATCGAAAACGTCCGCGACCTCGATGTCTGGCTTCTGAAGAACACGCCCGGCTGGGATCGCCAGCATATCGAGGAGACGATCCACAGCGGCATCTCGACGCCGGTGAACCTTGCCGATCCGGTGCCGAACCACTTCGTCTACATCACCGCTTGGTCGGCAAAGGACGGCGTCGTGCAGTTCCGCGACGATATCTACAATCTCGACGGCGCGCCGGAACTGGCGCTGCAGACAACCAGCGGCATCGAATAACCCGACGCCTTCGTATTCATGATCAAAAATGCCGTCGGCGGGCCATGTTCGCCGGCGGTTTTCGTCTATTGCACGATGATCGATCGGAGGATAGAACGCTTCCGCCCGCCTGCCACAAGTGAGGAACACGCGATGACAAGCCAGACTGTGTTTACCGAGAACTTCTTCAACCGCACGCTCGCCGACACCGATCCGGAAATCTTCGATGCGATCGGCAAGGAGCTCGGTCGCCAGCGCCACGAAATCGAGCTGATCGCCTCGGAAAACATCGTTTCGCGCGCCGTTCTCGAGGCGCAGGGTTCGATCATGACCAACAAATATGCCGAGGGCTACCCGGGCAAGCGCTATTACGGTGGCTGTCAGTTCGTCGACATCGCCGAGGAGCTCGCGATCGAGCGCGCCAAGAAGCTGTTCGGCGTCGAATTCGCCAATGTGCAGCCGAATTCCGGCTCGCAGATGAACCAGGCCGTGTTCCTCGCGCTCTTGCAGCCGGGCGATACCTTCATGGGCCTCGACCTCAATTCCGGCGGCCACCTGACCCATGGTTCGCCCGTCAACATGTCGGGCAAGTGGTTCGACGTCGTCTCCTACGGCGTTTCCCGCGAGGACAACCTCATCGACATGGATGAGGTCGCCAAGAAGGCCGAGGAACATCGCCCGAAGCTGATTATTGCCGGCGGCACGGCCTATTCGCGCATCTGGGACTGGAAGCGCTTCCGCGAGATCGCCGATTCCGTCGGCGCCTATCTGATGGTTGACATGGCCCATATCGCAGGGCTTGTCGCCGGCGGCGTGCATCCCTCGCCGTGCCCGCATGCCCATGTTGTCACGACGACGACGCACAAGTCGCTCCGCGGTCCGCGCGGCGGCATGGTGCTGACCAATGATCCGGATATCGCCAAGAAGATCAATTCGGCCGTATTCCCCGGCCTTCAGGGCGGGCCGCTGATGCATGTGATCGCCGCCAAGGCCGTGGCTTTCGGCGAGGCGCTGCAGCCGGAGTTCAAGGCCTATGCCGAACAGGTGGTCAAGAATTCGCGCGCGCTCGCCGCCTCGCTGATGGAAGGCGGGCTTGACGTGGTTTCCGGCGGCACCGACAACCACTCCATGCTGGTCGACCTTCGGCCGAAGAACGCCACCGGCAAGCGCGCGGAAGCCGCCCTTGGCCGCGCCTACATCACCTGCAACAAGAACGGCATTCCCTTCGATCCGGAAAAGCCCTTCGTGACGTCGGGCGTGCGTCTTGGCGCCCCGGCGGGTACGACGCGCGGCTTTACCGAGGCCGAATTCACCGAGATCGGCAAGCTCATCGTCGAGGTTCTGGACGGCCTCAAGGAAGCCAATTCCGACGAGGGCAATGCGGCGGTTGAAAAGGCCGTGCGCGAAAAGGTCGTCGCGCTCACCGAGCGCTTCCCGATGTATGGCTATATGGGCTGATGCGCTGCCCGTTCTGCAATTCGCCTGATACCCAGGTCAAGGATTCGCGCCCGGCGGAGGACAACACGTCCATCCGCCGCAGGCGCGTCTGTCCCGATTGCGGCGGGCGGTTCACCACCTTCGAGCGCGTGCAGCTGCGCGAGCTCGTCGTCGTCAAGAAGAACGGCCGAAAGGTGCCGTTCGACCGCGACAAGCTGGTGCGCTCCTTCGAGATTGCGCTGCGAAAACGACCGGTCGAACGCGAGCGCATCGAACGCGCCGTGTCAGGCATCGTGCGGCGGCTGGAAAGCGCGGGCGAACCCGAAATCCAGTCCGAGGAGATCGGGCTCCTCGTTCTTGAGGCGCTGAAGAACCTCGATGACGTCGCCTTTGTGCGTTTTGCCTCGGTCTATCGAGATTTTTCGACAACGGAAGATTTCGAGGAAATCATCGCCGAATTTTCCGCCAAGCTCGCCCGCGACAACGAGACCAGCGAGATCTGAAGCGGGCAATTCTGCCCTGCAGAAGAGCGCTTCTAGAGCAAAATACTTGCAAGTGACCGGCAGGCATGGTTTAGCCGCTCGTGATGACGCGCGGGCAATCATGCACCGCCTCTATAGACTGACCGCATCCCTTCGGAATGCGAGGAGACCCATGACGACCGAAAAGACCGCAAACCAGCGTGGCGCCGCCCGCCTTGCCGCCGTTCAGGCGCTCTACCAGATGGATCTCGCCGGCACGGCGCTGGCCGATGTGCTCGCCGAATACGAGGTCTATCGTCTGGGCAAGGAAATCGACGGCGACGTCTACCTGAAGGCTGATCCGGCCTGGTTCCGCGCGATCGTCAGCGGCGTCGTGAAGGAACAGAAGTCGCTCGATCCGAAGATCTCGGACGCGATTTCGGAAGGCTGGACGCTGTCACGGCTTGATTCGACGCTGCGCGCCATCCTGCGCGCCGGCGTTTTCGAAATCGTGAAGAAGCCCGATGTGCCGACGGCCGTCATCGTCACCGAGTATGTCGAGATCGCCACCGCCTTTTTCGAGGGCGATGAGGGCAAGCTCGTCAACGCCGTGCTTGACCGGATCGCCCGGCGAGAGCGGGCTGAAAAAAAGGCCTGAGCGCGCTACCGACACTCAGGCCCTTTCGCAGGCTATGTGGGTTCGGTCATTCGAAGCTGATTCCGGTTACGCGGCCTTTCCAGAATGGCTCGACCCGTCCATCGCCGGCTCGGGCGATGAGGAATGTGTGGGGGATCATCATGCCAGCGACAAGGCGGTAGTCGCCGCGTTCCGAATGTTCGCCCGACCCATGATAAGGCGTCGTCAGATCGCCGTCCTCGGTCGCGTCGAAACTTGCGAGGCTGCCATCGTCCCGGAAGGTGGCAATCATGCTTGCCTCAAGTCCGAACCCGCTCACGGTCGCCAGCGCGCTGTGCTCGTCGATGGGTTCCCAGCGCACCGGTCCGCCGGGTAGCAGCGCCACGGGAAAGAGCGGACTTTCCAACAGCCAGCGCCGAAGGGAGATCCGGTTGAGTTCCGGAGTGGCCTTTTCGTCGACGACTGTCAGAGTCGAGGCGAGCTTTGCCCGCATTTCCATCTCGCCGCCGGCAAAGTAATCGTAGACGCGCGCGTCTATACCCGGAGCGATCGGCGTCGTTGCGGTGAAAAGCAGGGCCGGGCTCGACAGCGAAATCGTCTGCTCTGCCTGTGTCGGCCCAAATCCCTCTGTCAGCGGGCGACGGAACATGCCTTCCTCGGCCACGGAAACGACCGTGAGGGACGGATCGACCTCCTTGATGGCAAAATCGAAATAGCGCTTCACCGGCGCCGGCAAGGCTTGAATTTGTGCCGCAGATGGCCGGGGAAATTGGTCTTCGGCCGCAATGGCGCGCACGCTGCGCACATGGCCGGCGATCTCGCGTAAGGTGACGACATATGAAATGCCGATCCAGACGATCAGCGCGACAATGATGACGGCAAGGCCTGCCGCGGCGTATTTCAGAATCCTTATGATCATGGGCTTTCTCCTGGTGCATCGTCCCGCAAGCGGCAAGTACCGTTCGCAAGGCGCGATGGGGCAACTCGGTAGGGTGGATTGTTCTATGAGCGCGTGAATGGACGCACGGCATTTCAGGCGTTGGCGTCCGGTTTCGTTTGTGGGCCGGTCGCGATCAGGAAACGCATCAATGCATCGACGGCGGCGATGGCCGCGTCTCGAGGGTCTTCGCCTTCAGGCACCGGCGCGCGGTCGAGAAGGGTGAGCATCGCCGCTCCGTGGACTGTCGACCAAAGCAGGAAGGCGAATTTTCCGGCCTCGGCCTGCGGCAGGTACCCCGCCGCCTGACAGGCTTCGACCGCGCCGATCAGCACGGTGAGGCAGCGGGCGCCGATATCCGTCTCGAATGGATTGCCGGACACGCCCGTTTCCTTTGGCGGATCGAACATCAGGCGGTAGAGATTCGGGTTTTCGAAGGCAAATTGCAGATAGGCCAGCCCGCCTTCCCACAACCGGTCTACGGGATCGGAAGCATGGCGCGCTGCGGTCGTCAGTTTCTGTTCGAGCATCATCTTGAAGCCTTCGTCATGCACGGCTCTCAAGAGCGCGCTCTTGCTGGAAAAATGGGTGTAGAGCGCCGGTGCGCTGCAGCCGATTTGTTTGGCGATCCTGCCAAGCGAAATGTCATCGACCGGGCAGGTCGACAGAAGGTCGACGGTCGCGGCGAGGGCTGCCTTTTCGATTTCAATTTGAAGTTCCTTGCGTGGGCGGGCCATGTCTCTGTTCTTCCGATAATAAATTTAATGACATTAAATTAATGGAGTTAAATTTATTATGCAACTCCTTTTTCGCCTTTCATCACTCTTGGGGTTCGGGCCGGGGTGGTAAACGCCGCTAAACCGGACAGAGGACCGGTTCGGGATTTCGGCTTAAATCGTTTCATTTTTGCCCTTCGCCTTTGCGATAGCGCAAAGCCCGCCTCCATGACGGTCTTCTAAAGTCGAGCGGAAGCCCTTGACGCCTCGTCCGCTCCACAGCACTCTCCTGTTTACCCGCAGGGCGTGGAGGGGAATGAGGCGTTCTGCGGATTGAACGGTGCGGCTTTTGCTGCTTTCGCGAAGGCTTTTCGCGCGGGCAGGCAGGAGCGGCCGGTGAACAATTTCGGCAAGTGCGGGTGGCCAAGGCCCTGTCCCGTTCGTGCCGTTGAGGGAAGGAAAGCGAGAAATGATGATATTGCTTGCCGTGATTGTCTGCGGCCTGCTGTCGATCGTGTATGCCCTTTGGGCGACGCGCTCGGTAATGGTTGCCGATCAGGGAACCCCGCGTATGAAGGAAATCGCGGGCTTCATCCGGGAAGGGGCGCAGGCCTATCTGACGCGCCAGTATACAACGATTGCGATCGTCGGCGTCGTCGTCTTCGTTCTGGCCTGGCTGCTGCTCTCACTGAGTGCGGCGATCGGCTTTGTGATCGGTGCGGTGCTTTCCGGGGCTGCCGGCTTCATCGGCATGCATGTCTCTGTGCGCGCCAATGTCCGCACCGCGCAGGCCGCATCCTACAGTCTGCCGGCCGGTCTCGACATCGCGTTCAAGTCGGGGGCAATCACGGGCATGCTGGTCGCCGGTCTCGCGCTGCTCGGTGTATCGGTTTACTACTATGTCCTGACCGTTGTGCTGGGCCATGCCCCGGCAGACCGCGAAGTGATCGACGCGCTGGTCGCGCTCGGCTTCGGCGCCTCGCTGATCTCGGTCTTCGCCCGTCTCGGCGGCGGCATCTTCACCAAGGGCGCTGATGTCGGCGGCGACCTTGTCGGCAAGGTGGAAGCGGGAATCCCGGAAGACGATCCGCGCAACCCGGCGACGATCGCCGACAATGTCGGCGACAATGTCGGCGACTGCGCCGGCATGGCGGCCGACCTCTTCGAGACCTATGCCGTCTCGGTCGTGGCCACCATGGTGCTCGGCGCCATCTTCTTCGGCGGAAGCGCCATTCTCGGCGATGTCATGTTGCTGCCGCTCGCCATCTGCGCGGTCTGCATCCTGACCTCGATCGTCGGCACCTTCTTCGTCAAGCTCGGCGCCAACGGCTCGATCATGGGCGCTCTTTATCGCGGCCTGATCGTCACCGGTCTTCTGTCGATCGTCGGCCTCGGGATCGCCACCTGGCTCACCGTCGGTTTCGGTTCGCTCGGCGAGGTTGCCGGACGCAACATCACCGGCTGGGCCCTGTTCATCTGCGGCATTGTCGGCCTGATCGTCACCGCGTTGATCGTCGTCATCACCGAGTATTATACCGGTACCGGCAAGCGTCCGGTGGTCTCGATTGCCCAGGCATCGGTCTCGGGCCACGGCACCAATGTCATCCAGGGTCTGGCCGTCTCGCTTGAAGCGACGGCGCTGCCGGCGATCGTGATCTGCGGCGGCATTATCTCCACTTACCAGCTTGCCGGCCTGTTCGGCACGGGCATCGCGGTCACCGCCATGCTCGGCATTGCCGGCATGATCGTGGCGCTCGACGCTTTCGGCCCGGTCACCGACAATGCCGGCGGCATTGCCGAAATGGCCGGCCTCGATCCGGATGTGCGCAAATCGACCGACGCGCTCGATGCCGTCGGCAACACCACCAAGGCCGTCACGAAGGGCTATGCCATCGGTTCGGCCGGTCTCGGCGCGCTGGTTCTGTTCGCCGCCTATTCGAACGACCTCGCCTATTTTGCAGCGAACGGAGATACCTATCCCTTCTACGCGAACATGGGCGATATCTCGTTCTCGCTGTCGAACCCTTATGTGGTGGCCGGCCTGATCTTCGGCGGACTGATTCCCTATCTCTTCGGCGGCATCGCGATGACGGCCGTTGGCCGCGCGGCCAGTGCCGTGGTTGCCGAAGTGCGCCGGCAGTTCAAGGAAAAGCCCGGCATCATGGGCGGAACGGAAAAACCGGATTACGGTCGTGCCGTCGACATGCTGACCAAGGCCGCGATCCGCGAGATGATCATCCCCTCGCTGCTGCCGGTGCTGGCGCCGCTCGTCGTGTTCTTCGGCGTCTGGGCCCTCTCCGGTTCCAAGGCTTCCGCCTTCGCGGCGCTGGGCGCCTCGCTTCTCGGCGTGATCGTCAACGGCCTCTTCGTCGCCATCTCGATGACCTCGGGTGGTGGTGCCTGGGACAACGCCAAGAAGAGCTTCGAGGATGGTTTCGTCGATGCCGACGGGACGACCCACGAAAAGGGCTCGGACGCCCACAAGGCCTCCGTCACCGGTGATACGGTTGGCGATCCCTACAAGGATACGGCCGGCCCTGCCGTAAACCCGGCGATCAAGATCACCAATATCGTCGCGCTTCTGCTTCTGGCGGTTCTCGCCTGAGCAAACGCCTTTACCCGGCGGAGCCGCTCCGCCGGGGCAAAAATAAAGACCCCGCCTGTTTTGCAGGCGGGGTCTTCATCGTTTGTACGTTCAAGCCGGGTCCTACTGGATGGCGCCGTTGGTGCCGAAGAAGTCGCGGGCGGCGCTGCTGCCGGTGCCCTGCAGGATCTGCTGGATGAAGGTGATGTCCTTGCCGCCGGTTGGCGTGGTCTCGGAGACCATGTCCACGACCTTTCCGTCTTCAAGCGTATAGCGGGCGATCTTGTCGACGCGGCCATTGCCGTTGAAGTAGATCGCCAGAATTTCCTGATCGACGAGACGCGGCTTCTGGAATTCGAAACGGCGCTCCTTGCGCTGCGAAATGTAGAAGAGGACCTCGTTGTCGAAGGTCGCTGTTGTTGACGGCTGGCCCAGCGTCAGGACGACCTG
Organism: Martelella lutilitoris; assembly: GCF_005924265.1. Classification (GTDB taxonomy): domain Bacteria; phylum Pseudomonadota; class Alphaproteobacteria; order Rhizobiales; family Rhizobiaceae; genus Martelella; species Martelella lutilitoris. The sequence continues at coordinate 55,051 of NZ_VCLB01000005.1, forward strand.
TTCGCGACTTGAGCCTTCCTTGACGAGCTGAAGCCGCTCTTCGTCGACGACATAGCCCTGGTAGAAGACGTCCTTGGTGCCGATCACGTCAGAGGTCGAGCAACCTGCGGTAAAGAGCGCGACGGCAAAGAGCGCGCCCGCGGCAGCCGGACGAACCGGTCGGAAATCAAAATAGTCTCGGCGCATCTTCAAGCGTCCACTCCCTGGCAAAACTTCTTATCAAGCCGGCGGGGCTTTCCGGCCGGCCGCCCTGTTTCATGGTGCAAGCCACACCTTCGATGAAGGTTGGCTCTGGCCGCGATTCCCGGTTGCGGGCAGCGAGCGCGCAAACTACCATTGACCATGGTTCTGTTTGAGCGCACAGACCGCCTGTTGCCGGATGAACCCGAAGCCTCGCGTTTTCCAACTCAAATGGATAAACCAGCTTGTGCCGGGATGCAATTGTGCGGGCGGTTCGTGACCAGTCGTCACAGCCAAGTGAAGAGAGTAGGATGATCCTGAGGATTTTCGGCAAGAGCCGCTCCAATCGCCTGATCGTGCAGCGCCAATATGGCGTGATCACGGCAACGGCGCGACAACCCTGTTTCTATACGGATTACGGCGTTCCCGATACGGTGATGGGCCGTTTCGAGATGCTCTCCGTGGTGATGATCCTGTTCTTGCGGCGCACCTCGAAATCATCTGAGAGCGGAAAGCAGATGGCCCAGGAGGTCGTCGACGCCTTTTTTATGGATATCGACTATTCGATTCGCGAGCTGGGGGTCGGCGACAATTCGGTGCCCAAGCGGATGAAGAAGCTCGCCGGCATGTTTTACGGGCGCCTCGAACGCTATGTGCGCTGCCTGCAGGATCGCGACCTTGAGCAGCTTGCCATCGCGCTCGCCCAGAATATCCACTCTGTCGAGGCCGACCCCGCCGATATGGCGGAGCTTGCGCGCTGGATGCTGGCGAATGCCGATCATCTCGACAGGATCGATGAAATTGTCGTGGAAACGGGGATGGTCAGCTTCCTCGTGCCCGAAAGCATGGAGACGGGACGTGTCTGAGAAGAATGCGAACGAGAAGCCCCTGCCGTTCTCGCGCCCCTTTGCGGTGGCGCGGGCGGCTGCGGTGCCGTTCGAAATGCGCCTTGAGGCGAAGGGTGACGAGCTTGAGCGTCTGGCCGGTTTCCTTGACGTCGACGCCGTGACCGCGCTTGCGGCCGATCTGAGGATAACGCCCTTCCGGCGCGAGGGCGTGCGGGTGCGGGGCGACGTGAAGGCCCATATCGTGCAGTCCTGCGTGGTGACGCTGGAGCCGATCGAGACGGATCTGTCTGCACCGGTGGACGCGACCTATCTACCCGAGCAGTCCCGGCAGTTCAGGCGCAAGGTCAATGAGGAGGGCGAGCTTCTGGTCGACCCGGAAGGACCTGATGATCCGGAGCCTTTTTCCGGCAGCGAGATCGACATCGCCGCTGTCGTCATCGAGGCGATCGGGCTTGCTATCGATCCCTATCCGCGCAAGCCCGATGCGGAACTGCCGCCGGACGTCAGCGATGAGGGCGATGAGGGGGAGGCGACGGCAGAAAAGGAATCGCCTTTCGCCGCGCTGAAGGACTGGAAGGGCGGAGGAGAAGAGTAGGCGACGGAGAGGAGAGCCCTTCCGGGCCGGCCTTTGGCGCTGTCGGGCGGGGCTTTCCGGCAAAACGCATGTTAATTGCTGTTTTTGCCTCGCGGCAGTTGTCTCCCGCAGCAAAAACGGTATTTTGGCCCGGCTTCTCCGGATGCGTGCAAACAGGGATCTCGAACGTTTGATTAGAATTTCCATTGATGCCATGGGGGGAGATGTCGGACCGGAAGTCGCCATCGCAGGCGCCGCTGAGGCTCTGACGCGTCACCCCGACATCAGCTATATTATCTACGGTCGGCAGTCCGTCATCGAACCGCTTCTTGCCTCCTATCCCAAACTCAAGGATCAGGCGCGCGTGGTCGATTGCGAGGTCGCCGTCGGCATGGACGAAAAGCCGAGCCAGGCCTTGCGGCGCGGACGCAATGTTTCCAGCATGTGGCGGGCGATCGAAGCGGTGAAGGAAGACCACTCCGACGCCGCCGTTTCGGCCGGCAACACCGGCGCGCTGATGGCCATGGCCATGTTCTGCCTGAAGACCATGCCCGATATCGACCGCCCGGCGATCGCCGGCATCTGGCCGACCTTGAAGGGCGAAAGCATCGTTCTCGACATCGGCGCCACGATCGGCGCGGACGCCAAGCAACTCCTTGATTTCGCCTTGATGGGCGGAGCGATGGCGCGCGCGCTGTTCGAGCTGAAGAAGCCGACCGTCGGTCTTCTCAATGTCGGCGTCGAGGAAGTGAAGGGCGTCGAACAGGTCAAGGAAGCTGGAAAGCTTCTCCGCGAGGCCGATATCGACAATCTCGATTATGCCGGCTTCGTCGAGGGCGACGATCTCGGCCGGGGCACGGTGGATGTCTTCGTTGTCGAGGGCTTTACCGGCAATATCGCGCTGAAGACGGCGGAGGGCACAGCCCGCCAGATCGCCGAATATCTGCGTTCGGCCATGTCGCGCACGCTGATGTCGCGCATCGGCTATCTCTTTGCCCGCGGCGCCTTCCGCATGCTGCGCGAGAAGCTTGATCCGCGCAAGGTCAATGGCGGCGTGTTTCTCGGTCTGAACGGCATCGTGATCAAGAGCCACGGCAGCACGGACGCCGAAGGTTATGCCTCGGCGATCGAGGTGGCCTATGACATGGTGCATAACGGGCTGCAGGCCAAGATCCAGCATGATCTGAGCGAGTATCACGCGCGCAATGAATCACCCATGGGGCCGGAAGCGGCCTGAAGCGACAGTGCGCAAACGGCTTACCGGCCGCAATGTCTGCCAACAAGGAATAACAATATGATGCGATCTGTCGTTTGTGGTTTCGGTGCGGCGCTGCCAGAGCGCGCGGTCACCAATGACGAACTGCGGCAGCTTGTGGACACGACCGACAGCTGGATCCAGCAGCGCACCGGCATTCGCCAGCGCTATATCGCCGGCCCCGAGGAGACCACGGCATCGCTCGGCGAGAAGGCCGCGCGCGCGGCGCTCGACAATGCGGGCCTCGCGCCCGCCGATATCGATCTGATCGTGGTGGCGACGTCGACCCCCGACAACACCTTTCCGGCAACGGCCGTGAACATCCAGAACCGGCTCGGCATGGAGCACGGCTTTGCCTTCGATATGCAGGCGGTTTGTTCCGGCTTCGTCTATGCGTTGACGACGGCCGACAATTTCATCCGCGCCGGGCGCGCGCGCCGCGTTCTGGTGATCGGCGCGGAGACGTTTTCGCGGCTTCTCGACTGGACCGACCGGACGACCTGCGTGTTGTTCGGCGACGGCGCCGGCGCGCTCGTGCTGGAGGCAAAGGAAGAGAGCGAGGCGGAAAATCGCGGGATCATTGCCGCCAGCCTGCGCTCCGACGGCTCCCATTGCCAGAAACTCTATGTCGATGGCGGCGTTTCCACTACAGGCGACATCGGCCATCTGCGCATGGAGGGCCGCGAGGTCTTCAAACATGCCGTCGGGATGATCACCGATGTGATCGAGTCGGCCTTCGCCGAAGCGAAAATCGACATCGACCAACTCGATTGGCTGGTACCGCACCAGGCGAACCGACGGATCATCGAAGGCTCGGCAAAGAAGCTCGGCATTCCGATGGACAAGGTTGTCGTGACCGTGGATCAGCACGCCAATACATCGGCGGCCTCCATTCCGCTGGCGCTCGCAACGGCTGCAGGCGATGGCCGGATCAAACGCGGCGATATGGTGATGCTGGAGGCGATGGGCGGCGGATTTACCTGGGGAGCGGTGCTTTTGCGCTGGTAATGCGCTTCGCGCAACGAAATCAGTCCTTTCATGCGCTTGACCGCCCTGCCGCACAGCAATAGTGTCTTGGCCAAGGGGAAATTAAGAAAACTGGGATGCGGCAATGCCTGGCAAAACTGTGACGCGTGCGGATCTGGCCGAGTCGGTGTTCCGCAAGGTGGGACTTTCCCGTACGGAATCGGCCGAGCTGGTCGAGACCGTTATCGATGAAATCTGCGACGCGATCGTCAAGGGCGAGACGGTGAAGCTCTCTTCCTTCGCGACCTTTCAGGTGCGTGACAAGAACGAGCGGATCGGCCGGAACCCGAAGACCGGCGAGGAAGTGCCGATCTCGCCGCGGCGGGTCATGACCTTCAAGGCGTCAAACGTGTTGAAGCAGAAGATCCTGAAGGCGCATCTCAACCGCAAGCACAAGGCCGAAAAGGCCGCGCAGAAATCGGCCTCCTGAGGCATTTGCCGGAACGGTCTTCTGCCCGGCTTGCTTTGCCGGCCTTATCGCGCTGAAATACAGGTCCGATTCGATCATTCTGGCAGGCGAGGACGGCTGAGCCCATGGACAAGTCTCCCGAGGCATTTCGCACCATTTCCGAAGTCGCGGAAGAGCTGGAGTTGCCGCAGCACGTGCTGCGCTTCTGGGAAACGCGGTTCACACAGGTCAAGCCGATGAAGCGGGGCGGCGGTCGCCGCTACTATCGCCCCGAGGACATCGAGCTTCTGAAGGGGATCCGTCACCTCCTCTATGATCACGGCTATACCATCAAGGGCGTGCAGAAGCTGCTGAAGAGCAACGGCAACCGGTTTGTCACCGCGATCGGCAGCGGCGACGCCGAGCTTGTCGAGGCGCTGGCCGTGACGCCGGAGGCCCGGCAGAACGAGGATCAACCCTCGATCTTCGACGATGACCAGGTTGTCGGACGTCCGAAGAAAGCCGGCGGGACCGGCTTTTTCCGCCGCAAGAAGGATGAGGAGGGGGCTGTCGATCCCGCCTCTGGCCTGGCGCGCTCGGATGACGCGCTCCTGCAAGAAGTGCTCTACGACCTCCTGGAATGCAAGCGCCTGCTCGATCAGGTGCGCTGACGGTCTTCTCCTCGGCCTGCAGTACAGCAAAAGCCCCGGCAACGGGGCTTTGTCATGTCTGCGGCCGGGCCCCGCATCGGCGTTGATCCTCTTCAAATTCCTGTCTTCACGGCTGCGCTATAGTGTCCGCCAGAGGGGGAATTGCGACTCCCGTATTGCCAAAGCCGTCCCATTCTGCTTCCACTTATGGTGGCAATTTCGTATCGTCTCAATACGAAGGCCGGTTTCGGGGGTGAGTTTGCGGATCGCGACGGCGGTGCCCGACACGATGCGCCATGATTTTGGAGAATGATGATGGCGGAGAATGCAGCGGCCAATGACCTGGAAAGCCTGCCGGTCGAGGCGGTTCTGGAAAAGCTCGGCGTCGACCCCGAAAAGGGCCTGAGCGCGGCGGAGGCGCAAAAGCGGCTGGCGCAATATGGCCCCAACGCATTGCCCGAGGAAAAGACCAGCCTTTTCAAGAAGATTGCCCAGCACTTCGTCGGCCCGATCGCCTTCATGATCGAGGCCGCCGCGCTGGTGTCTTTGATCCTCGGGGATACGGGCGACTTCATCATCATCTTCGGCCTGCTGCTCTTCAACGCCGGCCTCGAATTCTACCAGGACAGCAAGGCGACAAGCGCGCTCGCGGCACTCAAGAACTCGCTCGCCCCGCAGGCAACGGCGCTGCGCGACGGCAAGTTTGCCGTCATTGATGCGGCAACGCTCGTGCCGGGCGACATCATCAAGATCCGATTGGGCGGCATCGTGCCCGCCGATGTTCGTCTGGTCTCCGGCGACTACGCCTCGATCGACCAGGCGGCGCTGACGGGCGAATCGCTTCCGGTCAACAAGACGGTCGGCGATATCGCCTATTCGGGCAGCGTGGTGAAACAGGGCGAGATGGCGGCCGTCGTCACCGAAACGGGGTCGGAGACCTTCTTCGGTCGCACCGCCAAGCTTGTCGCCGGCGCCGGCGCCGTCAGCCAGGCGCAGAAGGCGATGTTCCAGATCGGCAATTTCCTGATCGTCGTGGCGGTCGTGCTGGCGCTGATCATGGTCGCCGTCCAGGTCTATGTCGACATCGTCAAGACCGACAACTGGGGTCTCGCCGATGCGCTCGGCATTCTGCAATTCGTGCTGGTGCTTTTGGTCGCCTCCATTCCCGTGGCGATGCCGGCGGTATTCTCCATCACCATGGCGCTTGGCGCGCTGGCGTTGTCGAAGGAGAAGGCGATCGTCTCGCGTCTGTCGTCGATCGACGAAATGGCCGGCGCCGATATTCTCTGCTCCGACAAGACCGGAACGCTGACGAAGAATATCCTGACGCTCGGCGATCCGATCCCGGTCGGCGGGGCAAAGGCCGAGGACATCGTGCTCGCCGGCGCGCTCGCCTCGCGCGCCGAGGACGGCGATGCGATCGACGGCGCGGTGATTGGCGCGCTTGCCGACAAGGCCGTGCTCAAGCAGTACACGATCGGCAAGTTCACGCCCTTCGATCCCGTGTCAAAGCGCACCGAGGCGACGATCAACGGTCCCGACGGCAAGGCGTTCCTGACATCCAAGGGCGCGCCGCACGCGATCGTTCTCCTGGCCAATGCGGACAAGGCGGTTGCCGATGAGGTCGACGCCCATGTCGCAGAACTCGGCGCCAAGGGCTATCGCGCGCTCGCCGTCGCCCGCTCCGATGACGGCGGCGCAAGCTGGACGCTGCTCGGCATCCTGCCGATGTTCGATCCGCCGCGCGACGATTCGAAACAGACGATCGAGAATGTCCGCGCCAAGGGCGTCTCCGTGAAGATGATCACCGGCGACGACACCGCGATTGCCAAGGAGACGGCGCGCCAGCTCGGCCTTGGCACCAATATCCTGCCTGCCGCGGAGGTCTTTCCGAAGGACATGGACCCGGACAATGTGCCTGGTCCGATTGCCAACCGGATCCTGACGGCGGACGGCTTTGCCCGGGTGTTCCCCGAGCACAAATACGCGATCGTCAAGACCTTCCAGAAGAACGGCCATCTGGTGGCGATGACCGGCGACGGCGTCAATGACGCGCCGGCGCTGAAACAGGCCGATTGCGGTATCGCCGTTTCCGGCGCGACGGATGCGGCGCGGGGCGCCGCCGCTTTGATCCTGACGGCGCCCGGCCTTTCCGTGATCCAGAATGCGATCGACGAGGCGCGACGCATCTTCGGCCGGATCACCAGCTACACGATCTATCGCGTGGCGCTGACCATGGACATCATGTTCCTGGTGGTGCTGTCGACCATCTTCCTCGGTTTCCAGCCGCTGACGCCGATCATGATCGTGCTGATGTCGCTCCTCGACGATATCCCGATCATGACGGTGGCCTATGACAATACCAGCGTCTCCGAACAGCCGATCCGGTGGCGCATGCCGCACCTTCTTTCGGTCTCCGCCGTGCTCGGCTTTGCCTCCATCGTCCAGTCCTTCGGCCTGTTGCTGATGGGCATGGAAGTGCTGTCGGAACCGGGACGCTGGGCGGGACTTGGGCTGACCGACCAGTCCCACCTCCAGTCGATGATGTTCCTGCAACTTGTCGCCGGCGGTCATCTGCTGATGCTGGTCAGCCGCAAGGAAAACTGGTTCATGAAGAAACCCTATCCCGCGCCGCCTTTGCTCATCGCCATTTTCGCCACGCAGCTTGTCGCCGTGCTGATGTGCGGGTTCGGTATCATCGTGCCCGAGATCCCCTGGAGGCTGATCGGCTTCGTCTGGATTTACCTGATTGTCTGGCTGTTCATCATCGGGCTGGTCAGGATCGGGATCGACCATGTTCTGGAAAACCGCAGCGCCCGCAGAGCCATGTCGATCGATGTGGTCAATGAACGGCTCTTTCGTTAGACTTGGCCGGTAAAAGGGAGGCCTGCCGATGGATTTTCGCGAAAAACTGAGGATCGAGCCCGCAAGCGCGGTTCGGCTTGCCGATATCGACCCGTCCTTTCACGGCAGCATCAAGGACAAGGAAGAGGGCAAGGCGGAGCTTGACGCTGTTCTCGACGAGATCACGCCGCTGCAGGAAAAGCTCTATGCCGAAAAGAAACACGCGCTTCTTGTCGTGCTGCAGGGCATCGATGCCGCGGGCAAGGACGGCGTTTGCTGGCATGTGATCCGGGCGATGAACCCGCAGGGCACCTATGTGGCGAGCTTCAAACAGCCGACCGAAACGGAAAAGGCCCATGATTTCCTCTGGCGCGTGCATCAGCGCACGCCGGCGCTGGGCCAGGTCGCCGTCTTCAACCGTTCGCATTACGAAGATGTCCTCGTTGCCCGCGTTCACAATCTGGTGCCTGAAAGCGTGTGGTCGAAGCGATACCGGCAGATCAACCATTTCGAGGAGTTCCTCTCCGAAAACGGCGTCAGCATCGTCAAGTTCTTCCTCTATATCTCCAAGGACGAGCAGCTTGATCGCTTCGAGAAGCGGCTGGAGGACAAGGAGCGCCAGTGGAAGATTTCCGGCTCGGACTATTCCGAGCGGGAGCGCTGGGACGACTATATCGCGGCCTATGAGGACATGCTGTCGAAATGCTCAACCGAGCATGCGCCCTGGTATGTGCTGCCGGCCAACCGGAAGTGGTTCCGCAACCTGGCGGCGGCGAAGATCATCCACCAGACCCTTCTCGACATGCGGATCGAAACGCCCCAGCCGACGGTGGATCTGGCCGAGATCTATCGCAAATATCACCATGCCGTGCGCAGCGGCTAAGCTGCATATTTCCTGGCAACGTTCAGATAGGTTATGTTGCGCTGCCACAATATTACTTGATAATAGCTTGATTTGTGTCATCATCGTCTTGGGTGCGGGCTGCTGACGACCCAATTGGTTTTATTGCATCGCATCATTTTACCCTTTTTGGTTGTCCAAAGTGAAGACGACCTGACGACGTTCCTTGCGGTTCGTTATCGCTTCGACATCGACTCCTTTCAGGAGGGCGCGAAGGACATGCGACTTTTAAACTGCCACTATTGCGGACACCATCTTCGCTTCGGGCCTGCAGTCTGTACTGCCTGCAGCATGCCGACGCCGTTGGCCAATCGCAGCCGGTTCTGGGCGAAGGTTCTGCTGGGAACCGTGGTCGCGCTGGTCGCCGCCCTGTTTGTGCTGGTGTTCTGAGGATAAGCCGTTCAATCGGGAAGCAAAAGCCGCACGCTTGCTGAACTTGCGCATGATTTCGGCTAAGTCACCGGGCGTTTGATGTGAACCGCCCGCCGATCCAGCTTTTTGCGCATCAGGTTGTCGAAAAACCGGATTCCACTTTTTCCCCCGATGCTCTAAGTTGAATATCTTCAAGGGTTTGGGCGATGGTGCCCGACCGATGAGGAAACCAACTTGGTTGCGCCATGGGTTGAGAGCGCCCTGCGTCGTTCGGACGCGTCAAGGACGCTCTCACTGACGATGCGCCAGCGAAAGGAAGGGCAGAGTGGAGCTTGCGATCCTCGTCGCAATCGCTGCAGGCATTTTTGCCGTTATCGGGCTGAGCGAACCGCTGGCGGCGCGCCTCAGGCTTCCGTTTTCCGTGATCCTTGCCGCAATGGGCATCGGTATCGGCATCACCGCCACTTTCTTCTGGCAGACGAGCCTGACCAATGCGCTCAACCCGCTGGCGCACGGCATATTGAACCTACCGATCCGGGCGAGCTTCTTTCTCAATGTCTTCCTGCCGCTGCTTGTGTTCCAGGTGGCGCTCAATATCGACATCCGGCGCATGCTGGACGACTGGGTGCCGATCATTGTTCTGGCGGTCCTTGCGGTTTTCGTGGCCATGCTCGCCGTCGGCTTTGCGCTTTACCCGGTCGCCGGGCTGCCGCTTGCCGCCTGCCTTCTGGTCGGCGCGATCGTCTCCACCACCGATCCCTCCGCCGTCGTCTCGATCTTCAAGGCGACGCCGTCGCCCCAGCGGCTGGCGCGTATCGTCGAGGGGGAGAGCTTGCTGAACGATGCGGCGGCAATCGCCTTGTTCTCGCTGTTTCTGGGCTTCGTCACCGTCAATGTCGCCAATCCGAAGATCGGCCCGGCGCTTGTCACCTTTCCCTGGATTGCCGGCGTCGGCGGCCTGATCGGCATTGCCGCCGGGCGGTTTGCCGTCGAGGTAATCGCGCGCATGCCGGATTTTCCGCGCGGTCAGATCTCGGCCTCGGTGGCCGTGCCGCTCCTGACCTATCTGCTGGCGGAGCAGTTCTCCGCCTCGGGCGTGATCGCCGTCGTCGCGGCGGGGCTCACCATCAACCTGCACATGACCGCCCGGTTCACGCCGGCCGCCAACCTGCAGATGCGCGACACCTGGGACCTGATCGCCCACTGGGCCGGCTCGCTGATCTTCATCCTCGCCGCCATCCTTATTCCGAAACTCCTGTCGGAATTCGTGCTCTACGACCTGTTCCTGATTGCGATCGTGGTGGTCGCGGCGCTTGTCGCGCGGGCGCTCATCCTGTTCGGCGTCCTGCCGGTGCTTGCCGTTCTCAGGCTGTCGCCGAAAATGGAACGGCCTTACAGCGTGGCCATCCTTTGGGGTGGTCTCAGAGGCGCGGTGACGCTGGCTCTGGCGCTGGCGGTCACCGAGAACCGCTACGTGCCGCAGGACATCAAGCATCAGGTCGGCCTGATCGCCACTGGGTTCACGCTGTTCACCCTGATCGTGCAGGGCACGACGCTGCGCTGGATCATCCACAAGCTGAAGCTCGACAGGCTCAGCCCGCTCGATGTCGCGCTCAGCAACCAGGTGATCGCGGTCGCGTTGCAGAGCGTGCGCGAGCGGGTCTCCGAGACCGCGCGCGACCTTGGCCTGACGCGCGAGATCGTCCGCGACGAGGCCAAGCGCTTCGCCGAGCGCGTCGATGCCGCCGTGGAGGAGACCGACGCGACGGAACAGCTTCAGGATCGCGACCGGATCACGCTCGGCCTCGTCGCGCTGGCTGCCCATGAGCGCGATTCGATCCTCGACGGCTATCGCGACCAGATCATCTCCGCCGACCTTGCCGAGCGTCTGGTCATCGGCGCCGACATGATCATCGAGGCGACGCGGACAAGCGGGCGCGCCGGCTACCGCGCGGCCTCGCGCCGGGTCTACGCAACGAACCTGCGCTTCCGCGTGGCGACGCTGCTGCACAACTACCTCGGCATCGCCCGGCCGCTCGCCAGCCTTCTGGAAGACCGGTTCGATGTCCTCGTGTCCTACAGCATGGTGCTGCCGCGCCTGGAGCTGTTCATTGACGAACGCATCCGCCGCATCCATGGCCGGCGCGTGGCCGAACTCCTGCACGAACTGCTCAACCGCCGCCTCGAGGAGGCGCGCCGGGAACTTGAGACCCTCAGGCTTCAATTTCCCGGCTATGCCGAGGAACTGGAGCGGCGGCTGATCCGGCGCACCACGCTGCAGCTTGAGGAGGGCGAATACGAGGCGCTGGTGGAAGATGGATTGATCGGTCCCGAACTGCGCGCGACCCTCGGTGCGGATATCGACAAGCGACGGGCGCAGCTGAAGGGCAGGCCGGTTCTCGACCTGAAGCAGCAGAAGCGCGTTGCTGTCGAGGGTTTTGCCGCCTTTTCGGATTTCAACGAGCGCGAGCGCAAGCTGCTGCGAAAGAAGATCCGCATCGTCTACGCCGCACCCGGCCAGCATATCCTGAGGAAGGAGAGCTCGGCCCGCGAAGTTTGGTTCATCGCCGCCGGCACGGTGAATGTCGTCACCGACGGCGTGAAGCTCAGGCTGACGGAGGGGGAGCTCTTCGGCCAGTTCGCCGTTCTGGCCAAGCGCCGTCGTCCGATCCAGGTGACGGCGGTGACGGATTGCACGTTGCTGACGCTGGACGAGCATACCGTCCGCACCTTCATGGCGCGCGAAGGCGCCTTCCGGCGGGCCGTCATTCAAAGCGCTGCCGAGCGCGGCGTTATCATTCCGCCTGAGACCTTCGATCGTCCGGCGGACGAACAAACAGCCGAGATCCGCGCGATCCTGGTGAAATCCGGCTCGCTCAAGCCGCGGCCGCGGAGACGCTTCTACCAAAGCGGATTTTGACCGAGCCTCTAACGCGGTCCGCACCAATTTCGTGAAGTTCGCTGACGTGTTCCGGAGCTTCCGGCGCAAATTTCCGGTTTTTGGTTTGGATCGTCAAATTGCCTCTTGCGCGCCCGGCATCGAAAGTCTAATGGGGACGGGCCGTTATGGCTGGTCGGGGTGTAGCGCAGCCCGGTAGCGCACTTGACTGGGGGTCAAGGGGTCGTGGGTTCGAATCCCGCCACCCCGACCATTTAAACTTCCCCCAAATCTTTCTGGAAATACAGGCGGATAGGGTCGGTTCGGATCGTGAACCGGGCCAATCGCCCTTTGGTCCGTCCACGCTTTCCCGCCAACCCTCCCGTGGTGGAAACGGTTTCCAAACAGCTGGAAAAGCATTAAAGGTCGCTTGAGAGCAACCGGAACGGGCATGGCCCGCTCCATAAGGGAGAAGAACGATGGATGATGCCGTCAAGGGCTGCTGTGCCGTCTCGCGCAATGCAGGAGAGCCGGCGCCCGCCTCGGCCCCCGCTGCCGCGCCTTCTGTTGCCGGCGAGCGTTCCAACGCGATCTTCATCCCCGGCGGACGCAGCCATGTCGGCATGGACAACCCGGTCATCCCGCTCGACGGCGAAGGGCCGGCGCGCAGCGTCAAGCTCAATGACTATAGGCTTGAAGCCCAGACGGTGACGATCGGCCGTTTTGCCGACTTCGTCGCCGCGACGGGTTATGTCAGTGAGGCGGAGCGCTTCGGTTGGTCGGCCGTTTTTGCCGGGCTTCTGCCCGCCGAGACCGAGGTGACGGGCAACGCGCCGTCGACGCCCTGGTGGGTGCGGATCGACGGCGCCAGCTGGCGTCAGCCGGAGGGGCCGGGAAGTTCGATCGACGACAGGCTCGATCACCCCGTCACCCAGGTGTCCCATGCCGATGCGCTCGCCTTTGCCGAATGGGTCGGCGGCAGGCTTCCGAGCGAGGCGGAATGGGAACGCGCGGCCCATGGCGGCGTGCGCGGCCGCAAATTTGCCTGGGGCAATGACGAGCCGGATGACGAGACCATTTTCTGCAATATCTGGCAGGGCACGTTCCCGCATACCAATACCATGGCCGACGGCTATATGGGGACAGCCCCGGCACGGTCGTTCGAACCGAACGAAGGCGGGTTCTACAACATGGCCGGCAATGTCTGGGAATGGACGGCAGATCCCTACCGCATCCGTTCGCTGTCGCGCCACGCCAAGAAGCGCAATGCCGACGCGGTTGCCGCTAACGAACGGCTGTTGAAGGGCGGGTCCTTCCTCTGCCACATCTCCTATTGCTATCGCTACCGGATTGCCGCCCGCATGGCGCTCACGCCCGACAGCGCGGCGAGCAATGTCGGGTTTCGCGTCGCCTATGACGCGTGAGGCCTGCGTCTGAACCGTATCTCAGGCGATGCCCGCGCCTGAACGTTTCTTCGGCATGCGTTCCGGATGGACGCCGGCCTGGGCCAGGGTGCGGTCGAGAAGCTGTTCGTAGATCGGATGACCGCCGATCCACTGCGCCACAAGATTGGCCGTCAGGCAGGTGGCGATCAGCGGCAGCGTCATCGTGTAGGCGCCGGTGAGTTCCAGCGTCAGCGCCACGCCGACGATCGGCGCGCGCACCGAAGCGGAGAACAGTCCGCCCATGGCGGCAATGCCGAAGGCCAGCGGCACGGCGGCGCCTGCGGGCAGCAGACCCGAAAGCGCGGTGCCGAAGGCCAGCCCGATGCAGATGGCAAGCGCCAGCATCGGCGCGAAGATGCCGCCCGGCGTGCCGGCCGAATAGCTGGCGACCATGCTGACATAGCGCAGCACCGCAAGACCCAGCAACGCGCTGAGCGCCATGTTGTCGCGCGCCATCATCACGATCACATTCTCGCCGCCGGTCACGGCGCGCGGAAACAGGATGAACAGCGCGCCGACGGCAAGGCCGATCAGCGCCGGCATCAGATAGGGCACGCGCTTGTGCATGGCCATGACAAAGTTGCTTACGCCCATGATCGCGGCGTTGAGGCTGACGCCGACCGCGCCGAGCACGCAGCCGAGGATGACGAAAGCCGGCAAAAGCGCCAGTTCGGGCGTCGGTACGGACATGGAAAAATCCGGCGCCGTGCCGCCGATCATCTCCGTCATCACAGTGGCGAAGAAGGCCGCGGCGATCACGCCCATATAGGTGCGGAAGGTGTAGGGAAACTGACTGTGCGTTTCCTCGATGATGAACAGCACGGCGGCGAGCGGCGCATTGAAGGCGCAGGCAAGGCCGGCCGCGGCACCCGCGCCGAGAAGCCCGCGCCGCTCCACGTCCGAGACCTTGAAGAAACTGGTGATCGCCGCCGAAATCGATGCGCCGATATGGATGGTCGGCCCCTCGCGACCGAGCACCAGCCCTGAAGAAAGCGCGGCGATGCCGGTGAGGTATTTGACCGGCAGCACCTTGCGCCAGTGCACGGTGCGCAGGTTGCTCATCGCGCCCTCGATCTCCTGAACGCCGCTGCCGCCGGCCTCGGGCGCATAGCGGCGCACGATATAGACCGAGGCGACCGTGAGACACATGGTGATGAGGGCGGCAACGCCGACCAGCGGCGCGCCGTCGAGATGGCGCGACAGAACCGCCGGCCAGGTGAGCAGCCTGTCGATGATCATGTGGAAGAAGGAGCCCGCCGTGCCGGTCAAGATTCCCGCAGCCGCGGCCAGGACGATAAAGCGGACCTCGGCACGCCGGTCGCCGGGTTGATCGGGAAGTTGGGACATGTCATCCATGAAGAACGGCCGGATCGCAAGGGGTCAATATCAACGCAAAAAGCGGGTATGCAGAGCCCTTCGAGAACAAAGGCGCGCCGTGTTTCATCCCCCTTTACGCAACTTCAGTATGCAGACAAGCTGGGTGAAGTCCAGCCTTGCCCAGGGTCGATGCACAACTCGCGCCTGCGGCGTCATCAAATCTTTAGACTGCCTTGTTTAGTAAAGGGAAAAATGAAAAGGAAATGTGTCGTGACGGATGCCACTGCCGGTGATTTTGCGCTGAGCGCGCCCCTAACGCCGCTTGCGCGGATAACTGACCAATCGCCGTTGACGCTGAAGCCTGAAACAAGCGCGGGCGAAGCGGTGAGGCTTTTTGCTGCAAACGGCGCCAGGCCCGTGACCATGGCCTGCATCCGCGACGCGGAGGGGCTTTTTGCCGGCGTCGTCTCTCTGCACGACTGCCTTCGCCGCAAGCCTGACGACCCTGTCGGCGCCTTCGCGCGCGCCGATGCGAAAGTCGCCCTTGCCGAGCGTTCGGCTGAAAGCGTCTCCCATGAGATGGTGGAGGGCAGCATCGACTTCTTGCCGGTCGTCGACCGGCAGAACCGGCTCGTCGGCGTGATCGACGGGGCGCGGGCGAGCCGTTTCGTCGTTGACGCGCTGCAGGAGGATGCCGGGGTTTTCGTCGGCCTTTCGGGCGCCGTCAATGACGACTATTTCGAACATTCGGTCTGGTCGGATTTCCGCCGCCGCTTTCCCTGGGTGCTGGGTCTCGCGATTGCGGGCCTCGCCGCGGGCTATGTCGTCCATATCTACGAAAGCGCGCTCGATGCGCTGGTGATCCTTGCGCTCTACATGCCGATGGTGGCCGATACCGGCGGCAATGTCGGCACGCAGTCGGCCAGCCTCGTTACCCGCGTGCTGACCACCGGCAGCATAAAATGGGCCGAGGCCGGCGCCATCATGTGGCGGGAGGTCCGCGTTTCGCTGCTCATGGCGGCGATGCTGTTTGCCTTCGCCTTTCTCAAGGTTGTGCTGATCTCCAATGCCGCCGATGTGCCCGAAGGGCTGACGCTTGAGGGCATCGGTCTGGCGATTGCCGTCGCCCTCGCGGCTCAGGTGGTTTCCGCCACGTTGATCGGCGCGCTCCTGCCGCTCGGCGCGATCGCAGTGAAGCAGGACCCGGCCGTCGTCTCCGGTCCGGCGCTGACCACGATCGTCGACCTGACCGGGCTGCTTCTCTATTTCACCATCACGACCATGATGCTTGGCATCGTTGTGGTTCACCAGTAACGGCTCATGCGGCGGCGTTGTCGCCCGCATGGCGGGCCTCGCGCATGCTGAGCGCGGCTGCGAGCGCGAAACAGAAGGCGCCGAACCAGAGATTGGCGTTGGAGACATCCATGACGACGGCGGAAACGCCGTGGCGCGGCACATAGGCAAGCGTCGAGGCGATCATGAAGGCGACGCAGCCGGCAAGGTTGATTGCCGCGATCCACCAGCCGAGCTCGCGGCGCGGCCGGGAAAGGTGCGCATGGCCGACCTCGATATAGGCGAGATAGGCCGAAACCAGGAACAGCACCGAGCCGATCATGCCCGGCGTCCAGATCACGAGATCCTGCGCGACCCAGCCCTTTGGCGTGTTGATGGCGTCAAAGGTGTTGAAGTTGAAGGCGACCGTGCCGATGAACTGCGTCGCGGCACTGAGCCAGCCGGGGCTATCCGGGCTCCAGCCGAAGAGCCTCGGCCTGACGCCGGTCCCCGCCGCCGTCTGGTCGGCATTGGCCGCCTGGAACAGCTGCAGATAGGCCGCCGTGGTGAACGGGATCGATCCTGCGAAGAAGGTGACATTGGTCGTCCAGTCCGGCAGCCCGGCGACGATCTTCGGAAAGAGCGCCATCGCGCTTCCCGCCATGAACAGCGAAGAACCGATCACGAAGATGAGGCCCATGATCCAGTTGTAGAGCGCGGTCTGCCAGGCCGGCGCGCGCACATGCTCAAGCGCGCGCTTCTGGCGGAACAGCCCTTTGCGGTGGTCGCGGGCGCGCCAGAGCAATCGCCGTCCGCCGCGCGTTTCATGGCGCAGCGTGACGAAGGGCCAGGGGCCCGCCTGAAGGGTCTCTTCCGCGTGGTTGACCTTTGATATCATGCGTTCTTCTGTCTGCTTGGTTGTGTTGAAACGGCGGTTGCCGGCGACTTTCGCCGCTGGCGTGACGAAGGTCAACTGCAGGCAATGGCACGGTGCTCGGAAAGAGAGCTTCTTTGCTGTTGATCGCGGACGCCATTCGGGCAAAGCTCGGCGCTGCCCGCAGGATGCGGGGAGGGACGGCGGCGCTGCCGCGCAACGAGAGGGATGAACAACGCATGGATCGTGCACACGACCCGAGCCAACTTGAAATGGTTGTACTGATGACGCCGGATATGGCGAATTTTTCCGGCAAAGTGCATGGCGGGGCACTTTTGAGCCTTCTCGACCGGGTGGCCTATTCCTGCGCCGCGCGCTTCTCACAGGATTACGCCGTGACGCTGTCGGTCGATCAGGTGACCTTTCGCGAGCCGATCAATGTCGGCGAACTCGTCACACTGCGTGCCTCCGTCAACTATACCGGCCATACCTCGATGGAAATCGGCATCCGCGTTGAGGCGGAGGATGTGCGCAGCGGCAAGCGCCGCCACACCAATTCCTGCTATTTCACCATGGTTGCGGTCGACGAGCACGGTAAGCCGACGCCGGTGCCGAAACTTAACCTCGAGGCGCCCGACAAGGAGCGCCGCTTCGAGGAAGCCAAGATGCGTCATCAGCTGCGCAAGGAATATGAGGCCCGCTTCAGGGAACTGAAATCGGACAGGGACTGAGGGGCAGGGTTGCGGTTCAGCGCGGTCTCCGCGGATTTTTTGCTGCGCTGCAACCGGTAAAGCGCGGCTCACATTTTCTTCAACTCGAGAGAATAGAAAAAATTCAAACACTTAAGTTGTTGAACAGTGCGTTCAGCATTTGCGAAATTGTCGAACACGCAAATTCCGCTAGCTGTAGCGGTGCACGCGACCATTCCGGTCCTGTCCAAACCGCATCAGCGAGAGGTTATTTATGTTCCGTTTTGCTACCACGGCTGTCGTTCTGTCCATGATGTCCGCTCCGGTTCTTGCCGCCCCGGTCTCCTATGAATTCGACAAGTCGCACAGCAACCTGTCATTCAGCTACAACCACCTCGGCTACTCGATCACCGACGGTCGTTTCGGTGACTGGGACGCCACGCTGACGATCGACACGGATGCGCCGGAAAACTCGTCGGTCGAATTCGTGATCGATGCGGACAGCCTCGACACGTTCTGGGACGCGCGCGACGAGCATTTCAAGAGCGCCGATTTCTTCGAAGTCGAGAACTATCCGGAGGTCACCTTCACCAGCACTGAGGTGAAGAAGCTGTCCGACACCGAGCTTGAGGTGACCGGTGACCTGACCATCAAGGATATCACCAAGCCCGCCGTGCTGACGGTGGAAGTCCTGTCGCTGGGCGAGCATCCGATGGCAGAAAAGCAGGCGGCCGGCTTCCTGATGGAAGCGACGGTCCTGCGCTCCGACTACGGCATGGACATGTACACGCCCTATATCAGTGACGAAGTCTCCGTCGTCTTTTCCGGCGAAGCGCTGATCGCCGAGTAACGGCTGACCAATGAGCGCGCGGGCGGAGCCCGATAGAGGTTCGCCCGCGTCTCTCGGAGATTTTCGATGATCAAGAACACCAGACATGGCTATGGCGCCGTCGCCATCCTGTTTCACTGGGTCATGGCGCTGCTTATTCTCGGCATGCTCGGTCTTGGGCTTTACATGGTGCGGTTGCCGCAGTCGGATCCGGACGCCTTCGCGCTGTTCCAGCTGCATAAGTCGATTGGCTTCGTGGTGCTGGCGCTCGCCGTGCTTCGGCTCCTGTGGCGGGCCGTCAACCCTTCGCCGAAACTGCCGGCGGAGATGCCGGTCTGGGAGAAGGGCGTCGCGCATCTCGGTCACACCGGGCTCTACGCGATGATGTTCCTGCTGCCGCTCTCCGGCTGGCTGGTGGTCTCGGCATCGCCCTGGGGCATCCCGACGATCGTCTTCAATCTTTTCGAGGTGCCGCATCTGCCGGTTCCGGGCGACAAGGCCGCAACGGAGGCGCTTGCCTCGACCGCGCATGAATATGGCGCCTATTTCCTCATCCTGCTGATTGTCGGCCATGTCGCCGCCGCCTTCAAGCATCACTTCATCGCCCGCGACGAGACGCTGAAGCGCATGGTACGACCCGCGCGCGGCGCCCGTCCCATACCCGGAGAATGACATGAACATCAAAGCCTTTGCTGCCGCGCTTGCGCTCGCAACAGCCTTTGCCTCGCCGGCACTCGCCGATACCTGGGCCGTCGATCACGACAACAGCACGCTCGGTTTCGAGGTGCCGCAGGGCGGCAAGACGCTTTCCGGCACATTCGAAAGCTGGTCGGCTTCGATTGATTTCGACCCGCAAGCGCCGGAAGACGCGCTCATCACCGTCGAGATCGACACTGGCAGTGCTCTAACCGGAAACGGCCAGTATGACGGCATGCTGGAGACGTCCGACTGGTTCGCTGTCAAGGAATTCGGTTCCGCCGATTTCACCACAGACAATGTCCTGGTTCTCGACGACGGCAGCTACAAGGCCGACGGCCTTCTGACCATCAAGGCGGTCACCCTGCCGATCGAGCTTAACTTCACGCTCGATATCGACGGCGATACGGCCCATGCCGTCGGCACGGCGACACTGGACCGCAAGGAATACAATCTCGGTCCCGCCGTGAACGCCGATACGGTCGGAGAGACGGTGACGGTGCTTCTAGATTTGACGGCGATGCGGTAAGCTCGCGCCACGAAGGGCCTTGTGAAAGGGCGCGCGTGGCAGAGATGCAGAAACACACAATCCACAACGAGCGCATCAAGCTTCTTGCGAATGCGCTCGACAGGGCTTCAACGGCCTCGATCGCCGCCGGTCTGATTGTCTCGTCTGTCTCGGCGCTTAGCCATGTCGAAGCGCTTTCAGGACTTGCCATCATTTCAAGCATGGTTTGGCTTTTGCCGCTTTTGCACTACATATGGGTGCAAGACACGTTCTCGGAAGGTTGAGAGAGCCATGAACAGCACAATGATATTTTTCTATTTCGTGCTGCCCCTGCTGGTCGCGGGGCTCGGCTGGGTGGCCGTTCTCGCCAACGACTGGAACGTGAAGCGACGGGAACGCCTCTTGCCGCCGGGAGAATGATCCCGGCGCGCATTCGTCGCTCAAACACTCGCAAAAGCGCTGCTTGCTTTATTCGTCGCTCATCTTCAGCGCGGCGATGAAGGCTTCCTGCGGGATTTCCACCTTGCCGAACTGGCGCATGCGCTTCTTGCCCGCCTTCTGCTTTTCCAGAAGCTTGCGCTTGCGGGTGGCGTCGCCGCCATAGCACTTGGCCGTGACGTCCTTCCGGAGCGCCGAGATCGTTTCGCGCGCGATCACATTGCCGCCGATGGCGGCCTGGATCGGAATCTTGAACATGTGCTTCGGGATCAGCTCCTTCAACTTCTCGCACATGTCGCGCCCGCGTTTTTCGGCGGCGGTGCGGTGCACCAGCATGGAGAGCGCGTCGACCGGCTCGCCGTTGACGAGGATCGACATCTTCACCAGATTGCCGGCGCGATAGTCGTCGAGGTGATAGTCGAACGAGGCATAGCCCTTGGAGATCGACTTCAGCCGGTCGTAGAAATCGAAGACGACCTCGTTGAGCGGCAGGTCGTAGGAAAGCATCGCCCGGTTGCCCACATAGGTGAGGTTGGTCTGGATGCCGCGCCGGTCCTGGCAGAGCTTCAGGATCGATCCGAGATGGTCGTCCGGCGTCAGGATCGAGGCCTTGATCCAGGGCTCGCGGATCTCGGCGATCTTGACCACTTCCGGCATGTCGGCCGGATTGTGCAGCTCGATCTCGCGCCCGTCCGTCATCGACATCTCGTAGACCACCGAAGGCGCGGTGGCGATCAGGTCGAGGTCGAACTCGCGCTCCAGCCGCTCCTGGATGATCTCCAGATGGAGAAGGCCGAGGAAGCCGCAGCGGAAGCCGAAGCCGAGGGCGGCCGAACTTTCCATTTCATAGGAGAAGGACGCATCGTTGAGGCGCAGCTTGCCGACGGCAGCGCGCAGATCCTCGAAATCATTGGCATCGACCGGGAACAACCCGCAGAACACGACAGGCTGGGCCGGCTTGAAGCCCGGCAGCATTTTTTCCGTCGGGCGCTTGTCCTCGGTGATCGTGTCGCCGACGCGGGTATCGGCCACTTCCTTGATGGAGGCGGTGATCACGCCGATCTCACCGGGGCCGAGCTCGTCGACAACCAGCATTTTCGGCGTCAGAACGCCGACGCGATCAATCGGGTATTTGGCATCCGTGCCCATCATGCGGATGGTCTGGCCCTTTCTCAGCACGCCGTCGATGACGCGCACCAGAACCATGACGCCGAGATAGGTGTCGTACCAACTGTCGACCAGCAGCGCCTTCAGCGGCGCATCGGCGCCCTTTTCGGTCTTCGGCGGGGGCAATCTGTGGACGATGGCTTCCAGCACGTCCGGCACGCCCATGCCGGTCTTGGCGGAGATCAGCAGCGCGTCGGAGGCATCGATGCCGATCACGTCCTCGATCTGCTCCTTCACCCGCTCCGGGTCGGCGGCCGGCAGGTCGGCCTTGTTCAAAACCGTGACCAGTTCGTGATCATTGTCGATCGCCTGATAGACGTTTGCGAGTGTCTGGGCTTCCACGCCTTGCGAGGCGTCGACCACCAGCAGCGACCCCTCGCACGCCGAAAGCGAGCGCGAAACCTCATAGGCGAAGTCGACATGGCCGGGCGTGTCGATCAGGTTCAGCACATAGGTCTCGCCGTTCTTCGCCTTGTAGTGCAGGCGCACGGTCTGGGCCTTGATGGTGATGCCGCGCTCGCGCTCGATATCCATGTTGTCGAGAACCTGGGCGGACATCTCACGCTCGGCAAGCCCGCCGCATGTCTGTATCAGGCGGTCGGCCAGCGTCGATTTCCCGTGGTCGATATGGGCCACGATGGAAAAGTTGCGGATATGGTCCAGTGGGATGCGGTCTTCATTTGTGCTCATGCGCGCGCATATAGCAGCGCGCGCGGTTTCTTGGAAGCGAAATTGCGGGGAGAGGGGCGGGGTCAGTAGGGACGTTTTGGGCAGCCCAGTTGTCGCTGTTCCTCAATGTTGGCATCGCGCTCCCTGTTTTTCTGGATGATCTCATAAGTGACGGCGACGATTTCGGCTTGCAAGTCGGAAAGCCGCGCTTCAAGTTCTTTTCGCTTCCGCAGGAGGTTTTCGACCTGAGAAATTGTCGAAGCAGAATTTATTGTCTGTAACATGGCGATTGCTTGCCGCCAACGACTGCCTGTGAACATACCGATGATATCGGAACCCGAGAGGTTAAATTCGTCCCCGATGCGGGCGAGGTCAAGTTCAAGCTCATGGATGGTTCCCTCTGCCCTTTGTCGTTCGGCAAGTCTTTCTTTTTTCTTGTCGCTTAGGCGACTGATTTCGTTGTTGATTGCCAATTCGATCCTTCTTAAACTGCGGCATGCATTTTCATTCTGGTCTGCAAGCATGGTTTCGTCCTTTTGCTTGTGGATTCCTCTTCCAGATTAAATGCTCGGACGCTGTCGGGGATTTGCGGGTATGAAAAGCGGCGTGAAGCGAATTTGCACTCTGGCGATATTGACCTTTGGCCTGATAACCAGCCGAGCCTACGCCGCCGACCCCGACATCTGGTTTCAGCGCCATCCGCAGCCGCCTGTTTGGGATCTGACGCCGGAAGAATTCGAGTTTCTCAATCCTCCGGGCTCCCACCTCGATTATACGACGCCGGGTTGCGGTGATTATCTGGAAAAGGCCTTTAGCGTCTATCTCAACCGTTATCCCGCTTATGCTGGCGGCAACAGCGACAGAGATGCGCTCTTCCAGCGATGGAAAAACTATGCCGAAATCAGTGAGGTCTCGAGGCTTCCCTTTTGTCTTACCGCGCCCTATGCCTACCGGCTCAAGAAGCTCGCTGAGGCGCCGGAAAGCGCGATTACGATTTCCTATTGCGGGCGGTATTCAGGCAAAGACAGTACGGTTGACGATAGTCGGGCACTTGCGCTGATCGACGAAGTGGAGCGCATTGCGCGCCGGGGTTCTGTCTCGGCATTTTCAAGCTTTCTTCAACTCGATGGCAACACCAAGGTGGTGCGCCTCAATCCCGATGTCCTTTATTTTCTGAAACAGTCTTTGATGAACGCCTCTCCAATCTTGAGGCCGGACTATTTGTTCGACGGCGCAGGGAATTGGGCCAACGATGCCTGGAACAGACCAGATCTTGAGCAACAGCTTTCGCCGGAACGCCGGGCGTTCGTGGATGGTGCGGTGTTGCGAAACGATCTTGCCGCCGTGCTGGAAACCACCGAACCGTGCGGGGATACGGCCTGGCGAGAGGCTGACTAGACCTGTATGTCAATTGCAGCCGGGTCTTCCATCAAATAACCACTTGACTCTCCTATAGTGGAAATCCATGATCGCATCATGGATATTATCGACTCAACTTTCGACCGAACCATTGCGCTCAACCTCAAACGGCTACGCACCGAAAAGGGGCTGACGCTCGACCGGCTTGCGGAATATTCCGATGTTAGCCGCGCAATGATCTCGCGCATCGAGCGGGCGGAAGCTTCGCCGTCCGCGCTGGTGCTGGCGAAGCTCTGCGCCGCGCTCGGCACGTCGCTCTCGGCCTTCTTTTCCGATGCGGACAGGCCTGTCGACCCGCTGTCGCGCCGGGTCGACCAGCCGGTCTGGCGCGATCCGGAAACCGGCTATACGCGCCGTTCCGTTTCGCCGTCGGGCACCGGTTCGGCGGTCGATATCGTGCTCATCCGCTTTCCCGCCGGCGGCCGCATCGCCTATCCGCCAAAGCATGGCGCGGCGGAGTTGCGCCAGCACGTCTGGGTGCTGGACGGCGTGCTCGATGTCGAATTCGGCGAGGAAAGCCGCCAACTTTCGAAGGGCGACTGCCTGTTCATGCCGGTGGCCGAGCCGCATGTTTTCTCAAATCCCGGCGCAACCGATGTCACCTATTCGGTGATCATCGAGCGCGCGCCATAGTCAGGAGCAGCCATGGACATCAGGCTTTTGAACGCAGACGAGGCGGAAGCAGCGATCCCCGCGCTTTCGGCCCTCCTGGCGGACAGTATCGAGGACAATGCCTCCATGGGCTTCATGGCGCCTTGTGATGCGGGCGCGGTGGACGCCTTCTGGCGACAGGTGGCCGCGGGCGTTGCCGCCGGCGCGGTCATCCTCGCCGTTGCCGAGGAAGAGGGCGAATTTGTCGGTACGGTGCAGGCGGGGCTGGCGCAAAAACCGAACCAGCCGCATCGCGGCGATGTGATGAAGCTCATCGTGCTGCGCGCCTTCAGGGGGAGGGGCGTTTCCCGACTGCTGATGGAGGCGCTGGAGGCGGAATGCCGCAAGCGGGGCCGCTGGCTTCTGGTGCTCGACACCGCCACGGGCAGCGCGGCGGAGGCGATCTATCCGCGCTTCGGCTGGAACCGCGTCGGCGTGGTGCCGGATTATGCGCTTTATCCCGAAGGCGGCTATTGCGCCACGACCTTCTTCTACAAGCGGCTCGCTGATCCGTCGCCATGATGGCGTTGTCACAATTGTCTCAGCGAACTTGGCGTCTGCTGTGGATTTCGCGCCGGAATGGGGCTACCGACAGAGGGGAAGTCTTTCTCGTCAAGGGGCCCTGAAAATGCGTGTCATCTATTCCGAGGATCACAAGCTGCGTGATGCCAAGACCGAGCTGCATGGCGGCGAGTTGGTGAAGCCTTTCGAAGGGCCCTTCCGGGTCGAGTGGATCCGGGCCGCGCTGAAGGAAAAGGGTTTTGACGACGAGGTCGCGCCCAGGCGCTATGATCTCACCGTGCCGCTGAAACTGCATGACGCGGGCTATCTGCAGTTTCTCGAGACCGTGTGGGAGCGCTGGCTCTCCGCCGGCTTCACCACCGAGGCGATCCCGATCTCGCTGCCGGTGCGCCGCTCCTATTACGCCCGCCCGCCGCACAATATCGACGGCCTTCTGGGCTACTACGCCAATTCGGTGGAAACCTCGATCACCGAGGGCACATACGAGGCGGCGATCGCGGCGAAGGACTGCGCCATGACCGGGGCCGATTATCTCGGCGAGGGGCATCGCTTAGCCTTCGCGCTCTGCCGCCCGCCCGGCCATCATGCGGGCATCGACCTTTTCGGCGGCTATTGCTTCCTCAACAATGCCGCCATCGCCGCCCAGCGAATGCTCGACAATGGCGCGAGGAAGGTCGCGATCCTCGATGTCGATTTCCACCACGGCAACGGCACCCAGGACGTCACCTATGAGCGTGACGACATCTTCTTCGCCTCTCTGCATGGCGAGCCGGACGATGCCTTCCCCTATTTCTGGGGGCACAGGGAGGAGACCGGCAAGGGCAGGGGCGAGGGCTACAATGCCAACTTTCCGATGCCGCGCAATACTGCCTGGCCAGCCTATAGCGAGGCGCTGGAGGCGGCGCTGAAGCGGATTGCGGCCTTCGGCGCCGAAGCCCTGGTCCTGTCGCTCGGCGTCGACACGTTCGA
The DNA here is from genome assembly GCF_005924265.1 of Martelella lutilitoris. GTDB lineage: Bacteria > Pseudomonadota > Alphaproteobacteria > Rhizobiales > Rhizobiaceae > Martelella > Martelella lutilitoris. Next base: position 80,432 of record NZ_VCLB01000005.1, read on the forward strand.
GAAGGATCCGATCTCCTTCTTCCGCCTGAAGACGCCTGATTTCCGCACCATGGGCGCCAGGGTTGCCGGGCTCGGCATTCCGGTCCTCACCGTCATGGAGGGCGGCTACGGCGTGCACGAGATCGGCGACAATGTCGCCAATGTCCTGATCGGACTGGAAGAGGACGGAGCCTGAACCCTCCGGCCGACAATCCCTCCGTTAATGCTGCATTCAGGTTGAAAGGCGTAACGCCACGACCGAAGATTGCGGTTGGACGCCTATCCGGTCCGCCGCCGTCGCTTCAGGTGTTTGCTTCAGGAGGAAGCCGATGTTGAAGGCAGTAAGGAAGGCATTCGTCGCGGTCGTGGCGGCGGGCATGCTGGCGGCGGCCGCGATCACGCCGGCCGCGGCGCATCCCGCGGGCGGTTTTCATGGCGGCGGCTTCCATGGGGGCGGTTTCGGCCATTATCACGGCGTGCCCATGGGGCCCGGTCCGGCGCTTCACGGCGGGCTCCACGGGCCGGTCGCGCCGCACTGGCACGGAAATCCGGGCGGGCCGGGTTGGCATGGCGGCGGCCGCTACGGGCCGCATTGGCACGGCAATCCGCCGCCGCCCTACAGGCCGGTCGGTCCCTATCCGGGTCCCTATTTCGGTCCCGTCTATGGCGGTCCTTACGGGCCTTATGGTCCGGGCTGGTATGGCGGTCCCTACTGGAACAACTGGGGGCCGGCCATCACCTTCGGCGCCGGCGCGCTGATCGGCGGCGGCGTTGCGGCTGCTGCATCGTCCAGCGATGCTGCCCCGGTTCAGGCCGGCATCAATCCGAAGCACTATCAATGGTGCGAGGACCACTACAAATCCTATCGCGCCTCGGACAACACCTATCAACCCTATAACGGGCCACGCAAACAGTGCACCTCGCCCTACTATTGAGACGGCGCGAGAACACACGAAATGTGACAGCGCGCCTTGCCATTTGACCGGCGGCGCGCGCCCTTTCTCCTTTCTGAAACGTTAATCTCGGGTTCAGGCAGGCTTGATTAGTCTCTGCCTGTAACCAAGGATTTCGGCGTCCGACCCTTCGGCGCGGCAAACAGGAGAATGAGATGATCAGATTGGCAAGGAAAACGGCGGCGGCCGCCATTGCCTCCGCATTCATGGCGGTGAGCGTTCTGCCTGCGGAGGCGATGCCGGTGATGAAGCCGGCCCCGACGGCGGATAATGCCGTGCAGACGGTGCAGTATCGCGGCGGCGATCGCTATAACGACAATCGCGGCGGCTGGGGTCGCAATCGCGGCTATAACAACAGGCGCTATTACAACAATGGCGGCTGGGGTTACAATAACGGATGGGGCTATCGTCCGCCACCGCCCGGATACTACTACGACAACAATGACAATGCCTGGGTTCCGCTCGCCATTCTCGGCGCGGGCGCGTTGATCATCGGCGGCGCAGTCGCGGCTAACCAGAACCGCCAGCCGCAGCAGACCTACGGGCTGAATCCGAAGCATTACCAATGGTGCGAGGCGCGCTACCGCTCCTACCGCCCGTCTGACAATACCTTCCAGCCCTATAACGGCCCGCGCAAACAGTGCCTGTCGCCGTATTACTGATTAGGGTGCAATGAAAAGAGAAGAGGCCGCGCACATCAGGAGCGTGGCCTTTTCTATTACCGAAACCCGTACCCTCAACACGTAACAGTCAAAATCAAGCGGCTACTGAGACGCGTTTTTTCGGCGTCGCTATGGACAGGCGACCCTGATCGACTTTCGGATTTTTCTTCTTGATCACGATATCGATATCGCGGCCGAGCTTGAGGAGCATCCGCAGAATCCTGTCTGACGTTATTCCCTCGAGCTTGCCGTTCATGATTTTGGATACATGGGACTGAGGAATTCCCAGTATCTCCCCGGCATCGCGCTGCGTCAGGTGACGGTGCTTGATGATGGATGCCACCTGAATCGCGAGCGCAGCCTTCAGGCTCAGTTCCTCTGCGTCTGGGAGGCCAAGATCGGCGAAGATGTTGCCCGAGCTTTCTGTAATGTCTTCAATCATGTTGCTGGTCTTTTCTTGTAGTCATCCTCGGCGAGCTTGATCCGAGACTTGATCATTTCGATGTCTTTGGGCGGCGTTTTCTTGCCAGTCTTCGATTTCTTCTGGAAGGCGTGAAGCACGTAAACGACCTCCTTCAAACGAAGAAGGTAGACGCAACGATAGGTATCGCCATCATGGTCATCGACGATCTCCCAAACGCCGGATCCAACACCTTTGAAGGGTTTGGCGCTGCCTGGTTTCTGCCCGGCTTGCGCGAACATGAGAGCCGTGCCGATATCCTTCTTCACCCGTTCCGGAAAACCCTGAAGATCCTTCTGGGCGCTTCCCACCCAGCGACACGGCTTAAGTGCGTCCTTTTTTATACTCATTTATGTATACTCCGTCAACCTTAAGCAGGTTTCCCGGAGAGTATGCTATTTCCGGCTGAGACAGGCCACCGCCTCGACATGGGCGCTCCAGAAGAACTGGTCGACCGGGACCACAGTGTCGATGCTGTAGCCGCCGTCTCCCAGGATCGAGAGGTCGCGGCCAAGGGTCTGCGGATTGCAGGATACGGCGACGATGCGGGCGACGTTCGAGCGCGCCAGTTCCTCGGCCTGTTCCTTCGCGCCGGCGCGGGGAGGGTCGAACACGACCCCGTCGAAGGGCGCGAGCTCTCGCGGCAGAAGCGGACGGCGGAAAAGGTCGCGCCGCTCCGTTGTCACCTGTTTCAGGCCCTGCCGGTTTCGCACCGCATGATCGAGCGCTGTCAGCGCCGGGCCGTCGAACTCCACCGCGTGGACGCGCGATTTCGCCGCGAGCCTGAGAGCAAAGGTGCCGAAGCCCGAAAAGAGGTCGGCCACCCGCTTGCTGCCCCTCAGATGTCTGACGACCAGATCCGTCATCGCCGCTTCGGCGCCGAGCGTCGCCTGGGCAAAGCTTGCCGGCGGCGGAAACACGCGCGTGCCCGACAGGTTCAGTTCCGGTTTCACCGGTTCGACGATGATCTCGTCGCCGATGGCGAGCCGGTCGATACCCTTGACGGTCATGACTGCGCGGGTGGCGGCCTGCCGGCGTTTTTCCGACGGCGCCTTGATGCCGGCAAAACTGATGTCGAGCCCGGTCTCGGTCTCCATGACGGCGACGCGGAAGGGGTCGCTGGTGGAGACCAGAATGCCGGCCAGAAGTTTCAGTGCAGGAAGCCTGGCAAGAAGCGCCGGCGAAAGCACGGGACATTCCTCGATGGCGACGATGTGATGGCTTTCCGGGCTGGAGAAGCCGAGCAGGATGCCGTTTTCCGTGCGGCGCCCGGCAAAGCTCGCGCGGCGCCGCTCTCCGGGGCCGGAGGTCACCAGCGGCGCAACCGGACAGTCGATGCCATGGGCGGAAAGCGCGTCGATCACCACCCGCCGCTTGAAGGCGTCATAGGCGGAGCGTTCGAGATGTTGCAGCGAGCAACCGCCGCAGGTGCCGTTCTCCCCGTCCGGCCCGAAATGGCGGCAGGCCGGCGCGATCCGCTCGGGCGCGGCTTCGAGCAGCGACAGCATGACCGCCTTCGACTTCTCGCGCGCAACCTTCACTTTCTCGCCGGGCAGTGTGAAGGGGATGAAGACCGGGCCTTGCGCATGGGCGGCAATGCCGTCGCCCTGGCTCCCGAGCCGTTCGATCTCAAAGGTTTCAGCGGCCATGGCGGTCCAGCCTTTCGGTTGCGCCGGGCTTTTTCCCGGCAAGCAGATATTCGTGGTTTCCGTCGCCGCCCTCGATCGGGGAGGGGGCGATGCCGAGGCTTTGCCAGCCCTGATCGCGCGCCAGCCAGTCTTCCAGGTCTTCGGCGATCTTTGGCCCGAGCGCGGGATCCTTCAACAGGCCCTTCTTGCCGATATTCTCCTTGCCGGCCTCGAACTGCGGCTTGACCAGAAGCACGCAGACGGCGCCGGGTTCGGCAAGGGCGAGCGCCGGCGGCAAGGCCAGCTTCAGCGAGATGAAGGAGACGTCCGAGACGACGAAGCCGATGGACCTGTTGCCGATGTCTTCGCGCGCAAGCCGGCGCGCATTCAAGCCTTCGAGATTGGTCACGCGGGGATCTGCGGCAAGCCGCCCGGCCATCTGGTCGTGGCCGACATCGACAGCCGTCACATGGGTCGCGCCGCGTTCCAGCAGCACCTGGGTAAAGCCGCCGGTCGATGCGCCGATGTCAAGCGCATTGGCTCTCTCGGGCGAAAGGCGGAAATGGTCGAGCGCGGCGATCAGCTTCAGCGCCGCGCGGGAGACATAGGCGCCTGCGGGATCATCGACTGCAATGGCGCTTCCGGCAGGCACGGTCTCGCCTGGCTTTTTCGCGATCCGGCCATTCACCGTGACGGCGCCGCGCAGAACGGCGTCGCGCGCCCGCGAGCGGGTTTCGAAATGGTTGAGGCTGACCAGAAGCTGGTCGAGGCGCCGGGCGGTATCGGTCATATCCGCTCCATGAACGCATTTGTCGGCAAGCGCAAGCCTTGCCGCTCACCCCGTCGTGCCGGTCGAGATGCCGGAGCGGCCGAGCGCGCGGAAGACCGTATCGACGATCCCGTCGCGATCGAGACCCGCCTTCGCATACATCACTTCGGGTTTGGCCTGTTCCATCCATATATCGGGGAGCACCATCTGGCGCACCCTGAGCCCGTGGTCGAGCAGGCCTTCATTGGCGATAAACTGGATGACATGTGCGCCGAAGCCGCCGGCCGCGCCTTCCTCGATCGTCACCAGCACCTCGTGCTGGGTGGCAAGCTGGCGGATGAGGTCATAGTCCAGCGGCTTGGCAAAGCGGGCGTCGGCCACGGTTGTCGAAAGCCCGGCCGCATTCAGCACGGTTGCCGCCTCGCGACATTCGCCAAGGCGCGTGCCGAAGGAAAGCAGCGCCACCTTCGACCCCTCGGAAATGATCCGGCCCTTGCCGATCTGAAGGATTTCGCCGCGTTCGGGCAGCTCGATTCCCGTGCCCTCGCCGCGCGGATAGCGGAACGAGATCGGGCCCTCGCTGTAGTCGGCAGCGGTGCGAACCATATGCATCAGCTCTGCCTCGTCGGCGGCCGCCATCACCACGAAGCCCGGCAGGGTCGCGAGATAGGTCGTGTCGAACGAGCCCGCATGGGTCGGCCCGTCGGCCCCGACAAAGCCGGCGCGGTCGATCGGGAACCGCACCGGAAGGCCCTGGATCGCGACATCGTGGACCACCTGGTCATAACCGCGCTGCAGGAAGGTGGAGTAAAGCGCGCAGAAGGGCTTCATCCCCTCGCTGGCAAGCCCGGCGGCGAAGGTGACGGCATGCTGTTCGGCGATGCCGACATCGAAGAGCCGGCTTGGGTAAAGCTCCTGGAACTTGTCGAGCCCGGTGCCCGACGGCATGGCTGCGGTAATCGCCACCACATTCTCGTCTTGCCTTGCTTCCTCGATCAGCGCCTTGGAAAAAACGGATGTATAGCTCGGCGCATTCGGCTTGGATTTCGCCTGTGTGCCGGTCACCACGTCGAAACGGCTGACGGCGTGGCACTTGTCGGCGGCGGCCTCCGCCGGGGCATAGCCCTTGCCCTTCTGGGTCACGACATGGATCAGCACCGGTCCGCGCGCATTGTCGCGCGCGTTGCGCAGCACCGGCAGCAGGTGCTCGAAGGAGTGGCCGTCGATCGGGCCGATATGATAGAAGCCGAGCTCCTCGAACATGGTGCCGCCGGTGACGAAGCCGCGCGCATGGCCGACGGCGCGCGAGATCGCCCGGTCGATCGACTTTCCGAGATAGGAGGTGAGCCGCTTGCCGAAGTCGCGAACCTCGAGATAGGTCTTGCCGGAAGCAAGCCGCGCCAGATAGGCGCTCATCGCCCCCGTCGGCGGCGCGATCGACATGTCATTGTCGTTGAGGATGACGATCTGGCGGGCGCCAAGCGCGCCGGCATTGTTCAGCGCCTCAAAGGCCATGCCGGCCGACATCGCGCCGTCGCCGATGACGGAGATGACGTTGCGCGGCGTGTCCTGAAGCCTGGAGGCGACTGCCATGCCGAGGCCAGCGGAAATCGAGGTCGAGGAATGGCCGGCGCCGAAGGGGTCGTATTCGCTCTCGGCACGACGGGTGAAGCCGGAAAGTCCGTTCTCCTGGCGCAGCGTGCGCATCCGGTCGCGCCGTCCGGTCAGGATCTTGTGCGGATAGCACTGGTGTCCGACGTCGAAGATCACCCGGTCATGCGGCGTGTTGAAAACCTTGTGGATCGCGATCGTCAACTCGACGACGCCGAGACCCGCGCCCAGATGCCCGCCGGTGCGCGAAACCGCGTCGATCATCTCCGCGCGCACTTCGCCGGCAAGCTGCGGCAGGTCGCGGTCGTCCACGTCGCGAAGGTCTGCGGGCAGGTTGATCCGGTCGAGAATGGAGGTTTTGGCCGGTAGCGTCACGTCGTAAGCCTCATGCGCGAAACGGTCGCGCGTTTCCTGTTTCTAAATCGGTTCTAGCGAATTTCAGCGTCCGGGCAAAGGAACAAATTCCGCTTCATCGCCGGGGACAAGCCCGAATCGGCCCTGCCGCCAGTCTTCCTTGGCCTGCTCGATACGCTCCTTCGAAGAGGAGACGAAATTCCACCAGATATGCCGCGGTTTTTCCAGAGCCGCTCCTCCAAAAAGCATGAGACGGCATCCGTGTTCCCCCGAACCCGAAATCGTGATCGTGTCGAGGGGCGCCAGAACCAGCAATTGCTCCGGGCCAAACCGATCGCCGGCGATCTCCACTTCGCCTTCCAGCACATAGATCGCGCGCTCTTCATGCTCGGCGGGAAAGGAAAACCGCGCGCCGGGCCTGAGCGCGAGATCGACGAACAGCGTGTCGGAGAAGGTCCGTACATTAGCCTTCAGACCGCAGAAATCGCCAAGCACCACGCGCCCGCTGACGCCCGCCTCCGAGATCGTTGGCAGCGCGTTCTTTTCCGTATGGCCGAAGGTCGGGTCGGTCTCCTCGTCGTTCTCCGGCAGGGCGAGCCATGTCTGGACGCCGGACAGCGCATGCGGGCGCAGCCTGAGATCCTCCGGCGTGCGCTCTGAATGAACGATGCCGCGTCCCGCCGTCATCAGGTTGACGTCGCCGGGGCGGATGACGGTGTGGTTGCCGAGTGTGTCGCGATGGCCGATTTCGCCCATGGTGAGATAGGTCACGGTCGAAAGCCCGATATGGGGATGCGGCTTGACGTCGAGCGCCTCGCCATTGCCGCCGAAACGTGCCGGGCCCATGCGGTCAAAGAAGATGAAAGGCCCAACGAGTCTGCGCTTGATCGTCGGCAGCGCGCGACGCACCTCGAAGCCGCCGATATCGCTGGTGCGCGGGATGATCAACTGCGAGACGGCATTGCACGACTGTGCGTCGCCGAATTCGGGGTCTTGTCCGGGGAAAAACGACATTACGGCACCTTTCTCAGCGCCGGGCGCTGTCAATCGGCCTCAGGCCTCATCAAGCGGTTCGGTTCCGGCGGGCTTTCCCTCGCGGTCCAGCCTGATTTTCTCGACGCGCGCCTCGGCGGCATTCAGAAGCCTTTCGCAGTGCTTCTTCAACTCTTCGCCGCGCGCATAGATTGCGATTGATTCATCCAGCGCCACGTCGCCGCGTTCAAGCCGCGCAACAATCCGCTCGAGCTCGTCTACGGCGCGCTCGAAGGTAAGTTCGCCAACGGCGGTCGGCTTTGCCGGATCGGTCATAGTCCTGCCTCTTGAATTTTCGATCATTGCCCGCACTTAACGCGACGGGACCGTTCAGGCAAGGTAATGCAAGGCGGCGCGATTGCAAGCAGAGGCAGGGTTTTCCTGTCTGGCCTGACGGGCGCTAACCATTCCCTGACCGCATCGTTTCATTTGATGTGGAAAGGTTCTATAGAACGAATGAGCCGTGCCGCGTTGCGGGGGCTTTGAAGACCGAGGTTTTGCGTAACGCGTCGCAAGTCCCATGAAGGGCAGGCGGCCGGGAAGGTGTCCGATGGACGACAGGCATCCGGAGCGAATTGAACTGCGCGTTCCCTACCGGGATATCGATATGCACGGCCGCATGCACACGGCCGCCTATATCGAGCACGCGGAAGAGGCGCTTGCGCATTTCTGGCGCTTTCGACCCGAGGTCGAGAACGAGCCGGCCTATGTGGTGCGCAAGGTCGGCTGCACCTATTACCGAGGCCTGCGCAATGGCGAACTCGCGCAACTGACGGTCAGGGCGGCCAAGATCGGCGGCAAGTCGATCGGCTTCAATGTCGCCGTGCAGACCGGAAACGAGATCGCCGCCGAGGTCGAGCTTCTGTGGAGCGCCGTCAATCGCGACAGCGGCGAGCCCGCGCCGCTTCCCGAAGCGACACGGGACTGGCTTTATTCCTTCCTCGACTGAGCGCTTCAGGAAGATCGCCGCGGCAGCAGAGGGTAGCCTACCATCACCGCGCGGGCGGCAAGGGCGGCAAGAACGGCCTTGATCACGTCGCCGGGCACGAAGGCTGCCGATCCCGCCACGGCCTTCGATATGCCGAGACCGACCCCGAAGGCGAGCCAGGCGACGCCGAAGAAATAGACCACCACGATTCCGCCCATGGCCGCGGCAATGAAGAAGCCGAATGTCTGGCGCACAGCGCTCTTGGTATCGGCGTGCATTTCCGCAAGGCCGCCGGCGATATAGGCGCCCGGCAGCCAGCCGATGAGGAAGCCGGCCGTGGGGCCGACGAAGGCGCCCAGTCCGCCGCGCCCGCCGGAAAGCACCGGCAGGCCGATGGCGACCAGCACGAACATGAGAAGCACGGCAGCTGCGCCGCGCCTGCGCCCGAGAATGAGGCCGGCAAGCATGACGCCGAGCGTCTGCGCGGTGATCGGTACCGGGACGAAGGCGAGCGGGATCGGCGGAAGAATGCCGAGCGCCACGATGATGGCCGTGAAAAGCGAAACCAGAACCAGGTCGCGTGAGGTCATTTCGTCTTCCTTTTTTCCTGCCCGCCGCGAATGCCGCGGGCGTCAATCGCATCGGCGATACTGTCGGCGTCCCGCAAGGTCAAGATGATCAGCGGGACGATCGCGCCGGATGGCCTGAAGCGGATGCCCCGCGCCCGGTGCGCGTCGCGAATGGCGTGATAGCGTTGAAGGATATCCGGCACGAAGCGGATGACAAGCCCGACCGCAAGGCCGATGTCGGCCGCCTTGAGAAGGCCGGCGCGCTCGAGCGGCATGGCGAAGCGCGTAACCGTGTCGATGAAGGCCGGAACCGGCGTCGCTGCCGTGATCGCGGCGGCCAGGAACATCAGCGCCGAAAGCCTGAGGACGGAGACGGCCGCCACCTGCCAGGGACTGAAGATCAGGTTGAAACCGCCGACAAGAAGGATTGCCGCCCCGATCGGAACGAGCCGGGCGAAGGCCTGGCGGGGTCGCATCGGCAGCGAGAAGTACAGCCCGGCGGCAAAGGCAAGCAGCACGCCGAGGAAAACGAGGCTGTCCGACAGAAACACGGCGATGGAAAAGACCACGAGGCCGCCGAGCTTGAGGCCCGGGGACAGGCGGTGCAGGAACGTGTTGCCCTCGACATAAAGCGACTGCATCAGCGGTTCATCGCCTCGTATTCGGCAATGACTGAAGCGGCGGGACCGTCACTCACCAGCCGGCCTTCATGAAAAAGCAACACGCGTTCGAAGGTCGAAAGCGTGGCGAGATCGTGCGAGATCGCGATCACGTCCTCATTGAGCGCGTCGATTGTTTCTGCCACCCGACGACGGTTCTTCAGGTCGAGCTGGTTGGTCGGCTCGTCGAGGATCACCAGTGAAGGCCGGGTGGCGAGCACGGCGGCAAGGGCCGCCAGTTGCAACTCTCCGCCGGAAAGCTCATGGGCGCGGCGCTCCGCAAGATGGGCGATGCCGAGCCGCGCGAGGCTTTCCTCCGCGCGCTGGGCAAGATCGGCCTTCGCCACGCCGCGCGCCTTGAGGCCAAGCTCGATATCGTCCTTCAGGATCGGCAGGATGATCTGGTTTTGCGGCGACTGGAACACATAGCCGGCATCGGCCGTGACGGCGGCCTGGTCGTCCACCGTGTCGCGGCCGTTGACGCGCACTTTCCCCGTGGTCGGCTTCGTCAGCCCGTTGATAAGCCGCGCGAAAGTCGTCTTGCCGGAGCCGTTCAGGCCGATAATGCCGATGCGGCGCCCGGTGAGCGTCAATGTCAGCGGGTGAAGCGCCGCGCGTCCCTCATAGGTAACCCCGGCTTCAAGAAATTCGATTTTCACATGCGTCCCCGGTTTTCTCTAAAGACTGTCGGGCGCTTCCTTATAGGCATCAACGCGCGGTTTCGAAAGTCCGGATGTTCTTATTTTGTCCGAATCGCATTAACGTTGGTCCATGGCCAAGGTGATTTCGAACATGGATGCGCGTCGCGTCTTCCTCGCGCGTCAGGGACTTTCCGGCCCGCCGGGGCAGGCGATGGACAAGGCGGGCCTTCTGGCGCTGATCGAGAAGATCGGCTTCGTCCAGGTCGATTCGATCCGCACCGTCGAGCGCGCCCATGATCTCATTCTGTTTTCCCGCAACCAGACCTTCCGCCGGCAGCATCTGGCAGCGCTCCTGGAGAAGGACCGCGACCTGTTCGAGCACTGGACCCATGACGCCTCGCTCATTCCCACCCGCTTCTACCCCTACTGGAAACACCGCTTCGCCCGCGAGCAGCAGCGGCTCGTCGCGCGCTGGCGCAAATGGCAGGGCGAGGGCTTCGAGGCGGTTTTCGAGGAGACCTATGCGGCGGTCAGGGACAATGGACCGCTCTTTTCCCGCGACCTGAAGGAGGATGATCACGTCTCCGGCGGCTGGTGGAACTGGCATCCGGCCAAGACTGCGCTTGAATATCACTGGCGCACAGGGCGCGTCGCCATCTGCCACCGGGTCAATTTCCAGAAGGCCTATGATCTTGCCGAACGGGTGATCCCGGACGAACACCGTCTCGTCGATGTCGATCATGACGCCTTCGTCGACTGGGCCTGCCGGGCCGCCCTTCAACGGCTTGGCTTTGCCACCTCAGGCGAGATCGCCGCCTTTTTCGATATCATCACGCCGCTGGAGGCGAAAAACTGGGTGGAGGCAAACCGCGACCAACTGGCGGAGGTTGCGCTGGAAACCGTGGAGAACGGCAAGCCGCGCCTCGCCTTTGCGCTGGCCGGAGAGGTCGAGAACCTTGCCGATGTTCCCGACCCGCCGGGACGCGTTCGCGCGCTGAGCCCCTTCGACCCGCTGTTGCGCGATCGGGCGCGGGCAGAGCGCCTGTTCGGTTTTTCATACCGGATCGAGGTTTTCGTGCCCGAGCCGAAGCGCCAATATGGCTATTACGTCTTTCCGCTTCTGGAAGGCGCGCGCCTGATCGGGCGGATCGACATGAAGGCGGATCGCAGGCGCGGCACGCTCGATGTCAGAAAGCTCTGGCTTGAGCCGGGCGTGCGGCCCTCCGCCGGGCGGCTTGAAAAGCTTGATGCCGAACTGCAGCGGCTTGCGCGGTTTACCGGCGTGGAGCGGGTGGAGTACCTGCCGGGATGGCGGGACCGATAGCCGTCAGGCCCTCGGGCCTTTTTCCTTCCAGACGGCCACTGCCCAGAATGCGGCGCAGCCGACGAACAAGACGCCGAGACCTGCGAAAAAGATGCCAAGCTGGGCAAGAGATGCAGCGGAACCGGACATATCAGCCTCCCTGGGTTTCACGCTTTCCCACATTGGCTGATTGTAGGTCCGGGCGTCGCCTCAGTCCAGACGACCGGTCTGGCCGCGGTCGCGCAGATAGTGGTCGGCGATGGTGCAGGCGAGCATGGCCTCGCCGATCGGCACGGCGCGAATGCCGACGCAGGGGTCGTGGCGGCCCTTGGTGCGCAACTCCACGTCCTGCCCGTCCTGGTCGATCGACTGGCGCGGCGTCAGGATCGAGGAGGTTGGCTTGATGGCAAAGCGGGCGACGATCGGCTCGCCGGTCGAAATGCCGCCGAGAATGCCGCCGGCATGGTTCGACAGGAAGCGCGGCCGGCCGTCATTGCCGATCCGCATCTCGTCCGCGTTTTCCTCGCCGGTGAGGTCGGCCGCATTGAAACCCTCGCCGATCTCGACGCCCTTGACGGCGTTGATCGACATCAGGCCGGAGGCGATGTCCTGGTCGAGCTTGGCGTAGATCGGCGCGCCGAGGCCGGCCGGAACATTCTCGGCGATCACCTCGATCACCGCGCCGACGGAGGAACCCGCCTTGCGGATATCATCCAGATAGCGTTCCCAGACCGGCACCATTTCGGCGTCCGGGCAGAAGAACGGATTGTTGTCGATCTCGGACCAGTCCCAGTTGTCGCGGTTGATCCTGTGCTTGCCGATCTGGATCAGCGCGCCGCGATAGGTGACATCCGGCAGCACCTTGCGCGCGATCGCGCCGGCAGCGACGCGGGCCGCCGTCTCGCGCGCCGAGGAGCGGCCGCCGCCGCGATAGTCGCGCAAGCCGTATTTGACGTCATAGGTGTAGTCGGCATGGCCGGGGCGGTACTGCCGGGCAATCTCGCCGTAATCCTTGGAGCGCTGGTCGGTGTTCTCGATCATCAGCGAAATCGGCGTTCCCGTGGTCACATAGGTGCGCCCGTCTTCCTGCGGCAGGACGCCGGACAGCACCTTCACCTGGTCGGCCTCCCGCCGCTGGGTGACGAAGCGCGACTGGCCGGGCTTGCGGCGGTCGAGATAGGCCTGGATTTCCGCAAGCTCGAAAGCGATGCCGGGCGGGCAGCCATCGATGACGCAGCCGAGCGCCGGGCCATGGCTTTCGCCCCAGGTGGTGACGCGGAAAAGATGTCCGAATGTGTTATGCGACATGGTTTACCTCTGCCGTCGTTGCGCGGCTTCGCTCTATCGCAATTGCCGGGTGAGGGGAAGCCTACTCGATCCAGCCGATCGCTCCGGCCGCCGGATCGATGCGCAGGGCGGCATCCTGGGGGATCGGAAGCTCGGCGGCCTCGGCCGTCGAAACGCCGCCGACAATGCGGAAGAAGCTGCGGATCACGCCGCCATGGCAGACGCAGACGGTGGGGCCGACGACATCCTTCAGCCAGGCGCCGACGCGCCAGGACAGGATTTCGTAGCTTTCGGCATCCGCGCCGGGGGGCACGAAGGCCCATTTGTCCTTCTCGCGTTCATGCAGGAGAGCCGGGCTGAAGCCTTCCACCTCTTTCAGCGTGCGGCCTTCCCAGTCGCCGAAGGAGAGCTCCTTCAGCCGGTCGTCGGTGCGGTAGAGTTCGGGCGTCAGGCCCATGGCCGCGCGCGCCCGCTCCATCGTCTCGCGCGTGCGCAAAAGGGGACTGGAAACGAAATCGTAAAGCCGGGCCTCCTCGCCCAGTATTTCCCCCAGCCGCTCGCCGTTGCCGCGGGCCTGTCCGCGCCCGATCTCGTTCAGCGGAATGTCCTTCTGCCCCTGCAGACGGTATTCGGCATTCCAGTCCGTTTGTCCGTGACGAATGGCGTAGATCAACACAATTTCTTACCGTTCAATTTTCATTAAAGGATGATGCTAAAATTCAAAAGGTTAGGAGGGTTTTGCACATGTTTTGGAAAATCTTCACCCGCGAAACCACGGTTGCGGCTGTCGAAATCTATCGCCGTCGCGAAGAAAGCGCAAAGCAAAACGGCGCGGGCAAGGTCCGCGCCGTCATTCGGACTCAGTCCTTGACCACTGAAATGTCGGGTGCGTCGACCGCCTTCATACCGACCACGTGATAACCGCTGTCGGCATGGAGAACCTCGCCGGTGACCGAGGTCGAAAGGTCGGAGAGCAGGAACAGCGCCGTGTTGCCGACCTCGTCGATGGTGACATTGCGCTTCAGCGGCGAATTGTACTCGTTCCACTTCAGAATGTAGCGGAAATCGCCGATGGCGGAGCCGGCGAGCGTCTTGATCGGGCCGGCGGAAATGGCGTTGACGCGGATGCCGCGACCGCCGAGATCGACCGCCATGTAGCGCACGCTCGCCTCCAGCGCGGCCTTGGCGACGCCCATCACGTTGTAATGCGGCATGACCTTTTCGGCGCCGTAATAGGTCAGCGTGATCATCGATCCGCCTTCATTCATGATCTGTTCCGCCCGCCGCGCGATCGCGGTGAAGGAATAGACCGAAATATCCATGGATTTGGCGAAATTCTCGCGCGATGTATCGATATAGCGGCCGGTCAGCTCGTCCTTGTCGGAAAAGGCGATAGCGTGGACGACAAAGTCGATCTTGCCCCATTCCTGCTCGAGCGTCTTGAAGACATTCTCGACGCTTGCGGGGTCCGTTACGTCGCAATGGCCGGCCATCAGGGCGTTCAGCTCCTTGGCCAGCGGCTCGACGCGTTTCTTGAGGTTGTCGCCCTGCCAAGTGAGCGCGATCTCGGCGCCGGCTTCATGACACGCTTTGGCAATGCCCCATGCGATCGATCGGTTGTTGGCAACACCGAGTATAATGCCGCGTTTGCCTTTCATGAGGCCGTTAGCTTCAGCCATGTGTCGATGCTCCTTGCAACTCTCTTCGTTTCTGCCTATGGCATAGGCAGCAATACGGTTCAAGCAATCAGAACCGTGCTGAACCCGCTTTAGCTTCCGAAAAGGTTATTGCCAAGCCCTTGCAAAAATGCCCCGACCGGCCTTTGGCCGGGTGCCCGGAATCTCTTTTTGGGTGGGGGGATGGCAATGAAAACAGTTCGGTCTCGGGCGGGATCCGAATTGAAACGCGCCGCCGGGCGCGATGCGGGAGACTATGCCATGTCCAAGACGGACGAGACCCCCAACGATTTCACTGCCGAGAACGATCCCTTCGCGCTTTTCGGCACCTGGCTCACGGATGCCGAGGCAAGCGAACCAAATGACCCGACCGCCACGGCCGTCGCCACGGTGGACGAGGATGGGCTGCCCAATGTGCGCATGGTGCTGATGAAGGAGTACGATATTCGCGGTTTCGTGTTCTACACCAATTTCGAGAGCCAGAAGGGCCGGGAGCTTCTCGGCCAGCCGAAGGCGGCCATGTGTTTCCACTGGAAGTCGCTGCGCCGCCAGGTGCGCATTCGCGGTCCTGTCGAGGTCGTTTCGGAAGAAGAGGCGGATGCCTATTTCCGGTCGCGCCCGCGCGGCAGCCGGATCGGCGCCTGGGCCTCGAAACAGTCGCGCCCGCTTGAGAGCCGGTTCGCGCTGGAAAAGGCGGTCGCCCAGCATACCGCCAAGTACGGCGTCGGCGAGGTGCCGCGGCCGTCCTACTGGTCCGGTTTCCGGCTAAAGCCGGTCGCGATCGAATTCTGGCGCGACGGCAAGTTCCGCCTGCACGACCGGATCGAGTTCCGCCGGGCGAACCCCGAGGGCGGCTGGCAGAAGGTCAGGATGTATCCCTGACAACCCTGAAAGGCCGGATTTCCGGCAAGGGAGGAAAGAATGAACGATATCGCAGATTTGGAAAAGCAAGTCGCCGAGCAGGAAGAGCGGCTGGTGTTTCGGACGTTCAGCGAGGATGACGCCTGGGATCTGGGCCAGCGGCTGGTCGGTCGGGCGCTGGCGCATGAGGCGAAGGTGGTGATCAATATCCGCACGCCGAACCGCACCCTGTTTCATGCCGCCCTGCCGGGTTCCGCGCCGGACAACGACATGTGGGCGCGGCGCAAGTCCAACGTCGTCTTCCATTTCCACCGCTCGTCCTATGCGATTGAACTGGAGCACAGACGCAAGGGCCGCACGATCGGACCGGAACTCGGCCTCGACATCAAGGATTTCGCCGATCATGGCGGCAGTTTCCCGGTGCGCCTCAAGGGGGCGGGCGTCTTCGCCGCGATCACCATATCCGGACTTGCCAGCGCCGACGACCACGGGCTGATTGTCGCCGTGCTCGAGGCCTACCTCAACCAACAATAGGACATTCCTACCGTGCCGGATTCGACCGTTCGCCGAAGCGTCTTTGTCCAGTAGGGCAGGGTTTCTGCATCAGGATCAGCGGATGCGGCAGGCCGTTGTCGTCTGTTTCGCGGCGGCGCACGCCGCAAAAGCCGTGGCGACGGTAAAAGGCGACGGCACGGGTGTTGGCGGCATAGACTTCAAGCGCCAGCTTGCTCTTGAGAGCAAACGCATGGTCGAGCAGCTGTCCGCCTATGCCGAGGCTCTGGACCTCCGGAGAAACGAACAATCCGCCGATGAACTGGTCGATCAGGCCGATGAAACCGACCGGGTCACCGTTCCTGACGGCGACCCAGGTCTCGGTCTCCGGCAGGTATTTCTCGGAGATTTCCCGACGCTGGCGCAAAAGGAGGTCGTCGGGCAGGAAAGGGTGCGAGAGGCGCGAGGCGGCATACCAGATATCGGTCAGCCGGGCATTGTCGTCCGCCGTGAATGGACGGATGACAAGTCCGGTTTGGCCTGCGGCGATGGCTGAAGATTCGGGTACGCAATACATGGCGCCCATCAAAGCCCAACAGCGGTAAAAAAAACGCTAAGCCTGCGTGCCGCCGACGGTGACCTGATCCAGCCTCAGGTGCGGCTGGCCGACGCCGACCGGCACCCACTGGCCGGCCTTGCCGCAATTGCCGATGCCATTGTCGAGCGCAAGGTCGTTGCCGACCATGGAAACGCGCTTCATCGCGTCCGGCCCGTTGCCGATCAGCATCGCACCCTTGATCGGCGCGCCGATCCTGCCGTTTTCGATCATATAGGCCTCGGTGCAGGAGAAGACGAACTGGCCGGAGGTGATGTCCACCTGCCCGCCGCCGAAGGTGACGGCGTAGATGCCCTTCTTCACAGAGGAGATGATCTCGTCCTTGGTCTTCTCGCCGGCCAGCATATAGGTGTTGGTCATGCGCGGCATCGGCAGGTCCGAATAGGACTGGCGGCGGCCGTTGCCAGTAGGCGCGACGCCCATCAGCCGCGCGTTCATGCGGTCCTGCATATAGCCCGTCAGCCGGCCGTTCTCGATCAGCACGTTATAGCCCGACGGCGTGCCTTCGTCGTCGATCGAGATCGAGCCGCGCCGGCTGGCGATCGTGCCGTCATCGACGATGGTGACGCCGGGCGCTGCGACCATCTCGCCGACAAGGCCGGAAAAGGCGGAAAGGCCCTTGCGGTTGAAATCGCCTTCCAGCCCGTGGCCGACGGCCTCGTGGATCATCACGCCCGGCCAGCCATTGCCGAGCACGACATCCATGGTCCCGGCCGGAGCCTCGATGGCCTCGAGATTGACGAAGGCCTTGCGCAGCGCCTCTTCCGCGCCCGACTGCCAGTCCTGGCGGGCGAAGAGATCGGTAAAGCCTTCGCGCCCGCCGATGCCGAAGGAGCCGGTCTCCTGACGGTCGCCCTCGCCGACGACGACGGAAATATTGAGCCGCGTCATCGGCCGGACATCGCCGACGCGGTAGCCGTCCGCTCGCAGGATATCGACGATCTGATGGCTTGCGGCAAGCGATGCCGAGACCTGCCGCACCCGCGGATCGCGCGCGCGCAGATAGGCATCGATCTCGCCGAGAAGCTTGACCTTCTCCTCGAAGCTCGGCGCGCCGATCGGGTTTTCGTCCGAATAAAGCTTCGTATTGGTGCCGCGCGGCGGTTCGGCATAGGTGCCGGCATAGCCGGAGGTGACGGCCTTGGCGGTCGCGGCGGCGCGCTTGAGCGCGCCGAGGGACAATTCGCCCGCATGGGCAAAGCCGCTCGCCTCTCCGGCCACCGCCCTGAGGCCGAAACCGTGGCCGGTGTTGAAAGAGCCGCTCTTCAGCCTGCCGTCGTCAAAGGTCAGTGATTCGTTCTGGCTGTACTCGACATAGAGCTCGCCATCGTCCGCGCCATGAAGCGTATCCGAAACGATGTCGCGGATCGTGCTCTCGTCTGCGTCGAAATGGCTGATCAGGTCGCGGTCCGTCATCTGGCTATCGTCCTTTTTCTTGTCCACGCCTCCATATAGGACGTGGCGGGCGCAATATCAGGGCAGGGCGTCAAAGCCTTCGCCGAAACCGGAAAGATCGACCGGAATGCCGATCGTGTCCTGGTCGATGGAGAAATTCAGCGTGAATACGGCCTCGGTGCCGGCGCGCAGGATCTTCATCAAGTCCGCGTCGATATCGACCTCGACATAGCAGCCGTCGAGATAGCAGCGCGAAAATGCGGCCTTGCCGATATTCACGCCGTCGACGAAAAGCCCCATGCCCTCGGGCAGGAACACGCCGAGCGGGGAGAGCACCCTCAAAAGCGTCGCCTGCCGGTCGGCCGTCTTCAGGACCGCGATGGAGAGGCCGATCTCCGGCCGGTCGTCGGCAATCACGTTCTGCATCAGCGCGCATTGATCGAGCGTCGAGCCGGGCGGCTGGTCGCAGATCATCGACCAGGCGCCGTGATTCGCGCGCACCATGGTCGGGTCCTGCTCGCCGCCGATATCTATGCTCTGGCCGGCCTGCGGGGCGGCATTCTCCTGGGCGCGCGCGCCGTTGGCCGGAAGCGCGATCAGCGCGGTCGCGAGCACGAGCCATGCGGCTGCGCCGGACGCGCGCGGCAGGCGGATTGCGGGACAAGTTGGCATGGCACGGATTCCTGCATGAATCGATAAGGCTTTGTCTTCTGAAAGGGTTTTGCCGCTTTCCGGGAGAATTTTCAACGGCGCGACACGCGGGATGGCGTCACACCCGGAACGAAACCGATAGAATTTATTCCGCCTGCGTGAGACAATTTGACGCTTCAAATCGGCAAATGCTATGGCATAATTGTGACTGAGGGAGAAAAAGAGGCACACCGGCCGCGCCACTGTACGCAGGCGGGGCGTGCGTCAGCGAAAACAGATGTTATCATGGCCTAGTATGCGCTTCGGGCCTTCATGCCATATAGCGTTCTTGGAAAGGGTCCGGTTTGACCACGGTCAAACGATGGAGGGAGAATTCAACGTGATGAACAAGACCAGAGCATGCGTGGCAGCTCTTCTCTGTCTTGCGGGCACGGGCAGCGCCTTTGCGGCGCAGCCTCAGCCGTGGGAAATGGGCATGCAGCCGGCGGCTTCGCCGATCATGCATCAGATTCGATGGTTCGAGCAGTATACGCTATGGTTTATCGTGCCGATCGTGCTTTTCGTGCTGGCGCTGCTGATCACCGTGATCGTGCGCTTCAGGGCGTCGAAAAACCCGGAAGCCTCGCGCACCAGCCACAACACCATGATCGAGGTGGTATGGACCGTTGCGCCGGTTCTCATCCTTCTGTTCCTGGCCGTGCCCTCCTTCAACCTTCTGACGGCGCAGCTGACCATGCCGGAGGACCCGAAGCTGACGGTCAAGGCGACCGCGACCCAGTGGCTGTGGAGCTATGACTATCCGGAAATCGAGGATGGCGAGATCTCCTATTCCTCCTACATGCTGACCGAAGACCAGCGTGCCGAATACGGCAAGGAAGACAAGGCCGTCTATCCGCGCCTTCTCGCCGTCGACAACGAGATGGTGGTGCCGGTCGGCGAGGTGGTGCGCCTTCTGGTGACGGCGGCGCCGACGGATGTGATTCATTCCTTTGCCATGCCGGCCTTCGGCATCAAGATCGACGCCGTGCCGGGACGTCTCAACGAGACCTGGTTCAAGGCCGATGCAGAGGGCATCTACTACGGCCAGTGTTCCGAGCTTTGCGGCAAGGACCACGCCTTCATGCCGATCGCCATCCGCGCGGTCTCGGCCGAGCAGTTCGAAACCTGGCAGGCATCCGCCGCGACCGATGTGGAAGCCGCCAACAAGGCGCTGATGGCCAGTATCGACACCGAAAAGCAGGGCGACGACGCCGTTCTGCTGGCAGACAAAGACTAAGGGGGAGGGAGACGATCATGGCCGAAGCAGGCACTCACACCGCTCACGACGACGACCATAAGCCCGGCTTTTTCGCCCGCTGGTTCCTGTCGACCAATCACAAGGATATCGGCACGCTCTACCTGATCTTCGCCATCTGTGCGGGCATCATCGGCGGCGCGCTCTCCGTTGCCATGCGCATGGAGCTGCAGGAGCCCGGCATCCAGATCTTCAACGGCCTGGCTTCCATGGTCTATGGCGACGCAGGCGCCGCGGCCGTCGACCAGGGCAAGCATCTCTACAACGTCTTCACCACCGCGCACGGCCTGATCATGATCTTCTTCATGGTGATGCCGGCGCTGATCGGCGGTTTTGCCAACTGGATGATCCCGATCATGATCGGCGCGCCCGACATGGCCTTTCCGCGCCTCAACAACATTTCCTTCTGGCTGATCATTCCCGCCTTCCTGCTGTTGCTTCTCTCCATGTTCGTGGAAGGGCCGGCGGGTTCCAACGGTGTGGGCGGCGGCTGGACGCTCTATCCGCCATTCTCGTCGACCGGGATGCCGGGTCCGGCGGTGGATCTGGCGATCTTCGCGCTGCATGTGGCCGGCATCTCGTCCATCCTCGGCGCGATCAACTTCATCACCACGATCCTCAACATGCGCGCGCCGGGCATGACGCTGCACAAGATGCCGCTGTTTGCCTGGTCGGTGCTCGTCACTGCCTTCCTGCTGCTTCTGTCGCTGCCGGTCCTGGCGGGCGGCATCACCATGCTGCTCACGGACCGCAATTTCGGCACGACCTTCTTCTCGCCCGATGGCGGCGGTGATCCGATCCTTTACCAGCACCTGTTCTGGTTCTTCGGCCACCCGGAGGTCTACATCCTGATCCTGCCGGCCTTCGGCATCATCAGCCACATCATCTCGACCTTCTCGAAGAAGCCGGTCTTCGGCTATCTCGGCATGGCCTATGCCATGGTCGCGATCGGCGCCGTCGGCTTCATCGTCTGGGCGCACCACATGTATACGGTGGGTCTCTCGCTCGACACGCAGCGCTACTTCGTCTTCGCCACCATGGTGATCGCGGTGCCGACGGGGGTGAAGATTTTCTCCTGGATCGCCACCATGTGGGGCGGGTCGATCTCCTTCAAGGCCCCGATGGTCTGGGCGGTTGGCTTCATCTTCCTGTTCACCGTCGGCGGCGTGACCGGCGTGCAGCTCGCCAATGCGGGGCTCGACCGGTCGTTGCACGACACCTATTACGTGGTTGCCCACTTCCATTACGTGCTGTCGCTCGGCGCCGTCTTCGCGATCTTTGCCGGCTGGTATTACTGGTTCCCGAAGATCACCGGCTATATGTATAACGAGCGGGTTGCGGTCATCCATTTCTGGGTCATGTTTGTGGGCGTGAACCTCGTGTTCTTCCCGCAGCATTTCCTCGGTCTTTCCGGCATGCCGCGCCGCTATATCGACTATCCGGATGCCTTCGCCGGGTGGAATGCGGTGTCCTCCTACGGCTCCTATATTTCCGCCATCGGGGTTCTCATCTTCCTTTACGGCATCTATGAAGCCTTTGCGAAGAAGCGGGTCGCCGGCGACAATCCCTGGGGTCCGGGCGCAACCACGCTCGAATGGCAGCTTTCCTCGCCGCCGCCCTATCACCAGTGGTCGGAACTGCCGCGCGTGCGCTGAGCCGCGCCGCTGAAACGAGACGAAGGCCGCGCGCCCGCTGAACGAGCGAGGGGCGCGCGGTTTTTCCAAGAGAATTGAGACAGAGCAGAACATGACAGTTTTGGACAGCGAGACCGGCCTGGGACATGCCGATATCGGCCTTTCGGAGGCGACGGCGCGGGACTATTTCGCGCTTTTGAAGCCGCGCGTGATGTCGCTGGTGGTGTTTACCGCCTTTGCCGGGCTGTTTCTTGCTCCCGGCCCGATCAATCCGGTCATGGGCGCGATCGCGATCCTGTGCATCGCTACCGGGGCGGGCGCGGCGGGCGCGCTCAACATGTGGTATGATTCCGACATCGATGCCGTCATGTCGCGCACGGCAAAACGGCCCATCCCCGCCGGTCGCGTGGCACGCCAGGAGGCGCTGGCTTTCGGCATCGCGCTATCCTGTTTTTCCGTCGCCACGCTCGGGCTTGCGATCAACTGGTTCGCCGCGGGCCTGCTGGCCTTTACCATCTTTTACTACGCCGTCTTCTACACGATGTGGCTGAAGCGTTCGACGCCGCACAACATCGTCATCGGCGGGGCGGCCGGCGCCTTTCCGCCCATGGTCGGCTGGGCCGCCGTCACCGGTGGCGTGTCGCTCGACAGCGTCATCCTGTTCTCGATCACCTTCTTGTGGACGCCGCCGCATTTCTGGGCGCTGGCGCTCTTCAAGATGCGCGACTACGACGATGTCGGCATTCCCATGATGCCGAATGTCGCCGGCGAGAAATCGACCAAGAACCAGATGGTCGTCTATGCCGTGTTGACGGCGATCGCCGGCGTCGCGCCCGCGCTCACCGGGCTTGCAAGCCCGGCCTATGCGGTTTTTGCCGGAGCGATGGGGGCCTATTTCATCTACGCCTCGCTGAAGGTGCGGGCGATGCCCGAGGGCGATGAGCGCATGCTGCCGGCAAAGAAGATGTTCGGCTTCTCGATTCTCTATCTGTTTTCGATTTTCGCGGCGCTGATCGCCGACCGCGCCATCTTCATGTTGTTCGGGTGAGGGCGTCATGATCGAGACCGTGAAGCTGACCGACAAGCAGAAGAAGGCCCGGCGCGGGCGCAATTTGGCGCTCGGCGTGGTGCTCTTTGGCCTCGTCGTGCTGTTCTACGTCATCACCATGGTCAAGTTTGGATCGGTCTGAGGAGGCTGCACGCATGACGGAGGAGACAGGCCAGAGAAAGCCGCGCAATAACGGCGCGATTGTCGCCATGTGCCTTGTCTTCGTGATCGGCATGACCGGCATGAGCTTTGCCGCCGTGCCCCTCTACCGCATCTTCTGCCAGGTGACCGGCTATAACGGGACCGCGCAGCGCGTCGAGCAGTATTCCAACACCATTCTCGACAAGACCATCAAGGTGACCTTCGACGCCAATGTCGCGCCCGGCCTCGACTGGGAGTTCAAGCCGGTGCAGAAATCGGTCTCGCCGAAGATCGGCGAGACGGTGCAGGTCATGTTCGAAGCGCGCAACAAGTCGAGCGAGCCGATCAACGGCCAGGCGATCTTCAATGTGACGCCGCTGCAGGCCGGCGCTTATTTCAACAAGGTCGAGTGCTTCTGTTTTACCGATACGACGCTGCCGCCCGGAGAGACGCTGGAAATGCCGGTGGTGTTCTTCGTGGATCCTGCCATCACGGAAGCCGAGGAGACGAAGGACATCAAGGTGCTGACCCTGTCCTACACATTTTTCGAGCATGATCTGCCTGCTGCCTCCGAAGCCGCCGCGCTGGAGGTGAAGGCGGCCGACCGGAAGGGCTAGGCCGCTTGCCTGAATTGCGGATTGTCATCCGCGGGGATTGATTAAAGCAGCAAATTCGGCCCTTATGCTGCTGAGGGAGAGGAAACGGGGACCACCAATGGCGGAAACGCAACACAAAAACCACGACTACCACATCATCGACCCGAGCCCGTGGCCGCTGGTCGCCTCCATCGGCGTGTTTCTGATGGCCTTCGGCGGCGTCGGCTATATGCGCTATCTGAGCGGCGGCACGTTTTCGATGTTCGGTCTCAACCTGGCGCAGCCCTGGCTGTTCCTGATCGGTCTGGTCGTCGTTCTCTACGTGCTTCACGGCTGGTGGTCGGATACGATCAAGGAGGGGCAGGAGGGCCATCACACGCCGGTGGTGTCGCTGCATCTTCGCTACGGCATGATCATGTTCATCGCCTCGGAGGTGATGTTCTTCGTTGCCTGGTTCTGGGCCTTCTTCGACGCCAGCCTGTTTACCGGCGAGGCGATCCAGGCATCGCGCGTCGAGGCGACGGGCGGCACATGGCCGCCGGAGGGCATCGCCGTTGTCGACCCGTGGCACTTCCCGCTCTACAACACCGTCATCCTGCTGCTGTCGGGCACGACGCTGACCTGGGCGCACCACGCGCTGCTGCACGGAGACCGCAAGGGGCTGATCCAGGGGCTGACGCTGACGGTCGTTCTGGGCTTGCTGTTCACCAGCGTTCAGGCCTACGAATATTACGAGGCGCCGTTTGCCTTCAAGAACTCGATCTATGGCGCGACCTTCTTCATGGCGACCGGCTTCCACGGCTTTCATGTGATTGTCGGCACGATCTTTCTGATCGTGTGTCTGGTGCGCGCCGCGCGCGGCGCCTTCACCCCGGAGCGGCATTTCGGGCTCGAGGCGGCGGCCTGGTACTGGCACTTCGTCGACGTCGTCTGGCTGTTCCTGTTCTTCACGATCTATATCTGGGGCGGCTGGGGCGCGCCGCTTGCCGAAACCGGACATTGATCCTAAATTCACGGTCGCCGCGTCAGAAAATGCGGCGGCCGTATTTCTTTTGTGAGGCACCGTCATCGATATCCATGAAGAAAAGACCGCTTCGGGCGGGCGCTATTTCACCAATGTGGATGGCCATGAGGCCGAGATGACCTATTCGCGGGCATCCGCAAACCTTGTCATCATCGATCATACCGGCGTGCCCGACGCGCTGCGCGGCAAGGGCGTCGGTCAGGCGCTGGCCGAGCATGCCGTCGAAGCCGCCCGCGAGGGCGGCTGGAAAATCATTCCCCTTTGCCCTTTCTTCAAGGCGCTCAGCATCCGCCATGGAGAGTGGCAGGATGTTCTTCAGTAAGAGGCGCCGCGCCTTTCTCGGTTCGCGGCGATCCGTTTCATGTCAGATCACGACCACAGCCCAAAGCCCGCAAGCCTGGTAAAGTCGGGCCTTGCCGGACGCTGCCCGCGATGCGCAAAGGGGCGGTTGTTCGATGGCTTCCTGGCCTTGCGCCCCGCCTGCGAGCATTGCGGACTCAGCTATGAATTTGCCGATTCGGGCGACGGGCCGGCCGTCTTCGTCATGTTTGCCGTCGGCTTTCTGGTGATCGCGCTGGTGCTCTGGACAGAGATTTCCTATTCGCCACCGCTCTGGGTGCATGCGCTCATCTGGGTGCCGGTCACCATCGCGCTGTCGCTTGGCGCGCTCAGGGCCTTCAAGGGCGTGCTGATCGGCCTGCAATATCGCCACAGCGCCGCGGAAGGCGTGATCGATCGCTCCGACGATGCCTGAGCGCCGCCTGTCTCCGCTCGGCGTCATCGGCCTTGGTCTGGCGCTTATCGCCTTCGTCTGCCTCATCCTCCTCGGTAACTGGCAGGTTCGCCGGCTCCACTGGAAGGAAGGTCTTCTGGCGACCATTGAGGCGCGCCTTGCCTCGCCGCCGGTCCCGCTTGCCGACATCGAGACGATGGCGGGAGACGGCGCGGATATTCGCTACAGGCCGGTGACGGTTACCGGCACTTTCGACCACGACCGCGAGCGGCACTATTTCGCGACCTTCGAGGGCCTGTCCGGCTATTACGTCTACACGCCGCTGAGGCTCGAGGACGGGCGGATCGTCTTCGTCAATCGCGGCTTCGTGCCCTTTGACAGGAAGAACGCGGCAACACGCGCCGAAGGGCAGGTGGAGGGGCCTGTCACCATAGCCGGCCTTTCGCGCGAGCGCCTGCCGGAAAAACCATCCTTCCTTGTTCCCGAAAACGATCTGTCGAAGAACATCTTCTACTGGAAGGACCTTGATGCCATGGCGGCGTCCGCCGGTCTTGGCGCGGAGACGGTTCTGCCCTTCTTCATCGATGCCGGCGATGCGGCAAATCCGGGCGGCCTGCCGGTCGGCGGCGTGACCCGCATTTCCTTTCCCAACAACCACCTGCAATACGCCATCACCTGGTACGGGCTGGCAGCGGTGCTTGCCATCGGGATCGGCGTTCTGGTGATCAGAAGGCGCCGCAACCGTGATTGACCTTCTGGCGCCGGACTTGAAAATCGTTTTCTGCGGAACCGCCAAGGGCACGATCTCGGCGCGCACCGGTTCTTTTTACGCCAACCCGTCGAACCGCTTCTATCGCACCCTGCATGAGACGGGCCTGACGCCGGAGCGGATCGATCCGGCAGATTTCCGGCGGTTGCTCGACTACGGCATCGGGCTGACGGACCTCAACCAGGTCGAAAGCGGCATGGACCGAGCGTTGAGCGAAAGGCATTTCGACCTTCAGGGCTTCCGCGAAAAGATGCTACACTTCCGGCCGAAGCTCATCGCCTTCACCAGCCTGACGGCCGCCCGCATTTTCTTTGCCGACAGGACGATCCGCTGCGGACTTCAGGACAGAGCCATCGGCGATATACCTGTCGTCGCCCTGCCGTCCACATCCGGCGCCAACGCGCATTGGACAAGGGAGCGTCATCATTGGTATCAGTTGCAGGCGTTGATTTGCCGCGCCGAGAACCCATCTTGGGACGACGAGCAAAAGGCGACGGAATGACAGATACGAAAGAGCCGGACATGACCAAGAGCCCACTCACCATCCGTCTGTGCGGGCCGCGCGGCTTTTGCGCGGGCGTCGACCGGGCAATCCAGATCGTGGTTCTGGCGCTGAAGCGCTATGGCGCGCCGGTCTATGTACGCCACGAGATCGTCCACAATCGCTATGTGGTCGAGGGGCTGGAGGCCATGGGCGCGATCTTTGTCGAGGAGCTTGACGAGATCCCGGCAGAGCACCGGGACCAGCCGGTGGTGTTTTCCGCCCATGGCGTGCCGAAATCCGTGCCGGCGGATGCCGAGAGCCGCAATCTCTTCTATCTCGACGCCACCTGCCCGCTGGTCTCCAAGGTGCACAAGCAGGCCATGCGTCATGAACGGCTCGGCCGTCACGTGGTGCTGATCGGCCATGCCGGCCATCCGGAAGTGATCGGCACGATGGGACAATTGCCCGAGGGCGCGGTATCGCTGGTCGAGACGGTGGAGGACGCGGAAAAATACGAACCCGCCGACCCGGACAATCTCGGCTATGTCACCCAGACCACGCTTTCGGTGCAGGATACGGCGGCGGTGATCGCCAAACTGCGGGAGAGATTTCCCAATCTGACCGCGCCATCGGCCGATTCGATCTGCTATGCGACCACCAACCGGCAGGAGGCCGTGTCGGCTGCCGCTCCGGGCTGCGACCTCTTCATCGTCGTCGGCGCGCCGAATTCGTCCAATTCCAAACGCCTGGTCGAGGTTGCAAGCCGCGCCGGCGCGAAGCGCGCCATGTTGGTCCAGCGCGCCTCGGAACTCGATTTCGACGTGATCGGCGATATTGCGACGCTTGGTATCTCGGCGGGCGCATCCGCACCCGAAGTGGTGGTCAACGAGATCATCGAAGCCTTCCGCGACCGGTTCAATGCGGCGGTGGAACTTGCCGAGACGGCGATCGAAAACGAGCATTTCCTGGTCAACCGGGAACTGCGCGATGTCGAGCTGACGGTCGAGGACATGGCCTTCGTCAACGGACGTTAGGCGGTTCGGCCTCGTTGTTCTTATCGTGTTTGCTTGACAGCGACGCGGCCATCGTGAAAACCAGCAGCAGTCTTTCCATCGGGGATTTGCATTGGCCGTCTATACCGACATCAACGAGGTCGAGCTGAAGGAATTTCTTCAGGCCTACGACACCGGCACGCTCCTGTCTTTCAAGGGCATTGCCGAGGGCGTCGAGAACTCGAACTTCCTGCTTCACACCGACCGGTTTCCGCTGATCCTGACGCTTTACGAAAAGCGGGTCGATGAGAACGACCTGCCCTTCTACCTCGGACTGATGCAGCACCTGGCCGAGCGGGGCCTTTCCTGCCCGCTGCCGCTGCCGCGCTCCGATGGCGCGCTCTACGGTGAGCTCTGCGGCAGGCCCGCCGCGTTGATCTCGTTTCTGGAAGGCATGTGGCTCAGGAAATCCGAGGCGCGACATTGTCGCGAACTGGGTGCGGCGCTTGCCCGCATGCACATCGCCGGCCAGGACTTTTCCATTCGCCGCGAGAACGCGCTGTCTCTGAAGGGCTGGGTCGATCTTTGGGACAAGTCCGCCGCGCGCGCCGACGAGGTCCAGACGGGCCTTGAGAGCGAGATTACCGACGAATTGGCGCTGCTTGAGGACCGCTGGCCGGTGGACCTGCCGGAAGGCGTCATCCATGCCGACCTCTTTCCCGACAATGTGTTCTTCATCGGCGACGAATTGTCGGGGCTGATCGACTTCTATTTCGCCTGCAATGACTTTTTGGCTTACGATCTGGCGATCTGCCTCAATGCCTGGTGTTTCGAGAAGGACGGCGCCTTCAACGTTACCAAGGCGCGGGCGCTGATCGAGGGTTATCAGAGCGTGCGCCCGCTGAATGCCGCCGAGATCGAGGCGCTGCCGCTGCTGGCGCGCGGTTCGGCGCTGCGTTTCTTCCTGACGAGGCTTTACGACTGGCTGACGACGCCGGAAGGCGCGCTGGTGGTCAAGAAGGACCCGCTGGAATATCTGCGCTATCTGCGCTTCCACCGCTCGGTGAAAAGCGCCGGTGAATACGGACTGTCATGAGCATGAAGCAGGTCGAGATCTTCACCGACGGGGCCTGTTCCGGTAATCCCGGTCCCGGCGGCTGGGGCGCCGTGCTGCGCTACGGCGACATGGAACGCGAGCTTTCGGGCGGCGAGCAGCTGACCACCAACAACCGCATGGAGCTGATGGCGGCGATTGAAGCGCTGAAGGCGCTGAAAGAGCCTTGCGCGGTGTCGCTCTATACCGATAGCGTCTATCTGAAGGACGGCATCGGCAAGTGGATCCATGGCTGGAAGAAGAACGGCTGGAAGACGGCGGCGAAGAAGCCGGTCAAAAATGCCGAACTCTGGCAGGCGCTCGAGACCGAGCGCAATCGCCACGCGGTGACGCTTTTCTGGGTGAAGGGCCATGCCGGCCATGAGGAAAACGAGCGCGCCGACGAACTGGCGCGCCAGGGGATGGAACCATATAAAAAGGGACGGTGAAGGCTGAGGCCAGGCCGCCATTCTGGAGGAAATTCATGATCTTGCATTGCGTATTCATTCGATTTCGTCAGGACGTCACGGCTTCCGAAAAGGAGGCCATCTATGCCGGCATTGCCGCGCTTAAGGACGTGATCGGTGGGATCGTCGACGTGAAGGGCGGGCCGAATGTCTCACCGGAAGGCCTCGACAGCGGTTATGCCGACGGTTTTGCCGTCACCTTCGAGAACGCCGCCGCCCGTGATGCCTATCTTGACCATCCCGACCACAGGGTGGTTGGCGAAAAGATCGTGGCCGCCGCCGCGGGCGGTCAGTCGGGTATTCTCGTCTTTGACATGAAGGTCTGAGCGGGCTCACGCGATCAGGCGGATGAGCAGCCGGCCGAACGGCAAAAGCGCGATACGCCAGGAAAGCCTGAGCAGGCGGAAGCCGAAATAGGCCGCGCCCGCCAGCCATAGGGCAAGCGACGCGGTCCAGCTTGTCGCGGTCAGGAGGATGCCTCCGAGCCCGACAGCGCCGGAGCCCAGAAGAAACACGACGGCGCGGAAGCGCTTGCCGACACGCGCCGAAAGCTTGCCGAACTTGGTAAGGTCGGCGGGCGTGTCCGCGACCTTGAGCATGTCCGTTCCCGCGCGAAGCCCCTGCTTGGTCATCACCGTGCCGACATTGGCAGCCGCGTCCTGCATGCGCAGCAGCGGCTTGGCGTTGAGCGAAGAGGAAAGCGCCCGGCTTGCCGCCGGCACATTGCCGCGCTTGAGCAGGGGAACGGCCGTGCGCAAGGCGGGCGCGTTTACCGCCTGGCGCGAGAGGCGGGTGAAGGAGCGGCGCAGCGGCGCCGTCAGCGCGCCGGCCTTGCCGGCGGCTTTCAGCGCGCTCGTGCCGACCTTCGCCGTGGTCGCAGAGCCCGCCGAGAGGATCACGGCGCCGGTGATCGCGATGCCCGCGACGGAGATCCCGAGAATGAACGGGTCGTAGTCCTCGCCGGAGAGATAGGCGCCGCCCTCGATGATGATGTCGCGCACATCGCCCACCGTCGTGAGATCGGTCGCGACCGCGCCGATCAGCCCGGCCGCGCTGTCGGGCCGTCCGGTCAGCGCGCCCTCGAACATCTCCGAGAGCCGGTTGCCGAGACTGTTCTCGTTGGAGATGGCCACTTCCGTGCGGTCGCGCAGAGCGCCATCGATCGGGACGCCGCGGCTGTCGGCGAGCGCCAGTACGCTTCCGGCAAGATCGGGATCGTCATTTGCCAGCGCCTCCAGGATCGCTACCTGGTATTCCGAGGAGTCGAGCCGGTCCAGCCGATAATCGGTGATCGCGACAGGATCATTGGAAGATGCCAGAAGCTGGGCGGAACGGAGCCCGTTCGGGAGCACAAAGGGCATGGTGACGACGAGCGTCACGGCAAGAGCTGCCGTGCCGAACCTGCGAACCGCTTTCCGGACTTCAGGCGTCATCTAGGCTTTTCCGTATGCCGCGGCAAGAAGCGGCTCTCCTCACGATTGATGCAAAATGATCTTTGCAATCGCGGGCCGCGGAATGCAAGCGTCCGGCGCGTCATGAAGACCGGGCCGGATATTAACCGGCCCGGCGAAACAGCTTCAGAGCTGACCAAGAATGGTGGCCGCAGCCGAGACCGTGGCCTCGCCGGAATTGTCCTCGACATTTAATTCTTCCACGACGCCGTCCTTGACCAGCATGGAATAGCGCTTGGAGCGGGTGCCGAGCCCGCCGCCGGAAAGATCGAGCTCCATGCCCAGCGCCTTGGCGAATGCGCCGTCGGGATCGGCGAGATAGCGGATCTTGCCTTCGCCGCCCGTCGCCTTGGCCCAGCCGCCCATGACGAAGGGGTCGTTGACGGCGACAACGGCGATCTCGTCGACGCCGCGCGAAAGAATGGCGTCCCGGTTCTCCAGATAGGTCGGCAGGTGGTTGATCGAGCAGGTGGGCGTGAAAGCGCCCGGCACGGCAAACAGCACCACTCGCTTCGACTTGAAGAATTCATCGCTTGCGACTTTCTCCGGCCCGTTCTCCGTCAGTTCCATGAAGGTGGCGGACGGCAGGCTGTCTCCCTTGGCAATCGACATTTTTGAAATCCTCTTTGCGTGTGTTGAAAAGGCGCAATCAGGACTTAGGGTCGATCAGGCTTGATGACAAGCGGCGTTTCCATGGCCCGATCGCCGGATTTGGCCAGAAGCAGCCAGTCGCCATCTTCCGGATCGGCGTCATTGGGCAGGGCGGTGAGGGGAATGTCGATGACGAGATGGCCGTCCTTGAGCTTGCCGTCGGGCGCTTCGACGACATAGCCGCGGTTGTTGGCAAGCGTGATTTCGCGGGCAGCGTCCGGATCGGGAAGCGTGAGGGAAAGCCGGATGCCGTCGGCCGACAGGACCGCCTCCTCGACGCGGAAATCGTCCGAGGGGCTTTCGGGAAGGCTCGTGCGGGCGACGGCCAGAATGGCCTTGTCGACCGGCGTCTCCTCGAAGGCGGACGCTTTCGCCGGAATATCGAAGCTGGCCTGGAAGGGAATGCAGATATCCTTGCATAGCCCGATGAAGGCTGTCACGGTCAGGGCAGGAAGCGAGCCGGGCGCGACCTTCAGCGTGAGCGGAAACGTCACCGGGCCGTCATAGCCCATATCGGTCACTTCCGCGATCTTCAGCCGCTTGGGCACGGGATACTCGATCGCCTCCATCCGCGCATCGTCCGCGCCGGTCACGCTGATCTGCGGGGGAATGCCGCTTTCGCCCGGTTCGCGCCAGTAGGTGATGAAACCAGGGTCGGGTTCGACCTGCAGCGCCGCGTTGATCGTGCCATCGGCTGAAGGCGGGGTGAGGATGACGCGCATGCGCCCGCCGGTATCCTCCGCCCAGGGTGTTGCGGCGGCGAGGGACGTCTGCGCCGTGCCGGCAAGGGCAAGGGCCGTGACGGCGGCGGAGACGAGGTGGCGGGTCAAACGTTTCATGGCGAGACATTTAGCGCAGGCGCGGGTCTCCCGCCACGTTTCTCATCGCCTTTTCGGACAAATTGATTTGAACATTGCGTGACCTTGCCCCATGTTGATCCTATGCCTAGGATGAATTTCGAAAGCGGCGCGAACACTTTGCTGGAGGCCGATTTGTTTGACAACCTGATGACGGAGCGTGAACGCGGCCCATTCGATGGCCAGTTCCTGATCGCCATGCCGCAGCTTGCGGAAAGCGATTTCGAACGCAGCGTGATCTATATCTGCGCCCATTCCGAAGATGGCGCGATGGGGTTCGTCATCAATCGCGCCCAGTCCGTGACCTTTCCCGAAGTGCTGGAACAGCTCAAACTGGTTGACGAGAATGCTCCGGATTTTTCCGCCTCCGGGATCGGCGATTTTCCGGTGCTCTGCGGCGGGCCGGTGGAGCCCGGCCGCGGCTTCGTCCTGCATTCCGATGATTATGCCGGCGACGGCAGCATTCCCGTTACCGACGAGCTGTTCCTGACCGGCACGCTTGATGTGCTGCGCTCGGTTGCCGCCGGCAAGGGGCCGGACAAGGCGATCCTGGTGCTGGGCTATGCCGGCTGGGCGCCCGGCCAGCTGGAAAGCGAGATCGCCAATAATGACTGGCTGACCTGCCCGGCGATCGAGGAATTGCTGTTCGACCGTGACCTCGACAGCAAGTATGAGCGCGCGCTCTTTTCCATGGGCGTTCGCCCGTCCTCGCTCTCCTCCAATGTCGGGCATGCCTGAAACAAATCGCCGACATTTCCGTTTACCGGACGCTGATGGCCGTCGATCGGGGCGGCCGCAATTGTGAGGCTTCCATGAAGATTTTCGAATGCGACCATTGCGGTCAGACCGTCTATTTCGACAACGAGGTCTGCGTCGCCTGCGGCCACCGTCTGGGCTTTGATCCCGAGACGGTCGCCATGTATGCCCTGAAGCCGGTCGATTCCGTCAATTGGCACAAGGCCGATGACACCGGGCGCCAGTTCCGCTTCTGCGAAAACGCCGGGTTCAACGTTTGTAACTGGTTGCTGCCGGAAGGCAGCGACGAGCCGTTCTGCCCGTCCTGCCGCCACAATAACCTGATCCCCGACACGGGCACGGATATCGGCCTTGCCCGCTTCGGCAGGATCGTTGCGGCGGAGCGCCATCTCTTCTATTCGCTCCTGCGCTGGAATGTCGACACGCCGACCAGGGCCGAGGATCCCGATTGTGGCCTCGTCTTCGATTTCCTCGAAGACACGCGCGATGCGAACGGCAATCTCCAGCCGGCCATGACCGGCCACGAAAACGGCCTGATCTCGCTCAGGGTTGCCGAGGCGGACGACGTCACCCGCGAGATCGCGCGCCAGCAGATGAACGAGCCGTACCGGACGCTTCTCGGCCATTTCCGCCACGAAGTCGGCCACTACATCTGGGACAGGCTGGTGCGCGACGGCGGCAGGCTTGACGAATTCCGTTCGCTTTTCGGCGACGAGCGCGAAGATTATCAGGCCGCGCTGCAGCGCCACTATGAAAACGGCCCGTCTCCGGGCTGGCCGGAGAATTTCGTCAGCGCCTATGCCTCGACGCATCCCTGGGAAGATTTTGCCGAGAGCTTTGCCCATGCGCTTCATATCGTCGATACGCTGGAGACGGCGCGCGCTTTCGGGCTGATGCCGGAAGATGCCAGTCTTGAGCCACTCGGTGATGCCTATAGCTGCGCGAGCGGAAAGCGGCTGGCCGATGCCTGGGTGCCGCTGACGCTGGCGATGAACGCCATCCACAAATCCATGGGCCAGCGGGATTTCTATCCCTTCGTCCTGACCCCCGAAATCATCCGCAAGCTCGATTTCGTCCTCGCCCTTCTGGTTCGGCAGAAGAATGAGGAGCGCGTCTGAGCGCCGCAGCGCTCACGCTTCCTTGGCGGCGACTTCCTTGAGCAGGCGCAGCGCCGTGGGCGCTGCGACGGAGGCGCCGTAGAGCGGGCCGCTGGCATAGGCGCAGCCCGCATCGGCAAGCGCCTGCGCGTCGACCTCGCTGCCGACATCCGTCACGCCGACCGCAGTGCCGAGCCGTGAGGCCAGTTCGGCAAAGGCCCTGACGACATCCGTCTGGGTCTCGTTGTTCTGCTTGAAGACGGCATTGTCCACATAGGTTGCGTCGAAGCGGAAGCCCTTGAGCAGGGTGAGCGAGCCGTGCCCGTTGCCGAAGCCGGAAAGCGTCACCCCGGCGCCGATCGTGCGCAGATATTGCAGCGCAAGCTTCGCCTGTTCCGGCGCCTTCTGGACGACGTCTTCGGGGATGGAGAACACCACCTGTCTCGGTGCGTTCTCCGACTGACGCACCAGGCTTTCAAGCTCGATCAGCGTACTGGTTCTCAGCATTTCCGTGCAGTTGAGCTCGATCGAGACGAAGGGGCGAACCTTGGGCAGGGTCTGCTGCCAGCCCGAGAGGTCTTCAAGCGCCTGACGAACGGTATAGAGCACCAGTTCGGCGGAGCGTTCCGCCTCGCGGCTGATCTCGAAGATCTCGCCGGTGGAAATTTCGCCCCGCTGCGGATGCTTCCAGTTCAGGATGCAGGCAAATCCGGCAACCCTTTGGCTTTCGAGGCGCATGACCGGGCGGTAGAAGACCGACATCTCCTTGCGGTCGATGGCGCGTCCGAGATCGGCCTCGACGCGTTTGCGCTCGTCGTCGAGCATGCGCAGCGCCGGGCGGTAGGTCTCCACCGAATTGCCGCCCATGCGCTTGGCGCGCAACATGGCGAGCCGTGCATCCTCGAGGAAGGTTTCGGCGGAGCCCGGCGTATCATGCCAGGAGGCGATGCCGATCGAGGCCGTCAGCGCGATCTCGCGGTTTTCGAAGGTGATCGGCACATCGATGGCGGCGACCAGCGCGTCGGCAAATTCGGCGACCGCATCGGGCTCCGTCTGCGACTGCAGCACGATGGCGAAGCTGTTGCCCGAAAGCCGCGTCAGCGTGTCCTCGGGCTTCAGCAACCGCTGGATGCGACGCGTCAGCGCGATGAGGATATTGTCGCCGGCGGCAAAGCCGAGCGTCTCGTTGATGTCGCTGAACCGGTCGATGTCGGCGACGATCAGCGTCGGCCGCATATGCGGCATCGTCTTCGACAGGGCGATCAGATAGCTCAGCCGGTCGATCAGGATCGTGTTGTTGGGAAGGCCCGTCAGATTGTCGACGACGGCATCCTGCAGCAGGCGCTGGGTGCTGACCTTCTGGTCGGTCTGGTCGGTGATTGTGCCGACGCAGCGGATTACCTCGCCGTCGGTCGAAAGCACGGGCCGCGCGCGGATCAGCATCCAGTGATAGTGCCCGTCATTGGCGCGGATGCGGAATTCGAGCTTCAGCCGGCCGCGCCGCCATTCGAGGAAGAGGTCGAGCGTGGAGCGGAAGCGGTCGCGGTCTCCGGGGTGCAGATATTGCAGCCAGGAACGGGCCGGTCCGTTGAGCGTGCCGGCGGCAAAGCCGAGCTTGGGGGCGAAATCCGGCTCCGTGACGATCCGGTCGCGTCCCACGTCCCAGTCCCATACCGTTGCCTCCGTGCCGAGCAGGGCCAGCGCCTGGCGTTCCAGGTCGGAGAACAGACCGGGTTGATAGGCGCCGCCTGCGAAGGAATGCTGGATGACGGTGAAGCCGAGCAGCAGCACGATCAGCACCAGGCCGCCGTCCAGCGCCGGCTGGACGATGTCGTTGTCGACGCGTCCGGTGACCGTCATCCAGGCGGCAAACAGCCAGGCGACGATCAACGCCCAGGCCGGCATCAGCAGGATCGCCCGGTCATAGCGGCGAAGGCTGAGATAGACCATCAGCCCGATCCCGGCGAGCACTGTCGCGGCAAAAGAGATGCGGGCGATGCCGGCGGCGGCCGAGGGGTCGAACAGCGCCAGGCCGAACAGCGCCATCAGCAGAATGCCCCAGGCCGCGGTCGCATAGCCGAGCTGGGCGTGCCAGCGGGCGAGGTTCAGATAGGTGAACAGGAACACAACCAGGCTGAAGGCGATCGCAACATCGGCGTTGGCGCGCCAGATGCGCAGATCGCCCGGCGACAGGGGGATCAACTGGTTGAGGAAGCTGAAGTCGATCGCCACGTAGAGCAACACCGACCAGGCGAGCATCGCCGTCGCCGGCAGAACGGAGGTTCCCTTGACCACGAACAGGATGCTGAGGAACACCGCCAAAAGGCCGGCAATGCCCAGTACCACGCCGTGATAGAGCGTGAAGGCGTTTTCCGTATCCTTGTAGGCCTCCGGCTGCCAGAGATAGAGCTGTGGCAGTTCCGCCGTGTCGAGTTCGGCAACGAAGGTGATCACCGCGCCGGGATTGAGCGTGATCGAGAACACATCGGCGTCGTCGCTCGCCACGCGGTTCAGCGCAAAACCCTCCGATGGCGTGATCGCCGCGATCCGCGACGAACCGAGGTCCGGCCAGAACATGCCGGATCCGGGCAGGCGGAAATGCGGGGCGACGATCAGGCGCTCAAGCTGTTCGTCGGAGATATTGGCGAGTGAAAAGACGGCCCAGTCGCCGGGATGGTCCGCATTGCCGGAGCGCACCTCGATACGGCGGCGGATGCCGTTGGCATCGGGCACTGTGGAGATCTGTAGCTGATTGCCCTCATTGGGGTAGAGGTCGACATGATTTGTTAGGTCGATCGCGACATCGCCGCGCGAAACCTCAACGGGCTCGAGCGCCAGCGCCGGCAGGGCTGTGGAGAAGACCACCATGGCCAGTGCAAGGATGGCAAGGGCCTGACAGCCGAGCCGGCGGAGATTTGCGGGCATTCGCATCTTTGGTCTTCAATTCCCTTTGGCGTCGTGATCATCTTTGAGCAGGGCATAGAGATGATGATCCTGCCATTGGCCGTTGATGCGAAGGTATTTTTTCAAATGCCCCTCCTTGGTGAAGCCTGCCTTTTGCAAGAGCGAAGTGCTGCGACTGTTTGAGGGGATACAGGCGGCCTCGATGCGGTGCAACCTCAACTCTTGAAAGATATAGGGAATTACAAGCTGAAGTGCGGCGAACATATGGCCCTTGCCGGCATAGGGCTCGCCCATCCAGTATCCCAGCATGCACATTTGTGCGACGCCGCGTCGGATCAGACCGATGGTGATGCCGCCGACAAGCGTGTTGGTGCGCTTGAGAAATATGAACAGCTGGATGCTGCTGCCCTCGTCGAATTCCCGGTTGAGCCGGGCGACACGCCGGCGGAAGGCGCGCTCGGTCATGTCGTCGACATTCCAGAGCGGTTCCCATGGCTGCAGGAAGGCGCGGCTGCGGATGCGCAATTGCCGCCAGGCGTGATAATCGGAGACGCGCGGCAGGCGCAGAATATGTGTGTCCGAGCTTATGGCGAACCGGCGTCGCCTCAGGACGTCAGGTGCAGAGAAAAAGGCGAACAACTGACTGTCTCCGCTTAATCGGCCTGCCGCCGCATATCAGGACGATTTCCGGTTCCACGCTCGCCATAACGCTTTCAGGCGCCCGCTCCGGCGGCCTTCTTCTCCTCGAAGGAAAGGCCGTCGACAATCTCTTGAAGCGGCGCCAGCTGCTCGATCGGACCGACGGCCGAAAGCGTCGGGCGGGCATTGTAGAAGGCGCGTCCGGCGAGATCGGTCAGCCTCTTCGGCGTGATGTTCTCGATCCGCATCATCATTTCCTCGTTCGGGATCGGCCGGCCCCAGAGCATCACCTGGCGGGCGATCTGGCCGGCGCGGGCGGCAGCGCTTTCCTGGCCCATCAGCAACTGGGCGCGGATCTGCGCCCGGGCACGATCGATTTCCGTCGGGTCGACCCGCTCGGCCGCCTCGCGCAATTCGTTGATGATCACGGGCACGAGTTCGGGCAGTTGGTCGCCCCCGGTGGCCGCATGTACGGCAAAGACCCCGGAATCCGAAAAGCCCCAGTGGAACGCGTAAACCGAATAGCAAAGCCCGCGGATCTCGCGCACTTCCTGGAAGAGCCGCGACGACATGCCGCCGCCAAGCACATTCGCGAGAATCTGCGAGCAGTAGAAATCCTGGGCGTGATAGGCCG
Organism: Martelella lutilitoris; assembly: GCF_005924265.1. Taxonomy (GTDB): domain Bacteria; phylum Pseudomonadota; class Alphaproteobacteria; order Rhizobiales; family Rhizobiaceae; genus Martelella; species Martelella lutilitoris. The sequence continues at coordinate 118,222 of NZ_VCLB01000005.1, forward strand.
GCCCCTCGAAGCCGAGAATGACCTGCGCGTCGGAAAGCGTTCGCACCTCGCGCGCCTCGCCGCCGGTATAGTTGGCGGGCTCGACCAGCGGCGGCGTCGCGGGCTTCTGCGGCAGGCCGGCGAAGCGGTCGGCGACCAGCCGAACGAAGGCGTCGTGATCAACCGCGCCGGTCGCAACAATGTAGATCCGGTCGGTGGTATAGTTGCGGGCAAGGTAGCGGCGTATATCGTCCGGCGTGAAGCCCGTCACCGTTTCGGCGGTTCCCAGGATCGGACGGCCGATCATCTGGCCGCGATAGGCCGCGCCGGCGAAATTGTCGAACACCACGTCATCGGGAATGTCGCTCGCCGCGCCGATCTCCTGCATGATGACGTTTTTCTCGCGCGCGAGCTCTTCCTCGTCGAAGGCGGAATTGGTCAGGATGTCGGCAAGGATATCGACTGCGAGCGGTAGATGGTCCTTCAGGACGCGCGCATAGTAGGAGGTCGTCTCCGTCGAGGTCGCGGCATTGACTTCGCCGCCCACATTCTCGATCTCCTCGGCGATCTGGCGCGCGGTCCTGCGCTTGGTGCCCTTGAACGCCATGTGTTCGAGAAGGTGGGCGATGCCGTGTTCATTTTCGAATTCGTTGCGCGAGCCCGACTTGATCCAGGTCCCGATGGCCACGCTTTCGATATGGGGCATGTTCTGTGTGACGACGGTCAGCCCGGACGGCAGCCGGGTGTACTCTACTGTCATGCGATCCTGCTTCCTATCGTTGGCTTTCAGTGCTCAGTCCGCTGCGAACGAACGCTTCCACCGTGTCGAGATCGGGGGGAAGGACACTGAAACGCTCCTCCTTGTCCATCAGTCCAGCAAGCCACGCCGGAAGCGCCGGGTCAATACCGCTCGCCGATTTTACGGCCGCCGGGAACTTGGCCGGATGGGCCGTGGCGAGGACAATCATGGGGTTCGATGCCTGGTAGGACCGCGCAACCGACATGGCGACCGCCGTATGCGGGTCGATCAGGACGCCGGTGTCCTCCAGCGTGCGCGCGATCTCGGCGGCGGTTTCAGCCTGGTCGGTGCGCCCTGCGGCAAAGACAGTGCGGATCGTTGCAAGCGTGTCCTCCTCAATGTCGAAGGCGCCGGACTGTTTGAGACTTGCCATCGCGCGGCGGACATAGCCGGCGTCGCGACCGCTTGCCTCGAACAGCAGACGTTCGAAATTGGAGGAGATCTGGATGTCCATCGACGGCGAGGTCGTGGCTTCGACGCCGCGCATCTCGTAGCGCCCGGTCTCGAGCGTGCGGGCGAGGATGTCGTTCTCGTTGGTGGCGATCACCAGCCGGCCGACGGGAAGGCCGATCCGCCGCGCGACGTAGCCGGCGAAGATGTCGCCGAAATTGCCCGTCGGAACGGTGAAATCGATCTCGCGGTCCGGCGCGCCGAGCGCAATGCCGGCGGTGAAATAATAGACCACCTGCGCCATGATCCGCGCCCAGTTGATCGAGTTGACGCCGGAAAGCTTCACCTCGTCGCGGAATCGGCGATCGGCGAACATCGCCTTGACCAGGTTCTGGCAGTCGTCGAAATGCCCTTCGACGGCGATTGCGTGGACGTTTTTCGCGCCAAGCGTCGTCATCTGGCGCTGTTGCACCGGCGAGACCTTGCCATGGGGGAAGAGAATGAAGATGTCGGTGCGCGTGCTGGCCGCAAAGGCGTCGATTGCCGCGCCCCCGGTATCGCCCGAGGTCGCGCCGACGATCGTGGCGCGCTGCCCACGTTGTTCGAGCGCATAATCCATCAGCCGCGCCAGAAGCTGCATGGCAACGTCCTTGAAGGCGAGCGTCGAGCCGTGGAACAGTTCAAGCGTGAAGCGGTTGGCGTCGCTCTGGACGAGCGGCGTCACCGCCGGATGGCGGAAGGTGGCATAGGCGTCATCGATCATGGCCTTCAGGCGGTCATCGGGAACTTCGTCGCCGATGAAAGGCTTGATGACGGCAAAGGCGATTTCCTGATAGGACCGGCCGCGCAGCGCGCGTATATCATCGGCCGACATTTTCGGCCATTCGCGCGGAAGGTAGAGGCCGCCGTCCGTTGCAAGTCCTGCGAGAAGCGCGTCAGAGAAACCGAGGGTCGGGGCATCGCCCCGCGTCGAAATATAGTCCACGCAAAGCCCCTTTGTGCTTGCCAGGTTCCTGAAAATGTCTAGCTTGTGGCACGCTTTGGCCTTACCGGTTATCACGGCAAGGCGTCCTGTATGCCTCGTGCCTGCGGGTCATGCCAGACAATCGAATTCTTGCGTTGGCGCTGATATAGAACAAAGCCGGAGGGCTTGAAAAGCCCTTGAGAGAGGAAAGGAATACTCGCCGTGTCATTTCGCACCACCCGTCGCCTGGCCGCCGTTCTGGCCCTTTCCGGCCTCGCGGCCTGCTCCACGGCCACGCCCGAGCCGGAGCCCCAGCCCGCCCAGCCGATCACGCCGGGCGTCAACCTGACGGCGCTCTCGCGCATCTGCCCGAAGGCGATGCTCGATGACGACCAGGCCTTTGATCGCGTCTATTCGCCCGCCGGCTCAACGTCGGCCGAAAATCTCGTCTACCAGGTCTCGCTGGCCGAATATACGCGCACCTGCACGGTCGCGCCAACGGGAGACCAGCTTCTGCTGCAGGTCGCCGTCGCCGGTCGCCTGATCGGCGGACCAAAAGCCAAGCCAGGCACTTACAAGGTGCCGGTGCGCGTCGAAATCGTCGACGGCGACGTGGCGCTTTATGACAAGGTCACCGTGCAGGAGGTCGAACTGCCGGCCGAGGGCATGGCGACCCAGTTCCTGTTCCGGGCGGATGACCTGCCGGTGCCGGCCACCGCCGGTGAGGGCACGCGGGTCAGGGTCGGGATCGACTGATATCCGTAACCGGACGCCGTCAAACGGCGTCCGACCATTCCAGAAGCGCGGTCGCGACGGCGGGCAGGTCTTCCATGCGGTGTATCACCGTCTCGGCCCCGGCCTCGGTCAGCTTGTCGGCGTGGGTCGGTCCGGTATGCGATGCGCCGGTAAAACCGACGACGCGCATGCCGGCGGCCTTCGCGCCCGTGACGCCGTGAACCGAATCCTCGATCACCAGCGTGTTTGCGGGCCGCGCGCCCATCTGTTGCGCGCCATGCAGGAAGATATCCGGCTTCGGCTTGACCCGATCCGGTCCGAGACTTTCGGCAGAAAAGATGTTCGGCTCGAACAGATCGATATAGCCGACCTTGGTCAGCATCGCCTTGATGCGGTCTTCCGTCGAATTGGAGCAGACGCAGCGCGGCTCGGAAAGCTGGGCCACGGCCTCGCGCACGCCCTCGATGGCCTGCAACTCGCGCTTCAGCCGCTCATCGAGGATGGTCTTGTGCTGCTCGATCAGACTGGCCTGCAGCGGGATGGCGGCTTCCTTCTCCACGGCCATCAGAATGTCGCGGAAGGTCAGGCCCGAGAAGCGTTCGCCGATCTCGCCGGCGGTGATCGGGTAACCGGCCTCGCTCAACAGTCTGGATTCCACCTGGGCGGCGAGAAATTCGGAATCGACGAGAACACCGTCGCAGTCGAAAATGATGAGGTCAAAGCGGCTCATTGAAAAATCCTGTTGGTCATTTCAGTCCTGGGCGCGGCACGATAGCACGCCGGAGATAGGGTCGAGGAGTGGCCAGATCAAATTCACGACGGCCGCGATGCGAGATGGCGGGCGAGAAACCCCTCGACCAGGGTTTGCAGCGTGGCGGAAAAGAGCGGCATGCCGCCCGTTCGCCAGCCGAGCGCGTTGAGCCGGCTTGTGGCCATGACGCTGACCTGGTCATGGTCGGCGCGCGCGGGCAGGGGGTGGGGCGAGGCAAGCGCGGCCTTCAGCGGTGCCAGAATGGTGTGGTTGTCGACCACGATGTCGGAGACATTGAGCGCCTTGCCGGAGACCTTGGGAATTTGGGCGGTAAGCACGGCGAGCACCGCGCCGGCGAGATCGCGGCCGTGAAGCTCGCTTCCGGCCCGCGGCGCAATCGTCCTGCCCTCGAGATAATCGGTGAAAAGGCTCTCCCACTTGTTGGGGTAAAGGTCGCCGTAAATGCCGGTTGCCCTGAGGCTCGCCGGCACGAAACCGGGCGCGGCAAGGGCGGCTAGCGCCTTCTCCGCCTCAAGCTTGGCCTTGCCGTAAAGGCTTGCCGGGTCCGGCGCAAGCGTCTCGGCAAGCGGCGTTCCTGGGGGATAGCCGTCGAAGACGGCGCGGCTCGAGAGGAAGAGGCAGTGCTTTACGCCGGCCTGCCGTGCGGCCTCGAACAGGGCGACGCTGCCGTCGACATTCAGCCTGAAAAAGCCCGCCGGATCGTCTCCCTCGCCGCCGCGATAGCGTCCCGGCACATGGGAAAAGGCGGCATGGACGAAGACATCGATGCCGTCGAACAGCGCGCCTTCGGGTTTTCCTTCCGCAAGGTCGAGCGGCCGGTAGCCGACGGCAGGGGAGAATAGCCCGTCCGCAGGAGCCCTGCGGCCGGCAACCGTGACCTTGTGGCCCGCCGCAAGGCATTCTTCCACGATGTAGCGGCCGGCAAGCCCGGTTCCGCCGCTGACGAGAAGATGTTTCATGCCGGTTTTTTCGGGTTCTCGAGCGTTGCGATGTCGGGGATCCGCTCGCCGTCGAAATAGGCCCACCACAGATCGATCAGCGGCTTGAGCGCTTCGGCGCGCGGGTGATCCTCTTCCCACGGCTTTTCATACTGGAAGTGCAGCACGCCGATATCGGACCAGTTCCATAAGTCCGGCATGTTGAACCAGACATATTGCAGCATGTTCATGAACACCGGCAGGCCGTGCCAGTCGGGAAAGAAGGTCTGCAGGAAGGTCTGGTCGGTGCGCCGCCAGAAGGCCTCCGGCGCATCGAGCGCCTCCAGCATGGCCTCGAATGTCGCGACATCCGGCCGGGCAACGAAGACGCCGGAGTTCAGCCGGTGGAAATCCGCGAGGCTCTCGTAGACATTCGGCGCGGCGGAAAACTCCGGATAGAAGAACAGCTTGTCGATATTCCTCAAGACGATGGCATCGGCATCGATGAACACGACCGCATGATATTCGACAAGCTGCCAGAGCCTCAGCTTGCAGAAATTGTCGAGGGGCGTGTGGAAGTCCGGCTTGCGGCCCTTGGTGAAGGGCGCATTGCCATGCACTTCGCGCCGCGCATGGCGGGCGTTGAAGGCATCCGACAGGGGCAGATGGTCGACGCCGATCATCCGGCAGCCGATATCTTCCAGTTGCTTCAGGCTCTCCTCCGGCGTGCCGCCGGTGAAAAGCACGACGACATCGGCCGGCGAGCCGGTCAGGAAGATCGAGCGGGCCAGCGCCAGCGCACCCATCGCATAGTCTGCATTGGTGACCAACGTGACGAAGGCGAACGGGGCCTTGGCGTCCGCGTTGCGGCGGACGCCTTCATTTGAAGGATCAGGCATCAGATCACGAAACCGATTTCAGCGACTTGCCTTCGGGATCGCGGTTGATCTTGGTGGCAATGTCCTTGGTCCAGGCCGAAACGGCCGGAACGCGCTTGCGATCGACGCGATAGGCGTATTTCTTGGCAATGTCGACGATCTCTTCCAGAAGCCCTTCCTTCAGCGTCGTCGGGTTAAGGCCGAGGGAGAGGAACTTGTCGTTCTTGACGATCAGGTCGTTCTCCGGCGCTTCCTTGCGCGGGTTGGGCAGCCAGGCAATCTCTGTGCCGGACATTTCGGAAATCATCTTCGCCAAATCGCGCACCCGGTGGGTCTCGGTCATCTGGTTGAAGATTTCCACGCGCGCGTTCTTCTCCGGCGGATTGTTGAGCGCAAGCTCGATGCAGCGCACCGAATCCTGGATGTGGATGAAGGCGCGGGTCTGGCCGCCGACGCCGTGGACGGTGAGCGGATAGCCGATCGCCGCCTGGATCAGGAAGCGGTTCAGCACGGTGCCGTAATCGCCGTCATAATCGAAACGGTTGATCAACTGCGGATGGCGCTTGGTCTGCTCGGTATGCGTGCCCCAGACGATGCCCTGATGCAGGTCGGTGATGCGAAGGCCGTCATTCTTGGCATAGAAGGCGAAGAGAAGCTGATCCAGGCACTTGGTCATGTGGTAGATCGAGCCGGGGTTCGATGGATAGAGGATTTCCTGGCTGACCTTTTCGCCGGTCGTCGCCTCGATATCCACCGGCAGATAGCCTTCCGGGATCGCCGCGCCGACGGTCGAATAGCCATAGACGCCCATCGTGCCGAGGTGGATGATGTGGGAATCGAGACCGATCTCGACCAGCGCGTTCAGAAGATTGTGCGTCGCGCTCACATTGTTGTCGACCGTGTAGTTCTTGTGCCGGTCCGACTTCATCGAATAGGGGGCGGCGCGCTGTTCGGCGAAATGGATGATGGCGTCCGGCTTTTCGTCTGCAAGCCATTTCTTCAGGATCTCGTAGTCCTTGGCGAGATCGATCAGGTGGAAATGGATCCGGCGGCCGGTTTCCGCGTGCCAGATGCGGGTGCGTTCCTGGATCGAATCCATCGGCGTCAGCGACTGGACGCCGAGCTCGGTGTCGATCCAGCGCCGCGACAGGTTGTCGATGATATGGATTTCGTGTCCGGCATCAGACAGATGCAGCGACGTGGGCCATCCGATGAACCCGTCTCCGCCCATAACCGCAATTTTCATGGAGCCACTCCGATCCGTTTTGTCATGCAGTGAATTTCGCTATTAACCGAAACCAGTATGACATAAATGCAATGGTTTTTTTACGCAATCTCTCCCGATGCCGGCAAAGCACGCTGCCCGACCAAGATTTCTCCATTGCGCCGGCGGCGGCCGTGAGACTAGGAGAGAGCGCGAAAACACGATGCGGGACCGGATATGACAGGCAAAAGTGACGGAAATTCTGCGGATCTGAGCGGCTGGCTCGAAGACGGCGAGCATCATCTGCGACAGCGGGTCTATTACGAGGACACGGATTTCTCCGGCGTCGTCTATCATGCCCGTTACCTGCACTTCCTTGAGCGCGGCCGCACCGACTACCTGCGCTGCCTCGGCGTTGAACAGCGCACGCTGCACACGATCGACGAGGAAGGACTGGCCTTCGCCGTCCATCACATGGACCTCAAATTCATCCGGCCGGCGCGCATGGATGATATTCTGGAGATCACCACGAAAACGACGCGGGCGACCGGCGCGCGCATGGTGCTGGAGCAGACGATTTCCGCTGCCGACGTGCTTTTGACGACCGCGACCGTCACCGTGGTCGTCATCAACAAACACGGCCGCGCCCGACGGATGCCGGACGATCTGGCGGCGACATTGCTGCAGGCAAGGGGAGAGGAAGCCTGACCCTGCTGCATCGGGCTTGCTAAAACATGAGTATTATGTGAAGGAATTCCGCCATCGCCCTGCGGGGGCGTGATCCTCGGCGCGCGCCATGGATTTCAGGGGTTTCGGCCCTCTGGTAACCGGGCGTTAACCATGATCATGTTTCATGTGAGAAGCGGGATTTCGGGCTGTTTTGCCTAGGTTTCACCACGTTTTTGTACGAGATGAAACTAATATGCGGAAGCTTCGCAATCCCATCGCAAATCGAACACGTAACTCGCAGGCGGCTCTAACCGTACCCGCCCGGTCAAACGGGCCCATATATTCAAGGACTTTTGTCACATGGAACAGCTTGGGTTGGAAGCAGCACACGCCGATGTCGGCCTGCTGGCGCTCTTCATGCAGGCCGGACTGATCGTCAAACTGGTCATGATCGGCCTGATTGCCGCCTCGGTGTGGACGTGGGCGATCGTGATTGAGAAGATCATCGCCTACAACAAGGAACGCCGCGCCTATAACCAGTTCGAGGATGCCTTCTGGTCCGGTACCTCGCTGGAAAAACTCTATTCGAACCTTTCCGAGCGCAAGACGTCCGGCATGTCGGCGGTTTTCGTGGCTGCCATGCGCGAGTGGAAGAAGTCCTTCGAGCGCGGCGCGCGTGCCCCCGTAGGCCTGCAGATGCGCGTGGAAAAGGCGATGGATGTCGCTATCCAGCGCGAATCGGAAAAGCTGGAGGCCCGCCTCGGCTTCCTCGCCAGCACCGGTTCGGCGGCGCCCTTTATCGGTCTCTTCGGCACGGTGGTCGGCATCATGACCTCGTTCCAGGCGATCGCCGGTTCGAAATCGACCAATCTCGCCGTTGTCGCCCCCGGCATTGCCGAGGCGCTTCTGGCCACCGCCATCGGTCTCGTCGCCGCCATTCCCGCCGTTGTCGCCTACAACAAGTTCTCCGCCGACAGCGGAAAGCTGGTGGGCCGTATGGAAGGCTTTGCCGACGAATTCGCCGCGATCCTGTCGCGTCAGATCGATGAGAAACTCCAGTCGCGCCCGGCCGCGGAATAATCCGAGGGAGATTGCGATATGGGAATGACCGCAGGAACAAGCGCCTCGGGCGGCAGCCGCCGGGGACGAAGACGCGCCCGGCGCGGCCCCGTCAGCGAAATCAACGTGACGCCGCTCGTCGACGTCATGCTCGTGCTCTTGATCATCTTCATGGTCGCCGCGCCGATGATGACCGTCGGCGTGCCGATCGACCTTCCGGAAACGCAGGCGCAGGCGCTCAATTCCGATACCCAGCCGATCACGATTTCCGTCAATCCGGAAGGCCAGATCTATCTGCAGGAAACCGAGATCGGTATCGACGAGGTCGTGCCGAAACTCGAGGCGATCGCGACGACCGGCTATTCCGAGCGCATCTATGTGCGCGGCGATGCCAATGCCGATTACGGCACGGTGATGCGGGTGATGGCCCGGATTTCGGCGGCGGGTTTCAAGAATATCGGCCTGGTGACCCTGCAGGAACAGGATAGCTGATTTCCCGCCATGACGCGCAGCTTCGCCATTTCCTTTGTTCTGCACTGTCTGGTCATCGGCTGGGCAGTGTTTCTGCTCGGCTCGCCGCCGTCCATGGAAGTGGCGGATGTCGATGCCCTGCCGGTGACGCTGATCCCGGTCCAGGATATCACCCAGGTGCAGGAAGGCGATCAGGACGCGGAGCTTGCCGAGATCGCAGCACCCGTCCCGACGCGGCGTCAGGACCAGGTGGCCGATGCGCAGAATGTCGGCGAAAACGAGATCGACCTGAACAGGGCGGAACAGGCGACGCCTGACAATGTGGAACAGGAGCAGGCGGCGCTGCCGACGCCTTCCGCCGCCGAAACGCCCGAACCCGCGCCGCAGGACGACGTGGCCGAGGCCCCGCCGCCGCCCGTGCCGGAGCCTGCGCCGCGTCCCGAGCCCGAACCGGCGCCCGCGCCGGAACCCGAGCCGGCACCTGCGCCCGAGCCGACCCCGGCACCGGAACCCGCGCCCGAGCCGGAAGCCGTTGAAACGCCTGAACCCGCGCCCGCACCAACGCCGGAGCCGGCCGAGGCCAGCGCGCCTGAACCGGAGCCCGCTCCGCCGGCCGAGCCGGCAGAGCCCGAACTGGCCTTCCCCGACCAAGCGCCCCTGCCGACGCGCCGTCCCGAGCGGCCGGCTTTACGTGAGACGCGCACGGCCGAAGCCCCGCGCACCGACAGCCAGACGACGGCCTCGACCGAGACCGACGATTTCAATGTCGACGACATCGCCGCGCTTTTGAACCGCACCGAGGCGACCGGCGGCGGCGCGCGGCGCACGGAAACGCCGGCGGCCCTCGGCACGCAGCGCCCCAGCAATTCCGCGCAGCTTTCCCAGAGCGAACTCGACGCGCTGCGCGGCCAGATCCAGCGCAACTGGTCGATCCTTGCCGGGCTTGACGGCGCGGAAGGCGTGCGCATACGCATACACATGAAGCTTGATCCATCCGGTGCGATTGTCGGAACGCCCGAGGTGACCGCAACCGGCGGCAGCGAGAGCGCGCGGCGGATCTTGGCCGGCGGCGCCCGCCGCGCGGTGCTGAAATCCTCGCCTTTCGTCCAACTTCCGCCGGAAAAATATGACGCCTGGAGCGAGGTTATCGTGAACTTTGACCCGAGCCAGATGCTTTAACGGATAACCGGAGGAAAGCGGAGGGCACCAGCCCGCCGCATCAGACCGTCGCACTCAACGCTGAAAGGCCTGACCTGTCATGCTCAAACGCTGTCTCGTATTTCTTTCTGTCGCCTGGGCCGGCCTCGGCCTCGTTTTCGTGGCGCCGGCCTATGCGCTGGTCGAGATCGACATCTCGCGCGGCAATGTCCAGCCGCTGCCGATCGCGATCACCGATTTCATTTCCGATGACGGGCTCGGCGCTGATATTTCCGGCGTTATCGCCGCGGACCTCCAGCGTTCCGGCCTGTTCAAGCCGATCGACCGCTCGGCCTTCATCCAGCAGATCAATGATCCCGACCAGACGCCGCGTTTCCAGGACTGGCAGCTGATCAACGCGGAGGCGCTTGTGGTCGGCCGCGTCACCCGCGAGGCGGATGGCCGCCTGCGTTCGGAGTTCCGGCTGTGGGACACCTATGCCGGCCAGCAGATCATCGGCCAGCAATTCTACACCCAGCCCGACAACTGGCGGCGCGTCGCCCATATCATCGCCGATTCGATCTACCAGGCGCTGACGGGTGAGCAGGGTTATTTCGACAGCCGCATCGTCTACGTTTCCGAAAGCGGCCCGAAGACCGACCGCAAGCGTCAGCTCGCGATCATGGATCAGGACGGCTACAATGTGCGGATGCTGACCGACGGCCAGTATATGGTGCTGACGCCGCGCTTCTCGCCCAACCGGCAGGAAGTCACCTACATGTCCTATGAGAACGACCAGCCGCGCGTTTATCTGCTGCAGCTGGAGACCGGTCAGCGCGAGGTCGTCGGGAATTTCCCCGGCATGACATTCGCGCCGCGCTTCTCGCCCGACGGCCAGCGCATCATTATGAGCCTGCAGCAGGACGGCAACGCCAATATCTATACGATGGATCTGAGGACCCGCGCGACGACGCGGCTGACCAGCACGGCTGCGATCGACACGTCGCCGTCCTATGCGCCCGATGGTAACCAGATTGTGTTCGAAAGCGATCGCGGCGGGCGCCAGCAGCTTTACGTGATGAATGCCGATGGTTCGAACCAGCACCGCATCTCCTTTGGCGACGGCAGCTATTCGACGCCGGTCTGGTCGCCGCGCGGCGATCTGATCGCCTTTACCAAGCAGTCCGGCGGCAAGTTCTCCATTGGCGTGATGAAGCCGGACGGCAGCGGCGAACGTATCCTGACGACCGGCTTCCACAATGAGGGACCGACCTGGGCGCCGAACGGTCGCGTGCTCATGTTCTTCCGCCAGAATGCCGGGGAGGGCGGTCCGCACCTTTATTCCATCGACCTGACAGGCTATAACGAACAGCGTATTTCGACGCCTGATTTCGCCTCCGACCCAGCCTGGTCGCCGCTTCTCGAATAGCGGCGCTTGAGGGTTTTGGCCTCGCATTTACCCTTTGTTAACGATATTCGTTGAGGGGGGATTAACGGCGATTTGCTAGGTCATTTCGTCAACACCGGCAGGTGCGCATGATGCAAGCAGCGCACGGCCGTCACGGAATAAAAATCGCGTATCTGAGCCGACCCGATGATGTCGGACACTTGATTGGAACGCTTGAAGGAGAGCGGTAATGAGCCGAGCCATGCTTGGAGTTGAAGGCCTTTCCAGGAAAAGGGCGATGAGGCCTGCTATCGTCGCGCTGTGCGCGGTCATGGCGCTTGGCCTTGCCGGCTGCGCATCCAAGCAGGATGGCAATCTGCCGGGCACCGGCCAGGGCATGGCAGGCGCCAATGCGGGCGTCGCTTCTGCCGGCAGCGTTCAGGATTTTGACCTCAATGTCGGCGACACGGTCTATTTCGAGACCGATTCGGCGGCGATCACGCCGATTGCCGCCCAGACGCTCGACAAGCAGGCCCAGTGGCTGCAACGCTACACCAGCTACGCCATCCGCATCGAGGGCCATGCCGATGAACGCGGTACCCGCGAATATAACTTGGCGCTCGGCGCGCGCCGCGCCACGGCCACCAAGAACTATCTCGTCTCGCGCGGCATTCCGGCCAACCGGATCTCGACGATTTCCTACGGCAAGGAACGCCCCGTCGCCGTCTGCGACAATATTTCCTGCTGGTCGCAGAACCGCCGCACGGTGACCGTCCTACGCGGCGCGGGAAGCTGATCCGGACGGATCGATGAAGAAAAAACCGGCCTCGCGCCGGTTTTTTTGTGTCCGCAGTGCATGAAAATGCGTTTTGATCTAAATATGGCCGAAAACGGCATGTCGGTGAACGTGCAGGTCTGTTTTACTGGTTTCAGGGACAGTTTTTGGGAAAGGGATCATGAGAAAAGCAATTTTGTGTCTGCTGGCAGGCTCCGCCGTCCTTGGCATGCAGGCAAGCGCTTCGGCCGCCGGCCTGTCGCTGTTTCCGGCAACCGGCGGCAACCAAGGGCAGGTGGTTCAGGTTCAGGCGACCGACCCCGCCATGCGGATCATGCAGCTTGAGGAGCAGGTCCGGAACCTCAACGGCCAGGTCGAGGACCTGAGCTTCCAGCTGCTGCAGATGGAGGAACGGATCCGCAAATTGCAGGAGGACATGGAGTTCCGCCTGCAGGACCTGGAAAGCGGCATGGCCGCGCCGCCTTCGTCGGGCAGCGGGCAGGACAATGAAACAGCGTCGATCGACAACCCGCCGCCGATGCCCGACAGCGCCATGAACGACGCCGCCATCCCCGGCGACGTCTCGCCCGACCTGCCGGAGGGCGCTGAAGGCGGCGGCAACGACGCCGCCTTCTACAATGTTGCCTACAACCTAATCCTGTCCGGCGATTACCAGCAGGCCGAGGAGGCCTTCGGCGAGTTCGTACTGAGCTATCCGAACAGTCCGCTCATTCCCGATGCGAGCTTCTGGCTCGGCGAATCGATGCTGGCGCAACAGAAATACAACGAGGCCGCCAAGACCTTCCTGAACGCCTACAAGGCCTATGGCACATCCGACAAGGCGCCGGAAATGCTGTTGAAGCTTGGCCAGTCGCTGGCCGGCATGGATAACAAGGACGCCGCCTGCGCCACCTTCGCCGAAGTGCCCGTGCGCTATCCGGACGCCGCCCGCGCGGTTCTCGACAAGGCGAGCGCGGAACTGACGGCCAACGGATGCTGACGTCGGCCCCGGCCGCCGTTTCCCCCAATGCCTGCGCGGTTGAGGCCGCTGCACGGCAATTCCTGCTTTCGCTTAAGAAAGATTGCCATCTCCTCGTTGCCGTTTCCGGCGGCGGCGATTCGTTTGGCCTGCTGACGGCGCTGGATGAGATGCGGATTGCCTCGGGCAGGCCTGACGTCAGGCTGTGGGCGGCAACCGTTGACCACGGCCTGCGCGCGGCGGCGGCCGAGGAGGCGGCATGGGTCGCGTCGCGCTGCGCGCGGCTCGGCGTGGCTCACCGGACGCTGCTGTGGGAGGGTGAGAAGCCGGCCTCGGGACTGATGGCCGCGGCGCGCAACGCCCGCTATCGACTGCTCGGCGGCGAGGCAGAGCGCATCGGCGCCGATGCCATCGTGCTTGCCCATACGATGGAGGATCAGGCCGAAACCCTGGCCATGCGCCGTGCGCGCAACGGATCCGCGCTTGCGAGCGGCATGGCCGGGCGAACGCTGGTCGGCGGCGCAATCTGGGCCGTGCGCCCCCTTCTTCATGTGCGGCGCGAGGATATCCGGGCTTTTCTCAATGCGCGCGATCTTCGCTGGATCGACGACCCAAGCAATGACGACACCCGTTTTGAGCGCGTGCGCATGCGCCGCCTGCTGCACAACCGCGTCGAGGTGCTGGCCAATGAGGCGGAGAAGGCTGCGCGTGCGCGTGAAGCCCTGTCACTCAGAGCCGCAGCGCTTTTCGCCGACGCGGTTACGCTTCATGACGGAATTGTCGCCGAGATCGATGCGGGGCGGTTTGCGAGTGAACACGATCCGGCGCGCTATCTTCTCAATATTCTGATCCCCGCCTTGGGCGGCCTCGCCTATGGGCCGGGCGGCGCGGCGCTCGACCGGGCGATGGCGCTGTGCGCCGCCCCCCATGGCGCGCGCATGACGGCCGGGCGCTGTCTGTTCGAGAAGCACCGGCATTCGCTCTTCATCCTGCGCGAAGGGCGGGCGCTTGTTGACGCCGAAATCGCACCCGGAGGGGCAGCAGTCTGGGATGGACGTTTTCGCATCGAAAACCGCGCATGCGAACCGCGGCGCATCCGCGCTGTCGGAGACGGGGCGGACGATCCCGACCATATCGCAGGTCTGCCGCGTCGTCTTGCGCGGCTTGCAGGGGCGGTTCGTCCCGCTGTGCCTGCCGCCAGCGGGGTTTCCTGCTCACCGTATCTGGCGCCGTTCGACCGTTTCCTGCCGGGTTTCGACCTCGCGCTTGCCAATAGTCTGGCGGAGGCTTTCGCCCGCCCGGCCTATCCTGATCCGGCATTAGCCTATTTGCGTTGAGAAAATGAATCTTGGGACGGGCTTGTCTTGGCAAGACATGGCACGGACCCTATGTTAGGCGTAATTCAGCGGCATTCTGACGTGCCGGACATATGATTTCGGGGAGTTTAATGAACCCAAACCTACGCAATATTGCGCTGTGGGCCATAATCGCGTTGCTGCTGGTCGCGCTGTTCAGCATGTTCCAGTCGACGCCGTCGCAGAACACCGGCAACCAGGTGGCCTATTCGCAATTCGTGACCAGTGTTGAATCCGGCAGGGTCAAGGAAGTGACCATCACCGGCAACAACATCACCGGCACTTACACGAGTGGCGGGTCGCCCTTCCACACCTATGCCCCGGTCATCGACGACAACCTGCTCACCAAGCTCGAGAACAACAATGTCGACGTCACGGCGAAGCCGGTCAGCGACGGTTCGGGCGGCATCCTGAGCTATGTCGGCACGCTTCTGCCCATGCTTTTGATCCTCGGCGTCTGGCTGTTCTTCATGCGCCAGATGCAGGGCGGTTCGCGCGGCGCGATGGGCTTCGGCAAGTCCAAGGCCAAGCTTTTGACGGAGGCCCATGGCCGCGTGACGTTTGACGATGTCGCCGGCGTTGACGAGGCCAAGCAGGACCTGGAAGAAATCGTTGAATTCCTGCGCGATCCGCAGAAGTTCCAGCGTCTCGGCGGCCGTATTCCGCGCGGCGTCCTGCTTGTCGGCCCGCCCGGCACGGGCAAGACGCTGCTGGCGCGTTCGGTCGCCGGTGAGGCCAATGTGCCGTTCTTCACCATTTCCGGTTCCGACTTCGTCGAAATGTTCGTCGGCGTCGGCGCGTCCCGTGTGCGCGACATGTTCGAGCAGGCCAAGAAAAACGCACCCTGCATCATCTTCATCGACGAAATCGATGCGGTCGGTCGTCATCGCGGCGCCGGTCTCGGCGGCGGCAATGACGAACGCGAGCAGACGTTGAACCAGCTTCTGGTGGAGATGGATGGCTTCGAGGCCAATGAGGGCATCATCCTGATCGCCGCGACCAACCGTCCCGACGTTCTCGATCCGGCGCTCCTGCGTCCCGGTCGTTTCGACCGTCAGGTCGTGGTGCCGAACCCGGATATCGTCGGCCGCGAACGCATCCTCAAGGTCCATGCCCGCAACACGCCGCTGGCGCCGAATGTCGACCTCAAGGTCGTCGCACGCGGTACGCCGGGCTTTTCCGGTGCCGACTTGATGAATCTCGTCAACGAGGCGGCGCTGATGGCGGCCCGGCGCAACAAGCGCCTTGTCACCATGGCCGAGTTCGAGGATGCCAAGGACAAGATCATGATGGGCGCCGAGCGGCGATCCACCGCGATGACCGAGGCGGAAAAGAAGCTGACGGCCTATCACGAGGCCGGACATGCCATGGTGGCGCTGAAGGTGCCGGTGGCCGATCCTGTCCACAAGGCGACGATCATTCCGCGCGGCCGCGCGCTTGGCATGGTGATGCAGTTGCCCGAGGGCGACCGCTATTCCATGAGCTACAAATGGATGATCTCGCGGCTTGCGATCATGATGGGCGGACGCGTTGCCGAGGAGATCACCTTCGGCAAGGACAACATCACCTCCGGCGCATCCTCCGATATCGAGCAGGCGACCAAGCTTGCCCGTGCGATGGTGACGCAGTGGGGCTTTTCCGACGAACTCGGCCAGGTTTCCTATGGCGAGAACCAGCAGGAGGTCTTCCTCGGCCATTCGGTGTCGCAGTCGAAGAATGTCTCGGAATCGACCGCACAGAAGATCGATTCGGAGGTGCGGCGTCTGATCGACGAGGCCTATGTCGAGGCGACCAGGATCCTGAAGGAAAACCACGACGGCTTCGTCGCGCTTGCCGAGGGCCTGCTCGAATACGAGACGCTCTCCGGCGACGAGATCAAGGCGATCCTGCGGGGCGAAAAGCCTTCGCGCGACCTTGGCGACGATACCCCGCCCTCGCGCGGCTCGGCGGTGCCCTCCATGGGGCCGAAGAAGGACGCGCCCTCGGGCAAGCCTTCGGATGGCACGGAAGGCGACGGCTTCAAGCCGCAGCCGAACTGACAGGAAGAACCGCCGGCGCCGACCGGCGGTTTTTTTGTCTCGACGTTCCCCGGCCGCCCTCCTGAAACCCTGCGATGCACGTTCCGGTAACGTCATGTTAGCGTTGTTGACGTTATTTTAGGTGCCTTGACGACGATTTTCTGCCAAGAGATCGCCTTAGCATATGCCTGGCAGAATGATGACGGTCGCTCCCGCGGCGGCCCAGACGAGGAACGACATGGCACGCAAATATTTCGGTACCGACGGCATTCGGGGTCTTTCCAATACTTTCCCGATGACGCCTGACCTCGCCATGCGGGTCGGGATCGCTGTCGGCACGATCTTTCGCCGCAACGACCACGCCCGCCGCGTGGTGATCGGCAAGGACACGCGGCTGTCGGGCTACATGCTGGAGAACGCGCTGGTCGCGGGCTTTACCGCCGCCGGCCTCAATGTCTACCTGCTGGGTCCGATCCCGACACCGGCCGTTGCCATGCTGACGCGCTCTCTCAGGGCCGATGTCGGCGTCATGATTTCCGCCTCTCACAATCCCTTCGCTGATAACGGTATCAAGCTTTTCGGTCCGGACGGCTACAAGATGTCGGACGAGATCGAGGCCCGGATCGAGGCGCTTGTCGATCGCGACGATTTCTATTCGCAGCTCGCCCGCTCCAACGAGATCGGCCGCGCCAGCCGCGTCGAGGGCGACATTTACCGCTATATCGAATTCGTCAAGCGCACGCTTCCCCGCGACGTGACCCTGCACGGGTTGCGCGTCGTCGTCGACTGCGCCAACGGCGCTGCCTACAAGGCGGCTCCGACCGCGCTCTGGGAACTGGGCGCCGACGTGGTGACGATCGGGACGGAGCCGAACGGCCTCAACATCAACAAGGAATGCGGCTCGACCTATCCGAAGACGCTGCAGGCCAAGGTGCACGAGGTGCGCGCCGATATCGGCATCGCGCTCGACGGCGACGCCGACCGGGTGATCATCGTCGACGAGAAGGGCAATATCATCGACGGCGACCAGCTGATGGCCGTGATCGTGGGCAATCTTGCCGATGACGGCGAGCTCAAGGGCAACGGCCTCGTGGCGACCGTGATGTCCAATCTCGGTCTCGAACGCCACCTGAATGCCAGGGGGCTTGATCTCGTGCGCACCAAGGTCGGCGACCGCTATGTGGTCGAATATATGCGCAAGCATGGCAACAATGTTGGCGGCGAACAGTCCGGCCATATCGTACTCTCCGACTTCGGCACGACCGGCGATGGCCTGGTGGCCGCGCTGCAGATCCTTGCCGCCGTCAAGCGGGCGGACAAGCCGGTGAGCGAGGTTTGTCGCAAGTTCGATCCCGTGCCCCAGCTTCTGCGCAATGTCCGCATTTCGGCAGGCGCCGTGCCGCTGGAAGACGGCAGCGTCAAGCAGGCGATCGCCGATGCGGAAGCCGAGCTGAAGGGCAGGGGACGCCTCGTCATCCGCCCGTCAGGCACCGAGCCGCTGATCCGCGTCATGGCCGAGGGCGACGATCCCGCCCAGGTCGAGCGCGTCGTCTCCGGCCTCATCGACGTGATCTCCAACGTGCGCGACGCCGCCTGAGTTTTTCGAACATCAGACGTTTCATCGCCTGATCGCGGGCGCGGCTCTTCGCCCGCTGAGTCTGGCGTTTCGGGCATTTTCCAAAGCGGCGATGCCCTTCGGCATGTTTTCTTCGATTTCCTGTGCCGCTCCGGCTTTGACCGGACGAATCTGGCCATATTCCTGTTGCACCATCACACGGCGTTGTGGCGCTGAAGGGTTTTGTGAAGCAAGGGGACAAGCAGATGTCTGCAGCAGCTTTGATCGTGGTGACCATTCTCGGCTGCGATGACAGCCTGACCCGGTGCCAGTACATCGATACCTCGCCGGATACCTATGAAAGCGTCGCTCTTTGCGACGAGGCGCTGGAGCGCGATCTCAGCCATTACAAATATTCCGAATATGCGAGCGTCATCGGGGTTTGCCGGTCTGCGGACGAGCCGATTGAAGCGGCGCTTGGCGGCATTGCCGTCACAGGGATACCCGAAGCGCGCACTCGGCTTGCTGCCGGACCGCAGCCCGGGGATGACGGCCACGTGCCGGAGCATGGAAACAGGTTGCTGATTCTCGCAGACGGCGCTCTCGACAAGGCCGCTTCCGTATTGCCCGACAGGGAACAGATCCGGACTGTGGTCATCGCACCGGTCGATGCCGTCAAGGGAAGCTATACCTGGGTTATTCGCAAGCTCGGACTTTGATCCTCGCAAGAATGCCGATGACCGAGGTCAGGCATCGAAGGGCCCTTGTTACCAGACAGCAGGGACCGCAGGCACCTCTCATACCAAAATTGGGCGTACCTCTTCTGGTTCGTTGACGCGGTGAAGATTGTCAAACTATTGATTTCACTGATCCGGGTGGTTTCAGGCGCATCGTCGTCAAAACTTCGCCTCGGTAATCCAGACCGATCGGATCGTATCAATTGCAAGGATGAAGTTTCACGAAAATCTTTTCTTTGAAGGGCAGGAAGCGCGCGGCGGCGGCATTGGCTTGCGTTGTGTTTTCAACGTCTGTTGCCGAAGCCTTTGCGGGCATCACGCTGACGGCCGGGGACGGCGATGTGGTGCGTGCGCGCACGATGGAGTTCAACGTCGATGTCGATGCCTCCGTCATCCTGGTGCCGCGGGGCACGGAACGCACCGGAGAGACGCAGGGCCGCGAGAAATGCCTGGGCTGGAAGGCCAGATATGCCAGCATCGGCGCGAACCCATGGGGCTGCCCTATCTGGTTGACGGCGTGAACGGGAAGGGCCTTTCGATCGGCCTGTGCTATTTTGCCCCGGCGGCAGAATAGCAGCCCTACAAGCCGGAAGACGCTGCCAGGACAATGGCTGCTGGCAGCTTGGCTCTTATATTCTCGACAATTTCGCCACGGTCGATGAGGTGAAGGCGGCGCTTTCCGATATCGTCGTCGCGCCGGCATCTTCAAGCAGTTCAACATGGTGTTGCCGGTCCACTTCGTCGTCACCGATGCTTCCGGCAAGACGATCGTGATCGAACAGGTCGGCGGAAAACTGCAGGTGAGCGACAATCCACCCTTCGACTGGCACATGACCAATCTGCAGAACTACGTCAATCTTCGCGTTGACAATGTGCCGCCGCAAAGCTTGGCGATGTGACGATTGAGGGTCTTGGCCAGGGCGCGGGCCTGCTCGGCATGCCCGGCGATTTCACCTCGCCCTCGCGATTCGGGCGGGCGGCGATCTACTCGCACGGCGTTGAACCGAGCGAGAACGGCAACACGGTTTCCGACGACACGCAGTGGGCAGCGGTCGTCGATACAGCCCAGGTCGAGCGCGTTGTCTCCGGCCTTGTCGAGGTGATCTCCAGTGTGCGCGCCGCCGCCTGAGAAAAGCGCGATGCGCCGGACAGTCAAGGCGTTCCGAAGGGCTTTTCCGGCGTGCCTTTACCTTTCACTGACAAAATGACCGGCCCTGACGGGCCGGATCTTTCTTGCGCGGCGTGACGTCGTCCAGCGGACACGCGCAGCCGCCTCTGTTTTTCTGTCTCAACGCATCGTCAGCCAGGGTCAGGCAATGACGGCTGTTCGCGAGACGCCGTCATTGCCGAAGACAAGTCCTATTCAGGCTTTCCAAGGCTGTAGAACTGTTCAGTCTCGTCCAGTTTCCATGTCTTGATTTCCTTGGCGTCAAGATTTTCCTCATTGAGGCTGACCTTGCGTATTGCTGAATCGTCGTATGTCCGAAGATAGAAGGTCAAGCTGGACGTGTCGTTGGCGCTTGTCCACTGCGTGTAGTCAGCAATGATGTTGCCGTGATCATCCTTTTCCCGACCGGTCCGCACAACGCCGCGGGGGATGTCGAAATTGTTAAGGATGTGGAACATTTCAAAGACAGTGTCTTCACCGGTCTCGGTGTTGAACTCGCCATTTGAGTAGATCGCGGCGCGAACAAAACGCGAGGGCGGCGTGAAGTCGCCCGGCAGGCCCAGCAAGCCGGTTCCCTCGCCAAGACCTGGCACTGTGAGATCGCCGATTTTCTTCTCTTTGACGTTCCACAGGTCAAGATTGACGTAGTTGTTGAGATTCACCAGATGCCAGGGGAAGGTCGGCTGATTGGTGAATGTGCCGATCGGATCGTCGTAAAGGTTCAGCTTTCCGTCTGAATATTCGATAACCAGCCTGTTGCCGGAAGGATCGGCCACATAATAGTGGACCGGCATGACCATGTTCCACTGTTTGAAAACAACGGCGGGCACAACAACGTCCTGAATGCCGGCGCGGACATCTTCAATCGTGGCAAAATTGTCGAGGATATAGGAGACAACCTCCCAAGGCGCGATCGTCTTGGATTCGTCTCCTGCCGTGAACGGCTGATAGTCCGCATAGTCCATGAAGTAGAAAATGCCGGCTGAAAGCCCCTTTTCGTTCAAACCGTCGATAACGACGGGCATCCCCAACGCATTGGTGCCCACATTGGCATATTTTACCTTCCAGTTTTTGCCTTTTTTGCCGTCAGGCGCCGTGGCCGTGCGGTCCAGTCCGCGTGGCACGAGGATAACATCGGATTTGATATCGATGCCGAACTCCATCGTGCGTCCCCGCACCACGGTGCCGTCCTTGGCTGTCATCGTAATGCCCGTGCAGGCTTCCGCGACCGAGCCCAGCATCATCGATGCCGCCATGGCGCAGGTGGCGATGCGCGCCCCCAAGCTTAGCTTTCTAGACATGTCCCCTATTCCTCTCCTCTTTGGATCGCGCTGGATTATCTATTCATTTCAACAATGTGCGCTGATCTCTGTTGGCCTATGAACGTTAGGCGGGAGATCGCGGTTGCAACAACCGCCTTAAGGTAAAGTGCCAGAAAAAGTCCGGGCGGAACGGTCCCTTTGCCCGGAAAACGGCGGCCTCCATCGCCGCATATGCCGATGCGTCAACACCGCGCCGCGCCTGACCGTCTTGCAGGCCGTCATCACCAAGTCATCTTTTCCCTTGCCTATTTTCAATGCCTCCCGTATATCCGGCGGCGGGACACCTCTCCCCAACGAGAGGCTACTATCTGAAAGGGTAGAGATATGACAGATATGACCAAGCCGGACGTGCGTCCGGTCAATCCCCGCTTTTCTTCCGGCCCCTGTGCGAAGCGTCCCGGTTGGACGCCTGAAGCGTTGAATGACGCCGCCCTTGGCCGTTCCCACCGCGCGAAAATCGGCAAGGCGAAGCTGAAAGAGGCTATCGACCTGACCCGCGAAGTGCTCGACGTTCCGGGCGACTATCGCATCGGCATCGTGCCGGCTTCAGATACCGGCGCCGTCGAGATGGCGCTCTGGTCGCTGCTTGGCGAACGCGGCGTCGATATGCTCGCATGGGAATCATTTGGCGCCGGCTGGGTCACCGATGTGATCAAGCAGCTGAAGCTGAAGGACGCGCGCAAGATCGAAGCGCCCTATGGCCAGCTCCCCGACCTTTCCACTGTCAATTTCGACAATGACGTGGTCTTCACCTGGAACGGCACGACCTCCGGCGTGCGCGTGCCGAACGCCGATTTCATTCCCGCTGACCGCAAGGGCCTGACCATCTGCGACGCCACCTCGGCTGTGTTTGCGCAGAAGGTCGACTTCAATAAGCTCGATGTCGTGACCTTCTCCTGGCAGAAGGTTCTCGGCGGCGAGGGCGGCCACGGCATTCTGATCCTCTCGCCGCGCGCCGTGCAGCGTCTCGAGACCTATACGCCCGCCTGGCCGCTGCCGAAGATCTTTCGCATGACCAAGGGCGGCAAGCTGATCGAAGGCATCTTCGTCGGCGAGACGATCAACACGCCTTCCATGCTTTGCGTCGAGGACTATCTCGATGCGCTGAAATGGTCGAAGTCCGTCGGCGGTCTTGATGGTCTGGTTGCCCGCGCCGACGCCAATGCAAAGGTGATCTTCGATTTCGTCGACAAGAACGACTGGATCGAGAACCTGGCTGAAGACCCGGCGACCCGTTCCAATACGTCGGTCTGCCTGAAGATCGTCGATCCGGACGTCGTCAAGCTCGATGATGCAGCCCAGGCGGCCTTCGCCAAGGCGATCGTCTCCGCGCTCGACAAGGAAGGCGTGGCCTATGATATCGGCGCCTATCGCGATGCGCCGTCGGGCCTACGCATCTGGGCCGGCTCCACGGTTGAAACCGCCGATATGGAAGCCCTGATGGGCTGGCTCGACTGGGCCTTCAAAACCGAAAAAGCCAAGCTCGCGGCTTAAGCGAGGCGAATTGACAAGGCTCGCGCCGCCTTTGACGGAGAGGCGCGGGCTCATCATTCCCGACAATGACCCCATTTTGAAGGAGGCCATCATGGCACCTCGCGTACTCGTATCCGACGCCCTGTCGGAAGCCGCCGTCCAGATCTTCAAGGATCGCGGCATTGATGTCGACTTCCAGCCGAAGCTCGGCAAGGACAAGGAAAAGCTGCTCGAGATCATCGGCCAGTATGACGGCCTGGCGATCCGTTCGGCCACCAAGGCGACTGAAAAGCTGATCGAAGCAGCGACCAATCTCAAGGTCATCGGTCGCGCCGGCATCGGCGTCGACAATGTCGATATCCCGGCCGCCTCGCGCCGCGGCATCATCGTCATGAACACGCCGTTCGGCAACTCGATCACGACGGCCGAACATGCGATTTCGCTGATGCTGGCCGTTGCCCGCCAGATCCCCGCGGCCGACGTTTCCACCCAGGCCGGCAAGTGGGAAAAATCGAAATTCATGGGCGTCGAGATCACCGGCAAGACGCTCGGCGTCATCGGCGCCGGCAATATCGGCTCGATCGTCTGCGACCGCGCCATCGGGCTCAAGATGAATGTGATCGCCTACGACCCCTTCCTGTCGCAGGAAAAGGCCGAGAAGATGGGCGTCACCAAGGTCGACCTCGACGAGCTTCTTGCCAAGGCCGATTTCATCACGCTGCACGTTCCGATGACGGACAAGACACGCGGCATCCTCAATGCCGAAGCGATTGCCAAGACCAAGAAGGGCGTTCGCATCATCAACTGCGCTCGCGGTGGCCTCGTGGATGAGGCAGCGCTTGCCGAAGCCATCAAGTCCGGTCATGTCGCAGGCGCAGGCTTTGACGTGTTCGAAACCGAACCGGCCACCGAGAGCCCGCTCTTCGGCCTGGACAACGTCGTCTGCACGCCGCATCTCGGCGCTTCGACCACGGAAGCCCAGGAAAACGTGGCGCTGCAGGTCGCCGACCAGATGTCGGATTACCTTTTGAAGGGCGCCGTCACCAACGCCATCAACATGCCGTCGATCTCGGCCGATGAAGCGCCGCGCCTGAAGCCGGTGATCAAGCTCGCCGAAGTGCTCGGCGAATTCGCAGGGCAGGTGACGGAAAACCCGATCAAGGAAGTCGAGGTTCTCTACGACGGCAATTTCGCGCAGATGAACACCACGGCGCTGACAAGCGCCCTGCTCGCCGGCCTGCTGCGCCCGCTGGTGGCTGACGTCAACATGGTGTCCGCGCCGATCATGCTCAAGGACAAGGGCATCATCCTGCAGGAGACCCGCCGCGACAAGTCGGGCGTCTATGACGGCTACATCAAGCTGACGATCACGACGGAAAAGCAGACCCGTTCGGTTGCCGGCACGGTGTTCTCCGACGGCAAGCCGCGCTTCATCCAGATCAAGGGCATCAACATGGATGCCGATGTCGGCCGGCACATGGTCTACATCTCCAACACCGACGTGCCCGGCATGATCGGTTTCATGGGCACGACGCTGGGCCAGGCCGGCGTCAACATCGCCAACTTCCAGCTCGGCCGCGACAATCAGGGCGGCGATGCGATCGCGCTTCTCTATGTCGACGAACAGCCAACCCCGGAAGTGCTCGACAAGCTGCTCGGCCATGAAGCCATCAAGCAGGCTAAGCCGCTGGAATTCTCCGTCGAATAAGGCTTTTTTGAAAGAAAATGCAGCAAGCCCGGTTGCCTGAAACAGGCAGCCGGGCTTTTCTTGTGGTCAGGATGCATTAGGTATCCCCTCGAGCCCCGTGCGTCCATTCGGACGCACAAAGCACGATGCGCTAAGCCGCCGGGACGCGGAACCGTTGAAGACGAGAGTTTTTTGAATGTCCGGATCATGTATCGGATGCCTGAATGCCGAGGCCCTGCCGTTTGACTTTTCAATGGCCTTCCAGCCGATCGTCAACCTGACAGACGGGGCCGTCTTCGCCTTTGAGGCACTGGCGCGCGGACCGAAGGGCGAGGGCGCGGGAACGCTTTTTGCGCAGCTGAACGACGACAATCTCTATGCCTTCGATCAGCAATGCCGGGTGAAAGCGATCGAGCTTGCCTCAAACCTCGGCCTGATGCAGACCGCCGCCAAGCTTTCGATCAATTTTATGCCGCGCGCGATTTATGAACCGCGCGCCTGCATCCAGTTGACGCTTGCTACCGGCAAGCGATGCGAGGTTTCCAGCGACCGACTGATCTTCGAATTCACGGAATCGGAGGTTGCCGACACCGACAAGCTCAACGCGATCGTAACGCTTTACCGGGAGCTTGGTTTCCTGACGGCGGTGGACGATTTCGGCGCCGGCCATTCCGGCCTTTCGCTCTTGGCCAACATGCCGCCGGACATCCTGAAGCTGGATATGGAACTGGTGCGCGGTATCGACACAAGCGACGCGCGCGGCATCATGGTCAAGCATCTTGTCGCCATGGCGCGGGAGATGAAAATCGATCTCGTCTGCGAAGGGGTGGAGACGGCCGGCGAGCTCGCCATGCTGCGCGATCTCGGCGTGGAGCTTGCCCAGGGCTATTATCTCTGTCGCCCCGCCTTTGAGCATCTGCCGCGGACAGACGAGATCCGGTGGCGACCCTGAGTTGGTTTGGCGGGGCATGGCCGGGCAGCATACGGGAGGAGATTCTTCATGAGCAGCAACCAGTTGACAGACCTCGAGACGGCGCTCGAAAGCCTTGCCGGCGCGGGCTTCGTCATCGGTCCGGAATGGGAGGCCGTGCACGAAATCTGCCAGGCGCATGAGGGCGAGATGCCCTATGACGCGGCGCATGCGCTCTGCCATCGCATCGAAGGCGATACGTGGAACGCCGGCTACTGGTATCGACGCGCGAAAAAAACGGTTCCGCAGGGAAGCTTCGCGGACGAATATGCCGGATTGAAAGCAGAGATCGCGGTCATGCGGTAGGGGGCAACCGTCCGGGAGAGGCGCCGTTGCACCTCTCCCGTCTTCCGTTGCTAGGTGTTGTCGGGCTGGCTTCTGACCAGCCGCAGGCCGCGCTCGGTGATCTGGTACGGCTTGCCGCCCTTGGAGCGGATGGCGCGTTTGGCCTTCAGCTTGCGAAACAAAGTAATGTCCAGACCGGGATAGAGCCAGCCATCGCGGGTGAAGCAATCGGCTTTCTCGATCTTGCGGGTTTCGGTGCGTGTCAGTTCGATCCTGCCGCCCTGTGCGAGCAGGTGCAGGATGCGCTGTTCGTTGCGCGAGATGTCCATTATCGTCAAACCCGGGTTGGCGCCAAAAAAAGGCGCACGAAAACACGTTCCCGCTGACGCGTGCGTCGGCGAGGCTCATGGTTTCCGGCCGCTGCGCGCTTGTTGCTTCAGCAAAGCAAGGCGGGCAGGGCCCTTACCGGGATTCCGATCGGTTGAACATCCAAACTCCAGGTTGACGTCAACGGAATACGACTGACGGAGCGAAAGGTCAAGGTTTTTGGCGTGCGGCAGCGCACCCTATCGCTTGCGTCTTGCCCCAGTTTGCTCTACCTCACGAACCATATCCCGTAGAAGAACGATGAGCTGACCATGACCATTGTCGATACCCGTACGCCCGATCCCAAACGCCTCATTCCCGGCGCCACCGGCGACTGGGAGGTGATTGTCGGCATGGAAGTGCATGCGCAGGTCACCAGCAATTCCAAGCTCTTCTCCGGTTCCTCGACGCAATTCGGCAAGGCGCCCAATGCCAACGTCTCGCTGGTGGACGCAGCCATGCCCGGCATGCTGCCCGTTATCAATGAAGAATGCGTCAAGCAGGCCGTGCGCACCGGTCTGGGGCTGAAGGCGAAGATCAACAAGCGCTCGATCTTCGACCGCAAGAACTATTTCTTTCCCGACCTGCCGCAGGGCTACCAGATTTCCCAGTACAAGGACCCGATCGTCGGCGAGGGCACGATCACCATCTCGCTTGGTCCCGACAAGCAGGGCAATTTCGAGGATATCGAGATCGGCATGGAGCGCCTGCATCTGGAACAGGATGCCGGCAAGTCCATGCACGATCAGCATCCGGCAATGTCCTTTATCGATCTGAACCGCTCCGGCGTGGCGCTGATGGAAATCGTCTCCAAGCCCGATATGCGCTCGGCCGACGAGGCCAAGGCGTTCCTGACCAAGCTTCGCACCATCGTGCGTTATCTCGGCACCTGCGACGGCAATATGGACGAAGGCTCGATGCGCGCCGACGTCAACGTCTCCGTGCGCAAGCCCGGCGGCGAATTCGGCACGCGCTGCGAGATCAAGAACGTCAACTCGATCCGTTTCGTCGGCATGGCAATCGAGAGCGAGGCCCGCCGTCAGATCGATATCCTCGAAGAGGGCGGGACGATTGATCAGGAAACCCGGTTGTTCGACCCTGTGAAGGGCGAAACGCGGGCAATGCGCTCCAAGGAGGATGCGCATGACTATCGCTACTTCCCCGATCCGGATCTGCTGCCGCTCGAATTCGACGATGCCTTCATCGCCGAACTGGCGAAGGACCTGCCGGAACTTCCCGATGACAAGAAGGCGCGTTTTGTGGGCGATCTCGGCCTTTCGGTCTATGACGCCTCGGTGCTGGTCTCCGACAAGGCGGTGTCCGACTATTACGAAAAGCTGGTTGGCCTCTCCGATGCAAAGGTTGCGGCAAACTGGGTGATCAACGATCTGCTCGGCGCGCTCAACAAGGCCGGCAAGGGCATTGACGAAACCCCGGTTTCGCCCGAACAGCTCGGCGCCATCCTGTCGCTGATCAAGGAAGGGGTGATCTCGGGCAAGATCGCCAAGGACCTGTTCGAGATCGTCTGGAACGAGGGCGGCGATCCGAAGGCGATCGTCGAAGAGCGCGGCATGAAGCAGGTGACGGATACCGGCGCGATCGAGAAGATCGTCGACGAGATCATCGCCGCCAATCCGGAACAGGCCGCAAAGGTCAAGGACAAGCCCTCGCTTGCCGGCTGGTTTGTCGGCCAGGTGATGAAGGCGTCCAAGGGCAAGGCCAACCCGCAGGCCGTTCAGGCGCTGGTGAAGGAAAAGCTCGGCGTTACGGAGTAAGCCTGTTGTTCTTCGTTCGCACAGCGATGGAAACCGATATTCCGGCGGTCTGCGTGCTGCTGGATGCCTCCTGGCACGAAACCTATGATGCTCTGCTGGGCGCCGAGAAGGTCAACCAGATGGTCGCAGGCTGGCACTCGCCAAAGGCGGTGAAGGACCGGCTGGAGCGCAAGGGCGGCGAATTCCTTGTCGCCGACAACGGCACGCGCATCGGCGGCATGGCCTATGCGGCGCCTTCACAGAAGCGTGCGGATGTCGTCAACCTGCACCAGCTCTATATTCATCCTGAATGCCAACGCCAGGGCATTGGCCGCGATCTCTTTGCCGAGATCGAAACCTGCTTTCCCAATGCCAGGAAGCTGGCGCTCGAAGTCGTCATCGGCAATGACGCCGCACTGGCCTTTTATCAGGCGCATGGCATGAGCGAGGCCGGGCGGACCGAGAATTGCGGCGCCTGCGGTTCCGGCATTCCGGCGATCATCATGGAAAAGGACCTGCCCGGTGTCTGACATCGACGGTTTGGTGATCCGGGAGGCGGTGCCTGGCGATCTTGAGGCGCTGATCGCAATCTTTGCTACGGATGATCTTGGCGGCCACGGCGATACGACCGATCCTGAAGCCTATGGCGATTATCGCGCGGCCTTCAATGCGATCGCCGCCTCGGCCAGTGACACGCTCTATGTGGCGGAGCTTGACGGCACGGTCGTCGGTACCTTCCAGACCTCCTATACCCGCACGCTGACGGGCCGGGGCGGCGCGACCTTGAC
Organism: Martelella lutilitoris; assembly: GCF_005924265.1. Lineage (GTDB taxonomy): Bacteria > Pseudomonadota > Alphaproteobacteria > Rhizobiales > Rhizobiaceae > Martelella > Martelella lutilitoris. The sequence goes on from NZ_VCLB01000005.1 coordinate 146,815, forward strand.
CGTTGAGGCGGTACAGACCCACCCCGATTGGCGCGGTCGCGGCATCGGGGCGAAGATGATCAATGCGGCGATCGAGGAGGCGAGGGTGGAGGACTGCCGGCTGGTGCAACTGATGTCGAACCGCAGCCGCACAGATGCCCATCGTTTCTATGAACGGCTCGGTTTCACGCCATCCCATCTCGGCTTCAAAATGAAGCTGAAAGGCTCCTGAGGCGGTCCGACGCTCTGGACAAGCGCGCCATGACGCGCCATACACGGGTTTAGGAAATTGGCTGCTCTCGCGGTCGAAGACGTAAGGAAAGAGAATGGCAAGCTTTCTGGCGAAGATGTTTACCTGGTGGAACGGCTCGACCATCGGCACGGATCTGTTCACGCGCCGCTTCGGCAAGAAGGTCGGCGAGGATCAGTTCGGGAACGTCTATTACGAAGGCGGCATGTCCACTTATGGCCTTAAGCGGCGCTGGGTGATCTACAACGGTTACGCCGATGCTTCCACCATTCCGCCCGGCTGGCACGGCTGGATGCATCACCGCACCGACACGCCGCCGACCAAGGCCGCCTACACCGCGCGGGAGTGGGAAAAGCCGCATAATCCGAACCTTACGGGCACCGCGCTTGCCTATCGTCCCAAGGGCTCGCTCGCCGTTCAGGGCGAACGCAACAAGGTCACGGGCGATTACGACGCCTGGACCCCGGGCGCGTAAGGTTTTTGCCGCAATCTGACGGTAGGCTGGCAACAATGTCAGTCTTAAAATGAAGCGCGGCATCGGTCGCGCTTTTTGCTATCAAGGGATGATCCATGGATTTGCGTGCATTGAGCCGTCTCATCACTCTCTCGCTCGGCCTTGCGGCGACGGGCCTTGTTGCCGGTCCTGCCCTTGCCGCGCGGGTGGAGAACCCGGTCGCCGTCTTCGGCGGCATCGACAAGATTACCGGGCGCACCTACACATTCGACGCCTATGTCGGCGAGACGGTGCAGTTCGGCCGCCTGCAGGTGACGCCGCGCGTCTGCTATTCGCGTGACGAGACCGAGGAACAGCAGGTCGATGCCTTCGTCCAGGTCGACAAGGTGTCTCTGCAGAACGAGGTCTCTCGCATCTTCTCCGGCTGGATGTTTGCCGATTCGCCGGCGCTCAACGCCGTCGAAGACCCGATCTACGACGTCTGGCTGACGGACTGCGTCGGCGAGGCGACCATTCCCGCTCCCTGACCCCCGAACATATTGTGAAGGCCCGCCATGTCCGATGCGCGTCCCCAACTGAGCGCCGCTGAGGCCGAGACGTTTCACTATCTTGAAGTCCTGAAATACACCGGGCGTGCCGGGGCCGAGCGCGTCGACCCGTGGGACCCGAAGGCCGACGGCTTCATGTCCGGCAACGACAAGGTGCGGGCGGATTATACCGTCGCAAAAGAAGGTGGAGGCTATTCCTCCGTCCAGATGGCCGTCAGCCAGGCCGTGCGCGATGCCGGCGCGGGCAAGACGGGCGACCGCGTCTATATTGCCGTCCGCCCCGGCATCTACGACGAGACGGTCATCGTGCCGCGTCTCATCGTCGGCGACCGGTCCGTTGCGATCACGCTGTTCGGAACGGGCAACGCGCCGCAGGAGACGGTGATCCGTGCCACGATTGATCAGGGCATGAGCGGGCCTGATTTTCTGGCAACCTTCGGGACAGCGGTTGATGATTATGCGCCCGAGATTGCTGAAATCTATCATGCCAATGCGGCGCTTGATCGTCTGTCGACGGAAAACGCCTGCGTGCTTAGGGTCGAAAATGATGGCTTTCAGGCGAAGAACCTCAGCGTCCGGAACGCCTACAATTGCGATAGAGCGGACAAGAACGCGAAATGCGAGGACGGCAAGGGCGGGCCGAAGAATGCGGCCGGCCAGTTCGCCAAAGGCTGGCATCAGGCGGTGGCGACGCTGGTGCACAATGCCGACCGCGTCCATTTCGACCATGTGCGCTTTTCAAGCTTCCAGGACACCCTCTATTTCAAGGGGCGCGTGCCGGGCATGACTGTGCGTTCCTATTATTCGAACTGCCATGTCGAAGGCGATATCGACTTCATCTTCGGTCGCTCGACGGCCTATTTCGAGGCTTGCGAGATCCGCTCGCTCGGAAGCCGCGTCGACCACACCTATGTTGTCGCCCCCTCGACCAACATGCACACGCGCTACGGCATCGTCTTCAATGATTGCGACTTTACCCATGACGACAGCGAGGCCGCGCTTGCCGGCACCTTCTCGCTCGGGCGGCAATGGTTCCAGACGGTGCGGGCCTCGCCCTATGGCATTCCCAATATCGAGGGCTACCGCACGCGGCTTGCCGAGACCTCCGAATTCGATCATCCACCCGAGGGCACGATCTCGCTCGACGTGCTGGAAGCCGTCGGCAAATGCGTGATCCTCAACTCGCGCATCGGCAAACATATCAATCAGCAGGCGCCCTGGGACGACTGGAGCGGCGGCAGGCGCAATGCGGATGGGGAATTCGTGCCCGGCGAATGGAACACGCGCTACAGGCCCGTGCAGTATACGTCAGCCGATTTCTTCCGCTATCTCGGCGATTGGCTGAAGGGCGAGGGGCTTGCGCTCCACGAGCCCCATCCGGCCGAGCCCTGGCTTGCGGAGTTCGACAATCGGCAGGCATAGGCCTCGTTCACGGAAACGGCTGATCAGGCCAGACAAGCGCCGCATTCAGCAGCGTCATATATTCTTCCTTGGGGATATCGATCGCGCCCATCGTCTTCAGATGGTCGGTGGTAAACTGCGTGTCAAGCAGCAGGAAATTGTTGGCGCGCAGGCGTTCCACCAGATGCACGAGGCAGATCTTGGAGGCGTTCGGGCGGCGCGAGAACATGCTCTCGCCAAAAAACGCCGCCTTCAGCGAGACGCCGTAAAGCCCGCCGACGAGTTCGCCGTCCTGCCAGGCCTCCACCGAATGGGCGCGGCCCATAGCGTGCAGCGATTTGTAGAGCGAGCGGATCTCGTCATTGATCCATGTCTGCGGCCGGTCGGGGGCCGGTTCCGCGCAGGCGGCGATCACGCCGTCGAAATCATGGTTGAAGCGGACTTCGTAGGGAGACCTGCGCATGAATTTGCGCAGGCTGTGGGAGATGTGAAGCGCATCCAGCGGGATGATGCCGCGGATTTCCGGTTCGACCCAGAAAAGCTCGGTGTCATCGGCCGATTCGGACATGGGAAAGAGGCCGATGCTATAGGCATTCAAAAGCAATTCAGGAGTGATCCTGCTGCTCTTTCCGGCGTTCTTTTCCATGGCCTCTCAGCTACTTTGCCTTGTCTTCCAGATAGTGTTCCAGCCAGTGGATATCATAGTCGCCGTTGGCGATATCCTGGTTGGCGATCAGATCCTGAAAAAGCGGCAGCGTCGTGTCAATGCCGTCGACAACGAACTCGTCGAGCGCGCGCTTCAACCGCATCATGCATTCCACGCGGGTGCGGCCGTGGACGATGAGCTTGCCGATCAGGCTGTCGTAATAGGGTGGGATCCTGTAGCCCTGATAGACGCCGGAATCGATGCGCACGCCAAGCCCGCCGGGGGCATGGAAATGCGTGATCGTGCCCGGCGACGGGCGGAAGGTCTCCGCGTTTTCGGCATTGATGCGGCATTCGATCGCGTGGCCGGAGAAGGAGATATCCTTCTGGCTGACCGAAAGGCCGGCGCCGGCGGCAACGCGGATCTGCTCATGCACGAGGTCGATGCCGGTAATGGCCTCGGTGATCGGATGCTCCACCTGAAGACGGGTGTTCATTTCGATGAAATAGAACTCGCCGTTTTCATAGAGGAACTCGACCGTGCCGGCGCCGCGATACTTCATCTTGCGCATCGCATCGGCGCAGATCTCGCCGATCTGCATGCGCTGCTCGACGTTGAGCGCCGGCGAATTGGCCTCTTCCCAGACCTTCTGGTGGCGGCGCTGCAGCGAGCAGTCGCGTTCGCCCAGATGAATGGCGTCGCCTTCGCCATCGCCGAAGACCTGAACCTCGATATGACGCGGCTTGTCGAGATATTTCTCCATATAGACCGAATCATTGCCGAAGGCCGCAGCCGCTTCGCCGCGGGCCGTGCTCCAGGCCTCGAGCAGGTCGTCGGGGGTGCGGGCGAGCTTCATCCCACGCCCGCCGCCGCCGGCGGTTGCCTTGATCAGCACCGGATAGCCGATCTCCTCGGCGGTCCGGACAGCATCGTCTTCTGTGTCGACCGAACCGCCGGAGCCGGGCACGACCGGGATGCCGAGGTTCTCGGCGGTCGTCTTGGCGGTGATCTTGTCGCCCATCATGCGGATATGTTCGCTGGTGGGGCCGATGAAGGTGATGCCATGGGCTTCGAGGATCTCGGCGAATTTGGCGTTTTCGGAAAGAAAGCCGTAGCCGGGATGGACCGCGTCGGCGCCGGTGATCTCACAGGCGGCAACGATCTGGTGGATGTTGAGGTAGCTCTCGCGCGAGGAGGGCGGGCCGATGCACACGCTCTCGTCGGCAAGGCGCACATGCATCGCGTTGGCGTCCGCGGTGGAGTGCACGGCAACGGTGGCGATGCCGAGCTCCTTGCAGGCGCGCTGTACGCGAAGAGCAATTTCGCCGCGATTGGCGATCAGGATTTTGGAAAACATTCGCTCTGACCCGTTATTCGATCACGACAAGCGGTTCGTCGAACTCGACCGGCTGGGCGTCGTCGACGAGGATCTGGGTGATCTTGCCGCTCTTCGGCGCCGGGATCTGGTTCATCGTCTTCATCGCTTCGATGATGAGGAGGGTCTGGCCTTCCTTGACGTTGGCGCCAACTTCGATGAAGGGGCGCGCGCCGGGAGCAGGGGCCAGGTAGACCGTGCCGACCATCGGGGCCTTGACGGCCTGGTCGAGATTGCTGGCGGCAGTTGCTGCGGCCGGGGCTTCGGCCGCCGCCGGCTGCGGCGCGGCAGCGGGCGCTGCCGGTGCATAGGCCATGGCGTGCTGCGGGGCGACGGTCACTTCGCGCGCGACGCGGATGTGCAGGCCGTCCTGCTCGACCTCGATTTCGGTGAGATCGGTCTCGTTGAGAATAACAGCGAGTTCGCGCACCAGCTTTGCGTCGACTGCCTTCTTTTGATCTGCCATGGGTGTGTTCCTTTGTTCTTCTTATTCCGTGAGCGTCTTGAGCGCGCGAAGCGCCAGCAGGTAACTGTCCTGTCCGAAACCACAGATTACCCCCTTCGCCGCTGCAGACGTCATTGTCTTGTGGCGAAAGGGCTCACGGGCATGAATGTTGGAAATGTGAAGCTCCACGACAGGCACGCTGATGGCGCGTATGGCGTCGTGAAGCGCAATGGATGTGTGCCCGTAGGCACCCGGATTGATGGCGACACCGGCGGCCTTGTCATTGGCCTCGTGAAGCCAGTCGACAAGAACGCCTTCATGATTGCTTTGGCGGCAGTCGGCCTGAAAACCGAGCGTTTCGGCCTCCATGCGACAGGCCTCCTCAATGGCCTCAAGGGTCAGCGCGCCGTAGATGCCCGGCTCGCGCTTGCCCAGAAGATTGAGGTTGGGTCCGTTCAAAACAAAGATTACGCGTGTCATCCGTCAATTCCAGTTTCGCCTTCACCTATAGACGTTCAGGTCATTCAGGAAAAGCCCAAAGGCCGGAGGTTGAAACGCCTTGGTTAAGCGTCGCAGCGGCGAAAACCTCAAGAGCAGGTTCCCTGTCCGCAATCGCGGATATTGTCAATCACCTGCTGGATACGATCCGCGCCGATGGCCCCGTGCAGCATGGTGTCGCCGACGATATAGGCAGGCGTCCCGGTAACGCCGACGGCATTGGCCAGGGCAAAATGCTCCTCGAGCGCGGCCTCGGGCGGGAACTCCTCCATCGCCGCATCGATCTGGTCGCTGTCGACTCCAAAGGCTGCAGCCACGGCGCGCGCACTTTCATCTGTGGCACGGTTGCCCGATCCCATCAGGGCGCGGTGGAAATCAGGATACGTCTCGGGCGTGATCTTGAAGAAAGCATAGGAGACGCGCTGTGCGGCCTGTGATTCCGGCCCCAGGACCGGAATTTCCTTCAGGATGAAGCGCACATCGTCATTGTCGGCGATGATCTCGTCCATGTCGGCAAGGGCGCGGCGACAATAGCCGCAATTGTAATCGAAGAACTCGACAACGGTGATGTCGCCGTCGGGATTGCCGAGCACGGCGTCGAATTCCGGCTGGAAAATCAGGTTCTGGTTTGCGGCGATGGCAGCCTGTGCCTCTTTCTGCTGCTCCTCGGCCTGCTTGCGCTGAAGCGCGGTCTGGACGTCGAGCAGGATTTCCGGATTGGCGACCAGATAGTCATGCACGCGCGTGCCGAAATCATCGGTTCCGGACGCTGCGGCCTGTTCTGCTGGCTGAGGGGAGGCAAAGCCGTAAATCGCGGCGGTTGTCGCAGCCGCAGACGCAACGGCGGTCGCGACGACCGCAACGATGGCGAGCGTCAGTCCCTTTGATGACATGATTTCCCCTTCCTGCATGACACGATAATCTCAGCTAGGAACCAATTGTGCGCAAAAGGCGGCGATGTCCATAGCAAAGGCCGGAAATCCGGCGGTTAGCCTTCAAAATCCCGCTTTTTTGATCGGAAGGATTGCAGCGCGCCAAGGAATGGTCCAAGCCCGGTAAAACTGCCTGTCAAACGGGCCTGATGACAAGGAAGAAGCAGAATGCCGTCGAAACGCAGCGAAATCGATTCATTCCTGGCCATGGACGTGCTGGCGGAGGCGAATCGCCGGAAGAAGGCCGGACGCCCGGTGCTCTCGCTTGCCGTCGGCCAGCCTTCCCACCCCGCGCCCGACCGCGCGCTCCAGGCCGCCCGCGCCGCCCTCGAACACGGTCACCTCGGCTATACCGATGCCTTCGGCCTTCAAAGCCTGCGCGAGGCGATCGCAAATGACTACCGGTCCCGCATGGGCGCCGATGTCGATCCGGCGCGCATTGCGGTGACGACCGGCTCGTCGGCGGGTTTCAACCTCGCCTTTCTGGCGCTGTTTGATGCCGGCGATGCGGTCGCGATCGCAAGGCCCGGCTATCCCGCCTATCGCAATATCCTGAAGGCGCTCGATCTGAAGGTTGTCGAGGTCGAGGCAAATGAGCGGCACGCATTCACGCTGACGCCGGAGGCGCTTGAGGAAGCGGAGCGCGCCGAGGGCGTCGCCATCAAGGGCGTGCTGCTGGCAAGTCCGGCAAACCCGACGGGCACCGTGACAGGCCGGGCTGCGCTGAAACGGCTTGCCGACTGGTGCGAAGCGCGCGGCACGGCCTTCATCTCCGACGAGATCTACCACGGGCTGGTGTTTTCCGGCGAGGAGGCCACGGCGCTGTCCTTCACCGACGAGGCGGTGGTGATCAATTCCTTCTCCAAATATTATTGCATGACCGGCTGGCGCGTCGGCTGGATGGTGCTGCCGGAGAAGCTTGTCCGCGTCTTCGAGCAACTGGCGCAGAACATCTATATCAGCGCGCCCGAACTTTCGCAGATCGCCGCCGAGGCTGCCCTTGATGCACGCCCTCAGCTCGACGGCTACCGCGCAATCTACCGCGCCAACCGCGATTTCCTGATCAAGGCGCTGCCGGAGATCGGACTTCCCGTGGTCTCGCCCATGGACGGCGCCTTCTATGCCTATGTCGATGTCAGTGGGTATTCCAACGACAGCGTGGCATTCTCACGCAAAATGCTGGCCGAAATCGACGTCGCGGCAACACCCGGGGCGGATTTCGATCCGCTGACCGGCGGTCGCTATCTGAGGCTTTCCTATGCGGGAACCGAGGCCGAGATCCGCCAGGCGGTGGAGCGCGTGGGCAATTGGTTACCGAAAAGAGGCTGAGACAAAGCCCGTTTCGTTTTTCGAAACCCTTTCTGCCGACAAAAAAAACGCCGCCGTTATCGAAACGGCGGCTTCAGGCTGCTGACAAACCCTTGTTGCAGACACTCGGAGCTCGCCTACCCTTTGTCCGTCACCCCGGACTTGATCCGGGGTCCAGGGCCGCTTGTAAGGCTTTTCAAGAAAGAGTCTTTGCGCGCAAGGACTTGGCCCTTACTGGATACTGGCTCAAGGCCGGTATGACGGCGGGGAAGGGGGCCGCACCGTGATTGCTTGCCCGGGGGGCGACAAACAAAAACGCCGCCGTTTCGATAACGGCGGCGTTTTCATTTCAGATATTTTCCTCGGCTCAGAAGAACCCGCGACGCTGCCACCAGCCGCGCTTCGGCTTGGCGGGCTCGTCGTCGTTCTCTGCGCCGTTGGAGGTGACCACCGGCTCGGATGAGGCGACATTGGCGCCGCGATTGGCGCGTTTTGTCTCAACCTTATCTTCGTCCGACGAAGTCTCTGCCGCTTTTGTTTCTGCTTCTGTTTCAGCTTCAGGGGCTTCCTCGTCCGCCGGTTGTTCGACCTCGACCTTGGTCTCGGTTTCCTCGATCGCCGCGGGCTTCGCTTCAGCGGTTTCGGCGACCGTTTCCTCGGCTGCTGCCTCGGCCTTCTCGGCCTTCGGCTTGCGGCGGCGACGCGGCTTGCGGCCTTCGATCTCGGCCATCGCCTCGTCTTCGGTGATCTCGGTCGGTTGGTCGGCGTTCGCCTCGGCCGTTTCCTCGGCAGGCCTTTCGGTCACGACCTCGCTTGCCGCGGTCTCGGCGGTTTCCGCTGTGCTCTCCGGCGCGGCGGGAGCCGCATTTTCGGGTTCCGCCTCATCCGGCTTGCTCTCGGCGACGGCTTCGGAGGCGTTCTCCTTGCCTTCAGCCTCGGCGCTGTCGCCGGAAGTTTCCTGCTGGGCATTGTCATCGCTGCGGTTGCGGCGACCGCCGCGCTTGCCGCGACGGCGCTTGCGGCGCGGCTTGTCGCCGTCATCATCGCTGCTGTTCGACGCTTCCTGGGCGTTGTCGTCGGCCGATCCGGTGTCGTCATCGTCCTGCGACTGGTCGCTCTCGGCGCTGCTGCCGTTCTGCTGGCCGCCGTTGCGGCCGCCGCGACGACGGCGACGCTTGCGGCGCGAGCGGCCGCCTTCCTCGTCGCCGTTGCTGTCGCCGGCATTGCTGCTTGCCGGTGCGCTGTCTGACTCGTCCGCGTCCTCGAAATCCGGAACATCGACGACGTCCTCTTCCGGTTCCTCGATCAGATTGAACAGCGCCTCGATCTTCACCGGATTTTCGACTGGATCGCGGCGGTCGATTTCGAAATGGCTGTTCTCGAGATCGCCATCGGCCTCGACGATGATTTCGACGCCGAAGCGGTTCTCATAGTCGACAATGGTGTTGCGCTTCTGGTTGAGCAGGTAGGGCGCGATCTCCGGCGTCGTGCGCACGGTGATGTTATGCGTGGTGTTCTTCAGCAGATACTCCTCGACGCCGCGCAGCACGTGGAGCGCAACGGAAGACTGCGAGAGAACGTGGCCGGTGCCGCCGCAATGGCTGCAGACCTGGGTGGTCGATTCCAGAACGGATGCGCGGATGCGCTGGCGCGACATTTCCAGAAGGCCGAAATGCGAGATCCGGCCGACCTGGATGCGGGCGCGGTCGTTCTTCAGACATTCCTTCAGCTTCTTCTCGACAGCGCGGTTGTTGCGCTTTTCCTCCATGTCGATGAAGTCGATGACGACAAGGCCGGCAAGGTCGCGCAGCCTGAGCTGGCGCGCCACTTCCTCCGCCGCCTCCAGATTGGTCTGAAGCGCGGTATCCTCGATCGAGTGCTCGCGCGTCGAACGGCCGGAGTTGACGTCGATGGCAACCAGCGCCTCGGTTTGGTTGATGATCAGGTAGCCGCCCGATTTCAGCGTCACCTGCGGCTGCAGCATGCGGTCGAGCTGCGCCTCGATGCCGGAACGCGAGTAGATCGGGTGGATGTCGCGATAGCGCTGAACCACCTTGGCGTGGCTCGGCATCAGCATCTTCATGAAGTCCTTCGCCTCGCGGTAACCCTCGTCACCGGAAACGATAACCTCGCTGATGTCCTTGTTGTAAAGGTCGCGGATCGAACGCTTGATCAGGCTGCCTTCCTCGTAGACGAGGCAGGGCGCCGTCGACGTCAGCGTCTTGGAGCGGACGTTCTCCCAAAGCCGCATCAGATATTCGAAGTCGCGCTTGACCTCGGCCTTGGTGCGATTGGCGCCGGCGGTGCGCAGGATCACGCCCATGCCCTGCGGCACTTCGAGGCCCTTGGCGACTTCCTTGAGCCGCTTGCGGTCCGCCGGATTGGTGATCTTGCGGGAAATGCCGCCGCCGCGCGCCGTGTTCGGCATCAGCACTGAATAGCGGCCGGCAAGCGAAAGATAGGTGGTCAGCGCCGCACCCTTGTTGCCGCGCTCTTCCTTGGCGACCTGGACCAGCAGGATTTGCCGGCGCTTGATCACTTCCTGGATGCGGTACTGTTTGCGCATCCGGCGGTGGCCGTTGTCCGGCACCTCTTCCATGGCGTCTTCGGCGCCGACGGATTCGACGCTGTCGTCGTCATCGTCGACATCCTCGGAGATCGTGTCGGCGTCGACCTCGGCCGCCATATGGGTCGGGCCGCCCTTGTTCTCGTCGTCGGAACCGTTTTCGCCCGAAGCCTGGTCTTCGGAAGCCGTCTCGCCGCCGCCCTCAGCCGCCGCGTCCGTTTCGCCCTCGGCCTTCGCAGCCTTCTTGGCGGCGGGCTTGCGGCGCCTGCGGGGCTTGGGCTTCGCCGTTTCCTCGGCGGCTTCTGCAGCCTCGGCGGGCGCCTCTGCCTCTGACGTGTCGTCGGATTTCGTTTCGGCCTTGGACGCATCGACAGGCTCTGCCGGGGCTTCCGCGCTTGCGGCCTTTTCCGGCTCCTGGGTCGCCTCTTCGGCCTTCTTCGAGCGCGACTTCGCCCGGCCCCTGCGGGTGCGGGGCTTCGGCTTGCCGTCGGCCTCGGCAGCCTTTTCGGAGGCCTCTGCCGGCTCAGTCATGGATGTTTCGGCGTCGTCGCCGTCATCATCCTCGTTCGCTTCCTTCAGAAGCGCTTCGCGATCGGCCAGCGGGATCTGGTAATAGTCGGGATGGATTTCCGAAAAGGCCAGAAAGCCATGGCGATTGCCGCCATAATCGACAAACGCGGCCTGAAGAGAGGGCTCGACCCGCGTGACCTTTGCAAGATAGATGTTGCCGCGCAGCTGTTTCTTGTGCTGCGATTCGAAATCGAACTCCTCTATGCGATTTCCACGAACAACGACGACGCGCGTCTCTTCTTCATGAGAGGCGTCGATGAGCATTTTGTCTGCCATTTATAGTGAGCTCCTCGGCGCAGACGCTCGCCGGTTTCCGAGCGGACCTTGGTCCGGATGCGGAAACGGTCGCCTGCGGGTGCGCCGGATGAATGTGCGTTCGACCGGTGCAACGAAACGCGGGCGGCTGCTTCTCGAATCAGTCTGTCGCCGCTTGGGAGCGTGCAGGCCGAGAAAAGAATTTGACGCTTCGTTCTCATATGAAACCAGTCGAAACCAATATTAACGAGCCTCTCTCGGAGAGGCGATGAATATGCCCTCAGGGGGTTGCCCAAAGAGCACTGACCCTTACGCCGAAACGATTTTTGAGAAACACGTATACCGGCGAAGATATTCTGTTCGGTGGTGGAAGGACGCGGGTGATCCGTCACTCCATATGGCGCCAATCAACAAGAGACCGGCTGCCCTTGCGCGCAATCGTCCCGTCATAAATCTCCACCTGAAACACATTAGTATGTATTCCATGCTGCAATAGCAAGAAAAATCCAATCCACGGTTATATTTGAGCGATCAACGAATCATGGCACTGAAGAACCGCTTCCGGCGGCGAACGCTCCCGGTTTTGTCGGACGGAGATCGGGAAAGGCGGGCGGGCCATTCTTTCGCCATCACTGTGGCGTTCATGGTCCTGGCCTTGTCGGCGGGTCGGCATTTACGGTAGTACACGGATGAATTGCATCTTCGCGGCCGGGGCCTGCGAAGAACGAGAGGTGGCATGACGGGACGCAATCTGGCCGGCGGCAAAGGTCTGTTCGAATATGCTTTCGCAGCGCGTCTGGTTGCGGTCGCGGCGCTGCTGATCCTGCTTGGAACGGCCATTGCCCCGTCAGCGCGCGCCAGCGCGGAAGACGCCGATGCCCCGTTGATCGCCTATAATGCGCTTCTCGTCGGCGATGACGCGCGGGCGCGGCTTGTGGTCGATTTCGATCGCTCGCCGGAATTCAGCTATCACTATCTGAAGGATCCGGCCCGGCTGGTGATCACCCTTCCGAGCACCGCCTTCGGTTTTTCAGCAGACGCGGTCGCGCCGCGCGGCCTTGTCAGCGATGTGCGCTACGGCGCGACCGGACCGGGCCAGTCCCGCATCGTGCTTTCGGCACGCGAGCCGATCCAGATGACGCTTGGCGAGGTCCGGCAGGAGGACGGTGCCGGGGCGCGCCTGGTGATCGACCTCGCGATCGCCGATGCCGCGCGCTTCGAGACGCTGCTGGCGCGCCAACAGCCCGCGACCGGCGATGTGTTCACCGACAGCCTTTCGACGCCCGTTGACGATGACATCTATGTCGTCGCCGTCGATGCCGGCCATGGCGGGGTCGATACCGGCGCCGTCGGCGAGGACACGAAGACGCTGGAAAAGACGATCACGCTCGATTTCGCCCGCGCCTTTGCCAGGCGTTTGGCGCAAGAGCCGGGTTATGAACCCTTTCTGACCCGCGATTCCGATATCTACCTGTCGCTCTCCAGGCGGGTGGAGCTCGCACGCCAGCACGGGGCCGACCTGTTCATCTCATTCCATGCGGACTCGCTCGACCAGCCAGACATTTCCGGCGCGACGGTTTACACGCTCTCCGACCGCGCTTCCGACCGGCTGGCCGCCGCCCTTGCCCGGCGCGAGAACCTTTCCAACGAGATCATGGGGATCGAGGCCGACAACGAGCCCGAGGAGGTGACCGACATCCTGCTCGATCTCACCCGGCGCGAGACGCAGAGTTTCTCCATCTCGCTTGCCGACAGGGTCGTTGCCTCATTTAACGGGCAGATCGGGCTGATCAACAATCCCCATCGCTTCGCCGGCTTCATGGTGCTGCGCGCGCCGGACATTCCCTCGATCCTGCTGGAGATCGGTTTTCTCTCCAATGCCGAGGACGAGAGGCGCATGCTTGATCCTGAGTGGCGCGACCGTCTGGTCGACCGGCTGGTGGAGGCGGTCAAGCGTTATCGCCATCCGCTGGTCTCCGGCGGCGGATGAGCAACAGTTGCGCCGGATCGATCCTTGGGCCGAAACAACATTTTAGCGGCGTCGCAAAAAGCGCACATTCGTTGTAAAAAAGTGGGCGGGGTGTTTTCAACGCGGCTTTGGAGCGGTATCTGCGGTCATTTGGAAAATGCGCCGGCACGAGACCATTGCGGCGAACGCGAAAGCGCAGCCAGCCTCGCCAGAGACAGGATTCAACAGACGTGAACGTGATCAAGCTTATCGGATATCTTTTCGGCCTCGCCTGCGCGCTGTTTGTCGTGGTGGCGATCGGCGTCGGGATTTATCTGAACAATGTCGCCAAGGATCTGCCGGATTACGAGGTGCTTGCGCAATATACGCCGCCGGTCACGACGCGCATTTACGCCGGCAACGGCGAACTGATGGCCGAATACGCCCATGAGCGCCGCCTGTTCCTGCCGATCGACGCGATCCCGATGCGCGTGCGCGGTGCCTTTCTGTCGGCCGAAGACAAGAACTTCTACACCCATCCCGGCGTCGACGTCGTCGGGCTGACGCGCGCGATCATCACCAATGTCCGCAATATGGGCACCGGCCGCCGTCCCGTCGGCGCCTCGACGATTACCCAGCAGGTCGCAAAGAACTTCCTTCTGTCGTCGGACCAGACCTATGAGCGCAAGGTCAAGGAAGCGATCCTGTCTTTCCGCATCGAGCAGGCCTATTCCAAGGACACGATCCTGGAGCTTTACCTCAACGAGGTTTATTTCGGTCTCAACGCCTATGGCATCGCCGATGCGGCGCTGACCTATTTCGACAAGCCGGTCTCCGACCTGACGATCGCCGAGAGCGCCTATCTCGCCGCCGTCCTGAAAGGGCCGGCCAATTACGATCCCTACCGCCATCCCGACGCCGCCATCGAACGCCGCAACTGGGTGATCAGCCGGATGGAGGAGAATGGCTACATCACCGCCGAGGAGGCGGAGGTGGCCCGCGCAGAACCGCTCGGCGTCGTCTCGACGCACCGCAACCGGCCGATCGCGGGCGATGAATACTACGCCGAGGCCGTCCGCCGCGAGCTGAAGGACAAGTATGGCGAGGAAATGCTCTATGAAGGCGGGCTTTCGGTGCGCACCTCGCTTGACCCCGAGATGCAGCTTGATGCCCAGAAGGCGCTGCGCGACGGCTTGATCAATTATGACGAGGCCGCCGGGTTCCGCGGGCCGATCGCCGAGGTCTCGATTACCGGCGACTGGGGCCCCGAGCTTGCCAAGATGCGGCCGCTCTGGGACGTGCCGGACTGGAAGATCGCCGTTGTGCTCGGCGTTGGCGCCGACGGCGCGCAGATCGGCATCCGCCCGCAGATCGATGTCGCCGGCAAGGTCGATACGGCGCGCGAGACCGGTTTCATTCCGGCCGATGACATGAAGTGGGCCTATCGCTTCCTCGAAAAGGGCAAGCCGAACGCAAAGAGCCCCGAAGGCGTGCTGAAGCCCGGCGATGTCGTCTATGTGCAAGCGACCGGCGAGGGCGACACCTACCGGCTGCGCCAGGTGCCGAAGGTCCAGGGCGGTCTTGTCGCCATGGATCCGCAGACGGGCCGCGTTCTGGCCATGGTCGGCGGCTTCGCCTTCTCCGAAAGCCAGTTCAACCGGGCGACGCAGGCCTATCGCCAGCCGGGTTCGTCCTTCAAGCCCTTCGTCTATGCCGCAGCCCTCGACAATGGCTATACGCCCGCCTCGGTGGTCATGGATGCGCCGATCGAAATCGAATCGGGCGGCGAATTGTGGAAGCCGCAGAATTATGCCGGCGGTTTCTCCGGCCCGCAGACGCTTCGCACCGGCATCGAGAAGTCGAAGAACCTGATGACCGTGCGTCTTGCCAACGACCTTGGCATGGAAACGGTTGCCGATTATGCCGAGCGTTTCGGTATCTATGACCAGATGGACCCGGTACTGGCCATGTCGCTCGGCTCCGGCGAGACCACCGTCATGCGCATGGTTTCAGCCTATGCGGTGATCGCCAATGGCGGCAAGCAGGTCAATCCAACGCTGATCGACCGCATTCAGGACCGCTACGGCAAGACCATCTTCAAGCATGAGGAACGCATCTGCGAGAACTGCGACGCGCCAGAATGGACCGGGCAGGCCGAACCCATCCTGATCGACGACCGACAGCAGGTGCTTGATCCGATGACGTCCTACCAGATCACCTCGATGATGGAGGGCGTCGTCCAGCGCGGCACGGCGGCAAGCGCGGTCAAGCTCGATCGTCCCGTCGCCGGCAAGACCGGCACCACCAATGACGAGAAGGATGCCTGGTTCGTCGGCTTCACGCCGAACCTCGTGGCCGGCCTTTATATCGGCTTCGACCAGCCGGCGTCCCTTGGTCGCCACGGGACGGGCGGCGGGCTTGCCGCGCCGATCTTCAACGAATTCATGACCGACGCGCTGAAGGAATTGCCGGTTGAAAACTTCATCGAGCCCGAGGGCATGACCAACATTCTGGTCAACCGCTCGACCGGCATGCGCGCCGGCGGTTCCGGCCCCGGCGTCATCGCCGAGGCCTTCAAGCCCGGCACGGGGCCCGCCGAGGCGCTCGATATCATCGACATGAGCGGCTATGTGCCGCCGGAGCAGATCCTGCGCGATTCCTCGCAGGCCAACAAGGCAATCTCGACCGGCTCCAGCGGCCTCTACTGAGCGCCGGCTGATGGGTGAGGCGGGGTTTACATCCGCGCCTTGCCCCCTTATTCACCGGCCATCACACTCTCAAAAGAAGCAGAAAGAACCATGCGAGCGGAAATCGAAGGCGTTGTCGACGAAATCAAGCAGGCTGTAACCCTGCTGAGGAGGCATCTTTGACTGGGATCAGGCAATCAAACGGCTGGACTGGCTGAACAACAAGGCCGAAGATCCCGATATCTGGAACGACGCAAGCGAGGCGCAGAAGCTGATGCGCGAGCGCCAGCTTCTGGATGACGGCATTTCCTCCGTGCGCCGCATCGAGACGGAGCTTTCCGACAGTATCGAACTGATCGAGCTCGGCGAGGAGGAAGGCGACGACGAGGTGGTCAAGGACGCCGAGGAAAGCCTGAAGACGCTTCTCGCCGAGGCCGAGCGCCAGCAGGTCGAGGCCATGCTTTCGGGCGAGGCGGATTCCAACGACACCTATCTCGAAGTCCATTCTGGCGCCGGCGGCACGGAAAGCCAGGACTGGGCGAACATGCTTCTGCGCATGTATATCCGCTGGGCCGAGCGCCAGGGCTTCAAGGTCGAGGTGATGGAAGTCCATGACGGGGAAGAGGCCGGCATCAAGTCGGCCACGATCCACGTCAAGGGGCACAATGCCTATGGCTGGCTGAAGACCGAATCGGGCGTTCACCGTCTGGTGCGGATCTCGCCCTATGACAGCAATGCGCGCCGCCACACCTCGTTCTCCTCGGTCTGGGTCTATCCCGTGATCGATGATTCGATCGAAATCGAGGTCAATGAAGGCGACTGCCGCATCGATACCTATCGGGCATCCGGCGCCGGCGGTCAGCACGTCAACACCACCGACTCGGCCGTGCGCATCACCCACATCCCGACCGGGATCGTTGTGCAGTGCCAGCAGGAGCGTTCCCAGCACAAGAACCGGGCGAAGGCCTGGGACATGCTGCGCGCGCGTCTCTATGAGGCGGAACTTCAGAAGCGCGAGGAAGCGGCCAACCAGGAAGCGGCCTCGAAGACGGATATCGGCTGGGGTCACCAGATCCGGTCCTATGTGCTGCAGCCCTACCAGCTGGTAAAGGATCTGAGGACCGGGGTGGAAAGCACGTCTCCCTCCGACGTTCTTGATGGCGCGCTGAGCCCGTTCATGGAAGCGGCCCTTGCCCACCGCATCGAGGGCGGGGCGGGTGCCGCGGTCGAGGATATCGACTGATCGCCGATGATCCGGCGCGTTGCCTTAAAACAGGACGCGCCGGAGCGTCTGCCTCTTCGGGCCGCGGGCATCGGCTTTTCCGTCTTTCCTCTTTTCATCCCGGGCAAAAAGCCGTAAAGACGGCCCCATGATGACTGGGATACGGTTTCGCATCATTCGAATTATCGGCCCGGCTTTCCGCGCAGCCTGACAAGGCGCCGGAAGGTCCGGGATTTTGGCGTTTGTCACGCCCCTGCCACCGACAGATTTCCTTAAAGACTTGCGAGAGCGCGCCCTCAAGGCGCCGCACCAGAGAAAAAGCCGCGAAACCATGAGCGACACAAAAGACACGATCGACTATTCCGAAACACTCTACCTGCCAAAGACGGATTTCCCGATGCGCGCGGGCCTTCCCAAGAAGGAGCCCGAGCTCGTCGCCCGCTGGGAGGAGATCAATCTTTACAAGAAGATGCGCGAGGACGCCGCCGGCCGCGAAAAATTCGTGCTGCATGATGGCCCGCCCTATGCCAACGGCAACATCCATATCGGCCATGCGCTGAACAAGATCCTGAAGGATGTGATCACCCGCTCCTTCCAGATGCGCGGTTTCGATTCCAACTACGTGCCGGGCTGGGACTGCCACGGCCTGCCGATCGAATGGAAGATCGAGGAGGCCTATCGCGCCAAGGGCCAGAACAAGGACGAGGTGCCGATCAACGAATTCCGCCAGGAATGCCGCGATTTCGCCCAGCACTGGATCGACGTGCAGACGGCGGAATTCAAGCGGCTCGGCATCGAGGGCGATTTCGAAAAGCCCTACACGACGATGGCGTTTCACGCCGAGGCGCGGATTGCCGGCGAACTCCTGAAGATCGCGAAATCCGGCCAACTCTATCGCGGCTCCAAGCCGGTGATGTGGTCGGTGGTCGAGCGCACCGCGCTGGCCGAGGCGGAAGTCGAATATCACGAGGTCCAGTCGGACACGATCTGGGTGAAGTTTCCGGTGACGGAATTCAACGGCTTGCTTGAGAAAACCCGGACCTCGCCGTATTTTAAACTTCGACAGGTGAACGAAAGCCTTAGTGACGATCAGCGAGATGCTTTGCAGGCCTTCGCGACACTGAAGGATGCGTACATCGTCATCTGGACGACGACGCCCTGGACCATCCCCGGCAACCGCGCGATCTCGTTTTCGTCGCGGCTCGAATACGGCCTTTACGAGGTCACCGAGGCGGAGAATGATTTCGGGCCGCAGAAGGGCGAAAAGCTGCTCTTCGCCAAAAACCTTGCCGAAGACTGTGCGGCGAAGGCGAAGGTGACGCTGAAGTTTCTCCGCGACGTCGCCGGCGGTGAGCTTGAGGCGGTTACCTGCGCCCATCCGCTGATCGATCTCGGCTATGATTTCAAGGTGCCGTTGCTCGACGGCGACCATGTGACCGATGATGCCGGTACCGGCTTTGTCCATACCGCGCCCGGCCATGGCCGCGAGGACTTTGACGCCTGGATGGAACAGGCGCGCGACCTCGAAGCGCGCGGCGTCTCGCCGAAAATCCCGTTCACGGTGGGAGACGATGGTTTCTACACCGACGAGGCACCGGGTTTCGGGCCCTCGGCTGAAGGCGGGGCTGCCCGCGTCATGGACGACAACGGCAAGAAGGGCGATGCGAATGACCGCGTCATCAAGGCGCTGATCGCCGCCGATCGCCTGTTTGCCCGTGGCCGGATCAAGCACGACTATCCGCATTCCTGGCGCTCGAAAAAGCCGGTCATCTTCCGCAACACGCCGCAATGGTTCGTCTATATGGACAAGGACCTCGGCGATCAGACGACGCTGCGCTCCCGCGCCCTTTCGGCGATCGACGATACGCGCTTCGTGCCGGCCGCCGGCAAGCATCGCCTGCGCGGCATGATCGAGAACCGGCCGGACTGGGTGCTTTCCCGCCAAAGGGCCTGGGGCGTGCCGATCTGCGTCTTTGCCGACAAGGCCGGCGAAGTGCTGGTGGATGCGGACGTCAATGCCCGCATCCTCGAGGCCTTCGAAAACGAGGGCGCCGACGCCTGGTTCGCCGAGGGCGCGCGGGAGCGTTTCCTGGGAAGCCGGGCCAATGAAGAGTGGGAGATGGTCACCGACATTCTCGATGTCTGGTTCGACTCGGGCTCGACCCATTCCTTCGTCCTGGAAGACCGTCCGGACCTGAAATGGCCGGCCGACGTCTATCTCGAAGGCTCCGACCAGCATCGCGGCTGGTTCCATTCCTCACTGCTGGAAGGCTGCGCCACGCGCGGCCGCGCGCCCTACAAGGCCGTCGTGACTCATGGATTCACCATGGACGAACAGGGTCGCAAACAGTCGAAATCGCTGGGCAATCAGGTCTTCCCGCAGGACGTGATGGCGAAATCCGGCGCCGATATCCTGCGGCTGTGGGTGATGACCACGGATTACTGGGAAGACCAACGCCTCGGCGAAACGATCATCAAGACCAATGTCGACACCTATCGCAAGCTGCGCAATACACTGCGCTGGATGCTCGGCACGCTTGCCCATGACGAGGGCGAGGACATCGCAATCGCCGACATGCCGGAGCTGGAGCGGCTGATGCTGCACCGGCTGGCCGAACTCGATCAGCTCGTGCGCAAGAGCTATGACGATTTCGAGTTCAAGAAGATCGCCCGCGCGCTGACGGATTTCGCCAATATCGAACTGTCGGCCTTCTACTTCGACGTTCGCAAGGATGCGCTCTATTGCGATGCGCCGTCCTCGCTGCGTCGTCGTTCGGCCCTCGTCGTCATCCGCAGGCTGTTCGATTGCCTGGTGACCTGGCTTGCGCCGATGCTGCCGTTCACCATGGAAGAGGCCTGGCTTTCGCGCAATCCGGAGGCCGTTTCTGTTCATCTGGAGCAGTTCCCGGCCGTGCCGGCTGACTGGAAGGACGAAGCGCTTGCGGCCAAGTGGCTGAAGGTCCGCGAGGTCCGCAAGGTCGTCACCGGCGCGCTGGAGGTCGAACGTCGAGACAAGCGGATCGGTTCATCGCTGGAAGCGGCGCCGGTCGTCTACGTCAACGACAAGACGCTTCTGGCCGCGCTTGATGACCGCGATTTCGAGGAGATCTGCATCACCTCGGCGATCACGGTGAAGGAAGGCGAGGGGCCGGACGATGCATTCCGCCTGCCCGAGGTCGCTAATGTCGCCGTCGTGCCGGCGCTTGCCGAGGGCCGCAAATGCGCGCGCTCCTGGCGGATCACCGATGATGTCGGCTCGGATCCCGATTATCCGGATGTTTCCGCGCGCGATGCGGCGGCATTGCGGGAATTGGCCGGCAAGGCCTGAGCGCGCAAGGCAGCCGGGCGCATGGTCCTCCGGCTGCCGTCGTTCAGGCGAATTGCGAAAAGGACCGTTCTGCGGTAGGAATGTCGCGTTTTCGCCGGATTTCTCACCGAATGATGGCGGATCGCCTTATTGTCAGTGGCGCGAGCGGTGCTGAAACGCGTCGAGCAAAGAACGAGATCACCCGCAGGCCCGGAAGGTCTGCCCGGTGGTCGAAGGAGTGGTAGTAGAGCGCATGACCTTTGTTTTCCGTTCGATGAAACTTGCACTCGCCCTGGCGGGCGCCGCTTCGCTTGCTTCCTGCATCAGCGCTCCGACCTACGGAACCGGCACGTCGGCCACCACGCAACTGGTCGAGGATCTCGGCGAGGCCGTTCTGGTGATCAATCCGGACCAGCCCGATATCGATTACGAGGCCCGGCCGGAACTGGTGAAGCCGTCGAAGAACATGGCCGGCCAGCCGCTTGTCCCGCCGCAGAAATCCGTGGCCTCGGTCGACAATCCGAACTGGATCGAATCGCCGGAAGAACAGCGCGAGCGCGTCTATCAGGAAATCGAGGACAATGAGGACAACCCGTTCTACAAGTCGCCGCTCGTGGGCGCGAAGGGCACGGGCCAGCTGACCGAGAAGGAACAGCTGGAGGCCTTCCGCAAGGCGCGCAACGAGGCCAATACCATCGACATCACCCAGCGGCGCTACCTGATCGACCCGCCGGCGGAATACCGCACGCCTTCCAGCCCCGAGGCGCTGAACGATCTCGGCGATCCCGAGCGTGCCAAGGAGCGTCGCCGCCAGAAACTGGCCGAGGGCAAGGACCCGGACCGCTGCTTCCTGTTCCTGAACTGCAAGAGCGGCAAGACCGAGGATTTCCTCGAATCATCCAAGAACGCCGGCCAGTAGTAGCGCGGGACTTTTCCGGGGGAACATCATGACCTATTCGATCCGTCCGGCGACACGCGCCGACGCGACAACCATCTATCGCTTCGTCTGCGAACTGGCCGAATTCGAAAAGGCGCTGGACAAGGTCGAGACCTCCGAGGAGGGCCTTGCCGAGGCGATCTTCGGCGACGGCTCCGTGACGGGCGGTCTGATCGTTGAGATCGATGGCAAGCCCGCCGGTTTCGCGGTCTATTATTTTACCTTCTCCACCTGGCAGGGCCGCAACGGCATCTATCTGGAAGACCTTTACGTCTCGCCGGAATTTCGCGGCAAGGGGCTGGGCAAGGCGCTGATGCGCGCAGTCGCCGAGGTCGCAGTCGCGAAGAATTGCGGCCGCATGGAGTGGAGCGTGCTTGACTGGAATGTCGATGCGATCCGCGTTTACGATGCGGTTGGCGGCAAGCCGCAGAGCGAATGGATCCGCTATCGTCTGGAAGACGAGACGCTTTCCGCCTTTGCCGGCCGGTGAGGCCTATCGGCGCTCGTTGAAGAAGTCTTTCAGAAGCGCCGCGGCGCGGGTTTCCGAAAAGCCGGAATAGACGTCGGGCCGATGGTGGCAGGTGGGTTGGTTGAAAAAGCGGCCGCCGTGATCGACGCCGCCGCCCTTGGGGTCCGCCGCGCCATAGTAAAGCCGTTCGATGCGGGCGAACGAGATCGCCGCCGCGCACATGGCGCAGGGCTCGAGCGTAACGTAGAGATGCGCGCCGGGAAGCCGTTCCGAGCCGAGCCTCTCGCAGGCGGCGCGGATGGCAAGCACCTCGGCATGGGCCGTCGGATCGTTCAGTTCGCGCGTGCGATTGCCGGCAGAGGCCAGGACCGCGCCGTCAAGCGCGATGACGGCGCCGATCGGCACCTCGCCGCGCGCGCCAGCATTTTCGGCTTCTTCCAGCGCCAATGCCATGAAATCGCTGCCCGCGGCCATTTTGACAAGTTTCCTCTTAACCAATTCCTCCTGTCCTGTTAGAGGATCGGGATCAACAGGCAAAGCGAAATGAACCAGAAAGACAAATTCCCCAAACGCGGCGGAAAGCCTTCGGGCAAGCCTGCCGGCAAGCCGGCACAGGCCAAGGACGCGCCGAAAGTCGGAGCCGAAGAGCAGGCGCCGGAACGGATCGCCAAGATCCTGGCGCGCGCCGGCGTCGCCTCCAGGCGCGATGCCGAGCGGATGATCCTCGACGGCCGCGTCAAGGTCAACGGCAAGCTCCTGGAAAGCCCGGCCGTGAACGTCACGCTTGCCGACAAGATCGAGGTCGACGGCGAGGAGATCCGGGGCATCGAGCGCACGCGACTGTGGATCTACCACAAGCCCGGCGGCCTCGTGACCACTAATTCCGATCCCGAAGGCCGGCCGACGGTTTTTGAAAAGCTGCCGAAGGACCTGCCGCGCGTCATCTCGATCGGCCGTCTCGATATCAACACCGAGGGCCTTCTGCTTCTGACCAATGATGGTGGCCTGGCCCGCGTTCTGGAACTGCCGGCCACCGGCTGGCTGCGGCGCTACCGCGTGCGCGCCCATGGGCGGATCACGCAGGAAGACCTCGACAAGCTGAAGGACGGCATTGCCGTCGACGGCGTGCTCTATGGCGCGATCGACGCGACGCTCGATCGCGAGCAGGGATCGAATGTCTGGATCACCATGGGGCTGCGCGAGGGCAAGAACCGCGAGATCAAGAACGTGCTGGGCGCGCTCGGTCTCGAAGTTTCCCGCCTGATCCGCATTTCCTACGGTCCTTTCCAATTGGGCGAACTTGCAGAGGGCAATGTGCTGGAAGTGCGCGGCCGCACGCTGCGCGACCAGCTCGGGCCGCGCCTGATCGAGGAATCCGGCGCCAATTTCGACGCGCCGCTTTATCACGACGGCGAGGCCGCCGTGCCGAAGCCTGCCGAGGCCGAAGCGCCGAAGCGGGCGCCGCGCAGGGAAAAGCTCGACCGGCAGGAGCGCGCTGAGCGCGGCCGTGACCGGCTTGATACCAAGCGCAGGGGCGAGGAAAAGCCCGTCCGCGATGTCGAACGCAATACCCGTTCCGCCAATGTCTGGATGGCCGCCGGTGCCCGTCCGCTCGGCCCCAAGGCGAAGAAGAAGGCCGAGGACAAGGCCCGTGAGGACGCCCGCCGCGACGCCCGCAAGGATTCACGTCGCCGGGACGAGGGCGATAGCCCGCGCGCCGCACGCCCGGCTGGTTCAAGGCCGGCAAGAGGCGGCGGAAAACCGCAGGGCGGCAAGCCCGGCGGCGGTTTTGCCAAGGGGCCGCGCAAGCCGCGCGCCGAGGGTGATGCGGCGGCCGGTGGCGAAAAGCGGTTCTCCGGGCCGAAGCGTCCGGCTGGCGAAGGCCGTCCGCCGCGCGGTGAAGGCCGCCCGGCAGGTGGGCGGCCTTCGGGCGACAAGCGCGGCAAGCCCAATGGCAATGACAGGCCGCGCGGCGGTGCAGGCGGCAAGGGGCCGAGGGGCAATGCGGATCGTCGGCGGTGAGTTTCGCGGGCGTACGCTCGCGGCTCCAAAGACCTCTGAGATCAGGCCGACGACGGATCGCACCCGCGAGAGCCTGTTCAATATTCTGGCCCATGCTTATCCCGAGGCCGTTGAGGGCGCGCGGCTGCTGGAGCTGTTTGCAGGGACCGGCGCGGTCGGGCTTGAAGCCCTGTCGCGCGGTGCCCGGGCTGCGCTCTTCGTGGAAAACAGCGTCGAGGGCCGGGGGCTGCTCTGGTCCAATATCGAAGCGCTCGGGCTTCAAGGCCGCACCCGCATCATGCGCCGGGATGCAACGAAGCTCGGCAGCGTCGGCAAGCTGGAGCCCTACGACCTGCTGTTTGCCGACCCGCCCTATGGCAAGGGTCTTGGCGAAAAGGCAATAGCGGCGGCAGGCGAGGGCGGCTGGCTGAAACCGGATGCACTCGTCATTCTGGAAGAGACGGGAGAAGTCAACCCTGCGCTTCCGCCGGTATTTTCGCCGGTCGAAGAGCGCGAATTCGGCGATACGCAGATGCATTTCTACCGCTATCGGCCATAAGCGCTCAAAGCGCGCTGTGCGGCAGGACGAAGGTCGTACCGTCCGTCGGCGCCTGGTTAACCGATAGCCTTGCCCCGAAAACGGCGTAGAGGTTGCCGTCGGTCAGCACATCCCTTGGCGTACCGGCAGCCGCCACGCTGCCATCCTTCATCAGGACGATCCTGTCGGCAAAGAGCGCCGTCAGGTTGAGATCGTGCATCACCGCGATGGCGCCGCCCCCGGCGCGGCAAAAGCTCTGTGCAAGGCGCATGATCGCCAGTTGGTGGAGAATGTCGAGACTTGCCACCGGCTCGTCGAGGAGAAGCCAGCGCGGCGCGCCTTCGGCAACCGGCGCCTCGATCTGGCACAACACGCGCGCAAGCTGGACGCGCTGCTGCTCGCCGCCGGAAAGCTCCTGATAGAAGCGACCCTCGAAGCCGTTGAGGTCGACGGCCTTCAGGGCCCTGGCCATGGTCTTCAGGTCGGCATCGCCCGCGCGGTGGCTGCGGCCGGAAAGCCCCATGCGCAGCACTTCGGTCACGGTGAAGGGAAAGGCGAGATTGGACGCCTGCGGCAGCACGCCGCGCAGTTCGGCAAGCTGCCAGGGCGCGAGTGCTGCGATATCTGCGCCATTGATGGCGACCTTGCCGCTCTCGGGCTTCAGGTCGCCGGCAATCGCCTTCAGCGTCGTCGTCTTGCCGCATCCGTTTGGGCCGCAAATGGCCGTCAGTTCGCCGGCGCGGGCTTCGAGCGAAACGTCGTTGAGAACCGGGCGGCCGGAAAGCGCCACGGAAATCCGGGAGGTGGTGATCATCGTCATGCGGGTCACAGATTGAGGCGCGAGCGGTTCTTCAAGAGGATCCACAGGAAGAAGGGGCCGCCGGCGGTTGCGGTGATGATGCCGATCGGCAGTTCGGCGGGCGCGACGATGGTGCGGGCAAAAAGATCGGCCAGCACCAGAAGCGCGCCGCCAAGCAGGGCGGAGGCCGGCAGCAGGTAGCGGTGATCCGGGCCGATGACGAGGCGCAGGAGATGCGGCACGACGATGCCGACAAAGCCGATTCCGCCGGAAACGGCAACGCCTGCGCCCGTGGCAGCCGCCACCGCCACAATGGTGATGTTCTTCAGCCGCTGCACCGGAATGCCGATGTGATAGGCCGTCGCCTCGCCGAGCGTGATGGCATTGAGCCCGCGCGCCATGAAGGGCAGCACGGCGAAGGCTGCCAGCATGATCGGCGCGATCGCCCAGATCTTGGTCCATGTCGCACCCGCAAGCGAGCCCATCGACCAGAAGGTCAGGTCGCGCAATTGCTGGTCATTGGCGAGATAGACGAGGAAGCCGGTCGCGGCGCCTGCAAGCGCTGAAAGCGCGATGCCGGCGAGCAGCATGGTGGCGACGGACGTTTGTCCGTGGCGGGTGGCGATCCGGTAGAGGATCAGCGTTGTTGCCAGCGCCCCGATGAAGGCGGCCGCCGGCAGTGCGTAGACCCCCATCAGATTGGCGAGCGGTGCGGCAACCGTGCCGCCTAGAACGATCATCACCACCGCGCCGAGGCTTGCGCCGGCCGAAACGCCGACAAGGCCGGGATCGGCCAGCGGATTGCGGAACAGGCCCTGCATGGCCGTACCGCAGACGGCAAGCGACGCGCCCACCAGAAAGCCCATGATGGCGCGGGGCAGGCGGATGTCGAAGACGATGATGCGGTCGCGGGCTGCCAGCGCATCATCCGCATTGCCGGTGAGGATCGCCCGGCCGACATCGAAGATGGACGCATCCGACGCGCCGTTGGCCACGGAGACCAGAACGGCGAACACGGATGCCACGGCGAGCACCATGATGGTGAAGACCGCGATATGCGAGCGGTCACCGCTTTCGCGCCAGTTGAGCCGCCTTCCGGCCGAGGTCAGTGTGTCGATCACCACCATGGCTGCTTTATTCCCCGTAGATTTCCGCCGTCAGCTTCGACAGGTTCTCGCCGAAGCGCGGGCCGAAATTCATCATGCCGACGGGATCGATGCGATAGATTGCCCTGGCCTTGCCGGCAGGCGTCAGCGCCAGGGCCGGTTGGGTGGAGACATCCTCATCGGTCGGCACGTGGTTGCCCGCAGTGCCGTCCATCAGCAGGATAATATCAGGGGCTGCTTCGATCACGGCCTCATCGGAAAGCGTCTTGTAGCCCTCGAAAGCGCCGAAGGCATTTTCGAGGCCCGCGGCTTGCATCACGCCGTTTGCGGCCGTGCCGGTGCCCGACCCCATCACCTTGCCGTTGCGCAGGCTGAGAATGAAGATCGCGCTTTTCGTCTCTTCGGGATCGCGGGCGGCGTTTTTGGCGAGAACCGGATCGAGCTCGGCCGCAATCTCATCGGCGAGGGTCTTGGCTTGGTCCTCACGGCCAAGCAGGGTGCCGATCGTCGTAACCTTCTCGATGATGCCGTCGCGGCTGTAGTCTTCGGGAATGAAGGCGAGATCGACATCGGCCTTTTCCATGACTTCCATGGTTTCCGGCGGGCCAGCCCCTTCGATGCTGATGATCGCCGAAGGATTGACCGAGAGGATGCCTTCCGGCGAGAGCTGGCGCATATAGCCGATATCGGGCATGGCGAGCGCTTCCGGTGGGTAGGTGCTGGTCGTGTCGCGGCCGATCACATTGTCGCCCGCGCCAAGCGCATAGACGATCTCTGTGACCGAACCGCCGATGGTGACGAGGCCCGACGTGTCCTCAAGCGGCTCGACGGCGGATGCCGCCGTGGCGCCGGCCAGAAGCAGACCGGCGATGAGGGGTGCGGTTTTGAGCGCGGATGAGATGGCAGACATGGTTTTCCTCAGGCGGCTGCGGTTTCGCTGTGGCGGGGCAGGCTTTCGGCAAGGTCACGCCATACGGGGCGTTCGGCATAGCCTTCGAGGCGCTTGCCGAAGAACTGGATGATCATCTCGCCGGCCGCGTTGAAGGCCTCGACGGAGGTGACATGGCCGTCGCTCGTCGGCTTGCGCACCAGCCAGGTTTCGGCAATGTGGTCGCGGCGCAGATGCAGATGGAAGGTCGGGTCCATGACATTGATCCACGGACCCATCTCGACGATCTTCTTCACCGGACCGGAATGGATCTGCACGATGCCGTTGTTGGAAACAAAGACCATGATCGGCAGGTCTTCGATCTTCGATGCGCCGTGCAGCATGGCGGCAACCGCGTCATCGGCAAGGCGGAAGGCGTAATCATCGCCGACCGTCGAAATCGCCGTCTGGCGGTGGACCTTGAGGTCATTCAGCATGCCGAAAAACTGGTGCGTGTCGGTCAGCGCGGTCCAGCGGTCGCGCAAGAGTTCGACATCGACGGTCTGCGGGTCGCGGGCGTGGTCGGCGTCGTGGGCCTTGATCTCGCCTGTCTCGATCGTCTGGCTGTCGTCATCAAGCTTGTGCGCCTCGACAAAGGCGCGATAAGCCTCGACATTGGATTTCGGCCGCCAGTGCAGCTTGAAAACGGCCACGCCGCTGGCATCGAAATATTGCAGGCTCAGCTTTTCATGGCCTTCGTCATCCGTCTTGGTGACGGCGAAGGCGTGGACCCAGCGGCTCGGGAAAATGCGAAGGTCGATGTTCTCGCCAAGCACGATCGCGGCCTTTTTCCCGTTCTTGATGTTCTCGAAGATGCCGATCTTCTCATGGACCGCGCTTTCATTGCGCGACAACGCCATGATCTCGCCGAAGCTTTCGGCATGCGCCAGAAGGCGGGCAGGCTCCGGAGAGATGCGGGTTGCCGTGAGGCCGACTTCGGCGGCAACGAGTTCCGCTTCGGAAATGCCAAGCTGCGAAGCGATATCGCGCTCGCGCATTTTCGGGTTGTCACGGCGGAAGGCGCGGATCTCTGCGGGTGTCTTGGTCGTCATCGGTCTCGTCTCGTCTGGTCTACTTGTTCAGAATAAGTTTGCCCTGGCGGGTGATCTTCATGCGGTAGTCGGCGCCCTGGTGGCGAATGATGACCTCATTGCCGCCTTTGAAAAGCGTCTCGCTTTGAAGCACCGGTGCGCTGTTGTCGCTTGCGTCGGCCCGTCCGGCCGTCTTGTCGTCATTCATCCTGGTCGATATGTCTGTTCGGGTTAAAACTTGAATTTTCGAATCCTGTTTTATAAGTTGACTCTATTAGTCACCTTTGTCTATCCACGCAATAGACGTTTTCCAAAGTGAGCGGTAGGATGACGCGTCACCGGGCGGCTTTGATGTTGCCCGACACTTCCGATCCGAAACCGCCGGAGATTTGAGAAATGAAAATTTTCCCATGCGCCGCCGCCGCGCTTTTCGTCCTGTCGCAACCGATCCTGGCCCAGGAGGCCGCCACAGGCGATGCCGCGATGCCAGCGGACGAAAAGGCGGGACTTTCGATCTCGCTCAATGCGCTGGACACGACCGACAATGGCTGCAAGCTGACCTTCCTGGTGGAAAACAACCTCTCCGCGCCGATCGACAGCCTGCAGGCCGAAGTGGCGCTGTTCGACACGGAAGGCGTCGTTGACCGGCTGACCATGCTGGACTTCCTGTCGCTGCCGGCCGGCAAGATGCGAGTCCGCCAGTTCGAATTGCCGGGCGCGGGTTGTGATGCGCTTGGCGGGCTGCTGCTCAACGACCTCAAGGTCTGCGAGGTCGCCGGAGCCGATTGCATGGCTGAGCTTGAAACCAGCTCGAAGGCCGGCATTCCATTCGACGGCTGATCCACCGATTGAGAAGACACTGCGCGCTCTGCGCCAAGACCAATAAGACACGCTGAAGCGAAGCTGCCGATGACGGATGACAGGGCGATGTTTGCGATGGGTTTGCCGGGCGGCGTCCGTGACGCGGAGCCGGTGGAGACCGTTTCGCCTCCGCAAACCGCGGCAAAGGCGGATGCGCCTGTCGTGACGCCGGCCAGCCGCAAGCCCGTCGATCTCGACGCCGTCGTTCTGGAGCTGAAGGCGGCAGCGGGCGTTGCCGCCGAAAGGCTGCAGGAGACAAAGAGCGAGGCTGGCGAGGACGAGCCGGCGCTTGCTGCCGAAGAGGCCGACCTCGGCAGCGTCGTCCTGCCGCGTATTGCGGGCATCGCCGACAAATCCGACAGGAGCAGGCGGCTGCCGATGGCCGCGCTCGCGTCGATCCTCATCCATGGCGTTGCTTTTGCCATGGCGCTTCATGTCGTCGAGATCATTCCCGAGGCGCCGGCGGAGGAAGGCGGCGTTGTCGTCAGCGTCGTCATGCTCGGCAATGGCGACGTCGACGCGGCGGCAAGCGGGGCGGAAGAGGCCCGGCCGACCGAAGTCGAGACGCAAACGGTGCCGGTGGAACAGGCCGTGACCGCCGCGCCCGAGGCGTTGAGCCCCGCGGCGTCCGAACCGCCGCCGCAGGCCATGCCGGCCGAACAGGCGCAGCCGGTGGAGATGCAGGCTGCCCCGATGCCGACGCCCGAGGCGGTTGCCGCCGCCCCGGTCGAAACCGCCGAGACCCGTCCTGCAGAAGCCATCGGTTCAGCAGAGGCGGCGGCCCTTCCAAGGCCCGAGCCCGCCGTGCTGGCCGTTGCCCCGAGCGAGGCGGCCGCGCCCGATGCCGTCGCCCCGGCTGCAGCCGTTGTTTCCGAGGCTGCGCCGCTGCCGGAAACGGCCTATGCGGCCCGGCCGGAAGTTGTCGAGACGGCCACG
Source organism: Martelella lutilitoris (assembly GCF_005924265.1). GTDB lineage: Bacteria > Pseudomonadota > Alphaproteobacteria > Rhizobiales > Rhizobiaceae > Martelella > Martelella lutilitoris. The sequence continues at coordinate 176,812 of NZ_VCLB01000005.1, forward strand.
CCGGAAGCTGAAACGGTTGCGCTTGCGGTCGCGACCCCGCAGATGGAGGCGATCACGGCCCAGGAAGACGATCCTGAACTCGCCTATGACATAGCGCCGCCGGTCCCCCGGCCTTCGCCTTGGGATTCAGAGCCTTTGCCGGAAGATCAGGTTGCCGCAAGGCAGGCGGAGGCCGAACGCCGGCAGGCCGAGCAGAAAAGGACCGTTCCGCGCCAGAGCGCCGGGTCCGGCGGACAATCGGCAAGCGATGCGCGCCGGGGCTCGGTCAGCGGTACGTCTGAGCAAGGCGCGACACAGGCCGCCGAATCACGCAGCGGTTCGTCAGGCGACGGCGCTGCGGCAATGGCGAATTATGCGGGGAGGGTTCACGCACGGCTTGCCCGGTGGGTTGCAGCGGAACGCTATTATCGCAATCTCGGACCGCTCACGACCACGGTGACGATCCGGCTGACGCTTAACCGTTCAGGCAATATCACCGCCCTGTCGCTGGCACGTTCCTCGGGAAACAGCCAGGTGGATGCGGTGGTCCTGCAGCGCGCGCGAGCAGCAGGCTCTTTTGGGCCGTTTCCGGAAAGCTATGCGGGCGCGCAGAAGAGCTTCACCCTGCCGGTCAATCTCACGCTGCGCCGATAAAGGGTCGGCTCAGGCACTGCCGATTGTGCGCTGCAGACCCTGCAACGCCGGCTGATAGTTCGGGTTCAGCCTCTTGGCTTGCTGATAATAGGAGGCCGCCTTGGTGAAGTCGCCCTGGCGCTCGAAGATCAGGCCGAGATTGGCCCAGCTCTCGGCGTTCTGCTGGTCGAGCGCCAGCGCCTTGTCGAAATCGGCGCGGGCGTTCTGGTCGTCGTTGAGCGCCAGATAGGAGACGCCGCGGCCATTATAGGGCTGCGCGGCCTTCGGCGAGAGCGAGATCGCGTTGGAGAAATCGGCGATCGCCAGCTCCTGCTGGCCGCGCTGCTGGTAGATTAGGCCACGATTGTGATAGGCGCGGGCGTCCGTCGTGTTCAACTGGATGGCGCGGGTGAAATCGTTGAACGCGTCGTTCTGCTGGCCGGCCTCGCGATAAAGATTGCCGCGCCCGATATAGGCGACGTCGTAGTTCGAATTGATCTGAAGCGCGCGATTGTAGTCGTTCAGCGCGTCCATCCGCTGGCCGAGGCTGCGCTCGATCAGCGCGCGGTTGGCATAGGCCTGGTAATAGTTCGGGTTGAGCGCGATCGCCTTGTTGAAGTCGTCCATGGCGCGGCGGGTGTCGCCGGCACGGCCATAGGCGGCGCCGCGGACATTGTAGCCTTCCGGGTCGTTCGGGTTGGCGGCGATCACATTGGAAAGCGAAGCGATGTTCTGCTCCGACCCTTGAGTCGCGTCGATCGAGACGACGTTCTGGTTCATCATCTGGGAGCTCTGACAGGCCGCGAGCAGGCTGACAGTCCCGAAGAGCAGGGCGAACCGCAGCTTCCGGCCGGTGCCTGTCATGAATGTGCCAGCAGTCATCTCTGTCATGTTCGTCCCTCGTGTCGTCTCGCTTGTCGCGCGCAGATTGCATGCGCGCGGTGATGTGTATCGCCGCAAGGTAAATATCTAGCAAATAAAAAGGCGGGGGCATACGCTCCCGCCATCACAACATGTTCAATGTGCCGAAATAACGACAATCAGCGCGAAACCAGACCTTCGCGAATGGCGCGCTTGCGGGCCAGCTTGCGCACGCGGCGGATCGCTTCGGCCTTTTCGCGGGCGCGCTTCTGCGAGGGCTTCTCGTAGAAGTCACGCATCTTCATTTCGCGGAAGATGCCTTCGCGCTGCATTTTCTTCTTCAGAGCGCGGAGAGCCTGGTCAACATTGTTGTCGCGGACAAGTACTTGCACGTGTATCCCGTTCCTTAAATTTCGTTGGTCTCGTTCAGCCTGGCAAATACTTGCACGTCAGGCATTGTTGCTTGTCTCATCGGGTTCTGCCCGACATTTGGCGTCGCGAGTATCAGATTTCGGCGGTGAAGTCCAGCCCCCAGGCACCTGATATCAGGCGATTGCGCCCGATTTGCCGCAAATCCATTCCGTCTGCGAGATTGCGCTTCGATAGTCCGGTTTCCCCCGCCGCGCAAGCTCTGAAAATTCGATGTCGAACGCAGGCGGCAAAAGCGTCGCAAAAAGGACGTTGCGTCACTTTCCGATTTGCGATTGGTATAGGGTGAGACGCACAAACGCAGCCGGCCCGAGGGAGCATTCAGATGCGCAAATATTCCGTTTTCGCCCTGGCGCGCGAGGCCATGCGCCATCACACCGGCTGGGAGAAGCACTGGACCTCGCCCGAGCCGAAATCCGAATATGACGTCATCATCATCGGCGGCGGCGGTCACGGCATGGGGGCGGCCTATTATCTTGCCAAGGAGCACGGCATCTCCAATATCGCCGTGATCGAAAAGGGCTGGATCGGCGGCGGCAATACTGGCCGCAACACCACGATCGTGCGTTCCAACTATCTCTATGACGAGAGCATGGACATCTACGAGCACTCCCTGAAACTGTGGGAAGGTCTGGCGCTCGATCTCAATTACAATGTCATGTATTCGCCGCGCGGGGTGATGATGCTGTCGCACAACGAGCACGACCGCCAGTCCTTCAAGCGCCATGTCCACGCCAACCGGCTTTACGGCATCGACAATGAATGGCTGACGCCCGAGCAGGCGAAGGAATACTGTCCGCCGCTCGATATCGCCGCAACCGCGCGTTATCCGGTCAATGGCGCGGCCCTGCAGCGGCGCGGCGGCACGGCGCGCCATGATGCCGTCGTCTGGGGCTATGGCCGCGCGGCCTCCGATCGCGGCGTCCACATCATCCAGAATTGCGAAGTGAAGGGCATTCGCCGCGGGCCGGAGGGGGCCGTGACCGGCGTCGAGACCTCGAAGGGCTTTATCGGCGCGAAAAAGATCGGCGTTTCCGCCTCCGGCCACAATTCGATGGTGATGGCGATGGCCGACGTCAACCTGCCGCTCGAAAGCCAGCCGCTGCAGGCGCTCGTCTCCGAGCCGCTGAAGCCGATCTTCCCCTGTGTCGTCATGTCGAATTCGGTGCATGCCTATATCTCGCAGTCGGACAAGGGCGAGCTCGTCATCGGCGCGGGCACCGACCAGTATAATTCCTATTCGCAGACCGGAGGCTTGCAGATCATCACCCATACGCTGGATGCCATCTGCGAACTCTTCCCGATCTTTCGACGGGTGAAGATGATGCGCCAATGGGGCGGCATTACCGACAATACGCCGGACCGCTCGCCGATCCAGAGCGTGACGCCGGTGCCGGGCCTCTTCGTCAATTGCGGCTGGGGCACGGGCGGTTTCAAGGCGACGCCGGGCTCGGCCCATCTCTTCGCCCATCTGATCGCCAAGGGCGAGCCGCACAAGCTGGCCGAGGGGCTGACGCTGGATCGCTACCGCACCGGCCGACTGATCGACGAGGCGGCTGCTGCCGCCGTCGCGCATTGAGGCCCGCTATGCTCTGGACCGTCAACAACAAGACAGAAACGAGCGCAGGCACCGTTGCCTGGGGTTCGGCAGGCAATGGGCCGCCGCTGGTGCTGGCCCATGGCTGGCCGTGGTCGTCCTTTTCCTGGCACCGGATGATCCTGCCGCTCTCCAGGGCCTATACGTGCTATTGGTACGACATGCCGGGCTTCGGCCGTTCGGCAAAGGATCATGGGCAGGCGACCGGCCTCGATGTGCAAGGGCTTGTGTTCAAGGAGATGGTCGAGTTCTGGGAGCTCGACCGCCCAAGCGTCTTCGCCCATGATTTCGGCGGCGCAGTGACCTTGCGGGCCAACCTGCTGCATGATGTCGTCTACAACGATCTTCTCTTGATGAATGTGGTGGCCGTTAGTCCCTGGGGATCGGAATTCTTCGAGCATGTCAGCCGCCACATCGAGGCCTTTACGCCGCTGCCGCCGCATATCCACTCGGCCATCGTTTTTGCCTATATCCGCAGCGCGCTTGTGAGCGAGCTCGACGAGCACGAGCTGCACGAACTCGCGTCACCCTGGCTGACGCCGGAAGGGCAGGCAAGCTTCTACAAGCAGTTCGCCCAGGCCGATGACCGCTTTACCGATGAATTCGCAGACAAGCTGAAGACGATCGCCTGTCCCGTTACCGTGATCTGGGGCGAGAAGGACCCGTGGATCCCGATCTCGCGCGGTCATCAGCTTGCCGGCGCCATCGGCGTCCAGCTTCACGCGCTCGAGGGCGTCGGCCATATGCCGCAGCTTGAGGCGCCGCGACCGCTGCTCGACATGATCCTCTCCTTGCCCGAAGCCCTGCCCGAACTGGAAGGGAACTAGATAATGCTGCTCATCCACTGTCCCTATTGCGGCGAAGCGCGAAGCGAGCTGGAATTTGCCGCCGCCGGCGAAGCCCACATCGCCCGGCCGGAAAACATTGCCGAAATCTCTGACGAGGATTTTGCGGCCTATTTCTTCATGCGCACCAATCCCAAGGGCATTCACTACGAACGCTGGCGCCATGCCCATGGCTGCGGACGCTTCTTCAACGCCGTGCGCGATACGGTTTCCGACCGGTTCCTGAAGACCTACAGGACCGGCGAACCGAAACCCGAGCGCGCGGATTTTGAGGGAGAAGGCCGATGAGCGGCGCAATGCGCATTGCCGGCAAGGGGCGTCTGACGCCTGCCAGGACCATCCGCTTTTCCTTCGATGGCAAGACCTATAAGGCCCTTGAGGGCGACACGCTCGCCTCCGCGCTTCTGGCCAATGGCGTGCATCTGGTCGGCCGTTCCTACAAGTATCACCGCCCGCGCGGCTTCCTGACGGCCGGTTCGGAGGAGCCAAACGCGCTCTTTGATATTTCCCGCGACAGCGCGCGCCGTCAGCCGAATGTGCGCGGTCCGGTTCAGGAGGTCTTCGACGGCATGAAGGCGTCGTCGCAGAACCGCTGGCCGTCGCTCTCCTTCGATGCCGGCGCGATCAATGATGTCCTCTCGCCCTTCTTCATCGCCGGCTTCTACTACAAGACCTTCATGTGGCCGCGCATTGCCTGGCACAGGCTTTACGAGCCTTTGATCCGCAGGGCGGCCGGTCTCGGTGAGGCGCCGACGGAGGAGGATCCCGACACCTATGCCTGCCGCTATATCCATTGCGATGTGCTGGTGGTCGGCGCCGGTCTTGCCGGGCTGACGGCTGCCCTTTCCGCCGCAAAAGCCGGCAAGGACGTGGTCCTCTGCGACGAAAAGCCGGAACCGGGCGGGGCGCTTCAATATGAAAGCGGCACGACCGTGAACGGCATGCCGGGCTATGAGTGGGCGCTTGCCGCCGTGGACGAGTTGAAAGGCATGGACAATGTCCGCGTCCTGCCGCGCACGACCGCCTTCGGCTATTACAACCACAATTTCGTCGCGCTCAGCGAAAGGTTGACCGACCACTTGCCTAACGCGAAGGCGGATGGCCCGCGCGAGCGGCTGTGGCAGGTCAGAACCGGCGAGGTGATCCTCGCCACCGGCGCAATCGAGCGGCCGATGGTGTTTCCCGAAAACGACCGCCCCGGCATCATGCTGGCATCGGCCGCGCGGGCCTATCTGAACCATTACGGCGTCGCCATTGGCAAAAGGGTCGGCGTCTATTGCGCCCATGATTCGGCTTATGAGGCAGCCTTCGATCTGAAGGAAGCGGGCGTCGATGTCGCCGTCATCGTCGACAGCCGGCCGGAAGCGGGGGCAGGTATTGCCGAACAGGCTAAGGCGCTCGGCATCAAGGTGCTGGCCAACAACACCGTTGTCGGCACGAAGGGGCGGCTTCGTGTCTCCTCGATGAAGGTGAAGGACAAGGCCAGCGGCAAGACGCGCAACTTCGATATCGATGCGCTGATCACCTCCGCCGGATGGACGCCGTCCGTCCACCTCTTCTCCCAGTCGCGCGGCAAGCTGGTTTTCGATGCGGACGAGCAGCGTTTCGTTCCCGGCACCCATGCGCAGAATTCCGTATGTGTCGGCGCCTGCAACGGCACGGACGCGATCCATGCGCTTATCGGCGAGGCGGCGGCAGCCGGCGGCGGCATTGCCGATATCACGGCCGAGAACGTCCGCCCGTGGACCGGCGGCATGCTGGGTGAAGACGAGAGCGCCGACAGCGATGCGCGTGCCTTCATCGACTATCAGCACGATGTCTGCGCCAAGGATATCCGTCAGGCGGTGCATGAGGGCATGGCCTCGATCGAGCATATCAAGCGGTTTACCACCAACGGCATGGCCTCCGACCAGGGCAAGCTCTCCAACATGCATGGCCTGGCGATTGCCGCGGAGGTGCTGGACCGGCCGATCCCGCAGGTCGGGCTGACGACCTTCCGCCAGCCGTTTACACCGGTAACCTTCGGCACGCTGATCGGCCATTCGCGGGGGCCGCTTTTCGACCCGGCCCGCAAGACGCCGATCCATGAATGGGCGGAAGGTGAGGGCGCGGCATTCGAGGATGTCGGCAACTGGAAGCGGGCCTGGTTTTTCCCGCGCCCCGGCGAAACCAAGCATGATGCGGTCAACCGCGAATGCCGCACGGTGCGCGAGGCGGCCGGCGTCTTCGATGCCTCCACGCTCGGCAAGATCGAAGTGGTCGGTCCGGATGCCGAGGCCTTCATGAACCTGATGTATTCCAACGCCTGGTCGACGCTGAAGCCCGGCAAATGCCGCTACGGGCTGATGCTGCGCGAGGATGGCTATATCTACGATGACGGCGTGGTCGGAAGGCTTTCGCAGGACCGTTTCCACGTGACGACAACAACCGGCGGCGCGCCGCGCGTTCTCAATCTGATGGAAGACTATCTGCAGACCGAGTTTCCGCATCTGAAGGTGTGGCTGACGTCTGCGACCGAGCAATGGGCCGTCATCGCCGTGCAGGGGCCGAAGGCGCGCGAGATCATCGCCCCCTTTGTCGAGGGCGTCGATATTGCCGCCGATGCCTTCCCGCATATGAGCCTTGCCGAATGCACCGTCTGCGGGGTTCCGGCACGGCTCTTCCGGGTGTCGTTTACCGGCGAACTCGGCTTCGAGATCAATGTGCCGGCTGACTATGGACTTTCCGTCTGGCAGACGATTTTCGAGCGTGCCGAAAGCTTCGGGGCCTGCGCCTATGGCACCGAAACCATGCATGTGCTGCGCGCGGAAAAGGGCTATATCGTCGTCGGTCAGGATACCGATGGCACGGTGACGCCCTTTGATGCCGGCATGGGCTGGGCTGTCTCGAAGAAGAAGGCCGATTTCGTCGGCATTCGCGGGCTGAAGCGGCCGGATCTGGTGGCCGAGGACCGCAAGCAGCTTGTCGGCCTGATGGTCAAGAACAATCCGCGCCTGGTGCTGGAGGAGGGGGCGCAAATCGTTGCCGATCCGAACGCGGCCAAACCGGTGCCGATGCTCGGTCATGTGACCTCTGCCTACTGGTCGGAGGCGCTTCAAAGCGGCATTGCCATGGCCGTGGTCAAGAATGGCCACGCGTTGAAGGGTCAGACGCTCTACGTGCCGATGCCGGATCGCAATATCGCGGTCGAAGTGGTCGATACCGTATTCTACGACAAGGAAGGAGCGCGCATCCATGGCTGAGGAACTCGTTGCCACACGGACATTTCCGCTTGCCGGCGCCTTTGGCGGTTCGGGCCTTGCCCGGCTTGTCGTGGCCGGCGATGCGACCCGGCTTGCATTGAGGGCGGGCGAAGAGGCGCTTGGCGCTCTTTCCGGCGCCCTCGAAATAGAATTGCCGCGCGCACCGCTGTCATCCGCCATGCGGGACGGTCGCTATGCATTCTGGCTGGGGCCGGACGAATGGCTGGTGATCAATGAATATGGCGACGACCTGATGTCGCGCCTTGGCGGGATCGAAGCGCCGTTTTCGGCCGTCGACGTCTCCCACCGCAATGTCGCGGTGATGGTCGACGGGCCGGGGGCCGCGACGGCGATCAACGCCGCCTGCCCGCAGGATTTGAGGCTTGCCGGCTTTCCTGTCGGCAAGGTGGTGCGCACCGTTCTCGGCAAGGCCGAGATCGTGCTGTTCCGCAAGGAGGAGAACACCTTCCGCGTGGAATGCTGGCGTTCCTTCGCACCCTATGTCTTCGGCCTGCTCGATCAGGGCGCGAAGGACGCAGCTTCTTGAGGTCGCTCAAAGCTGCCAGTCGATCCAGCGGCCGTGAAAATCGGCGCGGCCGAGCGTATGCGCCTCGCCTCCGGGATAGACGACAAGGGTAAGGGCAGCGCCCGGTCCCTTGTCATCTGCTTCCATGGCAAGATGGCAGAGCGGAGCGTCCCGGCTGGCGCGACCACCGGCCGCGGCAATCATGTCGAGACCCTCGCGCTGGGCGGCTGCGGGCAGATATTGCCAGGCGATCGTGTGATAGACGACATGCACCGCATCCTCACGACGCGTGTCTAGCCTTTCGGCAAGCCACTGAAGCGCATCGTTCTTTTCAACATGCACGCGATACTTCCGGGCAAGGGCAAGCGCCTTTTCCGTGCGCTCGATTCGGTCAGTCTGGTCAGCCCAGATATATGACAGCAACCGTTCACAATCGTCCGGATTGTCCGCGCGCAGCGGATTGAGGTCGCAGCCGGCCCGTTCGCGTACAGAGATTTCGGCATGTGCGGGGCGCCTGCCTTGCCATTGCGGCGCGATGGTGAACGGCGCCACGTCTTCGGCCGGTCCGTAATGCATTCCGGCGAAGCGGTAGGCATAGCGGTCGAAAAGCAGGTTGAGGCCTGCCGAAGCGCCGATTTCCGAAAGGACCAGCGGCTTGCCGGGAAACCGGTCTGCGATTTCCGCAAAGGCCGGAAACAGCGCGGCGGAACGGCGCACTTCATTGGTCTGCGGCGCCGACTGCATGCGCTCTGCAATAAAGCCGGCGTGCTCTGTCAGCGCGGTAGCGATGGCACTCCAGAGGTCATCATCGGATGCGGAGGCGGGCGGATAAACTGCCGAGATCGAAGCCCAGCCCTGCCGCCGCAGCGCATGCAGCGCACCACAAAACCTCAGCGCCGGCGCATCGACAACGGCGCGTTCGACCGGCCATGTCCGTATCATGTCGGCAACCGCGCCTTGATGTTCAAGCCGCTCGACAGCAAGACGGCACACTCTCGCGGTAAACGGTGAGCCGAGTTCATCGCAGGCCTTGGCTTGTCGTTCGAAGGCCGCGCCGATTGGGGTGCCGGCAAGCGTCATGCCGTTTCCGGTCGGTCTTCTGCGGCGAACTGGACGAGGGTGATCCAGTCGGCGGTCAGCGCCGGCTTGCGCTCGCCCTCGATCTCGACGCTGACGGCATAGTTGATCGCCAGCAGTTCCGCCCCGCGAAAGCGCGCTTCCTTGAGCATGAAGCGACCGCGCACGCGCGCGCCGCTTTTGACCGGGGTCATGAAGCGCACCTTGTCGAAGCCGAAATTGATGCCCATGGTCTGCTCGCGCACCTTCGGCACGCAATCGAAATTCATTGCCGAAAGCAGCGAAAGCGTCAGGAAACCGTGCGCGATCGTGCCGCCGAACGCCGTTTCCGCGCGAGCGCGCTGGGGGTCCGTATGAATGAACTGATGGTCGAGCGTGGCGTCGGCGAAGGTGTCGATCATCGTCTGGTCTACGGTGAACCAACGCGACAGACCGACCTCATGGCCGACGTAATCCTTCACTTCAGAAAGCGAAATTTCTTTGGCCATGGTTTTCTTTCGGCTGCGCACACTTGTTGTTGGTTGGGCTATCCGGCCTCGGAGAGCATCTCCGCATAAAACGATACCGAACGGGGCGCAAGCGCGATCTCGACAATGCCGCGTCGCCGGTCGGCGAGGCTGTGCCACCCATGGGCGTCGCGCTCCGGCAGGCGGAAGGCTATTTCCTCGTGACTGCGGTTGATCAGGACGGCAAGCCGGGTCGGGGTTTCGCTGCCGCGCTCCGTGGTCGAAAGCACGACGCTCAGGCTGTCGCACTCGGCGGCCTCCCAGTCGTCGACGGTCATGATCTCTCCGTCCGGGCGCAGCCAGGCCACGTCGTCCTCGGTGAAGAAACCGGTCTCGGAAAAGACCGCGAACTGCCTGCGCAAGGCCGCAAGCGCGCCGGTATAGGCAATCAGCTCCTCGTCCATCGCCTTCCAGTCGATCCAGGTGGTCTCGTTGTCCTGGCAATAGGCGTTGTTGTTGCCATACTGGGTCATGCCGCCCTCGTCGCCGGCCTTCAGCATGATCGCGCCACGGCTGGCAAACAGCGTGGCGAGCAGGGCCTTGATGTCCTGGCGGCGGTGGGCGAGAACGACCTGATTGTCGGTCTCGCCCTCGATGCCGTTGTTCCATGAGAAATTCTCGTCGTGTCCGTCTCGGTTGCTCTCGCCGTTCGGGCCGTTGTGCTTGTGCACATAGGCGGTCACGTCATGCAGCGAGAACCCGTCATGGGCTGCGATGAAATTGACCGAGCGGGTCACATGCTGGTCGCGCACGGAAAAGATATGCGATGAGCCCGACAGTGCGTCGGCGAGCCGTCCCGTCATGTGCTGATCGCCGCGCCAGAACCGTCGCATGTCGTCGCGCGCGCGATCGTTCCATTCGAGGAAAGGGGCGGGGAAATGGCCGAGCTGATAGCCGCCGGGACCGATATCCCAAGGTTCGGCGATCATCGTGCGGTCCTTCAGCACCGGATCGGAGAGAATGGCTTCGAGCGTTTCGGCATGGGTGTCGAAGCCGTTCCGCGTGCGCCCGAGAATGGGCGCGAGGTCGAAGCGGAAACCATCAATGCCAGCCTCCGTCACGAAGAAGCGCAGGCTGTCGATGATGTAGCGACGCACCATGGGATGATTGCAGGCAATCGTGTTGCCGCAGCCGGTATCGTTGATGAACACCGAAGGATCGTCGTCGGCGAGGCGATAATAGGTCGCGTTGTCGAGCCCGCGGAAGCTCAGCGTGCCGCCGAACTGGTCGCTCTCGCCACTGTGGTTGAAGACGAGATCGAGGATCACGGCAATGCCCGCTTCGTGGAGCGCGTCCACCGCCCGGCGCAGTTCGCCGATCCCGCCGGGGCAGAGCCGCGGGTCGGGCGCCATGAAGGTGACCGGGTTGTAGCCCCAGGCATTGGTGAGCCCGAGGGGCTGAAGGTGGCGCTCGTCGATCCAGGCCGTCACCGGCATCAGTTCGATCGCGTCCGCCCCGATCTTCTGCAGATGCTCCACCACGGCCGGGTGGCCAAGGGCTGCGACCGTGCCGCGAATGCTTTCGGGCACGTGCGGATTGAGCATGGTGAGCGATTTCACCCCGGCCTCGTAGATGAAGGCGCCATCGGGGAGATCGATATGGCCCGGATCGCCCTGACCGTCGGCGACAACGACGCCTTTGGGCACGATGTCGGCGGTCTCGACGCCGTATCGCACAAGTTTCGGATGGTAACGGTAGGGCGCATCGATCTCGCGCGCGTAAGGGTCGACGAGGAGTTTCGAGGAATCGAACCAGTGGCCCGCCATCGGATCATACCGTCCGAAGGCGCGATAGCCATAGCGCTGGCCGGGTTTCAGCCCATCGACGAGCAGGCGGAACATATTTCCCCGCTCATGCGACATCGGCAGGTGTGCAGTCTCCGTCCCGTCCGGCGTGAACAGGCAAAGCTCCATGCCTGTCGCGTTCTCCGAATAGACGGAGAATTCGACGCCCCGGTCGAGAACCCTCACGCCGGGTCTTGATTCATGGTCTCGCATGGGAGGCTCAGGTAATCACGGTCGGGGCATCGCGGCCGGTGCGTTCCTTGATGCCGGCGATATGTTCGGCATAGGCGATCAACCCGGCAAGCGTCTTCTGCGTATCTTCTTCGTGGCGGGCCGGGTCCGGCTCGAAATGTTCCAGATAGACGCGCAGCGTCGCGCCCGACGTGCCGGTGCCGGAAAGGCGGAAGACGACGCGCGAACCGCTTTCAAACATGATGCGCACGCCCTGGTTCCGGCTGACAGAGCCGTCGACCGGGTCGTGATAGGCAAAATCGTCGGCTTCCTTCACGGTCATGTCGCCGAAGGTGGAGCCGGGCAGGGTGGCAAGCTTCTCGCGCAGCGCGTCCATCAGGCCGTTCGCCGCATCGGTTTCGATGCCCTCATAGTCATGGCGGGAATAGTAATTGCGGCCATACTCGGCCCAGTGCTTATTGACGATGTCGAAGGCGGTCTCGCCGCGCACGGCCAGGATGTTGAGCCACAGCAGAACGGCCCACAACCCGTCCTTTTCCCGCACATGGTTGGAACCGGTGCCGAAGCTCTCCTCGCCGCACAGCGTCGCCTTGCCGGCGTCGAGCAGATTGCCGAAGAATTTCCAGCCCGTGGGTGTTTCATAGGCCTCGATGCCGAGCTTTTCGGCCACCCGGTCGGCGGCCTGGCTGGTCGGCATGGAACGGGCGATACCGGCAAGGCCGGCCTTGTAGGCCGGCGCCAGATGGGCGTTCGCCGCGAGCACTGCAAGACTGTCGGACGGCGTGATGAAGATGCCCTTGCCGACCACCATGTTGCGGTCGCCGTCGCCGTCGGAGGCCGCGCCGAAATCGGGACCGTCGGCGCTCATCACCTCATCGTAGAGCTCCTTGGCATGGACCAGGTTCGGGTCGGGATGGTGCCCGCCGAAATCTTCCAGCGGCACGAAATTGCGCACCGAGCCCTCCGGCGCGCCGAGACGGTTTTCGATGATCTCCTTGGCGTAGGGGCCGGTCACCGCGCTCATCGCGTCGAAGGCAATGCGGAAACCGCCGGCGATATAGGAACGGATCGCGTCGAAGTCGAACAGTTCCTCCATCAGCGCCGCGTAATCGGCAACCGGATCGAAGACCTCGACCTCCATGTCGTCGACCTTGTAGGTGCCAATCTTGTCGAGCGGCACGTCGTCGGCCTCGGAAATGCGGTAGCGATCGATCAGCTTGGTGCGCTCATAGATCGCGTCGGTGATGCGCTCGGGCGCCGGGCCGCCATTGGCGGTGTTGTACTTGATGCCGAAATCCTCGTTCGGGCCGCCGGGATTGTGGCTGGCAGAGAGGATGATCCCGCCGAAGGCCTGGTATTTGCGGATCATGTTGGAGGCGGCCGGCGTTGACAGGATGCCGCCCTGGCCGACCATGACCTTGCCGAAGCCGTTGGCCGCCGCCATCTTGATCGCGGTCTGGATCACCTCGCGGTTGAGGTAGCGCCCGTCGCCGCCGATCACCAGCGTCTTGCCCTGATAGTCCTCGAGGCTGTCGAACACCGACTGGATGAAGTTTTCCGCATAATGCGGCTGGGCGAAAACCGGCACTTTCTTGCGCAGGCCGGAGGTTCCGGGCTTCTGGCCGTCAAAGGGCTTGGTGGCAATGGTCTTGGTCATGATGTTCGAACCGTCACACGAAAAGGCTTGAATAAAGGTCGGCGTAAAGTTTGGCGCTGGATTTCCAGGACACGTCGCTCTTCATGCCCTGTTTTTGCATGTGCATCCAGGCTTTCTTGTCATTGTAGAGGTTGATCGCGCGGCGCAGCGCATGGACCAGCGACCAGGTTTCCACCGGCGAGAACTGGATGCCGGTTGCCACCTTCACATCGAGCGCGGCCGGATTGGCGTCGATGATCGTGTCGGCCAGACCGCCGGTGCGGGCGACGACCGGCACGCAGCCATAGCGCAGGCCGTAAAGCTGGGTCAGGCCACAAGGTTCGAAACGCGAGGGAATGACGATCGCGTCGGCGCCGGCCTGTTGGATATGCGACAGCGTCTCGTCATAGCCGATGATGGTGCCGACGCGCCCGGGATAAAGCCGCACGGCGTTGCGGAAGGCCTCTTCCAGATGATGATCGCCGGTGCCGAGAACGGCAAGCTTTCCGCCCATGGCGACAAGCGGGCCGATGGCTTCTGCGAGGAGGTCCATGCCCTTCTGCCATGTCAGACGGGAGACGACGCAGAAGATCGGGGAAGTATCGTCATCAAGGCCGAAACGCTCGCTCAGGACCTGCCGGTTCGGTTCGCGCAGGCGCAGCCGGCTCGGCGTGTAGCGGCTGGCGAGCGACTGGTCCGTGGTCGGGTTCCAGACATCGGTATCGATGCCGTTGACGATGCCGTGGACCGTGTGCGCGCGTGCGGCGATCAGCCCTTCAAGCCCCATGCCGTATTGCGGCGTCTGGATCTCGCGCGCATAGGTCGGGCTCACGGTGGTGACGGCCCAGGCTGTCTGCAACCCGCCCTTCAGAAAGCCGACATTGCCGAAATACTCGACGCCATCGACGGCCATGGCATGGGCCGGCAGGCCGAGCCAGGGGAAGATGTCGGGGCCGAACGTGCCCTGGAAGGCGATATTGTGGATGGTGAGGATCGACGGTTTTTCCGGCACGTCGGAAAAGCGCATGTAGACCGGCGTCATCGCCGCCTGCCAGTCGTGGCAGTGAACGAGGTCCGGTTCCCATCCCGGCAACACGCCGGCGGCCACTTCTGCCGCTGCCTTCGATAATGCGCCGAAGCGGCGCCAATTATCGGAATATCCCTCGCCGGTCGCCGAATTATAGGGGTTGCCGAACCGGCCGAAGAGCGCCGGGATATCGAGGACGAGAAGGTCCAGCCCCTCGCATTTCGCCGCGTAAAGCGTTGCCCGCTCGCCGAAAAGCTCCGCGAAGGTGTGAACCTTCTCGGCATGCCCGTCGACCGCTTTCATGATTGCCGGATAGCCCGGAATGATTGTGCGGGTTTCGATGCCGAGGCCGGCGAGGGCAAGCGGCAGGGCGCCGGCCACATCGGCGAGGCCACCCGTCTTGATCAGCGGGTAGATTTCCGACGTAACGGAAAGGACCTTCATGTCTTAGTTATCCAATCTGTCGATCATCGACTGTGTAATCAGGCAAATGCCGTTTTCCGAGCGGCGGAAACGGCGGGCATCCAGGTCCGGATCCTCGCCAACGACGAGGCCTTCGGGAATATGGACGCCGTGGTCGATGACCACGTTCTTCAGACGCGCGTGCCGCCCGATATGGACATGGGGGAGAATGACGGCGCCTTCGAGGCGGGAATAGGAATTCGCCCTGACGCCGGTAAACAGCAGGCTCTTGTAGAGCTGCGAACCGGAGATGATGCAGTCGCCAGAGACCACCGAGGAGATGGCCGAACCGCGGCGGTTCTCGTCGTCATGGACGAATTTCGCCGGGGGCGTCACCTCCGAATAGGACCAGACCGGCCAGGACTTGTCGTAGATGTCGAGTTCGGGGACGATGGCGGTGAGGTCGATATTGGCCTGCCAATAGGCGTCGATCGTACCGACATCGCGCCAATAGGCCTCCTTCTCGAAGCTCGAGCGCACGCAGCTTTGCGAGAAGCGATGCGCCATCGCCTTGCCGTTCTTGACGATGTAGGGAACGATGTCCTTGCCGAAATCGCGGCTCGAGGTCGGGTCGGCTGCATCGCGGTAGAGGCATTCGAACAGGAACTTGGTATTGAAGACGTAGATGCCCATGGAGGCGAGCGACATCTTCTCGTTGCCCGGAATGCCCGGCGGATTGGCCGGCTTCTCGACGAAATCGACGATCCTGTCGGTGGCGTCCACATGCATGACGCCGAAGCCCTTGGCGTCTTCCACCGGCACTTCGAGACAGCCGATGGTGATGTCGGCGCCCTCGTTGACGTGCTGCTGGAGCATCGCCTCATAGTCCATCTTGTAGATGTGGTCGCCGGCCAGGATGATCATGTATTCCGGGCCGTAGGAATCGATGATGTCGATGTTCTGGTAGACCGCGTCTGCCGTGCCTTCGTACCATTGCGTTTCCGAAACGCGCTGGGAGGCGGGGAGTACGTCGAAACTCTCGTTTCGTTCCGGCCGGAAGAAGTTCCAGCCCTGGTGCAGGTGGCGGATCAGCGAGTGTGCCTTGTACTGCGTGGCGACGCCGATGCGCCGGATGCCGGAATTGAGCGCATTCGACAGCGCGAAGTCGATGATGCGGGTCTTGCCGCCGAAATAGACCGCGGGCTTTGCACGCGTGTCGGTCAGTTCCTTCAATCGGCTGCCGCGACCGCCGGCCAGCACATAGGCCATCGCGTCACGTGCCAGGGGGTATCCAGTGCGCGTATTCATCCTTCCCTCCCTCTCAGTCTTCCGGTTCCAGCATGATGGTTGCAAGCGGCGGCAAGAGCAGCGTGGCGGAAATGCCGCCATGGCCGTGGACTTCGGCGCGCACGCGTCCGCCATTGCCCTTGCCGCTGCCGCCGTAGATTTCGGCGTCGGTATTCAGGATTTCCCGCCAGACGCCGGCCTTCGGCAGCGGGACGTGATAGTCCTCGCGCGGAACGGGCGTGAAATTGCAGATGACGATGATCGGCTTCTCGCCCGGCGCCTTGCGCTGCCAGGCAAAGACGGAATTGTCGTGATCATCGACGATCGCCCATTCAAAGCCCTCCGGCTCGCAGTCGCGCGCATGCAGCGCCTTCTTGGAGCGGTAGGTGAAGTTGAGGTCGCGCACCAGGCGGCGCATACCCTCATGGGTCGGGTAGTCGAGCAGGTTCCAGTCAAGCCCGCGCGCCTCGCTCCATTCGCTCCACTGGGCAAATTCCTGGCCCATGAACAGAAGCTTCTTGCCGGGATAGCCCCACATGAAGGCGTAGTAGGCCCTGAGATTGGCGAATTTCTGCCAGTCGTCGCCGGCCATCTTGGCAATCAGCGAGCCCTTGCCGTGCACGACCTCGTCATGGGAGAGCGGCAGCACATAGTTTTCAGCGAAGGCATAGAGCAGGCCGAAGGTGATCTCCTGGTGGTGATGCTTGCGGTAGATCGGCTCACGCGCGAGATAGCTCAGCGTGTCATGCATGAAACCCATGTTCCACTTGAAGCCGAAGCCGAGGCCGCCTTCGTGCACCGGCTGTGAGACCTTGGGCCATGCGGTCGATTCCTCGGCGATCGTCATCATCTCCGGATGATTGCCGTAGACGGCCTTGTTGGTCTCCTGGATGAAGCGGACGGCGCCGAGGTTTTCATTGCCGCCATATTCGTTCGGCACCCATTCGCCGTGTTTGCGCGAATAGTCGAGATAGAGCATCGAGGCGACGGCATCGACCCTTAGCCCGTCGACATGGAACTTCTCGCCCCAGTAGAGCGCGTTGTTCAGAAGAAACGAGGCGACTTCGGTGCGGCCGAAATTATAGATCGCGGTGTTCCAGTCTGGATGAAAGCCCTGTCGCGGATCGGCATGCTCGTAAAGCGAGGTGCCGTCGAACTGACGGAGGCCATGCTCGTCGGTCGGGAAATGGGCGGGCACCCAGTCGAGAATGACGCCGATACCGACCTTGTGACAGCCATTGATGAAACGGGCAAACCCTTCCGGCTCGCCGAAGCGGGCCGTCGGCGCATAAAGCCCGGTCGTCTGGTAGCCCCAGGACGGGTCGTAGGGATATTCGGAGACCGGCAGGAACTCGATATGGGTAAAGCCCATGTCCGCGCAATAGGGGATCAGCCGGTCGGCGAGTTCGTCCCAGGAGAGGAATGAGCCGTCATCATGGCGCTGCCAGGAGCCGGCATGGACCTCGTAGATCGAGATCGGCTCGCGACGCCGGTCAACGCTTGCCCAGTGTTCGCGGTGCGCCTCGTCGTCCCATTCCTGTTCCAGATCGGCCGCCGTCAGCGATGCGGTCTGCGGCCTCAGCTCGCTGCGGCGGGCGAAGGGGTCCGCCTTGAGCGGCATGAGATTGCCGTCGGCGCCGATGATCTCGAACTTGTAGGGTTGGCCGGGTTCGACGTCGGGCGCAAAAATCTCCCAGACGCCGGAATCGCGGCGGAACCGCATCATGTGGCGGCGGCCGTCCCAACCGTTGAAGGCCCCGACAACGGAGACGCGACGGGCGTTCGGCGCCCATACGGCGAAATGGAAGCCCTTTACCCCCTGATGGGTCATCTGGTGGGCGCCGAGCTTGTCGAACAGTCTCAGATGCGAGCCTTCGCGGACGTAATAGTCGTCCATCGGACCGAGCACGGGCCAGAAACTGTAGGGGTCGGTCACCGTCCATTCCGCTCCGCCGCGGGTGGCGTGGTAGCGGATCGGCACGAAGCCGGGGATGTCGACGGGACC
Source organism: Martelella lutilitoris (assembly GCF_005924265.1). Lineage (GTDB taxonomy): Bacteria > Pseudomonadota > Alphaproteobacteria > Rhizobiales > Rhizobiaceae > Martelella > Martelella lutilitoris. The sequence continues at coordinate 194,840 of NZ_VCLB01000005.1, forward strand.
GGCGAAAAAGCCGGCTTCATCGAGGCATTTGAGCTTGCCGAGGGGCTTGCCGTCGAGATCGAAGGCCTCGACGGTTTCCGCCCCGGGCAGGAAACACCGCGCGACGTGACTGCCACCGATATCGTGGATGCCGAGCACGGAGAAAGCATCGCCGTGCGTGGCATTCAGGACACTGTTAATTTCCTCCCGCGACGGGGCATCGCCCCGCGCCCGTTCCGGATCGTCTGATTCCGGCTTTTTCATAAAGCACTCCAGATATCGTGTGCATACTCCCTGATCGTCCTGTCGGACGAGAACCACCCCATACGGGCAGTATTCCTTATCGCCTTAACGTTCCACGCGGTGCGATCGTTCCAGATGGCGTCGACTTCGCGCTGGGCGGCGGCATAGGCATCGAAATCCGCAGCGACCATGAACCAGTCGTGATCGTACAGGCCGCTGATGAGATCGCCGTAGCGGCCGGGATCGTCATGCGAGAACACGCCCGAGGAAATGGCCGACAATGCCTGCGAAAGCTCCTTGGAACCCTCAATGATTTCGCGGGGATTGTGACCTTTTGCGCGCGCCTGTTCAACCTCTTCGGCCGTCAGGCCGAAAATGACCATGTTTTCAGCGCCGACCCAGTCGCGCATCTCGACATTGGCGCCGTCGAGCGTGCCGATGGTGAGTGCGCCGTTGATGGCGAATTTCATGTTGCCTGTGCCCGAAGCCTCCATGCCGGCCGTGGAGATCTGCTCGGAAAGGTCGGCGGCGGGGATCATCACCTCGGCCGTGGAGACGTTGTAGTTCGGGATAAAGACGATCTTCAAAAGGCCGCGCACCGCCGGATCGTTGTTGATGACGCGGGCGACGTCATTGGCGAGCTTGATGATCAGCTTGGCGTTGTGATAGCTCGGCGCCGCCTTGCCGGCGAAGAGCTTGACGCGCGGCACCCAGTCCATTTCCGGATGCGAGCGGATCTGGTCGTAGAGCGCGACCGCCTCGATGATGTTCAGAAGCTGGCGCTTGTATTCATGGATCCGTTTGATCTGGATGTCGAACATCGCCGACGGATCAATGCGGGTGCCCATGCGTTCGCCGATGAGATTGGCAAGGCGCACCTTGTTCGCGCGCTTGACGGCGAAGAACTTGTCCTGGAAGGCCGAGTCCTCGGCAAGGCTGTTGAGCGCCTGCAGTTCTTCGGCGTCATCGAGGAAATCGTCGCCGATCGCCTCGCGGATCAGGCTGGTGAGGCCCGGATTGCACTCCTTGAGCCACCGTCGCGGGGTGATGCCGTTGGTCTTGTTGTTGATGCGGTCGGGATGAAGGCGGTGGAGATTGTAGAACACCGTCTCTTTCATCAGTTCTGTATGGAGCGCCGAGACGCCGTTAATCGAATGCGAGCCGAGAAAGGCGATATTGCCCATGCGCACGCGCCGCTCGCCGCCTTCGTCGATCAGCGAGATCTGGCGGATGGCGTCATCGGTGGCATTTGCCTCCTTGCGGGCCTTCAGCAGGATCTTGGCGTTGATCGCGTAGATCAACTGCATGTGGCGCGGGAAAAGGCGCTCAAACAGCGGCACGGGCCAGGTCTCCAGCGCTTCCGGCAGAAGCGTGTGGTTGGTATAGGCGAAGGTGCCGACGGTCAGCTCCCAGGCGTCATCGAACTCGACATCGTAGATATCGACCAGAAGACGCATCATTTCGACGATGGCGATCGCGGGATGCGTGTCGTTGAGATGGATGGCGGCCTTTTCCGGCAGAAGCGTGATATCGCCGAACTGCTGCATGTGCCGGTTCAAAATGTCCTGCAGCGAGGCGGAGGAGAAGAAATATTCCTGCCTCAGGCGCAGTTCCTGTCCCGCCGGGTTGGCGTCGGCCGGATAGAGAACGCGGGTCAGCGTCTCGGCCTTGGTGCTTTCCTGCAGTGCGCCGATATGGTCGCCGGCGTTGAACTTGTCGAGCAGGATCGGGTCGATCGGTTCGGCCGACCACAGCCTCAGCGTATTGACGCGTTTGGCGCGCCAGCCGACCACCGGCGTGTCATAGGCCTCGGCGATCATGCGTTCGGCCGGCTTCCACACATAGCGCGGCTCCTTGCCGGCCTCCTCAATGATGTCGACCTTGCCGCCGAAATTGATCTCATGCGTGCTTTCGCGGCGGTGGAACTCCCAGGGGTTGCCGTGGGAAAGCCAGTTCTCCGGCAGCTCCACCTGCCAGCCATCGGCGATTTCCTGGCGGAAGAGGCCGTTCACATAGCGGATGCCGTAGCCATAGGCGGGCACGTCGACCGTTGCCATGGAGTCCATGAAACAGGCGGCGAGGCGGCCGAGACCGCCATTGCCGAGCGCGGCGTCCGGCTCGAGCCCGGCCAGTTCGGCAAGGCTGACGTCGAATTTGGCCAGAGCTTCGTTGATCGCCTCGATCATTTCAAGATTGGAAATGGCGTCGCGCAGAAGCCGGCCGATCAGAAATTCCAGCGAGAGGTAATAGACGCGCTTGGAGCCGGCCTCGTAGGTCTTGCGGGTCGATTCCATCCACTTGTCCGTGATCCGGTCGCGCACCGCCAGAATGACCGCGCGCAGCCAGTCATGCTGCTGGGCGACGATCGTGTCCTTTCCGACCTGGTACGTCAGTTTCTCCAGAATGTCGGCGGCCAGGCCGTCAACGTCATAGGGGCGGGGCGTCGGCAGAGGCAGGTCGGGATGGGTCAATTTGCTCATTGGCTTTTTTCCGTCAAACAATGGCTGGAATTTTCGAAATATGCGGCGCCGTAAAACAGTCTCCCCGCTCAGGAGGACCGGTATGCTCTTATCCTTGCGTTCAATTTATGCACTGATATGACGCACTTGCAACAAACCTATGAGTTGGCGTCGGAAATTCTCGCCGTGCCATCAAATGCCGCCGTATTAAGCGCCGCCGTGCGGCAGCAAGATGGCAGTCCGCCGTTGCGGGCTCGGAAGGCGGAGGCAGCGGACAACAGCCGCTGCGCGAAAGGCGGCCCCTGATATTGCGCGGCAACACGCCGATGCGTCAGAGCGCGGCCTGGGGCTGCTGGACCGGGATCACGTCCACGGCCTGGGTTGCCTGGTGCTCGCCATATGTCTTCATCATGCCGAGCACCGGCGCCACGTCGCCATAATCGCGGCCATAGCCGACGACGATATGGTCGGCGCCGGCCTCCATGTTGTTGGTCGGATCGAACTCGACCCAGCCGGTGGCGTTGCCGCACCACACCCGCACCCAGGCATGCATGGCGTCCGCGCCCTCGAGGCGCGGTTTCCCCGGAGGCGGAATGGTGCGCAGATAGCCGCTGACATAGCCGGCTGGAATGCCGATCATGCGGAGCGCAGAGATCATCACCTGGGCGAAATCCTGGCAGACGCCCTGGCGCAGCGCGAAGGCTTCGGCCGGCGTGCTGTCGACGGTGGTTGCCTCGCCGTCATAGGCGAAATCCTCGAATATCCGCGCGCAGATCGTCCTGGCGATGGCGTAGACGCTGCTGTCGGCGGACGCGAGGCTTCGGCCGTAGGCGCCGATCTTCCGGTCAAGCGGAATGCGCGGGCTCGGGCCGATGAAATGATGCGGCGAATCCCGGCCGAGATCGAGCACGCGGTCATATTCGCCCTTCAATTCTGCCAGCGTGGTGGCGAATTCCAGCATGGTGCGCGGCGCATCGATGCTGACCCGGGCCTTCATCATGATGGCAAAGCGCTGATGCGGCTGGTTGACCAGCGTGGCGATCGCCGGATGGCCGAAGAAATCGATGAAGCCGCGCTCCTCGTCGGGCTCGGGATCGAACTTCACATGGCCGGCGATCAGCCGCTGACGCCCGGCAATCGAGAGCGGCATCACGCGGGTGATGTGGCGGGCGAGCGAGGCCGGCGTGTCGTAGCGGTATTCCATCTTGAGGGAGAGGTCGTAAAGCATCGTCGCTCACAGATAGTTTCGGGCTAGACAGTCGGAAAGCGCCTCGAAATCGCGTTCCAGCGTCATGTAATAATCGGTCGACACCGTTTCGGCGGTCATCACCGCGAGGCCGGACTGCACCCGCATCGTCTCGCGGTGCAGCGGCGACATCTGCGTCGGGTAGCCGTGGTCGGGCAGTTTCTCGACCTCGGCGAGGATCTGGTTCAGCTGGAACAGCACGGAGCGCGGATTGAGCGGATCGAGCGCCAGGAGATCGGTGATCGTCAGGTGATCGGTATAGACATTGTAGTGGCGGCGGTGGGTCATCACGTTGTCGCCGATCTCCAGCAGCATGTCGAGCGCGCCGTCGGGCACATCCTCGCCGGAAAGCTCGCCCAGAAGCCGGGTCATGTGCAGGCCGCGTTCCAGATAGCGGCCGATCGAGAGAAAACGCCAGCCCGTGGAACGGTACATGTTTTCGTGCACCAGACCGGCAAATCCGGCAAGCTTGCGCAGCAGCACGGTCACGGCATGGGCGGCGTCATCGCCGGGCTTGACCCGGTCGACGAAGCGTCGCGCGGTCTTCGACAGGTCGTTCAGCGCCAGCCAGCCATCGGGCGAGAAGCGGTCGCGGATATTGCCGGCGGAATAGACGGCGCTGTCGATATCGCGCAGGAGGCTCGGCGGCAGGGCAGCCTCGGAAAGGTCGAGGCCGATCTGGTCGAGATAGGCTTCCACCCGCGTCAGAAGCGCCTGGCCGCGATCGTCCACCTCGGCAAAACGGCCGTGCCAGGCGCGCAGGATGCGCAGATTGCCTTCCGCGCGCTCGATATAGCGGCCAAGCCAGAACAGGTTGTCGGCGGCCCGGCTTGGCAGGTTTGCCGGCTTGTTGCGCGGGATGCGGCTTTCCTGCGTCAAAAGCGTCGGGCGCGCGACCGGCGTCTGGCTCACGACCCAGACGTCCGCAGCTCTGCCGCCTGACTGCATGGCGATCGCGGCCACGTCATCGGAAGAGCCGATGCGGGCGAAACCGCCGGGCATCAACTTCCAGCCGTCGCGGGTGCGGGCGGCGAAGACGCGCAGCGAGAAGGGGTGCGGCGCCAGCTTGCCGTCGATGAAGGCGGGCGCGGTCGACAGTTTGACCGCTTCCTGGCCGACGAGCCAGGGGCCGCGCTTGTCGAGCCAGCGCGCAACCGAACCGGGTTTGCGCGCGCGCAACCGCTCGCCGGTGAAGGATTGCCCGGAATCATCAAAGAACGGCATGCGCGAATAGGCCGGGCCGATCAGCATCTGGTCGAGATTTTCGGCCACGTGGCGACGCTCGTTTTCCTGGCCGCACCACCATGTGGCGATGGACGGGATCTTCAGCTCCTCGTTCAGCAGGCGACGCGACAGCGCCGGCAGGAAGGCGAGCAGCGCGCGGGTCTCGACCATGCCCGAGCCAAGCGCATTGACCATGGTGAGATTGCCGGCCCTGATGGCGCTGACGAGGCCGGGCGTGCCGATGCGCGAATTCGGGTTGAGTTCAAGCGGATCGGTGAAGCCGGCGTCAAGACGGCGCCACAGCACGCTGACCGGCATCGGTCCGGCCACGGTGCGCACCATCACCCGGTCGTTGACGACGATCAGGTCCTCGCCTTCCAGAAGCGAGATGCCGAGATAGCGGGCGATATAGGCGTGTTCGTAATAGGTCTCGTTGGCCGGCCCCGGCGTCAGCACGCCGATGCGGCCCTCATTGCCGGCCGGATCGCCCTGCAGCGCATCGCGGAAAGCGCCGAAGAAGGAGGCGACGCGGCGGACATGCATGTCGCCGTAAATGCCGGAAAAGGCGCGCGAGGCGGCAACCCGGTTTTCCAGCGCGAAGCCGGCGCCCGAGGGCGCCTGGGCGCGATCGGCCAGCACCCACCACTTGCCGTCCGGCCCGCGCCCGACCTCGAAGGAGACAAAGTGTAGGTAATGGCCGCCGGGCGGATCGATGCCGACGAGCGGTCGCAGAAATTCGGTATTGGAGGCGACCAGCGCCGGCGGGATGAAACCCTCGGCGACAAGCCGGTTCTCGCCGTAGAAATCGGCCATCATCGCTTCCAGAAGATCGGCTCGCTGCTTCAACCCGTCGGCGAGTCCCTGCCATTCGTCATCGTCGATGATCACCGGAATGTGGGAAAAGGGCCAGGCGCGGGCGTCATCCTGCCCGTCATAGGCGCGGTAGAACACGCCGGCATCGCGCAGATAACGGTCGGCGCGGGCAAACCGCTCGGAAAGCTCGGACGCCGTCATGCCGGAAAGCGCGTTGACGAAGGGCTGCCAGACCGGACGCACCTTTCCCCCGGCGTCGACCATCTCGTCTGGCACGCCGTTAAGGGGAACGTAGTCCCGGGCGTTCCAGGCGATGGCGGGTTCCGCCTCGTGGTCCTCGTCAGCCATATGCTTGTCGGCGGAAATATCCGCCTTCGGTTCTGCCATCGCGAGCGCTTCCTGCCGCCCATTGTCAAAGACCCCGGCCGCTGATGCGGGGAGGGATCCCGTGTCCGCCACAAATCGGTTCGGTCGGGCGGGTTCGTGCCGCCCGTCTGCCGGCGCGGGAGCATCGGGCGAATGGACCTCGATGCTCCAACTGTCTTCTCTGACGCAAACTCAGGCAATTGACCCGATTGCGGACGGGCTCAAAGCCCTGCCGGGCGCCTGAGATCCAGCGTCAGCGGGAACTCCGGCGACGGCGTTTCGCTGAACACCGAATAGCCGCCGGCAGTGTGCCCGGAGGCCTCGAAGCGCGCAAGCCGTCTTGCCTCCGCCTCGTTGCCGTTGACCGGGAAGGTCTCATAGTTCCGCCCGCCGGGATGCGCAACATGATAAATGCAACCACCGACCGATCGCGCCGACCATGTGTCGTAAATGTCGAAGGTGAGCGGCGAGTTGACCGGCAGCACCGGATGCAGGCCCGAGGCCGGCTGCCAGGCCTTGAAACGCACGCCCGCCACCGAAACGCCGTTGGTTCCGGTCGGCTTCATCGGTACCTTGCGACCGTTGCAGGTGACGATGTAGCGCTCCGGGGCCTGGGTCTCAAGCCGCACCTGAAGCCGCTCGACGGAGGAATCGACATAGCGCACCGTGCCGCCGGGGGCGCCCTGTTCGCCCATGACGTTCCAGGGTTCGAGCGCTTGCCTCAACTCCAGCTTGTTGCCTTCATATTCGACCTCGCCGAAGAAGGGGAAGCGGAACTGCAATTGCGCCTCGAACCATTCGGGGCGAAACTCCAGCCCGTTTTCTTTGAGGTCCTGCAGCACGTCCATGAAATCCTGCCAGATGTAATGCGGCAGCATGAAGCGGTCGGCAAGCGCCGTGCCCCAGCGGACGAACTTGCCTTCCAGCGGGTTCTTCCAGAAGCGGGCAAGCAGCGCCCGCACCAGCAATTGCTGCGCAAGGTTCATGCGTGCATTCGGCGGCATTTCGAAGCCGCGGAACTCGACAAGGCCGAGCCGGCCGGTCGGCCCGTCCGGCGAGAACAGCTTGTCGATGCAGATCTCGGCGCGGTGCGTATTGCCGGTGACGTCGATCAGCAGGTTGCGGAACAGCCGGTCGACCAGCCACGGCAGCGGCGGCATAATACCGGACTTTGGATGCGGGATCTGCGCCATCGCCGTTTCAAGCTCATAGAGCGCGTCGTGCCGGGCTTCGTCGATGCGCGGCGCCTGGCTGGTGGGGCCGATGAACAGGCTCGAGAACAGGTAGGAGAGCGAGGGGTGACGCTGCCAGTGCAGCACCACGCTCTTCAACAGGTCCGGACGTCTGAGGAAGGGGCTATCGCCCGGATTGGCCCCGCCGACCACGACGTGGTTGCCGCCGCCGGTGCCGGTGTGGCGTCCGTCGATCATGAACTTGTCGGCGCCAAGCCGCGTCATCCGGGCCTCCTCGTAGAGCGCGGTCGTCGTCTCCACGCACTCCTTCCAGTTGGCGGCGGGATGGACGTTGACCTCGATGACGCCGGGGTCGGGCGCCACGCGGATGACATTGATGCGCTCGTCATGCGGCGGCGGATAGCCTTCTATGTGGACAGGAAGGCCGAGCTTCTCGGCCGCGCGCTCGGCCGAAGCGATCAGGTCGAGATATTCCTCGAGCGTCACCGTCGGCGGCATGAAGATGCAGAGCCTGCCGTCGCGCGGCTCGATCGAGATCGCCGTGCGCACATGACCGCCGATCGACGCGCCGGAGGCCGGCATGGCCGGCTGCGGGCTTTCCTCGAAGGGCGTGAAGCTTGCCTGCGGCAGCGGCCGGCCCTCGTCGCGCCTGTAGTCGGGCAGGGGCTCGCGCCTGACGGAGGGGTCGAGCGGATTGATGAAAGGGTACTGCGCCTGCGGGATCCAGGCGAGCGAATCGAGCGGCAGGCGGAAGCCGACCGGGCTGTCGCCGGGAATAAGGTAGATGCGCCCGCGCCGCGTCGTCCATTTCTCCGAAACCCAGGTGAGGCCGGAGGCGCGGCCCTGCCAGGCCTGAACCGGAAGGACATAACCCGTCGGCCGCGTCAGCCCGCGCTCGAACACCTTGGCGATGCGGGCGCGGTCCTCGGCGTTCTTCAGCTTCGAATTGGACGGATCGACGTTTTCCGGCAAATTGCCCTCGCGGATCAGCCACTCGGCCGGGTCCTCGAAGGCGGGGGTGACGAGTTCGGGATCGACATCGAGTTCGTTGGCGATCGCCTGCAGCAGACGGCCGGCATCATTCTCGTCGACCTTGATCTCGCGCTTTTCCTCGGCGATCAGGTCCTGGTTGTTCCAGATCGGCACGTCGTCCTTGCGCCAGTAGAGCGAGAAGGTCCAGCGCGGCAGGCTTTCGCCCGGATACCATTTGCCCTGGCCGTAATGCAGGAAGCCGCCGGGGGCGAAACGCTGCCGCAATCGCCGGATCAATTCGTCCGCAAGGCCGCGCTTGGTCGGGCCGACGGCGCCGGTGTTCCATTCATCGGCCTCGAAATCGTCGATCGAGACGAAGGTCGGCTCGCCGCCCATGGTGAGCCGCATGTCGGTTTCTTCGAGCAATCGGTCGACCTTGTTGCCGAGCGCGTTGAGCGCCTCCCAGCTTTCGTCGGAAAACGGCTTGGTGATGCGCGGATGCTCGGCAACGCGCTTGATCGTCATGTCGAAGTCGAAGCTCGTCTCCGCCTTGCCGAAATAGCCGCCGGTAATCGGCGCGGCGTTGCGGTAGTGCGGCGTGGCGGCCAGTGGAATATGGCTTTCGCCGGTCAGAAGCCCGGAGGTCGCATCAAGCCCGATCCAGCCCGCGCCGGGCAGGAAGACTTCCGCCCAGGCATGCAGGTCGGTGAAATCATGATCGGTGCCCGACGGCCCGTCGAGCGCCTTCAGATCCGGCTCGAGCTGTATCAGATAGCCGGAGACGAAACGGGCGGCGAGACCCATATTGCGCAGGATCTGCACCAGAAGCCAGGCACTGTCGCGGCAGGAGCCGGAGGCCCGCTCCAGCGTTTCCTCGGGCGTCTGAACGCCGGGCTCCATGCGGATGATGTAATTGACCTCGTGCTGAAGGCGGGCGTTGATGCCGACGATCATGTCGACCGTGCCCTGGCCGGGCGAAAGGTCGAGCTTCTTCATGAACGCCTTCAGCCGTGGGCCCATCGGCTCGGGCTTGATGTAGATCGACAGGTCCTCGCGGATCGCCTCGTCATAGTCGAAGGGGTATTTGGTCGCCTGTTCCTCGACGAAGAAGTCGAAGGGATTGTAGACCGTCATGTCGGCGACGAGATCGACCTCGATCTTGAACTCGGTGACCGGCTCGGGGAAAACAAAGCGGGCCTGGTAGTTGCCGTAGGGGTCCTGCTGGAGGTTGACGAAGTGGTTCTCCGGCGTGACCTTCAGGGAATGCGAGATGACCTTGGTCTTCGAATGGGCGGCCGGCTTCAGCCTGATGATCTGCGGTCCGAGATTGACGGGTTGGTCGTATTTGTAGTGGGTAAGGTGGTAAATCGCTGCTTTGATTGACATTTTTGTCCTTGCCGGCGGTAAAGGGACCTCCGGAGAGCGCCGGAAATGCCCTTTGATGTTCCCCTGTATTTAGTTCAGGCGAGTGTGGGCAAAGCACGGGGATAAAGCAAGGGCGATTGCCCGCGGCGCGCGAGATTCCGGAGGACGCGGCTGCTCCGGCTGTGGAAGGCGGCCGTCCTCCCGTCAGCCGGACAGCTTCACGATCGCCACCTCTCCCTCGAGCGCCGTCTGGTAGGCGGAGGCATGGGGCTCCTCGTCCGGGATCTCGGTGATCAGGCCGATCTGGTCGAGATCGGCCTCGGCATAGCCTTCGTTGGCCAGCGCGTTCAGCGTGTTGCGCACGGCGGTATCCTCGTCCGGGGCGGCGATGATCACATGCACTTCCGCCTCGCCGTTCCATTCGTGGTAGACCTTGCCGGTGATGATGAAGACCATGCGCTCGCCGTCGCTGGTGTAGCCGGGAATAGCGATCATGTTTCTGCCTCTCGTTTCCGTTCGGCCTTTCTTTTCACAAGATGACGGCAATTGAAAGTTGGCTGTCCGGCGATTGACGCGGGCCGGTCTTGAAATCGCCGCCCTTCGGGGGTAGTGGAAGATCAACCGTGATCACAAGGGACGTGCCGCCAATGATTTCTCACCTGAAGACAGCAAACATACTGGCTTTACGGGAGAACTCTTTTCATGCACGCGACCATCACGCTTTCCGGCCTGTCCTTCACAACTGCTGACGGCCATTCTCTTTTCAATAATATCGACGCTGTCTTCGGCCCCGGGCTGACCGGGCTTGTGGGGCGCAACGGCGTGGGCAAGACGACGCTGCTGAAACTGATGGCGGGCGCGATCGCACCGACTTCAGGTGCTGTCTCGGTTGCGGGCCGGCTGGCGCTCTTTGACCAGTCGGTTCGATCCAGGGACGGCGAGACGCTTGCCGATTGTTTCGCGATCACGGACATGCTGGAGATGATCAGGGAGGCCGGCGAGGGCAGGGCAAGCGCCGAGACCGTGGGCCGCATCGACTGGCTCGCCGAGGAAAAGGCTGTTGCCGCCCTTTCCCGGTTCGATATTGCCTACCCGCTGACGACCCCGCCCTCCCGCCTTTCCGGCGGAGAACTGACGCGGGCGCGGCTTGCGGCGCTCACCCGCGGTGATCCGGACTTCATCCTGCTCGACGAGCCCACCAACAATCTCGACGCGGCCGGGCGAAAGCTTCTCATGGACTTTCTTGGCGGTTGGCGCGGCGGAGCGCTGGTCGTCAGCCATGACCGTGAACTGCTGGAGGCGATGACGGAGATCGCGGAACTGACCAGCCTCGGCATCACGCGCTATGGCGGCAATTACGGCTTCTATGAACGGGAAAAGGCTGCCGAAGTCGAAAACCGCGAAAGGCGATTGAGCGAAGCGGAGCGAGAGGTACGGCAGGTGTCCGCGGCCGCGCGCCAGCGAGCGGAGCGCAAGGCGCGCACCGACGCAAAGGGGCTTAAGGCGCGCAAGCGCAAGGACATGCCGAAAATGGTGCTCGACGGCATGAAGGCGCAGGCCGAGGCGACGGCGGCCCGGCAAAACGCGCTCAATGACCGGCAGGCCGAAAGGGCGGCGGAGGCGCTCAGCGAGGCGAAGGCGCGCCTTGAGGTGGTCGCGCCGTTTGCGATCGCCCTTCCGCCCTCGGGGCTTGCCGCCGGGCGGCGGGTCCTGAAGGCAGACCGCCTTGCCGGCGGCTATGAAGCCCGAGCGCCGCTCTTTTGCGACCTCTCTTTCGAGATGACCGGCCCCGAGCGCGTGGCAATCGAAGGCGGCAACGGTGCTGGCAAGTCGACGCTGGTAAAGACGCTCTCGGGCGGGCTGCGGCCGCTCGGCGGAACGGCGGAGATCTGCGTGCCCTTTGCGCTCTTCGACCAGGCTGTCTCCCTGCTTGATCCGGCGGCGAGCGTCCGAGACAATTTCAGGCGTCTCAACCCGCGTGATGGCGAGAACGCGTGCCGGGCGGCGCTTGCGCGATTCCGTTTCCGCGCCGACGAGGCTTTGAAACGGGTCGAGACTTTGAGCGGCGGCGAATTGCTGCGGGCGGGACTTGCTGTCGCGATCGGCGGAAGCCGACCGGCGCAGCTCCTGATCCTCGACGAGCCGACCAACCATCTCGACCTTGAAAGCCTGGCGACGCTGGAGGCGGGGCTCAACGCCTATGACGGCGCGCTCCTCGTTATCAGCCACGACCGCGTGTTTCTGGAGAGAATCGGGATCGCGACGCGGCTCGCGCTTTCAGGCGATGGGCCGATCCGGCGACAGAATATTGCGCAAGACTTGTCTTGAAAGCCGTCAATATTGCCGGATGCGGCATGGCCGTCTGCAAAGGCGGCGCTTGAGGCCCGGAGATTCCAGAATTTCGGGGCTTTGGGCTTGACGGCATTAACCGAAATGAGTATGTCGGCGCCAACAGAACCCATGTGAGGCATGGTCGTTCGGGAAGCCAAATGTCCCGGAGTTCACCTCAGACTAGGTTCTCATACAGCACGTTGAAGATCAAATGCTGCACGCATGACGCGGCAAGGCGCCTGTGTCCTCTGCTTTAAGGTCCATCTGCCGGGAAGGCGGGTCGGGCCGTGCTTGTGCGCATATAGACGCTGAAAGTGCTTCTGTTCGCCGGTGACGGCATTGAAATGCCCCATAAGGGCGACGAGACACGAATTCTAAAGGGATGGGTATATGCCTACCGTAAACCAACTGATCCGCAAGCCGCGCCAGCCTCAGGTCAAGCGGAACAAGGTTCCCGCGCTGGAACAGAACCCGCAGAAGCGCGGCGTCTGCACGCGCGTCTACACCACGACGCCGAAGAAGCCGAACTCGGCTCTTCGTAAGGTTGCCAAGATCCGCCTGACCAATGGCTTCGAAGTCATCGGCTACATTCCGGGTGAAGGCCACAATCTGCAGGAACACTCCGTCGTCATGATTCGCGGCGGCCGCGTCAAGGACTTGCCGGGTGTGCGTTACCACATCATTCGCGGCGTTCTCGACACGCAGGGCGTCAAGAACCGTAAGCAGCGCCGTTCGAAGTACGGTGCGAAGCGTCCGAAGTAATTCGGTTTTCATTTTTCTGGCGCTGCGCGAGGTTCTCCGCGTTTTAAGCGCCGCAACTGTTGAGAGACAAAAAGCATGTCACGACGCCACAGTGCAGAAAAGCGTGAGATCAATCCGGATCCCAAGTTTGGTGATCTGGTGATCAGCAAGTTCATGAATGCCATCATGCTGCATGGCAAGAAGTCGGTCGCCGAGACGATCGTCTACGGTGCGCTTGACGCCGTCGAAGGCAAGATGAAGCAGGACCCGATCGAGGTGTTTCATCAGGCCCTTGAGAATGTTGCGCCGCACGTTGAGGTTCGCTCCCGCCGTGTTGGCGGTGCGACCTACCAGGTTCCGGTCGACGTCCGTCCCGAGCGCCGCCAGGCTCTCGCTATCCGCTGGCTGATCGCGGCTGCGCGCAAGCGCAACGAAACCACCATGATCGAGCGCCTCTCCGGCGAGCTCATGGATGCTGCGAACAACCGTGGCTCTGCTGTCAAGAAGCGTGAAGATACGCACAAGATGGCTGACGCCAACCGCGCATTCTCCCATTACCGCTGGTAATTCAGATACGAGGGAAGGCCTGATATCATGGCTCGCGAATATAAAATCGAAGATTACCGTAATTTCGGTATCATGGCGCACATCGACGCTGGCAAGACCACGACGACCGAGCGCATCCTCTTCTACACCGGCAAGTCGCACAAGATCGGTGAAGTTCACGACGGCGCGGCCACGATGGACTGGATGGAACAGGAGCAGGAGCGTGGCATCACGATCACGTCCGCTGCAACCACCACCTTCTGGCAGGGCCGCGACGGCAAGAAGCGTCGCTTCAACATCATCGACACCCCCGGCCACGTTGACTTCACCATCGAAGTCGAGCGTTCGCTGCGCGTGCTCGATGGCGCCGTTGCGCTTCTCGACGCCAATGCCGGCGTTGAGCCGCAGACGGAAACCGTCTGGCGTCAGGCTGACAAGTACAACGTCCCGCGCATGATCTTCTGCAACAAGATGGACAAGATCGGCGCCGACTTCTATCGCTCGGTCGAGATGGTCAAGTCCCGCCTTGGCGCGACCCCGGTTGTCATCCAGCTGCCGATCGGCGCTGAAAACGACTTCGCCGGCGTGATCGACCTGATCGAGATGAAGGCGCTTGTCTGGGACGGCGAACATCTGGGCGCGCAGTGGGATATCACCGATATTCCGGCTGACATGAAGGATAAGGCCGAAGAATGGCGCGAAGCCATGATCGAAGCCATCGTCGAGATCGACGAAGAAGCCATGGAAGCCTATCTCGAAGGCGAGATGCCCGACAACGACAAGATCCGTCAGTTGATCCGCAAGGGCACGATCGGCGTTCAGTTCTTCCCGATGCTGTGCGGCTCTGCCTTCAAGAACAAGGGCGTTCAGCCGCTTCTCGACGCTGTTGTCGACTTCCTTCCGTCGCCGGTCGACATCGAATCCATCAAGGGTATCGACGTCAAGACCGAAGCCGACATCGCTCGTCACGCTGATGATGAAGAGCCGCTGTCCATGCTGGCCTTCAAGATCATGAACGACCCCTTTGTCGGTTCGCTGACCTTCTGCCGCGTCTACTCCGGTACCCTCGAAAAGGGTTCCTCGGTGATGAACACGGTCAAGGAAAAGCGCGAGCGCGTCGGCCGCATGCTGCAGATGCACTCGAATTCGCGTTCGGACATCGAAGTGGCTTACGCCGGTGACATCGTTGCGCTGGCCGGTCTGAAGGAAACCACCACCGGTGACACGCTCTGCGATCCGCTGAAGCCTGTTATCCTGGAACGGATGGAATTCCCCGAGCCGGTTATCCGCATCGCCATCGAGCCGAAGACCAAGGCCGACCAGGAAAAGATGGGCATTGCGCTCAACCGTCTTGCAGCCGAGGATCCGTCCTTCCGCGTGTTCTCCGACGAGGAGAGCGGCCAGACGATCATCGCCGGCATGGGCGAGCTTCACCTCGACATTCTCGTCGACCGCATGAAGCGTGAGTTCAAGGTCGAGGCCAATGTCGGTGCGCCGCAGGTTGCCTACCGCGAAACCATCACGCAGGCCCACGAAGAAGACTACACCCACAAGAAGCAGTCGGGTGGTTCGGGTCAGTTCGCCCGCGTCAAGATCATCTTCGAACCCAATCCGGATGGCGAGGATTTCGTTTTCGAATCCAAGATCGTCGGCGGTTCGGTTCCGAAGGAATACATCCCCGGTGTCCAGAAGGGTATCGAAAGCGTTCTGTCCTCGGGTCCGCTCGCCGGCTTCCCGATGCTCGGCATCAAGGCCACCCTCGTTGACGGTGCCTATCACGATGTCGACTCCTCGGTCCTCGCCTTCGAAATCGCCGCGCGCGCCTGCTTCCGTGAAGCAGCCCGCAAGGCCGGCGCCCAGCTTCTCGAGCCGGTCATGAGCGTCGAGGTCGTGACCCCGGAAGATTACGTTGGCGACGTCATCGGCGATCTGAACTCCCGTCGTGGCCAGATCCAGGGGCAGGAGCCGCGCGGCAATGCGACGGTCATCGAGGCCGAGGTTCCGCTGGCGAACATGTTCAAGTATGTCGACACGCTGCGCTCGATGTCTCAGGGCCGTGCACAGTACACGATGACCTTCGATCACAACGCGCCGGTCCCGTCGAACGTCGCACAGGAAATTCAGGCGAAGTACTCCGGTTCGAAGTAACCGGGGTCGTCACCTTAACGAGTTGGCCCCTTTGCGGGGTCTGGAAAGAATAGGAGCCTAAAATGGCAAAGGCAAAGTTTGAGCGGAGCAAGCCGCACGTCAACATCGGCACGATCGGTCACGTTGACCACGGCAAGACGACACTGACGGCTGCGATCACGAAGTTCTTCGGTGACTTCCGTGCATATGACCAGATCGACGCGGCCCCGGAAGAAAAGGCGCGCGGCATCACCATTTCGACGGCGCACGTCGAATATGAGACCGACAAGCGTCACTACGCCCACGTCGACTGCCCCGGCCACGCCGACTATGTGAAGAACATGATCACCGGCGCGGCGCAGATGGACGGCGCGATCCTGGTGTGCTCGGCCGCCGACGGCCCGATGCCGCAGACCCGCGAGCACATCCTGCTTGCCCGTCAGGTCGGCGTTCCGGGCATCGTTGTCTTCCTCAACAAGGTTGACCAGGTTGACGACGAAGAGCTCCTCGAACTCGTCGAAATGGAAGTCCGCGAGCTTCTGGAGTCCTATGAGTTCCCCGGTGACGAGATCCCGATCATCAAGGGCTCGGCTCTTGCCGCTCTCGAAGACAGCAACAAGGAAATCGGCGAAGACGCGATCCGCGCTCTGATGGCCGCTGTCGACGACTACATCCCGACGCCCGAGCGTCCGGTTGACCAGCCCTTCCTGATGCCGATCGAGGACGTTTTCTCGATTTCGGGTCGTGGTACGGTTGTGACCGGCCGTGTCGAGCGCGGTATCGTCAAGGTTGGCGAGGAAGTCGAGATCGTCGGCATCAAGGCGACGCAGAAGACGACGGTGACCGGCGTTGAAATGTTCCGCAAGCTGCTCGACCAGGGCCAGGCCGGCGACAACATCGGCGCGCTGATCCGCGGCATCAACCGCGACCAGGTCGAGCGTGGCCAGATCCTGTGCAAGCCCGGTTCGGTGACGCCGCACACGAAGTTCAAGGCAGAAGCCTACATCCTGACGAAGGATGAGGGCGGCCGCCACACGCCGTTCTTCACCAACTACCGTCCGCAGTTCTACTTCCGCACGACGGACGTGACGGGTGTCGTCACGCTGCCGGAAGGCACGGAAATGGTAATGCCGGGCGACAACGTCACGGTTGACGTCGAGCTGATCGTTCCGATCGCGATGGAAGAAAAGCTGCGCTTCGCCATCCGCGAAGGCGGCCGCACCGTCGGCGCCGGCATCGTGGCATCGATCGTCGAGTAATCGACGCGCGACAGGCACTTTGATTGCGAGGTAGGGACGGGGCAACCTGTCCCTACTTTTGAAGATTGAAGAGAGCGGTCGAAGTTCAACAAATGCGCCTGATCTATGACGAGAAGGCGGGAAGAAGAAGAAGACAAGGACGAGTCGCATGAACGGCCAGAATATCCGCATCCGCCTGAAGGCGTTTGACCACCGGATCCTTGATGCCTCGACGCGTGAGATCGTTTCCACGGCCAAGCGTACCGGCGCGAACGTGCGCGGTCCGGTTCCGCTGCCGACCCGGATCGAGAAGTTCACGGTCAACCGTGGCCCGCATATCGACAAGAAGAGCCGCGAGCAGTTTGAAATGCGCACACATAAGCGCCTGCTCGACATTGTCGATCCGACCCCTCAGACGGTCGATGCTCTGATGAAGCTCGATCTGGCTGCCGGCGTCGACGTTGAAATCAAGCTCTGATCATTCAGGGCAGGGACCAATAGTTAAACGGGACCAATCGCTGCGCGCGCTTTAGTGCGATGCGCATGACGTCCCAAACGGAGACACGCCAGGGCCGCAAGGGCTTGGCCGGAACTCTAAAAGGAACGAACCGATGCGTTCAGGTGTAATAGCACAGAAGGTGGGAATGACCCGCGTCTTCAATGACGCAGGAGAGCATATCCCGGTAACAGTTTTGCGAATGGACGGCTGCCAGGTCGTCGCAACGCGCACGAAAGAAAAAAACGGCTACACCGCCGTTCAGCTCGGTGCGGGCCGTTCGAAGGTCAAGAACACGTCGAAGGCGCTGCGCGGCCATTTCGCCAAGGGTTCGGTCGAGCCCAAGGCCAAGCTGGTCGAGTTCCGCGTTTCGGAAGACAACCTGCTCGAGATCGGCGCCGAACTGACGGCCGGCCATTTCGTGTCGGGTCAGCTCGTTGACGTGACCGGCACCACCATCGGTAAGGGTTTTGCCGGTGCGATGAAGCGCCACAACTTCGGCGGCCTTCGCGCCACCCACGGTGTCTCGATCTCGCACCGTTCGCATGGTTCGACCGGTTCCAACCAGGATCCGGGCAAGGTCTGGAAGGGCAAGAAGATGGCTGGTCACATGGGCCAGACCCGCGTCACCACCCAGAACCTCGAAGTCGTCCGCACCGATGAAGAGCGCGGTCTGATCCTCGTCAAGGGAGCCGTTCCCGGTTCCAAGGGCGCATGGATCACGGTTCGCGACGCTGTGAAGTCCGGTGTGCCTGAAAATGCGCCGCGGCCTGCAGGCCTGCGCGCGGCTGAAACCAATGGAGCCGAGTAATGGATCTCACCGTCAAAACACTTGAGGGCAAGGACGCCGGCAAGGTCAGCCTGAAGGACGAGATCTTCGGCCTGGAACCGCGCGAAGACATCCTCGCCCGCATGGTCCGCTACCAGCTGGCCAAGAAGCGTCAGGGCAGCCACAAGACCAAGGGTCGTTCGGAAGTCGCCCTGACCGGCGCCAAGATGTACAAGCAGAAGGGCACGGGTAACGCCCGCCACCACGCCAAGCGTGCGCCGCAGTTCCGCGGCGGTGGTCGCGCTCATGGTCCGGTCGTCCGCGATCATGGTCATGACCTGCCGAAGAAGCTTCGTGCCCTGGCTCTGAAGCATGCCCTGTCGTCGAAGCTGAAGGCTGAAGACCTGATCATCGTTGATGATCTCGTCGCCAAGGAAGCAAAGACCAAGGCGCTCATCGCCCAGTTTGCCGGCCTCGGCCTGGAAAACGCTCTGATCATCGGCGGTTCGGAAGTCGACGGCAATTTCAAGCTTGCCGCCCGCAACATTCCGAATATCGATGTTCTGCCGGTTCAGGGCATCAATGTTTACGACATTCTGCGCCGCGGAAAGCTCGTGCTTTCCAAGTCCGCAGTCGAAGCTCTGGAGGAGCGGTTCAAATGAGCGATATCCGCCATTACGACGTGATCGTTTCGCCGGTCATCACCGAGAAGTCGACGCTGGTTTCGGATAATAACCAGGTTGTCTTCAACGTTGCCAAGAATGCGAGCAAGCCCGAGATCAAGGCCGCTGTCGAAGAGCTCTTCGGCGTCAAGGTCAAGTCCGTGAACACGCTCGTGCGCAAGGGCAAGATCAAGCGCTTCCGGAATTTCTCCGGCAAGCAGAAGGACGTCAAGAAGGCGATCGTCACGCTGGCCGAGGGTCAGTCCGTAGACGTGACGACCGGCGTTTGAAACAGACCCGGTAGGGTAGAGACCCAATAGGGAATGAGAAAATGGCATTGAAAACATTCAATCCGACAACGCCGAGCCAGCGCCAACTGGTAATCGTCGAGCGTTCGGAGCTTTACAAGGGCAAGCCCGTCAAGGCGTTGACGCAGGGCCTGTCTTCGAAGGGCGGTCGTAACAACTACGGCCGCGTGACGGCGCGCTTCCAGGGCGGCGGTCACAAGCGCACCTACCGCATGATCGACTTCAAGCGTCGCAAGTTCGGCGTCGAGGGCACGGTCGAGCGTCTGGAATACGACCCCAACCGGTCGGCTTTCATCGCGCTCATCAACTATGCGGATGGCGAGCTTGCCTATATCCTGGCGCCGCAGCGTCTGGCCGTTGGCGACAAGGTTCTCGCCGCCGACAGCGCGATCGACGTGAAGCCCGGCAATGCGATGCCGCTGCAGAACATTCCGGTCGGCTCGATCGTGCACAACGTCGAGATGAAGCCGGGCAAGGGCGGCCAGATCGCCCGTTCGGCAGGCACCTATGTGCAGCTCGTCGGCCGCGACCAGGGCATGGCGATCCTTCGCCTGAACTCCGGCGAACAGCGTCTCGTGCCTGGCTCTTGCCTTGCTTCGATCGGCGCTGTATCGAACCCCGACCATTCCAACACGAATGACGGCAAGGCCGGTCGTTCGCGCTGGCGGGGCAAGCGTCCGCATGTTCGCGGCGTCGTCATGAACCCGATCGACCACCCGCACGGTGGTGGTGAAGGCCGTACATCCGGTGGTCGCCACCCTGTTTCGCCCTGGGGCAAGCCCACCAAGGGCAAGCGCACGCGCAAGAACAAGTCGACCGACAAGTTCATCATGCGTTCGCGCCACCAGAAGAAGAAGTAAGAGAGGTAGTCTGAAATGGCTCGTTCAGTATGGAAGGGACCGTTTGTTGACGGCTATCTTCTCAAGAAGGCTGAGAAGGTGCGTGAAGGCGGTCGCCACGAAGTGATCAAGATCTGGAGCCGCCGTTCCACGATCATGCCGCAGTTCGTCGGCCTGACCTTCGGCGTCTACAATGGTTCCAAGCACATTCCGGTATCCGTGTCGGAAGAGATGGTCGGCCACAAGTTCGGTGAGTTTGCACCGACGCGGACCTACTACGGTCACGGCGCCGACAAGAAGGCGAAGAGGAAGTAACAATGGGCAAGGCAAAAGCCGCACGCCGGCTTAAGGAAAACGAGGCGCAGGCCGTTACGCGCACGATCCGCGTCAGCCCGCAGAAGCTCAACCTCGTCGCCGCCATGATTCGCGGCAAGAAGGTTGACCGGGCTCTGGCCGATCTCGAATTCTCGCAGAAGCGGGTTTCCGAGACCGTCCGCAAGACGCTCGAATCGGCCATCGCCAATGCTGAAAACAACCACGACCTCGACGTTGACCAGCTCATCGTCGCGGAAGCCTATGTCGGCAAGTCGATTGTCGCCAAGCGCTTCATGGTCCGGGGCCGGGGCCGCGCATCGCGCATCCTCAAGCCGTTTTCGCATCTGACGATCGTCGTCCGTGAAGTCGAAGAGGAGGCCGCATAATGGGTCAGAAAATCAATCCGATCGGTTTCCGCCTCGGCATCAACCGTACCTGGGACAGCCGCTGGTTCGCCGACAATCACGAATACGGCAAGCTGCTCCATGAAGACCTGAAGATCCGCAGCTTCATCCAGAAGGAACTGAAGCAGGCCGGCGTCTCCAAGGTCGTCATCGAGCGTCCGCACAAGAAGTGCCGCGTGACCATTCATTCGGCGCGTCCGGGTCTCATCATCGGCAAGAAGGGCGCGGACATCGAAAAGCTGCGCAGCAAGCTCGCGACGATGACCGACTCGGAAATGCACCTCAACATCGTTGAAGTACGCAAGCCGGAAACCGACGCCACGCTGGTCGCTCAGTCGATCGCGCAGCAGCTGGAACGCCGCATTGCCTTCCGCCGCGCCATGAAGCGCTCGGTGCAGTCGGCCATGCGTCTCGGCGCCGAAGGCATCCGTATCGTCTGCTCGGGTCGTCTCGGCGGCGCCGAAATCGCACGTACCGAATGGTACCGCGAAGGCCGCGTTCCGCTGCACACGCTGCGCGCCGACATTGATTACGGCACGGCCGAAGCTGAAACCGCATACGGCATTTGCGGCATCAAGGTCTGGGTCTTCAAGGGCGAAATCCTTGAGCACGACCCGATGGCCTCCGAGCGTCGCGCGACCGAGGGCGACAACAAGGGTAACAGCGGCAACAATCGCCGCCGCGAAAACGCCTGATAAGGGCGCTTTCCGCGAAGTTCGGAGATAGAAGAAAATGTTGCAGCCAAAGCGTACAAAGTACCGCAAGCAGTTCAAGGGCCGCATCCATGGCGTCGCCAAGGGCGGCAGCGACCTGGCTTTCGGTGAATATGGGCTGAAGGCGCAGGAACCCAACCGCGTCAACGCGCGCGAGATCGAGGCGGCCCGCCGCGCGATCACCCGTCACATGAAGCGTGCCGGCCGCGTGTGGATCCGTATCTTCCCCGATACGCCGGTCACCTCGAAGCCGACCGAAGTGCGTATGGGTAAGGGTAAGGGCGGTGTCGATTACTGGGCGGCCCGCGTAAAGCCCGGCCGGATCATGTTCGAAATCGATGGTGTGAGCGAAGAAATTGCACGTGAAGCCCTGCGCCTCGGCGCGGCCAAGCTCTCGGTCAAGACGCGCTTTATCCAGCGTATCGCAGAATAAGGAGTGGTACTGATGAAGACTTCTGACGTACACGCCATGACCGAAGACCAGCTCAAGGACGAGCTCGCCAAGCTGAAGAAGGAGCAGTTCAACCTGCGCTTCCAGAAGGCGACCGGCCAGCTGGAAAAAACGGCGCGCATCAAGGAAGTGCGCCGCGACATAGCGCGTGTGAAAACCATTGCCGCCCAGAAGGCGGCAGCCGGCAAGGCTTGAGATTAAAGGACCGACAAGAAAATGCCTAAACGCATCCTGCAAGGCGTTGTCGTCAGCGACAAGAACGATAAAACGGTCGTAGTCCGGGTTGAGCGTCGTTTCGCCCACCCGCTGATGCAGAAGACTGTACGCCGCTCGAAGAAGTACAAGGCGCACGACGCCGAGAACCAGTACAAGGTCGGGGATACCGTATTCATCGAGGAATGCGCTCCGATTTCCAAGGACAAGCGCTGGACGGTGGTTTCCGCCCAGGCTTAAGCCCAAATTTGAACAGCTATTTCGCCGGGGCCCTTGCGCTTTGGCGAAATATCTGTATGTAGCACGGCATTGAGATGCGGGGGCGTCCGGCAACGGGCGGCCTTTTCCGTAAGGGCATTCTCCAGTTTGGAGACGACTGAGCCCCGAAAGACGCTACACATAAGACGCTCTGGCTCTTGCACACGGTGTAGACCCCGGAAGAAATCCTTTTCGGGCGCCACGGTTTTGAAAGTGCTGGACAGGAAATTCGAGCGACCGCCGGGGTCATTTTGACAGGGCGGGCGCTTTGATACGTGTCGATTAAGCTGGTCTAGGGGGCAGAGGTGCCCAACCGGGCCGGTAACAACAAGAAGGCGACCTGATATGATTCAGATGCAAACAAACCTCGACGTGGCGGATAATTCCGGCGCGCGTCGTGTCATGTGCATCAAGGTTCTGGGCGGCTCAAAGCGTAAATATGCCTCGATCGGCGACATCATCGTCGTTTCGGTGAAAGAGGCTGTTCCGCGCGGGCGCGTCAAGAAGGGCGATGTGATGAAGGCCGTTGTCGTTCGCACGGCAAAGGACATCCGCCGCGCTGACGGCTCCGTCATCCGCTTCGACAGCAATGCTGCCGTTCTGATCAACAACAACAAAGAGCCGATTGGTACGCGTATCTTCGGGCCGGTTCCGCGCGAGTTGCGTGGCAAGAGCCATATGAAGATCATCTCCCTGGCTCCGGAAGTTCTGTAAGGGAGCGCGGAACATGCAGAGAATCAAGAAGGGCGACAAGGTCGTCGTGATCGCCGGCAAGGACAAGGGCCGCACCGGTGAAGTCGTACAGGTTTTCCCGAAGGAAGACCGCGCCGTTGTTTCGGGCATCAATGTCGTGCGTCGCCACCAGCGGCAGACGCAGACCGCCGAAGCCGGCATCATTACCAAGGAAGCGCCGGTTCACCTTTCGAACCTCGCGATCGCCGATCCGAAGGACGGCAAGCCGACCCGCGTCGGCTTCAAGGTCGAGGGTGAGAAGAAGGTCCGCTATGCAAAGCGTTCGGGAGAAGTGATCGATGGCTGAAGCAAAGTATGAGCCGCGCCTGAAGACGGTATTCAACGAGAAGATCCGCGCTCAGCTGCAGGAAAGCTTTTCCTACGCCAACCCGATGATGATTCCGCGCCTGGACAAGGTCGTGATCAACATGGGCGTCGGTGAAGCGGTCGGCGATTCGAAGAAGCCGACCAATGCTGCTGCCGACCTTTCGGCGATCGCCGGCCAGAAGGCCGTGATCACCCATGCGCGCAACTCCATCGCCGGCTTCAAGGTCCGCGAAGGCATGCCGATCGGCGCCAAGGTGACGCTGCGCGGCGACCGCATGTATGAATTCGTTGACCGCCTGGTGAACATCGCGCTGCCGCGCGTTCGCGACTTCCGCGGCCTTAATCCGAAGAGCTTTGACGGCCGTGGCAACTTCGCCATGGGCATCAAGGAGCACATCGTGTTCCCCGAGATCGAATACGACAAGGTCGATCAGATGTGGGGCATGGACATCATCGTTTGCACGACGGCGAACACGGACGACGAAGCACGGGCGCTCCTGACAGCGTTCAACTTCCCGTTCCGCAAATAACCGTAACGACGAGCGTAGAAAAGGAAAACGACATGGCGAAAGTAAGCGCAGTCGAAAAGAACAAGCGCCGCCGCAAGACGGTCGCCCGGGACGCAGAGAAGCGTGCCGCGCTGAAGGCGATCATCAAGAACCAGGAACTGCCGATCGAAGAGCGGTTCCGCGCTTCCCTGAAGCTGGCGGACATGCCCCGCGACGGCTCCAAGACGCGTATCCGCAACCGCTGCGAAGTATCCGGCCGTCCGCGTGCGTATTACCGCAAGCTGGGCATGTCCCGTATCGCGCTGCGTGATCTCGGCAACACCGGCAAGGTGCCGGGCGTCGTCAAGTCGAGCTGGTAAGGAGGCGTCCAATGGCAATGTCTGATCCCCTGGGCGATATGCTCACCCGTATCCGCAACGGCGCCTCGCGTCGCAAGTCCTCCGTGACCACGCCGGCTTCCAAGCTGCGCGCTCATGTCCTGGACGTTCTGCAGGCCGAAGGCTACATCCGCGGTTACACGCAGACCGAATTCGAGAACGGCAAGTCCGAGATCGAAATCGAGCTGAAGTACTACGAAAACGCGTCCGTGATCCGCGAGATCGCCCGCGTTTCCAAGCCGGGCCGCCGGGTCTATGTCTCGGTCAAGTCCATTCCGCAGGTCGCAAATGGTCTGGGTATCACGATCCTTTCCACCCCCAAGGGTGTAATGGCTGATCACCAGGCGCGCGAACAGAATGTTGGTGGAGAGGTTCTCTGCTCGGTCTTCTAAGGCTCGGTCAGATCCTCCTAACGAAACAGACAGGTAAGAAAAATGTCTCGTATCGGTAAAAAGCCCGTTCAGGTTCCGGCTGGTGTGACTGCGACCGTAGACGGCCAGAAAGTCACAGCCAAGGGCCCCAAGGGCGAGCTCTCCTTCGTCGCCAATGACGAGGTGAGCGTCAAGCTCGAGGACAACGCGATCGTTGTTTCCCCGATCAACCAGTCGAAGGACGCCCGCTCCAAATGGGGCATGTCCCGGACGATGGTTGAGAACATCATCAACGGTGTCACAAAAGGCTACGAGCGCAAGCTCGAGATCAACGGCGTTGGCTACCGCGCGGCGATGCAGGGCAAGAACCTGCAGCTGTCGCTCGGCTTCTCCCACGAAGTTGTCTACCAGCCGCCGGAAGGCATCACGATTGCCTGCCCGAAGCCGACGGAAATCACCGTCACCGGCATCGACAAGCAGGTTGTCGGCCAGGTCGCTGCGAACATTCGCGAATATCGCGGTCCCGAGCCCTACAAGGGCAAGGGCGTGAAATACGCGGAAGAGCGCATCGTCCGCAAGGAAGGCAAGAAGAAGTAAGGAACACGCGTTATGGCTAGCAGGAAAGAAACCATTGCACGCCGCGCCAGCCGCGTGCGCCGCCAGGTCAAGAAAGTGGCAAACGGCCGTCCGCGTCTGTCGGTTCACCGTTCGTCCAAGAACATCTACGCCCAGATCATCGACGATACGGCCGGCCGCACGCTGGCTGCCGCCTCGACGCTCGACGCTTCGCTCAAGTCTTCGCTGAAGACCGGCGCGGATCGTGAAGCGGCCGAAGCCGTCGGCAAGCTCGTCGCCGAGCGCGCCACCAAGGCAGGCGTCAAGGAAGTCGTGTTCGATCGCGGCGCTTTCATCTTTCACGGTCGCATCAAGGCACTTGCCGACGGCGCCCGCGAAGGTGGCCTGAGCTTCTGATGAAGCTTTGAGCGCCCTTCGTTGGAGGGGCGCTCCTGACATTCGGCCAAGGCGATACTGTCTCTTCGGAATGCAAGTCGCCTTCGGTCAATCACCGGCCGCCCATGCCAGAGATGGCGCAAGCGGCCTTCCCATTTGCCGATTGCACCCGGAAAAGAAAAAGGAACAGGACAATGGCACAGGACAGAAGGGGATCGCGCGACGATCGCCACAACAGGGATGAGCGCGACAGCGAATTCGTTGACAAGCTCGTCGCCATCAATCGCGTTGCCAAGACCGTCAAGGGCGGCCGCCGCATGGGTTTTGCAGCGCTCGTCGTCGTTGGCGACGGCAAGGGCCGCGTTGGTTTCGGCCACGGCAAGGCGCGCGAAGTGCCGGAAGCCATCCGCAAGGCCACCGAAGCCGCCAAGCGCGAAATGATCTTCGTGCCCCTGCGCGACGGTCGTACGCTGCATCACGACGTCAAGGGCCGCCACGGTGCTGGCAAGGTTCTTCTGCGTACAGCCAAGGCCGGTACCGGGATCATCGCCGGTGGTCCGATGCGTGCCGTTTTCGAAACCCTGGGCGTTGCCGACGTGGTTGCCAAGTCGACCGGTTCGTCCAATCCCTACAATATGGTTCGCGCCACCTTTGATGCCCTGAAGAGCCAGGTGCATCCCAAGGACATCGCAGCGCAGCGCGGCCTCAAATACGCCACGCTCCAGGCTCGCCGCCAGGCCGCCGGCGCCGTTGTCGACGAGTAAGGGAGGCACACATGGCCAAGGCTAGCACCAAGAAGACTGTCACCGTTGAGCAGATCGGCAGCCCGATCCGCCGTCCCGCCGTCCAGCGCCAGACGCTGATCGGCCTCGGCCTCAACAAGATGCATCGCGTCCGCACCCTGGAAGATACGCCTGCTGTGCGCGGCATGATCAACAAGGTGTCCCATCTCGTGCGCGTCGTCGACGAGAAGTGAGACGGGAGAAGATTATGAAACTCAACGAAATCAAGGACCGCGAAGGCGCAACACACGCCAAGAAGCGCGTCGGCCGTGGCATCGGCTCGGGCACCGGCAAGACCGGCGGCCGCGGCGTCAAGGGTCAGAAGTCGCGTTCGGGCGTTGCCATCAACGGTTTCGAAGGCGGCCAGATGCCCATCTACCGCCGTCTGCCGAAGCGCGGCTTCACCAACATCTTCGCCAAGGACTTCGTCGAAGTCTCGCTCGGCCGCCTGCAGGCCGCCGTCGATGCCAAGAAGCTGGATGCGAAGACCACGGTGACCGCCGAAGTGCTGAAGGAAGCCGGCGTGATTCGCCGCGTTAAGGACGGTGTCCGCATCCTCTCCGACGGCGAGCTGAAGGCGAAGCTTACGCTTGAAGTTGCCGGGGCGTCCAAGCCCGCGATCGAGAAGATCGAGAAGGCCGGCGGTTCGATAACCGTGCTGGCCGGCGCCAAGAACGCTGAGTAAAAGCGCTGATTTGAAAAATGATCGCCCGGAGTGCTTCACACCGGGCGTTTTTTCTTCCATATGTGCCTCGACCACCGGCCGGCCCCGATCGTTCGTGTCCTGCGGGTGGTTTGTCGCGAATGCCGATGAGCGCCTTTTGCGGGCGGCGCGTCGGCTGACGTGATCTGGCACTTAATCGCATCGGGCGCCTGTGGCGGCCGTGCGGCGACGCGGAGATACGCATGGCTTCTGCAGCGGAACAACTTGCATCCAATCTCAATTTTTCGACCTTCGCGAAGGCGACGGATCTGAAGAAGCGCATCTGGTTTACGCTTCTCGCACTCCTCGTCTACCGGCTCGGCACGCATATTCCGCTTCCCGGCATCAATCTCGATGCCTATGCGCAGGCTTTCCAGGGCCAGTCCGAAGGCATTCTGGGCATGTTCAACATGTTCTCGGGCGGCGCGGTGCAGCGCATGGCGATCTTTGCGCTTGGCATCATGCCCTATATTTCGGCCTCCATCATCGTGCAGCTTCTGACGGCCGTCGTGCCTTCGCTCGAAGCGCTGAAGAAGGAAGGCGAGCAGGGTCGCAAGATCATCAACCAGTACACGCGCTACGGCACGGTCGTGCTTGCGACGGCGCAGGCCTACGGCATCGCCATCGGCCTGCAGTCGGGCAACAATCTCGTTACTGATCCGGGCTGGTTCTTCATCTTCTCGACCGTCATCACGCTCGTCGGCGGCACGATGTTCCTGATGTGGCTCGGCGAGCAGATCACCTCGCGCGGCATCGGCAACGGCATCTCGCTGATCATCTTTTCCGGCATTGTCGCCGGCCTTCCGGCCGCTGTCGGCAACCTGCTGGAACTGTCGCGCGTTGGCTCGATCTCTGCTTTCGTCGCCGTCGGCATCCTGGTCGTCGTCATCGCCATCTTTGCGCTGATCGTCTTTGTCGAGCGCGCGCAGCGCCGGCTTCTGATCCAGTATCCGAAGCGCCAGGTCGGCAACCGCATGTTCCAGGGCGATACCTCGCACCTGCCGCTGAAGCTCAACACGTCGGGCGTCATTCCCGCGATCTTCGCCTCCTCGCTGCTGCTTCTGCCGGCGACGCTTGCCGGGTTCTCATCGAACGAGCTGCCAAGCTGGGCAACGGCCATCATCGCATCGCTTGGCCATGGCCAGGCGCTTTACATGGTCGCCTATGGCGCGCTGATTGCCTTCTTCGCATTCTTCTACACCGCGATCGTCTTCAACCCGAAGGAGACAGCGGACAATCTGAAGCGGCATGGCGGCTTCATCCCGGGCATCCGCCCGGGCGAGCGCACGGCCGAGTACATAGACTATGTTCTGACTCGCATTACCGTGGTCGGTGCGATCTATCTGGTGTTCGTGTGCATCCTGCCGGAGATCCTGGTCGCGCGCACAGGCGTCTCGCTGGCGCTGGGAGGCACCTCGCTTCTCATCATCGTCAGCGTCACGCTGGACACCGTTTCGCAGATACAGGGACATCTGATCGCCCAGCAGTATGAAGGGCTGATCAAGAAATCGAAATTGCGGGGAGGAAAGAGGGGACGATGAGACTTATACTTCTGGGACCGCCGGGCGCCGGCAAGGGAACGCAGGCACAGCGCATTGTGGCCAATCACGGCATTCCGCAGCTTTCGACGGGGGATATGCTGCGCGCCGCCGTTGCGGCTAAGACCGAAGTCGGCAAGAAGGCCAAGGCCGTCATGGACGCCGGCGGCCTCGTCTCCGACGATATCGTGATCGCCATCGTGTCGGAGCGAGTCGACCAGGACGACTGCAAGGACGGCTTCATTCTCGACGGTTTCCCGCGCACGCTGGTGCAGGCGGATGCGACCGAGAAGATGCTTTCCGCCAAAGGCATCGAACTGGACGCGGTGATCGAGATTCAGGTGGATGACGAGACGCTGACGGAGCGAATCGCCGGCCGCTACAGCTGCGCCAAATGCGGCACGGGTTATCACGACGAGTTCCACAAGCCGAAGGTGGACGGCGTCTGCGACAAGTGCGGCTCGACCGAGTTCAAGCGACGTCCGGACGATAACCGCGAAACCGTCGAAAAACGCCTGAAGGCCTATTACAAGGAAACGGCGCCGCTGATCGGCTACTACTATGCCAAGGACAAGCTGTCTTCGGTTGATGGCATGGCCGACATGGACACCGTGACCGCCAGCATCGAGAAGGTTCTGGCGAAGGTCTGATTTTTCGGGAAAGGCCGCTGCCTCACGCAGGGGCCGACCGTAAAACATGATTTGAGGCGTCCGGCTGTCCTTGCGGGCTTCGGACGTCATAAAAGTGAAGGAAACGGTTGCATTCAGGCGCTGTTTCCGCTATGAGCGCTCCAACTCGCGACATGGGGCAAAACCGTCAAAGTCCTTTTTGAATGTGATCAGGACGTGTTTTGTCACGAGTTTTTGTTGCGGCAGAGCTATTTGGGGCGGCATGTTCGCCTGCAAGAAACCGGCAAGTGCCCTAGACGGGCAAACTGCCCTTGAAAATACTTAAGGAGAATCGGCGTGGCTCGTATTGCTGGCGTCAACATCCCGACTGCCAAGCGCGTTGTAATCGCGCTGCAGTATATCCACGGGATCGGACCGAAATTCGCACAGGATATCTGCGCGGCAGCTAACATTCCGGCAGAGCGCCGGGTGCATGAGCTGACGGATGCGGAAGTTCTGTCGATCCGTGAGCAGATCGACCGTGACTACATGGTTGAAGGCGACCTGCGTCGCGAGAATTCGATGAACATCAAGCGCCTGATGGACCTTGGTTGCTACCGTGGCCTGCGTCATCGTCGTGGCCTCCCGGTTCACGGCCAGCGCACGCATACCAATGCCCGCACCCGCAAGGGTCCGGCAAAGGCGATTGCAGGCAAGAAGAAGTAATCTACGGAATATTTTCATTCCGGAACAAGCCGGCGGTTTCACGCCGGCTTTCTGCGTAATTGACTGGGGCCCTCAAAAGGGTTCCGTCGGTGGAGCCGCTGGGACTACGGCGGTGAAGAGATCAACGAAAGGGAAGTCATGGCCAAGGAAGCCACCCGCGTTCGCCGCCGCGAGCGCAAGAATATCTCGTCGGGCGTCGCCCACGTCAACTCGTCGTTCAACAACACGATGATCACCATCACGGATGCACAGGGCAATGCGATTGCCTGGTCGTCCGCCGGTGCCAAGGGCTTCAAGGGTTCGCGCAAGTCGACGCCGTTTGCAGCCCAGATCGCTGCCGAAGACTGCGCCAAGAAGGCTCAGGAACACGGCATGAAGTCGCTGGAAGTCGAAGTCTGCGGTCCGGGTTCCGGTCGCGAATCGGCTCTGCGCGCGCTCCAGGCTGCCGGTTTCGTCATCACCTCGATCCGCGATGTGACGCCGATCCCGCATAATGGTTGCCGCCCGCGCAAGAAGCGCCGCGTTTAATCGTCTGTCATTTTGCTCCGGCGTCTCAGCAATGAAGCGCTGGTTCTACGAAGCTCGGCCGTCACGATTGGATAGTGCGGCGAACGAAAGGTAGAAACATGATCCAGAAAAACTGGCAGGAATTGATCAAGCCCTCGAAGGTGGAGTTCACCTCCAGCGGGGCCAAGAAGGTGACGCTCGTCGCCGAACCGCTGGAACGCGGCTTCGGCCTGACGCTCGGCAACGCGCTGCGTCGCGTTCTGTTGTCGTCGCTGCGCGGCGCCGCCGTCACCGCCGTCCAGATCGACGGCGTGCTGCACGAATTCTCCTCGATCCCGGGCGTCCGCGAGGACGTGACGGACATCGTGCTGAACATCAAGGAAATCGCCATCCGCATGGAAGGCGATGAAGCCAAGCGCATGGTCGTGCGCAAGCAGGGCCCCGGCGTGGTGACTGCAGGCGACATCCAGACCGTTGGTGACATCGAGATCCTCAATCCGGGCCTCGTCATCTGCACGCTGGACGAAGCCGCTGAAATCCGCATGGAGTTCACGGTCAACAACGGCAAGGGCTACGTGCCGGCCGAGCGCAACCGCTCGGAAGACGCGCCGATCGGCCTCATCCCGGTCGACAGCCTGTACTCGCCGATCCGCAAGGTCTCCTACAAGGTCGAAAACACCCGTGAGGGACAGGTTCTCGACTATGACAAGCTTCTGATGACGATCGAGACGGATGGTTCGGTCTCCGGTGAAGACGCGGTTGCCTTCGCAGCCCGCATTCTCCAGGATCAGCTTTCGGTCTTCGTCAACTTCGAGGAGCCGCAGAAGGATCAGGAAGAGGACGACGTCACCGAACTCGCCTTCAACCCGGCCCTTCTCAAGAAGGTCGACGAACTCGAGCTTTCGGTCCGTTCGGCCAACTGCCTGAAGAACGACAACATCGTTTATATCGGCGATCTCATCCAGAAGACCGAAGCCGAAATGCTGCGCACGCCGAATTTCGGTCGGAAGTCCCTGAACGAGATCAAGGAAGTGCTGGCCTCTATGGGCCTGCATCTGGGCATGGAAGTGCCGGCCTGGCCGCCGGAAAATATCGAGGACCTCGCCAAGCGGTACGAGGATCAGTACTAACCAGTCATACTGCGGGCTCAAGCCTGCAAGTGAAGGAGAATAGCAATGCGCCATAAGAATGCAGGCCGCAAGCTGAACAGAACGGCAAGCCATCGCAAGGCGATGTTTGCAAACATGGCTGTCTCGCTCATCACCCATGAGCAGATCGTCACCACGCTGCCGAAGGCGAAGGAAATTCGCCCGATCGTCGAAAAGCTGATCACGCTCGGCAAGCGCGGCGATCTGCATGCCCGCCGTCAGGCGATCTCGCAGGTCAAGGATGTCGAAGCCGTCAAGAAGCTGTTCGACGTTCTCGCCCCGCGTTACGGCGAGCGCAACGGCGGCTACACCCGCATCATGAAGGCTGGCTTCCGCTACGGCGACAACGCCGCTCTCGCCGTCATCGAATTCGTTGACCGCGACGCCGACGCCAAGGGCGCTGCCGACAAGGCCCGCGTCGAAGCCGAAGCTGAAATGGAAGCCGCGTAAGACGCGTCTTTCATGTGCGATGAATTGAAAAAGCCGGGGGCGCGAGCCTCCGGCTTTTTTGCGTTTGCGGGCGACCGTGATCGCGGAATCAAAAAGGCCGCCCCGGTGAAACCGGAGCGGCCTTTTCTTGATCTTGGACGGCGTTACTGAAGGGCGCGCAGCAGTTGGGGCGTGGGCCAGCCGTCGGCAGGCATGCCGAGCTGCATCTGGACGGTTCGCACGGCGTCGCGCGTTCCGGCGCCGAGAATGCCGTCGATCTTGCCGACGTTGAAACCCTTGCGCGAGAGGATGGTCTGCAACTGCTTCATCTGGCTGTCGGAGAGGCCCGGATCGGGGTTGCCCTTGTCATAGGCCGGGGCGCCTTCGAACCGGGTGGCGAAATAGGCGACCGAGGTCGTATAGATGAAGGACTGGTTCCATTCCAGATAGACATTGAAGTTCGGATAGGCGAGGAAGGCCGGTCCGTTGCGGCCCTGCGGCATCAGAAGCGCCGTCGGCAGATTGGCAAAGCGCGTGTTGCCGTCGCGCGGCGTCACGCCGAGCTTGAACCACTGGCCGGCCGTCAGGCCGCCGCCGAAGCCGGTCTTGTCCCAGGGCAGGTTGGCCGGCAGCTTCACTTCCTGGATCCAGGGCTCGCCGGCGCGCCAGCCGAGGCTGCGGATGAAGTTGGCGGCCGTCAGCAGAGCATCCGGGGCGCTCTTCTTGACGCGGACGTGGCCATCGCCGTCGCCGTCGACGCCGTAGCGGATGATGTCTTCGGGCAGCATCTGCACCTGGCCGAGCTCGCCTGCCCAGGCGCCGGTTTCGCTTGCCGGGTCGAAATCGCCGTGCTGGGTCATCTCGATCAGCGCCAGGAGCTGCGGGCGGAAGATTTCGGGACGCCGGCAGTCATAGGAAAGGGTCACAAGCGCGTCGCGCGTGTTGAAATTGCCCTGAACCGCGCCAAAATCGGTCTCCATCGCCCAGAAGGCCGTCAGAACGCCGGCCGGCACGCCGAACTCGCGGCGGGCGCGATCGAATGTGCTGGCATACTGACGGATCTTCTGCTTGCCGGTGTTGAGTCGCGAGGAACTGCCGGTGCGCTGGGAGAATTCGAGGAAAGTCTGTTTGAAGACGCCCTGGGCGCGGTCCATCTTGAGCACGCTCTGGCTCACCGAAGCGCCGGAAAGCACGGCGTCGGCAGCGCTCGGCGAAAGACCGCGCTGCACGGCTTCTGATTTAACGCCGGACAGAAAGCGCGAAAAATCGCCGCCGCATTGTTGTGCTGCGGCGGAGCCGGCAAAGAGTGAAGTGAGACCGGCGGCTACCACAACCGCTCGGATGGTTCTGGAAATCATGGGCGTCTCCTCAAGTAAATCTCGGCCAGCCGTGGCCGACGGGCGCGCAAATATGCCCCGCAACCTATATCAGACCACCTAAGCTTTCATTAAGAAGGCGCTGAAGCAACCGGAAGGCTGTTCACGCGCGCGTGATCACGCCGTGCCAGGCATAGCCGCGGCCGATGGCCTCAAAGCGGAAATCTGCGCGGCGTGCGGCAGCCTCGGCCTGGAGCACACCGTGGAGTCTTGCACGCGGCGTCACATGGAAGTGCCCGAGCCAGCGGTGAAGGCCGGCGCGGAAAAGACGCGGGAGGCCTTCCTGCTGGCCGAAATCGACGACATGCAGCGATCCGCCGCTGTTGAGGGCATCGAGCGCGGCGGAGACGGCAAGCGGCCACTGCGGGATCATCGACAACGCATAGGAGATGACGATGCGGTCGAAGCCGGCGACGCCGAAGCTTGCCGGCGCGAATCGGCAGGCATCGGCGGCGAGGAACAGCGGCGGGGCGTCGCATCCCACGAAATTCGCCCGCGCGGAGATCAGCATCTCCTCGGAGATATCGAGGCCGTAGAGCCGTGCTTCGGGATAGCGCGCGGCGATCTTCCTGAGATTGCGCCCCGTGCCGCAGGCGACTTCCAGCACCGCGCCGCCTTCGGGCACAGCAAGCCCTTCGATCATCCGGTCGCGGCCGAAGAGATAGTATTTGCGGGTGAGGTCATAGATGTGCCGCTGATAGCGGTACATCGCGTCCATGGCTTCCGCCTGGTTGCCGGTCGTCTCCTGCGCCTCGGCCATGTTACGCCTTCTCATAGATATGGAAGCCGCCATAGATCGCCGACCGGTCCATCATGCCAAGCTCGCGCGATGTCTTTTCGAGATAGCGCCAGCCGGCGGCGGTTTCGCCCGCCAGGCGGCCCTCGATGACCGAGGGTTCGGCGGCCGTGCGGAAGATGACGCGGGCGCCGTTGCGCGCCGTGCGGGTGATCTCGCGCCAGAGGTCGTTCAACTGGCCGTCATTCATCCAGTCCTGGGCATCAAGCAGCACATAGCGATCGACGCTCGCCGCCGGTTTTTCGCGCAGCAACTCGGTGACGCTCGCGTGATGCACGCTCGCCCGGCCGGCATTGTCGCGGATCAGCGGGAAGGCTTCGCGCTGCAGATAAGTCGGCATCGGGCCTTCGCCATCGTTCGGATAGGCGCGGGCAAAGGCCTGCCAGGCGAAGTAGTTGTCCTTCAGAGAGAAATGGCAGGCGAGTTTTTCCAGCCGTTGGCAAAGCACCGAGGCCAGCGTGCCGTCGGTGCTGGCGCGGGCAAGCTCCTCATACTGTCGCGGCGGAATGCCGAGGCCGAAGAGCGACGACTTGCGCGATGTGGTCCAGCGGATCAGCGGCTTGTCGAACAGCGGGGCGATCTTTTCCTGGAAGAACCGGCGCTGCTCGCGCAGCGACTTCGCCTCCGTCAGTTCGGAAATCTTCACCCCGTGCAACCGGGCGACGGCGTGGCCGGCGCCGATGAAGGTGCCGAGCAGGCCGGTGCGGTAGATATTGCGCTCGAAGACGGTGATGCGGCGGCGACCGAGGCTGTCGCGGCCTTCCCAGTATTTGCGCGTCTCGGCATCGAGATGCGGCGCGATATGCGCGTCATAGTCCCGAACGCTGCCCTTTGCGCCATTGCCGAAGAGCCGGAGCACGGCGTCGTGGTCCGGAAGGCGGGCAAAGGCCGTGAGCTTCAGCCGGTTGAGGGCGATGTGATGGGTGTTGAGGTCGACCACATCGATATGGTCCGGCGCACGCGTCAGGTAGGCAAGCACATTGCAGCCGCCGGAGCCGATGGTGACGACGCGATGTTCCGGTCCGAGCTCCATCGCCGCGATATCGACATCCGGATCCTCCCAGATCTGCGGGTAGACCAGGCCGGAAAACAAGAGCCCGAAGAACCGTTCCGAAAGCCCTTCCTTCGAGAAAGCCTTGTGCTGGAGAAGGGCCGCATTCAGTCGGCTGTTCTTCTCGGTCTGGCGGAAATCCTGTTCGGCAGTGCTCATCGGCGGCTCCGTCGCTGACAGCGCGCGGACGCGCGCCTTGCCCCCGAACTAGACGGTTACTGCTAAGCTTTGATGACGGGCGGACGCAATCCACAGGCGAGCGACGGCTCAGGCCGCATCCTTGCGAAAGCGGGCGGATACGCTCGGAAGGCCAGAGCGCAGCAGCCTTGCGATTCTCTCCTGGCGCGAGCGATCAAGCCGGCGGTTGACGCGGGCAAGAAGAACGCGTGCGAAAAGCCCGTAGACAAGAAGCGCGACAAGGCTTGCCGCAAGGTGGGCCGCGGCGAAAAGCTCCAGCGTCGCATAGCCGGGCAGGTCGACCGGGACAAAGAAGATCGCGGTTGCGGCCGCCAGCAGGAACTCGCCGGCGGGCCGGGTATCGAAACGAATACCGTACCAGAGGCGGGCAAAAAAGGTTTTTGCCGGCAGGTTGTCGTTTGCGGAAAGCGGGGCGGGGCGCTCCAGTGCAACAAGCCTTCGCACGGCGAAAAGCGCCAGAAAGATCACGGCGGCGATGGCCGCGAGCGCCCTTCCATCGGGCATCGTATGGACGAGCGCCAGCGAAGCGCCCAATCCGGCCGCAAAGAAGACGGCCCGGACGACGAAGATACCCATGGCGATGGACAGGCTTGCTTTAAGCCCGCGCTGGCAGTGCCACCTCGCAAATTCAAGCATCCTTCCGGACGGCATGAGGAAGGTCACGAAGGCCAGCGCGGCATAAAGGGCCGCTGTTTCTACACTCACTCGGGATCCTCCATCCGCGGGTCCATAAAAGCCCCGAGGGATGAAAAGGTCAATCGGCCGGGGCGAAATCCTGGGCGATTTCTTCCATGACGCCCGCAAACCAGGGTGTTTCCAGGTCGAAATGGCCGCCCCCCTTGATGCGGTCGAACTCGATCGTCCGCAGTTGTCCGCTGCGCTCGACATCATGGCCGGTCACGCCGGAGATGCCATCCAGCGCGCTTTCCACGGCAAGGTCGACCATGGAGTGGATGAGACGCAGGTCGTCGGCATTGGCGGGCGCGGAGCGGGCGTAATAGCCGGATTTCTGCACCATGGCCCGGTCGGCGCCGAGAAGGTCGGCGAACTGCTTGGAGAACCAGTTGCCGACATTGATGGTGTCGAGCTTCACATGGCCGAAGGCGTCGCGGGTAACGGCAGCGCCGGCCGCCTCGCGCTCGGCGATGATCGCGTCAAGGCAGGCGCCTTCGGAGACGAACAGCGAAACCGTGCCGTTTTTCGCCATCACCTCTTTCAGCCGCGCGGCCTCGGCCTCAAGGTCGAAGGCCATCTCCGGAAGGTAAACGCCGTCGATCATCTTCATTGCCGGGTTCATCAGCATGCCGTCGACATAGTCCACGGTCTTCAGCCGTTCGAGATAGGCGCGCGCAGTGGCCGCCGTCAGCCAGCCGCAATTGCGGCCCATCACCTCGTGGACGATCAGCGTGCGCGGCGCGGCGCTCTGTTCGTTGGAAATGTTGTCGAAGAAAGCCGCGCCGTATTCGGCCGCGGTCAGCGCGCCGAGCGTCTGGCGGATCGGCTTGACGTCGTTGTCGACAGTCTTCGGCAGGCCGACCACCGTCAGGTCATAGCCGTTGTTCTTCAGATAGGCCGCAAGATCGGCCGCCGTGGTGTTGGTGTCGTCGCCGCCGATCGTGTGCAAGATGGTGATGCCGTCATCGGCAAGCCGTTCGGCCGCCACCTTCAGCGGGTCCTCGCCGGCGCCGACAAGGCCGCGCTTTTCGCAATCCTTCTGGTTGGTGAGCTTCACGCGGCTGTTGCCGATGGGCGAGCCGCCGAAGCGATGCAGGAGATAGGCCTTTTCGCGGATGGCAGGCGTGATGGAGAAACTGTCGCCGGTCAGAAGCCCGGTATAGCCGGAGCGATAGGCGATGATCTCGGCTTCGGGGGCGATATCGGAGTAGCGCTCGATCAACCCGCCAACGGCGGATGAAAGACAGGGAGCAAGCCCCCCGGCGGTGAGCATGGCGACTTTGTGGCGAGACATCGGACCCCTTTCATCAATGCTTCCGGCACTATCCACCGGCCGTGCGACATGGATGCGACAGGCGCTCGCCGGTGTAAAGACCGGGCGCGAATAAAATCGGTTTACCCAAGGCGAAAGCCAGGCCCGCATTTCTGCAGCAAAAAAAATCCCGCGCCGTGCGAATTGCCGCGGCGCGGGGCTTCCTGCAGGCCTGGCTGTCAGAACCTGACCTTCAGCCCGACATTGCCGCCATATCCGTAGGAGCCGGTGTCGAAGCCGGTGGACGCGGTGATTTCGGCGAAGGCGGAGTAACGCAGCTTGCCCGCCTGCCAGTCGATCGATCCGCCGACCCCGACCTCGCCGGTAAAGTCATCCGGCTCGGAGGAAAATTCGAGCGCCTGGGTGACGGTCGCCGTCGTCTTGCCGAGGAACTCGTAATAGAGGTTCGCCAGGCCGTAGATATTGGCCGAACGCGCCTCGCCGTTGACATCCTGCCAGGCGCTTTCCTTCGAGACGGCAAGGCCGGCGCGGGCAAGCAGGCTCTGGCCGTCGGAGAAGGAGACGTGATCGGAATAGGCGCCGGTGAAGCTGTCGATATCGACCGAAGCGAAGGACAGTTGCGCCTGCGGGGTGAGGGCAATGCCGTCGCCGATGCCGAAAGCCTGCCCGGCTTCCAGCGAGAGCGCATAGCCGAAGGCGTCGCTGTCCTCGGGCGCAAACGGAAGGTTCTCGGCCTTCAGCTCGCTCGAATACCAGGTGAGTTCGCCCTGGGCATCGGCATAGAAGCCGTCAGCGCCGAACCAGGTCAGCGTGCCGCCGATGCCGTAACCGTCGGGGTGGATCTTGCTGTCGCCGTAGCGCGAATGCACCTTGGCCTCGCCGGTGCGGTAGTGGGCGGTGAGGCCGCCGACGAGCGCGCCTCCGGCGCTGTCGAGGAAGAGGCCGTCGAGACCCACCTGCATGTCGAAGCTCGACATGTCGTAGTCATAGCCGGTGGTGGACGACTGCGGATCGAAATGGGCAAAGCCGCCGCCGGTGCGACCCCAGACGGCATCCGGCGCCGGCCCGGAGGAAAGCGCCGCGCCGCCTTCATAGCGCCCGCCCGAACGCGTCTTCAGCGAAGGCAACCGCGTCATCTCCAGAAGCGCCGACTGATAGGCCTCGTAGAGGGGGATGTAGGGCTGGAAATTGACGCCGGCATCTGCAAGCACGGACGCTGCGGCTCCCTCGAGGGCTTCCAACTCTCCGGAAGAGAGAAGCGAAACGCCGAAAGCCGGAGACAGGTAGAAGTTCTGGTTCTCTACTGTCAGCTTATAGGTGTATGCGCCTACGGTTATCTGGCTGTTCTGAAGCGAAAAGGCCGAGGATGGCGGGTTTGAATATGTGACGATAATTGGAATGGCTTGAGGTGATGCTGCGGCTCCGAGCGGGGCGACCTGAACAGTCGTGTTGCCTGAAATGCCATGAGAGAGGACAATAGTATCAGCCGCCGTTCTGGAAAAATCCACGTCGAGTGAGACTGTGCCGCTGTCGCCGACGTAGTTTCCAACCACAAAGAAAAGCGTGTCAGCGACGCCATTCTTCAGGGAAATCGTTCCGCTGTTGGAGACGTCGTTTCCGGCGGAAATCTGGCCGCTGCCCAAGGCGATCAGGGCGCTATCCTTGTCCTGGATAAGAATATTTGCCCCGATATCTGTGTTGTTGCCTTGTGTGAAAGTCAACTGACTGTTGTTTCTCAGGATCAGGTCACCGTAGATCGAAATGTTGAAAAGCTGTCCATAACCGTACAGGAACAAGTCACCCTGCGTTATCGAAACAGTTGAGTCATCGAGGATGAGTTTTTCGAAATTGACAATTTTGTCTGCATCGATGTTTTTCAGGACACGTGTTGACTGAAAGGTAAACACATCCACGTCCCTTTGGACGGAGATATTCTGGTTGCCGCCATCGAAGGTGAATGCTTCGATATCGAAGGGGGCATTTTTCAGGCTGACCGTGACCTGATCGCTGCCGTCTTGCCCAAGGAAACTGCCGGTGATGTCGCCACCGTTCCAGACAAAATGGTCGTTCGAGCTGTTGACGATCGCCGATGACAAATGCACGAACGGATCATAATCACCATAGATGGTTCCGTCGAAAGAACCGCCGTTCATGGTGAATGTGGAAGCTCCGCCGCCGAATACGGCATTGCCTCTCACGAAACCAGTATCCTCGACATTAATATTCAACTGGAAGCCGCTGTTGTCGACCGTATTGCGTATGGCTGTATTGGCAAACCAGCCAAAATCGGTATGAGTAGCGAT
This sequence comes from Martelella lutilitoris, assembly GCF_005924265.1. Lineage (GTDB taxonomy): Bacteria > Pseudomonadota > Alphaproteobacteria > Rhizobiales > Rhizobiaceae > Martelella > Martelella lutilitoris. The sequence continues at coordinate 234,491 of NZ_VCLB01000005.1, forward strand.
GTTGAGCGTGACCGACGCACCTTGAGCGCTGTGGGGGGCGCTGATCAGGACAGCGTTGCCTGTCGTCGTCCTCGCCGAGTCTACAGGCTCGATTGACGCACCTTTGAAATTCAGCGTGGCATTGGTGCCGTCCGCCGCAATCACTTCAATGACCGCTTTTGATGAAGCGTCCACAGAGTATTCACCGCGTTCGAAAGATGCTTCAAAGGTGACGTTTTTCTTCTGGTTGGCGTCGAGGACGATTGCACTGGCACCCACACCCAGAGCATCGAAATCGGCTGCGTTGCTGTCGAGGCTGAAACGCGCCCCATCGCCGGCTGCTTTCAGGAGGATGCTTTTCGCGTTAAGGGTGTTGGCTCTGAAATCGGGTGTATCCATACTGACGGTCGCGCTTTGGGCAATCACTTCGAGGCCGGCTGTACCGACGCCGGAAGACTCGATATAGGTTTTCGGCCCCGTTTGGACGTTGACGCCGTAAGCTTCGAGCCGAACAACGGACGTGCCGTTATGTGCTAGGCTTCCCGCGTTGAAAAAGAAATCGACGTTTCTGGACTGTGCCTCAATGAGACCGGTGATATCGGGTTTTCCGACGAAAATGTTGGTTTCGCCGATTTCAATCGTGGCATGACCGTTCAAACCGTTCTTGTCAGTTCTGGCCCGTATCGCAGTTCCATCCGACGAGATGCTGCCCGCCGAAACCTTGACATAGGCTTCGCCCTCTCCCGCTTCCGAAAACAGACCGACACTGTTCGCACCTTGGGCGGTAACCATGCCGCCGTTCATCGTGATCTTCGCCTCCGAAAGGAAGCCTGTCACCTTGGAATGGGCGGCAACAGCCTCTTGGCCGCCAGCGGACTGGACACTGATGGAGGAGGTCGATTGGTCGGGTGACTGCTGCAAAACGATGAATGAGTCGCCGTTGCCGTTGTGAAGTGCCTCGACGAGCGTTGAGTTGGCCGCGCCAACAACTTCAGTGCCCGAAAGTGTCACGGACACATTGCCCTGGCCCGCCGAGGTGCTGACAAGTTTCCCGTTAACAAGTCCGTCATAAGCATAGACGAGGCTCTGACCTCCGGCGCTGGTTGAAGAAACTGTTCCGTTTATGCGCTGGAATGAATTGAGATCGATTTCCGAGTCAGCGTTGCCGGATGTCTGGGTCGTGGAAACTGCGACCGTCCCGTTGACCACCATATTGTCGTTGTTCAGGATCAGCGTCAGGCGCGTTCCGGCAGTATAAGTAATGTCTCCGTAAGAGGCGTTCTGGCAGATGACCAGATCGTTGGAAGGGGGACCGCATGCTCCACCATCCGCTCTGGCGCGTCCGTCTGCAAGGCATGTCGAAAATGCCGCAATCGCTATGGTCGAGGCAGTCGCGATCAAACTCTGCCTGAAGAAATGTCCGGTTTGATGGCGTTCGTTGATTGTGATGACTGTATTCCGCATGGTCTTTCCCCTCTCTTTTGAAGACTGAACAGAGAGTGGGCGAAATAAAGCGGGTTGCAATCTTACGTGTATTAAAATCTAAAGTGCAACTTATGAGTCAGTCGTGATGTGATGTAATTCAGCAACGGCCGGCTTGGTTGCGCGAGGATGAGCACACAGACATCAAAGACCCTATCGGCATTCGCTGGATGCCGATAGGGTGAAGCCCGAAAGAAACTACTTTGCGGCTACGACAGAACCCGCGTCTGCGCCAGCGGCTGCTGCACCAGCGGCGGGAAGTCGTCCGGGGTGATGGTTTCCTTTTCCAGGAGGATCTTCGCGCCCGCGTCGAGGTCCTTGCGGCGTTCGGAGAGAAGCGTCTTGGCGCGCTCATAGGCCGCATCGATCATCTTGCGCACGGCAAGGTCCACCTCGCGGGCGGTGACGTCGGAATAGTCCTTCGGTTTGCCCATGCCGGGCGCGCCGTCCAGATACTGCATGCGCTGCTGTTCCAGCGCCGCCTGGCCGATCTCGGGGTCCATGCCGAAGCTCATCACATATTGGCGGGCAATGTCGGTGACGCGCGCCAGATCATCCGATGCGCCGGTCGAAATCTCGCCATAGACGATATCTTCTGCCGCGCGGCCTGCCAGAAGCACCACCATGCGGTCGCGCAATTCGCCGGCGGTGATCAGGAAGCGATCCTCGGTCGGGCGCTGCATGGTGTAGCCGAGCGCGCCGATGGAGCGGGGAATGATCGAGATCTTGTGCACCGGATCGGTTTTCGGCAACGCCGCGGCGGCCAGCGCGTGACCCATTTCGTGGAAGGCGACGCGTTCGCGCTCGTCGGGGTTCAGCAGGCGTCCGCGGCGTTCGGAGCCGGCGACGATGCGTTCAACGGCGAGGGTGAAATCTTCCATGGTCACGAACTCGCCGTCGCGCCTTGTCGCGAAGATCGCCGCCTCGTTGACCAGATTGGCAAGATCGGCGCCGGAAAAGCCCGGGGTGAGGGCGGCCACCTCGTCGGCGTTCACCGCGTCGGCGAGCTTCACCTTTTTCATATGGACGGAGAGGATTGCGGCGCGGCCCTCCCGGTCGGGGCGGTCCATCACAACCTGACGGTCGAAACGGCCGGCGCGGGTCAGCGCCGGGTCCAGCACTTCCGGCCGGTTGGTGGCGGCCAGGATGACGATGCCGGCGGACGGGTCAAAGCCGTCAAGCTCGACCAGAAGCTGGTTCAGCGTCTGCTCCTTCTCGTCATTGCCGCCGCCGCCGAAGGAATTGCGGGCCCGGCCGAGCGCGTCGAGCTCGTCGATGAAGATGATGCAGGGCGCCATTTCGCGCGCCTGTTTGAACAGATCGCGCACGCGCGCAGCGCCCACGCCAACGAACATCTCGACGAATTCGGAACCGGAGATGGAAAAGAAGGTGACATCGGCCTCGCCGGCGACCGCCTTGGCAATCAGCGTCTTGCCGGTGCCGGGCGGGCCGACCAGCAGGAGACCCTTTGGGATACGCGCGCCGAGCCGACCGAACTTGTCGCGTTCGGTCAGGAAGGAGACGACCTCCTTCAGTTCCGTCTTGGCTTCATTGGCGCCGGCCACGTCGTCAAAGGTGACGCCGGTCTTGCGCTCGACATAGATCTTCGCCTTCGACTTGCCGACATTCATCATGCCGCCCAGGCCCATGCCCTGCTTTTCGGCGAATTTGCGGAAGAACCAGGCCCAGATAGCGAAGAAGATGATGATCGGCAGAACCCAGGAGAGGATCTTGGTCAGAAGCGTGTGGTCGGGAACGCCGGTGACGTCGACCTTGTACTTGTCGAAATCGACCGCGAGCTCCTGGGGAACGCGGTAGGTGACGAAATAGTCCTTGCCGTTGATGGCGTCCTTGAACTGGCCCTGGATGGTGTTGTCGGAGATGGAGACGGACTGGACCTGCCCCTTCTCGATATAGTTGATCATGTCGGAATAGCTGATCTGGGCGACGTCGCGCGACGTAAACCACATCTGAAAACCGATGATGACCAGGAAGGCCACCAGAAAATAGCCGAAATTAAATGTATTCTTGCGTTCCATCGCTCGCCGTCCCCTGCTATTCGCGCTTCAGGCGTAGTCTATAGCCTTGGCGGTGTCTTACGGGCAATCGCAAAACTTTCCCGTTTTGCGTTCAGGACGGTTCCGGTGCGGGCGCGCCGGGCTTCGAGCGTCGCGAAAAAGTGAAATTGAACCGCTCGGTTCGACTTGCGTGATACGCGTTTTTTGTTCAATCTGTATGGACTTGAAAGGGCGGTTCGTCACCGCCGGGAGACTGTCGAATGTCATTCTGGGAAAAGCTGGTCAATTTCGTCAGCCAGTCCGCCGGCACTGTGCTGACGAGCGTGGTGGAGGCCGTGCGCACGCTTTTCGAGGGTGATCCCGAGACGCGCCGTCAGGTCGCGTTCTCCGTCTCCCTGATCGCGCTTTCCGCGAAGATGGCCAAGGCCGACGGTTTCGTCACCATTGAAGAGGTCAACGCCTTCCACGAGATTTTCGAAATCCCGGAGGGCGAGCGGCAGAATGTGGCGCGGCTCTACAACCTCGCCCGCCAGGATATTGCCGGCTACGAGGCTTATGCGGGCAAGCTGAAGAACCTGTGCGCGGAAGGCGACGAGGGCTGCCCGCTTCTGGAGGAAATCATCGACGGGCTGTTCCACATCGCCAAGGCCGACGGCACGGTGCATGAAAAGGAGCTCGCCTTCCTCGCCCGCGTTGCCGAGATCTTCGGCATCAGCGAGGGCCGCTTCACAGCCATCTGCGCCCGCCACATGGATATGGGCGATCGCGATCCCTATGGCATTCTCGGCGTTTCGCGCAGCGACGATTTCAAGACCATCCGCACCCGCTACCGCGCGCTGGTTGCCGAAAACCATCCCGACCGGCTGATCGCGCGCGGCGTGCCAAAGGAATTCCACGCCGCCGCCAATGACCGCATGGCGCGCATCAATGCCGCCTTCGAGGAGATCGAGCGTGAGCGCAAGGCGGCCTGAGATGCCGTATCGCGCGCTGCTTTGCTTTCTGGCGCTTGCGGCAGCCGGGACCGCTTCGGCCGAGGACGGCCGGCTTTCAAAGGCGCGGGACATGATCCTCTCGCTTTATCCCGAAAGCTGCGATGCCGATCTGGCGACCGATTTCGCGGGGCTGGAGAACGTCGCCTATGACGTCTCATGGCAGGAAAAGGACTGGGACGGGGCGCCGATCAAGCGGGAAGGCACGCTGTTCGAGGTCAATTGTTACCTCGCCGCCTACAATATCGTCGTTGCCTATGTCTTCGCGCCCGACGAGGATGCTGCCGAGGCAATGCTGCCGGTCTCCTTCGCCGTTCCCGCATTCACGCTCGATTATGCCGATGACGACACCGACCAGACGAGGCTCGCCGCGCCGCCTGCGGTGACCGGCTTTTCCGCCGAGACGCTGCTGGTCAATCCGAGCTTCGATCCCGAGACCAACACGATCACCTCCTTTGCCAAATGGCGGGGGCTGGGCGATGCCTATTCATCAGGCGCGTGGGCGCTGGAAAACGGCCGCTTCGTGCTCAAGCATTTTGTCATCGATCCGATCTACGAGGCGAACGTCGAAGACCCGTCCGAGGAACTGATCGAAACGAATTTCGTTCTCTATGATGCGGACGCGTACTGACCTCTCGAATTGATCGTGCGCAAGAGAATGCGCTCTGCGGCATGCTAGACGTTCCGGCATTGCTGCCGAGAAGACGGCGACCAAGGTTGCTCTTGCGTTCCTGCCGGTCCGTGCTCAAGGTCTCGGGACCTTGACCATGAACCATCCGGTGCGATGATGCGCCGGGGCGGAGGACCATAGAGGGTGGGCATGACAGCACATTTCAGGACGATCATCGTCGGGCGCGGTCTGATGGGTTCTGCGGCGGCGCGGCATCTGGCCGGCATGGAAGACGGCGTCGCCGTGATCGGGCCGGACGAGCCCGCCGACAAGGCGAACCATGACGGCGTCTTCGCAAGCCATTATGACGAAGGCCGCATCACCCGCACCATCGACCGCGACCCGGTCTGGGCGCGCCTCGCCAACCGCTCGATCAGCCGCTATCGCGCGATCGAACGGGAAAGCGGCATGGAGATTTTCAACGAAGTCGGCGCGCTGATCGTTGGTCCATCCCGGTCGCGCGGCCGGTATGTCGAGACGATCATGGAGGCGGCGGGAAGCTGCGGCGCCGACGCCGCAATCATCGACGCCAAGGGCCTTGTCGAGAAATTTCCCTATTTCGAGTTCGCGAAAAAGACAGAGGGCGTTTTCGAGCCTTCCGCAGCGGGCTTCATCTCGCCGCGCCGTATGGTCGCCGCGCAGACCATCCTGGCGAAGAAGGCCGGCGCCGCCGTGATCAAGGCGACCGTCACTGAGGTGCGGGAGAACGGCGCGGGCGTGCGCGTCGAAACCGCTGACGGCGCGGCCTATACCGCCGACAGGGTGCTGGTTGCAGCAGGCGGCTTCTCCATCAACCCGGACCTGCTGCCGGGACATCTCGACCTGACCGTCTTTGCCCGTACGGTTGCCTATTTCGAGGTGAGCGAGGAGGAGGCCGAGGGTCTGAAGGCCATGCCGAGCCTGATCTACAAGCCGGAATTCGATATTGACGGGGTCTATCTCCTGCCGCCGATCCGCTATCCGGACGGTCGCTTCTATATCAAGATTGGCGGCGACCCGGATGATGTGCCGCTTGAGACCGAGGCCGATGTGCGCGCCTGGTTCAAGTCGCGCGGCACCAATGCCACGCGCGAGCATCTGACGCGCATTCTCTGCGACCTGATGCCGGGCATCCGCGTTTTGCAGTCGACGACCGGCACCTGCGTCACCTCCTATTCACCCTCGGGCTATCCGATGATCGGTTTTTCGCCGTCGGACAGGATCGCGGTGATGACGGCGGGCTGCGGCGCGGGCGCGAAAAGCTCTGACGAGATCGGCCGGCTCGGCGCGCTGCTGATGGCAGGCGGCGCGCTCGCCGACGAGGGCTATGGCGTCGACTTCGCGCCGTCTTTTTCCTGACGGACCGCGACGGCGGCAAAACGGCTTCCCTTCGGCCACAAAACCCATTAGGACGTCCGCACCAGTTGGCCGGGCGGCCGCGCTGTGCCAATGCCGAAAGGCGGCACGGTGAGGAAAGTCCGGGCTCCACGGAAACACGGTGCCGGAGAAAGTCCGGCGGGGGCGACCCCAGGGACAGTGCCACAGAAAGCAAACCGCCCGGCCTTTCGGCAGGGTAAGGGTGAAAGGGTGGGGTAAGAGCCCACCGCGCCTGCGGCAACGCAAGGCGGCACGGTAAACCCCACCGGGAGCAAAACCGAATAGGGATGACGCGGCGCTCGTCGCCAGCCTGTTTCCAGGCCGGTCATCCGGGTGGGTTGCGAGAGGCAGCGCGCAAGCGCTGTCCCAGATGAATGGCCGCCACGTTCTGCGGGAAACCGCAAGAGCCATACAGAACCCGGCTTACAGGCCAACTGGTCTTTCTTCTCCTCTTTGGCCCGTTTTGGGCAGGCGCGCCACGCGTCTGCCGGAAGCGCCGCGTCCTATCAAATATCTCTAATATTTTCAGACTGTTGCTGCGGAAAGCTTTCATTAACAGCCGGTTGATAAAATGGCGGTTTGAAGCCGCTTTCCGGCACGGTTAATAGCAGGTTGTCCCATTGACGCCCAATTCCGCCCATGTTATCCCATTAACCACGAGTTCGCCGTCTGCGGCATTTGGGCGGCAAATCAGTTCTAAGTCTTTGCATTTCATGCTGAATTCGCCCTTTGGGCGAAGCGGGTTTCTTGTGTCTTTTTTGGAGTGGGCTGTCGAACGGAGGCCGCCAGGGTCTTCGGTGGTTTTGCGTCATGAACCGGTTTCTTTCCAATGCGACCAAGAAGATCGATGCGAAGGGGAGGGTCTCGGTGCCTGCGGTCTTCCGCACGGTGCTCGCAGAACGAAAGATTGCGGAGCTCTACTGCTTCCAGGATTTCATCTTCCCAGCGATTTCGATCGGCGGTCCCGATCTGCTCGACCGTTTCGAGCGGCAGATCGATCAGGAGGACCCGTTTTCAGCGGAAGCGAACAGCATGTCGCTGCTGATCCATGGCGGCGGCGTGTTTGCCAAACTCGATGCCGAGGGGCGGCTGATGATCACGGATTTCATTCGCGATTTCACCGGCATCGACAGGGAGGTCACTTTCGTGGGTCGTGCGGACCACTTCCAGCTTTGGGAGCCGCAGGCCTTTCAGGAGGCACAGGCCGAGGCGCGCAGGGCGCGTTCAAGGCCGCGTGCCGGCGGGTAAACGGACGAGGATGCGGAATGTCGGGGACACTTGGCAGCGAGGATGCCAATGGCGGACCGGTTCGCCACATTCCGGTCATGCTTGCCGAGGTGCTGGGTGCGCTTGCACCGGCACCCGGCAAGGTCATTCTCGACGGCACCTTCGGCGCCGGCGGCTATTCAGGGGCGCTGCTTGATGCCGGCGTGAGCGTTATCGGTCTCGATCGCGACCCGACAGCCATTGCCGCGGCGAAAGACATGCTGGCGGCCTATGGCGGCCGGCTGACGCTCCATCACGCCCAGTTCTCGGCTCTCGATCGGTTCGCGCCCGAAGGCGGGCTCGACGGCGTCGTGCTCGACATCGGCGTATCGTCCATGCAGATCGATGAGGCCGAGCGCGGCTTTTCCTTCCAGAAGAACGGCCCGCTCGACATGCGCATGTCGGGCGAGGGCGTTTCGGCCGCCGATGTCGTCAACCGCGCCAAGGTCAACGATCTGACCCGGATTTTCGGCATTCTCGGCGAGGAAAAAAATGCGGGCCGCATTGCCCGCGCCATCGAAAAACGCCGAGAGGACGAGCCTTTCGTCACCACGCGCGATCTTGCCGGGCTGATCGAGATCGTCACGCCCCGCCGCGCCAAAGACAAGATTCATCCGGCGACCCGGGTGTTCCAGGCGCTGCGCGTCTATGTCAATGACGAGCTTGGCGAGCTGGCCGGCGCGCTGCTTGCCGCCGAACGGAGCCTCAAGCCCGGCGGCGTACTGGTCGTCGTCACCTTTCACTCGCTGGAAGACCGGATCGTCAAACAGTTCATCGGCGCCCGTCTCGGCAAGGCCGGCGGTTCGCGCCATCTGCCGGCGGTCGAACCGGAGCCGGCGCTGTTTTTCCAGAAGGGCAAGGCCATGGTTTCGGCCAGCGATGCCGATGCCGCCGGTAATCCGCGGGCGCGCTCGGCCAAGCTCAGGGCCGCGATCCGCACCGATGCTCCCGCGCCGCAAACCGGGCTTGATGCCTTCGGTCTGCCGGCCCTTGCCGACATTCATCGCCTTGGAGGCTTCGAGAACTGATGCTGCGTCCGCTCGATCTCATTCTCATTCTGGTGATGGTGGCAACCGCGACCGTCACCTACACGATCAAATACAGCGCCGAAGCGACGCTCGATGAGGTGCGCAGCCTGGAAGACCAGATCGCGCTCGAGGAAAACAATATCGACCTGCTGAAGGCCGACGAGGCGCTTTTGACGCAGCCCGCCCGCATGGCGCGGCTTTCCGAGTTTTTCGCCGCCGAGCTTGACCTTCAGCCGGCCGAGCCCGAACAGATCGCGACCCTTGACCAGCTTCCGCCGATTGCGCCGGAGCCTCAGCCGGAAGAACTTCCGCCGCTGATGGCCGGAGACGCGCCCGACGGCACGGATATCGTCATAACCGGATCGGTGACACCATGATGAAACTTTCCAGCATCTTCAGGAAGAAGACGAAGGCCGCCGACGACGGTCCTGCCAATTCTGCGTCCGAGACCGACGTATTTCAGGGCACCGCCAAGAAACGGGTGAGCCTGGCGCGCAGCCGGGTCGCCTTCGTCACCGTCGCCTTCGTCGCCGTCTACGCCATCATCGGCGGCCGGCTGGTGCATTATTCGCTGGCCAAGGAGGATGGCACCGTTGCCCGCGCGGCCATGCCGCTGACGCTTGCCCGTCGTCCGGACATCGTCGACCGCAACGGCGCGATCATGGCGACCGACGTGCGCATGATGTCTCTTTATGCCGACCCCTCGATGATCACCAGCGCAGATGATGTACTGGAGGCGCTGAAGCCGATCTTTCCCGATCTTGACGTCGCCCGGGCCTATCGCCTCCTGAATTCCAAGGGCGAGTTTGTCTGGCTGAAACGCCAGATCACACCGAAGCAGCAGAGCCAGGTTCTCGCCGCCGGCGTGCCCGGCGTCGGCTTCCGCCCCGAGGTGCGCCGGTTCTATCCGGGCGGTCCGGAAGCAGCCCATATCCTCGGTCTCGTCGACATCGACAATCGCGGCCTTTCCGGCATCGAGCGCTACATGGACCAGTCCGACGGCATTTCCAGCCTGATGGGCCTTGGCCTGACCGGATCCATGGGGCTTGAGCCCTTCGAGACATCGCTCGACCTCAGGGCCGAAAGCATCGTGCGCGACACCCTGGTTCGGGGCGTGAAGAAGTTCGAGGCGCTCGGCGCCACCGGCATTATCCTCGACGCCGACACCGGCGAGGTCGTGGCGCTCGCGTCCTATCCGGATTTCGACCCGAACAACCCGCCGCCGGCAAGCGACGAGCGCATGCTCAACCACGCGATCACCGGCGTTTACGAAATGGGGTCCACCTTCAAGCTGTTCACGCTTGCCATGGGTCTCGAGTCCGGCAAGTTCAACCTGCAGAGCATGGTTGATGCCAAGACGCCTCTCTATTTCGGCTCGTCGCGCATCGGCGATGATCACGCCCAGAACCGGATCCTGACCTATCCGGAAGTGTTTACCTATTCGTCCAATATTGGCGCCTCGCGCATTGCCGGCGCCGTCGGGCCGGATTACCAGAAGAATTTTCTGGAAAAGCTCGGCCTGCTTGAGAAAATCGATACCGAGATCGGCGGCTCGGGCACGCCGCAGAAGCCGCAGAAATGGGGCGGCGTTTTCTCCGCCACCGTCTCCTTTGGACAGGGGATCACGACGACGCCGCTTCAAACAGCAGCTGCGGCTGCGGCAATCGTCAATGGCGGCAAACTCTTCCCGCCGACCTTCCTGCCGCGCACGCCGGAAGAGGCCGATCAGATTGCCACCCGCGTCATTTCCGAGGAGACCAGCGACAAGATGCGCTATCTCCTCCGCCTGAACGGCACGGACGGATCGGGCCGCAACGGCCAGGTGCCAGGCTATCGCGTCGGCGCGAAGACCGGCACGTCGGAAAAGATCATCGACGGCAAATATGCCCATGATCACAATTTCAACGCTTTTCTCGCCGCATTCCCGATGGATGACCCGCGATATGTCGTTCTCGTCACCATTGACGACCCGAAGAAGGTTGAGGGTGTTCCCGGTCGCACGGCGGCGTGGAATGCCGGTCCGATGGCCGGCGAGATCATCCGCCGCACGGCTCCGCTTCTCGGCGTCGATCCCGATTTCGGTGCAGACGGCGAGGCACTGCTTGCGTCATACTGAGTATAACGAGATGTGATTCCGGTCGGCGGCTGAAGCCGGCCGAGGCAAACGGAAGAGATCGAAAATGCTGATGCGCGCGCTGGCCGGAACGGCCTTTCCCGAACTGAACGCGGCTCTTGCCGGGCGCGCGGGCGCGATCGAGATCACCGGCATCTCGGCGGACAGCCGCAAGATCAAGGCCGGCATGTTGTTCGTCGCCATTGCCGGAAGCAAGGCCGACGGCGCTGCCTATATAGAGGATGCGGCCGAGAAGGGCGCTCAGATCGCCGTCAGCGCGGCCGCGGTCGACAGCGCGAAGATCCCCGTGCTCCAGGTCGACAATCCGCGCCTGTTCCTGGCGCTTGCCGCAGCCCGTTTCTTTGGCAGCCAGCCCGAGACCATGGTGGCCGTCACCGGCACGGCGGGCAAGACATCGGTTGCCGCCTTTACCCGGCAGATCTGGGCGCAGGCCGGGCATTCTGCAGCGATGATCGGTACCACCGGCGTGATGGCGCCGGGGCGCAAGGACTATGGTTCGCTCACCACGCCGGATCCCGCCGTCCTGCATGCGCTGCTCGCCGAACTCGCCGGGGACGGTGTGACCCATGCGGCGATGGAGGCCTCCAGCCACGGGCTCGACCAGTACCGGCTCGACGGGGTGAAGCTTGCCGCCGCCGGCTTCACCAATCTCGGCCGCGACCACATGGATTACCACCCGACGGTGGAGCATTATTTCGGCGCCAAGATGCATCTCTTCGACCGGGTTTTGCCGCGTGGCCTGCCGGCCGTCATCAATGCCGATGACGAATGGTCGGGGCGCGCTGCCGAGGCGGCGAAGGCCGCCGGGCACGAGGTGCTGACGGTTGGCCGCAAGGGCGATTTCCTGACGCTCAAGCGCGTCGAGCAGAAGCGCGACAGCCAGTTCGCCGAAGTCTTGCACAACGGTGCGATCCATGAAGTGCGCCTGCCGCTGGCCGGTGAATTCCAGATTTCCAATGCGCTCGTCGCCGCAGGCCTTGCCATTGCCACCGGGGTTGAAGCCAAGGATGCGCTTGCAGCTCTCGAGAAACTCGAGGGCGCCGAAGGCCGTCTGCAACTGGCCGGAAAGGCGGCACATGGCGCGCTTGCCTATGTCGACTATGCCCACAAGCCGGACGCGCTGGAAAAGGTGCTGGCCGCAGTGCGTCCCTTTACCACCGGCCGCGTCGTCGTCGTCTTCGGCTGCGGCGGCGATCGCGACAAGGGCAAGCGGCCGATCATGGGCGAGATTGCCACGCGGCTTGCCGATATCGTGATCGTCACCGACGACAATCCGCGTTCCGAAGAGCCGGAGGTGATCCGGTCCGAGATCATAGCCGCCGCGCCCGGCGCCGTCGAGATCGGCGACCGCCGCGAGGCGATCATCCACGCGGCCTCCCTGTTGAAGACCGGCGACACGCTGATTGTGGCCGGCAAGGGGCATGAGGAGGGGCAGACGGCCAACGGCGTCACGCGGCCCTTCTCCGATCTTGCCGAAGTGAAAAAAGCACTGGAGGGTATCTGACCGTGAGTTTGCTATGGACATCCGCCGATATGGTCGCGGCCATGGATGGCCGTCCGGTCGGCGAACTGCCGGAAGGCGTCAACGGCATTTCCATCGACAGCCGTTCGATTGCTCCAGGCGAGGCCTTCTTCGCCATCAAGGGCGACCGGGTTGACGGACATTCCTTTGCCGGACTTGCCGCCGCCAACGGCGCGGGACTTCTGGTGATCTCGGAGGCGAAACTGCCGGCGCTCGGCAGGCTCACCTGTCCGATGATCGTGGTCGACGACGTACTGGAAGCGATGGTGCGCCTTGCCGTGGCGTCCCGCGCCCGCGTTGCCGGCCGCATCGTCGCCGTCACCGGTTCGGTCGGCAAGACCTCGACCAAGGAGATGATCGCGCGCGGTCTGAAGGCCTCCGGAAAGGTTCATGCCGCCGTTGCCTCGTTCAACAATCACTGGGGCGTGCCGCTGACGCTTGCGCGCATGCCGGCTGACACCGAATTCGGCGTGTTCGAGATCGGCATGAACCATTCCGGCGAGATCCGACCGCTGACGAAGCTGGTGCGCCCGCATGTCGCCGTCGTGACCACCATTGCCCCCGTCCATATCGGCAATTTCTCCGGCATCAAGGAAATCGCCGCCGCCAAGGCGGAGATATTCGAGGGGCTGGAGCCGGAAGGGGCGGCCATCATCAACCGCGATATCGAGGAGTTCGAGGCGCTCGCGCGGGTTGCGAAGAATTGCGGCGCGCAGATCGTCTCCTTCGGCGAGCATGCCAAGGCGCTGTTCCGCCTGCTCGACTATCGCACCGTCGGCGACAAGGGGCATGTCCAGGCGCTGCTCGGCACGGAAGAGCCGATCTCCTTCAATCTCGGCCTGCCCGGCCAGCACATGGCGGAGAACGCGCTTGCAGCGCTTGCCGCGATCTCCATGGCCGGCGGTGACGCCCATGCCGCGCTCGAGGCGCTGGAAAGCGCCGAGCAGATGAAGGGCAGGGGACAGCGACAGCTGCTTTCGATCGGCAAGGGCAGTTTTGCCCTGATCGACGAAAGCTATAACGCCAATCCGGCCTCGATGCGCGCCGCGCTGGAATTGCTGGGTGCGGGCGATGGCGATGGACGCAGGATCGCCATACTTGGCGATATGCTGGAACTTGGCGATTACGCTCACGAGGCCCATGAGGCGCTTGCCGGGCCGTTGCTTTCGGCCGGCGTCACGGATGTCTGGCTTGCAGGAGACCACATCAAGGCGCTCAGGGATGCGCTCCCGGAAAGCATTGTTGTGGAATATCGGGCGAATGCCGATGAACTGGCCGAATTCGCCGTGGGCGCGGTCGCGGCCGGGGACACGGTAATGGTAAAGTCGTCAAACGGTGTGGGATTCGGCAGGATCGTCGCGAAACTGACCGAGGCCTATCCCGCGCGGTGATAAACCGCTGATAAACTTTTTTCGTGGTAAACAGACCTTTGATATGCCGCGAGATACGCAATTTTGAAGCGCCGGTTTCGTCCCGTTCGGGGCTCGAACCGGCGCGTTCCGCCGTCGCTGGAAAGGGGCGTTCATGCTGATTTGGCTTGTGGAGCTGTCCGACAAGTTCCAGTTTTTCAATCTGTTCCGCTATATCACCTTCCGTTCCGGCGCAGCCGTTTTTACCTCGGCCCTGATCGTCTTCCTGTTCGGACCGCGCATCATCGCGGCCTTGCGAATCAGGCAGGGCAAGGGGCAGCCGATCCGCGCCGACGGACCGCAGACGCATTTCAAGAAGGCCGGAACGCCGACCATGGGCGGGCTGATGATCCTTGCCGGCATCGTCGGTTCCGCGCTGTTGTGGGCGGATCTTTCCAACGCCTATGTGGTCGCAACGCTGCTGGTCACGCTGGGCTTCGGCGCGATCGGCTTTTATGACGACTATCTCAAGGTCACCAAACAGTCCGACAAGGGCTTTTCCGGAAGACGCCGCCTGTTCTTCGAATTCATCATCGCCGGCGTTGCCGTTGCCTTCATGATGTATGCCGCCAATCTGGCTTCGATCGACGGCGCGACGCTCGGCTCGGCGCTGACCTTTCCCTTCTTCAAGGACGTGATCATCGATCTTGGCTGGTTCTTCATCCCCTTCGGCGCCTTCGTCATCGTTGCCGCAGGCAATTCGGTGAACTTGACCGACGGCCTTGACGGGCTTGCGACCGTGCCGGTGATCATCGCCTCCGGCTCCTTCGCGCTGATCGCCTATGTCGTCGGCAACTCGGTTTTCGCCACCTATCTGCAGATCAATTACGTCCCCGGCACGGGCGAACTCGTGGTGCTGCTCTCCGCCGTTATCGGCGCCTGCATGGGCTTCTTGTGGTTCAACGCGCCGCCGGCCGCGATTTTCATGGGCGATACCGGTTCGCTGGCGCTTGGCGGGCTGATCGGCTCGGTCGCCGTTGCCACCAAGCATGAGATCGTCATGGCGATCATTTGCGGCCTGTTCGTGCTCGAGGCGCTGTCCGTGATCATCCAGGTCGCCGTCTACAAGAAGACCGCCAAGCGGGTGTTCCTGATGGCGCCGATCCACCACCATTTCGAAAAGCTCGGCTGGACCGAGAGCCAGGTGGTGATCCGCTTCTGGATCATCTCCTTCGGCCTTGCCATGATCGGCCTTTCGACCCTGAAGCTTCGATAGGAAAATAATCCGTGATCCCGGTCTCCGTCTTTTCCGGCAAAAAGGTCGCCCTCTTCGGGCTCGGCGGCTCGGGCCTTGCAAGCGCGAGGGCGCTGGTTGCCGGCGGCGCGGATGTCGCGGCCTTTGACGATCGCGAGGAGAGCCGTGCGGCCGCCGATGCGGCAGGCATTCCGCTGGTCGACCTGAAGGCTGCGGACTGGAGCGGCTTCGACGCGCTTGTCCTGGCCCCCGGCGTGCCGCTCACCCATCCCAAACCGCACTGGACCGTGGAACTGGCCAAAGCCGCCGGCGTCGAGATCATCGGCGATATCGAGCTGTTTGTCCGCGAACGTCGCGCGACCTGCGCGCAAGCAAAGCTGATCGCGATCACCGGCACGAACGGCAAATCGACGACGACGGCGCTGATCGGCCATATTTTGAAGGAAGCCGGGCGCGACGCTCAGGTCGGCGGCAATATCGGCCGCGCGGTACTCGATCTTGAGACGCTGTCGCCGGAGCGCTTCTACGTGGTCGAGTGCTCTTCCTACCAGATCGACCTCGCGCCGACGCTTGATGCCGATGTCGGCCTTCTGTTGAACCTCACGCCGGACCATCTCGACCGACACGGCGACATGGACCGCTATGCGGCGATCAAGGAGCGGCTGGTTGCCGGCGCTGAGACCGCGGTCGTCGGCGCTGATGACGATTATTGCCGCGCCATTGCCCGCCGTCTGATCGATGCCGGCCATGCGGTGGTCCCGGTTTCGGCTGATATCACCCATGCCGAGGCGGGTCTTGCCTTCGACGGGCGGGCCATTGTGTCTGCCGAGGATGGCCGCGTGGTCGTCGATCTTTCCGGTCATACGGTTTTGCGCGGCGCGCATAACGGCCAGAACGTCGCCGCGGCGTTCGCCGCCTGCCGTGCAGTCGGGCTTTCGGACGCTGAAATCCGCGCCAGAATCGCGACGTTCAAGGGTCTGGCGCATCGCATGCAGCCGATCGCGCGGCGCGGCAAGGTGCTGTTCGTCAATGATTCCAAGGCGACGAATGCGGAAGCCGCGGCGCCTGCACTGAAGACCTTCGACACGATCTACTGGATTGCCGGCGGGCGGGCGAAGCAGGGCGGCATTGCCGCGCTTGAGACCTTCTTCCCGAAGATCATCAAAACCTATCTGATCGGGGAGGCGGCAGACGCCTTCGCCGGGACGCTTTCCGGCAAGAGCGAAATCGTGCTGTCCGGCACTTTGGAGCAGGCCGTCAATGACGCGGCCGCCGACGCGGCGGCAAGCGAAGCGGCGACGCCGGTCGTGCTCCTGTCGCCGGCCTGCGCCAGTTTCGATCAGTTCAGAAGTTTCGAGAAACGCGGAGACGCCTTCGTCAGCGCCGTGATGGCGCTTGATGGCGTGAGCCCGCCAGATGAAACCGTCAGGGGGAAGTAAGCCATGGTCTCTCGCGTTCAACGCGGTCCGATCGCGGACTGGTTCTGGACCATCGACCGATGGCTGCTCGCGGCCTTCATCGCGCTGATGGGCATCGGTTTCATGCTCTCCTTCGCGGCTTCGCCCGCCGTTGCCGATCGCCTCGGCTATGACAGTTTCCACTTCGTCCGCCGCCATGCAATCTTTCTCGCGCCGTCGCTTGCGGTGATGATCGGGCTTTCCTTCTGCTCGCCGCGGATGATCCGCCGGCTTGCCGTGATCATCCTGATCGGCTCGCTGATGGCGATGGTGGCGACGCTTTTTGTCGGCACGGCCAATAATGGCTCGCGGCGCTGGATCGTGCTCGCCGGTTTTTCCGTGCAGCCGTCCGAGTTCCTCAAACCCGCCTTCGCCGTTGTCTGCGCCTGGCTGTTTGCCGAACATCATCGTTATCCCGAAATTCCCGGCAATCTCTTCGCCGGGCTGCTGTTCATCATCTCGGCCGTTCTTCTGATCGCCCAGCCGGATTTCGGCCAGACCGTGCTTCTCGGCATCGTTTGGGGCGGCATCTTCTTCATGGCCGGCATGTCGTGGATCTGGATCGCCGGTCTCGGCGGCGCCGGCGTTGCCGGCTTTCTCGCGGCCTATACCTGGCTCCCGCACGTGACCTCGCGTATCGACCGGTTCCTCACCGGCGAGGGCGACAATCTCCAGGTGGAATTGGCGGCCAAGGCCATTCAGCATGGCGGACTTTTCGGCCTCGGGCCGGGCGAGGGCATCGTCAAGCGCCGCCTCCCCGACAGCCATACGGACTTCGTCTTCTCCGTCGCGGCGGAAGAGTTCGGCATCCTGTTTTGCATGTTCATCGTCGCGATCTTCGCCTTCATCGTGCTGCGCGGCCTGACCCATGCCTATCGCGAGCGCGATGACTTCGCCCGCTTTGCCGTCGCCGGCCTCGTGCTGCAGATCGGCATGCAGTCGATCATCAATATCGGCGTCGCGTTGCAGCTGATGCCGGCCAAGGGCATGACCCTGCCGCTGATCTCGGCCGGCGGCTCGTCGATGATCGCGACCTGCGTCGGCGCGGGCTTCATCCTGGCACTGACGCGTCACCGGCCTGAAAAGCGCGCCCGCCAGGACCATTTCTTTCAGCCGGGCCGATCGCGCGGCGTGCCGGCGGAATAGGTTTTTACCATGGAAAGCAAGCTCTTCTTCCTCGCCGCCGGAGGGACCGGCGGCCATGTGTTTCCGGCAGAAGCCCTGGCGCATGAACTGATCCGCCGGGGCCACACGGTCCATCTGGTGACAGATAGTCGCGCCGAGCGCTATTCGGGGAACTTCCCGGCGGACGAAATCCACGTCGTGCCTTCGGCTACGATCGGTTCGAAGAACCCGCTCTCGATCATCAAGGCGGGGTTCACCCTGTTCAAGGGCTCGCGTGTGGCGCGGTCGCTGTTTGCCGAATACCGGCCTGCCGCCGTGATCGGTTTTGGCGGCTATCCGACGGTGCCTCCGCTTTACGCCGCAGCAGCCAGCGGCATTCCGACCATGCTGCATGAGCAGAACGCGGTGATGGGGCGCGCCAACAAGATGCTGGCGCCGCGCGTCAACGCCATTGCCGGCGGGTTTCTGACGGCTGAAGGCGAACCGCTCAGCGCCAAGATATTCCAGACCGGCAATCCGGTGCGGCCCGCCGTTCTGGAGGCCGCGGCGACAGCCTATGGCGAGCGGACGGCGGACGCGCCGTTCAACCTCCTTGTCTTCGGCGGAAGCCAGGGGGCGCATTTCTTCGCCGATGCGGTTCCCGATGCGCTTTCCCGTCTTGCGCCGGAGCTGCGGGCGCTCATCCGGGTGACGCAGCAGGCGCGGCCGGAAGATGTCGATCAGGTGACCGCGCGTTTTGCCGAACTCGGCGTGCCGGCGGAAATCTCGCCCTTCTTTTCCGACATGGCCCGGCGGATCGCCGAGGCGCATCTCGTCGTCTGCCGCTCGGGCGCCTCGACGGTCTCTGAAATTTCCGTTATCGGACGGCCGGCGATCTATGTGCCCTATCCCCATGCGCTCGATCATGACCAGGCGGCCAATGCGGCGCTGGTTTCGGCAAACGGCGGGGCAGAGGTCGTGCGGCAGGCGGAACTGACGGAAGAGCGCTTTGCGGAATTATTAACCGAAGCGGTGAATGATCCGGAGAAACTGTCCGCCGCGGCGCTGGCGGCGAAGAATGCTGGCAAACCCGACGCGACGGAACGGCTCGCCGATATGGCTGAGGCGCTTGCGTCGGGCAGGAAGATTGAAGGAACGGAAAGATGAAAATGCCTCAGGCGATCGGTGTCGTTCATTTTGTCGGCATCGGAGGTATCGGCATGAGCGGCATCGCCGAGGTCCTGAAGAATCTCGGCTACAAGGTGCAGGGCTCCGACCAGGCTGAAAGCGCCAATGTCCAGCGGCTGCGCGAGAAGGGCATTGCCGTTTCCATCGGACACAGGCCCGAGAACCTGGGCGATGCGGAAGTCGTCGTCGTTTCCTCGGCGATCAAACGCGCCAATCCCGAGCTCGTCGCCGCCCGCGAGAGGCACCTGCCTGTGGTGCGCCGCGCGGAGATGCTGGCTGAACTGATGCGCTTTCGCGATGCGATCGCCATTGGCGGCACCCATGGCAAGACCACGACCACCTCGATGGTTGCCGCGCTGCTTGATGCCGGCAATCTTGATCCGACCGTGATCAATGGCGGCATCATCAATGCCTATGGCACCAATGCGCGCATGGGCGAGGGGGACTGGATGGTGGTCGAGGCGGATGAATCCGACGGCACCTTCCTGAAACTGCCTGCCGAGATCGCCGTCGTCACCAATATCGATCCCGAACATCTCGACCATTATGGCACGTTTGACGGCGTGCGCGCCGCTTTCCGCCAGTTTGTCGAGAACGTGCCGTTCTACGGCTGCGGCGTGCTCTGCCTTGATCATCCGGAGGTGCAGTCGCTTGTCGGCCAGATCGAGGACCGGCGCATCGTCACCTATGGCGAGAACCGCCAGGCCGATGTGCGCTTTTCCAATATCCGCAACGAGGGCATCCATACGATCTTCGACGTCGATATCCGCCGGCGTCGCCGGCCTTCGGTGAAGCTCGAAAACCTGGCGTTGCCGATGCCCGGCCGCCACAATGTGTCGAACGCGACGGCGGCCATTGCCGTTGCCGACCGGCTGCATATCTCCGAAGACGACATCCGCAAGGGGCTTGCGGCCTTTGGCGGCGTCAAGCGGCGGTTCACGCTGGTCGGAACCTGGAATGATGTGCAGATTTTCGATGATTACGGCCATCACCCGGTCGAGATCCGCTCCGTCCTGCGCGCCGCGCGCGAGGCCTGCGACGGCCGGATCATCGCCATCCATCAGCCGCATCGTTATTCGCGGCTGGAAAGCCTGTTCGAGGATTTCACCAATTGCTTCAATGATGCCGACACGGTTTTCATCGCCCCCGTCTATGCGGCCGGCGAAGACCCGCGCGAAGGCTATGACGGCGAAACGCTCGCTGCCGGCATCAGGGCCGCCGGTCATCGCGACGCGCGCTATCTTGCCGCCGAGGAAGAATTGGCGGCGCGCATCGCCGGCATTGCCAAACCCGGCGATTTCGTTGTCATGCTCGGGGCCGGCAGCATTACCCAGTGGGCCGCGCGGCTTCCCTCTTCGCTTCAGAACATGAACTGATGGAGCGCGCCCATGTTTGACGGCAAAGGTCTGATTGACAGGCTCGGCAAGGCCGCATCCGAACTGAGGGGCCGGCTCGTCCCCAATACGGCGATGGAGCGGGTCACCTGGCTGCGCGCCGGCGGTCCTGCCGAGCTTCTGTTCCAGCCGCTCGACGAGGACGACCTGCGGCTGTTTCTGCGGGCGCTTCCGGCAGATGTGCCATTGAGCGTCATCGGCGTCGGCTCGAATCTCCTGGTGCGCGACGGCGGGCTTTCCGGCGCGGTGGTGCGCCTTTCGGCCAAGGGGTTTGGTCAGCAGGAGATGGCGGGCGAGAACCGGATCATCGCCGGCGCGATTTCACCGGACAAGCATATCGCCGGTTTCGCCATGGATCAGGGCATTGGCGGGTTCGCCTTCATGTATGGCATTCCCGGCTCGCTCGGGGGCGCGCTGGCGATGAATGCCGGTGCCCACGGCACGGAAATTTCGGAACGCGTCGTCGAGATCTACGGCATGAACCGAAAGGGCGAGACGGTGACGATCCCGCGCGAGGCGATGCGCTATGGCTATCGCTCCGCCGCCGTGCCGAAGGGCGTGATCTTCACTGGCGCCCTGCTTGAGGGCTTTGCCCGGGAACGGTCTGTGATTCGCGACGAGATGGAAGCGGTGCGGCATCATCGCGAGACCGTTCAGCCTGTGCAGGAGAAGACCGGCGGCTCGACCTTCAAGAACCCGGACGGCCAGTCGGCCTGGCGGCTGATTGACGAGGCCGGCTGTCGCGGGTTGATGATCGGCGGGGCGCAGATGTCGCCGATGCACTGCAATTTCATGATCAATCGCGGCAATGCGTCGGCCTATGATCTGGAATATCTCGGCGAGACCGTGCGCGAGCGCGTCTATAACCACTCGGGCATCCTGCTGGAATGGGAAATCCGGCGCGTCGGACGTTTCCTCGCCGGCCGCGATATCTACGAATTCGTGCCCCAGGATCTGGATTGAGACCTCTTGCCCGAAAGCCCCTGGGGGCGGGGCGGTAGCGCTGTCAGGCAAGGCTAAAAGCCTCAACCTGAACAGCTTTTTCTCATCCGGTTAACCAAAGTAAACGCTTCATTAACCATCCTCCTTCACTAATGGGGATACGAAACGCTTTCCTCAAAAAAGCGGTATTCCAGGTGTTGGTCCGGCTTTTGCCGGCAAAGGCGGGGACGGGTATGAGTTCCGGAAATGTGGCTGTATTAATGGGCGGATTTTCCTCCGAGCGTCAGGTCAGCCTGGCATCGGGAAAGTCCTGCGCCGACGCGCTGGAGGCCGAAGGCTTCCGCGTCAGCCGGATCGACGTGACCCGCGATGTCGCCACCGTGCTCTCCGAACTGAAGCCCGATGTCGCCTTCAATGCGCTTCACGGCCCCTTCGGCGAAGACGGGAAGGTGCAGGGCATCCTCGAATATCTTGAAATCCCCTATACCCATTCCGGTGTGCTGGCCTCGGCGCTGGCCATGGACAAGGCCCAGGCCAAGCGGGTTGCTGCCGCTTGCGGCGTTCCGGTTGCGGACAGCCTTATTCTTCAGCGCGGCGAGATCGGCAATCGCCATCCGATGGCGCCGCCCTATGTCCTGAAGCCGATCAACGAGGGCTCGTCCTTCGGCGTGCTGATCGTCGACGAGGACCAGGCAAATCCGCCGCAATCGATCTCGTCTGACGAATGGACCTTCGGCGAGAAGATCATGGTCGAGCGCTTCATCAAGGGCCGCGAATTCACCTGCGGGGTGATGGACGGCACGGCGCTTTGCGTGACCGAGATCGTTCCCGTCGGCCAGAAATTCTACGATTTCGACGCCAAATATCGGCCCGGCGGATCGAAACACATTCTGCCCGCGGAAATTAAACCGAATATTTACCAAAAGATTCAATCATTGGCCGTTCAGGCGCATCAGGCAATCGGGTGCCGCGGCGTTTCCCGTTCGGATTTCCGTTTCGACGAGACGCTGGGCGAAGACGGCATCATCTGGCTGGAGGTGAACACCCAGCCCGGGATGACCGAAACCTCTCTGGTTCCCGAAATGGCTGCAGATGCCGGCTATGATTTTGGTGCATTTCTCCGGTGGATGGTGGAGGACGCTTCGTGTTTGCGATGAAGGCGAAAAAGGGCGATACGGTCGATCACGGCCGCAGCGAACCCGTCGGTCGGGGCGGCGTCCTGCCGCGCCCCGTCAGGCGCGTGGTCCGCGTTTCGACCGGCCTTCTCACGGGCCGCACGCCCGTGCCGCGCCATGCGGGAAGCCTTGCCGCGCTGGTGTTTTTCGTTGCCGTCGGCGCCAATGCGATTGCCGTTGCCGACAAGGGGGATCTGGTTCGCCGCGCTGCGTTCCAGCTCGCCGGTTTTGCCGTCGAGGACATCGAGATTTCCGGCAACCAGGAGACATCCGAGATCGCCATTTTGCAGAGCCTCGGCCTTGAAGGCGCCTATTCGCTGCGCGGCATCGACGTCCAGCTCGCGCGCGGCCAGCTTCTGAACCTGCCCTGGGTGGCGGAAGCCGATGTGCGCAAGATCTACCCCTCGACGCTGAAGATCACGCTCACCGAACGCGAGCCCTATGCGCTCTGGCAGCAGGAAGACGGCCGCACGCTTATGATCGAGCAGAACGGCAATGTCATCGGCCCGCTCAGCGCGCCGAAATTCCGCAGGCTGCCGCTGGTTCTCGGTCAGGGCGGCAATTTTGCCGCCGCCGAAATCGGCGACCTGCTGGAAGGCTGGCCGGCGCTTTCCGACCGCGTGCGCGCCTACAAGCGCGTCGACGGCCGCCGCTGGGACCTCTACCTCGACAACGGCATGATCGTGAAGCTGCCGCAGAAGCAGACGGAAGCCGCTCTCGTGCGCCTCAGGGGGCTTGAGGAAAGCCGGTCGATCCTGGAACGCGAGATCGCCGCCGTCGATCTCAGGCTTGACGACCGGATCGCGATCCAGCTGACGGCCGAGGCCATGGAGAAGCGACAGGCGGCGACCGAAGCGCTCGAGAAAACATTCAAGAACAAGGGGAGGCGCCTGTGAGCCTGTTCGGCAACGCCGGCTTCGGCCGGGCGAAACCCCTTTCCGCGAAGAAGACCCATATCGTCAGCGTGCTGGATATCGGTTCGTCCAAGATCGTCTGCATGATCGCCCGGCTGACGCCGCGCGCCGAAAGCCAGATCCTGCCGGGCCGCACCCACAATATCGAGATCATCGGTATCGGTCATCAGCGCTCGCAGGGCATCAAGAGCGGCGTCATCGTCAATCTCGACGCGGCCGAACATGTTATCCGGCTTGCCGTCGACGCGGCGGAAAGCATGGCGGGGATCACGATCGACAGCCTGATCGTCAACGTCTCGGCCGGTCGCATCAAGAGCGATACCTATACAGCGGCGATCGATCTCGGTGGTCAGGACGTCGATGCCTCGGATCTGCGCCGCGTTCTGTCGGCGGTCTCGCGCCGCTCGGTCAATGATGAGCGCCAGGTTCTGCACTCCCTGCCGGCCGGCTTCACGCTGGACGGCGAGCGCGGCATTCGCGATCCGCTCGGCATGTATGGCGAGACGCTCGGCGTCGACCTGCATGTGGTGACGGCCGAACGGCTGGCGCTGCGCAACCTCGAGCTCTGCGTTAACCGCGCCCATCTTTCGGTCGAGCGCATGGTGGCGACGCCCTATGCCAGCGGCCTTGCAGCGCTGGTCGACGATGAAGTCGAACTCGGCTGC
This sequence comes from Martelella lutilitoris, assembly GCF_005924265.1. Lineage (GTDB taxonomy): Bacteria > Pseudomonadota > Alphaproteobacteria > Rhizobiales > Rhizobiaceae > Martelella > Martelella lutilitoris. The sequence goes on from NZ_VCLB01000005.1 coordinate 258,378, forward strand.
GCGGCGATCGACATGGGCGCCGGCACCACGACCATCTCGGTCTTTTCCGAAGGCCGCCTCGTGCATACCGACGCGATCAGCCTCGGCGGTCACCATGTGACGACAGACCTTGCCCGTGGTCTTTCGACCCGGATGGAGGATGCCGAGCGGCTGAAATGCGTTCACGGCTCGACGCTTGCCTCAAGCGCCGACGAACGCGAGATGATCGCCGTGCCCTCGATCGGCCACGACGACCATGACCAGCCGCGCCAGATCTCCAAGGCGCTTCTGTCGAAGATTGTCCGGGCGCGGGTCGAGGAAACGCTCGAGCTGATCCGCGACCGCATCCAGCTTTCGGGCTATTCGGCGGTTGTCGGCAAACGGGTGGTGCTGACCGGCGGCGCAAGCCAACTGATCGGCCTTTGCGAACTCGCGCGGCGCATCCTGAGCCGCAATGTCAGAATCGGACGTCCGATGGGCGTATCCGGTCTGCCGCTTCCGGCCAAGGGCCCGTCCTTTGCCACGGCAGCGGGACTGTTGATCTATCCGCAGCTTGCGGAAAGCGAAACCTATGGCGGCGAACAGCGGGGTTTTCTGCCATCGGGAGGCGGACGCCTGTCACGCGTCGGCCAGTGGTTGAGGGAAAGTTTTTAAAGAACACGAGAGATTGGCCGGCTTGGCGGTGCGGCCATAGCGAGAAGGAACGAAACGAATGACTATTACGCTTCAGAAGCCAGATATTACCGAACTGAAGCCGCGCATCACCGTTTTCGGTGTCGGCGGCGGCGGCGGCAACGCCGTCAACAACATGATCACGGCGGGCCTGCAGGGCGTCGACTTTGTCGTCGCCAACACGGACGCCCAGGCGCTGACCATGACCAAGGCCGAACGCGTCATCCAGCTTGGCGTCGGCGTGACCGAAGGTCTCGGCGCCGGTTCGCAGCCGGAAGTCGGCCGGGCTGCCGCGGAAGAGTGCATCGATGAGATCATCGATCACCTCAACAATACCCATATGTGCTTCGTCACCGCCGGCATGGGCGGCGGAACCGGCACGGGCGCCGCGCCGATCGTGGCCCAGGCCGCCCGCAACAAGGGCATCCTCACCGTCGGCGTCGTCACCAAGCCGTTCCAGTTCGAAGGCCAGCGCCGCATGCGTCTCGCTGACGCCGGCATCGAGGAACTGCAGAAGTCGGTCGATACGCTGATCGTCATTCCGAACCAGAACCTGTTCCGGATCGCCAATGACAAGACGACCTTCGCCGACGCCTTCGCGATGGCCGACCAGGTGCTCTATTCGGGCGTTGCCTGCATCACCGACCTGATGGTCAAGGAAGGCCTGATCAACCTCGACTTCGCCGACGTCCGTTCGGTGATGCGCGAGATGGGCCGCGCGATGATGGGCACGGGCGAGGCATCCGGCGAAGGCCGTGCGATGCAGGCCGCCGAAGCCGCCATTGCCAATCCGCTGCTTGACGAAACCTCGATGCGCGGCGCTCAAGGGTTGCTGATCTCGATCACTGGCGGTCGCGACCTCACGCTCTTCGAGGTCGACGAAGCCGCAACGCGTATTCGCGAAGAAGTCGATCCGGACGCCAACATCATCCTCGGCGCCACCTTCGACGAGGAACTGGAAGGCATCATCCGCGTCTCCGTCGTTGCCACCGGCATCGACCGCTCGATGGCCGAAGGCTATGAGGATGTCCCGGAACCCCGCCGCGAGGCCCGTCCGGAAATCCGCAGCACCAATGGCGGCCAGAACAATGGCGGCCAGACCTTCAGCCAGGCGCCGCAGCAGGCTGCTCCGCAGCCCGCCCCGCAGCCCCAGCCGCGCGCGGTCGATCCGATTGCCGAGACCATCCGTTCGGCCGAAGCCGAAATGGAACGCGAGCTGCAGATGGCCGTTTCCCGTGCGCCGCAGCAGAAGCCGCAGCAGCCGAGCGTGAACGTGCAGCCGAAGAGCCAGATCTTCGCAGCCGAGCCGCATCAGCCGCAGGCGCCGCGCCAGCAGGCCCCGAGCCAGCCGGCTCCGGCCCCGCAGCAGGCTCCGCGCCAGCAGGCCGCCGAGCCGCGTCGCATGCCGGAAGTCGCCGACTTTCCGCCGGTGGTTCAGCCGGAAATGAGCGCCAGCCGTCGCCAGGAGCATGAAGAGCGCGGCCCGAAGGGCCTGTTCAAGCGCCTGTCGAACACGCTCGGTCGCGGCGATGAAAGCTTCGAGGGCCATCACGAGCAGCAGCCGGCGCCGCGCCAGCAGGCTCCTCAGCAGCCTCAGCAAAACAATCCTTACGCGCCGCGTCGTGCTCAAGAGCAGCCCGCCGCCCGCCAGGATGACGATCAGTTCGATATTCCCGCCTTCCTGCGTCGCCAGGCGAACTGATCCGTCACGGTCCTGCCGCTTCCCGCCTTAGGGAAGCGCTAACCGTCTTTTCGAAAACCTTCTCGCGAAGTGAGCCCGGTCGCCTCTGGCGGCCGGGTTTTTCGACTTTCGTAACATACGGAAAGAAACAGTGATTTGGATTCAACGGGGCCAGTGCGTAATTACATGCCAAGCGCCTGAATCGGGGGCAGCGCACATCGTTGCCGATCCCTCCGGTCGGGGTCTCGCAGCCAGATGTTTTTGAGTAGATGTTGAAATAAGGGCGTGACTATGTCGTCAGGATTTTTCGGTTTGCAGACAACGGTAGCGAAATCCGTCAGGATTTCGGGGATCGGTGTGCATTCGGGCAAGCCGGCGACGATCACGCTGCAGCCGGCCGAGGCCGACCACGGCATCGTCTTCGAGCGCTATGCCGGTGGCAGGCGGATTTCCTCGTTCCAGGCCGTTTCCGACAATGTCGGGCCGACGGCGCTGTGCACCGTTCTCGGCGAGCATCCCGGCGAATGGATCGCGACGATCGAACATGTGATGGCCGCGCTCTATGCCTTCGGCGTGGACAACCTTGTGGTTGCCGTCGAGGGCGGGGAAATGCCGATCATGGACGGCAGTTCGCGGGTTTTCGTCGAGGCTCTGGACGAGGCCGGCATCATCACGCTTCCCGAAAAGCGCAGCTACCTCAAGGTGACCAAGACCGTGCGCGTCGAAAACGGCGCCGGCTGGGCCGAGTTCACCCCTTATGACGGTACGCGCTTCGAGGTCGAGATCGATTTCGACACGCCGGTGATCGGCCGCCAGAAATGGACGGGTGACATGAGCGCGGAGACCTTCCGCACCGAGCTTTCGGGCGCGCGCACCTTCGGCTTCATGCGGGACGTCGAGCCGATGTGGGCCCGCGGCTTTGCTCTGGGGTCCTCGCTGGAAAACTCCGTGGTGATCTCCGACGATAACCGCGTGATCAATCCCGAGGGCCTGCGCTACGAACAGGAATTCGTGCGCCACAAGACGCTGGATGCGGTGGGCGATCTCGCGATGATGGGCATGCGGTTTGCAGGTTGCTTCCGGTCCTATCGCGGCGGTCACGCGCTGAACGCGGCCGCCGTGCGCAAGCTTTTCGAAACGCCCGGCGCCTGCGTCATCGTTTCCCCGCGCGGGGCCTTGCCGTTTCGCCTGCGACAGGGCGACGTGGTTGCGGCCGGGCCGGTTTCCTGAACGTAGCGGGTTGTTGCAGAATGAATGCCGGCGGCTCTTCGGAGCGCCGGCTTTTTCATGGCCGATGCTGACGGGGCTGCATCCAGAGCGTGTTTTTCCGGATGCGCGACACCCTTCATGGCTGCGGCTCCTCCGCAGAAATTTATCGGATTTTCGGCGACGTGAGATTGCTCTTGCCTGCGGGATATGCGTAAAACGTCCTTCGACTTTGAAATGCGATCCACTGACGCTGCAAATGAGGCTCGAAGAATGGCTGGTATCAAGAAGAAAACCAATGTCGGAGCGTTTCGCGCAGCCGCGCTTCCGGTTGCCATCGTTCTCGGCGCAAGCGTGTTGATGGCGGGATGCTCGCGCGACAAGGACGTCGACATCACCACGCTGCAGTATGAAGCCGATCCGCCGCAGCAGCTTTATGACGAGGCGCTTGCCAATATCAATGCCGGCAAGGTCAGCGAGGCGCTGAGGAAACTCAAGTCCATCCAGGACCAGAATCCGCTTTCCGACTATGCGCGCCAGGCGCTGATCATGCAGACCTATCTGCAGTATCGCTCGCGCAAGTATGAAGCCGCCGTCACCTCCGGCAAGCGCTACCTGTCGCTCTATCCGAATTCCAAGGACGCGGCCTATGCCCAGTATCTGGTCGGCCTTGCCTATTCCAAGGAAATCGTCGACGTGACGCAGGATCAGGCGGTCTCGGAACGCACGATCGATGCCATGCAGAAGGTGATCGACAATTATCCGGACTCCGAATATGTGAGCGATGCCCGCGCCAAGATCCGTTACGCCCGCGACCAGCTCGCCGGCAAGGACATGCAGGTCGGTCGCTACTATCTTGAGCGCAAGGACTATGTCGCGGCGATCTCCCGGTTCAATGCGGTGGTGAACAACTACTCCGACACCAACCAGATCGAGGAAGCGCTGGAGCGGCTGGTCGAGGCCTATTATGCCATGGGCGTGATCCCGGAAGCGCAGAATGCGGCCTGGGTTCTCGGCCACAACTATCCTGACAGCGCATGGTACGAACGGGCCTACAACCTGCTGAACAAGCAGGGGCTCGAGCCGAAATCGGCCGGGCGCGGCTCATCCGTTTCCAGTGCAACCCCCAGCTAAACCGCTTTTCGCCAGGGCGCGAACACCACAATGCTAGTCCAGCTTTCCATTCGAGACATCGTTTTGATCGAGCGGCTGGAACTTGATCTCGGCGGCGGTCTCTCGGTTCTGACCGGGGAGACTGGCGCCGGCAAATCCATCCTGCTCGACAGCCTCTCGCTCGCGCTCGGCGCGCGCGGCGACGGCTCGCTTGTGCGCCACGGGCAGGAGAGCGGCCAGGTGATCGCCGTGTTCGATGTGGGCATGGACCACCCCGTGCGCCTGCTCCTGCGCGACAATGACCTCGATGACGAGGGCGATCTGATCTTCCGGCGGATGCAATCGGCGGACGGGCGCACCCGCGCCTTCATCAACGACCAGTCGGTGAGCGTGCAGCTGATGCGCCAGGCCGGACGGCTGCTTGTCGAAATCCACGGTCAGCATGACGAGCGCGCGCTGATCGACACGGACGGGCATCGCAGGCTGCTCGACGCTTTCGGCGGGCTCTCCGCCGATGTGGAGGCCGTCGGCGCGCTTCACCGCGCATGGCGCGATGCCGAGCGGCGCCTTAAGAAGCACCGCGCCCAGATCGAGGAGGCCGAACGCGAGGCCGATTTCCTGCGCGCGTCGGTGGAGGAGCTTCAGGCTCTTTCCCCGGTTGACGGCGAGGAGGACGAACTGGCCGAGCGGCGCGCGACGATGATGAAATCGGAGCGGATCGCCGGCGACATTACCGAGGCGCTCGAGTTCCTGAACGGCAATGCCTCGCCCGTGCCGATGATCGCGTCGCTGGTGCGTCGGCTGGAGCGCAAGTCGCACGAGGCGCCGGGCCTGCTCGAGAACACGGTCAACCTGCTCGATTCGGCGCTCGAACAGCTCTCCAACGCGCAGATGGAGGTGGAGGCCGCTCTGGAGCGCGCCGCCTTCGACCCGCAGGAGCTTGAGCGCGTCGAGGAGCGGCTGTTCGCGCTCAGAGGCGCCGCGCGCAAATACAATGTGCCGGTGACCGAGCTTCCCGCCCTTGCCGAACGCATGGTCGGTGACCTGGAAGAGCTCGATGCCGGAGAGGCGAAGCTGGAGGCGCTCACCGCAGAGGCCGCGGCGGCGGAAAAGGCCTTTTACGACAAGGCGAGGGCGTTGTCCGGAGACCGCGGCAGGGCGGCCGAACAACTCTCCGCAGCGGTCATGGCCGAACTGCCGGCGCTGAAGCTGGAGCGCGCGCGCTTTGCTGCCGTGGTCACGAACGATGACGGCAATGCCGGGCCGGAAGGCATCGACACGGTGTCCTTCGAGGTGCAGACCAATCCGGGAACGCGGCCCGGACCGATCATGAAGGTGGCCTCCGGCGGCGAGCTCTCGCGTTTCCTGCTGGCGCTCAAAGTGGCGCTCGCCGACAAGGGCTCCGCGCCGACGCTTGTGTTCGACGAGATCGATACCGGCGTGGGCGGCGCCGTTGCCGACGCGATCGGCCAGCGCTTGCGCCGGTTGGCCGAAAATGTTCAGGTTCTCTCGGTCACGCACGCGCCGCAGGTGGCCGCGCGCGCCAAAGGGCACTATCTGATTTCCAAGGCGAGCAATGGCAAGAAGGGCAAGGACGATACGGTTGCAACCCGCGTGGCGGTGATCGGGCCGGAGGAGCGCCAGGAGGAAATCGCCCGCATGCTGGCCGGCGCCAAGGTGACGGCGGAAGCGCGCGCCGCGGCGGCGAAGCTTTTGTCCGGCGACAGTTAGGAAATTCAAAGCTTGCTGACATAAGGTCAGCCCCGGCCATGCCGAGAAGGCGGGCAAAACGCGCCAAACCAACGGGATTGCCCTTGATGAACGTTTTTCTGGAACACTACTGGCCGCATATTCTGGCGGTCATTTCCTTTGTCCTCGGTGCGACGGCGGCGATCCACGCCACGATGACCAAGGATGAGGTGCGCGCCGCGATCGGCTGGGTCGGCGTGATCATGCTCTCGCCCATTCTGGGCGCGGCGATCTATGCCGTGGCCGGGATTAACCGCATGCGTCGGCAATCGGTGCGCGACAAGCGCCAGAGCGTTCCCGATGCGGTGGCCCACGAGGAGCAGAAGCACAAGATCGACCGCGAGCGGGTCGTAGCCGATCTCGGCCCGCGCATGGGCGGGCAGTGGATGCTGGGCAACACGGTGACCGGCATGCCCGCCACCGCCGGCAACAAGGTCCGCCTGCTGGAAACCGGCGACGAGGCCTATGCGGCGATGCTGGAAGCGATCGACAAGGCCGAACGCTCCATCCTTCTGGAAACCTACATCTTCGACAGCGACGCGATCGGGCAGCGTTTCGTCGAAAGTCTCTCAAACGCTGTCAAGCGCGGCGTCGAGGTGCGCATCCTCGTCGATTCCATCGGCGCGCGCTATTCGCGCCCGCGCATCACCAAGCTTCTGCGCGCGCATGGCATCCGCGTCGCCACCTTCAACGGCGCGGTTCTCCTCAGGCTGCGGCTGCCCTACGCCAATCTCAGGACCCACCGGAAAATTCTCGTCATCGACGGCGAGACGGTGTTTGCCGGCGGCATGAATATTCGCGCTGCCTTCACCGGCCCGAATGCCGCCCAGGACACGCATTTCATGCTGCGAGGCGCCGCCGTCGCCGATTATTTCACGGTTGCCGCCGCCGACTGGTATTTCGAAACGCATGAGGCGCTGGACGGCGAGGCCTGGAGCATTGCCGAGACCTCTTCCGACGAAGGCCCGCTGATCGCCCGCGTCGTGCCCTCGGGGCCGGACCGGAACCTCTCCAACAACAACAACATGATCATGGGCGCGCTTTCGGTCGCGGAGGACCGGGTTCTGATCATGTCGCCCTATTTCCTGCCGGATCGCGATCTCGTTTCCGCGCTTGCGACAGCGGCGCGGCGGGGCGTGACGGTGGATATCATCGTGCCGGGCCAGAACAATCTCGGCCTTGTCGACCGGGCCATGACAGCGCAGTTCGACGAGATCATCGAGAATGGCTGCCGCATCTGGCGCGACAATGGCCCCTTCAACCATTCCAAGCTGATGACGGTCGACGGAAAATGGTCCTATCTCGGCTCCTCCAACATGGATTCGCGTTCGCTCAGGCTGAACTTCGAGACGGACATGGAAGTCTTCGACGCAGACTTTGCCGGTGAGATCGAAGCGCGGATCGTCGCCGCGCGTGAGCGCTCGACGGAAGTGACTCGCAAGGCGCTGAAAAGCCGGCCCTTCGTCTACCGGTTGCGCGACCGGATCCTGTGGCTGGGCTTGCCGTATCTGTAATTGAGACCCAATATAAAAAGGTCAGACCCGAGTTACCGCAAAGTGAAGCGATGAGCCCGATCAAATCTCCCCTTGCCAATGCCGTCCTGCGTTCCCTCCGCGAGAACGGCAAACGCCCGGACAGCGCCGTTCCGATGGAAGGCAGCGGACTGAAGGTCGCGACCTACAATGTCCATAAATGCGTCGGCGTTGACGGGCGCTTCGATCCCGATCGGATATTCGAGGTGATCCGGGAGATCAGTCCCGACCTGATTGCCCTGCAGGAGGCCGATACCCGCTTCGGCGAGCGCACGGGTCTTCTGGACCTGAAGCGGATCGAGGCGGAGACGGGTCTGGTGGCCGTGCCGGTGGAAGCGAGCGCGCGCGCTCATGGTTGGCACGGCAATGTTCTCTTGTTCCGCGACGGCGCGGTGCGCGATATCCACCGCGAGAAACTGCCGGGGCTGGAGCCGCGCGGCGCGCTGGTGACGGACATCGCCCTCAACAATGGCATTTCATTGAGGGTCGCTGCCGTGCATCTCGGCCTTCTGCGCTGGGCGCGCCGCCAGCAGGCCGACCACATCATCGGGCTTCTCGGCCGCCGTGCGGAGGCGCCCTCGGTGATCATGGGCGACATGAATGAATGGCGGCTCGGCGACGGTTCGGCGCTGAAGAAGTTTGAGGCGGCCTTCGGCGCTTTGCCGCCGGCGCGCGCCAGCTTTCCCGCGCGCTGGCCGGTTCTGGCGCTCGACCGGATCATTGCCAACCGCGACGGGCTGGTGGCCGATCTCGCCGTGCATGATTCGCTTCTGGCGCGCGCGGCCTCCGACCATCTGCCGCTGACGGCGCTGCTCGACACCTCGGTCCTGAAGGGCGATAGCGCGCCGGGAGACGGGCTTTCGGCCGCTGCCGGTCTTTGAACTTGCCGATCCTGCGGCAAATGCTCTAATGCGTCCGGATGATGCGAAGGAGCGCGCGGCAATGGCGAAAGACAAGGTCCCGACCGACAAGATGACCCGGGAAGAGGCCGGGGCGGAACTCGCCTTCCTGGCGCAGGAGATCGCCCGTCATGACGCTGCCTATCACGGCAAGGATGCGCCGGAAATCACCGACGCCGAATATGACGCGCTGAAGCAGCGCAATGATGCGATCGAGGCGCGCTTTCCCGATCTCGTGCGCGATGACAGCCCGTCGGCCCGCGTCGGTTCTGCGCCTTCGGAGGTCTTTGCGCCGGTCACCCATTCCGTGCCGATGCTCTCGCTCGGCAATGTGTTCTCCGACGAGGACGTGCAGGACTTCATCGCCTCGGTCTATCGCTTTCTCGGCCAGATGCCGGACGGCTCGATCGCCTTTACCGCCGAGCCCAAGATCGACGGTCTGTCGATGTCGCTGCGCTATGAGAATGGCCGCCTGGTTTCGGGCGCGACGCGCGGCGACGGCACCACGGGCGAGAATGTGACGGCCAATGTCCGCACCATTTCCGAAATCCCGAACCGCCTGCCGGACGGCGCGCCCGCGATCGTCGAGGTGCGCGGCGAGATCTATATGGCGAAGAGCGATTTTGCCGCGCTCAATGCCGCGCTGTCGGAGGCGGGCGAGAAAACCTATGTGAACCCGCGCAACACGGCGTCCGGCTCGCTGCGCCAACTGGACCCGAAGGTGACGGAAAAGCGCAAGCTGAAGTTTTTCGCCTATGCCTGGGGCGAAATGTCGGAGATGCCGGCCGACACCCAGATGGGCATGGTCGAGACCTTCGAGACATGGGGTTTTCCGGTCAATCCGCTGATGAAGCGGCTCTCCTCCGTCGATGACCTGCTCGCGCACTATCACGAGATCGGCGTCAAGCGCGGGGACCTCGACTATGACATCGACGGCGTGGTCTACAAGGTCGACCGGCTCGACCTGCAGGCGCGGCTCGGCTTCCGCTCGCGCTCGCCGCGCTGGGCGACCGCGCATAAATTTCCGGCCGAGCAGGCGATCACCCGGCTGACGGCGATCGATATCCAGGTCGGCCGCACCGGCGCGCTGACGCCGGTGGCCAGGCTTGAGCCGATCACCGTCGGCGGCGTCGTCGTCACCAATGCGACACTGCACAACGAGGACTATATCGCCGGCAAGGGTTCGAACGGCGAACCGATCCGCGAGGGGCGCGATATCCGCGTCGGCGACTACGTGATCGTCCAGCGCGCCGGCGACGTCATCCCGCAGATCGTCGATATTCTGCCGGAGAAGCGGCCGGAGGATGCAAGAGCGTATGAATTTCCGGATCATTGCCCGGTCTGCGGCGCCCATGCGGTGCGCGACATCAACGAGAAGAGCGGCAAGGTCGATGCCGTGCGGCGCTGCACGGCCGGTTTTTCCTGCCGGGCGCAGGCCGTCGAGCACCTGAAGCATTTCGTCTCCCGCAATGCCTTCGATATCGAAGGGCTCGGCAGCAAGCAGGTCGATTTCTTCTTCGAACATGAGGATCCGGGGCTTGCGATCCGCACGGCGCCCGATATCTTCACGCTCGAAAGACGCCAGGCCGAGGCGCTGACGAAACTCGAGAATTTCAACGGTTGGGGCAAGATCTCGGTCGCCAATCTCTACCAGTCGATCAATGAGCGCCGTGAGATCGCGCTGCCGCGCTTCATCTTCGCGCTCGGCATCCGCCATGTCGGCGAGACCACGGCGAAGCTTCTGGCCCGTTCCTATGGCTCCTACGCCGCTTTCGAACAGGCGATGCGGGACGCGGCTGTGGGCGAGGGCGATGCCTGGGATGATCTCAACAATATCGATGGCATCGGAACCGTGGTGGCGCGTGCGCTCGTCGATTTCTTCGCCGAAGAGCAGAATGTCGCCGTCATTGCCCGGCTGCTGGAGGATGTGACGCCGCTCGACGATGCGCAGAAGATTGACACGACCAGTCCCGTCGCCGGCAAGACGGTGGTCTTTACCGGCAGTCTCGAGAAGATGACCCGCGACGAGGCCAAGGCAAAGGCCGAAAGCCTCGGGGCCAAGGTTTCCGGGTCGGTTTCGAAAAAGACGGACATCGTGGTCGCCGGCCCCGGCGCGGGTTCCAAGCTGAAGAAGGCGGAGGAACTCGGCGTTGCGACCATGGACGAGGATGAGTGGCTGGCGCTGATCGGCAACTGAGACGTGCCGTCGCGCTTGTAAAGCGGGCGCGCGCTCTTATCTCCTGAGGTATCAGAACGTGAGACGGAGTGCGGCAATGCGTGGATATCTGGTTTCCCTCTTTGCGGGGGTGACGCTTCTGGCGACCTCGGCAATGGCCGAACAGGTCGGTGAGGTCGGGGTCGACTGGGTCGGCAATGACATCGAGATCGATGCGCTGCATGACCCGGAAATCGAGGGCGTGACCTGCCATATCGCCTATTTCGACCGCTCGGTGATCGATCGGCTGTCGAAGGGCAACTGGTTCGAGGATCCGTCCAATTCCTCCATCGCCTGCCGCCAGACCGGTCCGATCCGGATCGGTGATATCGAACTCGACAAGAACGGCGAGGAAGTGTTCAAGCAGGGCCGGTCGCTGATCTTCAAGAACCTGGTGATCAACCGGATCTACGACCGTGCCAACAACACGCTGATCTATCTGGCCCATACGCGCGAAATCACCGAGGGCTCGGCGAAGATGTCGATGTCGACCGTGCCGCTTTACGGCCAGGACGTCGTCTGGGAAAATGGAGCCCCGGAATAGGCTGAACCCAAACGAGGGAGAGAGACCATCAGACTCGATTGCAGCTGCCAGTGCGGAAAGGTGCGCTTTTCCGTGGAAAGCAAAACGCCGGTGCCCTATCAACGCTGCCATTGCAGCATCTGCCGCAAGTCCGGCGGGGGCGGGGGCTATGCCATCAACATCGGCGCTGATGCCGCAACGCTGGACGTCACAGGTGCGGAGCACAAGCGCTTTTATCATGCCCGCATGCATGACGGCGAGAGCGAGGCGGAACGCCATCTCTGCGGCGCGTGCGGGTCGGCGCTCTATCTCTTCGACCCACGCTGGCCGGAGCTCGTCCACCCCGTTGCCTCCATCGTCGATACGCCCTTGCCCCGCCCGCCGGAGATCGTGCATATCATGCTTGGCTCCAAAGCCGACTGGGTCGATGTGCCCGAAGGCGAGGGGCATGTGCATTATGATGGCTATCCGGAGCTTTCGCTTGAGGACTGGCATCGCCGGCACGGACTGCTGGACGACTGAGGCCGGATGGCCTGAAGGGAAGAGAAGATGAAGATTTTCCGGCGTTTGCTCTGGGGCTCGGTGATTGTCGTTTGCGGCCTCATCGTTTGGCTGATCTACGAGATCGGCAAGACCAATGAGGAGATGATGAACATCCCCTTCGGCCCGGAATTCCAGTTGACGGCCGGAGACGGCTCGGTGATCACCCAGGAAGCGCTCAGGGAAAAGCCGACGGCGATCTTCTTCGGCTTCACCCATTGCCCGGAAGTCTGCCCGACCACGCTTTACGAAATGAATGGCTGGCTGCACGAGGTCGATCCGGACGGCGACAGGATCAATGCCTACTGGATCACCGTCGATCCCGAACGCGACACGCCGGAGATCATGCATCGCTATCTCTCCAATGTGACCGACCGTATCGAGGCGATTTCCGGCGATCCGGATAAGGTGCATGAAATGGTCGACGAATTCGGTATCTACTACAAGAAGGTGCCGCTCGATCCGAACGAACCGGACGGCGACTATACCATGGACCACAACGCCTCCGTCTTCCTGCTTGATGACGGCGGTGTGCTGAAGGGCACGATCGCCTATGGCGAGAACCCGGATGTCGCCATGAAGAAGCTCGAGAACCTGATCGACTAGCGCATCGGCCTGAAAATCGGAATCGATTTTCAGGCCGATGCGTAGATCCAATAGGTTAGAGCGTCCATTGTGCGTCCGAATGGACGCACGGCGCTCTAAGGGCTTGCCTTGGCAGGGGCGCGAGGGTATCGCCGATACTCGAACCTTTTCAGTCTCCAGAGAGGCAGACCGCAGTGAGCCAGATCCGACTCTACGTCACCACCGATGAGGCCGGCGCAGGCCGCGTTCTCAATGCGCTTTCCGAACTGCTCGGCGAGGAGCCCTATGCGCTGGCGACGATGGAGATCGACGAGAAGGCAAACATCTGGGAGGCCTCGGTCTATCTTGAGGCGGAAGAGGAAGAGGCGCTGCGACAGGTGTTCGAGGCGGCGCTCGGGCTTTTTCCCGAAGGCGGGCCTCTCGCGGTGGAGAAGGAGATCATCGCCGATATCGACTGGATCGCCAAATCGCTGGAAGGGCTGAAGCCGGTGCGCGCAGGCCGTTTTCTGGTGCACGGCGCCCATGATCGCGAGGACCGCCGGCCCGGCGACATCGCGCTCGAGATCGAGGCGGGGCAGGCCTTCGGCACGGGCCATCATGGGACAACCGCCGGCTGCCTTGAAATGATAGACACGCTTTTGAAGGCCGAGGCGCCGCAAAACGCGCTTGATCTTGGAACCGGAACCGGCGTCCTGGCCATGGCGGTGCGCAAGCTGAGGCCGATCTCTGTTCTGGCGACCGATATCGACGATGTCGCCGTCAGGGTCGCCCGTTACAATGCGCGTCAGAACGGCATTGTCTCCGGCGTCGATTTCGTCACCGCGCCGGGCTTCCATCACGCGGCCTTTGCCGAGCACGGCCCCTTCGATCTGGTGATTGCCAATATTCTTGCCCGTCCGCTGATGAAGCTTGCGCCCGGCGTGCGCGCGAACCTTGCGCCCGGCGGCTCGGTCATCCTCTCCGGCATTCTGGAAACGCAGCGCTGGAAGGTGCTGGCGGCCTATCGCGCACAGGGCATGCGCCATGTGCGCACCTACTGGCGCGAAGGCTGGGTCACGCTTCTGCTCAAGGGTTGATCAGACGGCGAGGCTGAACGCGTTCTCGCTGACGCTCATGCGGGCCTGGCGACGGAGCGCCCGTTCCTGCTGCGGCGAACACTGGTAGATCTCGCGGTAGCATTTGGAAAAATGCGAGGCCGAGACGAAACCGCAGGCAACCGCCACATCGACGACCGGCATGGTCGACTGCGCCAGCAGCCGGCGGGCGCGGTCGAGGCGAATCTCCAGATAGTAACGCGCCGGCGAACGGCCCATTTCCTGGCGGAACAGGCGCTCGACCTGACGGCGCGACAGGCCGACCGCATCGGCGATCTCGATCAGCGACAGCGGTTCGGCGAGATTGGCCTCCATCAGTTCGATGATCTGCAGCACCTTGCCGTTCTGCACGCCGAGACGGGCGCGGAGCGGCAGGCGCTGGCGCTCGCTCGAGGGGCGTACCCGGTCCGTCAGAGCCTGTTCGCAGATGGCGTTGACAAGGCCCTCGCCGAACTCGCGGCTGATGATATGCAGCATCATGTCGACCGAGGCGGTGCCGCCGGCGCAACTGTAGATGTTGCGATCGATCTCGAACAGGTCCGCATGGGCGTCGATTTCCGGATAGGTTTCGCAAAACCCCGGCATGTTTTCCCAGTGGATGGCGCAGCGCCTGCCCTTCAAAAGGCCGGCGCGGGCCAGAAGGTGGGTGGCCGTGCACATCGAGCCGATGCCGCAGCCGCGATTGTTGAGTTCGCGCAGCCAGGCCTCGAACGACTTGTTGTCGTAATCGTCGACATCGACGCCGGAACAGACCAGCACGAGGTCGGGGCGCTTCTCGCCCATCAGCGAGCGGCGCTCGTCGGCAAGCGACGTGTCGGGATCGACGGCGATGCCGCTCGAAGAATAGACCTTCTGGCCATCGCCGGAGGTGATCCGCCAGCGATAGGCCTCAAAGCCCAGCATCCTGTTGGCAATGCGCAATGTCTCGATCGCGCCCGAAAACGGCAGGAGCGAGAATTGCGGAACCAGATAAAAAACGAACGATCTCACCATTGTGCACACACCGCCGCAGTCGAAGCCGGAATCTGATCTTGTAGAATTAACTTCTGCAAGAAATATGGCCGCCAATAGTCTGATTGCGACACTGACACAGACAAATGCGCCAGCAAAGCCGATCCCGATCCGGTTTGTGATTTTTTTGTGAAGCGTTGCACATAGGCTTCATTGCAACCGCTTGGTGACCGGGCGTTTCTTTCGTCCGCCATTGCTGCGTTGCGGCGAAAACGGCCGTCGGGTGAACGACGGCCGCTCGCGTCTTAGTCATAGCGCCAGTGTTCCTCACGGGCGATGATGTCGTCGCGCAGATGTGACGGGATACGGTTGACATTGCGGTCTATCAGCGCCCGCCGTGCGGCCTCGTCGCGCTGTTCGGCAAGCCTGGCAAGCGGGGCGACCAGATGTCTGAGGATGATGAACAGTCCCATTTCGTTTCTCCTTCAATGCGTTTCTTGATGACCTGATCCCAAGGTAGACAGATTTGACATTCAATCAAACGAAATGTAATCATGCTATTCATCAACAAAATTGAATTGATGGAGCGCTTCATGGCCAATCTCCTGCAGACTCCGCTGCCGGTTCTCGATAACGACATCCTCCGCACGTTCGTCGCTATCGCGGAGACGGGCAGTTTTTCCGGCGCTGCGGAAACCGTGTTTCGCACGCCCTCGGCGGTCTCCATGCAGATCAAGCGGCTGGAGGAACAGCTCGGTGTCTCGCTCTTCGTGCGGGATGCGCGTTCGGTGCGGTTGACCCATAGCGGCGAGACGTTATTGAACTATGCCCGCCGCATGCTCGCGCTCTCCAATGAAGCGATGTCGCGTTTCAGACATCCGGACATGCATGGCGTGGTCCGGCTCGGCGCCACCGACGATATCGGCGAACGCATCCTGCCGACGATCCTGAAGCGCTTCGCCGAGGCCTTTCCGGGCGTTATGGTCGATGTCACCATCGACAACAGCGTCGGGTTGCGCCGGCGGCTCAGCGAGCAACGGCTTGATCTGACGCTGCTCAATTCCGGCAATGGCGCCTCGGATGAGGAAAGCGAACTGATCCTGCGCGAGCGGCTGGTCTGGGTCGGCGCGAGTTGCGGAACGGCGCACACGAAGGACCCGCTTCCGGTGTCGATGTGGGAGCAGGGCTGTTCATGGCGCAACGAGGCCGTGGAGAAGCTGACGGAAGTCGGTCGGGCCTATCGCGTCGCCTATATGAGCGCGACCACCATGGTGCAACGCGCCGCCGTCCTTTCCGATCTCGCCGTAGCGCCGATCGCCTCCTATTACGTGTCGGACGGCATGGAGGTTCTGGGGGAAGAGGCGGGGTTGCCGGAGCTTGGCTTCTATGAAATCCGCCTCAAGTTTTCTGAGCAGCGCGGCGAACTGATCGAGGCGGTCGCCGACGCCATCCGCCACGCCTTCCGGCCCGCCGAGCGGCAAAGCCGCGTGGCCTGACGCCGTATCAGAAGAGCAGCGCGATCAGCGCGCCGGCGGCAACGACAACAAGCCCCGCCAGCAGGATCGCGAAGACCCCGACCGCAAGCCCGATGACGAGCCCGTAGCCATCGCGCTCGGTGACCGAAAGGCCGATGATCGCAAGGGCAAGGGCAGGAAGCCAGTTGCCGAAGGGGATCGGGAAGAACACCACGATCGAAAGAATGAGCGCGAAGCCACCCAACACGCGCTCCGCTCTCCGGGTTTCAAGAAACCAGAACCGCGGCTTCACCGCGCTTTCGATCCAGCGGAGCCAGGGCAGGACACGGTCAAGAATGGCCATGCCGCGCGCGCCGTCGACGGAAAACCGCGCGATCCGTTCGGGCAGCCAGACGCGCGTGTGGCGCGAGATCATCATCTGCCAGGAGACGAGGATCAGCGGCAGGCCGAGCAGCAATGTGGCGCCGGGCGGCAGCGGAATCAGGTTCGGGATCGAAAAAAGAACGATGAAGGCGCCGAAGGATCGCTCCGCCAGGGCATCATCGAGCTGTTCGAGGCTGAGACGGCCGTCCGGCCCGGGACGCAGGCAGGCAAGAATGTCCGAAAGCTTCTCCCCCTCGTGCGATCGTGGTTCGAAATCCGTCTTTTCGTGTTCCAATCGTGCTGCTCCTCTTGCCGGCTCTCAGCTAGATGGGGCCGAATTTGATCAAAACCAGCTTTTTTCGGTGAAATTCCGGCTGCGGCGCTGCGCCGTGCCTGGCCTGTGGATAACCCCCGGATAAGCTGTGCAAATGCCGGGGATTGGCTGTGAACGAACGGTGCAGCGCTTGTGGATATGTTCGCGCCGATAAAAAGCGCCTGGTTGCCACGGAACCCCGGCGCTTCTGGGACGTTGATCAAGCGATCCGAAGCAATTCCAGGAGATGCAAATGTTCAAAGGAAAAATCATCGCCGCGTTCACCCTGTTCGCCATGAGCGTTCTGGTCGCATCCTGCGGCAACACGATCGAGGGCATGGGCCAGGATACCGCCAACGCGATCGACGCGACCCAGGATGCCGGCCAGTCGATCGACAACGCTGCGTCCTACTGAGGTCTTTCGCGGAACTGCCCTTTCACGCAACGCCCGGGTGCAGGTCGCCCGGGCGTTTTGCGTCAGAACGCGTTCTGCCAGCCGTTGTAGAAGGGGTGGTCCGGCAGGACCGGCAGGGCAACCGCGCTGTAGGTCTTGGCCGACCAGTAGGCGGCGGTGGCGAAGTCGAGGCTCTGGCGGGCATCGCCGAGCGTCAGCGGCAGCGGGGTCTTGTTACAGATGGCTTTGTGGAAATCCTGCATCTGTCCGGCAAATCCCGAGGGCGGCGGCGTGAAACCGGCAAGCGCTTCGTCGATCTTGCCGCCGATTGCGGCACTCGAGGGAACGAAGCGCCAGGGCGCCTTGTCGGCGGTGAAGTCGGGGCGGCTGTCGGTTTCGATCGTCACGTTCTCGAAGCAGAGCCGCATGCGGCTCAGGGCTTCCACCGAGCCGAGCGTCGCCGATGTCGTGGCCAGCGCGCCGCATTCAAGCTCGACGCTGATGCTGGCGCAGTCCTCGACCTCGACCCTGTTGACCCTCGTGGCCGTGCGCGCGAACAGCGAGCGTACCGGGCCGAGGAGGTAGAACATCAGGTCATTGGCGTGGATGGCCTGGTTCATCAATATGCCGCCAAGCGCGCCCGACCAGCTTTTGCGCCAGTCTTTTTCGTAGTAGTCCGCGCCGCGCAGCCAATGCACCTCGCAGGTCGCCACCAGCGGCCTGCCGGCAAGGCCCGAGGCAATGATGTGGTGCGCCTTCTGGGCGCCATCATTGTAGCGATACTGCATGATCGGCATCACATGACCGGAGGAGCGCGATTCGGCGTCGAGCAGTTCGTCGATATCGGCAAGCGATCCCACAAGCGGTTTCTCGCAGATGACGTGCTTGCCGGCCTGAAGGGCGGCGATGATCATCTTCTTGTGGGTGGCCGGCGGCGTGCAGATGTCGATCACGTCGATATCGTCCATGCCGACGATCTCGAGATAGTCCGTCTCCAGCCGTTCGACACCGAACTCGGCGCCGGCAGCCTTCAGCAGGGAGGCATCGAGATCGCATAGCGCGGCGACCTCGAAACGATCGGTATTGGTGCGGTAGCCGTTTTGAATGTGGTTGCGGCCGATACCGAGCCCGACTACAGCGACTTTCAGCGTTCGTGTCATTCACATGTCCTGATATGCGTCTTGCCGCATCCGGCATTGATCCTTGCCGTCGTCGCCGAGGGAACCCGGAAGGCGCGAAACCGGCTTTCGGTCTGCGCGAAAGCGCAAAGTCTTTCGGTGCTGGCGGCGGTCCTGGCGAGACGGGTCAAGATGAACTCTGCAATGGAATCAGACGATTTCAAAAAACTGTCACTAGCATAAACCGAAATTCCCGTGTGGCCACCGTTTGCGGCAAGAACCAACTCAGTAACCCGCATCGGCAAGAAAACCTTCTACCATCGAACGGTAACCGCCGCCAAACAGGCGAAGATGCACGAGCGCCGGCCAGAGGCTGTAGATCGCCTGGCGCGCCTCGTAACCCGGTTCAAGCGCCGGGTAATTGTCGTAGAAGCCCTGGTCCAGACTGCCGAACAGATTGAGCATGGCGAGATCGACTTCCGCGTGGCCGTAATAGCTGGCCGGATCGATGAAGGCGGTGATGCGTCCGGAAGACGCCATCACATTTCCCGACCAGAGATCGCCGTGAAGAAGGGCGGCGGGCGGGGTGTCCGGCAAATGGTCGGCCAGTCTTTCGCAAAGCCGTTCGATCCTCCGGGCGAGGTCGGCGGGGATGTCGTCGATATTGTTCAACAGCCTGCGGTCGCGCCAGAATGCGACCCATGAGTCTGTCTTGTTGTTTTCGATCGGAACCTTGCCGAAGGCATAGTCGTGGTCGAAGCCGTATTGCGGGCCGGTTGCGGCGTGAAGCTTGGCAAGCGAACGGCCGAGATCCGCCTGGGCGTCGGAAAAACCGCCTCGTCCCTCAACCTTCGTGATGATCAGGACGCGGTCATTGGCGGCGATCACCTCCGGCGTCGGTGCGCCCGTCGCGGCGATCAGGCGCAGCATCGCGCCTTCCACGGCGGGCGCCGGGCCGCCCTTGACGACGAAGTGCCGGCCGTCCTCCGTCTTAGCGAGCATCAGCGCCGAGAGGTCGCCCGAGGCAAAATGGGAGAGGGTGACGCGATCAACGCCGATGAGGTTCGCTATCATGTCCTTGAGGTCGTTCATCGCGGAAGCCGTAAATGGGTGGTTCAGGTTGGCGGCCGGCTCTGGACGCCGGGGGCCGTCCTCGCATAAAACGCTGAAAAGGCCGGGCGTCCAGAGGCTACGGCAAAACAGGTTCGGAGTGCAAGTTTTGGCAATTGAAGACGTTCAGACACGCCCGCGCGATCCGCAGGCGGCGCAAGAGGTGATTGATCTGCTCAAGGAGCGTTTCGGCGACAAGGTGCAGACGGGCGAGGCGTTTCGCGCGCAGCATGCCCATACGACCACCTATCTTCCCGCGCAGTTGCCGGACGCCGTGTTCTTTGCGGAAAGTTCCGAGGACGTGAAGGCGGCGGTGAGGCTTTGCGCCGAACACAAGGTGCCGGTCATTCCCTTTGGCACCGGGTCTTCGCTCGAGGGGCAGGTGAATGCGCCGGAGGGCGGCATTTGCATCGACCTGTCGCGCATGAACCGGGTGCTTGAGGTCAATGCCGAGGATCTCGACTGTCGCGTCGAGCCGGGGGTTACCCGCGAGGAGTTGAACGACTATCTGCGCGATACCGGGCTGTTCTTCCCGATCGACCCCGGCGCCAATGCCTCGCTCGGCGGCATGGCCGCGACGCGGGCCTCGGGCACCAATGCGGTGCGCTACGGCACGATGAAGGACGTGGTGCTGGCGCTGACCGTCGTGACCGCAGACGGCGAGGAGATCGTAACCGGACGCCGCGCGCGCAAATCGTCCGCAGGCTATGATCTTACCCGGCTTTTCGTCGGCGCGGAAGGCACGCTCGGCATCATCACCTCGATCACGCTGAAGCTCGCCGGCATCCCGGAGAAGATCGCCGGCGGCGTCTCGTCTTTCGAGACGCTGGAAGACGCCTGCAACGCGGTGATCATGACGATCCAGATGGGTATCCCGGTTGCCCGCATCGAGCTTCTCGACGCGCTGCAGGTCAAGGCCTGCAACGCCTATTCTGGCCTCGACTTTCCCGAAACGCCGTTGCTTCTTCTGGAATTCCACGGCAGCGAAGAGGCTGTCGCCATGCAGTCGGCGCAGTTCGCCGAGATCGCGTCCGATTGCGGCGGCTCCGATTTCGTCTGGACCGCCAATGCCGAGGAACGCACGAAGCTGTGGAAGGCCCGTCACAGCGCCTATTGGGCCGGCCGGGCGCTCGCGCCGGAACTCGACGGTCTTTCCACGGATGTCTGCGTGCCGATCTCACGTCTTGCCGATTGCGTGCGCGAAACCCAGGAGGATGTGAAGCGCGAGGGCATTCTGGCGCCTGTCGTCGGCCATGCGGGCGACGGCAATTTCCATCTCCTCGTCCTGTTCGACAAGAACAATCCTGAAGAGATCGCCCGCGTCGAGGCCTTCACCACGCGGCTTGCCGAAAGGGCGATTGCCATGGGCGGGACTGCGACCGGCGAACACGGCGTCGGCCAGGGAAAGAAGCGCGTCGTCGGCCAGGAGATCGGAGCGGCGGTTTCCGCCATGCGCGCGATCAAGCAGGCGCTCGATCCGGATAATATCTTCAACCCCGGAAAGATTTTCTGAGGAAAGAAGCACGTAAAACTTGTTTTTGGCGCGGCAGGCCGAACTGGCCTGTCCCGGCGCGTCGTGATAGGTTCCAGACATCGGAATGACCGGGCGGAACGGGCCGCCCGACGGACGAGATGGCTATCGGATGTCGCGGGCCGCCGGCAGGCGGAACTGCAGAGTGCCGCGTGAATGAGATAAGGAACCGCTAGATTGCTGGGACGAATACTTGTTTTCATCGGATCGCTGCTGGTTCTTCTGCTGTTTGCGGCCCTCGTCGTTCCCTACTTCGTCGACTGGAGCAGCTTCCGACAGGAATTCGAAGTTCAGGCAAGCCGGGCGCTTGGCAAGAAGGTCGAGGTTGTCGGCGATGTCGATGTCCGGGTTCTGCCTTTCCCGGCAATCACCATGCACGACGTTCGGGTCGGGCGCGACGCCTCCGGCGAACCGCTGGCGACGGCCGACGCCTTTTCAATGGATGCCGAACTTGCGCCTTTCCTGAGCGGCGAGGTCCGTATCTTCAAGATGCTGCTGGAGCATCCGGTCCTCAACCTGACGCTTGACGAGGCTGGCGCGCTGTCGTGGACGTCGACCGGCAACGGTCCGCTTTCGGCCCGGCGCGTTGTGTTTGAGGATGTGGAAATCCGCGATGGTGAAATCCGCCTTGCCGATGTCTCCGGCAAGCCGTCGCGCGCGCTGACCGATATCGATGCGATGCTCTCCGCCAACGCGATCGAGGGCCCCTGGCGGATGGAGGGCAGTGCCGTGCTCGACGGGCATGCGGGCGCCTTCTCTATCCTCACCGGCCGGCCGGACCCGGAAACAGGATCGATGCGCCTCAGGCTCTCGGCCGATCCCGCCGAATGGCCGGTTTCGGCAGCACTTGAGGGCGATGTCGCGCTTGAGGAGGGAAAGCCCTTCTATGCCGGCGGTTTCCGGCTTGCCGTTACGCAGGAGGAAGCGGACGAGGTGCCGCCGCCGCGCGCCAGCGGTCAGTTCGAACTGACCAATGGTTCGATCGCCGTTCCCGAATACCGGTTGGAAATCGGTACGCGGGTCGACCCCTATGTGATCTCGGGCGAGGCCAATTTCGACACGCGTCCTGGCGGCAGCTTTCTTCTGACGGCGGACGGTCAGCAATTCAATGTCGAGCGGCTTTCCGACTACGATACCAATCTGAAGAAGGGCAGGGTGGCGACGCCGAACGCGCGCGAGCGGCTCGACATGCTGGTCGGCTTTCTGCAGCGCGTGCCGATCCCGCAATTGCCGGGCACCGTGACCTTCCGTCTGCCGGCGCTGGTTTCCGGCGATACCACGATCCGTTCGATCGTTCTCGATGCCGCGCCGGACGGTGACGGCTGGCGGATCGAGGACGGCTCGGCCGAATTGCCGGGCCGCACCCAGGTGGAGGCTTCCGGCAGGCTCTCGCTCGGAGAAGAGACGTCGTTCACCGGTTCGCTCCTGGTCGCCTCGCGCCAACCCTCCGGCCTCTCGCAATGGCTGACCGGCAGCGTCGGTCCGGAAATCCGTGAGCTGGACCGCGCGGGCTTTTCCGCCGACGTCAATCTGGCGGCCGGTACCCAGATCTTCGAGAACCTGCAGATCGTCGCCGGGAACGCCGTGCTCGATGGCGCGTTGTCGCGCCAGTCCAACGGCGATGCGACGCCTGAACTTGACCTTGATCTCTCCGGCAATGTCATTGATTTCAACGCCTTGAGGGCGCTGGCCGGGCTGATGGTCGGCGAGAATATCGACAGCGGCCTGAGCCGCCACCGCATTCATGCAACGTTGAGGGCCGGCGCGGTCAACGCGTTTGATCTGAGCGCCGAGCTGGTCGACACGGATTTCACATACCAGACCGGCGCGCTTTCGGTCGATCGTCTGGAGATCGGCAATCTTGCCGGCGCGGCCATCACGCTTTCCGGACAGGCCCAGACGGATCGCGCCCTGCCGACCGGCTCCGGGCGGGCGACATTTTCGGCCGAGGACGTTTCCGGTTTCGTCGCGACGCTTCAGGACCGGTTCGGCACGCATCCGTTCCTTTCCATGCTGGAAGAGAACGCCGCCTGGTACCAGAACGCCGAGTTGGAAGCCGATCTGGCCTTTGGCCAAGATGGCACGGGCGTTTCCGCGGTCTTTTCCGGCAGCGCCAATGATAGCCGCATCTCCGGTTCGTGGCGGCGCGATGCGCTTGTCGGGCCGGGCGGGGTGAGCGGCCAGGTGCAACTCTCCAATCCGGATGCGGCGATCGTCTTCGGTCAGGCCGGTCTTGCGCCTCTGCCCATTCCGGCGCCCGCCGGCGCCCAGCTTTCGCTGTCGATCGAGCGGTCCGAAGGGGAGGGGCCGGTCGCCGTCGGCCTCAGGGCGGCAAGCGGCGAGACCCGGTTTACCGCCTCCGGCGAAGCGAGCCTTGAAGCCGATGATTTCCTTTCCGGCCGCTATTCGCTCTCGCTCGCAAGCCCCGATCTCGAACCCTATCTTGCGATGAACGCCTTTGCCGTGCCGGGCACAGCATTCGGCGTGCCGCTGTCGATCAAGGCAGGCCTTGAGGTTACGCCGGAGCAGTTCGCTTTCTCGGCGATTGAGGGCGATCTCGACGGCAACGGCGTGACGGGCCGCCTGGACCTCAAGCGCGGCGAGCCGGTCGCCCGTCTTGACGGGGCGCTGTCGCTTGACCGGCTCGATCTTGCCTGGCTGATGGAGGCCGTGTTCGGGCCGAATTTCGTGCTTGCGCCGGAAGGCCTGCCGGATACGCCCTTCGGATCCGCCTATTTCGGCACGGCCGAGGCCGATATCGACGTTCAGGCCGCTTCCTTCGACGCCGGCCTGCCGGAGCCGGTGACGGGCATGAGCGGCACGGTGGGCTTTCGCGGCGGCGGGCTGACGCTCACGGGCCTTGCCGGCCGGCTTTTCGACGGCACGCTTTCCGGCGACCTGCAACTGGGCAATTCGGGCGGCGACGGCTATTTCCAGGCGCAGATCAACCTTGCCGATGCCGCCTTGCCGGACGCGCTGTGGAAGACCGGCGACAGCCCGGTGGCAAGCGGCCGTTTTGATCTCGGACTGGTGGTCGAAACGACGTCGGACACGGCGGCGGGCCTGATGGCGGACGCTAGCGGTTCCGGCATGCTGACGCTGAAGTCCCCCGTCATTTCGGGGCTCGATCTCGCCGTCACCGATCCGCTGCTTGCCTGGGCGGATGCTGAGGGTACGGAGGTCACCAATGCGGCGATCGCCGATGAAATGCGGTCGCTGATCTTTGGCGACGGCCGCTTTACCGCAGGCGACATTGCCATTCCCTTCAGCATTACCGACGGCGTGCTTCAGGCCCGCAACGTCTTTGTCGACCTGCCGGAGGCGCGGGTCTACGGCGCCCTGCGGACGGATCTTGCCGAACGTGACCTCGAGGCGTCGATCGATGTGGCGCTGAAACTCGGCGAGGCAAGCGAGGAGGGGGCGAGCGCCGGCTTCACCATCGGTTTCAACGGGCCGCTTTCCGATCCGGTTCGCAGCCTCGATCTGACGGAGGTGAACAATTTCCTGGCGCTGCGGGCCGTCGAGCGCGAACGGGCGCGGGTGGAGCGGCTGCAGGCCGATATTCTGGAAAAGCAGCGCCTCCGGCGCGAGGCGACGCTTTATGAATTCCGCGCCGAACAGCGGGCGCTTGAGCGCCGCCAGAGCGAGGAGGCCGAGCGCCTGCGCCGCGAGGAGGAGGAACGTCGCCGGCGTGAGGCCGAAGACGCGACCGCCGGCGATCAGGCCGCAATTCCCGTTCCGACGCCCGCCGAGGGTGGCGGGTCTTCCCGGACCGGCACGCAGCAGCCTGAAGAGCCGAGCGACTGGGACAGGCTGATCGAATCGGTGATCCGCGGCGCCGAGGAGCAGCGCGGCGTTCAGGCGCCGCTTCCCTGAGAGCCTAAAAAAGGCCCGTTTTCAAACCCATATGTGGCTTTGCTGGACCAAAGCGCGATTTGAGGTTATTGGAAATCCGGTTCGCAGGAGGCAGGATATTGAAACGCAGGGCTTTACTCGTCATCGGCTGGATCATGGTCGCCTTGGGCGTCATCGGCGTATTTCTGCCGATCATGCCGACGGTGCCGTTCCTGATCGTTGCCGCAGCGGCCTTCGCCCGTTCCTCGCCTGAGCTCGAGGCGCGGCTGATGGATCATCCCCGCTATGGCGCCCATCTTCGCCAGTGGCGCCATGAGGGCGCGATCGCCACGCCCGCCAAGGTCCTGGCGGTGACGGCGATGTGCTTCAGCTTCTTGTCCGTGCTTTATTTTGCCTCGGCCTATCTCTGGCTGCAGCTCGCCGTCGGGCTGGTGCTTCTGAGCTGCGCCGCCTTTGTGGTCACCCGGCCGGCGCCCGTTGCCGTGCGCGCGGACCGTTGAGCCGGTCGCAAAGCGCTCGCTCCCTCATTCGCGTCACGGCAAGTCGGTTCATTCAATGCGATTGCGCGGTTTTCAGCACCGGCGCATTTGACCAGTCCGGCTTGCTGATGCTCTGATGCGGCGGGGACGACCGGTTTTCGATCCGCGCCAGCACGGCGCGGGCAAGCTCGCGGCCTGCCTGGCTGAAATCCTCGCTCATGGCGATGATCTCGGGGCTGATCCAGTTCAGGAAGTCGGCCGGCTGCTTGGCGACGAGATCGACATCTTTTCCAAGCTTCAGCCCGCGCGCCCTGAGTGCCGCCATGATCGGGACGGCACTGCTGCCGGAACAGGCAATGACGCCGTCCGGCGGCGTCGATGACGACAGCGCCGCCAGCACGCCGTTGCGGATTTCCGACAGCGATGAATCGGTGCTGACCGAGGTCAGCGGCGTTTCCTGCAGGCCGAAGCGGCTGAGGCCGCGCTCGAAGCCGGCGCGGAAATAGCGGTAATAGGTGAGGTGGCTCGGCGGCTGCAGGCAGACGATGCGCTTGCGCCCGCGTTCCGCAAGCCTTTCCACCGCGTCCATCGCATAGGCGTCATTGTCGAAATCATGGAAAGGGTAGTCATGGTCGCTTTCTGTTCGGCCATGGGCGGCGAACGGCATGCCACGCTCCAGCATCAGCGCGATGCGCGGGTCGTCCGGTGCAATGCGCGAGATGATCACCCCGTCGGCCGAACCCGTATCGAGAATATAGCGGATCGGGGCCATTGGATCGTGATGGATCGGCTGCGGCATCAGTACGAGATGGTAGGGCGTGTCCGACAGGACGTCCGATATGCCGAAGATCATCTGCCCGGACATGCCCATGATCTCTTCCTCCATGCTGAGGACGAGCGCGATCACATTGGTCTTGCCGGTGCGAAGCCTGACGCCTGCGCGGTTCGGCATGTAGCCGAGCTGCTTGGCGACAAGCCGAACGCGTTCCTTGGTGTGCTCGGCGATATCCGGCGCATCCTTCAGCGCGCGGGAGACGGTCGTCACCCCGAGCCCGGTCATATAGGCGATGGTCTTCAGTGTCGGGCGCGCATTACTCGTCTCGCGCGATCTTCCGGTGGTGGGTTTCATCGACGTCTTTCATCTCCCGCGTCGCGCGTGCCGCGCGACGGCACGGGCCGTGTGGCCCGTCTCCTCCCTGGTGGCACAGCATATCGGACAACAGGCCGGGTCCGGCCTTGATTGCAACGATACGCTGATTCTCATGGGCAACGCTAATCGTGCGCGCCTTCTTGTCGTTTTTGAGCGGCTCTGCACATTGGCTTTCGCGCC
The DNA here is from genome assembly GCF_005924265.1 of Martelella lutilitoris. Classification (GTDB taxonomy): domain Bacteria; phylum Pseudomonadota; class Alphaproteobacteria; order Rhizobiales; family Rhizobiaceae; genus Martelella; species Martelella lutilitoris. The sequence continues at coordinate 285,085 of NZ_VCLB01000005.1, forward strand.
AAACGGAGCCTCCCCTCCGTGCCGCTGTTCATGGGCGTACAGCGTGTCGCCATCTGCCCGTCCTCAGTCTAGCGCGAGAATAGCTGCAACGATACAGAAAAAACGCTGCCGCGTGTTAAACGGTCTATTTGCCGGATTGGTACCTGGTGAAGACATTGCCGCAAATCAGGATTTCGCAATTGCGAACCAGTCCGGACAGTGTTGTCCAGTGATTATAAAAAATACAAACAAAACAATATTATAATTGAAATTTGCAATGCCGAAAGCGAACCTGTAGCTCTCCATGGTTCTAGTTCGAAAGTAGTACTCTGCTAAAAACCGGAATAAAAAGGTTGCGCGTTACTTGGCTTTCGCATACCTTTTTCCGGCAACGTTTCAGTTGGGAGGACAGTATGAAACATGCAATTCTCACCGCCGCCCTGGCGGCCGGCGTAGCCATGCCTATCGCAGCCAACGCGACCGACCTTGAGGTGACCCACTGGTGGACATCCGGCGGCGAGGCGGCAGCCGTAAAGGTGCTTGCCGACAATTTCAACGAGACCGGCAATACCTGGGTGGACAGCGCGATTGCCGGTTCCGGCTCGACCGCAAACCCGATCATCATCAGCCGCATTCTCGGCGGCAATCCGATGGGCGCGACCCAGATGAATACCGGCCGTGACGCCGAGGAGCTGATCAAGGCGGGCCTGATGCTCGACCTGACGGATCTTGCCGAGAAAGAAAACTGGGCAGAGAAGATCCGCCCCGCCAAGCTTCTCGGAGCCTGCGAATATGACGGCCGCATCTATTGCGTGCCGATCAACATCCATTCCTGGCAGTGGATGTGGCTGAACCGCCATGTGTTCGAGGACAATGGCATTCCGGTGCCGACCAACTGGCAGGAACTCGTGGACGCGGCGCCGGCGCTGCAGGAAGCCGGCGTCATTCCGCTCGCCACCGGCCAGCCCTGGCAGGTCGACGGCATCCGCAATGTGATGCAGGTCGCCATCGGCGGCGTCGACAACTATCTCGCCGTGAACGGCGATAAGGATCCAGACGCCGTGATGAGCGACGAAAACCGCGCCATCTGGGAAGCGTTCGCCCAGGCGCGCGACATGGTCGACGATGCCTATTCCGGCCGCGACTGGAATGTCGCCACCAATATGGTGATCCAGGGCGACGCGGCCGCGCAGATCATGGGCGACTGGGCGCAGGGCGAATTCGCCCAGGCGGGCCAGGAAGCCGGTGTCGACTATGATTGCCTGCCGGGTCTCGGCAACAACCCCGTGCTCGATACGGGCGGCGATGCCTTCTACTTCCCAAAGACCGACGATCCGGACATCACGGCGGCCCAGCTTGAGCTGGCCTCCATGCTGGTTTCCCCGGAAACCCAGGTCGAGTTCAACCTCGTCAAGGGCTCGCTTCCGGTGCGCGGCGATGTCGATCTCGAAGCCGCCAATGCCTGCATGAAGAAGGGTCTCGAAATCCTCGCCAATCCTGAAAACGTCCTGCCGTCGACCGAGCAACTGCTCGATTCCGACACGCAGGGCCAGATCACGGACCTGGCGCTGGAGTTCTTCTCCTCCGACATGACGGTCGACGAGGCGCTCGAACAGCAGCAGTCGATCATCGAACAGGCCATGTAAGCCTCTGCTTATAGGGATAAGGGGCGGGCCCGGTCTGGCGAGGCCTGCCCCTTTTCCTTCCGGATCCATGCCAATCTGAGAGGGGAGCTGCAATGTCTGCTGTTGCTCGCCGTCCGCTCGGCCTGTTCAAGAATCTGAACGCCAAGATCGCGGCAATCCCGATGATGCTGACCGCTGTGGTCATCTTCATCGGCTGCACCGCCTGGACGGTCATCTATTCATTCACCGATTCGCGGCTTCTGCCGAGCGAGAATTTCGTCGGCTTTGCCCAGTATGATCGCCTGTTCGGCACGACGCGCTGGAATGTGGCGATCATCAACCTCTTGATCTATGGCGGCTTGAGCCTGGTCTTCTCCTTCGTCGTCGGTTTTCTTCTGGCCACGCTGCTCGATCAGAAGATCCGCTTCGAAAACACATTCCGCACGATCTTTCTCTATCCTTTCGCGCTCTCCTTCATCGTCACCGGCCTTGTCTGGCAATGGATCCTCGATCCGGGCCTCGGCGTGCCGAAATTCCTCGATGATCTTGGCCTGCCCGGCGGCGATTTCGCCATGCTCGGTAACAAGAGCACGGTCATCTATGCGCTGGTGATTGCCGGCCTGTGGCAAGGAACGGGCCTTGTCATGGTGCTGATGCTGGCGGGCCTGCGCGGCATTGACGGCGAAATCTGGAAGGCGGCCAAGGTCGACGGCATCCCCGCCTGGCGGACCTATCTCTTCATCGTCATTCCGATGATGCGCGGCGTGTTCGTGACCACGCTGGTCATCGTCGCCTCGGGCATCGTCCGTGTCTACGACCTCGTCGTCGCCATGACGCAAGGAGGCCCCGGATTCGCCTCCGAAGTGCCCGCCAAATATGTCTACGACCTTATGTTCCAGCGCGGCAATATCGGCCAGGGGCTCGCCGCCTCGACCGTGATGCTGGTCACCGTCTTCATCATCCTCGTGCCCTGGGCGCTGATGGAATTCAGAGACAAGAAGAAGAAGTGAGGAGGGGACGATGAGTACAGTCATGTCAGCCGAACCGTCGGGTCCGCGTCCCAAGCGCCGTTTTGCGCCGTCGCGGATCATGCTCTATTCCATCCTGTTTGTCGCCGCGGTCTATTATCTCATTCCGCTTTACGTGATGGTGGTGACGTCGCTGAAGGGCATGCCGGAAATCCGCATGGGCAATATCTTCGCGCCGCCCGTCGAAATCACCTTCGAGCCCTGGGTCAAGGCGTGGAGCCAGGCCTGTACCGGTCTTTACTGCGAGGGGATCCGCGTCGGATTCTGGAATTCTGTGAAGATCACCGTGCCGGGTATTATCGTCTCGATCGCGGTTGCCTCGGTCAACGGCTATGCGCTGGCGAACTGGCGCTTCAAGGGCTCGGAATTCTTCTTCACGGTGTTGCTCTTCGGCGCCTTCATTCCCTATCAGGTCATGCTCTATCCGCTGGTGATCATCCTGCGGGAACTGCACCTGTTCTCCACGCTGCCCGGCATCGTTCTGGTGCACACCATTTTCGGCATGCCGATCCTGACGCTCCTGTTTCGGAACTACTTTGCCTCGCTGCCGGAGGAGTTGTTCAAGGCGGCACGCGTCGATGGCGCCGGTTTCTGGCAGATTTTCTTCCGCATCATGCTGCCGATGTCGCTGCCGATCTTCGTCGTCGGCATGATCATCCAGACGACCGGCATCTGGAACGACTTCCTTTTCGGCGTGATCTTCGCCGGCCAGCGCAACTATCCGATGACGGTGCAGCTCAACAACATCGTCAACGCCGTGCAGGGCGTCAAGGAATACAACGTCAACATGGCGGCAACGCTTCTGACCGGCCTCGTTCCGCTGGCCGTCTATTTCGTTTCCGGACCGCTGTTCGTACGCGGCATCGCCGCCGGCGCGGTGAAAGGGTGAATGATGACTACGAGTGTTTCAATCAAGGATCTGTCGCTCTCCTTCGGCGCCGTCGACGTGCTGAAGAATCTCGATTTGGACATTCAGGACGGCGAGTTTCTCGTGCTGCTCGGCTCGTCGGGCTGCGGCAAGTCGACGCTTCTGAACTGCATCGCCGGCCTTCTCGATGTTTCCGCCGGCCAGATCTTCATCAAGGACAGGAATGTCACCTGGCTTGAACCGAAGGATCGCGGCATCGGCATGGTGTTCCAGTCCTATGCGCTCTATCCGCAGATGACGGTCGAGAAGAACCTCTCCTTCGGCCTTCAGGTGGCGAAAATCCCGAAAGCGGAGATCGACAAGCGCGTCAAACGGGCCTCCGAAATCCTGCAGATCGAACCGCTTTTGAAACGCAAGCCTGCGGAGCTTTCCGGCGGCCAGCGCCAGCGCGTCGCCATCGGCCGCGCGCTGGTGCGCGATGTTGACGTGTTCCTGTTCGACGAGCCGCTCTCCAACCTCGACGCCAAGCTCCGCTCCGAACTGCGTGTCGAGATCAAGCGGCTGCACCAGTCGCTTGAAAACACGATGATCTATGTGACCCATGACCAGATCGAGGCGATGACGCTTGCCGACCGGATCGCGATCATGCGCGGCGGCGTCATCCAGCAGCTCGACGAGCCGACGACGATCTACAATCGCCCGGTCAACCGCTATGTCGCGGGTTTCATCGGTTCGCCCTCGATGAATTTCCTCGACGGGGAGCTGGCTATTAAGGACGGGAAGACCATTTTCCGCTCGAACGGCATCGACTTCGGCCTCGACGGCTATGAAGGCAACGGGCCGCTGCCGGCCTCCGGCAAGGTCATTCTCGGCGTCCGGCCGGAACATGTGATGGTCGACGACGAAATTCACCAGGACCAGGAGGTCCATGAGGCCGTGGTCGATCTCGAGGAGCCGATGGGCGCGGACAATCTGTTGTGGCTGAAACATGCCGGCCACCTGTTCACCGTGCGCGTCGGCGGCAACAAGCGCTACAAGCCGGGGCAGCGGATCAGGCTCGCCTTCGCCATGGAACTGGCATCGCTGTTCGATGCGGAAACGGAGCTCAGGCTCTAGAGCGCGGTGCGTCCATTCGGACGCATAAAAGACGCTCCAGCCTATTGAATCTACGCATCGTGCTTTCCGAAAACCGATTCCGATTTTCGGGCCGATGCGCTAGCGCAATTGGAAAGTCGCGGCTTTCCCTTTCGGGCAAACGCGCTAGAATTGCGGGACGGAAACACCTTTGCCGGCGCATGTCTGCGCTGGTCTCAATGCGGAGTTCGGCAGCACGCAACTGCCGGGAGGATGAAATGACAAAACTCGGATTTCAACTGTATAGCGCGCGCAATTATCAACCCTTTTCGGGCGTGTTCAGGAAGCTCGCGGCCGCAGGTTATGGCGAGGTCGAAGGCTATGGCGCGCTTTACGACGACCTCGACGAGGCAGGCCTTGACCGGCTCGCCTCCGATCTCGAGGCAATCGGCCTGTCAATGCCGACCGGCCATTTCGGATTGGCCATGCTGGAAAATAACCCAGACCGCGTTCTGGAGATCGCCTCCAGGCTGAAGATGGACAGTGTGTTCTGCCCCTTCCTTTTGCCCGACCAGCGGCCCGACACGGCCGGGGGGTGGAAGGAATTCGGCGCACGGCTGGAAGCGGCCGGAAAACCCTTCCGCGACGCCGGCCTCGTCTTCGGCTGGCACAACCACAATTTCGAGTTCGAACTTCTGCCCGACGGCACGGCGCCGATGCGTCACATCATGGCCGGCGGCCCGACGCTTGCCTGGGAGGCCGATATCGCCTGGGTGATCCGCGGCGATGCCGATCCCTATTTCTGGATCGAGCTCTTCAAGGAGCGGATCACCGCCGTCCATGTGAAGGATATCGCCGAGGAAGGCGAGAACGAGGACGAGGATGGCTGGGCCGATGTCGGTTACGGCACGGTCGACTGGAAGGGCCTGATGAAGGTGCTGAAGTCGATGCCGATCAAACATTACATCGTCGAGCATGACAATCCGAACGACATCGACCGGCTGGTCGAGCGTTCGATCGCATCTTTCCAGACCTTCTGAACGAGGCAAACATGACCAAGGAACTGGGTGTCGGCATCCTCGGATGCGGCAATATTTCCGCGACCTATTTTTCGCTCGCGCCGATGTTCAAGGGGCTGAAAGTGCTGGCCTGCGCCGACATCAACGCTGCCGCGGCCAAGGCGCGGGCGGAGGAATACGGCGTCATCGCGCAAGGCGTCGACGAACTCTTCGCCAATGACGAGATCGACGTCATCGTCAATCTCACCATTCCGGCGGCGCATTACGAAATGTCGCGGCGCGCGCTGGAAGCCGGCAAGCATGTCTATTCGGAAAAGCCGCTGGTGCTCTCCGTCGACGAGGGCAAGGAACTCGGACGCCTCGCCGCAAAAAAGGGCCTCGCCGTCGGTTGCGCGCCGGATACGTTTCTCGGCGGCGCCCACCAGCGCGCCCGCAAATATATCGATGAGGGAAAGGTTGGCCGGATCACCTCCGGCACCTGCCATGTGATGAGCGCGGGCATGGAAATGTGGCATCCGAACCCGGACTTCTTCTTCCTGCCCGGGGGCGGGCCGGTGCTCGATCTCGGGCCCTACTACATCGCCAACCTCATCAACCTGATCGGACCGGTGAAACAGGTGGCGGCGCTGACCTCGATGGCGAACGAGACCCGCACCATAACCTCCGAACCGCGCAGGGGCGAAATCATTCCGGTCAAGACGCCGACCAATATCCACGCGCTTCTGGAATTCGAGAACGGCGCGACGGTCTCGCTTGCGGCAAGCTGGGATGTCTTCGCCCACCGCCATTCCCCCATGGAGCTATACGGAACGGAAGGCTCGCTCTTCGTGCCCGATCCGAACTTCTTCGGCGGAACGGTGGAGGCGGCCGGGCGCGATGGCAAGATCGGCCAGCTGGATCTCGGCGATCATCCTTTCGCCAAGCCAAACCAGGATTTCGACAAGGGCGACAAGCGCGGACGGGCGAACTACCGCACCGCCGGGCTTGCCGACATGGCCGTGGCCCTGATCGAGGGGCGGGACGCGCGATGCTCGCTCGAACGCGCCCTGCATGGCGTTGATGTCATGGCCGCGATCCTGAAATCGGGCGAGTCCGGCGCCTTCGTGCCGCTGTCGACCACCTGCTCGCAGCCGGCCGCACTCGACGCCGAGGCGGCGGCAGCGCTTCTGCGGTAACAAGGCCCGATGCGTTGCCCTCAGGCGGAGCGGCGCTGCGGCGGCGTTCCGTCCCGGTTGGCGCGGCGCGCGCCTTCCGGCGTCAGGCCGGACCACGCACGGAATGCCCGGTTGAAGGAATTCGGTTCGCTGAAGCCGAGGAGGAAAGAGATTTCCGCCGCCGGCAGTTTCGTCGTCCTCAGATAGTGCCAGGCAAGGGCCTCGCGCGTCTCCTGCAATATCTCCTGGTAGGAGGAACCTTCCGCTTCGATCCGCCTCTGCAGCGTGCGCTTGCTCAGCGAGAGCTTGGCCGCCACTGCCTCGATCGATGCGAGCCCGCTTGGCAGGCCTTCCAGCAGGGCGGCCTTCACCCGCCTGACGGTGGTCGCTCCTTCCTCCAGAACGGCGAGACGCTCGCGCAGGCCGGGCTCGAACGCTTCCCACAGGCTTTCATTCGAGGTCAGAAAGGGGCGGACGGCATCGCTTGCGGAGAAGGTCACGGCGTTGCGCGTCGCCGGCTTCATGCGTGCGCCGAGGAAGGCCTCGAAAGGTCCCGCCGGGACAGGCGATGCGGTCGTTTCGACCGCGACCGGACTGATCTGTTCGCGCGTGCCCATGCGCGCCAGCGTCACGGCAAAAAGCAGTTCGAACTGGATCATGCTTTGCGGCGGGCGGAATGGCGCATCAAGCCATGTCATCTCGACGGTCAGACCGTTGTCCGTCTCGGTCAGGTCGAGGCGCATGGGCGCAATCAGCTTCTTGTAGGCCTTGATGCGGCCGAGCGCCACGCCGAGATTCGGGCTGCACAGGGCGGCGAACAGGGGCGGCGAAAAGGACTCGGCGCGGATGGCGCGACAAAGCCTCAAGGGAAAGAGCCGGTCGTCCTGCGCGACCGCCTCCCAGAGACGATAGTAGTCCTCAGAGGCGAGCCGGACGCCGGGGTTCCGCAGAAGATCATCGGCAAGTCCGGCGCGCCTCAGAACGTCAGCGGGAACAAGGCCGAGATCCTTGAGCAGCGGACGCCAGGTGGCGTCAAGCGCATAGCCGGTCGTCATCATTATAGGCTTCATCCCTTATGGAGCGCTTCCGCTTTTCCTGGAAACGCTCCGACCCGTCAATGCATTCTGCATGATCCGGCTTCAGTTGCCCATGCCGAATTGCGCCTTGAGGCCGCCGATGAAGGTCGCGTCATCGCTTGCGGCGCGCCTCTCGAGAATGTCCACCGCATCTTCACCCGCGGCAAAGCGCAGTTGCCGCGTCTTGTCGGTCGCAGCACGGTAGACCACTTCGGCAATGGATTCGGGCGACGAGCCGTTCTCCATCATCGGACCGATGGCCTCAAGCAGCGTGTTCACCAAGGGCTGGTATTCTTCCAGCGCCGGATCATTGCTGAAGTCGAGGGAGCGGCCGGAAAAGTCGGTCCTTATGCCGCCCGGTTCCACGATCTTCACGGCAATGCCGAGGGGCTCCAGCTCGAAATGTAGTGATTCCGACAGGCCTTCCACGGCGAATTTCGTGCCGTGATAGAGCGCACCGAGCGGAAAGGTCATCCGTCCGCCAATGGAGGAGATATTGACGATCACGCCACTTTTGCGGACGCGGAAATGCGGCAGCAGCGCCTTCGTGACAGCGATGAGACCCATGACATTGACATCGAACTGCCGGCGGGCCTTTTCGAGCGGCGTCGCTTCCAGCGGGCCGAAGGCGCCGTAGCCGGCATTGTTGACCAGAACATCGATCGCTCCAAAGGCCGAAATGCCGGCCTCGACGGCGCGCTCGATCGAGGCCTGGTCCTCGACGTCGAGACGGGTGACGATCGTGCGGTCGAGCCGCATCAGTTCTTCTTCCTGCTTGGGCGCGCGCATGGTCGCGACCACGTTCCAGCCTTTGGCCTGGAACAACCGCGCCGCAGCGCGGCCGAGGCCGCTCGACGTGCCGGTGATAAGAACGGTCCTTGTCATCATGATTGCCTTTCCTGATCTCGACGGGAGATGGCAGGATAGCGGCCGGGGATCGCGACCGCATTGGCGGATGATGCCGTTCTTCAATCCGATCGCGCCAAGCTGCCTCCCCAATCTCGGCGGGCAAGGACATGGATCATTGCGGGTGAATGGATTATAGTCCGGACTGGATTTTCTCAAAGAGCGGGCGGCCTTCTGCCGCGCGCTTTCTCCCAAGAACGCCTCCTCACGCGAAGGTTCCCTCCCGGAACCGGGGCGCAACGTCGAAATCAGGATGACCATGATGAGCTGGACACCGTCCGAAACGCGCTATGACACGATGAAATATAACCGCTGCGGCAATTCCGGCCTGAAGCTGCCTGCAATCTCGCTGGGGCTCTGGCACAATTTCGGCGACGACACGCCGCGCGAGCGCAAGGTCGCGATCTGCCAGACGGCGTTTGACGCGGGCATTACCCATTTTGACCTTGCCAATAATTACGGTCCGCCGGCGGGGACCGCCGAGACGGCCTTCGGCTCGATCCTGAAGAAGGAGTTCGCCGGCCTGCGCGATGAAATGATCATCTCGTCAAAGGCCGGTTACGGCATGTGGCCGGGACCCTACGGCGAATGGGGCAGCCGCAAATACATGATCGCCTCTTGCGACCAGAGCCTGAAGCGGCTTGGCCTCGACTATGTCGACATCTTCTATTCGCACCGCTTCGATCCCGACACGCCGCTTGAGGAAACCATGCTGGCGCTCGACCATATCGTCCGTTCGGGGAGGGCGCTTTACGTGGGTATCTCGTCCTACAATTCGCAGCGCACCCGCGAGGCCTATGCGATCCTGAAGGAGTTGAAGACCCCCTTCGTCATCCACCAGCCGAGCTATTCGATGATCAACCGCTGGGTCGAGGATGACGGGCTTCTCGATACGCTGGAGGAACTGGGCCTCGGCTCGATCGTGTTCTCGCCGCTCGCCCAGGGCATGCTGACGTCCAAATATCTGAACGGCATCCCGGAAGACAGCCGCGCCGCCCAGGGCAAGTCGCTGCAGCAGGCCTTCCTCAAGGACGAGACGATCGCTCATATCCGCTCGCTGAACGCGATTGCCGAGCGGCGCGGCCAGACGCTGGCGCAGATGGCGCTCGCCTGGGTGCTGCGCAAGGGCCGGGTGACGACGGCACTGATCGGCGCGAGCCGTCCGGAACAGGTGACCGATTGCGTGGCAGCCCTCGACAATCCCGATTTCACCGATGCCGAACTGGCCGAGATCGACACCTACGCGCTCGACGCCAATATCAACATCTGGGCGAAATCGGCCGAGCGCAAAGGCCCCGAACGGAAGAAATAAAAACGCCTGCGGGTGGCAGCTACGACACCCGCAGGCCACTTCTCCCGGCCATCATGCGCGTGCCCGGGGGAAGTCTTCATGGCGCTTATTCGGCCACAAAGCAGTCGGTCAGATTGCCGGCGAGGTTTTCCAGCAGGACGAAGTAAAGATCCGGCCCGTCTTCAAGGCCGGCCCCGAGCGGATCGAGCACGCCGGTGCGGGCATCGGTTCCCTCGATCACGGCGTCGATGATCTTTGGCGGGAATTGCGGTTCGGAGAAGACGCAGGCCGCCCCCAGTTCCGTCAGCTTGTCGTGGATTTCGCGAATGCGCTGGGCGCTCGGCGGCGCTTCCGGATTGACGGTGATCGAACCCGCCGCCTCGACGTCGAAGCGATGGCCGAAATAGTGGTAGGCATCGTGGAAGACGACATAGGGTTCTTTCGAAACGCTGTCGATCTGGGCCTGAATGCCGGCCGCCAGATCATCGAGCCTTGCCTCAAGCTTTTCCGCATTGTCGGCATAGATCGCCGCATTGGCCTGGTCGTTTTCGGCAAGCGTTTGCGCCATTGCGGCCGCGAAGGCCTTCGCGTTGAAGGGATCAAGCCACATATGCGGGTCGACTTCGCCGTCGTGGTGGTGGTCGGCTTCCGCGTGCTCGTGCTCGGCGTCAGCATGTTCATCGTGATCATGATCAGCGTGCGCATCATGGTCCTGGTCCGCGTCGTGGTCGTCATGAACATCGCCTTCATGATCGTGGTCATGCGCGTCGAAGGCGCCGCCCGCGCGCGGTTCGAGCGTCTCGACTCCGGGCGCGTCTTCAAGCTCCACGACCTTGGCATTGCCGCCGAGCGCCTCAAGCGGCTTGTCGAGGAAATGCTCGAGCGCCGGTCCGATCCAGAACACGACATCGGCCTGCTGCAGCGCCCGCGCCTCTGACGGAGCCATGCTGTAGGTGTGCGGCGAGGCCGCGCCCTTGACCAGAAGCGTCGTCTCGGTCTCGGTTCCCGCCGTGATCGCCGTTGCCAGGGAATAGAGCGGCTTGATCGACGTGACCACCTTGAGATTGTCATCTGCGACGGCGGCGCCGGCGGCCGAAACGGCGACCGTTGTCAGGAGAAGCGTACGAAGGGAATTCATCAGGACCTCACTTGCATGGCAATGTAATGTTATTACATTAATTGCGTAATGCTATAACGTATGTCATAGAGCGCCGCAAGACGGAGTTTTCAGAAATTGACCAAGACCAAGGATGAAGCCGGGCTGCTGGTTTCGCTGCAGGATGCCGGGATCAGGCGCGAGGGGCGTTTTCTCGTGCGCGGCGTGCGTTTCGAGGTGCGACGCGGCGAGATCGTCACCCTGATCGGACCGAACGGCGCCGGCAAGTCGACCAGCGCGAAAATGGCGATCGGCGTGTTCGAGCCGGACGAGGGCAGGGTGTGGCGCGCGTCCCGCCTGAAGATCGGCTATGTGCCGCAGAAGCTCAACATCGATCACTCGCTGCCGCTGACCGTCCGCCGGCTGATGACGGTCACGGGATCGCTGTCGCGCGCGGAGATATCCGCTGCGCTGGAGGCGGTCGGGCTTTCGCATATGGAAGAGGCGAACGTTCAGACCCTTTCGGGCGGCGAATTCCAGCGGGCGCTTCTGGCCCGGGCGATTGCCCGCAAGCCGGACCTGCTGGTGCTCGACGAGCCGGTGCAGGGGGTCGATTATTCCGGCGAGATCGCGCTTTACGAGCTGATCTCGAAGATCCGCGACCGCCAGGGCTGCGGCGTGCTGATGATCTCCCACGACCTGCATGTGGTGATGGCGCAGACCGATATTGTGGTTTGCCTCAATGGCCATGTCTGCTGCACGGGAACGCCGGAGGATGTCAGCGGCAGCGAGGCCTATCAGGCGCTCTTCGGCGCGCGGGCGTCAGGCGCGCTTGCGCTCTACCGCCACCATCACGACCACACCCATATGCCGGACGGGCGCGTGCGCCATGCCGATGGCACGGTCACCGATCACTGCCATCCCCATGACGGGCACCATACGCATGCTGACGGGGAGAAATCCCATGCTTGACGATTTCTTCACCCGCGCGCTGATCGCCGGCATTGGCGTCGCCTTGATGGCAGGTCCGCTCGGCTGTTTCATCATCTGGCGCAAGATGGCCTATTTCGGCGACACCATGGCCCATTCCGCGCTGCTGGGCGTGGCCTTGTCGCTGCTCTTTGCTGTCAACCTCACGCTTAGCGTTTTCGTCGTTGCCACCGCGATCTCGATACTTCTGATTTTGCTGGAGCGGCGGCGCGCGCTTTCGACCGACAGCCTGCTCGGCATTCTCGCCCATTCGACGCTTGCCATCGGGCTGGTGATCGTTTCCTTCCTCACCTGGGTCCGGGTTGATCTCATCAGCTTTCTGTTCGGCGACATCCTCTCCGTCACCCGAACCGACATCGCCATCGTCTGGCTCGGCGGCCTCGTCGTCGTCGGCGCGATCGTGGCGCTCTGGCGGCCGCTTCTGGCCGCAACCGTCTCGCCGGAGATCGCGCAGGCGGAAGGACTGAGGCCGGAAACCGCGCGTTTCGTCTTCATGCTGCTGATGGCGCTGGTAATCGCGATCGCCATGAAGATCGTCGGCATCATGCTGATCACCTCGCTGCTGATCGTGCCGGCGGCGACCGCGCGGCGCTTTGCGAAGACGCCGGAGGCCATGGCGGTGATCGCCTCGCTGATCGGCGCGGTTTCCGTGGTGATGGGCCTTTATGCCTCTCTCTACTATGATACGCCCTCGGGGCCGTCGATCGTCGTTGCCGCCATGCTGCTCTTCGTTGCCGGCATGGTTCCGCTTGCCGCCCGACGCGCATGAAGGAGGTTTTCTGATGACCATTGCCGCGCGCAAACTGACCCGCAACCAGACGCTCGTCTTCGATTGCCTTGCGGAAAGCGAAGGCCCGATGAGCGCCTACACCATCCTCGATCGCCTGCGGGACCATGGTTTCAAGGCCCCGCTTCAGGTCTACCGCGCGCTCGACAAACTGACCGAAGCCGGCATGGTGCACAGGCTCGAAAGCATGAACGCCTATGTCGCCTGCGCCCATCCAGACGAGGATTGCAGCCATCACGGCATGACCGCCTTTGCCATCTGTGAAGGGTGCGGCGCCGTCATCGAGTTTCACGCGCACGAGATCGAGCATGCGCTGGCCGCACTGGCCGAAGGCCGGAAGTTCAAGCCGGAACGGATGACGGTTGAGATGCGCGGCCTGTGCGAGGACTGCCGGCGCTAGCGCATCGGCTCGAAAATCGGAATCGATTTTCAATAGGAACGATACGTAAATTCAATAAGTTAGAGCGCGGGTCGGTTCGTCTTTCTCAGGAGGCCTTCTGCTCGGCGGCGCTGCCATTGACCACTGCCGCCGCGGCCGACTGCCGGTGATCTTCGCCCGGTCTGTCGACTGATGTCAGGTTGCGTCCGCCCTGTTTGGCTGCGTAGAGCGCACGGTCAGCCCGGATCAGCAGGCTGCGCGGCTCGTGCCTGGTGTTTGCCGGCCGTTCCGTCGCAACCCCGATCGAGACCGAGAGCCGCTTCAGCGGGCTTGTCGCATGCAGGATGTCGAGCCCGGCAATGGCCTCGTGGATCCGCCTGGCCATGGCAAGCCCGTCATCTTCCTCGCAGTTCGGCAGCACCAGCGCAAACTCCTCGCCGCCGAAACGCGCGGGCAGATCGCTTTCCGCCCGCGTGCTGGCCTTGAGCGCCCTGGCAACCTGCTTGAGGCATTCATCGCCGGCCGGATGGCCGTAGGTATCGTTGTAGCCCTTGAAGTGATCGATATCGATCATCAGCAGGGTGAGCGGCTCGTCGTTGAACCTGGCCTCCTGCCAGCTCTGCCGGAGGAACTCATCGAACAGCCGCCGGTTGGCCAGATCGGTCAGGGCATCGGTGTTGGAGATATGGTCGAGCGAGCGATATTCGCTCAACAGTGCCTCGCCGCGCAGTTTCTCACGCAGGTAAAGCAGGAATATTTTCCGCTCGATGGTCTCGATCCGCACATTGGCAAGCATTGTCATGACGGTCGTCGCCAGAAGGAAGATCAAGGGGGATGCTTTTTCATCCGGCACGAGCGTCGGCAGCGGCAGAATGAAATAGATGGCGATGGCGAAGTTGATCGCCGAGGCAAGCAATGCCTGCGGTGGGCGCAGGGGCAGGGCGATGTTGGCGATGACGGCGACGAGGATGAAGATGTAGGGTTCATACTGCACGATCGGATTGCCGACCGTGGTCAGCATCAGTCCGGCCCCGAGCGAGGCAACGGAAATGCCGAGGATCGACATCAGCCCCGGAAGGCGCGTGTCGCGCCGGAACGCGATCACGACTGACAGCGCTGCCATGAGGGAGCCGATTACGCCGGCGCGGATGATGGTGAGCGTGACGATCAGCTCCGGCCGGTAGATCAGATCGACGGCGACGAAGGCGAACAGGAAGCCGATTCCCACCAGGGCGGCGCGGACGATCTGGCGATGCCGGCTGGCGTGGATATGGGCATTGAACCGCTCTTCGAGCTCCGGCGGAAAGGCCAGCACCCAGCCAGTGCGCGCAAGCTGCCTGCCAATCAGGTCGTCAAGCGCCTGATCGCGTTTCGGCAGGGTGATGAACGGCGAAGGGTTCATCTGTCCGAACCGGTATCGATGACCTTGAGCTCGCGGCTGAAGCGTTTCCAGTTTTCCTGGTAGCTTGCCGCCGAATGGCGCAGCCCTTCGATCGCGGCCGCGTCGAGCGTGCGCACGGCCTTGGCGGGAGCGCCGACGATCAGGCTGTTGTCGGGAAAACTCTTGCCTTCCGTCACCAGCGCATTGGCGCCGACGAGTGAATTCCTGCCGATGACGGCGCCGTTGAGGATGGTCGCGCCCATTCCGACAAGGCTGTTGTCGCCGATCGTGCAGCCATGGATGATGGCGTGATGGCCGATGGTGCAGCCTTCACCGATGGTCGCGGGCGAACCCATATCGGTGTGGATCATCACGCCGTCCTGGACATTGCTGCCGGCGCCGATGGTGATCGGCTCGTTGTCGCCGCGCAGCACGGCCGAGAACCATATCCCCACATCATCGCCAATGATGACATTGCCGATCACGGCGGCATCGGGCGCGATCCAGAAGGCGCCTTGCGCGGGCAGTGTCGGTCGGCGGTCGCCGAGCGCGTAAATCGTCAATTTCCGTCCTCCTGAGAAACGTCAGAGTATATCAGATCACGTCGAATGCAAGTTTCGCGACAGTCTCGATCGCGCAGGAAATGTGGTCGCCGCGCGACACCGGGCCAACGCCGGACGGCGTTCCCGTCAGGATGACGTCGCCGGGCGCGAGCGTGACGTAGCGGGAGAGTTCGGCGATGATTTCCGGCACTTTCCAGATCATCTGGTTGAGGTCGCCGCGCTGGACTTCCGCGCCGTTGCGCGAGAGCGTGATCGCGCCTTCTTCCCGGTGGCCGATGTCTGCGGCGCGTGCGATTTCGGAAACGGGCGCAGAATGTTCGAAGGCCTTCGCCATCTCCCAGGGACGGCTTTTTGTCTTGGCCTCGTCCTGAATATCGCGCCGGGTGAAATCCACCGCGACGCCGTAGCCGTAGACGCAGCCGAGAGCATTGTCGAGGGCGATATCGGCGCCGCCGGACTGGAGCGCCACATAGCATTCGACTTCGTGGTGAACATTGGCGGACAGGCTCGGATAGGGAAAGGAAAGGCCCGGAAGAAGCAGGTTGTCGGGGTTTTTCTGGAAGAAGAACGGCGCCTCGCGGTCAGGGTTGTGTCCCATTTCCACCGCGTGGGCAGCGTAATTGCGCCCCACACAATAGACGCGTCGAACCGGAAACCGCTCCTCGATACCGATAACGGGGAGCAGTTTCGCGGGCGGCGGAGGAAATACGGCTGCTGACATTGCCGGCGTCTCTTTCTGCTGTCTGCTGCGGAAGGTGGAGTTTTGGGCCATTCGGCCGGGCCAATCAAGCCAACCCTGGGCGCAAATGACGATTGAACAGGGGACGGTTAGCCTGTGTGGACATTTTTTGCTTGTGATGAACTGGGCATTAACCTTAACAACGCCCCAACTGCGTGATGCGTTTCCCCCGAAATGTCGAAGACCGAATGCCGTGGCGCTCAGAGGCGTTTGCGGCGGGGGCTCCACCCGTCGTTCTTGCCGAAGAATGGGAAAGGGCGAAAACGTCCGAACGAGGAACAGTGACTGATGATAGAGAGTTTCGGAATTCTCGCGAGCATGCTGGAGAAGGTGGGACTGGCCGCGCTGGTCATCCTGTCCTATCGCGCCATCCTGCGTTCGCGCTGGCCGGATCTCTGGGCGGGGCCGGCGATCGGCGTTCTGTTCAGCCTCGGCGCGGCGATCACGATGATCGATCCGCTTGTGATTGGACCCGGCATCGTCGTCGACATCCGCGTGGTGATGGTGGGCCTTGCCGCGCTTTTCGGCGGCCTCTGGGCGGCGCTGATCGCCTGCGTGGTTGCCGTCGCGGTAAGGATTTTTATCGGCGGCGCGGGTGTGCTGCCGGGAACGGTCAGTATCGTCGTGGCGGCGCTCATAGCGCTCGCCTTCGTGCGCATTCGAGGCAGCCGGCGCGATCTCGGCAACCTTGCGCTCCTTGGGCTTGCCATTTCTCTCAGCCTGTCGAGTGTCCTTTTGATGCCGTTCGATTTCGTCGTCAACACGGCGGCAAAGTCGCTTCCGGCGCTCATCGTCAGGAATGTGCTCGGCACGATGATCCTCGGCTATCTTCTGGCGATGGAGGAACGGCGGGAAGCCGAGCACAAGACCTTCAAGCAACTGGCCGAGCGCGACGCGCTGACCGGCCTTTCCAACCGGCGCGCGCTGGAAGTGCTTGAGCGGCGCAATCCCAACCAGGAGACGCCCGAGCTCTTCTGCGTCATCATGTTCGACCTCGATCACTTCAAGACCGTGAATGACACGCATGGCCACAGTTGCGGCGATGTCGTGCTGGCGCGGTTTGCCGAGATCATTTCCCGGCGCATACGCGGAAGCGATCTGGTGGTGCGCTACGGCGGCGAGGAATTCTGCGTGATCCTCAATGACGCCCTCTTGAGCAATGCCGCGCGCATTGCGGAAGACATCAGGGGCCAGCTTGCCGCAGAAGACTTTGCCAATGGTGTCACCGTGACGGTCAGCGCCGGTGTTGCCCAATCTTCCGAAAATGAGCCCTCGGTCTATACCGTGATCAAGAACGCGGACAAGGCGCTGTACGAGGCCAAACGCAATGGCCGCAACCGCGTGGAAATTCACACGGAATAGGCTGCCTCGCCGTAGTCTTCGAGACGAGACAGCGCTATTGAAAAAAAGCCCCGCGTCGGCGGGGCTTTTCGGTTCATCAGACTGGCAAAGCCTGTTTTCAGGCCGCGCCGCTGCCCCAGGGGCCGTGGTGGATGTCGAGGCCGTCGAGACGGTCGAAACCATGTGCGCCGAAGAAGTCGCGCTGTGCCTGGATCAAGTTGGCGGTGCCGCGCGACTGGCGGTAGGCATCGAAATAGGTCAGCGCCGAGGCAAGGCCCGGAACCGGCAGGCCTGCCGAGGTGGCGGCGGCGACGATGCGGCGCAGCGACGGCAGGCACTCGTTGACCATGGCGGCAAAGGCCGGGGTGACGATCAGGTTGGCGACATCCGGCGTTTCGGAGAAGGCCTTGGTGATCTCGTCGAGGAACTGCGAACGGATGATGCAGCCGGCGCGCCAGATCCGGGCGATTTCCGGCATGGGCAGGTTCCAGCCATACTGCTCGGATGCCGAGGCCATGACGTCGAAGCCCTGCGCGTAAGCCGCGATCTTGGCGGCGAAAAGCGCCAGTTCCAGGTCGCGGTTGAGCCAGGGACCCGGCGGAATCTTGAATTCCAGCTCTTCCTTGTTGAACATTGGCTCGGCGGCCTTGCGTTCATCGCGCATGGAGGAGAGGCAACGGGCGGCAACGGCCGCCTCGATCACGGTCGCCGGCACGGCAAGCTGCTGCGCCTCGATCGCCGACCAGCGGCCGGTGCCCTTCTGGCCGGCGGCATCGACGATGATGTCGGGCATGGCCTTGCCGGTTTCCGGATCGGTCGCCGTCAGCACCTTGGCGGTGATCTCGATCAGGAAGGAGTTCAGGCGGCCATTGTTCCATTCGCTGAAGACATGGGCGATTTCCGAGGCGCTCATGCCGACGCCGTCGCGCAGGATGCCGTAGATTTCGGCGATCATCTGCATGTCGGCATATTCGATGCCGTTATGGATGGTCTTGACGAAGTGGCCGGCGCCGTCCGGGCCGAGCCAGGCGCAGCAGGGATCGTCGGCATATTTCGCCGAGATCGAGGTCAGCACCTTCTCAACGCGGGCATAGCTGTCTTCCGTGCCGCCGACCATGATCGAGGGACCGTGCCGCGCGCCTTCCTCGCCGCCGGAAACGCCCATGCCGATAAAGGTCAGGCCGGTGCCTTCCAGCTCCTGGAAGCGGCGGCGGGTATCGTGGAAATTGGCATTGCCGGCATCGATGATGATGTCGCCATTGCCGAGATAGGGGCGCAGCTTCTCGATCTCCTGATCAACCGGATCGCCGGCCTTGATCATGATGATGATCGGACGCGGCGGACGGATGGCCGCCACGAACTCCGAAAGCGTTTCTGTCGGAACGATGTTCTTCTGAAGGTCGCCCGCGCCGGCGTAAAACGCGCGCGTCTTGTCGACCGTGCGGTTATAGACGGCGATTCTGTTGCCTTTTTCAGCAATGTTCAGGGCGAGGTTGGAGCCCATGACACCCAGACCAATCAGGCCGATTTCTGCTTTTTCCACGACATCACCTCTCGTGTTTGATGGTGACCTTTTGTGGCATCGCAACAGACAAACGGCAAGGCCGCGAGGCACGGAACCGTCTATTTTCAGGAAGATGACCGAAAGTTTAGTGAAACTGACACACTATCGCGGGCCGGAAACGGCCTCTGCGGGCGGGCGGAGTTCAATCGGTTTGAGGCCGTAGTCCGGCAAAATCGAAGAGCTTCGGATCGAGGAGATGCGAGGGATTGGCGTTGCAGAGCGCCCGCAGCATCACCTCCTTGCGGCCGGGCATGCGCGTCTCCATGTCGGCCAGCATCTTTTTCATGGCGTTGCGTTCCAACCCGTCCTGCGAGCCGCAGAGGTCGCAGGGGATGATGGGAAAGCGCATGGCCTCGGCAAAGCGCGCCAGATCGTCCTCGGCCGCATAGGCAAGCGGGCGCAGCAGCGTCAGGTCGCCGTCATCGTTCAGGAGCTTCGCCGGCATGGTGGCAAGCCGGCCGCCGTGGAAGAGATTCATGAAGAAGGTCTCGAGAATATCCTCGCGGTGGTGGCCGAGCACCAGCGCGTCGCAGCCTTCCTCGCGGGCGATCCGGTAGAGATGGCCGCGCCGGAGCCTGGAGCACAGCGAGCAGTAGGTGGAGCCCGGCGCAAGCTTGTCGGTGACGATCGAATAGGTGTCCTTGTACTCGATCCGGTATCTGATCCCGAGGCTTTCGAGATAATCTGGAAGGACATGTTTGGGAAAGTTCGGCTGGCCCTGATCGAGATTGCAGGCGACCAGTTCGACCGGCAGCAGGCCGCGCCATTTGAGTTCCATCAGCACGGCGAGAAGTCCGTAGCTATCCTTGCCGCCGGAAAGCGCAACGAGCCAGCGCTTTTGGCCCTCAAGCATGGCGAAATCGGAGATCGCCTGGCGCACCTGACGCAACAGCCGCTTGCGCAGCCGCTGAAAGCTGACGGAGGAGGGCGCATCGGCAAACAGCGCGCGGAAGGCACTGTCTTCCGGCGTGGTCTCGTCGAGGGTTTCTGCGTCGCTCATGGTGTCGTGTCTTTCATTCAGCATTTGCATTGCCGTTCCGCTCAGGTGCCGAACACCGACCAGCCGGTGCGCGCGGCCAGCATTTCCAGCGCAATGCTGCCAAGCAGGGAATTGCCGGTCTCGTCAAGCCCAGGCGACCAGACGGCGATCGAGGCCCTGCCGGGGGCAACGGCGAGAATGCCGCCGCCGACGCCTGATTTCCCTGGCAAGCCGACGCGGAAGGCAAAATCGCCGGAGCCGTCATAATGGCCGCAGGTCAGCATGATCGCGTTGATCCGTCGCGCCCGCCTGGGCGAGACGACGGAAAAGCCCGTCAGCGGATTGGTGCCGCGATTGGCCAGGAACAGGCCCGCATGGGATAGCTGGACGCAGTTCATGGCCAGCGCGCACTGGTGGAAATAGACGCCGAGCACATGGTCGACGGGGTGTTCGAGATTGTCGAAGCCGCGCATGAAATTGGCGAGCGCGAAATTGCGGTAGCCGGTGCGCTGCTCGGAGCGGGCAACCGGCTCATCAATATAGAGGCTGTCGTCATTGGCGACATAATGCATGAAACGCAGGAATTCGCCGATCGCCTCGCGCGGGCGGTGGCCGGCCAGCACAATGTCGGTGACGACAATGGCGCCGGCATTGATGAAGGGGTTGCGAGGAATGCCGTGCTCATGCTCGAGTTGGACGATGGAGTTGAAGGCGGACCCCGAGGGCTCCCGGCCGACACGCCGCCAGATCGTCTCGCCGACCTTGCCGAGCGCCAGCGTCAGCATGAACACCTTGGAAATGCTCTGCACCGAGAAGGCGGTCTCCGCGTCACCGGCGCGATAGGTCTTGCCGTCGACGGTGGTGATCGCGATGCCGAGCTGCTTGGGATCCACCTTGGCGAGTTCGGGAATATAGTCGGCCACCTTGCCCTCGCCGAGCCTGGGGCTGAGATCCCTCACAATATCATCGGCAATGGCCTGAAGGTCCATGGTCTTTCCCCTGGAATTTGATGCCTATACTAACCGCAACCTGCACCAGACAAAAGAAAAGCCGCCCCGGAGGAGCGGCTTTTCGAAATGCAATCCGCGTGAGAGAAATCAGCGCGAATAGAACTCGACGACGAGGTTCGGTTCCATGATGACCGGGTAGGGGATATCGGCGAGAGCCGGAACCCGTACGTAGGTCGCAACCATCTTGGAATGATCGGCGTCGATATATTCCGGAACATCGCGCTCGGCGAGCTGGGTTGCCTCGAGAACGCTGGCGAGCTGCTTGGAGCGCTCGCGAACCTCGATGACGTCGCCCGGCTGGCAGCGGTAGGACCCGATATTGACCTTGGTGCCGTTGACCGTGACGTGGCCGTGGTTGACGAACTGACGGGCAGCAAAGACCGTAGGAACGAACTTGGCGCGGTAGACGATCGCGTCGAGGCGGCTTTCCAGGAGGCCGACCAGGTTTTCACCGGTGTCGCCCTTGCGGCGGTTGGCTTCCTCGAAGATGGCCAGGAACTGCTTTTCGCGCAGTTCGCCGTAGTAGCCCTTCAGCTTCTGCTTGGCGCGCAGCTGCACGCCGAAGTCGGAAAGCTTGCCCTTGCGGCGCTGGCCGTGCTGGCCGGGGCCGTATTCGCGGCGGTTGACCGGGGACTTCGGACGGCCCCAGATATTCTCGCCCATACGGCGGTCAATTTTATGCTTGGACGATTCGCGCTTGCTCATCGTATTTCCTTTAAGTCATAACAAAAGAACCGGCTTGGCCGGCTCCAAGGAAACACGCCCTCCTTTGGTTCCTCCCGAGGGAAGATCCTGACAGGTTTTCGCGGAAAAAAGCGCCCGGAAAACCACGGGACATGTCGGTGAAACATCGGCCAAAGGCCGTTGTTGGCGCGGGGATAGTCGGGTTTCTTGAAAATGTCAACGACAAAGCGCGGCGCTTTGGCCCTCCGGCCATGGACTTTGCGGGCTCGGGCGTGATTTAACCGGTGTCAGTTTATGCCAAAGGGATTTCAGCAGATGAATTTGACTTCCGAAACGCTCGACGCCATCGCCGGGCTGATGCGCGACGCCGCAAAGCAGGAGATCCTGCCGCGCTTTCGCAAGCTGGGCGATGAGGATGTGGCGGAAAAAACCGAAGCCAGCGATCTCGTCACAATTGCCGATACCGGCGCGGAACGGGTGATCAAGGCCGGTATCGAGAAGATCCTGCCCGAAGCCTTCTTCATCGGAGAGGAGGGCGTCGCCGCCGATCCGTCGCTGCTTGCCAAACTGAAGGATGCCGAGATGGCCGTTGTCGTCGACCCGATCGACGGCACGTTCAACTTCGCCCACGGCATTTCTGCTTATGGCGTCATGGTCGCGGTCGTCTCCAGGGGCGAGACGGTGGCCGGGCTGATCTATGATCCGATGGGCGACGACTTCATGATCGCGGAAAAGGGCGGCGGCACATGGCTGAAGCGCGCCGACGGTTCGTCCAGCAAGATGAAGGTTGCCGCTCCCGTCGCGCTTCCGGAAATGCTGGGCACGGCCTCGGTTGCCTTCATGCCGAACGAAAAGCGGGCCAAGCTGATGGCGAACACCGTGAAGCTGCGCTTTGCCGCAAGCTATCGCTGTGCTGCGGTGGAATACCGCGCCTTCGCCGCCGGCGGCCTGCATTTCATCACCTATTTCAAGCTGATGCCCTGGGACCATCTGGCCGGCGTGCTGATCGGCCAGGAGGCCGGCGGCTATATCGCCCGCTATGACGGCTCGCCCTACCGCCCCGACCACCTCGACGGTGGCATTCTCGGCGCGCCGGACGAGGAGAGCTGGCGAGAGCTGCGGGAAAAGGTCTTCACGCTGTAGACCTGCTTTTCCGCAACACGAAAAGGCGCCCTCACGGCGCCTAGTTTATTCAAACCTCGGGGTTCTGGGGTCTGAACAGCTTTCCGCGCTCGGCGATTACGGTTGCAATGCAGGCGCATATTGCAAAGATGAAGAAGCCGGCGATCAGCGGCGTCGTGGTGCCGTTGAAGGACTGGCCTACCAGCGAACCGATCAGCGCCGAACCGGCCGTGCTGGTAAAACCCAGCACCGATGAGCCGATGCCGGCGATATGGCCGAGCGGCTCCATTGCCATGGAATTGAAATTCGCGCCGAGAATGCCGAATTGCAGCCAGGCCAGGCAGAACATCAGATAGAACAGCCAGAACGGCATGACCCCGTCATAGGCAAGGTCGAGCGCGAGCCAGATGCCGATCACCGAGGTGAAGATGATGAGGCCCGCCTGCGACAGCCGCCGCATGCCGAAGCGGCCGACGAGGCGCGAATTCAGGAGCGCCGAGAAGGACATGATGATCCCGAGGCCGGCAAAGGCGACCGGAAACAGCTTTCCGAGATCGAAGATGCCGATATAGATCTGCTGGGCCGAGGTGATGTAGCCGAACATGCAGGCCTGGATGAAGGTGGTGGCAAGAATGTAGAATGCCGCCGTGCGGTTGCGGAGCACCATCATGAAGCCGCCGGCGATCGAGGCGAGGCCGAAGGGGCGCTTGTCGGCCGGATTGAGCGATTCGGGCAGCCGCACCAGCGCCCAGACGAACATGCAGGCGGAAAACAGCGCCAGGAAGACGAAGATCAGGTGCCATTCGCCGGCAAGAAGGATGGTCTGGCCGATGGACGGCGCCAGGATCGGGATGATCATGAACACCATCATGATCAGCGACATCACCTCGGCCATCATCCGCCCGCCATAGAGGTCGCGGATGATCGAGATCGAGATCACGCGCGTGGCTGCAGAGCCGGCGCCCTGAACGAAGCGGGCGAAGAGCATCAGCGCGAAGCTGGGAACGAAAGCCGCAAATACCGAGGTCACGAGGTAAAGCGCGAGGCCCGCGAGAAGCGGCGCCCTGCGGCCGAACCGGTCGGAGAGCGGGCCGAACAGAAGCTGCGCGCAGCCCATGCCGAGAACATAGGCGGTGACGATGAACTGGCGGCGGTTCTCTTCGTCGACGCCGAGGCTGGCGCCGATCTGCTGCAGACCGGGCAGCATAATGTCGATGGCCAGTGCATTGAGCGCCATCAATAGCGCCATCATCGTGACCAGCTCCCATTTGGGCAGCGGGTTGGTCACCGGGGCGGAGTGGGATGCATGTATCACGGGGAGGGACTTTCAGGGCATGTGACCGGTCCCCTCGGGGACCGGGTATTGGGAGCGTCTTAGCGGCCTTTCTACAGGTCCGACGGCTCTGTCCGTTGTCTTGGCGCAATCGCGGCAGAAAAAAAGTCCTTCAGCTCCGCAATCGCGCAAGCGATATCAGACTTCCGGATTATGCGGTTGCATCAGCTTGCCTTTTTCCGCGATCAGCGTGAAGCCGAGGGCGACGAGACCGAAGATGAAGAAGCCGGCGATCATCGGCGTCGTGGTGCCGTTGAAGGATAGTCCGACGACCGCTCCAAGCAACGCAGATCCGGCTGTGCTGGCAAATCCCAGAATTGACGAAGCCGCGCCCGCCACATGGCCGAGCGGCTCCATCGCCAAAGCGTTGAAATTGGGCGCAATCCAGCCGAACTGGAACCAGGCAATGGCGAAGATGACGTAGAAGACGAAGAACGGCATGGTGCCGGCAAACATCAGATCGATCGCCAGCCAGATACCATTCGTCAGCACGAAGCCGATCAACGCGCCGTGCGAAAGCCTGCGCATGCCGATCTTTCCGACAATCCTCGAATTGGCGAGCGACGACCCGGCCATGATGACGCCGATGCCGGCAAAGGCGAGCGGAAACAGTGTGCCGAGCCCGTAAATGTCGACATAGACCTGCTGTGCGGAGGTCACGAAGCCGAAGATGCAGGCAATGATGAAGGTGGTCGCCAGCGTGTAGAACAGCGCCACGCGGTTGCTCAGAACATGGGCGAAGCTGTGCAGCACCGCTTTCGGCGTCAGTTCGATCACATCTTCCGGGTGCTGGGTTTCCGGCAGGCGGAAGGTGATCCAGAAGAAATTGCCGAGCGCTGCCAGACCGAGGAAGACGAAGACCAGGTGCCAGTCGCCGGCGAGCATGATCGTTTGGCCGATCGTGGGCGCGATCACGGGAATGATCATGAATACCATCATGATCAGCGACATGATCTCGGCCATCTTGCGCCCGCCATAAAGATCGCGAACGATGGCGACCGAGATGACCCGCGTTGCCGCGGCGCCAAGTCCCTGGAAGAACCGCACGGCGAGCATCATTGTGAAGCTTGGCACGAAGGCACAGAAAACCGCGCCGATGAAATAGATCACCAGGCCGACGAGCAGCGGCATCTTGCGCCCGAAACGGTCCGCGAGCGGGCCATAGGCAAGCTGCGCCACGCCGAAGCCGAGCACATAGGACGTGATGATGAACTGATGCTGGTTTTCGGCTTCCACGCCAAGGCTGGCGCCGATCTGCTTGAGGCCGGGCAGCATGATGTCGATGGCAAGCGCATTGAGCGCCATCAGCCCCGCCATCATCGCGACCAGTTCCCATTTGCCGGGTGCCTTGCGCACCAGGGGGCCTGCGCTTTGTAATGTTTCTGTCACAACGAATATTCCTGAAAGCAAAATAAGGCGCCGCATGCGCGACGCCCGTTCCTGAAGGTCTGCAAAATGCCGGCGGGCAGCTGCCTCAAGGGGCCTGTCCGCCGGACTCAATCCCGGTGGCTCTCCGAACCGGCTTACGCCGCGCCGCGCACCGCCACGCCCTTGGAGGACAGATGCTCCTGTAGTTCGCCTGCCTGGAACATTTCGCGCACAATATCGCAGCCGCCGATGAACTCGCCCTTCACGTAAAGCTGGGGAATGGTCGGCCAGTTGGAAAAATCCTTGATCCCCTGGCGCAGATCACCGTCGGCCAGCACATTGATGCCTTTGTAGTCGACGCCGAGATAGTCGAGAATCTGCACAACCTGTCCGGAGAAACCGCACTGCGGAAACTGCGGGGTTCCCTTCATGAACACGACGACGTCGTTCTCGTCGACTTCGCTCTTGATGTAGGTGTTGATGTCACTCATGGGCAATCCTTTCACATACGGGTTCAAGGTCCGTAGCGTTTATTTGCTTTCAGCATATAATCGATCGATTGACAACCGCCAAGCCCCACAGAAGGCCTTTTGTCGTTCTTGATCGTATCCAATTTGGTGCAGGAGCGTTTCGCTCTTACGTCTCCGCCGAGATAGCTGTCACCTTCTTAACGAGCATGAAGGACTTGATAGGCAATCCGCCGCTTGTCCGATGCGTTGACTGTGAAACCGTAACATATCCATGAGCCTGATAGAAGCCAAGTGCCGGGAGCCCCGAGTGGATGGTAATTTGCCGCACGCCCGATGCAATAAGCGCAGACTCGGCAAACCGCATCAGTGCGGTGCCGATGCCTTTGTCCTGGTGCAGGGGATCAACATAAAGGCTTCTGATTTCCGCGTCAGCAAATCCACAAAAGCCGATGGGCTTCTCTGACAGATCGGCGGCAACCATGACTGTCTCTCCGCCGGCAACGATATCCAGATAATTTTGTGCCGATTTGCCGCTGGCCCAGCTATTTCGCTCCTCGTGCGTATAATAGCTGTCAGATGTGGCAACAATGGCAGCGACATGCAGCGCGAGAATGGCCTCCGCGTCATCAGGCTGGAACGGCCGTATTCCAAATCCGCGCGATTTGCCCTTCTCTTGCATCACGGCACACCTGGAACTATCCCGGCCCATTACATCTGAAATCAGGTCGGAACCGAGGTCTGCAGGGCGAGCGCGTGCAGCACGCCGCCCATATTGCCCTTCAGGGCATCATAGACCATCTGGTGCTGCTGCACCCTGGTCTTGCCCCTGAAGCTTTCCGACACGACCTCGGCGGCGAAATGGTCGCCGTCGCCCGCCAGGTCCCTGATCGTGACCGTGGCGTCGGGAATGGCTGCCTTGATCATGTCTTCGATTTCGCCCGCGCTCATTGCCATGTTCAGTGCTCCTCGCTTGACGCCGGTTCTTCTGCCGACGGGCCGTTGCCGCTCGAAGCGGACATGAAGCGAGGGAACCACATTTCATGGGCCTCGCGCAACTCCTTCACGGAGACGGAAACCAGATCATCGATCACGAGCGCGTCACCCTCGACCTTGCCGAGACGACGGAACTGCACGCCGCTGCCTTCGGCCGAGGCGCAGACGAAATTGCCGTATTCGGCGGGCACCGTGATCACGTAGCGGGCCTGATCCTCGCCGAACAGCAATGCATGCGGCATGCCGCGGGCCTGTTCGATGCTCAGTGTCATGCCCTTGTCGGCCGCCATGCACATTTCGGCAAGAGCGACGGCAAGGCCGCCGGCGGAAATATCGTGGCAGGCGGTGATCTGGCCATTATTGATCGCCGAGCGGACGAAATTGCCGTTGCGGCGCTCGACATAAAGATCGACTGCCGGGGCAGGGCCGTCTATGAGTCCGAGGACATCGCGCATATAGGCTGTCGCGCCGAGGTGGTCGCCATCGGCGCCGATGAGGATCACATGGTCGCCTTCGGTAAACGAGCCGACGCGCGCCATCCTGCGCCAGTCGGAGATCAGGCCGACGCCGCCGATGGTGGGCGTCGGCAGGATCGCTTCGCCATTGGTCTCGTTGTAGAGCGACACGTTGCCGGAAACGATGGGGAAGTCGAGTGCGCGGCAGGCCTCGCCGATGCCCTCGATCGCCTTGACGAGCTGGCCCATGATTTCCGGTTTTTCCGGATTGCCGAAATTGAGATTGTCGGTCGCAGCCAGCGGCTCTGCGCCGGTCGCGGTGATGTTGCGCCAGCATTCGGCAACCGCCTGCTTGCCGCCCTCGAAGGGATTGGCCTCGACATAATGCGGGGTCACGTCACAGGAGAAGGCGAGCGCCTTGACCGAATGGCCTTCAACGCGCACGACGCCGGCATCGCCGCCGGGGATCTGCAGGGAATTGCCCTGGATCAGCGTGTCATATTGTTCGTAGACCCAGCGCCGGCTCGACTGGTTCGGTCCGCCGACGATCTTCAGCAGGGCCGTATTATAGTCGTTCGGCGCCTCGACAAGATGGGCGGGCAGTTCGCCGCGCGTATCCGGCTCGCGCCAGGGGCGGTCATATTCCGGCGCCTCGTCGCCCAGTTCCTTGATCGGCAGGTTGGCAACCTCTTCGCCCTGATGCAGCACGCGGAACCTGAGATCATCGGTGGTCTTGCCGACGATGGCGAAATCGAGGCCCCATTTCATGAAGATCGCCTCGGCTTCCTCTTCCTTTTCCGGGTCGAGAACCATCAGCATGCGCTCCTGGCTCTCAGACAGCATCATCTCGTAGGCCGTCATCTCCGTCTCGCGCACCGGCACGCGGTCGAGATCGAGCTCGACGCCGAGATTGCCCTTGGCACCCATCTCGACGGCCGAGCAGGTGAGCCCCGCAGCGCCCATGTCCTGGATTGCGATCACCGCCCCGGTCTGCATCAGTTCCATGCAGGCTTCCAGCAGGCATTTTTCGGTAAAGGGGTCGCCGACCTGCACGGTCGGGCGCTTTTCCTCGATATCCTCGTCAAATTCGGCGGATGCCATGGTCGCGCCGCCGACGCCGTCACGACCGGTCTTGGCACCGAGGTAGACGACCGGCAGGCCGACGCCCTTGGCCTCGGAATAGAAGATCGCGTCAGTCCGCGCGATGCCGGCGGCAAAGGCGTTGACGAGATTGTTGCCGTTGTAGCGGGCGTCGAATTCCACTTCGCCGCCGACGGTCGGCACGCCGAAGGAATTGCCGTAGCCGCCGACGCCGGCCACCACGCCGGATACCAGATGGCGGGTCTTGGGATGGTCCGGCGCGCCGAAGCGCAGCGCATTCATCGCCGCAACCGGGCGCGCGCCCATTGTAAAGATGTCGCGCAGGATGCCGCCGACCCCGGTCGCCGCCCCCTGATAGGGCTCGATATAGGAGGGGTGGTTGTGGCTCTCCATCTTGAAAACGACGCAGTCGCCGTCGTCGATGTCGACGATGCCGGCATTTTCGCCCGGCCCCTGGATCACCCGCCGCCCGGTGGTCGGCAGCGTCCTCAGCCAGCGTTTGGATGATTTGTAGGAGCAGTGCTCGTTCCACATCGCGGAAAAGATGCCGAGCTCGGTGAAGGTCGGCTCGCGGCCGATCAGTTCCAGAACCCGCTCATATTCGTCCGGCTTCAGTCCATGGGCTTCGACGAGTTCGGGGGTAATCGCCTGAGTGTTGGAAAGTGTCATGAGACAAGAGCATCCCGCATTGGTGTTCGAGGTTCGGCGCTTTTCGCCATTCAATAAAGTGGTTCACACCGAAATGGAAGCTTCTCCGCCGCTGCAGCGCGGTTTTCCGCCGCGTCAGCCGCGCCAGTACATCGGCATCAGGATGACGGCGACGGTGAGGATTTCCAGACGGCCAAGCAGCATCATCACCGACAGAAGATAGAGCTCCGGATCGGCAAAGCTTGAAAAATTGCCGGAGGGGCCGATGATATTGCCGAGACCCGGGCCGACATTCGAAAGCGCCGTCAGAACGGCCGATGTCGCCGTGATCAAATCATAGCCGAAGGCGGCCATGGCGAGGCTGCCGAAGGCCCAGAGCAGGATATAGGCCGTGAAGAACATCGATACGGCGCGCTGCGTTTCCGAATCGACGCTCAAACGTCCGTAGCGGATCGAGTAGACGGCATTCGGGTAGATCAGCTTCTTCATGCCGGTGGACAGCATGTTGTAGAGAATCAGGAAGCGATAGGCCTTTATGCCGCCGGCGGTTGAGCCCGAGCACCCGCCCATGAAGGTGAGGAAGAAGACCATCACCACGGCGAAAGCGCCCCAGGCGGTGTAGTCCGTGCTGGCAAAACCCGTGGTCGACAGGATGGAGGACACATTGAACAGCGACTGGACCAGCGCGTTGACGAAATCCATCTGCCCGTCGAGGCTGATATAGAGCGCCAGAAGGAAGGCCGCGATCGCCAGATAGGACAGGAACAGGATGATCTGCGGATCGCGCAGCGTATCGAGGCGCCCGCGGACGACGAACAGGATCAGGATCGAGAAGGGCAGGCTGCACAGCGTCATGAAGAAGCTGGAAATCAGCAGCAGCGTCGGATTGTCGAAATAGCCGAACGAAGAGTCATGGGTCGAGAAGCCGCCGGTCGCCACCGTCGTCAGCGCGTGATTGACGGCATCGAAATGCGACATGCCGGCAAGGTCATAGGAGACGGCGCAGGCGATGGTGATGCCGACATAGATGGCGAGGAAGGCCCGCGTAAAACTTGCCATGCGGGCAAAGGGCTTGTCGCTCGTATCCGAGGATTCCATCTTGAAGAAGGCCATGCCGCCGATGCGCAGGAAGGGCAGGATGAAAAGGCCGAGGGCGACGATCCCGATGCCGCCCATCCATTGCAGCAGCGAACGCCAGAGCAGAAGGCCGGGCGCCGACTCGTCGAGACCCGTCAGGACCGTCGAGCCCGTGGTGGTGATGGCGGAGACCGATTCAAACAGGGCCTGGGCGAAGGTCAGGTCTTCGCGCGCCAGGAAGATCGGGATCGAACCCACCAGCGCAAAGGTCATCCACAGGAGATTGACGAGGAAGAAGCCGAGCCTGCGGCTGAACGGCGGCGGATTGCCGCGCATGGCAACGGCTGTGACGAGGCTGGTGCCGCCGACCATGAAGCCACAGATGGCGAAAACCTGCCAGTCGCCATTGGCGTAATAGAGGTCGGCCATGGCCGGCACGAACATCGCGGCTGCAAGGTAGATCCCGCAAATGGCCGCAATATAGAAGGCTGACCGCAAAAGAGTGGCGTTCAAGGAGACCGTACCCTGTCATACTCTGTGTCATGAGCGGGGTTTTTCCAAACCCGCGATCTATGCCATAGCGATGTAGCGGCACAAACTCAATGGGAAGTACCAGAATGCGCGATGAAGTGAGACAAGCCACCACGGCCCTGAGGCAATTGTTCGAGCCCACGCCGCTGCAGCGCAATGCTCACCTGAGCGCGCAGTTTGACGCCGACATCTATCTCAAACGAGAGGACCTGACGCCGGTGCGCTCCTACAAGCTGCGCGGCGCCTTCAACTTCATGCGCAAGCGCATGGCGGAAGGCGGCGGCGACAGGGTGTTCGCCTGCGCCTCTGCCGGCAATCATGCGCAGGGTTTTGCCTATTGCTGCAGCCATTTCGGCGTAGAGGGCGTGGTCTTCATGCCGGTAACGACGCCGCAGCAGAAGATCGACAAGACCCGCATTTTCGGCGCCGGTCGCATCCGCATCGAACTCGTCGGCGACATCTTCGATGTCTGCTATGCGGCGGCGCGTGCCTTTGTCGAGGAACATGACGGCGTGATGGTGCCGCCTTTCGATGATCCCGACATTATCGAGGGACAGGCAAGCGTTGCCGCCGAGATCGAGGATGCCTGGCCGGAAGCTGCCGGGCTGCCGGACCTGATCGTCATGCCCGTCGGCGGCGGCGGGCTTTCGGCCGGCATTACCGGCTATTTTGGCGGACGGATTGAAGACGCCGCCTTTCTCTTCGCCGAGCCCGCCGGCGCGCCGAGCCTCAGGCGCTCGCTTGAGGCGGGCGAGATCGTGACGCTGGACGAGGTTGACAATTTCGTCGACGGCGCCGCCGTTGCCCGGATCGGCGATGCCAATTTTGCGGCGCTCAGCCGGTTTTCGCCCGAGCAGGTGATGCTGGTGCCGGAAAACGCGATCTGCGCGACTATGACCGAGATGCTGAATGTCGAAGGCGTCGTGCTCGAGCCGGCCGGCGCGCTGGCGCTGACGGCGCTTTCCATGCTGCCGGCGGAGAAGGTGCGTGGTCGCAGGATCGTGGTTCTCGTTTCCGGCGGCAATTTCGATTTCGACCGGCTGCCCGACGTCAAGGAGCGGGCGATGCGCTATGCGGGCCTTAAGAAGTATTTCATCCTGCGCCTGCCCCAGCGCCCCGGCGCGCTCAAGGATTTTCTCAACCTTCTCGGCCCGCAGGACGACATCGCCCGGTTCGAATATCTGAAGAAATCGGCGCGCAATTTCGGCTCGATCCTGATCGGCATCGAGACCGCGAAGCCGGAAAATTTCGCCGCCTTGTTTGAAAAGATGAGCGAAAGCGGCCTCAAATATCAGGACATCACCGAAAACGAGATCCTGGCCAACCTGATCATCTGATCGCAAGGCGGGAAGCTTTGTCGCGGTCCAAAGCCCTGCGCAAGACTGGCGAAACCCGGAATGATCGGGTAAGAACGCCTAAAAAGGGAGTTTTGTTTTATGGCATCGTTTTTCTCGAAGCTCGGTTCTCTGTTTTCCGGCGCTGGCGGCGGCCAGGAGAACGAGCAGGCCGTCAAGTCGATCGTTCACGAGGACTGCATCATCTTCGCCGAGCCGGTGAAGGAGGGCGCCCAGTACCGGCTTCAGGGCCGGATCGAGAAGGAAGTCGGCGAGGAGACGCTGGTTCGCACCTTCATCCGGGCCGATCTGTTCGCCTCTCAGGACGAAGCGATCGAGTGGAGCCTCAAGAAAGGCAAGCAGATCGTCGATCAGAACGGAAGGTCGCTGTTTTCCGACGGCGAGAAGCACCGCACGGCCTGATAGGGCCTTCGGCGGTATCACAAGCGGCCTGTCTTTCCGATCCTTTTGCCGGCTGTGACCGCTCTTGGCAGGTAAGGGAAGAGGGCCTTTTTTGAGGCCGCCCTTGGCGGCGTGACCGGCGCCGGGGTTTTTGCCGGGCTGGAAGGCCTGTCATTTATTGTTCTTTTGCCTGTCTGCCCCGGGGGCACCCTGTGGGGGCATCTCGCGTCAGGCTTCGGCAAGCCGGTCGCGTTTTCGCTGACGCGACATGGCCTTGCGGTGGCGGCAGGGCAACTGCCGGGGCGGATGGAGCGTGGCGAGACGGACTGCGTTGCAGCCTGCGGCCTGCCGACCTGTTCCGGCTCGGCCTGGCAGCGGCAAACCGGCGCTCAAGGCAAGGCCGGAGCAAGCGCGGCCCATGCAGGCAAATGCGACGTGCCGCCATCCGCGCAGAAAACCAGTTCTCAAAAAAAGCAATGCAGACCGGCGGCCCCGCCGGAGGCGCCAGTGTCTCGTGCCTCATGCGCGGGTCGCCGGATGGCGGCTACATGTGAAAAATGAGCAGGTAACTTGTCAGTATGGCGATCCCGAAAAAGGATATCCACACCGGCATGTTGAAGGATGCCGCAGCGGGCATCTGCGTATGCTGCTCTTTCTCAACCGCGCTGCCGTTGTGCGTCTCAAGCGCAGCGAGACTGTAGCTGCCGCAGCGGCGGCAGACGCGCCCAGTATCCTGCACCATCATGCAATCGGTACACTTATAGCGAGCCATGTTCGGTTCCTCTCCCGATTTGGAGAAGTATAGATGTAAATGGCAGCGCAATCAAGGATTTATACTAATGTAGATTATTGTTAACGCTGGGAAAGGCGTTGGGAATGCATCTTGTTTAGCATGCTGGATTTTAGCAGGCGAAGTATCGCTGCTAAGCGTTTGATTTACTAAACTTCTGCGTCTCCCGCGCTTCAGGGGATAAGCGCCGTCTTGAGGCTCAGGAAAATTCAAGAGTTCGCCATTTCCGACAATAGAGCGTCCTTTGTGCATCCATTCGGATGCACAAAGGACGCTCTAATCTGTTGAAAGCACGATGCTGCAGGCCCCAAGAACAAACGATTGAATTCAATCGCTGCAGCTCGCCTCAGATGGAGCACGACGAGAAATACACGCATGTCTGGGGGAATGGTGGGCGATGAGAAACCGCCTGCTGCAAAAGAAAACAAATGCTTAGATGCATTTGAGACAAAAGAAAAAGATCAACGAAAACAGTGTTTTTCTTCGGGCGGTGTCTCACGTTTCGAGCCTGCGAATCAGCCGATTTTCGACGCCGCACAGTGGCTTCATGAGCACCGTTCGGAGGTCGGTAGTGCGATCATCCCCGCCTTGCGTGAACGCTTCCACCTAAGCGCCCTTGAGGCCATCGAAGCGGCCAAGCTGGCCCGCGAGATCGAACGCGGGAGGCAGGCATGAGCGCTGACGATTACACCCGCCTGCGCATGACCTGGCTTGATCAGGTCTATGACGACGAAGCCCTGAGCAAGGGCGTTGCAACCAACATTGCGTTCTTCATCTCCAAGCACTTCAACCGGCAGCGGTTCAAAGACAGCGGCATCTTCAGCGCATGGCCCAGCTATGCCACGTTGGCTGAAAAGGTCGGCTGCACGGAAAGGACCGTTCAGCGCGCCGTCGGCCTGCTGAAGGCACGTGGCCACCTGAAGACCAAAGGCAAGGGCGGCCGAAACTGCACGTTGACCTACTTCGCCATCCTGAAGCGTCCGGCCGAAGCAGAAGCCTCCGAAGACCCCGAAATGACCACTCAAAAAGGTAGACACACATGTCCACGTTTGAATGAAGACGAGGTTTCTGCAACGTCAAAAGGTGGACATTCCGCGCCCGAAACGTGGACATTGGACGGTGCAAAAGGTGGACACCCATGTCCTACAAACACTTTGAATAAATCTTTGAATGAAATCTCTGATATCGGCGCAAGGACGGAAAACGAACCGACACCGCAAACGCTACACCCAGCCGACCGGCAGAAGGCTCGGGAGGAAGGGAGCGAGCTGGACGTTCAGCGCATCACACCGGCGGCAGCGGCCGTTGCTGTGCTGTCTGCCCTGATCAAGGGACCGGGACCGTTGCCACCGCCACCGCCTATCGTTCGAAGAGATCCACGGCCGGAATGGCTGATGGATCATCAGGCGCAGCATGGCTGGCCGAACGTCTACGACAATCTCGGTAACCCCGAATGCTGGGCAGACGCTTTCGATGATCTGGCTTATGAGATGGAGCCTGTTGCGGCTTCGAAGGACAATCGCCTGTGGCGTGAATGGGCAGCGGTCTATCGCGATAGAGGCTGGCCACTGCCGCCTGCGCATGGTCAGCTTGTCCATTTCCCCGATTGCGGCCCGAAGGGCTTTGACGGCTTCCTCAAGCGCCTTGAGGCCTCTCTGACCGATCAGGCCATCAGCGAGGCGGGAAACGTGCTGAGGATCGCGTCACGATGACAGACGGTAGCGATACAGCGAAGGCTTGCGGAACGCTGCCACGGGTAGCTCAGCCGGGCGAATTGGCAGGAAGATTTCAAAGATGCTGGACGCTGGCAGGGTCGGAAAGAAACCGGCCGCTGAGGACCGGGGGTGGTCTTAAACTTTCGGCCGTTTTCCGGGACCGGCGCGGGTAGGTTTGCGCGAGAAATTTCCTAATTAGCGAGAAAAAAGCCTAATGATCGCGTAATGGCCAGAAGCCGGGTTCCGATCTTAGAGTATTCATTTTTTGAAATGCGTCGTATATTTTCCGAAGCTAACACGCTTCGGGCTAAGAAGTTCATTCTTATGATCTCGTAACTTTTGAGGGGATAGGGGGAGAGAATGCCGGTTTTCGATGACAAAACGATAGCAAATATGTTCGGCGCTGAAGATGCGGAGAATGAAGCTCCGGAAAGATTGAAAGAGTACTTCTTTAGAAATAAAGCATATGAAAGCTTGAAGGCGGATTTGCCTATTAGGATTTTGGTTGGATACAAGGGGGTGGGAAAAAGTGCGCTTTTAAAGATATGTAACATAGAAGACATTGAAGATGATATGCTTTCTCTTTGGGTTAGGCCGAATGATATATTCGGTTCTGTTGATACATCTGCAAGTAGCTTTCTGCAACTTATTGAGAATTGGAAATCAGGACTATCTACACTGATTGTTCGTAAGGCCTTGGAGGGGTGCGAGCAGTACGACGAAGCAGATGCTGTGAATAAAATTACTGGTGGAGCTCGGCATTTGATCTCCTCGCTTTACAGTCATTTTGAAAAGGTGCTGGGTACATCGAGTGGCGATGCAAAGCAGGTTATGCAGCGTTTCCTAAAAGAGAAGAAAATTCGAATATACCTAGATGACCTTGATCGAGGCTGGGAAGGAAGGAAGGAGGATATTCAGAATATTTCGGCTCTACTCAACGCGATACGAGACATGGCCGGCGAAGATCGAAATATTCAATTTCGTGTAGCGCTGAGGACAGATGTGTACCATCTGGTCAGGACATCCGATGAATCAACCGACAAGATCGAAAGTAATTTAGTTTGGCTTAGCTGGTCGAACCATGAGATACTTGTAGCAATGGTCAAGAGAGTCACAACTTATCTTGGAGACAATTTCAATCAGGACTATCTTCTGGAGTTAAAGCAGGATCAACTTATCAAGCTTCTAGATCCTGTTATAGAGCCTAGATTCAATGGTCGTGGAAAGTGGGAAAATATATCTACCAGAAGAATACTAATGACGCTTACGCGACAAAGACCAAGGGATTTAATAAAATTATTCTATTACTCCGCAAAGGAGGCTCACAGATTGGATTCCACGGTTATAAAGTCAACTCACCTGCAGAATATATTCGTAAAGTATAGTAGTGAGAGGCTTACGGACGTAATAAATGAATTCAAAACAGAGGTTCCAAATCTGAAATTGGTTCTTCTGGGTATGCGACAAACAAAAAAAGAAAGAGAAGAGGGAATAGGTCCGATTTTTAGCGACGATCAACTAGTGACTAAAATGAAATCTGCACTGCGTACAGGCCATATATATTTCAAAAATGGAGAAGCAGTTTATCCATTGACCATGGCGAGATTTCTGTATCGCTGCGATTTCATCACCGCTAGGGTTGATCACGACAATGAGATAGTCAGAAAACACTTTTCGGACAATCAACTTTTGGCCGAACCGCAGGCCCAGTTTGGATTCAAGTGGGAAATTCACCCCGCCTACCGTTGGGCGCTGGAGCCTCAACAGGGTGCTGAGAATCTGCGCTTTGACCTAGTTGCTTAGGCAGCTTTGTCCCCAGATGTCCCTAATTGTCGCCTGCCGTGATGCGGGGGTGAGGGGGCATAAAATGGTCTATGAAGATATGGCCATTTTCCAAAACCGAACAGAAATCCTTATCCGAACCGACTGAGGCGGAGCTTGCGCTGTTTACCGGCAGCACGGGTTCCGGCTCTGGCGTTTCGCTTGCGGTGGCGTTGACGGTTCCAGCCGTTCAAAGCGCCATCCGCCTGATTTCCGAAGCCTGCGCAACGCTCGATATCCGGGTGGAACGGCGCGAGGGCACGACATGGACGCCGGATGCAGCGCACCCGGTTTCGAAACTCCTGGCCGACAGGCCGAATGACTGGACCTCAACCTTCGAACTGATCCGCGATCTTGTCGCAACGGCGCTGACCCATGACCGGGGTGCCGTTGCCTGGATCAATCGTGTCGGCGGCGAGGTGCGGGAAATCGTCCGTTACGAGTCGTCGCATGTGACGGTGGACTTTTCCACCGATGGCCGGAGCGAACCGCGCTTTCGTATCAACAACCGCCCGGAAGATGCTGGCAACGTGATCTACCTGCGCGGCCCGTTCGGCCGGTCCTGCCTGTCTCTGGCGGCCGATGCTATCGGCACAGCGAAGGACATGGAAACCCATGCCCGCAAGCTGTTTCGCAATGGCGCGCGGCCGTCCGGTGTGATCGAGATGGCAAAGGGGCTGGGTGACGAAGGCCTCAAGAAGATGTCTGTCGCTTGGCGCAAGGCCCATGAGGGCACGGACAATTCCGGCCGCACGGCCATTTTGTGGGATGGCGCGACCTTCCGCCCGATCACCTTCAATTCCACCGACGCGCAGTTTCTGGAAAACCGCAAATTCCAGATCCTCGAAATCGCCCGTGGCTTTCGTGTGCCGCCATCGATGATCTACGACCTTGAGCGGGCCACATGGTCGAACTCCGAGCAGATGGGCAAAGAGTTTCTGTCCTATACGCTGGAGCCTTGGCTGCGCGCCCTTGAGGGCGCTTTCCGCGTGGCGCTGTTCACCCCTGAAGAACGCGCCGATTATCGCCTTGTCTTCGACCGTGACGACCTGACCCGTGCCGATCTCACCCACAGGGCCACGGCGATTTCCTCGTTGATCTCTTCGCGCGTTCTCAACGCCAATGAAGGCCGCCACTGGCTGGACCTGCCGCCCTACGAGGGCGGCGAAGCCTTTTCCAACCCGCATATCAACACCGATGCCGACGCTGCCAAGCCTGACGCGACCGGCAAGGGAGACGTTTGAACCATGGAACGCTTCTTCATTGAAACCAAACTGGCTGTTCCAGACGACAGCGGCGCAATCGAGGGGCTGGCATGGCCCTTCGGTGCGCCTGATCGCGTGGGCGACGTGATCGAGAAAGGCGCGTTTGCGGGCATCTCCCTGCCGCTGCCGATGTTGTTTGCCCATGACCATGGCGATCCGGTCGGCACCTGGACGGACGCTTTCGAAGAGGCCGACGGGCTGAAGGTCAAGGGTTCGCTTCTGGTGAACGATCTCGCCCGCGCCCGCGAAGTCCATGCACTGGTGAAGGCCGGTGCGGTGCGCGGGCTTTCGGTCGGTTTCGTCACCCGCAAGGCGGCTCCCCGCAAGGGCGGCGGTCGCACCATCACCGCGCTTGAGCTGATCGAAGTCAGCCTTGTGACGGTTCCCATGCATCCCGGCGCACATGTCGCAAGCGCCAAACACGCCATCCGGGCTTTGTCTCTGGCCGAAGCCCTCAACCGCGCCACGGCGCATCTCAAAAAGGTAAACAAATGAAACACCTTCACATGCAGGCGCTGGCAGGATCGGCGCAGATCATCACCAAGACCGGCGGCGAAGACGACCCGGCCGGTATCGTCAACAAGGCGCTGGAAGACCTCACCCGCACGGTGGACGACCGCCTGAAGGCCGTCGAAGAAAAGGCCGGTTCCGACAAGCTGGAAGAGCGCCTGAAGGCGCTTGAGACCAAAGCCAACCGCCCCGATGGCGGCTTTGGCGGTTCCGGTCATGACGATATCACCGAAGAGCGCAAGGCCTTCGCCGCTTACCTCACCCGTGGCGATGCCATGCCGTCGGAAGAGCGAAAAGCCCTGACGGTTTCCTCCGATCCCGGTGGCGGCTATCTGGCCCCGGCCGAAATGGCCAATGAGTTTATCCGCGATCTCTACGAGTTCTCGCCGGTTCGCTCTGTGGCAACCGTGTCTTCGACCGGCGGGGCGTCGGTGATCTATCCCAAGCGCACCGGCATCACCAACGCCACATGGGGCGGAGAGACGCAGGAACAGCAAGAGTCTCAGCCGGGCTTCGGGCAGGCGGAAATCCCGGTGAAAGAGCTGAAGACCTATGTCGATGTCTCCAACCAGCTTCTGGCCGACAGTGCCGGACAGGCAGAGGCGGAAGTCAATCTGGCCTTGTCGGAAGATTTTGGCGTCAAGGAAGGGGCCGCCTTCGTTAACGGCAATGGCGTGCTTCAGCCGGAAGGCTTCATGACCAATGCCGATATCAAACCGCTTGCCAATGGCCATGCCGCCAATATCGACCCGGCCGCGCTGATCGCGCTTCTCTATTCGCTGCCCGCGACCTATCGCAACCGGGGCGCATGGGCGATGAACGGCACCACGCTTGGCCGTCTGCGGACGCTGAAGGATGGCGACGGCCGCTTTCTCTGGCAGCCCAGCTATCAGGAAGGCCAGCCGGAAACGTTGCTCGGTCGTCCCGTTGTCGAAATGACCGATATGCCCGGCATCGAGGAAAATGCCTTCCCGATCATCTATGGCGACTTCTCGGCCTATCGCATCGTGGACCGCATCGGCCTGTCCGTCCTCGTCAATCCCTACCTGCTGGCAACCTCCGGCCTGACCCGCATTCACGCCACAAGGCGCGTGGGCGGCAAGGTGCTGCAGGCGGCCCGTTTCCGCAAGCTGAAGATGGCCACGAAGTAAGCCAAACACCGAAAGGACATTCCCATGCGCGATCTCGCAAACAACATTGCCGTTCGCACGGCCCTGACACCCGGCATTGCTACCGCCACGAAAGACGGCCCGGTCATTGACCTGCAGGGCTTTGACAGTGCGGCCGTGATCATTGGCACCGGCGGCATTGCCGGTGACGGCGATTTTACCGCCACGCTGGAAGAAAGCGACGACGGCGAGGACTTCAGCGCCGTTGCGGCCGACCAGCTCGACAGCAACACGCCGGAAACCCTTGCCGCCGATAGCATGACCAGCATCGGCTATCGCGGCTACAGGCGCTTCCTGCGGCTTCACCTGGCGAAGAACAGCGGCACGTCGATTGCCGTTGCCGCCATTCTCATTCTCGGCAGCGCATCGACGCGGCCGGTCCACTAACAGGGGGGATCATTGACGGCGACGCGGCCCGCCGAACAGCGACAAGTCACCTGCCACCCCCTGCACCAATTCTTTGGTCCGAACGGTTCAAGGTGACACGGCCGCCCTTATTCAATCCCCACCCGGAGAGACAGACATGCCGAAGAAAGGCGCGCGCGTTTGCGGCTATTGCGGCAAGCTTCATGACAGCGGCATGCGCTGCGAGCGCGTTGCCAAGCAGAACCGGGACCGCAAGGCCCGGTTCGATGCCAAGCGGCCATCTGCCCGGCAGCGCGGCTATACCGCCGAATGGCAGCGGGAAAGCAAGGCCTATCTGACCGCACACCCGGTCTGCATGCGCTGCGGTTCACCGGCTGCCCTTGTCGATCATATCCGCCCGCACAAGGGCAATCACGATCTCTTCTGGGACAAGGCCAACTGGCAGCCGCTTTGCACGCCCTGCCACAACAGCGCCAAGCAGGCGGAAGAGCGGCGCATGATCTCCAACGGAAAGAAGGAACGGCGATGGCTATCGTAAGCCTTGAACAGGCAAAGCTTCACCTGCGTGTCGATTTTGACGATGACGACGCGCTGATCGAAAACCAGATGATTGCAGCCCAGAACCATATCGAACGGCTTCTGGGCTTTCGCATTGAAAAGACCTTTGGCAGCGAAGGACAAGACCCGATCCCGGCATCCCTGCAACAGGCCGTACTGATGCTCACCGGCCATTGGTACGCGAACCGCGAGGCCGTGCTGATCGATGCCAGCCCGCGCTATGTGCCGCTGGGCGTTCGCGAGATCGTCAACGAATACCGCAACTGGAGCTTTTGACCATGGGCACGACACGCGGGCCGAAGGCGGCACCCCATGCGCTGGAAGACGCCTTCACCGAAGCCCCGCCCATGCCCGACAGCCTGCCGGAGGCCATGACCGGCGAATGGGATACGGTGGTGAGCGATCTCACCGAACGGGACATTCTGAACGAAGCCATGCTGGGCACGGTCGAAACCTATATCCGCGCCAAGTGGAACGAGCGGCAGGCACAGAAGGCCATAGACGAGCATGGGGCGGTGGTGCGGGCATCCGACGGCAGCTTGAAGCAAAACCCCGCCAGCAGCCTTCTCGGCAAGTCTCAGGCGGTCATTGTCCGGCTATCGGCCGAACTTGGCCTGACACCGGCCTCACGCGCCCGCTCCGGCATGAAACAGGACAAGGATGATGACAGTGACCAGTTCGGCCTCTTCAGTTTCTGACGCTTACCCTGACTGGATCTATGACGGTTCCGAGATCCCCGATCCCTTCGGCTATGGCGAGCGTGCCGTTCAGTTCCTGCGCATGCTGCGCCACCCGAAATCCCGGCTTCCCGGCCATGCCTTTGATCTCACCGAATGGCAGGAGCGGATTGTCCGGCGCATCTATGGCCCGTGCGATGCCAACGGCCGCCGGATCGTGCGCAATGTCGCGATGCTTCTGCCGCGCGGCAATCGCAAGACCTCGCTGGGCGCTGCCCTTGGCCTTCTCCATACCATCGGCCCGGAAGCAGTGCCCGGTGGCGAGGCGATCTTTGCCGCATCCGACCGCAAGCAGGCGCGCATTGCCTATGATGAAGCCATTGGCATTGTCCGGGCGATCCCGAAGGCGGAAAGCCGCCTCAAGCTCACCGACAGCAAGAACAGGCTGACAGCGCCGCGCAGCAATGCGTTTCTGGAGGCGATCTCTGCCGATGCAGGCACCCAGCACGGCCGAACCCCAATGTTTGCCCTCGTGGATGAACTGCATGCGTGGAAGAAACGCGAGCTGTGGGACGTGGTGCGCACGGGCCTGACGAAAGTGCCAGGATCGCTTTTGATGGTCATATCCACGGCCGGACGCGGCAGCGAGAATGTTGCGGCCGACTTTTACGACTATGCCCGCAAGGTCGCCCGTGGCGAGATCGATGATCCCGGTACCTTGCCCATTCTGTTTGAAACCCCGCGCGATGCCGACTGGCGCGATGAAGCGCACTGGTACCGGGCCAATCCCGGCCTTGCCGATGGCTTCCCCGATATCGATGGTCTGCGCCAGCTTGCCCGCGAGGCGCAGGAACGCCCCGGCGAACGCGAGGCCTTCCGCCAGCTTCATCTCAATGTCTGGCTGGATCATTCCGCCGACCCGTTTGTCGATATGCTGATCTATGACGAAGGCAGCTTCCCCGTCGATCCCGACGAGATGGAAGATAAGCCGTGCTGGATCGGTGTTGACCTGTCAGCCGTCAGCGACCTGACCGCCGTGGTCGCCGCATGGCGCAATGGCGACGGCTATATCGTCCATCCATGGTTCTTTTGCCCTGAAGACAATCTGCGCGGCCGTGCCGACCGTGACGGCGTTCCATACCCTGAATGGGCCGAACAGGGCCATATCATCCCGACACCCGGCGAGGTGATCGACTACCGCATTGTCGAGGACCATATTCGCGAACTCTGCGCCCGCTTCGATGTGCATGAAATCGCCTTCGACCCGCACATGGCGCGCAATATGCTCAACAATCTTCAGGAAGACGGTTTCCCGGCCGTGGAAATGCGACAGGGCTGGGTGACCATGGCCCCGGCGATCAAGGAACTCGAACGCGCCATTCTCGGCCGTCGCCTGATCCATGGCGGGCATCCGGTGCTACGCTGGAATTTTGAAAACATCGCCATTCACACCGATGCAGCGGGCAACAAGGCCTTCCACAAGGGCAAGAGCAAGGATCGCATTGACGGCGCTGTTGCCGCCGCCATGGCCATCAGCCGTGCGGCTGCTGGGGAAAGCAGCCTGTCCGTTTATGACAGTGAGGAATGGTCAGAGGCGATGGCGTATTTTTGAGCACCCCGATCAACGCGCATTGCAAAAGCATCGTTCCACGTTCCGCAAAGGTTAAAAGTGCAGTCTAGGTCATTTAGTTCTTAGCCAGGCTCTGACCCGATTTTCCAACTCAAATTGGTGAAGTTTGTCCATCTTTTCTTCGGTTGGCAGCGCGTCGGCGGCAAGAAGCATTTTCCTCGCTCGGTGTGGCGATGTCGACTTAAGAATCTCCGCGCCGTCACGATAGAAAGCATAGGCAAGATCAATGGCCCCCGTCTCTGCAAGTGAATTCCCTATCCATTCCCGTGCCCAACCTCGATTGTTAGCCCTACTTTTACCATTGTCGCCCTCGACGGCTATTGCAGATTTGCGGAGGCAGACCAATGCTTCCTCATGCCGCCCCATCAACTGCAAACAACGACCTACATTTCCTAAAAGAGGACCGTCGTCTTTTGCTGTTTCTGAGGCGGGATCGATCAACTCTTCAAGGGAATGCTGTTTGCAAAAGAAGCTAATAGCGCGGCTTGCGTCACCGTTGTCTCTACGTGCGAGCGCTAAGTTATGAGAGCAATCATGCCGAGTATCAACATTTGACGTTTCCTTAAGCTCTACACCCCTTTCGCCCCACCTGATAGATTCATCATAGTCTTTCTTGATCCAATATAGGTAACAACGTATATCACAATAGCCAATGAACCTTGCCGTATTCTCTGGAACATATCTTCTGAATGTATCAAGTACACCTTCAGCTTCATCAAACCTATCATGAAGAGATAAGCACTCTACATATGAAGTTAACACTCTGTCAAAAACATCAATTTCTCTACTATTAATTTCCCAATTAGTATTAGAGAAAAGTATTTTTGCAACTCTAATGTATTCTTCTATGTTTCCGCTTCCTATAAGCGCGTCCGAACTTTCAAATAATGTATTAAACGCATCACTGATTTTTCCTGCCTCTATCTCCAGTTCTGCCTTCTGTGAGAACCTCTCCAATAAAGATTGCGGTAGGTGGACGCCAACTATTTTTCCAATGCCGCTGATGATGACAGCGTATTGGTTCAGCACTATCTCGATGAAACCCAACCTTTCAGAGCGAGCAAAATTCGTGCGAACGAACTGCCCGACAAGCGGATGAAGGTCATAAAGATCGGGTTCGTTTCGCTCCTTCTTAACGACCAGCAGATTGGCATTAGTCAGAGACCTCATCGCACGATCAAATTTGTTGTATCGCAGCTTGGATGAGACCATTTCGAAAATGGTCTCAGAGTTCTCCGGCCTCACCGTTTCTGATAGAACCTGAAGAATTAGCCTTTCCCTATCCGGTAACTCGCCCCATATACTAGATAAAATGTCTGGACCTTCAGCTCGCCCACGCTCCAGATCATCAAGTATCATATCGATGGTCAGTTTATCTCTTCGTGCGATTTGCGCTGATATCAGATCATTCCAAAAAGCGTGGCCTTTTGTAAATTCGAAAACTCTATTAATGGCACGGTGGTCGATGCTATTTTTACCATTACGATTTTCGAACAGCTGAATAACTTCACCAAGTGAAAGGCCGGTTAGTCTAATTGTATCGAAACCCATAAGATCATACTTTATGGGAGGGCGGCAAGTGATGATTAGTCTGCTTTTAGTTGAACTATTGGAAAATTTAAATACTAACTTATCTAGTATTCCTAAGTATTTACTTTCTCCGAAGTCTACGTAATGATCAACGTTGTCGAGAACAATAACCGTCGAAACCTCTCGTGATAATTCAATAAATATATCAATTAAGTCAGATTCGCTCGACCTAGATAGATCTGAAAATGATGTCTTTCCGCCTGAGA
Source organism: Martelella lutilitoris (assembly GCF_005924265.1). Lineage (GTDB taxonomy): Bacteria > Pseudomonadota > Alphaproteobacteria > Rhizobiales > Rhizobiaceae > Martelella > Martelella lutilitoris. The sequence goes on from NZ_VCLB01000005.1 coordinate 329,749, forward strand.
GGCGCCCAATTACTGAGATAATTTGTGTCCTGATCCGATCTCCTTCTTCTTTGCAATCCCGCCAGTCAACATGAACATAAGGAGTTTTTCCTTTCTCGACATCGGAAAGATAGTGGGCAGCTAAAACCGATTTACCTTCGCCTCCGAGGCCGGTTATAGAGACAACCTTTGCGGTGCTTCTGTGGAGCGTACCAATTTCATCCTCCCTACCTACCCAGTGATCTATACTGGGTGGCCTGTCTGACCCAAACTGAGGTAATTTTAGTATCGGAAGCTCCGGCGGCGTGCTTGGTTCCGGCTCAACGTCCTTAGGCGAATCATCATCTTTGGTCGATTTCTGTTCGGACCAGAAGGCGCTCAATCTTGGCAAAATTCTATGGCAATCGATGCCGCGATATAGAGAAACTCGCCCACGATCCAAACCCGGTTGAAGAAAATTAAGCGTTTCCTCATCTATCTCCGGCGTATCGCTATAGAAAGTCCAAATAATCTCTGGAAATTCAGACGCATTAGCCACAAGCGCTCTTAATGAATCCGTAAAAATATCTCGCCAGCCGCCATACGCCAAAACGACGACAATTTTATCTTTCATTAGCGTCAGAATGGAATTCTTTAACGAGGGCCTCTTTTGTGAGAGCTGAGTACCGGTGTGCAGGCAGTCACTCCCTACCCAGAAGCCGTGAATATGTATGACATGGCAGCCCGAAGCTTCGCTTCGTAAAGGGTCGCCATCAGTAAACAATACTGTCCGCCACGCTTTTCCGCTCGCACTTTCGATTGATACCTCTATAAGAGGATCAAAATTAGATGTTATTATTTTTTTTCCAAATATTTCAGGGGCCTTCGAGCAAAGCTCTCCCAAAGACTTAACACCTGGCGTTAGGTGCCATGCCGATGTATTCTTTTCGAGTTCAATAAGAACACTATCAGGCGGAACTGAGAATCCGTTTTTTTGGGGGTCGCCTTCATAAGAGCTATGCGCATTCAAGACCGCCAACTTAATAATCTGCTCAGCGACGTGCGGACCTCTCCTGCCCGACAGAAACTCGAAGGCTTGCTGATAGGCATTCGAACTATTCCTTAGAGATTCTTCCAGTTTCGAAAAGCTACTAGTTCCACTAAAATAATTTCTGATTAAGTTCGTGACGCCGCTGACGTCTAGCACGCCGGTACTTATCTGAGCTGTGGGTGCTGTCAGTGGTGCTCCGACTACAAACAGGACCTCTTTGTTTTGCCCTGAAATTCCTTCTGTCAATCGATCAAAAAGAGCCTCTTCATCAAAGTATGCACTCAGGGGTATGCTACTCATATTTGGGCCCTAGAATATTTTTGGTTGTCACATTGATTTCGTGAGTACCATATCTTTTTTGTTTAGGTCATCCCCTTCTTCATACGAACACCGGGGCCTTCTCCATTCTCGGCCACGAAAATAACACCAGCAGTTTCTAGAGTGCGTTGCATAGCATTAACGGCTTCTTTGGAAACCTTCCGTCGTTCCCTCTCAAAATCTACAACGGTCGAGAGGCCTAGGGCGGCAGCCTCTGCAAGACGCGGCTGGGTCCAGTTAATCATAGCTCTGGCGGCTCTACACTGTGCTGGGGTCATGAAATCAACATTTTATGTTGACGGAGAATCCGCCTTGAGTTATCAACATAAAATATTGATTACCATAGTGACCTAAATGGAGCAACGCGAATGAACACTCATTTTCGCGAACGGCGAAGCTTTGCCAGGATCTCGATGTGGCCGGAGCTTGTAAGGCCTTGCAGCGGTAGCGTCGCCTTGATCCGCACGAACATGCCAGTCGAAGGGGCAGGGATATGAGCAATTCGGTTTCAACGCAGGATGATTTCACCCGGCTTGTCGAGCTGACGCCGGAGTTGCGCAGGAAGATCGAAACAGCGGTGGAGCGGCTTCTGGATATTCTGGACGTCTACGATGGCGACGAGAACGCAGAAGATGATGGCACCAGCGAGCCGGTGAATGGCTGGCCGAACGAAGGGCAGCGGCCCGTAAACGCCATGTCCTGCGATGATGACCGGGAAGTCGATAACGCCGATTACGAGGAAGGCGGCGACCGTGAACCAACGCTTGGCTGGTCTTCCACCCCTCTTCAGGATCGCGAATACTGCCCTGAAGAGCTGATCGCGGCCGACAATGAATGCGAAGCTGACGTGGCCGATGAACAGCATGACGAGGCGGATGAAGGTAATAACGAACCTTGGCTGGGCTGGGTGGCCGGAGGCGACCAGACCAACGTTCACCGCTTTGGGGATCGCGCCATGACCGACGGTGAGATTGATACGACCGTGCCGGATGGACGGGGCCTGCAGTTTGAACGTGGCTATGTCGTTCCTGTGCATCGCCTTGTCCGGCCGGTGGCTAAGCGTGGGGTTGTCAAATGCTACGCTTCGAAGGCGACGCATGGCGGTTTTGGGCGTGAGAGATAAGGGCTTTTCGGCGTGTGATACGGCGGAAACCTCGACCTGAATCGTTCAATGTGTACACTTGCCAACTTGAGGTAAATCTGCCATAAGTGGTCAATCGCCAACTTATGGAGCAAACAGTGACAATCTTTCAGGAGAAGTTCTCGACCGGACAGGTCATCAAGGCCGCAGGCATCAGCAACGCCACGCTGCAAAGCTGGATGAAGCGCGATGTCATTTCGGGTGAGCGCGAAGACAAGATCGAGGGCGGCGGCTCGCCGGGCCGTTATCGCAGCTTCGGCTTTCACACGCTGATGGAGATTGCGGTTGCCAAGGCCGTGGTCGATGCGGGCGTGAAAGACCTTCCGAATGCCTTCAAGGCGGCAAGGGGCTTTGCATACACGGGAACAGACCAGACCGCTTGGCACCCGGAACGCGAACCCGGCCTGCCTTTCAGCAACCGGGGCAAGCTTCTTGGGCACACCCTTCTCGCCGTCGCTGAAGACAGGAGCTACGTGGCCTTCTGGCAATCCGGCGCTGATGCGCTGGCTGATATCCGCCAAGCCCTCGGACAACCCGAAGGCTTTGCCATGGTTTTCATCAACGAGGTTTTCGACCGCGTGATGGTTTCTCTCAATCGCCACCCCGAAGAGGTTCTTGAAGCCGCTTACGGGGCCGACACGAACGCATAACAGGCCGATCAAAGGGAATCGGTTCAGGTGTTTTCGAAGGTCGGCTGGCGGCTTGGCTTTCTGGTTTGGTGAGGATGGAGAATGAAGACTGAGAACATCATGACGCGCAAGCAGATCGCGCATGAGCTTGATGTTTCCGAGAAGACGGTTTCCCGGCTGTTCAAGCAAGGGCGCTTGCCGGGGGCCTACAAGCTGGGCGGGGCAACCTCCGCCATTCGCATGAAGAGGGCCGATCTTAGCCGGGTGGGCCGAAACGACGAAAGGAAGGGCTGATGGCCGGTAACAGTTTGCGGGAAGTGACGATCCCCCGTTTTGCGTTGCGGGCAGAAGAGGCAGCGGCATCGTTGGCAATCTCGACGTCGCTTTTCAAGGCATGGGTTTCTGATGGACGCATGCCGAAGGGGCGCAAGATCGGCGGCGTGATGCTTTGGGACACTGAGAAGGTGAGGGCGGCTTGGAGCCGTCTTTCTGAAGATGGCGAAAGCCAGGACGATGATGAGAATCCCTTTGATGGGATGGTGGCCTGATGAAAACCCGACTGCGCTATTGTGTCTATGATCCTGATCGGCGCGGAAACCCGCGCTACTACGTGCGCCAAGTCGGTAAGCCGAAAGTGCGGATCAAGGCGGCGTACAAGGACGATCAGGGGAACATCACACCGGAATTCATGAATGAGTATTGGGCGGCCTTGGCCGTCCTTAATGGTATGGCGGAACCGAAAAAGGAATCGCCCCGCGAAGAAACCTTTGACTGGCTGGTCGATCAGTATTTTCGCTCGCAGCGCTTCCAGCGGCTCAATGAGGCCACCCGGCGCGACAAGCGCAGTGTGTTGTTGCGGTTCTGCGAAACGGCCGGTGCGCTGCCCTACAAGAAGTTCCGCAAGAAGGACATGGAGGCCAGCCAGTTCAAGCGCCGCGAAACGCCCGGTGCAGCTGACAAGCTCGTGAAGGTGATGCGCGCACTCTATAACTGGGCGATTGACGAAAAGCTTGCCGTGGAAAACCCGGCAGCGCGTGTCGGCAAGATCAACAATAAGTCGGAAGGCTTCCACACATGGACGCCGGAAGAAGTTGACCGGTTCCGCGCCTTTCATCCGCTCGGCAGCAAGCCGCGACTGGCGATGGAAATCATGATCAATGTGGGCGCGCGGATCTCCGACGCATGCCGCCTCGGCCGCCAGCACGAAACCATGATCAACGGTCGGCGCTGGCTGAAGTTCACCGCTGAAAAGAACCGTGACCGCTTTCCGGTGCTGATCGAGGTGCCGATGACCTCTGACCTTATCAAAGCGCTCGAACGCACAGAGACGGGCGATATGGCCTATCTGGTGACCAGTTTCGGCAAGCCGTTCGTGAAAGAAGGTCTCGGCAACAAGATGCGCGAATGGTGCAATCAGGCGGGGCTGAAGCGTTGCAGCGCTCACGGCCTTCGCAAGGCTGCTGCCGTGATCATGGCTGAAAGCGAAGTGTCTGCGCCGGAACTTTGCGCGGCCTTCGGATGGCGCAATCTCAGCACTGCACAGATCTACATTCGCGAGGCTGAAAAGCGCCGTCTCTCCCGAAATGCCTTCGAACGTGTCGAACGCTTCAGGAACAGAAATGTCTCACTTTCAAAAGCGAAAAACAGCGATGAGACAAATTGAGGAAATTATGATGGGAAAACAGTGCCCTAAAAAGGGAATGGTGGGCGATGAGAGGCTCGAACTCCCGACATCCTCGGTGTAAACGAGGCGCTCTACCAACTGAGCTAATCGCCCGCCCGTGTTGGTGAGGCGTGAAATAGGCGGATAGGACGAAAATCGCAAGAGGGTTTTTGCCGAATTTGCGTTTTTTTTCAAAAAGCCTGTGAATGACGCAGACGGTCTTGCGGGACGCATGAATCGATCCGTTCGGATTCGTTCGCGGGAGAAGAGAAAAGTGCTGTCGTCAGAACCGGAGCCAGGGCCGGCGAGTATTTTCCCGATGGCGATTTTGCCGGTTTTCCGGGCCTTCCAGGAGGGGGCGCGCAAAAAAAACAGAAATGCGAGATATGTCGCTTGACAGTAGCAGGCGTCCCCCTTAAACAGCCGCTCACGCCAGACAGACAAGCGCTCACGAAAACAAGCGCTTGCCCCTGAAACGGCAAAATGCGCGGGTGTAGCTCAGCTGGTTAGAGTGCCGGCCTGTCACGCCGGAGGTCGCGGGTTCGAGCCCCGTCACTCGCGCCATTTTCTCCTTCCTCTTCATGATTTTAGTCGTCTGCTGCGTTGCGTTGCAGTCAATATGATGTGTCGCGCGCGACTGGTCGATCCGGTTCGCCGATGTGCGGCGATTCCCGCGCGATCAAAGTTCGTCCCGACTGACTTTGGCGCCGGACTTGCGGACCGTCATGGCTGCGTGCAGCGCTTCTTTCAAAGCGCAGCAAATTGCCGCACCTTGTTCAAAAGCCCGCAAGCGACGCAAAACCGCCGCATTCCCTTACCGAAAGATTGTTGCAGCGCCATGAAATGAAGCCGCAATGGCTTGCGCGAGCGCGTCGGCTGCGCTAACCACAACCCCGACATCTATCAATTTTCGGTCTCGCGGTTTATCCTGCGGGTGCGCTGACCCGGGCGCCACCAAACGGCAAGGGTGTTTTTATGGCTGAAGTCCTCAGTTCCTACGTTCCGATCGTCATCTTTATCGCCATCTGTCTCATCATCGGGCTCGCCCTGATGGTCGCGCCCTTCGCGCTGGCCTTCAAGGCGCCCGATGCGGAAAAGCTTTCGGCCTATGAATGCGGCTTCAACGCATTCGATGACGCGCGCATGAAGTTCGATATCCGCTTCTATCTTGTCGCGATCCTGTTCATCATCTTCGATCTCGAAGTGGCCTTCTTGTTTCCATGGGCGGCGTCCTTCGGCGATATCGGCTGGTTCGGCTTCTGGTCGATGATGGTGTTCCTGGCCGTGCTGACGATCGGCTTCATTTATGAATGGAAAAAAGGAGCACTCGAATGGGAGTGAGCCAGGACGAAACGCTGGTCGCGCCGGTTCCCAAGGGCGTGGTCGATCCGATGACCAACAAGCCGGTCGGCGCTGACGACCGCTTTTTCGGCGAAATCAACAACGAGCTTGCCGACAAGGGCTTCCTTGTTACCTCGTCCGCGCAGCTGATCACCTGGGCGCGCACCGGTTCGCTGATGTGGATGCAGTTCGGTCTTGCCTGCTGCGCCGTCGAAATGATGCAGATGTCAATGCCGCGCTATGACTGCGAGCGCTTCGGCTTTGCTCCGCGCGCCTCACCGCGCCAGTCGGATGTGATGATCGTTGCCGGTACGCTGACCAACAAGATGGCGCCCGCGCTTCGCAAGGTCTATGACCAGATGCCGGAGCCGCGCTATGTCATCTCCATGGGCTCCTGCGCCAATGGCGGCGGCTATTATCATTATTCCTATTCCGTCGTCCGCGGGTGCGACCGGGTCGTTCCCGTCGACATTTACGTGCCGGGCTGTCCGCCCACGGCGGAAGCGCTGCTTTACGGCGTTCTCCTTCTGCAGAAGAAGATCCGCCGCACCGGCACGATCGAACGATAGCGGCGGGAGACCAGCATGAGTGAAGCTTTGAACGATCTCGGCGCCCATATCCGCGATGCCTGCGAAGGCGTGACGGACACGCGCATCGCCCATGGCGAGCTGACCGTTTTCACCACGCCGGCGGCAATCGTCGATGTCGCGAAATTCCTGCGCGATGACGGCCAGTGCGCTTTCGTCAACATCATCGATGTCTGCGGCGTCGACTGGCCGGGCAGGGCCCAGCGGTTCGATGTCGTCTATCATCTGCTGTCGCCGACCCAGAACATGCGCATCCGCATCAAGGTCGCGGTCGAAGAGGACGAGGTCGTCCCCTCGATCACGTCGATCTTCCCGGGCGCCGACTGGTTCGAGCGCGAGACCTGGGACATGTACGGCATTCCCTTCTCCGGTCATCCGGACCTGCGCCGCATCCTGACGGATTACGGATTCGAGGGGCATCCGCTGCGCAAGGATTTCCCGACAACCGGTTTCGTCGAGCTGCGCTATGACGAGGAAGCCAAGCGGGTGATCTACGAGCCTGTCGAGCTTCGACAGGAATTCCGCAGCTTTGATTTCCTGAGCCCCTGGGAAGGACCCGAATACGTCCTGCCCGGTGACGAGAAGGCGAGCTGAGGAGGGCGTGATGGCTGAACGGCTTTCCGGCGGCTGCATCTGCGGAGCGGTTCGCTTTACCGCAAGCCCCGCAAGCGACGAGATGGGGGTCTGCCATTGCAGCCTCTGCCGCCGCTGGAGCGGCGGCGCCGGTTTTCTCGGCGTCGACTGCGGCACGGCCGTCGAGGTCGAGAACGCGGATATGCTTGGCGTCTACAAGTCGTCGGATTACGGCGAGCGCGTTTTCTGCAAGACCTGCGGATCGACGCTCTTCTGGCGCATGCAGGATGGCTCCGATATCGTTGTCTCCGCCCAGGCCTTCGATACGCCCGGCGTCTTCCGCTTCACCAGCGAGATTTTCGTTGACGAAAAGCCGGACAATTACGCCTTCGCCAACGATACCAAGAAGATGACGTCCGCAGAGTTCTTTGCGGCTTATGCTGCACAACAGGATCCATCGGCATGACTGAACATAATGTCCGCAATTTCACGATCAACTTCGGCCCGGAACACCCGTCCGCGCACGGCGTGCTGCGTCTGGTGCTGGAGCTGGACGGCGAGATCGTCGAACGCGTCGACCCGCATATCGGCCTGCTTCACCGCGGGACCGAGAAGCTGATCGAGACCAAGACCTTCCTTCAGGCCGTGCCCTATTTCGACCGGCTGGACTATGTGGCGCCGATGAACCAGGAGCACGCCTTCGCGCTCGCCGTGGAGAAGCTGCTGGAGGTCGAAATCCCGATTCGTGGCCAGCTCATTCGCGTGCTGTTCTCCGAAATCGGCCGTGTTCTCAACCACCTTCTGAACTGCACCACGGCGGCCATGGACGTCGGCGCGCTGACGCCGCCGCTGTGGGGCTTTGAAGAGCGCGAAAAGCTCATGGTGTTCTATGAGCGTGCCTGCGGCGCGCGCATGCATGCGGCCTATTTCCGGCCCGGCGGTGTGCATCAGGACCTGCCGCCGGAACTGGTCGAGGATATCGGCAAGTGGTGCGAGCAGTTCCCGGCCAAGCTCAATGACATCGAGGCGCTTCTGGCCGGCAACCGCATCTTCAAACAGCGCAATGTCGATATCGGCAATATCACGCTCGAGGATGCCTTCGCCTGGGGCTTTTCCGGCCCGATGGTGCGCGGTTCGGGCGCGGCCTGGGACCTGCGTCGCGCGCAGCCCTACGAATGCTATTCCGACCTCGATTTCGACGTGGTCATCGGCAAGAACGGCGACTGCTACGACCGCTGGGTTCTGCGCATCAACGAGATGCGCGAATCGGTGAAGATCATGAAGCAGTGCGTCGAGCGGCTCCTCGGCGATGCCAAGACCGGCCCGTTCAATTCGATGGATGGCAAGGTCGTGCCGCCGAAGCGGGCGCAGATGAAGCGTTCGATGGAAGCGCTGATCCACCACTTCAAGCTCTACACAGAGGGCTATCATGTTCCGGAAGGCGAGGTTTATGCCGCCGTCGAGGCGCCCAAGGGCGAATTCGGCGTGTACCTTGTTTCCGACGGCACCAACAAACCCTATCGCTGCAAGATCCGCGCGCCGGGCTTTGCCCATCTTTCCGCGATGGACTTCATGTCGAAGGGCCATCAGCTTGCCGACGTCACCGCCATCATCGGGACGCTCGACATCGTGTTCGGTGAGGTGGACCGGTGAGCGCTGACGCCTTTCAAATTTCAAGAATCGCTTTTTGCTGTCCCGGACCGGTTGAAGGCCGGTGCCAGAACATGGGATATGCGAAAGCCGTGACCAGAACCTCCGAAGAGGTATAAGAGAGCATGTCCGTTCGTCGACTAGCCGATGAGAATGTCCAGCCTGCCGCTTTCGCGTTTTCAGACGAGAATGCCCGCTGGGCCGAAGCCACGATCAAGAAATATCCCGAAGGCCGCCAGCAGTCCGCCGTGATCCCGCTTTTGATGCGGGCGCAGGAACAGGAAGGCTGGGTCACGCGCGCGGCGATCGAGAAGGTCGCCGACATGCTCTCCATGCCGTTGATCCGGGTGCTGGAGGTCGCGACCTTCTATACGCAGTTCCAGCTAAAGCCGGTTGGCACCAAGGCGCATATCCAGGTTTGCGGCACGACGCCGTGCATGCTGCGTGGCGCCGGCGATCTGATCAATGTCTGCAAGAAGAAGATCGGCGCCAAGGCCCTGGAGCCGAACGCCGAGGGGACGCTCTCCTGGGAAGAAGTCGAGTGCCAGGGCGCCTGCGCCAACGCCCCCATGGTGATGATCTTCAAGGACGCCTATGAGGACCTGACGCCGGAACGTCTGGAAGAAATCATCGATGCCTTCGAGGCCGGCCGCGGCGATGAGATCAAGCCCGGTCCGCAGATCGACCGGTGGTTCTCCGCGCCGGAGGGCGGGTTCACCTCGCTGACCGATGATGACGATGATGATGCGGGCGCCGAAGACGAGACCGATGAGGGCGCAGGATCGCCGGAAGCGCTCGACGGGGCTGAAGGCGATCGTCCGCCGGCCGCCGACCGGAAGCCGGAAGACCCGGACGATCTGAAGATGATTTCCGGCGTCGGTCCGAAGATCGAGACGCTTCTGAACGATATCGGCATCTACAAATTCGAGCAGATCGCCGCATGGACGCCGGGCGAATGCGCCTGGGTCAATGCCTCGCTGAAGCTTGGCGGCCGCATCGAGCGTGATGAATGGCTGCGGCAGGCAGGCGTTCTCGCCAAGGGCGGGATCGAGGAATATGAAAAAGTGTTCGGCAGAACAGCGCGCTAGGAGTGAAGCATGTTAAAAGACAAGGACCGCATCTTCACCAACCTCTACGGCCATCGCGACAAGTCGCTGAAGGGCGCGATGGCGCGCGGCTCGTGGGACAATACCAAGGCGCTGGTTGACAAGGGCCGCGACTGGATCGTGCAGGAAATGAAGGATTCGGGTTTGCGCGGTCGCGGCGGCGCGGGCTTTCCGACCGGTCTCAAATGGTCGTTCATGCCCAAGGATGACCGCCCGCATTACCTCGTTGTCAATGCGGACGAATCCGAGCCCGGCACCTGCAAGGACCGTGAGATCATGCGGCATGATCCGCATCACCTGATCGAGGGCTGCCTGCTGGCGGGCGTCGGAATGGGCGCGCATACGGCCTATATCTACATCCGCGGCGAGTTCATGCGCGAGCGCGAGGCGCTGCAGGCGGCGATCGACGAGTGCTACGAGGCCGGTCTTCTCGGCAAGAACAACAAGTGCGGCTGGGACATGGACGTGATCGTCCATCACGGCGCCGGCGCTTACATCTGCGGCGAGGAGACGGCGCTTCTGGAAAGCCTTGAGGGCAAGAAGGGCCAGCCTCGCCTGAAGCCGCCATTCCCGGCCAATATGGGACTTTATGGTCTTCCGACCACCGTGAACAACGTTGAATCGATCGCGGTTGCACCCACGATCCTCAGGCGCGGCGCGAGCTGGTTCTCCTCCTTCGGCCGTCCCAACAATGTCGGCACCAAGGTGTTCATGGTCTCCGGCCATGTAAACCGGCCCTGCGTGGTGGAAGAAAGCCTCGGCATCACTTTCCGCGAATTGATCGAAAAGCATTGCGGCGGCATTCGCGGCGGCTGGAGCAACCTGCTTGCCGTGATCCCCGGCGGCGCGTCCTGCCCGGTGGTCAAGGGCGAGGACATGATGGACGTGCAGATGGACTTCGACGGTCTGCGCGAGGTGAAGTCCTCCTTCGGGACCGGCGGCGCCATCGTCATGGACAAGTCCACCGACATCATCAAGGCGATCGCAAGGCTTGCCGAATTCTTCAAGCATGAAAGCTGCGGCCAGTGCACGCCGTGCCGCGAAGGCACGGGCTGGATGTGGCGCGTGATGGAGCGCATGGTCGAAGGCCGCGCCCAGAAGCGCGAGATCGACATGCTGTTCGAGGTTACCAAACAGGTTGAAGGCCACACGATCTGCGCGCTCGGCGATGCCGCAGCCTGGCCGATCCAGGGCCTCATCCGCAATTTCCGTCCGGAAATCGAAAAGCGGATCGACCAGTATACCGCCAACGCCACGTCGGACGGCGTGGTGATGGAAGCTGCGGAGTAAGGCAATGGACATCCACGGACAGGCCACACGCATCGACGCAAGCAAGAGCGATCTTTCCGGATCGGCTTTCGACGACGTCAACCTGTCCGGGGTTTCCTGCGAAAACGTCAATCTCTCGGGTGGCAGCTATCGCAAGGTTACGCTGTCCGGCTCCAGCTTTAACGATGCGAACATGTCGGGCTGCAGCGTCGAGAATGTGAACATGTCGGGTTGGCGTGCCAACAACGTGAACTTTTCCGGCATGATCGTGACGGATGCCAATCTCTCGGGTGTCTCGATTAGCGACTGCCGTGTGGATGGCATGACGATTGAAGGCATCGATGTCGGCGCATTGCTGGCGCTGTGGAAAGAACACAAGGCTTGAGGCGGAGCCCCGATAGGGCATACGCAATCGAGAATGGAATGCCGACGACCTCTTGGGGAGCATCGGCGAAGCGGGAAGAACGGATATGGTAAATCTGATTGTAGACGGCAAGGAAATCGAGGTTCCCGACCACTACACGCTGTTGCAGGCGGCTGAGTCGGCAGGCGCCGAAATTCCGCGCTTCTGCTTTCACGAGCGGCTGTCGATTGCCGGCAATTGCCGTATGTGCCTCATTCAGGTGAAGGGCGGACCGCCGAAGCCGGCAGCGTCCTGCGCCATGGGCGTGAAGGATATTCGCGGCGGCCCGGACGGCTCGCTGCCGGAAATCTATACCAAGACGCCGATGGTGAAGAAGGCGCGCGAAGGGGTGATGGAGTTCCTGCTCATCAACCATCCGCTCGATTGCCCGATCTGCGACCAGGGCGGCGAATGCGACTTGCAGGACCAGGCCATGGCCTTCGGCATCGACGCGTCGCGCTATCAGGAAGACAAGCGCGCCGTCGAGGACAAGTATATCGGCCCGCTGGTGAAGACGGTGATGAACCGCTGCATCCACTGCACGCGCTGCGTCCGCTTCACCACGGAAGTGGCCGGCATTTCCGAGCTTGGCCTGATCGGCCGCGGCGAGGATGCCGAGATCACCACCTATCTGGAACAGGCGATGACGTCGGAACTGCAGGGCAATGTTGTCGACCTCTGCCCGGTCGGCGCGCTGACCTCCAAGCCCTTCGCCTTCACCGCCCGTCCGTGGGAGCTGAACAAGACCGAATCGATCGACGTCATGGATGCCGTCGGCTCGGCGATCCGCGTCGATACGCGCGGTCGCGAAGTGATGCGCATCATGCCGCGCGTCAATGAAGAGGTGAATGAGGAGTGGATCTCCGACAAGACCCGCTTCATCTGGGACGGTCTGCGCACCCAGCGCATCGACAAGCCCTATATCCGCGTCAACGGCCGCCTGCAGGCCTCCAACTGGAATGATGCCTTTGCCGCGATCAAGTCGGCGGTCAACGGCGTTGCCGGTGACCGGATCGGCGCGATTGCCGGCGATCTGGCAAGCGTCGAGGAAATGTACGCGCTGAAGGGCCTGATGGCGTCGCTCGGCTCGGCCAATATCGACTGTCGTCAGGATGGGACGAAGCTTGATCCTGCGAATGGCCGCGCAAGCTATCTGTTCAACCCGACGATCGAAGGCATTGAGAATGCTGACGCTCTGCTGATCATCGGCGCAAACCCGCGCTTCGAGGCTTCGGTGTTGAACGCGCGCATCCGCAAGCGCTTCCGCAAGGCCAATTTTCCGATCGCCGTGATCGGCGAGCAGGCCGACCTGCGCTACGATTACGAATATCTCGGCGCCGGTCCGCAGACGTTGTCGGATCTCGCCTCCGGTTCGCTCGGTTTCCTCGACGTTTTGAAGAAGGCCGAACGTCCGATCATCATGGTCGGGCAGGGCGCATTGTCGCGCGAAGACGGCGCGGCCGTGCTGGCCAAGGCGGCTCAGCTTGCCGGCGATGTCGGCGCGGTGACGGTAGACTGGAACGGCTTTGCCGTGCTGCACACCGCGGCCTCGCGCGTCGGCGGCCTCGACATCGGCTTCGTGCCGGGCGAGGGCGGCAAGGATGCGGCCCGGATGCTCGGCGATACGGATGTTCTCTTCCTGCTCGGCGCCGACGAACTCGATTTCTCCGCCAAGAAAGCCGCTTTCACCGTCTATATCGGTTCGCACGGCGATGCCGGCGCGATGAACGCCGACGTGGTTCTGCCGGCGGCGACCTACACGGAAAAGTCGGGCACCTATGTCAACACCGAGGGCCGTGTGCAGATGACCAACCGCGCAGGCTTTGCACCGGGTGACGCGCGCGAGGACTGGGCGGTGCTCAGGGCGCTTTCGGGCGTCCTCGGCAAGACGCTGCCTTACGATTCGCTGATGGCGCTGCGGGCCGCGCTTTACGGCGAGTATCCGCACCTCGCCGCGCTTGACGCGATCGCTGACGCTGATATCAAGGCGGTCGAAACGGCGGCATCGAAGGGTGGGGATCTCGCAGAAGCCGGTTTCGTCTCGCCGATCACCGATTTCTACCTGACCAACCCGATTGCCCGGGCCTCTGCCGTGATGGCCGAATGCTCGGCGCTGGCGCGCAATAATTTCAAGGCAGCGGCGGAATAAGGACCGAACAATGGATTCTTTTGTCTCAACCTATCTCTGGCCCGGACTGATCATGGTTGGTCAGTCTCTGCTGCTGCTGGTCCTTCTGCTTGTCGGTATCGCCTTCATCCTGCTGGCCGACCGCAAGATCTGGGCTGCCGTGCAGATGCGTCGCGGCCCGAATGTGGTGGGTCCCTTCGGCCTGTTCCAGTCCTTTGCCGACCTGTTCAAGTTCGTGCTGAAGGAGCCGATCATCCCGGCGAGCGCCGACAAGGTCGTGTTCCTGCTAGCGCCGCTGATCACGGTGACGCTGGCGCTCGCCACCTGGGCCGTCATCCCCTTTGCCGACGGCTGGGTGATCGCCAACATCAATATCGGCATTCTTTATGTTTTCGCCATTTCCTCGCTTGAGGTCTATGGCGTGATCATGGGCGGCTGGGCGTCGAACTCGAAATACGCCTTTCTCGGCTCGCTGCGTTCGGCGGCGCAGATGGTGTCCTACGAAGTCTCGATCGGCCTCGTCATCGTCACCGTGCTTCTGACGGTCGGGTCGCTGAACCTTTCGGATATCGTCTACGCCCAGCAGACCGGTCTCGGCACCATGCTTGGTCTGCCGAATTCGTTCCTCGACTGGAACTGGCTGGCGCTGTTCCCGATGTTCATCGTGTTCTTCATCTCGGCGCTCGCCGAAACCAACCGTCCGCCCTTCGACCTTCCGGAAGCGGAATCGGAACTGGTCGCCGGCTTCATGGTCGAATACGGCTCGACCCCGTACATGATGTTCATGCTCGGCGAATATGCGGCCATCGTCTTGATGTGTGCGCTGACGACGACGCTGTTCCTCGGCGGCTGGCTGCCGATCATCGATGTCGCGGTGCTGAACTGGATCCCGGGCGTCATCTGGTTCCTGATCAAGGTGCTGCTGTGCTTCTTCATGTTCGGCATGGTGAAGGCATTCGTGCCGCGCTACCGCTATGACCAACTGATGCGTCTCGGTTGGAAGGTCTTTCTTCCGCTGTCGCTCGCCATGGTCGTCATTGTGGCCTTCGTTGTGAAACTGACCGGCTGGGTGGGCTGATTGATGGTGCTTTTCCAAGCGCCGGATTGGAGAATTTGAAATGGGTTCTGTTGCTCAGGCTTTCAATGCCGTCTTCCTGAAGGAGTTCGTCGGGGCGTTCTTTCTGACGATGCGCTACTTCTTCGCCCAGAAGTCGACGGTCAATTATCCCTTCGAAAAGGGACCGGTGAGCCCGCGCTTTCGCGGCGAGCATGCGCTGCGCCGTTATCCCAACGGCGAGGAACGCTGCATTGCCTGCAAGCTGTGTGAGGCGATCTGTCCCGCCCAGGCGATCACCATCGAGGCCGGCCCGCGCCGCAATGACGGCACGCGCCGCACGGTGCGCTACGACATCGACATGGTGAAATGCATCTATTGCGGCTTCTGTCAGGAGGCATGTCCGGTTGAAGCCATCGTCGAGGGGCCGAATTTCGAGTTCGCCACCGAGACGCGTGAAGAGCTGTACTACGACAAGGAACGTCTCCTCGCCAATGGCGACCGGTGGGAGCGCGAGATCGGGCAGAACATTGCCATGGACGCGCCCTACCGCTGAGACGCATGACACATGCCGGGCGGCGCGTTGCCGCTCGGAGTTGACGAACTGAGAACGGAAAGCCTGGCCAATCGGCGGGTTTTTCAATGAGACGCGTCCGGGGCTACCGCGACGTACAGGAAGAGAAGGCACCAAGATGGGTCTCCAGGCTCTTTTTTTCTATATTTTCGCGTTTATCGCCGTGGCCTCGGCGTTCATGGTGATTTCCGCGCGGAACCCGGTCCATTCGGTCCTGTTTCTGATCGTGGTGTTCGTGAACGCCGCTGCGCTGTTCATCCTGGCCGGCGCGGAATATCTCGGCCTGTTGCTGCTCGTCGTCTATGTCGGCGCGGTCGCGGTGCTGTTCCTCTTCGTGGTGATGATGCTGGACATCGACTTCACCGCGCTCAGGTCCGGCATTCTGCGCTACGCGCCGGTCGGCGCGCTGATCGGTATCGTGCTTCTGGCCGAACTGATCGTGGTCGTCGGCGGTACCTTCATCTCGCCGGAGATCGCCTCCAACACGGCCATGCCGATGGACCCCTTGTCTGAAACATCCAGCGTTCAGGCGATCGGCGACGTGATCTACACGCACTACGCCTATTTCTTCCAGGTCGCAGGGCTGATCCTGCTGGTGGCCATGATCGGCGCGATCGTTCTGACGCTCAAGCATCGCACCGACGTCAAGCGCCAGAACATCGGCAAGCAGGTGGCGCGCACGCCCGAGACGGCGCACGAGGTCGTCAAGGTCAAGCCCGGACAGGGCCTATAATTTAAGAGAATTCAGCAGGGATACGGACTCAAGGACAGAGCAATGGAAATCGGACTTTCCCACTACCTGACGGTCAGTGCCATACTTTTCACGATCGGCGTTTTCGGCATCTTCCTGAACCGGAAGAACGTCATCATCATTCTCATGTCCATCGAGCTGATCCTGCTTTCGGTCAATCTCAACATGGTCGCCTTCTCCGCCTTCCTGAACGATCTGGTCGGCCAGGTCTTCGCGCTCTTCATCCTCACGGTGGCGGCGGCGGAAGCGGCGATCGGACTGGCGATCCTCGTGGTGTTCTATCGCAACCGCGGCTCGATTGCGGTCGAAGACGTCAATATGATGAAGGGCTGACCTCCAGATGATCTACAAACTCATCATTTTCCTGCCGTTGCTCGGCTTCCTCATCGCGGGCCTCTTCGGAAACCGGATCGGCGCCAAGGCGACCGAGTGGGTGACCATCGCCTTCATGGTGGTCGCCGCCATCCTGTCCTGGTACGTCTTCATCTCGGTCGGATTCCTTTCTCACGCCGAGGATCTGGTGATCCAGGTGCCGGTCATGCAGTGGATCTCCTCCGGCGACATCGACGTCGCCTGGTCGCTCCGGATCGACACGCTGACGGCGGTCATGCTGGTCGTGGTCAACACCGTCTCCTGTCTCGTCCACCTCTATTCGGTGGGCTACATGCATGATGACCCGCATCGTCCGCGTTTCTTCGCCTACCTGTCGCTGTTCACCTTCGCCATGCTGTCGCTGGTGACCTCCGACAACCTGTTGCAGATGTTCTTCGGCTGGGAAGGCGTCGGTCTTGCCTCCTATCTGCTGATCGGCTTCTGGTACAAGAAGCCGTCGGCCTGCGCCGCCGCGATGAAGGCCTTCATCGTCAACCGTGTCGGCGACTTCGGTTTCCTGCTCGGCATCGCCGGTCTGTTCTTCCTGGCGCACACGATCAATTTCGACCCGATCTTTGCCGCCGCCGAGCGCATCGCCGATGACCACGCTGCCGCCGTTGCTGCCGGCGAGCACGTTGCGGTGCTGCACTTCCTCGGCATGGACCTCACCCTGATGCATGCGATCACCGCGATCTGCCTTCTGCTGTTCATGGGCGCGATGGGCAAGTCGGCGCAGTTCCTGCTGCACACCTGGCTGCCGGACGCGATGGAAGGCCCGACCCCGGTTTCGGCCCTTATCCACGCCGCGACCATGGTGACCGCCGGTGTCTTCCTGGTGGCGCGCATGTCGCCTCTGTTCGAACTCTCGCCTTCCGCGCTCACCTTCGTCACGCTGATCGGTTCGATCACGGCGCTCTTTGCCGCTACCATCGGCCTGGTGCAGAACGACATCAAGCGCGTGATCGCCTATTCGACCTGTTCGCAGCTCGGCTATATGTTTGCCGCACTCGGGGCAGGGGCCTACGGCGCCGCCGTCTTCCACCTCTTTACCCACGCCTTCTTCAAGGCGCTTCTGTTCCTTTGCGCCGGTTCGGTCATCCATGCCGTTTCCGGCGATCAGGACATGCGTCGCATGGGCGGCCTCAGGAAGCATATCCCGATCACCTTCTGGGGCATGATCTTCGGTACGCTCGCCATTACCGGAGTCGGCATTCCCGGCACGGTCATCGGTGCGGCCGGCTTCTTTTCCAAGGATGCGATCATCGAGGCGGCCTTCGTTTCGGCAAGCCCGCTTGCAGGCTTCTCTTTCTGGGCGCTGGTTATCGCCGCAGTCCTGACGGCGTTCTATTCATGGCGCCTCATCTTCATGACCTTCTTCGGCAAGCCGCGCGCGTCTTCCGATGTGATGCACCATGTTCATGAATCGCCCTGGGTCATGCTGATCCCGCTGATCGTGCTCTCGGTCGGTGCGCTCTTTGCCGGCGTCGTCTTCGCCGAGTTCTTCTACGGCCACGACTACAGCGAATTCTGGAAGGGCGCTCTGTTTACCGGCCCGCACAACGAGGTTCTGGAGGAGCACCATCACGTGGCGCTCTGGGTCAAGCTCTCGCCGTTCTTCGCCATGCTGATCGGTACCGCAGTCGCGATCTACATGTACCTGATCAAGCCGTCCTCGGCGAAGGCGACGGCCAAGGCCTTCCCCCGGATCTACGCATTCCTGCTCAACAAGTGGTATTTCGATGAACTGTACGACTTCCTGTTCGTCCGTCCCGCCAAGAAGCTCGGGCACTTCCTGTGGCAGAAGGGGGATGTGGGCGTGATTGACCGGTTCGGACCGAACGGCATCGCTGCGCTTGTCGTCGATGTCACCAACCGCGTGGTCAAGCTGCAGTCCGGCTATGTTTACCACTATGCGTTTGCAATGCTGATCGGCCTTGCCGCTCTTGTAACGTGGATGATGCTCGGAGGGGCGCTGTAATGAGCGACTGGCCAATTCTTACGACAGTCACCTTCCTGCCGCTCGTCGGCGTGGTGCTGATCCTGTTTACCCGTGACGACAACGAGACGGGTCTGCGCAACATCCGCAATGTCGCGCTTCTGACGACGCTCTTCACCTTCGTGGTGTCGCTGTTCATCTGGGTCAATTACGATCCGGCCGATCCGAACTTCCAGATGGTCGAGTATCACGAGTGGCTGGGGACCGGTATTGCCTACCATCTTGGCGTTGACGGCATTTCGATGCTGTTCATCCTGCTGACGACGGTTTTGATGCCGCTCTGCATCCTCGCCTCGTGGGAAGCCATCACCTACCGGGTGAAGGCCTATATGATCGCCTTCCTCATTCTGGAAACGTTGATCATCGGCGTGTTCGTCTCGCTCGATATCGTGATGTTCTACATCTTCTTCGAGGCAGGCCTGATCCCGATGTATCTGATCATCGGCATCTGGGGTCATGACCGGCGCGTCTATGCCTCGCTGAAGTTCTTCCTCTACACCTTCGCCGGCTCGGTCTTCATGCTGTTGTCGATCATGGCGATGTACTGGGTGACGGGCACGACCAGCGTTCCTGTGCTCCTGGAATATGATTTCCCGGTGAACCTGCAATATTGGCTGTTCCTCGGCTTCTTCGCGTCCTTTGCGGTGAAGATGCCGATGTGGCCGGTGCACACCTGGCTGCCGGACGCCCATGTGGAAGCGCCGACGGCGGCTTCGGGCGTGCTGGCGGGCGTGCTCTTGAAACTCGGCGGCTTCGGCGTGTTGCGCTATTCGATGCCGATGTTCCCGGACGCGTCCTATTATTTCGCGCCGCTGATCTTCGCGCTCTCGATCATCGCCATCATCTACGCATCGCTCGTGGCGCTGATGCAGACCGACATGAAGAAGCTGATCGCCTATTCGTCGGTCGCCCACATGGGCTACGTGACCATGGGCATGTTCTCGGCCACCACTGAGGGCGTCGAGGGCTCGATCTTCCTGATGCTCTCGCACGGCATCGTCTCCGGCGCGCTGTTCTTCTGCGTCGGCATCGTCTATGACCGTATGCATACGCGCGAGATCGCGGCCTTCGGCGGGCTTGTGAACAACATGCCGAAATTCGCGGTCGCTTTCATGGTCTTCACCATGGCCAATGTCGGGCTTCCGGGCACGTCGGGCTTCATCGGCGAATTCCTGACGGTGGTCGGCGTCTTCCAGGTCAATACCTGGGTTGCCGTGTTCGCCGCCACCGGCGTCATCCTTTCCGCCGCCTACGCGCTGTGGCTTTATCGCCGCGTAATCTTCGGCGCACTGGAAAAGGACAGCCTCAAGGCGCTGCTCGACCTTTCCACGCGCGAGAAGTTCGTTCTCTACCCGCTGATCATCCTGACGATTTTCTTCGGTGTCTATCCGGAACCGATCTTCGCGGCGATCCACGGCCCGGTAGCCCAGATCGTTCAACACTATGACGCTGTTCTGGAATCCACCAAGAACATCGCGCTGCCGGTATACTGAGACAGGATCTTTTGGACATGACCTCGGAACTCCTACTTTCAAGTCTGAAGCTGATCATGCCGGAGCTGATCCTTTCGATCGGCGCCATGGTCCTGTTGATGATCGGCGCCTTTGCCGGCCGCAAGAGCGGCCCGGCAATTGTCGGCCTTTCCGTTGCGCTTCTGATCGCGGCTTTCGCCGCCCTGTTCTGGGCGGGCTCCGGAACCGCCTTCAACGGGTCGCTCACATTCAACGCCTTCACCCGCTTCATGCAGGTGCTGGTGCTGATCGGTGCGGCTTTGTCGATGATCCTGTCGGTTGGCCATGAGGAGCCGGAATATCTCGATCGCTTCGAGTTTCCGGTGCTGATGCTGCTGTCGACCACCGGCATGATGCTCATGGTGTCGGCCAACGACATGCTGGCCTTCTACATGGGCCTCGAACTGATGTCGCTGCCGCTTTATGTGATCGCGGCGATAAACCGGGACAGCCTGCGTTCCACGGAGGCGGGCCTGAAATATTTCGTTCTTGGTTCGCTGTCGTCCGGCATGCTGCTTTACGGCATCTCGCTGATCTACGGCTTTACCGGCAATATCGGCTTTGAGGCGGTCGCCAACCAGATTGCGCTCGGCGAGACCGGTCTCGGCTTCATCTTCGGCATGGTCTTCGTGCTGGCCGGCATCACCTTCAAGATTTCGGCCGTCCCCTTCCATATGTGGACGCCGGACGTCTATGAGGGCGCGCCGACGCCGGTTACGGCCTTCTTCGCCTCCGCGCCGAAGGTTGCCGCCATGGCGATCATCATTCGCCTGCTGATCGATGCCTTCGGTCCGGCCGCCGACCAGTGGCGCCAGGTCGTGGTGTTCATCGCCATCGCCTCCATGGTGCTCGGCGCCTTTGCCGCGATCGGCCAGCGCAACATCAAGCGTCTGATGGCCTATTCCTCGATTACCCACATGGGCTACGCGCTGGTCGGGCTTGCAGCCGGCACGGAAGTCGGCGTCAGTGGCGTTGCCATCTACATGGCAATCTACCTGTTCATGACGCTCGGCGCCTTCGCCATCATCATGGCGATGCGGCTCAAGGAAGGCGGCAATGTCGAGAATATCGACGATCTCGCCGGTCTGTCGCAGACCAAACCGGTCATGGCCGTGGTGTTGACGGCGCTGATGTTCTCTCTTGCGGGCGTTCCGCCGCTGGCGGGTTTCTTCGGCAAGTATTTCGTCTTCCTGGCCGCGATCAACGCGCATCTCTATACGCTGGCGATCATCGGCGTGCTCTCCTCGGTCGTCGCCGCGTTCTACTATCTGCGGATCGTCAAGGTGATGTGGTTCGACGAGCCGACCGTGGAATTCTCCCGGGTTGCCGTGGAACTGCGCTTCGTCTTCGGCCTGAGCGGTCTCTTTGCCATTGGCTATCTGCTGTTCGGCGGTCCGTTGAACACGGCGGCGCAGTCTGCCGCCGCGGCGCTGTTCTAGATGGCGGCGGGAAACCCCGCCGCTGCCTATCGGCATGAGGCGCTCGGCGCGGTCGCCTCGACCAATCTTTCCGCGATGGAGCGGGCCGAGGCCGGTGATCCCGGCCTGCTCTGGATCACGGCTGACGAGCAGACAGGCGGACGGGCACGGCGCGGCCGCAGCTGGATTTCCAAGCGGGGCAATCTCTACGCCTCGCTTCTGCTTGTTGATCCGGCGCCGGATTCATCCCTGTCGTCCTTGCCGCTGGTCGCCGCCGTCGCCGTCCATGGCGCCATCAACAGCATGATGTCCGGTCATAGCAGCGAGGTCGCGATCAAATGGCCGAATGACGTGTTGATCGACCGCAAGAAGGTCAGCGGCATTCTGCTGGAAGCGCGGAAACTTGCCGATGGCCGTTTCGCGGTTGTCATTGGTATCGGGATCAATGTTGGATTTTCGCCGGAAGGAACCCCATATCCGGTGGCAAGACTGGCTGATTATGTTGCCGGCGCCGACCCTCAGCTTCTTTTTGCCCATCTGTTCTCGATCATGGCGGAAGAGCTTTCCATATGGGATGGCGGACGCGGTGTCGGCCGGACCGTTTCCCGCTGGCGCGCTGCCGCCTGCGGCATCAATGAACGGATCACCATCAACCTGGCCCGCGAGCAGGTCTCCGGGCTTTTTGCCGGCATCGATGATTCCGGCATGCTGAAACTTGAAACGGAAGAGGGCTCGCGCACCTTTGCTGCTGGCGATGTCTTCTTCGAAAACAACAAGAACGGATAACGCTTAAATGGCGAACAATAAAAACGAACTGGTCTTCCTGCCCCTCGGCGGGCTGGGAGAGATCGGCATGAATCTCGCGCTTTACGGCTATGGACCCGCGGAAAAACGTGAATGGATCATGGTCGATTGCGGCGTCACGTTTCCCGGACCCGATCTGCCCGGGGTCGACCTCGTATTGCCCGATATCGAATTCGTGCGCGAACAGCGCGACAATCTGAAGGCCATGATCATCACCCACGCGCATGAGGACCACTACGGCGCGATCGCGACGCTGTGGCCGGGACTCAATGTGCCGATCTACGCCTCGCCCTTCACTGCGGGCCTGCTGGAGGCCAAGCGCGAATATGAAAGCTGGATGCGTGAAATTCCGGTGACGATCTTCAAGGCCGGCGACACCATCAATGTCGGTCCGTTCACGGTGGAGGGCGTGCCCGTCAACCACTCGATCCCCGAGCCGATGGCGCTTGCAATCCGCACCCCGCTTGGCAATATCGTCCATACCGGCGACTGGAAGATCGACCATGCGCCGACGCTCGGCCCCAAGACCGACGAGGCCCGGTTTCGCGCCATCGGCGACGAGGGCGTGCTGGCGCTGATGTGTGATTCGACCAATGCCATGCGCGACGGCGTATCGCCCTCCGAGGAGGAGATTTCGGCAAGCCTCAGACAGGTCATCGAAAATGCGGAAGGCCGCGTCGCGCTGACCACGTTCTCCTCCAACATCGGCCGCATCCGCTCCATCGCCAAGGCCGCCGACGAGGCGGGGCGCCAGGTGCTGCTGCTCGGCTCCTCGTTGAAGCGCGCGGTTGCCGTCGCCCGTGATCTCGGGATGATGGAGGGCGTGAAGCCGTTCGTCGACGAGGATGAGTTCGGCTATATTCCGCGCGACAAGGTGGTTGCGATCCTGACCGGTTCACAGGGCGAGCCGCGCGCGGCGCTTGCCAAGCTCTCGCGCGACGAGATGCGCAATGTGGCGCTTGCCGCCGGCGATCTTGTGGTGTTTTCATCGCGCGCCATTCCCGGCAACGAGAAGGCCATCCAGGATATCAAGAATGGTCTGGTGGAGCAGGGCGTTCATATCCTGACCGATAACGAGGCTTTGGTGCATGTGTCCGGCCATCCGCGCCGCAACGAGCTGAAGCAGATGTATGAATGGATCAGGCCCGAAATTCTCGTGCCCGTTCATGGCGAGGCAGCCCATCTGATCGCCCAGAAGGAACTGGCCGAACAGAGCGGCATCGCCCAGGTTCCGCGCGTCAGGAATGGCGATGTTCTGCGCCTTGCGCCGGGTCCCGCCGAGGTGATCGGCCATGTCGAGGCCGGCCGTGTGTTCAAGGACGGCAAGCTGATCGGCAACTTTGACGAAATGGGCATCGGAGAGCGCCGCAAGCTCTCCTTCGTCGGCCATGTGGCGGTCAATGTGCTCCTGAACAGCAAGTTCGACTTCGCCGGCGATCCGGATGTCGTGCCGATCGGCCTGCCGGGTTTTGACGACGAGGACGAGCGCATGGAGGACGTGCTGTTCGACGCCGTTCTCGGCGCTGTCGAAAGCATTCCGCGCTCGCGCCGCAAGGATCTCGGCATGGTCAAGGAGGCCATCCGCCGCTCCGTCCGCGCCGCCGCCAATGAGTGCTGGGGCAAGAAGCCGGTGGTAACGGTGTTTGTCAACCGGCTTGGGTGAGAGTTTCCGCAGCTGCGTGAATGCTCGTAGAGCGCTTCTTTCCTCTCTTTGCGTCACCCTCGGGCTTGACCCGAGGGTGACGCAATTTCCGTGTCGCCTGGATGCTCGGGTCGAGCCCGAGCATGACTCTTCTTCGGGGAGAGGCGCCGTCGTTAGCCCCCCTCTTGTTTCTTTGGCCGAAATCGCTGCCCTAACCCGGACGCCTGAACAGCCGGCTTTGTTCGAACAGACCCTCCAACTGGCTGATGCGCTGGCGGGTCTTGTCCCAGCTTTTCGCCTGCACCGCCTCGATCAGCGCTTCCACCACGAACAGCGTCACGACGGACGAGTCCCAGGCCGACGGCACCTCGATATGGACGCGAAAGGTGTGGCGGGCGAACTTGGTCACGGGCGAGGCCCACTGGTCGGTGAAAAGAATGATCTCGACGCCGTTCTCGCTTGCCACGCGGGCGAGCGTCGCCATGTCCTGCTCGTAGCGGCGGATGTCGAAGATCACCAGAACATCGCCCTTGGCCATGTTCAGCATATGCTGCGGCCACGAGCCGGAATTGGAAGACATCAGCGTCGTCTTCGGCCGGATGACCTGCATGTGGGTGTAGAAATAGCCCGCGATTGCGCCTGTGATGCGCCCGCCGACAAAATAGACCGCGCGGTCGAGGTCCGAGAGCAAGGCTGCCGCCCCGCCGAATGTTTCCTGATCAAGCTGTGACAATGTGCGGCGCATATTGTCCATCGCCGCCTCGCCGAATCGGTTCAGGATATGCGTGTCGGGCACATTGCGCGCCAACCGGTCGTGTTTGGCGATCGGGTTGGAGAGCGTGGCCTCCAGCTCCTGGTGCAGGCGCGCCTGAAATTCGGCGTATCCCTTGAAGCCCAGCTTCTGCACCATGCGCGCGACCGTTGGCGTCGACACATCCGCATTTTCGGCAAGCGTGGTGATGCTGCCGAGGCCGGAGACCGGGTAGTTCTCGCTGATCGTGTCGGCGAGGCGCCTTTCCGAGCGCGTGAGCTCGCCGTAGCGCCCGGCGATGATGTCGGCGACTGTTCGGGACCCGTCAGTCAATCTTCGTCTCCTGTTTCCCGGGCATTTAGGAACGGCGCGGTCCATCCGTCAACGGCAAAAATGAATAGAAGTTTTCAAAGTTCGATTGACACTGCGTGAAATCTGAAGAACTATTTACAAAATTAAGAATTGCAGAAAATGCAGGGGAACAGATGTTGGGAAAGCCGGGGCTGTTGAGCGCCCGCGACGACGCGCCTGTGATTGTCGAGCGTGCGTCGGGTCAAAGTGTGATCGTGCTGGTCTGCGAGCATGCCGGCCGCGCCATACCCGATTGCCTTGGCGACATGGGCCTGTCAGCCGAACTTCTGCAAAGCCATATCGCATGGGATCCGGGCGCGCTTGCGGTTTCGGAGCTGTTGAGCGCGGCGCTTGACGCAACATTGGTCCACCAGCGCTTTTCCCGCCTTGTCTATGATTGCAACCGGCCGCCGGAAGCCGCCGACGCCATTCCGCAAATCAGCGAAATTCACGCCGTTCCCGCCAATCGCGGGCTCGGCCCGGTGGCGAAGGCCGAGCGGGCGGAGGCCCTCTACCTTCCGTTTCACGAGTGCATCGATGATGTCCTGGACGAACGCGTCGGGCGTGAGACCGTGCTGGTCACGATCCATTCCTTCACGCCCGTCTTCAAGGGAAAAAGGCGGGACGTCGAAATCGGCATCCTGCATGACGCCGACCGAAGGCTTGCCGATTGCATGCTGGAGCAAGCCAGGGCGGCCGGCGGCTACGACGTGCGGCGCAACGAGCCCTATGCCCCCGTGGATGGCGTGACCCATACGCTGCGCCGCCACGCGCTGCCGCGCAAGCTGCCGAACGTCATGATCGAGATCCGCAATGACCTGATCGCCGATGCTGCAGGGCAGGGCGCGGTCGCGGGCTTCATCGCCGGCCTTCTGAACCAGTGCCTCGACGGCAGGCGGGAGGTGGACTGATGCCTGCGGCAATCAAGACCTATGTCCGCTATGTCGATGGCTTCAACCGCGTGGTCGGCCGCATCGCCATGTGGCTGATCTTCGTCATGATGGGCATTCTGCTTTGGTCGTCGGTCTCGAAAACCTTCTTCAATCCCTCGCTTTGGACGCTGGAAATGGCCCAGTTCGTGATGACGGCCTATTACCTCGTTGGCGGGGCCTATTCGCTGCAGCTTGGCAGCCATGTGCGCATGGACCTGCTCTATGGCCGCTGGACGCCGCGCCAGAGGGCCATTGTCGATGCAATCACGGTGTTCATGCTGTTCACCTATCTGATCTTCCTGCTGATCGGCGGCGTGTCGTCCACCGGCTACGCGCTGAAATATGGCGAAACCTCCTATTCCAGCTGGTCGCCCTATATGGCGCCGATCAAGATCACCATGGTCATCGGCATTTTCCTGATGTTCCTGCAGACCACCTCGATCTTCCTCAAGGACCTCGCCAAGGCTCTGGGGAGGCCGATCGCATGAACCTCTCCTATGAAATGATCGCGCTTCTTCTGTTCTTCTCGATGATGCTGACCATGCTGACCGGTCAGCGCGTCTTCGCCGCGATCGGTTTTGTCGGCGTCGTCGCGGCGGCCCTCTTGTGGGGCACGGGCGGCTACGAGCTCGGCTTTTCCGCCGGCATGAAGCTGATGAAGTGGTATCCGATGCTGACGCTGCCGCTCTTCATCTTCATGGGCTACATGCTGTCGGAATCGGGCATCGCGGAAGACCTCTACAAGGCGTTCCACGTCTGGATGGGCGGTCTGCCGGGCGGTCTTGCCGTCGGCACGATCGCGCTGATGGTGGTGATTTCGGCGATGAACGGGCTTTCAGTCGCCGGCATGGCCATCGGCGCGACGATCGCACTGCCTGAGCTTTTGCGGCGCGGCTATGACAAGATCATGGTTTCGGGCGTTATCCAGGCGGGGTCTTCACTGGGCATTCTGGTGCCGCCGAGCGTTGTGCTGGTGCTTTACGGCATGATCGCCCGCCAGCCCGTCGGCAAGCTCTGGGTCGCGGGCGCGCTGCCGGGGCTGATGCTGGCGGCGATGTTCATCATCTACATCATCATCCGCTGCCGTATGAACCCGGCGCTTGGCCCTTCATTGCCGAAGGAAGAGCGCGACATGCCGCTCGGCGAGAAGCTGAAGCTCCTGCGCGCCGGCATCATCCCCTTCCTCATCTTCTTCCTGATGATGGGACTGTTCCTGATGGGCGTCACCAGCCTGACGGAAAGTGCCGCGATCGGCGCGCTTTCCGCACTCGTGGCCGCACTCGTCAAGAAGCGGCTGACCTGGAAACTCCTGAACCGCACCATGGAGCAGACGCTCGGCATTTCCTGCATGTTCATGTGGATCATCCTGGCGGCGCTGTGCTTCGGCGCTGTCTTCGACGGGCTCGGCGCGGTGAGGGCGTTGGAAACTCTGCTGCTGGAGCGCTGGGACCTCGGTCCCTGGGAAATCCTGATCATGATGCAGATTTCCTACATCATCATGGGCACGTTTCTCGATGATACGGCGATGCTGGTGATCGTTGCGCCGCTTTACGTGCCGCTCGTCGGTCATCTCGGCTTCGACCTTGTCTGGTACGGCGTGCTCTACACCATCACCTGCCAGATCGCCTATATGACGCCGCCGTTCGGCTACAACCTGTTCCTGATGCGGGCCATGGCCCCGCGGGAGATTTCACTGACCGACATTTACCGCTCCGTCTGGCCGTTCGTGATCATCATGATCCTCGGCCTGGCGATCGTCACGGCATTTCCGCAGATTGCCCTGTGGTTGCCGAACCTCGTTTATGCGCGCTGAGGAGAGTGGCTGATGCGCGTTGGAGTGCGTCCGGTTTCAGCGGGCGTTTGGAAACGGAGGGCCCGGCATGCGGTCGGGCCACACAAGAGCTGATGAAGCAAAACAGAGGGAAGCAGCAATGACCAACAGACGCAGTTTTTTGAAGAATGCGGGCCTTGCGACCGCAGCCGGCGCCACGGCGCTTGCCGCGCCCGCCGTCACCCGCGCCCAGAGCAAGATCACCTGGCGCCTGCAGACCTATGCGGGTCCGGCGCTGGCCGAACACGTCATCAAGCCGTCGATTGATGCCTTCAACACCGCCGCCAACGGCGAGATGGAGATCCAGCTCTTTACCGCCGATCAGCTGGTGCCGACGGGCGAACTGTTCCGCGCCATGCAGCGCGGCACGATCGATGCCGTGCAGTCGGACGACGACTCGATGAACTCGCCGCTCGATATCAAGGTGTTCGGCGGCTATTTCCCCTTCGCCTCGAAGTTCAGTCTCGACGTGCCGACCCTGTTTTACGAATACGGTCTCGCCGAGATCTGGGAGAAGGCCTATTCGGAAGTCGGCGTGCAGTGGATTTCCGCCGGCGCGTGGGACCCGTGCAACTTCGCCACCGTCAATCCGGTCACGAGCCTTTCCGATCTTGAGGGGCTTCGCATCTTCACCTTCCCGACCGCCGGCAAATTCCTGTCGCAGTTCGGCGTCGTTCCGGTGACGCTGCCCTGGGAAGACGTGCAGGTCGCCATGCAGACCGGCGAACTCGACGGCCTGGCCTGGTCGGGCATCACCGAGGACTACACTGTCGGCTGGGCGGATGTGACCAACTACTTCCTCACCAACAATATCTCCGGCGGCTGGTGCGGCTCCTTCTTCGTCAATTCCGACAAATGGGCGGAAGTGCCGGAGCATCTGAAGGTGCTGTTCCGCATGTGCACGGATTCGTCGCACCTGCATCGCCTGCACTGGTACTGGGGCGGCGAGGCGCGGCTGCGCGCCCATGGCGACAAGCTGAAGCTGACCACCATTCCGGATGCCGAATGGAAGACGGTGGAAGATGCCGCCGACGCCTTCTGGGACGAGATTGCCGCCGAGACCGAGCGCACGGCCGAAGTGGTCAAGATCCTCAAACAGTACCAGGCCGATATGAAGGCCGCCGGCCCGCCCTATCGCGCGGGTTGACAAGGATCGCGGTCGGTGCGGGGCTTCCATTTTAGCCCCCGTTCCTCTCACGTGTCATGCTCGGGCTCGACCCGAGCATCCAGGCGACACGGAAGACGCTGCCTGGACCCTCGGGTCAAGCCCGAGGGTGACGCGGAACAAGGGGCGGAAGGCGCGAACAACGCACCTGTCCCACTCACGCCGCCACACCATTGACACCGATCGTCCGGAGTGTTCCAGCAATCTGGACGATTGCATGAACCACAGGAAGAGCCTGATGAGCGCGGAATACACATTCGACGAACTGAAACAGGACGTGGCGGAGGGCCGGATCGACACGGTTCTGGCCTGCCAGGTGGATATGCAGGGCCGGCTGATGGGCAAGCGCTTCCACGCCGAATATTTCGTCGAGAGCGGCTTCAGGGAAACCCATTGCTGCAACTATGTCCAGGCGACAGATATGGAGATGAACACAGTCTCCGGCTATGAATCGACCAGCTGGGCGGCGGGCTATGGCGACTATACGATGAAGCCGGACCTTGGCACGCTGCGGCGCATTCCCTGGCTGGAGGGCACGGCGCTGGTGCTCTGCGATGTCGAGGACCATGCGACCCACAGCGAAGTCGCCCATTCGCCGCGTGCGCTGCTGAAAAAGCAGATCGGCCGTCTCGAGGCGCATGGCTTTCGCGCGATGATGGCGACGGAGCTTGAATTCTTCCTCTTCAACCAGTCCTTCGAAAGCGCCGAGGAGGCGGGCTATCGCGGGCTGAAGCGCTCCAGCGCCTATAATGAGGATTACCACATCTTCCAGACCACCAAGGAAGAGGATGTGATGCGGGCGATCCGCAACGGCTTGCAGGGCGCGGGCATCCCGATCGAAAATTCCAAGGGCGAGGCGGATGCGGGCCAGGAAGAGCTCAATGTGCGCTACGCCGACGCGCTGGCCATGGCCGATCGCCACGCCATCATCAAGAATGCCTGCAAGGAGATCGCCTGGCAGAAGGGCAAGGCCGTCACCTTCATGGCCAAGTGGAATTATGATGCCGCCGGCAATTCCTCCCATGTGCATCAGTCGCTCTGGAGCGCCGACGGGACGAAACCGCTGTTCTTCGATCCCGACGGGCCCTATGGCATGTCGAAGCTGATGGAGCACTATGTGGCGGGCCTGCTCGCCCATTCCGCCGAGATCACCTATTTTCTGGCGCCCTACATCAATTCCTACAAGCGTTTCATGGCCGGCACATTCGCGCCGACCAAGGCGATCTGGTCGCGCGACAACCGTACGGCCGGTTTTCGTCTTTGCGGCGAAAAGACCAAGGGCATCCGCATCGAATGCCGCATCGGCGGGGCGGATCTCAATCCCTATCTGGCGTTCGCCGCGCAGCTGGCTGCCGGTCTCGACGGCATCGAAAAACAGATGACGCTGGAAGCGCCCTATGTGGGCGATGCCTATGGCGCCGGCAGCGATATCCGCGAAATCCCGAAAACCCTGCGCGCCGCCGCCGCCGCCATGGACAGCTCCGATTTCCTGCGGTCAGCCTTCGGCGACAGCGTCATCAACCATTACCGCCGCGCCGCCGAATGGGAACAGGAGGAATACGACCGCCGCGTCACCGACTGGGAGATTGCGCGCGGGTTTGAGAGGGCTTGAAGGAGAATGCTGCCGGCCCTGTGCGGGACCGCAGCGAAATTTCTTGAGCGACAATTGCAAATGACAGGATGGTGATCATGACGATGATCCAATGTATTTCGCCGGTCGACGGATCGGTTTACGCCGAGCGGGAGGCGGTTTCCGCCGCAGCCGCAACTGAGGCTGTCGCCAGGGCGCGCGCGGCTCAGAAGGATTGGGCGAAGCGACCGCTGGAAGAGCGGGTATCGCTGGTGCAGGCGGGCATCAAGGCGCTCAATGCCATGAGCGACGAGGTGGTGCGGGAGCTTGCCTGGATGATGGGCCGGCCGGTGCGTTACGGCGGCGAGTTCGGTGGCGTCAACGAGCGCGCCGACTATATGGCAAGCGTTGCGGCCGAAGGTCTGGCGCCGATCGCGCTTGAGGACAGCGGCAGTTTCCGCCGTTATATCGCCCGCGAGCCGCACGGCGTCGTCTTTGTCATCGCGCCGTGGAACTACCCCTATCTGACGGCGATCAATACTATCGTACCGGCGCTCATTGCCGGCAATGCGGTAATCATCAAGCATGCGAGCCAGACGCTTCTGGTCGGCGAGCGCATCGTCAAGGCCTTCGTCTCGGCGGGCATTCCGGAAGACCTGTTCCAGAACATCTTTCTCGATCATGCGACAAGTTCCGAGCTGATCGCTTCAAAGAGCTTCGATTTCATCAATTTCACCGGCTCGGTTGAAGGCGGGCGGCAGATCGAGCGCGCGGCGGCCGGCACCTTCACCCCGCTCGGGCTGGAGCTTGGCGGCAAGGACCCGGGCTATGTGATGGAGGATGCCGACCTTGATGCGGCGGTCGCGACGCTGATGGACGCGGCCATGTTCAATGCCGGCCAGTGCTGCTGCGGCATCGAGCGCATCTATGTGACGGCAAGCCTTTACGATGCCTTTGTCGAAAAGGCGGCGGCCTTTGCTTCCGCCTACAAGCTCGGCAACCCGCTCGATGAGGCCACGACGCTCGGGCCGATGGCCAACAAGCGCTTTGCCGCCGTGGTGCGCAAGCAGATCGAACAGGCGATTGCCGCGGGCGCCAGGCCGCTGGTCGATCCGAAGCTGTTCCCGGAGGATGATGGCGGGGCCTATCTCGCGCCGCAGGTTCTCGTCAATGTCGACCATTCCATGGATGTGATGCGCGAGGAGAGTTTCGGCCCGGTCGTTGGCATCATGAAGGTCTCCTCGGATGAGGAAGCGCTCTCCCTGATGAATGACAGCCAGTACGGCCTGACGGCATCGCTCTGGACCGCCGACCCCGATCGCGCGGCGGCCCTTGGCGCCCGGATCGAAACCGGCACCGTTTTCATGAACCGCGCTGACTATCTGGATCCCGGCCTTTGCTGGACCGGCTGCAAGAATACCGGCCGCGGCGGCTCTCTCTCTATTATCGGCTACCACAACCTGACCCGGCCGAAGTCGTATCATCTGAAGAAAGTCACACAATGAGCTTCACAGCCAACTGGAGTTATCCGACCACGATCAAGTTCGGTGCGGGACGCATCGCCGAACTTGCCGATGCCTGCAAGAGCCTCGGCATGACCAATCCGCTGCTGGTGACCGACAAGGGGCTTGCAAGCCTGCCGATCACGAAAAATGCGCTGAAGATCCTCTCCGAGGGCGGGCTCGATTCGGCGCTGTTTTCGGATGTCGATCCGAACCCGAACGAGCAGAACCTTGCCGCCGGTATCGCCGCCTTCAAGCAGGGCGGCCATGACGGCGTGATTGCCTTTGGCGGCGGCTCCGGTCTCGATCTCGGCAAGCTGGTGGCGATGATGGCGGGCCAGACCCTGCCGGTCTGGGATTTCGAGGATATCGGCGACTGGTGGACGAGGGCGGATGCCTATGCAATCGCGCCGATCGTCGCGGTGCCGACGACGGCCGGAACGGGCTCCGAGGTCGGCCGGGCAGGGGTTCTGACCAATTCCGAAACCCATGTAAAGAAGATCATTTTTCACCCGAAGCTTTTGCCGGGCGTGGTGATCTGCGATCCGGAACTGACCGTCGGCATGCCGAAGATCATCACCGCCGGCACGGGGCTTGATGCCTTTGCCCACTGCCTGGAGGCCTATTGCTCGCCGCATTACCACCCGATGTCGCACGGCATCGCGCTCGAAGGCATGCGCCTCGTCAAGGACAACCTGCCGCGCGTCTACAACGATCCGGAAGACCTGGAGGCGCGCGCCGAGATGATGAGCGCGGCCGCCATGGGCGCGGTTGCCTTCCAGAAGGGCCTCGGCGCAATCCATGCGATCTCGCATCCGCTGGGCGCCGTCTATAACACCCATCACGGGATGACGAACGCCGTGGTCATGCCGCCGGTGCTGCGCTTCAACCGCGAGAAGATCGTCGACAAGCTGAAGCTTGCGGCCGATTATCTCGGCATTTCGGGCGGCTATGACGGGTTCTACAACTTCGTGCTGGAGTTCCGGGCCGAGCTCGGCGTGCCGAAAAACCTGAGCGAAATGGGGATAGCCCCTGACCGGATTGACGAACTCGCCGTGATGGCGCTCGATGACCCGAGCACGGGCGGCAACCCGGTCGAGATGACGCTGGAAAACACCAGGGCGCTTCTGGTCGATTGCTTCTGAGAGGCTTTGGTCTCCTCCTGCGAAGGGCGTCGCTGTTGCGGCGCCCTTTTCCGTTATCCGGCCGCCTCCAGAATATCGTCCTGCGCCTTGTCGAGCTTGGTCCGCACCAGTGCTGTCAGAGGGCGAGGCAGTGCCTTTCTGCCGTCTGCGAGGGACGCCAGGCTCTTGGTGTCTGCCGGCAGGCGGAGGCTTTCGGTGGCCTTCGCCGCGCGGGCGTCGCAAAAGGGGCAGTGTTCCTCGCAGGCGAGCCGGATCGCGCGGAAGAAGATATCCGCGCGGTCGCACCAATGCCCCTGAACGCTTTCACGATCGCTTTTTCCTGCTCTTTTCGGTTCATGAACGGATTGTGCGGGCAAACCCCGCGCTCTGCCGTCCAAAACGCGGAAGCGAGGGGTGTTCCGGCGGAAGAGTTGCATCCGACCTTCGAAACGGTCTAGGTGTCGTCAAGGCGCAATGTCAGGACGGAGGAAACCTTGTCGCTGTTTTCCGCATTCGCGGTCTATTTCGTCATCTGGTGGATCACGCTGTTTGCGGTCCTGCCCTTCGGCCTGCGCACCCAGGAGGAGGAGGGGGAGGTCGTGCCCGGCACCACGGCGAGCGCGCCGCACCGCTTTCGCCCCTGGCGGGTGATCTTCTGGACCTCGCTGGTGGCGGCTGTCGTCTTCGCCGCTTGGTATGTGGTCGTGATCGTTGCCGGTTACGGACTTGAAGACCTTTCGGCCCTTTTCTGGACGCCTTGATCTAAAACCGCATGCGCAGGAATGCGCTGCCGAGACCGTAATCAAAGTCCTTGGCGCCGCTATCGCCGGTCGATTGCCCGTATTCGAAGCGCGCGCCGAGCTCGAGGTCGGTGGGGAAGAACTTGATGCTGGTCTCAAGTCCGCCGTAGAAGGCGCCGCTGTCGATGTCGGTCGGCGAGAAGCGGGTGTTGTTTTCAATCCTGACATCGCCATAGATCTGCCGGTAGCCGGCATAGGGCGAAAGCGTGACGAGGCCGAGATTTCCCTTTGCCGCCACATAGGCCCCGAGCGAAGTAAGCTGCGTATCCGTCTTGCCGCCGCCGGTTCGCGTCTCGATCTCCTGCGTCGTGCCGCCGAGCGAGACGTAGCCGGTCATGCCTGCGCAAAAGTTGACCGGCCCCTTGCTGCAGAGGCCAAGCCGGCCGTCAATGCCCCAATAGGTATCGGCGATGATGTCGTCGAGCGCGTCGTCGTTCATATGCAGCATAAGGGCCGCAGGACCGCCGGAAAGGTCGAGGTAGAAGGCGTCGGAAAGATCGGCGGCTTTGGCCGATGCCGGAAGGGCGGCGAGGCCCGCTAAAACCGCCATGGCGGTCATCGAAGTAAAGCGGTTGCAGGTCACGGCCGGTCATATCCTTTCACGCGAAATCCCAAGGCCGTTTTCCGGCAATCGGTGAAAGGGGTCAATGCGCGCGGGCATCGAGCTTCATTGTGTGGCAAACAAAGTATTAAAGGCGAGGGGATCGATGACGTTTCCAAAGAGCAAAAAAAAACAAGGCCTCAGGCCTTGTTTTTCAAGTATCGCGTGATCCGTTCCGTTGCCGGGGCAGCGAACAAGCGCGCCAGGATCGATCCTCCCAAGACTTGACCGCGAAGAAAAGGCAAGAATTTAAGCTCCCTGCCTGTTTTATGGGCTTAACCTAGCCCAATGATTGGGCTTTGTCATCCCTTATTTTGCATTTTTGCGACAGTCCGGCAGGTTTTTCAGTTTGACAATGACTATATTGTGTTCTGCAACGTTTCAAGCGCTTGACATTCGTCAGGGTGCGTAGGTCGCCTCCCTCTGGTCAGATGTTCGCAAGATGTTTCGCGGCTTTAATTCTCAGGAAGAAGCCGCTAAAAGGGCCGAGAATAAAATCAATATGCAATCGATTCCCGGCAAGCCGGGATGGCGACAAGAAAGCAGCCTCAGATGCGTCTTTCCCGTTATTTCCTGCCGATCCTGAAGGAAAACCCCAAGGAGGCGGAAATCGTCTCGCACCGCTTCATGCTGCGTGCCGGCATGATCCGCCAGCACGGGCAGGGGATTTATTCTTGGCTTCCGCTCGGCAAGCGGGTCCTCGACAAGGTCAACCGCATCATCCGCGAGGAACAGGACCGTTCCGGCGCCGTCGAGCTTTTGATGCCGACCATGCAGTCGGCCGATCTGTGGATCGAGAGCGGGCGCTACGAGGCCTATGGCAAGGAGATGCTGCGGATTACCGACCGTCAGGACCGCGCCATGCTGTTCGGCCCGACCAATGAGGAGATGATCACCGAGATCTTCCGCTCCTCGGTCAAATCCTACAAGCATCTGCCGCTCAATCTCTACCACATCCAGTGGAAGTTCCGCGACGAGATCCGTCCGCGTTTCGGCACCATGCGCTCGCGCGAGTTCATGATGAAGGATGCCTATTCCTTCGATCTGACGCGGGAGGGCGCTGAGCATTCCTACCGCAAGATGTTTGCCGCCTATCTCAGAACCTTCGACCGGCTCGGTCTGCGCGCCATTCCCATGCGCGCCGATACCGGTCCCATCGGCGGCAATCTCAGCCATGAATTCATCATTCTGGCCGATACCGGTGAATCGGAAGTCTTCTGCCACAAGGATTTCGTCAAGTTCGACATTCCGGCCGAAGATCTCGACTTCGACAATGTCGAAACGCTGCAGGGCATTTTCGACCAGTGGACCTCGCTTTATGCCGCCACCGACGAGATGCATGACGCGGACGCTTTCGGCGCGTTGCCGGAAGGCGAGCGGCTTTCCGCCCGCGGCATCGAGGTTGGTCACATCTTCTATTTCGGCACCAAATATTCCGAGCCGATGAACGCCATGGTCCAGGGTCCCGACGGCAAGGAGCACCCCGTCCACATGGGGTCCTACGGCATTGGCCCGACCCGCCTTGTTCCCGCCATTATCGAAGCCTCTCATGATGAAAACGGGATCATCTGGCCGGATTCGGTCGCGCCCTTCGACGCGGTGATCATCAACATGAAGGTGTCGGACGATGCCTGCGGCGCGGCGTGCGAGCGGCTCTACGAGACGCTTACCAATGCCGGGCTTGATGTCCTCTATGACGACACGGATGAGCGCGCGGGGGCGAAATTCGCGACCGCCGACCTGATCGGCGTGCCGAACCAGATCATCGTCGGCCCGCGCGGCGTGGCGGCCGGCGAGGTCGAGGTGAAGAACCGCTGGACCGGCGAACGCGAGACGATGTCGGTGGATGCCGCGATTGCCAGGCTGACCGCCGGGCGCTAGCGCATCGGCCCGAAAACCGGAATCGATTTTCGCAAAGCACGATCCGTAGACTCAATAGGTTAGAGCGTCCTTTGTGCGTCCGAATGGACGCACCGCGCTCTAGGGAGAGAGACCAGATGGCCTCGGCCGACCAGGCAATTGACGACATCCCCGCGAAAGCGAAGCCGTTTTCCGTTTTCGAACGCATGGTCGCGTGGCGCTATCTGCGCTCGCGCCGCAAGGAAGCCTTCATTTCGGTGATTGCCGGCTTCTCCTTCCTCGGCATCATGCTCGGCGTTGCCACGCTGATCATCGTCATGGCGGTGATGAACGGGTTTCGCAGCGAGCTCGTCAGCCGCATTCTCGGCATCAACGGCCATATCGTTGTTCTGCCGGCGGGCGAGCCTTTTTCCGATTACGCCGCGCTGACCGAGCGGCTTGCGGGCGTCGACGGAGTGCGGCTCGCCTTTCCGCTTGTGGAGGGCCAGGCGCTCGTCTCCGGCGTGCGCGGGGCAGGCAGCGGCGCCCTGGTGCGCGGCATCAGGCCCGATGACATGCTGGCGCTCAGCACCGTCTCCGACAATATCGTCGAGGGCGACATGGTCGGCTATACGGCCGGCGAGGGGGTTCTGATCGGCTCGCGCATGGCCGCCTCGCTCGGGCTCTTTGCCGGCGACAAGATCACGCTGATCTCGCCGGAAGGCGACGTGACCCCTTTCGGCGTCAATCCGCGGGTCAAGGCCTACACGATCTCCGGCATTTTCGAGATCGGCATGTCGGAATATGACGCCTCGATCATCTTCATGCCGCTTGCAGAGGCGCAGGCCTATTTCAATGCCGGCGGTCATGTGCAGAGCATCGAGGTGTTCGTCGATCATCCC
Source organism: Martelella lutilitoris (assembly GCF_005924265.1). GTDB lineage: Bacteria > Pseudomonadota > Alphaproteobacteria > Rhizobiales > Rhizobiaceae > Martelella > Martelella lutilitoris. The sequence continues at coordinate 367,056 of NZ_VCLB01000005.1, forward strand.
GATGATGTCGATCAGGTGATCCCGAAGCTGCGCCAAGCCGCTGGCGAGGACATCGTGATCACCGACTGGCGACAGACCAACCAGACCTTCTTCTCCGCTCTCGAGGTCGAGCGCAATGTCATGTTCATGATCCTGACGCTGATCGTGATCGTCGCCGCGCTCAACATCATTTCCGGTCTGATCATGCTGGTGAAGGACAAGGGCCCGGATATCGCGATCCTGCGCACGATGGGGGCAACCTCGGGCGCGATCATGCGTATATTCTTCATGACCGGGGCCGCCATCGGCATTGTCGGCACGCTTGCCGGCGTGTTTCTCGGCGTCATCGTCTGTCTCAACATCGAATCGATCCGCCAGTTCTTCTCCTGGGTGACCGGCACGGTTCTTTTTGATCCGCAGCTTTACTTCCTGAGCACGCTGCCGGCCGAGATGAGCCTTGGCGAGACGCTGACGGTGGTGATCATGTCGCTGACGCTGTCCTTCATCGCGACGATCTTTCCGGCCTGGCGCGCCTCCCGTCTCGATCCGGTCCAGGCGCTGCGCTACGAATAGCGGGAGAACATTTTGGCCAATCCGTCTTTGGAACTGAAATCGATCGTGCATGAATACGGGCAGGGCGATGGCGTGCTGCAGATCCTGCAGGGTGCATCGCTGAAGCTGATGCCGGGGGAGATGGTGGCGCTTGTGGCGCCGTCGGGCACGGGCAAGTCGACCCTGCTGCAGATCGCCGGTCTTCTGGAAAAGCCGACTGCCGGCGAGGTGTTCCTCAACGGTCGCGAGGCTTCCGCGCTTGATGACGACGGGCGCACGGCCTTGCGGCGCAATGATGTCGGCTTCGTCTATCAGTTTCATCACCTCCTGCCGGAATTCACCGCGCGCGAAAACATCATGCTGCCGCAGCTGATCGCCGGTCTTTCCCCGCGCGAGGCGGCCGAGCGCGCCGACCAGATGCTCGACTATCTCAAGATCGGCCATCGCGCCGAGCATCGCCCGGCCGAACTTTCCGGCGGCGAGCAGCAGCGGGTCGCGATCGGCCGTGCCGTTGCCAACGCGCCGAGCCTTCTGCTTGCCGACGAGCCTACGGGCAACCTCGATCCCGGCACGGCCGGCTATGTGTTCGAGGCGCTCGAGGCGCTTGTTCGTCAGTCCGGATTGTCGGCCCTGATTGCGACCCACAATCTCGAAATTGCCGAGCGGATGGACCGCCGCGTGACCCTGAAGGACGGACTGGTCGTCGACCGGGACACTCCCGACGCCTGATCGTCATCGCCGGCAGGAAGGCGACCTTCGTCTTTGCCTCTCCATCCCCCGCTTGTCGTCGTCCGGCCCCGCGAACAGGGCGCGCGCGGTGACCGCGAAGGCCGCTCGGCGTCCATGGCGTCGTTATGGCGATCAGAAGCTTTTCCGACTTTTCGGGTTGCTAAATAGGAAAATTATCCTATATTGTCGAATGCAACCCAGGGTGTTCATTGATTCATCAGGTATAACGCTTTGAACGCATCTATTCGAGCTGAAGTAAAGTCTATGTTATATCACGACGCATGCCGACAAACATGTAAATAATATTAATGTCGATATTTGAATAACATTTGTCAAATATTATTATTATATATTTACAGGTAATGAATATATATCGCAATTTGTCGAGATATTATACATGTAAGAATATCATTGATTTCGTGTTTACTTAATGGATACTGGAGTTATAATTGTAAATGTATCGAGTGCTCGCACTGGTTGGTGAAACTTCAAAACAGGAGAGGTTTTGGTATGACGCAAAGCGGGATGGATAAGGACAACCGGAAGGCGGAACGATCCGAAGAGGAGAGGACGGCCTGGAACCGCTATATGCGGAATTTCAGACGCAGCTTCAAGGACCGGGGACTGACCAGTCTGTCGACCGTCATCACAACGGAACACGCTGAATTCATTGAGCGTTTCGGCCGTGAAAAGGCATGTCAGTCGAAGCGGGAGGCCTTGATGATGATCATCGAGGATGTCAAGGACCGTTACGAGAGCGGTTCGGGAGACGAGGCGCAGCACTGACCGCCCTGTCCTCCCGCCTCAAGACCGGTCGCGACTGGCGTCGCGGCCGGACTGCATTTGGTCCGCTTGCTGATTCCATCAATGGTTGTGTTAGGGTGGCGAGGGCTGATATACGGCTCTTCGGCATTGCTCGTCGCCTGGGATCGGCGCCGGCGTTCGAAGTGGTTTCAGCCATGTGCCTGCCTCGTCGCCGGGGCGCTTCAATGCGCTTGCATCTGCCGCCGCGCTCGCCTAAGAGGGGCGGACCGGCGACCGGATCCGGTCTTGGCGCGTGTGGCGGAATTGGTAGACGCAGCAGGTTTAGGTCCTGCCGCCGCAAGGTGTGGGGGTTCGAGTCCCTCCACGCGCACCACAAAGTGGCTGTTCGAGTGTAGCTTGACGCTGTAGCGTGACGCGCGGTTTTGCAATTTTGACAGCTGGTTTTGCAGCAACCGGTTTTTACGCAATCCGAATAGCACGCAAAATCAGATGGCGAGGCCCACAAGATCAAATGATCCGATTGGGCGGCCTTGATGTCAGTCCTGGGATAGGACTGACGTTTAAATTCGGCTATCTGTTCATTTCACCCAATGAACACGAGGCTGAGCGTCTTGTCAGCGATCCCTGAAAATCTCGTACTTTTGCACAGCGGCGGGGAAGAGTTGCGTGCCAAGTCTATCGCGATCATCGAAGCAAGCGCGGAAATGTCGCTTCATGTCTCTATGATCGAGACCTGCATGGATATGCTGCAGCACGTCCGAACAAACACGCCGAACATGAACGAGGATCAGGTGATTGTGGCACTTATCGGTGCCAGCATTTTCAACTCCATGGCTTCTGCTTTCAAACTACTACTCAGCGGTTACTATCAGTCGTCGGGCTTGCAGATCCGCTACGTACTAGAGAGTGGTTGGTTGCTGGATTATCTGCAAACAGACCCAAAACTGATCCAACAGTGGAAGACGATATCAGAGGGAAAGCGGCTGGCAGTCTTTAGCCCAATAAAAACGCGCGATGCCTTGGACAAGCGTGATGGTTTCACGACGAAAAAACGCGCTGAGCACTATAAGCGCCTATGCGTCTTGTGTGGTCATCCAACTTTCGCGGGTTTCACAATGCCCCGGCCTCTGCCCGATAAAGACGCCCATAAGGGACCTTATGACGCATCAGCCTCGGATGCTTCTGTCTTCACGCTTTTTGAGGAGGTTGACTGCGTCTGAACTGCGCTTACCCTGAAGGTGGAACTTTGAAGGCCTCATCTGACAAACAACAGCGGTTTTGCTGTAGCGTCACGCTACACCGGGTGATCATCGGTGACGGGATCTTCGAGGGGCAGGTCGGCACGGTGGTCACCCCCAAAAGCAAGGGCAAGGGTGATGTCGTGGTCGAGGTTGATCTGTTCGGCCGGCTGACGCCAATGGTCGTGCCGCTTGCCGTGATCGGAAAGGTGTGAGCCAATACGCCTCACGGTCGAAGATGATCCATCAGGGTCTCGGCACGATCGCATCGTATCAGCGGGACGGATGCTCCGCATGAGACTGGTGAGAGCGGGTTACTTCGGTGGCCCGCTCTTTGTCGTCAGGGCAGGGGGCAAGCGTTCCGCGGGTCCTTCCCTGGGCCCCTTGCCCTGCGGGTATTTGGCACCGCGCGGTCTGCCCAGTCTGAGGCTAAATTTAAAGCCTAAAGTCGGGGCTAAAGTTTAGGGCGCTGCAAAGTGGGAGCCATCTTCATCCGCAGCAATTGCCTTGCTCCGGCCGGTTCGATGTCATTGATGCGGCCTCTGCTCGGCGGATATGGTCCCGTCTTGTCATACTCGAAGCCGACCGGAGGTGGCAGCCATCGCATCAGTTCAATGTGACACTAAACCGAGGCCTACGACAGAAGGACGACCTGATCACAATACTCAAGAGCAAGTGTTCGATGGGAAACTATGATTGTTGTTCGGTCGGCTTTGGCGCGGGTGAACGCAGCGAGAACCTTTCTTTCGCTTGTAGCATCAAGACCTTCTGTCGGCTCGTCGAGAAGCAGGATGGGAGCATCGCGCAACAATGCGCGGGCAATCGCAAGGCGGCGCGCCTGACCGCCGGAAAGTCGTGTCCCAAGTTCTCCGATCATCGTATCGAGCCCACGGCTGAAACCGCGGACTTCATCGGCAAGGCCTGCGGTTTCCATCGCATCCAGCAGCGCAGTATCGTCGGCGTCCGGCGAAGCAATCAACAGGTTGTCGCGGATGGTTGCGTTGAAAAGGTGGGTCTTTTGCGCGACCACTGCGATGAGTTTCCGCAGATTGTCGTCACCGATTTCACCGATGGGAATGCCGCCGATGCAAATGGTGCCTTCATCCGGCTCCCGAAAGCGCTGCAGGAGATTGAGCAGCGTGGTCTTTCCCGCGCCGTTTGCGCCCGTAATGCCGATCGTATGGCCTTGCGCTAACTTGAGGGAGAACTCCTTGAGGACGGCAGGCACTGCTTCAGAATAACCCATCGTGACATTCGAAAAATGGATGTCAAAACTAGAGGGCATATTGCCGTCACCGGGGAGCGACTGCGCCACAGGCGGATGCCGGTCGGCGATTTCGAACAGGCGGCGGGCAGCAGCGGCCGTTTCGCCATAAGCGTAGAAAGCGCCCGGCAGCATCGAAACGGCCTCAAAAGACGCCATCACCCAGAATACCAGCATTGTCAGTTCCGGTCCGCTCAGTGTTCCGGCTGAAACCGCTGTGATGCCGGCCACGATTGCCAGCCAAACCGTTGCCTGACCTACAAGCGCGGAGAACGCTTCGAAGCAGGCCGTTGTCCATGCCGTCCGGCGTTGTGCTCGTCCGAGGACCAGAGAAAATCCAATGATCTGCGCACGCCGGCGCGCCACCGCGCCGGCAATGGCGAGCTCGCCAAGGCCGCGGATCGTGTCGGCAACCTGCACCTGCATCTCTCCCCGCAGCGCGACGGTGCGCTTGCCGACGGTCTGTCCCAGCCATGTAACGAGAAGAGGCGTCAGCAATCCGGTGAAAACGAGCGCCAGCGCCGTAATGAAAGCGATTTTCGCGCTGAACACGGCGAGCCCGCCTGTCAGCAGGATGCCGGCAATGAATGCCGCTGTCGCCGGGGCGACTATCCTGAGATAGAGGTTGTCGAGGCTGTCGATATCGGCACGCAAATGAGAGAGCAGATCCCCGTGTCGTTCAGCTTCGAGACCAGCCGGTGCAAGCGGCTCCAGCCGCTCGTAAAACCACACGCGCAGTTCCGACAGCAGGCGGAACGTCGCCTCATGCGTGACCAGCCGCTCGAGATAGCGCGCTACGGTTCGCAGTACGGCAAGACCGCGAATGGCAGCCGCCGGCGTGAAATAGTTGATGGTCTGAATACCGAGGCCTGTCAGCGCCATCGCCGCAATAAACCAGCCGGAGACCGCCAGAAGGGTGACGTTGGCCAAGACGACCAGAACGGAAAGGGCGATCCCCGCAAGCATCCATTTGCGATAGGGCGCAAACAGGACCATCAGCCGGACAAAGTCTTTCATTCATCCTCCCGTGCTGTTGTGCATGGTGGCTTCTGCCGTGGCTGCCTTTGGCCGTCCGGCTGTCCGTCGACAATGCGACCTCCGTCCAGGGAGACGATACGATCGGCCTCAGCGGCAAGCCTGGCGTCATGTGTAACAACAAAGAAGGCGGTCTGCGGCAAAGCCCGGCGAAGGCCAGCCAGCAGGCCGATCGCTGCCTCCCGATCGAGCGCGGCGGTAGGCTCGTCGAGGATGAGGAGGTCCGGCGTTGTCAACACAGCTCTGGCAACCGCGATTCGTTGGGCCTGGCCACAGGAAAGCCCTGTTCCATCCTGTTCGATGGTTGTGTCGTAACCTTTTGGCATGGCCTCGATCATTGCCTGAGCGCGCGCGATTGATGCTGCCTTTTCAATTGTATCATACGATGCGTCCGGCATCGCCAGAGCGATGTTCTCCCGAAGCGTTCCGGCGAAGAGCGTTGGGCGTTGGGGAACCCAGCCGATGCGTTCGAACCAGTGGCGCTCAGACAGCTCCCCGAGTGCGTGTCCGTTGACAAGGAGACGGCCTTTGTCCGGCTGTAGAAAGCCGAGAAGGAGGCGCGCCAGCGTGGTCTTGCCGGCACCGCTTGGCCCGACAAGGGCGATGCATTCACCGCTAGCCAGAGTAAGCCCGATATCAAAAACGCCGCCGCCTTCCGGGTAATTGAAAGAGACGTTTTCAAATGCGATGTCGAGCGGCTTGTTACCGCTCACAACGGTCTTGCCGGGCTGGGGCGATGGATACTCGAAAATCCGGATCAGTTCCTCAGCGGCCGCCAGAGCGGACATGCGTGCGTGATACTGGGTGCCCATGTCACGCAAGGGACGAAAGAATTCCGGCGCCAGCAGCAAGGCGAACAGCCCGGGGAAGAACAGCATGTCGCCATAGTACAGCCGGAAACCGACATAGACCGCGACCATGGCCACGCTGATCGTGGCGAAGAATTCGAGCACGAGAGACGACAGGAAGGCGACACGCAACACAGCCATCGTGGTCTTGCGGTAGTCCTCCGACACACGGGCGATGATGGCGGCTTCGCGTCGGCTTGCACCGAGTTGCTTCAGTGTTGTGAGCCCTTCGATGACGTCGAAAAAATGCGCACCCATGATCGACAGGCGACGCCATTGCCGCCGGTTGAGCTTCTCTGCCCCCTTGCCGACGATGAACATGAAGATCGGTAGTATTGGCAGTGTGATCAGCAGGATGAGGAAACTGATTTTGTCGAACGGAAAGACAACGGCCAGGACGACAAGAGGAATCAGAGCAGCGAGAAACTTCTGTGGAAGGTAACCGCTGAAATAGCCTTCGATCTCGTCAAGGCCAGCGGTCATGGTGGCGATGATCTCGCCGCTATGCTCCCGCTCCAGGCCGACGGGCCCCATCGCCACGATCCGGTCAAAAAGGGCTGACCGCATGCTTGTTTTGACCGACAGCGCAGTTTCGAAAGCAAAACCGCGTTTCAGCACATCGGCAAAAAACCTCAGAACAAAGACCGCAGCAAGCCAGATGAGGGAAGAGGAAACATCCGCCAGCACGGCGCTATTGACAACCACGGCTGCGATGATGCGCGCAATCAGCAAGCATTGGGCGATGATCAACGCGGCAGAGAGAAGGCCGAAGAAAACGGTGAGCCCGCCTTTGCGGCGGGCTTTGCCTTGCCAGGTCTTAAGCCACCGCTCACGGTCGCTTGCCTTTCCGTCATGAAGGGGCATCAGCTTTGCGACCCGGATAGACGATGATCATGTGTGATAGGCGACGAGCTTGGAGATCCGCGCTCTGAATACCCAGATCTGATACCAGTTGTACATGATCATGACCGGCAGGAAGCCACCCATCGTCAAGGTGAAGGTGGTAATCGAGACCTGAGGGCTGGCGCCATCCCATATGGTCCATGTGCCTGGAACAAGGTAGGGGAACATGGTGATCAGCATGCCGACGCCAAGGATTGCCACTGCACCGATGAACCAGAGGATTGCGCGCAGGTCCCGGTCAGCGCGGGTCGAACGCAGAGTCTGAAAGATCGCAAACAGCGATGCGAGGAAGAAAAGGCCCCAGACCCAGAAGTATGCGCCGAACCATTTGTCGCGGGCCCAGGGAAAGATAGCGATGCTCCACAAAACGGTGATGGCGACCGCGATGATCGCTGCCCAGAAGATCAAACCCGTCCAGCGTGCGGCATCCTGACGGATTGCTTCGGTCTTTTCGAAGCGTGCGCGGATGAAAAGCGTGCCGGCGAGCGTGACGGCAATGACCGAGCAAAGGCCGGTCCAGACGCTGAAAAGAGAAAAGAACTCAAAGGCCCCGCCGGTATAGCTCGGGACGCGTCCATCCACATGGGTGAGCTTGAACCCCTGAAGCGCTGCACCAACCGCCATGCCGCCGAAAAATGTGACGGCGAGGCTCGAAAACCCGAATACATAGTCGGTGAAGCGCTGCCAGCCCGGTGATGCGAGGTGACGGAATTCAAGCGCGACGGCGCGAGACATGATCCCCCAGAGCACAAGTGCCAGAGGGACCAGCAGATAGTGGAAGGCCGAGCCGTAGACGAATGGGAAGGTCCCGAAGAGTATGCCCCCGGCAACGATCAGCCAGGTTTCATTGGCGTCCCATGTGCCTGCCATTGCCGTCATGATCGCGCCGCGCTCATGGTGGTCCCGTACAAAAAGAGAGAATATCCCAGCACCAAGATCCGCGCCGTCAAGGATCACATAGAGCAGCACACTCATACCGAGTGCGAGCCACCATGCCACGATCAGTATCTCTTGCGTAGCCGTCAGCGTTTCCATCTCGCAATTTCCTTCCTGGCTTTCGCAGTCACTCAAACGGGGCGGATATATTCCGGCGAGGTATCATCATCACTTTCGATGTGTCCGAGCCGCTGGCGGGTATCCGGCGGAATGGGGCTCTCGATGTCAGGTCCTATCCGGCAGACTTTTGCGAGGAAGTAGACCGTGCCAAAAAGAACGGCGAGTTCGAAGACGACAAAGCCTGCGAGCCAGAACAGTGCGATCTGGAGCGACATCTGGCTGACGCCTTCTTCGACGCGCATCATGCCGTATACAATCCATGGCTGGCGCGAGACTTCCCGGGTCCACCAACCGGTCCATATGGCAAGGTAGGGCAGCACGACGGCGGCAAGCGTTGCCCTCAGAAACCATTTCTGTTCACGGATATAAGCCATCGAGAGCCGGCCACGCAGCGCCAGGAAACCACCCCAGAACGCAAGCAGAAGCAGCGCGCCGCCGATGGCGACCATGACGCGGAATGAATAGAATGGAATGACGACAGGCGGCCGTTCGTCCATCGGGAAATCATTGAGGCCGGTGACCGGGCTACTCCAGGTATGGGTCTCCAGAAGACTTAGCACATGCGGAATGGAAATCGACCATGCAAATCCGTCATTTGCCGCATTCGGCCAGCCCACCACCTTCCAGTCGGTATTGGGCGTTCCGTCGGCATTGTAGGTGTCATAGTGGCCCTCCATGGCCGCCAGCGCCGCCGGCTGCTGCTTGGCTGTGATCAGCCCGATTGAATCGCCCAGATAAACCTGTAGCGGAGCCACCACGACGAGGGCGATCATGGCGTATTTGAGTGGCTTCTGGAACAGTTCTGCATGACGGTTCTTCAAAAGGAACCACGCCGAAACGGCAGCGACGAAAACCAGAGCGATTTCCAGGCAGGCAACGAGCATGTGCGGGAATGCGCCGAACACATCCGGGTTTAACAAGGCATCCTTCCAGCTGACGACATGAAAAACGCCATTGATGTACTCGACGCCATCCGGCGACTGCATCCATGAGTTCGCATCAAGGATCCACCAGGCGGACAGGGATGAGGACAGCGCCACATTGAACGTCGCAAACAGATGCATGCGCCGGCTGATCTTGCCCCAGCCGAATATCATCAATCCGATAAAGCCGGCCTCATACATAAAGGCGGTGATCGTCTCATAGCCGAGAACCTGTCCGAACAGAGGCCCGGCGGCCTGGGAGAACGGCCCGTAGAGAATTCCGAACGCCATTTCCATGGTCACGCCGGTTGCAACCCCGGCGCCAAAATTGACCACGAACAGGCGCTCGAAAAATCGACAGAGCCGGTACCATTTCTCGTCGTCCGTCCGGAGCCAGCGCCACTCGGCGAAAAACAGCAGCATCGCCAGTCCGATTGTAATCGGCGGATACAGGATGTGCATGGTGGTGATCCACGCGAAATCGAATCGCGCTATGTGCAATGCCAAATCATCCGGAGACATGGCTTTCTCCCAGCTTGCTCGCCAGCTATTGCCGCAGCCTCACTCGGAGACTGTGGCTTCTTTTGGTTTAAACTCAGACGAATTCGAGCTTCAGCGTATCGGCGGTCTGCTTGCGAATCGAATGGCAGGCGTCTGCATCGGTCTTCAGGTCGATCCCCCAGGTCGGGATGATCTCCTTAAGCCTGGGCAGCCAGGCATCACCTGTCAGCCTGTCTGCGAAGCACTTCTTCAGCACGTTCATGGCAATGAAGGCCGCAGTCGAAGCGCCCGGAGACGCGCCAAGAAGCGCGACCATCGACTTGTCGTCCGAGGCGATCAGCTCGGTGCCGAACTCCAGCGCTCCGGTGTGTTTCGGGTCGGGTTTGATGATCTGCACGCGCTGGCCGGCAACCGCCTCCTTCCAGTCCTCGCGCTTTGCCTCGGGGAAGAATTGCTGAAGCGTGGCGAACTGATGCTTCGATGTCTGCAGAACCTGGCCGACGAGATACTCGGTCAGCTGCATATTGTCCTTCGCCACGGCCAGCATCGGCAGGATATTGCCCGGCTCAACCGATTCGACGAGGTCCAGATACGAGCCGTGCTTCAGGAACTTGCTGGAAAAGCCGGCATAAGGCCCGAACAGGATCGAGCGCTTGCCGTCGATGATCCGGGTGTCGAGATGCGGGACCGACATGGGCGGGGAACCGTGTGCCGCCTTGCCATAGACCTTGGCATGGTGGCGGGCGCTGACGTCATCGACATCGCAGCGCATCCAGATGCCGCTGACCGGGAAGCCACCATAGCCGCGACCTTCGGGTATCCCCGATTTCTGCAACAGCTCCAGTGCTCCGCCGCCCGCGCCGACGAAGACGAATTTCGCCGAGATGGTCTTGTGGGTGCGGCCTTCAAGGTCTTTCACTTTCACCAGCCAGCGCCCGTCGCTGTCCTTGGTCAGATCGGTGACGCGGTGCTTGTAATAGACCGACGCACCGGAAAGCGACTCCAGATAGGCCATCAGGATATGGGTCAGCGAGCCGTAGGACACGTCTGCGCCGGAGACGATGCGGGTGGCCGCAACTGGCTGGTTAGGATCGCGTCCTTCCATGATCAGCGGCGCCCAGTCGGCGATCTGGCTGTGGTCTTCCGACATTTCCATGCCGCGGTAGCAGTGATGCGCCGACATGGTTTTGTAGCGCGTGCGCAGGAATTCGACATTTTCCTGGCCCCAGACAAAGCTCATATGCGGGCAGGGGTTGATGAAATCGCGGGGCTCCTTGATGGCGCCCTTGCGGGTCAGATACGACCAGAGCTGGCGCGAGACGTCGAACTCGGTATTGACCTCGAGCGCCTCTGAGATGTCGACGCTGCCATCGGAGCGCTGCGGCGTATAGTTCATCTCGCAATTGGCCGCATGGCCGGTGCCGGCATTGTTCCAGGAATTCGAACTTTCCTGCGCGCAGTCGTTCAGTTCCTCAAGCACGGCGATTTCGAGCGAAGGGTCGAGTTCCTTCAACACGGTCGCGAGTGTGGCGCTCATGATGCCCGCGCCGATCATGACGACGTCGTGGTGTTCCTTGTCGGTGTTGCTCATGATTTTCACTCCTTCGTGGCGGGTTTGAACTGGAGATCGGAGCCATCGGCATAGACGACATAGGCACGCCGCCAGGGCTCGTCGCCGATCAGCCGCCATGTATGGCCCGAGCCGCTATTGTCCTGCGCCAGCAGAATATCGCCGGGCTTGATGGTAAATTTCGCTCCGGATTTCACTTCGAATTCGAGCGTGCCGGAAAGCGTGATCACGAAGCGCGGCACAGGGTCCTGATGCCATTCATATGAGCCACCGGAGATTGTTTCCTGGAAGGAGAGTTCCAACGCCTTGACCGGCTTGCCGACGGCATCACCGCGCATGCCTTCCGCCATGTCGATAAAGCCTTCCTCGAACAGCGAGTTTCCATCCTCGCCCGTCCACATACGCACACATCTTATCATTTTCGAACTCCAGTTCTGCTGGTTGTCGGAGACGGTTTTCGGGTTGCCAAAGCAAGGCTGAGACCGATGGCGATGGCTGCCGTCATCAGCCCTGTTGTGACGCCAAGTCCTATTGTTTCGGCGACAAAGGAAGGGGCGGTGCCTGCGCCTTCCTTCATGATGGTGAGTGCGCCAATGCCGGTGCGAAAGCCGAATGATCCGGGGATCATCGACACCACGCCCGGAAAGGCGAAAGCGACCGGCGGCACGTCATAGGCTGCGGCCATCAGGCGGGCGACAAGCGTGGCGGCAAAGGCGCCGATCAGCACCGCCGGTACGATATCAAGGCCCATATGCATGACCGCCGTGCGCAGTCCGTGGCCGATCATCGCCGTGATCACGCAGACCCAGGCCGATCTGATCGGTACGTTGAACAACAGCGCGAAGCCAACGCCGGCCAGGGCTGAAAACAGAAAGTCTTCCGGAACCGGTAACAGCGTCATCTTGCCCGCAACCGGCATCTGGTCGCCTGCAATGCTTGCTGCTGAAAGAAGGCCGAACGTGATTGCAAGAATGGTGATGCCGCCCAGAACCAGCCGTGAGACGCCGACACCGATATGATTGCTGAAAAGGTCTCTGATCCCGTTGATCAACGGTGCGCCCGGCACAAGGATCATGCCCGCAGCGACAAGACAAAGCGTTGCCGAAACACCCGGAAAGAGCCTGATCGCCAGAGCACCCGCCAGCCCGCCGCCAAAGGCGGCAAGGCCCGCCATGGCAACCGGATGCACGCCGCAGCGGTTTAACGTCTGCCGCAATGTCTGGGTCATGATCCCAACCAGGACCGAAACATAGACGACCGGCCATTCCGCGCCGAAAAGCCGGGCCAGAGCGGCAGCTGTCAGCCCCATGCCAAGAATGACAAGGACAGGCGGATAATGGTTGCCGGCATGCTCGACATCACCGAACTTCCGGTCGATGGTCTCAAAATCGGGATCTGCGGCAATAGTCTCGCTACGGATCGCCTTCAGTTCGGCCAGCGCCCCCATATTGATCGCCATGCCGGAAAGCGCGTGGCCCAGCCGTGTGTGAAAATGACCACCCTTTTCAAGCGTGATGATCAGCCCTTCGGCCGATACCATCAGGCGCGCGTCATATCCGAAGCGGGCGACATAATCGTTTACGGCTTGCTGAACCCGCTCCGTACCTGCGCCATTGGCCAGCATCAGCCGGCCGAGGCGCAAACCCAGATGGGCCACATGCTCAGCAGTGGAAGGCGCCTGTGACATCACGCACCCGAAAGGCCCTTGCCGACCATGTCGAGGGGACGGACCACCTTGTCGAACATGGCCTCATCCACCTTGCCGGAGGCAAGGGCAGCCTGTTTCAGCGTCAGCCCCTCGGCAATCGCCTTTTCCGCAATATGGGCGGCATTCTGATAGCCGATGACGGGCGAAAGCGCCGTCACCAGCATCACCGAGCCGTCGACATAGGACTGGATCTTCTCGCGGTTAAGCTCGGTGCCTTCGACCGAATACTCCCGGAATTTTTCGCAACCATCGGCCAGAATACGGGCGGAGTGGAGGAAATTGTTGATGATCACCGGGCGCATGGCATTCAATTCGAAATTGCCCTGGCTGCCGGAAATCGAAACGGCACTGTCATTGCCCATGACCTGTATGGCGATCATCACCATGGCCTCGCACTGGGTCGGGTTGACCTTGCCCGGCATGATTGACGAGCCTGGCTCGTTGCTCGGCAAAAGAAGCTCGGCAAAACCGCAGCGCGGGCCGGATGCGAGCCAGCGCATGTCATTGGCGATCTTCATCAGGGCGACGGCCAGATTGCGCAGCGCGCCATGGGCCCGCACCATCGCATCAAGTGAGCCCTGGGCCGAGAACTTGTTGGGCGCGGTGACGAACGGCTTGCCCGTCAGTTCCGCAATCTTCGCCGCAACATCGGCTGCAAAACCTTCCGGCGCATTGAGCCCGGTGCCAACCGCCGTGCCGCCGACGGCAAGCTTGTAGAGACCTTCACGGCTTGTCTCGATATCGGCAATCGCATCGCGGATCTGCCCGGCCCAGCCGTGCCATTCCTGGCCGACCGTCAGCGGAACGGCATCTTCCAGATGGGTGCGTCCGATCTTGACCACATCCATCCAGCTGTCAGCCTTTTTCTCGATCGTCTCGGCAAGTTTTGTTACCTGTGGAACCAGAAGGTCGTCGATCGCGGCAACCGAGGCGATATGCATCGCAGTCGGGAAGGTGTCGTTGGAAGATTGCCCCATATTGACGTCGTCATTCGGGCCGACCGGTTGCTGCGTGCCAAGCGTGCCGCCCAGAAGCTGGATGGCACGGTTGGAGATGACCTCATTGACATTCATATTGCTCTGGGTACCGGAGCCGGTCTGCCAGACGAAGAGCGGGTAGTGATCATCAAGCTTGCCGGAAATGGTCTCGTCCGCCGCACGAATGATGGCGTCCCGTTTCCAGTCGGGCAGGCGGCCGGCCGCATTGTTGACAAGCGCGCAGGCCTTCTTGACGTAGCCATAGGCATGATAGACGGGCTTCGGCATCAGGTCGCCGCCGATATTGAAGTGTTGCAGCGAGCGCTCGGTCTGCGCGCCCCAGTACCGGTCTGCCGGCACATCGACATCGCCCATGCTGTCAAATTCGTGGCGCATGCCTTTGGCTGCAATGCCGATCGGCAGATCCTGCATCGCCGGATGGTTGTCGTCGTTACTCATGAAATCCCCCATTCAAGAGCATTTATATGAAGCTATGCTAATCTATTGAAGCCAAAACAGAAGTTCTCGCGGAGAAAAATCTGATTTTTCTTGCTGCTGGCCCGAGACGCAGTCGGCCATGCTTTCGACGAGAACTAACATCCCCCGCCGAGTAACAGAAATTCGCTAATCAGCTTCAGTTTTGACGCCAAACAGGCTCAGTCGGCGAAAGTACTGATTGAGTGTAAATAGCGTCATTTTTGACGCTTTCCGGCGAATTGAAAGCGCACAAGATGCCGCAATAATTCAGGGACGAAAGCGGCAGTTCAGGACGGAAACTTAACCACGAAGGCAGAGACAGCCCAGACCGGTGAAAATAGGACCGGCGCGGCTGCGTGAGGAGCCCATATGCTGACACATACCATAGCCATCGCCCTAGGGCCTATTGTTCTGGGCGTGGGCATCGGCTGGGTGTCGGGCGCGCGGAATTTTGTGAAGCGCGAGCACGCCCAGGCCTTTGCCGACTTTGTCGTCAAGATTGCGCTGCCGATTGCGCTGTTTCTCGCCGCACTCAGTTCTCCGGCCAAGTCGATACTGAATGCGGACTTTGCCGCAGCGATCGGTGTGGGCCTCGTTGTTACCTATGTTGCAGCCTACGCCTATGGCAAGGTGATTGCCAAATACGGCCATGCTGATTCAACAATGCAGGCCCTGTCCGCTTCGTTTCCCGATATGGCCTATTGTGGTCCGCCGATACTGCTTGCGACCGTTGGTTCTTCCGGGCTGATTTCCGTTGTCGTTGGAAACCTGATCTACACCGTGATCATCCTGCCCGTCTCTTTGATGATGCTCAGCGCCGGCCAGAAGGGGCAGAGCATTTCGAAACTTCTGTTGAACACGATCTCGCAGCCGCTCGTCTTTTTGCCCGTACTCGGGGCCGTCTTCGCTGTTGCCGGTATCAAACTGCCTACCGTCATAACCAGTTCCATGGATGAACTCGGCAAGGCTGCAGGCGGTGTTGCTCTTTTCTTTCTGGGGCTTTTTCTGTCCGGCGTTCATCTGAAACTGAAGAGCGAGATCATTGTCAACGTTGTCCTGAAGAACATTATTCAGGGGGCCGTCATTCTCGGGGTTGGCCTGGCGCTTGGACTGCATGGCGATTTGCTGAAGGCGGCCTTTATCATTGGCATTCTGCCGACCGCGACCGCTGTGCCGTCGCTGGCTGTTGCGCATAATTCCTACACCGAGCAAGCCGCCTCGACTGTTCTCCTCAGCACAGTCGTTTCACTGGTCACGATGGCAATCGGAGTTATGGTCGTCGCCCATATCTAGCAGGTGCAAACCTACGTGCAGGTCTTGCAAATCGCGAGCGACGTTTCAGAGACCTTGGCCGTATAGTTTGAGGCGCCTGTAGCGCATGGCTGAAAGCTGGCTGAAGGGTTTGGGGTATACCTCATGGCGAGCGCTGAAAAAGGCGCATGGATACACAAGCTTTCGCTCCTGAAGCTGGCGTCCTATCATTCGTGACCGCACGCGATCCGGATTACCGTCGGCACCAGCCTGCCGCTCTTTCTCGGCTGGCTGAATGGCGATACCAATTCCACGGTCTATATCGCCATCGGTGCATTCTTGACCGCGATCACCGTACGCCTTGACCCCTATGGCGATCGCTTTCGCCAGATCGTCGTTTCCACCGCGATCGCGCTGGCGGGCTGTTTTCTCGGTCCCTTTGTAGCGGGCCATGGCGTATTGACCTTCATTCTTCTGGTCACGCTCGGAATGGTTTCCGTCATCCTCAGCGGTTATGGCGCGGCGTTTTCCGTCGGCGCGCTCAACATGCTGGTGTTGAGCATCATCACGAGCCATATCCACACCGAAGTCTCGCCAGGCCGCAGCCTGATAACCAGCTGTGGCCAGTGCGGAAAGGCTTTGCGACCATATCGTTGCGTTAATTGGGAGCCGGTCAGCCACAGATGTTCCCGTGGACAAGGGCCGTGTGGATGGCGTTGTCGACGCGCTCGCGCGGCTCGCTGCCGTTTACCCGTTACCGCAAGTTCAGGAAAAACAGGCACCACTTGACGCCGCCGTGGACGCATTCTCCTCAATTGAGGCAGATACTGCCTGGCTGCTCGACTGTCGCGATCAACTGGATGTCAGCACTGGACGGCAAGATGTCATCGCAAACAACGGCGAATTGAACCGCTGAAACTGAGCCTTAGCGCCCATTGTGGGCGCTGGTTTGCCTGAGAGGGGCAATGCTGTGTTGGGGGGAGGCGGTCGCTTGGTCATGATCCAGCGCAGTCTGGGGACTTTTGCTCCGGAAAAAATCGGTAATCACGGGGTCAAGATCGGGGTCGTCCATGTCGAAGACGCCGCAATGGCGGCGTACCGCAGACAGTGCGCTGGAGGCGGGGAGCCTTTTCATCATCACTTCGAGCAGGCGGGGATCTGATTTTCTAGCACGCTCGGTCGCAAGCACATAGCCACTCATGTAGTCGCCGCCGCCGCTGAAGGACGGGATCATGATTTTTAGCCCAATGTCTGCCGTTGTTCTGTCCAGATTGGTCACTCGGTAGAAATGGAGGAGACCGCCTACCTCGATAACACAGGCTTCGTGCTTGAGGACCCGGAGTGATCCACGACGACTGAGTGCGTCGGGAAGCGGGGAAAACGTTTTTTGAAAAGTCAGTCCATCGCTCTGGAAAATGCGGCCGTATGATACTGTGATTTTCGCTGGATCGGCCAGACTCCGCAAACAGAAGATATAGCTTCCTGTGAGCCAGTTCAGGCTGGCATTCTTGGCCTTGCCATAGGCGATGACGTCAGAGATTGTCTGATTGAAAACGGCTGGCAACGGATCGCTTGAGCGGCCTCGGCTGTCAATTCGATCGACGAATGCATCGTGCTCGAGCATCAGGTCGTCAACGGTTAAACCATTCTTACGCGCGATATTCGATAAGGTTGAGAGGGAAGGAAAACCGGAGCCGCTCAGATATTTGTTCAACTGCTGTCGGTTAATTCCGATCATATCCGCAGCCTCAGTTATCGAGCTGAACCGTGAACAAATGTAGCGAATATTGTTCTGGACAATCTGCCTGATTTTGCTGTCCATCGTGTCCCCCATGCTGACCGGCGATAAGAACTGAAAACAATTGCATGTCCAGGAAAATTGAACATCGACCCGCAATCGTTTTCGCAACCGCTACGACGATCTATCACGCATCGTGCATCCATCAGTCAACTGAGGTGCAGAGGTATTTATATCGGGTATCGGCGCAGATCGCTGTGTCGATGGTGAGCCAAGAATGCGTCACTATTGGCGCTCAACAGCGAATTGGAAACAGGTATGCCGCCGTTTACCAGTTTCGTAGCTGAGCGCTCGGCCGCTGCGGCGTGAATTTCGTTCACGGCCGCCTGCAGGCCAGCATTCTATGACTGTAAAAGATAAGCAGTCATGCCCGAACCTATTGTAACGACGGGGAAATCGAGTGGCCAAAGAAACCTGTTCTGACTATATTGCTTCTCTGCTTGCCGATATTGGTATTGCCCGGATTTGGGGTGTGACTGGTGATAGTCTCAATGGCATAAACGATAGCCTGCTCCGACAAGGCAAGATCGAGTTCATGCATGTGCGTCATGAAGAGGCAGGCGCTTTTGCCGCGGGTGCGGAAGCAGCGGTTACAGGCAAACTGGCTGTCTGTGCGGGCAGTTGCGGCCCGGGTAATCTGCACCTGATCAACGGTTTGTACGACTGCCATCGCAATCAGGTACCTGTGCTCGCGATCGCCTCACACATTCCCTCAAGTGAGATCGGCTCGCATTATTTCCAGGAAACACATCCTCAGGAGTTGTTCAAGGAATGCAGCCACTATGTAGAAATGGTTACCAATCCCGCTCAGCTTCCACATATCCTTGAAACGGCAATCCGGAGCGCGGTCGAAAAGCGTGGTGTGTCAGTGATAGTGCTGCCCGGCGATGTATCGCTTGAGCCGGCACCTGCCTCACCGGCTCCGATGACATTTGGCAAGCCGCCGGCCATAATTCCTGCTCCTGCCGATCTCGAGCGTCTGGCTGAAATGCTGAACAAGTCCGAGGCGGTCGCGATGCTCTGCGGCAGCGGCACCGCCGGCGCCCATGATGAAGTGGTCGCCCTGGCCGACCAGCTCGGAGCTCCAATCATTCACGCCCTGCGCGGCAAGGAGCATATCGAGTGGGACAACCCTTTTGATGTCGGAATGACAGGGTTGATCGGCTTTTCGTCCGGCTACCACGCTATGGAAAATTGCGACATGCTGCTGATGCTCGGGACGGACTTTCCCTATCGTCCGTTCTACCCCGAAAAGGCAAAGGTGGCGCAAATCGACATTCGTCCCGAAGCAATTGGCCGTCGAAGGGCTGTTGATGTCGGCCTCGTCGGTGATTTGCGTTCGACGATCAACGCACTGCTTCCGCGTCTGGCGCGCAAAGAAGACCGGCATTTTCTTGAGCGTGCCAAGGAGCACTATGTTTCTGCCCGTAAGGGCTTGGATGATCTTGCATTTCCCGAGAAGTCCGATCACCGGATTCACCCGCAGCACCTGACCAGGCTCCTGAGCGAGCATGCCGAGGACGACGCGATCTTTACCGCCGATGTCGGCACGCCGACGGTCTGGGCCGCCAGATATCTGAAGATGAATGGCAAGAGGCGTCTTCTGGGTTCCTTCAATTACGGTTCTATGGCCAATGCCATGCCGCAGGCTATCGGCGCACAAGCGTCATTTCCAGGACGGCAGGTCATCTCCATGTCCGGGGATGGCGGGTTTTCAATGCTAATGGGCGACCTTCTGTCACTGCGGCAGCTAAAATTGCCGGTAAAGCTCGTGGTATTCGACAACGGCTCGCTTGGCTTCGTCGCCATGGAGATGAAGGCCTCGGGTTATCTCGATGCGAATACCGATCTTGATAACCCGAACTTTGCGGCCATGGCGGAATCCATCGGCATCAAGGGTATTCGTGTCGAAGACCCGGGTGCGCTTGAAGACGGCGTCACTGAAGCACTGGCGCACGAGGGTCCTGTATTGCTGGATGTGAAGACCGCGAAACAAGAGCTTTCGATGCCGCCTTCGATCCATTTCCAACAGGCAAAGGGCTTTAGCCTGTTCATGATGAAAGCGGTGATGAGCGGTCGCGGTGATGAGCTGATGGAGCTTGCCCGCACCAATTTCAGAAAACACGGATGGTTCGGCTGATCTGCCTGAGAAGGAAATAACCAATGTGCACCTCGCTTCTTTATTTCGATGCCGCCAATCGGGCCTACCTTGGCCGGACCCTGGAGCTGAGTATCGAGCTTCCCTACCAGCTTTCGGTCTTTCCGGCAGAACTTGAACTCAGTTCTCAAGCAGACGGTTACAAGCCATTGTCATGGCAGGCGAAGTTTCCGTTTCTGGCTGTTACCATGCCGGCAGCCATACCCGAGCCCGGCCATGTTCCGGGCCCGGCTGATCTGAAGGTGGTCGAGGGAATGAACAGCGCCGGGCTGACCTTCTCCGTCCAGTCCTATGCCGCGGCTGGTGGTCTCGATACGGAAGGAGACGCTTCCAGCGCGGGACTTTCTGCCGCGGATCTCGGCGCCTGGGTGCTTGGCCAGTTTTCATCGGTCGAAGAGGTGAAACAGGCGCTGGCTGACCTTGTTGTCACGGTCGAGCGCGTTCCGATCCTTGGCGGCCTGAAGATGCCGTTCCATTATTCGGTTCATGATGCCGCGGGCAAAAGCATTGTCATCGAATTCCACCACGGCGTCCGCACGGTCTATGACAATCCTGTCGGGGTGATGACCAATGCGCCGCAGTTCTCCTGGCACCTGACGAATCTGAACAATTACACCTTCCTGACCAATGTCGATCACTCTAAGGCAACCTTCGGGTCTTACGAGGCCGTGCAATCCGGTGCAGGTATCGCCAAGGCAGGGCTTCCGGTGACGGATACCTCGGTGGACCGCTTCATCCGTGCCGCCTTCTATGCGCAGTTTGCCGAAAAGCAGACGGATGCTGACAAAGCTGTGCAGATGATCGCCCACATCATGAACAATTTTGACAGGCCGCGCGGCGTCACGGTGGACTATCCTGATCAGGGCAGCGGCCACCTTCAGGTGCAGGGCAATGAGGGAGACAAGGTGCCGACCGAATTCACCTCCTGGACAAGCCTCTCCGATCTTGATCGCAAGCGCTTCTTTCTGCGCGACAGCGGCGGCATGAACTTCGCCGAATTCGATGTCGCAGACCTTGGCAATTCGGTCAAAACCTTCACGTCGAAGCCGATGGCGCAATTGCTGCCGAGGCCGCAAAACATGACGGCTGCTCTTTGCTGAGCAGCGCCGTTCAGGCACAAAGGCTGCTGATGTGTTAATGATCGAGTGAAGGTGTTGCAGCTTGGAAATACTTGACTGGTTTGCCTCGGTTCTGCGCGACAATATCGAAATCCCGCTGTTTCTGGCACTGCTCTTCGGCTACACGGCCGGAAAGGTGGAGATCGCGGGTATCTCGCTTGGCGATGTGACTGCGACCCTGCTTGCCGCGCTGGTGATCGGCCAGATCGGCATCACCGTGTCGCCGGACGTCAAAACCATCTTCTTCATGTTCTACCTGTTTGCCGTCGGCTACAGCGCTGGGCCCCAATTCGTGCGCGGGTTGTTTTCAGGAGGGCTGCAGCAGGCGGCCTTTGCGCTTCTTGTCTGTTTGATGGGGCTTGGATCTGTCTATGTCGCGGCCAGGCTAGCCGGTTACGATATCGGCATAGCCGCCGGTCTTTATGCCGGCTCGACAACGACATCTTCGGCGCTTGGCCTTTCGCAGACGGCCATCGGCCAGACGGCACTGAGCGCAGCGGAGAAGACTGTCAGCCTGAACATCATGCCGGCGGCCTTTTCGATTGCCTATGTGATCGGCACGTTCGGCTCGGTTGTAATACTCGGAATTCTCGGTCCGAAGCTGCTGGGGATCGATCTGCCGGCGGCCTGCCGTGCCTATGTCAGACGCGTAGGCGGCAGCGGTGATCAGGGGCAGGGCGGGACCGCCTGGCATCAATATGTCGCCAGAGCATACCGTGTCGGCGAGGATACGGCTGTTTCCGGGCTGAAGGTCGGGCAGGCAGAGCACTTCTTCGAGGGGTATCGGCTTTTCATCGGTAGGCTGCGCCGCAATGGCACGATCGTCGAGGCCACGGCCGAGATGGTGTTGGAACCCGGTGATACGATAGCAATCGGCGGCGCGCGTGGGGTGTTGCTTGATGTGGTGGGCGCGGTTCTGCACGAGGTTGACGATGCCGAGCTCCTGAGCGTCCCGGTCGAGGGCGTCGATGTGCTGATTACGGCATCCAATGTGCACAAGAAGTCACTGGCCGAGATTGCGAAAATGCCCGAAACGCGGGGAATTTTTCTCACCGCGATAAACCGCGGCGCGATGTCGGTTTCCATTCCAATCCTGTCCGAGACCCGGCTTTATCGCGGTGACGTGGTGCATGTCGTCGGGCGAGCCGCTGATATCACCGCCGTTGCCCGCAAGTTCGGTTATCTTGATCGCGAAACGGAGCGTGCCGATATTGCGTTCATTGGCGCGGCCGTGGTGGTCGGGGCCCTGCTCGGCTCTTTGACATTGAAGATTGGGGAAGTGCCGCTGACGCTTTCAACGGCCGGCGGTGTGCTGCTTGTCGGTCTTCTTCTGGGCTGGCTTCGGTCTGTTCGCCCTGCCTTCGGCCGCGTTCCGCGTGCGACGACATGGTTTATGAGCTCGATCGGTCTCAACCTGTTCATCGCCGTCGTTGGCCTGACGGCAGGGCCGGGGTTGATCACAGCGCTGAAGGAGCTAGGGCCGGTGTTCCTGCTCTGGAGTGTTTTTGCCGCCGCCGTACCCATGATTCTGGCTCTTTATATTGGCAAGTATCTCTTCCGCTTTGATGATGCCATTGTCCTCGGTTGCTGTGCGGGCGCTCGTACGGCGCCTGCAGCGCTGAGCATGATCACCGATCGCGCCGGAAGCCAGGTGCCGGCAATAGGCTACTCGGTCGGCTACGCAACCGCCAGCACGGTTCTGACCTTGTTTGGCATCGTGATCGTATTGATAAGTTGAGCTTTCCAAACTGCGTGAGCCTGCACCTGACTTTCGAGAGCGGCTTTGTAGCTGGGTTAGGGT
Organism: Martelella lutilitoris; assembly: GCF_005924265.1. Lineage (GTDB taxonomy): Bacteria > Pseudomonadota > Alphaproteobacteria > Rhizobiales > Rhizobiaceae > Martelella > Martelella lutilitoris. The sequence continues at coordinate 389,707 of NZ_VCLB01000005.1, forward strand.
CGTGCGCAGAGGTGGCTCGATTTGTCTGAATGAACCGCGTCAATGTCTTGGGTTGCGAGGAGGAGTTATAAATAATTTCCGGCCTGCTGCTCACAATTCTTCATTAACGGGGCGGGCGTATTGCTGGCCCGGGGTTGAGTGGAGGGGACACGCCACGGTTTCTGACTGCCGCGGCTGAGGGACGATATGACGACTTCAGGGAGATTCTGGCCGATCCGATGAGCCTCTCACCTGCGATGCGTTTGGTCATGGATCGGAGTGGGCTCGCGTCACGGCCCAAAGCAGTCGTTCATTGGTGGAACAGCTGCTGGATTGCAGCCGGTCATACTGGCCATTCGCTGCGGCTGCGTTGTCTGCGCCTTTGCCAAGGTTCACTGAGCGGACTCAGCCGATCAGCTCGATATTCTGCTGCCCGATCTGTCTCCGGAAATCATCGCTGGTGAGCGTCTGTAGGCATGCAAGCCTTGATCTTACTCTGGCCCCGTTCCCGGTGGAAATCAACGTTCCGTCTTTGGCAGCACAAATGTGCTGAATGGCGGCTGCGGAAAATATTGGATTGACAAAAGAGCGAGTTTCGATTTTTTTGTAAAACGGTTTAGTAAATCGCTTTACCTAAAAACTACGATCATGCAAAAGCCACCTGAGGGCGAACGAAATGGCAAAGGCGCCAAGCCTGAAAGATGTAGCGAAGGCCGCGGGTGTTTCCGTTGCGACGATTTCGCGTCTCTTGAACGGCTCGCTTGTGCTGCCCGACGAAACGCGTAGCCGCATAGAGACGGCAATCAGGGATCTCGGCTATGTGCCCAACCCCCATGCACGGCGGCTAAGCCGCGGGCGGTCCGACATGATCGGGCTGGTCATTCCCGACATCGCAAACCCGTTCTTTGCCATGCTCGTCGCGTCGATCGAGGAAGAGGCGGAAAAGTTCGGCCTCGCCGTGTCCCTAAATGCAACGCTCAACCGGCCGGGCCGCGAGAGGAAATATCTCGGCCTCATCGAACACCACCATGTCGATGGGTTGATCTTCGTGACCAACCATCCGGATGACGGCGAGCTTGCTGGTCTGATAAACCGCACTGGCAAGGTCGTCATCGTCGACGAGGACGTGCCGGGTGCCATCGTTCCCAAGCTCTTCTGCGACAATCACCAGGGCGGCTATCTCGCCGGAAAACATCTTGCCGACTTCGGCCATAAAAAGGTCGTCTTCGTTGGTGGCCCGGAGGAGATGATCTCTACCGCGCGCCGTCATGCGGGACTGGAGCAAGGACTTCGCGAGCGTTTCGGCGAAGAGGTGGAGATCCCCCGCTATTGTGGCGAATACACGGTAGCGGCCGGTCGCCATGCGGCGCGGCGCTTTCTAGACGAGAAGCTTCCTGCCTCAGCCATCTTTGCCAGTTCCGACGAAATCGCAATCGGCATGATTGAGGTGCTTTATTCCGAGGGCGTGAGCATTCCCGACCGTGTGTCTGTGGTGGGCTTCGATGATGTCGGCCCGCTGCACCTGTTTTCGCCGCCTTTGACCGCCGTGCGCCAGCCGGTGCGCGCCATCGGCGCGCGTGCTCTGTCCCTTCTTCTTCAAACAGATTGGCAGCAGCTCGAAACCCTGGAGCGGGAAGAGCTGCTGCCCGTAGAAATCGTCGTGCGGAGTTCCGTCGCGCCGCCGGTGATCGAAAAAAAGCGACGTTCTTAACCAAACCAGAGGATGAACCAATGACTTTCAGATTTTCCCGCAGGATGCTTCTTTCCACGGCCCTTGCTGCCGGTGTGATGACCGGCGCCCTTTCGACCGCCGCCAATGCGGCTGACAAGACGTTTGCACTTGTTCAGATCAACCAGCAGGCTCTGTTCTTCAACGATATCAATCGCGGTGCGGAAGAAAAGGCGGCCGAACTCGGTGTCGAGCTGCAGATCTACAACGCCAATAACGACCCGTCCATGCAGAACAACGCCGTCGAAACCTACATCCAGGAAGGCGTTGACGGCCTCGCCGTTGTCGCCATCGATGTCAACGGCATCATGCCCGCCGTCGAGCAGGCCGATGAGGCCGGCATTCCGGTCGTCGCCATCGATGCCATCCTGCCGGAAGGCCCGCAAAAGGCCCAGATCGGTGTCGACAATGCCAAGGCTGGTGGTGATATCGGCGCCTACTTCCTCGACTACGTCAACGCCAACATGGACGGCAAGGCCAAGGTCGGCATCGTCGGCGCTCTCAACTCCTACATCCAGAACGTCCGTCAGGACGGTTTCCAGGATGCCATTGAGGGTGTTGACGGTATCGAGATCGCGGGCGTCGTGGACGGACAGAACGTTCAGGATACCGCTTTGAGCGCGGCTGAAAACCTGATCACCGCCAACCCCGACCTGACCGCCATCTATGCCACCGGAGAGCCGGCTCTGATGGGTGCGATTGCTGCTGTCGAAAGCCAGGGCAAGCAGGACGATATCAAAATCTTCGGCTGGGACCTGACGGCACAGGCAATCAACGCCATTGATGACGGCTTCCTGATCGCCGTGATCCAGCAGGACCCGTCCCTGATGGGCGCTGCCGCCGTGGAAGCGCTCAACGACATCTCCAATGGCGACAGTGTCGAGGCATCGATCTCCGTTCCGGTCACGATCGTCGATGAAACCAATGTTGAACCGTACCGCGCTATCTTTAAATGACATCCGACCTTAGCCAGACCGGTGGCGAAGGCGGCGGAGGGGATGTTCCCCTCCGCTCGCCGGAAAAGCCCAAAAATGAGCCCGCCGTATCTCTTCGCGGCATAACCAAAACCTTCGGCTCGCATCAGGCGCTGCGTGGTGTCGATCTTGACCTCTATCCGGGCGAATGCCTTGGTCTGGTCGGCGACAATGCGGCAGGCAAGTCGACCCTGACCAAGATTATCTCGGGGACCTACATTCCCGATGGCGGCACCATCAAGGTCGGCGGCGAAAGCGTCGAGCTGACCGGCCCAGCGGATGCCCGCAACCGCAATATCGAAATGGTTTTTCAGGATTTAAGCCTGTGCGACCATATCGATGTTGTCGGTAATTTGTTCCTCGGTCGCGAATTGTCCAAAGGCATGTTCCTCGATCGCAGAAAAATGGCGGAAGAGGCCGGGCGCATGCTCGAGGCGCTGGAAATCCGTATTCCCCGCCTTTCCGCCAAGGTCGAAAAGCTTTCCGGCGGTCAGCGTCAGGCGATTGCCATTGCGCGCGCGGCCTCCTTTCAGCCGAAAGTGCTGATCATGGACGAGCCCACATCGGCGCTCGCCGTGGCAGAGGTCGAGGCCGTTCTTCATCTCATCAACCGGGTCAAGGCGAAGGGGGTGTCGGTCGTTCTGATTACCCACCGCCTGCAGGACCTCTTTCGCGTCTGCGACCGTATCGCCGTCATGTATGAAGGTACCAAGGTTGCCGAACGCATGATCGGCGACACCAGTCTCGAAGACCTCGTCAAGCTCATCGTCGGGGGAGAAACACATTGACCGCCTACACCGAACGCGCGAAGGGCTCGCCGCTCGCCGATTTTCTCGGCGAGAACGCCCAGGTTCTGTCCATCGCCTTCTTCTTCGTCGTCTGCGTCATCTTCTTCTCGGCTACGACCGATACATTTCTGACGGCGGGCAACCTTCTGAATGTGGTCCGGCAGGCCGCTCCCATCCTGATCGTCGCGATTGCGATGACCTATGTCATCGTCACCGGCGGTATCGATCTCTCGGTCGGCTCCGTCATTGCGGTTATCAACGCTGTTGTAGCGATGGTTATTGCTGCCGGGATGCCCTGGCCGCTTGCCATTGTCGCCATGCTGGCGCTCGGCGCGTTCATCGGTCTGTTTCAGGGCTGGTTCGTCGCCTATCAGGGGATTCCCGCCTTCATCGTCACGCTGGCCGGTCTTTCGATCTTCCGTGGCCTCGCGCTTTACCTCACCAAGGGCTATTCGATTCCGATCCGTGATGTGGATGGCTTTCTGTTCCTTGGCCGTGGCGAGCTCTTCGGCATTCCGTTCCCCGCCATTGTGGCCATCATTGTTGCCATCATCGGCTATATCATCATCTCGAAAACCCGCTATGGCCGCCAGGTTGTCGCCGTCGGCTCCAATCTGGAAGCCGCGCGCCGCGTCGGCATGCCCGCGAAATTCGTGCTGATGTCCGTCTATGTGCTTTCCGGTCTCGCCTGTGGTCTTGCCGGCCTCTTGATGGCTGCCCGCCTCGGTTCCGGTTCGTCCAATGCCGCTGTCGGTTTCGAGCTTCAGGCCATTGCCGCCGTCGTTCTGGGCGGCACGTCGCTGATGGGCGGTCGTGGCACTATTCTCGGCACAGTGCTTGGCACGATGACCATTGCTGTCATTGGCAACGGTCTCATCCTGCTGCACATCTCGCCCTTCTTCACCCAAATCGTGACGGGCGCGATCATCCTGATGGCGATCTGGCTCAATACCCGCATTTTCGGAACGAATTTCCGTTTCGGGCTTGGGAAGGGAGGCAAATAATGTCTGCAACCGAGCTTTCCGAGGCCCATACGGGCTCCGGCAAGGTCATGACCGTCAACGGCCCGGTCAGTGCTGGCGATATCGGCGTCACCCTGATGCACGAGCACGTGCTGAACGACTGCACATGCTGGTGGAACCCGCCGCAAACCGCCGACCGGCAATACCTTGCCGACAGCTTCATCTGCATGGAAATCCTGAGCGAGCTGCATCAGGACCCCTTCGTCAACAAGCATAACATCACGCTTGATGACGAGAGCCTGGCGATCAAGGAACTGTCTGCCCTGGTGAAGGCCGGCGGCAGGACGCTGGTCGAGCCGACCTGTCAGGGGATCGGCCGCAATCCGCTCGCCATGCAGCGGATTGCGAAGGCGACGGGGCTGAACATTGTGATCGGCGCCGGTTACTACCTTGAAAGCTCGCATCCCGAAAAGCTTGCCGCCATGTCGGAAGACGACATTGCCGACGAGATCGTCAGCGAGGCCGTCAACGGCGTCGATGGTACCGGTGTGAAAATCGGACTGATCGGCGAAATCGGCGTTTCGGCCGACTTTACGGCGGCCGAACGCAAGTCGCTGCGTGGCGCTGCACGGGCGCAGGCCCGCACCGGCCTCCCGCTGATGGTCCATCTTCCGGGATGGTTCCGTCTTGGCCACGACGTGCTCGACATCGCCGAAGCGGAGGGTGCGGACCTCAGACACACCGTGCTCTGCCACATGAACCCGTCGCATGACGATTTCACCTATCAGAGCGAACTCGCCGCTCGCGGCGCCTTCATCGAATACGACATGATCGGTTCGGATTTCTTCTATGCCGACCAGCAGGTCCAATGCCCGAGCGATGAAGAATGCGCCCGCGCCATCGTCAAGCTGGTCGAGGCCGGTTATGAGAGCCGTATACTGCTCTCACACGATGTGTTCCTGAAGATGATGCTGACCCATTATGGGGGGCATGGCTATGACTTCATCCTCAAACATTTCCTGCCGCGTCTTGCCCGCCACGGTCTTGATGAAAGTGTGCTGGCCCGGCTGATGAACAACAACCCGCGCTCCGTCTTTGACGGCGGCTTTTCTGCGCAATAAACAAAAACGGAATTGAAATGACGACAAAAGTACTTCTGGTCGGCGAAAGCTGGGTCACCTCCGAAACGCATTACAAGGGCTTTGACCAGTTCGGCAGCGTTCACTTTCATCTGGGCGCAACGCCACTGGTCAATGCCCTGAAAGGCAGCGAATTCGAGCTGACCTACATGACCGCGCATGAAGCCGCCGACGGCTTCCCGTTCGAAATGGAAGGGCTTGATGAATATGATGTCCTCATCCTGTCCGATATCGGCGCCAACACGCTCCTGCTGCCGCCGGCCGTCTGGCTGCAGTCGAAGACGGTTCCGAACCGTCTCAAGCTGATCAAGGCATGGGTTGAAAAAGGCGGCGGCCTTTTGATGTGCGGCGGCTACTTCTCCTTCCAGGGCATTGACGGCAAGGCCCGCTGGCGCCGCACGGCCGTTGAGGACGTGCTGCCGGTCACCTGCCTTCCGTGGGACGACCGACTGGAAATTCCCGAAGGCACGACGCCGGACATACTGATGGCGGACCATCCGACGATCTCCGGTATTTCGGGTGAATGGCCGGTCATGCTCGGCGTCAATGAAGTCGAACTGCGCGACCGTGAGGACATTGAGGTTGTTGCCCGCCTGCCGGAGGACCAGGGCGGTCACCCGCTGCTGGTCACAGGCAAGGCCGGCAAGGGCAGAAGCGCCGTCTGGACGTCCGATATCGGCCCGCACTGGCTGTCGCCGGCTTTCTGCGAATGGGATGGTTACGGCATGCTGTGGAAGAACATTCTCGGCTGGCTTGCCGCCAAGGACTAACGGAACAGGGACGGACTTGCCTTCCCAACCCGCCGGTGACCCCCTTAGCCGGCGAAAATAGCGGCAAGTTCGTCCCGGCTGGGAAAGGCGCGGCGCGTTCCGCGCCTTGCCACGGCCAGTGCCGAGGCCGCACTAGCATGGGAAATGGCGCGCGCGTCGAGCATGCCGCCTCGCAGGGCAGCAGACGCCAGCGCCGCGCCCATGAAGGTGTCGCCCGCACCGGTGGTGTCTATTGCTTTCGCCCTGACGGCGGGAACATGGATGAAGTCGCCGCCCTTCGTGCTCAGCATGGCGCCATCGGTGCCGGCTGTCAGCACGACCTGGCGAACGCCCTTGGCGTGGAGCACTTCGGCGGCCTTTTTGCCGGTGCTCCCTGCAAGGCTCAGGCTTTCGCTTTCGTTGAGGAAGGCAATGTCAATGAAGGGCCAGAGGCGCTCGAAATAAGGCCTCAGCGGCGACGGGTTGAAGGCCGTCACCATGCCGCGTTCGCGCCCGGCCTTGAGCAGAGCCTCGGTGATTTCGCCGCCGAGATTGCCCTGCATAACGAGAAAGTCGCCGGATGAGGCTTCGCTGAGTGCCGCAAGGGCAGCTTCGAGCGGTAGCGCCTCGGCGGCTTCGGTGGTTGTGACGATGGAATTTTCGCCATCCGGCGTGGTCAGCACCATCGAGAAATCGGTGGAGACTCCGGCAAGACTGGAAAGCCGCAGGTCAAGTGGCTCTTCGGCAAGCTGCTCATGGATGGTTGCGGAGCGAAAGTCGTCGCCTGTGGCTGAAACGAGTGTCGTCTCGAGCCCGCCGCGCGCCATCACAACGGCCTGGTTGGTGCCCTTGCCGCCGAGATCGCGGCTGGCGATCCGGCCCAGAATCGAGACGCCGGGTTCAGGTAGCCCGTCGACTGAAATTGTTTCATCAATGGCGGCATTGCCGATCACAAACGCACGCATTTTCAAGGCTTCCTGGAGAGTTTTATGCAGAAAATATCAAGTGGAACTTCAAGCGCCATACGGGAAATATTCCAGGCTGACAAGGTTTTGCTCGGAATGATCCATTGCCCGTCCTTCCCCGGTTCGCCGCGCTACAAGGACCAGTCGGTCGACAGCATCTACGACGCCTGTATGCGCGATGCCGACGCCCTGATCGGCGGCGGACTGGACGGTCTGGTGATTGAAAACCACGGCGACATCCCGTTTTCCAAGCCCGAGGATATCGGCCATGAAACGGCAGCCTTCATGTCGGTGGTGACCGACCGGATCAAGACGGCGACCGGTGTTCCGCTCGGCATCAACGTGCTGGCCAATGCGCCGATCCCGGCGCTTGCGATTGCTCTTGCCGGCGCCGCCAGCTTCATCCGCGTCAACCAGTGGGCCAATGCCTATGTCGCCAATGAGGGCTTCATGGAAGGCCGCGCCGGCGAGGCGCTGCGCTACCGCTCTCTGCTGCGCGCCGAGCACATCAAGGTTTTTGCCGACAGCCACGTCAAGCACGGTGCCCATGCGATAACCGCCGACCGCACCATTCCAGAACAGACCCGGGATCTCGCCTTCTTCGACGCCGATGTGATCATCGCCACCGGTCAGCGGACCGGCAATGCTGCAACTCTTGAGGAAATCGACGAGGTCCGTTCGGCGACCGATCTGCCGCTGATGGTCGGCTCGGGCGTCACCAGGGAAAACATCGGTGATATCCTCTCCCGCACCAATGGCGTCATCGTCGCCTCCTCCCTGAAGGTGGGGGGTGTGTGGTGGAACCCGGTCGATCCCGAACGGGTGAAGGCCTTCATGGATGCCGCGCGCCCTGCGCTTGGTCGCGACTGAGGAAAACGCAGACGATGGAAAAGCTTTCCGATTTCATCCTGCGGGAAAACAGGACGGTTTTCGACGAAATGGTCGGGCACCGTTTCGTCGAGGACATCAAGGCTGATACATTGCCGACAAGCGCATTCGAGCGTTATCTGGTTTTCGAAGGCGCCTTTGTCGAAACGGCGATCTCGATCTTTGCCTATGCGACGGCCAAGGCCGAGACCATGACCGACCGCCGCTGGCTGATCGGTGTGCTCGACGCGCTCGCCAACAGCCAGATCGCCTATTTCGAAAAGACCTTTGCCGCGCGCGGCATCGATGTGGCCGGCTTCGACGTCGATATCCCGGCTGTTGCCCGCTTCCGCGACGGCATGCTGGCGATTGCCCGCGATGGCGGTTTCATCGACACGATCGCCGCTATGTTCGCCGCCGAATGGATGTACTGGACCTGGTCGCAACAGGTCGAACAGAACCGGATTTCCGATCCGCTGCTTGCCGAATGGATCGGTCTGCATACTGACGAGACCTTTGCGGCACAGGCAATATGGCTCAAGGACCGACTTAACGTTGCCGGCGAGGCGCTAAGTGAGGCCGAAAGAGCGCATCTCAGTGCCGTCTTCGGCGAAGCGATGCGGCTTGAGATCGACTTTCATTCCGCAGTGTATGAAGAGGACAACGCGACATGATGCCCCGTCCTGAAATTAACGGGGAACGCCTTCTGGCGCGTCTCGATTTGTTCGCCGCGGTCGGCGCCACGCCTGGCGGCGGGGTTAACCGACAGGCTTTGACCGTTGGAGACCGTGAAGCCCGCTCGCTGCTGACAAGGCTTGCCAAGGCTCGAGGCTTTTCCGTCTTTCAGGACGACGCGGCCAATCTCTTCATTCGCATGGAGGGCCGGGACGGCAGTCTGCCGCCGCTTCTCATCGGTTCGCATCTCGACAGTCAGCCCTCGGGCGGCCGTTTCGACGGCGCGCTCGGCACACTGACCGCCTTTGAAGTGCTGGAAAGTCTGGCGGATGCCGCTTTCGAACCGGACCGACCGGTGGAGGTCGTTGCCTGGACCAATGAGGAAGGCTGCCGGTTCGCGCCCGGGTGCATGGGGTCGCGCGCCTTTGTTGAAGGAAAGGTACCGGCTGAATGGGAAGGGTTGCGCGCGACAGACGACGGCTCCCGCTTCAATGACGATCGCCTTGCCACCATTGAGGCGCTTGCGCCTGAAATCGGCCATCGCAGGCTCGGGTTTCCGGTCGCGGCTTATCTTGAACTCCATATCGAGCAGGGACCGTCTCTTGAAAGCGCGGAAATTCCTGTCGGCATTGTCACCGGCGTGCAGGGCACACGATGGCTGGAAGTCCTGTTCGAAGGGCAGACCGCGCATGCTGGCACGACGGCATTGCAATTCCGCCGCGACCCGCTGAAGGCACTGACGAGGGGCCTTGCAGCGCTTTACGAGACCGTGATGCCGGAAAAAGACGATGCCCGCTTCACGGTCGGCCGGATTGCGGTGACGCCCGGCAGCGTCAATGCCATTCCTGCCACTGCTTCCTGCACGATCGACCTTCGCCATCCCGATACTTTTGTTCTCGACCAGCTTGAAGAAGACATAAGGACACAACTGGCAGGGGCCGCTGAAACAGAAAGCGTGTCCTTCTTCATTCGTAAGACCGTCGATATGGCGCCCGTCACATTCTCCGAAGATGTGGTTGCAGCATTGCAGGCTGCCGCTCGGACGGCCGGTTTCAAGACCCGGTCGATGATCTCGGGGGCCTTTCACGACGCTCTGTTTCTTGCCGGCCATGCGCCATCGGCAATGATTTTCGTGCCATGCCGGGATGGCCTGAGCCACAACGAGGCAGAATACGTCAAACCGGAAGACAGCGTGGCAGGTGCCCGCATGTTTCTGGCGTCGGTCCTTGAATTGCTCAGCTAGGTGTTCAGTGCCTTCCATGGCCACTATCCGATTTTAATTGTTTTCTTCTAGTGGTTCGAAAGTCATGAGTTTTCCACCAAACAACGGCACGTAACGAAACAGGTCACGTCCGCTTTCATGGTCCCTGCCAGAATTTCTCGCTCTTGCAGAAAAAGTCCGCTTCCCGCCCTTTGTAGACCTTTGCACGTTGCGCAACGCACGGCCGCTTTCAGGACAAGGTCGAGAGAAGGTAAAAGGCCGAAATGAGGGCGCATAGGCGACTGACGTCGCCATGGAGACCTGTCCGCTTTCGGGCACGCGAAGTGGGCGATCTCTACGTCCGAAATGGGGCGCCTTACCGACCGGCAGGAACGGGGCCGTAAGCGGAATGGCGGGTTTGGAATCAAGTCGCGAGCTAAGCAGCCATTCACGCTTCATGGGCTTGAAGCCGCTTCCGCCCAGGACCGGTCATTCGAGCAGGTCGCCTCGAACGACCGGTATGAAGATGTGCCTATTTCACCGCCGAATTTCCGCCGTCCGCGAATAGCGCGGAACCTGTCACGAAGCTCGATGCTGGCCCCGCCAAAAACAATGCGGCCTGCGCGATTTCTTCCGGCTGGGCTATTCGCTTCATCGCGTGAAGACCTGCTGCCCATTCCTTCTGCGATTGATCGCCCGCCATCCCAGTGTCTGTGCCGCCCGGAAGAAGGGCGTTGGCCCGTATGTTTTTTGCGCCATAATCAGCGGCAATGCCTTTGACCAGGCCCATCAGTCCTGCTTTTGCGGCGGAGTAGGCACTCATCCCTGGCAAACCGACGCTCGTGCCGACAAAGCTGGAGGTAAAAACAATAGAGCCTCCTCCACGTTCGAGCATTGCTGGTATCTGATAACGGCTGGCAAAAAATGCGCCGTTCAGGTTTGTGGCGATCGTTTGCATCCAGTCTTCGGCTTCTAGTTCAGCGACCGGTTTCACGGCACCCACGGTCCCGGCATTGTTGAAGGCGATATCAAGACCTCCAAAAACCTGCATGGCTTCGGCGACCAGTTGTTCGTGAGTTTCAGCCGAGCTCACGTCGCCAGCAACCAAATGCGCGCGTCCGCCTGTCTCTTGGATACGCTTCGCGACGTCCTCCAAAGCCGCTTTCCGCCGCGCGTTCAAAACTACGCACGCGCCCTCAGCTGCAAAAAGCAACGCGGCCGAACGGCCGATACCGGATGATGCGCCGGAGATAATTGCAACTTTATCCTGTAGTATTCCCATACGTGTTCTCCTTAAATTGGAGACTGACGGATATGAGATACTCAACTGCTTCGACACCCGATTCCTGCGGTCAGATTCTGAAAGCCGCCTTTCATCTGCGTCGCCGCAACCTTGACGTCCGACGCCTCCCAACACATGGCAGATTTCGGAATACTCAACCGGCTGATTGATCGTCCGAAATGGGGGCGCAAAGCAGTCTAAATCGTACGTTCCTGGTGTTACGGATCCCAATTCTGGAGACGTCTTGTGTGCCGCAGATTGTGTAACAGAAAGTGCTACGTTTCATCGAGAAGATTGAAATTACTATTTAAAATCAATGTTTACCGGTCTGTCGGTGTGCTCTCCACGCGCACCACAAAGTGGCTGTTCGATGTATCCTGACGCGCGGTTTTGCAATTTTGACAGCTGGTTTTGCAGCAACCGGTTTTTACGCAATCCGAATAGCACACAAAATCAGATGGCGAGGCCCACAAGATCAACTGATCCGATTGGGCGGCCTTGATGTCAGTCCTGGGATAGGACTGACGTTTAAATTCGGCTATCTGTTCATTTCACCCAATGAACACGAGGCTGAGCGTCTTGTCAGCGATCCCTGAAAATCTCGTACTTTTGCACAGCGGCGAGGAAGAGTTGCGTGCCAAGTCTATCGCGATCATCGAAGCAAGCGCGGAAATGTCGCTTCATGTCTCTATGATCGAGACCTGCATGGATATGCTGCAGCACATCCGAACAAACACCCCGAACATGAACGAGGATCAGGTGATTGTGGCACTTATCGGTGCCAGCATTTTCAACTCCATGGCTTCTGCTTTCAAACTACTACTCGGCGGTTACTATCAGTCGTCGGGCTTGCAGATCCGCTACGTACTAGGCGGTGTGGACGGATTGCCGCAGTTTGAAGAAATGGGATTCCCCGGCTGAGCGTTGTCTGATTCATGGGATGTCGACTGATTGGAGGTCGACATGAGCACGAAGATGACAGAGGACGA
>NZ_VCLB01000006.1 GCF_005924265.1 Martelella lutilitoris
GTCGTCCTCTGTCATCTTCGTGCTCATGTCGACCTCCAATCAGTCGACATCCCATGAATCAGACAACGCTCAGCCGGGGAATCCCATTTCTTCAAACTGCGGCAATCCGTCCACACCGCCTAATTCACCTCAGTGAACACTGAATTCTTCTCAGTTCAGATGAAATAATCCTCATTCAAAAACCGAGCGTCAGAAGTTCGCGACGGAAATCCGGTTCGCTCAACACCACTTCGCCGGCGCCGAGGGCACGGGCGTGGTCCAGCGCGCGCGATGTGAGGCGCTGCGCTGCCTCGACGCTCTGCGTCAGGGGAAATCCGCGCGCGAGCCCCGCGACGATCAGCCCGGCGAACAGATCGCCGGTTCCTGGAAGCGCGACCGGCAGGTGCTCCACCGGATGACGGCTTGCGCCGGCGGCTCCGAGCACGACGCTTTCAATGTGGCCGGCGGGCGTATCTTCGAGCGTGCACCCCGTGGCGATAAGATGGGCTTCCGGCGCGATGCGGAGAAAGGCTCGCGCGGCTTTGAGGTCCGCCATGGTCGCGATCGGCTGCCCGGTCAGCCAGCTCAGTTCGAACGGGTTCGGCGTCGCGATGTCGGCCATCGGCAGCAATCGGTCGCGCATGACGTCGGCAATGGCCTCCGGCACATAGAGGCCGGGGCCTGTGTCGCCCATCACCGGATCGCAGAGATAGACAAGGCGCGGATTGACGGCCTTGGCCTCGGCCACGAAATCCGCGACCATCAGCGCCACGTCGAGCGAGCCGATATAGCCGGTCAGGATGAAATCCGCGCGCTCCGGCAGGCCGCGCTCGCGTGCGCCCTGCAACAGGTCCGAGAAGAATTCCGGCGGCAGCGCCCGGCCACGCAACGTCGGATAGTCGGGCGTGTTGGAGAAGATGACCGTCGGGATCGCCGCCACCTCGAGTCCGGCGGCCTGCATCGGAAACACGGCTGCGGAATTGCCGACATGGCCGAACACGACCTGACTCTGGATCGATATCACGAAGGGAGGAGAGGTCATGGAGCGCCGTCCAGTCTCTTGCGCCAATCTTCCACCCGGCCGCTCTCGAGCCGCCGGACCGCGTATTTCCGCCAGCCTTCGGCCAGCACGTCGAGGGCTGCGATGCCCTTCAGTTCGTTCAGGTTCAGCCGGTCGACATAAAGCGCATGCCAGAGCCGGTGGAGCGTCCAGTCCGGCGCGACGCGGTCCACCAGTTGAAGCCGATCCCCCGTCTTCACGAGTCCGTCTTCCAGCACGCGATAATACCAGCCGGTGCGGCCGCTCTGCTGCACACGTCGGGACATGTCGCGTACCTCGAAGCGATGATTGAGTTTCCAGCAGGGCTGCCGCCCCTGCGAGACCTGCAGGAGTGCCGTACCCAGCCGGAAAACATCTCCCACGGCGACGGTGTTTTCGGTGGGACCGGATGCCGAGATGTTCTCGCCAAATCCGCCGGGATCGGCAAGTACCGGCAGATCGCCGAGTTCTTCTCGCCAGAGCGGATAATGATCCAGCGGATAATGATGCACCGCCTTTTCGACGCCGCCGTGAACCCGTCGGTCCGCCTGCTCGTCGCCTTCGAACCCTTCAGGGCCGAGGCGAAGCGGCCCCGTCACCGGCGCCTTCATGATGCCGCTTTGCGCGTCGCTTCCCGCCAGCGGTCTGGCGCGCCCGGTCAGAAGGGTGATCATGGTCATGCCGGCAAGTCCTGCAGCCATGCCCGCAACATGGATTGGCCGGCATGCCTCAGCGCCGGACCATGCGCGATGGCGTCGCGACGCAGGCTGGCCGGGTCGATGCCGGCCTGAGCCAGTTCCACACTGTGGCCGATGAGCCAGCGCTCGAAGGCGGGCAGTTCGCCTGCTTCGGGGTGGAATTGCAGCCCCAGAACAGTTGGGCCCATGGCAAAGGCCTGCGTCGCGCAGGCTGCAGTTCCTGCGAGACTGTCCGCACCATCCGGGATATCGAAGGCTTCGCCGTGCCAGTGGAGAACGGGCACATCCCGCAGGTGACGAAGCGGGCTGTTGATGCCGGCCTCCGTCAGCGTCAGGGCGGTAAAGCCGATTTCCTTGCGGGGCATCGGGGCGACCTTCGCGCCCAGCGCCGCCGCCATGAGCTGCGCGCCAAGGCAGATGCCGAGCGTCGGGCGGCGGGCGGCCAGACGCGGGGCCAGCCAGTCGCGCTCTGTCTTCACGCAGGGATAGGCTTGCGTGTCATTCACCCCGATCGGGCCGCCGAGCACCACCACGAGATCGGGGCCGAGCGACACCGGCAAGGCATCGATTCCAGCTTCGGCATGGTTGAGCCGGTAGCCTTCTTCCTCAAGCACCGGGCCAAAGCTGCCAAGGTCCTCGAAAGCGAGATGGCGCAGGATCAGGGCGGATTTCGACATGAGGGCCTCTTGCATTTTTCCATGTGTCTCGCGAATATCCGGCCTAAACAAAAGAGCCAGTTTTGAAACTTTAGATAGGCCGGTTGCCATGGCATCGGAACCGCTTGCGCTGGATATCGAGAAGGAGCCCGCGGGCCCGCTGTTTCTGGCGATTGCCGACGCGATCACCCGCGACATCATGCGTGGCCGCCTGAAGCCCGGGGCCCGTCTGCCCGGGACGCGGGCCCTGGCGCGCGAGCTCGGCGTTCACCGCAATACGGTTGACGCCGCCTACCAAGAGCTCATGACGCAGGGCTGGCTCCATGCCGAGCCCGCGCGCGGCACATTCGTCGCCGAGGATCTGCCCGACAGCATGGCGGAGCCGGTTTCGGTGTCCGTGCCCCGAGAGCCCGCAACCGCCCGCCCGCATCTCGCCTTCAGCGACGGCGCTCCCGATCCCAGGCTGGTGCCGGACAAGGCGCTGGCGCGCGCCTTTCGCCGGGCATTGCTGTCTCCGGCCTTCCGCGGCGGCGCGGATTATGGCGATGCCCGGGGCACGCCGGTCCTGCGTCACGCGCTGTCGTCCTACCTCGCCTTGGACCGGGGCGTGGTTGCCGATCCGGCACGGCTGCTGATTACGCGCGGCAGCCAGATGGCGCTGTTCCTGGCGGCCAGGGCGGCAGTGAAGCCCGGTCAGGCGATTGCCGTGGAAGAACCCGGCTACCCGCTGGCCTGGGAGGCCTTCCGGGCCGCGGGCGCTGCCGTGCTTGGCATTCCCGTCGATGCGGGCGGGCTGTCGGTCGCCGCCCTTGAGGTGGCGATTGAAAACGATCCACGCATCGCGGCAGTCTATGTCACGCCCCATCACCAGTATCCGACCACGGTCACCATGGGCGCGGCGCGGCGGCTGCAGCTTCTGGACACCGTCGAGCGTCACGGCATCACGCTGATCGAGGATGACTACGATCACGAGTACCGCTTCGAGGGGCGCCCGATCCTGCCGCTTGCGGCCCGGGCCCCGGCAGGCCTGTCGCTGATCTATGTGGGCTCGCTCTCCAAACTGCTCTCGCCCGGTATTCGTCTTGGCTATGCCATGGCTCCGGAGCCGTTGCTCGGCCGCATGGCGGCCGCCCGTGCGGCCATCGACCGGCAGGGCGACGCGCCGCTTGAAGCCGCGCTGGCGGACCTGATCCGCGACGGCGATCTCGGCCGCCATGCGCGGAAGGCCCGTCGCATTTACCGTGCCCGGCGCGACGTTCTGGCGTCTGCTCTGTCGGCGCATCTGGGCGGGCGGATCTTCTTCGATCGGCCTGCGGGCGGGCTGGCGCTGTGGCTGCACTGCGAGAATGTCTCCGCCGACACCTGGGCGGAGCGGGCCGGTGCGGCCGGGCTTGCGCTGCTGCCCGGAACACGCTTCGCCCTTGATCGCGCCGCACCGCAGGCCCTTCGTCTCGGCTATGCGGCGCTTGACGAGGGGCAGATTGCCCGGGCGGTGAATATCCTTGCCCGAAGCCTGCCCGATTGAACTATTCGGCCGCCATGGCGGAGCCTTGCGGTCTGGCGGGCGCCACATGCATGCCAAGCCGTTGCAACAGGTCGCGGTCCTTCCAAGCCGCGGGGTTCCCGGTCGTCAGCAACTGATCGCCAACGAAAATGGAATTCGCGCCGGCAAGGAAGCAGAGCGCCTGCAACTCATCGCTCATCCCCGTGCGACCGGCGGAGAGCCGCACCACGGAGGCCGGCATCAGGATGCGCGCGCGCGCCACGAGACGGACGAGCGCGAACGGATCGACCGGCCTTGCGGTTTCCTGCACCGGCACGCCCTCGACTGCGTTCCACAGGTTGACCGGCACGCTGTCGGGATGGGTGGGCAGGGTCGCGAGCGTCACCAGCATGGCGATGCGATCCTCTTCCGTCTCGCCCATGCCGACGATGCCGCCGCAACAGACCCTGATGCCGCCCCTGCGGACATGCTCGACCGTCTCAAGCCGGTCCGCCATCGTCCGCGTGGTGGCGATCTCGCGGTAATAGTCCGGCGAGGTATCGATATTGTGGTTATAGAAATCGAGCCCGGCCGCCTTCAGCCGCGCCACCTGATCCGGTTTCAGCATGCCGAGCGTCATGCAGGTTTCGAGCCCGAGTTCCGAGACGCCCTGCACCATGGCGCAGAGCCTGTCCATGTCACGGTCCTTGGGACTGCGCCAGGCAGCGCCCATGCAGAAGCGCTGCGCGCCCGCGTCCCTCGCGCGCCGGGCGGCTTCCAGCACATCGTCGGTCGCCATCAGCTTCGTCGCCTTCACGCCGGTCTTGTGATGGGCCGATTGCGAGCAATAGCCGCAATCCTCGGGGCAGCCGCCGGTCTTGATGCTGAGGAGGCTCGCCGTCTCGATCGCGGTCGGGTCGAAATGGGCGCGATGCACGGTCTGCGCCCGGTGAATCAGGTTCGCAAAGGGCTGGGCGTGGATCGCCCGCGCCTCGTCCATGGTCCAGTCGGTTCTGATCTTTGCGCCGGTCATGCCGCGCGGCCTTTCAGGCGACCGAGGCCGGCGACGAGCGTAACCGCCAGCGCGATCTTGATCAGGTCGCCGAGGATGAACGGCGCAAAGCCGGCTGCGATCAGGCCGGAGGCCGGCACGAACAATGCGAGCCACGCCAGGCCGCAGGCATAGACCACGGCGAGACCGGCGAGCATCGCCAGCGCCAGCCGCATCGGGCCGTTGCCTTCGGCCAGCCTCCCGATCACGAGGGTCGAGAGCAGATAGCCGATGAGATAGCCGCCGGTCGGCCCCGCCATGTAGGCAAGTCCGATCCCGCGCTCCGGCGAGCCGGAAAATACAGGCAGTCCCATTGCTCCCGCGCCAAGATAGGCAGCCATTGCTGCAAAACCGAGCCGGGGACCGAGCGCCGCGGCCAGAAAGAACACCGCGAACGTGTGCAAAGTCATCGGCACGGGCCAGAACGGGATTTGCACCTTGGCGCCGATCGTGATCAGCACAGCGCCGAAGAGCGTGAGGGCAACACCGCGCCAGAGCGATGCCGGGCGGGTCAGGGTGGGGTTGAGCAAAGCCATGAGGCTGGTCTCCGAAGATAGGTTTCGACGCTATCTATAATTCCGGAGATATCTTCATGCGTTCAATACAGATTATAGATAATCATCCAGGAATCTCATAAGTCTCTCTGAGGTCGGCATTTTTTGATGTCGGCTTGCGCTTGCCGATCCAGCCGACATGGCGTGCCAGGGTTGAACAGGCAAACTCGGTCTGGCCCTTCCGCAGGGCATCGAGGATGGCACGGTGGTCGTGGTCTGTGCGCGCCTCCCAGTCGCTGCGCCACGCGGCAAACAGGAAGCGTGCGCTCGCCGCCTGCAGGTCATCGATCGTGCGCAGCAGGCGCGGCATGTGGCACGGCGTGAGGATCAGATGATGAAACCTGCGGTTCGCGGCCTCCCAGTCCCGGACATTGCCGGCGCGATCGCCATGCCGGGTAACCTTTTCCGCCTCATCGAGAATTGCCCGCGTCAGGTTTGGCGCGGCATGACGCAGGGCGAGCGATTCGAGGCTCGCCCGCATTTCGGCGACCTCGCGCAATTCGGCGATATCGAATTCGGTGACGCGGAACCCGCGCCAGGGCTCGCTCTCCGCAAGCCCCTGCTTTTGCAACGCACGAAAGGCCTCGCGCACCGGTACGTGGCTGGCGCTGAACTCCGCCGCGACATGATCCTGCCGCAACCGCGCGCCGGGCCGTATTGCGCCGGATATGATCCGATCCGCGAGAATACGCGCGATCCGGTCGGAAATGGTCTCGTCTGTCTCTTTGGTCATAGATTATAGATAATCGATGTCACGTATGAAGTCGACGTTTGTGGCCGAATTGGACCTGAGGTGTGGTGAGCGGCGAACTGGCTTCCAGTTGTTGACGCGCAAGCATTCGACCGTGATCGTCGGCCGCGCTATCGGGCACCTTGATATGCTATTTCTCAACACCTGCGGCTAACGTCGCCCATTCTGGCGGCAAGCAACCCAAGGAGAGGCCCGGGACCACTGTTTCGACCTCAGCGCGTTGACAGCAGCACTAAGGTCGGCTTATACGAAGACTTGTATCGGAACGCGGACCAGCGTGGGCAGCTAATTTTACCTGCTTTTCGTCGATATACTCACAAACATTTCTGAGCCGATCCAGATAGGATATCGATCTATCTGGCCTTGTCGCGAGATCCCTCTCGCGCCCCCTCCCCCTTCCGTCAATTCATCCCGCCCAAACGCGATCGCGATCGCGAAGACGTATTCATGCCTGAAACAGCTTCAAAGAGAGCAAAAGATCAATGGTAACGACATCAGAAAAGACGTCGGAAAGCTCCAACCAGCATAGACCCTTTCTCGCTATACTAGCCTTGGCGGTTTTTTTCGTCGGCGCAAGCGAGTTCATGCTTTCGGCGATGCTTGGACCGCTAGCTGAGGCATTCCGCACGTCTCCGGCTCGTGCCTCGTGGCTAATCTCCGGCTACGCCTTCACTTACGCTTTGGCGGCTCCTATTCTGGGATATCTCTCAGACCGTATCGACCGTGTTCGCTTCCTACTCCTGGCACTTCTGGCCTTTGCTATCGATGGAATAGGAATTGCATTTTCTCCGACTATCGAAATTGCAATGGTTCTCAGAGTCTTCGGTGGGCTAGCGTCTGCTGTAATCATTCCGACGGCGTTCGCCCTGGTTTCCGAAATCGTCCCCAGGGAAAGGCAGGCTGGTGCGATGGGCCTCGTCATGCTTGGAATGACGTTCGGCATTGCGCTGGGTCCAGCCCTCGCAGGCGTGCTCACCGAATGGGCTGGTTGGCGACTGCCTTTTCTCATGAGCGCAAGCGGATGCGTTTTGGCGTTCATTATCGGTTCCAGAACGGCCCCCGGTAATTATTCACCCTCATTCGCCAGAACTACAGTGCATCTTCATTGGATGAAGAAATGGAATGTAATGCGACCGCTGATAGCCAAGGGCGCCTGGAATGGGACAGGCGTGGCCGCTTTCCTACTCTCGGGGGAGATGCTCAAGCAACGCTACAACTTGAACACAGCAGAGATTGGCGTCACGGTCACCGCGTTTGGTTTCGGTTTAGGCATCGGAAATCTGTCTGCGGGCTGGATACGCCGCATGTGCGGCAGAGAAGAAATGTCACTCATCGCGATAACTGCATTACTTGCGCTGTCGATCGCAGCCTTCACCACAGTCGCTCTCCCTTTCATCGCGGCCGTAACTTGCCTAGTCCTATGGGGATTTGCACTCGGCGCCGGTGCGCCAAGCAGTACAACGATATTGGCAGAGCGATCTGGGCATAGCAAAGGCATGGTACTTGCTTTTGCTGAAACGCTAAATAACGTGACAATTTTCGCAGTGCTCCCCGCAGCAACACGTTCAATCGATCGCGGCGAAAATATTTCCCTCATATTGGTGTTGGGTATGGGGCTTTTTGTTGGAATAACTCTGACGTTGATTGATGGCTTCCTTTCGCGACCGGTCTCGGCCGAGCAATCAAAGCCCCTCGACCTTTCGGGATCGAATTAATTACACATCATACGATCGAGAAGACGGCTGGGAACGTGACAGGCGGGCTGCATAACTGCGGGGACGGTTATGGGAGGCGTTTCTTCAAAGACCAATCCGATTTGCACGACATAGCGCGATATTACCGCACAAGCGCCTGCAAGGACTTTTCACATTCAGCTTCTATCGCTTTCTATGGTTCTCATGATGATCGGAGGACATAGAATGAATACTCCAAATTTTCGTCGAACGATTCGGCGCCAGCAGCTACGTGAAATGGTCCCTCTGGCTGACAGCACCATTTATGAAATGGAGCAGCGTGGCGAGTTTCCCCGCCGGTTTGCACTCTCGCCACGTTGTATCGTTTGGGACTTGGCCGAGGTCGAGGCTTGGCTGATGGCACGGCGGGCTGCGCCAATCCGACGCGCCCAACACCCCGATGTCAACAAGCGTAAAATCCGCCCCGTCAAAGGGCAGGATCAAGCTCCATCAAGGGCATAGCTTGCGGCAAAAGCGTGGGAGCATACTTCCGGCCATCGATCCAGGCATCCACAGTATCTGCCCACTGCTGCATCATATGCCGGCGCTGCACTTCATACTCGGCCTTGTTGTAAACGCCGCGCGATGAGCGCCCGTCCTCGTGCGCCAAGCACTTTTCGATCCAATCGCTGTTAAAGCCCAATTCGTTTAGCAGCGTCGACCCGGTGCGCCGCAGATCGTGCACGGTGAACGGCTCCAGCGGCAACCCCTCCTTCTTGGCCTGTGCGACGACAGCGTAGGTGATACGGTTAAAGGTCGCGCGGGACATGGGAGCATCAGCGTCGTACCGGGACGGCAAAAGATATCGGGAGTTGCCGGAGCAGGTCTTGAGCGCAATCATGATGTCCAACGTTTGTCGGCACAGGTAGACATTGTGCGGCTTCGCCCGCTTCATGCGTTCCTTTGGTATCGTCCAGACAGCGTTGTCGAAATCGATCTCGTCCCACACCGCGTCCTGCAGCTCGCTCTTTCGGACCATGGTCAGGAGGAAGAGCTTCATACCGAGGCGGATCGTTGGCAGCGTCGCGACATGCTCGAGTTGCTTGAACATGATGCGTATCTCGGCAGGCGACAATGCGCGGTCTTTCGGCGTAAAGGTGGCGATTGAGGCCGGACCGACGTCATCGGCCGGATTGACGACCTTCTCGCCGTGCAGAATGGCATAGCTGTAGATCTGCTTCAGGATATCCCGCACATGGATGGCGGTCGCTGGCGCACCTCGTTCGACGATCTTGCCGCAGTGGGCACGCAGGTCATCAGGCGTGATCTCCGTCAGAAGACGATTGCGCCAGACGGGCATCAGTTCGCGCTCGAAGATGGAGCGACGCATCGCACGCGTGCTGTCGGCCATGGTCGCATTGGTCAGCCATTTCTCGCCGAACTGGCCGAAGCTCTTTGCTTCCTTGATCCGGCGCTTCTCCCGCTGCTTCTCGATGGCGGGAGACCGCCCTTCGGCGATCGCACGCCGCGCGTCGATGCATAACTCGCGAGCCCTGGCGAGCGATATCCCGTCACGGGCATACCTACCGAGATAGACGGTCTCTCGCCTGCCGTTCAGCCGATAGTCGAGCCTGAACGAGATGGCACCCGACGGCATGACGCGCACATACATGCCGTCACGATCGGATACCTTGTACATTTTGGCTTTTGGTTTCAAACACTTAAGTGCTGCATCGGTCAACATTTCGGGCCTCCTCGCGGAAAAGTACCGTCGCACGGTTTTTGGAGGCTGTCGGCGTCGAAAACGCTTTTAATTCAGCACCTTATATCAAAAAAAGTACCGTCACGAGCCTCATTTCTCCTGACGGTACTTTCGTTTTTCCGTTTGATCAATGGGGGCGAGGCCCGTCAGCGAGGCTGCCAAACGCGATCTATGCCCACCGATAGATGTCGATAGGCATAGAAGGAATTTATTTTTATTTTCAGTTAGTTAGATCGCATTTCATCGCAAAATCGGCGGCGTTCGGATGGGCCTGAATCATTCCCACTCGATCGTGCCCGGCGGCTTCGACGTCACGTCGTAGACGACGCGGTTGATGCCGCGGACTTCGTTGATGATGCGGGTGGCGGCCTTGCCGAGGAAGTTCATGTCGTAGTGGTAGAAATCGGCAGTCATGCCATCGACCGAGGTCACGGCGCGCAGTGCACAGACATATTCATAGGTGCGGCCATCGCCCATCACGCCGACGGTCTGCACCGGCAGAAGCACGGCGAAGGCCTGCCAGATCACGTCGTAGAGGCCGTTTTTGCGGATTTCGTCGAGATAGATCGCGTCGGCCTCGCGCAGGATGTCGAGCTTCTCCTTGGTCACGCCGCCGGGGCAGCGGATGGCAAGGCCCGGCCCCGGGAAGGGATGGCGGCCAATGAAGGAATCCGGCAGACCGAGTTCCTTGCCGAGCACGCGGACCTCGTCCTTGAACAGTTCGCGCAGCGGCTCGACAAGCTGCATGTTCATGCGCTCGGGCAGGCCGCCGACATTGTGGTGCGACTTGATGGTGACCGAGGGGCCGCCCGAGAAGGACACGCTTTCGATCACATCGGGATAGAGCGTGCCCTGGCCGAGGAAATCCGCGCCGCCGAGCTTCTTCGCCTCGTCCTCGAAGGTCTCGATGAACAGGCGACCGATGATCTTGCGCTTGGTTTCCGGATCGGCGACGCCCTCGAGCTCGCCGACGAAACGGTCGACCGCATCGACATGAATGAGGTGCAGATTGTAGTGCTCGCGGAACATCGCGACCACTTCATTGGCCTCGTTTTTGCGCATCAGCCCGTGGTCAACGAGGATGCAGGTGAGCTGGTCGCCGACCGCCTCGTGGATCAGGAGTGCGGCAACGGATGAGTCGACGCCGCCGGACAGCGCGCAGATCACGCGTTTGTCGCCGACCTGATCGCGGATCTTCTGCACCATTTCGGCGCGGTAGGCCGCCATCGACCAGTCGGATTTCAGGCCGACGATCTTGTGCACGAAATTGGAAAGCAGCCGGCCGCCATCGGGCGTGTGCACCACTTCCGGGTGGAACATGGTGGTGTAGTAGCGCTTTTCTTCGTTGACGCAGATGGCAAAGGGCGCATGCGGCGAGACGCCGATCACCTCGAACCCTTCCGGCGCGCGGGTGACGCGGTCGCCGTGGCTCATCCACACCGGATATTTCCTGCCGACCTCCCAGATGCCCTCGAACAGCGGCGAGGCCTTCAGGATCTCGACATCGGCGCGGCCGAACTCCGCTGCATGGCCGCCCTCCACTGTCCCGCCAAGCTGCAGGCACATCGTCTGCTGGCCGTAGCAGATGGCGAGGATCGGCACGCCGCTGTCGAACACGGCCTGCGGCGCGCGCGGCGAGCCGTCCCGCGTGACGGAATCCGGACCGCCGGAGAAGATCACGCCCTTGGGCTTCAGCCGCTCGAACCCTTCCTCGGCCTTCTGGAACGGCACGATCTCGCAAAACACGCCGGTCTCGCGCACGCGACGCGCGATCAACTGCGTGACCTGGCTGCCGAAATCGATGATCAGGACGGAATCGGGATGAGAGATGTCTGCGGTCATGGGAGGCCTTCCGCTCGATGAAAGCTAAAAGCTGCGTTTAGAGGGGAATCGCGCCCGTTTCAATGGCGCTTTCCAGCCGATCGACGGCATGACTGAGTTTTTCATCGATGATATGGAGATATTGCGTCCAGTCATTGACATGTTTGAGCTCTTCGCGGCCATCGGAAATGCCTCTGAGGCCGACCAGCGGCACGCCGAAGACCTGACAGGCCCGCAAAAGCGCAAAAGTCTCCATGTCGACCATCTCGGCGTCTATGAGATCATAGGCCGCGCCGGAGACGATATTGGCGCCCGTCGAAAGGCGCGCAGACGGCAGGCCGGGAATCGTGAAGGGCAGCGGAACCTCGGCCGGAATATCCAGAAACGGCGTCCGCCCTTTCTCGAAGCCGAGCGGCGAGGCATCCATGTCGCGAAAGGAAACCGAGGCGGCCTGATAGATTTCCGTCTGCTCGAGCGTGGCCGAACCGGCCGAACCGAGCGACACGACGAGCGCCGGCAGCCTGCCCGCCGCGGCAAAGACGGTGAGCGCCTTGGTCAGCGAGATCGCGGCCTCGACCGGGCCGACGCCCGCCATCAGCGGCGAGATCCGCGCCTTCAGCCTTTCGCCATATTCGGCCTCGGCCGCCATGACGAAGAGAACGTCCTTTCCGCCTACCTGATCGAGCATCTAGTCCTGAAACCCTTCCCGGTCGCGCACGACCATGCATGTGCCGGACATGGAGGCAATCAGCTTGGCCGGGCCGTCATCGCCCACGGCATAGCCGCGTCCATCGGTGACGATGATGTTTGTGCCGGGCTTCGTCACCTCGCCGCGAAACAGGAACCGTCCTGCCCGGCCGGGCGACAGGAGGTTGACCTTGAACTCGATGGTGAGCAGCGAGGCGTCGGTGTCGATCATCGTATAGGCGGCATAGGTGCAGGCGGTCTCGAGCCCGGTCGCGATCACGCCCGCATGCAGGATGCCGTGCTGCTGCGTCAGCTTCTGGTCGAATGGCAATTCGATCTCGACCACGCCGTGGCTGATGCGGGTCAGCTCCGCCCCGAGCATCTCCATCGCGCCCTGGCTCGCAAAACTGTTCATGATCCGGGCGTGAAAATCGCCGTGCTCGAAATTCGCCATGCCTCACCTCGTCTTGCGCCGAAGATTGGCACGGTCGCCTATTCCCAACAAGCGGGAAAGATCAATTGAGGTAAACGATCGAGGCGTTAAGCAAGGTCGCGAAGGCGACCCAGGCCGCATAGGGGATGAAGAGCAGAGCCGACGGACGATCCTTGCCCCATGTGCGGGCGATAAACAGAAGGATGCCGGCAAGAAGCGCGACCACGACCACGAGCGCCGCGGCCGGCATTTCCATGCCAAAGAAGAGCGGCGACCAGGCAAGGTTCAAGACCAGAAGCGCGGTCCACAGCGTCAGCGCGCCGGAGGTTTGCGGCCGGGCGATGAAAAGCCGCGCGCCGGCCCAGCCGATCAGCACATAGAGCAGGCTCCAGGCGGGCGCGAACACCCAGTTCGGCGGATTGAAGGACGGCTTGGCGAGCGACTGATACCATTCACCCGGCACATTGACGATACCGACAATGAAACCGGCGATGACGACGCCGACAATGAAGACAGCATGGATGAAGATGTTTTTCATGGCGACAATGATTTAGCGCGCAGAACCCTGTTGTCCAGCCGGTTTATTGCTCATTCAGCCGCTGGATATGCTGATCGAAAGCGACATCATGATGGCGCCCCTTGAACGCCCCGCCATAGGTGCCGACAGCAAAGCCATGGTCTGCAGCAGCAATGCCCGCCGCATCGGCTAGAACGCGCGAAGAACGCGTCTGACCGGTCGCCTCGTCAAGGCTTGCGACCAACCCCTGGCCCTTCGGCGAAGAAAGGCCGATCAGCCCGTCGCGCGGGTTGTAGGCGATGGCGCCGACATAATTGCCAAGCCCGATGGTGATATCCTCCGGCAGATCGGCAAAGGCGAGCGCCTCGCCGGGGGAAAATCGGCCGACGAGCGGCGGCAGCGCATTGCGCGGGCCTTCATACTGGCAGGCGAACCAGACGCGCCCCTCGGCACCAATTGCCAGATGCCTGGTCGAGAGCTGGCTGAGATCGGCGGGCAACGCATGTTTTTCGACAAGCGTGCCGGACGCCGCATCGATCAGGGCCAGCGACGGCTCCATATGGTCGAGATTGAGCTTGGTGCGGCCGAAATCCGGATGGGTCTCGATGCCGCCATTGGCCGCCACGAGAAAGCGTCCGTCCGGCGAGACCGCCAGATCATGCGGACCGATTCCATAGCTCGAATACTCGCCGACCCTGAGATAGCCATCGCGGCGATCATAAATGCCGATCACGCCGCGGCGGTTTTCGAAATCATTCTCGCTGGCATAGAGAAACCGGCCATCCGGCGAAAACGTCCCATGACCGTAGAAATGCCGGTCGGCAACGGAATTGATGAGGAACTGGCCGCTGCTGCCATCCGGTGAAAACACCAGGATGAAGGTGCCGGGCCGGCGGGCAAAGGCCGCGACCTCCCCCGTTGCGGGCGAAGCGGCGAGACCGTGGATGCGGTCGGGCAGTTCGATCTCGGCGATGAAATCACCCGCCTCGCTCATCAGCGCCAGCGCGAAACTGCGGTCGGGCCTGCGGATGCCGGTGGCATAGACCGCGTCGGCGCGCGACAGCGCGAAGGCCGCCTGCGGCGCGAGGCTCGCGAGAAAGGCAACGCCCGCGGCCTTCATGAAATGGCGGCGATCGACAAGCGGCGAGCGCATGCGCGTCAGTCCCCGTCGGAGAAGGAAAAGCCCGCCCCAAGCCCGATCGCGCCGCCATAGCGGTCGTTGAGCCTGAGGATCAGGTCCTTGGTGTTGATCAGCAGGTAATCAAGCTTTGCAAGCTGGTCCGGATCGGAGAGCACGACCTCGATGTCGGGGTTCATGTCGCCGACAACGCCCTCGACCGAGGCAAACAGGAAGTTGATCGAGGAGACGATGGAGCGCACGTCTTCGTCCAGAAGCGCAGCCATATCGGACGTGTTCAACAGATCCTGCAGTCCCTCCAGGTTGGCGAGAATCGACGGCCAGGTATTTTCCGAACGCCAGTAGATCGCGCGGGTGGGAATATTCGGGCCCTCCTCCCCGCGATAGAAATACTCGATCCGGTAGTCGCGCACGGTCTCCATGCCGTGCACCAGCACGCCAAGCAGCGCCGTCATTGCCTCGTCATTCGTGCGGAACAGCGGGTTGTCGGGCCCCGGATTCTTCCAGTGGGCAGCGACGCCATCGGGCGCGTCCCACTCTTCCGCCAAAGCGTCGGCAATATCATCGATATTCTCGGCAATCGCCGCGCCGTAACGGCAGCGATAGGTCTCCGGCTCATCGAACATCGTCTCGTATTGCGTGCCGAAGAGAACGAATTCCAGCGCCAGCAGGCCCTGCATGGCGACGCTCTTTTCCGGCAGGTAGTCGGGATCGGCCGCGCTTTCGTCCGCTTCGATGATCGCCGCCTGCACCTGTTTCAGGCCGATGCTCTTGCGGTCGGGATAGAAGAGAATGCGCTCGAACCGGTGGTCATCGATGACCGGGCCCGTTCTCAGGATCTCGATATGCGACCATGCGCCGACCAGTTCGTCAAAAGCCGCCTCAGCTTCCCCATAGGTCGCCTCGTCCGGCGTGGCGCAGAAGGCGCCCATTGCCGAGGCCATGGCGCCGGAGGCCTGCTCGAAGGCGTGATAGCCGGGACGGATAAAACCGTCGACGGCCTTTTCCAGTACCATCGGCACGGCGTCCTCGTTCATGGCCCGCGCACTGCCGGTTCCCAGCGGCAAGGCAAGAAGGACGGCGACAACGGTTCCGGCAAGATGTCTCACAACAACTCCATGTCTCAAAGCGATTCCAGGAATTTGATCAGTGCGTCTCGATCCTCTTTCGAGGCGTTGGCGAAATTGTCGCGCGCTTCTTCAGCCTCGCCGCCATGCCAGAGGATCGCCTCGGTGCGGTTGCGCGCCCTTCCGTCATGCAGGAAGAAGGAATGGCCGCTGACAACCTCCGTCAGCCCGGTGCCCCAGAGCGGCGCGGTGCGCCATTCATAGCCATCGGCAACGCCAACCTGCTGATGGTCGGCAAGTCCCTCGCCCATGTCATGCAGCAGGAAATCGGAATAGGGCCAGATCAGCTGGAAGCGATGGGCGGGATTTTCCGCATCGCGGCTGGTGACGTATTTCGGCGTATGGCAGGACGTGCAGCCGGCCTCATAGAACACCTGCTTGCCGCGCAGGACTTCCGGGTCGTCGACATCGCGACGGGCGGGCACGGCGAGATTTTCCGAGTAGAAAGTCACCAGCTCCATCACCGGGTCGGGCGCCTCGGTCTCGCCGAGCCGTACCTGGGCGCCGTGCGGCATTGCCAGGCAGTCGGCCTCCGTCTCGGAGCAATCGCCCCAATGGTTCGGCGCGTCCGGCGAGGAAATGCCGATATCGCCGGAAAAGGCGCCGGAGGACTGGTCGCGCACGCTGGCATTCTGCGCCTTCCAGCCGAAGCGGCCGAGCTTGATCTCGCCGGTCCTGTGATCGCTGACGATCGCCGGACGACCGGAAATGCCGTCGCCGTCCCCGTCATCGGGATCGGCCTGAGACAGGATATCGGCCGGATGGATCGCCTGAATCAACCCCATGCCGATCATCTGGTTGGCAATACGCGGCGAGAGCGTCGTGTCCTCGCCCATCGGGCCATAGGCCAGATCCGTCACGCTATAGGTCGGCTCGCGAAGCGACACGACCGTGCCGTCTCCAAGCGTCACCGGCTTTTCCGTATAATCGATCTTCATATGACCTTCGGCGGAAAGGCCGGGCACGGCGAAGTCCTGGAACTGGCCGCCATAGACCTCATCGGGGAAGTTGATCGTCTCGTAACTGTCGATGCGCGCCTGCTCCTCCGGCGTGCGGGCGGGCCGCGCCAGACGCAGGAACATCGAGGTGGCATCGCTGTCGCCCTCCGGCGGATGGCCGCGCCCGTCCTTCAAATGGCAGCTCTGGCAGGAGCGCGCGTTGAACAGCGGACCGAGCCCGTCGGAGGCCTGAGTCGACGATGGCGAGGAAACCCAGAACTTGCGGAACAGCGCATTGCCGAGCTTGAAGGTCTCTTCCTCGGCGAAGGTGATATTGGCGGAGGATTTGGAAAACACATCGCGGTTGACGGTGGCCCTGGTGGTCGCCGCCCCGCCCTGCATGGTCTCGAAGCGTTCGGCCTTGGAGAAGTCGTCCGTCGGCTCGGTGACCTTTTCCACACGGGCCTTGTCCTTGGCATCGAGATCATCGCGCGTCTTGGGCAGCGGCCAGTCCTGAGCCAACGCCGCAAAACCGAACAAGGCGGCAAGCGCCGCCAGAGGAAGAGTTCTCGAATACCGTATCGTCATGGTCTTTCACATCAAAAGAGGACGGGCCCCGCAATGCGCGCGGGCCCCGCCGTTGCTGTTCTTATTGGAAGACGGCGTCCGGATTGTCCAGGCTGTCGGAGCCTTCCAGGTCAATCTGGCCGAGTTCCAGCGCCGCGATCGCACGCTCGATCGAAGGCGTCTGCGCGATCAGGCCGTCAATGGCTGCCTGAACGGTGGCGTTGCCTTGCGTATTGCCTTCGCCGATCATCTGGTCATAGGCCTCGACATTCTCGGCGCGCGACGCCATGGCTTCCATGGCCTCGACCGTGTCAACGAGCTTCGCCTTGATCTCTTCGTCAAGCGCCGGATCCTTGGCGGCAACCAGATCGGATACCGATGCGCCGGACATTTCCGTGCCGTCAACGCGAACGTAGTCGCCGGTATAGGCCTGCAGGATGCCGATGACATCGTTCAGGTGCGAGGCGTGGGTGTTGTCGGAGAAGCAATCATGCTCTTCTTCCGGATCATGCAGCAGCAGGCCGAGCTTCATGCGCTCGCCGGCGAGCTCGCCATAGGAGAGCGAGCCCATGCCCGTCAGGATGGCGGCAACGCCGCGTGTCGGATCCTCGGTCACATAGGCATAGGCTTCACCGCCTTCTTCCCAGGCAGCCACGATGTCTTCCAGATCGGAGATCAGCAGTTCGGAGGCGGCGGCAAGATATTCCGCGCGGCGGTCGCAATTGCCGTTGGTGCAATCATCGCCCGAAAGATAATCCGTGTAGGAGCGCTCGCCCGCGCCGGCATCCGTGCCGTTCAGGTCCTGGCCCCAGAGCAGGAATTCGATGGCGTGATACCCGGTCGCGACATTGGCCTCGATACCGCCGGCCTCATGCAGCGTGTTGGCCAGAAGATCCGGCGTGATCTCGCTGGCATCGACCGGCTCGCCGTTGATCTCGATTTGCGGATTGGCGATTACATTGGCGGTGTAGAGCGTGTTCTCGTCGCTTTCCATGCCATAGGAGGCATCGACGTAATCGATCAGGCCCTCGTCCAGCGGCCAGGCATTGACCTTGCCTTCCCAGTCGTCAACGGCCGGATTGCCGAAGCGGTAGACCTCGGTCTGCTGGTAGGGAACGCGGGCGGCAATCCATGCTTCCTTGGCGGCGGCCTGCGTCTCTTCGCTCGGGGCCTCGATGAAGGCCTGGATTGCCTTGTCGAGTTCCTGCGCCGTCGTCAGGCTGTCCTGATATTTGGCATGGGCGACATCGGCATAATGCTTGACGACCTCTTCCGGCGTCACGTCCGCCGCAAAGGCCGGCATGGCCGCAAGAGCGGTCGAGGCCGCAAAAGCGGAAAGCGCAACGCGCATGGTTGTCGTGCGTTTCATGAATCCCTCTCCTTCAATGAGTTCACGCTTGGTTGATCGCGGCCTACATGAAGGAAAAACAAACTTGTGTCAAATAATCCAGTTATTGAACGGACAATAAGCAGAAAGGCCGCATACCGGCCTTGATGATCGTCAACCCGACGCGTTGAATTCAGGATTTCCGGACCAGAATTGCACAGAAGAACCCGTCCGTGCCGGTCGCAGCCGGCGTCAGCGTGGCAAAGCCGGAACCGGAGAGATGAGGCCGCGCCTCGACGCCGGGAAACACGGCGGACCAGACGGTATCTATATCGACGGTCGCAAAGCTGCTGCCGGTCTCGCCTTGCAGAAACCGCGTGATCTGATCCTGATTTTCCGCCGGCAGAAGCGAACAGGTGACATAGACCAGATGCCCGCCCGGCTTGACGAAGCGCGCGGCATCGACAAGCACCTCGGCCTGCTGGGCGGTGCGCTCCTCGAGGTTCTTCTCCGAAAGCCGCCATTTGATGTCCGGCCGGCGGCGCCAGGTGCCGGTGCCCGTGCAGGGTGCGTCGACCAGAACATGATCGAACCGCGCCTCAAGGCCGGAAAGCCCGTCCAGCGCGTCGTGGACCTGTACATTGCGCGTGCCCGCCCGCTTCAGCCGCTCGATGATCGGCGCAAGCCGGGTGCGGTCGGCGTCATAAGCGTGCACCTGCCCGGCATTCTCCATCGCGGCTGCCAGCGCCAGCGTCTTGCCGCCGCCGCCCGCGCAGAAATCAAGCGCCTGATCGCCGGCCTTCGCCCCGACCAGTTTCGCCACGATCTGCGAGCCCTGGTCCTGCACCTCGAACCAGCCCTTCTGGAAAGAAAGCTCGGCGGTGACATTGGGCAGCCGGTCCGGCCCGCTTCCGGGCGGAATGCGGATCGCCTCGGGCGCGATGCCGCCCTCGCCTGCGCCGCTGCGGGAAAGCGCCTTCAGCACCTTCTCGCGCGTTGCCTTCAGCGTGTTGACGCGCAAATCCAGCGGCGGGCGAAGGTTCAGCGCCTCGGCTTCAGCCAGCCAGTTCTCGCCGAAATTCCGCTTGAAAGCCGGCAGGATCCATTCGGGAAGGTCGCCGCGCACATCATCCGGCGCATCGGCAAGATTGCGGCTGGCAAAGGCCTTGAGAGCGGCTTCGGACAAGGGCACGGGCGCGAACTTGTCGCCATCCAGCCGCTCGGCAAGCGCTTCCGGCGCAATGCCCCACTGGCGGAAGAGGACGGCATGGGCCAGCGCCGCCGGGCTGTCGTCATCCATGAGCCAGGCGTGGGACAGCCTCAGCCGCAGCGCATCATAGACGATATTGCCGATGGCAGCACGATCGCCGGACCCGGCAAAGCGATGCGCCGTGCCCCAGTCCTTCAGCGCATTGGCAATCGGCCGCCGCCGCTCTTCGACATCCGCCAGAATTTCGATCGCGCCTTGAAGACGCCCGCCGATGCGCATCAGTTTTGCTCCGGGACTGTGTGAACGCGACCTGCCTGCCGTGTCCAGTCGATCTCCCCCCTTGAGGGGGAGATGCCCCGAAAGGGGCAGAGGGGGGTGAACCTTCTCGCTGATAGCGGCGCTTGCGGCCTATGCCCATGCCCCTCTCTGTCGCTGTCGCGACATCTCCCCCTCAAAGGGGGAGATTGAAGGGAGCCATGCGGCACGCTGATCGGAACCATCGCCCTACCCCAGCCACACGAATGACGCCACGATACCGAGATAGATCATCACCGCCGCAATCAGCCACAGCGCCACCCGACCGGACCGCGTATGCCGTGCCTCGGCCCGGCCGATCGCCTCGGCCGTGCCCTCGTCAAAGCGCAGGCCTTTCTCGCTCATGGCAATGATTTCGTTGTGGAATTTCTCCGTCTTGTCGGCTATTTCCGGGATCGCCTCGGCGATCTTGAGCACCGCGTGCATACCCTCGCGCATATCGGCGAGCACGCGTTTCGGCCCGAGATTTTCCTCGATCCACTTGCCAACCACGGGCTCGGACGCTTTCCACATATTGAAATGCGGGTCGAGCATGCGCGACACGCCCTCGACCACCACCATGGTCTTCTGCAGGTTGATGAGCTGCGTCTGCGTCGACATCTCGAAGATTTCGGTGATCTCGAACAGCAGCGTCAGAAGCTTGCCCATGGAGATCGTCTCGGCCGACTGGCCGTGGATCGGCTCGCCGATGGCGCGGATCGCCTGGGCAAAAGACGCCTTGTTGTGGTGCGAGGGAACGTAGCCCGCCTCGAAGTGGGCTTCCGCGACGCGCATGTAATCGCGGGTGATGAAGCCGTACAGGATTTCGGCGAGGACCCGTCGTTCCTTCTTTCCGAGCCTGCCGACAATGCCCATGTCGACGGCGACGATCATGCCCTCATTGTCAACGAACAAATTGCCGGGATGCATGTCGGCATGGAAAAAACCGTCGCGCAGCGTATGGCGCAGGAAAGACTGGATCAGCGTGACCGCCAGTTCCTCCAGGTTATGCCCGGCCTTCTTCAGACCTTCGAGGTCCGACATCTTGACGCCGTCGATCCATTCCATGGTGACGACATCGCGGCCTGTGCGCTCCCAGTCCACCTTCGGCAGGCGGAAGCCGGGATCCTCGGCCGTATTCTCCGTCATCTCGGAGATGGCCGCCGCCTCGAGCCGCAAGTCCATCTCGATCTTGGTGGTCTGCTCCAGCGTGCGGGTGATGTCGACCGGGCGCAGCCGCCGGCTGGACCGGATGAAGCGCTCCTGCATGCGCGAGACCAGATACATCGCGCCGAGGTCTTCCTGGAACCGCTGTCGGATACCGGGGCGGATCACCTTGACGGCAACCTTCTGCCGGCGACCGTCGCGATCGACCACCTCCGCCGGATGCACCTGCGCGATCGAGGCGGCGGCAATCGGATCGCCAAACGATGTGTAGAGTTCCTCCACCGGGCGACCGAGCGAATTGCGGATGGTCGCCTTCGACGCCCCGACCGAAAAGAACGGCATGCGATCCTGCAGCTGCGCCAGATCGTTGGCAAAACCATCGCCGACCACATCGGGGCGCGTTGCCAGAAACTGGCCCATCTTCACATAGGAGGGGCCGAGCCGCGATATCGCCTTGCTGAGTCTGTCGGAACGGTCCTTCTTGCGCGCGCTTGGCCGGGCAAACGGCACGAGCAACGCCTTCACCAGCCGCGCATAGGCCGGCAGGCCCTCCGAGGGCAGCGCGTTGATCACGCCTTCGCGGGCCAGCACCCAGCCAACGCCGAGCAGATTGAGATAGGATCGTAACGCGCCCATGAGCCGTGCCTAAAGCTTCCAGCCTGAGTGAAGGGCAGCAATGCCGCCCGAATAATTGGTGAACTTGACGCGCGAAAAGCCGGCGCGCTCTATCATCGCGGCAAAATCCGTCTGGCTCGGGAACTTGCGGATCGATTCGACCAGATACCGGTAAGGCTCGCCGTCGCCGGCGACCGCCTTGCCGACCAGCGGAATGGCATGGAAGGACCAGGCCTCGTAGACCTTGTCGAGGATCGGCGCCTCGACCTCGGAAAACTCCAGCACCAGAAGCCGCCCGCCGCGCTTCAGCACGCGGTAGGCTTCCGACAATGCCTTGTCGATATGCGGCACATTGCGGATGCCGAACGCGATCGTATAGGCATCGAAGCTCTTGTCGTCGAAGGGCAGGTCCTCGGCATTGGCCTCGACGAAGGTCAGATTATCGGAAATCCCCTTCTTCGCGGCCCGTTCCTCGCCGACGGCGAGCATCGAGCCGTTGATGTCGAGCACCGTGGCCTGCGCCAGGCCGCGCGAGGCCTTGACGATGCGAAAGGCGATGTCGCCCGTGCCGCCTGCCACGTCGAGCACGCGGTAATCAGGGTTCGGCGGCGGGTTGAGCGCGCTCACCATGCCGTCCTTCCAGGCGCGGTGCAGGCCCGCCGACATCAGGTCGTTCATCATGTCGTAGCGCTTGGCGACCTTGTGAAACACGTCGTTGACGAGCGGCTGCTTTTCGCCATCGGCCACATCCCTGAAACCAAAGGAGGTTTCCATGCCGCCGTTTGCGCCGGTCCGGCTTTCCGCCATGTTCGCACCTATCTGTTACCCGATTGATTTTTAAGGCGACCATAGCGAAAGCCGAAGCCTTGCGCTATTGCTGCCGCCCGCCGACAGTGCGGCTATAAACCGAAACGGAATAAAGCGAAACGCCAAAGGCTTAAAATAAGATGCCGGAACTGCCCGAAGTCGAAACCGTCCGTCGCGGACTGGCGCCTGCCATGGAGGGCCGCCGGATCGAAAAACTGGTGCTGAACCGGTCCGATCTTCGCTTTCCCTTCCCAGAAAACCTTGTCAAGACTGTGGAGAACAGGACCATTGTCGCACTGGGGCGGCGGGCGAAATACCTGCTGATCGACCTCGATGACGGCATGACCGTCATCGCCCATCTCGGCATGTCGGGCTCGTGGCGGGTCGAGGAGGAAGACGATGCCCACCTGCCGGGCCGGTTTCATGCGCCCCGCAGCGTCAACGCGCTGCATGACCATGTGATCATCGAACTGAGCGGCGCGCCGGCACGACGCATTGTCTACAACGATCCGCGCCGCTTCGGCTTCATCAAGCTTGCGCGCAAGGCCGAACTGGAAGCCGAACCAAGCTTTGCCGGCCTTGGACCGGAGCCGACCGGCAACAGCCTCGATGCCGAGTTCCTCGCCGCGCGCTTTGCCGGCAAGACGCAAGCCATCAAGACCGCGCTGCTCGACCAGCGCAACATCGCCGGCCTCGGCAATATCTATGTCTGCGAGGCGCTTTGGCGGGCGCGGCTTTCGCCGTTTCGTAGTGCCGGCCACCTGGTTACGCCGACAGGAAGGCCGCGAGAGGGCCTGAAAACCCTGGTGCCCGCGATCCGCGCCGTCATCGCCGAAGCCATCGAGGCCGGAGGCTCGACGCTGCGCGATCACCGCAAGACCGACGGCACACTCGGCTATTTCCAGCATTCCTTTTCCGTCTACGACAGGACCGGCGCGCCCTGCGCGCACGCGGACTGCAACGGCACGGTGGCCCGCGCCGTCCAGTCCGGCCGCTCGACCTTCTATTGTCCGGCCTGCCAGAAAGGCTAGCGCTCTCTATCGCCGCTCGATCGGATGCAGCGCCGCGCCTTTTTCCTCAAAGGCGGTGATGTTGGCGATCGTGGTATGGGCGATGTTGTAGAGCGCCTCCGCGGTAAAGAAGCCCTGATGGCCGGTGATCAGCACATTCGGAAAAGTCAGAAGCCGGGCGAAAATATCGTCACGGATGACGGTGGAAGAGAGGTCGCGGAAGAACAGGTCCTCTTCTTCCTCATAGACATCGAGTGCCAGAGCGCCGATTCGCCCCGACTTCAGCCCCTCGATGACAGCGAGCGTATCGATCACGCCGCCGCGGCTCGTATTGACCAGCATCTTGCAGCGCTGCATGGCGTCGATGGCTTTCTCGTCGATGAAGTGCCGCGTTTCCGGCGTCAGCGGGCAGTGCAGCGTGATGATCTCGGAACGCTCCAGCAATTCGTCCTTGTCGACATAGCGCGCACCGAGCGCGATGGCCTCGTCATTGGGATAGGGATCGAAGGCGAGGATCTTGCAGCCGAAGCCGGAAAAGGCCCGCATCACATTGCGGCCAATCCCGCCGGTCCCGACCACGCCGACCGTCTTGCCGTGCAGGTCGAAGCCCAGAAGCCCGTTGAGCGCGAAATTGCCCTCCCGCACCCGGTTATAGGCGCGATGGATCTTGCGGTTCAGCGTCATCACCAGCGCCAGCGTGTGTTCGGCAATGGCATAGGGCGAATAGGAGGGCACCCGGGCGGTCGCCATCTGCAGATGATCGGCGGTCGTCAGATCGAGCCGGTTGAAACCGGCGCACCGGAGCGCAACGAGCTTGACCCCGGCCTCCTTCAGTTCCGACAGGGTCGAGGCGCCGAGATCATCATTGACGAAGGCGCAGACGGCCTTCGAACCGGCGGCAAGCTTGGCCGTCGGGGCATGAAGCGGCGCCTCGGTGAACACCAGGTCATGGCGCCCCTCATTGGCGGACTTGAGGAATTCCTCATCATAGGGCTTTGCCGAAAAGACTGTGACACGCATCTTTACATCCGTTTCGCTGGGGCCCGCCGGAACGGAGCCGGATAATTTCCTCTCGCGATTGAATTCTAGAGCGAGACGGCATAATGGCAACGGTACCGGACGCCGCAGGGCAAAGACCGGTCACAGACAAACGGTTTTCGACAATTCGACGTTGACGGACAGCGCGTTTGCCTTTATATGCCCGCACCACAGTGTTGAAAGCTGAAAAGCTTCATCGATTGCTCCCGGCAGAAAAGCGACTAGAGCCATGACGGCGCGCCGCCGATGCCGGAGCTTGCGACCACATTCGAAGAGAGACTTATATGGCCAATACAACTTCGGCGAAAAAGGCGACGCGCAAAATGGCCCGCCGTACCGCCATCAACAAGTCCCGCCGCTCGCGTGTCCGCGGCTTCGTACGAAAGGTTGAAGAGGCGCTCGCAGCCGGCAACCTTGATCAGGCGCAGGAAGCGCTGAAGGCCGCCGAGCCGGAAATCGCTCGCGCCGCCAGCAAGGGCGTCCTGCACCGCAATACGGCTTCGCGGAAGGTTTCGCGCCTCGCTCAGCGGGTCAAGGCACTGAACGCCTGAGACCGAATTCGCATCCGTTTTTCGAGAAACCCGGCCACTGGCCGGGTTTTTTGTTTTTCTTCATAGGCTTGCCCTTCATGACAATGGCGTTTCAGCCAGATGTCACAAAAATGACGATTTTTATAACGCATTTTCAATAGGTTGCGGGAGGAAGGTCACATTTCCACCGTTTTCGGCCTGAATTTGCATCTCCAAAAGGCGTCAAGTCATTTTATTTTTTCGGCCTCGAATCGGCTCGGAAAATTGAGCACTTTCTGAATCTAATTGATTCAAAAGCGATTCTTTTGCGGGCGTGTCCGGCGAGTCAAAATCGCCCCCTTGAGTCAATGCGGACAGCGGCGATTCGCGTAAAATTCCTTGTTGAAATTGACGGCCGTTCTTGCCTAAATGCTTCCCACATCAGCGGACGGATTGAGCTCCCGACCTTGTCGGGAGGGGCGCGTTCTCCAGGAGCGTGTTGTCTTCCTGAAGCTGGAAGCGAGGTCGTTTTGGCTTCGTCCTTCCAACAATCATAGGTTGCGCATCGGATTTCTTCGTGAAATCCGGTTCGGTCATTGTGTGCCTTTTTCAGGCCGGAAAGCAAGTGGGGACCAAGACGGACAAGAACGACTGACCGGACACTTTGCGGCCAGCATCACCCTTTACGAGGAAGGGCGCTGGCTTGTGCAGGGATTGTCCCAAGCCCGGCTTTGACCCGGGCAGTTTCAACGAAAGGCCCCTGACCGGGGTCAAAGGGAAAAACGGGCCGCGAGCGCAAAAAGCGCTTGCGCCTGTGTGATGACTTTCGAAAGGCGGCAAGGAATGAGAACGAGGACGGTGACTTCGAGCCCTGAGCAGGGTGCAGGCGCTTCAGAGGTCTTGAAAGGGGAACATGATGAAGCACCGGACGCGGCCTTGAGTACCGACAATCAGTTTTTCGAGCGCTTCTGCACAGCGCTCAAGGCCCATGTGGGCGCCGATGTCTATGCAAGCTGGTTCGGGCGGCTGAAGCTGCACTCCTCTTCAAAGAGCGTTATCCGTTTCTCGGTCCCGACCGCATTCCTCAAGTCGTGGATCAACAACCACTATCTCGATCTTTTGTGCGAACTGGCGCGCGCCGAGCGCCCGCAGGTGCTCAAGGTCGAGGTGCTGGTGCGTTCGGCAACGCGCGCCCAGCGTCCGCAGGCGCACGAGGAAAAGCCGAAGCCGGTGCTGCCCCAGCAGACGGCCATCGCCCGCCCGGTTCCGCGCGCCGTCAACGACCAGCCGCTGATGCCCGATCCCGAAAGCGGGCCGGTCCGCGGCGCGGGCCATGGCGCCAGAACCGTTTTCGGCTCGCCGCTCGACCCCTTCTTCACCTTCGACAGCTTCGTCGAGGGGTCGTCAAATCGTGTGGCCTTCGCTGCGGCCAAGACCATTGCAGAATCCGGCATGGCGGCAGTCAGGTTCAATCCGCTCTTCATTCATTCCTCCGTCGGCCTCGGCAAAACGCACCTCCTGCAGGCCATCGCCAACGCCGCTCTGGCCTCCCCGGACAAGCAGCGCGTTGTCTATCTGACGGCCGAGTATTTCATGTGGAAGTTTGCCACCGCGATCCGTGACAATGATGCGCTGACGCTGAAGGATTCGCTGCGCAACATCGATCTCCTGGTGATCGACGACATGCAATTTCTGCAGGGCAAGATGATCCAGCACGAATTCTGCCATCTGCTGAACACGCTGCTCGACAGCGCCAAGCAGGTCGTGGTCGCCGCCGATCGCGCTCCCTGGGAACTCGAATCGCTTGACCCGCGCGTGCGCTCGCGGCTCACCGGCGGCGTCTCGCTTGAAATCGAAGCCCCGGATTATGCCATGCGGCTTGAAATGCTGAAGCGCAGGCTCGCCCTCGCCCGGCAGGAAGACCCGTCGATCGACATCGCCGAGAACGTTCTGGATCATGTCGCCCGCAAGGTGACGGCGAGCGGTCGCGAACTTGAGGGCGCATTCAACCAGTTGCTGTTCCGCCGCTCCTTCGAGCCGGATCTTTCGATCGAACGGGTCGACGAACTGCTCGTGCATCTTGTCGGCACGGGCGAGCCGAAGCGGGTGCGTATCGAAGACATCCAGCGCGTGGTCGCCCGACACTACTGCGTGACGCGCCAGGAGCTCGTCTCCAACCGCCGTACGCGGGTGATCGTCAAGCCGCGCCAGATCGCCATGTTCCTCGCCAAAACCATGACGCCGCGCTCCTTCCCGGAAATCGGACGCCGCTTCGGCGGACGTGATCACACCACGGTGCTGCACGCGGTGCGCAAGATCGAGGATCTTCTGGAAAAAGACCAGAAGCTCTCGCAGGAAGTCGAGTTGCTGAAGCGGCTGATCAACGAATAGCTTCGCCACTGCCTGCGACAGTCGCAGCGTGATCCAGTTCATGATCAGATAATTAGATCAGGAATGGCGGCCCGTCGGGCCGCCATTTCTTTTGGCTTCGTCAGGCGAAGCGCTCGGCGGGCGTTGCCG
Source organism: Martelella lutilitoris (assembly GCF_005924265.1). Taxonomy (GTDB): domain Bacteria; phylum Pseudomonadota; class Alphaproteobacteria; order Rhizobiales; family Rhizobiaceae; genus Martelella; species Martelella lutilitoris. The sequence continues at coordinate 27,372 of NZ_VCLB01000006.1, forward strand.
GCTCCGGCGCGACCACATGGGCCGCCAGTTCTGCCGGCAGCGTCGCGCCCTCGGCCACACGGAGATTGACGTGGTAGCCGGCGACGGCCGCCATCTCCGGATATTCAACGCCGTCGCCATCAGTCACGGTCTCGCCGGTCGGGGCATAGACGAGACCATCGCAGACAGCGCCGACAGGCTTGAGCGCCAGCATGCCCGTGGGCAGGCCGGTATCGCGGTAGCCAAGGCGGATTTCGCCGTCTTCGGCCGGAACTGTCACCCCGGCGGCCTCGATCACCGTCAAAGCATCGGCATGGTCTTCGAACTTCAAAAACACATCACGCATAGGGCACCGCCTTTGCCTGGAGGTCCGCATCCGTCATCCGGAACGGCCAGATCACCAGTTGATCGTACCAGCCGGTGGCAAAGCGCTCGGCCGTGGTCGCGTTCTCGTCGCGGCCAAGATAGATTTTGGCCGTGTCGCACAGAAGCTCCCGGCTTGCCGTCACCACGGCATTGCCATTATAGGAGCCGCCGATCGTGTCGGCGGCCCTGTCGAAACCGAAGGCGGCGCCGGCGCGCGGCGATGGCCGGGACAGGCCGGAGGCAAGCACAGCGGTCTGATCCACCTCGAGATCGGTTCCGGAATAGCCAAGCAGCGGATAGTAGCTTGCCCCGCCGACGATCCGGCCGACAAAGCCGGTCAGAGCTTCGAACCGCACCAGAATGGAAGCCTTGTCCCGCTGAAGAAGCGCGGTAACAGGACCGCTCAGCCGCGCCTTATCGGCCGGCCGGGTGACGGCGCTGCCGCCGCTTGTGATAATGGGAGAGCTTGTCACCGCGGACTGCTCGAGCTGGGGCAGGATGAAGTACACCACCGCGCCGGGTCGCGCCCGGACGCTGAAGGTCGCGCCGGTCGTTGTTGCGTATCCGTCGAGCGTCACCCGCTGATAGGCGGCATTCGTAAAACTGGGGCTGTTGACCACACCGCTGATACGCAGATAGCCCTCGCCCGCCGCCACGCGCACATAGGCCGAGATCGAGTGAAGTGCCGTGTTGCCCGCATCCCCCGCCGCAACGGCAAAGGCATCCGCCGTCCCGGCCGTGTTGTCCAGCCTGTAGACCTTTCCGGACGCGCAGATCGCGGAAAGCCCTGCGGCGGAAAGGGCGGCCGTATCGTCAACGACCGAAAGCACAGCCGGCGCGCCGGAGCCGCCCATCCCGTTCAGATCGGTCGGATTGGCGTTGTTGCACAGCACCTTGTTGGTCGCCGGCCCTTCGAGGAGCAATTGCCGCCGCCCGTTGGTGTGGTCGAAGCGCGGCATGTTTGCCGCCGCAACCCTGATCACGCCGTCAGGATCGACATAGGTGGCACTGCCGGGGCGGGTGAAAGAGACCAGACGATCGAAGGGAACGGCGGAGAGGATCGCCAGTTCGGACGGTGACGCCGGAGCGATGCCGGATAACGGGATACGCGTCAGGGCATACTGGCTGCCGGCAAAATCGAGCACCGCTGCCGGTCCGAAATTCCCGCCGCCGCCGGCTGCATCGGCTCGAAGGTCCGGCGCGACCTGAAACCCGCCGGCGCCCTGATCAGCGCCCGGCACGGATATTTCGTTCGCGATCCTCATACCAGCCCCACCAGTGCGCCTGCTGTCGTGCCGGTCACAAGCACATGGCTGATGCGAACCGGCAGAACAAAGCCGGAGGGCAGGTTCTCGAAGGTCACGGTTTCGCCGGAGATCAAGGTCGCGGTCATGTTGCCGCCGATGCCGACATAAACGGCCCGCGTGACCTCTTCCAGCGGCACGGCGTCATCGGGGGTAATCTGGAAACCATCATAGGCCGGACTGGTCGGCGTGGCATTGCGTGAGGAAAAACGATCTGTCATGGCAGTTCTCCTGTTAGACGTTGATTTCGGAGAGTCTGCCAGAGCCGCAGCGGGCGGGGATTTCAGGGGAACAACGGTGAAAGACGGGGATCAATCGGCTAGACTGAGGCCATGAGCAATCTTTTTGACGCCGAATCAGCCACAAACCTGACCGAGTTTACCGTTTCGGAGCTCTCCGGCTCGATCAAACGCACGGTTGAGGACCGGTTCGACCGCATTCGACTGCGCGGCGAGATCTCGGGCTTTCGCGGCCGGCACTCCTCTGGACATGCCTATTTTTCGCTGAAGGACGAGCGCGCGCGCATCGACGCAGTGATCTGGCGCGGCGTGTTTTCCGGCCTGAAAATCAAGCCGGAAGAAGGCATGGAGGTGATTGCGACAGGCAAGGTCACCACCTTCCCCGGCGCCTCGAAATATCAGATCGTCATCGAATCGCTGGAGCCCGCCGGCGCCGGCGCGTTGATGGCGCTCCTGGAGGAGCGGCGCAAGAAACTCGCCGCCGAGGGTCTGTTCGACGCGGAGGCCAAGAAGCCGATCCCCTTCATGCCGCGCGTCGTCGGCGTCGTCACTTCGCCCACCGGCGCGGTCATCCGCGACATTCTCCACCGCATCACCGATCGCTTTCCCGTTCATGTCGTCGTCTGGCCGGTCAAGGTCCAGGGCGAGGGTTCCGGCGATGCCGTGGCCGCCGCTATTCGCGGCTTCAACGCGCTGCAGCCGGACGGCCCGATCGAGCGGCCGGATGTCCTGATCGTCGCGCGCGGCGGCGGTTCGCTGGAAGATCTATGGGGCTTCAACGACGAGGCCGTAGTGCGCGCGGCCTATGAAAGCGACATTCCGCTGATTTCCGCCGTCGGCCACGAAACGGACTGGACGCTGATCGATCACGCAGCCGACTACCGCGCGCCAACGCCGACGGGCGCTGCCGAACGCGCGGTTCCGGTGAAAGCGGAACTCGTCGCCGACCAGGCGCGACAGGCCGCGCGGCTCTCCTCGGCCATGACGCGGCTGATGGACTTCCGTCGCCAGACGCTGACCGGCCTAGCACGTGGTCTGCCCTCGCTCGACCAGTTGCTGGCGCTTCCGCGCCGCCGTTTTGACGAGGCCGCGCTGCGGCTCACGCGGGCGCTGGAACTCAACACGATCAACAAGCGCCGGACATTCGAGCGCAGCGCCTCCGGCCTTTCCGGCATGCCGCAGCGGCTTTCGATGATGGTGGCGCGCGACCGCGAGCAGGTCTTGGTGCTTGCCGCCCGCGCCGACACGGCGATCACCGCAAACCTCAAGACTTATCGCGCCACCCTTGCGAGCCAGCACCGCGTGTTGAATTCCCTATCCTACAGGAACGTGCTGGCGCGCGGCTTTGCCGTGATCCGCGACGATGCGAACAGGCCGATTTCACGCGCCGAAGGTCTCGATCAGGGCAAGGCGGTCGAAATCGAATTCGCCGATGGCCGCGTCAGTGCGGTAACGGGCGAAAGTGTTGCCGCAACCACAGAGCCGGCTAAAGAAACGGCGACGCCCGAAGAACCGAAGCGGCCGCGGAAGAAGCCTGCCGCCAAAACAAAGCCGCCCGAACAGGGCAGCCTGTTCTGAGCGGCTCCTAATACGGCCGAAGGCCCCGGCACGGAGCCGGGGTTGCTCAAGGACAGAGCCGAACGCGCCCTCAGTCGGCCCATTCGCCGCCGCGCATCACCGGCGTGGCATTGCCGTCGGCATCGAGCCCGTCAATGTCGATCTTGTCCGAGCCGATCATCCAGTCGATATGGATCAGCGAGGAATTGCCGCCCCTGGCAGCAATCTCCTCGGCGGAAAGCTTGTCGCCGTCGATGAAGCATTTCGAATAGCACTGGCCGAGCGCGATATGGCAGGAGGCGTTCTCGTCGAACAGCGTGTTGTAGAACAGGATGCCGCTTGCCGAGATCGGCGAGGAATGCGGCACCAGCGCTACTTCGCCGAGACGGCGCGCCCCTTCATCCGTGTCAAGCACCTTGTTCAGGACGTCGCCGCCCTTGGCCGCCGCCGCATGCACGATCCGCCCGCCCTCGAACTGAACGCGGATATCGTCGATCAGCGTGCCCTGATGGGACAGCGGCTTGGTTGAGGAGACGTGACCTTCGACCCTGAGCCGGTGCGGCGTGGTGAACACTTCCTCGGTCGGGATGTTCGGATTGCAGATGATGCCGTTCTTGGCCATCGAAGCGCCGCCGCTCCATTCATGTTCGTCGGCAAGGCCGATGGTGAGATCGGTTCCCGGCCCCTGGTAGCGCAGCGCCGAGAAGCGCTTGCCATTGAGCCAGGCCGAACGGGCATGGAGATTGTCGTTATGCTCCTTCCAGGCCGCGATCGGGTCCGGCCGGTCGACACGCGAAGCCGCGAAGATCGCCTTCGCCAGCTTCGCCACCGCCATAGCGTCCGGGTCATCGGGAAACACCGTCTTGGCCCAGGCCAGCGAGGGATAGGAGACGATGTTCCAGTTGATATCGAAGCCGGCGATTTTTTCCAGCGCCGGCTTATAGGCGGCCGAATTCGCCCGGTTGGCACGCGAGACCTTTTCCGGGTCCTGGGCGGCAAGCAGCATCGGATCGTCGCCCGCGATCGCAAGCCGCGCAGCACCACGCGCGTAGGCCATGCCCATGCCCTCGTAGAGCCAGTTCGCCGCCTTGTCGAAACTCGCATCATGGGCGTTTTCAAAACGCTCCAGCATTGCCTGCGGATCGGAGAAGATCGTCGTCACCACGCCGGCGCCGGCCCGGTAGGCATGGCGCGTGATCAGCCGCGTCAGCGGCTGCGCCTCGATCGGCGCGGTCATCACCAGATCCTGCCCTTCCGCCAGATTGAGGCCGACATGCACCGCCACTTCCGCCAGTTTTTCCAGCGCTTTGAGATCGATGGGATGGGGAAGTCTGGTCTCGACGGTCATGAGGGCCTCACGCAATTGGTTTGTCTTGAGACCTATCTAGTGTGGTTTGAACGAGAATTGAAGCGCCGTCGCGATACAAACAAGGCCCCTTTCGCCCACCGTTCATCGCTTGACATGTGATTGAAAGTAGCCTCAACTCAACCCTAGGTAATATCTCCGCCAGCGAAGGGAGACGGCGAGGAATGTCCTTTCGATCAGAAGCTCTGGCTCTCAGTCTTTTCGCGGCCCTTCTCTCGGCAGCCGGCCCGTTGGCCGCCAATGAACCGTCCTGGTCCTTCGATGAACACCCACAACCCTATGGCGACCAGCTTACCCCTTCCGAAAGGGATCGTCTCCGCCAAGCGGACGATCTTGACTGGCCGCGGCGCTGCCCCGCCCGGCTTCAGGCGGCATTCGCCATCTACAAGGCGCACTATCCGAATTACGCCGCCGGCGCTCCGACCGATGTCGCCCTGAAACAGTGGATGGATTACATGGTCAGCCTTGGCAGCAATGACGCGAGCGGCTGCGTTGTCAGCCTGCTGGAAGTTGCCATTGATGACCTTCTTTTCAATGAGGGGCCCTTTCCCGACCTCTTTTGCGGAAAGCTCGCGCGGGAACCGACATCCGAGGCCGAACAACGGTTGTCAGCGCTGCTGGCAAAAATGACGGAATATGCCGGAACGCTGAACAGGGACGCCGTCGAGGCCTTCCTCCGGCTGGGGGAGGACACGGTGACGACGCGGTTCAACCCGGATATCCGCTATTTTCTCGAACGCACGCTCGCCTGGCAGACCGGCAAGCCCCTTTCACCGGAATTCAGGGAGATCGTGATCGCTGATATGGGGCAGGAAAGGTTCGATGACGTCGAAAAGGCCTATGGGCGGAACGATCTTCACGGGGTGATCGAAACCTCGCCGGAATGCACGCCGTGGTCCGACGAGATCGTGCCGAAAGGGGCGCTGGATGTTGAGACTATATGGCGGCATTGATCTGACTGGCCTTGCTGACCGAGCACCACAGGGATTTGCGGGGAGAGGTCGAATGCGTTCACTATCTGCGGCTTGTCTGCTTCTGTTCACGATCTTCGTGCCGGTCCAGGCAACCGAAAACTGGTCTTTCGCGGACCACCCTCATCCGGATTTTATGGACGAGTACAGCGCAGAAGAGGACGCCATGATTGCCGATCTGGAAGCAATGGGGGCTGGAATTAATAATTGCTCTGCCGAAATCGTGTTCGAGTATCTGATCTACAACCGACGCTATCCCGAATTCGCTTTCACGCATGAGTTCAAGGAAGGACTGGAAGTCTGGAAGCATCATGTGCTTGAGACCAACCGCGCAGCCTCTTCGTTCTGCATCGTCATCGAGGTGACCGAGGAACTGCGCGAACTTTATTCCTACGATTTTGCAACACCGACCGAAGGTCTGTTCTGCGGCAAACCTGGTCGTCCGTACATCAACGCGGAAGAAAGCCGCATCATGGGGCTTCTCGACAGGCTCGTCAGCTATGCCGCAACCGGAAACTCCTTCGCGCTTCCGGCACTTTCGGAGGTCGAGGACTGGTCCGACATTCGGCTCAATCCGGATATCCGCTATTATGTCGAAGCCCGGCAGGCACGCCGCTACGGCAACGAGCCGGCGCCGATCCTGCGCGACACTGTGATCGCGCTTCAGGGCAAGGACCGGCTCGCCTTTGTCGAGGACGCCATCGCGCGCAATGACCTCTATGCCGTGATCGAGACAAGCCCGCCCTGCTCGGCCTTCACGCCCGAAGCGCTGGCAAAGGCGCAAGAGGCAGCACGGGGCGATCCGATCTGAGGCTTATGCGATAATGCCCGCCGTTTCCGCGCCGAGCGCTTTCACCGCATCGGCCGGCGCCAGCTTCACCTGAAGGCCGCGCTGGCCGCCATTCATGATCACGTAGGGGTGGCCAAGGGCGGCGGCTTCAAAGTCCACCGGCACGCGCTTTCTCTGGCCGAAGGGCGAGATGCCGCCGACGTGATAGCCGGAAAGCCGCTCGGCGGCGGGCACATCCAGCATATGCGCATGCTTGCCCTTGAAGATCGCGGCAAGCTTCTTCATCGAGACTTCGGCATTGGACGGCAGAACGGCGCAGACCGGCTTGCCGTCGACCTCGGCCATCAGCGTTTTCAGCACCCGCTCGGCCGGCTCGCCGATGGCCTCTGCCGCCTGCAGCCCTACCTTGAAGGCGTTCGGGTCATAGTCATATTGCTGGATCGTGTAGCTGACGCGGGCCTTGTCGAGAAACCGGGTCGCCTGCGTGGTTTTCGCCATCGCCTCAGTCCTTGCCGAAAAACGCCGCGTAATCGTCTGGCTTGAAACCGACGATCAGCCGGTCGCCATCCTCCAGCACCGGACGCTTGATCATCGACGGTTTGGCGAGCATCAGCGCGATCGCCTTGTCCCGGTCGAGATCATGCTTTTCGGCGTCGTCCAGCTTGCGGAAGGTCATGCCGGCGCGGTTCAGCACCTTTTCCCATCCTGCCTCGTCGCACCAGCGCGAAAGATGATCGCGATCGATGCCGGCCTTCTTGTAGTCGTGGAACGCATAGGCGACGTCGTGCCCGTCAAGCCAGGTCCAGGCCTTCTTCATCGTGTCGCAGTTTTTAATGCCGTAAAGCGTCGTCGCCATGGCCTTGGTCCTCGCAATCGGTGGGCTGAGGCCGCGCACACATAATGGGCCCGCCACGCTGCCGTCCTTTAGTGAATGATCGGCCGCTGCCGACACGGTTTGGCACTCTATTTCTCCGTCATGCCGGCCTTGAGCCGGCATCCAGGGTCACACGGATATGCCCTGCCCCCTGGCCCTGGGCCCCGGCTCAGGGCCGGGGTGACGGAAGGAAATAGAGCGGTCAGTCAGCGATCAAACCGTTTCCCAGCCGCCGTCCAGCTTGCCGGCGCGGTAGGTCGCGTCGATCACCCGCTGGTTCTTCACCGAATCCTCGAGCGAGAATACTTCGACCTCACCGCCGGCTGCCGCCTTCGAAAACGCCTCGACCTCGCGGACATATTGCCGGCTGTCCTGGAAGCGGAACGCCTGGGTTTCGGAATGGCTCTGGTTGGAGAGCAGCACCGTCTCCTCGCCCCAGCGATTGGCGTTGAAGGGCGAGACAACCTCGATCAGCCCCTTGGTGCCGTGGAAAGCCATGGTCTGGCGGTTGGCAAGCTGGGTGGAGACGTAGAAGCTCATCTCGAAGCCGGGGAATTCCGCCTTGACGGAGGCATAGATATCCGTGCCGAATTCGCTGTCATAGCGCACCGTCGCCTGCAGCCGTTCGGGCTCCTCTCCGGTGGCAAAACGGGTCGTCACCGTCGGATAGACGCCGATATCCGGCAGGCCGCCGCCGCCAAGTTCGGGAATATTGCGCATATTGGTCGCATCGCGCAGGAAATAGGAGAATGCCCCCTGCACATGCTGCAGCTCGCCGATCGCGCCATCGGCCAGGAGCGCGCGCACCTTGGTCCAGACCGGCGCATAGGTGACCATGAAGGCTTCGCTGATCAGCACCTTGTTGCGGTCGCGCGCGGCGATCACAGGTTCAATATCTTCTGCCTTCAGCGCCAGCGGCTTTTCCACCAGAACATGTTTGCCGGCATCCGCCGCCTTGATCGCCCATTCCACATGCTGGGAGGTCGGCAGCGGGATATAGACCGCGTCGATCGTATCGCTCGCCAGCATCTCCTCGTAGGACGCGAAGGCATGCGGCGCGCCGAAACGGGTCGCCAGCGCCTTCGCCCGGTCCAGGTCACGGCTGGCGACGGCGGCAAGCACAGCATTTTCCGCGTCGACGATTGCCGGCACAACGAGTTCGCGACCGATCTTGGCGGTCGAGACAATACCAAAACGCAACATTGGGAGTTCCTCACCTGTTATTTCGAGAGCCAGCATAGGAACCGGCAGGCAAGTGCGCAAGCGGCCCGGTTGCGCGTTTCGCGCTTGCGCTTTGCCGGTCGTTCCATTGCCATGCAGCGGCCGGCAACCTACGTTAGGAACAGCGACGGCACCAGCACCGGGAGGAAACCATGCATATGCGAAGACTTGGAAGAACGAATATCGATATCTCGCCCGTTGTCTTCGGCGGCAATGTGTTCGGCTGGACGGCCGATGAACAGACCTCCTTTGCGCTGCTTGACCGTTTCGTCGGCGCCGGCTTCAACGCCATCGACACGGCCGATGTCTATTCCGCCTGGGTCGAGGGCAACAACGGGGGCGAGTCGGAAACGATCATCGGCAACTGGCTGAAGCGCGGCGGCGTGAAACGCGAGGACGTGGTGATCATCACCAAGGTCGGCTCGGAAATGGGGCCCGGCAAGAAGGGGCTGAAGGAAGGCTGGATCATGCAGGCCGTGGAAGATTCGCTCCGCCGGCTGCAGACCGACTATCTCGACGTCTACCTCGCGCACTGGCCGGATCCCGAAACCGAGTATGATGAGACGATCGGCGCCTTCACCAAGCTGCGCGAGCAGGGCAAGGTTCGCGCCATCGGCGCGTCGAACCTGGACGCGGCGCAGCTTGAGGAGGCGCTGAGAGTCGCCGAACATACCGGCCGGGCGCGATATGACGTGCTGCAGCCGGAATATAACCTCTATGCCCGTTCCAGTTTCGAAGGCGCTCTGGCGGAACTCTGCGTCGAACACGATATCGGCGTGATCACCTATTTCAGCCTCGCATCCGGCTTTCTCACCGGCAAGTACAAATCCGCCGACGACACTGCGGGCAGCGCGCGCGGCGGCGGTGTGGCGAAGTATTTCGACGATCGCGGAAAGCGGATCCTCAAGGCGCTGGAGACGGTTTCCGCCGATACCGGAGAGCATCCGGCGGCGATCGCGCTGGCCTGGCTGATGACCAGGCGCGGCGTCACCGCGCCGATCGCCAGCGCCTCGCGGCTCGAGCAGATGGACACGCTCCTGCGCGCGCCGGAGATCGAGCTTTCGCACGAAGCGCTGCAGATGCTTCAGGAAGCCGGCGAATGAGCAGCATAACCATCCGCACGGCAGTGGCCGCGGACAAGCCGGGCTGGGTTGACCTCTGGCAGGGTTACCTGACCTTCTACGGCAGCGCGATCGGTCCGGAAGTGACCGAAACCACATGGTCGCGCATTACCGACCCGATCGTTCCCGTTTTCACCCGGCTCGCAATTGTCGGTGACAAGCCGGTCGGCTTTGCCACCTGTATTCTCCATCCGCGCACCTGGGCGATCGAGCCCGCCTGCTATCTGGAAGACCTGTTCGTGGACGAAACCATGCGCGGACGCGGGATCGGCAGGCGGCTGATCGACGACCTGATCGCGATGGGTCAACGCGATGGCTGGACCAATCTCTACTGGCACACCAATTCCGGCAACGAGACCGCGCGCAGGCTCTACGACCGCTATGACAAGGCCGATGATTTCGTCCGCTACCGCCTGCCGCTGAAGGGGTGAAGGCGGCTTGTCTGATTCCGTCAGACCGCTGACGAGCCCGTGGGTGCACAGGTTGCGGCCTTCACTGATCTCCCAATAGGTGTCATGCTCGGACTTGATCCGAGCATCCAGGCGGCTTGATGACCTGAATTTCAATTGTTTTTCGCGAGAACAGCCATGTGGCCTGGATCCCCGGGTCAAGCCCGAGGATGACGCGGAGTGAAATGACAAGGGTTGTCGATAAAACAACGGTCCCTTACTTGGTGCCGTACATCCGGTCGCCGGCATCGCCCAACCCGGGAACGATATAGCCCTTCTCGTTCAGATGGCTGTCGATGGCGGCGGTGTAGACCGGCACGTCCGGATGGCTGTTGCGGAAATGCTCGATCCCCTCGGGCGCGGCCAGGAGGCAGAGGAAGCGGATATTGGAAACGCCGCGTTCCTTCAGCCGGTCGATCGCGGCAATCGACGAATTGCCGGTCGCCAGCATCGGGTCAACGACGATCACCAGCCGCTCGCCGATATCCTCCGGCGCCTTGAAGAAATATTCGATCGCCTCCAGCGTTTCATGGTCGCGGTAGACGCCGATATGGGAGACGCGGGCAGAGGGAACGAGGTCGAGCATGCCTTCCAGCAGACCGTTGCCGGCGCGCAGGATGGAGGCGAAGACCAGTTTCTTGCCTTCCAGAACCGGTGCTTCCATCGTTGTCAGCGGCGTCTCGATCGTCTCCATAGTGAGTTCGAGATCGCGCGTCACCTCATAGCAGAGCAGCGTCGAAATCTCGCGAAGCAGCCTGCGGAAGCCCGCCGTGGACGTGTCCTTCTGACGCATCTTCGTCAGCTTGTGTTGAACCAGGGGGTGGTCGATGACCGTTACGCCGTCCATGAGCTTCAATCCCGCTTTGATCTTTTCGTGCTGAACCCTTCTATGGCGCAAAAGGGACCGGCGCGGCAAGCACCGCGCCCGCCTTCGGGCCGAAACGCCGATTTTTCCACTGTTTCAGCCGCGCAGCCGGGCAAAAAGCCTTTCGCGCGTTTCCTCATCGACAAAGGCGGCGGCAATCGCCGTTTCCGTCATCCGGGCGGTCTCTTCGGGCGAAAAACCCAGTTCGCTTTCCGCAATCTCGTATTCGCGCGCCAGCGACGTGCCGAAGAAGGGCGGATCGTCGGAATTGAGCGTCACCCGAACGCCCGCGTCAACCAGCCGGCGCAGCGGATGGGCGCGAAAGTCCGGATAGACGGAAAGCGCGATATTGGAACCGGGGCAGACCTCCAGCACCACGCCCTCATCGGCCAGCCGGCGGACAAGCGCCGGTTCCTCCACGGCCCTGACGCCGTGGCCGATCCGGTCGGGCCGCACGAGGTCCAGCGCATCACGCACGGAACCCGGCCCACAGACTTCGCCGGCATGGATCGTCAGCTTCAGTCCGCCATCGCGGGCAATGTCGAAGGCGCGCGCGTAATCGGCGACGCAGCCCATGCGCTCGTCGCCCGCCATGTTGAAACCGGTGATCAGCGGAAAGCCGCAGGAAACGGCGTAGCGCGCCGCCCCCTCCACCTGTTCCGGTCCCATATGCCGCTCGCCGATCATCACCATGCGGCACTCGATCCCGGTCTTCGCCTTCGCCGCCTCGATGCCCGCCGTGATCGCGCGCATATAGGCATCGCGGGAAAGACCGGCGGCAAGTCCCTGTTCGGGCGAAACGAAAAGTTCGGAATAGATCGCGCCGTCGGCGGCAAGCTCGCCGAGATAGGTCTCGGCGAGATCCGCGAAATCCTCCTCGGCCCGAAAAACATTGGCGATTGCGGCATAACAGGCAATGAAGCTCGAAAAGTCATGCCAGACATAGCGGCCGTCCCTGAGCCAGGCGGACAGATCGATGCCGTATTTTGTCGCAAGGCGCGCGGCAAGGGCCGGCGGCGTCGCCCCTTCGATATGGCAATGGAGTTCGGCTTTCGGTGTCGTCACAGGAAGGATGCTCCGTATCTGCCGGGCCCGAGCCCGAGGTGATGGGCGATGCTCTCGCCGATGTCCGCATAGGTCTCGCGCAGGCCCAGCGATCCCGACTGGAGGCCCGGGCCGAAGACGAGAACCGGCACGCGCTCGCGGGTGTGGTCGGAGCCGCGCCAGGTCGGGTCGCAGCCGTGGTCCGCCGTCAGCACCGCGATATCGCCCGGCCTCATTCTGGCAGCAATCTCCTCGATGCGGGCATCGAACGCCTCGAGTGCGGCCGCATAGCCCGGCACATCCCGGCGGTGGCCGTAGACCATGTCGAAATCGACGAGATTGGTGAACACCAGGTCGCCCTCGCCCGCCTCGTCCATGGCTTTCATGCTGGCCGTCACCAGCGCATCATTGCCGTCTGCCTTGATCAGGCGGGTCACGCCCTTACCGGCGAAGATGTCGGAGATCTTGCCGACGGCGAGAACGTTGCGGCCCGCGGCCTTCAGCCGGTCGAGCAGCGTTTCCTCCGGCGGGGCGATCGAGAGGTCACGGCGGTTGCCGGTGCGCTTGAAGGTCTCGGCGGTCTCCCCGATGAAGGGGCGCGCGATCACCCTGCCGATATTGAGGTCATAGGTCAGCTCGCGCACGACTTCGCAGAGTTTCAGCAGTCGCTCGAGGCCGAAATGATATTCGTGGGCGGCGATCTGGAACACGCTGTCGGCAGAAGTGTAGAAGATTGGCCGCCGCGTCCAGACATGTTCCTGACCGAAGCGCTTGATGATCTCCGTGCCCGAAGCGTGGCAATTGCCGAGGCTGCCGGAAATGCCGGCCTCGCGGTAGATCGCGTCGAGAAGCTGCTGCGGAAAACAGTCCGGCTGATCGGGAAAATAGCCCCAGTCGAACATCACCGGCGTGCCGGCAATCTCCCAATGGCCCGAGGGCGTGTCCTTGCCGCGCGAAACCTCGCTCGCCGCGCCGTAGCGCCCCAGAAGCCGCTCCGGTTGCTCCATGCCGACGGGATAATGGCGGGCCGCGAGCTTCGCCGCCTCCAGAAGGCCGAGCGCGGAAAGATTGGGCAGTTTCAGCGGGCCGGAGCGCAGGCCCGCCCGATCGCCGAGGCCCGCGGCGCAGAACTCGGCAATATGGCCGAGCGTATCGGCGCCGAGATCACCATAGGCCTTCGCATCCGGCGCGCCGCCGATGCCGAAGGAATCGAGAACATAGAGAAAGGCACGGGCCATCGGACGCTCAATCCTGCGCTGACAAATCGTTTTCCTCTTCTATCGTCTGGCATTCCTGATGGCAAACGCCCTTGCGGGCCGGGGAACCAGAGCCGGTTTCCATGTGTTTAGAAGATGATAACCATGTTTCTTAACGCCGAAGGAAGGCAGGATGATCATGCTGACAGCCATCGACACGATCAAGGCGAGCACTGTCATGCCCGAAAGAAGCAGCAGCAGAAAAGGCGAGGCCGGAAGCCAGGCCGGCGAACTGGCGCTAGTCGCCGGCGTCCTCCTGGCCGCAACCGCCCTGGTGATCTTCGCCGCTCTCCGGCTTTACGCCGTCAGTTGATCCCGCTCTATCTCTGCCCGAAAACGCCGGACCCAGGCATCACTGTGCGCGTCAGCCATCTTTTGGGTAGGCGTCTGGAGCGTGTCGGCGAGCGCGGGATCGCGCCCCAGTTCCGTCAAGACGGACGCCAATGTCGCTTGCGGAGCTTGCGACAGCGCATCATAGGTCAATGTCAGCGGCTTCACGCCTTGTCTTTCGAACCAGGCAGTCCAGTCCCGATCGAACGTCAGCATGCTGGTGTACCATTCCCCTATCGCAGTAGAATCATAATCCGGCTTACGAAAGGGCGCCGTGCGCTCGATATCGCTTCCGTCCGGCGCCACATGCCACAACCCGCTCTGTCGCGCCTTAACGTAGGAGACGGCCTGCGCAACCTTGTCTTCGCGTGTCAGATGGATGAAGAGCGTTCGCCCGAATGCCTGCTCGATGCGAGCGCGATCCGAATCCATTCCCGGATAAAGGACGCCAAGCTTTTCGAGAAAAAAGGCAAAACTGGGCCGCTGCATCCGCAGGCCGAATATCCCGGTCTCGCCCCGTCCCTTGTGAATTGCGCTTGCAAACACCGCCTGCAGGCTTTCCGGCTCGTTCCTTCCCTGTGAAAGGCCAAAACTCTTCTGCCAGGCCTCCAGTGACGGCCGGTGGAAGTGGGAGTCGGGGTGGCCTGCAACACCCGTGGCCGCCAGCAGCCGGCACAGCAGGGTACTGCCACTGCGCGGACTCGTGCATATCATGTAGGACTTGTATCGGGTTGACATCGGAAATCCTGTGCAAGACAACACGCAAAAAAATAGCATGACAGGCCTCAGGACGCACCCGGCAATCGCTGTTCGGGCAGTGCGATTACCGTGCGGAAGAAAGCCGCATCAAAGCCGCCAGCATCAGTTCCGCGCCCTTTTCGATATCCGCCCATTCGGAATATTCTTCCGGCGCGTGCGAAATACCGTTGCGGCTCGGCACGAAGATCATCGCCGAGGGGCAGAGCGCCATCATCGTCTGCGCGTCATGGCCGGCGCCGGAGATCATCCGTGTGGCCGGAAAACCGAGCGCCTCCGCCTCTCCTGACAAGAGATCGACCAATCCGGCATCGAAGGCAACCGGCGCAATGACGCTCTTTTCCTCGATTTCGTAGGCAAGGCCGTGCTTCGCCGCGACCGCTGCCGTCGTCCGGTAGAACAGCCTCTGCAACCCGCGCATGACCGCCTCAGAGGCATCCCGGATGATCACGGAGAAGGTCGCCTCGCCCGGCACCGTATGCGGATGATTGGGGAAAAGCTCCACTTTTCCGATCGTGATCCGGGCGATGTCCGACGGCGAATGCGCAATCATGTCCGGGATCTGCACGGCGATCTCGGCAAGGCCGGCGAAAGCATCGGCGCGCATGTCCATGGGTGTCGTGCCGGAATGGTTGGCCGTGCCCTTCAGCGTGACCTGCAGATTGACGATCCCCGTCGCGCCCTCCGGCAGGCCGATCGCGATCCCCTCGCGCTCCAGCACCGGCCCCTGCTCGATATGAAGTTCGAGAAAGGCTTTGACGGACCCCTTGGGCCGGGCAGCGCCGAGCACGGCCTCCGGTTCCAGTCCCTGGGCGCGCATCGCATCGGCAAGCAGCACGCCATCGGCATCGGCGGCGGACGTGAGCCATTCAGCCGTCACCAGACCGGCGATTGCCTGTGAGCCCAGCATGCCGCCGAAGCGCCCTTCCTCCTCCGAGGTCGCCACAACCTCGATCGGTATGGCGGGCTGCATGCCGGCATCCTTCATCGCCCGCACGCATTCAAGCCCGACGGCAACGCCCAGCGCCCCGTCAAAGGCGCCGCCGTCAACAACCGTATCAAGATGCGAGCCGACCATGATCGAAGGGCCGTCCGCATCGCCGAAACGCCCGAAAACCGAGTTCGCGCCGTCGCGCGTCACGGCCAGGCCATCGGCCTGCATTTGCCCGGCAAACCAGTCGCGCACGGCCATATCGGCATCGGAGAAACCCGGCCTGTTGAACCCCGCGCCGGAACTGCCGGCGCCGAAGCGGTTGATGCCGTCGAGAAGCGCTTTGAGCCGCGCGGAATTGATCTTCGGTGTACTGCCCATGGCTCTCGGCCTCCCCGGTTTATCTGCCGCAAGGCGGCTTTGTCTTTGGGGAATTTATTATGATAATTTCAGCCGTCCCGCAAATCGGGGCGCCGGACCATGGTCGGCGACACTCATCAGGCGATGCTGTTTTCCACGGCCTGCAGCATGGCAAGATGGGTCTCGATGAAGGGCACGAGGAGCGTCGCCATGGTCGTGTCGATCCCGGCCTTTCCTTCCGCCACGCGCCGTTTCTGGATCTTCAGCAGGTCCTCGTGACCGTCGATCTCTGCCCGGACATAGTGGAGGTCGAAGCTGGTGCCGGGATCCATCTTCTTCAGCCTGGCCAACGTCTCGGCAAGCGCATCGGGCCTTTTAGGCGTGGCCGCGCCTGCACCCAAGAGAAGATCGCCGACCGCCTCGGCCTCGCTTGCCTCCAGCCTGGCGAATTGCTGCACCATGGGATGCAGTGCCTTGTTGACCGCCAGCCTGGAAATATCGGCAGAAAACAGGCCGATCGTAAGCGTGTCGTGGGCATAGCCCGAGGTGACGATATTGGCTTCGGCAACCACCGGCGCCAGCGCCGCATGCGCCGCCGCCACGGCGCCGCCGATGATCACCTTTCGACGACTGATGTTGGTCATGTTCATGTGCCTTTCCGTTCCGGAGCGCGGCGCGATCAGCCGCGCACCCCAAGGATACGGTAGAAAGCGAAATCCAAGACAATTTAAGGGCGTATTCACGACATCGCGGAGGCCTGCGACATCTTTTCCGGCGCCTCCGTCTTTCCGCTAAACCTCTGACTTTACTCTGCCATTTTCCCTCCGCTGAGGGAACAGGTTGCAATTTATTATGATCAATCCTTGTAAATTACAGAATTTTCATAATTAATTAACGAAATACCAACAGAGGAGAACCGATTAATGAAACGCCTTCTCGCCGCCGCGCTTGCCGCAGCATCGCTGGCTTTCGGCGCGCCCGCCATGGCGCAGACGCCGCCCAATGTTCTGGTGGTCGGCCAGATCGCCGAGCCAAAATCGCTCGACCCGGCCGTCGACACCGCCGTCAACGATTTCCGCATTCTGGTGAACATGTATGACGGCCTTGTGCGCTACAAGGACGGCACGCTAGAGGTCGAGCCGGCTCTGGCAAAGAGCTGGGAGATTTCCGAGGACGGCAAGACCTACACCTTCAAGCTGCGCGAGGGCGTGACCTTTCATGACGGTTCGCCCTTCAACGCAGAGGCGGTGAAGTTCAATTTCGACCGCATGCTGGACGAAAACAGCGAATATTACGACACCGGGCCGTTCCCGCTGTCCTTCTTCTTTTCCTCCGTCGACACCGTCGAAGTGGTGGACGACATGACGGTGAAGTTCACGCTTTCCGAACCCTACGCCCCCTTCCTGTCGAACCTCGCCTATCCGACCGGCCTGATCGTCTCGCCGGCGGCGGTGAAGGAATACGGCGCCGATTTCGGCCGTCATCCTTCCGGCACGGGCGCTTTCAAATTCGAGGAATGGGACCCGAATTCCAAGGTCGTCGTTTCCAAGAACGCCGATTACTGGGATGGCGCGCCGCCGCTTGAGGCCGTCGTCTTCCGCCCCGTCACCGACGCCAACACCCGCGTTGCCGAAATGCTGTCTGGCGGGCTCGACGTGATGGTCGAGGTTCCACCGGATTCGCTGTCGCAGTTCTCCGGCAATGACCGCTACAAGGTCTATGAGCAGGCCGGCCCGCATCTCTGGTTCCTGATCCTGAACCTCAAGGACGGCGTCTTCGCCGACAAGAAGGTCCGTCAGGCGGTCAACTACGCGATCAACAAGGAAGCGATCGTCAACGACATCCTGCAGGGCACGGCCGATGTTGCCGCCGGCCCGACGCCGCCGGCCTTCGCCTGGGCTTATGACGACAGCCTGTCGCCCTATCCTTACGATCCGGAGAAGGCCAAGTCGCTGCTCGAAGAGGCCGGCTATGACGGCTCGGAACTGACCTTCTACGTCACCGAAGGCGGGTCGGGCATGCTGGAGCCGCAGGCCATGGCCACCCAGATCCAGGCCGATCTCGAAGCCGTCGGCATGCCGGTCAAGATCGAAACCTATGAGTGGAACACCTTCCTCGGCAAAGTGAACCCCGGTCTCGAGGGTGAAGCCGACATGGCCGAAATGGCATGGATGACCAACGATCCGGACACCCTGCCCTTCCTGGCACTGCGCACGGACGCCTTCCCCGACAAGGGCGGTTTCAACTCCGGCTATTACTCCAACCCGGAGGTCGACAGTCTGCTTGAGGAAGCCCGCACCTCCACCGATCAGGCAGAGCGCGCGAAGCTCTACAAGAAGATGCAGGCGATCGTGCAGGACGACGCGCCCTGGGCCTTTATCGCCAACTGGAAGCAGAACGCGGTCACCAAGGCGAGCGTTGAAAACTTCAAGCTCCAGCCGTCCTTCTTCCTGCTCTTGCAGAAGGTGGCAAAGCCGAATTGATCGGGCGGGGGCCCAAGCGCCCGGATTGGCGACAAACCTGTCCAATGTTCGGGCGCAACCCTGTCCTCTTGACGGGCGTCATCCTCGGGCTTGTCTCGAGGATCTAATCCCCTCTTCATGCGAGCGGAGTCCATGGTCAGTCAGCAAGGCCGTTCTTTGAGGCTTTCCCTGACCTGAAGCGCCAATCGTGCTGGTACGTGCTTAGACCCTCGGGACAAGCCCGAGGGTGACGACAGAGGGCGGGACAAGCCCGAGGCAGGGCCGCGCCACTCGCTCCCAATACTCTGTCCCGCCAGCGGGAGAGAAGATTGCGGGCTATGCGGTAATGCCGCCAGCCGTCAAGTCAGGTTTCATGGCCACCACGGAGAACACGTCATGGCCCACTATATCCTCAGGCGGCTTCTGACCGTCATCCCGGTCCTGTTGGGCCTGACCGTCATCGTGTTCGCGATCATGGCGATGATCCCGGGCGATCCGGCGACGGCCATTCTCGGCTCCTACGCAACGCCGGAAAATGTTGCCCGCATCAACAAGGCGCTCGGCCTCGACAAGCCGCTGGTGCAGCAATACTTCATCTGGCTCGGCAATATTCTCCAAGGCGATTTCGGTCGATCCTATACGCAAAACAGACCCGTCATCGACATCATCACCGAGCGTTTCGGCAACACGCTGATCCTTGCCGGCACCTCGCTCGTTCTCTGTTCCATCCTCGGCCTTCTGGCCGGCATCGTCTCGGCCGTGCGCCAGTATGGCCTCACCGACAAACTGGTCACTTTCTTTGTGCTGATCGGCATTTCGATCCCCTCCTTCTGGCTCGGCCTGCTGCTGATCCTGCTGTTTGCCGTCAAGCTGCAATGGCTGCCGGCGAGCGGCATGTACGCGATCTATGGCGGTGGCGGCCCGATCGATCTGCTGAAACACCTGATCCTGCCGGCCTTTACGCTCTCCGTGGTGGCAACCGGCGTTGTCGCCCGGCTGACGCGGACGTCCATGCTGGAGGTTCTGCGTCAGGACTATATCCGCACCGCACGCGCCAAGGGGCTGAAGGAGCGCCGTGTGATCATGCGCCACGCCTTCAAGGCGGCGCTCGTCTCCGTCATTCCCGTGCTCGGCATACAGGCCGGTTTCGTGCTCGGCGGCGCGGTCTATATCGAGACCGTGTTCCAGTGGCCGGGCATCGGCTCGATGCTGGTGACGGCGATTTCCACCCGCGACCTGCTGACAGTCCAGGGCGGGGTGCTGATCGTCGCAGCCGCCTATGTGCTGTTCAATCTGGTCGCCGATGTCGTCCAGACCATGCTTGATCCGAGGTTGCGCTGATGACTGACGCCACTGCAGACAGCGCGCCGCGCAACAAGGCGAAGAAGAGCGACCGCCCGAGCGCGCTGAAGCTTCTGTTCAACAATACGCTGGCGACCGCGGGCCTGATTGTCTTCGCCATCATCGTTGTCATCGCGCTGGCAGCCCCCATCCTGCCGCTGCAGCCGCCGAATGTGACGGACCCCGCCGTCCGCCTGTCGCCGCCGCTGACGGAAGGCCATTTGCTTGGCACCGATGCGCTCGGCCGCGATCTGCTGTCGCGTCTCATCTGGGGCACCCGCGTCAGCCTCGCCGTCGGCGTTTCGGCAACGCTGATCGCCGCGTTTTTCGGGTCCCTGATCGGGCTTGTCGCGGGCTATGCCGGCGGGCGCACCGACAATATCCTGATGCGCGGCATCGATATGGTCATGGCGTTCCCCTATATCCTGCTGGCGCTCGCCATCGTCGCCGTTCTCGGCCCCGGCCTCTTGAACGCGCTCTACGCCATTGCCGTGGTCAACATCCCCTTTTTCGCCCGTAACATCCGCGGCATGACGCTAGGGCTGTCGCGGCGGGAATTCGTCGATGCGGCGCGGCTTTCGGGCAAATCGCATTTTTCCATCCTCTTCGGGGAGGTGCTGCCCAACGTGCTGCCGGTGATCATCATCACCATGTCGACCACGATCGGCTGGATGATCCTGGAAACGGCCGGCCTTTCCTTCCTCGGGCTCGGCGCCCAGCCGCCGCAGGCCGATCTCGGCTCCATGCTTGGCGACGGCCGCAAGGTGCTGTTTACGGATGCCTATGTCTCCATGGTGCCGGGCCTGATGATCTTCGCGCTGGTCATGAGCATCAACCTTCTTGGCGACGGCATTCGCGACGTGCTCGACCCGCGCCTGAAATCCGGTGCGCTGGCGCGTCCCGGCGCGCGCACGGCGGTGAAGCGCGAAAGCGTGCCCGACCGGGGGCAGACGCCGCAAACCGTGCTCGACGTGCAGGAAATGCGCACCGAATTCCACATCGGCGGCAGCATCTACAAGGCCGTCGGCGGCGTCGACCTCTACATGCGCCAGGGCGAGTGTGTCGGCCTTGTCGGCGAATCCGGCTCCGGCAAATCGGTCACCGCCATGTCGCTGATGGGCCTCGTGCCGACGCCCCCCGGACGCATCGCCGGCGGCGCGGCCTGGCTCGACAGCGAGGACCTGTTTGCCGCAAGCGACGAGCGCATTCGTCAGCTGCGCGGCGGCGACGTCTCCCACGTGTTTCAGGATCCGCTGTCCACGCTGCATCCGCTATTTACCGTCGGCGACCAGCTGATCGAGGCCATCCAGGCGCACCAGCCACTTTCAAGACAACAGGCCCGCGACAAGGCAACCGCGCTTCTGGAATCGGTGCGCATCCCCAATGCGGGCGAACGGCTGAAGGCCTTTCCGCATGAACTGTCGGGCGGCATGCGCCAGCGCATCTCCATTGCCATGGCGCTTGCCAATGACGCCAAGGTGATCATCGCCGACGAACCGACGACCGCGCTCGACGTCACCGTACAGGCGCAGATCCTCGAACTGATGAACGGGCTGCGCAAGGAGCGCAATACCGCGATCCTGTTCATTACCCATGACTTCGGCGTGGTCTCGGCCATCTGCGATCGTGTCGCCGTGATGTATGCCGGCCGGATCGTCGAAACCGGCACGACCGAGGAAATCCTCGATCGTCCGGCCCATCCGTATACGGCCAAGCTGATCGAATGCGTGCCGGTTCTCGGCGAGCCGGACCGCCGGCTCGACGCGATCGAAGGGCGTCCGCCGGTGGTCAACAACCTGCCGGATGGCTGTGCCTTTGCCGACCGCTGTCCTTTCGTTCAGGACGACTGTCGCAGCGGCGATATCGCCATGACCGAGCTTGGCGAGGAGCGCGGCGTGCGCTGCCTCCACCCGCTCAACAGGGAGACCGCCGATGGCTGAGGATGTGTTGATCGCAATCGACCGGGCGGAACGCACTTTCGGCGGCGGCAAGACGCTGTTCGGAAAGAAGCTTCCCGCCGTACACGCCGTTCAGGATGTCACCATCGACGTGAGGAAGGGCGAGACCCTCGGCATTGTCGGCGAATCGGGCTGCGGCAAGTCCACGCTTGCCCGCCTGCTTTCCGGCCTCGACGTGCCGACGGGCGGAAAGATCACCTTCGAGGGCAAGGATCTGGCCGAGGAAGCACGCAAGAACCCGCGCGCGCTGGCGCGGCAGGTGCAGTATGTGTTTCAGGACCCGGTCTCCTCGCTCAACCCGCGCAAGAAGATCCGCACCATACTGGAAGCGCCGTTGATCCAGCTGTTGAAGCTCAACAAGGCCGAACGCGCAAAACGGCTCGAAGAGCTGATGAACGCGGTCAATCTCGCCCCGGAATTCCTCGATCGCTACCCGCACGAATTCTCCGGCGGACAGGCCCAGCGCATCGGCATCGCCCGCGCGCTCGCCGCCAATCCGGAAGTGATCGTGCTCGATGAGCCGGTCTCCGCGCTCGATGTCTCGGTGCAGGCGCAGGTGCTCAACATTCTGGATGACCTGAAGGCGCGCTTCGGGCTGACCTATCTGTTCATCAGCCATGACCTGTCCGTGGTCGAGTCGATCTCCGACCGGGTCGCGGTGATGTATTTCGGCAGGATCGTCGAGCTCGGCATGCGCGATCAGGTCTTTTCCGGCGCGCTCCATCCCTACACGCATTTGCTGTTGAATTCCGCCCCGGCGCCCGGCAGAAAGGCGGTTTCCGGCGGCGACCGGGAAGCCGAACTGCCCGACCCCTACAACCCGCCGCCGGGCTGCGCCTTCTTCGCCCGATGTCAGAGCGGAACGGAGCAGTGCCAGCGCTCTGTTCCACCAATCGACGAGGCGATGGGCGAGAGGGGCCACAAGGCCGCCTGTTTCCATCCGATGACGAAACGGACGGCATGAGCGACACCAGTCTTGAAAGCCGGCAGGCCTTCGGGCCGCCCTTTGCGGAGAAGAAGCGCAAGCGCCCCGATGTGATTGCCGACATGCTGCGCGACCGGATGATCGACGCGGAATTGAAACCCGGCGACCGCATGCCGGCCGAATGGCTTGAGGAGGATGCCCTGCGCGCCTCGCGCGGCACAGTTCGAGAAGCGTTGAAAATCCTGGAATTCCAAGGGCTGATAGCCTCGAAAACGGGTCCGGGCGGCGGTATTTTCATTCGCGCCGTGCAGCCGGCGGAAGCGATCCAGACCGTGACCAGCCTGTTTCTCCAGGCGCCGCCGTCGATCGCCGATATCTACGCGCTTCGCAAGACGCTGGAGCCCGAGCTTGCCGCCGATGCCGCCCTGCATCTGCCGGCCTCCGCCATCAAGACGCTGCAGGACAAGATCCGGCTCTACGAGGGCGAGGCCGAAACGGCTGAGGAGGAGTATGTTCAACGCCTCGCCGAGCTTGATTTTCACGCCGAGCTTGCCCGCCATGCGCAAAATCCGGTTCTGGGTTTTGCCTGCGGGCTGCTCTTGAACCTGCTGCGCGACCTTCCGGTCTGCCGGGCCATCTATGAAGAACGCAATCCGGGCCTGCGCGAAACCGGGATTTTCTACCAGATCGCGCTGATCAAGGCGATCCGCGCCAGGGACGCGTCGAAGGCGCGCGCCATCATGACGGAACATATGGCCGAGGCCGAGGCTTACATGCTTGAACGTGAACGCCTGACGGTCTCACGCAAGCCGGGTCGCGACAGCGACCAAGAATGACGAGCCGGGAGAAATGCCGATGAAATGCGCGCACACGATCCACGACCATCAGGGCCATCTCGGCTGGGACCGGTCGATCGAGCCGGTTCTTGTCGCCCGGTCCGGCGAGACGATCGCTTTCTCCTGCCGCGACGCCGGCAACGGACATTACGGCCCGCAGAGCACCGCCTCCGACATCCTGACGGCAGAGCCCGGTAAGGCCAATCCGCTGACGGGCCCGCTCTATATCGAGGGCGCGAAGCCCGGCGACGCACTCAGGGTCACCATCAATGAATTCGCGCCTTCGGGTTTTGGCTGGACCGCGATCATACCCGGATTCGGCCTTCTGGCGGACCAGTTTGCCGAACCAAGACTGAAGCTCTGGGATTATGAGACCGATATCTCGAAGCCCGGCGTTTTCAGCCCGCTGGCGCGCATTCCGCTGCGTCCCTTCATCGGCACGATCGGCGTTGCCATGGCAGAACCCGGCACCCACTCGGTGATCCCGCCGCGCCGGGTTGGCGGAAATATGGACATCCGCGACATTGCCGCCGGCACGACGCTTTATCTTCCGGTCGAAGTCGAGGGCGCCTTGCTCTCCATCGGCGACACCCACGCCGCCCAGGGCGACGGCGAGGTCTGCGGCACGGCGATCGAAAGCGCCATGGATGTTTCCGTCACGGTGGAGGTGGTGAAGGGCGCCGCGCCGAAAACGCCGCATTTTTCAACGCCCGGACCCATTGCGCGCCATCTCGACGCAGCAGGCTACGAGGTTACCACCGGGATCGGGCCCGATCTGATGGAGGCGGCGCGCGCGGCGGTCTCCAACATGATCGAACGCCTGACAAAAACCCGCAATCTTGACCCGGCAGACGCCTACATGCTGTGCTCGGTCGCGGGCGACCTGAAGATCAGCGAAATCGTCGACGCGCCCAACTGGGTGGTGTCGTTCTATTTCCCGCAGATCGTGTTTGAGTAGGGCCATCGAAAAAGGCGACCGGAAGACCGGCCGCCTCGTAATCACGTCACGTGGATATTGCAGGCCTCACGCGGCCTTGGCTTCGCCCTTGAGGCTTTCCAGGATGTTCTGCGGTGCGGAAACGCCGTAGGGGTCGGTCTCGCACAGGTCGGAGAAACCTTCTTCCTCGAACCACTTCTCGACGACGCCGTCATTGATGATGGCAGCATAGCGCCAGGAGCGCATGCCGAAGCCGAGATTGTCCTTGTTGACCAGCATGCCCATCTTGCGGGTGAACTCGCCGGAACCGTCCGGGATGACCTTGACGTGCTCGAGGTTCTGGCCCTTGGCCCAGGCGTTCATGACGAAGGCATCGTTGACCGACATGCAGTAGATATCGTCGATGCCTTCTGCCTGGAATTCGGGGAAAAGCTTTTCGAAGTCCGGCAGCTGGTAGGTCGAGCAGGTCGGGGTGAAGGCGCCGGGCAGCGAGAACAGAATGACGCGCTTGCCCTTGAAATAATCGTCCGAGGACATGTCCTGCCAGCGGAAAGGGTTCGGGCCTTCGATGCTTTCATCGCGAACACGCGTGCGGAAGGTTACGTTCGGAACTTTACGACCGATCATCTCAATCTCCTGTTGTCTTAAACCCTCGAGAAGGAATTCCGTTTTGGAAAGGTTGAGGGATTTTATCAATTTTCAAATCGGAATAAAGGTGAAACTTTAGAATTATTCCAATCTAATAGCTGCCATGCGCCTCACGCATGGCAAACACCCCAAACCTCCCAAGCAGTTTCAATGTGATAGCGGTCAGTTTTGGTTCAACCCAACCGTGCTGCGTCATTCCGACGCACCCGGTTCTATGCCTCGCTCAGTGGCGCGAGAGCGCCATCGAACCGCCGGCAAAAACCAGCGCTGCGCCGACGAGACGATTGAGCTGAACGAAAACCCGGTTGGAGGCGATGAACCGCCCGAGCAAGGCGCCGCCGGCGACATAGAGGCAGACAGCGACGACCTCCATCACGAGAAAGGCAAGGCCCATGACGGCCAGCTGCGGCCAGATCGGCGCGCCCTCGACGATGAACTGCGGAAAAAAGGCGGTGAAGATGGCGATCGCCTTGGGATTGGTGATGGCAATCGAGAAATCGCGCCGCATCAGCGCGGCGATGCTGGCGTCGAGCGCCTGCATCTCGGCCAAGGCCCTGGCCTTCATGAGGATCTGGATACCGACATAGACGAGATAAATCGCGCCGACGATCTTGATCACCAGAAAGGCGGTGGCCGAAGCGGCCAGGATTGCCCCAAGCCCTGCGACCGTGATCGCGATCAGAAAGGCAAAGGCCGGCATCCGCCCCATGCCGCCGGCAAGCGCCCGGTAAGCGCCCAGCCGCGCCCCGTTGGAAAAGGCCAGCATATTGTTCGGCCCCGGCGCGCAATTGAGCGCGAAACAGGCGGGTATGAACAACTCCCAAGCGGTCATGTTTCGCCCCTTCGTCAGCAAGGGAGAAGGCCCTTTAAGCAGGCCTCCGTCCGCGCTTTCTCTAAAACAGGAAATACCGCTGCGCCATCGGCAGCACATCCGCCGGCTCGCAGGTCAGCACCTCGCCGTCGGCGCGCACCTCGTAGGTTTCCGGATCGACGGAGATCTCCGGGGTTGCCGAATTATGCACCATGGAGGCCTTGGAAATGCCGCCGCGCGTGTTCTTGACCGGCAGAAGCTGCTTGGCAACGCCCAGCTTGTGGGCAAGACCAGCATCGAGCGAGGCTTCCGAGACGAAGGTGACGGAGGAATTGGTGCGCGACTTGCCGTAGGCGCCGAACATGTATCGGTAATGCATCGGCTGCGGCGTCGGGATCGAGGCGTTTGGATCGCCCATCTGGGCGGCTGCGATCGTGCCGCCGATGATGATCATCTCCGGCTTCACGCCGAACAGCGCCGGATCCCACATCACGAGATCGGCGCGTTTTCCCACTTCCACCGAACCGATCTCGTGGGAAAGGCCGTGGGCGATCGCGGGGTTGATCGTGTATTTGGCGATATAGCGCTTCACCCGGTAATTGTCGTTCTGACCGGTCTCCTGCGCCAGACGTCCGCGCTGACGCTTCATCTTGTCGGCCGTCTGCCAGGTGCGGATGATCACCTCGCCGACGCGGCCCATGGCCTGGCTGTCGGACGAGATGATCGAGAACGCGCCGATATCATGCAGAATGTCTTCCGCGGCGATGGTTTCCTTGCGGATGCGGCTTTCGGCGAAGGCGATGTCTTCGGGAATAGACGGCGACAGGTGATGGCAGACCATCAGCATGTCGAGATGTTCGGCGATCGTGTTCTGCGTATAGGGCCGCGTCGGATTGGTCGAGGACGGGATGACGTTGGAAAGGCCGCAGATCTTGATGATGTCCGGCGCATGGCCGCCACCCGCCCCTTCCGTGTGGAAGGCATGGATGGTGCGGCCCTTGAAGGCCTCGACCGTGTCTTCGACAAAGCCCGATTCATTCAGCGTATCCGTGTGGATCATCACCTGAACGTCGTATTTGTCGGCAACCGAAAGGCAGTTGTCGATCGCCGCCGGCGTCGTGCCCCAGTCCTCGTGCAGTTTCAGCGCGGCAGCACCGCCCAGCACCTGTTCCTCCAGCGCGCCCGGCAGCGAGGCATTGCCCTTGCCGGAGAAGGCGAGGTTCATCGGGAAGGCGTCGGCTGCCTGGATCATCCGCTCGATATGCCAGGGACCGGGCGTGCAGGTGGTGGCGAAGGTGCCATAGGCCGGCCCCGTGCCGCCGCCGAGCATGCAGGTCAGCCCGCTCATCAGCGCTTCCTCGATCTGCTGCGGGCAGATGAAGTGGATATGGGCATCCATGCCGCCGGCGGTGACGAACTTGCCTTCCGCCGAAATGATCTCGGTGCCCGGCCCGACGATGATGTCGACGCCGGCCTGCGTATCCGGATTTCCCGCCTTGCCGATGCCGGCGACGCGCCCGTCCTTGATGCCGATATCGGCCTTGACGATGCCCCAGTGGTCGATGATGAGCGCATTGGTCATCACCGTGTCGACCGCGCCTTCCGCGCGGCTTGCCTGGCTCTGGCCCATGCCGTCGCGGATCACCTTGCCGCCGCCGAACTTCACCTCGTCGCCGTAACGGGTAAAGTCCTTCTCCACCTCGACGAAGAGTTCCGTATCGGCAAGGCGCACCTTGTCGCCGGTGGTCGGCCCGAACATCGAGGCATAGGACTGGCGGGACATCTTGAAGGGCATGAATTCCTCCTGGCGGGTTCGGCGGCGCGGGCGGCGCCTCAAAAGGGCTTGGTCAAACGCCCGCGCCGCTCAAACCATTGCGGCGGCAGGCCTGCGTAAAAAAGCTCAGAGCTTGCCCATGATTTCCTGGCGGAAGCCATAGACATTGCGGTTGCCGGCAAAGGGCACCAGCGTCACGTCGCGGGTCTGGCCGGGCTCGAAGCGCACCGCCGTTCCGGCCGCGATATCAAGCCGCATGCCGCGCGCCTCGTCGCGCTCGAAAGCAAGCGCCGGATTGGCCTCGAAAAAGTGATAGTGACTGCCCACCTGCACCGGCCGGTCGCCGGTGTTGGAGACAGTTATGGTAACGGTCGGCAGACCGGCATTGATTTCGATTTCGCCCTCTGCGGGGATCACTTCACCGGGGATCATTTTTTCATCCTGTGCAATTCGTTTTCCGCTTCTGAGGTCGGCCAATGCATCGTCGTAGGAAAACCGCCCGGAGGGATGATTGCATACGACTATAATCGACTTTCGACGCTTTGCGACAAAAGGCCTGCTCGCTACGTTAAGGTATTCAAGGCCTTCGATATCCTTCAAAAACCAAGGTTGATTTCGCACGCCTAACGCGATGACAAAGTCGGGTCGGAGTTGATCCAAAACCTCCAAAAGGATCGGACGTGATCGTATCACCGCTTCTTCGTCGGGCAGAGACCAGTGTTCAGGTAGGTAAGACGTGAGAAAATTGTAGAAAGCGATCCTCCGGAAAGCTTCTTTGGGGCTGAACCCATTTCCTGCAACTTCCCAACCCGCGAACAATGCAGCCAAACCGCCAGCCTTGGCCCAAAAGCGGTGCGTATTCGTTCCGTCGACATAGGCTTGGGTATAATCTTTGGTCCAATTGCGCTCATCTCCTCTTGGCAAGCTCATCGTATCGACGCCCTCGCCGTAGTGCGAGGCACCAAGTATCATGATTTTCTGAGCCTGCTCATGATACTCTTCTCCGACCCAAGGGAAAAAGCCTTCCTCCAATTCTACCAAATTCGTCTCCTCACCTGATCGGCTCGTGCACGGTCACCAGCTTGGTGCCGTCGGGGAAGGTTGCTTCCACCTGCACGTCGTGGATCATTTCCGGCACGCCTTCCATCACCTGGTCGCGGGTCAGCACATGGGCGCCGGCTTCCATCAGTTCGGCCACCGGACGGCCGTCGCGCGCGCCTTCCACCACATAGTCGGTGATGAGCGCCACGGCTTCAGGCCAGTTGAGCTTGACGCCTCGTTCCAGCCTGCGGCGCGCCACCATGGCGGCCATGGAGATCATCAGTTTGTCCTTTTCACGCGGCGTCAGGTTCATGCGTCACTCTCTCGCTGTCACAGCTTGCGGATTTCATAGATGCCAGACTTTCGGCAGATTTTCATTCTCCCGCAAGACCCTTAGGGCGGGAATCAGGCTTTTTCTCAACGCATAGCCGTCCGGGGCGACGACGCGGGCGACGAGCTTGCCGTTCCATTCGCTGGCCCCGCCGGCAGAAGCGCCCAGCGCCTCACGCACCTTCGGCATCAGCGCCTCGGCGCGCGGCCCGCAGTAGAGCAGCGTGGCAAAGGCGACATCGCCGCCAAGCACCGCCGTCTGCGACACGAGGTTCTCGATGTCGCCGGTCATGCGCACATCTTCCGCATGGAGCAGCGTGCCCTGCCGGCGCACACGCCAGCGATCACGGAACTGGCCGCGCTGCACAGCCTCGCCCATGGCCTTGCGGCCGAGAAGCACGGCTTCGACAGCCAGAAATTCGGCGGTTTCGGCAAGATCGACATCCAGCCGGCGGTTGAGCGAGGCATCATCGAAAAGGATGGTTTCCTGCGGCAACCAGTCGAGCCTCGCGCCCGCGCCAACACGCAATTCGCTGTCGATCGTCGCCGGGCCGCTGTCGGACTTGTAGATCTTCTCGCAGGCCTGCGTGGTGACCGTCAGCGCCGTGCCGGGCTCCGCCGTCATCGCCCATTGCAGCCTGTCGCCGCCGGTCAGCCCGCCGGAGGTGTTGATCAGCACAGCCTCCATCGACCCGTCGAAGCTCTCCGGGATGCGGATCTTGGCCGCACCTTCCTGATAGAATTCGTCAAGCCGCGTCTTGCCGGCCGAGAGCTTGGCCTTGACCTCGCCCCTTCCAAAGGTGCGCTGCGCCCGTCCCGGAATGTCTCGGATCAAGACGTCCACTCCGCCCTGAGGGGCGCTTCCTCCAAGCCGCATTTTCTCTGACCGCACATTGATTGACCTCGTATTTTTCACTCACACAAGGAAAAGCAAGTTTCGTGCCGCCGGTGAAATGAATTTCGTTTTTCGTTGAAAGCCGGGGCATTGATGGCTCCGGCACCCCGGTTTTGTGGACACAATAGCAGCAGATGCCTGCCCGGCGCGCACATTTTCTCCGCAGGCTGCGTGCGGAAGCATCAGACCGTCAGGTGGCGGCGCGCCTCGGGAGTGTCCAACGTCTCGGCGGGACCTTCATGCACGATCTCGCCGCGGTCCATGATGTAGACCTGATCGGCGAGTTCCCGGCAGAAATCGAGATATTGCTCGACGAGCAGAATGGCCATGCCGGTTGAATCGCGCAGGTAACGGATCGCCCGGCCGATATCCTTGATGATCGAGGGCTGGATGCCTTCGGTCGGCTCGTCGAGGACGAGAATCTTCGGCCGGGTAACCATGGCGCGGCCGATGGCAAGCTGCTGCTGCTGGCCGCCGGACAGATCGCCGCCCCTGCGCGACAACATCGATTGCAGAACGGGAAACAGGCTGAAGATGTCGTCGGGGATCGTCCGGTCTCGGCTTGCAAGCGGCGCAAAGCCGGTCTCCAAATTCTCCTTCACCGTCAAAAGCGGAAAGATCTCGCGCCCCTGCGGCACATAGCCGACGCCGAGCTTCGCCCGGCGATAGGGCGCCAGCCCGTCAAGCGGCTCGCCCTGAAAGGTGATGGAGCCGCCCGATGTCGGATGCTGGCCGGTGACGGCGCGCAACAGCGACGACTTGCCGACGCCGTTTCGCCCCAGAACGCAGGTGATCTTGCCCATATCGGCGGACAGCGAAACGCCACGCAATGCCTGCGCCGCGCCGTAATGGAGATTGACGTTATCGATGGTCAGCATGGCGGTGGACCTTTGTTCGGATGATAGACACTCTGGACATGTCAAATGGGCATTCTACCTGCGGCCTGGATCCTCGGGTCAAGCCCGAGGATGACACGTAGGGAAACAATTGCGCTTGAGCAAAATACGCTTTTGAGGATGACAGGCATGAGAATGTCGTCCTTGCCGCGCCTACCCTCACTGTGTCATCCTCGGGCTTGCCCCGAGGATCCAGGCAACACGACAAAACGCCATGGCAGGCTACGTCTACATCGTCACGAACCGGCCGCACGGAACGCTCTATATCGGCGTGACGTCCGATCTTGAGCGTCGCGTTTTCGAACACCGCGAGGGACTGATCAAAGGTTTCACGAGCCGCTACGGCTGCCGCAGGCTCGTCTGGTACGTGGAGCACTTCGAGATCGGCAGCGCGATCGCTCGGGAGAAAGCTTTGAAAGGCTGGAACCGCGCATGGAAAATCGCGCTTGTTTCTGATTTCAATCCCGGTTGGGATGACCTCTATGAGCGCTTTGTCTGAGCGATCCGGCCTGGATCCTCGGGTCAAGCCCGAGGATGACGCGGGTGGTGTGCGCGGTGGCACGAAAGCGGTCTCATCATTACTATCCTCCGCAAAAAAAGATGCAGAGAAAGCGCGAACCTTTCCTACCGTGTCATCCTCGGGCTTGACCCGAGGATCCAGGCGGTTTGACGAAGCCGTCCCTTGCACGTGGTCCACCATCCCTCACCGCCCCAGATAGTTCTCGATGACCTTCGGGTCGTTCGATACGTAGTCGATCGAGCCCTCGGCCAGTACGGAGCCCTCGGCGAGGCAGGTGACCTTGACGCCGAGGTCGCGGACGAAGCCCATGTCGTGTTCGACGACGACCACGGCGCGGGTTTTCGCGATCTCGCGCAAGAGGCGCGCGGTTTCCACCGTTTCGGCGTCGGTCATGCCGGCGACGGGCTCGTCGACCAGGAGAAGCTTCGGCTCCTGCGCCAGCAGCATGCCGATCTCGAGCCATTGCTTCTGGCCGTGGGAAAGATTGGCGGCAAGTTCGTCCTTGCGCGCGGTCATGCGGATCGTTTCGAGGATTTCCTCGATGCGGGTCCGGTCCTCACTGGTCAGCCGGTAGAACAGCGTGGAGAACACGCCGCGCTTGCGGTTGAGCGCCAGTTCCAGATTGTCCCAGACCGTGTGGCTCTCAAACACCGTCGGTTTCTGGAATTTTCGGCCGATGCCGAGCTGGGCAATGTCGGCCTCGTCCTTGCGGGTCAGGTCGATCGTGTCGGAGAAGAACACCTCGCCCGTATCCGGTCGGGTCTTGCCGGTGATGATGTCCATCATCGTCGTCTTGCCCGCACCGTTCGGGCCGATGACGGCGCGAAGCTCCCCGGGCTCGATGACGAAGGAGAGGCTGTTCAGCGCCTTGAACCCATCGAAGGACACCGAGACATTGTCGAGGTAGAGCAGGCTTTTTGCGCGTTTTTCCATCGGGCTCATCGTGCGCCCTCCTCGCTCGGGGTGACATCCATGCCGGCCTCGGCCTCCTCGGAACGTTCGTTGCGCGCCGCCGCGTCATTGCCGTTCTTCTTGAACCGGTCGGAAATCGTGCCGACGATGCCCTTTGGCAGGAAGAGGGTGACGGCGACGAAGAGACCGCCGAGCGCGAACAGCCAGAAGGCGGGGAAAAGCCCGGTGAAGATGGTCTTGCCGCCATTGACGAGGATGGCGCCGATGATCGGGCCGATGAGCGTTGCCCGTCCGCCGACCGCCGTCCAGATGACGACTTCGATGGAGTTGGCCGGCGCGAATTCGCCCGGATTGATGATGCCGACCTGCGGCACGTAGAGCGCGCCGGCAACGCCGGCCATCATGGCCGAAACGACGAAGGTGAAGAGCTTGTAGTTTTCCACCCGGTAGCCCAGGAACCGCACCCGGCTTTCGGCATCGCGCACCCCGACTAGAACCTTGCCGGACTTGGAGCGAACAATCGCCGAGGCAATGAAAAGCCCGATGGCAAGGAAGATGGCGGAGGCCGCAAAGAGCGCCGCGCGCGTGCCGTCGGCCTGCACGGAGAAGCCGAGAATATCCTTGAAGTCCGTCAGGCCGTTATTACCGCCGAAGCCCATGTCGTTGCGGAAGAAGGCGAGCAGCAGGGCATAGGTCATAGCCTGGGTGATGATCGAGAGATAGACGCCGTTGACCCTTGACCGGAAAGCGAACCAGCCGAAGGCGAAGGCCAGCGCGCCGGGCACGAGCAGCACCATCGCAATCGCGAACCAGAACATGTCGAAGCCGTGCCAGAACCATGGCAGTTCCTGGTAATTGAGGAACACCATGAAGTCCGGCAGGACCGGGTCTCCATAAACGCCGCGCGGGCCGATCTGGCGCATCAGATACATGCCCATGGCGTAGCCGCCGAGCGCGAAGAAGGCGCCGTGGCCAAGCGAGAGAATGCCGCAAAAGCCCCAGACGAGATCGAGCGACAGCGCCAGCAGCGCATAGCAGAGATATTTGCCAAACAACGAGACCAGATAGGTCGGCAGGTGAAACGGGCTTCCCCTCGGAATGACGAGGTTCAGCACCGGCACCAGCAGGGCGATGCCGAGGAGTATGGCGATCGCGATCGAGATCCTGCGGTCGAGCGAGCGGAAAACATAGGCCGTAATCATGATTCAACCGCCCTTCCCTTGAGTGCGAACAGACCGCGCGGCCGTTTCTGGATGAACAGGATGATGAAGACGAGGACCAGGATCTTGCCGAGAACGGCGCCGGCATAGGGCTCGAGGAACTTGTTCAAGATGCCGAGCGAGAAGGCGCCGACGAAGGTGCCCCAGAGATTGCCGACGCCGCCGAAGACCACGACCATGAAACTGTCGATGATGTAGGACTGGCCGAGATTGGGCGAGACATTGTCGATCTGGGACAGCGCGACGCCGGCAAGCCCGGCCACGCCCGAACCGAGCGCGAAGGTGAAGGCATCGACCCAGGGCGTGCGGATGCCCATGGAGGCGGCCATGCGCCGATTCTGTGTTACGGCGCGCATCTGCAGCCCGAAAGCGGAGCGTTTCATCAAGAGAAGCAGAGCGAAAAACACGGCAAGCGAGAAGACCACGATCCAGAGCCTCGACCAGGTGATGACGAGGCCGCCGAGATCAAACGCACCGGACATCCAGGAGGGATTGCCGACCTCGCGGTTTGTCGGGCCGAATATGGTGCGCACCGCCTGCTGCAGGATCAGAGAGACGCCCCAGGTCGCCAGAAGGGTTTCGAGCGGGCGGCCATAAAGGAAGCGGATGACGCCGCGTTCGATCACGAGGCCGACGGCGGCGGTAATCAGAAAGGCAACCGGAAGCGCAATCGCCAGCGACCAGTCGAACAGGCCGGGATAGGACGTGCGGATGACCTGCTGCACCATAAAGGTGGAGTAAGCGCCGAGCATCACCATCTCGCCATGGGCCATGTTGATGACGCCCATGACGCCGAAGGTGATGGCAAGGCCGATGGCTGCCAAAAGCAGCACCGAGCCGAGCGACAGCCCGTACCAGACGTTCTGCGCGGCATCCCAGAAGGCAAGGCGCTTTTCGATCTTTGCCTGTGCCGCGTCGACCTCATCCTGCAGTTCCGGATCAAGCGAACCGCGCGCCGAGAGAAGGATGGAGATCGCATCGCGTCCGCCAATCGCGGCGATGTCGTTGATCGCCTCGGCCTTGGCCTCGATCGGACGGGAGGAATTCAGGATGGAGATGGCGCGGGCCTGGCCGAGGACCGCGGCAATCTCGCCGTCCTCCTCTGCTGCGAGCGCCTCTTCGATAAGCGCCAGATTGTCCTCGCTCGGCGCATCCATCATCGATCGGGCGGCCGAGAGACGAACCGCGGGATCGGGGCTCATCAGCGTCATGCCGGCAAGGGCGGCATCGATGGCGCTGCGCAGATTGTTGTTGACCTTGATCTTCTCGAGGTCGCGCTTGGACATCTCGCCAAGCTCTTCGCCGGTCAGCGGGTCGATCAGACGCAGATTGCGGCGGGATTCGCCGTCGGCGGTCATGAAGACCTTGCCGTCATCCTCGCGGTAGTAGAGATCGCCATCGGCGAGCGTTTTCAAGACCGGAATAACCGCCGGATCACCGGTGGCCGCAAGCGCCTTAACAATGTCTTCCGTCTGGTTGAAATTACGGGCTTCGGAGAACCGGTCGATCAGCGATCCGACGTCATCGGCAGCCCGTGAAAGCGAGGGCGCACATGCCAGTACCAGTATTGCAAATAAGATAAAGGTTCTGAAATAGCGCGGTAGTAAAGAAATGGACATGTGCGCCCCCAACGTTGACAGTCCGCCTCAAAAAGGACTGTCCCCCTGTTCACCCGGCGCGAAACACGCGCCGGGAGCCGAGTTGCCGTTCTTATTCAGCAGCCATTCCGCCGCACTGGCCGGTTTCGACATTGAAGTTGCCGCACGACATCGGCGCGCGCCAGTCGGCAATCAGGTTCTTCGAATCCGGCAGGTAGTCGGACCAGGCATCGCCGGCGACGAGACCGGGCGTTTCGTAAACGATGTCGAACTGGCCATCATCCTGGATCTCGCCGATCAGCACCGGCTTGGTGATGTGGTGGTTCGGCATCATGGCCGAATAGCCGCCCGAAAGGTTCGGGACCGAAACGCCGACAAGCGCGTCGATGACGGCATCCGGATCAGTGGTGCCGGCCTTTTCAACCGCCTCAACCCACATGTTGAAGCCGATATAGTGGGCTTCCATCGGATCGTTGGTCACGCGGGCATCGTCGCCGGTAAAGGCATGCCAGGCGTCGATGAAGTCGTAGTTCGCGTCCGTGTCGACGGACTGGAAATAGTTCCAGGCGGCCAGATGGCCGACGAGCGGCGCGGTGTCGAGACCCGCAAGCTCTTCCTCACCGACGGAGAAGGCGACGACCGGGATATCGGATGCGGCGATGCCCTGGTTGGCGAGTTCCTTGTAGAAGGGCACATTGGCGTCGCCATTGATGGTGGAGACCACGGCCGTCTTCTTGCCTTCGGAACCGAAATTCTTGATGTCGGAAACGATCGTCTGCCAGTCGGAGAAGCCGAAGGGCGTGTAGTTGATCATGATGTCTTCTTCGGCAACGCCGTGATCCTTGAGATAGGCTTCGAGGATCTTGTTGGTCGTGCGCGGATAGACATAGTCGGTGCCGGCGAGCACCCAGCGCTCGACACCTTCATTCTCCATCAGGTAATCGACGGCGGGAATGGCCTGCTGGTTCGGCGCCGCACCCGTGTAGAAGACGTTGCGCTGGCTTTCCTCGCCCTCATACTGGACGGGATAGAAGAGGATGCTGTTCAGTTCTTCGAAGACCGGCAGAACCGATTTGCGCGACACCGAGGTCCAGCATCCGAAGACAGCCGAAACGCCGTCGCCTTCGATCAGCTCGCGCGCCTTTTCGGCAAAGAGCGGCCAGTCGGAGGCCGGGTCGACGACAACGGCCTCAAGCTGCTTGCCGAGAAGACCGCCCTTTTCGTTCTGCTCCTCGATGAGCATCAGCATGGCGTCCTTCAGCGTCGTTTCCGAAATCGCCATGGTGCCGGAGAGCGAGTGCAGGATGCCGACCTTGATCGTGTCTTCCTGCGCCAGCGCGCCAGTCGCGGTCGACGCGGTGAGTGCGGCCAGAAGAGCAGCACCAGTCATTGCCTTTTTGAAATTCATGTTTTTCCCCTCAACGGATTATCGCCTTCAAGGCGTTTGGAAATCGCGGCGTCCGTCAGAAAACGCCTGCGACAACTATCGTTGAGGGAGAGAGAACCCCACATACGTCATTTGACGTAGGTGGGGTGGAAGTTTGTTGATGATGGTCTTTACCGCTCACATCCGGCATGCCGGCCTTGAGCCGGCATCCAGAGCCAAATGCTGAAGACCATCGCGCTTGAGACACTGTCGCAAAGGGTGTTTTTTGTGGCCCTGGACCCCGGATCAAGTCCGGGGTGACGGGTAGACAAGCGCCTTCTGTCTACACAAACGGCCCGCAGGGTTTGCTCAAGGCCTGTTCCTGAGCGCCTCGGCTTCGGCATAAAACTTCTTTTCCCAGTCCTTGTGGTTGTCGAGGCCTTCGCGGATGAAGGGCGTGAAGATCGCCATGTTCATCAACAGCCAGTTGACGAACTTCGCCGGAAAGCGCGTCGGCTTGACGAAATCGACGAACAGCACCACACGGGTCTTGTCCGTATGGTTCCAGGCCTCGTGCTCATAGGCATCGTCGAAGATCAGCACCTTGCCCTCCTCCCAGTGGCAGATCTGGTCCTTGACGCGGATTGCCAGTTCGTCGGGACCTGCCTCCGGCACGATCATGCCGAGATGAAGGCGCAGCACGCCGTTATAGGGGCCGCGATGGGCCGGCAGGTGTTTTCCAGGTTCGAAGATCGAGAACATCACGGTGGTGAGACCGGGTATCTTCTGCGTCGCCTCCCAGGTCTTCGGGCAGGCCTTGATGTTCTGTTCCGATTTCAGCCCGTAGCCGAGCAGGAAGAAGGTCTTCCAGTGATTGTCGTCGGAAATCGTCTTCACGTCGGTGGAGATATCCTGGAAGCTCGGAAGCTCGCTCTGGCGTTCCAGCACCTTGTCGAGTTCGGCGCGGATGGCAGGTGCCGCCGCCTCGATCTCGTTTGACCAGGGAAAGGTTGCATTGTCATAAACGGGCGGATTGCCGTAGATCGCATGCTTGTAATTGAGCTTTTCCGCCCAGTTGACGACGCCCATGAAGAACCGCGTCACCGCGCTCGGACGCTCCATCGGCGCGATGCCGTCGGTCCCGAAGCTCTGGCCGTCATTGTTTTTCGTTTCGGTGTTCGTCATGAACCTCTCCTATTTGCGGCTTTGCAGCTTCGAATGAACGCTTTCATCCTAACATTCCCCGGAAAAAGGAAAAAGTGCGGCGAATGGCGCGAATCGGCCCGCGATTTCGCTTGCCATCGAAAGCCATTGCCTGAACATTCGAAAAAGCCAAGTTTCTTTTCAAGGGCCGCCACCGCACACGCTCCATGACACCACGCCAACGCATCATTCCCGTCCGGCGCGAATATAACCGCTGGGTCGCCAACCAGACGCTGGAAGATTATGCGTTGCGCTTTACCGCAAAGAGCGCGCGCCGGTTTTCCTCCAGCCGCATCTCGCAGACGGCCATCGGCGCGATCTCCTTTCTGGCGCTGGAAGCCATCGGCGGCACGATCACGCTGTCCTATGGCACGACCAATGCCTTCTTCGCCGCCATCGTCGCCTCCGCCGTGATGCTGCTTGCCGGCCTCCCGATTGCCAAATACGCGATCCGTCACGGCGTTGACATTGATCTTCTGACGCGCGGCGCCTCCTTCGGCTATATCGGCTCGACGGTGACATCGCTGATCTATGCGAGTTTCACCTTCATCCTGTTTGCCATCGAAGCCTCGATCATGTCGGGGGCGCTGGAGCTTGCCTTCGGCATTCCCTTGTGGATCAGCTATATCATCTCCGCCGTGCTGGTGATCCCGCTTGTGACCTACGGCGTGCAGATGATCTCGCGATTCCAGATCCTGACCCAGCCCTTCTGGATCATCCTCAACATCCTGCCCTTCATCTTCATCGCCTTCATGGACTTCGAAAAGTTCGAGCTGTGGCGGGCCTTCGGCGGCATCAGGGCGGAAAGCGCGGCTCCCGGCTCGGCAGCCCCCTTCACGCTTGCGGGCTTTGCGGCGGCGGCCGGCGTCATCTTCGCGCTGATGCCGCAGATCGGCGAGCAGGTCGACTTCCTGCGCTTCCTGCCGGCAACGGGCAAGCGCAAGTTCCGCCATCGGCTGGCGATCTTCCTCGCTGGCCCCGGCTGGGTCGTCGTCGGCGTGCCGAAGCTGATGGCCGGCTCGTTCCTGGCTGTGCTGGCGCTTTCCACCGGCATGCCGGCAACGGCGGCGGCCGATCCCGCGCATATGTACCTGACCGCCTTCGGCTACATGATCCCGAATGAGACCGCCGCGCTTCTGCTGATGGCCGCCTTCGTCGTGGTCTCGCAGTTGAAGATCAATGTGATGAACGCCTATGCGGGCTCGCTTGCCTGGTCGAACTTCTTCTCGCGCCTGACCCACAGCCATCCGGGCCGGGTCGTTTGGCTGGTGTTCAATGTGGCAATCGCGCTGCTTCTGATGCAGCTCGGCATCTACCGCCTGCTGGAAGCCTCGCTCAGCGTTTTCTCCATCGTCGCCATGGCCTGGCTGTCGACGATCTCGGCAGATCTCTTCATCAACAAGCCCCTCGGTCTGTCACCGCCCGGCATCGAGTTCAAGCGGGCGCATCTTTATGATATCAACCCCGTCGGCCTCGGCGCCATGGCGCTTTCCGGCGGCGTTGCGCTCGCCGCCCATTTCGGACTGTTCGGCGCGCTTGCCGTGTCCTTCGCGCCGTTCATTTCGCTTGTCGTCGCGCTCATCGCCTCGCCGCTGATCGCCTGGGGCACGGGCGGGCGTTATTATCTGGCGCGCAGGCAGCGCAAGGGCTGGCAGTCGAAAACGTCGATCACCTGCTCGATCTGCGAACATCCCTTCGAGCCGGAAGACATGGCCTGGTGCCCCGCCTATGCCGGACCGATCTGCTCGCTCTGCTGCTCGCTCGACAGCCGCTGCCATGATCTGTGCAAGCCCAAGGCCCGGCTCAACACCCAGATCGCGACCGTTGCCGGCGCGCTGCTGCCCGGCCGTGTCGTCGAGCAGCTCTCCACCCGGCTTGGCCGCTACGGCATCACGGTCGCGCTGTCGATCACCTTCATCGGCGCGATCCTGTTCATGATCGCCTACCAGATGGCGCAGGCCGCGCCGGAAACCAGTTCGGTGGTCTACGACACGGCACTGATCGTGTTTTTCGTCTTTTCCATGCTCGCCTGCATCGTCGCGTGGTTCTACGTGCTCGCTCATGACAGCCGCATGGTGGCCGAGGAGGAATCCTCGCGCCAGACGACGCTGCTCCTGAAGGAGATCGCCGCGCATGAGAAAACCGATGCCGCGCTTCAGGCTGCTAAGGAAAGCGCCGAAGCCGCCAACCGCGCCAAGAGCCGCTATGTCGTCGGCCTCTCGCACGAGCTTCGAACGCCGCTCAACGCCGTCTCCGGCTATGCACAACTGCTGGAGCGCGATCCGGCCATTCCCGAGGCCCGTCAGCCCGCGATCAAGTCGATCCGCCGCTCCGCCGACTATCTGTCGGGCCTGATCGACGGCCTGCTCGACATCTCCCGCATCGAATCGGGCCGGCTTCAGGTGTTCTCCAACGAGATCAACCTCACCGAATTCCTCGACCAGATCATCGACATGTTCGAAACCCAGGCGCGCGCCAAGGGGCTTTCCTTCGAGCACCGGCTCGACCGCAACCTGCCGGCCTATGTGCGCACCGACGAGAAGCGGTTGCGCCAGATCCTCGTCAACCTGCTCTCCAACGCGGTCAAATTCACCGACAGCGGCAGCGTCACGCTTTCGGCGCGCTATCGCAGCCAGGTCGCGACCTTCACCGTCACCGACACGGGCAGCGGCATCGCCACGCGAGACCTCACCCGCATCTACGAGCCGTTCGAGCGCGGCGGCGGCAGGAGCGAGAAGCCGGGCCTCGGCCTCGGCCTCACCATCACGCGGCTGCTGGTCAATACGCTCGGCGGCGAAATCGAGGTGGAAAGCGAAGAAGGCGCCGGCACGAGCTTCACCGTGCGCCTCATGCTCGCCTCCATCGAGCGGCCGCAGCCGGCGCGCATTGCCGGAGAAACCGCTGCGAAAACCGGCTATGACGGGCCGCGGCGCACGATCATGGTGGTGGACGACAACGCCGATCACCGCGCGATGATGAAGGATATTCTCAAGCCGCTCGGGTTTGACGTGCTGCTTGCCGAAAACGGTACGGCAGCGCTTGCGTGTCTTGAGACCGAAATGCCCGATCTCTTCCTGCTCGATATCCGCATGCCCGGCATGAACGGCTGGCAACTGGCGACACGGCTGCGCGACGCCGGCATTGCCAGACCAATCGTGATGCTTTCGGCCAATATCGGCGATGACGCGATCATCGGCCACGGTGACGACAGCCACAATGATGCGCTTTCAAAGCCGGTCGACCTCAAGCGCTTGCGCGACGTGCTGGCGCTCCATCTCGGCCTGGTCTGGCGGGATCACCCCGCAGCGCTCCGCGATGAGACGCCCGAGCCGCCGGAGGACCCGCCCGCGCCGCCGGATTCCGACCTTGAGGAATTGATCCGGCTTGCCGAGATCGGCTATCACCGTGGCGTAAGGGAAAAACTGGCGACACTCTCGGCGGAAGGAACCTACGAGCCTTTCGCACTACGCGCTTCCGCCTTTGTTGCCCGTTTTGACATGGACGGCCTTATTACCCATTTGAACTCGTACAAATCCGGCGCGGCCGGAAAGGATATCGCCCACGATGGCTGAGAACGCCGCACAGGAAATCGTCCTTTTGGTCGACGACAGTCCGGAGGCGCTCAGCTTCCTGACCGAGGCGCTCGAGGCGAGCGGCTATTCGGTGCTGATCGCAACCTCCGGCGAGAGCGCCATCAATATCGTCGCACGGATCACGCCCGATATCGTGCTGATGGATGCGGTGATGCCGAAGATGGACGGGTTCGAGGCCTGCCGGCGGCTGAAAACGGGACCGGCAGCCGAAAGCCCCGTCATCTTCATGACCGGTCTTTCGGAGACCGAGCACATTGTCCACGCGCTGGAATCGGGTGGCGTCGATTACCTGACCAAGCCAATCAATATCGATGAACTCAGGGCCCGCATCCGCGTCCATCTCGCCAATGCCCGATCGGCCCAGAGCGCGCGCGTGGCGCTCGACGCAACCGGCCGCCATCTGCTTGCCGCGGGACCGGACGGCATGCCGCGCTGGATGACGCCTCAGGCCGGCAGGCTGATCGGCGATGCAACCGGCGGTTCGCCGGACATGAAGATCGTCGGCAGCCGGATCGCCGCCTGGCTTGCGGAAGGCAATGCGGAAGCAGCCCCCGGCAGCCAGCCGATGCTGCCGGTCAACGCAAACGGCAAGACACTGTTTCAACTCGCATTCCTGGAGAGGACCGGCGCGGACGAATTCCTGTTCCGCGTCACCGCAGCCAACCCGGTCAGTGATGACGAGACGCTGAGAAAACACTTTCCCCTGACGATGCGTGAATCCGAAGTGCTGCTGTGGATCGCCAAGGGCAAGACCAATCGCGACATCGCCGACATTCTCGGCCTTTCAACGCGTACGGTGAACAAGCATCTGGAAACGATCTATGTGAAGCTCGGCGTCGAAAACCGCGCCTCCGCCGCAGTGAAGGCGGCCTATGTGCTGCATGATATTTAGACGCTGCTCCCTGACACCGTCATGCCGGCCTTGAGCCGGCATCCAGGGCCAAACGATAATACCTTCTCGACCGGAATTCACTGATACGCCCGTCATGTCGCCCTGGACCCCGGATCAAGTCCGGGATGACGGCAGAGTGTGGGGCATTCGTCGGTGGAGACAATAGCCTCCTGCAGCCACAAAAAAGGCGCGGGGACCAAACCCCGCGCCTTCAACATTCACCTATTCGGCGAAACTTACGCCCCGAGCCCTTCAAACAGCGCCGTCGACAGATAGCGCTCGGCAAAGGACGGGATGATGACGACGATGGTCTTGCCCTCGTTTTCCGGGCGAGAACCGACTTCGATTGCGGCCTTCAGCGCGGCGCCGGAGGAGATGCCGACGGGCAGACCCTCGACGCGGGCCACTTCGCGGGCAAGGGCGAAGGCATCGTCGTTTTCGACCTGGACGATCTCGTCATAGACCGAGGTATCGAGCACGCCGGGCACGAAACCCGCGCCGATGCCCTGGATCTTGTGCGGGGCGGGCGAGCCGCCGGAAAGCACCGGA
This sequence comes from Martelella lutilitoris, assembly GCF_005924265.1. Classification (GTDB taxonomy): domain Bacteria; phylum Pseudomonadota; class Alphaproteobacteria; order Rhizobiales; family Rhizobiaceae; genus Martelella; species Martelella lutilitoris. The sequence goes on from NZ_VCLB01000006.1 coordinate 69,858, forward strand.
GAGGCGGCGGGCTCGACGGCCACGACCTTCACCTCCGGCTTCTTCTGCTTCAGCACCTGGCCGACGCCGGTGATCGTGCCGCCCGTGCCGATGCCGGAGACGAAGAAATCGACAGCGCCGTCCGTGTCGTTCCAGATTTCTTCCGCCGTGGTGTTGCGGTGGATTTCCGGGTTCGCCGGGTTTTCGAACTGCTGCGGAATGACGGCGTTCTCGATCTCGGCGGCCAGTTCCTCGGCCTTGGCGACAGCGCCCTTCATGCCCTTCGGCGGTTCGGTCAACACCAGTTCGGCGCCGAGAAGCGCGACCATCTTGCGGCGCTCGATCGACATCGATTCCGGCATGGTGAGGATCAGGCGATAGCCCTTGGCCGCGGCCGCGAAGGCGAGCGCGATACCGGTATTGCCGGACGTCGGCTCGATCAGCACCGACTTGCCGGGCGTGATCTTGCCGGCCTTTTCCAGCGCGTCGATCATGGCGAAGCCTATGCGATCCTTGACCGAAGAGATCGGGTTGAAGAATTCGAGCTTGGCCAGAAGATTGGCCTTCACGCCCTTCTCCTTCGCCAGCTTGTCAAGACGGACGATCGGCGTGTCACCGATCGTGTCGAGAATAGAGGAATATACCTTCCCGCGTCCGGGCTTGCCGTTCTGTTCCATGGTGTTTGCTCCCTGAGTGAGTTATCTTCTAGGTAGGGTTCGGCAAGGGAAAATACGAGGCACGAAACAGCGCTCCCTGGCCAGGTTCAGGAATGTCATTCCAACCTTGAGCGCTTTCAAGAAATCCCATTCCCGGCATCGCCGTTTCGCCAACGCCTACCCCGCGAAATTGACGAACAGCCAGAAACCGACCCCGCCGACGGCCATCACCGCGAGCGTGACCAGCCCAAGAAACCGGCCATAGACGCGCGTGCCGCTGCCAAGGGCGAGCACCACCTTGGTGATGAGGTTGGAGGCTGCCGCGATCAGCACGGCGAAGGCGGCCGTCTGGACCGGGAGCGCGCTGCCGGCCATGTGGGCGGTCGACAGCGTGATCGCATCGAGATCGGGAATGCCGGAGACGAGCGCAATGACCGTGATGCTGTCCGGTCCGAGAAAATGCACCAGCACCCTGGCAATGAAACCGACAGCACCAAGCAACGCCCCGAAACGCAGCACCGCGCCGAGTTCGAACGGGTTGGAAAGCTCTATCCCGGCCTTGGCGTCAACCGCGCGGTTGCGCCCGATCAGGATCAGGCTCGCCGCGACGAAGACCAGGAGGCCCGGCGCCAGCGCTGCGGCCAGCGGCACGATCAGCGCCGGGGCAACGGCCGAGCCGATGATGAAACAGCGCACCAGCGACAGCCCGCCGGCAATCGAGGCGGCCCCTGCCAGTTGGCGCGAAAGCGCGGGTTCGGCGGTGGAGATATGGGCAAAGGACAGCGTCGTCGCCGTCGACGAGACGATCCCGCCGGTCGCGCCCGCAAACAGGATGCCCCGTTCCGGACCGGCGACCCGCATCGCCACATAGCCTGCATAGGAAAGGGCCGCGATCATGATCGTCATCAGCCACACGGTGAACGGATTGAACCCGCCCCACGGGTCGATCGCCCGGTTCGGCAGAAGCGGCAGCGCCACGAAGCTCATGGTGAGAAGCACCAGCGCCGAGCGCAGCTCCACCCATGTCATGGTTTTGAGGAAGCCATGCAGGCTGTGGCGCGCGGCGAGCAAAACGGTCGTCACCACGCCGCCGGCGGCGGCCAACCGCATATCGCCGGTCGCCGAGACAATGCCGAGGGCAAAGACCACGAGGGCCGCGATCACGCCGGTCACGGAAAAATCATTGCGCGGCGTTGCGGCGCGATAGGTAAAGACGATGAAGGCCGCCATCAGCCCGATGCCGAGCGCTGCCGGCACGACCGGACCGGAAACCGCGCCGAGATAGCCGGCAAGCCCGCCGAGCAGGCCGACCAGCGCAAAGGTGCGGATGCCGGCGGCGCGTTCGCCATCGGCCATCTCGCGCTCCTGCCAGCCGCGCTCGATCCCGACCAGAAGCCCGATCGCGAGCGCCAGACCCACGCGCTGAAACGCTTCCATCATATCCATGGGCAAGCCTCCCAAAAAACGAAAGATTGCAGGCTCACCGTCCTTGCACGCGAGAGACTAGCGCATTGGCCGAGAAACGAAAACCGCAAATGAGGCCCGGCATCCTGCCTTGCCGGTCTTGCTATCCCGACGCTTCCCGCTACAAACGGAAGCATTGCGAGGAAGCCGCCATGCCCGAACCACACCACCTTCTGGCCTTCATCCTCATCGCCCTTGCGATGGTGATGACGCCGGGTCCCAACATGATTTACCTGATTTCGCGATCGATCTGTCAGGGCCCTGCGGCCGGCCTGGTCTCGCTTGCCGGTGTCGGGCTCGGCTTCGTCATTTACATGCTCTCGGCGGCGTTTGGTCTGACGGTTCTGCTGATGGCAGTTCCTTACGCTTATGACACGATCCGGTTCCTGGGGGCCTGCTATCTGCTCTACCTCGCCTGGAACGCGGTCAGGCCCGGCGCTGAGCCGGCCTTTGCCGTGCGCAGGCTTCCATCGGACAGCATCCGCAAACTCTTCGTCATGGGACTGGCCACCAATCTCCTGAACCCGAAATCGGCGGTGCTGTACCTTTCACTTCTGCCACAGTTCATCGATCCTGAACGCGGGCATATCCTGTCGCAGACGCTTGTGCTGGGCTTTGCGCAGATCGCCGTCAGCCTTGCGGTGAACACGCTGATCGTGCTCGGCGCAGGCGCCATCGCCGTCTTTCTGGCAAAGCGGCCGCTCTGGTCGCGCATCCAGCGCTATCTGATGGGCACGGTTCTCGCAGGCCTTGCCGCACGCATGGTGTTCGAGGCGCGGCGCTGATTGCCGCTGCGCCGACCGGCCGGACATCAAACGCCCGTCGAGCCGAAGCCGCCTGCCCCGCGAACCGTCTCGGTCAGGTCGTCCACCACGGTCACCGGCATCTGCGTCACCGGCGCGATGATGACCTGGGCGATACGCATGCCACGCTCGATGGCAAAATCCTCGGTCCCGAGATTGACGAGCAGCACCTTCACCTCGCCGCGATAGTCGCAGTCGATGGTGCCGGGCGTGTTGAGGCAGGTGATGCCGTGCTTGAAGGCAAGGCCGGAGCGCGGGCGGACCTGCGCCTCGAAACCGTCCGGAATTTGAAAGATGAAGCCGGTCGGCACCAGCGCGCGGGCGCCTGGCTTCAGCACCAACGGCTCGGCCTCGGGCACGGCGGCGCGGATATCCATGCCGGCGGACCCCGTCGTCTCATAGGCCGGCGGCGCGATGCCGTCCGCGTGTTCCAGGCGTTTGAGTTTCAAAGTCATTGTGCTTTCTTTTTCCATCGTGTTTTCGGCCTGTCTCTTCTCTCCTCCGTCATGCTCGGGCTTGACCCGAGCATCCAACCACCTTTGTCGCGAGCGGAACCTGCGGCTTGCATCAATGGCCGGGCCGCGACACGCCCGTCGCGTGGAGATGTGCTTGGATCCTCGGGTCAAGCCCGAGGATGACGCCAGAGCGGGCGGAGGGACAGCGTCCCAAATCCGTTTACGATATTGCGCCTCGCGCATCGAAATTCTCTCGCCCGCATCCTTGCCATGCCTCACAAACAGGTCAATTGCATCTTGGCCCTCAAATCGCTAGATAGGCCCCCATCAACAGGATATTGCATCGATGCCCGAAACGCTTGCCGAGGCGGTTGCCCGCCGCCGAACCTTCGCGATCATCTCGCACCCGGATGCCGGTAAAACCACGCTCACTGAAAAGCTGCTACTGTTCGGCGGCGCCATTCAGCTTGCCGGCGAGGTGAAGGCGAAGAAGGACCGCATCCAGACGCGTTCCGACTGGATGAAGATCGAGCGCGAACGCGGCATTTCGGTGGTCACCTCGGTGATGACGTTCGAGTATGAGGACACGGTCTTCAACCTGCTCGACACCCCCGGCCACGAGGACTTCGCCGACGACACCTATCGCACGCTGACGGCGGTGGATGCGGCGATCATGGTGATCGACGCGGCCAAGGGCATCGAGCCGCGCACGCTGAAACTGTTCGAAGTCTGCCGCATGCGCGACATCCCGATCATCACCTTCGTCAACAAGATGGACCGCGAGGCCCGCGACACGTTCGAGATCATCGACGAAGTGGCCGAAAAGCTGGCGCTCGATCCCGTGCCGATGACCTGGCCGATCGGCCAGGGCAAGAGCTTCGTCGGCACTTATCACTTACGCGACAGCGCCATTCGACTGGGCGACAGCGAACGCGAGCTCACCAAGGTGAACGGCCCGGAAGTGGTCGCCGAAAAACTGCCCGAACATGAACGCCAGGACTGGGCGGAAATGGCCGAGCTTGCCATTGACGGTTATCCGGCCTTTTCCCGCGAGGCTTTCCTCGAAGGGCACATGACGCCGGTCTATTTCGGCTCGGCGCTGAGGAATAACGGCGTGCGCGACCTCATTCACGCGCTGTCCGAATTCGGCCCGCCGCCGCGCGCGCAGGTCGCCGATGTCCGCACGGTTGAGGCCACCGATCCGAAGATGAGCGCCTTCGTCTTCAAGATCCAGGCAAACATGGACCCCAACCACCGCGACCGCATCGCCTTCGTTCGCGTCTGCTCGGGTGAACTGAAACGCGGGATGAAGGCGCGGCTTTCGCGCACCGGCAAGCAGATGGGGCTGACGGCGCCGCAATTTTTCTTCGCCTCGCAGCGCCAGCTTGCCGACACGGCCTATGCCGGCGATGTCGTCGGCATTCCGAACCACGGCGCGCTGCGTATCGGCGATACGCTCACCGATGGCGAACAGCTCGTCTTCCAGGGCGTGCCGAACTTCGCGCCGGAAATTCTCCGCCGCGTCCGGCTTGAAGACGCGATGAAGGCGAAGAAGCTGAAGGAGGCCCTACAGCAGATGGCCGAGGAAGGCGTGGTCCAGCTCTTCACCCCGGAAGACGGCTCGCCGGCGATCGTCGGCGTGGTCGGCGCGTTGCAGCTCGATGTCCTGAAGGAGCGGCTGAAGGCGGAATACGGCCTGCCGGTCTCCTTCGAGATGGCGCGTTTTTCCATCTGCCGCTGGATTTCGGCGGAAAAGGCCGCAGACCTCGACAAATTCGTCTCGTCCCATCGCGGCGATATCGCCCGCGACCTCGACGGCGATCCGGTGTTTCTGGCGCAGGACGGTTTCTCGCTGAACTATGAGAGCGAGCGCGCCCCGGAGATCAGGATGATCGCGATCAAGGAATATCACCAGGCAAAGGCGGCGTGAGGCGATGAGCGAGAAGGAAGTCATCGGCATTTGCGGCATCGGGCGGATGGGAAGCGCGATCGCCGACCGTCTTGCGGCAAGAGGGTTTCGCCTCGTGCTTTGGTCGCGCAGCGGCGTAACGGATGAATTCGCCGACAAGAACCGCGCCGAGATCGCCCTCAACGTCGCCTCGCTCGCCTTCAAGTCCGACATCATCATCACCTCGCTGATCAATGACGCGGCGGTGGAAGCCGTGCTTGAGAAGCTTGTCGAAACCTCGCTGCCGGGCAAGCTGGTCGTCGAGGCGTCAACGGTAAGGCCGGACACGCTGAGACGCTTTTCGGAGAAGATCAAGGCCAAGGGCGGCAGCGCCATCGACGCGCCGATCTCCGGCGGCCCCGAACTCGTGCGCGAAGGCACGGCAGGCGTCTATGTCGGCGGCGCCACGATCGATTTCAAGCGCTATCTCCCGGTCGCCGAAGCGCTCTCCGACCGTATCCACCATACCGGCGCGCTCGGCGCGGGCGCTGCCGCCAAGATCGTCAACAACATGATGCTCTGCGGCTACTGGGAAGTGCTGAAGGAAGCGCTCCTGACCGGCAAGAAGGCCGGGCTTTCGGTCGAGACCATGCTGGACGTGCTGTTGACCAGTCCCGGCGGATCGCCGGCGCTCAAATTCCGCGCACCGCGCATTCTGGGCGAGGACAAGAGCGTCGGTTTTCCGGCAAAAGGCGCGCTCAAGGACGCAACGCTCTTTGCCGAAGTCGCCGAAAACTTCGGCATCGAAACCCCCGCCATCAAGGCGGCGCTCGAAAGCTACCGCGCCTGCATCGCGGACGGCCACGGCGACGAGGACCTGTCGGCAATGGTGCGAACGGCGCTCGCAAAGGGGTGAGCATATTGCGGCGTTTTCGCTGCCGCTCCGAGGTCGGCCACTCTCCGTCATACCGGCCTTGAGCCGGTATGACGGCGAAGCTGCAGTCAGCAACCGATGGCATGCATCGAAGGAAATCCGACTTCCCCCTTCAAAAGCGGAAGTTGGATTCCCGCCCCGCTACCGTGCATAAAGCCTGTCCAGCCGGACGAAGCGGCCGACGACTGCGAGCAGCGCGATGGTCAGCAGGATCAGCACGGAGGAGAGCGCGTGCGCCGTCGGTCTCAGCTCGAAGGAGGCTTCGGCGTAAAGGCGCACCGGCAGCGTCGTCAGCCGGGCGGTGGTGAGGAAACTCGTCACCGTCACCTCGTCGAAGCTTAGGAGGAAGCCGACGATCGAGGTGGCGAAAAGGCCCGGCAACAACCCCGGCACGATCACCAGCAGGAAGCGCTTCCAGCCATTGGCGCCGAGGCTTGCGGCCGCCTCTTCCTGCGCCTCGTCCAGCCCGATCACCGACGCCGTCAGAAGCGTGATGGCAAAGGGCAGTATCACCACGACATGGATTGCGACGAGGCCGATGAAGGCAGGCACCGCAACGTAGATCTGCAGCAGTTTCAGCATGCCGACGCCAAGCGCGACATGCGGCAGCGTCAGCGGCAGCAGCCAGAAGGCGAGCAGCGCCGAGCGGCCACGGAAGGGAAAGCGCGCCAGCGCGAAGGCCGCAGGCACCGCAATGACCAGCGACACGGCAAGGGCCGCGAGCGCCACCTTGACCGAAACGATGAAGGAATCCGTGTAATAGCCGGAGACGAAGACCTCGTGATACCAGCGCAGCGTGAAACCGCGGAAGCCGGCAGCGGTCGCAAGTTCCACGTCGTTGAAGCTTTGGACAAAGACGAGGCCGAGCGGCAGCAGCAGCAACACGACGGAAGCGGCAAACAGCAGCCAGGAGATGATCGGGCCGGCGAAGTTGACGACAGGCTCGACAAAGCGCGGCAGCGCGATCGGCCGGCTCTTGCCGCCGTAACGCCATGTCATCAGCCGGTTGAGCGCGAGCGTCGCGAGCACGGCAAAGGCAAGGCCGGTAACGGTCATCACCAGCGCCAGCGCTGCAGCAAGCGAGGTGTTGAGATTGTGCATGGCCTCCTGCAACACCAGCATGCCGGTGGTCCAGACCTTCTTGCCGCCCAGCATGGTGGCGGAAACATAGGAGGTCGAGGACATCAGAAAAACAACGATCGTGCCGGATTTGAGCCCCGGCAGGGACAGCGGAAGATCGACCGTCAGAAAGCGGATCGCGGGCGAGGCGCCGAGGCTTTGGGCCGCCTCATGCACGCGCGGCGAGGTGTTCTGCAGATTGTCGTAGAGCGCCAGCACCATGAAGGGCATGAACACCTGGGTCAGCGCCACAATCACCGCGCCGTGGTTGAACAGCATGGTCTTGACCGGCGGAATGCCGAACCAGCCGGTGACGATGTTGATCAGCCCTTCCGGCGACAGCAGAAGAATGATGCCGAGCGAGCGCACGACGACATTGGTCAGAAGCGGAATGAGAACGATGGCAAAGGCAAGAGCGCGGTATTTCCCCGGCATGCGCGCCAGCCAGTAGGCCACCGGATAGCCGAGCAAAGCGGAGGCGATGGTGACCGCGACCGACAGCCAGATCGTCTCGAACACGACCCGATAATAGAAACTGTCGGAGGCGATATCGATGAACTGCTGCAGCGAGGGCGTCTGGATCAGCGGTCCGAACGGGTCGGAATATTCATGCAGGGACAGGAATACCACCGCGACGAGCGGCGCGGCAAAAGCGATCAGGAGCCAGATGGTGACCGGCGCTGAAAGCGCCGGCCCAAGCCATTTCCTCATCCGGCAATCTCCCGGTCGTAGATGGACTGCCATTTGTTGCGGTTGCTATTGATGTAATCCCAGTCGAAGTCGACAAGCGTGTCGATCTGGTCAGGCATGATCAGCTTGCTCTGAATGTCTGCCGGGATATCGGCATTGGTAACCGTCGGGGAGTAGTAGATCTCCTTGGCATAGGCCTGCATGACTTCCGGCGACAGGTGCAGGTTGACCCATTCTTCCGCAAGCTTCTGGTTCTTCGTGCCCTCGGTGATGCAGGCAACGTTCATGGCAAGCGCCTTGCCTTCTTCCGGATCGGCGAGCGCGAAATCGGGGTTCCGCTCCTCGATATACTTTTCGCAGAAGCTGCCGAACTCGACCGACAGATCGGCAATGTCCTGGTCGAACATATCGAAAAGCTGTGCCTGGCTGCCCTGGATGGCGGCAAACGGCTTCAGTTCCTTGACCTTGTCAAAACCTTCCGGCGCCATCTTGGTCTGGTCGCCGAACCATGAAAGCGTCGACATCATCAGCGCGGAGATGCCTTCGGCGCCGAGGCCGTTCGGCCAGGCGATGCGGCCCTGCCATTCCGGCTTCCACATGTCCTTCCAGGACGTGATCGGCGCGGATGCCTTGGTCTTGTTGTAGACGATGGTGCAGGGGTTGATGGCAACGCCGTAACCGCCCTTCCTGGCGATCGGGTAGAGATACTGGGCGTTTTCGACCGCATCGGTTGCCGGCTGGGTGACGCCATCCTTCACCGCCTGACGGCTTTCGAAGATATTGAGGTAGAGGACGTCGAAGCTCGGGCGACCGCGCTCGGCATAAGCGCGGGCGCGGCGCTCGACGGTGCCGCCGAGAACATAGGAGATCTTGCAACCGTATTTGTCGACCAGAACCGGCTCGATATACTGTTTGACGATCTTTTCCTGGGTGCCGCCCCAGATGCCGACGACGAGTTCGTCACCCGGCTTCGGGTCCGGCGTCTGCGCGCGAACGAAGGAATAGGGAGCGGCAAGCGTGGCGGCCCCGCCCAGAATGAGTTTGTTGAAGGAACGTCTCTTGATGTTCATGACAGCTGTTCTCCTGGTTTTATGTTTTTAGATAAAGGTGGTCCCGCCCGGTTCGGCGGTGACCCGGCATGCAGTGCCGACCGGCGGCGGCGGCGTATCGGACGGAACGACAAGCCGGATCATGCCGCAGGCGGCCTGGATATCGGCCTCATAGGTCTCGCCAAGATAGGCTGCATTGACGAGCGTTCCTGAAACCGAAAGCGGAGAATTCTCCTGGCCGAAGCGCAGCCTTGAGGCGCGCAGCACCAGCTTGGTGGCTTTTGCCGGCGCACCGGCGCAGGTGATGCCGGGGGCGGAAAACACGCCGTTTTCCACCTTGCCGTCGATCACCGTGCGGTGGCCGAGGAAGGTCGCGGTAAACGGGCTCTTCGGCTGATCGCAAAGCGCAAGCGGGGTGCCGATCTCGCTCATCACGCCTTTGCTCATCACCGCCACGCGATCCGACATGGAAAGCGCTTCGGACTGGTCGTGGGTGACGAAAATGGTGGTGATGCCGAGGCGCTGCTGCAGCGAGCGGATCTCGTTGCGCATGTCGGCCCTGAGATTGGCGTCGAGGTTGGAGAGCGGTTCGTCGAGGAGCAGCACGTCCGGCTCGATCACCAGCGCGCGGGCAAGGGCAACGCGCTGCTGCTGGCCGCCGGAAAGCTGGCCGGGATAGCGGTCGGCATAGGGACCGAGGCCGACGGTTTCCAGCGTCTTCGCCGCCCGCTCCCGCCATTCGGCCCGCGAGGCGTTGCGCATCCTGAGGCCGAAGCCGACATTGTCGATCACGGTCAGATGCGGAAACAGCGCATAGGACTGGAAGACGACGCCGATATTGCGCTTGTGCACCGGCTTGTGGCTGATGTCCTTGTCGTTGAGGATGATACGACCGCCCGACGGCTCGACGAAACCGGCAATCATCCGGAGCGTCGTCGTCTTGCCGCAGCCCGACGGACCAAGAAGCGACAGAAGCTCGCCCTTGGGCACTTCGATCGTCAGCCCGGAAACGGCCGTGGTATCGCCATAGGTCGCCGAAACATTGTCGAGGGTGAGATAGGGCTTAGGCGCCATTTGCGGTGTCCTCATTCAGAACGGAAAGCGCGAGACGGCTGGCCGCGTGACAGATCGTCAGCGTCTGCGGCTGAGCGTTCATCCCATCGGCAGATGCCGGGTCTTGTGCATGGAGAGAAAAGGCGGGCCAGGCGGCGGCCTGAAGCGACAGGCGGAGGCTGAAGCCCGCCGGCACTGTGACATAGGCCGCGCGCAAACCGACGCTCACCGGCGCACCCGTCATTTTTGTCCGGGTTATTCCGGTCTGGATCACGTTCGCGCTTCCGGTGGGAGATACCAGAGAGAGCGTGGCAACGAGATCGAAGACCGATGCTTCCGTAGATATGGTGATGTCAGCCCTGACGGGCCCGCAAAGGGTGAACGGAGTCGCCTGAGGCGCGGTGGTATAGACGGCGACATCGGAACGATCGTCGGCCGGAGCCCGGTCGACGAAGCCCGCGGGTTCCCCCGCATGACCGCCGACAAGCGGCGCCGGGCGGAAAGGATCGCTGACGAGCACGTCCTCGCCATCGCCCGGTTCATCGGCAAGCCTGCCGTCATTGGCAAAGGTTGCGGCAAGCCCGCCGGAGCAGGGTGCCATCGTCGTCTCGGTCGTGGAGGGCCACCGATGATACGCCCTCCAGGCGCGCTCGCCCATATCGAACAATGTGAGAGCCGACGGCGGGTCGCCCTTGCCTTTCAGATAGAAATCGAAAAACGCGACATTGGCCCGATCGACCGAATAGGCTTCGGCCTCCGGCATGCGAACCGAACCGCTCGCCCCGTTCCACGGGATATGCGTCCATGGGCCAATGGCAAGATGGGTGGTTTCGGGCGAGGCGTTGCGGAAGGCGCTGTCGGCGGCAAGCGTGCCCTCCAGCATGAAATCGTACCAGCCGCCGGTATGCAGCACCGGAATGTCGAGAGAAACCTCCCGCAGGAGACGTGCGGGCGAAACCTGGTCCCAGTCCGCTTCGAGGTTATCCATCCAGCGTTTGAGATGGGAGAGGTCGGGCCGGTCCATAAGGTATCGCGCGGTTTCCGCCAGACCGCTCAAGGCTGCAAGGGCCGCGTGCGTCTCGCGATCACCGTCATGGGCGGCCTTCAGCAACGCCATCTGCAGCGCCCAGCCAACCATGCCGGCATAGCGCGGCGCGCCGCCCTCATAAGCCCAGTCCCTCTCCGGTGCGAAGGAGCCCATGGCCGGCGCCATGGCATCGACTTGTCCGCCGCCGGCCAGCGCCAGATATTGCGTGATCGCCTGATAGGAAAAGCCGTAAAGCCCGATCTTTCCGTTGCAGCCGTCCAGGCCCCGCGCCCACGTCACCGTCTCCGCGCCATCGCTTACTTCCTGGCGAAGGCAGTCGAAATCCCCTTCCGACGCGCCCATGCCGCGCACATCCTGCACCACCACGAGATAGCCGTGGCGGGCGTACCAGGAGGGGTGGGCGAGCACGACGGTGGAGGCGATTTCCTTGCCATAGGGCTGGCGCATCAAAAGAACCGGCCAGTCCCCCTCGCCCGCCGGGCGATAGACATCCGCCGCCAGCGCCACACCGTCTTTCAGGGTGAGGTGCTCGACGCGCTTTGAAACAGCAGATGTCGGGTTTCGGGCGAGCAAAGGATCAGTCCTTGAACATGGTCTTCTGGGTGAGCCTCTCCATCGGGAAGGCGAGAACCTCTTCTGCAAGCGCCACAAGGCTTTGCGCCGAGCGCTCGACATGGATCCTGCCGCGTTCGGCGTCGGCGGCGGCGGCATTGCCGCAGGCCCCGGAGGGGTGCAGGTCCTGGGTCTGCCAGCCGAAACCGATCCGGCCCTCAGCCGTCAGCACCTGATTGCCGCGCTCCATCTCCACCGACATGGGCTGGAAGTCATCGGCGTACTGCATGTCGACCAGATCGGGATGCAGATGCAGCATGGTCGAGGTTTCGGATTCGCCGCCATGAATGCCGTGTTTCAGCTCGTGTTCACTGTAGAGATCAGCCTGGCTGGCCCCTGCAGAAACCCATGAGGAGACGGCGAACATGCCGCATTTGATGCGAAGCTCGCGGCAGACGATCTCCATCACCTGCGGCTGGCCGCCGTGGGAGTTGGCAAAGATGATCTTCCTGCAGCCGGCGCGCGCCACGCTCTCGCCGATCTCGAACCAGAGCCGGGCAAGCGTTTCGTAGGACAGCGTCAGCGTGCCCGGATATTCCAGATGTTCGACCGACTTGCCGACCGCCTGCATCGGCAGAACCAGAACCTTCATGTCGTCCGGCATGATTTCGACGGCGCGGTTGATGATGCCGGCATTGATGGCGCTGTCGACGCGAACGGGAAGATGCGGGCCATGCTGCTCTACGGCTGCCACCGGCAGGATCGCGACGAATTCCGACATGTCCATATCGGTGAAGTCCTTGGTCGTATGGTCCCACCACCAGTGCGATTTGAGCGGCATTTGGCCTTCCTTCCATCCAATCGTCCGGGCAAAGCTTCGCCGGCGGCGCGAGCGACGAGGCTCGGCACGGCAGAAACCGGACTAAGTTTTATGCAATTTCGATTTGTGCCTACATTATGATCACGGCATTTGACATTCCGCAATTCCGCCTTGGGTTATATGCGGTATAGGCTCAGGCTTATACCGCTGCGAGCGCGGCAAGACCGGCCATGGCGGCAGGCGTCGGCCGCGCGTCCAGGTCCGCACCGTAACGCCTTGAAACATCACGGATAAGATTGCGCACCCAGCGATTGGCCGGGCTCTTGTGCGCGCGTTCGTGCCAGAGGAGGTAAAGCCGCATATTGCCGAAATCGCGCGGCGCGGGGACGACGCAGAGGCCGTAATCCGGATAGCGGTCCACAACGAACTCGGCATAGGGACGCGCCGTCGTGAAGATCAGGTCGGTGCGAGCGACCACCGGCGGCACCAGCGCATATTCAGGGACAGACAGCGCCACCCGGCGATTGACGCCAAGCTGCTTGAGCCGACCGCCGATGGGACTGAAGGCGGGACGCACGACCGAACCGAGCGAGAGATGCGGCAGGTCGAGATAATCATTGAGTGACATGCTGCCGTTTCCGGCAAAGGGATGATCGGCCCGCATGATGCAGGCCGTCTCGCAATCGAAGATCGTGCTGGAGCGCAGGCTTTCATGCGGCGCCGGCCAGTTGGCAACAAGCAGATCGGACGCGCCGGAACTCAGTTGTTCGGTGAGATCGTCATTTTCCGAGGGCGCGAAAAAGTCGATCGAAGCGGCCGGGGCCTCCCTGCGCAGCCGTTCGGCGATCGGCGGAATGAGAAAGCCGTTGAAACAGCTCATCGCCGAGACCCGCATGGCGAATGCGGTGGTGGCTGGATCGAAGGCCTCTTCCGGACTGATGGTCTCGCTGAGTTCCGCCAGGATGCGGCCAAGCGAGGTCCGCACCGTCTCTCCCCGCTCCGTCACGGCCATGCCCTGCCCGCTCCGGACCAGAAGCGGATCATCGAAAACCTGCCGCGCGCGCTTCAGCACCGCGCTGACGGAAGGCTGGCTCTGGCCGAGCCTGGATGCGACGCGCGAGACATTCTGCTCGCTCAACAGAAGGAAGGTCGTGCGTAAAAATCGGACATCAATCGTGCCGTTCTGATCCGTGATCATGCAAATCGCCTTTCACATGCACAAAACGGTCTCCCGGAATCTTGAAATGCAATTTCCGTGCCGAACGGCGAGGAATCAGCGCTTCACGCGCCGGGCGAACAGAAAATCCGGGCTGGCGGACGCTCGAAGGTCTTTTTCCCGTTTCGCCAGCCACAAAGGGCCGGCGCCACCGTCGCCACGGCCTCGGCCGGGGTTTCGGCATCAAACAGCACCACCGTCGCCGGACCGCCTTCCACAATGGCGGCGGGCTCTCGTCCCAGCAGACGGTCGGCCTGCCCGGTCATCATGTCGTAGACGGTCGCAAGATCGTCCGGCGTTCCGAGCTGGGCGATATTGGCATAGAGGTTGGCCATGCGCATCAGCGAGGCATCGCCGAAAGGGGTGAACGGGTTCAGCACGTTGTTGGTGGAAAGCGTGGCGATGCCGCCTGCCGCAATCAGCCTGTGGCCGGGCGTCATGCCGCGCGGCACCAGATGCGTGAATTCGCGGCCATTGAGATAAAGATCGGTCGCCGGCAACACGGTCAGCGCGATGCCCGCCTCGGCAAGTCCCGCAAGCGCTTCGGCAAAGGCGACCGGTTCAAGCACGGACAGCTTGGTGACGTGACCGATGGAGACGCGCCCCTGATAGCCGCGCCGCTTCGTCTCGGCGATGATTGCGCCAAGATTGGAGCCCTCCGGCTTCAGGTCGAAATCCACATGGAAATCGACATTGACGCCAAAGCGCTCGGCGAGATCGAAGATTTTCGTTACATGGACCGCCGGATCGGCATCGGTATAGGGGCAGCCGCCAACCTGATCGGCGCCGTTTGCGAGCGCCTCGGCCAGCATTTCCTCTGTGCCCGGATCGTTCGTCAGCCCCTCCTGCGCAAAGGCGCAGATGATGATCTCGATGGCATCGGCATAGTCGCGCCGGATCGCCTTGATCGCCTCGAAGGAGCGGAAACCCGCGCGCGGATCGATCTCCACGAAGCTGCGCATCAGCGTCGTGCCATGCGACATCGCCTGCTCGACGACCGTTGCCGCGCGCGCGTAGACATCCGCCTCGGTGAAGGCCGCCTTGGCCTGCGCGGTTTCCCGCACGGCTTCGGCAAGCGTCCCCTCGCAAAGCGCGCAACGACCGATGATTCCCGCCTTGTCGAGGTGGATATGGGTTTCGGTGAGCCCCGATGTGGCCAGCCTGCCCTCAGCGTCGAAGGACGGCGCATCACAGGCGATGCCGCTTGCAACGGAAGCGATGCGGTCGCCGGAAAAGGCGATATCCACCGGCGTCGGATGGCCTGCGAGGCGGGTATTGCGGATCAGGAAATCGATATCAGCCATAGCTCACACCAGTCTCCCGGCTTCGGCGACCTTGCGCCCGGCCTTGAAGACGGTGCGGGCCACGGGGCGCTCGGCCAGCGTCTCGGCAATGCTGCCGCAATCGACCAGAATGAAATCGGCAGGCGCACCGGGGGAAAGCGGGTCGCCCCGACCGAGCACCGCGCCCGACGCCCCGGTCACCAGCGCAAAGGCCCGTTGCAGATCATCGTCGGCGCGAAAATCCTGCCGGTCGCAGATGATGCCGGCGCGCTCGATCAGATCGCCATTGCCGAAGGGCGACCATGCATCGCGGATATTGTCGGAGCCGACAAAAACGCGCACGCCGGCTTCGGCCAGCCGCTTGACCGGCGGCATCGGCACCGGACCGGGGCCGTTGGTCATTATCGACACGCCGGCGCGCGCCAGAAGCGAAGCCGTCCTGCCGAATTCCGCATCATCCAGTTCGCCAAGGCAGAAGGCATGGCTGACGGCCACCCTGCCCTGAAGCGAAGAGGCAATCGTGCGCTCGGCAATCTGGCGCAGCTCAAAGGCACCAAGTGACCCGCCGTCATGCAGATGCAGATCAACGCCGACATTGTGTTTTTCGGCAACGGCAAACACGGCATTGAGATGACCCTCGATATCATTGTCGATGCCGGCCGGATCCAGCCCGCCGACAAGGTCAGCGCCAGCCGCAACAGCCTCGTGCAGCAGCTCTGCCGTGCCCGGATCACGAATAATGCCGGACTGCGGAAAGGCAACAATCTCGATGTCGATCAGATGACCATGGCTTTCTCGCAGCGACAGCACCTGTTCGAGCCCTTTCAGCCCGATCTCGGTGTCGATATCGACATGGCTTCTGACGGCGACCGTCCCCAGCGCCGCGATCTTCTCGATCAGCGCCCCGCCGCGCGCCGTCACCGGAAGCGCGACCGTGCGGCGCAGCGCGCGCTCGGCGGCAATCCGTTTGGCTACCGTCTCGCCCGGAATATGCGGAATGAAGGGAAGGCCGATCAGCGTCTTGTCGAGATGGATATGCCCGTCGACAAGCCCCGGCAGGATCATCTTCCCGCCGCCGTCGAAGCGCTCGGCCGTATCGGGAGCATCAACCGTCCCTTCCGGCGCAAATCCGTCGACAAGCCCTTCCTTGATCAGAAGCGAAACGCTTTCGCCCTTCGCATTGCGGATATTTTCAACGGCGATATGTGCAGGCAAGGGCTTTCCTCAGTCGATCAGGCGAAGGCGGCGGGCGGCGGCAACGCGGTAGAGCCGGTCTCCGCCCCATGCTTTCTGCTCTTCCGACGCCGAGAAGGTCAAGCTGACATCATGCTCGTCGTAGGAGGCAATGGCCGCCGCCTTGATCTCCGGCCATTCGGGCGCATCGCGTTCGCGCATTTCCTGCACCTGGTCTGCCGTCGGAAACACGGGAAAACCGATCTTGGGGATAAGCGCGGCAATCACCTGCCAGAAGGCGCGGTAGAGCGGCTCGACCTTGTCCTCATCCACATGCGGGGTGACGAGGCGCATCCAGTGCATGCCGGTAACCGCGTGCAGCGCGGAGAAATCCAGCGTGAAGGCAAAGGCAACGAGCGACACCTCGGTCATGCGCCGCACCGTGTTGTCGCGAAATCGCAGCCGATCGATCACCGGCGCAAAGCCCGGAAGCGCACCGACAGCGCGGATGTTGTGCCACAAAAGATCAGTCTCGGTCTCGTAATCACGGATGCCCTCGATCTCGGCGATCCCGGCAAGCACCTCCGCCGGATCATCCGTGTTGGCTTCGAACCTGCCCGGCCCCGGCAGCGGCAGATAGGTTGCCGCCCAATAGCCGAGCGCATGACCGACTTCGCGGGCATCGTTCTTCAATACGCCATAGGCAAGCCGCATCAGCGGATGCGTGGCGCTTCCGGCAATCCCCTGCGTCATCGCCGGGAGATAGGTGCGGATTGCCTTGTCGATGCCGAGCCGCTGCGCCTCGCCGACGAAAAAGCCGCGATAATCGGCCTCGCGCGCGCGCTCACCGAGCGCTTCCTGCCAGTTGCCGGGGTCAATCGGCGCGACGGGCGCGGCGACCGGCGGCACGGCATGGGCGTCGCGATAGGTCTCGTACCACTCGTCCAGTCGTTCAGGCGTGGCGCCAAGCCGATCGAGCGCGATCAGCACCATCGGCACGTGATTGGCGAGCATATAGGGAAATTCGAAACTGCGCGTCTGGGCCTTGGCCAGCACGGCGTCGAGTGTCAGCGGTGTCGTCATTGTGTCCTCCCCGACCTCTCAGGCCGAGACCTTTCCGCGCGGATTGAAATGCGGTTCGCGATAACCGGCAAGCTCTTCCCGGAAGCGCGCGGCGTCCTCCAGGAAAAAGGCCCGCGTCAGGCCATCGGCGATGCGGGCGATGCCGTATTTGACGCCGGTGATGCCGTTTGAAACCGGCCCGAGGCTTGGCACCGCGCCGCCATTGAACATGTGGATACGCGAGACCCAGTGATCGCGCGCCGCATCCATCGGCGTCAGCTCGAATGTGCGCCCGAGATAGGGCGCCTGCAAGACCGGCGGACAGTCTTCGCCTTGAGGCGGCGTGAACCGGTCGCGCCAGTGGGCAAAACGCCCCTCAAGGGGGAGAAGCTCCGGCCGCATGGAAAAATCGACGCTGTATCCGGTGCCCAGCAGAATATGATCGGCCATCAGCGTGCCGTTCCTCGTCTCGGCGCGGATGCGACCATCCTCGACGGCAAGCGCATGTATGCCGCTGCCGAGCTCCATCGCGAAATTCGGATAGGCGGTGGCGCGGTCATACTGGTCCTGCGTCGGCGGCACTTTCAGATCGTAATAATGCCGGGAAAACCGCCATTTCTCTGCATCCGGCAGTTCGGCGAAAGCGCCGAGATAGCCGGGGAAATTGGTCCATGCGAGCACCTCGGTGCAGGCAAGTTCTTTTGCGCGGGCGACCATGGTCACGCGGCGTGCGCCCGCTTCCAGCGCAACCACCGCCCAGTCGAAACTGGAGGTGGCCGAGCCGAGAACGATCACATCCTTGCCCTGAAGATGACTGTCATCGGCCTCTTCACCGCTATGGGTCCAGAATGCCTTGGGAAGTGCGGCGACATTCTCCGGCACATAAGGACCGCCACAGCCATCCATGCCATTGGCCATGATCAGCCGGCGGCAGGTGATCTCGCGGGGAAGCGTTCCGTTGCCGGAGATCGTCAGGCGCAAGCCATCTTCCGCCTCGGCGACAGCCTCAAGCCGGGTTTCGTTATGAACCGTCACGCCGCTGGCCTTGCGGAACCAAAGCATGTAGCGCATCCAGTCCTCGCGGCCGATTTTCTCAAGCCCGGCAAAGGTCTCGGCGCCATAGACGGCCTCGTACCAGGCGCGCGGACTGAGGCTTGGAATGCCAAAATCGGGGCCGGCCAGCGTCTTCGGCGAGCGCAACGTCTTCATCCGCGCAGACGTGACCCATGGCCCCTCGCGCCCGGCTTCCGCCTTATCGATGACCAGAACGCCCTCTATGCCGCGACGCCTCAGCGCAAAGGCGGCAGACAGCCCGTTCAACCCCGCGCCGACGATCACGACATTATAATGCGCCGCCTCTGCCGGTTTCTTCAGCCAGACCGGCGCTTCGGCCTCGATGCAGGCCATCTCCCAGGCCGCGCGTGCGGCAAGCTGTTCGAGTCGCTGCTCAAGACCGCCGGAAAGAGACGGCGAAAGGTCGGATAGGCACTGCATTCTGGTTCCCGATCAGGCGTTTGCTCAAAATCAAGGCAAAACCGGCTAGAATTGTCTGATTTTTGGGCGATTATGTTCTTTTTTGTGATTTTTTCTCTGAATCCTTTTTTTGTCAAGTGCGCTTGAGTGCGTTTTTGTTTGATGTATAGTGCTTATCGATCATGACATTCATGAGAACAACAGATGCATGATATCAAAGGGGAACAGTATGAAAAACGCAGACGCCGCAAAACTCGCGACGGCGGGGCTTCTCGCCTGCCTGATGGGCTCGACCGCCCTTGCGCAGGACAAGCCCTTTTCGGGCATCACGCTCACCATCGCCTCGCAGAATGACCAATTCGCGCCGGTGATCGCCGAGCTGGCGCCGAAATTCGAGGAAGAGACCGGCGCCACCGTCAAGGTCGACATTCTCGATTACGGCTCGCTTCTGACCAAGACCACCGCCGATTATATCGGCGATACCGAAGGCTACGACCTCGTCACCATGGACATCGTCTGGGCCGGCGAATATGCCGAAAACGGCTATTCGGTCGAACTTTCCGACCTGATCGAGCGCGACGCCGAGGAGATCGACGTCGACGATATCTATCCCAACCTGATGATGGGTCTCGGCAATTACGAAGGCCAGCAGGTCGCCTTCCCCTTCGCCGGTTATGCCAATGTGCTGGCCTATAACAAGACCCGCCTGGATGAGGCCGGCCTCGAAGCGCCGACGACCATGGAAGAATTCGTCGCCGCCGCCGAAAAGCTGACCGACCCGGATGCCGGCCTCTACGGCTTCGTTGCCAACGGCCAGAAGGGCCCAGCCAGCGCCCAGGACTGGATGCAGTATAACAGCGAAATGGGCGGCGCGATCATGGGCGAGGACGGCATGCCGACGCTCAATTCCGATGCCAATGTGGAAAGCCTCAAGGTCTATCGCGATCTGTTCCGCAAGGCGGCCCCTCCCGGTGCTGCCGGCTATGACTGGGGCGGACGCGAGGAAAGCTTCCGCCAGGGCGTCGCAGCGCTGATGCAAACATGGTCGGTTGGCGCGCCCGGCTATTACAATCCGGAAATCTCCAAGGTCGTTGACGATGTCGCCATCACCACCGCGCCGCATTCGGGCGACATGGCGCCAAGCTACGGCATTGGCGGCTGGGGCATGGCGATCAATGCCGATGTCTCGCCGGAAGAACAGGAAGCCGCCTGGGCCTTCATCAAATGGCTGACCAGCCCCGAGATCCACAAGGAATTCAACATGCTCGGCGCCGGCAGCTTCCTGCGCAAGAGCGAGATGACCGATCCGGACCTGTTGGCAAAATTCCCGTTCCTGCCGGTGCTTGCCGAAACCTTCGAGAACGGCAATTATGATTACCGTCCGCGCATTCCGGAATATCCGCAGATCCAGGATTTCCTCGGCACGGCGGTCAATTCCGTACTGGTCGGCGACGCCGATCCGAAGGAGGCGCTCGACGCCGCGCAGGCGCAGGCCGAAGACCTGTTCTGATCGGATACCGCATTTCCCGGGCCGCCTGCCGAAATGCCGGGCGGTCCGGCTCTCGCATGCATAGTGAAATCGGAGAGACGCGCCGTGAGTGCGATCGCAGATCATCCGGGCATTGAACTTGTCGAACCCAGGGGCATGCCCTTCGCCGCCCGGCGAAAGCTGTTTCTCGTCGTCATGGCCGTTCCCGTGGTCGCCTATGTGCTGGTCGTCGGCATCTGGCCGCTGGCGCAGGGCATCTGGTACAGCCTTTACGACTACAACCTGATCCGCCCGCAGCGGACGAAATTTGCCTGCCTCGACAATTATGTCGAGATCATCACCGATCCGGTGAGCCGGCAGGCGCTGATCAACACCGCGATCTTTACCCTCGGCGCGGTGTTCTTCGAGCTTCTGCTCGGCTTCATGCTGGCGCTGGCGCTCTGGCGCGACGACCGGTTCAACCGGCTCGCGCTGGCGCTCATTCTGATCCCCGTCACCATCACGCCGCTGGTTGTCGGCCTCATCTTCAAAGGGCTGCTCGCCGCCGATTACGGCATGATCGGTTATTTCCTCGCCGAATGGGGACTGACGGATCCGCGCGGACTGCTCGCCGACCAGCACGCAGCGCTTGCCACCCTCATCTTCATCGATGTCTGGGAATGGACGCCGCTTGTGGCGCTGATCCTGCTGGCGGGCCTCAAGGCCCTGCCCTCCGACATCCTCGAGGCCGCCTCCGTCGATGGCGCCACGGGCCTGCAGAAACTCCGGATCATCGTCATCCCGCTGATGCTGCCGGCCGTGCTGCTGGCGCTGATCCTGCGCACCGTCGATGCCTTCCGGGTGTTCGACACGGTCTATGTGGCAACCGGCGGCGGGCCGGGCAATGCCACCAACACGCTGATGCTGCACGCTGTGAAGCAGGGGCTTGAATTCTTCAACATCGGCCGCGCCTCGGCGATCGCCAACCTCACCCTCTTGATCATCGCGGTCATCGCAGCGGCTTTCGTGATGATGATCCGCCACGCAGACAAGAAGGCGAACGGAAAATGACGGCAAAATACTGGTTCCAGGCGGGCCGCCGTGCCTTTCTCGTCGCCATGCTGGTTTTCTTTCTGGCACCCTTCCTGTGG
Organism: Martelella lutilitoris; assembly: GCF_005924265.1. GTDB lineage: Bacteria > Pseudomonadota > Alphaproteobacteria > Rhizobiales > Rhizobiaceae > Martelella > Martelella lutilitoris. The sequence goes on from NZ_VCLB01000006.1 coordinate 91,194, forward strand.
CTTGCAACCACGGCCTACAAGCCCTCCAGCGCGATCTTTTCCATCCCGCCAACCTTCGGCTTTTCGCCGACGCTCGATCAGTTCCGGACAATCTTCCGGCTGTTCGATGTCTGGAGCCTCTTGCGCTCCAGCGTCCTGATCGCCGCCGGTTCGGTGATCCTGTCGCTGGCGCTCGGCGTTCCGGCGGGCTATGCGCTGGCGCGCTCGAAAAGCCGCTATGCCATGGGCATTGCCTATTTCCTGATGGCGATCCGGATGATCCCGTCAGTTGCGGCCCTCATTCCGTTTTATCTGATGATGCGCGATATCGGCCTGCTCGGAAGCTGGATGTCGGTGGTGCTGATCAACTCCATGCTCAACTCCGCCTTCGTCACATGGCTGATGTTTTCCTACTTCCGCGGCCTCCCGCCGGAGTTGGAAGAGGCGGCGCTGACAGATGGCTGCAGCCAATTCGGCGCCTTCTTCAAGGTGGCCCTGCCCGCCGTTCGGGCCGGCATCATCGCGTGCATTCTCTTCTGCCTGATGTTTTCCTGGAACGACTTCCTCTACCCGATGTTCCTGACCCGGCTGGAATCAAAGCCGCTCTCCGTGGCGCTCCTGTCCGCCTATGGCACCAAGGACATCACCTGGGGCACGCTCGGCGCGCTGGCGCATTTCTCCACCATTCCGATCGTGGTCGTGATCCTGTTTTTGAACCGCTATTTCGTGCAGGGGCTGACCAAGGGGATCCACTGAGGGCGGGCATTGCCCTGCCGGGCTTGGAGACGACAGACCGTCGAGACAGGCGGCAGGTTCGGAAGGCCGAAGAAGGCCCCGACCTCTCATCTCCGTCATGCCGGCCTTGAGCCGGCATCCAGGGCCAAATACGGAAGACCATCGAGCTAAAGTATTGTCACAAGGGTATTTTTTTTGCGGCCCTGGACCCCGGATCAAGTCCGGGGTGACGGACAGTGGGGTGGCTGGCTCAACTTGTCCGCAGCAGGCCTTGGCCAGAGGACTGAAGCCGCCGCCAAAGGCAGCGACTTGTTGGCAGCCTTCGACCTCTGATCAACCGATCTTCGGCGAAAGCGAGCCGTCGGCGTAGCGCCTGGCCATGTCCGACAGCGGGATCGGCTTGATCTTTTCGGCGTGACCGGCCGTGCCGAAGGCCTCAAAGCGCTCGATGCAGAGCTTGGTCATCGCTTCCATGGCGGGTTTGAGATATTTGCGCGGGTCGAACTCCGACGGGTTTTCGGCGAACACCTTGCGGATCGCGCCGGTCATGGCCATGCGGTTGTCGGTGTCGATATTGACCTTGCGCACGCCGTGCTTGATGCCGCGCTGGATTTCCTCGACCGGCACGCCCCAGGTCGGCTTCATCTCGCCGCCATACTTGTTGATGATCTCCTGCAGCTCCTCCGGCACGGAGGATGAGCCGTGCATGACGAGATGCGTATCCGGCAGGCGGCGGTGGATCTCTTCGATCACGTTCATCGCCAGCACTTCGCCATCCGGCTTGCGGGTGAACTTGTAGGCGCCGTGGCTGGTGCCCATGGCAACGGCAAGTGCGTCGACCTGCGTATCCTTGACGAACTGAACGGCCTGGTCTGGGTCGGTCAGAAGCTGGTCGTGGTCGAGCTTGCCCTCGAAACCGTGGCCGTCTTCCTTCTCGCCCTCGCCCGTTTCCAGCGAACCGAGAACGCCGATCTCGCCTTCCACCGAAACGCCGGCCCAATGCGAGAAGTCACAGACGCGCTTCGTCACGCCGGCATTGTAGTCGTAGTCGGCCGGGGTCTTGCCGTCGGCCTTAAGCGAACCGTCCATCATCACCGAGGTGAAGCCGTACTGGATCGCCGTCATGCAGGTGGGCTCGGAATTGCCGTGGTCGAGATGCATGACCAGCGGAATGTCGGGATAAAGCTCGGCCAGCCCGTCGATCAACTTCGCCAGGATCAGGTCGTTGGCGTAGGCGCGCGCGCCGCGGCTTGCCTGGATGATCACCGGCGAGGACGTCTTCTGGGCCGCCGTCATGATCGCCAGCCCCTGCTCCATATTGTTGATGTTGTAGGCGGGCACGCCATAGCCGTGTTCGGCGGCGTGATCGAGCAATTGTCTCAAGGTAACCCGGGCCATAACAAATTCTCCTGTTGCCTGACCAACGCCATAGCCGACGCAGGTTCGAATGTGATTGCCAAGCGTCAAGCCGCTTCCGCGGCACAAGGCTTTATTGTGGGATAATGATACTGCGGGAATACGAAATCACAAGATTATTTTATAATTATCATATAATATGTTATTTTAATCGTTTCTATATGTGATATATACCATCGCACTTGGTGTTATATCAAAATGGCGACAACATCCGGCTGGGAGAAAAGGCATTGAAGGCGGACGAAAGACGCGCGGCGATGATGGCGCTGCTGATGGAACGCGGCGCTGCGAGTGTTGAGGAGTTGAGCCAGCGCTTCCGCATCTCGAAGATGACGGTGCATCGCGATCTCGATGAACTGGAGGCCTCGGGGCAGTTGCGCAAGGTGCGCGGCGGGGCTTCGGTGCAGTCTTCGGCGATGTTCCAGGCTGATTTCCGCTATCGTCAGAAGATCGCGGCCGGCGAGAAGGCCCGGATCGCCGCAGCCGCCGCCGCTTTCATCGAGCCCGGCATGACGCTGATGATCGACGATTCCTCGACCGCCGCGAACCTCGCGACCCACCTGCCGCAGCGCCTACCCTTGACTGTGATATCTAACAATCTGAGTGTTATATCGGAGCTTGCCGGCGTGGCAGGCATCGAACTGATGGCGCTTGGCGGCCAGTACAGCCGCAAGTTCAACGGTTTCTTCGGGCTTCTGACCGAGGATGCGCTGCGCGGCTTGCGCGCCGATATCAGCTTCATCTCGGCCTCGGCGATCTATCAGGGCGAGGCCTTCCACCAGGATCCGGAAGTGGTCCAGACCAAGCGGCTGATCGTCAAGGGCGCGGAACGCCGCGTGCTTCTGGCCGACCATACGAAGTTCGGTCGCCCCGGCCTGCACTTCCTGACCGGTCTCGAGACCTTCTCCGCCGTGCTTACGGGCGACGAACTGGACGCGGCTCAACGCGCGGTGCTGACCGAAAAAGGGGTCTCGCTGCATTGCATCGCCGCCTGAAATGGTTACATCGGTTGTGTGAAGCAACGATCCGGGCATGACGCGATGAACGCGAAGGAAACGATAAGCCTCTACGAGGCCATTGGCGGGGCCGACACGGTCGAGCGGCTGACGCGCCGTTTCTACGAACTCATGGACACGCTCCCGGAAGCGGCCCATTGCCGGGCGATCCACCCCGAGGATCTTTCCGGCTCTGAGGCAAAGTTCCGCGACTACCTGACCGGCTATCTCGGCGGCCCGCCGATCTATGTGGAAAAACACGGCCATCCCCGGCTTCGCATGCGTCACATGCCGGCGCCGATCGGACCGGAGGAGCGCGACGAGTGGCTCCTGTGCTTCCGCCGCGCACTGGAAGAGACCGTGCCCGACATGAAGCTGAGGGCGATCATCCTGCCACCGGTGGAGAAGCTCGCCCATCACATGCAGAACAAGGCCTGACCCATGACCGTCCTGACGCTTCCTGCCCGGATATTGCTGTTCTTCGCCGGCCTCACGGGCGCTGCCGGCATCATGTTGGCGGCAGCCTCCTATCACGGCGACAGCGCGGTTCTGCTTTCCGCCGCCCTCGTCTGCCTTGCCAACGGGCCGGCGCTGATCGGCCTTGCCCTGCTCTCCATGCGCACGGCAGCCGCTCTTGCCGCTGGTACTCTGATGGTTTTCGGGACGGTGATGTTTGCGGGAGACCTTGTGGCGCGCGCCTATCTGGGCTTCGGCTTCTTCCCTATGGCCGCCCCCATCGGCGGCACCTCGGTGATTGCAAGCTGGCTGCTGGTTGCCCTTGCCGCCCTGATGCCCGCGCGCAAGGGCTGAAGCCCGAGGGCTATTCCGCTTCGCCCGGAATGCGCCCGAACCGCAACAGATTGCCGTGCGGATCGTAAACGTAGAATTCCTTCATGTTCCATTCGCGCACCTCAAAACCGCGCTCATGCACGATGCCGCGCATCGAGAATTCGGCGTGAAGCGCTTCGATCCCGCCGCCGCGAATATAGATCGAGGTGTTTTCGCAAAGTCCGCGGTCGTCCGTCAGCCAGAAGTGCAGTTCGATGCCCGGCCGTCTGAGGATGAGGTAGGTCCCGTCCTCGTGCACGACTTCGGACAGGCCAAGCTTCTCCGTGTAGAACGCCTTGGTCTCGGCAAGATCGAGCGACGGCAGGACCGGCAGCACGGCAATGTCGGCATGATCAGCCATTCAGGCCCCCTCGATGCTGTTGAATCCCTCGAATTCCGGGTGTCCAAGATAGTTCACCTTGCGTTCGCCGGCGTTCTTGTGGGCATCGCGGAACTGCTCGGACTTCGTCCAGGCCGTGAACGCCTCTTCATTCTCCCACAGGGTGTGGGAAGCATAAAGCGTGTAGCCTTCCTCCTCAAGCGTCTTGCCCTTGAGGAGGTGGAAGGAGATGAAACCCGGAAGCTCGGAAAGCCGCGAATCGCGTCCTTTCCACATGGCTTCGAATTGATCCTCCGATCCGATGGCAATCTTGAAGCGGTTCATCGCGACATACATGGGGCACCTCAGGCGTTTTGTCCTACAGAAAGAAAGTGGTTGCGCCGTCGGGCGAGGTCAATCACCTCGGCCGGGCTTTTACCGCCGGGCGGCGGTCTTTTGGTTTTTCGCGGGGCAAAGGGAAGGATGGCGGCGTGTCCCGGTTTCACGCGGCATGCGCCTTCGATCGTCACACAACCGCAGCCACGCCACGGGTGCAGCCCGATCAGTCCGACCGCCCGACCATCAAGAACGCCGCCGATCACGAATTGCGCTCGCTCATGGTCTGCAGCGCGCGTTCCAGCGAGGATTTGGAGCCGTTGCGTAACGGAATGAAGGCCTTGTTGAACTTCTTGCAGCCGCTTTTGACCCGCACGCAGGCATCGTGGCTGATACAGTCGATCGGACAGAAGACACAGTCGACAGAGGGCAGCACCCTGTCGATACGCGAGACCGCCTCGCGAAGCCCGCCATCGTGATGGATCAGTTCGGCGCCGTAATCATCGGCCACCGCGCGCAGATGAGCGACCTGACAATCCCGCCCGCCAACATAAAGAAAGCTGCGACCGTTGAGCCCCTCGGGCGCTTCTGCGACGCGGGTCACGTCCTGCGTGCCGCCGCCCGCCGGGCTCTTCGCCTGTTTACGCTTGTTCTTCTTCGCCAATTTCGCCCTCCCGGCCTTGCCGTTCCGTTGATGACGGGGTGACCCTATAAAACCTGATCAAAAAGGTAAAGTATAAATATGAGTAATAAACTCATGTTTTATCTCACGGTCGCAGGACTGCCTCTCGCAGGCGGACGATGCTTCTTTCGCTGGCCTTGCCGCGTCGACCGCGCTAAAAAGGCGCAAAATGGAGGCCTTAAATGCTCGACAAGATCGAAGACCTGCCGGAAAACATCATCGGCTTCACCATCCACAATGCGCTGAGCGCCAATGATTATCAGAACGTTCTGCTGCCTGCGCTTGAAGAACACAGCTCCAGTCATGACGGCCTGCGGCTGCTGCTGGTGACAGCGACGGATTTTGCCGGTTCCGATATCGGATCGGCCATGGGCGGCCAGCCTTTCCGCCGCTCAGAACCACTGAACTTCAAGAGCATCGCCATCGTCAGCAGCAATCGCGGCTTCACCCAGGCCGTCCAGATGTTCGGCATGCTGTTCCACGCGGACGTGAAGGTGTTCGAGCCCGAACAGCAGGACGCGGCCGTCACCTGGCTGGAACAGTAGGGCCCAGGCGCCTGCAAGCGCATAAATCCGGATTGAAGCAAGCCGAAAAGGCGTTATTTCGCCACGAAATTGCGCTTGTTTCGCATCTTTCAATCCGGAGATGCACCATGATCAAAATGATGAACGACCTGCCCGAAACTGTCGTCGGCTGGACCATGAGCGGCAAGGTCACCGCTGAGGACTATGAGACAATCCTCATCCCGGCGCTGGAAAGCCGCCTCGGCAAAGGCAAGATCCGCTGTCTGATCGCCACCGGCGAAGATCTTGAGGGTGTCGAGGCGAAGGCGATGTGGGATGACACGAAATTCGGCCTCGGCCATTTCTTCGACTTCGAACGGATCGCCTTCGTCACCGGCGACCACACTCTGGCGCGCATCGCCCATATGTTCGGCGTGCTGATACCGGCCAAGGTGAAGCTGTTCCGGCCCGAAGCGATCAACGAGGCGAGACGTTGGGTCGCTGCTTGAGTCCCGCGGGAAAACGTCAGCGGCAATAGCGATAACCCCGGCTGCGCTCGATGACGTCGAGATGCATGTGGTCCTGATGGGTCGCGTCACTGCCGGGCGAGAGCACCGTCGAAAAGAACAGGCAGGCAGACGCGCTTGCCGTGCGCTGGAAGGCGCCGGTGAAGCTGCCGTCCTCCTTTCGCGGCACCATGTCGATGGTCTCGCCGTTCGAAAACGTTAAGGAACGGATATCGACGGCATTGCCCTTGGCATGCTCGGAGATCTTGCCGTCAGACCGACTGTTGCGGTTGCGGCAGACATAGGTGGAGGCCTGGCGCACTTCCATCAGCTTCGTGCCCTGGCCGAAGGCGATCTCGGCCGAGGGCGCGACATAGGCGGCAAGCCAGTTTGCCAGCGCCAGCGCGGTCTTGCAGCGCATTGTGCCGGCAGGCTCAAGCGGCACGTCGCCGACCGCCATGGTGACCTTGAGCGGCCGTCCTATGCCGCACTGGCCGGGATCATCGATCGTCTCGAGAACCTCGTATTCGACGCCGAGCGCCGTCAGTGCCGCGGTGCAGCGGGCAAATTCACCATCATCTTCCATCGGGGGCGCAGGGTCTTCGGGCGCGACCTCTTCCGTCGCCTCTTCGTTTGTTACCGTCGCCGCGGGCTCGGCCGCCTCACTCTGCGCTTCAGTCGCAAGATCGTCCGGGCGCTGTTCCGGTACGGGCGGGTTCTCGGGCATCTCCATGCTCATGGTCGCAAGGCCCGCGACAATGAGAAACGGGTACACAAAGAGCGGGCGGACAAGCGTCACGGCAGTTTCCTCATGATCAATCGTCTGAGTTGAACGCCGGAGCGCATGTGGAGGTTCCGTGGGCCACGGAGCGCCCGCGAAAACGAAAACGCCCCGGACTTCTGCAAGGCCGGGGCGTCGGAACGCGTTTGCGGACCGATCAGTCCATCGCCTTGACGATGTCTTCGGTCATCTTCTTGGCGTCACCCAGCAGCATCATCGTGCCGTCCTTGTAGAACAGCTCGTTGTCGATGCCGGCATAGCCGGAGCCGAGCGAGCGCTTGACGAAGAGGCAGGTCTTGGCCTTGTCGACGTCGAGGATCGGCATGCCGTAGATCGGCGAGGCCTTGTCATCGCGGGCAGCCGGATTGGTGACATCGTTGGCGCCGATCACATAGGCCACATCGGCCTGGGCGAATTCGGAGTTGATGTCTTCCAGCTCGAACACCTCGTCATAGGGCACGTTGGCTTCGGCGAGCAGCACGTTCATATGGCCCGGCATGCGGCCGGCGACCGGGTGAATGGCGTATTTGACCTCGACGCCCTTCTCCTTCAGCAGATCGGCCAGTTCCCTGAGCGCGTGCTGGGCCTGGGCGACCGCCATGCCGTAACCGGGCACGATGATCACCTTGGAGGCGTTTTCCATCAGGAAGGCGGCATCGTCCGCCGAACCGGTCTTCACATTGCGCTCGACCTGATCGCCGCCGCCCGAGGACGCCGTCTCGCCGCCGAAGCCGCCGAGAATGACCGAGATGAAGGAGCGGTTCATGCCCTTGCACATGATGTAGGACAGGATCGCACCCGAGGACCCCACAAGCGCGCCGGTGACGATCAGCGCCATGTTGCCGAGCGTGAAGCCGATGCCGGCGGCCGCCCAGCCCGAATAGGAGTTCAGCATCGAGACCACGACCGGCATGTCTGCGCCGCCGATGGGGACGATGATGAGAACGCCGAGCACCAGGGCAATGATGACGACCAGCCAGAAATGGATCGGGCTCGCCGTTGCTGAAAGCGACACGACGAAGACGACGAGCGCCACCAGAAGCGCGATGTTGATCGCGTGACGGCCCGGCAGCATGATCGGCTTGCCGGACATGCGGCCATCGAGCTTGAGGAAGGCAATGATCGACCCGGTAAAGGTGATCGCGCCGATCGCCGCGCCGATGGCGAGCTCGATCAGGGCCCTGAGATGAATGTCATCCGGCACGCCGATATTGAAGCTTTCCGGCGAATAGAGCGCGGCAGCGGCCACCAGAACGGCGGCAAGGCCGACGAGCGAGTGGAAGCCAGCCACCAGCTGCGGCATCGCCGTCATCGGAATGGTGCGGGCGATATAGGCGCCGATGCCGCCGCCGATCGCCAGCGCCAGCACGATGAAGACCAGCGCCGAGAAACCGGGCTTGGCCAGAAGCAGGGTCGTGCCGATGGCGATCGCCATACCGACCATGCCGTAGATATTGCCCTTGCGGCTGGTCGAGGGATGCGACAGGCCGCGCAGCGCGAGAATGAACAGAACCGCTGATACGAGGAACAGCAAGGCTGCGAAATTGACTGACATGTTCGAACCGCCTTACTTTTCCTTTTTCTTGTACATCGCCAGCATGCGCTGGGTGACAAGAAATCCGCCGAAAATATTGATGGCGACGAGAATGAGCGCCACGAAGCCGAAGCCGGTCGCAAGGCCGCTCGCCGAAAGGCCGACGGCCAGAAGCGCGCCGACGACGATGACCGAGGAAATGGCGTTGGTAACCGCCATCAGCGGCGTATGCAGCGCCGGCGTGACCGACCAGACGACGTAATAGCCGACAAAGACGGCGAGTACGAAGATCGCCAGCTGGAAGACGAAGGGATCGATCGCACCGCCCGTCGCGCCATGGGCAAGGGCTGCCAGCGAACCGTCCTCAAAATTGCCGAGCGCGGTCTTGGCCTGTTGCAGCGAATTGATCGCCTGATCGATGGATGTGTTGACATCTTCAAAAGCCATCAGGCCTCTCCCCCGGCGGCAGCGCCGCCGAATTTCGGATGAACGACCGCGCCTTCATGCGTCAGAAGCGTGGCGGCGATGAGTTCGTCCTCCCGGTTGATGTTGATTGCGCCGCTTTCCTTGTCGACCAGAGTCTGGAAGAAGGTGAGCAGGTTCTTGGCATAGAGCAGCGAAGCGGAGGCCGCGATCCGGCCCGGCAGGTTGACATAGCCGATGACCGAAACGCCTTCGACGGTGGCGACCTTGCCCGCTTCCGCGCCCTCGATATTGCCGCCGCGCTCGACAGCGAGATCGACGGCGACCGACCCGAGCTTCATCGCCGACAGCATCTTGCGGGTGACAAGCCGCGGTGCGGGACGACCCGGGATCAGCGCCGTGGTGATGATGACATCCTGCTTGGCGATGTGCGCGGCCACCAGTTCGGCCTGCTTGGCCTTGTATTCGTCCGACATCTCCTTGGCATAGCCGCCGGCGGTCTCGGCCGCCTTGAACTCGTCATCCTCGACGGCGATGAACTTCGCCCCGAGCGAGGCGACCTGCTCCTTGGCCGCGGGGCGAACATCGGTTGCCGAAACCACGGCGCCAAGCCGGCGCGCGGTCGCGATCGCCTGGAGACCGGCAACGCCAGCGCCCATGACGAAGACGCGCGCGGCCGGCACCGTGCCCGCCGCCGTCATCATCATCGGCATGGCGCGGTCGAACACGGCCGCCGCCTCGATGACGGCCTGATAACCGGCAAGGTTTGCCTGCGAGGACAGCACGTCCATCGACTGGGCGCGGGTGATGCGCGGCATCAGTTCCATGGCAATGGTCGAGATCCCCTTCCCGGCCATGGCGGCAAGCGCCTCCTCGTTGCCGTAGGGGTCCATCATCGCAATGACGATCGCGCCGCTTTTATAGGCTTCATACTCGTGGGGTTCCGGCCGACGGACCCTGAAGATCACATCGGCGTTGGCAGCGGCATCGGAACCGGCGATTTCGGCGCCGGCATCCCTGAAGGCATCGTCATCGATCCCCGAGGCGAAGCCTGCGCCGCTCTCGATCACGATGTCGAGGCCGAGCGCCTTTAGTTTTTTCACTGTGTCCGGCGAGGCCGCCACACGCGTTTCCGCGAAGGCCGTCTCTTTCGGCACAAAGAGTGTCTTGCTCAAGCTTGTCTCCCAAAGACAGGTCGAAACGCGCAACCAAGCCGCGCAGCAATGCGTCTGCCATGCCGCGTTTCAAGGAAAAGATACGCCCGGACGGACGCTCAGCGAAGAATATAAAGACCGATCGCGCTGATGAGAATGAAAATGATCAAGCTGCTGATGAATCCGAACGGGCCGACAAGCCCTGCGGCCATGGCCACCAGAAGCGCCCCGATGATGACCGTGCCGTATTTGGCGCCGCTCAGGAAAAGCTTGTAGGTGTTTGCGTGTTCCGCATAGTCCATCTCGTCTGCGGGCTGGGACGTTTCGACGTTCTGCATCAATCATTTCCTCCTTTGCGGCACACGCATGCTGTGATTGCCCGCGCCATGGCCGGCAAACTCCCCTGACCACCTGATTAGCATATCTTGTCCGTGCCTTTCAACAAAGCCCGCTTTCCTGCCGACCATTCAAACGGTTCATAATCAGCGTATTGACTCATGAAATTAACGTTGACATCAACGTAATTGAGGTCAAACCAGACGAAACTTGGTTGGCTTTTACGAGGGCGGGGCGTTTCATGCAGGAAATTCGATATCGATGGGTCTTGGTCGCCTCCGGCGCCGTGCTCGGTTGCCTCGCGATCGGCGTCGTCTTCTCACTGCCGGTCCTGCTCCGGCCGATAGCGGCCGACACCGGCTAGTCGACGACCGGGATTTCGGCGGCAATGACGATCGGCTTCATCGCCTCGGCGCTCGCGAGCATGGCCATGGGATCGCTCTCCGACCGGTTCGGTCCCCGCCCGGTCGTGGTTTCCGGCAGCGTGCTGATGGCGGCGGTCTCGATCTATTCGATCGGGGGCTGGCAGGTCTCGGCGGCCGTGTCGTCTTCGGCGTTCTCGGCGACAGGCTCGATGCCAAGAAGGTGCTGGTCGCAGGCCTTTTCGCTCAGGCTTTCGGCGCCCTCGCCTATGCCTTCGCCACCTACACCTGGATGTATGTCGGCGCCTGGGGCATGGGCATCGATCGGCGCGACCCTGATGGCGCTCACTTTCCGCTCGCGCGCGAGCCGCGGCGATGCCTTGCCGCAGCCCGCCTGAATTTCCGGGACCGCTTCAAACGCCGGCGCTGCTGCCGCCCTTGGCCGGCAGGATGGCGCCGGTGGTCCAGCGAGCCTCGTCCGACAACAGAAACAGCGCCACGCGGGCCATATCGTCCGGATGGGCGATGTAATTCATCGGCGAACTGGCCGCGATTTCCTCACGCGCTTCTTCGGTCGGCATCCAGCTATCGAACATTTCCGACCGGGTCGATCCCGGGGCGATCGCGTTGACGCGGATGCCTTGCGGACCGTAGCCGGCCGCGGCGGCTTTCGTCAGCCCGGCGACACCCCATTTGCTCGTCGAATAGGCCGCCAGCGAGGAAACGCCGATCAGGCCGCCGATCGAGGAAGTATTGACGATCGAGCCGCCGTCGCCCTGCTCCAGCATCGCGGCGATCTCGTGTTTCATGCAGAGAAACACGCCGCGCAGGTTGACGGCGATGATCCGGTCGAAATCCTCTGCGGACGTCTCATGAACCGCTCCCGCGCCGCCGACCCCGGCGTTGTTGAAGGCGAGATCTATGCGGTCGAAATTGTCGCGCACCGCCTGTACCGCCGCGCGCACCGATGCTTCGTCCGAGACATCGCAGGCGACAGCCGCCGCCTTGTGCCCGTTTTCACGCAGGTCTTCGACCAGCCTCGTCAGCCGGTCCTCGCGGCGCGCGGCCGCGACGACGCGCGCGCCCTCTTCGGCGAACAGCCGCACGGCGGCCTCGCCAATGCCGCTCGTGGCGCCCGTGACCAGCACGGACTTGCCCTCAAGCCGGCGATAGGTGGTTTCAAGTTTTTGAGGATGGTTATAAGTCATGAAAGATGCTCCGATGTTGACGCCGTCAACATGGTAACGAATGTTGACAATGTCAACATCCGCGCGAAATTCAGCGATGAGGACGTTCATGACCGATACCCGTACACGTCTGGTGGAGGCCGCCGCGGCGCTGCTCGACAAGGGAGGCCCGGCGGCGGTGACGCTGCGCGCGGTCGCCGGCACGGTGGGCCTTTCCCACAATGCGCCCTACCGGCATTTCAAGGACAAGGACATGCTGCTGGCCGCCATCGCCGAGCGTGAGCTTGTTCAGTCGCGGAAAAAATGGCAGGCGGTCTTCGACGGCAGGATGTCTCTGATCAACGCCCTTCGCGCGCATGTCAGATGGGCCATAGAATGGCCGGAGCGCTTCCGCCTGACCTATGGACCATGGCCCGCCGAGGTGAGGGCCGCGCTGACGGCCGGGACCGACGCCAAGCTCGCGTTCGTCGCAGCGGTCGAAGCCGCCCAAGCGCGCGGCGAGTTGCCGCCCAGCGAACCCGAGCGCCTTGCACGCCTCCTTCTGGCAACCGCGAATGGAGCCGCCACCCAGTCTCTGAACGGCCACCTGGCGCGCGGCGGAAAATGGGACGGTGACGCCGAGGATGTGGTTGCCGACCTCTTGGACTTTCTCAACCGCGACTGAGCCGCGCTATTCTGCCGAACGCGGCCTGACCGCAATATTCCTGTCGCCGGACAAGCGAATTGGGTTGCAAGATTTCAATTTCTGGCGTTTTTCGGCCTGTATTGGACCAAAGGCATGTTGCGTGGCCTTGACAACTTCCATTAAGGAGGTCGGACGGTTTGGAGGCCCCAATGAAACCACTGATAACAATAAGCCGAACCATCGACAGGCTGAATGAATTCATCGGACATTCGGTGTCCTGGCTGCTCCTCGTGGCAGTCCTCGTCAGCGCCGGCAATGCGGTAAGCCGAAAGCTCTTCTCGCTTTCGTCCAATGCCATGCTGGAACTGCAATGGTATCTGTACGGCGCCGTCTTCATGCTGGCGGCTGCCTATGCGCTGTTGAAGAACGAGCACATCCGCATCGACATTCTCTCGTCGTCGTGGAGCAAGCGCACCCGCGACTGGATCGACCTGATCCTGCACACGATCTTCCTCGTGCCCTTTGCCGGCATGATGATCTATCTGGCATGGCCGTGGTTCTGGCGCTCCTTTGCAAGCGGCGAACACTCGACCAATGCCGGCGGGCTGATCCTCTGGCCGGCGAAATCCTTCATTCTGATCGGCTTCATCCTGCTTCTGCTGCAGGCCTTTTCGGAAATCATCAAGCGCGCGGCCGTTCTCTCCGGACATCTCAAGGAAGACGATGCGCTTTATTCGGACGCCGGCAATGCCGCCCATATGATGACCGAGGATATGCCGAATGATTAACCTGATCGCGCATAATCTCGCCCCCATCATGTTCATTACCGTGATGGCGATGCTGCTTCTGGGCTATCCCGTCGCCTTCACGCTCGCTGCCGGCGGGCTCGCCTTCTTCGTGCTCGGGGTCGAGTTTTCCTCGATCTCGCCAGAGATCACTCTGTTCTGGCCGCTGCTGCAATCCCACCCGGATCGCTTCTTCGGCGGCATCATGTCGAACGAGACGCTGCTGGCGGTGCCATTCTTCACCTTCATGGGGATCATCCTCGAGCGTTCGCGCATGGCAGAGGACCTGCTGGACACGATCGGCCAGCTGTTCGGCCCGGTGCGCGGCGGCGTCGCCTATGCCGTGGTGCTCGTCGGCGCGCTTCTTGGCGCGACCACCGGCGTTGTGGCCGCCTCGGTGATGGCCATGGGCCTGATCTCGCTGCCGGTCATGCTGCGCTACAGCTATGACCGCTCGTTTGCCACCGGCACGATCGCCGCGTCGGGCACGCTGGCGCAGATCGTCCCGCCCTCGCTCGTGCTGATCGTCATGGCCGACCAGCTCGGCCGCTCGGTCGGCGACATGTATGTCGGCGCGCTCTATCCCTCGTTGATGGTGATTGCTGCCTACTGCCTGTACGTCTTCATCGTGACGATGGTCCGACCCAAGGCAGCCCCCGCCATGCCGACGGCCGCACGCACGCTCGGCAGCGGCGTCATCTCGCTCTTCGTCATGATCGCGGTGGCTGTCGCACTCTATTTCCTCGGCTACCATGTCCTGTTCACCGGGCTCGGCGATGCCTGGCGGCTTGTGGCGGCCATGGTGTTCGGCGTGGTCATCGTCTATCTCGTGGCGATCGCCAACGACCGGATGAAGCTCAATCTCCTGTCGCGGCTCAGCCAGCAGGTGATCATCGTCCTGGTTCCGCCGCTCGCGCTGATCTTCCTCGTGCTCGGCACGATCTTCCTCGGCATTGCGACGCCGACGGAAGGCGGCGCCATGGGCGCGACCGGCGCGCTCATCCTGGCGCTCGCCAAGGGTCGGCTCGACCTGAAGTCCCTGAAGAACGCACTCGACAGCACGACCAAGCTTTCCGCCTTCGTGATGATGATTCTGATGGGCGCGCGCGTCTTCAGCCTCACCTTCTACGGCATCAATGGCAATGTCTGGATCGAGGAGCTGCTGACGGGCCTGCCGGGCGGCGAATACGGCTTCCTGATCGTCGTCACCATCATCGTCTTCATTCTTGGCTGCTTCCTCGACTTTTTCGAGATCGCCTTCATCATGGTGCCGCTTCTGGTGGCGCCGGCGCAGGCTCTGGGGATCGACCTGATCTGGTTCGGCATCATTTTGGGTCTCAACCTGCAGACCTCGTTCCTGACGCCGCCCTTCGGCTTCTCGCTGTTCTACCTGCGCTCCGTCACACCGGCCGGCGAGTGGACCGACAAGGGCACGGGGCGGATCATGCAAGGCGTGCGGACACTGCAGATCTACAAGGGCATCATCCCCTATATCGTGATCCAGTTCCTCGCCATCATGGCGGTGATCTTCTTCCCGAAACTCGTCACCCACTACAAGGACGAGATCGTTACCGTCGATCCCGATTCGGTGACAATCGAGATGCCCTCCTTTGGCGGCAGCGTCGACGATCCGTTCAATCTCGATTTCGGCGGCGGTGACGGCGGCGCGAGCGATCCTTTCGCGCTCCCGGACTTCGGCGATAATCCGGACGGCGGCTCGAACGGCGACAGCCTCAATCTCGACGATCCGCCCAGCCTTAACTTCAACTGAAGCACACCTCTCGCGCGACACACGAGACCCCGGAAGCGACTGCTTCCGGGGTCTTGTCATTTTTTTGAGGGACATTTCGACCACAACGCTGCCAACGCCCCAGCCCCGCACCGCCGTCATCCCGGCCTTGAGCCGGGATCCAGGGCCGCAGGGCAAAGACTCAACAATCAGCAACGCAGCCTGCGATGGCCTTGCCATACGGCCCTGGATGCCGGGATGAACCCGGCATGACGGAAATGCAGGGGATCAGCAAAATCAGTTCCGCCAATGCGAAAGCCCCGGAAGCGATCGCTTCCGGGGCTTTCGATTGCACAAAGAAAACTTCTGTCAGATCAGGCGAGCGGCTTGATCTGGCCGGCGTTCTGCAGGGCCATCATGAACTGGTCATAACGGAACTCGCAGGTCTTCAGCCAGCCATAGGCGGCGTTCTTGTATTCGGTCTGATCGTTGTAGATCTTCTTGAAGGTCGCGTTCTCGGCGCCGAGTTCGGCATAGACTTCCATGGCCGCATTGTAGCAGGCCTGCATGATCTCGGTGCTGTAGCCCTTCATGACCGCGCCTTCGCCGATCAACTCACGAATCGCGACCGGGTTCTTCACGTCGTATTTCGCCATCATGTTGGTGTTGGCGAAGGCGCAGGCATCATCAAGCGCGGCCTGGTAGTGCTTCGGCAGTTCTTGGTATTTGGCCTTGTTGAAGAAGCCGTGGATGACCGGGCCGCCTTCCCACCAGCCGGGATAGTAGTAGTACTTGGCAACCTTGTAGAAGCCGAGCTTCTGGTCGTCATAGGGGCCGACGAATTCGGCTGCGTCGATCGTGCCCTTTTCCAGAGCCGGATATATGTCGCCGCCGGCGATCTGCTGCGGCACGACGCCGACCTTCTCCATGACGCGGCCGGCAAGCCCGGCGATACGCATCTTCAGGCCCTTCAGGTCGTCGACGGTGTTCACTTCCTTGCGGAACCAGCCGCCCATCTGGGCGCCGGTATTGCCCGCCGGCAGGCCGTAGACGCCGTAGGTATCGTAGAACTCGTTCATCAGCGTGTTGCCGTTGCCTTCGTAGAACCAGGCATTGGACAGGCGCTGGTTGAGGCCAAAGGGAATGGCCGTGCCGATGGCGAAGGTCGGATCCTTGCCCCAGAAATAATAGGAGCAGGTATGGGCCGCCTCGACCGTGCCGCTCTGCACCGCATCGAAGGCCTGCAGGCCGGGAACGATCTCGCCGGCGGCATAGCACTGGATTTCGAAATTGCCGCCGGTGGCAGCGGAAACGTGATTGGCGATGTCTTCAGCGCCGCCATAGATCGTGTCGAGCGATTTCGGAAAGGACGAGGTGAGA
This sequence comes from Martelella lutilitoris, assembly GCF_005924265.1. GTDB lineage: Bacteria > Pseudomonadota > Alphaproteobacteria > Rhizobiales > Rhizobiaceae > Martelella > Martelella lutilitoris. The sequence continues at coordinate 107,789 of NZ_VCLB01000006.1, forward strand.
CGCCAGGTCACTTTCGGGTTTTCCTGCGCGATCGCAGGCGCAGCAAGCGCGGTTGCCGCAGCAGCGCCAACGCCACCGGCGCCGACCTTTTTGATAAACGAACGACGGTCCATAGATTCCTCCCAAAATGTGATGCGTCCGCGCAAACTCTCCTCCGGCGGACGTCCAAGCGAAGAAAGCACTTTGCTTGACGTGTTTCAACTCTCGCCAGCAGGCGGACGGGACTTTTCTGCCTCTAAACCGGGGCCGATACGACCAATGTCTAATGTCCCCGATCGTCGGGCGTTATCGTCCGATCACAATTTGCCATGGGCAGACGGAACGGATTCGTTTGACAGATACCATCCAAGGCGACATCACTGCGAAAAACAAACGCCGGAGCCTTCATGTCAAAACCGATCGTCGCCGTTCCCGCCGATACCTGTTTTTTCCGCGAGACCACCTGGCATGCCGCGCAGCAGCAATATGTCGGCGCGGCGCTGGATGTCGCCGGCGCGATGAGCTTCATCATTCCCGCACTCGGCGCGGCGCAGGATATCGACGCCATGCTCGACCGGGTCGACGGGGTGATGATCACCGGCTCGCGCTCCAATGTGGCCCCGGCGCTCTACGGCAAGACGGAGGAGGAACGCGACGGCCCCTTCGATCCCGGCCGCGATGCCACGACACTGCCGATGATCCGCCGCGCGATCGAGCGCGGCATGCCGCTTCTGTGCATCTGCCGCGGCATCCAGGAGCTCAATGTCGCCCTTGGCGGCACGCTGGTGAGCGAGGTGCACGAGCTCGAAGGCCGCATTGACCACCGCCAGCCGCCCGAAGGCGACCGCGACGCGCTGTTCGTCATTCGCCAGCCGGTGCGTGTGAAGGAAGGCACCTGCCTTGCCGATATTCTCGGGCCCGGCGAGGTGAAGGTGAATTCCCTGCACCGCCAGGCGATCGGCGACGTCGCGCCGGGTCTTGCCGTCGAGGCCATCGCGCCCGACGGCACGGTGGAAGCGGTTTCCGTCATCAGCGCTAAGAATTTCGCCGTCGGCGTCCAGTGGCATCCGGAATACTGGGCGAAGACCGACGAGACCTCGCGCAGACTGTTTGCGGCCTTCGGCGACGCCGTTCGGGCTTATGCCCGGCCGAAGGACCGGGTCGGCGCTGCCACTCAGTAAAGCCAGGCAAAAGCGCGCTTCAGAAACGCCTGCCCATCCCGCCGCACCGGCGCGCCGTGGGCGAACAGCACCTGTACCGTCGGCCATTGCAATATCCGCCCTACCTTTTCCCGCGTAGCGGCGCGATCGCTAAAGGCGACGCGAAATTTGCGAGGCACTGCGGGTTCCGCGCCCTGCATGGCGTCGAGCCGGGCGACGGCACCGCGCCATCCCGAGAACCAACTGCGTTCGAAATGCTGGATCAGGTCTGTGAAGATCGCCGTCCCGCTGTCAGGGTGGAAGAACACGACCTCCGTCATGATCCGGTTGCCGTCAACCACGACGCGCTCGATCTCTCCCGACCATTGCGCAACCACAGCTTCATCCTCGAGAAACCCGGCGAAGGCGATGTCGCTGCGCTTTTGAGCAAGCGCGCGCGGACCAAATATATCGGCTGCGGGAAAGGACTCGGCCCATTCCTGCAGGAAAAGGTGGTGGAGCGTATTGGGCGCGACAATGAAGCGCGGCGCGCCGAGCGACGTGACCGCCCCGACCAGCGCAGGAGAGGCTGCAACCGGCGACCAGATCACCAGTCCGCCGTCCTTAAGGCGGATTACAGCCATCCGCGTGGGATAGCGAAAGCCCATATTCGCCGTGACGACCGGACCGTCCGAAATCCACAGACTGGGGCCGAATTCCTTAAACATCAGAGACAACCCTTATTTACACACGTGTAAAAATATATGATTGTGTAAAAATGGCAAGAACACCACGCAAAGAGCGCTCTCGTTTATCGATTCTCTCTTCCGCCGAGGAAATGTTTCGACGCAAGGGCTTTTCCGCGACCACGATGGAGGAGATCGCGGAAGGGGCGGGGCTGACGCGCAAGACGGCTTACAATCTGTTTTCTTCCAAAGAGGATATCGCACTCGCGCTCATCGCGCGGGTCGAGGCCGATGACAGCCGCTACCGCGGCAGGATTGCGGCCGGGGAGGACGCGGCGGTGCTGCTCGCCGCGATCTTCTGCGACAGCGCCGCCTGGTGTCGCGCCAACCCCACCCTTGCGGAACTTGCGTTGCGGCCCGCGCACCGTCCCGGCCTTGCGCCGCCCGAGGACCGGCCATCGTTTCAGGGGCTGGTGTGCGACGTCGTTGCACTCGGGCAGGATCAGGGAAAATTCCGTCGTGACGAGGCACCGGAATTCATGGCGCTCATCCTGCTTGCCGTCTTCGGCCAGGCCATGCTGAACGCGCTTGCCGGCGATCCGCTGACCGAAGAGGGGATCGCTGACATCGTGCGCATCCTCACCGAGGGCATTGGGACCTGACGGCAAGGTGAAGCCTTCACCGGCGCCTTGCCGTCATCCGCCGCCCGTCGCGGATGTTCAACCCCATCAGCGTGATGTTGATCGCGCCGAAGACGAGTTCGAGCGCCTGCACGACATAGAAGGACGCGTCAAACGCGCCTGCCTGCGCCTTTGAGGCGAGAAACAAAGCGCAGGGGATCAGCACGATAATGCCGTTGATGGCGATGATCGGCATGCGCTTGCGCTTTGCCGCCACAAGCGGCCCACGCATTGGCCGCGCCAGGCGGAAGCCGGAAAACCCCGCGAGCGCCAGAAGCGGCACAAGCAACAAGAACCCCCAGGGGATCGATGTCTTGACCAGCGTGACGAGCGCCGGCCCCGCAAGCGTTTCCGCGAGAACGGTCGAAAGCCAGAATGCGATGATGAGAGCCAGGGCCAGGCCTCCGGCGACGGGATGCAGGGTCTTCAGCATGTCAGTGCTCCATTCTTTATTATATAGCTTGCTATATATAATTGCATAGCTTGCTATGCAAGTGTTATCGAACATCATGACCTTTTCAAAAGATAATTCCGCCGGCTATCTCGCCAACCATATGGCGCGCCTTTTCGAGCGCGGGCTTGCGGCGCGCATTCGCCCGCTCGGCCTGACAACCGGCACATTTCCGGCACTTCTGGAATTGTGGGAAAATGACGGGCTGACGCAGAAAGAACTGGTGGAGCGGCTCGACATCGAGCAGGCGACCATGGCCAACACGCTGTCGCGCATGGAGCGTGACGGATTGATCAAGCGGGAAAGGGACCTTGAGGACGGCCGCGTTCAGCGCATAAGGCTGACGGAACGCGCCCGCGCCCTGCGTGATCCGGCGGTTGAAGCTGCGACAGCCGAAAACGAAGACGCCCTCTCCGGCCTTTCGGCGGAAGAGAGCGCGCAATTTCTCAGTCTCATGCAGAAGATCATCGCGGCCCGAAGGCAGCGGTCCTGACGTCAGGCTTTCGGCGGGACCGGCGTCTCCGGCACGGGCGTGACAGGGCGGCCTTCGGCAAACCAGCCCTTCAGATTGTCGGCCACAAGCTGCGCCATGCCCTGGCGCGTCGGCACGGAAGCGGAAGCGACATGCGGCAGCAGGCTGACATTGTCGAAACCGCGCAGCTTCTCCGGCACGTGCGGCTCCTCATAGAAGACATCAAGGCCCGCGCCGCCGATCGTTCCGGCCTCGAGCGCTGCGATCAGCGCGTCCTCGTCGACGCTCCAGCCGCGACCGACGTTGACGAGGATGCCGTCAGGGCCGAGCGCGGACAGGATTTCGGCATTGACCACCTTGTGGGTCTCAGGCGTCTTCGGAACGATGCAGATCAGCGTGTCGACCGCTTCCGCAAGAGAGGCCAGCGTCGGGTGATAGGCATAGTCAACGCCCTTTTTCGGGCTGCGGGTGTGATAGGAAATATCGACCTTGAACGGCTCCAGCCGGCTTGCGATCTCAAGCCCGATGCGGCCGAGACCGTAAAGCCCGACCTTGCGCCCCTTCACCGAAAAAGGCGAAAGCGGAAAGCTTCCCTCGGTCTCCCATCGCCCTTCGCGTAGATAGCGCTCGGCCGCGTAAAGCCGACGCACGGCATTCAGAAGAAGGGCGATTGCGGTGTCGGCCACCTCGTCGTTCAGCACGTTTGGGGTATGCGTTACAATGATGCCCCGTTCTGCGGCATGGCTCGTGTCAATGCCGTCATAGCCGACGCCCGGGCAGGCGATGATCTCGAGATTGGGCAGGGCATCCATCTCTACGCCGGAGAACCCGCCAAAGGCGACGACGGCCCGGATGTCGGCGGCCTTTTCGCCCAGCGCGCCTGGCCCGCCCTCGGGCATGGTCACCAGTTCGTAATCGTCCTTCAGCACGCCCTGCACAAAGGGATTGAGGTTCTGCGACAGCATGACGGTTTCTTTGGGCATGGGGCCTCCCGAAAATGTTCTGGTTCTGAAATGGACATAGAAACATGTAGCAGAGCGCTACAGCGCGAGATAGCTCTCGGCGGTCTCGCGGTAGGGGCCAGTGGACTGGCGGATGCGCATCTCCGGCTTGATCAGGTGCATGCCGTTCGGCGCGTTCGAGCCGGCCAGCCTGTCGAGCAGCGCGCGTGCGGCCAGTCGCCCGACCTCGGCCTGGCCGTTCCAGACGGTGGTCAGCGACGGCGTGGAAATCGAGGCCTCTTCCAGATCGTCATAGCCGGTAACGGAAATATCGGCGCCCGGCGTCAGCCCCGCGCGCGAGATGCCGTTCATCAGGCCGATCGCCACCAGATCGTTCCAGCAGACCGCCGCCGTCGGCTTCTGCGGCAGTGACAGAAAATGCACCGCCGCCTCGAAACCGCCCTGCTTGGTGCGCGGCCCCGGAATGCGCAGGCCCGGATCGACCGGGATATTGGCCTTCTTCAGCGCGTTGACATAGCCCGCATAGCGGTCGCGCCCGGTCGAGGTCTGGTCCGTGCCGCCGATCATGGCGATGCAGCGGTGCCCGAGGCCGATCAGGTGGTTGGTGGCCAGCGCAATGCCGTAGCTGTCGTCGCCGCGATAGGTCGGCAGGTCCAGTTCCTCCATGGTGCGGGCTACGAAAATCGCTGGCATGCCGTTGTCCTCGGCCAATTGCACATCGGCCGGCGGCGTACCGATGGCCGGCGACATGATCACCCCGTCGCCGCCGAGTTGCAGCAGCGTCTCGATGAAATTGCGCTGCTTTTCGACAGAGTCGTAATGGTTGGAGAGAATGAAAGTGTGCTGGTTGCGATCGAGCTCGCTCTCGATGGCCTTGAGGATTTCGCCGTAAAACGGGTTCATGATGTCATGAACGACAACGCCGATAATGCCCGAACGCGATGTCCGGAGGCTGGCGGCCCGGCGATTGTAGATATAGCCGAGCGTGCGGGCCTGTTCCTTGATCCGCTCGCGCGTGGCGCTGGCCACAAGCGGGCTGTCCCTGAGCGCCAGCGACACCGTGGCCGTCGAAATCCCCAGAGATTCGGCAATAGTGGAAAGTTTGACTTTCTGGGCCACGGCATTTCTCCCGGTGATTGAACGCCTCGCGCTGCATATCTTGATTTAAAATTTTAATTCAAAAACCGCGAAGATTTCAACATAAAAGCAAAAATCGGTTTAATTTTCCGGGGAAACCGCCGTGGAACCCGGCTTTTCGCAGCAAGGCCGGGCAATGCCCCGCCTTGCTGCCCGCCATCATCACCCTTATATAGTCGGAAAATCCTTCAAAGGAACGAGCATGACTGACACGCAAGCTGCAAAACCCATTCCGGTGACCGTGCTGACGGGCTATCTGGGATCGGGGAAAACCACCCTGCTCAACCGGATTCTCTCCGAAAACCACGGCAAGCAATATGCGGTCATCGTCAACGAATTCGGCGAGATCGGCATTGATAACGACCTGATCGTGGAATCCGACGAGGAAATCTACGAGATGAACAATGGCTGCGTGTGCTGTACGGTGCGCGGCGACCTGATCCGGGTTGTCGAGGGCCTGATGCGGCGCCCGCGTTTCGACGGCATCATCGTCGAGACCACCGGCCTTGCCGATCCGGTTCCCGTGGCCCAGACCTTCTTCATGGATGACGACGTCAGGGCCAAGACGGCGCTCGACGCGGTGATCGCGCTGGTCGACGCCAAGCACCTGCCGCTGCGTCTCAAGGACAGCCGCGAGGCGGAAGACCAGATCGCCTTCGCCGATATTGTGCTGCTCAACAAGACCGACCTCGTCAGCGCCGACGAACTGGCCGATGTCGAAGGTCTTGTGCGCGCCATCAATCCGGCTGCCCGCATCTTCAAGACGGAACGTTCCGGCATCGAGCTGGAGCGGATCCTCAACCAGAACGCCTTCGATCTGAAGCACGTCCTGGAGGACGACCCGCACTTCCTCGATCACGATCATGACGACCATGTCTGCGGCCCCGATTGCGACCACGACCACCATGATCATGATCACCACGACCATCATCACCATCATCATGGTCTCTCCGATCACCATGATGTGACGGTGCAGTCGGTCTCGCTGCGCGGCGGCGCGCTTGATCCCAACCGCTTCTTTCCGTGGATCCAGTCGGTCACTCAGAACCAGGGTCCGAACATCCTCCGCCTCAAGGGTATTCTCGCCTTCAACAATGACGACGAGCGCTATGTTGTCCAGGGCGTCCACATGATCATCGAAGGCGATCACCAGCGCCCGTGGAAGGATGGCGAGGCGCGCGAAAGCCGGCTCGTCTTCATCGGCCGCGACCTTGACCGCGAAAAGCTGGAGAAGAGCTTCCGGGCCTGCGAGGTCCGCAGCTGATGCCGAGCGTTGCGCCCGTCGACATTGACGATCACGTCATCGCCGCCGCCTTCCTCGGCGGAATTCCGTTCTTTGCCACGGCCGGAGGCCTGATCCACCGGCTCGACGACGGCGAGAAGGTGACGGAGGCCCATGATGGCCTCCTGACCTGCGTGCGCGACCCCTTCAGCCAGTCACTGATCACCGGCGGCGAGGACGGACGCGTCCTTCGCGTTGCCAAAGACGGCTCTTTCGAGGAGCTGGCAAGCGTGCCGCGCAAGTGGATTTCCGTCGTTGCCGGCGGCCCGCACGGCGCCGTCGCCTACGCCGTCGGCAAGGAAACGCGGGTGATCGCCAGCGGCGCGTCGCATCTCTTCACCGAGGAACGCAGCGTTGAAGCGGTCACGTTCGCTCCCAAGGGGCTCAGGATTGCGGCCGCGCGCTATAATGGCGCCTCGCTGCACTGGGTCGCGGGTTCCGCTCCGCCGGTCGATCTGGAATGGAAGGGCGCCCATATCGGCATCACCTTCTCGCCGGACGGGCGCTTCCTCGTGACTTCCATGCAGGAAAACGCGCTGCATGGCTGGAAGCTCGACGGAAAGCTTTCGGCGGAAGCGCGCCACATGCGCATGAGCGGCTATCCGACCAAGGTGAAGTCCTGGTCCTGGTCGCCCAAGGGCAAGTGGCTCGCAACCTCCGGCGCGCCGGCGGCCATCGTCTGGCCATTTTCCGGCAAGGACGGGCCGATGGGAAAGGCGCCGCTCGAACTCGGGACGCGGGCCAATATCCTGGTCACCCAGGTCGCCTTCCACCCGACGGAGGAAATGCTCGCCATCGGCTTCATCGACGGCATGATCCTGGCCGTGCGCCTTTCCGACCACAAGGAAGCGCTTCTGCGCCGCCAGGGCAAGGGCGCGATCACCGCGCTGTCCTGGGACGAAGCGGGCCAGCGCCTGGCCTTCTCCTCCGAGGCCGGCGACTGCGGCCTCGTCACGATTTCAGGCTGAACCGTTCTCGCGCCGCGGTCGGCCATCCGGGTGGTTCTTCAAGACGCCCGCCAGTTCTTCTGCAGGCACCGGCATGGCGTTGAAATAGCCCTGCACGGCATCCGCGCCATGCTCACAGATCCAGTCCATCTGGACCTTGTCCTCGATCCCCTCCGCGACCGTCTTCAGCCCGAGCGCCCGGCACAGCTTGATGGTCGAGGCAACGATCTCGTCGCTTTGCGGATCGGTTCCGACGCCGGAGATGAAGCTGCGGTCGATCTTGATCCGGTCAAAGGGCAGTTCGCGAAGCTGGCGCAGGCTGGAATAGCCCGTGCCGAAATCATCAAGCGCGACGCGAATGCCCTCCGCCTTAAGACGCAGGATGTTTTTGCGGGTGGTATCGAGATCGACCACCAGCGCATCCTCGGTCACCTCCAGTTCCACACGGGAAGGCGGAAAATGACCCCGGCGCAGGATGTCGAGCACCTCTTTGGCAAAACCGGGATCGCACAGCTGGTGCGGCGTTACATTGACCGCGATCGCCGTTGAAGCCGGCCATTGGTGCGCATCCTTGCAGGCCTCAGTCAACACCGTCTCGAACAATTGCGGGATCAGCCCCGCCGCCTCGGCATGGGGAACGAAGTCGCCGGCGCTCAGCACGCCGAGCTTCGGGTGTTTCCAGCGCGCCAGCACCTCGACAAGTACGACATCGCCGGCATGGCAACTGCTGATCAGCTGGTAATAGGGCACGATCTGACCCGACGAGAGCGCATCGGAAAGATCAAGCTCAAGCATATGTTCGGCCTCCGACCCGCCATCCATATCGTCGCTGAAGGCAACGATGCGACGACGCCCCTCCTCCTTGGCCCGGTACATCGCCGTATCGGCCCTCTTCAGCAAGGTGTCGCGGTTCGTGCCGTCCTTCGGATAGGATGCAATGCCGATGCTGACCGAAGGCGTGATCTCGCGCCCGAGCAGCCTGACCGGGCGGGACACATCCGCCAGAAGTCGTGATGCCACGTTCTCGGCGGTATCCCCGTTCCCACCGTCATGCATGAGGATCGCGAATTCGTCGCCGCCAAGTCGACCGAGAAAATCTTCGGGGCGAACGGTCTTCTTCAGCCGGTCGGAAACAACCTGCAGCAACCGATCTCCCGCCTCGTGGCCGAGATTGTCGTTGATCTGCTTGAAACGGTCGAAATCGATGAAAAGAAGCGAAAACCGGTCGGATTGACGGCGTGCCCGCGCCAAACGCCGCTCGCATTCCTCCTCGAAATAGCGGCGGTTGGCAATACCCGTCAGCGGATCCTGCCGGGCCAGAGCCTGCGCCAGCCGCTCGGCCTCATGCCGGCTCGCTATCTCCTTGCGCAATGAACGCGTGCGGCGGACCAGCAGGAACAGAAGCCCGATGCTCGCAACCATGAATGCGGTAAAGAACTCGTCAAGTTCCCAGCTCTCATGCGAGCGAGAGAAGTCGCTCAGCCGTTCGAAGGATTCGAAATAGACGAGAAAGGCCAGAATCGGCGCGGCGATCAATAAAACGACCACTATATCATTGCGCAGTTTCTTCTTTAGGTTTGACATTCACATCCGCACCCTGAAATCGCATTTGGCGAGGCTTTTCTTTTGTTTTGTTTCACCTCCGCACCGCGATCTATCCGTCGGAATTACGCTTTGGTGAACGACCCGGATGAAGACAATAGCCAGAAAACGTAAAAAGCCGCAGCTAAAAAAGCTGCGGCTCATACGATTTCACAAGCAATTCAGTGCGGGGTCAGCCCGGGAACACCGTCTCGTTCAGATGCGTCAGCTCGTTCATCATCTGCTCGATGGCGCTCTTGTGCTCGCGATGGCTTGCATCGTCGAGTTCCTTGCGCAGCGATTTGATGCGGTGCTCGATGGCATCCGAAGCCTCGCCGATCGGAACCGCCGTTTCGGCCAGAAGCGTGCAGGCATTGCCCTGAATATCGGCAAAGCCGTGGAACACCAGGAACTGGAACTCCTTGCCGTCGTGATTCTTGAACTTCACCATGCCGGGACGGACCGTCGTCATGGTCGGTGCATGATCCGGCATCACCGTCATTTCGCCTTCCGCTGCCGGGATGACGACAGCATCCGTTTCAGCAGAGGCGAGAAGCTTTTCAGGGGTCACCAGCTCGAAAATCATCGTGTCAGCCATGACGTTCCAATCTCTTGTCTTGCAAAATCACCGAGAACCGATGGGCGGCGCGTGCGCCGCCCGCCCGAATGATCAGGCCGCTTCGGCGAGTTTCTTGGCCTTGGCGACGGCGTCGTCGATCGTGCCGACCATGTAGAAAGCGGCTTCCGGAAGATGGTCGTATTCGCCTTCGACCAGGCCCTTGAACGAGCGGATCGTGTCTTCCAGCGAGACCAGAATGCCCGGCGAGCCGGTGAAGACTTCGGCAACGTGGAAGGGCTGCGACAGGAAGCGCTCGATCTTGCGGGCGCGGGCAACCGTGAGCTTGTCTTCTTCTGAAAGCTCATCCATGCCGAGGATGGCGATGATGTCCTGAAGCGACTTGTAGCGCTGCAGCGTCGACTGAACCGCACGGGCAACCGCGTAATGCTCTTCACCGACGATCATCGGGTCCAGCATGCGCGACGTGGAGTCGAGCGGGTCAACAGCCGGATAGATGCCCTTTTCGGCGATCGAACGCGACAGCGTGGTCGTCGCATCCAAGTGGGCGAACGACGTGGCCGGCGCCGGGTCGGTCAGGTCGTCGGCGGGCACGTAAATGGCCTGAACCGAGGTGATCGAACCCTTGGTCGTCGTGGTGATGCGCTCCTGCAGGGCGCCCATGTCGGTCGCCAGCGTCGGCTGATAGCCAACGGCCGAGGGAATGCGACCGAGAAGGGCCGAAATTTCCGAACCGGCCTGGGTGAAGCGGAAGATGTTGTCCACGAAGAACAGAACGTCCTGACCTTCATCACGGAAGGATTCCGCGATCGTCAGACCGGAAAGCGCTACGCGGGCACGCGCGCCGGGCGGCTCGTTCATCTGGCCGTAGACCAGCGCGCACTTCGAACCTTCGGCCGAACCGTTGTTTTCCGCGGGATCGACGTTCACGTTGGATTCGATCATTTCGTGGTAAAGGTCGTTGCCTTCACGCGTACGCTCGCCAACCCCGGCAAACACGGAATAGCCACCATGTGCCTTGGCGATATTGTTGATGAGTTCCTGGATAAGAACGGTCTTGCCAACGCCGGCGCCGCCGAAAAGGCCGATCTTGCCGCCCTTGGCGTAGGGTGCCAGAAGGTCGACGACCTTGATGCCGGTGACCAGGATTTCCGCTTCGGTCGACTGATCGACATAGGGCGGGGCCTCCTGGTGGATGGCGCGCTTTTCCTTGGTCTTGATCGGGCCGACCTCGTCCACCGGCTCGCCGATGACGTTCATGATGCGGCCGAGCGTTTCGACGCCGACCGGAACCTGAATCGGCGAACCGGTGTTCTTGACCTCCTGGCCGCGAACGAGACCTTCGGTCGCGTCCATGGCAATGGTGCGGACTTCGTTCTCGCCGAGGTGCTGGGCGACCTCGAGAACCAGCCGGTTGCCGTGGTTGTCGGTCTCAAGCGCGTTCATGATGGGGGGCAGTTCGCCGTCAAAGGCGACATCCACAACGGCGCCAATAATCTGCGTCACTTTACCTTTAGAGGCCTCAGCCATGATAAAACCCTCTTTTCAAGCTCTTACAGCGCTTCCGCGCCGGAAATAATTTCAATCAGTTCCGTGGTGATCTTTTCCTGACGCTGACGGTTATAGGAAAGCGTCAGCTTGTCGATCATCTCACCGGCGTTGCGCGTCGCATTGTCCATCGCGGTCATCTTCGCGCCCATTTCGCCGGCGGCATTTTCCAGCAGAGCGTGGAAAACCTGCACACGAATGTTGAGCGGTACGATCTCGGACAGGATCGTTTCCGCGTTGGGCTCATAGTCATAAAGCGTCGACTCGGAACGTTCTTCTGCCCCTTCCGGCGCTGCCGCCGGGATCAGTTGATGCCCGGTCGGAACCTGCGAGATCACGGACTTGAATTCGGAATAGAACAAGGTGCAAACGTCGAATGCGCCTTCCTCGAACATCTCCATCACGCGGTTGGCGATATCCTCGGCATTGTCAAAGCCGATCTTGCGCACATCGCGCAGTTCGGTCCGCTCGACGATCAGGTCGGCGAACTCGCGACGCAGCGCGTCATAGCCCTTGCGGCCGACACAGAAGATCTTGACCGTCTTGCCCTTGGCGATCAGGTCACGCGCGGCAAGGCGGGCGTGGCGCGCGATCTGTGCGTTGAAACCGCCGCAAAGGCCGCGTTCAGCCGTACAGACCACCAGGAGATGAACATCATCCTTGCCGGTTCCGCTCATCAGCTTCGGCACTTCCTCGCCCTCGCCGACAGCCGCCGTCAGGTCGGCCATGACGGTGGCCATGCGTTCGGAGTAAGGCCGCGCATTTTCGGCGGCCTCCTGCGCGCGACGCAGCTTCGCCGCGGCGACCATCTGCATCGCCTTGGTGATCTTCTGCGTCGCCTTCACCGAGGCAATGCGAAGCTTCAGATCTTTCAATGAAGCCATGGGTTATAAATCCCCGCTAAGATTACCTGGTTACTTGGAGAAGTTCTTCGCGAAAGCGTCGATTGCCGCCTTCAGCTTGCCCTTCAGATCGTCGCTCAGCGCCTTTTCCGTCCGGATGCCGTCGAGAACGTCGCTCGCCTCGCCGCGCATGTAGGACAGCAGTCCCTGTTCGAACTTGTTGACATCGCTGACCGGCAGCTTGTCGAGGTAGCCGTTCACGCCGGCAAAGATCACGACCACCTGCTCTTCCGTCTTCAGCGGCGAGAACTGCTGCTGCTTCAGAAGCTCGGTCAGGCGCGCGCCACGGTTCAGAAGACGCTGGGTCGCAGCATCGAGGTCGGAACCGAACTGGGCGAAGGCGGCCATTTCACGATACTGGGCAAGCTCGCCCTTGATCGAGCCGGCAACCTGCTTCATCGCCTTGATCTGGGCCGACGAACCGACGCGCGACACCGACAGGCCGACGTTCACGGCCGGACGAATGCCCTGGTAGAACAGATCGGTTTCAAGGAAGATCTGGCCGTCGGTGATCGAGATCACATTGGTCGGGATGAACGCCGAAACGTCGTTGCCCTGTGTCTCGATGACCGGAAGCGCCGTCAGCGAGCCGGCGCCGCGCTCTTCCGAAAGCTTCGCGGCGCGCTCGAGAAGGCGCGAATGCAGGTAGAAAACGTCGCCCGGATAGGCTTCGCGGCCCGGCGGGCGGCGCAGCAGCAGCGACATCTGACGATAGGCGACGGCCTGCTTGGAAAGGTCGTCATAGGCGATCAGGGCGTGCATGCCGTTGTCGCGGAAATATTCGCCGATGGCGCAGCCGGCGAACGGCGCGATGTACTGCATCGGGGCCGGATCGGAGGCGGTGGCGGCGATGACGACCGAATATTCAAGCGCGCCGCGCTCTTCCAGCGTCTTCACGAACTGGGCAACGGTCGAACGCTTCTGGCCGACGGCGACGTAGACGCAGTAGAGCTTGTCGTTGTCCGGGCCGTTGTCGTGGATCGGCTTCTGGTTCAGGAAGGTGTCGAGGATGATCGCGGTCTTGCCGGTCTGGCGGTCGCCGATGACGAGCTCGCGCTGGCCGCGGCCGATCGGGATCAGGGCATCGATGGCCTTCAGGCCGGTCGACATCGGCTCGTGAACCGACTTGCGCGGAATGATGCCGGGCGCCTTGACGTCGACAACGGCGCGGTGGTCCGAAGCAATCGGACCCTTGCCGTCGATCGGGTTGCCGAGCGCGTCGACAACGCGGCCGAGAAGGCCGGGGCCGACCGGCACGTCAACGATGGCGCCGGTGCGCTTGACGACGTCGCCTTCCTTGATCTCGCGGTCGGAGCCGAAGATAACGACGCCGACATTGTCGCTTTCCAGGTTGAGCGCCATGCCGCGCACGCCGCCGTTGAACTCGACCATTTCGCCGGCCTGGACATTGTCGAGGCCATAGACGCGGGCGATGCCGTCGCCGACCGAAAGCACCTGACCGACTTCAGAGACCTCAGCCTCGTCGCCGAAATTTTTGATCTGTTCTTTCAGAATTGCGGAAATTTCCGCGGCCCGGATATCCATCAGCCAACCTCTTTCAGTGAAAGCTTAAGTTTGGAGAGTTTCGTGCGCAGCGACGTATCGATCTGACGCGAACCGACCTTGACGATCATTCCGCCGAGGAGCGACGCATCTTCGGTGATCTGAAGGGACACATCCTTGCCCGTCACATCTTTCAGCGCAGTCTTCAATTCCTGTTGTTGTTCATCAGACAGGGCATGGGCCACTGTCACTTCAGCCGTCGCCTGACCACGATAGGCGGCAACCTCGCCGCGATAGGCCGAGATCATGCCGGGCAGGACGAAAAGACGGCGGTTTTTCGCAACCAGCTTGACGAAATTGGCGACATAGCCGCCGATCTCCGCCTTGGCGAGAATGGCGGTCACCGCCTTCAGCTGCTCGTCGGCGCTGAAGACCGGGCTCATCACCAAACGCCGGAAATCGTCGCTTTCATTCAACAGCTTCTCGACACGGTCGATATCGGCGCCCACGGCGTCGATGCTGTCGTCTTCCTTGGCAAGTTCGAACAGAGAGACAGCATAACGCTGCGCCACGTTCGACACAGATTGGGATAGGTCTGCCACAGGCACAAATTCCCCTTAAAAAATCGGCGCGGGCCGTGTCGTCGCCGGCACTGCCCGAAGCCCTCAAAACCTCACAATATCCCCGGGAAACAGCAGGAAAAACATGCTGGCCCTCCCAATAGTCGGGGTTCGTCTAGCACAGGTAAAAGCGACTCGCAACACGCTCAAAGCCCGTTTGGAGCATTGGCATGCGTTTCTCGTCACAAAGTCGTAAAACCCTGAAACGCAGTGCTTTTGAATGCCTTTTTCGTTTACGCCCAGCCAAGGCCGTAAAGCAGCATGAATACGCCCGCCACCGCCTGGCAGACGAGGAATATGCCCCCCTTGATCGACCGGCTCCCGGTCGTGCCCATCCACAACAGCCTGGTCAGAAAGCCGAAGATCAGCGCTAGGCCGAAGGTGCGATAGATCATCGGCTGGTCAAACAGCAGCGCCATCAGCGACATCGCCGCGTAGGTCCCGCCGATCATCGAGCGGATGTGGATACTCGCGCCGCTCTCCTCCTTCAGCCCCGAAAACCCCGCGAGACCCAGAAGTTTCAGCGGCGCCAGCGCCACGACGAGCCCCCAGATCAGAATCACGACCGCCATGAACAGGGCAATCTGCCCGATGAAACTCTCCGGCCAGTAAAAACTCATCTGGACACTCCCTTGCCATTTTCGGCGCGAGTTCCCCGCGCTTCTTCAAAATCAATCTATCTAGAGAAAGCTCTGCGGGTCAATGTCAAGCTGCACGCGGACGCTGCCACGTTGTCGCGGCCCGTTTTCGAGCATTTCCCTCAAAAAAGTCTGGATGTCATCGGCCCGGCTGCCATGCACCAGCAGGCGGAAGCGGTAGCGGCCGCGCACCAGCGCCAGCGGCGCCTCGGCCGGACCAAGCACCGAGATCGAGCGCCCGACGGGAGCTGCTGCCCTTAAGCCCCTCGCATGCGCCTCGGCGTCAGAACGATTGTCGGCGGAGATGATGACGGCCGCCAGCCGACCGAAGGGGGGAAGCCCGCTCTTTTCCCGCTCGGTGATCTCCCGGTCGTAAAATGCCTCGGCATCGCCGGAAACGATCGCCTGCATCACCGGGTGCGCTGGCTGGTAGGTCTGGATCAGGCCCTTGCTCGCAAGCCCCGTACGCCCTGCCCGTCCCGTCACCTGAGCGAGAAGCTGGAAGGTGCGCTCGGCCGCGCGCGGATCGCCATTGGCAAGGCCGATATCGGCATCGACCACGCCGACGAGCGTCATCAGCGGAAAATTATGCCCTTTCGCCACAAGCTGTGTGCCGATGATGATGTCGGCCTCGCCATTGGCGACGGCTTCGAGCTCCAACCGCAGCCGCTTGACCCCGCCGGCCATGTCGGAGGACAGGATGATCGTGCGCTTTTCCGGAAAATGCTGGTCGACTTCCTCGGCGATGCGCTCCACCCCCGGCCCGCAGGCAACGAGATGATCAAGCGTGCCGCATTCGGGACAGGCTTCGGGAACCGGTTCGCCATGGCCGCAGTGGTGGCACATCAGCCGGCCGCGAAACCGGTGCTCGACCAGCCAGCTCGAACAGTTCGGGCACTGGAAGCGATGCCCGCAGACCCGGCAAAGCGTGAGCGGCGCATAGCCGCGGCGATTGAGAAACAGCAAGGCCTGCTCGCCGCGCCCGACCGTCCTGTCGATCTCCGACAGCAGCGTGGGCGACAGGAAACCGCCCCGCTTCGGTGGGTCGCGCCTCAGATCGACCGTCTTCAGGCTGGGCAATGCCGCCTCGGCGAAGCGGCCCGGCAGGTGGATCCGGCGGTAACGCCCGGCAAGCGCATTGACCTGGCTTTCGACGGAGGGCGTGGCAGAGGCCAGCACCGCCGGAAAGCCGCCGATGCGCGCCCGCACCACCGCCATGTCGCGAGCGTTGTAGAAGACGCGGTCTTCCTGCTTGTAGGCCGTGTCATGCTCCTCATCGACGACGATCAGGCCGAGGTCCTCGAACGGCAGAAACAGCGCCGAGCGTGCCCCGGCCACGACGCGGATCGCCCCCTCCGCCGTCTGCCGCCAGACCTTTTCGCGCATGCGCGGCGCGAGATCCGAATGCCATTCGCCGGGCCGCGTGCCGAAGCGGGTTTCGAACCGGTCGAGGAAGCTCGCCGTCAAGGCGATTTCCGGCAGCAGGATCAGCACCTGCTTGCCTCTGGCCAGCGTTTCGGCCACGGCCTCGAAATAGACCTCCGTCTTGCCGGAACCGGTGACGCCGTCGATCAGCGTCACATTGAAACCGTCCGCTGCCACGGCTGCGCGCAAGTCGTCCGCCGCCGCATCCTGGTCGGGCGACAGCGTGGGCCGCGCATAATCGGGGTCAGGCGTGCCGAAAGCAGGCGGCGGCGGTAAAAAGACCGTGTCGAACACCCCCTGCTTCATCATCGTCTCAACAACGCTGCTGCTAACGCCGGCAGCGCGCGCAAGCCCGAGCCGCGTCCACCCGGCGCCGTCTTGCGCCAGTTCGAGAACACGCTTGCGCGCCGGCGTCATTCGCTCGGGCACCGTTCCCGTCAGCGTCAGCCCCTCGATCATCGGCTCCGGCTCAAGGGCCGCAGGCGCGCGGACGGCCATGCGCGCCACAAGCCCCGGCGGGGTGAGCGTATAGGCGGACACCCAGGCAATGAAACGGCGCATCTCCTCCGCCACGGGCGGGCAATCGAACACATGTTCGATCGGCCTCAGCCTCTTCGGGTCAACCGCATCACCCGCCTCGTCCCAGACGATGCCGATCACCTTGCGCGGGCCGACCGGCACCTGCACGACGGAACCGGGCATCACCGCCATGCCCTCCGGCACGGCATAGGAATAGGGCCCTGCGACGGGCAGCGGCACCATCACGGGCACGCTGCGCACGACGGCGGGGTCGATGCGTTTTCCAAAGAGGTCGAGCGAATCTGAGGTCATGGCTGGCAAGCTTGCCTGCCGCCCCCTTCAAAGTGAAGCAGAGAATTCAAGATGCGTCCGAGACGACCGGAGCGGGCTTGGGCTTTTCCAGGACGAAGGTCGCATCCGGATCGGCGGCCAGCGCATGCACGGTGTGGCGCTCGAGCGCCGCGGTCACATCGGCGGGCTCGCCCTGCAGTTCATGCGGCATGATCATGTTGCCGACGGTGAAGTCGAACCGGTCGCCCTTCTTGTTCAGAAGCTCGTGGAAAACCGTCATGTCGCGCAGTTCCGTCGACCATTTGGCGAACCAGTAGAACAGGCCTGAATTGCGCGCCTTCAGATGCACGGGCAGGATCGGCAGGTCGTATTTGCGGGCAAAGCCGATCGCCGAGGTCTTCCACGGGCGCTCATTGAGCTTGCCATCGGCCCAGTAGGCAATGCGACCGGAGGGAAACAGCACCATCGCCTTTTCCTGCTTTATGGCGTTGTTGGTGACCTGCAGCGTCTCGCGCGCCTTCAGCTTGCTCTTGAATTCCTCGCGCCACTCGACCGGGATGATCATCTCCACCAGACGCGGATTGACGCGCACGGCGTCCCGGTTGGCGAAGAACGTCATGTCCGGACGGTGCTCTTTCAGGAGGTCGAAAACGGCCACCCCGTCGGCAATGCCGGTCGGATGGTTGGAAACCATCACGAAACCGCCCTTTTCCGGGATGCGCTCTCTGCCGACGCAATTGATGTCGAGGGTCAGCCGGTTGGAGATGTAGTCGAAGACCTGATATCCGTCCATGGACTCGATATCATTGGCGAAATCGATCGCCTTGCCGTAGCCCAGCAGCAGGTGAAGAAAGGGCCGCATCACCGGCCAGAACGGATTGTGGACGATCTTCTGGCCGCGTTCGGCGATCAGCGTGTCGACGATATGTCCCGGTTGCCCCTGGGAGACAAGCGCCACAGCCTCAGCGAACTGCGCCAGGGCGGATGATGAATCACGACGCGCCATAAAACTTCCTGCTTTTGCTGAGGAGCCTATATCGCAATTCCGTGTGAAAAGACAATGACACCTCCCGGAACCCTTAGCGTTTTTGTAACCCAATTTACTGCAAAATCGCGCCGCGGCAAGAAGTTCCTGAGACGGTGACCCATGGGCGAAATACTGGTGCCTGCTGATGATGCATTGCTTGGCTTGCGTCAAGAGTGGCTACAAGCGCTTGCCGGCGAGCGCCGGCTTTCGGCAAAGACGACCGAGGCTTACGAACGGGACACGCGGCAGTTCCTCGCTTTCCTGTGCCGCCATATCGCACGTCCCGTGCGGCTTTCCGACATTGATTCGCTGAGGCCGGCGGATGTGCGCGCCTATCTTGCCTTCCGCCGCCGCGAGGGCGCCGGCGCGCGCACGCTCGGACGCGATCTGGCGGGCATCCGCTCATTTCTGCGCTGGCTGGAAAAACGCGGCCTTGCCAATGCCGCCGGCGTGCGCGCCATGCGGGCGCCGAAACAGCCGAAATCGCTGCCCAAGCCCTTAAGCGCCGAGGAGGCGCTCGCGGTTTCAGCGGAGCAGGGCCAGTTGGCGGAAGAGCCGTGGATTGCCGCGCGCAACGCCGCCGTCTTCTGCCTGCTTTATGGCTGCGGCCTTCGTATCTCCGAAGCGCTGGGGCTGACGCCTGATGACTTTTCCGGCAATCCGACAAGCCTCAGGATCACCGGCAAGGGCAACAAGACCCGCCTCGTGCCGCTCCTGCCGGCAGCGCTTGAGGCGGTGCGGCATTATGGCGCGCTCTGCCCGTATCATCTGGCCGGGGAGAAGCCGCTTTTCCGCGGACTGCGCGGCAAGGCATTGCAGCCGGCGATCATCCAGCGGGAGATGCAGGCCCTGCGCGGCGCACTTGGCCTGTCCGACAAGGCCACGCCGCACGCGCTCAGACATTCCTTCGCGACCCATCTTCTGGCCGCCGGCGGCGATCTCAGGACCATTCAGGAACTGCTCGGCCACGCCTCGCTTTCGACGACGCAGGTCTACACCGGCGTCGACACCGGGCGGCTTCTGGAGATTTACGACAAGGCGCATCCCCGCGCCTGATGAATGCAAAGGGGCCCCGCCTTCAAAGCGGGGCCGCGTCGCTGTGCTCAGTTGTTCAGATCGTTGTAGCTGAAATCGATCAGCTTCGGCGTGCCGTCAGGCTGGACCTTGTAGGTCTTGACCGCATGCCAGTTGCCTTCATCCATCACCGAGGTCGAAAAGACATCGCCGGGCGCGGCGATGCGGGCGATATCCCTGTCGGCGGCCGTGACCTTGGGACCGTAGAAAGAGGGGTTGAGCGGCTGGGCGGCGAAGGCGGCGCCTGCGCCGACGATCAGTGTTGCAAGCGAAAGTGCGATAATCTTCTGCATCGGGTCTGTCCTTGCGAGGTTTCAGCGTTCTCGTTGACGGAAAGGACCATCCCTTTCCTGGCTCCAACTACAGCCGATGATTGTGTTCGCTATTGGAATTTCGCCGCCGAAAGTCCGTTAAATTTCTGTAAATATTATATTTTTCTAATTCCATAGTCAGTGCGTCTTAGTCTGGCGCACACGGGGCGGACGGGCGGCGACCGCCGCGCCGAGGCCGATCATCGCGAGTCCGGCAACTTCCAGGCCTGACGGTCGTTCTGCGAAAATAACGATGCTCCACAGTGCCGCAAACACGAGATAGGCATTGTCGAACAGGCCGACGACCGGCGCCGGGGCTGTGCGGTAAGCGCCGGCGACACCCGTGGTAATGGCCACAAGGAAGAGCGCGAGAAGCCCGATCAGCGCCCAGTCCGACACACCGAGCGGTCGCCAGGCGGTTAGCACGAATCCATCGCCCGCCGGAAACAAGAGAACGCACGCCATGCCCGCCGCGCCCGATACGGCAAGCGCGATATTGAGATTGAGCGCCATGGCGAAAGGCGCTTCGCCACGACACTTGTCCCAGGTGATGATCGCCGCAAGAGCGTAGAAAAAAGCAGCAAGAAGCGGAAGCAGCAGGAAAGGCGAGACGGCTCCGGCCGATGGATTGACGCTGACGACCACGCCGGAAAGCGCAAGCAGAATGGCGCACCACCGCACAAGACCCACCGGCTCTCCAAGATGAAAGCGGGCAAGGAGCGCCATCCACAACGGCGATGTATAATAGCAGGCTGCAGCCAGCGACAGCGGCAGGTGTGGAAGAGATGCGTAATAGCAGAACCACATGGTAACGAGGCAAAGGCTGCGAGCCGTCACCCACCCAGGGTGTTCGGGAATGAGTCGCGCGCCGCGCGCGAACAATTTCAGCCCGAGCGCGAGAAGCATCGCTGCAAATGCGGATCGCAGGAAGATCAGTTGGGCAAGACCAAAACGCACGCCGGACAGCTTGACCAGCGCATCGGAGAGCGAAAGGAGGAAGACCGAAGCGGTGATCAGCGCGATCCCTGCTGCCGGACCGGCGGCAAAGATGGATCCGGTTGTTTTGTAAGCCATGGCCCAAGAAAAAAGGATTTTGCGCGCCATGAACAACGAATTTTACTGAAGTCTTGGATCAACGACGCGAATGACGGCGCCGGACGCATGAGAAACGACCCCGCAGTACGGGGCCGTATCAAACCTTCGGTCAGGAACGCCCTTCGGCGCCGGCCCCTACATGTGGATCGGCTTGAAGAAGGCGGCGAGCGCTGCTTCCTTCACCGCTTCCGACATGGTCGGATGCGCGTGGCAGGTGCGGCCGAGATCCTCGGCCGAGCCGCCGAATTCCATCAGCACCGCTGCCTCGTGGATCATCTCGCCGGCGCCGAAACCGACGATGTGGACGCCGAGGACGCGATCGGTTTCCTTGTCGGCGAGCACCTTGACGAAGCCGTCGGTGGTTTCCATGGCGCGGGCACGGCCATTGGCCATGAACGGGAATTTTCCGACGTTATAGGCAACGCCGTCCTTCTTCAGCTCTTCCTCGGTCTTGCCGACGGAGGCGACTTCCGGCTGCGTATAGACGACGCTCGGGATCACGTCATAGTTCACGTGGCCGGCCTGACCGGCGAGGATCTCGGCAAGCGCCACGCCTTCATCCTCGGCCTTGTGCGCGAGCATCGGGCCCTTGACCACGTCGCCGATGGCGTAGATGCCGTCGACATTGGTCTTGAAATGACCGTCGATCTCGACCCGCCCGCGATCATCGAGCTTGACGCCGGCTTCTTCCAGACCGAGGCCCTCGGTATAGGGCTTGCGGCCCGTGGAGATCAGCACGATGTCGGCCTCGAGCGTCTCGGCGTCGCCGCCCTTGACCGGCTCGAACGTCACCTTCGCGCCGTTCTCGCCCTTTTCGACAGCGGTCACCTTGGCCGACAGCTTGAAATCAATGCCCTGCTTGGCGAGGATCTTCTGGAACTGCTTGGAGGCTTCGCCGTCCATCGGACCGAGGATCTTGTCGAGGAACTCGACGACCGTGACCTTGGCGCCAAGGCGCGACCAAACCGAGCCGAGTTCCAGACCGATGACGCCGCCGCCGACCACGATCATCTTCTCCGGCACCTTCTTCAGCGCAATGCCGCCGGTCGAGGACACGATCGTCTCCTCGTCGATTTCGACATCGACACCCGGAATGCCGGCGACGTCCGAACCGGTGGCGATCACGATGTTCTTGGCTTCAAGCTCCTCGGTGGCGCCGTCTTCCTTGGTCACCTGCACCTTGCCGGGGGCAACGATCTTGCCGGTGCCCTGAATGCCGTCGATCTTGTTCTTCTTGAACAGAAAGGCAACGCCCTCGACATTCGACTTTACCACCGCGTCCTTGTGGCCCATCAGCTTTTCGTGGTCGAGTTCGACGCCCGAAAGCTTCACCCCGAGGCTCTCCATGCCGTGGGCGGCATGGGCGTACTGCTCGGAGGCATGCAGCAGCGCCTTGGAGGGGATGCAGCCGATATTCAGGCAGGTGCCGCCATAGGTGGCGCGCTTTTCGACGACGGCGACCTTCATGCCGAGCTGCGACGCCTTGACCGCGCAGACATAGCCGCCGGGGCCGGAACCGATTACGATGAGATCATAGGACATCTGATTTCCTTCTCTTTATTGAGGTCATCGCCGATGCGAAGGATGGGCGCTGCATGACCGTATTTCCTGGCGGCCAATGGCCGTGTTTCTAGTCGTCGGCTCAGCCCGCCTTTTCCGTTGCCAGCTTCAGGCCGAAGGCAATGAACACCGCCCCGCTTGCGCGATTGATCCAGACGCTCGCCTTTTCAAACCCAGACCGCATGCGCGGCGTGGTCAAAAACAGCGACACGCCGACGAACCACGCAATCAGGCACGTCGCCATGACGAGGCCATAGCCGAACTTCACCCCTGCCGGCGTTTCATGACTGACCACGGTCGAAAAGATCGACAGGAAGAACAAGACTGGCTTCGGATTCAGCGCATTGGCGAGAAAGCCGAGCGAAAAGGCCTTTCCCGCTCCCTGTCTTGCCGTCGCGCCGGCTTGGGCTGCGGGCGAAACATCGGCCTTGCCGGAACGCAGCGACTGGATGCCGAGATAGATCAGATAGGCGGCACCCGCCCATTTGATCACATTGAACACCATGATCGACTGCGAAATGATCAGCCCCAGCCCCATGATCGTGTAGCTGACATGGAACATCAGCGACGTGCCCACGCCGAAACTGCTGAGCACCGCCGAACGCCTGCCATGCACAAGCGCCTGCCGGATGATCATCGCGGTATCCGCGCCGGGCGCGACGATGGCGAAGGAGAAGATCGCCATCAGCGATGCGAGCTCAATCAGGTATTGATGCTGCATGAAGAGCGTCCCGGTTTATTGCCTGCTGAGCGCGAGCTTAACGCCGAAACCGGCAAAGGCCAGCGCCACGCTCCGCCGCATCCACGCCATCGCCCGGTCGCTCGAAAGCACCCGGTCGCGCATCAGGCCGGAGAACTGGCCGTATAGCACGAACACCGCGAAGGTCATCGCCATGAACACGGCCGACATAACCAGCATTTCAAGTATGGGCGAGGCGGCGGCGGGCGACACGAATTGCGGCAGGAAGGCGAGGAAGAATACCGAGAGCTTGGGGTTGAGAATATTAATGAGAAAACCGTTGCGGGCGATCGCCAACAGACTGCGCCGGGGCGTCCCCTCCCCCGAAACCCTCAGCGTGCCGCGATCCTTCAGCGTCTGCCAGGCGAGGTAGAGCAGATAGGCGACGCCGGCGAACTTGACCGTCTGGAACAGAAGCGCGCTGGTGTGAAACAGCGCGGCAAGGCCGAAGACGGAAGCGAGGATTGCCGGAATGATGCCCAGCGTGCAGCCGAAGGCGGCGGCAACGCTTGCCATCCTGCCCTGCGCCAGACCGGTCGCCAGCGTGTAGACCACGCCCGTGCCGGGAGCCAGAACCACAATCAGCGCCGTAATCAGAAATTCGATGCTCATGCTTTCCGGCCCCCCGGTTTTGTTGATCAGAGATCGAGAACGAGACGTTCGGGATCTTCCAGCGTTTCCTTGACGCGGACGAGGAAGGTCACGGCTTCCTGACCATCGACCATACGGTGGTCATAGGAAAGCGCAAGATACATCATCGGTCGGATGACGACCTGGCCGCCGATCGCCATCGGCCGCTCCTGGATCTTGTGCATGCCGAGAATGCCCGACTGCGGCGCGTTCAGGATCGGCGAGGACATCAGCGAACCGTAGACGCCGCCATTGGTGATGGTGAAGGTGCCGCCCTGCATGTCTGCCATGGACAGCTGGCCGCTGCGGGCCGCCTTGGCAAGACGCGCGATCTCGGCCTCGATCTCGGCGATCGACATCTGGTCGGCATCGCGCACGACCGGGACCACCAGGCCCTTGTCCGTGCCAACGGCCATGCCGATATGGCAGAAGTTCTTGTAGATGATGTCCGTGCCGTCGATCTCGGCATTGACGGCCGGGATCTCCTTCAGCGCATGACAGACGGCCTTGGTGAAGAAACCCATGAAGCCGAGCTTGACGTCGTGCTTCTTCAGGAACAGGTCCTTGTACTTGGAGCGCATTTCCATGACGGCCGTCATGTCCACCTCGTTATAGGTGGTCAGCATGGCTGCGGTGTTCTGCGCATCCTTCAGGCGCTTGGCGATGGTCTGGCGCAGGCGCGTCATCTTCACTCGCTCTTCGCGATCGGCATCCTCAACCTTGGAGGGCGCGCGCTGCGGGGCCTTGGCCGGCTCGGCGGCCGGGGCGGAGGTGCCCTTGGCGGCAGCGGCAATCACGTCGCCCTTCAGCACCTGACCGCGCTTGCCCGAACCTTCCACCTGATCGGCGGAAATGTTCTTTTCTTCCATCATCTTGGCTGCGGACGGCGCTGCCGGCATATCGGATCCGCCGGACTTCGGCTTGTCTTCGGCCTTGGTCTCTTCCTTCTTGGGCTCTTCCTTTGGCGCCTCGGCCTTCGGCTCTTCCTTTGCGCCGCCTGCAGCAGGCGCATCACCCTCGGCGATCTGGCCGAGCAGGGCGTCGAGTTCGACGGTCTCGCCTTCGCCGGCGACGATCTCGGAAAGCGTGCCGGAAGCAGGTGCCGGAACCTCGATGGTCACCTTGTCGGTTTCCAGTTCGACAATCGGCTCATCGGCGGCGATGGCGTCGCCGACCTTCTTGTACCAGGTGCCGACCGTTGCTTCGGTAACGGATTCACCCAAAGTGGGAACGCGGATTTCAGTGGCCATGTCAAAAGTCCCGATATTGATAAATGTGGTGTCCGGATCGCCTTGAAGCGGTCGTTCACGTGCCGGGCTTTGAAGGTCCGGCACGCTGTTGCTCGTGTTACTCGCCGAGCGCGTCGTCGAGGAAGGCCGCAAGCTGCGCCTGGTGGCGCGACATCAGGCCCGTCGCCGTCGAGGCGGCCGCCGCCCGTCCGGCATAGCGGACCCGGCTGTGCTTGGCGTCGATATGCGTCAAGACCCATTCCAGATAGGGCTCGATGAACGACCAAGCGCCCATATTCTTCGGCTCTTCCTGGCACCAGACCATTTCCGCGTTCTTGAAGCGCGAAAGCATGTTGATCAGCGCCTTGGCCGGGAACGGATAAAGCTGCTCGACGCGCAGCAGGTAGACATCGTCGATGCCGCGCTTCTCGCGTTCCTCGAACAGATCGTAATAGACCTTGCCCGAGCACATCACGACGCGGCGGATCTTGGAATCCTTGACCAGCTTGATCGGCGTATCCTGCTCGACCGCATCATCCCAAAGGAGACGATGGAAGGCGGTCTCGCCGGCCATTTCCGAAAGCGTCGACTGGGCGCGTTTGTGGCGCAGCAGCGATTTCGGCGTCATCAGGATCAGCGGCTTGCGGAAATCGCGTTTCAGCTGACGGCGCAGAATGTGGAAATAGTTCGCCGGCGTGGTGCAGTTGGCGACCTGCATGTTGTCTTCGGCGCACATCTGCAGCCAGCGCTCCAGACGGGCAGACGAGTGCTCCGGGCCCTGCCCCTCATAGCCGTGCGGCAGGAGGCAGACGAGACCGGACATGCGAAGCCACTTGCGTTCGCCGGACGAGATGAACTGGTCGAAGATCACCTGGGCGCCGTTGGCAAAGTCGCCGAACTGGGCTTCCCACAGCGTCAGGGCGTTCGGGCGGGCCAGCGAATAGCCATATTCGAAGCCGAGCACGGCCTCTTCGGAGAGCATCGAGTTGACGACTTCGTAGCGGCCTTGGCCGGAGCGGATGTTCTGCAGCGGCAGATAACGCTCCTCGGTCTCCTGATCATAGAGCACCGAATGGCGCTGGGAGAAGGTGCCGCGCTCGCAATCCTGACCGGAGAGACGAACCTTGAAACCCTCATAGCAGAGCGAACCGAAGGCCAGCGCCTCGGCCATGGCCCAGTCGATCCCCTCGCCGGTCTCGATCATCTTGGCGCGGTTGTCGAGGAAACGCTGCACGGTGCGGTGGACGTTGAAGCCCTCCGGAACCTCTGTCAGCTTCTTGCCGATCTCCTTGAGCGTCTTCATCGGCACGGAGGTCTTGCCGCGCCGCAGTTCGTCGGCATTGTCGGCGGCGCGCAGCCCCGACCATTCGCCGTCCAGCCAGTCGGCCTTGTTCGGCTTGTAGGAGGACCCCGCCTCGAATTCCTGCTCGAGGAAGCTCTTCCAGTCGGCGAGCATACCCTCGAACTCTTCGTTCGTGATCAGCCCTTCCTTGATCAGACGATCGGCATAAAGCTTGGTGACCGTCTCATGACCGCGGATAACCTTGTACATCTTCGGCTGGGTGAATGCGGGCTCATCGCCCTCATTATGGCCGAAGCGACGGTAGCAGAACATGTCGATGACGACCGGCTTGTGGAACTTCATCCTAAATTCGGTCGCGATCTTGGCCGCATAGACCACGGCTTCCGGATCATCGCCGTTCACATGAAAGATCGGCGCTTCGATCATCTTCGCCACATCGGATGGATAGGGCGAGGAGCGCGAGAAGGCCGGATTGGTGGTAAAGCCGATCTGGTTGTTGACGATGAAATGCACCGTGCCGGCAACGCGGTGACCGCGCAGGCCGGAAAGGCCGAGAATTTCGGCAACCACGCCCTGGCCGGCAAAGGCGGCATCGCCGTGCAGCAGCAGCGGCATGACCTTGGCGCGCTCGGAAAGCGGCACGATCTCGCCCTCGCGGCGGGTGGCGATAATATCCTGCTTGGCGCGGGCCTTGCCCATGACGACCGGGTCGACGATTTCCAGATGCGAGGGGTTCGCCGTCAGCGACAGGTGCACATTGTTGCCGTCGAACTCGCGGTCGGAGGAGGCGCCGAGATGGTACTTCACGTCGCCCGAACCTTCGACATCATCGGGCTTGAACGAACCGCCCTTGAATTCGTGGAAGATGGCGCGGTGGGTCTTGGCCATCACCTGGGAAAGAACGTTCAGGCGACCGCGATGCGGCATCCCGAGCACGATTTCCTTCAGGCCCAGAGATCCGCCGCGCTTGATGATCTGCTCCATCGCCGGGATCAGCGATTCCGCGCCGTCGAGACCGAAACGCTTGGTGCCCTTGTACTTGGTGTCGAGAAACTTCTCGAAGCCTTCGGCCTCGATCA
The DNA here is from genome assembly GCF_005924265.1 of Martelella lutilitoris. GTDB lineage: Bacteria > Pseudomonadota > Alphaproteobacteria > Rhizobiales > Rhizobiaceae > Martelella > Martelella lutilitoris. The sequence continues at coordinate 135,175 of NZ_VCLB01000006.1, forward strand.
GCTTCTGCAGGATCGCCTTCTTGCCGTTCTCGGTGAAGGTGATGCTCTTCTCCGGTCCCTCGATGCGCTCCTGGATCCAGGATTTTTCTTCCGGATTGGAGATGTGCATGAACTCGACGCCGAGCGTGGTGCAATAGGTGCGCGTCAGGATGTCGAGCATTTCCGGAATGGTGGCGTATTCCAGGCCCAGAACATTGTCGAGGAAGATGCGGCGGTCGTAATCGGCCTCCGTGAAGCCATAGGCCTTCGGCGACAGCTCGTTGTAATCGTCATCCGCCATGCCGGCGAGGCCGAGTGGGTCGAGCTTGGCGTGCAGATGGCCGCGCATGCGGAAGGCGCGGATCATCATCAGCGCGCGGACGGAATCGCGGGTGGAGCGCAGCACGTCCTCGTTGGAGACGGCGGTGCCTTCCGCGGCAGCCTTGCCGCGCAGCTTCTTCTCGACCACCTGCTCGACATCGGCCCAGTTGCCGTCAAGCGCCGCCGTCAGGTCGTCATTGGGCTTGACCGGCCAGTTGTCCTTTTTCCAGGACGCGCCTTCGGCCGCCTTGCGCACCGCATCCGGATCGTCGCCGAGCGCCTTGAAGAAGTCTCGCCACTCTTCCGAAACCGAGTTCGGGTCATCTTCATAGGCCGCGTACAGATGCTCGATATAGGTCGCGTTGGCGCCATCGAGGAACGAGGTCAGAAGAAATTGTTCGTTGGCTTCTTGCCTTGACATATGCACCGCGCGGATCGAAATCCGCCTCCCGCTTGAAACGACGAAACCGGCTCTTGGCCGGACCATCCGATGAAACACCGATTGTGACGACCGTCAAATGGCCACAAAAACGGTAAAATCGTGACGGCCCATCCGAAAAAAGGCCGTCACGCATCTGTTCTTAAGGTGGATCAGCCCTTCAGGACTTCAACCAGCGTCTTGCCGAGACGCGCCGGAGACGGCGACACCTTGATGCCGGCCGATTCCATCGCCTCGATCTTGTCTTCAGCGCCGCCCTTGCCGCCGGAGATCACGGCGCCGGCGTGGCCCATGGTGCGTCCGGGAGGCGCGGTACGGCCGGCAATGAAGCCGACCATCGGTTTCTTGCGGCCCTTCTTGGCCTCGTCCTTCAGGAACTGCGCGGCTTCTTCCTCGGCCGAACCGCCGATTTCACCGATCATGATGATGGATTCGGTGGCATCATCCGCCAGGAACATTTCCAGCATGTCGATGAACTCGGTGCCCTTGACCGGGTCGCCGCCAATGCCCACGGCCGTGGTCTGGCCAAGGCCTTCATTGGTGGTCTGGAACACGGCCTCATAGGTGAGCGTGCCGGAGCGCGACAGAACGCCGACGGAGCCCTTCTTGAAGATCGAGCCCGGCATGATGCCGATCTTGCATTCTTCCGGCGTCAGGACGCCCGGGCAGTTCGGCCCGATCAGGCGCGACTTGGACTTGTCGAGCTTCGCCTTGACCTTGACCATGTCGGCAACCGGAATGCCTTCGGTGATGCAAACGATCAGCGGAATTTCAGCTTCGATCGCTTCGAGGATCGCAGCGCCCGCGCCTGCCGGCGGAACGTAGATGACGGATGCATCGGCGCCCGTCTTTTCCTTGCCTTCGGCAACGGAGGCAAAGATCGGCAGATTGGTGCCGTCAACGCCGGAGGACCATTCGGTGCCACCCTTCTTCGGATGGATACCGCCGACCATCCGTGTGCCGTAATAGGCAAGCGCCTGCTCGGTATGAAACGTGCCGGTCTTGCCGGTGAGGCCCTGAACCAGAACCTTGGTGTCTTTATTCACCAGAATTGACATACATGTGACTCCTAGGTCTCAGTTCGTCTTCGAATTTCTTACGCGTATCATCAGCATTTTCAGCCGACCGAATTCCGCACCATGATCATTTAAAGCCGCTGACCCGTCCGCCGATCACGAACAAGGCCGCTAGAGCAACCGTCCCCCAATACATCAGATGGAGGATGGCCACCGCCATTCCCGCCGCTCCTTCAGCCCCATCCGCTGCCGCCAATAACCAAGCCTCGATAAGGCTAGAGCCCCAGACAACGAGCGCAACTAAGAGGCATCCAGAGAGCACCTCACCTTTCCAACCGTAGCACCAGCGGCCGAATATCATCAGCGCGCCGAACACCGCTGCCAGAATCATGGCCACAAACACAGGAACGAGCAGGACCACGAAGGCGAAGATGATGATCATGGAAGCAGTTTTCAGCCCTCCTTCACTGCAGCAACAATCTTTTGGGCCGCGTCGTCGAGATCGTCGGCGGAGATGACGTTGAGGCCGCTCTCGTCGATGATCTTCTTGCCGAGTTCGACATTGGTGCCTTCGAGACGGACGACCAGCGGAACCTTGAGGCCGACTTCCTTGACGGCCGCGATCACGCCTTCGGCGATAACGTCGCAGCGCATGATGCCGCCGAAGATGTTGACCAGAATGCCCTTCACGGCCGGATCGGCGGTGATGATCTTGAAGGCCGCCGTGACCTTTTCCTTGGAAGCGCCGCCACCGACGTCGAGGAAGTTCGCGGGCTCGGCGCCATAGAGCTTGATGATGTCCATGGTCGCCATGGCGAGGCCTGCGCCATTGACCATGCAGCCGATATTGCCGTCGAGCGCGACATAGGCGAGGTCATATTTGGAAGCCTCGATCTCCTTGGCGTCCTCTTCCGTCGTGTCGCGCAGCGCGCGAACGTCGTCGTGGCGAAACAGCGCATTGCCGTCGAAAGAGACCTTGGCGTCGAGAACGCGCAGATGGCCGTTTTCCATGACGATCAGCGGGTTGATCTCGAGCAGGCTCATGTCCTTTTCGACAAAGGCCTTGTAGAGGATCGGGAACAGACGCTCGGCATCCTTGGCGGCCTCGCCCTCAAGCTTCAGCGCTTCGCAAAGCGTCTTGACGTTGGAGGCGGTCACGCCGGTATCGGGATCGATCGCCACGGTGACGATCTTGTCCGGGGTTTCCTCGGCCACCGTCTCGATGTCCATGCCGCCTTCGGTCGACACGACGAAGGCCACCTGTCCGACGGTGCGGTCGACGAGCAGCGAGCAGTAGAGTTCGCGGTCGATATCGGCGCCGTCCTCGATGTAGAGGCGGTTGACCTGCTTGCCGGCAGGGCCGGTCTGCTTGGTCACCAGCGTGTTGCCGAGCATTTCGTTGACGAAGGTCTTGACCTCGTCGGCGGACTTGGCGAGGCGAACGCCGCCCTTGGCGTCAGCCGGCAGTTCCTTGAACTTGCCCTTGCCGCGGCCGCCGGCGTGGATCTGGCTCTTGACCACGTAGAGCGGACCGGGAAGCTTGCCGACAGCGGCCTCGACCTCATCGGCGCTCAGGATGGCAACGCCATCGGCGACCGGCGCGCCATAGCCCTTCAGAAGTGCCTTGGCCTGGTATTCATGAATATTCATGCGGATATCCGTCCTTTTTGCAGAAAGCGGCTTATTTCAGCGCGGGTGCGATTTCCTTGCAGGCGTCGCAGAGACCCTTGACGGCGTCCACCGACTTGTCGAAGCCGACCTTGTCCTCGCCCGTGAGCTCGATTTCGACGATGCGTTCGACGCCGCCTTCGCCGATAACGATCGGAACGCCGACATACATGCCGTCAACGCCGTACTGGCCGGTGAGATGGGCAGCAGCGGGCATGACGCGCTTCTTGTCCTTCAGGTAGCTCTCGGCCATGGCGATGGCGGAAGCAGCCGGCGCGTAATAGGCCGAGCCGTTCTTCAACAGCGCGACAATCTCGCCGCCGCCGCCGCGCGTGCGGGTGATGATGGCGTCGAGCTTTTCCTGGGTGGTCCAGCCCATCTTGACCAGATCGGGCAGCGGAATGCCGGCAACGGTCGAATACTGCGCGACCGGAACCATGGTGTCGCCATGGCCGCCGAGAACGAAGGCGGTGACGTCTTCAACGGAGACGTTGAATTCTTCGGCGAGGAAGTAGCGGAAGCGCGCCGAGTCGAGCACGCCGGCCATGCCGACGACCTTTTCCGCCGGAAGACCGGAGAACTTCTGCAGCGCCCAGACCATGGCGTCCAGCGGGTTGGTGATGCAGATGACGAAGGCGTTCGGCGCATACTGCTTGATGCCCGCGCCGACGGCTTCCATCACCTTCAGATTGATGCCGAGAAGGTCGTCGCGGCTCATGCCCGGCTTGCGCGGCACGCCGGCGGTGACGATGCAGACGTCCGCGCCTTCGATTGCCGAATAGTCGGAAGCGCCGGAAAGCTTCGCGTCAAATCCATCGACCGGCGAGGATTCCGCGATATCGAGCGCCTTGCCCTGCGGCAGGCCATCAGCGATATCGAACAGGACGACATCGCCCAGCTCCTTCAGCCCCGCCAGATGCGCGAGCGTTCCCCCGATCATGCCCGAACCGATCAATGCGATTTTATTGCGCGCCATGAATGTATCCTCTGAAAACTCATTTCTGGACGATGGTCAAAACCGTGCCCATGACGAGGTTGGGATATCGGCAAACGGGGCATTTTTCAACCGGTTTTTACGAAGCCAATATTTTCAATCGGTTATATATGTTTTAATTGACGTTTACGTCAAAATATAGAGTAGCTGCGCCCTTATTTCGCCCACTTTTCCTTGTGCGCTGCGAGATAATCCGTGCTGCGCATCTCGAAAAGCCGCGAGGCGGTGCGCTCGAATTCAAACCCTTCCCGCCCCTTGCGATCAACCAGAAGTTCCTCCGGCATGGCTTCCGCCGAGATCACCGTGCGGATCGTGCGGTCGTATAGCGTATCGACGAGAATGATGAAGCGTTTGATTTCATTGCGCTGATCGGCGGTGAGCACCGGCACGTCGTCAATGAAGACGGTCGAGAAGCGGTCGGTGATCGCCATATAGTCGGCAGCGCCCAGCGGCTTCCTGCACAGATCGTCGAAGGTGAAGCGGGCAAAGGCGCCGCCTGCGTTTGGCACATGCAGCACGCGCCCGCGCAATGCAATCTCGTCCGGCCCCGTGTCGGCCCCGCGCGTCGCCACATTCCAGGTCTCGTCCATCTTCCGTCGGGTCTCGTCGTCAAGCGGCGTCAGGTAGACCGGACGCCCCTCGAACTTCTCCATGCGGTAGTCGGTATCCGAGTCGAGTGTCGTTACCGTGACATTCTGCTTCAAGATCTTGATGAATGGCAGGAATAGCCCGCGGTTGAGACCGTCCTTGTAGAGATCATCGGGCGCGACATTGGAGGTCGCGACGAGAATGCAGCCGCGCTCGAACAAGGCGGAGAAGAGCCGCGACAGGATCATCGCATCGGCAATGTCGGTGACGGTGAACTCGTCGAAGCAGAGAAGCCGGTTCTCGCCGATGATCTGATCGGCGACGGGGCCGATCGGGTCGGCCTCCTTAACCTCGCCCGCCTTCAGCTTGCGCCGATGCGCGTTGATGCGCTCCTGCACATCGGCCATGAAGGCGTGGAAATGGGCGCGCCGCTTGTCGGCAATCGGGGCCGCCTCGAAGAACATGTCCATCAGCATGGTCTTGCCGCGCCCGACGCTGCCGTAAATGTAGAGCCCCTCCACCAACGGCCCGCCCTTCTGCCGCGAAAGGCCGAAAAGACGCGAGATCAGCCGCCCGCCCTTTTCCGCCGGCTTGACGTTCGAAAGCCCGTCCAGAACGCGGTCAAGTTCACCGGCGACGGCCAGTTGCGCAGGGTCGGCCTTGAGCTGGCCCTTCTCGGTCATTGTCTCAAGTCGTTGGGTGACGGTCGTCATTGCGGCCATGAAAAATTCCGGAACAAGGATGAACATGCCGCAGGCAGCGCGGCGAGGGAGCCTGATACGGCTCTATCTGACAAATGCGCAACAAAAAAGGGCCCGCCTGAGCGAGCCCTTGTCATATTGCCGGACCTAGCGGCTCAAAACGACCTGCTGGCCGGAGCTGCTCGTGCCCTCAATGCGATTTTCCGCGGTTTTGTACAGCCTGGCGATCGCGTAGCCATTGGCATCATTCAGCACCAGTTGATCGCCATTGATGCCCCAGGACTTCATCGTCGACAGACCGCCGGTGCAGCCGCGCGTGCCGCCGCGCAGCCCCTCGCCGAGATTGGTCAGCGTCAGGAACATGTCGCACTGGACGCCGCCCTCATTGGCCTTCCAACTGCCAACGAGCCCGGCATTGGAGAGGGCCATCGCGCCCGCGGGCGCTGCGACATTGCCCATGCCGCCATTGCCTGTGGGCGCGCCGGGCGCTGCCGGGAACTGATCGGCATTGCCGGCCGTCGTGGTATCGACCGGCAGCGAACCCGAATTATAGGTGCCGCCATAGGTGCCCTGCTGCGCGCCGCCGGGCGGCGGAAGATTGCTGCTCTGGACCTGGCCCGCGGGCGCAGGCGTCAAAGGCTGCGGCTGGGGCGCCACCGGCTGGGAATAATCATAGCTGGTCCGCTGGCAGGCGCTCAGCGCCAGGACCGAGGCAATCGCCGTTGCGATCAGAACCTTGTGAACCATTTATCCGAAACTCCCGCTCATGCTCGGCCACTCGTCAATGCCAGCAATCATATCGTGCGTTTTCATGGCCCTGCAAGAGGCCGGCCCGAAAAGACCGGCCGCTTGTCCCATTCCAACAGACTCAAACCGCGCGCTCGACCAGCATCTTCTTGATGCCGGCGATGGCCTTGGCCGGGTTCAGCCCCTTCGGACAGGCCTGCGTGCAGTTCATGATGGTGTGGCAGCGATAAAGCCGGAAGGGGTCTTCCAGATTGTCGAGACGCTCGCCGGTTGCTTCATCGCGGCTGTCGATCAGCCAGCGATAGGCCTGCAGCAGCACAGCCGGGCCGAGATAGCGATCACCGTTCCACCAGTAGGACGGACAGGAGGTGGAGCAGCAGGCGCAGAGAATGCACTCGTAAAGCCCGTCGAGCTTGACGCGGTCCTCATGGCTCTGCTTCCATTCCTTCGCCGGCGGCGGCGAGACGGTCTGCAGCCAGGGTTCGATCGAGCGGTGCTGGGCGTAGAAATTGTTGAGATCCGGCACGAGGTCCTTGACCACAGGCATGTGCGGCAGCGGGTATATTTTCACCGCGCCCTTGATCTCATCCATGCCCTTGGTGCAGGCGAGCGTGTTGGTGCCGTCGATATTCATCGCGCAGGAGCCGCAGATGCCTTCGCGACAGGAGCGGCGGAGCGTCAGCGTCGGATCGATATTGTTCTTGATGTACAAGAGCGCGTCGAGAACCATCGGCCCGCAGTCGTCGAGATCGATAAAATAGGTATCGATCGACGGGTTCTCGCCGGTATCCGGGTTCCAGCGATAGATCTTGAACTCGCGCAGATTGGCGCCACCCTCGGGCTTCGGCCAGGTCTTGCCCGTCTTGATCTTCGAGTTCTTGGGAAGCGTGAATTCAACCATCAGGCTTTGCCTTTTCCTGTTCTCTTCGCCGACGCTCTTTCAACGGCTGGCATCAGATCATTGTTTTCTTCGATACGAAGCATGCGAATGTCCCGAACCGAAGCCGCAAACCACTCAAATCCGTCCGTCAACTCTTGTATCGTCAGAACACAACTTACGGCGTCGACGGTATCATCGCCGAAATAAGTGCTTCCCTGCTGCCAGCCGAAGCCACGTTCAGCAAGGAAACTCCGTATCTCGTAATAGGCGTTGTTCCACGACGCACCCGGATAAACCTCCTTCAGGCTGTTGGGATCCAGGTCGAAAACGATCGCATACATGGAACTGCCTTTCGAAGAGTGCGGCACTCGTCTGTTATGTCCGATCACGTTCATGGCAATATCCTTTCACCGCCATGATACCATATCTTCAGGCTGACACGATCAGTAGACACGCGCCTTCGGCGCGATCTTCTTGATGTCGATGCCGTCTGCGATCAGGTCCTGGTGAACCGGGCGATAGTCGAGCTTCACCTCGCCGGCCTCGTTCACCCAGGACAGCGTGTGCTTGCGCCAGTTCTCGTCGTCTCGACCGGCGAAGGGGCCGTCGGCATAGTCCTCGCGCGCATGGGCGCCGCGGCTTTCCTTGCGGGCTTCCGCGCCGTAGACGGTGGTGATCGCGCAAGCCATCAGATTGTGCAGTTCGAGCGTTTCGACGAGGTCCGAATTCCAGATCATCGAACGGTCGGTGACCTTGACGTCCGGCAGTTCGCCCCAGATTGCCGAAATGCGCTGGCAACCCTGTTCGAGCGTTTCCTGGGTGCGGAAGACAGCGGCATCTTCCTGCATGGCGCGCTGCATCTTGTCGCGCAGAACCGCCGTCGGCTCGGAACCATCGGCATGGCGGATACGGTCGAAGCGTTCCATGATCCTGTCGCAGGCAGCGGTGTTCAGCGCCGGGATCGGACTTTCGCGGTCGATCACCTGACCGGCGCGGATCGCCGCAGCGCGACCGAAGACCACGAGGTCGATCAGCGAGTTGGAACCGAGACGGTTGGCGCCGTGCACCGAAGCGCAGCCGGCTTCGCCAACGGCCATCAGGCCGGGCGCCACGCGTTCCGGGTTCTCGCTGTCGGCGTTGAGAACCTCGCCCCAGTAATTGGTCGGGATGCCGCCCATATTGTAGTGAACCGTCGGCAGAACCGGGATCGGCTCGCGGGTCACGTCGACGCCGGCAAAGATCTTGGCGCTCTCTGAGATGCCCGGAAGACGCTCCGCCAGGATGGCCGGATCGAGATGGTCAAGATGCAGGAAGATATGGTCCTTGTTCTTGCCCACGCCGCGGCCTTCACGGATCTCCATCGTCATGCAGCGCGACACCACGTCACGAGAGGCAAGGTCCTTGGCCGACGGCGCATAGCGCTCCATGAAGCGCTCGCCTTCAGAATTGGTGAGGTACCCGCCCTCGCCGCGCGCGCCCTCGGTAATCAGGCAGCCCGCGCCGTAGATGCCGGTCGGGTGGAACTGCACGAACTCCATGTCCTGCAGCGGCAGGCCGGCGCGCGCGATCATGCCCGCGCCGTCACCGGTGCAGGTGTGGGCCGACGTTGCGGAGAAATAGGTGCGGCCGTAACCGCCGGTCGCCAGCACCACCATCTTGGCGGAGAAGCGATGGATCGTGCCATCATCAAGGTTCCAGGCAACGACGCCGGTGCACACGCCGTCATCGCTCATGATCAGGTCAAGCGCAAAGAACTCGATGAAGAACTCGGCATTGTTGCGGAGCGACTGGCCGTAAAGCGTGTGCAGAATGGCGTGGCCGGTGCGGTCCGCAGCCGCGCAGGTGCGCTGCACCGGCGGGCCGTCGCCGAAATTCTGCATGTGGCCGCCGAAGGGGCGCTGGTAGATCTTGCCCTCTTCATTACGCGAAAACGGCACGCCGTAATGCTCAAGCTCATAAACCGCCTTCGGCGCTTCCATGACCATGTACTGCATGGCGTCGACATCGCCGAGCCAGTCGGAGCCCTTGACCGTGTCATAGAGGTGCCACTGCCAGCTGTCGGGCGTCATGTTCTGCAGCGATGCGGCAATGCCGCCCTGGGCGGCAACCGTGTGCGAGCGTGTGGGGAAAACCTTGGTGATGCAGGCGGTCTTGAAGCCCTGTTCGGCCATGCCGAGCGTGGCGCGCAGACCCGCGCCGCCGGCGCCGACGACGACCACGTCATAGGCGTGATCGACATACTCGTAGGCTTTACCGTTCTTTTCGGGAGAGGAAGTTGCCATCTGCTCGTTACCCCACAAATGCGATCTTCAAGAGGGCGAAGAGACAGAAGCCGCCCACAAGAACTGTGAAAAAATTGTTCGCCATCAAGGCGGAGAGCTTCAGAAGCTCATTGTGAACATAGTCATCGATGACCTCCTGCATGCCGATGCGCATGTGGATCAGCCCGGCGATCACCATCATGCCCATCAACACGGCGATGAAGGGATTGGCGAGCGAGCCGACAACGGTTTCGTAGGACGCGCCCAGATGGGCGATGACGAACAGGATGAAGACGATGAAGAGCGGCACGAGGGCAACCGCCGTCATGCGCTGCATCCAGAAATGGTGAGTGCCCTCCTTGGAGGAGCCGAGGCCGCGGACCTTTTTCAGCGGTGTGCGCATATCCATTCTTTGTTTCCTCCTACCAGGCAATCAGGCCGATGATCCACAGCACCACGGTGATGCCGACGGAGACGAAGGGGAGCGCGATCGCCATCTTGGTGGTAACCTCCTTGCCGAGCCCGTGGCCGAAATCCCAGGCGAAATGGCGAAGCCCGCCGAGCAGGTGATGCACCAGCGCCCAGGTGTAGCCGAACATGATCAAGAGCCCGAGCCAGGAGCCAAGGAACCAGCTCACGCAATCGAAGGCCTCCTTGCCCATGGCGGCTGACACCAGCCAGGCGGCCAGAAGAACGGTGCCGAAATACAAGGCCACGCCGGTGATGCGATGGATGATCGACATCGCCATCGTCGGGATGAACTTGTAGACTTGAAGATGCGGCGACAGGGGCCGGTTGCTGGTCGGTGTGGCCATCAAAACCTCGCGGGTGTTCAAAAGGCGCATAGCATGATGCGGGCAGCCGTCGCCGGAGCGGCGGACAAAGCCGTTGTTCCACGGTGGTTTACCCATGACAAGGCATCGCGACAAGCCGATTCACGTCCGCCCGCCCGATTTAATCGGTTTGACGAAACAGGGAATCGACAAAGCGCCCGTCCTCCATCGACCGTGTGGGCGGAAAGTCGCACGGCTTCGGCTTTGAGTCTACTCGATTCGTTTTATATCAATAGCTTAACATGAGTAAAAAGATCACCTTTAGAGTGAAACGGGGGACGCGTTGTGATCAAAGAAACCGCCAGACCGTGGTCTTCTTCACTTCGCCGTCCTCCAGAACCCGTGTGACCGGCACCTGATACTGCGCCAGCCTCTCCAAACGCGAAACCGGGCAATAGGCGCGGCCCGGGTCGCCGACGAGAACGGTGATGCCGGCATCGGTCAGCGCCTCGAACCAAGGGATCAGTCGATCCGCCCAGTCGGCGTCATAGAAGACATCGCCAGCCAGAAGCACATCGCAATCAAGCGCTTCGCCCATGAGATTTTCGCCGCAATAATCAAGAACAACATTGTTGAGTTCAGCATTGAGCGCCACGGCGGAGCCGGACCAGTGGTCAATATCGGCAGCCAGCACGGAGGAGGCATCGGCCTTCGCCGCAGCAATCGCAACAATCCCCGAACCCGTGGCAAAATCGACAACCCGCTTTCCGGCAACCCATTCAGGATGGTCCAGCACATAGCGCGCGAGCCCCTGCCCGCCGGCCCAGGCAAAGGCCCAGAATGGCGGCGGCAGGCCGATTTCCTCCAGCTCCGCCTCTGTCTTCATCCAGAGATCGTGCACTTCGCTTGCGAGCCGAAGCCGGATTTCAGGCACATGCGGCGGCGTCAGGATATCGGTGTTTTCGAGGATGAAGGCTTCGGGGTTGGTCATGACCGTTCGCGGCTGGCATGTTACGTCGGTTGGCAAGGGTTCGGACCGCACCTGGTAGTTGGATGCTCTTCTTCTCGCCCCCGAACCGGGTCATCCTCGGGCTCGACCCGAGGATCCAGGCCGCACGAGAAACAGCAGCGAAAATTAATCTGAATTCAATGAATTGAACCGCCTGGATGCTCGGGTCAAGCCCGAGCATGACGCAGGTGGAGAGCAAGCGAACACCGAGAGGGCCGAGGTTCGGCGTCAAGGGCGACCATCACCGCGGCGGATTGTCCAGCCCGCCCATGCGGCAGACTTCCAACCACTCGTCTTCCTTCACCGGCTGCACCGAAAGGCGCATCGATGTCACCAGCGCCATATCGGCGAGTTTCGGATTGGCTTTCACATCCTTCAGCGTCACCGGCTTCGGCATATCGGCCACGGCGCGGATATCGACGCATTCCCAGCGCGGGTCGTCAGTGGTCGAGTCATGATGGGCGAGCGCGCAAACTTCGCAGATGCCGACGACTTCCAGCCCTTCATTGGAGTGGTAGAAGAAGCCCTTGTCGCCGATTTCCATGGCCCGCATATTGTTGCGCGCCTGATAATTGCGCACGCCGTCCCACTCTTCCCCGGCCGCGCCCTTGTCCTTCAGCATCTGCCAGGAAAACTTGAACGGCTCGGACTTGAACAGCCAATAGGCCATGCCTCACGCCTCCGGGTTGTTGTAGAGCCATTTGTAGGCCTTGACCTCGACCTTTTCGAACAGGCCGGCCTTGCCATAGGGATCCTCGGCCGCGATCGCTTCCGCGTCCGCCTGGCTGTCGGCTTCGATGATCAGCATCGAGCCGCAGGGCTTGTCGTCGCCGTCCAGAAACGGACCGGCGATCTTCAGCGTGCCCTTTTCATTCAGCCCGTCGACCCATTCCAGATGGCGCGGGCGCGTTTCCATGCGGACATGGATATGGTCGGGCTTGTCCTTGCACAAAACGGCGAACAGCATCGTTTTCTCCTTCATTCGGTCGTGATCGGCCGGGTCATAAGGTCTTCGAGCGCCTGCGGAATGCCAAGCTTGCCGTCGAGCACGCGGGCCACCGCATTCGATATAGGCATCTGCACACCATAGCTTCCCGCAAGCTCGCTGGCGACGGAGGCAGAATAGACCCCTTCGACGAGCGCCGCATTGATGTTGTCGAAATTGCCCTCGGCAAGCGCCACGCCATAGCGGAAATTGCGCGACTGGCGCGAGGAGCCGGTCAGCACCAGGTCGCCGAGGCCGGAGAGGCCGCGCACGGTCTCCGCCTCGCCGCCCATGGCGACGGCAAGCCGCGACATTTCCGCAAGGCCGCGCGCAATCAGCGCCGCACGGGCCGATTCGCCGAGTTCCGCGCCCTCGACAATGCCGCAGGCAATCGCCAGAACGTTTTTCAGCGCCCCGCCGATCTGCACCCCGACGGGATCGCCGGAGGCATAGATGCGGAAGGTCCGGCCGGAAAGGATCGTCGCCGTCTCGCGCGCCAAGGTCCGGTCGCGGAAGGCCAGCGCCATGGCAATCGGCTTGCCGCCCGCCAGGTCAATGGCGAAGCCGGGACCGGACAGCGCGCCGGCATGGTGATGCGGCAGCGCCTCGTTCAGAACATCGGTGATCAGCCTGCCGCTTGCCCGCTCGATCCCCTTGGCGGCGGAGACGATAACGGCGTCCTTGCTCAGATAGGGCGCATAATAGAGCGCGGCGGCCCGCTGCGCCTGGGCGGGAACGGCAAGCACAACCGTATCGGCCACGCCGAGGATTGACGGATCGATCGTGTAATTCAGCGCTTCCGGCAGGGTGATGCCCGGCAACACCGCCTCATGACGGCGGCTTTCGCGCATCGCCTCGATCAGCCCGGCATTGCGTCCGAGTAGCGTTACCTTGTCCTCGCCCTCATGGGCAAAGACGGCGGCCAGCGCCGTACCGAATGCGCCCGAGCCAATGACAATGGTCTTCTTCTTCTCATTCATGCTTTCGCACCTTTCCTTCCGCTGCCGATCAGGGCTGCGGCCTTGGCATCAAGCGGCCAGCGCGAGCGCACGGGCATGTCGAACCCATTGGCGGGAAAGCCGGCAGCAGCCCGCTCGAGCCCGGCCCAGGCGATCATCACCGCATTATCCGTGCATAGCCTGAAAGGCGGCGCCACGAAGGCGAAGCCCTGGCCATCGCACAATGATGTCAGCACCGCCCTGATGGCGCTGTTGGCGGCAACGCCGCCGGCGACAACCAGCGCCGGGCGGTCTTCTGCCGAAAGCCCTTCCGCCTTGAAGCGGGCAAGCGATCGGCCGACGCGATCTTGCAGCGTTTCGGCAACGGCCAACTGGAAGGCGGCGCAGAGATCGGCAACATCCTGCTCGCTGAGCGGCGCAAGGTTCTGCGCCGCCTGCCGGACGGCGGTCTTCAGGCCGGAAAAGGAGAAATCGAGCCGCGCCTCGCCCTTCATCGGGCGCGGCAGTGCAATGCGTTTCGGATCGCCGGTCTTCGCCGCCGCTTCCACCTGCGGGCCGCCGGGGTAACCGAGGCCCAGGAGCTTCGCCGTCTTGTCGAAGGCCTCGCCCAGCGCATCGTCGATGGTTGTGCCCCAGCGCTCATACTGTCCGACGCCCTTCACCAGAACGATCTGCGTGTGACCGCCGGAGACCAGCAACATCAGGAAAGGAAATTTCACGCCGTTTGTCAGCCGCGCCGTCAGCGCATGGCCTTCGAGGTGATTGACGCCGTAAAAGGGCTTGTTCGCCGCATAAGCCATCGCCTTGCCGCTCATGGCGCCGACGATGAGCCCGCCGATCAGCCCCGGACCGATGGTCGCGGCAACGCCGTCCAGTTCGCAAAGGGAAAGGCCCGAGCGTTCGAGCGCCTCGGCAATCAGCCGGTCCATCGCCTCCACATGGGCGCGGGCGGCGATTTCCGGCACAACGCCGCCGAAGGCTGCATGTTCTTCGAGCTGGCTCAGCACCACATCGGCGAGGATTTCGCCGCGCCCGTCCGCATCGCGCGCGACAATGGCGGCGGCGGTTTCATCACAGCTCGATTCAATACCGAGAAAGACAGACTTCTTGTTCATGGGCTCAGACGAACATTTGCGGCGGCGCGCAATCCGGTTTACGAAACACCCGGTAACAACGGTGGACGCAGGATGCAAACGAAACCTTTGAGGATCGGCACGCGCGGCAGCCCGCTGGCGCTCGCCCAGGCCCATGAAGCGCGCGACCGGCTGATGGCGGCGCACGGCCTTTCCGAAGACATGTTCGAGATCGTGGTGCTTTCTACCAAGGGCGACCGGATCACCGACCGGCCGCTTTCGGCGATCGGCGGCAAGGGGCTTTTCACCGAAGAGCTCGAGGCGCAGTTGCTCTCGGGCGAACTCGATTTCGCCGTCCATTCATCGAAGGACATGCCGACGACACTGCCGGAAGGTCTGGAACTTTCCACCTTCCTGCCGCGCGCCGACCCGCGCGACGCCTTCATCGGCCGGGACGTGAAAAAACTGGCCGATCTGCCGCAAGGCGCGGTCGTCGGCTCCTCTTCGCTGCGTCGCCAGGCGCTGATTCGCCGCCTGAGACCGGATATCGAGGTGGTTCTGTTTCGCGGCTCCGTGCAGACGCGGCTGCAGAAGCTGGCCGACGGCGTGGTCGACGGCACGTTTCTCGCCAATGCCGGCCTCAAGCGCCTCGGCATGGACGATGTGGCGACCGAGGTTTTGAGCGTGCGCGATTTCCTGCCCGCCCCCGCCCAGGGCGCGATCTGCATCGAACAGCGCAGCGGTGATCAACGCATCGGCGACCTGCTCGCGCCGATCAATGACGAGGATACGGCAATCGCGGTGTCCTGCGAACGCGCCTTTCTCGCCGCCCTCGACGGATCCTGCCGCACGCCGATCGCGGCCTATGCCCGCTGTTTCAACGAGCGCATCTCCTTTTCCGGAATGATTCTGACCCCGGACGGAGCGACGGCGCACGACATCCTCACCGACGGCATGCGCGGGGAAGCGCAGAAAATCGGGCGTTGGGCCGGCGAACAGCTGAAGAAACGCGCGGGGCCGGGCTTCTTCGAAGACTGGACCTGAACCATGCGCGTTCTGGTGACCCGACCGCAAGAGAAGGCGGAACGCACCTGCGCACGCCTCGCCGCCATGGGTCACGAGGCCTTTTCCTTGCCGCTCTTCCAACCCGTGCATTTCGACGATGTTGTGAAAACAGCCCTTCGGGCTGGAAACTGGCGGGCGCTGGCGATCACCAGCGCCGAGGCGCTTGAAAACGTTGAAGCGAGCCGCGATGCGCCCGGCTTGAACTATGTGCCGGTTTTCGCCGTCGGCAGAAAAACCGCCGAAGCCGCCCGCGCCGCAGGCTTCCTCCAGGTCATCGATGGCGGCGGCGACGGCGAACGTCTGGCCAAGACCATCGCGGCCTTCCCGCCCCCAGACGATGGCCCGTTGCTCTATCTGGCCGGAGACCCGCGCGCGCCCGTCTTCGAGGAGACGCTTCGGTGGCTCGATGTGGCTTTCGAGACCGTGACCGCCTATGCGATGCGGCCCGTCACCGACTTGCCTGTCGAAACCGTTCTGGACGCGGCAAAGCCTGAGGCGGTGCTGTTTTATTCGGCTGCGGCGGCCGCGCGGTTTTTCACGCTGGCATCGCCGCTATTGCTTGCGGAGCACGGGCTGAACCTGCAATTCCTATGTCTCAGCGCCAAGGTGGCGGCGGCTGTTCCCCCCTCCCTTTCCTCGTCCGCCAGAATTGCAGGCGCGCCAGACGAGGACAGCCTGCTTTCGCTCCTTAATTGACGGTGTTTTGCCGGCTACGAACTTTCGCCGGGAACAACAAGCCCACAAAGACCTTTTCTAAACAGCGCGCGCCCTCTAACTTAGCGGCAGGAAGCGCAAAAGAGGTACCCATGGTTTCGGACACGCCGTCACAGCCCCCGAAGAACGACAAACGCGACGAGAATGCCGTGACGCCGGCAGGCGAAGCCGGCCGCGAGCCCGCAAACCCGCCGGTTGCGCCGGAAGAAAACGACGCCGCCGTGAAGACGGCGATGGCCGACGTGGCCGCCGCGATCAAGCGCCATGAGGAACACGGCGACGAAGAGCCGCCCGCCGAAACGGAAGACGAGACGGATGAGACGGCGACCCGCGCCGAGAATGGCGAAACCGCCTCGGATGGCGGCATCATGCCGCCGCCGCCAACAAACGAAGAGCCGCCGGAAGACAACCATCGCGGCCCCGGCGCAGGGCCTCTTCTTGCTGCCGGGCTTGCCGGCGGCGTGATCGCCCTTGCCGGAGCCGCCGCGCTTTTCTATTCCGGCGTCCTCAGCCAGACCGGGCCATCGGCAAGACTGCAGGATGAACTTTCTGCGCTCCGACAGGAGGTTGCGGCGCTGAAATCCGGCGACCAGTCGGGCGCCGTCAGCGCGCTCCAGTCAGACCTTTCGGCGCTCAAGAACCGGGTCGAAAGCCTTTCCGGCAGCGGCGGCGACAGCCTCTCCGCGCTCCAGAGCCAGGTCGCAGAGCTTCAGAAGACGGTTCAATCGGATGCAAGCCAGCTGCAGTCGCTATCCAGGGAAAACGACAGCCTAAAGAGCGCGATCAGTTCTGATCAGCAGGCCATTCAGCAGAAACTCGCCGCCCTCGAGCAGAAGGTGAACACGCCCGGCAAGGACCTTGCCGTCGCCCGCGCCATTGCCGCGGCCGGGCTGAAATCGGCCATCGACAGGGGCGATGATTTCGCGAGCGAGCTTTCGACCTATGCCGAGGTCGCGCCGCAGGGCACCGATCTTTCGGCGCTGCAATCACTGGCGCAAGAGGGCGTACCGACGCGCGAAGCCCTGAGCGAACAGTTCTCCGCGCTCGCCAATGACATCATCGAGGCAGCCGACCAGCCCCCGCCCGACACCGGCATTTTCAACCGCCTTGTCGACAGCGCCAAGGGCCTCGTCAACGTGCGGCCCGTCGGCGATGTCGAAGGCGACAGCGTGCCGGCGATCGTCGCGCGCATCGAGAACGACCTGAAAGACGGCAAGCTCAAACAGGCCGAGAAGGAATGGCAATCGCTTCCCGAGATGGCGAAGACGGCCTCGGCGACGTTCCAGAGCGCGCTTTCCGCCCGCATCAAGGCCGATGAACTGGTCTCGGAAACGCTCTCCAGCGCGCTTTCCAGCACCGCCGGCGCACCGGCCACCGGCGCCGCGACAGCACCGGCCAATTAAGGGAGGAACGACATGATCAGGCTGCTCATCTTTGCACTCGTCGTTCTCGCCTTTGCGCTTGGCTTCTCCTGGTTCGCGGATCGCCCCGGCGAGCTGACGCTGACATGGCAGGGGCAATTGTTCCAGACGCCGCTGACCACGGCGCTTGCGCTGCTGATCGCGCTGATCTTCGTGGTCATGGTCGTCTGGTGGCTGGTGAGCGCGCTGTGGACCTCGCCCAACAGCGTTCGCCGTTATTTTCGTGCCCGCAAGCGGGATCGCGGCTATCAGGCGATCTCCACCGGGCTGATTGCGGCCGGTTCCGGCAATCTGGTGATGGCACGCAAGATGAGCACGCGCGCCCATGCGCTTCTCAGCGTCGATCAGGAGCCGCTCATTCATGTGCTCGATGCGCAGGTTGCCCTGATCGAGGGCAATCACGACAGGGCGCGCCGGTTGTTCGAGACCATGGCCGAGGACCCGGAGACGCAGGAACTCGGCCTGCGCGGGCTCTACCTTGAGGCAAAACGCGTCGGCGCGGATGAAGCCGCCCAGCAATATGCCGAGCGCGCCGCCGACAAGGCGCCCTATCTCGCCTGGGCCGCCAAGGCGACGCTCGAGGCCCGCACCCGCCAGGGTCGCTGGGACGACGCCATCCGCCTGCTGGATCAGCAGCGTTCAGCCAGGGTGACCGACAAGCAGGAGTCCGCCCGCCTGAAGGCGGTGCTTCTGACGGCGCGCGCCGAAAGCAAGCTCGACACCGACCCCAAGGGGGCTGCCACCGATGCGCTTCAGGCGCTGAAGCTGCGCGATGACTTCCACCCCGCCGCGATCATTGCCGCCAAGGCCTATCTGGCGCAGGCCAATGTGCGGAAATCGGCGGGCGTTCTGGAGATGGTGTGGAAGAAGGAACCGCACCCGCAAACCGGCGCGCTCTATGTGCGCGCGCGCGGCGGCGATACCGCCGTTGACCGGCTGAAGCGGGCCGAAAAGCTTGAGGGGCTGAAGCCGAACAACCCGGTCTCGCTGATGGTGGTTGCCCGCGCAGCGCTCGACGCGCGCGAATTCGAAAAGGCGCGCACCAAGGCGGAGGCCGCCGCCCGCATGCAATCGCGCGAAAGCGCCTTTCTGCTGCTGGCCGATATAGAGGAAGCTGAAACCGGCGACCAGGGCCGCGTGCGCCACTGGATGGCGCAGGCGCTGCGCGCCGAGCGGGACCCGACCTGGGTGGCCGACGGCCTGGTGTCCGAATACTGGCGACCTTTCTCGCCGGCAACCGGCAAGATTGACGCGTTCGACTGGAAAGTGCCCTATGGCGCGATCGAAGGACCGGTCGAGGAAGGCTCGGCGACCCGTCTGGACGAGGCCCTGAAGAGCCTGCCCCCCGTCGGTGGCGCGAAGGCTGATGAAGACAAGCCGGCCGACGATGCCCCGATCTTCGATGACGCGGCAGAGGCGGAAGCCGAGGCCATGGCAAGCGATGCGCCGAAGGGCCCGACGGGCGACCGCCCCGAAGCGCCGACGGTGATCGATGCCGCAGCCGCAGCCCCGGCGGCCGTCGTCGAGGCAGCGCATATCGCCGGGGCAGAGGATGCCAAGCCCGCCCGAGCCGAGGAGAAGGCCGATCACGAGCATCCGCAGGCCCCGGACGAGGAAGCCGAAACGGTCGACGCGGCGGCTGATGAAAAGCCGGCGGAAGAAGACCTCGCAAGCAAGGATGAGACCACCGCAGTAAAAGACGCGGTTGCGGACGATGAGGTGGAAGTGCCGCCGCGACCGGCCGAAAGCGCAGCGGATGAAGAAGACGACGACGAAAGCAAGTCCGGCTATTCGCCCTTTGGCGGGCGCACGCCGGATGATCCGGGCATCGATGATAGCGATGAGGACGACACGCCGCCGACGAAGAAACGCCGTTTTTTCTGACCAACCTTTTGCCCGCCCGGAATAGACGATTGTCATAACTGTAATTTGACCGCGCGGGGGCAATTGGCCTATTGGCGAGGAGACTTCCGCGCGCAATGATGCATCACGACCCACCAGCAAGGCATAATCCCGCATGTTCGAAAAAATCAGCAGGTTCCTGCAGGACATCACCAATGACGGCGCGGATGAAGGCGCCCGGCCGAACGACGCCCGTGTCGCCGTTGTCGCGCTTTGCTATCAGGTGATGGAAGCAGACGGGGTGATCAGCGAGAGCGAACAGAAGCGTCTTCGCGAATTGATGGAAAACCAGTACGGCCTGCACGGCGCGGGGCTGGAAGACCTGATCTCGGCCGGAGAAGAGGCCGGCAGCGAGGCCGTCGACTTCTACCGCTTCACCTCCGACGTGAAGCGCCATCTCGACGAAGACCAGCGCATCCGCCTGATCGGCCTGCTGTGGGACATCGCCTATGCCGACGGCAGCCGCAGCGAAATGGAAGACAATGTGGTCTGGCGGATTGCCGAACTGATCGGCGTTTCCGGCCGTGACCGCGTGCTGGAACGGCAGGCGGCCCTGAAGCGGGCCGAGATCGCTGACGAGAAAGACGCCGAAAACGATGAGTGACAGAAAGAAACCGGTCCTGATCATCCTGCATCAGGAGCGTTCGACGCCCGGCCGGGTCGGTCAGCTTCTCATGCAGAAGCATTTTCCGCTCGACATCCGCCGCCCTGCGCTCGGCGACGCCCTCCCGGAAACGCTTGAAAACCACTCCGGCGCCGTCGTCTTCGGCGGCCCCATGAGCGCCAATGACAACGAGGACTATGTTCGCCGCGAGATCAACTGGCTCGACGTGCCGCTGAAGGAGAACCGGCCCTTTCTCGGCATCTGCCTCGGCGCGCAGATGCTGGCCCGGCAGCTCGGCGCGAAGGTCTACGGCAATCATGACGGCTCGGTGGAGATCGGATGGTATCCGATCGAAGCCACGAATAATGGCCGGATGCTGATGAAATGGCCCTCCATGGTCTACCAGTTCCACCGCGAGGGTTTTGAACTGCCGCATGGTGCCGAGCTTCTGGCGCGCGGCGACCTTTACCCCAACCAGGCCTATCGCTACGGCAAGAAGGCTTACGGCGTGCAGTTCCACGCCGAGCTGACGCGGATGATGATGCAGAGCTGGGTGGTGCGCGGCGCAAGCCGGTTCACCCTGCCGAAGGCCCAGCCGGGCAGCGCGCACCTGGAAGGCCGGATGCTGCACGACCGGGCGCTGAAAGCCTGGCTCGACAATTTCCTCGACATCGTCTTCGACGAGGCCGGCTGACCGGATCGCCTACCGCCCGACGAGGTGGTCGGGCGTTTCCAGGCTGTCGACATTGCGAAGCTTGGTGAACTTCGCCGCCCAGATACCGGCGACAGCCAGCGAGCCGATGCCGCCGAAGATGACGGCGGGGACGGCGCCGATGACATGGGCCATGGTGCCGGCGCGGAACTCGCCGAGTTCGTTGGAGGCGCCGACGAACACCATGTTCACGGCATTGACCCGGCCGCGCAATTCGTCCGGCGTCCACAGCGCGATCAGGGTTTCGCGCACATAGACCGAGATCATGTCCGCACCGCCCATCACCGCAAGCGCCGCGATCGAGATCCACGGGCTGGCGGAAAGGCCGAAGACGATCGTTGAGATGCCGAACACGGCAACGCCTGCAAACATGTAATAGCCGGCATGGTGGCGGATCGGCACGCTTGCCAGAACCAGCGCGACGAGCACGCCGCCGACGCCGGGCGCTGCGCGCAGAAGGCCGAGCCCCCAGGGGCCGAGATCGAGAATATCGCGAGCAAAGATCGGCATCAGCGCCACCGCGCCGCCGAGAAGCACGACGAAGAGATCGAGCGAGATCGCCCCGAGAACCACCTTTTCCGTGGTGATGAAGCGGAAGCCGGCAAGGATGCTTTCAAGCGAGACAGCGCTGTGCGGCTTCCGGCTTGCGGGCTTCGGCACCATCAGCATCAGCAGCGTGGCGCCGCCGAAAAGCGCCAGGGCCGACGAATAGGCCAGCACCGCGCCGCCGCCATAAAGTAGGCCGCCGGCAACCGGCCCGACGATGGAGGCGATCTGCCAGGAAGACGAGTTCCAGGCAATCGCGTTTGCAAGGTCCTTTTCCGGCACCAGATTCGGCGCCAGAGATTGCAGCGCCGGGCCGGAAAAGGCCCGCTCCGTGCCGAAGACGGCGAGAAGCGCAAAGACCGGCCAGGGCGAGAACAGTCCGAGCACGGTAATCGTCAGCAGCGCGGCGGCACAGGCGGTTGCCACGCCGAAGCAGATCGCCGCGATCATGCGGCGGTTGTAGCGGTCGGCAACCGTGCCGGTCACCAGCGTCAGCAGCAGCGAGGGCAGGAACTGGAACAGCCCGATCAGGCCGAGATAGAACGCATTGCCGGTCTCGTCATACATCTGCCAGCCGACGGCAACGGAAACGATCTGGACGGCGAAGGTGCCGAGGAAGCGCGAGAAGAAGTAAAGGGCGTAGCTTCGGTGTTTGAAGGCGTCGAAGCGCGCGCCGGTCTCAGAGTTCATCATCTGGGTCAGGCTTTCCGGAATGCGAATGACGGGACTGTCTCCGGTTTTCCAACGATCCCTCCCGATGAAAACCCAAGCCCCCTTGCCCGTTTAGATTTGAATGTCTAAATGTTTGCAAGGAAAAAACGGGAGTTATCTATGATCGCGCTATTCGAGACGATTTATTACGCACTTGAAATCTATAAGTGGGTGATCATCGCCAGCGCCATATTCTCCTGGCTCTATGCGTTCAACATCATCAACGCGCGCAGCGAATTCATCAATTCGATCGGTCGCGCGCTCTACGCCATCACCGAGCCGGTCTACCGTCCGATCCGCAATTTCCTGCCCAACCTCGGCGGGATCGACATTTCACCGGTGATCGTTCTGCTGATTGTTTTCTTCCTGCAGCGCCTGATCGTGACCGGCCTTATCCCTCAGTTCTTGTAAGAAAGCTGACAGACGTCACGAGTTTTAGCGCCCGTCGACAGCCTGTCCTTGAAAAACAAAACGCCGGGCCCTTTCGGGACCCGGCAAGCTTTCATCCGGACAAGCCCGCAGATGCGGGCTTTCGAAAGCCTCAGCCCTTCTGTTTGGCACGCTCGATCGCCTCGACGATCAGCTTCTTGGCTTCGTTGACATCGTGCCAGCCGAAGATCTTGACCCACTTGCCGGGCTCCAGATCCTTGTAGTGCTCGAAGAAGTGCTCGACCTGCTTCAGCTGGATGTCCGGAATATCGGTGAAGTTCTGCACCTTGTCGAAGCGGGCGCTGACATCCTGCGAGGGAACGGCGATGATCTTCTCGTCCTTGCCGGAATTGTCTTCCATCATCATCACGCCGATCGGGCGGACATTGATCACGCAGCCGGGCATGAGCGGACGGAAATTGCAGATCAGGACGTCGATCGGGTCGCCGTCATCGGAAAGCGTATGGGGCACGAAGCCGTAATTGCCGGGATACATCATCGGCGTATACAGGAAGCGGTCGACCACCAGAACGCCGGCGTCCTTGTCCATCTCGTACTTGATCGGCTGGCCGCCCATCGGCACTTCGACAATAACATTGATGTCGTCCGGCGGGTTCTTGCCGATGGAAATCGCTTCAATACGCATAGGTGCCTCCAAACAGGGAAAATATCGCGACTTGGATAATCAAAATGGCCCGACAAAGCAATAACGCGAAATGACTTCCGTTAATTTCCCGGTCCGCGCCGGGCGGCCGTCAGTCCCAGACGTAGGAAATTCTGCCGATCAGCCGGTCGCCATAGTGCTCCTCGGCGAAGGCGAGCGGCTTGCCGCCGAGCCCGCTGAAGAAGAAGGCGGCCTGATCGAGCGTGTCGATCGCCCAGCAGATCGTGCCCTTGCAGCCGAGCGAGTTCAGCAGCCGCCGCGCCGCCTCGAACAGTTCGCGACCGAAGCCGAGGCCTTGATATTCGGGCAGAAGGTAGATTTCGTAGATCTCGCCTTCCTGCGGCAATGTCTTCACCCGGTTGAGCCCGACGCTGGCATAGCCGACCGGTTCGCCCTCGACCTCGAGCACCAGAAGCGTTTCCTCGCACGCGATCGCCCGCCGCCACCAGGCGAGATTGCGCTCGGTGATCATCGTCTGCAGAACGGCGTGGGGAATGATGCCCGCATAGGTATGCTGCCAGGCGCGCCAGTGCACGTTTGCGATCTTTTCCGCATCGTCCGCTTTCGCGGGGCGTACGTCGCCAGACAATATCCTCATGGCACCCTACCGATTTTCTTGGTCTCTCGGCACAGGCCGAGAATACGACAATCGACCGCATTTGCCCACACCAAATCGAACCGCGAATCCGGCGGCTTCGGTTCCGCCCGATCAATCCGGCGCGTCGCCCCGTCGTTTGAAAGCGTCGGCTGCGGCTGAAACCAGGCAGTCGGCCATCATCGGGTCTTCGAAAACGGCGGTGATCTCCAGAACCGCGCTCAACGCGCGCAGGGCTGCAAGATCGCGGTCCGTCGCGCCGGAAAGCCGCGCCATATCCTTGGCAGTCGTCACTGGCAGAAGCGCGCCGTCGCCCGTCTGTGCCAGGAGTTTTCGGGCGAGCGCCGGCGTGATCGCTTCGTGGTCGGCAAGCCGCACGCGTTCGGCAACGACAGCGCCGAGCCCTTCTAGCGTATCGAAGAACTTGTCGGGATCGCCGATCCCGGCATAGGCAAGCACCCGCCGTCCGGCGAGCTTTGCGGCCCCATCGCCATCAGGCGTTTGGCTAAAGCGCTCCATAGGCATATGCGCCTGTCGGGCAAGGGCTGTCACATCGGCCGCGCATGCGCCATCGCCGTTCAGAAGAATGACGTTCGTCTTCGGAAGCTGGGCGGCAAGCGGCGCCCGCAACGGTCCTGCCGGCAGGCACAGCCCGTTGCCGAAGCCGCGCTTGGCATCCACCACCGCGACCGCGAAATCGGGCCTCAACCTGCCGCTTTGCAGCCCGTCATCCATGATGATGAAGTCGACGCCCTCACTCACCAAGAGCTCCGCCGCATCAACGCGCGCCGGGGAAACAGCCACAGGCGCGGTCCGCGACAGCATCAGCGCCTCGTCGCCGACATCGGCATGGGTGTGCTTTGCCGGGTCCACCAGACGCGCCGAGGCGACCTTCGCGCCATAGCCCCGCAACACGAAGCCGGGCCTTCGCCCGGCAGCAATGGCCGCTTTTGCCAGCGCTTCGGCAACCGGCGTCTTGCCGGTTCCGCCAACGGTGAAATTGCCCACGCACAGGACCGGAACGGAAACTGTCGCCCCTTTCGCCCGCCGCATGCGGCGCCCGGCGATCGCCCCGTAAAGGCGCGCGAAGGGCCAGAGAATGCGGCTCAGCACATGGCTCTTGCGCCACCAGAATGCATGGATTGTCGTCTGCATGAAAAAAAGCCGCCCCCGTTTGACGACAAGACGGAAGGGCGCGCCTTCAGCGAAGAGCCTTGCGCAGGTCCTGGCTTGCGATCTTGTCCTTGATGTTGACGGTGCGCTTCTTTTCCGGAACGGGTCTCGGCCGGGCAAAGAAACGGGCCTCCAGCCTCAGGGGCGCGAGAAAGCGCTCCATCCCCTTCATCGTCTTGATCAGCGCGCCGCGCATGTCGCGCACGCCGGCATAGCCGGCCGAAATCATCAGTCCGCGCGCATCCCGGTCGCTCAAGAGGAAATCGACCGACTGCATCAGCGCTTCCGCGCTTTCGACGGTCCGCACAGCGCCGCGCTGGCGAAGCTGCCTGTAGGTGTCGCGGAAATTGTCGACATTGGGACCGGTGATCACCGCGGCCCCGAGCATGGCCGGCTCAAGCGGGTTCTGTCCGCCCTTGGCGATCAGGGAGCGGCCGACGAAGGCGATCTCCGTCAGGCGCAGGTAAAGCCCCATATCACCCATCGTGTCGCCCAGAAGAATGTCCGTCTCCTCCGCCGGTATCTCGTCGCGCGAACGCCGGCAGACATTGAGCCCTTTCGCGGCGAACAATCCGGCCAGAACATCGCCGCGATCGGGATGGCGCGGCACAATGATGGTCAGGAGGCCACGATGCTTGCCGCGCAGCGCCACATGCACGTCGGCGGCGATTTTTTCCTCGCCGTCAAAGGTCGAAATCGCGGCCCAGACGGGTCGATCCCCGATCGCCTCGCGCAAGGTCCGGACAAGCTGGTCATCGGCCGGCGGCGCGTCGCGATCGACTTTCAGGTTGCCGGCCACCGTGACATGCAGGGCACCGAGATCGGAAAAGCGCTCGGCATCCAAATCGGTCTGGGCCATGACCAGGGAAAAGCGGGAGAACAGGCTGCGCGCCAGTTCCCGGCGATGCATCCAGCGCTCGAAGGAACGATCGGAAATCCGGCCGTTGACGATGATCTGGGCGATCTTGCGACGGGCGAGCTCGCCGATCGTGACCGGCCACACCTCCGTCTCCACATTGACGGCGAGGTCCGGCCGCCAGTGATCGAGGAAACGGGAGACGGCCGGCATCGCGTCGATCGGCACATATTGATGGATCACGTCGCCGCCGAAACGCTCGGCAGCCAGCCTTGCGGAGGTCACCGTTCCCGTCGTCAGCAGAATGGAGAGACCGCAGCCTTTGATCTGCTCGATCAACTGTGTCACGGCCAGCGTCTCGCCGACGCTTGCCGCATGGATCCAGACCAGCGGCCCGTCGGGCCGGGGGAGACCGGACCGCCCGAAACGCTCTCCGAGGCGACCGCGCTCTTCCTTTCCCTTGTGCTTGCGATACTGAAGTATCGCCCACAACAACGGATAGCCCAGAACACCGCCGAGCCAATACCCGTTTTTGGCGAGCCAAACTGAAAGGCCAGTTTTCATACCTTCGTCCGCATCCCCGTTCTCAAACCTAAGGACAGGCAGCCGCACCGCTACCAAAACGCGAATCACCTGTTCCTAGAAATACCATCAAGCGGGAATCCGGACCAAGCCAACAATTTCGAAAAATGCCGTTTTGCCGATGCGTTCAACAAGAAACGCAAAGTAACGCAGGGCTCTACTTACACAGAACGCGCTAATCTGCAGAACCGCTAAAACACATCTGTGCGGCGAAAAGAAGGAGGCCGACCCGCCGTAGGTTAGCTTTCGGGATCGAGAAGGCGGTGCAGGTGAACGATGAAATAGCGCATATGGGCATTGTCGACCGTCTGCTGGGCCTTTGATTTCCAGGCCGCATGCGCGCTCGCGTAATTCGGATAGATGCCGACGATGTCGAGCGCGTCGAGATCGGTGAATTTCGTGCTCTTCAGGTTTTCCAGTTCGCCACCGAAGACGAGATGCAGCAACTGCTTGTTTTCAACCGTATCAGCCATGTTGAGCCTCACTTGTTCGTTTGCCTCAAGTCCTCCGGCCTCTGTGTCGAAGGTTTGATTGCTCTTGTCAAGATTGTCCGGACGGGCCGAATTGCCGCAACAGCGTGTCGACCAGCGCGCGGTTGCCGGCAAAGAGCGTACCGTGACGCACGCCCGAGCGGTTGTAGCTGAGCGCCCTGCCCGCGTCATCAACGAGAGCGGCCCCGGCGCGCGCGAGAATAATGTCGGCGGCGGCAAGGTCCCAGTCATGGGAATTCGGCTTGACCAGCGTGCCGTCAAGCCGACCTTCGGCCACGAGCGCAAGACGATAGGCCAGCGAGGGAATATAGGCCGCCCGCCTCAGTCTTTCGCGAAAGCGCGGATGAAACCTGTCGGCCAGGCTTGCGGGCAGGCAGAGTTCGAGCTGCTCGCCGTCCGCGCCGCCCCGGTTTTCGGACGCCTGGATCGCCGCGCCGTTCAGCATGGCTGGCCCGCCGTCCATCGCGGTGTAGACATCGCCGAGCGCCGGCGCCACCAGCACGCCGGCCACCGGCCGCTTGCGGCTGACCACGGCGACGCTGACCACCCAGTTCGTCTGCCCGCCGAGAAAGCCACGCGTGCCGTCGATCGGGTCGACGACGAAGGCGCGCTCGGTGTCAAGGCGGCGCAAATCATCCTGACTTTCCTCCGAAAGCCAGCCATAGTCCGGCCGCGCCTTCATCAGGATCGCCTCCAGGCATTCATTGGCCGCGTAATCCGCGGCGCTGACCGGCGACTGGCCGCCATTCTTCCACCAGACTTCCGGGTCTTGCCCGAAATGCGACAGCGCCACGGCGCCCGCCTCCCGCGCCGCATCCTCGATGAGCGCAAGATCGGACGACCAGTCCTCGCCGGTGGTTTCATAGTCAGTCAATCGTATCTGCCTTTCCGGGACCGTCCCGGTCATTCGGCCGGGACGGCCGGTTGGGGACGAGAGGAAGATATAGAGCTTTTCCGGAATATTGCGAGCCTATCTAGCGCCCGGCCAGCGTCAGCCCCTCGACAAGGATGCTGGGCGCAGCAATCGAATAGAGGCGATCAAGGTCGGTTGCCGGCGTCATGGACAGGAACATGTCCCTGAGGTTGCCGGCAATCGTGACCTGAGAGACCGGATAGGCGATCTCGCCGTTCTCGATCCAGAAGCCGCTCGCGCCGCGCGAATATTCGCCGGTCACCATGTTGACGCCATGGCCGATCAGTTCGGTCACGTAGAGCCCGGTCCCGATCTCCCGCATCAGCTCTTCCGGGCTTTTTGCGCCCGGCTCAAGGGAAAGATTGGTCGGAGACGCGGAAAGCGAATTGCCCGAGCGCGTGCCGCGCCCGTTGGTCTCAAAGCCCAGCTCGCGTCCAAGTGCGGTGGACAGGAACCACTGCTGCAGCACGCCATCCTCGACCATTGCCAGCCTGCGGCTTTCCACGCCCTCGCCGTCGAAGGGCTGCGAGCCCGCACCGCGCAGGATCGACGGGTCGTCGATCACATTCACGCCGGCCTTCAGGACCTGCTTGCCGAGCCTGTCGCGGAGGAAACTGGTCTTGCGGGCAACGGCAGAGCCTGAGATCGCGCCGGCCAGATGACCAAGGAGGCTGCGCGCCTGCTTGGCCTCGAACAACACGGCAGCGCCCTTGCGGGTTTCAAGCTGGCGCGGTGAAAGCCGCGCGACCGCGCGTTCGCCGGCCTCACGACCGATCTCCGCGGCCGGGCGCAGATCGCCGTCATGAGAGCGCGCGTCGCTGTCATGGTCGCGTTGCATGCCGGCGCCCTCGCCCGCGACGACCGAGACCGAGGTGGACGAATAGGATCGGCGATAGCCGCCGGCAAAGCCGTCCGAGGTCACCAGCGCGAAGGCCACTTCGCCGTGCGCCGCCCCGGCGCCGGAGCTTCTCGTGACGCCCTCGACCGAAAGCGCAGCTTCCTCGGCGGCGAGCGCGCGAGCGGCGAGCATCTCGGTTGAAACCTCGGTCGGATCGTAAAGATCGAGATCCGGAACCGCGCGCGCCAGCCGGTCGGGATCGGCGAGGCTTGCGAAGGGGTCTTCCGGCGAGACCCTCGCCATCGCCAATGCGCGATCTACCAGCGTTTCCACATCGTCATCGGTATTGGTCGAGACGCTGGCGACCTTCGCGCCGGAAAACACGCGCAGCGAAAAGCCCCGGTTTTCGGAGGCCTGCGCGTTTTCGCGCTTTCCCTCGCGCACAGAGACGCTATTGGACGCCCCTTCGGAGACGACCACATCGGCAGCGTCGGCGCCTTTTTGTTTCGCAACTGCGAGGATCCGCGCCGCGCTCTCGATCAGTTGACCGGAATCTTTGTGCGATAGTTTCGATGACATGGGCATTGGCCTTTCCTTGGGCTTCCATTTATTGTTCACTTTCCATCGCATCAAGTATCGTTCACTTCGGTCGTTCGATTTCTTCACATTCAGGGATCAGTATATGGCGACGACGCAGAGCCTCTTCACCGAAACCGTATGGATGCTGGGGGCGGCCGCGATTGCCGCGCCGATCTTCAAGCGGCTGGGGCTAGGCACAGTACTCGGCTACCTTGCCGGCGGCGTCGTCATCGGCCCGGTTCTGCAACGCATCACGAATGGCGAGGAGGTTCTCCACGTCGCCGAACTCGGCATCGTCTTCCTGCTGTTCATGATCGGGCTGGAGTTGAAGCCGGCGCGTCTGTGGACCATGCGCAAGGATATTTTCGGCCTCGGCCTTGCCCAGGTCACGGTCACCGCCGCCATCCTGGTCCCGCTCGCCCATCTCGGCGGCGTGGGCAACTGGAGCGCAGCCGTGATCGCCGGCTCCGGCCTCGCCCTGTCGTCAACGGCCTTCGCCATGCAGATCCTCGACGACAGCGGCGACGTCAACACCCGCTACGGTCAGCGTTCCTTCTCCATGCTGCTGTTTCAGGACATCGCCATCGTCCCGCTTCTGGCGCTTGTCAGCATTCTTGGCGGCGGCGTCGAGGAGGCGACGACCTCCGACATGCTGACGAGTGCCGCCCTTGCACTTCTGGTGGTCGCGCTGATGGTCGCCGCCGGCCGCTATGTGCTGACGCCGGTTTTCCAGATCATCGCCGCGACCGGCGCGCGCGAGGTGATGATCGTCGCGGCGCTGTTCCTCGTCATCGGTTCGGCCATGGCCATGCAGATGGTGGGCCTCTCCATGGCGATGGGCGCGTTCCTTGCCGGCGTGATGCTCGCCGAATCATCCTACCGCCATGAGCTCGAGGCCGATATCGAGCCCTTCCGGGGCGTGTTTCTCTCGATCTTCTTCATCGCCGTCGGGCTCTCGCTCGAGCTCCAGGTGGTCTATGACAACCTCCTGCTCATCGTCATCGCCGTGCCGGTGCTCCTTGCCGTCAAGGCAGCGGTCATCTACGGCCTCTGTCGGGTCTCGGGCTCGGGACATGACGAGGCGATCCGCATTGCCGCCCTCCTGCCCCAGGGCGGCGAATTCGGCTTCGTCATGTTCTCGACGGCGGCTGCCGCCGGGGTGCTGTCGAACGCCATTGCCTCGGTGCTGATCGCGGTGGTGACGCTCTCCATGGTCGCGACGCCGCTTTGCGTGCGGCTGGCCGAGCGGATCACGACGCGCCAGGAGGGCCACGAGGAGATGGAGGAGGATTTCGATGGCGCCGACGCCGACGTGCTGATGGTCGGCTTCTCCCGCTTCGGCCAGATCGCGGCGCAGATCCTTCTGGCAAGCGGCCGCGACGTCACCATCATCGACTATTCTGCCGAACGTATCCGTCAGGCATCGGCCTTCGGCTTCCACATCTATTTCGGCGACGGCACCCGCAAGGAGGTGCTTGTCGCCGCCGGCATCGAGAAGGCCAAGATCGTTGCCGTGTGCACCCAGAAGCGCGAAATCACCGACCGGGTGATCGACGTGGTGCAGGAGAATTTTCCCCGCGCCCACATCTACGCCCGCTCCTATGACCGGGGCCACACGCTGGCGCTGCGCCAGCGCGGCGTCGAATACGAGCTGCGCGAGACGCTGGAGTCCGGCCTCGTCTTCGGCAAGGAAACGCTGATCGCGCTCGGCACGAGCGAGGACGAGGCGACCGCGATCACCGACGACATCCGCCGTCGCGACGCCAAGCGGCTGGAAATCCAGGCGGTTGAGGGCATCATGGCCGGCTCCGACATGCTCCACACCCACCCCGTCAGCCCTGAACCGCTGATGCGGCCGAAGCGCAACCGGATCGATCCGACCGTCAAGGTCACCGGCAAGGATATGGCCTGAGCGGCTTCAGGCCACCTTGCGCAGTTCGCTCACCAGCGGCACGCCGCAGCGCTCCGCCATACGCGTGCGGTATGCCTCAACAGGCTCGGGCACGGCGAGGTCCGGCAGGATCGATAGCGAACGCAGCGTCGGAAACAGCATGATGTCGTCGATGGTCGAGGCTTCGGCGTCGGGCAGAAAGGACGACAGCGCCCCAAGACCTTTGAGGATTTCGGCCTTGTGGGTTTCGGTTTCGGCCAAAAGCCCGTCGAAGGCGCCGAACGTGGCTTCTTTCTTTTCGGTGAAATAGGCGCGGGCCGAAGCGGTCCGGAACTCGGGAAAGACCGGATCCGGCGTGCGCGGGATCACCAGCGCGTTGACAGTGCTGCCCCAGGTCTTCAGCCAATCGGTGATCTCCTTGCGTGGCGTGCCGGCAAACAGGCGCTCGCCCGAGAGACCATCAACCTTGTGAACGATATCGAGGCTTTCGGCCAGATGTCCGTCATCATCCTCCAGGATCGGCGCCATCTTCTTGCCGATCATTGCGATCGGCGTTTCCTCGTCGTCATTGGCCATGAAGGCAAGCTCGAAGGGGATGTTCTTCAGCCCAAAGGGCATCCGGGCTCTCACGCAGAACGGGCAATGGTCGTAAACATAAAGCTTCATCAGTATTTCCTTCCTGTTTGAGAGTGCGCCCCCGAAAACACGCTGCGATCAGAGCGCCCGGGCGGCCCATAGCAGTCCACGGGTCAATATGGCGCGCACATTGGGGATTTCGAGCTCATCCGCCGTGTGGCCGAGCGAGGAGTAGAACACCCTGCCCTTGCCATGCGTCGTGGTGAAGACCACCGGCATGACCACATTCTTGCGCCAGGGATGGAAGGCGCCGGAAAAAGTCGTGGACGCCAGCACCTCAACCGCAGGATCGTAATTCAGGTAATATTGCTCGGACGTGTGTTCGAAACTCTCGATGCCGTCCATGATCGGGTGATCGGGACGGGTCACATCGACCCGATAGGTGATGATGTCGCCGGGATGGGAGACCCAGTAGCAGCTTGCGGCATAGCGGAACGGCACGCTGGCGCGAAAACTCGTCGCAAGGCCCATGTGATATCCGGCAAGCCCTGTGCCTGCCTGAACGGCGGCGATCAGCTTCGCCATCTTCTCCTTTGAAAGCTCGCCATCCGTGATCACCGGCACCACAAGCGCGTTGGTCCCGACATCCTCGGCGCCGAGCGCGTCATAGTCATCGGTCACATCGACCGTGAAGTCATGGGCCTCCAGAATATCGCGGACCGTCTCCGCCCCCTCTCTCGGCGTGTGCAGCGCCATGCCGCCATAGACCACTAGCGCCTTTCGCCGTGTCATGGCCGTCTCCTTCCCTTCAATCGGGGCGCTATAGCCCAAGGCCGACGGCCGCCGTGCGATGGACGCCCTTCGGCACATAGCCAAGCGCATCCTCGCTCTTCAGCAGCCTCGCCGCCAGATGGATGACCGATAGCCACATCTCCGTGCCCTGCAGGCCCGCTTCCTGCCCGTCGGCAAAGGCAAAGCCCGCATCCGGCTGCCAGCGTTGCGGCGCGCGGGCGATGATTGCGCGGGCCACCGCCTCGGCCTCGGAACGGCGATGATCCGTCTGGGCAAGACAGGTCAGCAGCGGATGGATCGTGTCGAGCAGGTTGCAGGCCGTATAGGCCGGCCCGGAGAAGCCATCGTGATTGCGGTAATTGGCAAGCACGGAATTGATCGCGGCTTCGGGATGCGGCACCGGCAGGCCGAACTGCGCATAGGTGCCCCGCGTCAGCCGGTAGAAGCCGTTGACCGGCTGAAGCAGGCCTTGCGCCGCTGTCGGGGCGCCCCAGAGACCGGTCGCGCGGTCGACGTTAAGCGCCAGCCAGCCAAACAGCGTTTCGCGCGCCCGGCCGGTTTCGAAATAACGCGCGTTGAAATATAGCGCCGTGCCGATCGCATCGACGGCAGCGCCCGCACCCCAGGCATTCTCCCGCCAGGGCAGGCTTTCCAGCCAGGCACAGAGATCGGGCGCATCGAGCTCGACGGCTGCAATCCTGTGGTCCGGCCGGCTGCCGAGCACCTCCAGCGCATAACCGACAGAGAGCACGTTATAGAGCGCAATGCCATCCTCGCGTAAGGGAAGGCCCGGTTTTTGCGGCTGGCCGGGATCGGGAAAAAGGCCGGACTGCGGGTCCTGCACGGCTTTCAGCCTGGCAATCGCGGCATCGAGGTCCAGCCCCTCCGGCCTTTCGTCAAGCCCGGCGGCGATCTCGATCGCATCGCAGAGATGCCGCATGCCTGGACGCGCGGTTCCATCGGCCTCGCGCGAAACGTAGACGCCGTCGCGCAGGTTTGCCGAGAGGATCGCGCGCCATTCCGTCCTGATTTTCCCGCTAATGTCCCGGAGCGCGCCATCGACGTCGACGCCCACCTTCGCGCGTTTCTCGCCGCGCTTTCGGATCGGCTTTGCCGGCACGCCGCCGGCGATCATGTAGGGCGGAATATCGCGGGTCACGGTCGCGCCGGCGGCGATCACCGCGCCGCGCCCGATGCGCACCCCGTCAAGCACCACCACATTCGCCCCGATCCAGACATCGTCCTCGATGACGATGCCCCGGCTTTCATGCGGCTGGCGCGAGATCGGAATATCGGGATCCTCATAGCCATGATTGAAGCCCATGATCTGCGCATGCGAGGCAATGCGCACATGATCGCCGCAGGTGACTTTTCCGGCGAGGCAGGCATAGGCATTGACCGTGCAATCCGCGCCAATCTCGATATCGCCGCGCACAACGGCATAACCGGCAATGTAGGAGCTCGCTCCCAGACGAAGCTTGTCGGTAAAAACCGCCGCCTTTTCCGCGACATAGGCCGTCCCGTCGATCACCGCGCCGGCATTTTTGGCAAGCGCCGCGCAGCGCGCCCGGTGGGCCGGGGCATCGATATCCTCGGGCTGGCGCTCCCAGGTCAGGAATTGCAGCCGCGCCTCGTGCAGGCGTGCATCATCTTCGTTCTCAGGATCAGGGTTCATCCCGCCGCTCCGCACGTTCTTCTCAAGGGCCGCCGACCGGGCCGGTTAGGCCGGACCGACGCAGTATCGTGACTCCATAACGCGCGACAGGCCGGAGCGATACCCCGGCCTGTCATCGAAAAGGCGGACCGCGCCCGAAAGGGGACGGCTAATGATGATATTGCCGGACCAATCGCCGGCCATATGACGCGGCGCTCAGCGCTTCCTCTTGCCGTCGAGACTGAAGGCCCCGGGACCGGCAAAAACCATGTAGAGGAAAACGAAGCAGAACAGGATGGCCGCGTCGCCGCCGTTGAGCGCCGGGAAAAAGCTGTTGGGCGCGTGGAACATGAAATAGGCGACCGCCATCATGCCCGACAGCACGAAGGCCGAGATCCGGGTGTATAGCCCGACGATGATCAGCGCGCCGCCGACGATTTCGAGAATGCCGCCGAACCACAGCAGCGAGAACATTGGCGGATGCATGTCGGACACAGGAAAATGCAGGATTTTCTGGGTGCCGTGTTCAAGGAAGAGCAGGCCGGAAACGACCCTGAGGAGCGCCAGGAAATAGGGCGCCATCGGCTGCAGCATTTTATTCATTCTCTGTCTCCATACGGTCTTTTCAAGTGAACGGCGTCTACACAAGACCGCCTCGTCTGCCCGGCACAATAGCTGAAAATTCAGGGAGTGAAACATCTTCCGTAGTGAACAGTCAGTCGCCTGAACGCGCGGCATGGCAGGAGACGCGCCGTTTTCGACGCGCCGGCCAAAACCGTGGGCCGTGCGACATCGACGGATTGAAGTTCGCCATTTCCGCCCATATAGTCGCCCGACATTGAGGAGACCGGACACCGGCGCCGGACAAGGAGATCAAGACGATGAGCGAACCCAAAGAAACCAAGGGCGCCGGAGAAGACCTGCAGCAGCAGGCGCTTTTCTATCACCGCTATCCGCGGGCCGGTAAACTCGAAATCCAGGCGATCAAGCCGCTCGGCAACCAGCGCGACCTGGCGCTTGCCTATTCGCCCGGCGTCGGCGCACCCTGTATCGCCATCCATGACAATCCGTCCGATGCAGCCAAATACACATCGCGCAGCAATCTCGTCGCCGTCATCTCCAATGGCACCGCCGTGCTCGGCCTCGGCAATATCGGCCCGCTCGCCTCCAAGCCGGTGATGGAAGGCAAGGCCGTCCTGTTCAAGAAGTTTGCCGGCGTCGACGTCTTCGATATCGAGATCGACGCGCCGACCATTGACGCGATGGTCTCGACGATTTCCGCGCTGGAGCCCACATTCGGCGGCGTCAACCTTGAGGATATCAAGGCGCCGGAATGTTTCGAGGTCGAGCGCATCCTGCGCGAGAAGATGCAGATCCCGGTCTTCCACGACGACCAGCACGGCACCGCCATCATCGTCGCCGCCGCCATCCTGAACGGGCTTGAGCTTGCCGGCAAGTCGATCGAGAACGTCAAGATCGTCGCTTCCGGCGCGGGCGCCGCAGCGCTCGCCTGCCTTAACCTTCTGGTCTCGCTCGGTGCCAAACGGGAGAATATCTGGGTCTTCGATATCGACGGTCTCGTCTATCCGGGCCGCACCACCAATATGGATCAGTGGAAGGCCGTCTATGCGCAGGAAAGCGATGCCCATGCGCTTGCCGATCATATCGAGGGCACCGACGTTTTCCTCGGCCTTTCGGTCGCGGGCGCGCTGAAGCCGGCGCTTTTGAAGCAGATGGCCGAAAAGCCGATGATCATGGCGCTGGCCAATCCCGTGCCGGAGATCATGCCGGATCTCGCGCGCGCCGAGCGCGAAGACGCGATGATCTGCACCGGACGGTCGGATTTCCCCAACCAGGTCAACAACGTCCTCTGCTTCCCCTACATATTCCGCGGCGCACTGGACTGCGGCGCGCGGACCATCAACGAAGAGATGAAGATGGCCGCCGTCCGCGCAATCGCCGGGCTTGCCAAGGAGGAAGTCTGGGAGGTGCCGCATTCCTCCAGCGGCGAACCGCTGGTCTTCGGCCCGGACTACCTGATCCCCTCCCCCTTCGATCCGCGCCTTATCCTGCGCATCGCGCCGGCCGTGGCGAAGGCAGCCGCCGAAAGCGGCGTCGCCGAACGGCCGATCGAGGATTACGAAGCCTATTACGATCACCTCAACCGCTTCGCCTTCCGCTCCGGCCTTGTCATGAAGCCGGTCTTCGCCGCCGCCAAGGCAGCCGAGCCGAAACGCGTGATCTTCTCCGACGGCGAGGACGAGCGGGTGATGCGCGCCGCCCAGGTGCTGGTCGAGGAAGGCATTTCCCGCCCCATCCTGATCGGACGGCCGAACGTGCTCGAGACCCGCATGAAGCGCTACGGGCTCAGAATGCGGCCTCAGGAGGATTATGACATCATCAACCCGGAAAGCGATTCGCGCTTTCGGGAGTATGTCGAGGAGTATCTTGGCTTCGTAGCGCGCAAGGGCGTGACGCCGGACCGAGCCCGCACCATCGTGCGCACCAATACCACGGTTATCGGTGCGCTCGCCGTCAAGCGCGGCGATGCGGATGCGCTCCTTTGCGGCGTGGAAGGCCGTTTCGACCGCCATCTGCGCGATATCGGCAATATCATCGGCAAGCACGAGAACGTTCGTGACTTCTCCAGCCTGGGCCTGCTGATCTCCAACCGCGGCGCGACCTTCTTCGCCGACACCCATGTGACCTACTGCCCGACGCCCGAGGAGATCGCGGAAACGACGATCCAGTCGGCGCGCGCGGTCTCGCGTTTCGGGATGGCGGCCAAGGCAGCGCTTGTTTCCCACTCCAACTTCGGTTCGCGCGATTCGGAGAGTGCTGCGCGCATGCGCGAGGCGCTCGCCATCATCCGCGAACGCATGCCGGATCTGGAAGTCGACGGCGAAATGCACGGCGATACCGCCATTTCCGATGTACTGCGCAAGCGCGTGATGCCCAACAGCACACTCTCCGGCGAGGCAAACCTGTTGGTTTTCCCCTCGCTCGATGCCGCCCACATCACCATGACGGTGGTTCAGGGCATGCTGGATGCGTTGCATGTGGGCCCGATCCTGCTCGGCAGCGCCCTTCCCGCCCACATTCTTTCGCCATCGGTCACCTCGCGCGGGATCGTCAACATGGCGACGCTGGCCGTGGTCGAGGCCGATCTCGCGCAGGAAGAACGCCGCAACGCGGGCTGAATTCGTCTCGCGTTCGGCTGCACTTCAACCGACATGGTCGGGCGAAACATCGCCGTCGGCAAACCACCCTGCATCTTCCGGAGATGCTTGGTTTGAACAGGTTAGAGAGTCCTTTGTGCGCCCGAATGGACGCACGGCTCTCTAGCCGACCCCTGCTTCGACGGTCGCGTGAACTGGTTTGAATAGCGCCGCCTCGGCCGTGCCGGGCGGCGCTTCCATTCACGACGTTCCGCCATTGTCATGCGGGCTGTGGAGCCGGTGCGGCCTTTCCGCATGAACCGGAAACTGCGTCAAACGGCATCGCGCCCAGAATTACCCGTAAAAAGTGAGTCTTTCGCATTGACGCAACTCGACATCACCAGCGGTGTATGTATATTGCTATATAAGGTTGCAGAAAAACAGGGCAACTTCCTTTTCTTGTCTGATGGGTGCGCGGCAAGCCGCGATTCACTTATTAGATAAAAGAAAACAATAATAAAAACGAGTGGGATGAGGGTATGCGGCCACCTGCGGAAGATAAAATTGTTCAATTTATACGCGAACTTGACGCGGCCGCCGAAACTGAAACCCTTGCCAGACTTCTCGCAGAGATTGCATCCCACTTCGGCCTGATCCATTTCACCCTGATGGATGTGCCGAGACCGAAAGCGGCAATCATTCCGGCCCTTGTGCACTGTACCACGCTTCCGCGCCCGTTTATCGAATCCCATGATCACGTCGGTCTGTTGCGCTTCATTCCCGGTTCACCCACGCACCGGCGCGCCGGTGCGCCAATGCAATGGTCGCTTGCCGACATTGACAACCCCGATGACCTGAGCCGGACGGATTTCGCCCAGCGCATGCGCGCCTTGAGGATCACCATGGGGATCGTGTTCACCCTGGCTGCCGATGCCAACCACCAGACCGGGCTCCTGTTCTTTGGCGATCGCGAGCCGCTGGGCAGCAAGGAGGAATTCGCCCTTACCCGCATCGCCCGGCGCGCGCTCAGGCGTCACGGTGAACTGCGCGATCATCACGGCCAGCAGATCGGAAGCCTGTCGGCGCGCGAAAAGGAGGGGATCCGCTGGACGGCGGAGGGCAAGACCTCGCACGAAATAGGCGGCATTCTGGGTCTTTCGGACCATACGGTGAACGCCTATCTCGCCAACGCCATCCGCAAGATGGATTGCGTCAACCGGGCGCAACTCGTCGCCAAGGCGATCCGCTTCAACATCATCGACTGATGAAGTCGCGCGGCCAGATTCAAATCGCCGCCGCGGCCTCGCCTCTGGGACGCAGGCCCACTACCTGCGACCGGTCTTTTCCTTCCAGTGCTTGCGGCAATAGGAGACATAGCGGTCGTTGCCGCCGACCTCGATCTGCGGCCCGTCGAGCGCGACATTGCCCGCGTCGTCAAGCCGGACCACCATGGTCGCCTTGCGGCCGCAATGGCAGATCGTACGCACCTCGCGCGTTTCGTCCGCCAGTACAAACAACTCTCGTGAAGCTGGAAACAGCTCGCCGCGAAAATCGGATCGAAGGCCATAGGCCATGACCGGCAGGCCCAGTTCGTCCACGATCCGCGCAAGCTGCCAGACATGATCGGCGGTGGCGAAATGCGCCTCGTCGACAAACAGGCAGTCGATGACTTTCTCGCCATTCAGCTTCCCGGCCAGTTCGAAGAGATCGGTTTCCGGCCCGAAGGTTACGGCATCGGACTTCAGCCCGATACGGGACGAGACGACGCCCTTGCCGGCCCTGTCGTCGAGCTCTGCCAGCAGGATCACCGCATGCATGCCCCGTTCGCGGTAATTATAGGCCGCCTGCAGCAGCAGCGTTGATTTCCCCGCATTCATCGTCGCGAAATAATAGTGAAGCTTGGCCATGTTCCCGATCCTTCCGGCTTCCTTTTGCCGAAAACGACCGGCATCGATAAAGCGCAAAATTCCGCAAGTCACAGGAAAGAGGCAAGGCCGGACGTCGATGGCTGCGGCACGCGCGCCCTTGTCGCAACGCCCGGTTTGTGGAAGAGATCGCGCAGGCGCGTCGTCGCCCTTCTCACCATCCTCTGCTTCGAAAGTCCTTTTCATGAACAAGGCCCTCGAACTGCGAAATATAGACATTGTGTACGGCAAACGCCCGGGACGCGCGCTGCCGCTGATCGATGCCGGCCTTTCGCGCGACGAGATCCTGAAGAAAACCGGAAATCTCGTCGGCGTCAGCGATGCATCGCTTGTGGTCGGCGAGGGCGAGATCGTCGTCCTGATGGGGCTTTCGGGATCCGGCAAATCAACGCTTCTGCGCGCCGTCAACGGCCTGGCGCCGGTAACGCGCGGCGATGTGGAGGTCTATACGGAGCAAGGGCCGGTCAACCCCTATAAGGACGGCGGCCGCGCGCTTCGGGCCCTGCGAAACCGTTCGGTGGCCATGGTTTTCCAGCAATTCGCCCTGTTGCCATGGCGCAGCGTGGCCGAGAATGTCGGCTTCGGGCTGGAACTTGCCGGCATTGCGAAGAAGGAGAAACGCGAGCGGATCGAGGAGCAGCTGGCGCTTGTCGGCCTTGCGGAATGGGCCGACCAGCCCGTTGACGCGCTTTCCGGCGGTATGCAGCAGCGTGTGGGGCTGGCGCGCGCCCTTGCCACCGGCGCCCCGATATTGCTGATGGACGAACCGTTCTCCGCGCTTGACCCGCTCATCCGCGCTCATCTGCAGGATGAGTTGCTCTCGCTTCAGGAGCGGTTGAAGAAAACCATCCTGTTCGTCAGTCATGATCTCGATGAGGCCATCAAGCTCGGCAACCGGATCGCGATCATGCATGCAGGCAGGATCATCCAGACCGGAACGGCGCGCGAAATCGTCAGAAGGCCGGCAAGCAGCTATGTTGCCGACTTCGTTGCCCATGCCAACCGCTTCGCCTTCCTCACGGCCGAAGACATCATGCAGCCGGTGACCGATCGGGCCAGTCTTGATGTGCGGATTTCGGCAACCGTGAAGCCCGGTACATCCGCAGCCGTGCTGCTGCGTGCGCTTTGCGAGCGCCCCGGCACGATTGGCGTCATCGATCGCGGCCGGATTGCCGGAACCATCACCGAGCAGGACATGATGATCCATCTTGCCGCCGCCCGTCCGAACGAGACTGAAAAAGAAACGAACCGATGAAGAAAACCGTCCTGCGCGAAACGGATGAAACCGCGATAGCGCTTGCCCGCCGGCTCGTCCGCGAGGCTCCCTATGCCGCAATCGCCGTCAATGAACCGAAGACCGGATTTCCGCTCGCAAGCCGCGTTCTGCTGGCAACCGACATTGACGGCGCGCCGGCAATCCTGGTTTCCGGACTTTCGGTCCACACGCGGGCGATCGAAGCGGACAACCGCGTTTCTATCCTGACCGGAGAGCCGGCCAAGGGCGATCCGCTGGCCCATCCGCGCCTGACCACGCGCTGCCACGCGCGCCTTATCGAGCGGGGAAGCGAGAACCACTTTCGGTTGCGCCAGCGTTTTCTCAACCGTCATAAGAAAGCAAAAACTTACATTGACTTTCCCGATTTCAACCTGTTCCGGCTGGAGCCGGTCTCGGCCAACCTCAATGGCGGATTCGGAAAGGCCTATGCGATCGACGGCACGGATATCGTCCGACCCGACGCCTTGTCGGCGTACGGATGGTTCAAATCCGGCGACATAGAAAAGTATGCGGAAATCATGCTTCGAGAAGTCGAAAATCGAGACTTCACCTTTGTAGATATCGATCCTGAAGGTATATATTTCAGAAAGCTCCGAAATATAGCTTGGCATGAGTTTGATAAAGTCGTGACTAATCACGATGAAATGCTTGAAATTGTCCACGATCTTGCCGGCAAAATACCCAAAATTTAAGATTACTTTTTTATAAAAGCTTGTGTAAGTTTCTTTGTGAATACAAAACTTGTCTAGCGTCGATGTCCAGAAAAGGAAGCACGACCGTGAGAACAAACACACAAACGGACAAAACCGCTGTCGCAGCCTGTCTTCTCGCCGCCATGGCCAACCCGAAGCGCCTCCAGATATTATGCGTTCTGATCGAGAACGAGATGCCGGTCGGCGCGCTTGCCAACAGGGTAGGGTTGAGTCAGTCTGCGCTCTCGCAACACCTCTCGAAGTTGCGAGCGCAGAACCTGGTGGAGACCCGACGCGAGGCACAGACGATCTATTACAGCACCCATGCGGAGCCGGTGAAGAAGCTGCTCGATACGCTCGATGACATTTATGACCGGTCGGGCTGGCGCGATACGCTCGTCGGCTGAGATTGGGAACTCCGTCCGGATCGACGGCGGACACCGTTCCGGGCGCATTCTTTCGGGGATTGACCGTTCAGGCCGTTCGGCGACCGCGCCTCAATCCCTTTTCAAAGAAACGATCCGGCGCAGGCAAACGGCATTTCCGGCGCCCACGCCTTCCAGCTTGACGGCGCTCCATCCGCTGATAACGTGCTCCTCCGTATAATTCCAAAAAAGTATGACCCGGCAAACGGGTCGCTTTCTTCTGTGGAGCAGCTCATGTCCGACCGCGTCGCCCCCAACAACCTCGAAGCCTTCTGGATGCCGTTTACCGCGAACCGGCAATTCAAGAAGGCGCCACGCATGTTCGCCTCGGCCAAGGACATGTATTACAAGACGGTCGACGGTCGCACCGTACTCGACGGCACGGCCGGGCTCTGGTGCGTCAATGCCGGCCATTGCCGCCCGAAGATCACCGAGGCAATCCGCGCCCAGGCCGGCGAACTGGATTATGCCCCCGCCTTCCAGCTTGGCCACCCGAAAGCCTTCGAACTGGCCAACCGCCTGGTGGACCTCGCGCCTCAGGGCATGGGCCACGTTTTCTACACCAATTCCGGTTCAGAATCCGTCGACACCGCGCTGAAGATCGCGCTGGCCTACCACCGCGTGAAAGGCCAGGGCGAGCGCTTCCGCCTGATTGGCCGCGAGCGCGCCTATCACGGCATCAATTTCGGCGGCACCTCCGTCGGCGGCATCGTCTCGAACCGCAAGATGTTCGGCACGCTTTTGACCGGCGTCGACCACATTCCCCACACCCATCTGCCGGAGAAGAACGCTTTCACCAGGGGCCAACCCGAACACGGCGCCGACCTTGCCGACACGCTGGAGCGGATTGTCGCGCTGCATGATCCCTCCACCGTCGCCGCCGTGATCGTCGAACCCGTTGCCGGCTCCACCGGCGTCCTCATCCCGCCGAAGGGCTATCTCCAGCGGCTGCGCGAAATCTGCGACAAGCACGGCATCCTGCTGATTTTTGACGAGGTAATCACCGGCTTCGGGCGCATTGGCGCGCCGTTTGCCGCCGAATATTTCGGTGTCACGCCGGATATCATGACCACGGCCAAGGGACTGACCAACGGCGTCATCCCGATGGGCGCGGTTTTTGTCAGGGACGAAATCCATGACGCCTTCATGCATGGTCCGGAGCACATGATCGAGTTCATGCACGGCTATACCTATTCGGGCAACCCGATCGCGTCCGCCGCCGGCCTCGCGACGCTCGAGACCTATCAGGACGAGGGCCTGCTGACCCGGGCAAAGGAGCTTTCGCCCTATTGGGAAGAGCAGCTTCACAGCCTGAAGGACTGCCCGCATGTGATCGATATCCGCAATCTCGGTCTGATCGGCGCAATCGAACTGGAGCCGATCGCCGGCGAACCGACCAAGCGCGCCTTCTCCGCCTTCCTGAAGGCCTATGACGACGGTCTCCTGATCCGCACCACCGGAGACATCATCGCGCTGTCGCCGCCGCTGATCATCTCCAAGGCGGAGATCGACGAGTTGTTCGACAAGCTGCGCAAGGTGCTGATGAACAATATCTGAGCGGCTGATACCCGGCGGCCGCGTCGCTTCCGCCGGGTTCGACCTCCCGCCCCGAGCAACAGAACCATGGGACCCTGATCATGACCGACGCCGTCCGCATCGCAAACGAAGACCTTGCCGTCACCGTCTCGCCGCTGGGCGCCGAAACGCAATCGCTGAAAACCGCCGACGGGAGAGACTGGCTGTGGGACGGCGACCCGGAATTCTGGACCGGACGCGCGCCGATCCTGTTTCCGATCGTCGGCAAGGCGCCCGAGGACCGGGTGGAGATCGATGGCAAAACCTTTGCCATGAAACAGCACGGCTTTGCCCGAAAGAGCCTCTTCACGCTCGAAGAGCAGACGGCGACGCTCTGCCGCTTCGTCCTGACCGACACGCATGAAACACGCCAATCCTACCCTTTCGCCTTCCGCCTCGCGATCGAACATGTGCTGGAAGGAAAAACGCTCACCGTTTCGGCAACGGTCGAGAACAGGAATGAGCGACCGATGCCCTTCGGCTTCGGCTTCCACCCCGCCTTCTGCTGGCCGATGCCCGGCATGGACAAGGGCCACGTCCACCACATCTCCCTGGCGAACCGGAACGAACCGGCAATGATCCGGCTGCGCGACGGCCTTCTGGACCTGGCCCCTCTTCCCTCGCCCTTTTCGGAAGGAATCCTCGCGCTCGACCATGATTATTTCGAGGACGACGCTATGATCTTTCCGGAAGGCGCCGGCGACCGCCTCACCTTTAGCGCCGAAGACGGGCCCGCGCTCCATTTCGCCTTTGAGGGCCTTCCCAATCTGGCGCTCTGGACCAAGCCCGGCGCGCCCTATATCTGCGTCGAGCCCTGGCACGGAATGGCCGCGGCCAACGGCAAGGGGG
Source organism: Martelella lutilitoris (assembly GCF_005924265.1). GTDB lineage: Bacteria > Pseudomonadota > Alphaproteobacteria > Rhizobiales > Rhizobiaceae > Martelella > Martelella lutilitoris. The sequence continues at coordinate 179,176 of NZ_VCLB01000006.1, forward strand.
GAGCCCTTGAGGCACGACCCTTTACCAAGATCCTGCCGCCGGGCGAAAGCACCTGCTTCTCGTGGTCGGTTGAAATAGACGCGTAGGGAAAACGGGCACGGATACTATCCACAGCCCACTCCAGGAACTATCGACGACACAAGATTCCCATTGCCGAAATCCTGACAATGCCTCATCGGTAGAGAAAATCGGATCGCTCAACCATGTGTAGCGATATTCTGTCGGCCCGCCGGACACCTGAGCGCGCCGCCGTTTTCGGGGATCTCCAGATGAAAAAATAGTAGCGGAATTTGTCGGCACGGCAGTTCTTGTTCTTTTCGGCTGCGGCGCGGCAGTGCTCGGCGGCGATTCGATCGGCCAGACGGGAATTGCGTTTGCCTTCGGCCTCGCAATCGTCGCCATGGCCTAGCGCATCGGCCCGAAAATCGGAATCGATTTTCGGAAAGCACGATGCGTAGATTCAATAGGTTAGAGCGTCCTTTGTGCGTCCAAATGGACGCACGTCGCTCTAGGGCATCGGCCCGGTCTCCGGCTGTCATGTCAATCCGGCCGTCGGTTTCGGCGTCTACATCAGCGGCCGCATGCCGGCGGGCGACGTGCTTCGCTACTGGGTCGCCCAGTTTGCAGGCGCGCTCGCAGGCGCAGCCATCCTCGCCGTCATCGCCGGCTCGACCGAAAACCGGGGACAGAATGGCTGTGGACCGGGCTATCTCGGCGAATATGCTTTGCCTGCCGCCCTCATCTTCGAAGTGGTTTTCACTGCGATATTCGTCGTCGTCATTCTCGGCTCGACGGGCAAGGCGGCAGCCGCCGGCTTTGCCGGTCTCGCCATCGGCCTGACCCTGACGGCGATCCACCTCGTCGGCATTCAGGTCACCGGCGTTTCGTCCAATCCCGCCCGAAGCTTTGGTCCCGCGCCGCTCGCCGGAGACCAGGCCCTCTCCCAGCTCTGGCTGTTCATCGTCGCCTCGCTGGCGGGCGGCCTGCTCGGCGCCCTCTTCTTCCGTTTCAAGCTGCTTGAAGACTGATCGGACGGACGCCGCCACATGCGGCGTCCGGCCCGGCTCTCTCAGAGGCGGGCACAAAATCCGTCAAACGCGCCGAGGTCGACATGGGCGCCGTTCAGGACGCCGGTCATGCCCGGAAGGTCGATGCTGTCGACATGCTCGAGCGCGATCTGCAACGGCACGGATTGCGGCGTGTCGGCGAAATTGTAGACGAAGAGCAGCGTCTTTCCGTTCTTCTGACGGGTAAATATCAGCACGTCGTCATTGTCGCTGTCCATGAAGGCGATATCGCCGTCAAACAACACGTCGTGTTCGGCGCGGAAGGACAGAACGGCGCGATAGTGATTGTAGACCGTGTCCGGCTCCGGCGCCTGTTCGAACACCGAAAGCGGCAGGTGCTCCGCCGGTACCGGCAGCCAGGGCTTGTCAGCCGTGGTGAAACCGGCATGCGGGGCGACATTGCTCCAGGGCATCGGGGTGCGGCAGCCGTCGCGCCCCTTGAAGGAGGGCCAGAAGCGGATGCCATAGGGGTCCTGCAGATCCTCGAAGGCGATTTCGGCCTGCGGCAGCCCCAGTTCCTCGCCCTGATAGAGGCAGATCGAACCGCGCAATGTCGCAAGCACGGAAATCGCGAGTCTCGCCACCGGCTCCCGCTCCGCTTCCGTTTTGGCAAAGCGCGAGACATGGCGATCGACATCGTGATTGGAGAATGCCCAGCACACCCAGCCATCCTTCACCGTCGCGAAGAAGTTCTCCACGCAATCGCGGATGTGGGCGGGCGAGAAATTCGGTCCGAGGAAATCGAACGTGTAGCACATATGCAGTTTGTCATTGCCGGAGGTATAGGCGGCAACAGTCTTCAAGGAACGCGCGCCGTCCCCCACTTCCCCCACCGATGAGCGACCGTCATACTCATCGAGCAGAGCCCGGAAGCGCTGCAGAAAGCCGATGTTCTCCGGCCGCGTCTTGTCGTAGATATGCTGCTGAAAGCCATACGGGTTGACATCGGGCGCGTCGAGACCGGCTGGACCAAGCTCGCCGTCGACCGCCGGATTGTCGCGCAGTTTCGCGTCACAGAAATAGTAGTTCACCGTGTCGAGACGGAAGCCATCGACGCCGAGATCGAGCCAGAAGCGCACCGTCTCGAGCAGGGCGTCCTGTACGGCTTCGCAATGGAAATTGAGGTCCGGCTGGCTGGCCAGGAAATTATGCATGTAATACTGCTTGCGCGTGCCGTCCCATTCCCAGGCCGGACCGCCGAAGATCGACAGCCAGTTGTTGGGCGCGGTCCCGTCGGGCTTTGCATCGGCCCAGACGAACCAGTCGGCCTTGTCATTCACCTTGCTCTTGCGGCTTTCCCTGAACCAGTCATGCTTGTCGGAGGTGTGTGAAAGCACCTGGTCGATGATGACCTTGAGGCCCAGCCGATGGGCCTCGGCCACAAGCGCCCGGAAATCATCGAGCGTGCCGAACATCGGATCGACATCGAGATAGTCGGAAACATCATAGCCCATGTCGGCCATCGGCGACTTGAAGAAGGGCGACAGCCAGATCGCGTCAACGCCGAGTTCGGCGACATAGGCCAGCCGGCGGGTGATGCCCGGCAGGTCACCGATCCCGTCGCCGGTCGTATCCTGGAACGAGCGCGGATAGATCTGATAGATGACGCCGCCGCGCCACCACGCGCCGTTTTCGCTTTTCCCGCCGGTCATTTGAAATCCCTTGTCTGAAATCGACTGAATACCGTTTTCCCAAGCCTATCGCTGCGTCTTCCTCAGGTAAATGGAGATCGCTGTTTATCCGCAGTTGGCGTCCGCGCGGAAATTGCAGTGTAATAAGACTGTAACATCGCTTGGATAACAGGGCCGAACTGGCGAGCATGCGCCCGCAGGAGAATCCGAAGTGGACAAAGACGCGCCCAAGAGACTGACCCTCGTGTCCGATGCCTGGCATCCGCAGGTCAACGGCGTGGTTCGCTCGATCGAGAACACCAACCACGAACTGGAGAAGATGGGCCTCACGGTGACGATGATCACGCCCGATCTTTTTCGCAGCATGCCGATGCCGACCTATCCGGAAATCCGGCTGGCGCTCGCGACATACGGGCAGGTTGCCCGAAGGATAGAGGAAAGCGCGCCGGAGTTCGTCCATATCGCCACCGAGGGGCCGCTCGGCTTCAAGGCGCGCCGCTATTGCCTGAAGAACGGCATGCGGTTTACCACCAGCTATCACACCCGCTTTCCCGAATATGTCGCCGCACGCCTGCCGATCCCGAAGGATATGCTCTACGGCATCGTCCGCCGGTTTCACAATTCCGGCAATGGCTGCATGGTGGCGACCGACAGTCTGGCGCTTGAACTGGAGACACGCGGCATCCACAACCTGATGCGCTGGAGCCGCGGCATCGACAATGCGCTGTTTCACCCCCGGCGGAAATCGGAAGCGCCATTCGGCGGCCTCAAGCGGCCGATCTTCCTCACCGTCGCCCGCGTCGCCGTGGAAAAGAACCTTCCCGCGCTGCTCGCGCTCGACCTGCCCGGCAGCATCGTCGTTGTCGGCGACGGGCCGGCGCGCAGGGCGCTTGAGGAAAAATACCCCAATGTGCACTTTGCCGGCATGTTGCAGGACGAGGCGCTGGCGAAAGCCTATGCGGAAGCGGATGTTTTCGTCTTCACGTCGAAGACCGACACCTTCGGCAACACGATCATCGAGGCGCTTTCGAGCGGCGTGCCCGTCGCGGCCTTCCCCGTGACCGGCCCGAGCGACATCCTCGGCGGCCATGAGCAGGCCGGCGCGCTCGACGACGATCTCAAGACGGCATGCCTGAGGGCGCTGGAATGCTCGCCGGAAAAGGCCCGCGATCTGGCGCTGACCTATACCTGGGAAGCGGCGGCCAGGCAGTTCTACGACAATATGGTCGCCGCCCACGAAAGCTGATCAGCGCTTCTTCTTGCGTTTGTGCTCGAAGGGGTTGTCGCCGGCGCGGAAGTGGATGCGGATCGGCACGCCCGGCATGTCGAAATCGGCGCGGAGCCCGTTGGTCAGGTAGCGGATATAGCTCTCCGGCACGGCATCCGGCCTGGTACAGGAAATCATGAAGCCCGGCGGGCGGGTCTTCACCTGCGTCATGTATTTCATCCTGAGGCGACGACCGGAAACGGCGGGCGGCGGATGGCTGACGGTCTGGCCGTCGAGCCAGCGGTTGAGCCGGGCCGTGGAAATCCTGCGGTTCCACACCTTGTCGGTATCGGCGACCGCCTGCATCAGCTTGTCGAGGCCGGTGCCCCGCTCGCCGGAAATCGGCACGGCGCGAATGCCGCGCGCCTGCGGCAAAAGCCGCTCGGTTTTTTCGCGCAGATCCGCCAGAACCTGCTGGCGGTCCTCGATCATGTCCCACTTATTGAAGGCGATCACCGCCGCCCTACCCTCGCGCAGCACGAGATCGACGATCTGCAGATCCTGCTTTTCAAACGGGATCGTCGCATCGAAGACGATCACCACGCATTCGGCAAAGCGTATGGCGCGCAGCGCATCGGATACGGACAGCTTTTCCAGCTTCTCCACCACCCTTGCCTTGCGGCGCATGCCGGCCGTGTCAAAAAGCTTGATGGCGCGGCCGCGCCATTCCCATTCCACCGAAATGGAATCGCGCGTGATGCCGGCTTCCGGGCCGGTCAGCAAGCGCTCCTCGCCGAGATAGCGGTTGATCAGCGTTGACTTGCCGGCATTCGGGCGACCGACGATTGCCACCCTGAGCGGTTTGCTGTCGTCATAGGGCGCCGCCTCTTCCGGGTTCTCGGCTTCCTCACGCGTCAGCATCACGTCGGTTTCGGCTTCCGTGCCGTCATCGGCCTTGCCGAAGGCGCGGTCCTCGCCGATCGCCTCGATGATCGCCTCGCGCAGATCGTTCATGCCCTGGCCGTGTTCGGCCGAAATCGGGCAAGGCTCGCCGAGCCCAAGCGTGAAGGCGTCATAAAAGCCGGCATCCGAGCCGCGCGCCTCTGCCTTGTTGGCAACCAGCACGACGGGCTTGCCGCGACGGCGCAGCAGTTCGGCAAGGGTCGTATCGGCGGGCGTCAGCCCGGCCTTTGCGTCAATCAGAAAGAGCGAAAGATCGGCCTCGTCGATCGCCGCTTCCGTCTGCGCGCGCATGCGCCCCGGAAGCGTGTCGGCGGCGGCCTCTTCCAGGCCAGCCGTGTCGATGATGGTGAAGCGGAGATCAAACAGCCGCGCATCGCCCGGCCGGCGGTCGCGGGTCACCCCCGGCGTGTCGTCGACGAGCGCCAGCTTCTGCCCGACCAGACGGTTGAACAGCGTGGACTTGCCGACATTCGGCCTTCCGACGATTGCGACCTTGAAACTCATCTATTCCTCTCGGGCCGGCTTAGCCGGCATCCTGGATTTCGCCGTTGGCGGTCATCACCTCGAGCAGAATCTGCGCGCGGTTCAGCACGTTGCGCGGCGCTTCCGGATCATTGGCGACGTCCTCGAACCATTCCTGGGCGCGGGCATAATCCTGATGGGCATAGGCGGAAAGACCGAGGATCTCGCGCGCGGAAAAACGGAACGGGTTGCCGTCATTGGCAAGTTCCTCCACTTCCGCCGACACCTGTTCATAGGTTCCGGTATCGACCAGCAGCCAGCCGGCGCGCAGCTTGGCAGCGTCGCGGATGGCTTCCGGCACGCTGCGGTCCTTGCCGATCGTGGAGAAGGCGGAGACGGCGGCGGCCGTATCGCCCGCTTCCGACAGAAGCGTCGCAGAGCGCAGTTCGGCGAGCACCGGATAGGACCCGTGGCCTTCGGACTCGAGTTCCGCCAGCGTCTTCTCGGCGGCATCAAGATCGCCGGCCTCGATCTGGTTCAGCGCGGTCAGGAAAACGTCGCCCGACTGGGCCGCCTCACGCGCCTGCCAGTACTCGTAACCACGCCAGCCGGCGGTTCCGACGACGAGCAGCACGGCAGCCGCAATGAGATAACGCCCGAAGCGCCGCCATGCGTCCTTCATCCTGTCGGAACGCAGCTCCTCATTGACCTCGCGGATAAAACTGTCGTCCTGATTTGCCATTCCGTCACTCCGGCACGAATTTCTTTCTCCAGTGCCGGGCCTTCTAGCCGTTTTTTCATCCCGTTGTAAGGGAAAAAGCCGCTCCCGGCGGGGGATATTGCGTCGGAGCGACTATTTTCACATGGCAAAGGAAACCGGAACCCCGATCAGCCAGACGTGGAGCTTCCAGATGAACAGCCCCCAGAGCGCGATCCCGACGACAAAGGCATAGGCATCATAGCGCGCGGAGACGAAGGGCTTGCGGCTGTAATTACCGGCTCGCTCGCGCTTCGCCAGCGAAATCCTCAGAATGACCGCCCAGACGAGCAGGCCGGCAAACAGGATGACGGAAGCCGCCTCGCCATTGGCCAGAAGGTGGGCAAAGGCCCAGATCTTCACCGACAGCACCATCGGATGCTTGGCCATGGTCGTGATCCGCCCCGGCGGGAAGAAGCTCGCGGCAAGACAGATCATCGCGATCAGCATCAGCAGAATGGTGATATGCGCCATCCAGAAGGGCGGCGTGTAAAGGATGATGCCCTGCTGGCGGGCCTGGCCGAAGGCCCAGATCATGAAAACGAGCGCGGCAAGGGCCGCGATCGAGAACACGCCCCTCCAGGCATTATCCCCCAGCCGATCGATCATCGCCTGGCGAAAGCCCGGAGCGAAGGTGTGAATGAGATGAATGCCGGTGAAAATCAGTACGGCAATGATGAGCATGACCATGGCGCTATTCCCCTTGAAGGCGCGAAGACATGCGCACAATAATCCCGAACCGCAAGGTTTTGAAGCCGCTCAATCGGGGTGCGTATCGGCCACGGTTCCGCCCGGCTCCTGATAGTCCTCGCGGTCGATTTCCGGCAGTTCCATGCCGAAGATCGCGGCTTCGAAGGCTTTCAGACGCTTGTAGATCGAGATCAGCTCGATAATCGTCGACCAGGACATCACGAGATACTGGAACGAGGAGGCAACCTGGCCGAAAGCCGTCACGATCTGCTGTACGAGACCGTAGGTCACCGCGCCGGCGACAATTGCCGGGACCAGAATGAAATAGCCGAAGATATTGTCGGCCTGGAGGTAGAGACTGCGGGCGAGATTGAAATAGGTGTAGTGCAGATAGAGCCGGAAATAGTTGCGGCGCACATTGGTGAAGAGCTCCTGCAGCGTCACCGGATCGGCCCGGTCCTCATGGTCCTCGCCATAGACGAGTTCCTTACGGTAGGCGGCCTCGACGCGCTGATTGCGGAACTCCAGCCCCGGCAGCTTGATGCCCACAACAACCAGCAAGATCGTGCCGAACAGCGACCAGAAGATCGCCGCGGTGAAAAGCGGAGCGGGAATCGCGCCGACGATCGGCAGTTCGGTGACATATTGCGACAGCGAGAACAGCACCGGCAGAAAGGCGATCAGGGTCATCACCGAATCGATCATCGAAACGCCGAGCCCCTCCATGATCGAGGCGAAGCGCATCGTGTCTTCCTGAACGCGCTGGGATGCGCCTTCGATATGACGGACGCGTTCCCACATGCCGGTGTAGTAGTCATTCATCGCCGTGCGCCAGCGGAAGATATAGTGGCTGATGAAGAAGCGCGAAACGATGAAAAGGGTGACGCTCAGAAAGGCGATCTGCAGGAAGATCAGCATCAGCGTATAAAAGTCGCCGACCGTTATGCCGCCTTCGCCCTGAAGTGCCGCCTGCAACGTATCCCCGAAAGGACGGCGCCAGTTGTTGATGGCAACCGAGATCTGCACCGAAAAATAGGTGACGAAGATGATCAGCTGCGACCCCCACACCGACCAGGGCTGCCATTTGCGATTATCGCCGACGATCCACCAGAAAACGCCGAAGATCACCGAGAACACGGCATAATAGAGGTAGAACCACAGGAAGTCGGGCGTTACGAAATGGGCAAGCCCGATCGGCTGCTCGCCTTCCGGATAGGGCGCGAAGCCTACGGCGACGCCAAGCTCGCGCACCACGCCGTACCAGCCGGCGATCGCGACCAGCGCCCATATCAGGGCGGAGGCGAAAAACAGTTTCGGTTTCGGAAAAAACGACTTAAACAAGGGGCTGGCCTTCCGGAAAGAACACAAACGAAGGAGACTCTGCCCATCTATGGCAAAAAACCGCCGAAAGAGAAATTAAACATTGTTCAGGTGGGCGTATCGGTTGTGCGCCTACAATCTGGATCGCGTCCTATTCGCCCTCGGGAAGCGTCAGGATCACCGGCCCGTTGCGGGTTGCCACCAGCGTGTGCTCGAACTGGACCGTCAGCGCCTTGGGGATCGAATAGAGCACCCACTCCCGGTCCTCCTCCTCCTCGGCAAACTCGCCGCCGAGCGAAAGAAACGGCTCGACCGTGAAGACATGCCCCTCGGCGATGCGGCGGCGCTCGCTCGGGTCCGGCCATGTGGAGAGCTCTGCGGGCTCCTCGTGCAGCGAGCGGCCGATGCCGTGGCTTGCGAGATTGCGGATCAGCGAATAGCGGTTCTTGCGGGCGAAATCGCCGATGGCATTGCCGATATCAGCGAAATCGCCGCCGGGCTTCACCTGGTTGATCCCGGTCCACATCGCCCGCTTGCCGTCGCGGCAGAGGCGCTTGATCTTCGACGTCACCGGCGGCACGGCGAAGGAGGCGCCGGTATCGGAGAAAAAGCCGTTCTTCTCGGCCGAAACATCGATATTGACGAGGTCGCCGGCGGCAATCACCCGGTCGCCCGGAATGCCGTGGGCGACCTCCTCATTGACGGAAATGCAGGTCGCTCCGGGAAACCGATAGGTCACTTCCGGCGCCGACTGCGCGCCATTGTCATCGAGAAACTTGCGGCCGATCTTGTCAAGTTCAAGCGTGGTAATGCCGGGCTCCAGCGCCTTCGACATGATATCGATTGCGCCCGCGCAGATGCGACCGATCTCCTTCAGGGCCTGAAGCTCTTCTTCTGTCGTGACAATCATCCAGGCCCTCTTTTCAAACTTCGAATTCTAAACCGGCTCGCCGTCGGCCAGCATTTCGCGCACCATCGGCGCGACCCTTTTGCCGAACAGCTCGATGGCATGCAAGACCTCGGCCTGCGGCACAAGCCCGACGGCAAACTGAATCATGAACCGGTCGAGACCGAAAATGCGCTGGTGGGCGACGATCTTCTTCGCCAGGTCCTCCGGTCCGCCGACGAACAACGCGCCTTCCGGTCCCACCGAGGCATCGAACTGCGCCCGGCTTTGCGGCCCCCAGCCGCGCTCGCGTCCGAGCCTGTCCATCACCGCCTTTTGCGGTTCGAAGAAGATGTCGGCGGCTTCCTCGGCCGTATCGGCGAGAAAACCGTGGACGGAAATGCCGCGCTTCAGCTTCGCCGGATCGTGGCCGGCCTGAAGCCCCGCCTGGCGGTGGATATCGAAGAGCGGCGCAAACCGGCGCGGCTGACCGCCGAGGATGGCGATGATCAGCGGCAGGCCGAGAAAGCCGGCACGCGCCATCGACTGCGGCGTGCCGCCGGCGGCGATCCAGACCGGCAGCGGATTCTGCACCGGACGCGGATAGACAGACTGATCGGCGAGCGGCGCGCGCGTATTGCCCGACCAGGTGACCTTCTCGTTTTCGCGGATATTCAACAGGAGATCGAGTTTTTCCGAAAACAGCTCGTCATAGGCTTCCAGCGGATAGCCGAAAAGCGGAAAGCTTTCGATGAAGGATCCACGCCCTGCCATGATTTCCGCCCGGCCCGAAGACAGCAAGTCGACGGAGGAAAACTGCTGGAACACGCGCACGGGATCATCCGACGACAGGATCGAGACCGCGCTCGTCAGCCGGATATTCTTGGTGACCGTGGCGGCGCCCGCCAGAACCGTTGCCGGCGAGGAAACAAGATAGTCGACGCGGTGATGCTCGCCGACGCCGAAGACATCGAGCCCGACATCGTCGGCCAGCCTGATCTCCTCCATCAGGTCCTTCATTCGGCGTTCGGCCTCGCGCCCGCGATCAATGCCGTCAGACGGATCGACATCGGCAAATGTGAAGACACCCAGTTCCATCGGTTTGTCCTTTCAAGTCAGAACCTGAATTGCGTTGGCCCTGATATGGAGCATTGCCTGCCGCAAGTCACGGGATCGAGCGTCGCCGCGCCTGAAACGCTGTGTTCACACCCTGCTCCGCGCTCCGGCGCCGGACGCCCATTTCTTGGCCCCGCCCGGCATGCAAGCAATTGCATGGCCTCTGGTTTGCGCATAACCTTTCAGGCGAATAGCGAACAACAACAAGAATCGGGAATGGCAGACATATCATGGCGCGTACAGTAGTGGTGACCGGCTCGACCAGCGGCATAGGCCTCGGCATCGCCGAAGGCTTCGCGAAGGCCGGAGACAATCTCGTCATCAACGGTTTCGGATCGGAAGAGGCGATCAATCAGGCCGTCGATCGCATCGGCAGTCTCGGCGAGGGATCGGTGATCTACCACCCCGCCGACATGACCAAGCCAGACGAGATCGCGGATCTGATCGCGACTGCCGACAAGACCTTCGGCGGGCTCGACGTGCTGGTCAACAATGCCGGCGTGCAGCATGTCAGCCCGATCGAGGATTTTCCGCCGGAAAAATGGGACCAGATCATCGCCATCAATCTGACAAGTTCCTTTCACACCATCCATCATGCGGTTCCGCTGATGAAGAAGGCGGGCCACGGCCGGATCATCAATCTGGTCTCCGCCCACGGGCTGGTCGCCTCGCCTTTCAAGTCCGCCTATGTGGCGGCGAAACACGGCATGATGGGGCTGACGAAGACGGTCGCGCTGGAACTGGCCCGTCACAGCATCACCGTCAACGCCATCTGCCCCGGTTATGTGCTGACGCCGCTCGTGGAAAAGCAGATCCCGGATACGGCGAAGGCGCGCGGGATGACGGAGGAACAGGTGAAAACCGACGTTCTTCTGGCCGCCCAGCCGACCAAGCAGTTCGTGACCGTCGAGCAGATCGCCGCCGCGGCGCTTTATCTAGCGAGCGACGCCGCCTGCCAGGTCACCGGTACGCATATTTCGATTGACGGCGGCTGGACCGCGCAATAACGCCGGCCTCCGGATCTTTCTGAAGGAATTTTGATGACGATACGGTTCATCCTCAACGACAGGGACGTGACGCGCGACAGGTTCTCGCCGTCGGAAACCCTGCTGGACTATCTGCGCATCGAACGACACCTGACCGGCTCCAAGGAAGGCTGTGCGGAGGGCGACTGCGGCGCCTGCACGGTGCTGGTGGGCAGGCTGACGCGCGGAAAGCTCGTCTATGAGACGGTCAATGCCTGCATCCGCTTTACCGCATCGCTGAATGCCACCCATGTCGTCACCGTCGAGCATCTGGCGGCGAAAGACGGCGCGCTCCATCCCGTCCAGCAGGCCATGGTCGACATGAACGGCTCGCAATGCGGTTTCTGCACGCCGGGTTTCGTCATGTCGCTTTACGCGCTGTGGATGGAAAACGAAAAACCGTCCCGACAGGCGATCGAGAAGGCATTGCAGGGCAATCTCTGTCGCTGCACCGGCTACGAGCCGATCATCAAGGCGGCGGAGAAGGCCTCCGCCATTCGACCGGATGCGGCCTTCGATGCGCTGGCGCGCGAGCGCGAGAGCGTGATGGCAACGCTTGCGGCCATGAAGACCGGCGAGACCATCACCATCGGCACCGAAAGCAAGCGCGGGATTATTCCCGGCTCCGCCGACGCCCTTGCCGGGGTGCTCGCCGAATATCGCGACGCGACCATCGTGGCGGGCTCGACCGATGTGGGTCTCTGGGTCACCAAGCAGATGCGCGATCTGAACCCGATGGTGTTCATCAACCATCTGGAAGAGCTGCAGACGATCACCGAGACGGAAAAGAGCTTCATCATCGGCGCAGGCGTCACCTATTCGGAAGCGTTCCCGGCACTGGCAGGCAAAATCCCGGCGCTTTCCCGGCTGATCGACCGCATCGGCGGCGAGCAGGTGCGCAATATGGGCACGATCGGCGGCAATGTCGCCAATGGGTCGCCGATCGGCGACACCCCGCCTGCCCTGATCGCTCTGGGCGCGACGCTGACGCTGCAATCGAAGGACGGCACGCGGTCCATCGCGCTTGAGGATTATTTCCGCGATTACGGCAAGCAGGACCGGCGACCGGGTGAGTTCGTGCTGTCGCTTACCGTTCCGAAGCCGGCAGAGGGCGCGCACTACGCGGTCTACAAGGTTTCCAAACGCCGCGAAGAGGATATTTCCGCCCTTTGCGGTGCCTTTTATCTTGAGCTTGGCGGTGACGGCACGGTCGACAAAATCCGCATCGCCTATGGCGGCATGGCCGGCATTCCCAAGCGCGCGGCCCATGTTGAGGCCGCCCTTTCCGGCAAGCCGTGGACGGCCGAGACCGTGGAAGCGGCGCGGCCCGCCTTTGAGAGCGACTACCAGCCGATGACCGATATGCGCGCCACGGCGGAATATCGTATGCTCGCGGCCAAGAACCTGCTCTCCCGCCTGCTGCTTGAAACCGGGGGCAGCCCGCAAGAACTCTCACGCTTCGAACGCGAGGAGGCTTAAGGTGGACAAGCAGACCAATGACGCGCTTTCCCTGAAGACCGAGATTTCGGGCGGCATGCACAAGCCTCGTGTTCACGATTCCGCCCACAAGCATGTGGCCGGCACCGCTGAATATATCGACGACATTCCCGAACCCGCAGGCCTTCTGCATGTCGGCCTCGGCCTTTCCGAGCGGCCGCATGCGCGCATTGCCGCGATGGACCTGTCGGCGGTGGCCGAAGCCCCCGGCGTCGTCGCCGTGCTGTCGGCGAAGGATGTGCCCGGCACCAATGACATTTCCTCGGGCGGCAATCACGACGAGCCGCTCTTTGCCAATGACGAGGTCGAGTATCACGGACAGATCATGTTCGCGGTGATCGCCGAGACCCGGCATCAGGCCCGCGCGGCGGCGCGGCTTGCGAAGATCACCTATGAGGACCTGCCCTTCTGGACCAATGTGCGCGACGCGATTGCCAATGACGCGCCCAATGTCATCACCCCGATGACGCTTCAGCGCGGCGATGCGAAGGCCGCGCTCGACAAGGCGCCCCGCAGGATCACCGGCGAGATGGAGATCGGCGGGCAGGAGCATTTCTATCTCGAAAGCCAGATCGCGCTCGCCATACCCGGCGAGGATGACGAGGTGGCCGTCTGGTCGTCCACACAGCATCCAAGCGAGATCCAGCATATCGTCGGCCATGTGCTCGATATTCCGTCCAACGCCGTCACCGTCTATCAGCGACGCATGGGCGGCGGCTTCGGCGGCAAGGAGACCCAGGGCAACGGCTTTGCCGCGATCGCGGCCCTTGCGGCCAAGAAGCTCAACCGCGCGATCAAGGTCCGCCCCGACCGCGACGAGGACATGGTGATCACCGGCAAGCGCCACGATTTCGTCGCCTATTACGATATCGGCTTTGACGATGACGGCGTGATCGAGGGCGTGGACACGACCTTTGCCGGGCGTTGCGGCTTTTCCTCCGACCTTTCAGGGCCGGTGACCGACCGCACGCTGTTTCACGCCGACAGTTCCTATTATTATCCGAACGTGCACATGGTCTCCCGACCCTTGAAGACGCATACCTGCTCGAACACCGCCTATCGCGGTTTCGGCGGGCCGCAGGGCATGCTGGCGGGCGAGCGCTTCATCGAGGAAATCGCCTATGCGCTGCAGAAAGACCCGCTCGATATCCGCAAAGCGAATTTCTACGGCCCCAACGGCTCCGGCCGGGATGTGACGCCCTATCACCAGACGGTGGAGGACAACATCATCCTGCGCGTGGTCGAGGAACTGGAGGCAAGCGCCGACTACCGCACCCGCCGCCAGGCGATCATCGATTTCAACGAGACGAGCCCGGTGATCAAGAAGGGCATTGCGCTGACGCCGGTGAAATTCGGCATCTCCTTCACCATGACCGCCTTCAACCAGGCCGGCGCGCTCGTCCATGTCTATCAGGACGGCTCGGTTCAGCTCAATCACGGCGGCACGGAGATGGGCCAGGGGCTTTACATCAAAGTCGCCCAGGTGGTCGCCGACGTCTTCCAGATCGACCTCGAACGGGTGAAGATCACCGCGACGACGACCGGCAAGGTGCCGAACACGTCTGCCACCGCCGCGTCCTCGGGCTCCGACCTCAACGGCATGGCTGCCTGGAACGGCGCGATGCAGATCCGCGACCGGCTGGTCGCCTTTGCCGCCGAACACTGGAATGTCGCGCCGGAGGAAATCGAATTCCTGCCGAACCGGGTGCGTATCGGAAAGGAAGAAATTCCTTTCCCCGACCTGATCAAGGCCGCCTATTTCGCCCGTATCCAGCTTTCGGCGGCGGGCTTCTACAAGACGCCGAAGATCCATTGGGACCGCGCGGCGGGCAAGGGCCGGCCTTTTTACTATTTCGCCTATGGCGCTGCCTGCACCGAGGTCTCGATCGATACGCTCACCGGCGAATATCTGTTCGACCGCACCGACATTCTCCACGATGCCGGGCGGTCGCTGAACCCGACCATCGATATCGGCCAGATCGAGGGCGGTTTCGTGCAGGGGCTCGGCTGGCTGACGACGGAGGAATTGTGGTGGGACGACAAGGGACGCCTTCGCACCCATGCGCCGTCCACCTACAAGATCCCGCTTGCCTCCGACCGGCCGAAGATCTTCAACGTCAAGCTCACCGATTTCTCCGAAAACCGCGAACCGACCATCGGCCGTTCCAAGGCCGTCGGCGAACCGCCCTTCATGCTGGCGATTTCGGCGCTGGAGGCAATCTCCATGGCCGTTGCCAGCGTCGCCGACTACCGCGTCTGCCCCAGGCTCGACGCACCGGCAACGCCCGAACGCGTGCTGATGGCGGTGGAGCGGATGAAGAAGGCGTGAGGCATGAGCGAGGTCGCGACATTCCGGCGTTTTTTCGAGGATCATCCGGCCGCCGTCATTGTCACGGTGGCCGAGATCAGGGGCTCGACGCCGCGCGAGGCAGGCGCGGTGATGGCCGTTTCAATTGACGCAACCTGCGGAACGATCGGCGGCGGCCAGCTCGAATATCTCGCGATCGATCATGCCCGGCGTCTGCTGAAGGGTCATGACGCGCCGCTGCGGCTCGACATTCCCCTCGGCCCCGAGATCGGCCAATGCTGCGGCGGGCGTACCATCCTCGCCTTTGAGGTCGCGGATGCCGGCACAGTCGATCGCCTGCTGAACGCGCTTGCGGAGGACGCGGCGTCAAACCCCTCGGTCTATATTTTCGGCGGCGGTCATGTCGGCATGGCGCTCGCGCAGGCGCTTGCTCCCCTGCCCTTCAACACGACTGTGATCGAAACCCGTCCGGAATTGGACGACCCGCTGCCGGGGACCGTCGAGCTCCGCCTGTCGCCAATGCCCGAGGCCGAGGTCGCGCGCATGCCTTCAGGCAGCGCCGCCGTCATCCTCACCCATGACCATGCGCTCGATTTTCTGATCGCGACGGAAGCGCTGAAACGCGACGATCTTTCCTATTGCGGCATGATCGGTTCGAAGACCAAGCGGGCGACGTTCCTGAATTTTGCGCGGAAGGAAGGCTTAAGCGAAACAGAGCTCTCGCGGCTGACCATGCCGATCGGCGCCGGGGTTGCCGACAAGCGCCCGGCCGTGATTGCCGCCTTGGTTGCAAGTGAACTTATCCACGTCATTTCTGCCGCAAAAGCAGGCAGGCTGCCCGCAGAACGAGCAAAGAACTGAAAAGGCTCAACTAATTTGTCTTCTTTGCGCTCCGGCACTTTTTTTTCGCGGCAAAATTTCGCATCATTCCCGCATCTGACGTTTGGGGGCACAATTTATGTTTGAACTGGCCATTTTCTGGGAATGGGCGCAATTTGCCGTGCGCTGGCTGCATGTCGTCACGGCCATCGCCTGGATCGGCTCATCCTTCTATTTCATCGCGCTGGACCTGGGGCTGATCGCGCGTCCCGGCATGCCGGAAGGGGTGAGCGGCGAGGAGTGGCAGGTCCACGGCGGCGGCTTCTACAACATCCAGAAATACATGGTCGCGCCCGAGCGCATGCCGGAGCATCTGGTGTGGTTCAAATGGGAATCCTACATGACATGGGTTTCCGGCTTCCTGATGCTGGTGCTGGTCTATTACGGCGGCGCCGACCTGTTCCTCGTCAATCGCTCCGTACTCGACGTCTCTGCCTGGGTCGCCATCCTGATCTCGCTGGCCTCGCTGTCGATCGGCTGGCTGTTCTACCACTATCTGTGCAAATCACCGCTCGGCAAACACACCGTCGGGCTGATGCTGCTGCTCTATGTGCTGCTGATCCTGATGGCCTGGGGCTATACCCATGTCTTCACCGGTCGCGCCGCCTTCCTGCATATGGGCGCCTTCACCGCGACGATCATGACGGCGAACGTCTTCTTCGTCATCATCCCGAACCAGAAGATCGTGGTCGCCGATCTGAAGGCCGGCAGGGTGCCGGACCCGAAGCTCGGCAAGGAAGCCAAGCAGCGCTCGACGCATAACAACTACCTGACGCTGCCCGTCATCTTCTTCATGCTGTCGAACCACTATCCACTGACCTTTGCCACCACCTTCAACTGGGTGATCGCCGCCCTTGTCTTCCTCATGGGCGTCACGATCCGGCACTATTTCAACACGATGCATGCCCGCAAAGGCCAGCCCAACTGGACATGGCTGCTGACGGCGATCATCTTCATCCTGATGATGTGGCTTTCGACATCGCCGAGAATGTTTACGGCAGAGGACCCGAACATGGCCGTCGCGCCCGCCTTCGAGAAGTTCGCGCAGGACCCGCATTTCGCATCGGCGAAGGAAATCGTCTCATCGCGCTGTTCCATGTGCCATGCGGCTGAGCCCGTCTGGGAGGGCATTCACCGCCCGCCGCTCAATGTCCGCTTCGAAACCGATGCGGAGATTGCATCGCGCGCCGGACAGATTTACCTGCAGGCAGCCCGCAGCCATGCCATGCCGCCCGGCAACGTCACCAGCATGACGGATGACGAACGGGCGAAACTGGTGGCCTGGTACAAATCCAGCACCAGCGGAAAGAAGGCTGAATGACCCCGCCACGCATCCTGAGAGGCCGGCTCCTGAGCTTCAATCGCCGGCCTCTGTCCATCTCGGACACCGAAAGCTATGTATACGAGGACGATGGCGGCCTGCTGATTTCAGAGGGCCGCATTTTGGCGTTTGGGCCTTTTGAGACCGTGCTGCTGGATGCGCCGGAAGACTGTGAAGTCGTCGACCACCGGCCGAACCTGATCCTGCCGGGCCTCATCGACACGCATCTTCACTTTCCGCAGATGCAGGTGATCGGCTCCTATGCCGCCAATCTTCTGGAATGGCTCAACACCTACACCTTCGTCGAGGAGCAGCGCTTCGCCGATCCCGCCCATGGCGCACGCATTGCCGTTTCCTTCTTCGACGAGATGATCCGCCAGGGCACGACCACGGCGGTCGCCTATTGCTCGGTGCACAAGGCCTCCGCCGACGCCTATTTCGCCGAAGCGTCGAAACGCAACATGCTGATGCTCGGCGGCAAGGTGCTGATGGACTGCAACGCGCCGGAAGCGCTGACCGATACGCCGCAATCGGCCTATGACGACACCAAGGCGGTGATTGCCGACTGGCATGGCAAGGCGCGCAACCACGTCGTCATCTCGCCGCGTTTCGCGCTGACTTCCTCGCACGAACAGATGGAAGTGACCGGCGCGCTGGCGCGAGAGTTTCCCGACCTACATATCCAGACCCATCTGTCCGAAAACACCGCAGAGATTGCGCGCGCGCTGGAACTCTATCCCGAAGCGCAGGACTATACGGACATCTATGCCCGCTATGACCTTTTGGGCGCAAAAACCCTTCTCGGCCATGCGATCCACCTTTCCGAACGGGAACGCGACGTGCTCAACGAGACCGGCGCGGTCGCCGTCCACTGCCCCACATCCAACCTCTTCCTCGGCTCGGGCCTGTTCCCCTTCAAGGATTACGAGACCCGAGACAAGCCCGTGCGCATTGCCGTTGCCACCGATATCGGCGGCGGCACCAACTATTCCATGCTGAAGACTATGGACGAGGCCTACAAGATCCAGCAATTGCGCGGCGAACGCCTCAACCCTCTCGAAAGCTTCTTCGCGATGACGCTGGGCAATGCCGAGGCGCTTTCGCTTTCCGAGCGGATCGGCACGCTTGCCCCTGACAGCGATGCCGATCTCGTGGTGCTCGACGCCCGCGCCACGCCCGCCATGGCGCTGAAGATGGACGCCATCACCACCCTTGTGGAAGAACTCTTCCTGTTGCAGACAATGGGGGACGACAGGGCGATAGCCGAAACCTATGTCGCGGGAAGTCCGGCGAAGTCCGCTTTGTAAGCGCGGCGTTCCAAAGATAGTTGGCAGAGATCAACGCGTATGTAAAAAGAACACTCCGATTTGACGCGGGAGGAGCTCATGTTTTCAGAGCCGTTAACCATTGCCGACCTGAAGAAGCGCGCGAAATGGCGCGTGCCGAAGATGTTTTACGACTATGCCGACAGCGGCGCATGGACGGAAAGCACCTACCGCGCCAATGAGACGGATTTCGCCAGGATCAACCTGCGCCAGCGCGTGCTGGTCGACATGACCGACCGCTCGCTGGAAACGACGATGATCGGCCGCAAGGTATCGATGCCGGTCGCGCTGGCCCCGACCGGGCTTTGCGGCATGCAGCATGCCGATGGCGAGATCCTGGCGGCACAGGCCGCGGAAGAGGCAGGCGTTCCCTTCACGCTGTCGACCATGAGCGTCTGCTCGATCGAGGATGTGGCAGAACACACGAATGAGCCTTTCTGGTTCCAGCTTTACGTGATGAAGGACCGCGGCTTCGTCGGCGATCTGATCGACCGGGCAAAGGCGGCCAAATGCGGCGCACTGGTGCTCACACTTGACCTGCAGATCCTCGGCCAGCGTCACAAGGACCTCGTCAACGGGCTTTCGACCCCGCCGAAATTCACGCCGAAACATGTCTGGCAGGTCGGCACGCGGCCCTTTTGGGCGCTGGAGATGCTTCAGACCAAGCGACGCACCTTCCGCAATATCGTCGGCCACGCGCCGGCCTCCTCCGACCTCTCCTCGCTTGCGGTCTGGACCGCCGAACAGTTCGACCCCAAGCTCTCCTGGGCCGATGTCGACTGGATCAAGGAACGCTGGGGCGGACCGCTGATCCTGAAGGGCGTGCTCGATGCCGAGGACGCGAAGATGGCGGCAAAGACCGGCGCGGATGCGATCATCGTTTCCAACCATGGCGGCCGCCAGCTTGACGGCGCGCGCTCCTCGATCTCGGTCCTGCCGGAAATCGTCGATGCGGTTCAGGGCGATATCGAAATCCACATGGATGGCGGCATCCGCTCCGGCCAGGACGTGCTGAAGGCCCGCGCGCTCGGCGCGAAGGGCACTTATATCGGCCGTCCCTATCTCTACGGCCTCGGCGCCATGGGCAAGAAAGGCGTCACCCGCGCCCTCGACATCATCCGCAAGGAGCTCGACGTGACCATGGCCCTTTGCGGCAAGCGCGATATCGAGGAGATTGATCGGGAGATTATCGCGAAGGTGGGGTTTTGAGACGAAAATGTTTCGGCGCGCAAAGAGATGCAACGCTTTTTCTGCGTCATCCTCGTGCTTGACACGAGGATCCAGGCGGACGCGCAAAACCTTAGCAACAATGCTCAGTGCTGAATAAACTGAGCAGAATGGATGCTCGGATCAAGTCCAAGCATGACACAAGAGGATGCGGCGAAACCTCCTTCTTCTCATCAACAAACGGCCGCGCAACAGCGCCTATTCGACCCGCCCCGTCGCGATCACACGCGCCCAGTCCTCATACCCTGCGTTTCGCGCCAGCGCGGCCATGCGGGATGTATCGTAACGGACCTGATGGAAAGTTGGCTGCCAGCCGGCGTTGGTCTTCTCGATGATGGCATAGCAGGCGAACGGGTGTGCCGTTTCCAGCTTGTGGTCGACAGGAATGTGATAGGTAAAACCGGGGCAGCCGACGGAGCCGGGATTGACGAGGATCCGGTCGCCGGAAAGCAACACCGAGCGGGCAATGTGGGAGTGGCCACACAGGATCAGCGGATAGGAAATGCCTTCCGCCAGCGCTTCGATTTCAGCCTGCTCCTTCAGCGCAAAATGGCCGGACGGCAGCAGTTCCTCGGTCCACATCACGTCGTCCTTTTGCGGCGTGGCGTGGCATAGATAGACCTCGCCTTCGACCACCAGCGCGCTCGGCATGTCGCGGATCCACTGCAGGTGTGCGGCGGAAAGCTGACGAAAGGCCGGGGCCTCCCAGTCGCCCATCTCGCTTTCCGGCCGATCGACCAGACAACGGTCATGATTGCCGCGCACCGTGGGCAATGACATCGGCAGAAGCCGGTCAGCCGTCTCGCCGGCAGCAAGCGGCGAGGACAGGCTGTCGCCAAGATTGACGATCGTATCGGGCCTATGGCGCTCGAGATCGGCCAGCACCGCCTCCAGCGCATCGATATTGCCATGGATGTCGGCGAGTGCTGCAATCTTCATGGGATCAACTTCCGCGATAGGTCGAAAAGGCGTGGGCGGACAGCAGCAGCGGCACGTGATAATGCGCCGTCACGTCGGCGATGGCGAAACGCAGCGGAATATCTTCCAGAAAGGCCGGTTCCGTCAGCGTCGCGCCGCTGCGCCTGAGATATTCGCCGGCGTGGAAGACCAGTTCATACTGCCCGACCTCCAGGTCATTCCCGGCAATGATCGGCCCGCCGTCAACGCGGCCGTCATCATTGGTATAGACCGTCTTGATGAAATCCCGCTTCTCGCCGTGCAGACGATAGAGATCGATCTTCATATCGGAAGCGGGCTGGCCGAGCGCGGTGTCGAGAACATGGGTGGTGAGGCCGGTCAAAGGTCAATCTCCTCGATGGTGAACAAGGCGGGATAGATATATTCCTCCAGATTGTCGCCGGGACCGCCCCGGTCGACAACCAGAAAATCGCTCGTTTCGCCAAGCGCCATCAGCGGGTGGTGCCAGACATTGGCGCGGTAATTGATCCCCTCACCATTCTCGGCGAGAAACACGCGCGGCTTGGCCGGCGTGCCGCCATGATCCTCGGCAACGACGACGAGGAAGGGCCGCGGCGAAAGCGGCGAAAAGCTCTGGCTGCCGAGCGGGTGCCGCTCCATCATGTCGACCTGATAGGGAAAGCGGCGCGGGCTTCCCCGGAAGATATTGATGATCACCTCGGCATCCGTGCCGAGCGCCTCACAGGTCGCCAGCGCATGGAAGCGCGTGGTCGTCCCGCCATTGATCGACTTCGCCCTCGCCGGATCGGGCGCGATCACCGTGCCAAAGGGCGCGAAGGCTTCCGGGGTCAGTTTCTCGACGGGCAGCCTGATGCTCATCTTATGCCTTCACTCCGTAAAGTCGCAGGCGGCTGATCCCGCCATCGGGGAAGATTGCCAGCCGGACATGCGTTATCGGACCGATATTGTTCACCGAAGCGCCGGAGAACTCATGGATATTGTCGGCCTGAAGCTTGGTCTGGTCCAGGATCGGCGCCCAGTTTTCCGAGGCCGCAAGCTCTTCCGGCGAGAACACGTCATTCTGCTCCGGCAGGTTGGCGCCGAGCAACATGCAGGTGTCGGGGAAATTGCCCTTGAAATGCGCGGTATCGACGACGATCCGGCGGATGATGCCCGGATGACCGAGCTTCAGGATCATCCAGTCATGGCCGGGACCGCGCCGGCGGGCGGTTTCCCAGCCGTCGCCCATGTTGACGCCGCGTCCGGGGGCAAGCGTGCGGTCGGGATGGCCGTAATGGGCATCCGACCAGTGCAGCGCATGGGTGCCGCCGAAGATATAGGCAAGATCGACCTCCTCGCCGTCGCCGACCTTGTCCCAGTTGAAATAGGCCGAGCCATAGGCGCGGAGCCGGGCGATGCCGCCATCTGGATAGATATGGACCCTCAGATGGGTAAAGACCTTCTGGCGGGTATCCTGGTCCATCTCGAAATAATGATGGCTGTCCGGTCCGAGATCGGATTGCGCCAGAACCTCCTGCCAGTCGGCGTTCTCGTCCGGGTCGCCGCTTTCCATGTAGCAGCCCTCGATGGAACATTGCGGCGGATAATTGCCGGTGAAGTGCGAGGTATCGACATCGAAGCCGCGAATACGGCCCGGCATGGCAAGGCGGACGATCGCCCAGTCATGGCCCGGCACGCGTTTTCTGCGGCTTTCCCAGCCATCCATCCATTTGCCGTGCTCGTCATATTCGCCGGGCAGGAAGACGGGCGAATCGTCCTTCAGCATGCGCGCCAGCGGCGCGAAGAACTGGTCGGTTGCGTAAATGGCGCGTGCGCCAAGCCGCGCCGAGGCAAGGTTGATCGCGCCCACGGCGAAATCGGGCAGGGCCACACTCGTTTCTTGTTCGGACATCAATTACTCCGCGAGAAGGGATTGCAGGCGGAACCCGGCGATCTTCTCGACCTGGTGACAGGCGGTAGCCAGCTCCTCCGCGGCGGAATTGTCGATCCGGCGTTTGAAGGCGGCGAGAATATCGTCCTTATTGAGCCCGCTGACTGCAATAATGAAAGGAAATTGGAATTTCTCTATATAGGCGGAATTGAGTCTCGTAAACTCCGCATGCTCTTCAGGGCTCAGCCGATCGAGCCCGGCGCCGGCCTGCTCGCGCTTGCTTTCCTCCGTCAACTCTCCCGAAACCGCGAGTTTCCCTGCAAGGTCCGGATGCTTGCGCAACACGCCGAGACGCTCCTCGTCGCTTGCCGCGCGAAACATCGTGCACAGCGCCTGATGCACGTCATCGGCCGTCAGAGGCTCTGACACAAGGCCCTGATCATAAGCGCGCTCGGCGATGAAGGGGGAATATTCGAAAACGCCGCCGAACCGGCTGACAAACTCTTCGCGTGCGATCATGGGGCGTCTTCCTTGGGCAAATGATGGTCGTACCAGTGGCGGGCAATATCGATGCGACGGGGTATCCACACCCTGTCATGGGTCTCGACATATTCGAGGAAGCGTCTCAGCGCCGCCGTCCGGCCCGGCTTGCCGACGAGACGGCAATGCAGGCCAACCGACATCATCTTCGGCGCACCCTGCCGGCCTTCCTCGTAAAGCGTGTCGAAGGCGTCCTTCAGATAGGCGTAGAACTGCTCGCCGGAATTGAAGCCCTGCGGCGTGGCAAAGCGCATGTCATTGTTGTCGAGCGTATAGGGAATGCGCAGGAAGGGCTTGCCGTCCGGCGTCTTCACCCAATAGGGCAAATCATCGGCATAGGTATCGGAGGAATAGAGAAAGCCGCCCTCTTCCATCACCAGATCGAGCGTGTTGACCGAGGGCTTGCCCTGGTAAAGCCCGTAGGGCCGCTCGCCCGTCAGTTCCGCGTGCAGCCGCACTGCCTCGCGGATATGGGCGCGCTCGGTCTCGATGTCGAAATCCTTGTATTCCAGCCAGCGCAGACCGTGGCTGGCGATCTCCCAACCCGCTTCCTTCATCGCGGCGACCGCTTCCGGATTGCGCTCCATGGCGCGCGTCACGCCGTAGACCGTGACCGGGATCTTCAACCCCGTAAACAGCCGGTAAAGCCGCCAGAAGCCGGCGCGCGCGCCGTATTCGTAAAGCGATTCCATGTTGAGATTGCGCTGGCCGGGCCAGGCGGCCGCGCCGACGATCTCCGACAAGAGGCTCTCCGACGCCGGATCGCCGTCGAGAATGCAGCTCTCGCCGCCTTCCTCGTAATTGATGACGAACTGCACCGCAATGCGGGCATCTCCGGGCCATTTCGGGTCTGGCGCATTGCGCCCATAGCCAATCAGTTCGCGCGGATACCCGCTCGTCTCAGCACTCATGCAAGCCTCATTTCCAGTATCGTCCGACGGTACTCCACCCACCCGGATACAGAAAGAGGAAAGGGATAAAAGTCACAGAAATCAAGTCTCTCAGGCGATCCGCCGGGCCGGAAGCGCGCCCATGGGATGGAGGGAGTGAACACAGAACGGCGCCCCCGGCTCCTCCTCGACGAAGAGGGCTATGTTCTCGAACTCCACGGGTTCGGCCAGGATCGGGCCGAAGAACTCCAGCGCCGCGCGTTCCATCCGTTCCATGTCGCGCGGCTGAAGCGGGCCTGTCAGCGGCATATGGAAGGCGAAGGCCGACATCACGTCCGGCTCCCCCCAGCGGTGGAGATTGGCAAACTGCACCGGCGACAAAGCGCCGGTATCGCGCCGCTCCAGCTCCGCCTCGCTCAGGGGTGCGCGGAACGGATCGAACTCGGACACCACGGCGGCGGCGAGCTCATCAAGCGCGGGCACGGCAATGGCGGGGGCAAAGGCCAGGCTGTCGCGCCGTCGCACGACCTTCAGTGGCGGCAGAAAGAATGGCTTCCAGCCCGTGGCGAACCGCATCAGCGCATTCAGCAGAAGCGCCTCGCTAGCGCCTTCGGCGAGATGAAACGGCGATTTCAGCATGCCCTGGAAGCCGTAGCGTCGCGGAAGCGCGGTGTGAAAGGCAATTTCCGACAGCGACATGCCGCCGATCATCGGCGGCTCGATCGACTGGCCGGAATAGGCATTGCGACCGATCCAGTTGGCCCCGACAATGCCGAGCGCCTCATGCGGCGCCGGGGTGAAGCTGATGGCATAACGTGGCTGGTCGGAGGGCATCGGGATCACGCGAAAATACAGATGAACATGACCTGCGATACGTGATTCCGATGACACTGATACGACGAGAATCCGGTTTTTACTGAACTAACCGTGTTTTTTATTGGCGCGCCGCAAGTAGATTTCGAGACTATAAATGTCCGGTAAGTCCTGCGCGGAAGGGGTGTTACCGCTGGCAAGGCCAATCGCATGGTCGGCGAGCCGGTTTGCGATGCCGAAACTCGTCTTGAAGCCGCCGCCAAGCGCAATCACGTCGGGCGCGCATTGCAGCGCCCCGATCATCGGTTCGCGATGGACGCCGCGCGGGCGTAGCCCCGCCCAGCGCTCGATGACCGGCGCATCGCGGAGCGCCGGGATGGCGGCGCGGGCGGCAGCGATCAACGCCTCGAGTTTGTCGTCTGTCGAACAAGGATCTCCGAAATCATCCTCCGACGTGGAGCCGATCGCGACCCGGCCGCCTGCATGGGCGATGACGTAAAGGCCGTTGTCGAAGAAGATCGGCAGAGCCGGATCGCAATCGGCGGCAAGCAGCGCCGCCTGTCCCTTGACCGGACGACCAAGCGGCTGACCTTGCGGCGCCCATAAAGGCTGCAGAAGCGAAAAGGCCCCGACGCCGGCCGAGACGATGGCCTTGCCGAAACCCATACATTCCCCGTCCGAAAGCACGATGCGATGCGCTTCGGCATCGATTGCGGCAACGTCTTCGCGGATGATCCGAACATGGCGGGCGGTCGCAAAAAAGGCCTTGAGGGCGGCAACGACGCCGCGCGGCGCGACATGGGCGGCGAGCGTTTCATGGACATAGGCGAGCGCTGCTTCGCGCCTTGACGGCCAGCCCGCATCCGGCGGCTCCTCGACCACGTTCCATTCGAAAGATTGATCACCGAACCGCCAGTTCCGCGCCGCTTCGTCCGCGCGAAGGCGCGCGGTCCGGACCTGCTGCTCCTGATAGAGCGGCATGACCCGGCCCGAGCGGCGATACCCTGTTTCCAGCCCCGTCTCCACCTCCAGCAGCCGGAGCTGATCCTCAAGCGCTGCCAGCGCCTCGAACTGGAACTGCTTCTTCTCGTCCCACTGGTCCGGCATATAGGCCATCAGGGCGCCGAGAAGCCCGTTGCTGGCGCCGCGGCCCGGTGCCTCACGGTCGACCAAGAGCGTATCCATGCCTGCTTTCTCGGCATGATAGGCCGCCCACAGCCCCATGATCCCGCCGCCGATGATCACGAGATCTGCGGATGTCTTTTGACGCACGGTCATATTCGTATTATCGCCATTCATCATGGGCGATGCGGACCACAAACACGACGCTGATGCAAGCAAAACCGGCGCGGAGACGCTGGCCTGGCACGAAAACGACATGCCGTTTTCGAATGCCTTCCAGGACCATTTCTATTCGAAGGCCGACGGACGGGCCGAGTGCAATCACGTCTTCATCGCCGCGAACCGCTTGACGGAACGATGGCAGGCGGGCGGAAACTTCGCCATAGGCGAACTCGGCTTCGGCACGGGGCTCAATTTCTGCGAAACCCTGCGCCAGTGGAAGCGCCTCCGCCCGGCGGCGGCGCGGCTTTGCTTCACCTCGTTCGAACGCTATCCGCTCAAGTCAGCCGCGATTGACCGCGCGCTTTCGCACTGGCCGGAGCTCGCGGAAGAACGGCGTGCGCTTGTCTCGCGCTGGCCGGACGAGCCCTCGGATAGGATCGAGATCGACTTCGATCCGCAGACGCGGCTTGTCGTCCATTGCAGCGACGCGCTCGCATCGCTCACCGCATCTGCCGAGCGCTTCGACGCCTGGTATCTCGACGGCTTTGCGCCATCGCGCAATCCCGACATGTGGTCTGCCGCGCTGATGCAGACCGTTTTCGGCCATACCACACCGGGCGGCACATTCGGCACCTACACGGCGGCGGGTTTCGTGCGCCGCAACCTCCAGGCAGCGGGTTTTTCGGTCACCCGCGCGCGCGGTTTTGCGAACAAACGGGAGATGCTTTGCGGCAGGCGGCCGGACGCGCCCTGATTTCCGCCAAACCAACTTGCCGCTTGACTTTTGCCAGACCAGGCCTCATGTACTGCCCAGGCTTTCCACCTGTTCGCATGCCGCGTGAGCATGCCCGCCAAGATGAACCTCAGCGGTTCGGGCAAGGTCAGGTCAAGCGCTTGATGAAAGACCGGGCTCCCACCCGGCGCGCGGAAGGCATTTTCCACCCATAAGATCCCACTTCACGCGGGGTTCTTGAAACCGAAATCACCGGCTTTGGCCATGTGGGCCAGGCTCAGGTGGCGTTTCGGCATGCCTTGAAAGGCGTAACTGATTTGACAGATTTTTCCACACTCGGCCTCTCCGCCCAGATCGTCTCCCGCATCGCCAAGGAAGGCTATGAAAAGCCGACCCCGATCCAGGAAAAGGCGATCCCGCTGGTGCTTGAGGGCCGTGATGTTATGGGCCTTGCCCAGACCGGCACCGGCAAGACGGCCGCCTTCGGCCTGCCGCTGATCGACATGCTGCTGCAGAACGGCAGGAAACCCGATCCGAAGACGGTAAAGACGCTGATCCTCGCCCCGACGCGCGAACTGGTGAACCAGATCGCCGAGAACCTGCGCATTTTCGCGCGCAAGACGCCGCTGAAGGTCAACATCGTCGTCGGCGGCGCGTCCATCAACCGCCAGCAGCACCAGCTTGCCGCCGGCACCGACATCCTGGTTGCCACGCCCGGTCGCCTGCTCGATCTTCTGGATCGCCGCGCGCTCCGGCTTGACGCCGTGCGTTTCCTCGTCCTCGACGAGGCCGACCAGATGCTCGACCTCGGCTTCATCCACGACCTGAAGAAAATTGCCTCGCTGGTCCCCGACCAGCGCCAGACCATGCTGTTTTCGGCCACCATGCCGAAATCGATCGCCGACCTGTCGAGCCGCTTTCTCAACAACCCGGAACGCGTCGAGGTTTCACCGCCCGGCAAGACCGCCGACAAGGTCGATCAGGCCGTGCATTTCGTTGCCGGCAAGGCCGACAAGGTCGAGCTTCTTCGGCAGGAACTGAGCAACAATCCGGAAGGCCGCGCCATTGTTTTCCTGCGCACCAAACACGGCGCGGAAAAGCTCATGAAGCACCTCGACAGCCGCGGCTTTGCCACGGCCTCGATCCACGGCAACAAGAGCCAAGGCCAGCGCGAGCGCGCGCTGAAGGCCTTCAAGACCGGCGAGATCAACGTGCTGGTGGCAACGGACGTGGCTGCGCGCGGCATCGACGTGCCCGGCGTGACCCATGTCTACAATTACGACCTGCCGGAAGTGGCGGACGCCTATGTCCACCGCATCGGCCGCACCGCGCGCGCCGGCAATGACGGCAAGGCGATCGCCTTCTGCACGCCCGAGGAATCGGGTCTCCTGCGTGATATCCAGCGCCTGACGGGCATCGAGATCGCGATTGCTTCCGGCGAACCGCATGCCCATGCCGACCGTCCGGCAAAGGGTCGCGGCGGCCGCGGTCGCGGCGGCAATGCCTCCGGCAAGCCGGCGCGTCGCGCCCGCCCCTCCGGCGGCAATGGCGGCCAGCGCCACGCGGGTGATGCCCGCGACGGCGGTCATCGCGACAGCGCCAACCGCCACGGCCCCGGCCGCGATGGTCAGTCGAAACCGCGTCCGCGCCGCCAGCGCAACCGCCAGAATGATCGCCGCCAGAGCGCCTGATCACATGGTCGGGAACTGATGCGAAAGCCCCGCCGGCAAGACCGGCGGGGCTTTTTATTTGTTTGGCCCGTCTTTTGGGCCAGAGGCAGCGTGAACCCGCCAACCCGTTCATGAACCTCAGCGATAAGCGCATCCCGTCTGCCGGCAGAAGAGACGGGAGAATGCCCACCCCATTGACTTTAAAATCCGCAGACGCTCCCTGAAGGTCGGCACGGCTGCATCCGCCCTTTGCGCAGTCCTGGCGCCGGAAGCGGCGGGGCTTCCAGTGTCGGCTTTACCTTGGCGCGGCGCTCTCTAGAGCGACGTGCGTCCATTTGGACGCACAAAGGACGCTCTAACCTATTGAATCTACGCATCGTGCTTTCCGAAAATCGATTCCGATTTTCGGAAAGCACGATGCGCCAAGGGGATGGTGCTCGACAGGGTGCGCGGCTTCCTCGCCAATCACGACATGGCGGAATACGAGGTCGCCGTCCATGCCGACATCTTGGAGCAGACGGTGAGTTTCCTGGACACCACCGATGCCGTGGCGACGCCGCCGAAGACCAATGGCGCTGGAGAACTCGGGCTTTGCGCCGAAGCGGCGGCGATCTGAAGCTTCGCGGACAGCGTATGAATGACATGCTGAGCAATCACCGGAGCGCGACCACATTGGCCTCAACGCTGACATCGGTGCAGGTGTCGGAAACGGATTTTCCGCTTGACGCCGCCCTTGACCGGGAAGGCTGCTCCATCGCCGTCATAACGGCGGTGGAGGGCGCATCCGATCGCCCGCTCGGCGCGGCGATGGTCATCGGCGCTGATGGGCAAACGGCGGGGACGCTTTCCTCCGGCTGTATCGAGCGCGACGTGGTGACCCGCGCCCGCAATGCGGCACGGACCGACCGCCCGAAGAAACTGCGCTACGGCAAGGGCTCGCCCTTCCTGGACCTTCAACTGCCCTGCGGCGACGGCCTGGAGATCACGCTGATCCCCAATCCTTCGCAAACGGTGCTGAAGCGCGCTTCCGCCGCACTTCGCGATCGCCGCAATGCCGGGATCGCGATCGGCGAGGACGGGCGGCTGACCGACATGCTGAAGGACGGCGATCTCATGATCCAGGTCGTGCCGCGCCTGCGCGTCCTTGTCTTCGGCAAGGGTCCGGAACCGAAAATCTTTGCAAGGCTTGCAAGGGCGGCCGGACAATCCGTAGAGCTTCACTCCCCCGATGCGCAAACACGCGAAGGCATCGATTATGCCCGGCCGATGACCGCGCCCGAATGGCCGGAAGACGTCGCGCTCGACCACCGCACGGCGGTCGTCCTGTTCTTCCTGGATCATGACTGGGAACTGCCGCTGATCTGGCACGCACTTTCAAGTCCGGCCTTTTATGTCGGTGCGCAAGGCAGCGCGGGCGCGCATGAAAAACGCATAGCGGCACTTGAAGCCATCGGCGTGCGCCGCAGCGCTATTGATCGCATGGCCCGCCCCTTCGATCCCGTAACCCATGCAGGCGACCCGCATTCGCTGGCTTCGGGCGTGCTCGCGCAGATCCTCGATCATGCCCGCCTGACGTAAGCACCGCGCCGTCATCGTCCCGGACACCGGAACGGCTGACCGGAATCAGCGCCGCCGATGATTTCCGCACCGCGCCAATTATGTAAGACGCGAAGGCCCGAGGCGCGCCGACCTTCGTCTGCTCCGTGGCCGCTGACGGCCTTCACTCAAAGCCGGCCGCAGCAATGCTTGTATTTGAGGCCGCTGCCGCAGGGACAGCGGTCGTTGCGACCGGGTTTGGCCGATGCCGCCGACTGGCCGGCCAGCCTGCCGGTGCGCCGCAATTCCATGATGTCCGATGCCGGTCGTCCCGCCCGGACGAGATCGGCCATGACCTTCATGGCGGGACCTGCATGTTTGACGAAACGGGAGGTCGAGCGGCAGTAATAGTTCAGCCCCGGTTCCCCATCCTTCGTCCTGGCGAAGCGGTGTTTCGGACAGCCGCCATTGCAGGCGAAACGGATATCGCAGTTCTTGCACTGGCCGGGAAGCGCATCGCGCTTGTCCAGCCCGAACTGCCGCTGCCCATCGGACCCCATCATCTCCGCAATCGGCGTTTCCAAGATGTTGCCGAGCCGGTATTCGGGATAGACATAGTGGTCGCAGGCATAGAGGTCACCATTATGCTCCAGCGCCGGCCCCTGGCCGCAGGTCTGGGCAAACCAGCACATCGTCGCCGGAGCCCCCATCCACAGGCCAAGCTGCAGGTCGAAGAACTGGACGAAGACGCGGCCGACATCCTCTCTGATCCATTCATCGAAGACGCCGCAAAGGAAATCCCCATAGGCGCGCGGCAGCACGCTCCAGGGCGTCACGTCATAGGATACGCCGTCATCGTCGATCTGCGGCGCAGGCGCCAGCGAATGGCCGTCAGCCGTGCGCTCGACGATCGGGATGAACTGAAGATAGGTGGAGCCGATGTCCTTGAGGAAGCGATAGACTTCCTTCGGATGGGCCGCATTCTCGCGGTTGACGACGGAGAGCGTGTTGAATTCCACGCCATGCGCCTTTATCCGCTCGATCCCGGCCATCACGGCATCATGGCTCGGCCGGCCGTTGCGGTAAGTGCGGAAACGGTCGTGAAGCGCGCTCGGGCCGTCAATGCTGACGCCGACGAGAAAATCATTTTCCTTCAGGAAAGCGCACCATGCGTCGTCAAGCAGTGTGCCGTTGGTCTGGATGGTGTTGGCGACCGTCTTGCCGCGCGGCAGATATTTTTGCTGCATTTCAACGATGCGGCGGAAATAGTCGAGGCCGAGCATGGTCGGCTCACCGCCCTGCCAGTTGAAGCGGATTTCCCGGGCGGGGAAGCCGGCCTGCGAGGCGAGGTAGTCACGGATATAAGTCTCAAGCACCGCATCGGACATAGTGAAGCGCTTGGTCTCTGGATAAAGGTTTTCCTTCTCCAGATAATAGCAATAGGTGCAGTCCAGATTGCAGCGCGGACCGATCGGCTTGCCCATGACCTGAAATGGCAAATGTTCGGTCATCCGCTTTCCACTCCCTCAAGTTGCCGGCGCGGCCGGAAACCGGAAAGATGAGCCGCTCACAGACCCGAATAGAATGTCGCCGAAGACCTTTCCTTGATCGAAATCATTTTCTGCGGCGAGGCCGCGCGCCTTGGTTGAGGGATAGGGCGGCGACCCAGTATTCCTTAGCGGAAGCTGTCGGGATAGCGGCGACGGGCTTCGCGCTGGATATCCTGGTAGGTTTCGAAAAAGTCTTGAATGCCGTGGGCCAGACGAACAAGGGGATTGTGTGCGCGGGGGGCCTTGTTGTGGCTACGTCCGAAAGTCATGACGTCTGCTCCTTGATTGGGTTGCATTTGCACGCAACATAGTCCCGGCCGGCTTGTACGAACATGGACAAGACCTCATCGCAGCCATGCGCTGAGAAGCTGCCTGTCCGCCCAAACGTTTGCACAACGCGCAACAGTAGTACCATTATTTGCATTATCCTCATCCGTTATCCTGATCTATCATCCCCGTGGTACTGAGGAGAGGTGCCGAAAGGGAGGAACAGATGACATTTTTCAGGAAAAGCGCGTTCTTTGCAGCGGGGCTGATGGCCAGCATCGCCTTCACCGCGCCCGCTTTCGCCGGCAAGGCTGACGACACGCTGAACGTCGCCATGGCCGAGGAAATCCTCAATCTCGACTACAACTACACGACCAAGCGCGAATACATCATTCTCGCGCAGCTGACCGACTCCACGCTGTTCGATCTCGATCCGGCGACCCAGGCGTTCAAGCCGGCGGTCGCGACCGGCTATGACTTCATCGACGACACCACAGTCGACATCACCCTGCGCGATGACGTCAGATTCCACGACGGTTCGACCCTGACGGCCGAAGACGTCGCCTACACCTATAACTGGATCATCAATCCCGAAAGCGAATCCAATGCCAGCGGCACGATCGGGCGCTGGCTCGACAATGCCGAGGTGACGGGGCCGAATACGGTGCGCTTTCACCTGAAGTCGGTTTATCCGCTTGTCCTGCGCGATATGGCCCAGCGGATCATGCTGCGCAAGGCCGGCACTTATGACGAGGGCGGCGTGATCGACCGCGACGCCATGGCAAGCGACCTGATCGGCACCGGACCCTACAAGGTCGTTTCCTTCGAGCCGGGCCAGGAACTCGTTCTGGAACGCTTCGATGACTATTTCGGCGAGAAACCCGCAATCGAGAAGATCGTCGTGCGCAGCCTGCCGGACATGGGCACGCAACAGGCCGAACTGATGTCCGGCGGCGTCGACTGGATGTTCAAGGTGCCGCTCGAGCTTGCCGAAAACCTCGGCTCCACGCCAATGGCGGAGCATTTGAGCGGACCGGATCTGCGGATCGGCTTCCTTGTGCTGGACGCCGGCGGCCTGACCGATCCCGACGGACCGCTGACCAAGCCGAAGGTGCGCCAGGCCATCAACCATGCGCTGAACAAGAGCGACATGGCCAAATATCTGATCGGTGGCTCGGCCGAGGCGATTCACACCGCCTGCCATCCGGCGCAGTTCGGCTGCGACCAGAACGTGACGGACTACCCTTACGACCCGGAGAAGGCCAAGGAACTTCTGGCCGAGGCCGGCTATCCGGACGGGTTTCCGCTCGAGATCTGGGCCTATCGCGACAAGCCCGCGGCGGAAGCGATCGCAGCCGATCTTGAAGCCATAGGCATCGACGTCGACCTGCGCTATGTGAAGCTTGCAAGCCTCAACCAGGCGCGCGCCGACCAGAATATCCCCGCCTATTTCGGCACCTGGGGCTCCGGCGGCACGGCGGATACGGCGGCCATCGCCCGCATCCATTTCTCCATGGACACCGACCGCAACCTTTCCGGCGACGAGGCGCTGGCCGAAACGGTTCTGGCCGCCGAGCAGACCGTGGACCAGGAAAAGCGCAAGGAACTCTACAGCGAGGCGCTGGGGAAAATCGCCGACGAGGCGTACTGGGCGCCGCTCTTCACCTATTCGGCCAACTACCTCGTTTCGCCGGATCTTGAATTCCCGCTCGATCCGGACGGCTTGCCGCGCCTCCAGAATTCAAGCTGGAAGTGATAATTTCTACCGGCGGCCGCAGGAAGCAGCCGCCGGGGATGGAGGATCTTCAACATGCTGCGTTATATCGGGCTGAGGGCCGTCATGGCCCTGGCGGTCGCCTTTGCCGTATCGCTCGCCGCCTTTTTCCTGCTCAACCTCGCCACCGATCCGGCGCATGCGATTGCCGGCGAGGACGCCACGCAGGAGGTCGTCGAGGCGATCCGCGCCCGCTACGGCCTCGATCAGCCCCTGCCGGTCCGCTACTTCGAATGGCTCGCCGGCGTGTTGCGCGGGGATTTCGGCGAGAGCTATTACTGGCACAAGCCGGTTGCCGAACTGGTCGCAAGCCGCGCCGGCGTGACGCTGGCGCTGGCCTTTTCGGCGCTTGCCGTCACAATCGCCATCGCCATCCCGCTCGGCGCGCTGGCAGCGCTCAATCCCAACAGCTGGATCGACCGGTTCGCGCTTGGCGTCGCCGTTTCCGCGCAGGCGGTGCCGAATTTCTGGCTGGGGCTGATCATGATCATCATCTTCGCGGTGACGATCCCGCTGTTCCCGGTCTCCGGCGATGATAGCTGGCGGCATTTCGTCCTGCCCGCGATCGTCCTCGGCGCATCGTCGGTACCGGCGGTCATGCGGCTGACGCGCACCGGACTTCTGGACGTGATGAGCGCGGACTATATCCGCACCGCCCGCTCCAAGGGCTATCGCGGCTGGAGCCTGCTCTACCGCCATGCGCTGCGCAACGCGCTTCTGCCGGTGATCTCCGTGCTCGCCGTCCAGCTCGGCCAGAAATTCGGCGGCTCGGTGATCACCGAAAGCATCTTCGCCATCAACGGCCTCGGCCGTCTCGCGCTGGAATCGATCCTCGGCGCCGATATCCCGACGGTGCAGATGCTGATCTTCATCTTCGCCATCGTCTTCGTTGCCATGAACCTTCTCGCCGACATTCTCAATGCGGCGCTCGACCCGAGGATCAGAATCGGATGAGTGATACGGATATTGCCTATTCGGCCGCGGAAACCGGTCCCGAAACGGAGGGCCTGACGCCCGGCCAGATCATGCGCCAGCGCGCCTTCGGTCACACCGGATTCCTGATCGGCGCGGGCCTGATCGTGGTGCTCGCGCTGATTGCCATCGCCGCGCCGCTGATCGCCCCGCACGATCCTTACGTCCAGTCGCTCAGCCAACGCATGCTGCCGCCGGTGTGGAACGAGGGCGGGACCTGGGACCACATCTTCGGCACAGACCAGAACGGCCGTGACTATCTGAGCCGTCTCATCTACGGCACGCGGATCTCGATCACGATCGGCATCGGCGCCGCCAGCATCGGCCTTCTGATCGGCGTCACGCTTGGCGTGCTGGCGGGTTATTTCGGCGGATGGGTCGACCACGCGATCAGCTTCGTGCTCACCGCCCAGCTCGCGCTGCCGTCGCTGCTTCTCGCCATGGCGCTGGTGTTCATCATCGGCCCGTCGATCTGGGTGGTTATCGGCATTATCGGCGTGCTGCACTGGACCTATTATCTTGTGGTTACCCGCGCGGCGACGCAGCGGATCAAGAACCTGGATTTCGTCGCGGCCGCCGCATCCGCAGGCGCCAGTCCCCGGCAGGTCATCTGGCACGAAATCCTGCCCAATCTCGTCTCGCAGATCATCGTCATCTTCACCTTCGAGCTTGGCATCGCCATTCTGGCGGAATCGAGCCTCTCCTTCCTCGGCGTCGGCATCCAGCCGCCGACGCCCT
The DNA here is from genome assembly GCF_005924265.1 of Martelella lutilitoris. Taxonomy (GTDB): domain Bacteria; phylum Pseudomonadota; class Alphaproteobacteria; order Rhizobiales; family Rhizobiaceae; genus Martelella; species Martelella lutilitoris. Next base: position 214,433 of record NZ_VCLB01000006.1, read on the forward strand.
CCTGGGGGCTGATGATCGCCGAGGGCAAGCAGGCGATCTTCTACCGGCCCTGGCTGGTGGTGCTGCCGGGCATCTGCCTGTTCCTGCTGGTGATCGGCGCCAACCTGATGGGCGACGGCATGCGCGACATCACATCGCCGGAGGGCCGCAACTGATGACCGCGCTTCTCGATATCCAGAATCTCGAAGTCACTCTCGGCGTTCCCGGCGGCAATCTCTTTGCCCTGCGCGACGTGTCGCTGACGCTCGAGCGCGGCCAGTCGCTCGGCATTGTCGGCGAAAGCGGATCCGGCAAATCGATGACCGCGCTCGCCCTGATGCGGCTTCTGCCGCGCGTCGCCAATGCCACGGCGGACCGCATGGATTTCGACGGGCGGGAGCTTCGCGAGCTGAGCGATGCCGCCTTCGCCACCGGTATTCTCGGCACCCGCATCGCGATGATCTTCCAGGAGCCGATGACGTCGCTGAACCCGGTCTACACGATCGGCCGGCAGATGACCGAGGCAGCCGTGATGCGCGGCGCGCTGTCCGCGCGCAAGGCCCGCGAGCGCGCCATCGCGCTTCTCGAGCGCGTCGGCATTCCCGATCCCTCCGGCCGCATGGGCCAGTTCCCGCACCAGCTTTCCGGCGGCCAGCGCCAGCGGGTGATGATCGCCATGGCGCTGATGCTGGAGCCGGAACTCTTGATCGCAGACGAGCCGACAACGGCGCTCGACGTCACGGTCCAGGCGCAGATCCTCGACCTGCTTGATGATCTCAGGCGCGAGTTCAACATGGGCCTGATCCTGATCTCGCACGATCTCGCCGTTGTCGCCGAGCGCACCGACAAGGTCGCCGTCATGTATGGCGGCGAGGTGATCGAACAGGGCAAGGCGGCGGATGTGCTGAGAACGCCCGCCCACCCCTATACGCAGTCGCTGCTGCTGGCGATCCCGCGGCTTGACCAGCCGCCGCGCAGGCTTGGCGCCATCCCCGGCATTGTTCCCTCGATCATGGAACGGCCGGAGGCCTGCATCTTCGCGCCGCGCTGCGCCCACCGGCGCGAAACGTGCGTCGAGAAGAGGCCGCCGGAAAAGAGCTCGATGGCGGATCATGTCTATCGCTGCATCCTGGAGACGCCGCCGGAACCGCGCATCGAGGCGCTTCCCGCCCATCTTGCCAGGGGACCACAGGCCGAGACCGATATTGTCATCGAGGCGAAGGAGATTACCCAGATCTACACGTCGCGCCGGGGGCTATTCGGTCCCAAACGGGAGCTGAAAGCGCTCGACAACGTATCGTTGACGGTCCGGCGCGGCGAAACGCTGGCGCTGATCGGCGAAAGCGGATCGGGCAAGTCGACGCTGGCGCGCATCCTGCTCGGCCTCAACGAGCCGACGGACGGCCGCGTGACCATGCTCGGACGCCCCATTTCCGAGCTGTCCCACATCGAAAGGGCCTCTTTCGTCCAGCCGATCTTTCAGGACCCGTATTCCTCGCTCAATCCGCGCCGACGCCTGTCGGAGATCATCGCACGGCCGCTGGAGCTTTCCGGCAACGGCGATGCGGCGGCGCGCCTTGCCGCCGTGCGCGACGTGATGGACCTCGTGCGCCTGCCGAAGCGTCTCTTACATGCCTATCCCTCGCAACTTTCCGGCGGACAGCGCCAGCGCGTCGCCATCGCCCGCGCGCTGGTGACGAGACCCGAGGCGCTGATCTGCGATGAACCGACCTCGGCGCTCGACGTTTCGGTCCAGGCGCAGATCCTCAACCTGTTCGACGATCTGCGCGCCGAGATGAACCTGACGACGCTTCTGATCACCCACGACATGGCGGTCGTTCATCAGGCGGCCGATCGGGTCGCGGTCATGCTCGACGGAAAAATCGTCGAGGAAGGCCGGGCCGCCGACGTGCTGCACGCGCCGAAGAACGACTATACGGCACGGCTTCTTTCCGCCGCGCCGCAATTTCATGAGGCAGACCCCGAAGCGGAGATGGCCCGATGACCAAGACCGGGACGGCACTGACGCCGGAAACGCTGTTTGCCCGCGAGACCCTCTGGCAATCCTGGCTCGATGTCGAGGCGGCGCTGGCGGAAGTGCAGGCCGACATGGGCACAATTCCGCAATGGGCTGCGCGCGATATCCGGACAGCGGCAAAGCTCGAGACCATCGGGGCCGCAGCGTTGGAGGCGGATATACGCAAGACGCTGGCGCCGGTCATGTCGCTGACGCGGCTTCTTGGCGAGGCTGCGGGCAAGGCGGGCGATTACGTGCATTGGGGGGCGACCACCCAGAACGTGATGCAGACCGGCCGCATCCTCCTGATCCGCGAAGCGGATCGGGCCATTCGCGGAGAGATTGCACGCGCGATGAGAAGGCTTGCGGCCCTTGCGGAAGAGCATGCCGGCACGGTCATGGCCGGACGCACCAACCGCCAGCACGCCCTGCCGATCACCTTCGGCTTCAAGGTTGCCGGGTGGATCGAGGAGATGGGCCGGGCGGTGGAACGGCTGGATGACGGCGGCAAGCGGCTGTTCTCCCTGCCCTTCGGCGGCGCTGTCGGCGCCATGCACGCCTTCGGGCCGGACGGGCGCGCGCTCAACCGTCGTCTTGCGGAAAAACTCGGCCTTCGCGAACTGCTGGTGCCGGGGCGAACCATCAACGACATCTTCGCCGACTATATCGTGCAGCACTGCCTGATGGCGATGACCGTGGAGCGCATCATGGCGGAGGCCTATCTGCTGATGACCGAGGAGATCGGCGAGCTTTCTGAAACGCTCGATGCCGGCACGGTCGGCTCATCCACCATGCCGCACAAGGTCAATCCGAAATTCGTCGTCAGGGTCCTGGCCGAGGCTGCGGAACTGCGCGGCCTTGCGGCAAGCGCGATGGAAACCGGGCGCTCCAGTCACGAGGGAGATGCCGCGACCAACCAATTGCTCTCATCCGTGCTCGACCGCGCCGTGCCGCTTTCCTGGCGGATGACGCGCGGCTTTGCCGATACGCTTCACCGCATTCGCGTCAACCCGGATGCGATGATGCGCAATGCAGAACTCTCCGGCGGCGTGATCGCGACCGAGAACCTGATGATGCGGCTGGCGCCGAAGACCGGACGGGCATCCGCCCATGATCTCGTCCATCATGTTCTGGCCGAAGCATCCGCCGGCGGCGCAACGCGGGCGGAGGAACTGCTGAACAACGACACGATCTCGAAATACCTCCCCGCCGAGGAAATCCGCGCGGCGCTGATGCCGGCGGCCTATTGCGGCGACAGCCGCGACATCGCGCTGAAGGCGGCCGTCATGGCCCGCGATCTTGCGGGAAAACTGGACGGGGAGACGAATTGAGCGGCGGCTGTCAGATCAGGTAGAAAAGATCGGCAATCTCCGGACGTTCGGCGCGCTGGACCTCCACATGCTGGCTCAACGCGTCGAGAAAGACCTCCGACAATTGCGAGCGCGGCCCCTTTGCGTGCAGGCTCGCATAGGTAATCCAGTGATCGCCGGCAAGCGGGCGCAGTACCAGGCCCTTCGTGGTCAGCGCCGGGGCGCAGACGGGGTCGATCAGCGTCACGCCAAGGCCCATCCGCACCATTTCCACCGTCACGATGGTCGAGCCGGTCTCGACCGCCGTGTCGACCCGGAGACCGGAGCCGCCCATCACCTCGTCGAGCCGACTGCGCCAGCGCTGGCCGGGCGCCAGCGTGACGAAGGGCGCACCCTCCAGCATGGCCGGCGTGATTTCCCGATGGCGGGCAAGCGCGTGGTTCTCCGGCATGAGAACGCAGAGCCTCGCCTTCAGGATCGGCATGATGTCGAGCGGGATGATCGCGTTTTCGACCGGCAGCGAGATGACGCCGAGATTATAGCCGCGCGCGGCGACCTTGCTCTCGATGGCAAAGCGGCTTTCGACGTGAACCGTGCACTGGAACTCATGGCCCGCTTCGCGCATGGCGGCAATGGCCGGCACCACCAGCGCATTGGCAAGCGGCGGCGCGGTGACCACCGACAGCCAGTTGCGCTTGCGGGTCTTGATGTCGCGGGCGACGGTGGCGATCTCGTCAATACCGGTCAGCGTGTTGGCGATCTGCTGGTAGAATTCGGCGCCATCCTCCGTCAGTTCGAGATTGCGGCGCGAGCGCGAAAACAGCGTCAGCGAAAGCTGGTCCTCGAGCTGCGACAACAGCCGGCTGGCCGCCGATGGTGACAGATTGAGCCGTGCCGCGGCTTCCGAAAGCGAGCCGGTGAGAACGATCAGGTGCAAGAGCCTGAGGCCGCGCAGGTTCATTAAATACTCCCCCGAGAAAATTGCGGAATGCGCAACGATCGGCAGGGTAGGTCGACTTTCGTCAATTGTCGATGCGGCGCTGCCCCTCGTCCGGCGGGCCGTTGAGGAACCAGGCGATCAGCTCGGCGGTGTTGGCAAGGCCCAGCGCCCGCGTCATGCGCAGGCGGTGCATCTCGATGGTCCGGCGCGAAAGTCCAAGCTCCTCGGCGATCGCGGCATTGGTCTTGCCCTGGGCCACAAGCGTCAGGATTTGCCGCTGCCTTCCGGTCAGCCCCGTATTGGCCGCCGAAACCGGCCGCGCGATCGGTTCGAAACAATAGACGGCAGCGGCAAAGGGATCGCGGGTATTGTGCGAACGCCCCCGCACCCGGCACCAGAAGCGCCGTCCGTCGGTCGCGGCCATGATCCGTTCGTCGTAATAGACCGCGCCGCCCGGCAGGTTGTCCCGCCACATCTCGCCGGTGCGTACGAAATCATCGATCGCCGGGTAGAGCCGCGCGAAGCTCTTGTTGATCAAGGCATCGCGCTGATAGCCGAACAGCGCCGCGAATTCGCCATTGCAGTCGCGGATCACGCGATGCGTGGCAAAGACCAGCGGCACCGGAAGCTCGGACAGGGTGAAAGCGGCGTGGGCAGTGTTCATGTCGTATAAATACGACTCGGTCACGACCGGTCGCAAGCCTTATTCTGCTTCTGACAAATTGCAATTTCTCTGGGAGGAGGCAATGCGGAAAGTCTATCAATCGGCGGCCGAGGCGCTTGCCGGACAGTTGCGGGATGGCATGGTGATCATGTCGGGCGGCTTCGGCCTCTGCGGCATTCCCGAAGCGCTGATCGACGCGGTGCTGGAATCGGGCGCCCGCGACCTGACGGTCATCTCCAACAATGCCGGCGTCGACGGGATCGGCCTCGGCCGACTTCTGGAAACGCGACAGATCAGGAAGATGATCTCGTCCTATGTGGGCGAGAACAAGCTGTTTGCCGAACAATATCTCGGCGGCGAGCTGGAACTCGAATTCAACCCGCAGGGCACGCTCGCCGAACGCATCCGCGCCGGCGGCGCCGGCATTCCGGCCTTCTTCACCAAGACCGGCGTCGGCACGATGATCGCCGAGGGCAAGGAAGTGCGCAGCTTTGGCGGCGAGGATTATGTGATGGAGACCGGCCTTTTCGCCGATATCGCCCTCGTCCACGCCTATAAGGGCGATCATGAGGGCAATCTCGTCTATCGCAAGACCGCGCGCAACTTCAATCCGGACATGGCGACGGCCGCCCGGTTGACGGTCGCCGAAGTCGAACACCTGGTTGCCCCCGGCGAGATCGATCCCGATCATATCCACACGCCCGGCATCTTCGTCTCGCGCATCGTCCATGTGCCGGATCCGGTGAAGCACATCGAGAAGCGAACCGTGCGCGAACGCAAGTCGGAGGAGGCGTGACATGGCCTGGACACGTGACCAGATGGCGGCCCGCGCCGCCCGCGAACTTGAAGACGGCTTCTATGTCAATCTCGGCATCGGCATTCCCACGCTTGTCGCCAATTTCATTCCTGACGACATGGACGTCCGCCTGCAGAGCGAAAACGGCATGATGGGCATGGGTCCTTTTCCCTATGAAGGCGAAGAGGATGCCGACCTGATCAATGCCGGCAAGCAGACGGTGACGGCCCTGCCCCAGACAAGCTTCTTCTCCTCGTCGGAGAGCTTCGCCATGATCCGCGGCGGCCACATCGACCTGTCGATCCTCGGCGCCATGCAGGTTGCCGAAAACGGCGATCTCGCCAACTGGATGATCCCGGGCAAGATGGTCAAGGGCATGGGCGGGGCGATGGACCTCGTCGCCGGCGTCAAACGCGTCGTCGTGGTGATGGAGCATGAGGCGAAGGGTTCACCGAAGCTCCTGCGCGAATGCACCCTGCCGCTGACCGGCACGCGTGTGGCCGACATGGTGATCACCGATCTCGGCGTCTTCACCATTGCGCGGCAGGGACCGGTGAAGATGGTTCTGACCGAACTGGCCGATGGCGTCACGGTCGACGAGATCACCGCCAAGACAGAAGCGCGCTTCGAGGTCGGCCTTGATCGGGAGAGCGGCAAATGAGCGACGTCGTCATTGTTTCCGCCGCGCGCACGGCCGTCGGCGCCTTCATGAAGTCCTTCGCCGCTGTGCCCGCCCATCAGCTCGGCAGCACGGCGATCGCCGCAGCGATTGAGCGCGCTGCCGTGAGCCCTGACGAAGTGGATGAAGTCATCCTCGGCCAGGTGTTGACGGCGGGCGCCGGGCAGAACCCGGCCCGCCAGGCAGCCATTTCCGCCGGCATTCCCGACAGCGCCACGGCCTTTCTGATCAATCAGGTCTGCGGGTCGGGCCTGCGCAGCGTGGCGCTCGGGATGCAGCAGATCGCCATGGGCGATGCCCGCATCGTGGTGGCCGGCGGACAGGAATCCATGTCGCTCTCGCCCCACTGCGCGCATCTGCGCTCCGGCCACAAGATGGGCACGGCGAGCCTCGTCGACACCATGGTCGGCGACGGCCTGACCGATGCCTTCGGCGGCATGCATATGGGCATTACCGCTGAAAACATTGCCCGGCAATGCGGCATCGACCGCGCCCGCCAGGATGAATTCGCGCTTTCCAGCCATCGCAAGGCGACCGCCGCGCGCGAGGCCGGGCGGTTTGCCGAGGAGATCGTGCCCTTTGCCGTGAAATCGCGCAGAAGCGAAACCATCGTCGATACCGACGAGCAGATCCGCCCCGATGCCAGCGCCGAGACGCTGGCCGCCCTTCGACCGGCCTTCGACAAGGACGGCACTGTGACGGCGGGCAACGCCTCGGGCCTCAATGACGGGGCAGCCGCGCTTGTCCTGATGCATGCGGATGAAGCCGCCCGGCGAGGACTGACGCCGCTTGCCCGGATCGCCTCCTGGGCAACCGCCGGCGTCGACCCTTCCATCATGGGCACCGGCCCGATCCCGGCCTCGCGCAAGGCGCTGGAAAAGGCCGGCTGGTCCGTCGGCGACCTCGATCTTGTCGAAGCCAACGAAGCCTTCGCCGCCCAGGCCTGCGCCGTCAATGACGGGCTCGGCTTCGACCCGGAAAAGGTCAACGTCAATGGCGGGGCGATTGCCATCGGCCACCCGATCGGCGCCTCCGGCGCGCGTATCCTCGTAACATTGCTGCACGAAATGAAGCGCCGCGATGCCCGCAAAGGCCTTGCGACGCTCTGCATCGGCGGCGGCATGGGCGTCGCGCTCTGCGTCGAGCGGGGCTAGAGCGCCGTGCGTCCTTTAGGACGCACAAAGGACGCTCTAACTTATTGAATCTACGCATCGTTCTTTTCGAAAATCGATTCCGATTTTCGAGCCGATGCGCTAGGCGTTCACGCCTGAAATCCGGGCGTCGCGCTGAACAGGCGCTTGCGGATCGGCAGGAGCGCGGCGCCCAGAACGTTCGGATCGGTCTCGATCTCGCTGATCAGCAGTTCTGGCCCCGGAAACGGCAGGTTGATCTCGTCGACCGTGCGCGGGCTTGCCGCGCGCGCCAGACGCACCCTCAGATCACGCGGCGCCTCGCCGCCAAAGACGATGGCGGCCGGATCGAGAATGCCGGTCATCGCTCTGAGCATCTGGTCAAGCGCGGGCGTCACCCGCTCGATCCACCGGTCTATTTCCGGCCAGGACGGGTCGTATCGCTGTTTCAGCGCTGTAACCGATCCGATGTCGCGCCCCTCTTCGCGCAACATGGCAATCAGCGTGCGGAGCGCCGGGCGGCGCTCCTGCTCCTCCGGCGTATAGATCGAGGAGATTTCCGCCGCATTCATATGGTGGCCGAGATAGGGCGCGCCGTTGATGACCACGCCGCCGCCAAAACCGAGATTGATTGACAGATAGGCGAAATTGTCAAAACGCCGCCCCGCGCCGACCCAGTTCTCGGCCTCCGCGCCAAGCGTTGCGTTGTTTTCCGCCATCATGGGAAACGCGAAAGCGCCGTCGAATATCTCGGCGACATCGCGATCGCGCCAGGCGGCAATCTTAGGCGGCGGCACGAAGGCAAGACCGGGTTTGCGCCGGTAGCCCTGCATCGAGATGCCGACGCCCGCGATCCTGCGCAGGTCGAGCCCCAGCCCCGCGATGATCTCCGACACGCAATCCGCGGTCTCCTCGCGCACGCGTTCAGGATCGTTCGGATCGACATTGAGGGTCGCAAGATGGAGGATATCGCCGGTGATATTTGTAACGGCGACGCGGACCTCTTCCGTATCGATGGCAATACCAATCCCGCAGGCCCCTTGAGGCTCAAGCGCAAGCCGCGGGCTCGGCTTGCCGCGCCCGGCAATCTTCGGCGCTTCCAGCCTGAGAAAACCCTTTTCCAGAAGATCTTCGGCAAGACGGTGCACGCTTTGCTGGGACAGCGGCGTGCGTTCGGTGAGATCCGAGCGGGCAACCGAGCCGCCGCGACGAACGGCATCCAGCACCAGCGCGCCGCTGCGCCCGATGTCGAACACCGACCCTTCTCCCAAACCGTCGCTGAAATGCTCACCGGCCGTCATTGCCGCGCGTCACCCCCTTGCCTGCCGCCTGATGCCTTTGAGCATGTTTGTGCGCCGGAATCCAGATTTTCGCCGCCGGCGTCGCTCAGCCTGTCAAGAAAATGCAAGATCACTGTCATATTAATTTTACTTACTATGAGTAATAAACTATCACCTCAACAGGGGGAGACTAAAATGACAGGCATTTCAGCGGACCATCTGGTCATGCGTTTCGACCGTTTCACGGCCGTCAACGATATCAGCTTCGACGTCGCGCCGGGCGAGTTCGTGACGCTTCTCGGACCGTCAGGCTGCGGCAAGACCACTCTGTTGAAGATGATTTCCGGCTTCCTGAAGCCGTCGTCCGGCCGGATTTTCCTCGGCGAGGAGGATGTCACCGACAGGCCGCCGGAAGCGCGCGATACCGCGCTCTGCTTCCAGTCCTACGCGCTGTTTCCGCATCTGAGCGTGAAGGAAAATCTCGAATTCGGCCTCAAGCAGAAGAAAATTCCGCGCAAGGACCGCAGCCTCCGCGTCGGCGAGGTGGCGGAAAAGCTCGGCCTGGAGCCGCAGCTTGAGAAACTGCCCAACCAACTTTCCGGCGGCCAGCAGCAGCGCGTCTCGCTCGGTCGCGCGCTCGTCATGCGCCCCGGCGTCATCCTGTTCGACGAACCGCTGTCGAACCTTGATGCCAAGCTGCGCGATCAAGTGCGCATCGAGATCCGCCGCATCCAGCAGGATTTCGCTCTCACCGCCATTTACGTGACCCATGACCAGGCCGAGGCGCTGGCGCTTTCCGACCGGATTTTCGTGATGAATGCCGGCAGGGTGGAACAGGCCGACACGCCGGAGGTGCTCTACCGCAAGCCCGCCACCCGTTTCGTCGCCGATTTCATCGGCGGCGCCAACATCCTGCCGGCGAAACTGAAGCCGCGCGACGGCGGCAAGGACCGGCTCATCGATACGCCAGCCGGCATCTTTTCGGTCTCACGCGAGGCCGCCCTTCCCGAGGGCAAAATCTGTCTCTGCTTCCGGCCGGAAACCGCGCGGCTCCTGAGCGGCCCTGCAGATGACGCACTTTCGGGCACGGTCGTGACCCGCGCCTTCCAGGGCCACTTCACCGATCTGATCGCCGAGACCAACGGCATCTCCTACCGCATACAGGCCCGCGAAACGGCGCTGCGGGAGGGCGACACCGTCTATTTCACGGTAGCGCCCGAAGATGTCATCATACTCGGAGCTGACGCATGACCGCCCGTCGCTGGCTTGTGGTCGCAGCCCTTCTGACGCCCGGCCTGGGACTGATCCTGGCGCTGATCGGCACGGTCATCTATATGGCGATCGCCCAGTCGCTCGGCTATTTCAGCTTCGGCGGCGAAAGCCAGTTGTCGTTCTCCTATTGGGGCGAAGTGTTCGGCCGCAGGCTGTTTTCCCGCTCGGTGCGCTATTCGCTTTATATCGGCACGGTCAGCGCCATCCTCTCGGTCGCCCTTGCCTATCCGCTGGCGATCTGGCTGAGAAAACCCTTCCCCGGCTCGATGACCATCGGCTCCATGCTGAAGGCGCCGATGCTGGTGCATGGCCTGGTCGCGGCCTTCCTGTTCCTGAACATCATTGCCTATCACGGGCCGCTGAACCAGTTGATGCAGGCGCTCGGCATATGGGATCACCCTCATCGACTTCAGAACGACCGTCACGGCATCGCCGTCCTCATCCTTCAGGTGTGGAAGAACCTGCCCTTTGCGCTGCTGCTGCTGACGGGCGCGGTGCAGGGCATTTCCGACGATGTGCTGGATGCGGCCCGCGACATGGGCGCCGGCGCATGGTCGCGCTTTCGCAAGGTGATCGCACCGCTCTCGGTCTCGGCCATGCAGGCGGCCCTTGTCATCATCTTCATCGGCGCGCTGGCCGACTTCTCCTTCCAGACGGTTGTCGGCCCCACCAACGTTCAGTCGCTCGCCCAGCTGATGGTGTTCTTCAAGGGCCGCGGCGACTGGCATTCGGCCGCCGTCGTCGGCGTGTCGCTGATGGTGCTGGCCCTGGTGGGCTCCACGCTTCTGGCGATTGCGGCAAGGTTCATCATGAAGGGACGGCTGAAATGACCCGCAGGAAGCTTGATTTCGCCCTTCTGATCATGCTCTCGGTGGTCTTCGTCGTCTGGCTGATCATCCCCTTTGCCATTGCGGTTCTGTGGTCGCTGACCGACCCGGCAGAGCCCTGGACGGCCTCGACGCTTCTGCCCCCCGTCATGTCGTTCGCCCGCTGGTCCGACATGTGGCAGCATTCGGGCCTCAAGCAGGCGCTCGTGACGTCCTATACGCTCGCCCCGACGGCAGCAGTCACCTGCCTGCTTCTGTCGCTGCCGACGGCGCTGGCGCTCGGGCGCTTTGCCTTTCCGGGCCGAGAGGTCGCCAAGATCCTCTGCCTTCTGCCGCTCGTCGTGTCGCCCTTCGTCACCTCGATCTTCTTTACCGCGCTTCTGTTCACGCTGGGACTGCAGGGCTTCCGTTTCGGCGCGATCGTCTTTGCCCATTCGGTGCTGTTCCTGCCCTATGCGATCCGTATCATGACGGTGAGCTTCGAGCAGGTGCGCCAGGATCATATCGATGCCGCGCGCGATCTCGGGGCAAGCCCGTGGGCGCGGTTTACCGCCGCCTACCTGCCGGCGCTGCGGCCCGGCATCTTCGCCACGCTCCTCATCGTCTTCATCCAGTCGATCGAGGAGTTCGCCATCGCCTATATCGTCGGTTCGCCGGAAATCGTCACGGTCCCGACCCTTCTTTACGCAGCGCTCGGCCAGGACTTCGTCCGTCCCAATGCCGCCGTGCTGTCACTCATCCTCGTCGTCCCCAATGTTTTGCTGATGCTGATCCTCGAGAAGCTTCTGAAGTCGGCCAATCCGACGCTTGCATCAGGCAAGGGATAACGCGGTCGCATGCCCAGGAAGAAACCCAACGGAGAGACTGTCAAAATGCTGAAAACGCTTATTTTTTCGACCACCGCACTGGCGTTTGGCGCAAGCGCCGCATTCGCTGCCGACATCACCGCGATGAGCTGGGACGATATCGTCGCCAAGGCCAAGCATGAAGGCGAGGTCAACTGGTATGTCTGGTATTTCCAGGACGATTTCCGCAAGGTCGTCGCCCCCTTTGAAGAGAAATACGGGATCAAGGTGAACATCCCGGCCGGCGGCACCGCATCCGGCAATGCTGACAAGCTTCTCGCCGCAAGCGGCAGCGACACCGGCGACATCGACGTCTTCGCCTGGGGCTATGGCGACATGTCGACGCTCGATTTCGCCAAGCTCTTCACCCCGCTTTCCATGCTGCCCGAAGACGCCGGCCGCATCAACACGGTCAACAATATCGACGGCGGCGACTATGTTTACGCCTATTGGGGCAACCAGACCGGCATCGCCTACGACCCGGCCAAGGTCGACGAGAACGCCCTGCCGCAGACGCCGGAAGACTTCTCGGCCTTCTGGGAAGACAATCCCGGCAAGTTCGGCTTCAACTATGAGAACGGCGGCTCCGGCCCGTCCTTCTATTCCAACATCCTGCGCGTCCTGTCCGGCCTCGACTTCAACGACGGCGATGATTCCGCCGCCCGCATCGAGGCACTTCAGCCCGGCTTCACCTTCTTCAACGACTATGCCGGCGACTATGTGATCACCACGTCCAACGCCGACAGCATCATCCGCATGTCCGATGGCGAGCTGTTCATGGCCCCGGTCTGGGAAGACCATCTGGCAAGCCTGCAGAAGAGCGGCGAAGCGCGCAAGGACCTCAAGCTCTACATCCCGGAAATGGGCATGAACGGCGGCGGCAACGGCGTTGCCATTCCGCAGAACGCCCCGCATCCGGCCGCAGCCGCCCTTCTGATCGACTGGCTGACCTCGCCGGAAACCCAGACCACGTTCAACGCCACCTTCGGCACGGCGCCGATGAATGCCAATGCCGATGACAGCAACGCGCTGATCTCCAACGACCAGCGTCAGTACTCGGTCCCGAGCGCCGCCCAACCGTTCAAGAAGGCGATGGAAGAAGCCTTCGTCGACAACGTCATCCTCGAGCGCTGATTTCAGCGAAACACTCAGCCCGGCAGTCGAACCGATTGCCGGGCCTTTCTACCTCCCCCAAAGAAAAACAAGAAAAGGCATGCTCTCATGAGCCCCCGACACCTCCATCCCGCCCGCACCGAGGCGGAACACGACAACTGGCTCAACCGCGTCGACGAAACAGGCAAGGTGGGCAAGCCCCTGCCGGGCATCACGCCCGAAGATGGCGGCGGAAAATTCGCGACGGATGGACGCGTCCTGCCCTATCCCGGCAATACCTTCATCTGCCATATCGACAAGTCGTCGCGCGAATATGCCGTGCTGTGCGGGCTGCAGGAAAAGCTGAAGATGCTGCCGACGGCGCGCTATTTCACCTTCCTCCCGCATGAGAGCTTCCACATGACCGTGTTCTGCGGCATTTCCGGCAATCCGCTGGACACGGACGGCTGGCCGGAGGGCGTGGAACGCGGATTGTCGCTAGCAGAAATGAATCGCCGGTTTCTGGAGGCATCGGCGGAGATAGACGGGTTTTCCGGCGTCACCGTGCGCGCTGACCACCTGAAGGCCGGCTATTCGATCCATGCCGAACCCGCAACCCAGGAAAGCTTCGACGAACTCTGGCGGATGCGCGACCGGCTTGCCGAAGCGACGGGCCTCGTGCGCGAGGATCACAATCACTACCAGTTCCACATCTCATTCGCCTATCGCATCAGGCGCATGCCGCTTGAGATCGCGAAGGCCCATATCGAACAGACGACGGCGTTGTTCGAAGCGGTTCATCCGCAGCTTCAGGAAATCAGGCTTGGCCCGGTCGAATTCTGCTCCTTTGAAACCATGCACCATTTCCAGACGGAAAAGCTTCTGATGCCGCAGGGCTGAGGCAGAGAGGCCTGGTTCCTCCGGTGAAGCCGGAGGATGACGCCGAGGATCATGCCGGGCCATCGGGAAAACGCGCCCCGGCACCCGGCCTCCTACCGTATCCCGGCGCGCAAAAACGCCTGGATGAATTGGCGCTGGAAGATCAGGAAGGCGACGACGAGAGGCGCGACCACCATCAGCGTTGCCGCCGAGATCACCGAGATATCGACGCCGTTTTCCGGCGCGCCGAAGAGCGACAGGCCCACCGTCAGCGGCCGCGTCGTCTGGGAATTGGTGACCACCAGCGGCCAGAGGAAATTGTTCCAATGGGTGGCAACCGAGACCAGCGCGTAGGCCAGATAGGTTGACCGCGCCGCCGGCACGTAGACCTTCAGCAACACGCCCCACCAGCTGCACCCCTCGATCCTTGCCGCCTCTTCCAGCTCGCGCGGCACCTGCTTGAAAGCCTGGCGGATGAGGAAGATGCCGAAGGCCGAGGCCATATAGGGCATGCCGACGCCGAGGATCGTATCGAACAGGCCGAGACGCGAGACCATGGCGTAATTCTCGACGATCAGCACTTCCGGCAGGATGAAGAGCTGCAACAGGATAAGCGTGAAGACGATATCGCGTCCGGGAAAGGAAAAACGGGCAAAGGCAAAGCCCGCCAACGTGCAGAGCACGAACTGGCCGATCAGCACCGAACCGGTGAGCAGAACCGTGTTGAAGGCGTAACGCAACCAGGGCGCGCCGTTCCAGGCGGTCCGGAAATTATCAAGCGTCAGCGGCGCGGTCAGATCGAAGCCGACGGCAGCGGTCGGCGTGTGGAACGCCGCCCACACGGCAAACACCAGCGGCGAGATCCAGACGGTTGCCAGAAGCAACGCGCCGACAAGATCGAAAGAACGGAAGACATCAAAATCGCGCGGGCTCATCGGTAATGCGCCCTCCGGTCGACAACGAAAAACTGGAAGGCGGCGGCAAGGCCAAGGGCGGCCAGCACCAGCACCGTCATGGCGGCGGCATGAACGCCATCGAAATAGGCAAAGGCCATTTCCCAGATCCAGTAAAGGATCAGCTTGGAGGCGTCATTCGGCCCGCCCCTGGTCAGGATGAAGAGATGATCGATCAGCTTGACCGAATTGATCAGCGCGTTGATCAGCACGAAGAGCGTGGTCGGCATCAACAGCGGCAGGACAACACGGCGGGTGTAATACCACCGCCCCGCACCCTCGATACGGGCCGCCTCCTTCAGGTCCGGCGGGATGGTCTGAAGCGCTGCCAGATAGAAGATCATGTAGAAGCCGGCTTCCTTCCAGATGGTCACGACGATGACCGCGCCAAGCGCCGTCTGCGGCTGGCCGAGCCAGTTGGTCGGACCGATGCCGAAGAGCCCTGTGATCTGGTCGATCAGGCCGAAGCCAGGCGTATAGAAGAACAGCCAGAGATTGGCGGCCGCGATCATCGGCAGCATGGTCGGGGTGAAATAGGCGATGCGCACCAGACCGCGCGCGGGAATTTTCGCGTTCGCCCACAGCGCCATCGAAAGCGCGATGATGATCGAGGCGGGAATGGTGATACCGGAATAGATCAGATTGTTGATAACAACCTTGGTGAAGGTCGGATCGGCAAAGAGATCGGCATAATTGTCGAGACCGGTGAAGACCGACGGCCGCCGCCTTGTGCCGCGCGAAAACAGGCTTTCCCAGAAGGTCATCACCGCCGGCGCGAAGGCGAAGACAGTCATCAGGGCCAGCGCTGGCGCAATCAACATCCAGCCGTAAAGGGAAAGCCGTCGTCTCTGAAGGTCTGCTTCGCTTGCCATCATCTTCGTCCGAAGGAATACCGCCGCAGCCGGACTGGCCGCGGCGGATCAGATTTCAGCGTCTTACTGGTAAGGCTTCAGCAGGCGATCTGCTTCCGCCTGCGCATCGGCGAGCGCCTCTTCCGGCGTCTTGGAACCGGTCAGTGCGGCCTGAACCGCATTGTTCAGCGCCTCGCGCACCCGTGCGGTCTCGAAGGTCGAGAATTCGGGAATGGCGACTTCGAGCTGGTCGCGGGCAACAAGCGCCTGCGGGAAGCCTTGCGTGTAGGCCTTCAGTTCCTCGGTCTCGTATGCGGCCGGCGAAATGCCGACATAGCCGGTTGCCATCGACCATTCGGCAGCGTTTTCGGGCTGCGTCATGTATTTGATCAGCTTCAGGGCGGCCGCGCGCTCTTCCTCGGAGGCATCCTTGAACAGGTAGAAATTGCCGCCGCCGGTCGGCGAGCCGGAACGCTGATGGCCCGGCATCATGGCAACGCCGAAATCGAACGCGGCATTGTTCTTCACTGCCGTGAGGTTACCGGTCGAATGCCACATCATCGCGGTCTGGCCCTGCAGGAAGGCCTGGCGCAGCGTGCCCCACTCGATCGTGCCTTCCGGCATGACGCCATGATCGGCGGAAAGCGAACGCCAGAATTCCAGCGCCTCGACCACCTTCGGATCGTCGAAATAGACTTCCGTGCCGTCGGCATTCATCAGCTCCACGCCGTTGGCAATCGCAAACACCTGGAACATCCAATAGGGATAGCCGGTCGAGGGGATCATGATGCCGTAATGATCGTCATTGGTGAGCGCCTTGCCCATCTCGACCATCTCGTCCCAATTCTCCGGCGCGTGATCGGGATCAAGACCGGCGTCCTCGAACATGTCCTTGTTGTAGTACATGACGATGGTGGAGCGCTGGAACGGCACGCCCCAGATGTGGCCTTCCACTTCGCCATTCTTCATCAGCGCCGGGTAGAAGCTATCGAGCCAGGCCTTGTCCTCGTCGGAGGTGGCAACCTCATCGAAGGGCACGATCAGATCGCGCTCGAGCAGGTCATAGGCATCAATGGAAAACATCACGGCGAGCTGCGCCGGGTCGCCGGAATTGAGCGCGGAGAGCGCGCGGACGCGGGTATCGTCATAATTGCCGGCATAGATGGCATTGACGTTGATGCCCGGGTTCTGGGCCTCGAAGCCCTCGATCAGGCCATCGACAACCTCGGTGAGCGGACCGCCGACGGCGATCGGATAATACATGGTGAGCTCGACATCGTCGGCAAGAGCAGGCGCCGCGGCAAGGCAGGTTGCGGCAAAAAGAGCGGTTTTGAAAAATCTGGTCATTTCGTTCAGTCCCCTGAATCGGAAATTCTCAATGGGTCGAAACCTCGTTCGAGGTCATCTGGCCGGCGAGATCAAAAGGAGAAGAGGAACCGGCAAGATCTGCGGGACAGGCAAGGCGTCTGCCGCTTTGCCTGTCAAAGAGGTGAAGGGCGTTGTCGGGCCAGGTGAGAAAAACCCGCCGGCCCGGCTCGGGGACGAACTCCCCCGCAATCTTGAGGAAGAGCCTGGCGTCGTCATCGCCCGACAGATGAACGGTGGCGAAGGTCTCGCCGCCGAGATATTCGCAATCGCCGATGACGGCCTCGGCGCGGGCGGCCGTGCCCGGCGCGGCGAGCGCAACCTGCTCCGGCCGCAGACCCGCGAGCCGCTCATGGGCTTTCGGATGCGCCGGAAAGAGCATTTCGGCCGGGATCAGCGCCATCGGCGGTTGGCCGATGAAGCCGGCGGCAAAGGTGCTGGCCGGCTTGTTGTAAAGCGATGCCGGACTGCCCTGCTGCTCGATCAGCCCGTCCTTCATCAGCACCACGCTGTCGGCCATCGACATCGCCTCTGTCTGGTCGTGGGTCACGTAGATGACGGTCATGCCGAGGCGTTTTTGCAGCGCGCGGATTTCGCGGCGCACCGAATGGCGCAGCTTGGCATCGAGATTGGAAAGCGGCTCGTCCATCAGGCAGAGCGGATGATCGGCAACGATGGCGCGGGCAAGCGCCACGCGCTGCCGCTGGCCGCCGGACAATTGCCCCGGTCGGCGCTGTTCCAGCCCTTCAAGCCCCGTCAGCGCAAGCGCGCGGGAAAGCCGCTCGGCCCGCTCCGGGCGCGGTACCCTGCGGACCTTGAGGCCGAAGAGAATGTTTTCGGCAACGTCAAGATGGGGAAACAGCGCATAGGACTGGAACACCATCGACAAATGCCGACGGTCCGGCGAAATGCCGGTCACATCCTCGCCATTGATGAACAGCCTGCCGCTGTCGGGCGCCTCCAGGCCTGCAATCAACCGCAGCGTCGTCGACTTGCCGCAGCCTGACGGCCCGAGCAGGGTGACAAAGGAACCGGCCGGGATATCGAGCGACATGGCATGCACGCCCGCCCCGCCCGGCCAGCGTCGGGTCATGGCTTCAAGACGGACGGATGCACCATGCCCATGGCCGCTCATACCAGATCTGCCTCCGGAAAGAGCAGTTCGACGCCTTCGGCCTCGATCAACGCCGCCATTTCCGGCGTCGGTGGCCCGTCGAGCACGAGAAGATCGGCATCACCCAGCCGTCCGCGCTTGGCGGGTGCGGGGCGCGAGAACTTGGAACGGTCGGCAACCAGGATCGAGGTGCGGCAGCTCATGCGGATCGCCTCGCGGGCGGCCGCCTCCTGCTGGTCGAAATCGACAAGCGCGCCATCGGGTTCGACGCCGGCGACGCCGTAGATGCCGAAATCGGCGCGGTATCCGCTGAACATGGTCTCCACCTCCTGACCGATCAGATCGCGGTCGGGGAGACGGATCATGCCGCCGGGAATGAAGATGCGGTTGGAACTGTTCGGGCTGAGCGCCATGGCGACGTTGAGATTATTGGTCACCACGGTGAGATCGTCATGATCGACCATGGCGGCCGCCACCATCTCCGGCGTCGTGCCGATCGAAAACATCACCGAGGCCCGGCTCGGGATCATCCGGGCGACAAGCTGGCCGATGCGCCGCTTGGCCTCAGGGTGCGAAAGCCGCCGGCTGTCGTAAGAAAGATTGACGCCGGCGCTCATCCGTTCCACACCGCCATGGCTGCGGCGCAGCTGGTCGGCGCGGCAGAGCATGTTGACGTCGCGGCGGATCGTCTGCGGCGAAACGCCGAACTCTTCCGCCAGCGTCTCGATGGTCATCGCGCCATGCGTTTCGACCAAGGCCAGGATTTTCGTTTGACGATCACTTATGTTCATTAGCGCCACTGAATTGCGATTTCGATGCGCGAACGAACATCCGTCCTGTTGGTGACAGGGTTTTGAACCTATGATGACGATTGAATGAAAGTAGCGGCGAACTCAGATATCGTTGCCGCCGTCTGGCGCCTCGGTCAGCCGAGCTGCATCAGAAGCGCCATTGACGGTTCGCCCGTGACGGCAAGCCCGTTGGCGCGCTGGTAGGCAGAGATCGCCGCGCGTGTCTGCGTTCCGAAAACGCCGTCCACCGTGCCGGCGTCGTAGCCCCTGGCCTTCAATCCCGCCTGCAGCGCCTTTCGCTGATCGGCGGTGAAGCCGTAGCGATCCGGCGGAAATGTGCCGGCGATCGGGCCTGCACCCGCAATGCGGTCGGCCAGATGTCCGACGCCGATCGCGTAGTTCGTTGAATTGTTGTAGCGCTTGATGACATTGAAATTGGGGCCAACGACAAAGGCCGGGCCGCCCGCATGGGGCTCGATCCGGCGACCGCCCGCGACGGAAGCACCCGGAGAACCTGCCTCCCCGCCCCAGGGCTCGCCCTTTCGCCAGCCCGCGCGCTTCAGATAGGAGGCCGTGCTCGCCAGTGCATCGGTCGGATCGTCGCTCCAGATATCGCGCCGCCCGTCGCCGTTGAAATCGACGGCATAGCCGAGATAGGAGGTCGGAATGAACTGGGTGTGCCCCATGGCGCCGGCCCAGCTTCCCGTCATCTGCTGCGGACTGATATCGCCGTTCTGGAGGATCTTCAGCGCGGCCAACAACTGGCTCTCGAAGAAACTGCCGCGCCGTCCCTCATAGGCGAGCGTCGACAGCGCCGAGACGACGGACACATCGCCGCGCCGCTCGCCATACATGCTCTCCAGTCCCCACACGGCGACGACGACATGGCCGTCGACGCCATAGGTTGCCTCGATCTGTTCGAGCGCCGACCTGTAGCGGGCATAGTTGGCCCGGCCCTTGGCCACCCGTTCATCGGAAGCGGCAATGGCGAGATATTCCTCGAGCGTGCGGTTGAATTCGGTCTGGTTGCGGTCCTGCACGATGACCTCGGGCGTATAACCCGCATTGGCAAAGGCCGCGTCGAGCGTCTGCCTTGAAATGCCTTTCGCCTCGGCCCGCTTCCTGAAGCCTTCGACCCAGGCATCATAGCCGGCATTGGCTACCGTGCCGGGCGGCCTCGATGCCGAAGGAGTTCCGCCCAGCAGATTGCTCGAGCAGGCCGACAACACGGCCGCAACCGTCAGAAGAGAAAATGCGCGTCGTGTCGCATGCATTCCGCTGATCCAATCCGAAGCATGTTCAGCTACGGATTCTAGCGCAGAAAATAGCGGCGGCAAGATGGACGGCAGTCTCCCCGGAGACCGGACATCAGCGAATACGCCGCTCATCCTCTCCAAAAACATAAATCCTGTCGGTATCGACAGTGAGAAGAAGCGTCGTGCCGGGCCGGGCAATGGCGCTGCGTTCGACCTCCACGGTAGCAACCGTTTCGCCGATCGTGCCGTAGAGATAGCTTGCCCCGCCGAGGAACTCCGAGAAATCGACCTTAAACGGCACGCCCGACTCTCCTTCGCCCGCAGGCCGCCAGTGTTCCGGGCGAATGCCGACCGCAACGGGCGTACCGTCACCGGGTCGCGCCTGAAGCTGCACCAGCGGCAGGCGGGCGCCGGCAATCTCGACTTCATCGCCCCGGATCACGCCCTGAAGAAAGTTCATCTTCGGCGAGCCGATGAAACCGCCGACGAACATGTTGTCCGGATCATCGTAAAGCGCTGCCGGAGAGCCCACCTGCTCGATATATCCGCCGCGCAGCACGACGATCTTGTCGGCAAGCGTCATCGCCTCGGTCTGGTCGTGGGTGACGTAGATCATCGTATTGCCAAGCTCGCGGTGCAGCCGGGCGATCTCGATGCGCATGCCGACCCTGAGTTCGGCGTCGAGATTGGAGAGCGGTTCGTCGAAAAGGAAGATCTCCGGATCGCGCACGATCGCCCGACCGATCGCAACGCGCTGGCGCTGGCCGCCGGAGAGCTGGCCGGGGCGGCGGTCAAGATAATCCGTCAGTTTCAGGATGTCGGCGGCCTGCCGAACCTTGGCCTCGACCTCCGCTTTCGGCCGTCCGGCAACCTTGAGGCCGAAGCCCATGTTCTGCTCCACGCTCATATGCGGGTAGAGCGCATAGGTCTGGAACACCATGGCGATGCCGCGATCGGACGGATCCTCATCGGTCACGTCCGTGCCGGCAATCAAAACATCGCCGCTTGTCACCTCTTCGAGGCCGGCGATCAGCCTCAATAGGGTGGATTTGCCGCAGCCCGACGGACCGACGAAGACGACGAATTCGCCGCCCTCGATCTCCAGGTCGACTTCGTGGATGACCTGCACCGCGCCGAAGGCCTTGGAGACCCGCCGAAGCGACAGGCCCGATGGGTTGCGATCCGGGGTGAGTAGCTCTGCCTGGCTCATTGTCATGCCTCCCTTCGCAGCCAGACCAGCATTTCGCCCGGCGCGCGGTTGTCCCAGAGATAATAGGGTATGGCTTTCAAACTGGCGGATGTCCGTTCCGGCGGTGTGGTGGCGTAAAGCGCATCGGTCGGCTGGCTTTCGACAAGAGCCTCGATGCTGAGTGCGACCGTATCACCAAGCCCTTCAGCCTGATCAAGGGTCACGGGCGCACCATCCTTCACCACATAGGCATTGAGCGGCGCCTTGTTGTCGGTTTCCTCGACACAGTAGATGAGCGGCCCGCGCAAAAGGGCAGCCCGGCCCTGGTCGGGCGCGACTTTCGGATGGGCGTAGAGCATTTCCGGCTGCATCTCGAGATCAAGTTCGATCGTATCGCCCGCCTGCCATTGGCGACGGATGCGAAGATAGCCCTTCTCCGGCGTTGCATCCGAGGCTTCACCATTGATCGCCAGCGAAAAGCCCCTGGCCCAGCCCGGAACGCGCAGCGACAGCGTGAATTCGACGGGCGCCTCCGGCGTCAGCGTGACGGCGATCCGGCCGTCCTTCGGATAGGCCGTTTCCTGCTTCACGCCGACCTTTGTTCCCGCGACTTCGATCTCGGCGGCATTCTCGCAATAAAGATGCAGCGCCAGCTCATCCTCGGCGACGCCGTAAAAATAGGTGCCGATCGAAGCGACCAGGCGGGAAATGTTCGGCGGGCAGCAGGGGCAACGGTGCCAGCGCCAGCGGTGGTGATTGCCATAGCTTTCCAGCGGATTGTCGTAGAAGAAATGCGTGCCGTCCTCAGACAGGCCGGACAATGCGCCGTTGTAAAGCGCCCGCTCCATGACATCGGCAAAGCGCGCATCGGGCGCGCGGCCCAGCATGCGGCTGGCCCAGAACACCAGCGCGACAGCCGCGCAGGTCTCCGCATAGGCCGTCTCGTTGGGCAGGTCGTAATCGAAGGTCAGTCCCTCGTTGTCCTTCGATGGCCCGAAGCCGCCGGTTACATAGAGGTTGCGGTCGGTCAGGTGCGACCACAGCGCTTCCAGTGCCGGATCGAGGCTCTCATCGGAAAACTCGGTGGCGACATCGGCCATGCCGGCATAGAGATAGGCCGCCCTCACCGCATGACCGACGACTTCGCGCTGCTCGCGCACCGGCTTGTGGGCCTGGCAGTATTCGAGCGTTGTGAAATGGAAGTCTTCCGGCTTCTCGCCGCGCGCAATGGCCTCCTGGTCGAAATATTTAGGCTCCCTGCCGCGTTCGTCGACAAAGAACTTCGCCAGATCGAGATAGCGCTGCTCACCGGTGACGCGGCCGAGCTTGACCAGCGCCAGCTCAAGTTCGGGATGACCCGGATAACCGCGCTTTTTGTTCGCGTCGGCCCCGAAAGTCGCGTCGATGCAGTCGGCGTAGCGGCACATGATGTCGAGGAATTTGCGTTTGCCCGTGGCGTGGTAATAGGCGACCGCGCCCTCGATCAGGTGACCGGCATTGTAGAGCTCATGACGGTCGCGCAGATTGGTCCAGCGCTGGCCGGGCTGGATGCGCTGGTACCAGGAATTGAGGTAACCGTCCTCGGCCTGCAGCCGGCCGTAGGCATCGATGACCGCGTCGACACGGGCTTCCAGCTCTTCGTCGCGTTTGCGGTTCAGCGCATAGGCCGCCGTCTCGATGCTCTTGCCGAAATCGGAATCCCAGAACATCTGCGTGGTGACGGTGTTTCCGTGATCGAAGGGGATGACGATGCCGGGATTGGGCAGGTCGGGATCGACCTGTTCCAGCATGCGCGCCTCGATGCAGCGATCGAAGAGAAGCTTGGCCGTCGTCGTCGCAACGACATCGACGCGCGGGCCGAAGAAGCCGCCGACCTCGACCTGATTGACGGATAGCGGGCGGAATTTCGATTTCGGCTGCAGGGCATCGCCGGCGTTGAAGGGCTTGTTCATTATGTGGTCCTTTCGGAAATGCTACTTCACAGCACCGGCCGTCAGGCCGCGGATGTAGGAGCGCTGTAGAATGAGGAAGAGGATCATGCAGGGGATCATCATCAGCGTGACGCCCGCCTGCACCGCCCCCCAGTCGACTGAGCCGTAACGGCCATAGCGCACGGCGGTCATCAAAACGGGGAGCGTGAATTTCGATTGGTCCGTGAGCAACACGAGGGCGGCCAGGAACTCGTTCCAGGCATTGAGGAAGGCAAACAGACCGACAGTCACCACGCCGGGGAGCACCAGCGGGCCCATCACCTGCACCAGCATGCGCACGCCCTTGACGCCGTCCATGCGAGCCGCCTCCTCGATCTCCTTCGGCACGGCATCAAAGGCGTTGCGCATCATGAAGACCGAAAAGGGAAGCTGCAGCGTCGAATAGATGAGGACGAGGCCGATCAGCGTGTTCTGAAGCCCCATCTTCGCCAGCAGCAGAAACAGCGGCGTCAGAATCGACTGGAACGGAACCATCATCGTCGACAGGATCAGGACAAAGGCGAAGCCCTTCAACGGAAAGCGGTAGCGCGAGAAACCGTAACCGGCGAGGATCGCCACGACGATGGTGAGCGCGGACGTGCCGACAGCGACAAACAGCGAATTGCCCGAATAATGCAGAACCGACTGGCCGAAATTCTCAAGCCGCTCATAGCTTGAGATGCTGAAGCCCTCCATCGGCCACGGCGGTATCGGAGGCTGGGTCGATTCCGCAGGCGTGCGGAAGCTTGCCAGCACCACCCAGACCAGCGGGGCCAGGAAAAGAGCGGCAACCAGCGTCGCCGTCACATGAAACAGGAGACGGTGATAGCGGAAGCGGCCGCGGCGGGTGGCCGGCGCTGCCGCGCTCTGTGCAAGGGATGAAACGGCGGTCGACATCATTTGTCCTTTCGATCGCTGAGCAGCGTCAACTGCAGCACGCTGAGGACGAGCAGGATGACGAGAAGCACCATGGACAAGGCCGCGCCATAGCCCAGGCGGAAGGAGACGAAGCTCTCGTTGAAGATCTTGTAG
The DNA here is from genome assembly GCF_005924265.1 of Martelella lutilitoris. Lineage (GTDB taxonomy): Bacteria > Pseudomonadota > Alphaproteobacteria > Rhizobiales > Rhizobiaceae > Martelella > Martelella lutilitoris. The sequence goes on from NZ_VCLB01000006.1 coordinate 238,664, forward strand.
ACGGCGGTGACCGTCTTGTTCTGCGGTCCGCCGCTCAGGATGATGTAAAACTGGTCGAAGGCGAGCATGGAGCCTGAAACGCAGAGGATCAGCGCCAGCGCGAAGGGTTTGCGGATCAGCGGCATGGTGATGTAGCGGAAACGCTGCAGCCATTTGGCGCCGTCAATGCGCGCGGCCTCCTGGTAATCCGCCGGGATCGACTGCAGGCCGCTCATCAGGATCACCATGAAGAACCCGGCCATCTTCCAGACCACCATGACGATCACCGACCAGAAGGCCGGCGTGAAATTGGCAAGTATATTGACCCGCCCCTCCGTCAGGCCGAGGTCCTGCGCCAGAGGCGCGAAAAGCCCGGTATCGACATTGGAAAGCCAGACCCAAAGCAAAGCGGCCGAGGCAAAGCCGGTCACGACCGGGAGAAAATAGATCGTTCGGTAGGCGGACACGGCGCGTCCCTGCCCCTGCACGATCAGCGCCAGCGCCATGGCGAAGCCCAAAAGCGCTATGGTGACGACGATCGTGTACTGGACGGTGAACCAGAGCGACGACCAGAAACTCTTGTCGAACAGCAGACGTTCGTAATTGTCGAGGCCGATGAAGCGCGGCAGTCCCATCAACGGCCATTTGTGCAGCGACATCCACACCGTCATGCAGAGCGGAACGATGAAGAACACGGCAACAAGCGCCAGCGCGGGCAGCACATAGATCAGGCCTGTCCACTGTGAATGCCGTCGCCTTCGGCGCTTTTTCGGCGGGGACGCATCCGCGCCTGCCACCATCTGATCAGACATGGCGAAAGTCCTTTCGCATCAAAGAGATGGCCGCCGACTCGCACGGGCCGGCGGTCTGCTTTGCAAAGCGCTGTTTAGCGGGACGAGTCGATAATCGACTGCATCTCGTCCTGGGCCTCTTCCATAGCCTCATCCACCTCTTCACCGCTGTCGGCGTAGAAGGCGCGGTTCAGCATGGTGACCCAGGGGCCGTTCAGCGAGTTGATCAGGTCGTTGAAGACCGGGCTGTAGGGCGTCTTGCCCTTGGCCATGGCTCGAGCGGCGATCAGGTAGCGAGAGTCAAGCCCTTCCAGCGCCTGCTCGGCCACATCGTCGCGCACCGGCAGCGAGCCGTTCTGGGCAAGGATTTTCTGGCCATCAGGTGAGTAGGCGAATTCGATGAAGGCCTGGATTGCGGGCATCTTGGCATCTTCGGTCTTGGCCGAGACGACGATATTGTCGCCGCCGGCGAAAGACGACCAGCCGCCGTCCTTGCCCGGCAGGTAGGTCACGCCGTATTCAAGGTCCGGATACTGGTTGTTGAGCGCGCCGATGGCAAAGGAACCGGACGGCGTGATGCCGATATTGCCGCCGGCAAAGGCTGCAAAGAAGTTCGATCCGGCATCGGTCTGGGAGCCGGCCGGCACCAGCCCGTCCTCGACCATGCCGCGATAGAACTCGATCGCATCCTTCATCTGCGGCGTGGTGACGGTTGCCTTGGCGCCTTCATCCTCGAACAGCGCACCGCCGGATGCCCAGACAAGCGGCATGAAGGTAAAGATATTGCAGCCGCCGCAATTGCCGGAGAAGTAGAAGCCGTAAGTGTCATCGCCAAGGGCGGCGACGGCTGCCGCATCGTCTCGGATTTCCGCCCAGTTGGTCGGTGCGTTGTCGGGATCAAGGCCTGCTTCCTCAAACAGGTTCTTGTTCCAGACGAGCACGGAGGCATCGGCCGAGAACGGCATGCCATAGATCTTGCCGTCATAGGTGCCGACGGTCAAATGCGCCTTGGAGAGATTGTCGTAATAGGGCAGCGACTTGGCAAATTCGGTCAGATCCTTGAGCTGGCCGGCTTGCGCAAAGGACGGCGTGTAGATCAGGTCGAGCGAGAGCGCGTCCGGCTCCGAACCGCCGGCGGCCGCAATCGCATATTTCTGCACCAGTTCGTTGACCGGCACGATCTGCAGTTCGGCCTTGTCCCCGCCCTTGGCGTTGAACGCATCGACCAGTTTCGGCATGAATTCAGACCCGTCGGAACGGACCCAGAGCGAGAAAGTTTCTGCCTGGGCAAGGCCGGGCAGAGCAAGCGCGGCAATCGCCGCGCCGCTGAGAAAAGTCTTGAGTTTCATGTCAATTACCTCCCGTTTTGGTGTCATGCTGAAGTTCGCTCAAGGTTGAGCCAACGTTTGCGCAAATTGCGCGATCTCCTCCCCTTCAAACCGGCGTCTCACACTGGCGGGGGCGGTGTCCCGGCGCAAACCTCAGTCGGTTTTTGCGCCGCAGGACTGTCTCACGACCAGCCTGCAGGGCGTTTCCCGTGCGCCCGGCTCCACCGGCTTGCCGTCAATCATGTCAAGAAGCGCAAGGCCTGCGCTTCTCCCGAGGCCCGGAAGGCCCATATCCACTGTCGTCAGCGGCGGTCGCGTGGCCTTGGCGAAGACTTCCCAATTGTCGAAGCCGACAATCGCGATGTCGTCCGGCACGCGGATGCCCATCAGCGCGAAGGCATCGATGACACCGCGCGCGATCTGGTCATTGCCGCAGAAAATGGCGTCCGGCCGTTCGCCGGCCTCGATCAGTGCGTGCGCCGTGTCGTAACCGTGAGCCTCCGTCCAGGCCGAAAAGATCGCCTCGCCGAAAGGCTCGAGACCGGCCTCGGCAAGGGCCGCGCGCCACCCGGCCTCGCGCAGATGCGCCGCCTTGAAATCGAGCGGCCCGGTGATATGCGCGATCTTCCGCCGCCCGAGGCCGGCAAGGTGCCGGACCGCGTCTTTCGCCGCATTGATATCGTCGGGCACGAAGCTGACCGCGCCTTCGGGCGCGGAGGCATAGACATAAACCACCGGCATGCCGAGCGGCGGCAGGTCGATCGGAAGGCCGCGATCAATGCGCTTGCCGGTGATCACCAGACCGTCGACCCGCTTCTCCTCCATGGCGCCGAGATTGAGTTTCAGGCTCTCCGGTTCGTATTTGCCGGCGCTCAGGAAAACCGAAACGCCGCGATCGGCCATGGCGGCGGAGAGCCCGGCGGCCACCGGCAGCGTGAACCGGCCATAGGTGTCATTGGTCAGAAGACCAAGGGTGAAGGAGCGCTGCTGAACCAGTCCGCGCGCGATCGAGTTCGGACGATAGTCGAGTTCCGCGGCAGCGGCGCGCACACGCTCCCGGGTCTCCTCCGACATCCGCCCCGTTCCGTTCAGCGCCCGCGAAGCGGTCGTCACGCTGACGCCGGCTTTCGTCGCGACATCACGGATCGTGCTGCGCTGATAAGCGCTCGCCGACTGCAGCTTTGCGTTACGGTCCGCCAAATTCATCCTCCCGGCACAAACGCTCCAAACTTCATGAGCAATCGTTTGCTCTACATTGGTTTATCGTTTGCGCAATCAGATTTTCACAGTCTCGCAGCGCTGTCAAGCGGAGCTTGCGAGCTCTGTCAGTCAAAATTGAGATCAACGCGCGCCGCATTTACGCACGATGCCGACCAAGCAGGACCAATTCGCTTTCGCCCGGTGCGGGCAGCGTTTCGCCAGACGGCGTAAGCGCGATCGATCTCGATGCGCCGGAGCCGGGTGCGCTCGAACATTTCCTGTCGGGCTTCGAGACGATCGACATTCCGGTCAACAGCGGCGGCGTCAGCCTTGACCGCTGCGAATGGCAAATGGCGTGCTTCGCTCATGCATGATCCATCCCCACCCGACGGCATTGCCGACAGGGCCGACGACCTGGTGCGCGTTAAAGGCGACAACGACTGGCTCAACGACTGGCTCAACGGCTTGCGGAAAAACTTTGCGCGAGAGCCAGCCGCCTGCTCATTTATTCAGCTAATTTTAAGGGGAACTGCGCGAATTTCAGCGCGTTGGTTGTATTAGGCCATGCAAATGCCGCCATCTGCAGGAAGGCATGGTCCTTGCATTGCTGCAGATGTTGTATTGATATGCAATAATAACAATCGGGGGATGAACGCTTTGGCATTCGATGAAATGATGATCGCGGACAACCAGCCGCGCGACCCTTACAAGGACTACTATGACTGGTACAGTCAGCAGAACCCTGCATCCCTGATCGCGAAATCGCGCGATGCGGAAAACATTTTCCGCAAGACCGGCATTACCTTCGCCGTTTACGGCCATGCCGACAGTTCGGAAAAGCTGATCCCCTTCGATATCGTGCCACGCATCATTTCCGGTCGGGAATGGCGCAAGCTTGCGGCCGGCATCGAACAGCGCGTCATTGCGCTGAATGCTTTTCTGAAGGACATTTACCACAAGCAGGAGATCATCAAGGCGGGCCGCCTGCCGCGCCGGCTGATCGAGGAGAACGACGCCTTTCTGCCGCAGATGATCGGCTTCGAACCACCCGGCGGCGTCTATACCCACATTGTCGGCACCGACATCGTGCGCACGGGCGAGGACCAGTTCTACGTGCTGGAAGACAACGCCCGCACGCCGTCGGGCGTTTCCTACATGCTGGAAAACCGGGAAACCATGATGCAGATGTTTCCCGAACTGTTCTACAAGAACCGGGTGCGCCGCGTTGAGGACTATCCCCAGCTTCTGCGCCAGAGCCTTGCGACCTTGGCCCCTCCCGGCTTCTCCGGCACCCGTCCGCGCGTCGGCGTGCTGACGCCCGGCATCTACAATTCCGCCTATTACGAGCATTCCTTCCTCGCCGACATGATGGGCGTGGAACTGGTCGAGGGTCAGGACCTGCGCGTCATCGACGGCAAGGTGAAGATGCGCACCACGCGCGGCTATGAGGCGATCGACGTCATCTATCGCCGCGTCGACGACGACTTCCTCGATCCCCTCACCTTCCGTCCGGATTCCGCCCTTGGCGTGCCCGGCATCATGGATGTCTATCGCGCCGGCCATGTCACCATCGCCAATGCGCCGGGCACCGGTATTGCCGACGACAAGGCGATCTATTCCTACATGCCGGAAATCGTCGAGTTCTACACCGGCCAGAAGCCGCTTCTCGAAAACGTGCCGACCTGGCGCTGTTCGGAGCCGGAGAGCCTCGCCTATGTGCTCGACAATATTGCCGATCTGGTGGTCAAGGAAGTACACGGCTCAGGCGGCTACGGCATGCTGGTCGGCCCAACGGCCAGCAGGAAGGAGCTCGAGGACTTCACCGCCAAGCTTCGCGCCCGGCCGGCGAACTACATCGCCCAGCCGACGCTTTCGCTCTCCACCGTCCCGATCCTCGTCAAGAAGGGCATCGCGCCGCGCCATGTCGACCTCAGGCCCTATGTGCTGGTGTCCGACCGCGTGCGGATCATGCCCGGCGGACTGACACGCGTTGCATTGAAGGAAGGCTCCCTGGTGGTGAATTCCAGCCAGGGCGGCGGAACCAAGGATACATGGGTGCTGGAGGACTGATGATGCTTGGAAAAACCGCAAACGGCCTTTTCTGGATGTTCCGCTATTTCGAGCGCGCCGAGAACATCGCCCGCCTGATCGACGCCGGCCAGCGCGTGGCGCTGACGCGTTCCAACGGCGCGGATGACTGGGACGGCATCCTGCAGAGCGCGGGCGTGCAGGAAGCCTATTTCGAAGTGCACAGCAAGCTGACGGCCGACAACGCCATCGACTTCCTGCTGCGCGACCGCCGCAATCCGTCCAGCGTCGTCTCCTGCATCGATGCCGGCCGCAACAATGCCCGCCTGGTGCGCACCGCGCTGACGCGCGAGACGTGGGAGGCGACCAATGAGTGCTGGATCGAAAGCCGGAGTCTCCTTTCGGCCAAGCTGAGGCCGGCCGACCTGCCGAAGGCGATCGACCTGATCAAGCACAAGACGGCGCTGATCCGCGGCACGTTCCACGGTTCGATGCTCCGCAACGAGATCTACAACTTCGCCCATATCGGCACATTCATCGAGCGCGCGGACAATACAAGCCGTATTCTCGACGTGAAATATTACGTGCTGCTGCCCTCCGTGCACCATGTCGGCACCTCGCTCGACAATCTGCAGTGGGAATCGATCCTGCGCTCGGTCTCGGCCCACCGGGCCTATGGCTGGGTGCATAACGGCGAGTACCGCCCGAGCCAGATCGCCGATTTCCTGATCCTCGACGTGCAGCTGCCGCGCTCGCTTGCCTATTCCTACGAGAAGATCGTGCTCAATCTCGATTATCTCGCCGCCGATTACGGCGAGCGGCTGGAGGCGCACGAGACGGCGCATGCCATTCGCAGCACGCTTCGCAGCCAGAAGATCAAGACGATCATGGATAACGGCCTGCATCAGTTCCTCGAGGACTTCGTCAGCCGAAACAACAAGCTCAGCCAGCAAATCAGCGAGGGGTATCGCTTCTACGCATAAGGGTGCGGAAAGGCGTGAAGGGACAAACGCGATGCTTTTGAACATCAACCATGTGACTGAATACAGTTACGAAACGCCGGTTCAGTTCTCGCTGCAGCGGCTGAGACTGACGCCGCTTGATTCGGCCGGCCAGACCATCCGCGACTGGGCGGTGACCATCGAGGGCGCCAAGAGCGAGGTCGCCTATACCGACCAGTACGAAAACCACGTCCGGCTCGTCTCCGTCGAGGGGGAACATCCGAGCGTTCGCCTGATCGCCTCGGGCACGGTGGAAACCCGCGACACGGACGGCATTTTCGGCCCGGCCTCGCCGAACATCCCGCTCTGGCTGTTCCTGCGGCAGACGCCGCTGACAACCACCGACAAGCCGATCGAGAAGCTCGTCGAAAAGCTCGAGGGCGACTCGGAACTCGCCAAGCTTCATAACCTGATGGAGCGGCTGCACAAGACCATGACCTTCAAGCCGGGCACGACCAGCGTCGCGACTACGGCCGGCGAGGCGCTGGAGGCCCAAACCGGCGTCTGCCAGGACTATGCCCATATCGTGATTGCCTCAGCCCGCAAGATGAAGGTGCCGGCGCGCTATGTCTCCGGCTATCTCTATATGCCCGATCTGGAAAACCAGACGGCAAGCCACGCCTGGGCGGAGTGCTATCTTGAAGGCCTCGGCTGGGTCGGCTTCGACGCCGCAAACAAGGTCTGTCCGGACGAGCGTTATGTGCGCGTCGCATGCGGCCTCGACTACAAGGATGCAGCGCCCGTTTCCGGCATGACGATCGGCGGCGGCAAGGAAAGCCTGGCCGTCAAACTCTCCGTTGCCAGCCAGAGCCAGTCGCAAAGCCAGAGCTGAGCGGAAAAGCCGCCGGTTGATATCGGCGGCTCTCCAACTTGCTGGCAAACCATGCTCCCCCGATCCGTCATGCCGGCCTTGAGCCGGCATCCAGGGCTAAATGGCAAGGATTTTCGCGCTTAAGGCACTGTGGAAAAGGTTTTTGTGGCCCTGGACCCCGGCTCAAGGCCGGGGTGACGGAGAATGAGAGCAAGCTCCTTGCATCTGCAACCGGTTTGGCCACCAAACTGAGCAGCCGGCTCAAATCGCCAGCTTTCCAACTTGCTGGCGAAGGCCCTCACCGCGCTACGCCCACACACCATCGGCTACGGCAAACCTACGCGCTGCGAGCACTCGCCAAGACCGGCAGCCCCATGCCTTCTCGCCAGCGATCGATCACCCTCGCATTCAGAACACTCTCCTCGCCGCTCAGCGCCGGCCAGGGAGCCGTCTTCATACCGGCGAGAATGGCGTTCGTCGCGGCTTCGGCCTCGAAGGCGAAGAGTTGGCGCGGATCGCGCAACCATTCCTCGCGGGTCCCGTCCTCCGTCTCGATCACGATTTTCGCGTCGGAAGGACCGGCATTGCGGCCGGGACGCCAGGGAACGGGAAGCCTGATGGTGCCCTTCGTGCCGGTGAGCACCAGCGTGTCATCCATCTCCCGACGCAGCGCGCAGGCAATGCTTGCCGTCAGCCCGTCGCCGAAATCAAGCTCGGCATCGGCGATCTCGTCAACGCCGGTCGGCCCGACCTCGCCGCGCGCCTCAAGCGTCACCGGCTCGGCATAGGGCAGCCCTTTCGCGGCGCCGGCGATCAACCGAACTGTTGTTACCGGGTAGCAGCCGATATCGAGAATGCCGCCGCCGCCGAGCGCCGGATCGAAGAGCCGCGAGGCCGGATCACGCTCCTTGAACCCGCCATTCTTCGCCTCGATATGGGTGAGCTTTCCGATCACGCCGTCGCGCACCAGTTCGATGAGCCGGGCGGTCTGCGGATGGTTGCGGCACTTGTAGGCCTCCATGAAGAAGACATCGGCCTTGCGGGCGGCTTCGACCAGCGTTTCGACATCGCTTGCGCCGAGACCCGCAGGCTTCTCCACCATCAGCCCCTTGCCGGCCGCGATTGCCAGAAGGCCATGTGCCAGATGGAAGGAATGCGGGGTGGCGACATAGATGACGTCGAGATCGGGATCGGCGACGAGTTCCTCGTATGAGTGGTAAAGCCGCTCCACGCCATGGCGTTCGCCGAAGGCGGCAAGCCTTTCCGGCGTCCGTCCGCCGGCGGCCAGGAGTTTCGCCGAGGGCGTCTGCGACAGCCCCACGGCGAAGTTGTTGGCGATGGTGCCGGGGCCGAGAATGCCCCAGGCAACCTGTCTTTCCGGCGCGCTCACGCCCCGCCGCCCGGATAGTTCGGGCTTTCGCGGGTAATGGTGACGTCATGGGCGTGGCTTTCGCGCAGCCCCGCATTTGAGATTTGCACGAAAGTCGCCTTTTTCTGGAAGTCGACGATATCCTTGCCGCCGACATAGCCCATGGCCGCGCGCAGACCGCCGGCAAGCTGATGCAGGACGCCGCCGGTCGGGCCCTTATAGGGCACCTGGCCTTCAATGCCCTCCGGCACCAGCTTCAGCGTGTCGCGCACTTCCGCCTGGAAGTAGCGATCCGCCGAGCCGCGCGCCATGGCCCCGACAGAGCCCATGCCGCGATAGGCCTTGAAGGAGCGGCCCTGGTAGAGGAACACCTCGCCCGGGCTTTCATCGGTCCCGGCCAGAAGCGAGCCGACCATGACGGCGGAGGCGCCTGCGGCGATCGCTTTGGCCATGTCGCCGGAAAACTTGATGCCGCCATCGGCGATCACCGGAATGCCGGCTTCGCGCGCGGCCTCGGCAGCGGCCATCACGGCTGCAAGCTGCGGCACGCCGACGCCCGCGACAATGCGCGTGGTGCAGATCGAGCCCGGGCCGATGCCGACCTTGACCGCGTCCGCACCCGCATCGATCAACGCCTTGGTGCCATCGGTGGTGGCGACATTGCCGGCCATGATGCGTACCGAGTTCGACAGCGTCTTCACCCGGCCGACGGCATCCAGAACCTTCTGGGAATGGCCGTGGGCGGTGTCGATGACGATCAGGTCGACGCCGGCATCGACAAGCATTTCGGCGCGCTGGAAGCCGTCATCGCCGACGGAAATGGCGGCGGCGGCGCGAAGCCGGCCCTGTGCGTCCTTGGAAGCGTTGGGATTGAGCTGCGATTTCTCGATGTCCTTGACGGTGATGAGGCCGACGCAATGGCCGCGGTCATCGATGACGAGCAGCTTTTCGATGCGATGGTGATGGAGAAGCCGCTTGGCTTCCTGCTGGTCGACCGTTTCACGAACCGTGATCAGGTTTTCCCGCGTCATCAGCTCGTAGATGCGCTGCTCGGGGTTGGAGGCGAAGCGGACGTCGCGGTTCGTCAGAATGCCGACGAGGCGGCCGGAGGTGTGGCCGTCGCTGGTGCCCTGCTCGACCACCGGAATGCCGGAAATGTGATGTGCCTTCATCAGCGCCAGCGCTTCGGCCAGCGTCGCGTCCGGGCCTATGGTGACCGGGTTGACCACCATGCCGCTTTCGAACTTCTTCACCTGGCGAACCTGTTCGGCCTGCTCGTGGGGGGTGAGGTTGCGGTGGATGACGCCGATGCCGCCGGCCTGTGCCATGGCGATCGCAAGCCGGGCCTCGGTCACCGTATCCATCGCGGAGGAGAGGATCGGAAGGTTGAGGTTGATGTCGCGGGCGATCGTGGTCGAGACGTCGACCTGTCCCGGCATCACCTCTGAATGTCCCGGCTGCAGCAGCACATCATCGAAGGTGAGCGCCTGCATTCCGGTAGCGGCCTGAATAATCTGAGCCATGGCCAATTTCCTTTTTCAAATACGAAATGGCCGGGCGGTGCGTTCCGTCCGGTCCCTTGCAGATAAGTCTGGAAGTTGGCGAGTGCTCGTAACACGAAGATGACGTGTTGGAAATACCCAATCCGAAATGCGCATTCCGGATCGGGCAGATTGTGAAGGCGGCGCAATTGCGCCGCGTGTTTTCAGACCTTGAACTGGTACGTCTTCGGCATGAATCTGTAGCCGTCTCCGACCTTTTCCACATAGCCGACGGCGGGAAACGGCATGTGATAGCCGAGGAAAGGAATCCGCTCGGCGGCCACCATGTCGAAGACCTTCTTTCGCGTCGCAGCAGCCATCTCCTTGTCCATGTCGAAACGGACATGCCAGTCCGGGCGCTGTAACGAGAGCACGTACTGATTCGCGGTGTCCGCAGTCAACAGCAGCCTCTCGTCGCCCGAATTGAGCATGAAGATCAGATGGCCGGGCGTGTGGCCGAAGGCGTCCATTGCCGTGATGCCGGGCACGACTTCATCACCACCGCCGATGAAGGTCGCCTGATCGACAAGCGGCGTCACCAGCTTCTTCACGCTCTGATGCCCGCCTTCTGCCGGCGTGCCCATACGGGCGTCATCGCTCCAGAAGGCATACTCCTTCTCGCCGAAGACATAGCGGGCATTGGGAAAAGCCGGGCCGTCCTCTTCCATCAGACCGTTGATGTGGTCGCCATGCATGTGGGTGATGACGACGATGTCGATATCTTCCGGCTGGTAGCCATTGGCAATCAGCCCTTCACGCAGACGCCCAGCGCCCCAGGATCGGCCCGCAGGACCCATGCCGGTGTCGAACAGGACCGTCTCGTTGCCGGTGTCGACGAGAACCGGCGCGAAGCCGTTGATCAGCTTGTCCGGCGGCAGGAAGTTTTCCTCAAGCAGGGCGGCAACGGTTTCTGGAGCCTGTCCGGTCCCGAAGGTCTCGCCCGGATTTTCCATCAGTCTTGTGCCGTCCTCGACGACGAGCAGCTTGAAGTCGCCGAGATCAAAACTGTCGCTCGGCGGCGCATCGGCCATCTTCATGCTGTCGCCTTCCGTGTTCTGCGCCATGGCGCTTGCCACGCCGGACACGAAGGGCGTGGCGATGGCGGCCAGCCCCGCGCCGGCCATGAGACGGCGGCGGTTGATACCAGTATTCTCAGTCATCAATCGTCCTCCTGGAATAAAATCCGACACCCCTGACCTTGGGGAGGATGCGTCGGTTTCAAGTCGGACGCGTGTATTTGCCCTGACTGAAGCGTCACATTTGCGTGAGCGGGAAAACGGCGCCTGCCATTGGCTTTTGCGCAACCGCCCGCTAAGACATCTGCTCTTGTCACATTTTTCGAGATGCCGAGAGATGAACCCGATCGTTCCGCTAATCATGGCCGTTGCGCTCTTCATGGAGCAGATGGATTCGACCGTCATCTCGACCGCGCTGCCGGCCATCGCCGCTGATCTCAATGTCGGCCCGATCACGCTGAAGCTGGCGCTGACCACCTATATGGTGGCGCTTGCGATCTTCATTCCCGTTTCCGGCTGGACGGCCGACCGTTTCGGGGCCAAGCGCGTGTTTCGCGCAGCGATTATCGTCTTTCTGATCGGCTCCGTGTTCTGCGCGATTTCAAGCAACCTCATCGAATTCGTCGCCTCGCGCTTCCTGCAGGGCATGGGCGGGGCGATGATGACGCCGGTCGGGCGCCTGGTGATCCTGAGGACCACAAACCGCTCCGAACTGGTCCGCGCCATGGCGCTGCTGACCATCCCGGCGCTTCTGGGCCCGATGGCGGGACCGCCGCTTGGCGGCTTCCTCACCACCTATTTCTCATGGCACTGGATATTTCTCATCAACGTTCCGATCGGCATTGTCGGCCTGATCATGGCCGGCATCTTCCTGCCGCTGATCGAGGATGAACCGCCGTCGGACCTTGACTGGAAGGGCTTCTTCCTGGTGGCGCTCGCCGCCTCCGGCATCGTCTTCGGCCTGTCGGTGATCAGCCTGCCGGCCCTGCCGCCGGCGACCGGCTTCGTCACTACCGCGATCGGCTTCCTGTCGGGCATCTGGTACATCCGCCACGCGCGTCGGGTCGAAAAGCCGCTTCTCAATCTGTCGCTGTTTTCCAATCCAAGCTTTGCCGTCGCCACATCGTCGGCGACGTTCTTCCGCATGGCGACGGGCGCCTTCCCCTTCCTGATGCCGCTGATGCTGCAGCTCGGTTTCGGCCTTAACCCTTTCGAATCCGGCATGATCACCTTTATCGGCGCGGCCGGCGCGCTTCTGACCAAATTCGTCGCGCCGAAGGTGTTTTCCGCTTTCGGTTTCCGCACCGTGCTGATCACGGCGTCGCTGGGAGCAGCGATCCTCACCGTCACCTTTTCCTTCTTCGAGGCCACCACGCCGCATGTCGTCATTCTGGCGATCCTGTTCTGCTCGGGTCTGTTCCGCTCCTTCTTCTTCACCGGCGTCAACGCACTCGCCTATGCCGATATCGAAAACAACCAGGCGAGCCAGGCAACCGCGATGAGCTCGATGTTCCAGCAGGCAAGCTTTGCGCTCGGCGTCGCTTTCGCCGCCGTCATTCTGGAACTTGCCGGCCATTTCACCGGCGGCGAGCTGACGGTCGCCCACTTCCACATCGCCTTCGCCGTCGTCGCGCTTCTTTCGCTGGTGTCCGTCTTCCCGCTCCTGGGCCTGAGACGCGATGCGGGCGCGGCGGTCTCCGGCCACAAGACACCGCAGGCGGCCGAGTGACATCGCGTCGAAACGAACATTTACGATCATAAAAATTGACATTACGAAGATTTTCACGCATCTTCCGATTGCCAATCATCAAGAGCAAACGGGAGTTATCGCGATGTCACGCGCTGAAAATGCAGCCGAGCCGGTCGACATCTTCGTCATCGGCGGCGGCGTGAACGGCGTCGGCATTGCCCGCGATGCGGCGGGGCGCGGCCTTTCCGTGGCGCTGGCGGAGATGCACGATCTCGCCTCGGCAACCTCTTCTGCCTCGACCAAGCTGTTTCACGGCGGGTTGCGTTATCTCGAATATTACGAGTTCCGGCTGGTGCGAGAGGCGCTGATCGAGCGCGAGGTGCTTTTGAAGGCGATGCCGCACATCTCCTGGCCGATGCGTTTCGTGCTGCCGCACCACAAGGGCCTGCGCCCCTGGTGGCTGATCCGGCTCGGTCTGTTCCTCTATGACCATCTCGGCGGACGCAAGATCCTGCCGGCGACGAAGGGCGTCGACCTGACGAAGGACCCTGCCGGCGAAGCGCTCAAAAGCGAATATCGGCGCGCATTCGAATATTCGGATTGCTGGGTGCAGGACGCACGTCTCGTCAGCCTGATGGCGCGCGATGCGGCGGAACGCGGCGTCAACGTCATGGTCCGCACCAAGGTGACCCGCGCCGAACAGGTGGACAGCCCCTCCGGCCAGGGCCGGCTGTGGAAAATCGAACTTGAGGACGAGAACGGCCCGTTGCCGCCGGTTCATGCCCGTGCGCTGGTCAATGCCGGCGGGCCCTGGGTTGCCGATATCATCACCGGCGCGCTTGGCATCAACACGTCGGAAAAGGTCCGTCTGGTGCGCGGCAGCCATATCGTGACGAAGAAGCTCTACGACCATGACCGCTGCTATTTCTTCCAGGGCAGCGACGGCCGCATCATCTTCGCCATTCCCTACGAGCAGGATTTCACCCTGATCGGCACCACCGACAAGGACCATCAGGGACCGGCATCTTCGGCGAAATGCACCGATGAGGAAGCGGATTATCTCTGCCGTTTCGCATCCGAATATTTCGCAAAGCCGGTTACACGCGAAGATGTCGTCTGGACCTATTCAGGGGTGCGCCCGCTTTATGACGACGGCGCCTCCTCGGCAACGGCCGCCACCCGCGACTACGTGCTCTCGCTGCGCAAGGAAGGCGCGCCGCTTCTCAGCGTCTTCGGCGGCAAGATCACCACGCACCGCAAGCTCGCCGAGGCCGCACTCCACAAGTTGTCCCCATTCTTTCCACAGGCAGGCGGCGACTGGACGGCAGACGCCACTTTGCCCGGCGGGGATTTTCCGGTGAGCGACGCCGCCGGCCTTCCCGCCCGCCTTCGCGAGAATTATGCGTTTCTGAGCGAGGCACAGACGTTGCGCATGATCCGCACCTATGGCACCGATTGCTGGAAGATCCTCGGAAATGCGAAAGGCCCTGAAGACCTGGGACAGGCTTTCGGCGCCGGGCTTTACGAAGCCGAGGTGCGCTGGCTTGTGGAAAAGGAATTTGCACGCAGCGCCGAGGATATCGTCTTCAGGCGCACGAAATTCGGTTTGCGCATGAGCGGCGGGGAAATCGCCGCGCTTGATGACTGGCTGGTCGCGCATCTGACGGTATAGTCTTCACCGGGGAGGAGAAACGCATGAACCACATTCTGGCAATCGACCAGGGCACGACGTCGAGCCGCGCAATCATTTTCGACGCGAACATGAAGCTGGTGGCTTCCGCCCAGGAGGAATTCCGCCAGTATTATCCGGCCTCGGGCCTTGTCGAACACGCGCCTGCCGACATCTGGTCGACGGTTGCCGCCACCTGCCGCGAGGCGATCGAGCGCGCAGATATCCATGCCGCAGATATCGCGGCGATCGGCATCGCCAACCAGCGCGAGACCGCGCTGATCTGGGATCGCAAGACCGGCCGTCCGATCCACAAGGCCATCGTCTGGCAGGACCGCCGCACGGCAGACACCTGCGCCAGGCTGCGCGACGAGGGCCACGAAGGCTTTATCTCCTCCGCCACCGGCCTCATCCTCGACCCTTATTTCTCGGCGACGAAGATCGCCTGGATGCTCGACAATGTGGACGGTGCGCGGACACTGGCGGAAAAGGGCCGGCTGGCCTTCGGCACGGTCGACACCTATCTCATCTGGCGCCTGACCGACGGCAAGTCCCATGTCACCGACGCCACCAATGCGGCGCGCACCATGCTCTACAACATCCGCGAGGGAAAATGGGACGAGGATATCTGCGCGCTGCTCGATATCCCGATGTCGCTTCTGCCAGAAGTGAAGGACTGCGCCGCCGATTTCGGCATGACGCGCCACGACCTGTTCGGCCGCGAGATCCCGATTTTCGGCGTTGCCGGCGATCAGCAGGCGGCGACCGTCGGCCAGGCCTGTTTTGAACCGGGCATGATCAAGTCGACCTATGGCACCGGATGTTTTGCGCTTCTCAACACCGGCGACAAATTCGTGAAAAGCGAAAGCCGGATGCTCTCGACCATCGCCTACCAGATGGACGGCAAGCCGACCTACGCGCTGGAGGGCTCGATCTTCATTGCCGGCGCCGTGGTGCAATGGCTGCGCGACGGACTGAAGGTGATCCGCCACGCGCGCGAGACCGACGCCCTGGCAAACGCCGCCGATCGCGAGCAGACGCTTTACATGGTGCCGGCCTTCACCGGCCTCGGCGCGCCCTACTGGGATGCCGAATGCCGCGGCGCGATCTACGGTCTCACCCGCAATTCCGGCCCGGCGGAATTTGCCCGCGCCGCGCTGCAAAGCGTCGGCTACCAGACCCGAGACCTGCTGGAGGCCATGCACGACGACTGGGGCAGCCATGATTCGGCGAATATTCTGAGGGTCGACGGCGGCATGAGCGCCAATGACTGGACGATGCAGTTCCTCGCCGACATTCTGGGCGTGCCGGTCGACCGGCCGCAGGTTGTCGAAACCACGGCACTGGGCGCTGCCTGGCTTGCCGGCAGCCGCGCCGGGCTCTATCCCGGCCTCGAGGAATTCGCGTCGGCCTGGGCCGTCGACCGACAGTTTAAGCCGGCGATGGAAGAACAGACGCGCGAAAAGCTTTACAAGGGCTGGAAGAACGCAGTGCAGCGGACCCTTGGTCCGATCTGATCAGGTGTCGAAACTGTACTGCATCGTCACCAGATCGAGCCAGCGGTCGAATTTGGTGCCAACTTCCGGATAGCGCCCGACATGAAAAAAGCCGAGGCGTTCATGCAGCGCGATCGAGGTGATGTTCTCGCCCTCGATCGCCGCGATCATGGCATGCACGCCGTTTTCACGCGCGCGGTCGAGCAGCGCCTCCATGAGCTTGCGCCCTGCCCCGCCGCCGCGGCAGTCCCTGTGCACATAGACCGAATGCTCGACCGTGTGGCGATAGCCATCAAAAGGACGCCAGTCGCCATAACTTGCGTAACCGATCACCGCGCCGTCGCGTTCTGCGACCAGCACCGGAAAGCCGCGCGCGCGACGGGCGGCGAGCCAGCCCTTCCGGTTGTCCAGATCGACGAGGATCTCGTTCCAGATCGCCGTGGAATTGAGGACGGCGTCATTGTAGATTTCGAGGATAGCCGGCAGATCGGCCTCCCGCGCATCGCGTATCAGCATGGTTCAGAGGGTCCCGGGAAGAGGCGTTTTCCGATTGAAACACCGATATCAGAGACCCCCGAGGCCCGAAAGCGCTATTCGGCGATCATCGCATATTTGAGAAAGAGCGCCTGATCGGCGGTGGTCTGCTGCCGGCAGCCGGCGGCAAGCGTCTTGCCCATCGTCCCGCCCTGGGTCTGGCTCTCGACGAAAGCGCATCGCGCATCGCGATATTTTATCCAGTCGCGTTCCATTACGAGCAGCGCTTCGGCGATCGACGAACCGGAGACCCCCTCGTCGAGTTTCTTCGCCTTTTTCATGACGTTCTCGTAGATCGCGTTCAGTTGCTTGTCCCAGAAGGCCGTCTCGTGCGCCGTGCAGCTCACCATGCCGGCGGAGGTCTGGCCGAAATCATTGGCGTTGATGCATTTTGCCGTCGAAAGGCCGATGCATTTTTCTCCCGCATCCACCGAACTGGCCTTGGCGAGGCATTGTGCGGTCGCCGCATCGGAATAGACGATGTCATCCGCCTGGGCGCCGGGTGCAAGGAGCAGCACCAAAAAGGCAAGCAAGGCCGACAAACGCATGAAATCCTCCTGATCCATCTTTTTCGATCAAATCAGGATCATAAAACAATTATACGTTGAACGGCAAAACCTGCGATCCCGTGGGCGGGAAAGCGCCATTGCCGGCGCTCCCGCGCTTGGACGACAAAGATTGCAGCCTTGCTCAGTAAGTCGGCCAGGAATTATCCAGGTAGATCGCCTGATCGGCCGTCATCCGCAAGAGGCAGCCGGCATAGACCGGGCCGGCGATGGTGCCGCCCTGATATTGGTTGGCCTCGTATTCGCAGGTCGCATCGCGGAAATTGATCCAGATCCGCTGCATGTCGCGCAAGCTCTCGGCGAGTTCGCCATTGGCGCGCGGATCGTTCTCGGCCTCCGCATCGGCCGCCTTGGCCCGGGCCAGCAATTCCCGATAGCTCCGGTTCAGCCATTCATCCCAGAATTTGGTCTCGAGCGCCGCGCATTCCTGCAGGCCGATCGTGGTCGATCCGTAGTCCGAGGCATTCTGGCAGGCCTCGGCGGAAACGCCCGCGCAGGCCCGCATGTCCGCCTCGGTCTCGGCAAGGTTCACGCATTCGGCCACCAGATCGTCCGAATAGACCGGATCCTCATCCGCCAATGCGGGTGACGCGACCAGAAGGGCCGCCGCCGCCAAAGCCTTCACGATATGCATGTCTCTCTCCCTGATGTTTTTTGCTTGTCTCATAGCCAAAGCCGCGCGTGGCGGCTTGTGTTCCGCCGCCGGCCGGCCTCAGCCCGCAAGGCTGAAACAGGTCAGCACCGCCGCATAATGCACGGCAGCGGCGGCCACGACAAATCCATGCCAGATCGCGTTCTGGAACCTCAGTTTTTCCCACACGTGAAACAGCACGCCGGCGGAATAGATCACGCCGCCGATGACGATCAGGATGCTGGTTGCAAGCGGCAGCAGCGGGAAAAGCGGCCGCGCGACGAGGACTCCGCTCCAGCCCATGGCAAGGTAGAGGATGATCGACAGCCGGTCATAGCGGCCCGGGAAGAACACTTTCAGCGCGATGCCGAGCGCGGCAATGACCCAGACGCCGACGAACAGCGCCATGATCAGCGGATCGCCCATGCCGCGCTGAAGAAAGGGCGTATAGGTCGCTGCGATCAGGATAAAGATCGAACTGTGATCGAGCCGTTTCCAGATCGCCTTGCTGCGACCGGCCCTGGGCGGCCAGAGATTGTAGGAGAACGAGATCGACAGCGTCAGCACCAGTCCGGCCGAATAGATGGCGGCGGCGGCGATCTGTGCGGCGCTCGTCCAAACCGCGGCATAGAAGATCAGCACCGTCGCGCCGACAAGCGCCATCACGACGCCGACGCCGTGGACGATGCCGTCAGCGATCAGTTCGGAGAGGTCATAAGGGCTGCCGCGGCGCGCGAACTGCTTCATTCGGGGGCAAGGCTCCGGCATTCCGACGTGGAAAGACAAGGGCGATCGTCAGGTCCGAACGGCCCCGACACGCGCCAAGCCTAACGCCAAAATGCGGCCGGCGAAAGGCCGCATTGCAACGCAACCTTCCGCCAGTCGTCATTCGGTGTGGCAACACGCCTCAGTGCAGGTCTGCCGCGCAGGTCTTGCAGAAAGGCGTGTAGGGCACGGCCTCAAGTCTTTCTTCGGCAATCTCATCGCCGCATTTCACGCAGACTCCGAATGTGCCGTCCTCGACGCGCTGCAATGCAGCATCGATCGCCTTGATCTCGTCCGAGCCGACATGGCCGAACTCCTCAAGCACCTCGTCATTTTCAGCCTCCATCGCCCGGTCCTGACTGTCCGGGTTGCGGCTCCGTCCGAGGTCGGTGTCGATCTTCTGAAGCCGGGTCAGTATCTCGGCCTTGCGCCCCTCCAAAAGGGCCTTGTAGCGCATCGTGTCCATGTTTTCCTCCCTTGTTGCCCTCGGGCGTCCTCGTTCGTCAACGGCGAACGAGGACGGAGCAGGCGGCGTGGCGAACCACGCGGTCGGCTGTCGAGCCGATCAGATAGTTCGAAAAATCCGGCCGGTGCGAGGCCACGAGGATGAGATCGGCCTTGTGGGCCTTGGCAGAGGCGAGGATTTCACGCGCCGGCGGGCCCGTGCGCAACTCGATCTCGGCATCCACCTTGGCGCGCGCCCTCAACTCCTGCAGCTTGTCGCGCGCGTCATTGACGGCGCTGTCCATCAGGTCCACCGGCACATCGATCGCCAGATAGGACGGGATTTCCTCGACCACGTGCAGCAGCACGATCTCACCTGCCGGATCCAGCAATTCGCTGGCCTTGGTCAGAATGTCGAGCCCCTTGTCGAGCACGGAAATGTCGACCGGTACGATAATTTTCTTGAACATTGCTTCCTCCTTTCCCGGTTGCCGCCTCATGATTGAAGGGGCACTCGCCTTTTAAGAGCATGTCTGGCGACCCGGGTCTACTGGCTTGTTGACCCGACAGTCGCGCCGCGCCCCTCCTCGCGCATTGATCAAGGTCAATTTCAGATTTGATGATTGTTAACTTGGTCGCGTCGAACGGAATGAGCCGATAGTTGGACGGCGCACTTAATATACGCTATTGCGTATCTTCAAAGAAATACATATCTATGTATCAATTGGCACTGCTTCGGAGCGGCAGTGTCCGAAGGTTCCGGCATGGCGCTCATGTCGCATCGCCGGGCCTGATCCTTAAGGGAGGAAAACATGGCAAATATCGTAGTATTGGGCGCAGGCCTTGGCGGCACGATCGTCGCTTATGAATTGCGCGAGAAACTCGGCCGCGAGCACACGGTCACGGTCATCAACAAGGGGTCCGTCTATTCATTCGTCCCCTCAAACCCCTGGGTTGCAGTCGGCTGGCGCAGCGAGGAAGATGTCCAGGTCGACCTGGCGCCGGTTTTCGCCAAGCGCAACATCACGCTGCGGCCCGAGGGCGCGGCGAAACTTCATGCAGCCGAAAACCGGGTCGAACTGACCGATGGCAGCATGGTCGATTACGACTATCTGGTCATCGCCACCGGCCCTGAACTCGCCTTTGACGAGATCGAGGGTTTCGGGCCTGGCGCCGGTTTTTCGCAATCGGTCTGCGAAACCGGCCATGCCGGGCAGGCGAAATCGGCCTTCGACCGGCTTGTCGAAAACCCGGGACCGGTCGTCATCGGCGCGGTACAGGGCGCCTCATGCTTCGGCCCGGCCTATGAATTCGCCTTCATCCTCGACAAGGCGCTGCGTGACGCCAAGGTGCGCGATCGGGTGCCGATGACCTTCGTCACGCCCGAACCCTATATCGGCCATCTCGGCCTCGACGGCGTCGGCGACACCAAGGGACTGATGGAAAGCGAGTTGCGCGACCGTCACATCAAGTGGATCACCAATGCCCGCGTCGACCACATGACGGAGGAAAGCGTCGTGGCCGAGGAGATCGGCGAGGACGGCGCGGTCAAGGAACGCCACGAACTGCCGGCCAGGTTCAAGATGATGCTGCCGGCCTTCCGCGGCGTGTCGGCGATCCGCGGCATCGAGGGGCTGACCAATCCGCGCGGCTTCGTCATCATCGACAAGCACCAGCAGAACCCGGAATTCCAAAACATCTTCGCCATCGGCGTCTGCGTCGCGATCGCGCCGACCGGCAAGACCGCCGTTCCCGTCGGCGTGCCGAAGACCGGGTTCATGATCGAATCGATGGCGACGGCGACGGTTGGCAATATCGCCCGCCTGATCGCCGGCGAGAAACCCAATGTCCAGGCCACCTGGAACGCCGTCTGCCTTGCCGATTTCGGCGATGGGGGCGTCGCCTTCGTGGCACAGCCGCAAATTCCGCCGCGCAACGTCAACTGGGCCTCGGAAGGCCGCTGGGTGCACGCCGCCAAGGTCGGCTTCGAGAAGTACTTCCTGCGCAAGGTGAGAACCGGCGTCAGCGAGCCCTTCTACGAAAAGCTTGCGCTGCAGGCGCTGAAGATCGACAAGCTGAAGGCCGTCACCTTCGACTGAGCCTTGAATGCGGCCGCGCGGACGCACCCGCCGGCCGCTTCGCTTACGGATAGAGGTAGTTCCGGTCCCATTCGGAGCGCGGGACTTCCTTGCCGATGCTGAAGCTGAAATCGGTGACGGCGAGCTCGCTCGCATCGGTCACGCAGTGATAGCTCAGATGATACCAGTGCTCGTGAGAACGGAAGACGGCACCTCTGGCATCGATCGTGTTTCCACTCACCTCGGGCGGCGCGAATGTATAGGCAATCACCTTGTCCGGGGTCAGGTCCCTGCGGGCCGCATCGATGCGTGTAAGCGCCTCGACATCGCAGCGTTGCTCCAGTTCCTCCTCGGGATCGAGGCGCTCCAGTTCAGCGGCGATGCGCTTGTTGAGCGCGAAGGCCTGCGAGCCGGCCAGAACCACGCATGCGGCCACGAGAACAGTCCTCAACACATTCACTCTCCCGACTGACATGTAACACTATTACCCTCCATATGCACAATCCGGTCGCCGGAGGCAAGTCTTCGACCCGCTGCTTGATGTCGCTCGGCGGCAGCCTTATCTTCCGGCGACCTGAAAACAACAAGGCCCGCCATCGTGACTGTGTTCAAGAACCTCCCCGCGCCCCCGAAAGCCAAAGCCAAGCCCGTGACCGACACCCGCCACGGCAAGACCCGCACCGACGAGTACGCCTGGCTGCGCGCTTCAAACTGGCAGGCGATGTTCAAGGATCCGTCCATTCTCGAAGCCGATATCCGCGCCCATCTGGAAGCCGAAAACGCCTATATGAAGGCAGCCATGGCGGATACGGAAGCGTTTCAGAAGACGCTGTTTGCCGAGATGCGCGGTCGCATCAAGGAAGACGACAGCTCCGTGCCGATGAAGGACGGCGCCTATGCCTATGGCACGGCCTATCGCACCGGCGGCGAGCAGCCTTATTTCTTCCGCGTCCCCCGCGACGGCGACCTCAATGATCCCGACCTGCGCGCCGTCCTGCTGGACGGCGACAAGGAAGGCGAAGGCAAGGCCTATTTCGATCTCGGCGGCTTCTTCCACACCACGGATCATTCCCGCGCGCTGTGGAGCTATGACGACAAGGGCTCGGAATTCTACACCATCAAGGTGCGCGATCTTGCAAGCGGCAACGACCTTGACGACGTGATCAAGAACTCCGGCGGCAGCGGCGTCTGGGCGCCGGACGGCAAGAGCTTCTTCTACACCGAAGTGGATGAAAACCACCGCCCTTCCAAGGTTTACCACCATATCGTCGGCACACCACAAAGCGCCGACCGGCTGGTCTATGAGGAAGCCGATCCGGGCTTCTTCGTCGGCATTGGCGGGTCGCTGCTCGATGATTTCATCTTCATCGACGTCCACGACCACCAGACCTCGGAAGTTTACATCATCCCGACGGAGACGCTGGATGCCGCGCCGAAGATGGTCGCGAAGCGCGAGACCATGGTGGAATATGACGTCACCGAGGGCGGCGACGTGTTCTTCATCCTGACCAATGACGGCGGCGCCAAGGATTTCAAGATTGTCGCGGCGCCCGTTTCCGCGCCGGGCAAGGCGAACTGGACGGAGGTCGTGCCGCATCAGCAAGGCCGACTGATCCTCTCTCACATGGCGTTTGAAAACCATCTGGTGCGGCTGGAACGCCTCGGCGGCCTGCCGCGCATCGTCATCCGCGATCGGAAGAGCGGCGAGGAACACGCGATCGCCTTTGACGAGGAAGCCTATGCGCTGGGCCTTCAGGGCGCGCAGGAATATGACACGGATACGATCCGCTTTTCCTATTCCTCGATGACCACGCCGAGCCAGCTCTTCGACTACAATATGGCGACGCGCGAACGCACGCTCTTGAAAACCCAGGAAGTGCCCTCCGGCCACAATCCGGACGACTATGTGACGCGGCGCATCCAGGCGAAGGCGGAGGACGGCGAGCTGGTGCCCGTCAGCCTCGTCTGCCGCAAGGATACGCCGCTCGACGGTTCCGCCCCCTGCCTGCTCTACGGCTACGGCGCCTACGGCATTTCCATCCCCGCATCCTTTTCCACCAATTGCCTGTCGCTGGTCGATCGCGGCTTTGTCTATGCCATTGCCCATATTCGTGGCGGCAAGGACAAGGGCTTCGCCTGGTACGAAAACGGCAAGATGTTTTCGAAGAAGAACACCTTCTCCGATTTCGTCGCGGCCGCCGATGCGCTGGTGACGGAGAAATTCACGTCATACGGCAAGATCGTCGCCGAGGGCGGTTCGGCCGGCGGCATGCTGATGGGCGCGGTCGCAAACATGGCGCCGGAGAAATTTTCCGGCATCATCGCCGCCGTCCCCTTTGTCGACGTGCTGACCACAATGCTGGACGACACGCTGCCGCTGACCCCGCCTGAATGGCCGGAATGGGGCAATCCGATGGCGTCCGAAGCCTGCTACGACTATATCGCCAGCTACAGCCCCTATGACAACGTGGCCGAAAAGCCCTACCCCGCCATTCTGGCGCTCGCAGGGCTCACCGACCCGCGCGTGACCTATTGGGAACCGGCGAAATGGGTAGCGCGGCTGCGAGACAAGACCACGGGCGAGGCCCCCATCCTGCTCAGGACCAATATGGATGCCGGCCATGGCGGCGCGTCCGGCCGTTTCCAGAGGCTGGAAGAGATTGCGCTTGAATATGCTTTCGCGCTGAAGGTCTCGGGCAAGGCGGAAGGGTGAGAAAACGGCCTATGACCGTCTTCATCGGATTGTTGAGGGCGGTCAATGTCGGCGGCACCGCAAGACGCGCCATGGCCGATCTCAAGGCGTCGTGTCACGAGATCGGCTTTGGCGACAAGGCAACCTATGTCCAGATCGGCAATATTGTGCTTTCTCTTTCGAAAAGTCCTTTGATCCGGTAGCGTTCGGCACAATGATCGCACCAGCCGGCGAGCAAGCCGCCATCATCGGGCGCGAGGACCCTGTCTTCTGTCCGGACGGCATGGGCCGCTCGAAACTGAAGTTGTACGGGCTTATGAAGGGAACAGCCCGCAACCTCAACACGTTGCGTAAGCTTGAGGGAATGGCAGGCGCTCTGCTTGTCGGCGAACCGGCGTAAGGTAGCCAAAAAAAGCCTGAGACGATGCAATGCGGGCGGCGATCCCGCCCGACGGAAAGAGAGCCATGAAACTTCAGCTATCCCGGCGGTTATGGGTCATCTCCCAGGTGATGCGGCAACTGTGGTTCGTCGCCGCGATCTACTGCGTCGCCGGCATCGCCACGGCGCTGATCGGCATACTCCTCGACCCTTTCATTCCGGAAGGTCTCGGCGAGACGATCGGGGCTGATTCGGTCGGCTCGCTGCTGTCGATCATCGCCTCTAGCATGCTGACCGTGCTGATCTTCTCGCTCAACACCGTGGTCCAGGCATCATCGGCCGCTGCCAGCAGCGCCACGCCGCGCGCCGTCGGCACGCTTCTGGAAGACCGCACGGCCCAGGCCGCGCTCTCGACCTTTCTCGGCTCCTTCATCTTCAGCCTTGTCGGCCTGATCGCGCTTAACACCAGTCTCTACGGCACCGGCGGACGGCTGGTGCTCTTTATCGCAACCCTTGCCGTGATCGTGCTGATCATCGGCATATTGCTGCGCTGGATCAACTATCTCGGCCGCCTCGGCAAGGTCAGCCGCACCATCGAGCAGGTCGAGGACCAGGCGGTCACCGCGATGCGCAACTATCGCGCCGAACCCTTTCTGGGCGGTAGGGAGTTTGATGGGCGCATGCCGGGAGGCCTTCAACTGATTGACCCGCCTGAGACCGGCTATCTGCGCTTTGTTGACATGGCGGCCCTCGATGCAGTCTCGCGCAAGCTCGATGCAGACATCTACGTGCTGGAACGGCCCGGCGCCTTTGTAGCGCCTGGCCGCCATATCGCCGGTATCCGATTGCCGCAAGATAGCAAGGTGGCGGGCGAGGAGGTGATCGCGGAGGCCGCCGGCGCCTTCACCATCGGCCATGAGCGCTCCTACACGCAGGATCCGCTTTACGGCGTCACCGTTATGTCGCAGATCGCGCTGCGCGCCCTGTCACCGGCCGTCAACGATCCCGGAACCGCCATCGACGTCGTGACGCATCTTGTGCGCATTCTGGAGGCGGGCGAAACGCCGGACGCGGACCGGGAACCCCGCTATCCGCGCATCCACATGCCGGCAATCGCGGCGGAGGAGTTCTTCGACGCCGCCTTCACCGCCATAGCGCGCGACGGTGCGGGTATGGCCGAGGTGGTCATCCATCTTCTGCATGCCTGCCGCGCGCTCGGCCACACCGACATACCGAACTTTTCAGAGATGTCGGACAGGTTCATGACGCTAAGCGTGGCGCGAGCGAAAGAAACGTTGCGTTTTCAGTCAGATATCGAGCGCATCGAACGCGCGGCCGGGCGCGTCAATGCAGCCTCTCCGGTTACTTTCCGCAAAAACAACCCGGAACAATAGCGCTCCCGACCCGTTATCGCGAAGGCAGGAGCGGCTGATCACCGAAGCCTGCGCTTGAATTGCCGGGAGGTCGGCGGGGCCCGCGTCTTCGCGAGTTTATGTTTTTTATTTCGGCCATATCACCCGGAAGCGAGCTCCAATTTCGGGAGAAATTTCATTATGATAGTGCTGACAACACTGATTTTTGCAGCCATCGGCCTGTTTCTGGGCGGCGGCGGCATCTGGCTGATCGTCCTTGGCGGCAGCTGGTTTTACCTCATTGCAGGCGTTGCCTTCCTGGCCACCGCTTTTTTCATTTTCATGCGCAATCCCCTCGCATACTGGGTCTATGGCGCAACCATACTGGTAACCCTCGCCTGGGCGCTGCTGGAAGTCGGTTTCGACTGGTGGCAGCTCGGCGCGCGCGGCGGGCTGGTCGTGCTGCTCGGCCTTTGGATGTTCCTCCCATGGGTACGCCGACCGATCCTGCGCGATGATTACGGCTTTCCAAAAGAAAGATCCGCGGCCCGCGCGGGCGCCTGGCCGCTCGCCGGCGCCGTGGCACTCTCGATTATTGTGGCTGCGGTTTCGCTCTTTTCCGATCCGCATGCGATCCGCGGCGAACTGCCCGGCGTGCGCAATGCCGAAGCCTCGGTAACCGAGCGCATACCCGCCGATGAATGGCATGCCTATGGCCGCACCGAAAAAGGCCAGCGCTATTCCCCGCTTGACCAGATCACGCCGGAAAATGTCGGCGCTCTCGAGCTTGCCTGGCAGATCCAGACCGGCGACATGAAGGGTCCGAACGACGTGGTCGAGACGACCTATGAAAACACGCCGCTGATGGTGGGCGATACGCTCTATGTCTGCACCCCGCACAGCTGGGCGATGGCCTTTGATGCCAAGACCGGCGAACAGAAGTGGAAGTTCGACCCGCAAGTGCCGGTTGACGGCAACCGCCAGCACCAGACCTGCCGTGGCGTGACCTATTATGCCGACCCGGACATTGCCGAGGGCGAACGCTGCAAGACGCGCGTCTACCTACCGACCTCGGATGCCCGCCTGATCGCGCTCAACGCCGAAGACGGCACGGTCTGCGAGGATTTCGCCGACAACGGCACGCTGCATCTTGAAACCAACATGCCCTACAAGACTCAAGGGTATTACTACTCAACCTCCGCGCCCCTTGCCATTGCCGGCAAGATCATCGTCGGCGGCGCGGTCAACGACAACTACTCCACCCAGAGCCCGTCCGGCGTGATCCGCGCCTATGACATCGACACCGGTGAGCTGGTCTGGAATTTCGACACCGGCAATCCAGAACAAACAGAGCCGATTGGCCCGGATGAGACCTATACCAAGAATTCGCCGAACAGCTGGACGGTGATGTCCGGCGACAGCGATCTGGGACTGGTCTATGTGCCCTTCGGCAATCGCGTCCCCGACCAGATCGGCCTCAACCGTTCGCCTTCGGAGGAAAAATACTCCTCCTCGGTAACCGCGCTTGATGTCGAAACCGGCGAACCGGCCTGGGTCTTCCAGGGCGTGCACCACGATCTGTGGGACATGGATGCGCCAGCCCAGCCGCCGCTTCTCGATCTTACCATTGACGGCGAGAGCGTACCCGCGCTGGTGATGCCGACAAAGCAGGGCGAGGTTTTCGTGCTGAACCGGGAAACCGGCGAGCCGATCCTGCCGGTGACAGAAGTCGCAGCACCCCAGGAGGGCGGACTTGAAGGCGAAAACCTGTCGCCGACCCAGCCCGTTTCCGCGCTGTCCTTCAACCCGCCGAAACTGACGGGCAAGGACATGTGGGGCGCCTCGCTGCTCGACCAGCTCGCCTGCCGGATCAAGCTGAAGCAGTATAATTACGAGGGTCGCTACACGCCGCCGTCAACCAACGGCACGATCGTCTATCCCGGCAATTTCGGCACGCTGAACTGGGGTTCGGTCGCGGTTGATCCGGAGCGCCAGGTGATGTTCGCCATGCCGGTCTACATGGCCTACACCTCAACGCTTGTGCCGAAGACCGAGCCGGGCGCCCCGACGCATGGCATCAACTCCAATAATGGCGCGCCCTATGCCGTTTCCTTCTCCACGCTGCTCGGCCCGCTCGGCGTGCCCTGCCAGGCGCCGCCATGGGGCTATGTCGCAGGCGCCGACCTGACGACGGGTGAGATCGTATGGAAGCACAAGAACGGCACGATCCAGGACATGAATCCGCTCGGTCTGAAGATCAAGATGGGCGTGCCCGGCATCGGCGGTCCGATCATCACCAAGGGCGGCGTCGCCTTCCTCGGTGCTGCGATGGACAACTACCTCCGCGGCTACGATCTGACGACTGGCGAACAGCTGTGGGAAGCCCGTCTTCCCGCCGGTGGCCAGGCCACGCCCATGACCTACGAGACCTCCGACGGCACGCAATATGTGCTGATCGTGGCCGGCGGTCACGGCTCGGTCGGAACCGAAACAGGCGACTACATCCTCGCCTACAAGCTGCCGGATGGCTGATCATTCGGTTCCATGACAAGACTATGAGAAGGCGCCTTTCGGGGCGCCTTTTTTCAGTTCCCACGACAGCGGTATGCAAACCAAAAGTGACGATCATTGACTTTCGTCACGAAGAGCGTATTAGGCCTGACTGAACCCGCCAGCCCGCCACGGCGCCCTCCCGCCGTGTCACTTTGAAAATGCGGATGACTGGTCCCGTAGTTCGTCAAAAGACCTTTTCAATGAAACACGTGAATACGCTGACCATGGCGGTCGGGCTGGGCTCAATCACCGCGCTTGCCCCGCTCGCGACCGACATGTATCTCCCCGCCCTCCCCTTGATCGCCAAAGACCTTGCCGCAAGCGACGGCGCGATCTCCTATTCCGTCATGACCTTCTTTGCCGGCTTCACAATCGGCCAACTCTTTTACGGTCCGATCTCGGACAGGACCGGCCGCAAACCGATGGTTTATGTGGCGGTCGCCCTTTTTATCCTCGGCTCGCTCGGCACCATGTTGTCGCAATCGGTCGAGGCCATGCTGGTCTGGCGCCTCATCCAGGGGCTCGGCGGCTCTGTCGGCATGGTGACCTCGATGGCCATGGTGCGTGATCTCTACACCGGGCAAACCGCGGCGAAGCTGCTGGCGATCATCATGATGATCACAGGCCTCGCGCCAATTATCGCACCGATCGTCGGAAGCATGATCCTGCTCATTTCGGGATGGCGGGCAATCTTCGCCTTCTTTGCGGTCTTCGGTCTGTTCAGCCTCGCCTATATCCGTTTTGCGGTGCCTGAAACGCGCATGGCTGAGCTCAGGCAGCACAGCCGGCCCGGTCATGCCGTCATTCATTACGCACGGCTTCTGACCAGCTCGCACTTCATCCCCTTTGCTGGAACGCTGGCGCTCGCCCAGGGCGGCTTCTTTGCCTATGTCGGAGGGTCGTCGGCGGTCTTCATCAACCTCAAGGGCCTGTCGCCGCAGATGTTTTCGCTCGCCTTCGGTGTGAATGCCATCGGCATGGCGATCGGCGCACAGGGCGGCGCACGGCTGATCGGGCCGCTCGGCGCGCGCAATGTGGCGCGGATCGCCGCTTCTGCCTACGCACTCTCTCTGATTGCGCTGCTTGGCATCGAGCTTACGATCGGCGCAAGCCTCTGGGTGATGATGGTGCTGTTCTTCATCTCCATGACGGCCATGGGCGCGATACTGACCAATTGCAACATGCTGGCCATGGAAGCGCACGGTCAGATCGCCGGCGTCGCGGCGGCACTTGCCGGCGCGCTCGGCTTCGGGCTTGGCGCGGTCGGCTCCGGCCTCGTCAGCGCCTTTGCCGATGGCACGGCGGTCCCGCTTCTCGCAATCATGGCCGCATTTGCGACGCTGGCTGCGCTTGTCGCGCTGACATCGTTCGGACGGGAGGTGATGCACCCCATGGCGCATGCCCATCACGAATAAGAACCGAAACGCGTCGGCGCGCGGATTGGTTCCCCGCCGGCGCGCCTTTATTTTGAGGAATTTTCAGGTTGTCGGCGGGGCTCTTCGTCCCTATGTATTTGGCAATCGCCAATTACCTATTCGGCTGCAAAAAGGAGTATTGAAGATGGCTTTTGAACTTCCGGAACTGCCTTACGCCTACGACGCGCTCGCCCCCTACATGTCGGCTGAGACGCTCGAATTCCACCACGACAAGCACCACAACACTTATGTGACCACCGGCAACAAGCTGGCGGAAGAGGCCGGCCTCGGCAATCTTCCGGTCGAGGAAGTCATGGTCAAGGCATACGGCTCCAACCAGCCGCTCTTCAACAATGCCGCACAGCACTTCAACCACCTGCACTTCTGGAAGTGGATGAAGAAGGACGGCGGCGGCACCAAGCTGCCGGGCGCGCTCGAGAGCGCGATTTCTTCCGATCTCGGCGGCTACGACAAGTTCAAGGCCGATTTCATCGCCGCAGGCGTCGGCCAGTTCGGCTCGGGCTGGGCATGGCTCGCCGTCAAGGACGGCAAGCTGGAGATCATGAAGACCCCGAACGGCGAAAACCCGGTCGTCCATGGCGCGAAGCCGATCCTCGGCGTCGATGTGTGGGAACACTCCTATTATATCGACTACCGCAACGCGCGTCCGAAATATCTCGAAGCCTTCGTCGACAGCCTCGTCAACTGGGACTATGTCCTGGAACTCTACGAAGGCGCCACGAAGTAAGTCTTCGTCTTCGACGGAACGCGAAAGCCCGGTCCTTGCGCCGGGCTTTTTGCTTTTGGCGCCGGCAAAGTCACCCGATCGTGGTCGAGACCCGTTTCATCATCGATCCCGACGATACGCAGGAATTCCTGCGGCTGATGATCGAGCGCTTCCTCGAACTGCATCGCGGCGAAGGCAAGCCGGAAGCCCGACGCATGATCGAGCGGCGCTCAACAGGAGCCGCTTGACCGGGATCAAGGTGCACATGATCTCTTTTGGCGTCAATAGGCCATGCCAGCCGCCACGAACAAATCTGAATTGCTGACGGTCTTCGACAAGGAGTTGGCGAAGCTGCGGAAAACGCTCGATCCGGTCGACGAGGAGCGCGCGCGCCTGTCATCGCCTGACGACCCGACCACGATCAAGGGCGTTATTGCGCACAGAACCCATTGGATGGGCATGTTCCACCGATGGTACGAAGACGGCATTGCCGGCCGGCAGGTGTTTGTGCCGGCCGAAGGCTACAAATGGAACCAGCTCAAAGCTTATAACGCTCCAATTTACGCGAAGGGCGACAACACCCCTTGGGACGCGTTGCGGCCGGATTTTGATGCCGCCTGCGAGCGGTTGCGGTCCTTTATCCTATCCCGGGACGATCACGAACTCTACGCCAACGGTCTTTATGGCTGGACCGGGAAATGGACGCTTGGCCGATATGCCGAAGCCTCGGGACCATCGCATTTCCGCTCGGCGCACACCTACATTCGCAAGACGTTGAATTCCGCCCAATAAACGTCGGCTTTTGCGCCGTGTCCTGAGCCTGCCGGGATCAACGCAGCAGTTCGTTCTTCAGCTCAGGCGTTGGCCAGCAGGTCTGGCTTACCCGGTTGCGCATCTGCCAGTCGCCGATGGAGCGGCGGGTCTTGTAGCCGACGAGGCCGTCGGCGCCGCCGGTGTCATAGCCCATGCCCATCAGCTTCCGCTGCATGGCGGCGACATCGGAACGCAGAAGCGTGCCGGTCCTCTGCCAGGGTTGCACGAAAGCGCCCATGCCATACTGGATACGGTCGGCAAGATTGCCGACAAAAAGGGCATAGAGGTCGGAATTGTTGTATTCCTTGAGCACATAGAAATTCGGCGTGACGATGAATTCGGGGCCGTAGCGGCCCTGCGGCACCAGCATCATGCCGGGCTTGCGCAATTCGTCCGCCGGAAAGCTCTTGCCCTGAACGCGGGCAATGCCCTGCTTCACCCATGCGGAAATCGCCCGTGCATTGTCCGGGCCCTCCTGCGCGCAAGACACATTGTCCGGAATGACGGCTTCATAGCCCCAGTCACGGCCGCGCTCCCAGCCGTCGCTTGCCAGATGCTTGGCGATGGTCGCAAGCGAATCCGGCACCGAATCCCAAACGTCGATGACGCCGTCGCCGTCAAAATCGACGGCATAGTTCTGGAAGTTCGACGGCATCAGCTGCGGCTGGCCGAAGGCGCCGGCCCACGAAGCCTTGCGCTTGTCGAGAGGCGCCGCGCCGCTCTGGATGATCTGGAGTGCGGCGATGAATTCGCGCTGGAACATCTGCTGGCGCGAGCCGGTCATGAAGGCCTTGGTGCCGAGCACTTGCAGGATGTCGTATTTTTCCTCCGCCGCGCCGTAGCCCATTTCCCGGCCCCAGATGGCGAGCACGATGCGTCCCGGCACGCCGTAGCGCGCCTCGATCCGATCCAGAACCGGTTTGTACTGCCGGTAGAGCTGACGTCCCTTGACGGCAAGATAGTTCAGGTTGTTCTCGGAGAAATAGGGGCCCGGCTCGGAAAATTCCGGCTGGGTCTGCGCCCGTTTTTGCGGCGGGGTCGTACCCGGCGGCACGAGATCGGGCAGCGACCAGTTGATCGAAAGCCCCTTTGTGACCCGGTCATAGGTGCTTGCCGAAACGCCGGAGCGCAGGGCGGCACTGCGCATATCCGTCGCCAGCCAGTTCTGGAACTGGCGGTCGACCTGGCCGCGGTCATAGGCATTGGCAACGTTTGAGACCCCCGCGCCGGCCGCAAAGGCGAGCATGAAGGCGGCAAGCGCGCAGACGACACGCACGGCATTGAGCAGTCGGAACCTGAACATCGGACGTCTCCTTCTCGCGCGCGATCTTGGAGAAAGATGGTTACCGAATGGTAAACGGTAAGGCCCCCACGCCAAGGAGATGAACCGCCTGCGATCACAGTCTGGTGAACGGCAGGAAGCCCCGTTTGAAGGCATAGGCCTTCAAACGCGCCTCACATACGAATGCGCTGTGGTTCAGCCCTTTCCGGCTTCGACATCGGGGCCGAAATCATTGGTCTGCGCCTGCCCCGGCTGGACGTACCAGAAAAGCAAAAGCAGGATACCGATGCCGGTGAGGACAAGAAGCAGCCACCAGCCGCTGTGGTTGACGTCATGCAGACGGCGCGCGGCAACAGCAATATTCGGCACCAGAATGGCAAGGCTCCAGATACCGCCGAGAAAGCCCGGCTGCGAACTGCCGAACAGGGCATAGTCGATCCCGGACAAAATCACGCTGACGATCGCGGTCCCGAGTACCCAGAACCAGAAAGCGCCGCGCGACGACCGTCCGCGAAACAATGCGTAATTGCTGAAACCAAGCCGGAGAGCCTCACCGAACCCCACATTGCGGTGCTCTCTGCCGATGTAACCTGTCTCTGTCATGTTGATCCCCTGCTTCTCAGATTAACCCCTGGGCGGACAGGATACGCGCTCTTTCCATATTGGCAAGCAGCACGCCATGCCCGCAAAGCAAGAGGAAGCCTTCCTGGATTGGCAACCGAAGCGCAGCTTTCCAATAGCACCCCGTTCGGCTACTAATGGCAGGTGATTGCATGACCCTCGGGGCGACCACGGTTGCGGCACAGGACCGTGTGTTTTTCATAAGCGCTTTTTCAGTTACAGTTTTCCTTATGAGCAGGGATATTTAAAAGCATGGATATCGGTTGGATCGAAGCCGCCTTTCTCGGCCTCTTGCAGGGCCTCACGGAATTTCTTCCCATTTCCTCAAGTGCACATCTGCGCATTGCCGGCGAGTTCCTGCCTTCGGGCGCTGATCCCGGCGCGGCGTTTACGGCGATTACCCAAATCGGCACGGAGACGGCGGTTCTCGTCTATTTCTGGTCCGACATCATGCGCATCGCCAGCGCCTGGCTCGCCAAGAACCTAAAATTCGGCGCCTATCCGGGCCGCCATTCCGCCGACGATGTGCGCATGGGCTGGCTGATCATCATCGGCTCCGTGCCGATCGTCGTTCTCGGGCTCCTGTTCAAGGACCAGATCGAGCATTCGCTGCGCAATCTCTATATCACCGCCACCATGCTGATCGTCTTCGGCCTGATCATGGGCTATGCCGACAAGGTGGGCGCCAAGAAGGTCACGCTCGACAGGCTTTCCTGGCGCGACGGCATTCTTTACGGCTTCGCCCAGGCGATGGCGCTGATCCCTGGCGTCTCGCGTTCCGGCGGCACCATCAGCGCCGGTCTTCTGCTCGGCTACACCCGCGAGGCGGCGGCCCGCTATTCCTTCCTGCTCGCTGTGCCGGCCGTGTTCGGTTCCGGCTTCTATCAGCTTTTCAAGAGCATCGGCGAGGACAATCCGGTCGGCTGGGGCGCGACAGCGCTTGCGACCCTGATTGCCTTCGTCGTCGGCTATGCGGTGATCGTGTTCTTCCTCAAGCTCGTTTCCACCCGCAACTACATGCCCTTCGTCTACTATCGCGTGATCCTCGGCGGCGCGCTTCTCGTGCTTCTGGCGATGGGCGTGATCAGTCCCGGCGGTTAGGCCGGTCACCCATCGTTAATCCTTCGGCGATAGGATGGCCTCACTCGAACCCGAAAGGCCCGCTCCGGCCCTTGTCCGCGCCTGAAAACCGGATCGGGGTCATGGCCGCGCCCCGTTCCATGCGACGAAAGCCAGATGTCTACGCTCTACCATCACCCCATGTCCGCCGCATCGCGTTTCATTCGCCTGGTCATCGGCGAATATGCCTTCGAGGTCGACCTGATCGAGGAACGGCCCTGGGAAAAGCGCAAGGCCTTTCTCACCGCCAATCCGGCCGGAACATTGCCGGTCTATGTCGATGACAATATGCGCGCGCTCTGCGGCCCCTTCGTCATCGCCGAATTCATGGACGAGACCCATGGCGTGCTCCAGCGCGAGCGACGGCTGCTTGCAGAGGAACCCTTCCAGCGCGCCGAGATCCGCCGGCTGACCGAATGGTTCCTGTTGAAACTGGAACAGGACGTCACCTACCCGCTCTGCCGCGAACGGGTCTACAAGCTGCAGATGGGAAGCGAGCACGGCGGCGGCGCCCCGGATTCGCGCGTCCTGCGCGCCGCCCGCGCGAATATCCGCCAGCACATGAAATATCTGGCCTGGCTTGCGGGCAACCGTGGCTGGCTTGCGGGCAAGCGCATGAGCTATGCCGACCTTTCGGCCGGCGGCGCCATCTCCGCCCTCGACTATCTGGGCGAGATCAACTGGGACGAGGTGCCGGCTGCCAAGGAATGGTACCAGCGCCTCAAGTCACGTCCCGCCTTCCGCGCCCTGCTTGCCGACCGCGTGCGCGGCGTCGTGCCGGTTTCCCACTACGCCGATCTGGATTTTTGAGCCGCGAGACGCCACGTTTATCAGAACGGCGGAATATGAGCGGTGGATCAATGGCTGAACGCCAGGACAGACTGAAACGCTTTTTGAAGGACGAGGCGCGAGCCATCGGCTTCGATGCCTGTCGCATCGCGCGCGCCGATGACATGCCGGACTCTGCCGCGGCGCTGAGGGACTTCGTCGAAAACGGCTATCACGGCCAGATGGCATGGATGAACGAGACGCTTGAACGACGCTCCTCCCCTCTCAGCCTCTGGCCCGAAGCCCGCTCCGTCATCATGCTGGCCATGAACTACGGCCCGGATGAAGACCCGCGCCCGCTGCTGGAGCGGCGCGACCGCGCCAATATCTCCGTCTATGCGCGCAACCGCGACTATCACGATGTCATCAAGGGCAAGCTGAAGCAGATGGCGGGCCGGTTCGCCGCGCGTTCCGGAGCGGATGTGAAGGTCTTCGTCGACACCGCCCCGGTGATGGAGAAGCCGCTCGCCGAAAAGG
Organism: Martelella lutilitoris; assembly: GCF_005924265.1. GTDB lineage: Bacteria > Pseudomonadota > Alphaproteobacteria > Rhizobiales > Rhizobiaceae > Martelella > Martelella lutilitoris. Next base: position 273,859 of record NZ_VCLB01000006.1, read on the forward strand.
CCGGCATTGGCTGGCAGGGCAAGCACACCAATCTGGTGAGCCGTGACTATGGCTCCTGGCTGTTTCTCGGTTCGATCTTCACCACCGAAGCGCTGGACCCCGACAGCGCGGAGAAGGATCACTGCGGCTCCTGCCGTGCCTGTCTCGACGTCTGTCCGACCGATGCCTTTCCCGCGCCCTACAGGCTGGATGCCCGTCGCTGCATCTCCTACCTCACCATCGAGCATCACGGCGTCATCCCCGAGGAATTCAGAAGCGCCATGGGCAACCGCATCTATGGCTGCGACGACTGCCTGGCCGCCTGCCCCTGGAACAAGTTCGCCGAGACCGCCTCGGAAATGAAGCTTTCCGCGCGCGCGGACCTGAAAGCCCCGGAACTCTCCATGTTCCTTGGTTTTGACGATGCCGCCTTCCGAAAATTCTTCACCGGCTCGCCGGTCAAACGGATCGGGCGCGACCGTTTCGTCCGCAATTGCCTTATCGCCGCCGGCAACAGCGGTCATCCTCATCTGGCCGCGCACTGCCGGTCGCTGCTGGAGGACGACAGCGCGGCCGTGCGCGCCATGGCAGTGTGGGCGCTCGCCCGCCTGCTTTCGAAAACGGAATTTGCCGCATTGGCAAAGTCGCGCTTACGTGACACTGATGAAGACGTTCGCCGTGAATGGAAACGCGAGGAGGAAGTGCCATGCATCTAGTTGTTTTCGGCGCCGGCTATTCCGGTCGCGCGATTGCCTCGGCCCTGGCGCCGGCATGCCATCACGTTGCCGGCACGACACGATCGGCGGAGAATGCCGCGATGCTCGGCGCCGGCGGCATCGAAACCTTCATCTTCGACGGCGAAACCATCGACCGGTCGCTCGCCCGCAAGCTGCGCCAGGCGACGCACATCGTCCAGACCATTCCCCCCGGCGAGGAAGGCGACCCCCTCCTGAACATCGCCCGCCGCGTGGTGCATTTCGAACTGCCGTCGCTGCAATGGATCTGCTACCTCTCCACGGTCGGGGTGTATGGCGACCATGACGGCGCCTGGGTCGACGAGACGTCGGAATGCCGGCCGACATCGGAGCGTTCCAGGCGACGGCTCGAGGTCGAGCGGCAATGGCTGGAAACAGGCGAGGAGCACGGCATTCCGGTGGCGATCCTGAGGCTTTCCGGCATCTATGGTCCGGGCCGCAATGCCTTCCGCCGGCTGATGGAGGGCACCCAGAAGCGGGTCATCAAGGAGAACCAGGTTTTCAACCGCATCCGGGTCGAGGATATCGGCTATGCCACCGCCTTCCTTGCCGAACACGGCTTCGGCGGGATCTTCAACGTCACCGACAGCGAACCTTCGCCGCCGCAGGACGTGATCGTGGAGGCCGCCCGGCTGATGGGAATCGAGCCACCGCCGGAGATCCCCTTCGAGGACGCCGACCTCTCGCCGATGGCGCGCTCCTTCTGGGGCGAGAACAAGCGGGTCAGCAATGCCAAGCTGAAGAAGCTCGGCTATGAGTTCGAGTTTCCCAACTACCGGCAATCGCTCAGGCAGATGTGGGACATGAAGGCTTACTGAGGGATGGAGAGTTTCGTCGATCTCTACTGCGAACGGACGGCAGCCGGCTTCTGGAACGAGCCGGTCAACGCGCTCACCAATCTTGCCTTCATCATCGCGGCGCTGATTGCCTGGCCGAAAGCCTGGCGCAGGCCGGAGCGCTCGCTGATCGAACTCACCGTGATCACGCTGGTCTTTGCCATCGGCGTCGGCTCGTTCCTGTTCCACACGCTGGCAACGCCGCTTTCCGGCGCGCTCGATGTGATCCCGATCTGGCTGTTCTTCTTTGCCTATATCCTGCTGATCTTCATCCGGGTGACCGGCGGCAAGACCTTCGACATTATCGGCTACATGGTGGCCACGCTGTTCGGCTTCGTGGCGGTGGTCTATCTCGTCGGGCTGTTGGGGCGCAACGGCGCACCGCTGAACGGCTCGCTGCAATATGCGCCGGCGTTGATCGCCATGGCGCTCGCCAGCGCAATCGCCGCCTTTCGCGGCCATCCGGCCTGGCGCTATTTCGCGAGCGCCACGGCAATCTTCATCATGTCGCTGACCTTCCGCAGCCTCGACCAGGCCTCTTGCGCGATCACCGGCGGGCTCGGCACCCACTTCCTCTGGCATATCCTGAATGCAACGGTGCTCGGCATTCTGCTGATGGGGGCCGTGAAAGCGATGCCGCCCGGCCCTTCGATCGATCAGAGCGAGAAGTAACCCGTCACCGGCACATGGTCGGAGGGTTTTTCCCATCCGCGGGCATCGGCGAGAATCTCGAAGCGGCTGAAGGCGGGCACGAGATCGGCGGAAGACCAGATATGATCGAGCCTGCGGCCGCGATTGGCGGCGCGCCAGTCCTTGGCGCGATAGCTCCACCAGGTGTAGAGCTTTTCGTCCTCCGGGGTGACGTAACGCATCAGATCCGTCCAGCCGCCCGCGGCGATCAGTTCCTGCATGGTCTCGGTTTCCACCGGCGTGTGGCTGACGACCTTCAGGAGTTGCTTGTGCGACCAGACGTCGTGCTCCATCGGCGCGATGTTGAGATCGCCGACCAGGATTGAGCTGACGCCATCGCCGGCATCGGCCCTGAGCGCCTTCATTTCCTCGAGAAAATCGAGTTTGTGGCGGAATTTCGGGTTGATGTCCGGGTCCGGCTCATCACCGCCGGCGGGCACATAGAAATTGTGCAGACGGATTTTCCGTCCCCCGACATCGATCACCGCCGCAATGTGACGGGTATCGCCCATGGCGCAGTAGTCGGTCGAGAAGCCTTCGCCCAGCGGCAGGCGCGAAACGATGGCGACGCCGTGATAGCCCTTCTGGCCGTGAACGGCGATGTGTTCATAGCCGAGTTCGCGCAAGGGCTTGAACGGAAACTGGTCGTTCAGGCATTTGATTTCCTGAAGGCAGAGAACATCCGGCGCATGCTCCTGAAGAAACGCACTGACGATCGGCAGGCGCAGGCGCACCGAATTGATGTTCCATGTGGTAAGCTTCAGTTCCAAGTCAATGCCTTTCCTGCCTTTGCCGAAGGGGCATCAGCAATAGGCGATTCTCAAGGCGACCGGAAGGCCGTCAGTTGCTGGAGCTGGGGCTTGCCATGATCTGGTCGTAGGGAATGCGGAAGACGGAGCGGCCGAATTCGACGCCGGTGCGGACATTGGAGAGGATCACGGTCGTGTCCTTGCCCTGGGCATCTGTAATGGTCCACTGACGCAACTCATAGGTCTTGCTGTCGAACATCAGCGTGATCACCTGATCGCCGAAGATCGACTTGTCGCCGAGCACGATGATCGTCAGCCCGCTTTGCTGGCGCACGTCGCGCACCATCCGGTTCTCGAGGTCGATCTTGTCCGCGAGCAACAGGCTGAGCGGCGTGCGCGACAGCGGATAGAAATCCCAGGTATCGAGCTCGCCATTGCCGACGGCAACATTGCGGCCATCGGCGATCACCTTCAGCGTCGACGGCGCATCATAGTCGAAGCGCAGCTTGCCGGGTCGTTCGAGATAGAACTTGCCGCCGGCCTGGTCGCCGCGCGGACCGAACTGCATGAACTCGCCGGTCATCGTCTTGACCGAGGAGAAATGGTTGGCGATCTTCTGCGCGGCATCGGCCGGAGCCGCCGTGGCGACCTGCGCAACCTGCTGCGCCCCGTCGCGTTTCGTCGGCAACGGCACGGCCGATGTCTGCGCGAAGACCGGGGCGGCGGCACAGAACAACATCGCCGCGCCGCCTGCAATCCCGCCCATGAACTGCCGGCGCGACCGTGTGGCGTTTCGGGGCGTGGTCACGTTGCGGTCACTCATCTGTCAATATCCTGAAACTCTGTTTAAGCGCTTCCTGCCCGGTCAAGACGGCGATTTCTGGGCAGGCGCCGGATTGGTCGTGCACTCAAAGATGGGGCGTCAATTGGACCCTTCAATGATATCGCGCTCCGTCGGCACCAGAATTTCGCGTTTCCCCGCGTGGTTTGCCGGGCCGATCACGCCTTCGTCCTCCATCCGCTCGATCAGGCTTGCCGCACGATTGTAGCCGATGCCGAGCCGGCGCTGGACGTAGGACGTCGAGGCCTTGCCGTCGCGCAGAACGATGGCAACCGCCTGGTCGTAGGGATCATCCGACTTCGAAAGGTTAGCGGTGCTGCCGCCGTCGGAATCGACCATGTCGTCGTCATCATCCGCCGTGATCGCGTCGAGGTAGTCGGGCGTTCCCTGCGTCTTCAGATAGGCGACGATCTCTTCCACTTCCGGGTCGGACACAAAGGGGCCGTGGACGCGCTGGATGCGCCCGCCGCCGGCCATGTGCAGCATGTCGCCCTGGCCGAGAAGCTGTTCGGCGCCCTGCTCGCCCAGAATGGTGCGGCTGTCGATCTTCGACGTCACCTGGAAGGAGATGCGCGTCGGGAAGTTAGCCTTGATTGTGCCGGTGATGACATCGACCGACGGCCTCTGCGTGGCCATGATCACGTGGATGCCGGCAGCACGCGCCATCTGCGCCAGTCGCTGGACGGCGCCTTCGATATCCTTGCCGGCGACCATCATCAGGTCGGCCATCTCGTCGATGATGACAACGATATAGGGCATCGGCTCGAGATCGAACGCCTCCGTCTCATAGATCGCCTCGCCGGTTTCGCGGTCGAAACCGGTCTGCACCGTGCGCGACAGCGTCTCGCCCTTCTCGGCGGCCTGGCGCACGCGGCTGTTGAAGCCGTCGATATTGCGCACGCCGAGCTTGGCCATGTTCTTGTAGCGCTCCTCCATCTCGCGCACGGTCCATTTGAGCGCGACGACGGCCTTCTTCGGATCGGTCACGACCGGCGAAAGCAGATGCGGAATGCCGTCATAGACCGAAAGCTCGAGCATTTTCGGATCGATCATGATCAGCCGGCACTCATCCGGCGTCAGCCGGTAGAGCAGCGACAGGATCATGGTGTTGACAGCGACCGACTTGCCCGAGCCGGTGGTGCCGGCGATCAGGAGATGCGGCATCTTGGCAAGATCGACGGTGACGCTTTCGCCGCCGATGGTCTTGCCGAGCGCCATGGCCAGTTTGGCCTTCGAACTCTCGAAATCCCGGCTGGCGATGATCTCGCGCAGGAACACGGTCTCGCGATGGGGGTTCGGCAGTTCGATGCCGATGGCGTTGCGTCCGGGAATGACGGCGACGCGGGCCGAGATCGCCGCCATCGAGCGGGCGATATCATCGGCAAGGCCGATAACGCGCGACGACTTGATGCCAGGCGCGGGCTCGAGTTCATAAAGGGTGACGACAGGCCCCGGCCGGACATGGATGATCTCGCCCTTGACGCCGAAATCCTCCAGCACCTTCTCCAGCGTGCGGGCATTGTCCTCCAGCACCTCCTTCGACAGCGCCTTGTCGCGGGCAAGCCCCTTGGGTTCGGCAAGCAGGCTGTGGGAGGGCAGTTCGAAATGGCCGGCGTGATGATGGCTTGCGCGCGCGGGACGGCGGGCGGTCTCGGCGCTTGCCGGTCGCGGCGGCGGGGCCTGGGCGGCAACGACGGGGGATCGCGAGGCTTCGCGGGCGACGGTCGTGCTGCCTTCCGCCTGGCGATCGCGCCCCTCCGCTTCGCTCCGCCGCGCGGCGGGCATGTCGAAATCAGCGCTCAGCACGCCGTCGGGCAAAAAGTCGTCATCATCGTCGTCATAGCCCGGATCAAAACCGCTGCCGGCATCATCATAGTCGAAGGGCGGCGGATCGACCGGCGCGTAGCCGCGTTCACGCCGCGCTTGCGGATCGACCAGGCTCGGCTCGCCGCGCCGCTGATAGGACGGACGTTCCTCTTCATCGAGGCGCTCAAAACTGTCCTCGTTGAAGTCATAGGGCTCATCGAACATGTCATCGTCTTCATCGACGCGCTTGCGGGCGAAGAGACGGTTGAGGCGGGCGCGGGTGATGTACCACGAATGCGCCATGTGGCCGATGAGCGGAGCCAGCGAGAAAAAGCCGTCGCGCTCTTCGGACAGATCGGCGACGGAGGGCGCGCCCGGATCATGATCCGCTTGCCGGGCAACGGGCTTTTCAACGACAACCGGCGGATGACGCACGATCAGGCCGGCGGCGTAAAGCTGCAGGAACAGAGCCGGTACCGCGAAAATCGCGCCGACAATCATGGCGGCGACGCCTGCCGGATACTGGCCGAGGAACAGCGCCGGGAAGCGCAGGATCAGGTCGCCGGAAACGCCGCCAAGCCCGTTCGGCAGCGGCCAGGTCGGCGGCGCGGGAAAGCAGCCGAGCACGGCCGCCGTCACCATACCGGCGCCGATCCAGGCAAAAAAGCGCGAGGGCTTGCGATGGATGGGCCGACCGGCCATCAGCGCCAGCGACCAGGACAGCACAGGCAGAAGCGCAAACACGCTCGCCAGGCCGAAAGACTGCATCATCATGTCGGCGAAATCGGCGCCGGGATAACCGAGGATATTGGTCGGCAGCCGGCCCGTGGCGTGCAGCCCGCTGGGGTCGTCCACATTCCATGTCGCAAGCGCGGCGATCGCAAGGCAGAGGGCAACGAACAGCGAAAAGCCGAAAAGGGCCGCAACATAGCGACGCACAAAACCGGTAAAGGAGAACTCTCCGCTGTTCTTTTCCTCGTATCGTTCTGCTCGTGCCGCCATGTCTGTCCGTTCCTGAAACTCGGTTCTGATTCGGTCACGCCCCACTGGTCCGCGCCTTTTCCGGCAGCAGACAGAAGGGGCATCGCCGGCAGGCTAGCAGTGATGGGTTAAAGCCTCTTTAACCATCGAAAATCGACGGCCATACCCCAACAAAAAACCCGGGCCGCAAGGCCCGGGTTCGCGCGGCCCGCATGATGCGGACCGTCACTTCGAGACGGAATTACATGAATTCCGGATAGGCCTCGACGCCGACTTCCGACTTGTCGAGCCCGTCCGCTTCCTCTTCCGGCGAGACACGGATGCCCATGACGGCCTTGAGGATGAACCAGACGATCAGCGATGCTACGAAAGTGAAGACGCCGATCGAGACAATACCGATGATCTGCGTGCCGAAGGACGTGCCGTCATTGGTGAGCGGAACGATGAAGGTTCCCCAGATACCGGCGATCAGGTGGACCGGGATGGCGCCGACAACGTCGTCGACCTTCAGCTTGTCGAGCAGCGGGACGAAGACGACGACGATAACGCCACCGATACCGCCGATGAAGAGCGCGGCCGGAACGGACGGCGTCAGCGGTTCGGCGGTGATCGAGACCAGACCGGCGAGCGCGCCGTTGAGGACCATGGTCACATCGACCTTCTTGTAGACGATCTGCAGCAGGATCATCGCAACAACGGCACCGGCAGCAGCGGCCAGGTTGGTGTTGACGAAGATCTTGGAGACATCGCCGGCATCGGCAATCGAGCCGATGGCAAGCTGCGAACCGCCGTTGAAGCCGAACCAGCCGAGCCACAGGATGAAGGTACCGAGAACGGCGAGCGGGATGTTGGAGCCCGGCATCGGATGAACGGAACCGTCAGCGCCGTATTTGCCCGCACGCGCACCGAGGACGAGCGCACCGGCGAGAGCGGCCCAGCCGCCGACCGAGTGAACCAGCGTCGAACCGGCGAAGTCGGAGAAGCCCATTTCGGCAAGCCAGCCGCCGCCCCACTGCCAGGAACCGGTGATCGGGTAGAGGATACCGGTCAGGATGACGGTGAAGATCATGAACGGCCAGAACTTGATACGCTCGGCAACCGTACCCGAAACGATCGAGGCGGTCGTGGCGCAGAACACCATCTGGAAGAACCAGTCGGACGCGACCGAATAGCCGGCCGAACCATCATCCATGCCGGGACCCGGGAAGACGTAGGGGCCGAACGAGCCCATGAAGCCGCCGTCGACGCCGGAATACATCAGGTTGTAGCCGGTGAACCAGAACATGATGCCGCCGACCGAATAAAGGGCGATGTTCTTCAGGCCCTGCATGGAGGCGTTCTTCTTGCGCACCAGGCCCATTTCGAGCATGGCGAAGCCGGCTGCCATCCACATGACGAGGAAGCCGCCGATGAGGAACAGCATGGTGTTGAGGATTTCAGCGGTCGCCGGCGAAACGCCGGTTGCCGTCGTCAGGTCGATCACGGTTTCGTCCTGAGCCAGCGCGGGAAAGGCAAAGGAAGCTGCCGCAACCGCCGTGACGCCCGCAAAGAGTTTAAGTTTGGAAGACATAGACTGATTACCCCCTGCTGTCTTACAGCGCTTCGGAATCGGTTTCGCCGGTGCGGATGCGCACGGCCTGTTCGATGGAATAGACAAAGATCTTGCCGTCACCGATCTGGCCGGTCTTCGCGGAGGAGGCGATCGCCTCGACAGCCTTCTCAACCACATCGGCGGCAACCGCGACTTCGATCTTCAGCTTGGGAAGAAAGCTGACGGCATATTCCGTGCCGCGATAAATCTCGGTGTGCCCCTTCTGCCGACCGTACCCCTTGACCTCGGTAACGGTCAGGCCCTGAATGCCGACAGCGGTGAGGGCCTCACGCACCTCATCCAGCTTGAACGGCTTTATGATGGCCATCACAATTTTCATCTGGTTTCCCATCCTTTGTTTACCCTCGGCTCCCGGAGGAACCGAATCTCCTTACCGCTTGGACAGGCGAATCCGTCAGCGGCCTATCAGAGACATACAAAGTCCGTGCCAGATTGGAAGTTTTCTTATAACAAATTGATTTTCATGATGATTTTATATCACCAAACACATTACGGCAAAACTGCGGCAGCATTGGCACGCAGATGTGCGCAAATCACGGCAAATGCCTAATTTTTATGCATATGGCTGAATGGACTGCAAGACACCGCGCCGTCACGCAAGCAGGAACCGCGTTGCCCCAAGGCGTACATGTTCTCACGAACCGCAGACTGCTTGCGCAAAATTCACTCGTAGAAAGGCCGGACATTCTCGTTGAGCCGGATCAGCCCCTCCTGCGCCACCGATGCCACCAGCGTGCCGTCGCGGGCGAAGATCTTGCCATAGGCAAGCCCGCGCGCTCCGTTGGCCGAGGGGCTTTCATGCACATAGAGAAGCCAGTCGGAAATGTCGAAGGGACGGTGGAACCAAACGGCGTGATCGAGGCTCGCCCCCTGAATGCCGTCGGAAAACACCGAGCTTTCGTGCGGATAGAGCGTCGTGTCGAGAAGCGTCATGTCCGACATATAGGAGAGAAAGGCCGTCTGGTAGGCGCGCCCCTTCGGCGGCACGCCGTTGCCGCGGATCCAGATGCTCTGGCGCGGCGAGCGCTTCTTGCGCCACAGGAACTGATCCAGGTCGACGGGCCTGAGTTCGATCGGCCGCTCGCGTTTCCAGTAGTTGCGGATCGGGGCCGGCGCATGCTCGGCGTCGTTCATGATGTCGCTGGCGACCAGTTCCTCCGGCGGCGGCACGTCCGGCATCACGTCCTGGTGCTCAAACCCCTCCTCCTCAATCTGGAAGGAAGCCGCCATGATGAAGATCGGCTCGCCATGCTGGATGGCGCGCACATTGCGGGTGGAAAAGCTGCGCCCGTCGCGCAGCCGCTCCACCTGGAAGACGATCGGCACCTTGGTATCGCCCGGCCGCATGAAATAGCCGTGCAGCGAATGGACGAAGCGGCCGGGCGGCACCGTGCGCTGGGCGGCGACGAGCGACTGCGCCACCACCTGCCCGCCGAAGACGCGCTGCCATGTCGTGACCGGACTTTGCCCGCGATAAAGATTCTCCTCCAGCCGCTCCAGATCGAGCAGATCTGCAAGCACGCTGTCGCTTTGGGCAGGATTAGCCTGTGACATCCGGAAAGCTTCCCTATATACCGCTTGAAGTAATGCAATGCCGTATAGCAGCTTCGAAGGTGCTGATCGAGAGACCTGAAGCCAATGCCGGCAGGACCGGAAGGGAGCGCGAAATGAAGGACATCATCATCGTCGGCGGTGGCTATGTCGGCCTCAGCGTTGCCGTTGCCGTCAAGAAGGCAGCGCCGCATCTCGAGATCGAACTGATGGAAGCCGCCCCCGAACATGTCTGGCAGAAGGACGAGCGCGCCTCGGCCATCATCGCCGCCGCGATCAACATGCTGAAGACGCTGGAGCTCTGGGACGACATCAAGGACGACGCCCAGCCGATCAACGACATGATCGTGACCGATTCGAAGACCGGCGAGCCGGTGAAGCCGGTTTTTCTGACCTTCGCCGACCGCGCCGCGACGAACGAACCCTTCGCCTACATGATTCCGAACGTCTCCATGGTGCGCGCGCTCCGGCAGAAGGCCGGCGAGCTTGGCATCACCATCCGCCACGGGGCTGCCGTCACGGCGTTTGAGAACAATGGCGGTCATGCGAGGATTACTCTTGCCGGCGGCGAGGAGATCGCCACGCGGCTTGTCGTCGCCTGTGACGGCGTGCGCTCGCGGCTCAGGGACATGGCGGGCATCAAGACGGTGAAATTCGATTACGGCCAGTCAGGCATTGTCACCACCGTTTCTCATGAGCGCCCGCACAATGGCCGCGCGGAAGAGCATTTTCTGCCGGCGGGCCCCTTCGCCATCCTGCCGCTCAAGGGCAACCGCTCCTCGCTCGTCTGGACCGAACGCACCGACGACGCCAAGCGTCTGGTTGAAAGCGACGACATGGTGTTCGAGGTCGAGCTCGAGCGCCGCTTCGGCCATCATCTCGGCAAACTCGAGCTTGCCGGCGGCAGGCGCGCCTTCCCGCTCGGCCTCACGCTGTCGCGCGCCTTCATCGCGCCGCGCCTGGCGCTGGCGGGCGATGCCGCCCACGGCATCCACCCGATTTCCGGCCAGGGCCTCAATCTCGGCTTCAAGGATGTCGCAGCACTCGCCGAAACCATCGTCGAGGCCGACCGGGTGGGGCTCGATATCGGCGCGCTCGACACGCTGGAGCGGTACCAGAGCTGGCGCCGCTTCGACACGGTGCGCATGGGCATGACCACCGACGTCCTCAACCGCCTTTTCTCCAACGATATAGGTCCGTTGCGCGTCGCCCGTGATTTCGGCCTCGGCGTGGTCGACCGCATGCCGGGCCTGAAGCGCTATTTCATCGAGGAAGCGGCAGGCCGCACCATGCATGACAAGCCGAAGCTTCTGGCCGGCGAACCGCTCTGACAAAGCCGGAGCAACACCGCATCAAAGCGCCCGGGCACCTCGTCCGGGCGAACCATTTCTCTAGAGCGCCGTGCGTCCATTCGGACGCACAAAGGACGCTCTAGCCTATTGAATCTGCGCATCGTGCTTTCCGAAAATCAATTCCGATTTTCGGGTCGATGCGCCAGGGAGCGAGGCCATGACCAACAATCTCAAATTCTTCATCGACGGCGCCTGGGTGGACCCGATCGCGCGGAAAACGCTGGACGTGATCAATCCCGCAACCGAGGAGGTCTTCACGTCCATCTCCATCGGCGCTGAAGGCGATGTCGACCGCGCGGTGGCCGCCGCAAAGACGGCCTTCGTAACATTTTCACTGACAACGAAAGCCGAACGGCTCGCGCTGCTGAAGCGTATTCTCGAGGCCTATAACGAGCGCTACGAGGACATCGCCCAGGCCGTCAGCCGCGAAATGGGCGCGCCGATCGCCTTTGCCCGCGGCTCACAGGCCGCCGCCGGCCGCGGCCATCTGGAGGCGACGATCAAGGCCTTCGAGGATTTCGAACTGGAAAAGCCGCGCGGAAAGGCGATGATCGTGCGCGAGCCGATCGGCGTCTGCGCGCTGATCACGCCGTGGAACTGGCCGCTGAACCAGATCGTCTGCAAGGTGGCCCCGGCAATCGCCGCCGGCTGCACCATGGTGCTGAAACCCTCCGAGATCGCGCCGATCTCCGGCGTTATCTTCTCCGAGGTAATGGAGGCCGCCGGCACGCCGAAGGGCGTCTATAACATGGTGCAGGGCACCGGGCCGGATGTCGGCCAGGTCATGGCCGGGCACGCCGACGTGGACATGGTGTCCTTCACCGGTTCCACCCGCGCCGGCATCATTGTTGCCAAGACGGCGGCCGATACGGTCAAGCGCGTGGCGCAGGAGCTTGGCGGCAAGTCCCCCAATATCGTCCTGCCGGATGCCGATCTGGAAGAGGCCGTCCGCGCCGGCGTCACCTCCTGCTTCGAGAATTCAGGACAGTCCTGCGACGCGCCGACCCGCATGCTGGTGCCCGCCGACCGCCACGACGAGGCGCTGGCCTACGCCAGGGCAACAGCCGAGAGCTTCGTCACGGGCGATCCGCAATCCGAGGACACCGTGCTCGGACCGGTGGTCTCCAAACAGCAATATGAAAAAATCCAGCGGCTGATCGAAACGGGCATCGCCGAGGGCGCAACGCTGGTCGCGGGCGGCCCCGGCAAACCGGAGGGGCTTGAGCGCGGCTATTATGTCCGCCCCACGGTCTTCGGCAATGTGAAGAACGACATGACGATCGCGCGCGAGGAAATCTTCGGGCCGGTGCTGTCAATCCTGCCCTACGCCGACGAGGATGAAGCAGTCTCGATCGCCAATGACACGGTCTACGGTCTCGGCGCCTACGTCCAGTCCGGCAGTATCGAACATGCGAGAGCCATTGCCCGGCGCATTCGCGCCGGATCGGTCTACCTCAACTATCCGGACTGGGATCCGATGGGCCCGTTCGGCGGCTACAAGCAATCCGGCAATGGCCGCGAATACGCCGACTGGGCGATCGACGACTTCCTCGAGATCAAGGGTATTGTCGGCTGGCAGCCGTAAGGCGCCCTGGCCTCAAAGCGCAGCGCCGGTTTCCGCATCGAAAATGTGAACCCGTTCGGGATCGATCTTTGCCTCGAACGGGTCGTCGTGATGGATCTCGCGCTCGCCGTCGACGATCGCGGTGACCTGCTGGCCGCCGAGTTCGAAGACGACATGGCTCTGCGCGCCCGTCGGCTCCACCAGAAGCGCGGTCCCCTTGATCACCGCGCCATCGCCGATATCCGGGTTCAGATGTTCGGGCCTGAGCCCGACCGTCACCTTCTGGCCGCGGGCGATGCCGTGGTGGTTCTTCGAGATCGGCAGCAGCGTGCCGTCGGAAAAGCGCACCGAGGGCACGCCGTCTGCCGCCTCGATCACCGCCGGCAGAAGGTTCATCGCCGGCGAGCCGATGAAGGCGGCAACAAACAGGTTCGCCGGTTTCTTGTAGAGTTCGAGCGGCGTGCCCTGCTGCTCGATATGCCCCTTGTTCAGAACCACCACGCGGTCGGCCAGCGTCATAGCCTCGATCTGGTCGTGGGTCACATAGATGGATGTGGTCTCGACACGCTGGTGCAGCGTCTTGATCTCCGAACGCATCTGCACCCTGAGCTTGGCATCAAGGTTCGACAGCGGCTCGTCGAACAGGAAGACGGCCGGATTGCGCACCACGGCGCGACCCATGGCAACGCGCTGGCGCTGGCCGCCGGAAAGCTGCGAAGGCTTGCGATCCAGAAGCGCCGTCAGGTCGAGCATGCGCGCCGCCTCCCCCACCCGTTCCTCGATTTCCGCCTTGGGGCGCTTGGCAAGGCGCAGGTTGAAGCCCATGTTTTCAGCCACCGTCATGTGCGGATAGAGCGCATAGGACTGGAACACCATGGCGATGTTGCGCTCGCGCGGCGTCAGGTCGTTGACGATCTCGCCGCCGATCGAAATGTCGCCGCCGGTGATTTCCTCAAGCCCGGCAATCATCCGCAAAAGCGTGGACTTGCCGCAGCCGGAAGGCCCGACCAGGGCAACGAACTCGCCATCCTGAATGTCGAGCGAAACGCCGTGGATCACCTCGAGCGCGCCGTAGGACTTTCTGACAGTGTTGAGGGTGACGGATGCCATATTGATCAAGCTCCCCGATGGTTCACGACTTGACGGCGCCGGCGGTGAGCCCGGCAATGATGTGTTTCTGCGCAACGAAGAAGGCGATCACCGTCGGCAGGATGGTGAGCGTGATGAAGGCGAGCACGAGTTGCCACTCGGTTGCGAACTCGCCCTTGTAAACCATGATCCCGAGCGGCCAGGGGTAGCGGTTTTCCGTGTTCAGCATGATCAGCGGAATGATGTAGCTGTTCCAGCTCTGCACGAAAGAGATGATGCCGACGGTCGCAATGATCGGCCGCGACAAGGGCATGGTCACGTGCCAGAAAAAGCCGATATAGCCGCAGCCATCAACAAAGGCGGCGTCGAACAATTCCTCCGGCAGGTTGCGGAAATAGTTGCGGAACAGAAGGATGCTCATGCCGAGGCCGAAGGCGACCTGCGGCAGGATCACGCCCCAATAGGTGTCGAGCAGGCCGAGGTCGCGGATGCGGATATAGAGCGGCAGAATGGCCGTCGCCGCCGGAAACATCAGGCCGATGAGAAAATAGTTGAGCAGGTAGTCGGCGCCGAAGAAGCGCACATGGGCGAAGCAGAAGGCGGCGCAGGCGGCGAAGACGATGGTCAGGAACACGGTCACCGCCGCGATCAGCAGCGAATTGCCCATCTGCAGCCAGTAGCGCTGCGACAGGAGAATATCCGTATAGTTGCTCCACTGCCATTCGTTCGGCAGGCCGAAGGGATTTCCGCGCAGGTCCGGCAGGGTCTTGAAGCCGCCGAGCGCCGTGGTCAAAAGCGGCACGACGACGATCCCGGCGACGATCAGCAGCGAGACATAGACATAGGTCTGCGTGCTGACGGAGAGTTTTCGGCCCTCGCCGCCCGATTTCGCGGCATCGATCGGTGCGTTTTCGGAGATCTCAGTCATTTTTCATGAATATCCGTTTGTAGCCGAAGGCCAGCGTGACGCAGATGACGAACAGGATGACGCCGACGGCGCTGCCGAACCCGACCTGCATGCGGGTGACGCCGAAATTGTAAAGGAAGGTCACCATGGTCTGGGTCGAGTTCGCCGGGCCGCCGCCCGTCAGCGGCATGATCAGATCGAAGAGCTGCAGCGAGCCGATGACGGCGAAGAAGACGGAAAGCCTGACGGTCGAGCCGAGCATGGGCAGCGTCACCAGCCGGAACTTCTGCCAGCCGGTGGCGCCATCGATATCGGCGGCCTCCAGAATGCTGCGGTCGATCGCCTGCAGGCCGGCGATGAACAGCATCATGTGGAAGCCGAAATATTTCCACACGACGACGGCGAGGATTGCCGGCATGGCGGTGTCGGGATCGGCCAGCAGGAACGGCGGCTCGGCGCCGAAGAAATGCCAGATGCCCGCGACCAGACCGAAATCGCCGTCGTAGACGAAGCGCCAGATCATGCCGGCGGCGACATCGGCCAACACATAGGGCAGGAAGAAGATCAGCCGGAAGAACAGGGCGCCCTTGATCCGCTTGGTCACCATGGTCGCAAGCCACAGCGCCAGCGGCAACTGAATGACGATCGAGACGAAGATGATGAGGAAGTTGTTGATCAGCGCCGTCTTGAAGGCGGCGTTGCGGAAAATGAGCTGGTAGTTGCGCAGATCCACCCATTTCGAGGGAGCGCCGTAACCGTTCCAATGAAAGAAGGAGTACCAGGCCGCTTCGCCCATCGGCAAGATCACCAGCACGGTGAAGAGCAGCAAGGCCGGCGGCAGGAAGATCACCAGCACCGGCAGCTTGGTGTGGGCGAGCGAACGCCGCCGTCTGGGTCTGCCCGGAGGTGCCGCGCCGACAGGCGGCGGCAGAATGGAGTCGGTCGTCGTCATACGGATGTTCCCGCGAGCTTTTCGGCGGCGTGGAAGCGCCATTTCCCTTGGGCAGGACACCGAAGGCCGCAGCGGAAAGCTGCAGCAACTCAGGTCACCGCAAGGCAGAGGACGCGGGCTCCGCTCAGCCGGAGCCCGCAGACCGGGCTTACATGTTTTCCAGTTCGAACGTGTCCTGGATCTGCTGCGCCGCATCTTCGGGCGAAATCTGCCCGGACATGATCGCCACGCTCATGTCGTTGACGACCGCGCCGACATTGGGACCGAGATCCTGGTCAAGATAGTTCTGGTGCCAGGTCTCCTTGGCAAGCGCCTCCGCGCTGACCTTCAGCAGGGGATCGGTGATGGTTTCGGCCACGCCCTTCGTGACCGGAATGGTCTTGGCGACGGCGCTCCAGCGCTTGGCGACATCGGGGCTGGTGAAGTATTCGAGGAAGCCTTCCGTTTCGGGCGGCGCATCCTTGGTTACGGCCCAGCCGGTCAGGCCGCCGAGATTGTCGGTGACAACGCCCGGCGTACCTTCGATCACCGGGAAGGGAAAGATGCCGATATTGTCTTCGGCCAGTCCCTTGCCGTCGGTCGAATTGCTTGCCTGCGTGCGGCCGGTGCTCTCGAAGGAGAGGATCATCGCCGCGCGGCCATCGCCATAAGCGGCAAGCGCATCATTCCAGGTGGCGCCGAGATAGCCGTTCTGGAACGGCTCGAGCGCGCCGAGTTCCGCGGCAAGCTCGCCAGCCTTGACAAAGGGCTCTCCGGCAAAACCGTCGCCCTCGCCGGCCTTGGCTGCGGCAAAGCCGTCCTGGCCCGCCTCGCGCATGGCGAGGTAGCTCCAGTAGAAATGAAGCGGCCACTTGTCGCCACCGCCGCCGGCGATCGGGGTTATGCCGGCATCCTTGAGCGTCTTCACGGCGCCAATGAAGTCATCCCAGGTCTTGATCTGGGCGCCGTCCACGCCGGCCTTGTCGAAGAGTTCCTTGTTGTAGAAAAAGGAAACGACGCCCGTCTGCGTGGGCGCTGCCCAGACCTTGCCGTCGATCGTCATCCCATCGATGGACGAGGCATTGAGCTGGTTGCGCCATTTGCCGCCGTCGGCATCAAGCGCCGGGGTGATGTCACGCAGCACGCCGGTCTCGCCCTGCGCCTTCAACACGCCGCCGCCCCACGTATAGAACATGCTCGGGATTTCCGACGACTGCAAAAGCGTCGGCAGTTTGGCCTTGAACGCCTGATTTTCGAGGAATTGCATGTCGATCGTCACGCCGGGATTGGCCTGTTCGTATTCGTCGACAATCTGGTTCCAGAGCTCGAGCACCGGCTCCTGGTTTTCCAGATGCAGCCATTTGATGGTCGTATCAGCGGATGCCGTCGCGCTGGTCGCTGCCAGAGCGGCAATGCTCACGGCAACGGCCGCGCTGTGACGCAGCCATTTGCGTAGTCCTGACATTTGCACTCCTCCCAAAGCACTTTTCTCAGTATCCGGATTAAATATCCGGCGGGACCTGAATTTTGTCAACCGGTATTTGATGAATATCGGGCAATATGCCTTATATTTGGGCAATCAATGCAAAAACCGCTTGCATGGAACGTGTCTTCGGGACTAAAAAACGCTTGTTAATTATTTCGCGTTGCGGAAAAAATAACGCCTGTCCCGAACCTGCCCGGCGAGCCCTCATGAAGACTGCTGATCCTGAATTGATGCGAGCAATCAACCGGTTGAGCGTGCTGGACGCGATCCGGCGCCACGGACCGATCTCGCGCATTGAGATCAGCAAACGCACGGAGCTTTCGACCAGCACGGTTTCCGCCATCACCGCCTCGCTGATCGATGACGGCCTCATCCTCTCGCGCCACGAAGGCGATCTGCGCAACGCGGCCGCGCGCGGCCGCCCCCGGGTCATGCTGGAACTCAACCCAGAAGCCTCGCGCATTGTCGGCGCGAAGATCGCCGCCACCCGCATGACCTTCGTCGTCGCCAATTTCTCCGGCGAGGTGCTGTCGGAATTCTCGCTGCCGGTGCGCATCGACCGCATGCCGATCGACGTGATTGCCGATCTGGTCGAGGACGGCGTGCGCGCCTGCGTGATGGATACCGGGCTGACGCTTGCCGAGATCGACATGATCTGTCTCGGCATTCCGGGCGTGGTCGAGCACCGCACCGGCATTGTGCGCTCAAGCCCGATCTTCAGCGACGAGAATGTGGATTTCGCTGCCGTCATGTCGCCGCGCTTTGCCATCCGCACGATCGTGGAAAGCGATGTCCATGCCGTGACGCTTGCCCATCACTGGTTCGGCAAGGCCCGCCATCTGGACGACATGGTGCTGATCTCGCTGGAACGCACGCTCGGGCTTGGCGTTCTGCACAATCGTGAACTTTTCCGCGGTGCGGGCGGGCTCAGCCACAATCTCGGCGACCTCGTGCTCGGCAGCAGCGCAGACGGCATTTCGCGGCTGGCAAGCCTTGCCGGCGAAAACGCCATCCTCGGCGACGGCCCGCGCGAGGGGCTTTACGCCGATGCGATCCGGCTCGGCCGCGGCATTTCCCACGCGCAGACGCTGATTGCGGCGAAGGACGCGCAGATCACCTCTGCTGCAGAACGCGCCGGCGAGGCCGTCGGCGTCACGGTCGCCAATATCGTTACCCTGTTTGCACCGCCGCGCGTCATTCTGGTGGGCTCCAGCCTCGCGCTCGGCAAGCCATTTATCGACCGTCTGACGGACGGTTTCAACAGCGCGATACCCCCGTCCCTCGCCGATGTCAGCGAACTCGTCTTCGACGACGCGGACGATTTCTTCTGGGCGCGCGGGGCGGCGGCCGTCGCGCTCCACGAACTTTATGAATCGCCATGGAACACGACCGGCCCCGCGCTTTGAGGAAGGCGCGGCGGAGTTTCAACTTTCGGGAGGAGTGAAAGATGGAAAGAGTAGGGATCGGCATCATCGGATGCGGCAATATTTCGGGCGCCTACCTGAAGGCGATGGCCGGGTTCGACATTCTCGAAATCCGCGGCATTGCCGACCTCAACCAGGCTGCCGCCGAAGCAAAGGCGGCCGAATTCAACGTACCGGTGAGCACGATCGACCGGCTGATGAGGGAACCCAAGGTCGAGATCATCCTCAACCTCACCATTCCGCGCGCCCATGTAGAGGTCGGCCTGAAGGCGCTTGCGGCCGGAAAGCACACTTATTCGGAAAAGCCGCTCGGCATTAATTTCGCGGAAGGGAAAAAACTTGCCGAGGCGGCGAAAAAGGCAGGACTGAGGATCGGCGCGGCGCCCGACACCTTTCTTGGCGGCGGACACCAGACCTCCCGTGCGGTCGTCGACAGCGGCGCCCTCGGCCTTGCCGTCGGCGGCACCGCGAGCTTTATGCGGCCGGGACACGAGTCCTGGCACCCGAACCCGGACTTCTACTACGATATCGGCGGCGGCCCGATGCTCGACATGGGCCCCTATTACATCACCGACCTCGTCAATCTCTTCGGCCCGGTCAAAAGCGTCGCGGGCTTTGCCACCATGCTGCGCCGGGAGCGCACGATCACCAGCGAGCCGCGCCGGGGCGAGATCATCCAGGTCAAGGTGCCGACCCATATCGCCGGCGTGCTTTCGTTTGAAAACGGTGCGGTGGTGCAGGTGACGATGAGCTTCGATGTCGCCGGCCACAAGCATGTGCCGATCGAGATCTATGGCACGGAAGGCACGCTGCTCGTGCCGGACCCCAATTTCTTCAAGGGGCCGATCTCGCTTCTCAAAAAGGGCGGCGAATTCGAGGACTACCCCGTCGATCAGCCCTATGCGGACGACAATTACCGATCCATCGGCCTTGCCGACATGGCCTATGCGATCCGCAACGACAGGCCGCACAGAGCCAATGGCGATCTGGCGCTGCACGTGCTGGAGGTGATGGAGGCCTTCGGCATTGCCGCCGAGACCGGAAAGACCGTCGCGATCTCAACGACCGTCGAGCGACCGGCGCCGCTGTCGGATTCACTCGTCAACGGCGTGCTCGGCAAATAGGTCGAGCGCCGGGAAGATTTCAAACCGGCCGGGCTTCCTGAACGGCCGAAGATGAAGGAGAACAATCATGCGCGAAGCACTTATCGTCTGGGGCGGCTGGAGCGGTCACGAGCCAGAGGAATGCGCCCATATCATCCGCGACATGCTGCAGGAGGATGGGTTCAAGGTCTATGTGGAGCATTCCACCGAGGCCTTCGCCGACCCGCAGATCAAGGATCTGAGCCTGATCGTGCCGATCGTGACCATGTCGAAGATCGAGAAGGAGGAGGTGAAGAACCTTTCCGCCGCCGTGGAGAGCGGCGTCGGCATTGCCGGCTATCACGGCGGGGCGGGTGACGCCTTCCGCGATTCAGTCGACTACCAGTTCATCATCGGCGGCCAATGGGTCGCCCACCCAGGCAACATCATCGACTACCGGGTGAATGTGACGAAGCCGGACGATCCGATCATGGAAGGCATCTCGGATTTCCCCTACACTTCAGAACAGTATTACATGCATGTGGACCCCTCTAACGAGGTCCTGGCCACGACCACCTTTGCCGGCGACCATGCCGAATGGATCGACGGCGTGGTCATGCCCGTGGTCTGGAAACGGCGTCACGGCAAGGGCCGGGTCTTCTATTCCTCGCTCGGCCATGTGGCGAGCGAGTTTCAGGTTCCGGAGATGGCGACCATCTTCCGTCGCGGCGCCAACTGGGCGGCGCGCTGACATTGCAATAGGCGAAGGTCACCCACCGGTCTTCGCTCAGAAAACAGGAGAATATCATGGAATATCGCAGGCTTGGAAACAGCGGCACGGTCGTCACCAATCTCTGCCTTGGGACCATGACCTTTGGCGACGAGGCCGACGAGGCGACATCCTTTCGCCTGATGGATGCCTATGTGGCAGCCGGCGGCAATTTCATCGACACCGCCAATGTCTATTCGACCGGCCTCTCGGAGGAAATCGTCGGCCGCTGGCTGAAGCAGAAGCCGGATATCACCAAGGAGCTGGTGATTGCCACCAAGGCGCGGTTTCCCATGGGCGACGGTCCGAACCGCATCGGTCTTTCGCGCAAGAACCTGGCCGAGGCGCTCGATGCCTCGCTTGTCCGCCTCGGCGTCGAGCAGATCGACCTCTACCAGCTTCACGCATGGGACGCGTTGACGCCGCTGGAGGAATCGCTACGCTTTCTCGATGACGCCATTTCGAGCGGCAAGATCGCCTATTACGGCTTTTCCAACTTCATCGGCTGGCAGTTGACCAAGGCGGTCTGGATCGCGAAATCGAGCGGCTTCGCCGCCCCGGTAACGCTGCAGCCGCAATATAATCTTCTGGCGCGCGGCATCGAGCACGAGATCGTACCGGCCTGCGAGGATGCGGGCATGGGGCTCCTGCCCTGGTCGCCGCTCGCCGGCGGCTGGCTTTCCGGCAAGTACAAGCGCGACCAGATGCCGAGCGGCGCCACCCGGCTCGGCGAAAATCCGGCGCGCGGCATGGAGGCCTATGACAAGCACAATGCCAAATCCGTGACCTGGGAGGTTCTGGGCGCGCTGGAGGACATCGCGGACGCCCACAACGCCAGCATGGCTCAGGTGGCGCTCGCCTGGCTTGCCGACCAACCTTCGGTCACCTCCGTCATTCTGGGCGCGCGCACGGAGGCCCAACTTGCCGACAATCTCGGCGCGGCAGACCTGAAGCTTTCGGACGCGGAAATCGGTCGGCTCACCGAGGTCAGCACCCAGACCATGCCGGATTATCCTTACGGTCCGGCCGGCGTCGCCCAGCGCTTCCGCAAGATCGAGGGCGGGCGGTAACAGGAACGCGGCCATCTTGGCGGCGCCAGACTGCTGACAAACCCTTTTAGGGACATCCGGAGCCCGCCTCCCCCTTTTCCGTCACCCCGGCCTTGAGCCGGGGTCCAGGGCTGCCGAACGCCTTGCGCCCGAAGGATGCAAGTGGATAGCCAAAATTGCTTGGCCCTGGATGCCGGATCGAGCCCGGCATGACGGAAGTATCTGATGGGCAATTGGTCAAAAAACTGTGGCAGGGTTTGCCAGGCCTTCGATTTGCTGAAAGACTTGCCCTTCCCAAGTGCGAGCCGTTACGCTGACGGCCCGTCAGCCCTCCAGGAACGGCGCGATCAGCGCCAGGTCGGCCTTCGACAGACGGTCGGAGGCCGTCCAGGTCTGGTGCCAATAGGGATAGATGAGCGGCGGCCGGCTGACCGCCTCGAGCCTCGCCATCTCCTCGTCGTTCAGCGTCAGTCCGGCAGCACCGAGATTGTCTTCAAGCTGCGCATCGGTGCGCGCTCCGACGATGAGCGAGGCCACGCCCGGACGCGCCAGAAGCCAGGCGAGCGCCACCTGCGCCGGCGTCGCGCCCTTGGCGGAAGCGATATCGATCAGCACCTCGACGATGTCATAAAGCGCCTCGATATCGCGCACCGGCGGTTCGTTCCATTCGGCGGCGCGGCGCGTACCCTCGGGCTCCGGCTGGTTGCGGCGGTATTTGCCGGAAAGAAGCCCGCCGGCCAGCGGCGACCAGACGACAATGCCGACTTCCTGATCGAGCGCGATCGGCATCAGTTCATATTCAGCCTCACGCGCCTGCAGCGTGTAGTGGATCTGCTGCGCCACGGGCCGCACCAATCCTTCTCGCTCGGCAACACCCAGCGTCTTCATCAGATGCCAGCCGGAGAAATTGGAAACGCCGACATAGCGGATCTTGCCGGCGCGAACGAGATCGTCGAGGGCTGCGAGCGTTTCTTCCACCGGCGTCTGACCGTCCCACTGGTGCAGCCAGTACATGTCGATGTAATCGGTCTTCAACCGCTTGAGGCTCGCCTCGCAGGCGCGCACCAGATGGTGGCGCGAGAGGCCGCGATCGTTCGGCCCCTGCTCGAAGGCGGGAAACCGCGCCTTGGTGGCGAGCAGCAACCGGTCGCGCTTGTCGGCGATCGCCTCGCCAATGATCTCCTCCGAAACGCCGGCTGAATAGACGTCAGCCGTATCGATCATGTTGACGCCGGCATCGACACACATGTCGATCTGGCGCTTCGCCCCTTGAAGATCGGTGTTTCCGGTCTTGGAGAAGGCAGCCTTGCCGCCGAAGGTCATGGTGCCAAGCGTGAGCGCGGAGACTTTCAGACCCGAACGGCCGAGTGTGCGGTACTGCATACGCTTTTCCTTTCCGGTTTTGCGAAATTGATTGTCCCGTCCGAAATGACGTGCCTCCGGCGAAACGGTTTCGCCGGCCATTTGTTCAGATCATCAAAAGGCTGGCCGCCCCGTCGGGTTGATGCCGCTGTCGATCTCGGCGGGTCGCCCGGGCAGCGACAGGCTGGCTAGCTTCGGCGCGGTCTTCGCGATCACCCGGCCCTCGCGCAGCACGGCAAGCCGCGTCGGCTTCAGACGCAACGCCTCCACCACGTCCTCGGCCTGAAGGATGACGAGGTTCGCCGGGTTGCCGGTCTCAAGACCATAGCCCTCAAGCCCCAGCGCCTTTGCCGAATTGACGGTGATGCAGTCGAAAATCGCCTTCTTGTCTTCCACGCCCGACATCTGCGCCACATGCACGGCCATGTGACCGACTTCCAGCATGTCGCCGGAACCCATGGAATACCACGGGTCCATCACGCAATCATGGCCGAAGGCGACATTGATGCCGGCTTCCAGCAGTTCGCGCACCCGCGTCATGCCGCGCCGCTTCGGGAAGGTGTCGTGGCGGCCCTGCAGCATGATGTTGATCAGCGGATTGGGAATGGCGTTGATTTTTGCCTCCGCCATCAGCGGGATCAGTTTGGAGACATAGTAATTGTCCATCGAATGCATCGAGGTCAGATGCGACCCCGCTACCCGCCCTTGCAGGCCGTGGCGCACGGTCTCGGCGGCAAGCGTCTCGATATGGCGCGACATCGGGTCGTCGGTCTCGTCGCAATGCATGTCGACCGGCAGGCCGCGCTCGGCGGCAATGCGGCAAAGCGCCTCCACCGATCTTGCGCCACCGGCCATGGTGCGTTCGAAATGCGGAATGCCGCCGACGACATCGACGCCCATGTCGAGCGCCCGCTCCAGCGATTTGACGCCGTCTTCGGCGCGATAATAGCCGTCCTGCGGGAAGGCGACGAGTTGCAGGTCGATATAGGGGGCGACCTTCTCCTTCAGTTCCAGCATCGCCTCGACGGTCACCAGTTTCGGGTCGGATGTATCCACGTGGGTGCGGATATGTAAAAGGCCCTGGCTGACGGCGAGATCGCAATAGGCAAGCGCACGCTCGATCAGCGCCTCTTTCGTCAGCGTCGGCCGCAACTCGCCCCAAAGCGCGATGCCTTCCAGAAGCGTGCCGGAAACGTTCATGCGCGGCAGGCCGAGCGACAGCGTCGCATCCATATGGAAATGCGGATCGACAAAGGGCGGCGAGACCAGCCGGTTGGTCGCATCGATGATCTCGACGGCCTCGGCTGGAAGGCTCTTCTCGATGGCGACGATCTTGCCGCCGGCAATGCCGAGATCGATGCCCCTGCGACCGTCAGGAAGATTGGCGTTTTTGATGATGATGTCGAACATGGTCCTGGCCTTTGCATGTCACCGGTAATTCCGGCCGTTCTATTGTCTCGGAACCTTGCCGCGATCGATCTCCCCCCTTGAGGGGGAGATGTCGCGAAAGAGACAGAGGGGTATCGGCATCACCCGCATACTCCGAATTTCCCGAGAGGGTTCACCCCTCTCTGCCCCTCTCGGGGCATCTCTCCCTCAATGGGAGAGATTGACTATCGAATTATCCCCTCACCTCTCCCCGCGTCGATAGGGCTGCATCAGCGCCTGCGGCACGCGCGCGCGCCGCGCCATCACGGCAAGCGCGGCGATTGACAGGATATAGGGGATCATCAGGAAAATCTGATAGGGGACGGCGCCATCGAGCGCGGTCTGCAGGCGCAACTGGAAGCCGTCGAAAAAGGCAAACAGCAGCGCCCCGAACAACGCCCGCTCCGGCCGCCAGGAGGCAAAGACGACGAGCGCGATGCAGATCCAGCCGCGCCCCTGAACCATGGTCGGGAAAAAGGAGTTAAAGGCCGAAAGCGTCAGAAACGCGCCGCCCACGCCCATCAGCGCACTGCCGACGATCACCGCGCCATAGCGCATCACCATCGGATTGACGCCTTGGGCTTCCGCCGCATGCGGATTTTCGCCGGCCATACGCACGGCAAGGCCCAGCGGGGTTTTCGCCAGGATATAGGCCAGAAGGATCGCCAGCGCGATGGCGAGATAGGTCGGGGCGGTCTGGGTGAAAAAGGCGGGGCCGATGAAGGGCAGATCGGACAGGCCCGGGATATCGATCGGCTGGAACGGTTCCACCGTGGGCGGCGAACCGGACACCGGCACCATCAGCCGAAAGACATAATAGGCAAAGCTTGAGGCGAACAGCGTGACCCCGAGGCCCGAGACATGCTGCGACAGCCCGAGCGTGACGGTCAAAAGCGCATGCAGCGCGCCAAAGACAGCGCCGCCAAGGGCTGCCACAAAAAGCCCGGTCCAGAGATCCGCGCCGTTGAAGACGGCCAACCAGCCGACCATCGCGCCGAAGGTCATGATGCCCTCGATGCCGAGGTTCAGCACGCCGGAGCGTTCCGACAATAGCGCGCCAAGCGTCCCGAGGATCAGTGGCGTCGCGATGCGCAGAACGGCGCCCCAGAGACCGGCGGAGGCCAGAATATCGACAATCGTGTTCATCGGCGCACCCTGTACTGCGTGAAGAAGACGGCGACCAGCATGGAGATCAGCGACAGCGCCACGGTGACATCGGCGATATAGGTCGGGATGCCGAGCGAGCGGCTCATGCCGTCCGCACCGACGAACATGACGGCGGTGAACAGCGCGGCCAGCACCACGCCGATGGGATGAAGATTGGCGAGCATGGCGACAACGATGCCTGAATAGCCGTAGCCGGGCGAGAGGTCAGTGGTGACATAGCCCTTGACGCCCAGAACCTCGATACTGCCGGCAAGACCTGCGAGCCCGCCGGACAGCATGGCGACCAGAACCAGCGTACGTCCGAGCGGCACGCCGGCAAAGACCGCACCCTTCGGGTTGAGACCGGCCGCGCGCGATCGCATGCCGAACGTCGTCCGCGACTGGATGAAATGAACGATGAAGGCAAAGGCAACGGCCACGAGAAGGCCGATATGCAACCGCGAGCGATCGACCAGCTTGGGCAGGCGAGCGGCGCGTTCGACCGCCTCCGACTGCGGCCAGCCGAAGGCCATCGGATCCTTCAGCACCGTATCGATCAGCATGGAGACAAACAGGATGGCAACGAAGTTCAAAAGCAGCGTGGTGACCACCTCATCGACGGAGAAGCGCAGCCTCAGCCAGAGCGGCACCAGAAGCAGGATCATGCCGGCGACAGCTCCGGACGCCATCAGGATCGGCATCTGCACGAAGCCCGGCAGGCCAGCGGTCAGATGCGCGCCGACGGCAGCGGTGGCGATCGCGCCGAGATAGAATTGCCCCTCCCCGCCGATATTCCAGAGCCGCGCGCGAAAGGCGACGGCTGCGGCAAGGCCTGTCAGGATCAGCGGCGTGGCCCGCGTCAGGGTCTCGGTGATCGAGAGTTTCGAACCGAAGGCGCCGACAAGGATCTTCCAGTAGGCTTCCAGAACCGGCGCGCCGGCAAGGGCAATGAGGATGCCGGCAATGCCAAGCGCTGCCGCCACCGCAATCAGCGGCGTTGCGATGACGAGCGCCGTCGGGCGATTTTCGCGCCGTTCAAACCGCATCGGCATTCTCCGTCCATTCACCGGCCATCATCAGGCCGAGCATCCGCGTATTGGCCTCTTCGGCGGCAACCGGCGGCGACAGCCTGCCGCCGACGATCGCCTGAATGCGATCGGCAAGCGCCATCACCTCATCAAGGTCTTCGGAAATCAGCAGCACAGCCGTGCCGGCCCGCCGCGCCTCCAGAATACGTTCATGCACGGCGGCAACCGCGCCCTCGTCCAGCCCGCGCGCGGGCTGCGCCGCCAGCAGGATTTTCGGATGCTCGATCAGGTTCCGGCCCAGAATGAGCTTTTGCATATTGCCGCCGGACAGAAGCCGCGTGCGGCTTGTCGGCGTGCCGCCGCGCACATCGAAGGCCTCGATGATCTGGCT
This sequence comes from Martelella lutilitoris, assembly GCF_005924265.1. Lineage (GTDB taxonomy): Bacteria > Pseudomonadota > Alphaproteobacteria > Rhizobiales > Rhizobiaceae > Martelella > Martelella lutilitoris. Next base: position 300,667 of record NZ_VCLB01000006.1, read on the forward strand.
GGCAAAATCGATGGCCGCACCGCGCTGCACCAGACCGTTTTTCGCATAATCGGCAATGCGCTCCAGAACGGCGTTTTCCCAGATCGCCATTTCGCCGATGGCGCCCTCGCCATTGCGGTCTTCCGGCACGCGGCCAATCCCTTCGGAAATAGCCTCAGCCACCGTCAGATCGCCGACGCCCCTGCCGAAAAGCACGAGATCGCCCGATGCCCGTTTTGCCGTGCCGCTCAAGAGCGCGGCCAGCGTCGCCTGACCATTGCCGGAAACGCCGATAATGCCGAGCACCTCGCCCGCATGCAGCGTGAAATCGACCGATTTCAGCCGGTCTACGCCATCGACCCGGACCGTTATGCCAACGGCTTCGAGGACGACCGGACCGGGGGTCGCGGGTTCGCGCACGGGCCGCTCCACCTTGCGGCCGACCATGAGTTCGGCAAGCTCCGCCTTGCTGGTTTCAGCCGCCTTGCGCTCGGCCACCTGCCGGCCGCCGCGCAGCACGACAACGCGATCGGCCGCCGCCATCACCTCATCCAGCTTGTGGGAGATAAAGATCAGCGAAAGCCCCTGCGCTGCCATCTCCTTCAGCGTGGCAAAGAGCTTTTCTGCTTCGGGCCCGGTCAGCACCGCCGTCGGCTCGTCGAGGACCAGGATCTTCGCATCGTTATAGAGCGCCTTCAGGATTTCGACGCGTTGCTGCTCGCCGACGGAAAGATCGCCGACGCGGGCATCCGGATTGACGGCGAGGCCGAAGCGTTCGGCGATATCGGCGAGCTTGCGGCGCGCGGATTTCGTGTCGGAAGCGAAGGAAAACAGGCTTTCGGTTCCGGTCATCACATTTTCCAGAACCGTGAGATTGGGCGCCAGCGAGAAATGCTGGTGGACCATGCCCACACCGGCGCGGATGGCCGCCCGCGGGCTGCCCGGCGTCAGCACCGCGCCATTGACGGCAACGGAACCTGTATCCGGCACATAATGGCCGAAGAGAATGCTCATCAGCGTCGTCTTGCCCGCGCCGTTTTCGCCGAGCAGCGCCACCACCTCGCCCTTGCCGAGCGTCAACGAGATATCGTCATTGGCGAGCGTGTCGCCGAAGCGCTTGGAAACGCCGGAAATCTCGAGCACGGTTTCTCTCATGCGCAAACTCCTGCAATGGCAAAGCGGTGCTGCCAGCGGTTCTCGTTTTCCAGTTCTGCCGCAAGCTTCAGCAAGACCGCCTCGGCGCCCATCGGCGCGATCATCTGAACCGGCAAAGGCAGGCCATTCTCGTCCGCCCCGTACGGCAATGTCATTGCCGGAAAACCGGAAAGGTTGGCAAGGGCGGCAATCGGCGCAAAGGCGCGCATCCGTTCAAAATGCAGTTCCCAGTCATCGTGATCGGTCGGAAAACTGCCCACAGGCTTCGGCGCATCCGTCAGCATCGGGCAGACAAGGCAGTCGATGTCCTCGAACAGCCGCCAGAGATCGCGGGCAATGAGCGCCATCTCGTTTGTCAGCGACCAGACTTCTTCCGGCCGCATCGCCCGGCCACGTTCGATGACGGCGCGCGTCATCGGTTCGACCATCTCAAGGTCGAGGCCGAAGCGGCCGGATGTTTCGGCAAGATTGGCGGCCGCGATGTCGGCAAAGGCGGAAGCGCTGGCGCGTGCCGGCGTTTCGACATCGGCCCAGCCGACGGCGCGAAGACGGTGCCCTCTTGCTTCAAGCGACTTCGCAGCATCTTCAAGTACACCGAGGCGCACCGGATCAGCGCTGACATCCGTCTCGGTCAGCACGCCGATGCGCAGACTGCCCTCGGGCACGTCGGCAAAAGCCGGCGGCGGAAAGGGACCGCGCGCATTGCCGGAGATCGCGCGAAACACACTGGCCGCATCCCGAACAGAGCGACAGACGGCGAGTTCGGTGGCGATGCCGCCGAGGTAATTGCCGTAGCCAGGCCCGGCGGGCATTGCCCCGCGCGACGGCTTGAGCCCGACGAGACCGCAGCAGGCGGCGGGCACGCGTATGGAGCCGCCCGCATCCGTGGCATGGGCAATGGAGACAATGCCGGCGGCAACCGCAGCCGCAGCGCCACCCGATGAACCGCCGGGCGAGCGGGCCTCATCCAGCGGATTGGGGCAGAGCGGGCCTTTGTCGGGCTCACAGCCAAGCGACAGGCCGAATTCGGGGCTCGTGGTCAGCCCGAACAGGCAGAACCCGGCCTTGCGGAACCGTAAGGCGATATCGCTGTCAGCGCTGGCATCACCGGCGCCCAGCGCGCGCGAGCCGGCGGTGACGGCAAGGCCGGAAAAAGGTCCGCCGAGATCCTTGGCAAGGGTCGGCACCCCGCCAAAGGGCATCTCCGCCTTTTCATCCGCCGAAAGGTTGTCAAAACGATCAGCGGCCGCAAGCCCTGCTTCAGGATTGCGGCCGGCAAGGGCGCCGAGATGCGCCCATGTGTCGGATGCGGAAAGCGATGCCTCCATCGCCTTCCGCGCCGAAATATCCCCCCTGCCGATCGCGGCGGCGAGCGCTGTCGCGTCGGCTTGCATGGGCAATCCTTACTTCGGCTCGTCCATGTTGCGCGGAACCTCGAACGTGCCGTCGATGATTTCCTGACGCTTGGCCAGCATGGCGTCGACCGCTTCCGGCGAGGCAACGCCCTCAACGAACGCGATGTCGCTGCCGCCGTCCTTCAGCATGCCGAAGGCCGTGTAGTTCTGGCCGACCGGGTTGCCGGCCTCGACATCGGCGATCGCCGCATCGACAATCGGGCGGAAGCCCCAAAGCGCGTTGGCGAAGACCGTGTCTGGATAGCGCGGCGTGTAATCGATCAGCGAACCGACGGCGAGAATGCCGCGTTCCTTGGCCGCGTCAGCCGTGCCGATGCGCTCGCCGAAGAGAATGTCGGCGCCCTGATCGATCTGGGCGAGACCGGCTTCGCGCGCCTTGGGCGGATCGAAGAAGGTGCCGATGAATGTGACGTGATGCTCGGCGTCCGGATTGGTTTCCTTCACGCCTTCGGCAAAGGCGTTGATCAGCATGTTGACTTCCGGGATCGGCATGGCGCCGACCGAACCGACGACATTGGTTTCCGTCAGCGTGCCGGCCAGCATGCCGGCGAGATAGGCGCCGTCATGATTCCATGTGCCGAAAACGCCGAAATTGTCGCCGGACGGGCCGCCGGAGGAGCCCATGACGAAGGGCGTGTCCGGATAGTCTGCAGCCACTTCACGGGCTTCGGATTCAACGGCATAGGATTCGCCGATGATCAGATCGACGCCCTGCTCGGCATATTCCCGCATGGCGCGGGGATAGTCCGTGCCGGAAACGCTTTCGGAAAAGACATATTCGATCGCACCCTCTTCGGCGGCTTCCAGAAGCGCCTGATGGATGACCGAGTTCCAGGCATTTTCAACCGGCGAGGCGTGAATGGCGGCGACCTTCAGCGGCTCTGCGGCGCTGAGGGCCGGCGCCATGGCGACGACGCCGAAAACGAGCGTGGATGCCAGGAGAGCGCGACGGCTCAGGACAAAATCATTCTTCATTGTAAAAAAAGACCCCTCTTTGACCATTTGGTTCAAAATCCTAGAAGCCGCTCAATCTTGTGTCAAGATCGACGAATGCACAGGAAATGTGCAAATCGGCCGTTTCCTTGTGTTTTTTCAAGTGGATGCAGCCGATAGCCGAATCGCCCTACCGGTAGCCAAATAAGGCAGACGAACCGAAGTGGGCGCAATCCCCCGACAAAGGTTTGCACCAATTTGTGAATTGTCGGACTTAACGGCCGGTTGGGCGCGGTCGGCAGCCAAGGTGATTTGACCGCGCCAAAAATCCTGATATGAACGTTTTCTGACACAGGCCGCCAGTAGCGAAGTTCACCCATGCCGCGCAATTTCCTCGTCGTTGACCCCGAACGGGACATGAATGTCATCAAGGGCCTGGCCGCGCCGGCGCGCATTGCCGTGCTCAAGCTCCTGCGCAGCAAGGGGGCGCTGAACGTCAAGGAAATCGGCGAGATGCTGGCGCTTCCGCAATCCACCGTCTCGCTCAGCGTCCAGCTTCTGGAAGAGGCCGGCCTGATCCGCACGGAGAGCCAGCGGGCGCGCAAGGGCAACCAGAAGGTTTGTTCCAGCATTTATGATGAGGTTGTCATCGTCTTCGGCGATGCCGCGGAGGAACGCCGCAATGACGGGATCGAGGTTTCGATGCCGGTCGGCCTTTATACCGCCTTCGATGTCAGCGCGCCCTGCGGGCTCTGCACCAATGAGGGCATCATCGGGCTTCTGGACGTGCCCGATTCCTTCCTCGATCCCGCGCGGATGAAGGCCGGTTTGATCTGGTTCACGCGGGGCAAGGTGGAGTACCAGTTTCCCAACAATGCCAGGCTCGACAACCGCGCCGTCGACGAACTCGAATTTTCCATGGAGCTCTCCTCCGAAGTGCCAGGCACCAATCCCGACTGGCCCTCCGACATTACCATCGGCATCAACGGCATCGATATCGGCCAGTGGACATCGCCGGGCGATTTCGGCGACCGGCGCGGTGTCTTCACCCCCGGTTGGTGGAAGCTCAAAGGCTCGCAATACGGCATGCTGAAACGTTTTCGAGTGACCGAAACCGGTGCCTATGTCGACGGCGTCAGGATCTCCGATATCTGTCTCGCCGATCTCGAACTCGATCGGCACCACTCCATCCGCCTGTCGATCAGCGTGCGCGAGGACGCCCGCCACCCCGGCGGCGTCAATATTTTTGGCCGCGGTTTTGGAAATTACGATCAGGACATTGTCCTGAGGATCACCACCAAATAATCCCGTCGAGGGCTTTGAAAAATTCCCGTTTGCCTGAACATAGCCGCTTGACGCAGGGCGCAAACAGGTCTCTATTGATCACGAAAATTGGTTTAAACCAAAATTCTGGGATTTGGAGGAGACACAATGCGCGCCGGTATCACCGTCCACAAAGACTACACGATTTCCAAGATCGATCCGAGGCTTTACGGGTCGTTTGTCGAGCACATGGGTCGCGCCGTCTACAGCGGCATCTACGAGCCGGACCACCCGACGGCCGACGAGAACGGGATGCGCAAGGATGTGATCGATCTGGTACGCGAGCTTGACGTGCCGGTGGTGCGCTATCCCGGCGGCAATTTCGTCTCCGCCTATAACTGGGAAGACGGTATCGGCCCGAAGGAAGAGCGCCCGGTTCGCCTCGATCTCGCCTGGCATACATCCGAAAGCAACCAGGTCGGCATCCACGAGTTCTCAAAATGGTGCGATTCCGTTGGCACGGAGATGATGCTGGCGATCAATCTCGGTACGCGCGGGCTGAACGAGGCCCGCAATTTCCTCGAATATGTCAATCATCCGGGCGGCAGCGAATGGTCGGACCTGCGCCGCAGGAACGGGCGCGAGGAACCCTGGAATGTCAAGCTCTGGTGCCTCGGCAACGAGATGGACGGCCCCTGGCAAACCGGCCACAAGACGGCGGAAGAATATGGTCGCCTGGCTTACGAAACCGCCAAGGCCATGCGCCAGTTCGACAACGACCTCGAACTGGTCGTCTGCGGCTCCTCATCCGCCAATATGCCGACTTACCCGGAATGGGAAGCCACGGTTCTCGACCATACCTATGATGCCGTCGATTACATCTCCCTGCATATGTATTTCGACAATTACGAAAAAGACACGGCCCGCTATCTCGCCAAATCCAAGGTGCTCGCCGACTATATCGACACGGTCGCCGGCGTGATCGCCTATGTGAAATCGAAGAAGCGCTCGAAGAAGGATGTCTTTATCTCCTTCGATGAATGGAACGTCTGGTACCATTCGAAGAAACGCGACGAGGCAACTCTAGCCGGCGACGACGGCTGGCCTTTTGCTCCGCCGCTTCTGGAAGACGACTATAATTTCGAGGATGTGCTGCAGGTTGGCTGCATCCTGAACACTTTCATCAACCGCGCCGACGTGGTCAAGATCGGCTGCCTCGCGCAGCTCGTCAACGTCATCGCCCCGATCATGACGGAGCCGGGCGGCGCGGCCTGGCGGCAGACAATCTTCTATCCATACTATTTCGCTTCCCGCTACGGACGCGGAACAGCGCTGAAGCTTGCGATCGACTGCCCCGGCTACAACACCGAGGACATCGGCGACGTACCCTATGTCGATGCCTCAGCCGTCCACGACGAAGAGGATGGAACGCTCTCCTTCTTCCTCGTCAACCGCCACAAGAGCGAAGCGGTCGAGATCGATCTCGCGCTTGAGGGCTTTGATGCCGACACGATCCTCGACGACAAGGTGATCGCGCATTCAGACATCAACGTGACAAACACCGCAGCCACGCCGGATGCCGTCACACCGGCCGATGCATCCGACGCCGCACCCAGCGGCAGAGGCCTCACGGCAAGCATCGCACCGCTCAGCTATCGTTTCGTGCGTATCAAACTCAAGTAAATCATGATTTCTGGTTTACACCTGAAATCATGTTGACAAATGGTCGATTTGTCTTAGGGTTCCCTTAGCCGCCGGAAATGCATCGGGAGGAAACAATGGGAAGCGCAGCGCCCCGTTTCCGCAAGGATCCGGCAATGTGTTTTCAGGCATGCGACATGCGTGTCTGAAAACGCGGGAGCTTAGGAAAAGTCGTCGGAAGGGCCGGGATTTACGGCCGGGGAGAACGGCAGAATGACTGCTCAGATCGAAATCAAGAATATCACCAAGCGCTACGGCAGCCTCACCGTGCTCGACAACATATCGTTGTCGATCGCGGCGAATGAATTCATGGTTTTTCTCGGTCCCTCGGGTTGCGGAAAATCGACGCTTCTACGCATGATCGCCGGACTGGAGGCGGTTGACGAGGGCGAGATTGCCATCAACGGCAAGCGCATCGACAACCTTCCGCCCGGCAAGCGCGGCCTTGCCATGGTGTTCCAGAACTACGCCATCTATCCGCATATGAGTGTCGCGGAAAACATGGCCTTCGGGCTGAAGAATATCTCTGTCGAGAAGTCGGTCATCGATGCGCGGATCAAAGAAGCCGCGCGCATGCTTGAAATCAGCCACCTGCTGGAGCGCAAGCCCAACCAGCTGTCCGGCGGTCAGCGCCAGCGCGTTGCCATCGGCCGCGCCATCGTCAAGGAACCGGAAGCCTTCCTTTTCGACGAACCGCTGTCGAACCTCGATGCGGCTTTGAGGGTGAGAACCCGCGTCGAGCTGGCCCAACTTCGCAACCGCGTCGCCTCAACCATGATCTTCGTCACCCACGACCAGATCGAGGCGATGACCCTTGCCGACCGGATCGTGGTGCTCAACAACCGCAAGATCGAACAGATCGGCGAACCGATGGAAATATACAGCCGACCAGTGAGCGAATTCGTCGCCCGCTTCGTCGGATCGCCGACGATGAATTTTCTCGATGTCGAGATCACCGATGAAGGCGGTTTCGCCCGGACGAAGTTCCCCGATGGCGCTGAACTGCAGACCAGCATTGCGACGGCAGACTTGCCGGAAAAGACAATGAAGCTCGGCATTCGTGCCGAAGCCGTCAAATGCGTTGCCGATGCCGCACACGCCACCACCGAAGGCAAGGTGGACGTGCTTGAACGTCTCGGCGACCGCACATTGCTCTACACACGGCTGGCCGACGACAGCATCATCGTCGCCGAAGATATCGGCCTAAGCCGCGCCAAGATCGGCGACACCGTGCATCTGGCTTTCGACGGCTCAGCCTGCCACCTATTCGATGCCGAAGGCAAGGCCTACCACCCGGCAGGAGAAGCCGCGACCGCCGGACGGGAGACCGACCATGTCTGACGCCCAGTCCACCCGCGCGGCCCTCGCCCGCAACGAGCGGAAGGGGCTGAAGACGGTAACCGCCAACATCAACGCGCCGCGCTGGCGCAATGCGCTGTTCATTGCGCCCTATATGGTCTTCTTCGTCACCCTGCTCGTGCTTCCGATGCTCTGGAACATCTGGCTCAGCCTGCACCGGGCAGACGCCTTTTCCATCGGACGCTTCATCGGCCTCGGCAATTATGACCGTCTGCTCAACGACGCCATTTTTCTGAAGGCCGTCTGGAATACGTTTTACTTCGTGCTCTTGAGCGTTCCGCCACTGGCGCTGATCGGCCTTGGTCTCGCGCTGGCGCTCAATCGCCAGACCAAAACGGCGGCCGCGCTGCGCACATTTTATTTTTCCTCGTCAGTGCTGTCGGTTACCATCGTCACGCTGATCTGGCGCATCGTCTTCATCGGCCAGTTCGGCCTGCTCGCCACGATCTATGGCTGGTTCGGCGCAACGCCGCCCGCCTTTCTTTCCGATCCTGATCTGGTGATGATCGGCATCGCGATTGCCACGGTCTGGTGGTGCATCGGTCTGCCGATGATGCTCTATCTCTCGGCGCTTCAGCAGATCCCGAAAGAGATCTATGAGGCGGCAGCCCTCGACAATGCCGGGCGATGGCGGACCTTGCGCTATATCACCCTGCCCTCGATCAAACGCACGGTCATTCTTGTGGTCATCATCCAGATCGTGATGCAGTTCCAGCTCTTCGGTCAGGCCAAGCTGATGACCAATGGCGGCCCCAATAACGAATCCCTGCCGATGGTGCTCTACATCTACCAGATGGCCTTTACCCGCTGGGATATCGGCCTCGGCGCTGCCGCTTCCGAAGTCCTCTTTGTGCTGATCCTGATCGCCGCAATGGTGCAGTTCATGGTCTCGCGCAAGAAGGGAGATGCCCAATGAGTTCCTTCGGTCTTTCCAAGAAAAACACGCTCGGCGACCGGCTGATCATCGGTTCCGTGATCGTCCTGGCGCTCGTCATGATCGCCCCGGTGATCTGGGTGATCGGCCTGTCCCTGAAAGACAACAGCGAGCTCATGGCCAACATGAACTCGGTTTTTCACGGCCCCTACACGCTGGTAAACTACCTCCACATCTTCGGCAGTTCCTCGGTGTTTCGGTGGGTGCTGAACTCGGTCATCGTGTCGGGCTCGGTCACGATCGGCATTCTCGTGCTGACCTCGCTTGCCGGCTACGGCTTTGCCCGGCTCAATTTCCCGTTCCGAAACACGATCTTCATCATCGTGCTTCTGGGGCTTGCCATTCCCGAGCAGGCGGTACTGATCGCCCGTCACCAGATCTTCTCGGAGATCGGCCTTCACAATACGTATTACGCGCTGATCCTGCCCGGCCTCTCCGCGCCCTTCGGCGTGTTCCTGATGACACAGTTCTTCCGCGCGATTCCGAAGGAATATGACGAGGCGGCGCTGCTCGACAATGCCAGCCGTTTCAAGATCTTCTGGAAGGTTCTGCTGCCCCTGACGCTGCCGGCACAGGCAACGCTCGGCATCTTCACCTTCCTGATTTCCTGGAACGACTATTTCTGGCCGCTGATCACTGCAACGCGCAAGGAGATGTACACGCTGACGGTGGGCATCGCCTCCTCGCAGACGAATTTCGCACAGTCGGAGGGCCTCGGCTTCCTGATGGCGCAGGCGGTTTTTGCCAGTGCGCCGATCCTGATCGTCTACCTGTTTTTCCAGAAATACATCGTCACCGCCGTTTCCGGCTCGGCGGAGAAATGATGTCGCGCGGGCGCATATCCGTCCGCGCTCACAAAAAACAAAACCGGAAAATGCATACCCGATATGGCGGCTCAAGTCGCCGGGGGACAACGAACCGCATTTTGGATCGCCCTTCGGGGTGAATAAAAAGGGCCGATGATGGCTCGCTTCGTGGAGGAGTAGACATGACCTACCGTATGAAAAGGGCGTTGCTTGGCGCGCTCTCCCTTGCCGCAATGACGGCGGCAAGCCCGGCTCTGGCCGAAACCACAATCGATTTCCAGCGTTTCTTCGGCGCCTGCGATGCCGAGTGGGGCGACAAGACCGATGTGTCCGCAGCCGTCGGCGAATGCGGGATCATCACCTCGATGGTCAACAAGTTCGAGGAGGAGAACCCCGACATCAAGGTCAACGTAACGACCGTGGAATGGCCCGGCTACGACCAGTTGACGGCCCAGTTCGCTGCCGGTGACCCGCCGGACGTGGTCACGATCCATCATTCTGTCCTCGGCGACTACGTTTCGAAAAACCTGCTCGAACCTTTGAACGATATCCTCGCCAAAGAGGGCATTGAGCCATCAAGCTTTACGCAGGCAAGCCTTGCCGGCGTAACCCGCAACGACAAGATTTACGGCCTGCCGATCGACAACTGGACCATGCTGTTCCACATCAACATGGACCTTTTCGAGCAGGCCGGGCTCGTCAATGACGACGGCACGCCGATCCTGCCCACCAGCGTTGACGAGTTGATGGCGCAGGCCGAACAGTTCAAGGAAAAGACAGGAAAGCCATACTTCGTCCAGAATCTGGCAAACGAAGTCGCGCTCTACACGCGCAATCTCTATACCTATCTGCAACAGCAGGACTCCGATTTCTTCGCCAATCCGAATGAAGTCAATCTGGACACGCCTGAAGCCCGCAATGTGCTTCAGATGTACAAGGACATCTACGATAACGACTACACCACGAAAGAAATGGACTACGCTGCCGCGATCAACGCATTTCTCGCCGGTGACGGTGGTGTGCAGTTGAACGGCACCTGGGTAATCGGCGACTACAATGCACAGTCGGAGACCGACGGCACCGCGCTCAACAAGGGCGGCTATGCGGTCTATCCTTATCCTCAGCTTTATGACGGCACGCGCGCGCAGTATGCCGACGGCCACAGCCTTGCCGTTTCGCGCATGGACCGCTCTGACGAAGAAGAGGCGGCCATCGGCAAGTTCCTGAAATTCTTCTACGACAACGACTATGACTGGGCCCGCACCGGCCACCTACCCTCGGTCCAGGCGGTTCTGGATTCGGAAGAATTCCAGACGCTTCCGCATCGCGAGACGGTTCTGGAAGTGGCCAAGATCGGTCAGCCCCTGCCCGGTGACGTTCAGCGCCAGTTCGCCATTCAGGACATTGTCGGCCAGGAGATGAATGCGGCGGTCATCGGCCAGAAGAGCATCGACGATGCGCTAACGGACATGCAGGACCGCATCAACGACCTGTTGAAATATCTCTGAGGCTGACACCCTCCAACTATGAAGGCGCGGATCGAAAGGTTCGCGCCTTCAGTCATTTCGTGCAATGCCGCCTGTCAGGGCCGAAAAAGGATCTGACGTCTCTCCCCGCTTCACCGGCATCTGCGTGTCATAAGCAGCCGCTTATGCGCCCGCGTTTCAGCGCCTGTGCCATGGACGCCGCGCCAGTGACCGTTCAGATCGGTCCTGCCGCACATTGAAGCGGTCCAACAGAACAGGAGCAGACATGAAACGCATTGCCATTCTCACCGCCATCGCTCTCGCTGCACCGCTTTCCGCTTTCGCGATGCCCGCCGTTGGCGACGTTGTCGGCACCAATCCGAAGGACGCCACCGCCGCTCTGGAAAAGGCCGGTTGCTCCGTTCGGGCATTCGAGGCCGAAGGCGGCATGATCGAAGCCAAGTGCACCGATCAGTCCAACAAGATGTGGGAAATCTATATCGATCCGGCTTCCGGCGCGGTAAAGAAGATTTCCGGGAAGGACTGAGATGTCCGCCAAGGCAAAGACAGGACGAGGGGCGGATATCGCCCCTCCCGACCCCTGGGACCCTCTGGTCAGGATCAGCCACTGGACGATCGCCGCCGCGGTGATCATCAACGGGCTGTTGTCCGCGCCGGGCGGCACGGTCCATGTCTGGGTCGGCTGGATCGCGATGTCGGTCCTGGCGATCCGGCTTGGATGGGGACTTCTCGGTCCCCGCGAAGCGCGGTTTTCTGCCTTTCCGCCGGACCCGAAGGCCGCCGTCTCGCACCTGCTCTCGGTCATCCGGGGCAAGCCGCGCGAATATCCGTCGCATAATCCCGCAGGGGCCATGATGGTCTATGCGCTCTGGGCGATGCTTGCCGTCGTCATTGCCACCGGCCTGATCATGACCGACGCAAAGAGCCCAATCGCCATCGCGGAAGAACGGTCGGCCGTTGAACAGGGCGACTGGTCGGCCCTTGTTAACGCCGGCTCCGAGGACGATAATGGCGACAGTCTTGCCCGGAGCGACATCGTCAAGGAGGTTCATGAAACCGCCGCAAACCTGATGCTCATTCTGGCGCTTATTCACGTCGCGGGCGTCGCCGTCGAAAGCCACGCGCTTCGCCGCAACCTCGTCCGTCCGATGATCAAGGGCCCGCCCAAATGATGAACAGGCCGGAAGCACGAAAGCAGGGGCGATCGCAAACGATCGCCCTTGCGGCGTTCATGCTGATGCAGGCCGTCGCCGCCGTATTTTTCGTTGCCGATGCGACGCGTGACCTTTTTGAGAAACCGCCCGGCGCCCACTCCATCATCGAGGCGCTGATCGCCGTCACGCTGGTCGCCGGCATTTTCCTCGCCGGCTGGCAGCTCCGCCTCACACTGGAACGCATGTATGCCCAGGAGAAGGCGCTCGATACCGCACGCGGCGATTTCATCCGCATCATCGACGCGCAGTTCGACGACTGGGGCCTGACACCGGCGGAACGCGAAGTCGGGCTTCTGGCGCTGAAGGGGCTCGATATCTCGGAGATCGCCCGCCTGCGCGGCGCAGCCCAAGGCACTGTCCGCGCGCAGATGACGCGGATCTACGCCAAGGCCGGCATTTCCGGCCGCGCCCAGTTTGCCGCCTGGTTCGTCGAGGATCTGCTCGGCGACGGCATCGGCAGGCCCGATGACGCGGCCTGAGAGGTCTCACTCCACCTCCGGCAGTCTTTCCCGCCAGATTTCCGCGTAAGCGTTGAGTTCAGCGAGACCCGACAGCGGTTCGGGATGGGGCCTGAAGGCGGAGAGCTTGACCCCGCCGACCGCGAGGCCGGCCGCCCCCGTGCTGGTGCCGCTGCCGGGGCTTTTCTCCACCGGCCTGCCCGTGGCAGCCGAAAGCATGGAGAGGTAGTCGTGGTTCTCCGAAAACGGCCCCTCCACGATCACAGGCCCCGAGGCGCCCGTCAGCTCGAGGCATATCGCCGTCATCAGCGCCAGATACCAGGAGACGCCGAGAAGTCGCATGCCGGGGGTGAGATGATGCTCGTCCACGGTCCAGCCGCCGATGATCCCTTGAAACGGCCCGGTGTCCCCCAGCACGGAGGGCATCATCATGATCCGGTTTTTCAACATTGCCTTGCGGTCGTCTTCCGTCACGGCGACATCGCCGGCGGGCGCTGCGACTTCAAAGACCCGCCCGCCCATGAACCGGGCAGAGGGCACCGGATCACCATAGGCGTTAACGTTGATCAGCGTATCCCGGTCTTCATCCAGCGTCGGCGGATGGCCGCCGACCGCCATGGCAATTACCCAGGTGCCGGTCGAAACGACCGAAAAGGGCTGCGCGCGCGACCAGAGATGCGGCAGCAGCGAGGCGTTGGAATCGTGAATACCGGCAAAGACCGGGCAGTTTGGAGCAAGCCCCGTCTTCTTCGCGATCGCCGGCAGAACCTCGCCCAGCTTGTCATCGGCTTTGACAAGCTCTCCCATCTTGCCGAAGAGACCGAGTTCACCCACCAGCGAGGAAAACGTCCTGGAGCGCGGCGACCACAGATCGGTGTGGCAGCCCCAGCTCGTCGCCTCACCGGCGCGCCGGCCGGTCAGCCGAAAACCCCAATATTGCGGATAGGGCAATACGCAGTCGATTTCGGCGAACCAATCGGGAAACCTTGTTTTCTGCCAGAAAAGCTGCGCGCCGATATTCAGCCCCATGGCAAGGCGCGGCGAACCGGTCTCGGCAAAGGGCGGACGGATCTTTTCGTAGTCTTCGCGGGTTTCGTCGGGACCGGTGTGCTCGTAGTCGAGCACCGGCAGGGCGAGCGAACCATCGCGCTTCAGAAGGGCCGCCGTGGCGCCATGCGTCGTTATCGAGATCGCGTCGACGCCATGCTCTTTCTGAAATTGGGCAAGCGCGTCCAGAATGAAGGCGAACAGTTCATCCACCTCGAAATGCGGATAGGGCGAATGACCCGTGACGACATTGCGTTTTGACCGCGTATCGGCCTCGCGGCCGTCCTCCAGATCATAAAGGATGACCTTGGCATTCGTCTTGCCGATGTCGATGACCGCGACCTTGCGGATTGCACTCATTGCGCCTCACCCCGTCTGAACCGCCTTGCGATCCTCGTATAGAGCACAGGCAAGGCGATGACGCCAATCAAGAGCAGGCCGATGAAGATCGACATGACGATGCCCGGCACATTCATCAGCCCGAAGCCGAAAGTGACCAGCCCCATGATGAAGGCGGCGAGCACGACGCCAATGATGGACCCGGCGCCGCCGAGAATATTGATGCCGCCCAGCACCACCATGGTGACGATCTCCAGTTCCCAGCCAAAGGCGATCGACGGTCGCGTCGAGCCGAGGCGCGAGGTCAGGCAGATCGCCGCCATGCCCGACATGACCCCGGTCATCAGGAACAGTAGAAATTTCACCCGCCCGACCCGGATGCCGGAAAAGCGCGCGGCGGTGGCGTTGTTGCCGATCGCATAGACCATGCGGCCGAAGCTTGTCAGGTGCAGCAGGATGCCGAACAGCACCGCCATGACGGCAAACAGCACGAATTCGAATGAGATCACCCAGAACGCATAGCCTTGTCCGAAATAGGCGAAATCCGACGGGTAGCCGGTAAAGGCCTTGTCGCCGAGAACGACATAGGAGAGCCCGCGGAAGAGGCTCATCGTACCGATAGTGACGACGATGGACGGCAGGCCGAGACCGGTGATCAGGAAGCCGTTGAAGGCGCCGCACAACAGGCCGACGCCAAGGCCGATCGCCACCAGTTCCGGCGTTCCGGCGCCGAACTGCGCGGCATAGCCCATGGCGGTGGAGGCAAGCGCGATGATGGCGGCGACCGACAGGTCGATCTCACCCGATATGATGACGAGCGCCATGGCAAAGGCGATCAGCGCCTTTTCGGTGAAGTTGAAGGTGGCGTCCGACAGGTTCCATGCATCGAGAAAATAGGGCGAGGCGAAACTGTTGATGATGAAGATCGCGATGACAACCACGACCAGCAGGCTCTCCCAGCTTCTCGCCATCCGGTACCAACGCCCGTGCAGACGGTCGGGGACAAGGCGCTTCTCGCTGACACTCATAGCGCATGCTCCGCTTTTTTCAGTATGACGCGCCCCTTGACGCGCGAGGAGCGCGCGTTGACGGCAACGGCGATGATGATGACCGTGCCCGAAATCGCCATCTGCCAGAAGGGCGAGACATCGATCACCGGCAGCGCATTCTTGATGATGCCGAGGAAGAGCGCGCCCAGCACCGCGCCGATCGCCGTGCCCGCCCCGCCGGCAATCGAAATGCCGCCGATGACGCAGGCCGCAACCACGTCCAGTTCGAAACCGTTGGCGATATCGACATAGGCAACGGCATAGCGCGCGGTCCACAGATAGCCGGCGAGGCCGGCAAGCGCGCCTGCAATCAGATAGGCGAAGAAATGCGTGCGACCGACGGAAATGCCGGTATAGACGGCGGCATGCGGATTGCCGCCGACGGCGTAAAAGGCGCGCCCCAGCCGCGTCATGATCAGCACCGCCATCATCACCACGATGACGGCGAGCGAGAACCAGGCGAGCACCGGAATGCCGAGAAAGACGGCGCGCGGCACCGCCTTGAAGGCATCGGTCATCTCATGGGCATTGACCCAGGCGCCGCCTGTCAGAAGAAAGATCGTGCCGCGATAGATGGTCATCGTGCCCAGCGTCACCACGATGGGCGGGATCGACAGGCGCCAGACCAGAAGACCGTTGATGGCGCCCAGCACCGCGCCGCTGATGACGGCGGCAACCAGAAGAAAGAGCACCGGCAAATCCGGAAAGGCGACGTTCAGAAGGGCTGCTATCGTGCCGGAGAGTGCCAGGTTGGCGGCGATCGAAAGGTCGATGCCGCGCGACAGGATGACGGCCGCCTGCCCGAGCGCCAGAATGATCAGGATCGCCGTATCATTATAGATCGAAACGAGATTGCGCGGGGCGACAAAACCTGGAAAGCGCAGTTCGATGGCGCCGACCAGCATTAGTATAGCGACGAAGAGCAGCGCTTCGCGGTGTTTGAAGATGCGCGCCATCATGCCGCCACCCCAATACCGGCGGCCGCCCGCACCAGCTTCTCCGCCGACATTTCATCGCGGGCGAGTTCGGCGACGATCCGCCCTTCGCGCATGACGATGACACGGTCGGACATGCCGAGGATTTCAGGAATTTCAGACGAGACCATGATGATGGAAAGCCCCCTGCCCGCAAGCTCGCTCATGAAGGCGTGAACGGCGGATTTCGAACCGATATCGATGCCCTTGGTCGGTTCATCCAGAATGATCACCTTCGGCTCGGTCGCCAGCCATTTGGCGATCACCACCTTCTGCTGATTGCCGCCGGAAAGATTGCCGACGGGCTGGTCGAGCGACGCGGCCCTGAGGTCCAGCCGCTCGGTATATTCCCGCGCCAGCGCAAATTCCTCTGCCATGCGGACAAAGCCCTTGTGCGAGACCTTGGCGAGCGAGGGCAGCGTGACGTTTTCGAAGATCGGCATGGCGGTGATCGTGCCCTGCGTGCCGCGCTCCTCCGGCACATAGACGATGCCCTGCTTCACCGCTTCCGAGGGCGATCGGATGACGGCGATCTCGTCGTCGATGCGCACCGCGCCGGCCGTTGGCTTGGTGATGCCGAACAGCGCCTGCATGAATTCCGACCGCCCGGCCCCGACAAGGCCATAGAAGCCGAGAATCTCGCCGCGACGAAGCGTGAAGCCGATATCCTCGAACTCGGTCGGGTGGCGATAGCCGGCGACCGTCAGCACCGGCTCGCCGATTTCGACCTCCTGCTTGGGAAAGACCTGGTCGACCGGCCTGCCGACCATCAGTTCCACCAGCGCATTCTCGTCCGTGTCGGCGATCCTGCCCTCACCCACCATCTCGCCGTCGCGAAAGACCGTGTAGCGGTCGGCAATGCGGAAGATCTCGTCGAATTTGTGCGAGATGAAGAGGATCGCCTTGCCGTCCGCCTTCAGCTTCTCGACCAGTTCGTATAACTCCTCGATCTCCTTTTGCGATAGCGCAGCGGTCGGCTCATCCATGATCACCACGCGGGCATCGACGGAAAGGGCGCGGGCAACGGCCACCATATGCCGGTTGGCGATGCCGAGGTCGGACAGGCGATGGCGCGGATCGATGCGCGCGCCGATACTGTCGAGAATATCGCGGGCGCGATCATGGATCTGTTTCCAGTCGATCAGGCCGAAGCGGTTGGTGGGCGCGTGGCCGATGAAGATGTTTTCCGCAACCGTCAGCGCGTCGAACAGCACGGTTTCCTGATGGATCGCCGTGACGCCGTGTTCGCTGGCCGCTTCCGCCGTCGGAAAGGCGACCTTCTCGCCATCCATGGTGATTGCGCCGCCGTCGGGCTGATAGATGCCCGTCAGGATTTTCACGAGCGTCGATTTGCCTGCACCGTTTTCACCGACGAGCGCCGTTACCTCGCCCGGATAAAGGGCAAGCGACACCTCGGAGAGCGCGCGAACGCCGGGAAAGGTCTTGGTGATGCCGTCAAGCGCGATGGCGGCGTTCTGCTGTGCGTCTGGCATCTTTGGTCTGCCGTGTTGTTGGTTCGTCGGCCCGCCTGAAGGCGAGGCGGGACTTTTTTTTCGTTTGCGGAGAGAATGGCGCCATCGCAGGCGATACCCGACCTCTCTCGCGACACGTTGGAGGTTAACCGCAGTGCCGACAACGATCCTCGCCTAGACTTCCGTCATGCCGGCCTTGAGCCGGCATTCAGGGCCAAAGAACGAAGAGCATTAACTTGAGGCCCTGGACCCCGGATCAGGTCCGGGGTGACGGTCAAAAGGGAGGCACGTTCCTTCCAGTTGATTTTCCGGGACCCCAGCGATGCTGGATCATCCGATCATTCCCGCTGCGGCGGGCTGCCGCATGGCCCACGCCTGCCTCTGTTTCATGTGAGGCAGGGTGACCACGCGACAGCCCCGTCCCGGGAGGCTCAGAAGATGTCCTTGAACTTGTCGATGTTCGACTTGTCGTAGACGAAGGGATCAGCCATGGCGCCGGCATTGTCGTCATCGAGCGTCAGATTGCCGAGACGGCCCATGGAAAGCTCTGCCCCCGGTTCCGCCTTCGCGCCGTCGATCAGGTCGTTCGATAGCATGACGGCGGCATAGCCAAGGTCGATCGGGTTCCAGATGGCGAAGGATTTCGACGCGCCGTTGTCGACATAGGCCGCCATTTCGGACGGCAGGCCGAGACCGGTGACGTTGATCTCGCCGATCTTGCCTTCATCCGTCACGGCCTGGGCCGCGGCGACGATGCCGACGGAGGTCGGCGCGATGATCGCCTTCAGGTCCGGATAGGACTGAATCAGGCCCTGGGTCTCGCGATAGGACTTGTCGAACAGGTCGTCGCCGTAGACCGTGGTGACGACATCGATCCCCGGATAGTCGCCCTTCACCTTGTTCATTTCGGCGATCCAGGTGTTCTGGTTCGTGGCTGTCGCCGAAGCCGAAAGCACGGCGACCTCGCCGCCATCCGGCAGGTTATCGGCGGCCAGCTTGATGATCATGTTGCCGATCAGCGGGTTGGACGAGGGGTTCAGGTGCACCATGCGGCCCTCGGGTGCCACGCCGGAATCCCAGGAGACGACCTTGATGCCGCGCTGCATGGCGCGTTTCAGCGCCGGGACCAGAGCATCCGGGTCATTGGCCGAAATCGCAATCGCGTCGACCTTCTGGGCAATCAGCGAATTGATGACGTCGATCTGGCCTTCGGCGGTCGTATCGGTCGGGCCCGTGTAAATCAGTTCGACATCGCCGATTTCCTTGGCGGCCTCTTCCGCGCCTTGGGCGGCGGCCTCGAAAAAGCCGATGCCGAGCGCCTTCACCACCAGCGCGATCTTCTTGTCGGCGGCGTGCGCCCCTTGCGCAACGAGCGCGGTGGAGAGCAACGCTCCCACGAGAACTTTCTTCAAAATGCCCATCTTTCTCCTCCAGTTGATGAACAGGGTGCAGGCTGGCTCTTCTCCTCCAAGGCTCAGCCCGAACCGGTTTCCTCCATTGCCTGCGCGTCGGCGATGATCACCGAAACGCCGGCCTCCTCCAGCATGCGGGCGTCGGACGCCTGCAGCCCGGAATCGGTAATCACGGTCGAAATCCTTTTCAGCCCGCAAAGGATCAGGCTCGACCGCTGCTTGAATTTTGAAGAATCCACCAGGACAACGAGGTCTTCCGCCTGGTCGATCAGCTTCTGTTCCGCCTGGATCAGCAGCGGATCGGCCTCCATCAACCCGAGCGGGCCGATCCCCTGCGCGCCCATGAACATGCGCCTTGCCCAGAAATTGCGGGTCACATCGTTTTCGAACGGGCTCAGGATGACGTTCTGTTCGCGGTAGATCACGCCACCCGACAGCATCACCGTATTCTTGGAATGCTTGAGAAGATGCTCGGCGATCGGAAAGGAATTGGTGAAGACCTGCAGCCGGCGATTGGCGAGGTGATGGACCATCTGAAACGTGGTCGTGCCGCCATTGATGATAACGGAATCGCCGTCATCGCACAGCGCCACGGCCGCCTTTGCGATCGCCTGCTTCTGACGCGCGTTCATCGTCTGGTTGACGGAAAAGGGCCGGCCGGCAAGGCCGACGAATTGCGGCGGGCTGAGCGCCTCCGCCCCGCCGCGCACCCGGCGCAGACGCTTGGCCACATGCAGAGCCGCGATATCGCGCCTGATCGTCGCCTCGGAGCTTTCCGTCAGATCGACGAGCTCCGCCACGGTGACAACCGGCTTTTCCTGTACCGCCGACAGGATGATGCGATGACGCTCTTTCTCGTGCATGGGGCCTCCCTTTTTGACAGAGTTCAGCGAATTTCTATCAGTGTCAATCAAAAATAGTCATGTTGCATTGCGAAAAGGCCATTTCTGATCGAAATTGAGCGTTTCTGATTGACAAGTCCGACTTTCGGATGGATTTTGCCGGGGAAGAACTAGGCCGAGAGGCCCCGAAGGAGGAAACGATGGCGAATGAAACCCGGGCCGCCCGGCTCGAGAACCTGTGGGATGACGGCAAGGCCGCCGGCATGAGCGAATCCGAGCTTCTGCTCTACCGATCCAACCTTCTGGGCTCCGACAAGCGCATCACCAATTACGGCGGCGGCAACACCTCGGCCAAGGTGATGGAAAAGGATCCGTTGACCGGCGGCGAGGTCGAGGTGCTGTGGGTCAAGGGCTCGGGCGGCGATGTCGGCACCATCAAGATGGACGGTTTCGCCACGCTCTACATGGAAAAGCTCAACGCGCTGAAGGGGCTCTATCGCGGCATCGAGCATGAGGACGAGATGGTGGGCTACCTCCCCCACTGCACCTTCAACCTGAATGCCCGCGCGGCCTCGATCGACACGCCGCTGCACGCCTATGTGCCGAAAAAGCATGTCGACCATATGCACCCCGACGCGATCATCGCCATTGCCGCTTCCGCCGACTCCAAGGCCCTGACTGAGGAGATTTTCGGCGACGAGATCGGCTGGCTGCCGTGGAAACGTCCGGGTTACGAACTCGGCCTCTGGCTCGGCAAGTTCTGCGAGGAAAACCCGAATGCGCGCGGCGTGATCCTGGAAAGCCATGGACTTTTCACCTGGGGCGATACGGCCAAGGAGAGTTACGAGACCACGCTCGAGATCATCAACAAGGCCATGGCCTGGCTCGACGCCAAGATCGAAGGCCCGGTTTTCGGCGGCCCGAAGGTGAAGACGCTTGGCGCAGAAGAGCGCCGCGCCATTGCCGAAAAGCTGATGCCGAAGATCCGCGGCATGATCTCCGAAGCCGAGGGCAAGCTCGGCCATTTCGACGATCAACCGGCTGTGCTGGAATTCGTCGCCTCCAATCGGCTTGAAGAACTGGCAGCCCTTGGCACCTCCTGCCCCGACCATTTTCTGCGCACCAAGATCCGTCCGCTGGTCGTCGATTTCGACCCGGAAAATCCGGATATCGACAAGACGGTCGAAGGCCTGCCGGACGCAATTGCCGCCTACCGCGAAGACTACGCCGCCTATTACGCGCGCTGCAAGCACGACAATTCGCCGGCGATGCGCGATCCGAACGCGGTGATCTACCTGGTGCCCGGCGTCGGCATGATCTCCTTTGCCAAGGACAAGGCGACGGCTCGCATCTCCGCCGAGTTCTACGTCAACGCCATCAACGTCATGCGCGGCGCATCGTCTGTCTCCACCTATCAGGGCCTCTCCGAACAGGAGGCCTTCGATATCGAATACTGGCTCCTGGAAGAGGCGAAGCTGCAGCGCATGCCGAAGCCCAAGCCGCTTGCCGGCAAGATCGCGCTGGTGACCGGCGGCGCGGGCGGCATCGGCAAGGCCACCGCCTTCCGGCTTGCCAGCGAGGGCGCCTGCGTGGTGCTGGCCGATATCGATGACGCCGCGCTCGAAACCGCCAAGGCCGAACTTTCCTCCGCCTTCAGCAAGGATATCGTGCGCGGCGTTCACCTGAATGTCACCGACGAGGCCGAAGTCGCCAAGGGCTTTTCCGATGCCGTGGTGGAATTCGGCGGGCTTGATATCCTCGTCTCCAATGCCGGTCTTGCCTCTTCCGCGCCGATCGAGGAAACGACGCTCGATCTGTGGGACAAGAACATCGCCATCCTGGCGACCGGCTATTTCCTGGTGTCGCGCCAGGCCTTCCGCCTGTTTCGCTACCAGAATGCCGGCGGAAATGTCGTCTTCGTCTCCTCCAAGAACGGCCTTGCCGCCTCGCCCGGCGCATCCGCATACTGCACGGCCAAGGCCGCCGAAATTCATCTGGCCCGCTGCCTCGCGCTGGAAGGCGCCGCCGCCCAGATCCGCGTCAACACCGTCAATCCGGATGCCGTATTGCGCGGTTCGAAGATCTGGACCGGCGAGTGGAAGGAACAGCGCGCCGCCGCCTACAAGATGTCGACGGACGACCTCGAAGCGCATTACCGCGAACGCTCCATGCTGAAGCGCTCGGTGTTCCCGGAGGATATCGCGGAAGCCATCTACTTCCTTGCCTCCGATATGTCGGCAAAATCGACGGGGAATATCATCAACGTGGATGCGGGCAACGCGGTGTCGTTTCCGCGTTAAAGTGTGCGGATCAGGGTGGCACGGCCACTCTCTCTGCAAGGCGTCATCCTCGGGCTTGACCCGGGGATCCATGCGCCTTCCCTTGCGACAGGCGAGGGTTGCGGTCGTGGGAAGGCAGACGAAACCCGCCGGCTCCGTTCGCGATAGAAGGGATTGGATGCTCGGGTCAGGCCCGAGCATGACGCGGGAGAGAGGGATGAGCATGGGCCCCGGTAACGAACCAATTCAGCAGGCCCCGCCTGCAACGGGAGGAAACGATGGAACAAATGATCGACAGCGGCGTGCTGGCCGCGGAGAACGAAAAGCGGGCGCCGGCGCTCGAGCAGGACTACAACACGCTTGGCGAAAAGCTTGCCCGTCGCGGCATCAGCATTGACGATGTCACGTCCAAGGTCGCGGCCTATGGCGTGGCCGTGCCCTCCTGGGGCGCCGGCACCGGCGGCACGCGCTTTGCCCGCTTCCCCGGCGCCGGCGAACCGCGCCATATCTTCGACAAACTGGAAGACTGCGCGGTGATCCACCAACTAACGCGCGCCACCCCCACCGTCTCACTGCATATCCCCTGGGACAAGGTCGATGATCTTTCCGAACTGCGCCAGCGCGGCGAAGCGCTCGGTCTCGGCTTCGACGCGATGAATTCCAACACCTTCCAGGATCAGGAAGGCCAGGAACAGTCCTACAAATACGGCTCACTCTCCCACACCGATGCAGCGACGCGGCAGCAGGCGATCGACCACAACATCGAATGTATCGAGATCGGCAAGGCGCTCGGCTCGAAGGCGCTGACCGTGTGGATCGGCGACGGCTCGAACTTTCCCGGCCAGAGCCATTTCACCCGGCAGTTCGAGCGCTATCTGGAGGCCATGAAGAGCATCTATGCCGCCCTTCCCGACGACTGGCGCATCTTCTCCGAGCACAAGATTTTCGAGCCGGCCTTTTATTCCACCGTCGTGCAGGACTGGGGCACGAACTATTTGATTGCCAAGGAACTCGGGCCGAAGGCCTTCTGCCTCGTCGACCTCGGCCACCATGCGCCGAACGTCAATATCGAGATGATCGTCGCCCGCCTGATCCAGTTCGGCAAGCTGGGCGGCTTCCATTTCAACGACAGCAAATATGGCGATGACGACCTCGATACCGGCTCGATCGATCCGTTCCGCCTATTTCTCGTCTTCAACGAACTGGTGGATGCTGAAGGCGCGACCGACTTCAACCCGGCTCACATGCTTGACCAGTCGCATAATGTCACCGACCCGATCGAGAGCCTGATGCGTTCGGCGATCGAGGTTCGTCGCGCCTATGCGCAGGCGCTTCTCGTCGACCGTGCTGCGCTCACCGGCTATCAGGACGACAATGATGCGATGATGGCATCGGAGACGCTGAAGGATGCCTTCCGCACCGATGTCGGCCCGATCCTCGCCATGGCCCGCAGACAAGCCGGCGGCGCCATCGATCCGATCGCCGCCTATCGCGCTTCCGGCTACCGACAGAAGGTCGCCGACGAACGTCCGGCCGTCACGGGAGCCGGCGGCGGTATCGTTTAAGCGGCAAAAGGCGGGGGATATCCCATGGAAACCATCGCATTCCGCATGAACCTCAATGCCGGTCAGGCGGCGGAATACAAGCGCCGGCATGACGCAATCTGGCCGGAGCTTGCCACTTTGCTGAGAGAGGCCGGCGTCTCGGACTATTCAATTTGGCTCGATGAGGAAACCCATCATCTGTTCGCGGTGCTGAAACGCACCGACGACCATACGATGGACAATATTCCGAAAACCGAGGTCGTGCGCCGCTGGTGGGACTTTATGGCCGACATCATGGAGACCAGACCGGATAATTCACCGGTCGAAGTCCCGCTCAGGAAGATGTTTCATCTGCCCTAGATCGCTTGCTTCTTTCTTTGTGTCATTGGCAGCCGCAAAGGCGCAGAAACCCGATGCTGTCTGGTCAACCCGGACAGCATCAAAGCCTTTTCTGATCGCAAGCCTATTGAAATCGGGCCATTTCCCGCCCATCTCACAGGCGTATTCAAAACGCTCCCGCGCACGAAAAGTCCGGTCTTCCGCCGCGCCTTCCGTGTTGCATTTCTTGTTTCATCACCAAATATGGGAGGCCTTCATGGCTGATAAACTGGCTGACAAGGCAGGCACCTTTTCTATTGGCGGCGCGCTCACCGTCAACCGGCTCGGCTTCGGCGCAATGCGCGTTACCGGCAAGGGCATCTGGGGCGAACCTGATGATCGTGCCGGCGCGATCGAAACGCTGAAGCGACTGCCGGAACTCGGCATCGACTTCATCGACACCGCCGACAGTTATGGACCGGACATTTCGGAATGGCTGATCAAGGAAGCACTGCATCCCTATTCCACCGTGAAGATTGCCACCAAGGGCGGCCTCACCCGCACCGGTCCGAATGTCTGGCTTCCGGTCGGCCGCCCGGAATATCTGCGTCAGCAGGTCCACAAAAGCCTGCGCAACCTTGGCGTCGAGAAGATCGATCTCTGGCAGCTTCACCGTATCGACAGCAAGGTGCCGGCCGACGAGCAGTTCGGTGCGATCAAGGAATTCCTCGATGAGGGCCTGATCGCCCATGCCGGACTTTCGGAAGTTTCGGTCGACGAAATCAAGGCTGCCGAGAAGGTGTTCAAGGTTTCGACCGTGCAGAACCGGTACAACCTTGTGGACCGCACCAGCGAGGATGTTCTCGACTATTGCGCGGAAAACAATATCGGCTTCATTCCATGGCATCCGCTGGCAGCCGGCAATCTCGCCAATCCGGGGTCGCTTCTCGACGAGATCGCCAAGAAGCATGATGCCGCGCCGAGCCAGATCGCGCTCGCCTGGGTTTTGAAGCGCAGCCCCGTCATGCTGCCGATCCCCGGCACATCGAAGGTCAAGCACCTGGAAGAAAACGTGGCGGCGGCGAATATCACGCTCACGGACGACGAATTTGCCGCTCTCGACGCCGAGGGCAAGAAGGCCTTCGCCGAAGCCGCCTGATGCCTCAAGCCGCCGGTCACCCCCGGCGGCTTTTCTCTTGGACACGCACATTCAGGACGAAACCCGATGGAATATGTGAAGCTCGGCCGCACCGGCCTTGATGTCTCCCGCCTTTGCCTCGGCTGCATGACCTACGGCGTGCCGGAGGCTGGCGCCCATCCCTGGTCGCTGCCGGAGGAGCAGAGCCGTCCCTTTATCCGCAAGGCGGTCGAGGACGGCATCAATTTCTTCGACACGGCCAATGTCTATTCCGCCGGCACGTCCGAAGAGATCGTCGGCCGCGCGCTGAAGGATTTCGCCCGGCGCGAGGAGATCGTGCTCGCCACCAAGGTGATGAACCGCATGCATGAAGGCCCCAACGGCATGGGCCTGTCGCGCAAGGCGATCATGCAGGAAATCGACAATTCGCTGCGTCGCCTGGGCACGGATTATGTCGATCTCTACCAGATCCACCGCTTTGATTATGGCACACCGATCGAGGAGACGCTTGAGGCGCTTCATGATGTGGTGAAGGCCGGCAAGGCGCGCTATATCGGCGCTTCCTCGATGCATGCCTGGCAGTTCGCCACCATGCTCGCCACCCAGAAGGCCAATGGCTGGGCGAAATTCGTGACCATGCAGAATTACGTCAACCTGCTCTACCGTGAGGAAGAGCGCGAGATGCTGCCGCTTTGTGCGGCCGAAGGCATCGGCGTCATTCCCTGGAGCCCGATGGCACGCGGTCGTCTGACGCGCCCATGGGACACGGCCACGGGTCGTTCCGAGACGGACGAATTCGGCAAGACGCTTTATGCCGAAACGGCCGAATCCGACCGCAAGGTTGTCGACGCCGTCGCCGCAATCGCCAATGAGCGCGGCGTGCCGATGGCCCGCGTGGCGCTCGCCTGGGTTCTGTCGAAACCCGAGATTTCCGCTCCCATCGTCGGCGCGTCCAAGCCGCACCACCTCGATGACGCCGAGGCGGCGCTGGCGCTGAAATTGACGGCGGAAGAGATCGAAAGGCTTGAAGCGCCTTACGTCCCGCACCGCGTGGTTGGGTTCAAATAACGCCCGGAAAAAACGGCAACCGGACGGAACAGTCCGGTATTGCCCAAACAAAACATAGGCCTGCGACATATTGTCCACACCACCTCCGACTCACGGTTGAGGCGGGGGGAACTTTCGTGTTAATGAAGCGTTGCTTATAAGTTGTGTCCCTGAAACGGGACACGGCGGGGAGGCCACTATTGCTTCTGTACGGGGAGGGTACAGGGCAATTCCGTATACGCCGGACGGCACATATTGCCGCCCTGAGCGACGGGTGGCCCCCGCCAGCCAATCAGCCGGACCGCTGGCGCGGTCCGGCGGCCGGCCGCTCCCCCGAGGCGCATATCCTTCGTCTCCCCAAGGCCTGCCAAGCGCGACGGCGTAGACCAGGTCGTTGTCTGAATATCCCTCCCCACAACCGTTTCCCGCGGGTGGTTGTCCCCACTCGCCTTCCGCCTCCTCACGGAGGCCCGCACTGTTCAAATCGGAGGATTGACGATGAAGAGAACTGCCCTGGCCCTTGCCACACTGATGACGACCACCGCCCTGCCCGCCG
This sequence comes from Martelella lutilitoris, assembly GCF_005924265.1. Taxonomy (GTDB): domain Bacteria; phylum Pseudomonadota; class Alphaproteobacteria; order Rhizobiales; family Rhizobiaceae; genus Martelella; species Martelella lutilitoris. The sequence continues at coordinate 327,388 of NZ_VCLB01000006.1, forward strand.
GCGCCTTTGCCGCGACCGAGCTTTCCATGTGGTATCACGGGGCCGGCAACCCGACGGAATCGAGCATTCTCGAAGGGATCGTCTCCGATTTCAACGCAAGCCAGGATGACTGGGAGGTCGTTCTCGAAAGCTTTCCCGAAAACAGCTACAATGATTCCGTGACGGCCGCGGCACTGGCCGGAAACCTGCCGGACATCATCGACGTCGACGGGCCGATCATGCCGAACTGGGCATGGTCTGGCTACATGCAGCCGCTGCCGATCGACGAAAGCGCGATTGAGGGCTTCCTTCCGGGCGCCATCGGCAAATGGGACGGCCAGATCTACTCGATCGGCTTGTGGGATGCCGCACTCGCGATGATGACGCGCCAGTCCTACCTCGACGAATACGACATCCGCAAACCGACGCTGGACGATCCCTGGACGGCCGAGGAATTCGACGACATCCTCGTCAAGCTGAAAGACAGCGGCGATTTCGAATATCCGCTGAACCTCGGCATGGCCGACAATGGCGAATGGTACACCTATGCCTTCCTGCCCTTCCTGCAGTCTTTCGGCGGCGATCTGGTCGATCGTTCCGACTACCAGACGGCAGAGGGCGTGCTGAACGGCGACGAGGCCATCGCCTTCGGCGAATGGTGGCAGTCGCTGTTCGAGCGAGACCTTGCACCCGGCACCAGCCAGGACCCGGCCGACCACCAGAACGGTTTCATCGACGGTTCCTATGCCATTGACTGGAACGGCAACTGGACAGCGCGCGCCAAGCTTGATGCCTTTGACGATGTCGTCTTCCTTCCCGCCCCCGATTTCGGCAACGGCCCCAAGATCGGCGCGGCGAGCTGGCAGCTCGGCGTCTCGGCAGCATCCGAACACCCCGAAGGCGCAGCAGCCTTCATCGAATTTGCCCTCCAGGACAAGTATCTCGCCGAGTTCTCCAACGCCATTGGCCTGGTTCCGGCAACCGAGGGCGCTGCCGCAATGTCCGAATACTACAAGGAAGGCGCGCCGCTCGCCGTCTTCTACGGCCTTTCCGACGCGCAAGGGTCACTCCGGCCGGTTACGCCGGGCTATGTGGTCGAAACCAGCGTGTTCCAGAAGGCGATTTCCGACATGGCCAACGGCGCCGATGTCGCCGATACGCTCGACGGCGCGGTTGATGAGATCGACACCGATATCGACCGCAACCAGGGCTACGGCCACAACTGATCAGGCGGGGTGAGAGGGGCCGGCTTCGGCAAGTACCTTTGAAGCGCGCCCCATCCCCCCCCTTGAGGGGGAGATGTCGCGAAAGCGACAGAGGGGGGGGGTAATGGGCAAAAGCTGCCAACGCCGTGCTCCCGGAAAGCCCCCCTCTGCCCTGCCGGGACGGGAAGATTTTGGTGAATTTACAAAACAGCGGCTGTGCGATGCCCCTCCTTCTCTCCGCGTCATCCTCGGGCTTGACCCGAGGATCCATTCCCACGACGCAGATTGCCGCCTGGACCCTCGGGTCAAGCCCGAGGGTGACGGGGAGTAAATGGCGGGCGTTTGTCGTCCGACATAGAGCGAATGACGTTGGGAAATCAAGCACGCCCGGGACGAAAGACAGGACAGACACATGAGCCGGAAACTGACGGAGAACAATGGGGCGGGCTGGGCCTTTGCCGCACCGTCGGTCCTGCTCATCGGGCTCTTCATCATCCTGCCCTTCTTTCTCGCCATAGGCTTTTCGCTCACCGACCAGCGGCTGATCTCGCCCAATCCGACGCGTTATGTCGGTATGGAAAACTACCGGGACCTTCTCGGCCTCAATGTCATCAGCATCGAACCCGAACGCGACGACAGCGGCGCGCTCGTTCGTGATGATGACGGCGCGCTGGAATATCCGCGCGTGCGCTCCTTCACCCGCTCCGACGACTATCCGCAATATCGCGGCATGCGCGAATGGTTCCGGGTCCATGCGGGTGATACCGCCTATGTGGTGGTGGCGCGCGATGTCGTGTTCATGAAGGCGCTGACCAACACGCTGATCTTCGTCGCCGTCACGGCGCCGGTGCAGGCGGGGCTGGCGCTCTGTCTTGCGCTGTTGATCAACCAGCGGCTTCGCGGCGTCAACGTCTTCCGCGCGCTGTTCTTCATGCCGGTCGTGGTCTCGATCGTCGTCGTGTCGCTGCTCTGGCGCTTCATCTACGACGGCAATGACGGGCTGCTGAACGCGCTGCTTTCCGGCATGACCTTCGGCCTGTTCCAGCCGGTCGACTGGCTCGGCAATACGCAGACAGCACTCGGTTCGATCATCGCCATGTCGATCTGGCAGGCGGTCGGCTTTCACATGGTCATCTGGCTTGCCGGCCTGCAGACCATCTCGCCGACGCTTTACGAGGCTGCGGCGATCGAGGGCTCCTCGAAATGGCAGACCTTCCGCTATGTCACCTGGCCGGGGCTCAGAAACACCGCCGTCCTCGTGCTCGTCGTCATCACCATGCAGTGCTTCGCCGTCTTCGCCCAGATCGACGTGATGACCAAGGGCGGGCCGCTCGATTCGACGCAGACGCTCGTCTACCAGGCGGTCGAGCGCGGCTACGGGCGACAGGATATCTCCGGCGGCTCGGCGATCTCGGTCGTGCTGTTCGTGCTGGTGCTCGCGATCTCGCTGGCGCAGCGCTATTTCACCCGGGAAAGGAGCTAAAGAATGGCCGCTCTTTCCGGTGACAATCATGGGCTCAGACTTTTCACCCGCTATCTCGTTCTTGTGCTGGTGGCGATGGTCTTCGTTCTGCCGCTGCTGTTCATGGTGATGTCGTCGCTGAAGCCCGATGCCCAGCTTCTGCGCGACACCTCGTCGCTGAGGGCCTTCCTGCCCGTCGGCGACATCAGCCTGCAGAACTATGCCGATGCCTTCGATCGCGCGCCCATCGGCCTGTTCGTCTTAAATTCGGTGATGATCACCACGCTGACCGTGCTGGCTTCGCTGTTTTTATGCTCGCTCGGTGCGTTTTCCTTCACCTTCGTGCGCTGGCGCGGCAACGCGATCGTCCTCTCGATCGTGCTCGCTACGTTGATCATCCCGTTCGAGACCATCGCCATCCCGCTTTTGCTGTTCGTCTCGCGCCTGCCCTGGCTCGGCCTCGACGGGCTCACCTGGGGCTGGCTCAACACCTATCGCGTCCAGATCATTCCGTGGATCGCCGATGCGCTGACGGTCTTCCTGTTCGTCCAGTATTTCAAGGACCTGCCGCGCGAACTGATCGAGGCGGCGCGGGCGGAGGGCGCAAGCTGGTGGCAGATCTACCGCCGCGTGGTGATGCCGCTTTCGGGCCCGGTGATCGCCACGGCAGCAATCCTCAAGGCTCTGAAAATGTACAATGAACAATATCTCTGGCCGCTGATCGTGGTTCAGGACGAGGCGCACCGGCCGATCATGGTCGGGCTTGGCTATTTCTTCCAGCTCAACGTGCCTTGGGGCGAAGTGATGGCGTATCTCTCGATGATCACCATCCCGGTTCTCGTCTTCTATCTGGTGCTGCAGCGCGCCTTCATCGCATCCATCGCATCGACCGGCGTCAAGGGCTGAGGGGAGAAACAAAATGGCAGAACTGGCGCTCAGGGACGTCCGCAAATCCTTCGGCAAGGTCGAGGTCATCAAGGGCGTCGACCTTCAGATCAATGACGGCGAATTCGTCGTCTTCGTCGGCCCGTCGGGGTGTGGAAAATCGACGCTTCTGAGGATGATCGCAGGCCTGGAGGACATTACCGACGGCACGCTCGAAATCGGTGGTGCGCGCGTCAACGACCTGCAGCCGAAGGAACGCGGCATCGCCATGGTGTTCCAGACCTATGCCATTTTCCCGCATATGTCGGTGCGCGAGAACGTCGCCTTCGGGCTGACGATTGCCGGCGTCGGCAAGAAGGAAAAGGAAGAAGCCGTCCAGCGGGCGGCGCGCATCCTGCAGATGGAACATCTGCTTGACCGCCGCCCCTCGCAACTTTCCGGCGGCCAGCGGCAGCGCGTGGCGATCGGCCGGGCAATCGTGCGCAATCCAAGCGTTTTCCTGTTCGACGAGCCATTGTCGAACCTTGATGCCGCGCTGCGCATGGACATGCGCATGGAGATCGGCAAGCTGCACAATCAGCTCGGCGCGACGATGATCTATGTGACCCATGACCAGGTCGAGGCGATGACGCTTGCCGACCGGATCGTGGTCTTGAAGGATGGCGAGGTGCAACAGGTCGGCAGCCCGATGGAGCTCTACCACGAGCCCGCCAACCTTTTCGTTGCCGGCTTCATCGGCTCGCCCTCGATGAACTTCATGGATGTCGACATTATCGAGAAGGAGGGTGACGCCATCACCGTGCAATCGGAAGCCCTCGACCCGGTCACGATTCCAGTAACCAGGTTCGATTTTTCGGAGACGTCAAAGGCCCGGCTGGGGCTCAGGCCGCAATATCTCGATGTGGTCGAGGACGGCACGGCGGGCGGGCTGCACGGAACGGTGTCGCTCGTCGAGCGGCTCGGCACGGAAACCGTCATCAATGTCGAGCTTTCGCGCGGCGGCCGCATCGTCGCGGCGCTTTCCGAAGACCGCCCGCTTGAAACCGGGAGCGAGATCACCCTCGTCTTCGAGCCCGCCAGGGCACATCTTTTCCCGTTGGAAGAGTAAACGCCCCGACCGGCGAGCCGGGGCGCAATTGACGGGCGCGGGTCAGTTGGCGATTTCCACCGCGCGCTGCTCGTTGACCGTGGCTTCCGCCTCTTCCACGGCGGCCGTGAAGCGTGCGAAGATGTCCTCGCCGCCGGGAACGGAAGACTTGAACCACTCGAAGACCGGCTCGACAGCGGCCTTGAACTCGGCCTTTTCAGCCTCGCTCGGCACGTAAATCTCGCCGCCCGCCTTAAGGAACCCTTCATAAGCGGCGATTTCCTTGCGCTTCGGGCTGGCGAAGGTTGCCTGCTGCAACGCGTAGAAGGCATCGGCGACAATCGCCTTCTGCTCCTCCGAAAGGCTCTGGAACCGCTCGTTTGACATCCACCAGAAGGCGGCCATGTAGGAATGGCGGTCGAGCGTGATGAATTTCAACCCCGCATCGGTGAACTTCATGTTCATGATGTCAGTAATGCCGTTGGCCGTGCCCTGCACCACGCCGGTCTGCAGCGAGGTGAAGAGTTCCGGCCAGGCAATCGGCGTCGGCGAGGCGCCGAGCGCGCGCACCAGTTCCTGCGGCAGTTCCGCCGGCACGGTGCGCAGCTTCATGCCCTTCATGTCGGCCGGCGTCTTGATCGTGTGTTCGGTATTGGCGAAGTTGCGCCAGCCGCCCGTATTGCCGATCGTCATCAGGCGGATCGTTTCGCCGCTGTCGGCAAGCGCAAGATCGCGCAGCTCCGTGGTGAAGGGACCCGAGAGCACTTCCTCCGCCACGCGGTCGTCATTCATCAGATAGGGCAGATCGAGGATCTGCAGATAGGGAAACAGACCCGCAGCCCCGCCGGAGGTGGACATGTAAACGTCGATCGTGCCGTCGGCGATGCCCTGCAGGCATTCCTCACCGGTTGCGCAGATCTGCGTGCCCATGAAAATCTCGACAGCGATCGCGCCATTGGAGGCGTTTTCGATATAGTTTTTGAAGACGACGAGACCGTCATAATCCTCGTCATTCTCGTTGGAATTGGCCGTGGCGCGCAGCGTGATGTCGGCAGCCGCCGCAACCTGCCCCGCCGAGATGGCAAGCGCACCGGCGACGAGCGCCGTCTTGATCATGTCCTTGAGCATGTCAGTCCTCCCTGTGTTTTGCTTATATTGCATGTTTACTCCAGAAACCCGAACAGCCGCGGCAAGGTCAGGCTGATCGCGGGAATATAGGTGATCAGAAAGATGATCGCCGCCTCGACAGCGAGGAACGGCAGCACGGCGCGCGCCACGGTCTCAACGCTCAGCCTTGACACGGAGGAGGTGACGAACAGAACCAGCCCCATGGGCGGCGTCAAGAGGCCCACCGTCAGGTTGACCGCCATGATGATGGCGAAATGAACCGGATCAACGCCCATGTTCAGGAAGACCGGCCCGAGGATCGGCCCCAGAATGATGATCGCCGGTCCGGCATCGAGAAACATGCCGACGACAAAGAGCAGGATGTTGATCAGGAACAGCAGGATCAGCGGGTTTTCCGTGAGCCCCAGCAAGACCGAGGCGAGAAGCTCCGGCGTATGCGACAGCGAGGCCACTGTCTTGAAGGCCATGGCGGCGCCCACCAGCAGCAGCACGACCGAAGAGGTCAGCCCCGACCGCATCAATATGCCCGGCACATCGCGCACGTGAAGCGAGCGCAGCACGAAGAAGCCGATGAAGAAGGCATAGGCCACCGCGATCGCCGAGGCTTCCGTCGGCGTGAACACGCCGCCCAGAATGCCGCCCATGATGATGATCGGCGTCAGGAGCGGCCAGAAGGCCTTCAGGCTGGCATTGCCGCGCGTTTTCCAGTCGGCTTTTTCCGTCGCGGCCGGAAGCCCCTCGCGGTCGGCCATCAGTCGCACCAGCACCATCAGCGATACGCCGATCAGAATACCCGGAACAATGCCCGCCAGAAACAGCGCGGCAACGCTTTCGCCCATTACATAGGCATAGATGATCATGATGCCCGAAGGCGGAATGATCGGCCCGATGATCGAAGAGGCGGCCGTGACGGCAGCGGCGAATTTTCGGGAATAGCCCTGTTTCTCCATCGCCGGGATCATCATCGCGCCGAGCGCGGAGACGTCGGCGACCGCAGAACCAGAGAGGCCTGCAAACAGCATGGAGGAGAGGATGTTCACATGGGCGAGGCCGGCGCGAAAATGGCCGATCACGGCCTGGGAGAACTCCACAAGCCGCTCGGTGATGCCGGCCCGGTTCATCAATTCGCCCGCCAGCATGAAGAACGGCACCGCCATCAGCGGAAAGGAATCCATGCCATTATAGACATTGCGATAGAGCAGCACGATGTCGCGCTCCTGGCCATTGAACCAGAGCAGCAAGGCAGGCGCCGCAATGAGGGCAAACAGCACCGGCAGGCCGCAAAACAGGAACACCAGAAAGAGCGGCAGAAACAGGCTCAGCATCACTCCGCCTCCAGCACGACGCCGCCTTCAAGCGGTTTCAGCCTGTCGCCCGCGCCGAAGAGTTCGGCCAGAAGCCGCAACATCAGCTCGATGTTGATGAAGAACATCATGGTGACGCCGGTTGCAAGCGACGCCATCATCCAGGCGCGCGGCACCTTCATCCATGTGGAGAAGTCGAGTGCCGTCGGCAGCATCAGCGACGGCATGGTAAAGCGTCCGCCAATCCCCGTCACCTCGTTCCAGCCGATATCGACCCCCCACCACAGGACGACGGCCGAGACAAGAAGAAGGACCAGGTTCAGGATCACCGCCGGCCTTTCCGGCAGAAAGCGCTTGACCGTGTCGATGCTGATGAAGCCGCCATGACGAAAGGCGGTCGGCGCCATGAGGCTCACCATCCACAGCATCAGGAAACGGGCGAGTTCCTCCGTCCAGGCGAGCGCGTCGTTGAGCACATAGCGGAAGAAGACCTGCACCAGGATCACCACGACCATCAGCCCCATAAGGAAGGCGCCCGTCCAGCGGCCGAGCGCAAGCACAGGGCGGTTGACCCGCGAAAAGACTGAAGCTGCGGCCAGCAGTAGAAACATCCGTTCACCCGTCTTGCGTCTTCCGGACCATGCTTATCGGCCGAAAGGCGTATAAAACGCTCAGCCGGTGCAGAAGCCCAGGCGCCCTGTCTAGCCCAGCAGGCGCGCCTCCGCACGGTTTTTTCTGAAGAAATCAACGATTGCGGCCATCTGCCGCCAACACGAGAAACGGCCGCAGGCGCGAATCTCCGCAGCACGGCGGCCCGGTCACGCCTGTTTTACCAGGAATGGTGCTGGACGGGGCCGCTCCGGCGCATATACTTGATCGATAAACAGAACCGCTGCGCATTGCGGAACGAGGGGATCGCGGCCTTTCGCCCGGAAACGGTTCAATAACAACGAAGCCCGGCGTGCGCTCTTTTTGAGGACGTGCGGGCGTCCCGTATTTGGAGAGGCCAACCCGATGAGCCGCCTGCCCCTCAAACTCGAGATCGACGGCCCGCCAGCCAACGGGGATACGCTCGATCTCATTCTCGAGACCGTGCGCACCCATTTCGAAATGCAGGTGGCCTATGTGTCGGAAATCGTGGACGGCAATTCGATATTCCGTGCCGTCAGCGCCCCGGGTTTCGAGGCGCTTGCCTTCCCCGGCGCGGTTCTCAGCCTGCAGGAAGTCTATTGCCAGCACATTCTCGATGGCCGGTTACCGAACGTTATGGCCGATACAGCGGACCATCCGCTGGCCGTCTCGATGCCGATCACCACAAACATTCCGATCGGCAGCCATCTGAGCGTTCCCGTCTACCGCGATGACGGATCGGTCTTCGGCATGTTCTGCTGTCTGCGTTCGACCCCGCACCCGACGCTCGGCGAGCGCGACCTGAAGATCATGGAAACCTTCGCCAACCTCGCCAGCAGGCAGATCAATACTGGCCTGCGCCGGCGCAGCGAAGCCGCCGCCGCCGAAAGCCGCATCGACAGCGCGCTCAAGGGGGATGCCCTGCGCATCGTGTTCCAGCCGATCGTCTCGCTCGAGACCGGCGCACCGATCAAGTTCGAGGCGCTGTCGCGCTTTGCCGGAGAGCCCTACCGCCCGCCGAACCTCTGGTATGAGGAGGCAAGCGCGATCGGGCGGCAGGTTGATCTGGAATCGCTTTCGATCACCAGGGCGCTCGCGCTGTTCACGGAACTTCCACCCGACGTGACGATCGGCGTCAACGCCTCGCCGGAGACCATCGCCACCGGCGTGCTTGCCGATATCATCCGCACCGTCGACCCGCGCCGCGTGGTGGTGGAGGTGACGGAACATGACGTCGTCGAAGATCACGACCGGCTGGGCTTCGAACTGGACCGGCTGAGATCGCTCGGCGTCAGGACGGCGGTCGACGATGTCGGCGCCGGCTTTTCCGGCCTCGTGGCGCTCTTGCGGATGAAGCCCGATATCCTGAAGCTCGACATCGAACTGATCCGCGATATCGACGCCAATCCGGCCAAGCAGGCGCTTGTCGCCGGCATGGTCCATTTCGCCGAGCAGACCGGCGCGACCACGATCGCGGAAGGCGTCGAAACGGAAGCCGAGCACGCCACCCTGCGCCGCCTCAGGGTGCAACACGGCCAAGGCTATCTCTTCGCCAAGCCGATGGACGTCGAAGACGTCAGTGCCTGGCTCGCGGCATGGCGCGGACAGGCCCGGCGAGGCTGAGCAGCGACGTAAAAGGCGGAAAATTCACGGGAAATGAAAAAGTGAATTGGTGCCCAGAAGAGGACTCGAACCTCCACACCCTTGCGAGTACCAGCACCTGAAGCTGGCGCGTCTACCAATTCCGCCATCTGGGCAACGACCGCTCGTTTAAGAGACCCGGCGGGTTTCGTCAACGGGTATTTGACGTTTTGACGACAAAAAATTCGACCGCCCCGCCTGCCGGGCGCGCAGGCCTCAGTCTCCGGCCCTCTGCGCGTCCGTGCGGTCGGCATGGCCAAGATCGCGTTCGGGGTCGACGATATCGCGGACCAGTTGCTTCAATTCCTTCGGACCGGGAAAGCCGCCGTCGCGCTTGCGCTCCCAGACGAGCGCGTCGTCAACCCGAATTTCGAATATACCGCCGGTTCCGGGCTTCAGCGTCACGGCGCCGAGTTCGAGCGAAAAGGTCGAGAGCAGCTCCTGCGCCATCCAGGCCGAGCGCATCAGCCAGTTGCACATGCTGCAATATTCTATGGTCACCACCGGTTTTTCGCTCATCGGCGTTCCTCTCTTCCGCAATATCGCTTCCGCGTTGCATAGGCGCATGACCGAACGCAAGGCAAGAGCGGCATGCGGCAATTATTCTGGCAGCGATGGTTCCGTGATAATCTGGGCGAAAGGGAAGGGGGGAGCCTGTCATGACGGAAGAGGTCTTTGAGGGCGGTTGTTTCTGCGGCGCGGTGCGCTTTGCCATGCGCGGACGGCCGATTTTCATCCACGCCTGCCATTGCAGGGACTGCCAGCGGCAATCGGGCGGTCCCTTCGTCATCAACGGGTTGACCGAGGCGGACCGGATCAGGCTGACAAAGGGCGAGCCCGCACGCCGGACGCAGCCGACCGATAGCGGTTATCCGCATGACGTCTATTTCTGCGCGGACTGCGGCTCGGCCTTGTGGAGCGATTACGGCAGGCGCGGCTGGATGCTGTTCGTGCGCATCGCCACGCTCGATGCGCCGGAAAGCTTCGTGCCCGATGTTCATATCTACACGGTTTCGAAACTGCCCTGGCTGCCGCTGCCGGACGGCGCGCCGACATTCGAACGTTATTACGACCTGAAGAGCGTATGGCCGGCCGCAAGCATTGCGCGGCGTGAAAAAGCACGGGCGCTTGCCGAGAGAAAGCGAGACAATCCGGTCTGATTTGCGCGGCAGCGGGAACCAAAAGCCTGCTCGAAGGTTGCTTTTTCAGGCAAAATAGGCCTTTCTAGCGCAAAGACAGGACCGCAGATGAGTATCAATGTGAAACCGTTCCTCGCCACGACCTTTACCGCCTGCGCCCTGCTTCTGGCGGGCTGCACCACCTATGAACAGCCGCGCAGCCTGCCCGCGCCCTCCCAGCCGCAGGCCCCGCGCACGGCCGTCGACGGCCAGTGGCTGGACAAGGACGGGATTATCTCCAGCTTCTCCGCCGGCCGGTTCGAGACGCGCACGACGGATTCCAACCAGGTGCTTGCCGTCGGCAGCTATATCGTCAACGGCAATGTGGTCGAGATCGACGTGACTTCGGTGCTGCGCCAGACCCGTTCGCGCGTCAACTGCGCCATCGCTGCGCCCTATCTGTTGAACTGCACGCCGAGCCAGGGCGCTCGTTTCTCGCTCTACAAGCCGGCGGCCGCGCCGGTCGGGTTCACGCTCGATGATGCCGCCGCCATGACGGCGAATGCGAGCGGACAGCCCATTTCGCCCGGGTCAACCATGCCGTCCCAGCAGATGGGCGCCACCCAGCCGCAGATGCGCAGCCAGACCTATTCCCCGGCCTATCCCGCGGCGACGAGCCCCGGCGTCAATTTCTCGGGCCTACAGAGCAGTTCCGACTACTGACGGAGAGAACGGCGCCTTCAACCCATAAGGCGCCGCCAAAACCCTCGCATCCGTCAAATCCGGACTTGACGGCATGCCTAAAATCATCGTCACATTCCATGGCTATACTCGGCACCGGGGCCCAAGCGCCGCGCCCTTTCTTCGAACCAGGAGTCTGCCATGCATTCCCTTTCCAAAGCCGCCCTGCTCGCGGCTTCCGTGCTGTCGCTTTCGGCCGGCAGCGCGTTTGCCGATTTTCAGTTGAACATCCTCCATATCAACGACCTGCATTCGCGCATCGAGGCGATCAACAAATATGATTCGACTTGCTCGACCGAAGAAGCCGATGCTGGCGAATGCTTCGGCGGTATTGCGCGGGTCAAGGCAGCGATCGACGGAAAACGGGCAGAGCTCGAGGGCGAAAACCTTCTGGTGCTTGATGCCGGCGACCAGTTCCAGGGCTCGCTGTTCTACACCGAATACAAGGGCGCCCCGATCGCCGAATTCATGAACGGCATCGGCTTTGATGCCATGGCCATCGGCAATCACGAATTCGATGACGGTCCGGAGGAACTGCTGAACTTCATCAACGCCATCGAGTTTCCGATTCTTTCGGGGAATACGATCGCTGCGGACGACAGCATCGTCGCCGGCAAGTTCGATGACTATACGGTTTTTGATTTCAACGGCGAGAAAGTTGCGGTGGTCTCGGTTCTCGCCACGGATACCGGCGAAACATCCTCGCCCGGCGCAAAGATCTCGTTCGAGGACGAAATCGAATATCTGAAGAAGGCCGTCCCGGAAATCGAGGCTGAGGGCGTCAACAAGATCATCCTGCTCTCCCATGTCGGCTACAAGCGCGACCAGGAGATTGCAGCAGCGGTTGACGGCATTGACGTGATCGTCGGCGGCCACAGCCACACGCTCCTTTCCAGCACGGATGAAGATGCCGCAGGCCCCTACCCGACGATGGTCGCCAACCCGTCCGGCGAAGAGGTTCCGGTCGTCACCGCCTATGCCTATTCCAAATATCTCGGCGACCTCGCCGTCACCTTCGACGATGACGGCAAGGTAACGGATGTCTCCGGCGCCCCCATCCTGCTCGACGCATCGGTTACGCCCGACGAGGCCTTTGCCGCGCGCGTTCAGGAACTCGATGCCCCGCTTGAGGAACTCAAGCAGCAGGAAGTCGGCGAATCGACAGCTGTCATCATCGGCGACCGCAACGTCTGCCGCGCCGAGGAATGCCCGATGGGCAATCTCGTCGCCGATGCCATGCTGGAGCGGGTTGCCGACCAGGGCATTACCATCGCCATCCAGAACGGCGGCGGCGTGCGCGCCTCGATCGATGAAGGCGTCGTCACCATGGGCGAAGTGCTGACCGTGCTTCCCTTCCAGAACACGATCGCCACCTTCCAGCTCAAGGGCTCCGACATTGTTGCCGCGCTGGAGAACGGCCTCTCCAAAATCGAGGAGGGCGCCGGGCGCTACCCGCAGGTCTCCGGGCTCAAATACACCTATGACGCCAGCAAGGAGCCGGGGAGCCGCGTGGTATCCGTTGAGGTCGAAACCGGCGAGGATGAGTTCGCCCCCATCGATCCCGACACGGTCTACGGCGTCGTCACCAACAACTATATGCGCGGCGGCGGCGACGGCTATGCGGTCTTCGCCGAAAAGGGCATGAACGCCTATGACTTCGGCCCGAACCTGGAAGAGGCCGTTGCCGAATATCTCGGCGAGAACAGCCCTTATACGCCCTATGTGGATGGCCGCATCACCAATGTCGCCAAATAAGGCTTCAATCTGAAAGCGCCCAGGCGGCCCGGCATTGTCGGGCCGTTTGCTTTTTCGCGAAGCGATGCAGCAATCTCGTGGTCTGGCGGGGCATGGGCTTCGTATCTATATAGGGCGAAAGGTCCGGCGCCATCTCGAAGAAATCGGACCCCATGAAACGGAACCGGGAAAGATCAATGTCTGAAATGCATGCCGCCTGGCCGGACAACCACCCAAGCGTCGCCTTCGGCAAGGTCGGCGTCCTGCTGGTCAATCTCGGAACGCCGGACGGCACCGACAAGAAGTCGATGCGCCGCTATCTGGAAGAGTTCCTGACCGACAAGCGGGTGATCGAATGGCCGAAGGCGCTCTGGTATCCGATCCTTTACGGCATCGTTCTCAATCGTCGCCCGGCGAAGGTGGGCGAGGCCTATGAGCTGATCTGGAACAAGGAACAGAATGAGAGCTTTCTGCGCACCTACACAAGGAGCCAGGCGGAAAAGCTCGCGGGACAGTACGCAGGCACCGAGAACCTGGTGATCGACTGGGCGATGCGCTACGGCCAGCCCTCGATCCCCGCCCGCATCGAGGCGCTGAAGGCGGCGGGCTGCGAACGCATTCTCCTCTTTCCGCTCTACCCGCAATATGCCGCCTCGACCACGGCCACGGTCAACGACAAGGCGTTCCAGACATTGCTCGACATGCGCTGGCAGCCGGCATTGCGCACCGTGCCCCCCTATCACGACGATCCGGTCTATATCGACGCGCTGGCGCAGTCGGTGACCGACCATCTGGAAACGCTCGACTGGGAACCGGAGATTATCATCGCCTCCTTCCACGGCATTCCGCAATCCTATTTCAAGAAGGGCGACCCCTATCACTGCCAGTGCCAGAAGACGGCGCGGCTCCTGCGCGAAAGGCTCGGCCTCTCGAAGGACAGGCTGATGATCACCTTCCAGTCCCGCTTCGGGCCGGAGGAATGGCTGCAACCCTATACGGACAAGACGGTCGAAGGCCTGCCGAAAAAGGGCGTGAAGCGGATCGCCGTGATCAATCCCGGCTTCGTCTCCGACTGTCTGGAAACGCTGGAAGAGATCGGCGAGCAGGCGCGCGAAAGCTTTCTCGAGCATGGCGGCGAGAAATTCACGCATATTCCCTGTCTCAACGATACGCCCCTCGGCATGCGGGTGATCGAACATGTGGTGAAGCGCGAGCTTCGCGGCTGGCTGGAATAGACCGGGCGCAGAGATGAAAAAGACACGCAAAGCGTGTTTCCCTATGATAAGAACAACAAGGCACCACCACCTTCGGCCGGTGCACGGGAGGAAATGACATGGCTGCACTGACCGGATTTTCCGTCACGATCATCATTCTGGCGATCCTGATCCTTCTGACGCTCTTTGCCGGCATCAAGACCGTGCCGCAGGGCTATGGCTACACGGTGGAGCGCTTCGGCCGCTATACCCGCACGCTGACACCCGGTCTCAACCTGATCATCCCCTTCATCGATCGCATCGGCAAGCGCATCAACATCATGGAGCAGGTGCTCGATGTGCCCGAACAGGAGGTGATCACCCGCGACAATGCCAGCGTCGAGGCAGACGCGGTCGCCTTCTACCAGATCCTCAATCCGGCAAGCGCGGCCTACCAGGTCGCCAATCTGGAAATGGCGATCCTCAACCTGACCATGACCAATATCCGCTCGGTCATGGGATCGATGGACCTCGACGAACTGCTCTCCAACCGCGATTCGATCAATGAGCGGCTTTTGCGCGTCGTCGACCTCGCCGTCGAACCCTGGGGCGTGAAGGTCACCCGTATCGAAATCAAGGACATTCGCCCGCCGACCGACCTCGTGGAGGCCATGGGCCGGCAGATGAAGGCCGAGCGCGAGAAACGCGCCCAGATCCTTGAAGCCGAGGGCAGCAAGACGGCGCAGATCCTGCGCTCGGAAGGCTCAAAACAGTCCGCCATTCTGGAAGCCGAGGGCGAGCGGGAAGCCGCCTTCCGCGAGGCGGAAGCGCGCGAGCGACTGGCGGAAGCCGAGGCGAATGCGACCCGCTCAGTGTCTCTGGCAATCGCCGAAGGCGATATTGCCGCGATCAACTACTTCGTCGCGCAGAAATACACCGAAGCCATGGCCTCGATCGGCACGGCGAAGAACGCCAAGATCGTGCTGATGCCGATGGAGGCATCATCGCTGATCGGTTCTCTCGGCGGTATCGGCGCGATTGCCAAGGAGGTCTTCGGCGCGGATGGCGACGGATCGAACGAGCCGACGGCGCGGCGCTCGACGCCTTCGGTGCGATCCGGCAACTCGGAAAGCTGACCGACGATGGAGCCGATGCTTGACTTCTTCACCGCTGCAGGCCCCTGGGGCTGGTTCATCGCCGGCCTTCTGTTGCTGGTCGCGGAGCTGATCCTGCCCGGCGTTTTTCTGATGTGGGTCGGCATCGCAGCCATCATCCTCGGCGCGCTCTCTCTCGCCTTCTGGCCCTTCGGGTTCTGGGGCTGGCAATTGCAGGTGCTGCTGTTTGCCGTCCTTTCCGTCATCGCCATTCTCGTGGGGCGAAAAATTCTGAAGAACCGGGAGACGACCTCGGACGAGCCGCTGCTCAACCAGCGCGCGGCAAGCCTTGTCGGCCGCACGGCCATCGTCATCGACGCCATTACCGACGGACGCGGACGCATCAAGCTCGATGATACGCTCTGGGTCGTGGAAGGGCCGGACCTGCCGGAAGGCGCCCATGTGCGCATCGTCTCCGGCGACGGTCGCAGGCTGACGGTCGCGCCGGTCGAAGCCCCGTGAGGCGCGTTAAGCCGCGCCGATCCTGAGAAAATCGTGGAAATGAACGATGCCGACCGGATGGTTGTCTTCGTCGACCACCATCAGCGCCGAGATATTGTGCTTGTGGATCAGCGCCAGCGCGCCCGAGACCATCATCGTTTGCCGAACCGTTTTCGGCCCGGCCGTCATCACGTCATCGACGGCGAGCGCGCTCATGTCGCGGGAAAGATTGCGCGCCAGGTCGCCATCAGTGACGATGCCGGCCAGACGCCCGTCATCATCGATGACGCCGACGCAGCCGAAACGGCGCTTGGAAAGCTCCATGATCGCTTCCGGCAGCGGCGTGCCTGTGCGCACCAGCGGGATTTCCTCGCCCACATGCATGATGTCGGCCACATGCGAAAGCAGCGCCCCGAGCTTGCCGCCCGGGTGATAGACCTTGAAATCAACGGCGGAGAAGCCACGCACCTCGAGAAGGGCAATCGCCAGCGCATCGCCGATTGCCAACTGCATGGTCGTCGAGGTCGTCGGCGCAAGTCCCAGCGGACAGGCCTCTTCCGCCTTCGGCAGAGAGAGTACGACATCAGCGGCAAGCGCCAGAGAGGATTGCTTCCCGGCCGTGATGGCGATCAGCGGGATGGCGAAGCGACGGGTATAGGCGACAAGCGCCGTCAGTTCGCTGCTTTCCCCGCTCCAGGACAGCGCGACGACCGCGTCCTTCTGGGCGATCATCCCCATGTCGCCGTGATTGGCCTCGGCCGGGTGCACGAAGAAGGCCGGCGTTCCGGTTGAGGCGAAGGTGGCGGCGATCTTGGTGCCGACATGGCCGCTCTTGCCGACGCCCGAGACGATCACATGGCCTTGCGTTTGCCTGAGCAAGGCGACGGCCTTTTCAAAGGGCTCGCCCAGCCCGTTTTCAAGCGCCTCGGCAAGCGCGTCGAGCCCCTTCTTCTCGAACGCCAGCGTTCTCAAGGCGGAAAGGGTCGCATCACCTGCGTCGGTCTTGTCAGTCGTCTCGTCCATGCACCGCTGTTAGCGCCTTTGGGTTTCGCAATCAATAGAACAATCGCCTTGGAGCTGGCAGCACGCAGCGCCCGTCATCCGGCCTCCGGCAGGCCGGCCTTTCGCCGCATCCAGTCGTGCGCCAGACCGGGCCAGGCGCCTTGCGTGCCGTCGAGCGACCGCAGGGCGAAGCCATGCGGCGCATCGGCAAAGACATGCAGGTCAACGTCGAGCTCCAGAGCGGAGGCCGTTTCTGCAAAATTGAGAGCATGCCGCAGCGGCACGGAGCGGTCATGCGCCGCATAGGCGAGAAACACCGGAATCTTTGGCAGGCCACGGGGGTGCTCGGCAAGCCCGATCGGCCAGTCGTCATAGAAATCCTGCTTTTCGACCGGCGGATAATCCGGCTTGCCGTGCGGGAACTTGTGGGCGCGGTGGTTGGCGTTGATCGGCGCATAGCAGATCAAGGCGCCAGCCGCTTTCAACCGGTGCGGCTGGCAGGCCATGACGCCAGCCAGATGCCCGCCGGAGGACAGGCCGAAATGGAAGAGCGGCAAGTTGCTTTGCGCACCGGCAAGGTAATCGAGCGCCAGCAATCCGTCTTCAAGCGCAATGTCCTTCCGATAGCGCCCGCCCTTGCCGTCATCAGCGCCCGGCAGCCGGTGAATGAGGAGATTGACCTCGATCCCGAGCCCGTTCAGCCAGGCGGCCACCTCCGGCCCCTCCTTGTCATAGACGATCTTAGTATATCCGCCCCCGGCATAGAGCAGCACGCGCGCGCGGGCTGCCTTCGCGCGCCAGACGTGAAGCTCCGGGCGGTGAACCGTGGTGAATTGCCGGTCAGGCCGCTCGCCCTCGAGCCGGTTTTCAGGGCCTTCGCCAAGCGCAATGATGACCGGTTCGGTTAAGTTTGGTGATGACATGTTCATACTTTCGGCACCAAAAAGGGCGACGCTCAAGCGCGCCGCCCGGTATAACTCGCAAGGCGTCGCAGCGCCCTTTCCGGCTATTTCAGCGCGGCGATCAGCGCCTTGAGCTCGTCCTCGACCTTCGGGCGGATGTCGTCGCGCTTCAGCGCCAGCGCCACATTGGCGATGATGAAGCCTTCCTTGGAGCCGCAGTCGAAGGTCTGGCCGTCAAACTTGTAGCCGTAGAAATCCTGCTGCTGCGCCAGTTTCAGCATGCCGTCGGTCAGTTGGATCTCGTTGCCGGCGCCGCGCTCAAGGGTTTCCAGAATCGGAAAGATCTCCGGCTGCAGGATGTAACGGCCGTTGATGAAGTAGTTGGAGGGCGCCGTCCCCTTCTCCGGCTTCTCGATCATCTCGGTGATCTTGAAGCCATTGCCAACAGCCTCGCCGACGCCAACGATACCGTATTTGTGCGCAAGCTCGGGATCGCATTCCTCGACGGAGACGACATTGCCGCCGGCGACATCATAGACTTCCATCATGCCCTTCAGGCAGGGCTTTTCGGCTTCCATCACCATGTCGGGCAGGATCAGCGCAAATGGTTCTGGCCCGACAATCTCGCGGGCGCACCACACGGCATGGCCAAGCCCGTGCGGTTCCTGCTGACGTGTGAAGGTCGCCGTGCCGGCAGCCGGCAGCATGTCTGCAAGCAGGCTCAGTTCGGCGTTCTTGTTTCGGGCCTTCAGCGTGCTTTCGAGCTCGTACTGGATATCGAAATAATCTTCGATGACGTGCTTGTTGCGGCCGGTGATGAAGACGAAATGATCGATCCCCGCCTCGATCGCCTCATCGACGACATACTGGACAATCGGCTTGTCGACGACCGGAAGCATCTCTTTCGGCACAACCTTTGTGGCGGGCAGGAACCGCGTTCCCAGACCTGCAACCGGCAGAACCGCCTTGCGAACCTTCTTATGCTGAACCAAGACCCTCTCCTCTGATGACTAAAATAAACAAAGTTTCACTCAAGTATGGAATAGGTCTAACAAGATGCAATAGAGAGGGCAATCCGACAACCGCCCCCATGCCGCATTTTCCGGCGGGGGCCGCGACGTCGCGCCGCAGCCCGCCATTTGTTCAGCGTTTTCAGCGCGGCAGCAGGGTCTCGCCCATCAGGGCAAGGTCGATCGAACGGGCCGCCTGGCGACCTTCGCGGATCGCCCAGACCACGAGCGACTGGCCGCGCCGGACGTCGCCTGCGGTCCAGAACCTGTCCACCGACGTCTTGTAGTCATCGTCATTGGCGACGACATTCACCGAACCGCGACGGTCGGTGTTGAGCGTGAGCCGGCCTTCAAGCTCGGCAAGCACGCCGGTCTTCAATGGACCGCGGAAGCCGATCGCGATAAAGGCGAGGTCAGCCTTGATGACAAACTCCGTGCCGGCGATCGGCTGACGCTTCTCGTCCACATGGCAGCATTTCACGCCGGTGAGGATCCCGTCCTCTCCAACGAATTCCAGCGTCGCCACCTGGAATTCGCGCACCGCGCCCTCGGCCTGGGAGGAGGAGGTGCGCATCTTGGTGGCCCAGAACGGCCAGACGGCAAGCTTGTCTTCCTTTTCCGGCGGCTGCGGGCGGATATCGAGCTGGGTCACCTTGACAGCGCCCTGACGGAAGGCCGTGCCCACGCAGTCAGACGCGGTGTCGCCGCCGCCGACAACGACGACATGCTTGCCGCCGGCGAGGATAGGCTCGGACGGCCATCCGGTGCTGTCGATGTTCTCGCGTCCGACGCGCTTGTTCTGCTGCACCAGGAAGGGCATGGCATCGTAAACGCCGTGCAGATCGCCGCCGCCAATGCCGGAAGCGCGCGGCGTTTCGGAGCCGCCGCAGTAAAGCACGGCGTCATATTCGGCGAGCAGATCGTCGACCTTCACATCGACACCGACATTGACGCCGCAGCGGAATTCGACCCCCTCCCCGCGCATCTGTTCAACACGGCGATCGATGAAGTTCTTCTCCATCTTGAAGTCGGGAATACCGTAACGCAGCAGGCCGCCGGGCTTCGTCTCGCGCTCGAACACCACAACATCATGGCCAGCCCGGCCGAGCTGCTGGGCAGCCGACATGCCGGCGGGTCCAGAACCGATCACGGCAACCTTCTTGCCGGTCTTGGTCGTTGCCGGACGCGGCACGATGTAGCCCAGTTCATAGGCCTTGTCGGCGATCGCCTGTTCGATCGTCTTGATCGAGACCGGGATGTCCTCGAGGTTCAGCGTGCAGGCCTCCTCGCAAGGCGCCGGGCACACGCGACCGGTGAACTCCGGAAAATTGTTGGTCGAATGCAGGTTGGCAATCGCCTCTTTCCAGTTGCCGCTATAGACCAGATCGTTCCAGTCCGGGATCTGGTTGTGGATCGGACAGCCTGTCGGACCATGGCAATAGGGAATGCCGCAATCCATGCAGCGTGCCGCCTGTTTCTGCACTTCCGGGTCCGACATCGGGATGGTGAATTCGCGGAAATGGCGAATGCGGTCGGAGGCCGGCTGATACTTCGCAACCTGCCGGTCGATTTCCATGAAACCTGTAACTTTACCCATGACTTTCCCTGAATTACTCGATGACGACAGCGGTGCCGGAGACCGATACCATCAGCATGGTTCCGCTGCCGGAAGTGATGTTTTCATAGTCGAGGTCAATCCCGACAATCGCATTGGCGCCGAGGCCTTGGGCCATCTTCTCGGCCTCGGCAAAAGCCGTCTCGCGGGCCTCCGCGAGCGATTCCTCGTAGGCCGACGACCGCCCGCCGACGATATCGCGAAAGCTCGCACGGATATCCCGGAAGATATTGGCCCCGATGATCGCCTCTCCCGTCACCACGCCCTTGTATTCGACAATCTTGCGGCCCTCGACCGCCGGCGTTGTCGTCATCAGCATGTCCGATCCCTCACTCTTATGACCCGCGTCCTTGACCGCCGGAGCCTGTTGAAGTGGTTCATTTGCCCTTCAGGCCGTTTCCCAGTTCTCGACCTTCAGGCCGGGAACCCGCGCAAATTCTCTCTCGTTCGCCGTCACCACCACCGCGTCGAGCGCCAGCGCGTGGGCGGCAATCAGCATGTCCATCTGACCGATCGCCGTGCCGGCCCTTTCCAGCGCCAGCCGCAGTTCGGCATATTTCCACTCTGCCGGGCTTTCCCATGGCCGGACATCCAGACTGCCAACCAGCGTCTCGACATCCCTTTTGAGCCGCTTAGAGCCCCTTCTCATATATCCGAACCGAAGCTCGGCCACCACGACGATACTGGTACACAGCGCGTCGGCATCTTCCTCGAACAATCTCCGGCCAACGGGTCCGTCCGGGAATTTCAGCGCATGCGATATCGCGTTTGTATCCAGCAGATACCTCATTTTCTAAAGATCAACGTCCCGCGGCGGCAGGTCTTCGATCTCCGGCAACCATTCCTCTTCAGGAAGTGGCGGCTGCGCGCGAAGCCACGCGATAACCTCCCGCGGCGTCATCTTCTTTTCCACCGGTTCGATCGTGATCAGCCCGTTGTGCTCCTGTCTGATGATGACCTCGTCGCCCTCCAGTTCGAAATCGCTCGGGATCCGGACGGCGCGGCTGCGGCCATTCATGAAAATGCGGGATCTCTTTTCCTTGATAGTTCGGTCCGACATCCCAACCTCCATGCGTGTGATATGACAGTGTCATATCACACGCATTTCGTGGCAACAATCACTCCGCCGCGACACCCATGCGCATGCGCTCCATCTCTTCCAGCGCACGACGGTATTCGACCGGCATGACCTTGCGGAACATCGGCCGGTAATGGGCCCAGTCATCCAGGATCGCTTTGGCGCGGGTGGAACCCGTGCAGAGCAGATGGTTGGTGATGAGACGCACCAGACGCTCCTCGTCATGGCGGGTCATGTCGCCGGAAACGTCGACGCGGCCCTTGTGCATGAGATCGCCGCCATGGTGATGCAGCTTCTCCAGCATGTCGTCTTCTTCCGGCACCGGCTCCAGCATGACCATGGCCATGTTGCAGCGATCGGCAAAGCCGCCATCCTCGTCGAGAACATAGGCCACGCCGCCCGACATGCCGGCCGCGAAGTTGCGGCCCGTCGGGCCGAGCACGACGACAAGACCGCCGGTCATGTATTCGCAGCCATGGTCGCCAACGCCCTCGACAACGGCAATCGCGCCGGAGTTTCTAACGGCGAAGCGTTCCCCGGCAACGCCGCGGAAGTAACACTCGCCGGATGTTGCGCCGTAAAGCACCGTATTGCCGACGATGATCGATTCCTCCGGCACGATCGGCGAGTTCTCCGGCGGACGGATGATGATCTTGCCGCCCGAAAGCCCCTTGCCGACATAGTCGTTGCCGTCACCGATCAGGTCAAAGGTCACGCCGCTTGCCAGGAACGCGCCGAAGGACTGTCCGGCCGTGCCGGTGAGCGTCACGGAGATCGTGTCCTCCTTCAGACCCTTTTCGTTCCAGCGCTTGGCGACCTCGCCCGAGAGCATGGCGCCGGCGGAGCGGTCGACATTCTTGATCTCGACGTCGAAGGCGACCTTTTCCTTGTTCTCGAGCGCCGGCATGGCCTTTTCGATCAGCTTGCGGTCAAGAATATCGTCGATCGGATGCTTCTGACGTTCGGTCCAGAAGGTTGCTTCCTTGGGTGCTGCCACCTTGTGGAAGATCTTCGAGAAATCGAGCCCCTTCGACTTCCAGTGTGCGATCGCCTCGTCCTTGTCGAGCAGTTCGACCGAACCGATGACGTCGTTGAGGCTTGTGAAGCCGAGGGCCGCCAGCATCTCGCGCAGTTCCTCGGCAACGAAGAAGAAGTAGTTGACCACATGTTCCGGCAGCCCCTTGAAGCGCTTCCTCAGGACCGGGTCCTGGGTGGCGACGCCGACCGGGCAGGTATTCAGGTGGCACTTGCGCATCATGATGCAGCCGGCCGCGATCAGCGGCGCGGTGGAAAAGCCGAACTCATCGGCGCCGAGCATGGCGCCGATCAGCACGTCGCGGCCCGTCTTCAACCCGCCGTCGACCTGCAGCGCGATGCGCGAACGGAGCCCGTTCAGCACCAGCGTCTGCTGGGTTTCGGCAAGGCCGATCTCCCACGGGCTGCCGGCATGCTTCAGCGAGGTCAGCGGCGAAGCACCGGTGCCGCCGTCGAAACCGGAAATGGTGATGTGGTCGGCGCGCGCCTTGGCGACGCCGGCGGCAACCGTGCCAACGCCCACTTCGGAGACCAGCTTGACCGAGACATCGGCCGTCGGGTTGACGTTCTTCAGGTCGTAGATCAGCTGCGCCAGATCCTCGATCGAATAGATGTCATGGTGCGGCGGCGGCGAGATCAGGCCCACGCCCGGCGTCGAATGACGGGTCTTGGCGATCGTCGCATCGACCTTGTGGCCGGGAAGCTGGCCGCCTTCGCCGGGCTTGGCGCCCTGGGCCACCTTGATCTGCAGCAGATCCGCATTGACCAGATATTCGGTCGTCACACCGAAACGGCCCGACGCAATCTGCTTGATCGCGGAGCGCTCCTTCGGATAGGAGCCGTCGGGCAGCTTCAGATAGCGGTCGCTCTCTTCACCGCCCTCGCCCGTGTTCGACTTGCCGCCGATCTGGTTCATGGCGATCGCAAGCGTGGTGTGCGCCTCGCGCGAGATCGAGCCGAAGGACATGGCGCCGGTGGAGAACCGCTTGACGATTTCGGTCGCCGGTTCGACCTCTTCGAGCGGCACCGGCTTGCGGCCGATCTCCTCGGCATTCTTGATCCGGAACAGCCCGCGAATGGTGTTCATCCGAAGCGTCGTCGCGTTTTCCATCTTGGCGAAGGCGTCGTAGCGGTCTCGCGCATTGCCGCGCACGGCGTGCTGAAGCTCGGCGACGGCATCCGGCGTCCAGGCATGGGCCTCGCCGCGCATGCGGTAGGCATATTCGCCGCCGATGTCGAGCGTGGAGGCCAGCACCGGATCCTTGCCGAAAGCGGCGCGGTGGCGTGCGACGGTCTCTTCGGCGACTTCCGTGAGGCCAACACCCTCTATCATCGAGGCCGTACCGAAGAAGAAGCGTTCGACGAATTCCGACGACAGGCCGATGGCGTCGAAGATCTGCGCGCCGCAATAGGACTGGTAGGTCGAAATGCCCATCTTGGACATAACCTTCAGCATGCCCTTTCCGATCGCCTTGATATAGCGATAGATCACCTCGCCGGCGTCGACCTCCTCGGGGAACATTCCCTTGGCATGCATGTCGGCAAGCGTGTCGAAGGCGAGATAGGGGTTGATGGCTTCCGCGCCATAGCCGGCGAGACAGCAGAAGTGATGCACTTCGCGCGGCTCGCCCGATTCGACCACGAGGCCGACCGAGGTCCTGAGCCCCTTGCGGATCAGGTGATGGTGAACGGCAGCCGTTGCCAGAAGCGCGGGGATCGCGATCCGATCCGGGCCGATCTGGCGGTCGGAGAGCACGATGATGTTGTAGCCGCCCTTGACGGCGGCTTCAGCGCGCTCGCACAGCCGGTCGATCATCTCCGGCATGCCGGCTTCGCCCTGCTCTGCGCCATAGGTGATGTCAAGCGTCTTGGTGTCGAACCGGTCTTCGGTATGGCCGATAGAACGGATCTTTTCCAGGTCGCCATTGGTCAGGATCGGCTGGCGCACTTCCAGGCGCTTCTCGCGCGAGGCGCCCTCATGGTCGAGAATGTTCGGACGCGGGCCGATGAAGGAGACGAGGCTCATCACCAGTTCCTCGCGGATCGGGTCGATCGGCGGGTTGGTGACCTGGGCGAAGTTCTGCTTGAAATAGGTATAGAGCAGCTTCGACTTGTCCGACATCGCCGAAATCGGCGTATCGGTGCCCATCGAGCCGATGGCTTCCTGGCCGGTCGTTGCCATGGGCGACATCAGGATCTTCGTGTCTTCCTGCGTGTAGCCGAAGGCCTGCTGGCGGTCGAGCAGCGACACGTCGCGTCTGAGCGCGCGCGGTTCAACCGGCTTCAGTTCTTCGAGGATGAGCTGGGTGCGGTCGAGCCAGTCCTGATAGGGATGCATGCCGGCCAGTTCGGACTTGATCTCGTCGTCGGAGATGATCCGGCCCTTTTCCATGTCGATCAGAAGCATGCGACCGGGCTGCAGACGCCACTTGGCCACGATGTTTTCTTCTTCGACCGGCAGGACGCCGGCTTCAGACGCCATGATGATCCGGTCATCCTTGGTGATCAGGTAGCGCGCCGGACGCAGTCCGTTACGGTCAAGCGTGGCGCCGATCTGGCGGCCGTCGGTAAAGGCAACGGCGGCCGGGCCGTCCCACGGCTCCATCAGGGCTGCGTGATATTCGTAGAACGCTCTCGTCTGCGGGCCCATCGACATGTTGCCGGCCCAGGCTTCCGGGATCAGCATCATCACGGCATGGGCCATGGAATAGCCGCCCTGCACCAGGAATTCGAGCGCATTGTCGAAACAGGCCGTATCGGACTGGCCCTCATAGGAGATCGGCCAGAGCTTGGAGATATCATCACCGAAGAGCGGCGAGGACACGGAGGCCTGACGGGCGGCCATCCAGTTCACATTGCCCCTGAGCGTGTTGATCTCGCCGTTATGGGCGACCATGCGATAGGGATGCGACAGCTTCCAGGACGGGAAGGTGTTGGTCGAAAAGCGCTGGTGCACGAGGGCAACGGCGGATTCGAAGCGCGGGTCGGAGAGGTCCTTGTAATAGGCGCCGACCTGATAGGCGAGGAACATGCCCTTGTAGACGATGGTCGAGGACGACATCGAGACGATGTAGAAATCTTCCGCAGCACCTTCCGATTCGGAAAAGATCGTGTTCGAGATCACCTTGCGCAGGATGAACAGACGGCGTTCGAAATCCTGCTGCGTATCGGCGCGCGCGCCGGCGCCGATGAAGACCTGCAGGTGATAGGGCTCGGTCGCGGCGATATCCTCCGCCTTCGACAGCGAGGAATTGTCGACCGGCACTTCGCGGAAGCCGAGGAAACGCTGGCCCTCGTCGGCGATCACCTTCTGGATGATGTCCTTGTAGTGTGCGATGCGTTCCGGATCGCGCGGCATGAAGAAATAGCCGACGGCATATTCGCCGACCTTCGGCAGCACGATGCCTTCCTTGGCCATTTCCTCACGGAAGAAGCGATCCGGGATCTGCATCAGCATGCCGGCGCCGTCGCCCATCAGCGGGTCGGCGCCGACGGCGCCGCGATGGGTGAGGTTTTCGAGAATGAACAAGCCGTCCTTGACGATCTGATGCGACTTCTCGCCCTTCATATGGGCGATGAAGCCGACGCCGCAGGCGTCGTGCTCATTCCTCGGATCATAGAGCCCCTGACGTTTGTTGCGACGACCGTCGGCAGCTTTATTGGCGGCAGGCGTCACGGTCATTTGCGTGAGCGGGGCACCACTGAGCGCGGATGGCGTCATCTTCGTCATACAAGATCTCCTTAAAACCTGCCGGACTGCAGGCGAAACCGGATCATGGGTGCAGGCAAATGCGTGAAGGCGCTGATGCACCCTGCTGCCTGCGAACCTCTCTCTCATTTAAAACCGGGACGACCAAATCAACGGGCGCTCCAGCCGATGGCTCTTGTCGTGAGCGAGCCGGAGCGCGGCCTTCCGCTTGTCCGGTCATTATAGACCAAAAAGCGCGAACACGTCAGCCCCTTGCGATCGGCACACGACACAGCCGGACATAAAAATAGGACAGCATAACTGTCCTATCTGCAGTTCATGCCAGAAACCAGGCAAAGTCGCAAGCAAATAATGAAATCGCGCGCCCGAAGGCGAGAGAAAATTACGCCAAGAGGATCAGAAACGCAAGAAAGTTACTATTTTGCGCGTCCTTTCGAAAGACCTGAAAGAAAACGGCAATTTATAGGCAGATTCCACGTCACTGAAACCGAGAGGCGCAAGTTCCTGCGAAAACAGCACATGAAACCGGGCAACCGGGAATGCCCCTTTACAGGCGGCGGCCTTTTCCCTGATATCCCGCTAACCGCATTTCCAGAACGCTTTTGAGGTCTTTATCCATGTTTTTTGCTTCCGACAACTGGTCCGGCGCCCATCCCGCAATCGGCGAAGCGCTGATACGCGAGCAGTCGGGCTATGCCAATGCCTATGGCACAAGCCCGTTGGACCGGAAGATCGAGGCGCGTTTCAACGAGATCTTCGAACGCGAGGTCGCGGTCTTCTTCGTCGGCACCGGCACGGCGGCCAATTCGCTGGCGCTTTCCTCCGTCGGGCGACCGGGCGGCGTGGTCTTCTGCCACAAGGACGCCCATATCGCCAATGACGAGGGTGGCGCGCCGGAATATTTCACCGGCGGCGGCAGGCTTGCCACCGTTTCGGGCCCGGAAGGCAAGATGACGCCGTCGGAGCTGAGGCGCATCGCCGCGCGCTATCCGGCAGACTTCATCCATCATGGCCAGCCAATGGCGCTGTCACTGACGCAGTCGACGGAGGTCGGCACCGTCTACGGCCTTGACGAGATTGATGCGCTCACCGCCGTCGCAAAGGACGGCGGCCTTCCGGTTCACATGGACGGCGCGCGCTTTGCCAATGCGTTGGTGGCGCTCGACACGACGCCCGCGGAAATGACCTGGAAGCGCGGCGTTGACATCCTCTCCTTCGGCGGCACCAAGAACGGCTGCTGGTGCGCGGAGGCGATCGTGTTCATGAACCCGGACCAGGCGCGCGAAATGCCCTTCATCCGCAAGCGCGCCGCCCATCTCTTCTCCAAGACCCGCTTCATCTCGGCCCAGCTCGACGCCTATCTGACAAACGATCTCTGGCTCGACCTTGCCCGCCACTCAAACGCCATGGCCGAGCGGATGCGCATTGCCTTTCGCAAATCGGCAAAGGCGCGGCTTGCCTGGGAGACTCTATCGAACGAGGTTTTCATCATCCTGCCGAAGGCTTCGGCTGAAGCCGCGCGCAGGGCCGGCGCGCAGTTCTACGACTGGCTGACGCCGGCAGACCAGCCCGGGCTCGTCGCCGAGGGCGAGGTTCTGGCGCGCTGCGTGACGAGCTTCGCCACGACTGAGGCCGAGGTCGATCGTTTCGTCTCTTTTCTTGAGGCCGAGCCGCTCACAAAAGGGTAACGGCGCCTCACAGGCCGGTGACGCGGCGTGATGGCCGGGTGACGCTCCATTGATTTCCAAGTGAAGGCCGATTTTGCAAAACTCCTGCGTGCAAGAACAAGACTTGCACAACAATCGAACCCGTCTCGATCAATGAGGAGAATAGCATGTCGAAGACCAACAAGATCAGCGCTGCAACTCTGGCCGGCGCGCTCGCCGTGGCTGTCGGCAGCCTTGCGGCCACCGCCCCCGCCCAGGCCGCCAATGTCAAGTGCTACGGCGTTGCCATGGCCGGCCAGAACGATTGCGCCGCCGGACCGGGCACGACCTGCGCAGGCACGTCCAAGGTCGACTACCAGGGCAATGCCTGGAAATATGTGGCCGAAGGCTCCTGCACGGACATGAAGCTGCCGGGCGACCGCATGGGTTCGCTCAAGCCGCTCGATCGCGATCTGCCCGCAATGTGATTGCGCGTCAACGCCGCCGGTGCCCTCGGCGCGCCGGCGGTCTCGCGTCATCCTGTGAGTGGGAGGACTACACATGTCCAATGAAAAGACTGCCTTGCTTGCCCCGCGACAGATCCCGCAGCGTGCCGGCGCCGGCTTCAAGACCGCCCATGCCGACGCCATCCTGAACGATGACTACGAAATCGGCTTTCTCGAAGTCCATGCAGAAAATTATATGGGCGCCGGCGGCCATCCGCACCGCATCCTGACGCGCATGCGCCGGGACTTCCCCCTGTCCGTCCACGGCGTCGGCCTGTCGATCGGCTCGCCGCGCGGGATTGACCCGGGCCATCTGGAACGGCTGGCAGGCGTTGTCGAGCGCTATGAGCCGGGCCTCGTTTCCGAACACCTGGCCTGGTCGACCCATGACGACGCCTATTACAACGACCTTCTGCCGCTGCCTTATACCGAAGAGACGCTCGCCCATATCGCCAACCACATCGACCGGGTGCAGAACAGGCTCAAACGGCCGATCCTGCTGGAAAACCCGTCCACCTATGTGGCCTTTTCCGAAAGCACGATCCCCGAGACGATCTTCCTCGACGAGATTGCGCGCAAGAGCGGCTGCGGCCTGCTGCTCGACGTCAACAATGTCCATGTGTCAGCGACCAATAACGGCTTTGACGCCCTGTCATACCTGAAGAGCTTTCCGCTGGAGCGGGTCGGCGAAATCCATCTCGCCGGCCACGCAGAGGATGTTGACGATACGGGCGCACCGCTTCTGATCGACGCCCATGACCGGCCCGTCGACGACGCGGTATGGGCGCTTTATGCCTTCGTCATCCAGAAGACCGGCCCGCTGCCGACGCTGATCGAATGGGACAATGACGTGCCCGAATGGCCGATCCTGAAGCGCGAGGCGCAACTGGCCGAGGAGATCATGAACCGGGAAGGCGAGCGCTTCCTGCTCGGCAGCCGCCATGGCTGACCCTCGCTCCGCTGCCGCAACGCTCGAAGGCTTCGCCGCGGCCCTTCTCGGACCGCAGGCCGAAACCGCGCCGGCGGGCGTTGCCAATCCGTTCGGCGGATCGGCCGTCAAGCGCTTCGGCGTCTACCGCAACAATGTCGCTGTCGGGCTCAAAGGCGCGCTCGCGGATATATTCCCGGTAACGCGCGACCTCGTGGGGGAACGGTTCTTCTCGGCCATGGCTGGCGCATACATCGCGCACGAACCGCCGCGAACGCCTGTGATTGCCGAATACGGCCAAGGTTTTGCCGATTTCATCGCCACGTTCGAGCCTGCCGAACATCTGTTCTTCCTGCCCGATATTGCCCGTCTGGAGCGGGCCTGGCTCGACGCCTATCACGCGAGCGATGCGGAACCATTGTCACCCGAGATGCTCCAGACGCTTTCCCCGGACGACCTGATGGCAGCGACCCTCGTCGCGCACCCGGCCACCCGGCTGCAGCGCTTCGACAGCGCGGCGGTGAGCATTTGCCTGCGGGTTCGCAACGGAACCGGGCTCAAGGATTTCGATCCCTCACCGGCCGAGACCGCTCTGGTGACGCGGCCGCGTTACGACGTTTCCGTGCTTTCGCTGGACGACGGACAGTCTGTCTTCTTCAACAAACTGATCGACGGCAGGCCGATCGGCGAGGCGGCCGAGGCCGCGACGACGCTCGACGCCGCCTTTGAACTCGGCGCCGCCTTCTCGATCCTGATGACCTCGGGCGCCTTCATGCGCCTTTCGGCTGCAAGGGAGTAGTCACCATGCATTTCATCTGCACGATCGCGCGCCTACACGAGCGCATATTCAGCCGCCTCCAGGACTTTCTGGCGCCATGGTTTCCGGGACTCTTCGCCCGGCTGGTCTTTGCCTCAACCCTGTGGCTCTACTTCCTCAACTCGGCGCTCACCAAGGTTGAGCCGGGTCTTGCCGGCTTCTTCATGGTTCGCGACTCGGCCTACTACCAGATCGCCCTTCCGGCCGTTGAGGCCGCCGGCGGCAATGTTTCCGCAGTGCCCTTCCTGCCCTGGGGACTGATCGTCCATCTGGGAACCTATGCCGAATTCGCCCTGCCGCTGCTGATTATCCTCGGCCTTGCCACGCGGCTGAGCGCACTCGGCATGCTGGGCTTCATTGCGGTCCAGACATTGGTCGACATCACGGTGCACCAGGTCGGCGGCGAGACCATCGGCGCGCTGTTCGACCGCTTCCCCGACAGCGTGATCCTCGACCAGCGTCTTCTCTGGGCGGTTCCGCTGGTCATGCTGGTGATCTACGGACCCGGCAAGATTTCGCTGGACTACCTGGCCGCGCGAATCACAAGACGCTGGCACGAATGAAAAACGGCGCCCCGAGAGGCGCCGTCCTACAATTTTTACTAGTGGGGGTCTGCCGTCAGGCGGCATCCATCTCCACATTCTTCTGCGCCGAAATCGTTTTCGGCTCTCCGGATCGCGTTTCGATTGCAATTCGACGCGGTTTCATGGCCTCGGGAATGTTGCGAAGCAGCTCAACATAAAGTAGACCATTCTTCAGTGTTGCACCCTGGACTTCCATGTGGTCGGCGAGCTGGAAGCGACGTTCGAATGCACGTTTGGCGATACCGCGATAGAGGTATTCGCTGTTGCCTTCGTCATCTTCCTCGGCCTTCTCGCCTTTCACGGTCAACACGTTGGCATGGGCCTCGATGGAAAGCTCGCTTTCGCTGAAGCCGGCGACGGCCATGGAGATGCGATAGGCATTCTCGCCGGTGCGCTCGATATTATAGGGCGGATAGGCGGGCGCCTGTTCGGGCTGGCCCATCGTGTCGAGGAGATTGAAAAGTCGGTCAAAACCGACGGTAGAACGGTAGAGGGGCGAAAAATCGACGTTACGCATAATGTCCTCCTTTGAGCGACGTATGGTTGCGATGACACTTCCCGGCAATCCCGAAACCGGCGATTGCGGAAAACGGTTGCGGACCCAGTGATTGGCGTCCACGCCAGAGGATTTGGGAAAAGTCGACGACGATTTCAAGAGGGCCTGCGTCGGCAAAATGATCATCGCGCAATCGCGTTGGCGAGGTGCGCTGCAGCACTTTTGCACCACCCTCATCGCCACTATATTGAGAATGAACGCAATATGAATGCACTATTGAACTCACGTTCAGGCACAATGCGCCATTCAGCTTTTGCCGGGAACTACGGCGCACCCGTCCCGGCACCGTTGTCACTCTTGACCCAGTGATAGCGGTATCTTGGCCGGAGCCGAGATGCTTTTACCCCTGTTCAAGCGTCCGGTTCCGGTCCTTTTTCCCGTTCAAATCACCAACCGGCATTGCCTTCGCTCACCTGGCGCGTCATCACAGGCCGATGATGAGCGATGGGCGACAGGCAATGGACGCGAACCAGACAATCGGCATGATGCGCGCCTTCGACGGGGTCATGCTGCGTTACGGGCTGTTCCCTTGCGAAGACGCGTGCGCCACGGTGCTCATCGTCGCGGGCCGGGCAGAATTCATCGAGAAATATGCCGAGACCGTGGCCGATCTTCGCAGGGCCGGTTACGCGGCAGCCATCCTCGACCTGCGCGCCCAGGGGGGCTCCGAACGCCGCCTTGAGGACGGGAACATGGGCCATATCGAGCGGTTTTCGGACTATCCGCGCGACATTCTCGATTTCTTCCTGCAAAAGGTCGAGGGCAAAATGCCGGGACCCTGTTTCCTGCTTGGCCATTCGCTTGGCGGGCTGATCGCGCTTTCGGTTGCCGAACAGGCTCCCGGCCGATTTGCCGGCCTTGTGCTCTCGGCGCCCTTTGTCGGCATCCGCCACGACCGTTACCCGGCCTTTGTGGTCGGCGCCATGGCCTGGCTCTTCAGCCGAACGGGCCGGGCCAGGCAGCGCACTGCGCGGCCGCGCGGCCAACCGGCGCGGTTCGAGGACCAGCCCCATACATCAGACCGCGCCCGCTACGAACGCAATATCGCGGCGGCTGAAACCGATCCGCCCTACCTGCTGGGGCCGGTGACATTCGGCTGGCTTTCGGCCTGCCTCGGCGCGATCCGTCGGCTCACCCGTCCAAAGGCGCTTGCCGTGATCGACTGTCCGTCGCTTGTGCTCTCTGCCGGCCGCGACGCGCTGATCCCGGCCAATTCCCAGGCGCGGCTTGCCGCAAGGCTTGGCGCGCGCCACCTCGTCCTGCCCTCATCCGGGCACGAGATCCTTCAGGAGGTCGATTCCGTGCGCCGCCCTGCCCTTGAGGCGATCCTCGGCTTCTTCGATGAATGCCTGGCTTCGCGCTGAGAAAGCCTTAGCGCGTCCGGTCGGACGCACAAAGGACGCACGATGCGCTAAGCGGCGCTCAGTTCGGCAAGGGCCGCCTGATGCAACGCCGGCGTCGCCGCGGCGATGATTTCGCCACCCAGTTCCGGCCGTTCGCCCGTCCATGTGGTGATCACGCCGCCGGCACTTTCGATGATCGCGATCAGCGCACCGACATCATAGGGCTTCAGGTCGCTCTCGACGACAAGATCGGCAAAGCCCGAAGCCAGTAGACAATAGGCATAGCAATCGATGCCGTAGCGGGCGAGACGGACCTTCCGCTCCAGCCGATCGTAACGCGAAAGCGCGGCCGCGCCCATGATCCTCGGCGAGGTGGTGAACAGCACCGCATCGTCCAGAGTGCGGCAATCGCGGGTTTTCAGCCTTCGCGGCCCGCCGGGTCCGGAAAAGACGCCTCCCTGCGGATCGGCAAAGAACCGCTCGCCGGTAAAAGGCTGGTCCATCAGCCCCATCACCGCCCGGCCGTTCCGGTAAAGTCCGATCAGCGTGCCCCAGACCGGCACGCCGGAAATGAAGGCCCGCGTGCCGTCAATCGGATCGATCACCCAGACATACTCGCGATCAAGCCCGCTTGCGCCATGCTCCTCGCCCAGGATGCCATGATCCGGATAGGTCTCCTCGATCAGTCGCCGGATGGCACTCTCGGCGGCCCGGTCGCCCTCCGTAACCGGGTCGAAGCCGCCGCTCAGCTTGTTGTCGACATCAAGGCCGGAGCGAAAGCGCGGCAATGTCTCGGCAGCGGCGGCATCGGCAAGCCTTGTGAAGAAGGCATGATCGGGAAGCATGGCATATCCTGTGGCAAGACAAGAGGGTGTACTGCCGGTTTCTAGAGTTTTTCCGAGACGAAGGGAATCACGCCTGGCGATAAAATGCGCCGGACCGCCAAACATTCGCTCTCGCCGGGAAGATCCGCCCGCCCTTGCGGCAATGGCAAATAAAAAACAGGCAATACGCGTAAAAATTAGACAATAGTCTCCATTGCGCAATTTTCAGGCAAATCAACTTGACAGTCATCGCATTGTCATCTATTGTCTCAAGTACAGTCTTTCGACTGTGAATACCCTCCTTGGGTGTTTCCTCCCTAGACTTAACCGCGCCCCGAGCGCGGTTTTTTTTGACTGCCGCCCCCGGATCCAAATGCACGGACTGCTTCACTCTGCGGCAAGACCGGCACTGTCTTCTCCATCGGCGAGAAAAGCCGCAAATTCCTGGATGAACAGCGTCAAGGCCTGTTTCAGCGCAATGAATTCCGGCTTTTTCACATAGCTCTGCTCGTCCGCGTAAAGCCTGCGCGAAACCTCGATCTGGATCGCATGGCAATCGGCGCCGGGGCGGCCGTAGTGCTCGGTAATGAAGCCGCCCGCATAAGGCTTGTTATAGGCGGTGACAAAGCCCATCCGCTCGAGGATCGAGATCGCCGCATAGGCGATGTCGCTGGAGGCGCTGGTGGAGAACCGGTCGCCGATGACGATATCGGGCTTGCGGCGGTGTCCGCCGACGGTCACGCCGCCGGGCATGGAATGACAGTCGATCAGCACAGCACGGCCGAACTGGCGCTTTGTCTCCTGCATCAGCTGCTTGAGGCTTTGGTGATAGGGACGGTAGATTTCCTCGATCCGTCTGAGCCCCGCGTCCGCATCGATCGGCCTGTCATAGATCGGCATGTTCTCCGCGACGATGCGCGGAATGGTGCCGAGACCGCCGGCGACGCGTATCGAGGTCGTGTTGACATGGGACGGCAGGGCGCCGGAAAACATGCGCGGGTCGAGCTCGAAGGGTTCGCGGTTGACGTCGAGGAAGGCGCGCGGAAAGAAGGCCCGTTGCAAAGGCGCGCCGAAGGCCGGCGCCATGGCGAACAGTTCATCAACGAAAAGATCTTCCGAGCGCCTGATCTCACGCGCGTCAAGCCGGGTCTCGGCCAGAAACGCCGCGCTGTAGACCCGGCCGGAATGGGGCGAGTTGAAAACCAGCGGCAGCAGTTGTCGCTCGGGGCGGATCACCTCGAAATGGCGCGCCTCGCCATCAAAACTGTCGTCTTTTCCGCCGGTCACTGTCACGTCCTTCATACAGCAGATTTACGCGGTCCGGCCCGCCCTGCCAAGGCCGTGGCCCGCGCAAGGCAAAGTTTGAGACCCTCTTTATTGCTTGTTTACGACATAGGGTCTATCAGACCGGTAAACGAGAAAGCCCCAAATGCGCCGATATGGTTGAGCCGATGGTACTGAAAATTCTTCTGGCGGAAGATGACGACGACATGCGCCGTTTCCTGGTGAAAGCGCTGGAAAAGGCCGGCTACCAGGTTGCCGCCTTTGACAATGGTGCCAGCGCCTATGACCGGCTGCGCGAAGAGCCCTTCTCGCTGCTTCTGACCGACATCGTCATGCCCGAGATGGATGGCATCGAGCTCGCCCGCCGGGCAACCGAGCTCGACCCCGATCTCAAGGTGATCTTCATCACCGGCTTTGCCGCCGTCGCGCTCAATGCCGATTCGGCAGCGCCCAAGGACGCCAAGGTGCTGTCCAAGCCCTTTCACCTGCGCGACCTGGTCGACGAGGTGGAAAAGGTTCTCGGCGCATAGGCCGGGCCGCAAGAGGGAAAGCGAAAGCCGACAAAAAAGCTTCAAAAACCAGTTGACGCGACCGCCAAAGTTTGGAATACACCGCGCCACGGATGGGCGTGTAGCTCAGCGGGAGAGCACTACGTTGACATCGTAGGGGTCACAAGTTCGATCCTTGTCACGCCCACCATCCCGTTTTCATGAAAGGCTTTCGACCGTGTCGGAGGCCTTTTTTGTTTTGGGGGCCGTCTGACAGGCGGCATCTTTGTTTTGTCGCAAGTCTCAGCGATCGCCCTGCCTCTTCCGGTCGACCAGCGCGCAAATGTCGCCTTTGGCGCTACGACGAAAGAAGAAAACAACTTGCGGATGGTTGAACCTTTTGGCGCGGCAGCGTTTTAGTGCAACCGGGAACCGAGAAGACGCATTCCGTCCGGCGTTCGCGGAGGCTTGAACCGAAACGACGCCCGGCTCGCTCATTAAAGATTCTTCCGGCCCGGTCAAGACGCCCAGAACCATGATACGCTTGCGGCGGAGCGAGCCCGGAGGGCCCGCATCGTCGGGCCAGAGCCGGCTCAGACCCGGCGAGCCCTTGCGCGTCGACCTCACGACTGAGAATAGAGATCTGGAGACGAAGCACATGGACGACCAATTCGAGACCGGAGCAGCAAGGCGATGGCTCCAGAGCCTCTCGCTCAGGGCCTGGCTCGTCTTCGGCTTTCTGCTCGCCCTGTTGCCGGTGCTTGTCTTCTCGGTGGTCTGGTACACGCAATATCGCCAGCAGGTGGCCGAGCCCTTCCGCCATGTGCTGCACACCCAGCACCGGGTCCTCGTCTCGCTCGAACGAATCCAGTCCAATCTCTGGGACATCGCCGCTTCGGTCAACGATTACGCCAATGAGGGCGACGAGCATTACCGCAGCGCTTTCGAGGCGGCGGAGCGCGACATCGCGACCCATCTGCGCGATCTCGAGCAGACCACCGGCGCCTACCCGGCCTTTGCCCCGATCCTTAAGGGCGTGGAGCAGCAATGGGCGCAGCTGCTCGAGGTTGCCGCCCGCGTCGAACCTTCGGGCGGCAATGTCGATCCGACGCTGAAGCGCTTTGAAAGCGTGATCGCGGAGACCGGCAAGCGGGTCGAGGATATCGCCGAGACCATGCGGCTGATGAACGAGGAGAGCCATGCGCGCGCCCTTGAGGTGATGCGACGCCTGGAGATTTTCGCCATCATCGCCGGCCTCCTCGCCGTTCTCTTCGCAACAGCCGGCATCTTCATCATCGACCAGGCGCTGATCCGCAGTACCGACAAGCTGGTCGAAGGCGCAATGCGGGTCGCCGACGGCAAGCGCGACCGCGAGATCGATGTGCGCGTGCCGCCGGAGCTTGCCTCCGTCGCCCAGGCTTTCAACGCTATGCTGAAGCAGATTGTCCTGCAGGAGGAAAGGCTTGCCGCCGCCGCGCGCGCCGACGGGCTGACCGGGCTCGACAACCGCCGCGAATTCGACCGCGCGCTCGACGCCCACATCCAGACCGCGCGCGAGACCAACCAGCCCTTTGCCCTGCTTCTGATCGATGTCGACCACTTCAAGGCCTTCAACGACACACATGGCCATCTGGCCGGCGACGACGTGTTGCGCCAGGTGGCCGCGGTTCTGGCGCGAAGCGCCCGCTCCGCGGATCGCGCCTACCGCTATGGCGGCGAGGAGTTCGTGATGATCATGCCGGGACTGCGCGCCTACGAGGCCGCGGCGCTCGCAGAGCGCATCCGCAAGGCGATCGCCGAACACGTCATGATCCTGCCGAACGGCAGTGAGAATCATCTCACGGTCAGCATCGGAATCTCCGTCTTCAACCCGCAGGCCAGCCAGCCGGATATCGTTGATTTGGCGGACAAGGCGCTCTACACGGCAAAGACCGAGGGGCGCAACCGGGTGAAGCTCACCGCTTAGCGCATCGGCCCGAAAATCGGAATCGGTTTTCGGAAAGCACGATGCGCAGATTCAATAGGTTAGAGCGTCCCTTGAGCGTCTGAATGGTCAACCTCCTGAAAGCTCACAGCGGTTTTGTACCGCCACGGTGTGCCGATTGGCGCGATCTGAGATCGGCATGTCATGGAAGAACGATGAGGCGTTTCTCACGAATGGCGAGGCTGGCGTGGGGGCAACGACGATGACCCGATGAGGTCAAGGCTCGCATTGTTTCGGAAAGCCCGCAGCCCGGCGTTACGATCAGCCGTGCCGGAGCCTGAACGACACCGTTCGTGCAGATACGGCACGCTTTTCTTGGGACGGCGGGTCACGATGACACGGAATTGAGCTGGGATCACATCCAGTCTTTCCGACACATCCTCGCCGATCCAATGCAGGCAAGCGCTTCCTCGTCTGCTTCGATGCAGAAGGCTGCTTTCATTGTGAACGAAAGCCGCCATGAGAGCGCCCGGACGCTGGACCAGTCCACAACGGCGCAGGAGTAGGGATAGATTTTGTGCCCAGTTGCCGGTTTCGGCGTGATCGGGCGACATTGGCTCGCCTCAATCCCCATCTTCTTCATCAGCGCGGCGATTTGCAACCGCCCAGTTTGCCAGCCCTTCGCCTCCCAAAAACGCTTGCAACATCCTGCTTTCTGCAAATGGGTCATCGAAACGCAGTTTGCCAATTCGACGCATCAGAAGCCGGATCGGCGTCGAAAATTCAACTGTTGAACCGGAACGAACCACGCCCCGCGGAGGCTGCCAACGGGGTTTGACAGATAACGCTGGT
Source organism: Martelella lutilitoris (assembly GCF_005924265.1). Classification (GTDB taxonomy): domain Bacteria; phylum Pseudomonadota; class Alphaproteobacteria; order Rhizobiales; family Rhizobiaceae; genus Martelella; species Martelella lutilitoris. Next base: position 365,193 of record NZ_VCLB01000006.1, read on the forward strand.
TGCGGGGGCAGGATTTGGACACTGTTTTGCTCCAACCCGATACATCGCTCGGCACCGCTCGTCAGAAATATGACATCATCTGCAAACGTGGATGGCATAAGGGCTAGGACGAATCGACATTCACCGGATCCAGATGGTGATTGCAGCAAGGTGAGCAAATCCCTCGAAGTGACGCCTTCGCCTGTCATATCGCGCGGCGAAACGTCGGCAGTGCTTGAGCCGATTGAAGCAATGTTCGATGCTGTTGCGATGTCGGTAGGCTTCCGTGTCGTGGGGAATGATCATCTTGCGTGAACGGTTCGAGGGGATGACCGCCTCGGCCTTCATGTCGGCAATCGTCTCACGCACGGCATTGCTGTCATAGGCTTTATCAGCAAGAACAGTGGAGGCGGACTGCCCTTCCAAAAGAGCTTCGGCCTGGGTGCAGTCGCCAACCTGTCCGGCGGTGACGATGAGGCGTACCGGGCGACCGAGCGTGGTCGGCCAGCATATGGATCTTGGTGGTCAGTCCGCCTCGGGAACGCCCCTACGCCTGATCCTTTGCCCCCTTTTCCGCTTGCCGCCCGCTGATGGGCGCGGACGATGGTACCGTCGATCATCAGATACTGGTTGTCGCGGTCGGCAACAAGACATCGAACACCCGCGCCCAAACGCCAGCGTGGCACCAGCGGCTGAAGTGTTCTGGTGCCGCGCATCCGGGTGAAGAAGTCGGCTTCCATATTGCACTCCACCTCCACCGACAGGGATGGCGCCATATCCATGTCGATGGTCTTCTGGATCGGCGGCATGCCGCGGCGCACCTGCATTTCGATCGGAACGGACAGTGAAATATGCACCCCGACATCGCGCGCTCACGCCCAGGCGGCATCGGACATGCCGGTCAAATGGATCAAGAGATGCTTGTCGGTGTCGCGCGGGATCAGCTTATCCAGTGTCTCACGCATGCCGAGCGAGCCGACGATTGAAGGTCGACCCGTCGCGATACTTGTCGAAGCAAACCGCTGACAGTCGCTGCCGTTCAGGCATCAATGAGCGTGACGCATTGTCCTTTCCCGGCCGGCGTCAGCCGATGACAAGGCCGAGCCCCGCTGCTGCGAGAACGCTCCAGATGGCGTAGAGCACCTTGATGCGGGAAACGCGGCCGCCGAGCAGGCTGCCGAAGGCCAACCCGCAAAGCATGGCGGGAAGGCACCAGATGATCAGGTGCAGGGTTTCCGTCCGCGCATAGTAGCCCGTGCTTAAGAACCATGAGAACCGGCAAACGCCGATACTCAGGATGAACAGGCTGATCGATGCCCTGAACGTCCTGTGATCCGGCAAACGCCGCGTGAGATAGACAGAATAGATCGGACCGCCGGTACCGAACAGTGCGGTAAAAATACCGCCGGACAGACCTGCAGGGATTGCCCAGCGGCTCGATACGGGACCGCCGGCCGCCCGCCTGAGAAAGTTCCAGCCGGAATAGGCAATCAGGAAAACGCCGAGCGTCAGCCGCAAGGCGCGCTCCGGCGCATAGTGGAAGACCATAAGCCCGAGCACGATACCGACCGCGCAAAAGGGCGCAAGCCGGGCCAGTTCAGCAAAGTCCGCCGATTTTCGGCCACGCACGCCGACGAGGAAGCCGGCCAGAATATCGAGCACCTGCATCACCGGCGAAGCGGTGGTGATCGGCATAAAGAAGGCGAGTAACGGCAGCGCGGTGATGGTTGAACCGAAACCCGTCAGCCCGTAGACGGCATAGCCGAGAAAGATGACCGGCGCCGCCAGAAGGAACGCATCCGGTTGCTCGAGCATGGCTCAGCGACTGGATGCTTCAGGCGGCGCGTCGTTCAGGATCATCACGCAGTCCACCACGCGCGGCCCGCTCTTGCCGACAAGCACGGGGTTGAGATCCAGTTCAAGAAGACGCGGCGCCATCGCATCCGCCCATTGAGACAGCTTCGCCAGCAGTTCGGCGATCTCGTCGCGGTCGACGGCCGGCTTGCCGCGCACGCCGTCGAGGATCGCGCCCATCCGCAGTTCCGAAAGCATGAGGGCGGCCTCATGGCGGTCAAAGGGTGCCTTGCGGAAGGTGACATCCTTCAGCACCTCCACGAGCACGCCGCCAAGACCGACCATGACGATCATGCCGAAAACCGGATCGCGGCTCACGCCGACGACGAGTTCGACATGACCTTGCGACATCTCCTGAACAAGGATGCCGGAAAGGCGGGCCTTCGGCATGTTCTCCTTCGCCCGCGACACCAGTGCCCGGTACCCCTCTCGGATCGCGGCTTCGCTGTCGACGCCGAGAATGAGGCCTCCCATGTCCGACTTGTGCAGGATATCGGGTGATTCGACCTTCAGAGCGACAGCGCCGCCATTCCCGCGCCACAGGGCGACGGCAGCATCCTCGTCTCCGGCAAGCGCGACGTTGGCCATCGGAATGCCGGCGGCGGCAAGGAGAGCGGATGCCTCGACCGTCGGCTGGACGCCGCTTGGGGCCGTGGGCATGGGCGGCGAGAGGCGTGACTTTTCCGGGCCGACGTCGGCTTTCCGCTTGCTTTGCCCGTAGCGCGCGAGTGCTGCTGCGGCCTCGACCGCCCGTTCTCCGGCGGAAAACACCGGAATGCCGAGCGCTCCCAACCCCTTCACTGCCGTCTCTGGCGCGGCGACCCAGCAGACCAGGAACGGTTTTTCCGTGCTGTCCCTGATCTCGGCGAATATCTTCAACAGCGCGTCGACATGGCCGGTCATGAGTTGCAGCCAGACGATTGCGACATCAATTGCGGGATCGTCGAGCATGGCAACGACAGATTCACTCAAGAGTTCCGGCCGGGCAACAAACTGACCGGTCACATCGACCGGATTTCCGGCAGCGCCGAAGGCCGGCATTACCGATGCGAGTTTTGCTTGGGTTTGTGTGCCGAGATGGGGAACGGAAAGCCCGACCTCCTCCGCGCGATCCGCCATCATCACGCCGGCGCCGCCCGATTGCGTGGCGATGCCGAGCCCGTTTCCGCCGGCGCGGCGCGGCTGGCAGAATACCTCCATCATGTCCAGCATCTGCTCCTCGTTGCGCGCGCGAAGGATGCCATATTGCCGGGCCACCGCATCGAAAACCGCATCGGAGACCGCCAGCGCCCCGGTGTGCGAGGCGGCGGCGCGCGCGCCGGATTCCATTCGCCCGACCTTGGTCAGAATGAGCGGTTTGCCGAGTGCGCGACAGTTCTGCGCAAGCTTCACCAGCGCCTCGCCATCGGAAATTCCCTCAAGGTAACCGGCGGCGACCTTGACGCGCGGATCCTCGACGACCGCCATCATCAACTCGGCAAAGTCGAGGTCGGCCTGGTTCCCGGTGTTGACGAAGTAGCCAAGACCCAGCCCGCGCCTGCGCGCCAGCGCCGCGATCGCCGTGCCGAAAGCGCCGGACTGGGTGACGAAGGCGACCGGGCCCGCCCCGGTCTCGCCGTCCGCATACTGGCTGAACGTGGCATAGACGTTTTCAAAGGCGTTGATGAAGCCGAGGCAGTTGGGACCGAGCAGGATCACGCGGGCCGCTTTCGCCGTGTCCGCGAGTTCCCGTTCAAGCGCCTTGCCGTCCGGCCCCATCTCGCCGAAGCCGGAACTGAAGATGACCGCTGCGCGGGTGCCTTTCCTCCCCAGTTGCAGAACGCAATCGCAGACGAGCGCCGCCGGCAACGCGATGATCGCCAGATCGGCGGCATGCGGAAGCGAGGCGATATCGGGATAACAGGCAAGCCCCGCGATCTCACGGTATTTCGGGTTTACCGGAAGGATCTCGCCGCCATAGCCCTTCTCGATCAGGTGTTTGAGCGGACGCCCGTTGACCTTGGAGAAATCGGCCGAAGCGCCGATGACGGCGACTGACCGCGGGTTGACGAGCTGTCGGATGACCGCCGCGCGGTCGGGGTTCATGAACGTCATGGTACTGACCCTAAAATGCCGGAATGTCGGTCTGCGCGCGCCCGAGAACGAGCGCGTGAATGTCGTGGGTGCCTTCGAGCGTGTTTACCGTTTCCAGGTTCATGAGGTGCCGAATAACGTGATACTCGTCGGAAATACCGTTGCCGCCGTGCATGTCGCGGGCCTGGCGCGCGATCTCCAGGGCCTTGCCGGCATTGTTTCGCTTCAGCAGCGAGACCATTTCCGGGCTGGCCTTGCCCTCGTCGCGCATCCGGCTGAGATGCAGACAGGAGACCAGGGCGAGCGTGATTTCGCTCTGCATGTCGGCCAGCTTCTTCTGGATGAGCTGGTTGGCGGCCAGCGGTCTGCCGAACTGCCGGCGCTCAAGCGCATAGTCGCGTGCGGCATGCCAGCAGAATTCGGCGGCCCCGACAGCCCCCCAGCAGATGCCGAAGCGGGCATTGTTGAGGCAGCTAAACGGCGCGCCGAAACCACGGGCCCCCGGAAGCCGGTTTTCATCGGGCACGAAAACATCATCCATGTGGATCTGGCCGGTCGGAGAGGCGCGAACCGAGAACTTGCCCTCTATCTTGCTCGTTGCCAGCCCCTCCATGCCGCGCTCGAGAATGAATCCGAGCAACGCGCCCTCATCGTCCTTGGCCCAGACCACCATGACATCGGCGATCGGCGCATGGGTGATCCAGGTCTTCGACCCCGTCAGCCGGAAGCCGCCATCCACCTTGCGCGCGCGGGACTGCATGCCCGAGGGATCGGAGCCGTGATCGGGCTCGGTCAGGCCGAAACATCCAAGCTTTTCCGCACGCGCCATCGCCGGCAGGAAGGTTTCGCGCTGGTGCTTTGATCCGTAGAGATAGATCGGGAGCATGCTGAGCGTGCTCTGCACGCCGAGCGCCGAGCGATAACTTGTGTCGACGCGCTCGAATTCGCGCGCAATCAGCCCATAGGCGACATAGCTGATCCCGGCGCAGCCAAAACCATCGATGGTCGCGCCGAGGAAGCCGAGTTCGGCCATTTCGGCCATGACCTCGATATCGAAGCGTTCGTGACGGTTTGCCTCCAAAATCCGGGGCATCAGGCGTTCCTGCGCATAGTCGCGGGCCGCGTCGCGGATCATGATCTCCTCGGAGGTGAGCAGGTCCTCAATCCGGAACGGATCCTCCCAGTCAAATCGGGCCCCCTTCATGCGCGCGCGATCAAGCACATCCGCCGGCGGTTGGTGATACGTCATCTGTTTCCCCCTCCTTCTTCTCGCACTGCTGGCCCGTCCTCCAGTCCCGCCTCAAAACCTGTCGCTTTCCGGCTGCGGGCCGAATTGCGGTTCCCGTTTTTCGAGAAACGCCGCCACGCCCTCCTTCTTGCCAGCAGAGGCAAGGCAGATCTGGAACCAGCGGTGCTCGTAATCGATGGCGTGATCAACGGTCATGTCGGCGCTGCGGGAGACGGTATCAATGACCGCGCGCACCGAAACAGGCGCCAGTTTTGACAGGCGATCGGCCAGCGCCTCAATCGCGCCGTCGAAAGCATCCCCATCCACGACCCAATCGAGGATACCGAAACGCTCGGCTTCAGAAGCATCGATCCGTTCGCCCAGCAGGATCATCCGCATGGCGCGACCGCGTCCGACAAGGCGGGTCAGCCGGGCCGTGCCGCCATTAGCAGGCAGGATTCCGATTCTCGTCTCCGGCAACCCCACAACTGCGTTGGCAGACGCGATGCGCAAATGGCAGGCAAGCGCCAGTTCCAGCCCGCCGCCGAGCGCAAACCCGTCAATCGCGGCGACTGTCGGAAAAGGAGCGGTTTCAAGTTTGCGGGCAAGCAGGCGGCGGGCGCCGAAATCGATTTCGCTCCACTGCGTTCGCTTCTGCATTTCGCGGAGATCGGCGCCTGCGGCAAAGGCTTTTCCGCCGGCGCCGCGCACAACGAGAACCCGGGTGTCCGCAGAAAGCCGAGAGACTGCATCAAGCGCCTCCGAGATCAGATGATTGTTGAGCGCGTTCAGCACATCGGGCCGGTTGAAGGTCAGATATGCCTTGGGACCGTCCTGCCGGAATCTGATTGTCTCATACTCTGCCATATGCCTGCCTTTGGAAACTGGCCCGGATCACCGGCACGTTCATAAAACCACCCGATAATCTGTCATCTTGACGCTCCGGTTCCCGACAGACCGTCAACGGGAATTTCACCGGCGCTCAAAGCAGCTATCAGGTCGAGGTAAAAACAGTCCAATTTATTTTGGGCAGAATGATTATTCACAAATTGAATAATACTGGCATCACACGCCTTAAAGCGACTCACATAGCGCGATCAGGTGATTGCGCAGCCACCGATGCGCCGGGTCTGTTTTGAACGTATCGTGCCAGATCAGGAAAACAGGAAATTTCGGCGTTCGGACCGGCGGCGTATAGGTCTTCAGGCGAAAATGATCGGCATAGATATAGGCCATGCGACGCGGAAGCGTTGCCAGAAGGTTGGAACGCTGCACCACGGTCGGCATCGAAAGAAAATGCGGGACCGTCAGGGCAATCTTCCGTTTCAGTCCGCGCTTGTCGAGCGCCAGATCGATCATCGGACGGGATTTGCGCCGCGGCGTGATGACCGCATGCTGGAGCGCAAGATAGGTCTCCAGGGAAAGCTGCTCGCCGATCGCCGGATGATCGATCCGCGAGAGCGTGACGAGGTCTTCCGTCAGCACGCACCGGCTTTCAAAGCCGTCTCCGCGCAGGGCGAAATAATCGAGCGCGAGATCGACCGTACCCTCCCTCAGCTCCCGGGTCAGCGACGAACTCAATTCAGGGCGGATCTGGATGTGAATGCCGGGCGCGGCCTCGGCAAGCCAGTCGATGAAACGCGGGATCAGGACGGTCTCGCCATAATCCTCGACCGCGATCACGAATTCCCGGCTGGACTGGGAGTGATCGAAAGTCTCGTCGCTGCGAAACCCGCGTTCCAGCAGCTCCAGCGCCTGGCTTATGGGATCGCGCAGCGACTTGGCGCGGGCTGTCGGCACCATGCCGCTGCCCTCCCGCTTGAAAAGCGGATCTTCCAACGCATGCCTCAGTCGCGCCAAGGCATTGGAAACGGCAGGCTGGGACAGGTTGAGCCGCAATGCCGCCCGCGAGATGCTGCGCTCCGAATAGATCGCGTCGAAGATGAGTAGCAGGTTGAGATCCATCGATCGAAGATTCATCACGCCTCTCAGTGGCAATACCAGAATATTCACAAGATCAATATTTTCTATCATCTATAGAAACTAGACAAATACAAGCCGCCTGCGCACCCTGACGCCTGAAATACGGGCTGCCTGCAAAAAGGGCAGACCTGGGAGGAGACAAAATGCGCGGAAAAGTGGCTATCGTCGGCTATGGCAGAACGCCATACAGCCGGGTGAAACCCGGCGAGCAGGTTTATACGGTTGATGAGTATATCGCCTGGGCGGCGGAACTGGCGCTGGAAAGTGCCGGCATGTCGAAATCCGATTTCGATGGCCAGGGCCTCGGCGTTTCGCACGCCGAAGTCGCTCACACCGTGAACTGGTCGGCGGCAACGGCGGAAAACCTTGGGATCAGTCCCAACGCCCTGATCCGCGGCGACCAGGGCGGCTGTTCGGCCACGTCGATGCTGATCCGCGCCGCTGCACTGATCGATGCCGGCGTCATCGACCGGGCGTTGATTGTCGGTGCCGACACGCCGCTTTCCATGCCCTCGATCGCACCCGGACTGCCGCTTTCGCCGGAACGCACGCGCGGTGTCTTCTGGGATTTTCAGGGGCCGTTCGGGGTGATGGGGGCCACGGCCCAGTTCGCCCTCGTGCTGCGTCGTTACATGCATGAACATGAGGTGACTCCCGAGCAGCTCGGCAAGGTCGCGGTTTCAAACCGCTATCATGCCTCGCTTAATCCGGGCGCCATCTACCGCAAGCCTTATACGCTTGATGACTATCTCGGCTCACGCATGCTTTCCGACCCGATCAGACTCTTCGACTGCGTGCCGATCGTCAATGGCGGCCTGGCCTTCATCGTGACGTCGGCCGAAACAGCAAGATCGATCACCGACAGGCCCGTCCACGTTCTGGGTTTCGGAGAGACCAACAATTTCTACGCCGGTTCGAAAGTGTTTCCCGATGTGACGGTGACCGGATTTTCGCAATCGGCACCGCGCGCCATGGAGATGGCCGGGGTGACGCATGACGACATCGACTTCCTGCAGCCCTATGACGATTACCCCTTCATTTCGATGATGACGATCGAGGATTGGGGCTTCTGCAAGAAGGGTGAAGGCGGCCGTTTCATTGAGGAACACGATCTTCATTTCGACGGAGACTTCCCGCTCTCCACAGACGGCGGCCAGCTCTCCGGCGGTCAACCGGGCGGCGCCAATGGCGGTTTCATGCCGCTGGTCGAGGGCGTGGCCCAGCTTCGCGGAGAAGCCGACGGACGCCAGGTCAGGGATGCAACGGTCGGCGCGGTCTGCGGTTTCGGCGGCATACCCTACGGCCGCCCCGGCCGCAGTTGCATCTCAGTCATTCTCGGATCGGAGGCCTGAACCATGAACGCTTTGCCGAAAAAGCCACTGCCCGAGATTTCCGACCTGACGCGCCCGTTTTGGACGGCGGCGCGCGAGGGGCGGCTCGTCATGCAGAAATGTCCGCGCTGCGGCACGGTTAATTTCCAGCCAAAACCATGGTGCATCGAATGTGGAGAACGCGCACTGGAGTGGGCTAAAATGCCATCCGAGGGCACCGTCTACTCCTACACGATCTCGCATTCCGTCGCCATGAACTATCTCGGCTGGCAGGAGGAGCTGCCGGTGGTGATGTGCCTCATCGACATTGATGACGGCGCCAGAATGTATGCCCAACTCACCGATATTGTCGCGGAGGACGTACATGTCGGAATGCGGGTACGGGTCTATTTCGAGGAGATCAGCAAGGAGGCGGGTATCCCGAAATTCAGGCCGGCATAAAAGACTGGGCGACGGTCCGGACGCCTTCGGCAATCGCCATCCGGACGGGGGAATGAAACTCTGGGAGGAGAACAGTTATGCACAAGTCAGCCAATGCCAAAGTCCGCGGGATCACTGCGGCGGTTTTCGCCTGCGGGCTACTGTCTTTCGGCGCCGGCGCTGCATCGGCGCAGGACCAGACCGACATCAGCCTGATCAGCGCCCCCTTCGGGACGGGATCCTATGTCATGGGATCGGCGCTTGAGGAGATTTCGAAGAAGAACGGCAACGGCGTTCGGATTACCCACACCGAAAGCCCCGGCTTTGTCTTCAACATCAAGAAGCTCGACGCTGAACCTGACCTGAAGGCCAGCACGATCGTGGGCTCCGGCGGCGGCGTCCTGGGGCTTGCAGAAGCCGGCGATACGCCCTTCGACAAGGCCTATGAACCCCTCAAGCTGATCGCCAACTACAATCTGAACTCGAGCTGGCTTGCCACGCTCGATCCCGACATCAAGACCATTGAGGACCTGAAAGGCAAGAAGATCGCCGTCGGCCGCCGGGCACAGATCAACTGGGCGATCCAACCGGTGGCGATCTTGAAGGATGGCTACGGCTTTACCGATGACGATATCGACATCGAGTATGTCGGAACGCAGGAGGCGGTGAATGCCCTTCTCGACGGCACGGCGGATGCCGCCGTTGTCGGCGGATATATCGATCCGGTAAGCGACCGTGTGATGATGAGTCCGCAGACCATTGAATTCCTCGCCTCCGGGCGCAAGCCGCATCACCTGCAATGGGGCGCTGAACAGGTCGCCAAGGCCCGCGATGCCGGCATCAGCATGGCCAACGCGACAATCCCGGCCGGCGCCGATCCGTCGATTACCGAACCGATGGAGGGTTTTGCCGACAGCGTTGCCTGGATGGTCGCACCCGAATTTCCCGATGAGGAAGCCTATCAGGTGACCAAACTCATTCTGGAGAATATCGACCAGTTCGGCGAATACCAGGCCACCGGCAAGCTGATGTCGCCCGAAGGCATGATCTATGGCTGGGACGTGGAGGATATCCACCCCGGCGCCCTTCGTGCCTATCGCGAGGCTGGCCTGATCAAATAACCGGCTGCGTCACGGGAAAGGGCGACCGATCATCCGGAACGCGTCGCCTTTTCCCACGCTGAGGCAAGGATGAACACCCGCCCCTGGAGCCTTTGGCGTTTCTGGAAACGCAAGAGCGCTCTCACTGTTTGTTTGATGCATTCTCGCGAATGCCAGGCGGCCTGGCCTGACCGCGAAATGCTCTATTGGAGCCCGACGTCATGCGGTTGAGATTATTGGACGGAGCCCTCGTCCTCTCCGGACTGGCCATGTTCGGCTACCAGATGTTGACAACCCAGTATCTTTTCCTGGGGTCCTACGAGCATCAGGCCGTGCATCTCGCCTTCATCTTCCTGCTTCTGTTTCTTTATCAGGCGCGCCAGTCGAAGGCGCGGATCGGCATGGTGCTCAATCTCACCCTCGCAGCACTCGGCGTTGCCGCGTCCGGCTATGTTCTTGCCAATATGGTCCACCTGGAAGAAGTGTTCGGATTTCCCGATCCCATGGACGTCGCCGTCGGTGTCGTTCTGATCGGCCTTGTGGTGATTGCCACCCGCGCCGCATGGGGCTGGACGCTTCCGATCGTCGCTGCGATTTTCGTGGCCTATTTTCTGTGGGGTGACGGGCTGCCCGGCCACCTCTACCACCGTCCGTTCAATTTCGACTATGTCGTTTCCTATCTCAGCATCGGTCTATCGGGCATTTTCGGCCAGTTTCTGGGCATATCCGCAAATCAGGTCTTCCTGTTCGTGGTCTTCGGCTCGCTGCTCGGCATCATCAAGGTGAATGATTTCTTCCTGGAAGCCGGAAAGATCGCCGGCAAGGCCTTTCGCGGCGGGCCGGGCCAGACGGCTGTGGTCTCGAGCGGCTTTATCGGCATGATCTCGGGCGCCGCCGTTGCCAATGTCGCCGTCACCGGCGCCTTTACCATTCCCTACATGAAACAGGTCGGCTACAAGCCGCAGCATGCCGGCGCCATCGAGGCTGCCGCATCTACGGGCGGCCAGCTCATGCCGCCGGTCATGGGGGCCGCGGCCTTTTTGATGGCGTCGTTCCTGGGCGTTTCCTACGATGCGGTGATGCTCGCCGGCATCCTGCCCGCTGTCCTTTATTTCTGGGGTGTGATGCTCGGGGTGCAGTTCCTCGCCGTCCGCTTCGACATCAAGGCACCGCTCGAGCGCGTCGACTACCGAAAGCTCATGCGCCGGCTGCCGCTGTTCGGCCTGCCGCTTGCCGTTCTGATCACATTGCTGATCATGCAGTACAGTCCGGCAAAATCGGCCTTCTGGGCGATCCTCCTGGCCATTGGTCTGTCCTATATCGATCCACAGACGCGCCCGCGCCCGATGGAACTTGTCAAGAGCATTGCCGGCGGTGCGCTGATCGGGGCGCAGATCGGGATTTCGCTCGCGATCGTGGGCATGATTGCCCAGACCTTGATCACAACCGGCCTCGGCAACAAGATCGCGGGTCTCGTCGAGATCCTGAGCGCAGGCAATCTGTTGATCGGGCTCGCCCTGACCATGGTCGTCTCGATCATTCTGGGATGCGGCGTGCCGACGAGCGCTGCCTATACGCTAGTCGCTATCGTGGTGATCCCGTCGGTCATCAAGATGGGCGTAGATCCGATGGCTGCTCACTTCTTCTCGTTCTATTTTGCGGTAATCTCATCCCTGACGCCGCCCGTGGCGCTTGCAGCACTGGCCGGGGCGGGAATTGCCGGAGCGCCCTATTTCAAGACGGCGCTCTCGGCCGCCAAGCTCGCAATCTCCGGTTTCATCATTCCCTTTCTGATCATCTTCAACCCGCTTTTGACCTTCAACCCGGTCAACTGGGTCTGGGGACTCGGCACGGTCATCGCCGTGCCTCTCGGCATGACCGCGCTGACGGCGGCCATTTATGGCTGCGGGCTCACGGTATTTTCCCTTCGCGAACGGATCCTCGCTTCAGCCGCCGCCGCCCTCATGCTGGGCTATTCGGGTTTCCGTCATGTTGACGGCCTGCCGCTCGAATATCCGATGCTGGCACTCGGGGCATTTGCCTTCATCGCGGTTCTGGTCTCCCAGATCCGCACAAGCCGGGCGAACAGCCAGCCGGCCGCACTCCGGTTCCAGAACGGATGATCGCCGCTATCCTCGAAACGTCCTGATCTGAACCCAGTATCCTCCGGGCTTTCAGGGCTCAGGTCAAAACCCGAAGATCACTCGAAGCCGTCCGGTCGCCGGCTGCGGCGGAGATCCGGCTCCCAATTTCTGTCAACCGGTCCCGAAAAGCCAAGTGAGCCTGCCCTCCGTAAAATGCATTGGGAGATATATAGGCGGCGATGGCTTCTGACCTGTGCATAGCCCCGCGTTTCATAGACACCCTCGGTTTAGATTTAGCGCTGTCGTTCGAACTCTACGGGCGACAGCATGCCGTTGCGGGCGTGTTTGCGTTTAGGGTTGTAGAACATCTCGATGCAATCGAACACATCTCTTCTGGCGTCTTCGCGTGAGTGATAGACCTGTCGACGTATTCGTTCTCGCTTCAGTAGATTGAAGAAGCTCTCGACGACCGCATTGTCGTGGCAGTTTCCCCGGCGGCTTACCGAAATCGGCCTGCGCATGGCCTGACGGATGAGAAAGCGGAACGAAGACGTCCTGGCAGCGCTGTTCCCGCTCGCGAGTTGAGATTTACAGCCTGTCGGGAAAGATCGGTGTAACAAACGGATTTTTGATACTTTTTCATCGGGAGACAAGGCGCCCTCAGCCGGATTCGCTAGACGAAACGACACGGGCGCGCATGGCGCGACGATCTTCGGCGCCTGCCAGGCCCTCAGCACCAACCTCACGGCCTGCATCTCGCCCAACGGATCGGGATCGGGCGGCGGCTTTTCGGGTGGCGCATTCTCCGGCGGTGGCGGCTGGTAAATCAAGCCGCCACCGAAAACGTCGCAAGTGAGGTCGTGCAGGCCTTGATAATAGACTAAAAGCGGACCTCGAAATGGTCCCCCATATCGGGTTCCTCGTCTTTCACCTTGGCCTTTGCGATCTGGATGGCAAACCCGATCGCACCCTTGGTGGCCCAGACTTCGGCGAAGTCCGGCGTGAACCGGATCAGCCGGATGTCGGGATCGTCGATGCCGTCGAACCAGCTCGAAGCAATCGGGTTCCAGAGCTCCTCAAGCTTTTCCCGGTCCTGGACCACCTCGGAGCGACCTTCCACGCGGGCGTGCATCTCGCCATTGCCCGTGACAATCAGCGAGCTCTCGCTTTCGCCTGCCTCAATCGCCTTCACCAGCTCGGTGCCCTTCGCGGTGATGAACCAGATCACCCCTTCCTTGTCGTCGGGGTAGGGCGACATCGGCACATGGCGGGCCGATCCAATGCCCAGCATCGCGGCGCGGACATCGTCCATTTCTTTCCAGAATTCGGATTTTGACATTGTTTTCTCCTTTGGGGAGTAAACGTATTCCGCCTTAAAAAGTTGCCAGACGATTTTTATGTCGCGGACTTCTTCGCGATGTTGAGGATCTTCGACTGCGTGATTTTTTCATATCATCAATGCCGAACTCCCGGCCAATGCCAGATTGTTTCGCTCCGCCATAGGGCGTGTCGAGGTGCTTGTCGACCCGGACCGGTCCGAAGAAGCTCAGCGTCGCTTGGCTTCGGCGTGGATCTTGCGGGCGTCGTTGACCAGTTCCACCGCGTCGGGGCCCCACATCATGCGCAGGAAATAGCGCTCGAACGGCGGCTGCTGCACCAGCCAGACCAGCGGAAGAAGCGCCACCCTTGCGGCCAGGACCTTCTTTTCCTGGCGCGGGGTCAGGCCGCTGTTCTTGCGCGTCTTGCCGGAGACGGCGGCCATTGCAAGCATCTTGAATAGACCCTCCTGGAAGAACAGCTGGAACTTCACCTTCCGCTGCGAGGGATGAGCGTTCTTCTTGATCGACTCCATCCACAGCGTGTGGAAGTTCTCGCCCGTTGCCGGAATGGTCGCCAGCGTCTTGGTGACGCCGAACAGATCGTCGTATTTCGCATAAAGCTTTTTCAGGTCCGCCATCGATTTCGGCAGCTCTTCCTCGTCATGCGGAAACAGCTTGCAGTACTCGCTGACCTCCGCGATGTAGCGGTCCCGGCGTTCCGGCGTGAGCCGTCCGGTGCGCCTGAACCCCTTGAAGCCGAGGCGTTCGTAGACCCAGAGCATCGAGTGCATCTCGGTCAGTGCCGCCCACATGGAATCCCGCGGCGAGTTGGCCTGATAGCCGCCGAGTTCCGGATGGCCGACATCGATGACGTCGCCCGCGACCTTCTCGTGAACGCGGATGAGGTGCTGGGCGACGCGCGTGGCGGTATCCCTGTCGCCAAGCCACATCGGCGCGTGGATGCCGGAGTTTCTCTGGCCGCGATCGAAGACGTCGAACAGGGTCAGTTCACCGCGATGCGCCTTCTTCGAGATCGGGTCCCAGTCGCGGACGCCGGCCACGACCGGCTTGTAGGTCAGCTGCAGGATGAACTGCGCCGGTGACTGAAAGACGATCACCGCCGGGTGGAGAAGCACGTCCCAGGCGACCGAGCCGGGGCCGAAGACACCCCGGGCCGCCGGTTCTTCCGCTTTCTTCGCAACGGTGGGGATGCCGTGGCGCCGCCAGCGCTTCGCGCTGCCGCGCAGGCGCTCGCGGCTCACCAGCAGGTTGGGATTTGTCACTGTTGTTTGATCGGTGGTGGTCATATCTTCCTCCTAACATTCCCGGCCGGGAATAAAGGTAATCCTCACACTTGAGTTTTGTCAATATGATTCTTCCGGGGTATGCGCAGCGCCCTTGCGGTATTGAAAAGCGTGCGGGATAAGGGCCATCACCAACGTGCAATACGAACGGGCAAGACAGGCATGACGGCAGCGGGGAAAGACGAGGGCGGACGGCGGAAACGGCGTCCGGGAAAAAGGGCGGGTCTTGACGTCGATCAGATCATTGCGGCGGCCAAAACGCTTCCGCTGGAGGCGCTTTCCATGCAGTCGCTCGCCGATGTGCTGAAGGTGGACCGAAAGGCGCTGCACTATCACGTCAAGGATCGCCAGTCGTTGTTCGAGCTTCTCGCGCGTCACACCTTTTCCGAACGCCTGATGCAGACCCGGGTGCGCGAAGCCGCGGACTGGAAGGACGCGTGCCGGATTTACGCGCGCGATCTGGCGGACAGTGCTGCAGGGCTTGCCGAGCTGGTGGATTATCTCTGGTTCGGCGACCTGATGAACGATCTGCCGCTGGAACCCGTCGAAACCATGTTCAGGCATCTCAACGAGGGGGGCTTCACCGACGAAGACGCCATCCGCCTGATGACGGTGCTCTCCACGCTTTGCCTCGGACATGCGCGCGACCTGGCACAGGCGCAAAAGGAAGTCGCCCGGACGCGAAGCCAACTTTTGAAATCCGCCCTCGGGGCGCAGACGGATCACAGCTTTCCCAACCTCGAGCGCATCGCCTCCCGCGGTGTTGATACCTACAGCGCCGACCAGCTTGCCTTCAGCATCGCGCTCATTATCGCGGGCGCGGAGGATAGACTGCGCACCGCCGGGAGGCGCTGAGGGTGGATTTGGGGACGGCCCGGGGCCTTCCCGGAGGTCAACAGGTTCTATCGTTCACGGATAAGGCAGGCTTCGCTGCCTTCGTTGCCCGCTGGGTTAAAGAAACGCCCGTTCGAAAAAATTTTCCCATTCGGGGACAAGATCGACATCGTCGGGCGTTCTGAGCCAACGCAGTTGCAATCCATCCATGGCGGCGAGGATCTGGCGGGACATATGTATCGCTTCGTCATTTTCAGGCATCGCCCGCCGGAACAGGGAAAGCGCCATTGTCTCGCGGTCCTGGAAATAGGCATGGGCCGGATGCGACGGTTCGAGCGCCTCGGCATTGAGAACGCTGTAAAGCCGCACGATTTCGGGCTGTCCCGCATTGCGGGTGATCAGCGCCGTACACAGTTCCCGCAGTGAAACCGGCAATGGCGTGCGCTCGATATCGCCGCGCTCTATGCCGAGCAACCGCGCCAGAGCAACGAAATCGGCCTCGTCGCGATATTCCAGAACGGCGATCAGCAGCTTTGCCTTGCTGGAAAAATGATGCAGCACGCCGGCTTCCGTGATCCCGCACATGATGGCGACGTCTCTCAGCGTCACACCCCAGAAACCACGCTCGGCGATCAACACCGTCGCGGTCTCCAGAATCTGGATCCGGCGCTGCTGCACAGGCATTCGTTCGCGTGCATGTTTGGGCGGAGCGGCGGGACGACGGGACACGGCAAAGGCTTTCGGTGAGAATTGATTTGAACCCGGTTTAGCATAGCCCGAGACCTGAAGCGATCACCTCATTTTTCACTTTACTAAATACCTACTAAGTACTAGATAGTGAGCGTTCAACTTTTCTATGGGAGGAAAACATGAACGATCACAACACATCACTTGAGAATGAAACCTTTTCCGGCGCGGTCGAAATCGTCCGCAACGGAGGCGACGCAGAGGCTGAAGCGCGCAGGCTCTTTGGCCTTTTGACACCTGCGGAACAGCTATCCCTGCTCGACGGCGACCAGCCGTTCTGGGAAGGCATGCTCAGCCTGGCGACGGAAGGCTACAATATCTATCCCTATGTCATGGGGGCCGTGGACCGGCTGGGCATTCCGGGCCTGCGTTTTGCCGACGGTCCGCGTGGCTCGGTTCTCGGCCAGTCGACCTGCTTTCCCGTCTCCATGGCGCGCGGCGCCACCTGGGACGTGACGCTTGAAGAAAAGGTCGGGACGGTCATCGGTCGCGAGATCCGCGCGCTTGGCGCCAATTTCTTCGGCGGCGTCTGCATCAACCTGCCGCGTCATCCCGCCTGGGGACGCGTTCAGGAAACCTATTCCGACCAGTCGGTCATTCTCGGCGAAATGGGGGCGGCGCTCGCACGCGGCATTCAGGGCAACGCCATGGCCTGCGTGAAGCATTTTGCGCTCAACAGCATGGAAAATGCCCGCTTCTCGGTCGATGTCACGATCGATCAGAAGGACCTGCACGAAACCTTCCTGCCGCACTTCAAGCGCGTCATCGACGAAGGCGCCTTCGCGGTCATGAGTTCCTATAATTCGGTCAATGGCACATGGTCCGGCCAGAACGCCGATCTCCTGACGGCAACCCTGCGCGATACCTGGCATTTCGAGGGCGTGGTCATTACCGACTTCATCTGGGGCATGCGCGATGGCGGGCTGGCGCTCGCCGCGGGTCTCGATGTCGAAGCGCCTTTGTGCCAGCAGCGCGGCGCCCATCTGGAAGACGATCTGAAATCCGGCAAATGCGACTGGAGCCATGTCGAGCGCGCGGGGCTTCGCATTCTCGCAACGCAGTTGCGCCATTATGCAACGCGCGACCCGTCAGATCCGGACGAAAACCTCGTCGTCTCAAGCGATCATGTGGCACTCGCCCGTGAAGCGGCCGAACGCTCGATGGTGCTGTTGCGCAATGAGGCCGTTGACGGCGCACCGGTTCTGCCGCTCGCTCCGGAAAACCTGTCCTCTGTCGCGGTTGTCGGCCGGCTTTGCGACACCGCGAATACCGGCGACCATGGTTCGTCCGATGTGCGGGCCCCTTATGTCGTCACCCCGCTTGCCGGCATTGAAAAGGCGCTTGGCGGCTCGAACGTCACGCTGCGTTCCGATGGCAGCGGCGATGCCGCCCGTTCGGCGGCTCTGGCGGGCGATTGCGATGCCGCCATCGTCGTCGTCGGCTATACGTCAGCCGATGAAGGCGAGTTCGTCGACGGTTCGGTCGCATCGCGCGCGGATCTTCTCGCACTCTATCCCGGGCCGACATCCGATGCCGAGCGCAAGGACCGCGATGCTGTTTTGAAAGCCATGGGCGGCGGCGTCAGCGTTGTCGGCGGCGGCAATGCAGGCGGCGACCGGCATTCGCTGGAACTGCTTGCCGAAGATGTTGCGATGATCAAGGCCGTCGCCGCGGTGAACCCACGCACGATCGTGGTGATCGAAACGGCCGGCGCTGTCATCATCAAGGCGTGGAAGGAACTCGTGCCCGGCATCCTGCTCGGCTGGTATTCCGGCATGGAAGGCGGCAACGCCCTTGCGGACCTGATCTTCGGGCGCAAGAACCCGTCGGGTCGCCTGCCTTATCCGATCCCTGCCGACGCCAGCGATACGCCCTATTTCGACAAGGATGCCACGGCCATCACCTACGATCACTGGTACGGTCACAGGCTGATGCAGAAAAACGGCGTGGAGGCGGATTTCCCGCTCGGTTTCGGCCTGTCCTACACCACCTATGCGCTGAGTGACCTCGATGCCGCGCTGGTCGGTGAAGGGGCTTTGCGCGCGACCGTTTCGGTTTCCAATACCGGAAACATGGATGGCCACCAGGTCGTGCAGCTTTATGGCACGCGCCTTGAGGGCGACCGTGCCGGAGAGCGTGAGCTTCTGGGCTTCACGGTCGTCTTCGTTGAAGCGGGCAAGACGCAGAAGGCCGAGATCGAAGCGTCACTGCAACCGCTCAACCGATGGGATGAAAAGGCGCGCACATTCGTCCAGCCTGCCGGCTCCGTCCGGCTCGAGGCGGCATTCTGCTGGGGCGACCCCGAAGCCCTGTCAACCACCATCAATGTCAAGGGCGCCTGAACGCCGTTCAGCGCCATTGTCCGGCCCGCCGCCGGGTGCGTCTCTCTTTCCCGGCCTGGCGGCGTGGTTGACCCTTTCGGAGTTTACCCATGACCAACCTGTCACAAGCACAAAATGAGGCTGCATGGTCGGCAACGATCAGCGACCGGCAGCAGCCAAAGATCCCCTATCGCCTCGGCGCCGCGCTTTGCGCCGGCGTCCTCCTCTGGCTCGGCCCGTATTATGGCACCGCGACCGTGCTGCTGCCCGCGCGCGTCGCGGTCATCGATCCGGCCAACAAGGCCAATATCGTCGCCATGCTCTCGGTTTCGGCCATGATTGTCGCAACCGTCGCCAATATCCTGATCGGCGCGTTCTCCGATCTGACCCGTTCCGTCCTGGGCCGCAGAACGCCGTGGCTGATCGTCGGTTCGGTCGGCTCGGCAGCAACGCTTCTCATCATGGGACGCACGGAGAGCGTCGCGCTGCTTCTCTTCGAGTGGTGCGTGTTCCAGGTCTTCCTGAATGCAATCGTCGCGCCGCTTCTGGCCGTTATCTCAGATCGCATCGCACCGGCCCATCGCGGTACGATCTCGTCGATCTATGCCTTCGGCTTCACCCTTGGCATCTATGGCGGCCAGTTCATCAATGCCCGCTTTCTGGGGGACGTCACCTTCGGCTTCAACATGATGGCGATTGCCATTCTGCTTTCCGGGCCGGTCGCCGCGCTGCTGATGCGGGAGCGCTCCAGCAAGCCGATGCCAAAGCGCCAGTTCAGCCGTGAGATGGTGCTCGACAATTTCAGCGTTCCGCGCCGCAATGCCCGCGACTACTATCTCGCCCTGTTCGGCAAGCTGACGATCATGACGGCCACCTTCGCCATTCAGGGCTACCAGCTCTACATTCTGACGGACTATCTGAAAATCACTGAGGACGATGTCGGGCGCCAGCTCGGCACGATCTCGATCATCCTGATGATCACCGCGCTGGCGATGGCCGTGGTCGCCGGGCCGGTCTCCGACAGGATGGGCAGCCGAAAGGTCCCCGTCATGCTGGCCGGCCTTCTGGTCGCAATCGGCGCATTGGTGCCGTTCTTCTCGGTTCAGCCGTGGACGATGCTCGTCTATGCGCTGATCTCGGGTCTCGGCAGCGGCATTTTCAACTCCGTCGATCAGGCGCTGAATGTCGAAGTGCTCCCGAATGCGGAAACGGCGGCCAAGGATCTCGGCGTTCTCAACCTGGCCAATACCGGCGGCCAGGTGCTCGGCCCGGCGATTGCCGCCATGGCGATCTCGGTGGCCGGTTATCAGATGATCTTCCCGATGGTCGCCGTCGTCTCGGTCCTCGGCGTGATCATGATCGGCCTGATCCGGTCCGTTCGCTGAGCCGACGATATTCGCAGAAGAACGAGACCCATCCAACGGTTGGGTCTCGGCGCTGGATAGATCGGGTGCGGCCTGACCTGGGTCATCTGCCAGCCGCGGACGATCGTGATCCCCTTCGTGAGTAATTCGGACACGGCGATTTCGTCAGCGCTGGCTAAACGCATGAAAAGGTGATGAAACCGGCCTGGTACGCATCCGTTTCAGCGCTCTGAAAGAGAGAAGAGCATGATGATATGCATTTCAGCGTGTTGTCCAACCGGTCCGTCAAAAATGGCAGAAGATGAATGACGGTCTGCGGCTACGAGGCCGCAAGGCGGGCCTAGATACAATTAGTGGAACCCTGGTGCCCCGAAAGCTGCCAAGGCAAGCGCATCGGGCCGGGTTCGCGGATATCGTGAAAAAAGGCCACTCCGTCGCAAAGCATGATGTTTTCCATCAGCGCATGGCCACCGCTTCATTGCATGTGAGCACGAAAAGCGCTGGCGGGGAAATCTTTGCAGAGCATGAGCGAATCGTCACGGCGCTGAGAGCACAAACGACGCCTGACCTTGCCGAACGTCGCGAACTCCGCAATTACGAGCGGCCGAAGCCATGTCAGCCGCTCTATGGTGAAAGCGCAGGCTCGCAAAAGGCCCGTCCATTCTGACGGAGTTTAGCGCGTATACAGCGCAGCACCTGGGCACCGGAATGGGCTAAAGACGAGCGCCCGTATTTTCCTCGAAGAAGGATGCCTTTTTGACATCCGCCGTGACCGAAACCGGCTCGCCGACGTCACAGTGTTCTTCCTGGCTCAGCCGGTGCGAAAGCGTGATGCCATCGAAATCCGACCAGGCCAGAATATCGCTGCCCATCGGCTCAACGAGAGACACGGTTCCGCTCCATGCAGCCTCGCCCGCATGGGCGAGCCGCAAATGCTCAGGACGCAGTCCCAATGTCGCCTTCTGCCCGTCCTGGACCGGTTCAACGAAGGGATAAGCGCTGACATCGAGCGAAAAATTGCCCGACTTGAAGGCGATGCCGCCGTTCTCCGTGGCAAAAGCGCCGGCAATCTTGTTCATCGCCGGCGAACCGAGGAAGGTGCCGACAAATTCGTTGGCCGGCTTGTTATAGACATTGAGCGGCGTGTCGAGCTGCTGAATGATGCCGTCCTTCATCACCGCGATCCGGTCGGCAAGCGTCAATGCCTCGATCTGGTCGTGGGTCACGTAGATCATGGTTGAGCCGAGCGCCTTGTGCAATTTCTTGATTTCAAGACGCAACTCGGCGCGCAGCTTGGCGTCGAGGTTGGAAAGCGGCTCGTCGAACAGGAAGATGTCGGCGTCACGGACAAGCGCGCGGCCGATGGCGACGCGTTGCCGCTGACCGCCCGAAAGCGCCGACGGCTTGCGGTCGAGCAGATGGGTGATCTGCAGCAGTTCGGCCGCCCATTTCACCTTCTTTTCGATCTCGGCTTTCGGCACACCGGCAATCTTCAGGCCGAAGGACATGTTCCGCTCGACGCTCATCGTCGGATAGAGCGCATAGGACTGGAACACCATGCCGATGCCGCGGTCCTTGGGGTCGACCCAGGTTACGTCCTTGTCGTTGAAGTGGATCTTGCCGCCGCTGACATCGGTCAGCCCGCCAATGGCGTTCAAAAGCGTGGACTTGCCGCAGCCCGAGGGACCGAGCAGAACCAGAAACTCGCCATCCTTGATTTCAAGGTCGAGGCTTTTGACGACATGCACGCTGCCGTAGCGAATGTCGAGATTTTCAATGGCTACAGAACTCATGGGACTTATCCTTTCACGGCGCCGGAGGCGATGCCGCGCACGAACCAGCGGCCGGAAACCAGATAGACGACAAGCGGGACCAGCGAGGTCAGGATGGTTGCCGCCATGTTGACGTTGTAGGCGCGCTCGCCCGTGGTCGTGTTGACGATGTTGTTGAGCTGGACGGTCATCGGCAGGTTGTCTCTGCCGGCAAAGACCAGGCCGAGCAGAAAGTCGTTCCAGATCGCGGTGACCTGCATGATGACGGCAACGATTGTGATCGGAACCGACATCGGCAGGATGATCGCGAAGAAGATCTTCCAGAACCCGGCGCCGTCGATACGGGCCGCTTTGAACAGCTCCATCGGCAGGCCCATGTAATAGTTGCGGAACAGCAGCGTCATCACCGGCATGCCGAAGATGATGTGGGTCAGCACGATGCCCGGCAGCGAGCCATAGATGCCGGCCTGGGCATAAAAGCGCACCAGCGGATAAATGAACACCTGATAGGGAATGAACGAACCCATCAGCAGGCAGGCAAACAGCACATTCGCCCCCTTCACCCGCCAGAAAGACAGGGCGTAGCCGTTGACCGCGCCGAACAGGATCGAGAGGATGACGCTCGGGATCAGGATCTTGACCGAGTTGAAGAAGCCCACCTGAAGGCCGGTGCAGTCGAGACCGGTGCAGGCGCTCGTCCACGCCTTGATCCAGGCGTCGAGCGAAAAGTTCTGGGGCAGTGCAAAGATCAGCCCGAGACGGATTTCGTCCATGCTTTTGAACGACGTGACAAGCATCACATAGAGCGGCAGCAGGAAGAACAGCGCGACGAAAAACAAAAATCCGTAGACGCCGAAGCGTCCCCAGACGTGCTCGGCCTTGACCGGGCGTTTCGCGACGGATGGCGCAGTCATGATGCCCTCCCGTTCTTGCGGAAATACTGGGAATAGAGAACCGGCACCATGATCAGCAGAACGGTGATCAGCAGCACGGTCGAGGCGGCGGTGGCAAGGCCGATATTGGCGCGCTCGAACAGGTTATCCATGATGAATTTGGCCGGCACCTCACTCGCCGTTCCGGGTCCGCCATTGGTCATGGCCACGACGACGTCGTACATCTTGAC
Source organism: Martelella lutilitoris (assembly GCF_005924265.1). Lineage (GTDB taxonomy): Bacteria > Pseudomonadota > Alphaproteobacteria > Rhizobiales > Rhizobiaceae > Martelella > Martelella lutilitoris. The sequence continues at coordinate 388,029 of NZ_VCLB01000006.1, forward strand.
GATCGAGATCGACAGCAGCACCAGCGATGTGATGATCATCGGCCGGAGCATGGGCAGAATGATGGAGAGGTAAACGCGCCATGGCGGAATACCGTCGATGCGGGTCGCCGACCAGATCTGGGTGTCGATGCCGCGAAGGCCAGCCAGGATCAGCGCCATGACCAGCCCGGAACCGTGCCAGACCGTTGCCAGAATGATCGCGTAGAGCACCTTGTCCGGGTTGACCGTCCAGTCGAGCACGAAATTCGGGAAGCCGAGGTCGCGCATGGTCGCCTGGATGCCGAGATCCGGATTGAGGATCCATTGCCAGATCAGGCCCGCGACAACGAAGGACATCGCATAGGGATAAAGGAAAACCGTCCTGAACAGGCTTTCCGCGCGTACATTCTGGTCGATGAAGATGGCCAGAAGCGTGCCAAGCACAAAGCAGATCAGCAGGAAAAAGAAGGCGATAATCGCCAGGTTTTCCAGAGACGTGATCCAGCGTGAGGTTTCAAAAAGCCTCGTATACTGGGCAAAGCCGACAAAGTCGTCCTTCGGCAGAAGCCGTGAGCTGGAAAACGAAAGCCGGACGGACCAGAGCATCGTTCCCAGATAGGCGAAGATGACGACGACGGCCATCGGCAGCAAGGCGATATAGGCAAACAGGTTGCGCCTGATATGCCGGGTGAAGGCGGCGGCGTGCAACGGAACCTCCCTTGAAAACGGGAAGGAGACATCGTGCCCCCTTCCCGCTTTGTTGTTCCCGATTGAATGGATCAGCCGTTGAGGGCCTGCTCGAAGCGATCGACAGCCTCATCGACAGACATGTCGGTGTTCCACAGTTCGGTCACGACATCCTGGACCGAGCCATAGATGTATTCGGCCATCATCTGCGAAGCGTCCGGCGCCTGACGGCTCGGATCCGACATGATTTCAAGACCAAGCTGGGCGCAGGCGTCGAGCTTGCTTTCGTCAACGTCGGAGCGGATCGGGATCGAGCCCTTGAGGTTGTTGAACGCGACCTGGGTTTCCGGATCCGTCATGACCTCGACGAGCAGGCGCTGTGCCTTGACCTGTTCGTCATCGTCTGTCTTGGGGAAGACGAAGACGTCGCCGCCGAGGACATAGGGAGAATCCGGACGAAGGCCGGGCAGGCAGCCATAGTCTGTGCCGATTTCCTTGCCGGCCTGCTTGAACTCACCCTTGGCCCAGTCGCCCATGACCTGGAAACCAGCTTCGTCATTGATCAGCATGGCGGTGGTGTCGTTCCAGTTCCGGCCCGGGGAAGCCGAATCGACATAGGGTTTCAGCGCGATGAAGGTTTCGATGACCTCGCGGAATTCCGGTGAATGAATGGCGCCTTCGTCCTTGTCGGCATAGACAGCCTCCCAGAGTTCGCCGCCGCCGACATTGGTCAGCATTGCCGAGAACAGGGAGTTTTCCTGCCAGCGCTGGCCGCCAAGCGCCAGCGGCGTGATGCCGGCTTCCTGAAGCTTGTCGAGTGCAGCGAAGAATTCGTCCATGCTTTCCGGTGGGTTTTCGATTCCCGCCGCGTTGAGCGCATCGATCGAGTACCAGATCCACAGCGGCATATGGATATTCACCGGCGCGGCATAGTATTTGCCGTCGATCTTCACGGCGTTGACGATCGGCTCGGGCAGGATCTGATCCCAGTTGTTCTCCGTCGCCACGGCATCAATATCGTTGAGCAGGCCTTCCTCGACGATCTCGTGATATTGCTGCGAGGTGTTGAACAGGGCGGCCGTGGAAGGATCGCCACCGATGATGCGGTTAATGGCGGCGCTGCGCGCGGCCGAACCGCCGGCAACGGCGCTGTCCTGCCAGTTGCCGCCGGCCTGATTGTAGGCGTCGGCAAAAACGCCGATTGCCGCGGATTCGCCGCCGGACGTCCACCAATGAATAACTTCGGCGTCAAGCGGCTCTTGCGCGTGCACAGCGCCGGCCATTGCCACAGTCAGCGCCAGAGCGGATGCGGCATTCTTCAAAATATACATGTGTCCTCCCCAAAAGGGTCATCTGAGGGACCATATGGTCCGGTCAAAAGCGATATCGATCTCAAAAGTGGGATCGGTTCCAAATACAATGGCAGGCACTTGATTTTGTCAATGGTTCCTGCAAAAAAAGATTCGCGCCTACCATTCGGGATGTTGTAATTGGCTGAAACACGTTGAATAATAATGCAATATGGCGAGGTGCTTCAGGTAACGGGCGGAGGGGAGTTCAGAAATGGCCACGGTGAAAGACGTCGCAAGATTGGCTGGCGTTGGATCGGGAACGGTCTCGCGCTACATTTCTGGAAACGGTTCCGTTTCCAAGAAATCGGCCGAGAAAATCGAGCGTGCCATCAAGCAGCTCAACTATCGTCCGAACAGCATGGCGCGGTCGCTGTCGTCACGCCGGTCCGATCTGATCGGTGTGTGGGTGCCCTCTCTCGAAGGGCCCTATTATCACATGATCATCCGTGCGGTTGAGCAGGAGCTGCGCCTTCACAACAAGCACATGATTCTTGCCAATGCCGAGGACGCCCGGTCCGATGCCGATCGTCGCGCCCACTTCGACTATCTGGTCAACCGCGATTGCGACGGTATTCTGATGTCCTGTTCGCTTCAGGGCACATTTGAGCTGGCGCGCACCTGCGAACACTTTGCCAATCTCGTGCTGCTCAACCATCAGGCCGATGCACTCGCCGGGCGGTGTTTCTTCATCGATCACGAACTGGGAGGCCGGCTGGCGGCGCGCCATCTTGTCGAGCTTGGCCACGAGAAGATCGCGGTGATCACCGGCCGGCTTTCAGCGCAGGACGCCCGTCAGCGCCACGATGGTTTCCTGGACGAAATGGCCAAGCTCGGCCGCTCGGTTCCGGAGGATTGCGTCGTCGAAGGTGCTTTCAGCTACGCCGCCGCCGAACGTCTGGTCAGCGCTTTTCTGGATATGAACCTCGATTTCACGGCCGTATTCTGCGGAAACGACAAGGTCGCCATGCTTTTGATTTCTGAACTGAACAATCGCGGCATTTCGGTGCCACGCGATGTTTCGGTTCTTGGTTATGACGATGTCGATTTCGCCGCCTATACCGCACCGCCTCTGAGCACCATCCACGCCCCGATCGACGAGATGGCCCGCTCGGCCTGCCGCCAACTGCTCAATCTCACCTACGACACCGACCTTCCCTTCCAGGAGCGGTTCGAGCCCTCGCTATGCGTCAGGCGCTCGACGGCTGCACTGGGTTTAGGGCCGAATGCAAACACCAACGCAACGAGAACAGGATGACTTCCTTTATCGAGAGCGGACGGCGCTTCCGTCTGAATGACCCAACACTGGCGCCCAACGCCGCAAGCTATCTCTGGAACCGCAAGATGATGATCCAGATGAGCGCACGCGGCTACGCCGTGAGCCAGTATATGGATCCCGAACCGCGCAAATACGCCCATGTTCCCACCATTGCCGCACAGACCTTCATGCAGCCGGAACAGGATTATTTCCCGCATCATCCCGGCCGGTTTTTCTATGTTCGAGACAATGACACCGGCGACCTGTTTTCGGCCCCTTACGAGCCGGTGCGTGCCAGGCTCGATCATTTCAGTTTCGAACCCGGCATTTCGGATATTCGCTGGGTGATCGAAAAAGATGGCGTGCGCGTTGAACTGCGGCTTGATCTCCCGGTCGCGGATGTCGCCGAAATCTGGTCGGTGCGGATCACCAACCTGACGGACGAGAAAAAGTCCCTTTCCCTCGTTCCGTTCTTTCCGGTCGGCTATTCGTCATGGATGAACCGCGGCGGCCATTTCGACGCCGATCTGAACGCCATCGTCTGCACCAGCGTGACGCCTTACCAGAAGGTGGAACAATACTTCAAAAACAAGCACCTGAAAGATATCACCTTTTTTGCCGCAGATCGAAAGCCCGACCATTTCGAGGTCGCACAGATTGCCTTCGAGGGCGAAGGCGGATTGCACAACCCGTCAGCCCTGCAGGATGGCGGGCATCTTGGGGGTGGAGACGCCAGCTACGAGAATCCGGCCGGCATCATGCAGTGGGATCTTTCTCTGGACGCCGGTGCGACCGAGGAATTTCGCTTTGTTTTCGGCCCGGCCTTCGACAAGGCCGAGATTGCGGCCCTGACGGAGAAGTATATCGAGGGCAGCCTTGAAACCGTCCGTCGGGACTATGACGACTACATTCGCGCCGGGCTCGGGTCGCTGGAAATCCACACACCCGACGATGACTTCGACCACTTCGTCAATTACTGGCTGCCGCGCCAGGTCTATTACCATGGCGACACCCATCGCCTGACCACCGATCCGCAGACCCGCAACTATCTGCAGGACGGACTCGGTATGATCTTCATCGCGCCGGAGCGGACGCGGGCTGCGATCCTCAGAACCGCCAGCCAGCAATTCTTCTCCGGCAAGGTGCCTGACGGGATTCTGCTGCGGCCCGATACCGAGCTGAAATATATCAATCAGATTCCGCATACCGATCATGCCGTCTGGCTGGTTATCGCCACCAAGGCCTATATCGACGAGACCGGTGACCGCGCAATTCTCGGTGAACGCGTCGCCTGGACCGACAGTGAAGAACAGGCAACGCTTTACGAACATGTGACGCGGGCGCTCCGTTTTCTCGCCGGCGAAGTCGATGAACGCAACCTGCCCTATATCGCCCAGGGGGACTGGTGCGACCCGATGAACATGGTCGGTTACAAGGGCAAGGGCGTTTCCGGTTGGCTGGCGGAAGCCGCAAGCTATGCGATGACGACTTGGGCCGGCATCTGCCGCACGGAAAACGACAACCACACCGCCGACTGGCTCGAGCAGGAATCCAAAAAGCTCAACGACAGCATCAATCGCTACCTCTGGGACGGAAAATGGTATGCCCGCGGCATCACCGATGATGGTATCGCCTTCGGCGTTCAGGCTGACACAGAAGGGCGGATCTATCTGAATGCCCAGAGCTGGGCCTTCCTGGCAGGCACAGCCGATCCGGAAAAACAGGCCAGCATGCTGCAAGCCATCGACAACCAGCTCGACACCCCCTATGGCGCCGCCATGTTCGCGCCCGCCTATGCGGCCATGCGCGATGATGTCGGCCGCGTAACCCAGAAATGGCCCGGCAACGGCGAAAACGGCGCGGTCTACAATCACGCAGCCGCCTTCTACGCCGCCTCGCTCTACCACATCAAAGAGAAGGAGCGCGGCTTTGCGGTGCTCTCCAAGATGCTGACGCGACCGGACACGCGGGACATCAAGACCCGGGGTCAACTGCCGCTCTATGTACCCAACTATTATCGCGGCGCCTACTATCAGCATCCGCGCACGGCCGGCCGCTCCAGCAATCTGTTCAACACCGGGACCGCCTCCTGGTACTACCGCTTGGTCATCGAGCAGCTATGCGGACTGCGCGGCGATGGCGACGGCGTGATCATCGATCCGCAGCCCCCGGGGGAGTGGGCGTCGTTCCGTTTCAGTCGGGTGTTCCGTGGTGCAACATTCGACGTCAGCATTGAAAAAGATGCTTCGTTGGCTAAGCCAACCATAACCGTCAACGCCGTTCTGCTTACGGAGAACAGACTGGAAGAGGTGGAACCCGGAAAAACCTACGCGGTCCTTGTTCGCCTCCCCGGCCAGTCGTGAAGCGATGGTTTTCGCAACAAAAGGCGCGCCATCGGACACGGCCTGGCCCTTGCCCCGTCGAACGAATCCATTTTTGAGGCAATCTCTGGCCCACTGAGAGGACCAGAGGTGGCAGTCAATGATCGCCGGTCGCTGGACTTCATGCCGGATCAGTTCAAGGCTGGCCGCAAGTTCCGGGTGCTGACCGTCGTCAATGACTGCGCCAGGGAATGCCTTGGCCTTGTCGCGGACAGATCGCTTTCCGGGCCGCGGGTTGCTCGTGAGCTGGACCAGATCATCCATGATGTGGCGTCGACGGGTCAGATCACACCTGAACGAGATTTTTCCGGCATGCAGTTTCGAGTGCGGTCAACCTTGATGCTAGGATTGAACCAAGGAGCGACAACGACTTAGCCGACGTCTCCACATCTCGATAGAATATTATCGACAACGGACGTAAGCGGTGCAGTGGCATCAATTGCCACCGCGTTCTTTGGAATGTCTTCTTTCGTGTGATGCAGCCGCTCAACCAATTCTCGTTCGGCTGGCTTTCCGCCAAACTCGTCTTCGGGCCGGTTCCCGAGTCGCCTCTTTAATGTCTTCAAGTCAACTTCGAGAACGAAAACGGTGTCAAACAGTTCGATAAACTGATGGAAATTTCTTGAGCCGCCGCAGAAGAAGGAGATGGCCTGGCTTCGTTCGGCCACCAAGGATCTGACTTTGTCGACATCCCAAATATGATGTTCGTGTCCAAATGCCACATCCAAATGGCTATGATTATGCGCAGAACTTTCCAGCGGCTCCCCCGTCTTGGGATTGCCTTGATATGCCAACTCGCGATCGCCGTGGATGACGTGGTAGCCACGCTTTTGCAGTTCGGTGGCAACCGAGGTCTTTCCAGTTCCGGAAACGCCTTCGATCAAATAGTTTCTGATACCCACTTTGCTTCCGTTCTCGGAACCTTCTGATCCGCAGCCATGTTTAAGTTTCCCTGTCGCCTTCGGCGCAGAGCAAATACGGTATACAAATCGCGCGCGACATTCAGATTTCCGTCGCTTTACAGTTCAAAGACGCTTTTTGGTGCAGAGGACCTGACCGTTTGAGTTCGTATTGAACCCATAGGTATCTATGGACTGCCCCGGCCAACTAGCACCGAATAATTCCACGGCAAGAGTTCATCGATCCGGCTCTGCTTGTGACCGTTGACGATAGCTGTGAGCGTGCTGGTCAGATAGGCTTGCGGAGCGACGGAATTGAGTTTGCAGGTCTCGATGAGAGAGGCGATTGCCGCCCAGTTTTCAGCTCCGGCTTCATGACCGGCGAAGAGAGCGTTTTTCCTGTTGAGCGCGATGGGTCTGATGGTTCGTTCGACGGTGTTGTTGTCGATCTCGATCCGCCCGTTGGTCAGGAACAGGCACAAGCCCTCCCAGGATTTGGCGATGTATTTCAGGGGCTCAGGTCACTACTGCATCTCGCGACGTGTGCATCGGTGCAAAGCAAAAACCCCGCCGGTGTGGCGGGGCTTTCGCAAGTAAAGTTGGTTGCGGGGGCAGGATTTGAACCTGCGGCCTTCAGGTTATGAGCCTGACGAGCTACCGGGCTGCTCCAC
>NZ_VCLB01000007.1 GCF_005924265.1 Martelella lutilitoris
GGGAAGACATTGAGGGTCAGCAGCATCGGCGTCGGATGTTCACAGTCGTAGCCGATATGAAAGCCAGCGCGTATCTTCATGTCGTACCTGTCCCTTGCTTTGATTGATTGATCGATCACGTCTACAGACGTAACGCGGCATAACGGCGTTCCGCCCGGTCGAACGGCAGAATAAATCGGGCCCACTTCGCAATGTCCTCGCCGGAACGTTGGCGCGTCGGCTCTGCAAGCCGCCACGGTGGCGTGGTCAGACTGGCGCGCAGATATCATCCGGCTGCGTGGTGACATTGACCTGCACTTCCATGCCGTCGAAATCGAGCGCCCCGCCATCATAGCTGCCCGACAACGGAACCGCCTGGCTCGGGTCCCGGGCGATGCCGACGCGGATGAGATCACGGTTGCCGACGATGCCGTTGGTCGGATCGAACTCCACCCATCCCGCGCCGGGCAGATAGACCTGGCACCAGGCGTGGGTCGAGCCGCCGCCCAGCGTCACGGAACCGTCGCGGTCCGGCACATAGATATAGCCGGTCACGAAAGAGGCGGCGAGGCCGAGCGATCGGGCTGCCTCCATCATCAGGAGCGCGAAGTCGCGACAGGTACCGCTGCGAAGCCCAAGCGTTTCGCCGGGCGTCTGGGTGCCGTATTCGCTGCGCCGGACATAGCTGAAACTCTCTCTGATGCCGTTGCAGAGCGTCATCAGCACATGGCCGGTGCGCGCCGTATTGCCATAGGGCACGAAGCGTTTCGCCCACCGACCGACTTCATCGCCGGGGTCGGGGTAGTGCCGCGCGATGGTCTTCTCAAGATCGATGGCTTCTTCGGGATCATAGGAAAACGGGAAGCCGGTTGCCCTCTGGTCCATCTCCAGATCGAGAGGGATGTGCGCCGTATGATCAATTTCGATCGTGGTCTCGAAGCTGAGCTCCGGGGCTGCAACGTCAACATCGACAAGCGCGATGCAATTGCCGAATACATCATGGATCCAATGAATGCGCGCGTCCTGCGGGCGAACGTTCAGAGTGCAGCTCAAAAGCGTCTGGTCGAAACTGTCGCGGGGCCGGAACATCAATCGATGACGCCCGAAACCGACCGGCCGTCGATAGCGATAGACGGTGAGATGGCGCACCGAAAAGGTCGTCATTCAACACCTGCACAGTCGCGCGGACAGTGCCGGGATAGCCCCTTGGGAGCGAGCGCTTCCATCACTTTTCGCTGCGCGCAAGCGGGTAATCCGGCGCGTCGTACAGCATCCGGATCTGCTTGTCGTCGTAGCGGTTTTCGTCAATCTCCAGCACCGATCCCCGAAGCTTGCAGCCCTCTCGCTCTTCCACGGCAAAACGCACCGCGTCCGCGGCAGTCTCAAACCGTTTGTAGCGCGGGCTGCGGTTTCCCTTGGCCTTGCGACCGGGATAGAGGGCAGCTTCGACCATATAGTCGAATTCGTTCATGTGTTCATTCCCGTTGGAGAAAAGCCTTATGGCAAGCCGCGAGACGAGTTTTCGTCTCATACCGCTTTTTGACATCCTACACGACAAATCCCGGTTTCGTAAGTTTTCGGATCGTTGCCCGACTCTGGGGCCATGAACGACAAATAGCAATGACGGGTTGGGGAGACTTGAAGTGCCGGTACACCGACCAGCGTATGCAGCGCGTAGAGCGCAGCGCAACGTTTCAGAAAACGCAGGCCAACCGTGATGGCGGAGAGTGAAGGTCGAAGTTCGAACTTGGAGCCAATGCGCTTTGGGTTGGAGGGTGGCAAAGCGCAAGCAGAGATGGCGGAGGAGGTGTCCGTCAGAAAGATAGGTAAAAATAAAATAACACTTTAAAAACAAATATATAGTTTTTTATGTCTGAGCGAATTGTGTAGCTTTATGTGTAGCAGTCTGCAAGTGCAGAAATTGGTCGGCGATATGGAGTAACTCGTGGGATAGTTCGCCAAAATGGCTTGCAGTCGTTTCCGACATTTAACTTCGCCAAAAGGGGCTTCTCGCAGGTGATTGGGTATCGATCAATGGCTTTCTGCCACATTTAGAGGGTCAGTTTGGCGCCTCTGCTAGATGCTGCGAAGAAAGATCGGTTACCCGAGGGCAATCGTTGCTCACTCGCCGGAAAAGCTGACATGCGTGTCGTAGAACAAGACTTCCCCTTCTTTCGTCACATAGCTGAACTTCAGATCCCGGTTGAGGGTCAGGATTGCCGCTGCGACCGAGTAAGGTTTGGGTCCTGGTGTGATATCAATACACGTTTCGCGATCAATCATGGCGTCGCGTTTTGACCCGAAAAAGACGGTTCGCGGCCGCGGCAGATTCGGTATATCGGATCGGCCGCCGATAAGGTCGAGCGCTCGTTTGAAGCCCGCATAGACATAGTCGTAATTTTCGTAGCTTGGAGGTATCGCGCGGCCGCCCCCATCCGTCGGGCAGAAATAATCACCGGGGTTTTGCTCATCGGAGATGCAGATGATCTCCGGCTGGCATTCCGTGCCTTCGAGCGCCCGTTTCATGAACTTCTCGAACTTGCCAAACTGGTCTGTGTCTGGGTTTAAAACATAAATCGCTTTAAGCGCTTTGCCGTGTCGCGCCGCGGCCCGCACATTTTGCTGCCAGTTCCACTTCGGCGCCTCCTTTCCGTTATATCGGTCAGCGTAAGCCCGTGAAAACTGCTCTTGCGGTTTGGGCAAGATATCGGCAATGACCGCCGCCGCACCCAACGCCTGCTTGATTGCTTCTGAGGGCATAGGCGAGTACCCGGTTACAAGGTAACTCAGTTGCCGCTCTCGGCGATCGGGAAGTGTTGTGACCGTGCTGCCGACGATGCGGCTTGCCTGGCGCATGGTAAGCAGGGCGACGGGCAGGAAGAGCAAAAGAAAGAGCAGAGCGAGCGCGACAAGTCCGAGGCCCGTCGTGGTCTGTGGCGTGAAAACGTGTTCGAACACAAGTCTGATAAAGGCCTCGCTCAGCAAGCCGATGAAGATGGCCGACAGCGCAAGAAGGCATGCCGCGACGAGAAGCTTCCGGTTGGTGAAGATTGTCTCCACGTTGACCCCCGACTGACACTGTACAACTATGAATGAACGCTGTCCTCGATCCCGAAGCACAGGTGCGAATTGCACACTTATTTAATATATCGTTTTATTCTTGTTATTGAAGGGGGTTGACGCATGCCAGCCCTGACGACAAGAATAAAAGAGTTGCGGCAGAAAGGTAGCTGAAAAAAGCTTTTCCTGAATAGCTGTCATGTCTGTTCCCGTGCTCTGAAACGTGGGCGTATCAACACGACAAGCGTCTCGGACGATGAATAAACCGAGGTGCAGTATTCACGAACGCCAATGCCGCTCATGCCGAACAACGGCGGGGACAAGGGCAGGTCCGTGGATATTTGTTTAAGCATATTATTTCTTAAATAAATTCTCTTTTTCAGAAGAAATTCAGCGAATACTGTTCAGACGTTCTGTCGATACAATCAGTGTTATGTGGAAAGTGTTGCTTTTTATGCTGATCTGTGAATAGTTTATAGTTAGTCGGTTTGAAGGGGCTTCCCGTTTAGAAGGGAACTGAAACTTAACGGGCTTTCCTTCGACGAGAGGGGTCCTCAAGTTTGAAGGGGCTTCCCGTTTGGAAGGGAACTGAAACGCTGGTGTTCCGGCAAAGCGTTGAGCGAGAGTGTGGGATTGACGGACCTTCCGTCTGGAAGGGCAGTTCGTTTCGCGACTAAGGTCTGTCGAGCAATAGTTTTCTCGTGGGCCTTGCGGATGTTGCGCCGCTCGCAGCGGCACTTCCGGCAAAAACCGCTTTGGGCGACAATCTGTCGCTGCAACTTTTTTTCTTTACAATCCCGAAATTGCCATAAAGTATTCTTTGCGGGTTCGAATGAGCAGGGGATGGCTTATGCAGGCAGGCTGTGGCGACAGACGCTTGGTCTTGATCGAAACGCTTTCAAATCAAGCCTATATCTTTGCAACGAACCGACTGCGTGAAATGACCGGTGCCTCGGAGCAGGTCCGTCTTGCGGGCTGCGTCTGGCCCGACGAAGAAGCTATGCGGATCAATGCGGGGGGGGCGGTTCTTGAACCGGTTCTTCTGACCTCCGGAAAGGCGCTGTTTGTTGCCGCGAGTGTCGCCGACGCCGAGAAGCTTGTGGCTGCAGTTTCTCGCAGAGCCCTCGTCGAGGCGCCCGGACTGGGGCTTGTCGGTGCCCATGTCGCACTCGTTGACGACGACCCGCAGACGGGTGTCGCAGACTTTCATCGCGCGTTGAAGGCCGTGCACCTCAGGCTCGCTCAGCTCCGCGCTGCCGCTCCTCCGGATTTCGCCCATTTGCAGCGGTTGCCCTTTGCGGCGGATTGTCATTCCTCCGGGGCAGGCGCATCCGGTTTCGATGCCAATGATCCGGCCTGGAGAGGCGAAGGGCTCGTTCGCGATTTTTCGCTTTCGGTACTTCAGAAACGCGCTTTCCGTCCGTCGGCGTTGGATCAGCTACGCGCGGTACTGGGTCTCAAGCAAACCGATCAGCACCAGTATGATACCGGCGAGGATGACGAGGGATGGGACGAAAACTGGCGCGCGGTCATCCACATCGACGGCAACGGAATCGGCCAGATATTTCTGAAGTTCGATGAATTCGTCGCCCGCGCCGGAGGCAAGAGCCAGGCCGATTACCGGCGCTACTACGTGGACTTCTCGGAAGCGTTGGATCAGGTCAATCGTCAGGCCGTGCATGATGCGACGCGCGAAACATGGGCGGGATTTTTCGCGGCAGAAGGTGCAGCGCGCACGAGGACGTCGATTCCGATCAAGCCGCTGGTGCTTGCCGGCGATGATCTGACTGTCATTTGTGATGGCACGCGCGCGATCCGTTTTGCACGGGCGTTTGTCGAGAAATTCAGACAAGCCTCTGCCGAGAACAAGGCCATCAATCAATTGATTTGCGACAGTGATATTGGCGGCGTTTCTAGGGCGTTTTCGGGGGTTCGCATGGGCGGGGGGATTGCCGTCGTCAAGCCGCATCATCCCTTCTATCGCGCCTACGAACTTGCCGCTGCCCTGGCCGACAGCGCCAAAAGCGAGCCCAAGAAGCAAGGCCTTTCCGCGCTTGATTTCCACGTTTCCTATGATGGCATCTCCGATCTGGGGCAATTGCGCAATCATAATGGAAATCAGAATTTCGCTCTTCACGGCGGTCCCTATGTTCTCGAGAAACACGCTGCGTTCCGCTCGATGTGCGATCTCGAAAGTTGCGTGGCGACGCTGCACGGCGACGCGGTTCCGCGCGGACAGGCGCATCGAATGCGCGAAGCTGTGATGCTGGGTCCTGACGTCGCCGAGGCCGCGCGCCAACGTTTCAATGCGCGCAGTTCGGAACCGCTGGCAGAGCTCTTCTACGAATTGGCCGGGCTGAATGGACGCGCAACAATGTTTCTGGATGCGATGGCTATCATGGACACTCAGATACCGGAAAACCAGTCTTCGCCCAAAACCATGCAAGGAGGGCGATCATGATTGCGCAAACTTTGAGGCTAAGCATCGAGATGCTGTCGGACTGGCACATCGGGACAGGCGGCGGACGCTATGGCGCGCTTGACTCGCGTGTAGCGCGCGATGGTGATGGCTTCCCGTTTATTCCGGCTTCAACCTTGAAAGGCATGCTGCGCGATGCGGCGGAGACCGTCGCCAGCGCCCTGGATCAGGAAGGCAATGGGCCCTGGGCGGAGTTTGCGGCGCATCTTTTCGGAAGTCAGCCGGTGGTTGAGGGGCAAGCGGCGCATTCGGGGGATCGCCAGCGGCCCGTCTCAGGCGTAGTCCATTTTTCTGCCGCGCGCCTGTCGCCCGTATTGCGCGAGCACATTTTCTCCATTGCCGCCGAGCCTTCGCGTGAGCGGTTGGTTCAGGCAATGACATTTGCCAAGCCAGGCGTGAAAATCGACCGGGACAGCGGCACGGCAGCCGAGAACATGCTTCGTTTCGACGAAATTGCACGGCGCGGCTTGCGCTTCGAGGCAGAGATCACCGTCGCTTTGTCAGGCACACAAGAGATTGAAGCAGCTGAAGCATTTCTGGCTGCAGCCTGTTTCGTGCTGGAGCGTATCGGCGGAAAACGGCGCCGGGGCCTCGGTCGGGTCCAACTCTCGTTGAACGGTTCAAAGCGGGCCGGTGATTACCGAAAACGGCTTGAGAGACCGCCGCCGGAGGCAGAACGGGTGGAGCCGGGGCTGAGGGCAAATCTGACAAACGCTTGCGAACCAAAAGCCGGCGCATGGACGACAGTCGACGTGGAGTATCGTCTGCTTGAGCCCTTGCTCGCCGCCGGGCGGATCGAGGGTAATGTCATCACAAGCCTATCATATCTTCCTGGGAGCCTGTTGTTGCCGGCAATAAAACGAATGCTAAAAGTGCCGGGCGACGTCGATCAGGCGATCTTTGCGGGTGATATTCGCGTCTTGCCAGCCTATCCCGCAGGCAGCAGCGATACCACAATTGTTGCTCCGGCCTGCTTCGAACGGCCGAAAGATCCGCCAGACCCCGAAGCCAGCAAAATTTACGTGGTCGGGGAAGATGCAGCAGAACAATCAAATGTGCAGCGGAAATCGCTCGGGAATGGCTTCCTTTCCTATGCCGGCAAGGCGCTGGTACCCGTCCGGACCCAAAAGATCATGCTCACGCACAATACAATCGATGATGAGCGCCAGAGGCCTACATCTGCCATCGGCGGCGTCTATGTTTATGAGGCGCTCGCGGAAGATCAGGTTTTTCGTGGCCAGGTGAAAATCCGATCGTCGCTCGCCGGCGATGAGGAAGGCCTTTTGCGCTCACTTTCGGGGCAGGTTCGCATCGGACGGGCGCGGGCCTCAGGTTACGGACGGGTTACAACCACTGCTGTGCTTGCAGGCAACGGCAATTCGGCGGCTGAAAGGGCAGGGGAATGCACCGGATTTGATCTTTTTTTTCATACGGATGCGATTGTGAGAGACGATAGTTTCGCGCCGGCAGCCAATTACGAGGCGGTGCTGGCAGCGATTGATCATGCCGCCGGCACCACGCTGTCGGCCTTCTGCGACCACGCCGCGACCCGTAGCTTCATCCGGGCCGTGAATGTGGAGGGATTCTCAATCGCAGCTGGCCTGCCTAGGCCGGCCTTCGCGGCCGTTGGCGCCGGGTCAGTGATCAAGTTCCGTTTCACCAAACCGATTAAGAATGACTTTATCGTCAAAATCGCGGAGGAGGGACTTGGCGAACGCAAGGCCGAGGGATTTGGAGCCGTATCGGTCGATCCGGCTTTTTTGGCCGAAGCGCAAGGCATGCTTCTCTATCCGGCCATTGATTGTGCTTCCTATCGACAGAAGTACGGTTCGGCAGTTGTGAAGGGGAAGGAAAGCGAGACTGCCAGACGAATAGAAGTTACGGCGTGGCGCCAAGCGATCCTGGAGGCGATCGAACTTGTTGTTGCCGATCGAGATTTGTTCAAATCGCTGTTTGGGTTTGAGTGCGGTCACGCGAGCAAGCCATCAAATGCAATGCTGGGACGAATTCGATCTGCCATATTCCTTGCTCCGGAAGAGCAGCGGGCGGAAGCCCTAATGACGATCTTGCGCAGACAGAGACGTCAGAGGGACGTGCGGCGAGACGGTGGCCCAAGCGATGACATGACGGAGAAACTTGGTCCGGCGACCGCAGGCAAGTTTTGGCAGATTGCAAGCGGCGCGGCTTTGGGCATAGGGAACTTTCCAGACAGAGATGTCATGTCCTGGATTGAATCGAAGATGGAGGCGCCACCTGGCGATCTAGGGGCCGCGGATAGCGTGCGAGCACAGCTTCGTTCGTGGGCCAGCACAGCCCTCATTCTCGCAGGTCTGCAGCTTCATGTCCTGCAGCAATCCGAACCCGGTGTTAAGATGGAGGTGGCCGATGGCGCGTGAGCTTGTCGAGAAATGGCGGCTCGAGGGAGATCTTGTGCTCGACAGCGACCTTTCGACCTGGGGTGGCGCCGATGACTGGGTCTCCGATCAGCCTGTAGCGCGATCGGGCGACGGGACGGTCTATATTCCGGCTTCATCTCTGGCGGGCGCGGTGCGCAGCTATTTCGAGTACTCTGGCGCGGCATTTGCTCACAACTCGGTCCATAATCGCATTTGGGGCAATATTCGTGGTCGCAGTTCAAAGTCTTCTCAAGAAGGCGACTATACGAGCTTTCTGCTTTTCGATGATTGTTTGTTGAAGCCCGGCAATGGTGAGACCGTCTTGCGGCTGCGTGACGGTGTGTGGATCGACCGGGTTGAGGGAAGAGCCTCCTCCAATATCAAGTATGATCGGGAGACGGTTTTGTCCGGGAACCGGTTCGGTTTCAGCCTGGTCGCGGAGATACCAGCGGATCCGGCGTTTGCGGATGCGGTCCGCGACACTTTCTTCATGATTGCCGAAGCTTTGAAATCGGGGCGGATTGCGCTTGGCGCTGCCAGTTCGCGCGGCATGGGGCAGGTTCATGCAGAAGAGCTGCACTGGCGCAAGCTCCCGCTCAACGACACAGCCGCGTTTCTTGACGCATTTGAAAATGGCGAATGGCTTTTGGCCTCGGGTCTTGAAGGTCGGTTGAAACGACTGAGCCGTCCGGGCCGGCTGGAAATCAAACTAAATTGGAGGCCGCTCGGTTCCGTCATGGTGAAGGAGAGCGGTGAGACGCTTGTGTTCGGTGCCTACCCGTTTTCCTCGCCGGTTTCTGGGCGCGTCGTACCGACCTTGCCGGGCTCGTCTGTTAAGGGCGCGCTCCGGGCTGCCGCCGAACGCATCATGGCAACATTGGCGGAGGAAGGTGAATACGGCAAAGACGATAGGGAGGGTTTTCGAGCGTATATTGCCCGGCACGACTTGGTTGTCGCCCTCTTCGGCCGTGACCGGGAGCCCGAGGAAGCTGAGGCTATGATGGAAAAAAAAGCCTGCCTGCGGGAAATCGGCCCTGAACTTTCATGATGTGCGTGCTGAAGGGCGTTTTTCCGTAACCCGCGCTGACTGGGATCAACTGCTTGAACAAGAGAACTTTTCTTCCAACGGCGGTGGCGCCTTGTTCAGGGCCTCGTCTCCCGCCACTCATGTTGCCGTTGACCGTTTCACCGCAGCGCCGGCGGAGGGAAAGCTATTCTCCGCACTCGCCTTCGACAGGATGGAGTTTGAACCGATCTGCATTGATCTGGCCTTGGATCGGTTTGAAACGGCGTGCGGCAATAATGCAAATGCCGCTCTTGCGTTGCTGCTTTGCGTGTTCAACGAGATGTTTCTCGAGGCAGTCCCGTTGGGCTATGGCGCGACGCGGGGTCATGGCTGGATAGCCCTGGACAAGATCGAGTTCAGACTGGATGGCAGTGTCCCGGAAGCTTTGCCCGGTGTTGCGGAGCTGGTCGAACTTGGAAAAGTGGTGCGCGCGGCTGCGGATGCAACGTACATGGCTGAAAAAATGCCGACGATCTTGAGAGACTGGAACGTCTATCTTGATCAAGGGGAGGTGGCTCATGAGACCTGACGCTCTGGCGGGGAGGCTTGTGCGAAGCCGATTTTCCGACCTCGATTTCGCGCAAGCTGTTCGTTCCGCTTTCGGAGACACCTTTGAAGGGACAGGATTTTTCTTTGCCCCGACGGCCTATCGTTTTGTCCGCTTCCGGGACGGCGAAGCGTTTGCAGCGGACGGCGCAAGCCTTGATGTGTCGGCAATGGCATTTGAGGCAGTGGCCTTCGCGGAAAGTGGCATGACGTTGCGCTGGGTGCGCTCGGGTGCCAGCGGTAGTGCCTGTCTGATGACCCCGGTCTTGGGTGAAAACGAAGAGGCTGCATTCCACATCCCTGTGCCGCATCTGCTGTGGGGCGAGCCGGCTGCACCTGCTGAAAACGGCTGGACACGGCTGACCAGCGCCCGCATCGGAACGCTGGATGTGCCCGCCGATATCGCCGATGGGCAACGCGCGCGTTTGATGTCGCAGGCGTGGTTTGCGGCGGACACTGATCGATGCGGCAATTCGCGCTTTCTGGGAACAACGTATTCGAGAATTGAAGCGATAGAACACAAACCGGGAGGCCTGAACTGATGTCGCGAACCGGTAAGCTGCTAATTATTGATCCTGATCCGGAGGAGCCGGTATTTGAGATCGACACCGGTGTCGAGCGCCTGAAGGTCGACTGGGATTTCGACGGCACTGGCTTCTCCGACGGGGAACTGGTCACCTTCGATGATCCGGTCAGCGGGGGAGGCGCGCGGAAAATGGCTATGAATATCCGAAAAATCGGGCAGCATAACGCCGCAGCCGACCGTAACGCGCGGCAAGGCAATCGATCGGCTGCGCCGCGCCAACGAACAACGCTCCGCGACTTCCACAATCCCTACAACTTCATTCCGGCGCCCGAGCCGAAAAATGCCGCCGGGCTGGGACAGAAGCATCCTGCCGGTCATCACGCCTGGATTGACGGCCTCTGGTCGGGCGACTTCGATGTCACCATGACAGCGATGACGCCGCTTCTTATTCCCGAACCCTTTGATGTCGAAGAGCAAAACGAGCACAAGACATTCCGCACGCGCGTGGATGCCGAAGGCAGACCGGTCATGCCCGTCACCGCGTTCAAGGGCATGCTGCGCAGCGCCTACGAAGCCGTCACCAATTCGCGGTTCGCGATCATGGATGGCAAGGAACGGCTCGCCTACCGGGAAAGCACCAATGCCGCGCGCGATGCTGCCGACACGCGGTTCCCCGCTCGGGTAAGCAAGAAGGACGGGAAGCTGGGACTTGAGCTTTTCATCCACCAGAATGCAGCGGGCGACCTCAAGCCGGCGCACGCGTGGCTGCCGGCCTTTGGCAATGAGACGTGGCGGCAGCCCCAAACCGGCGCGCGTGTTCGTGTAAATCTGGCGTATCTTCACTACAGCGACGTCAAGAATGGGAAAAAGATCGACTTTGATTTCTGGAGGGTGGCAGACCTCTGTATTGCTGAGGCCAACGGTCAACCGACCAAGACCGCAACATGGCAATCGAGAAAGCACGCCACCCTTTCGGCGCCGATCTTGAATTGCCCCGCGTATGTCTATCGAACCAATCAGAATTTCTCGACAAAACATGACGAGCGAGTCTTTTTCGACGATGGCAGTTATCAAGGTCCGCGGTGGGTCGAAATCAACGCTGAAATAGAGATGAAATGGTCGGAGCTTGTACGAAACTACCAGGCGACAAACGAAAAGGTTCTGCGAGATCGGGAAAGCTCAAGACGAGAACCGGACGCTTACATCAACAGCCGCAACCCGGCTCTTTCGCGTCACGTGTACGACACCGATGGTGCCGGCTCGCCTGTTTTGAGGGAAGGCATGATGCTGTACGTGGATGTCGTCGATCCGGCTAACCTGTCGCGTGGCATCAAGGGGTTGGTTCCCGTGCTGGTCTCGCGCCAGCTTTTTGAGCGGTCGCCGCGTGACCTCCTGCCGGAAAAGCTGCACCCGGCTGCCAAGATTGATGAGCTTTCGCCTGCTGATCGGGTGTTTGGATGGGCGAACGAGGCCGGAGACGGGGCCTATCGCGGACAGCTTCGCATTGCGCCGATTACATGCGAAAAGGGCGGGGTTGAGCGTTTTGGCAACCAGAATGGCGTTTCGCTGCCGCTCGCGATTCTCGGGCAGCCCAAGCCGCAGCAATGGCGGTTTTATGGCGCCAGAAATACTGCCGGTGAACGCTATCCGGATGGGGAACGCGGGCCGGGCTATCGCGAAGGTGAGGGGCTGCGTGGCCGGAAGGTCTATCCGCATCATCGCGGCAACTCGAAGATTGACGGCTATTGGGATGCGGCGAAGGCGCTTCGGGATGCAAGCACAGACAACGGCCCTCAGGAGAGGGAATATGTACGGCGCAGGCCGAAAAGACAGCAATCCAGAGGGGGGCAGCGCGATTCACAGAACCGTTCCATGAAGGATTGGGTGAGGCCAGGAACGGTTTTCACAACCAGAATGTCCTTCAGCAACCTTACTTGCGAGGAACTTGGCGCGCTCTTGTGGCTGCTTAACCTGCCGGAAGATCACTATCACCGGTTTGGCGGTGGCAAGCCGCTCGGTTTCGGCTCGCTTCAGGTAAGAGGCGAGGGGCATTTCTGGCGGGCAGCTGAAAAGCGTACGGCAATCCGCAGTGTGTTCGGACAGGCAAAGCCGACAGGCGACCAGCCTGTACTCACGGCACAGTTCAAAAAGGCGATGCAGGGCGCCTATGGCGACGGTAAGGTCTTCGAGAGCATCCCTTTTATCGCGGCCTTTCTCAAAGCAGCAAAGGGATATGATAACCCTGTCCATTATCCGCGCCTGGAAGGGCAGCAGGCAGCCGACGGCGAGACCTTTAGGTGGTTTCAGGAAAACCTAAAAAAGGGAGAGCGAGCGCAATCGCTCGGTCGGCTCTCCGGTGATGAGGGCCTGACCGCATGGCCCGATGGCAGAGAGAAAGACAGGGGCAGAAGAGGGGATCGTCGCTGAAGTTGCCAGTCTTTCTGAAACTGCGGAGACTGGGTGGACCGAGACTGTCGCAAGCGGGTCGGCCGACGAGACACCGGGGACTTCGACAATAACGAGGCTCGTTTACAAGGAATGGATCGATGGAACCTGTAACGGCTGAGGTCGCGCAACACGGCCTGATGATCTTTCAGGACGGCTGGTTCGAGGACAATTTCTTTGCTTGGCTGATCTTCTCCGTGGGCGCTGGCGCCGTTTCCGCGGGGTTGACGTTGCTTGTCCGACTTGTTCTCTCGCTCCCGGATCGCGGCTGGGTGTTGGAGATGCGCGGCTATGGTGACGCCGAGCAGGCGATCGTCCCTGAAGAGGCTCATCGCTTCCGCAACAGCCGTTTCGAGTTGTGGAAATTCGTCAAAAGCGTCGTGTCCGGCGCCTGCCTGATAAAGGGGCGGACGATCAAGAATGCGGAAGAACACGGCTGGTTTGTTATGGAGGAGCCTCAACACTCCTGGTTGAAGCGGCGGCTGCGCCGCGGTTGTGGTCGCATTGTCATCGATTTCTCCAAGATTCCGAGGGAAAGCCTGGCAAGCGCCTGGTATGATGGACCGCCGAAGAACTGGATCGGCACGCCGAAATCGGAGCGGACGTTGTTTGTCTCGCGCCATCCCGGCGCGAGGGACTGGCTTGAACGTCAGGGTTACTAAGACATCGACATGCTTGCTCATCTCGACATCGAGACCGTTCGGGAGGGCGATCTGGTCATCGGCACGCTGCCGGTGAATATGATCGCCGACATTACTGAGCGTGGGGCAAGTTACCGGCATCTGGTCATGGAAGTGCCGGCTGAGCGCCGGGGTCAGGACCTGAGCGCCGAGGAAATGGAGGGTTATGGCGCGCGTTTGGAAGCATTCAGCGCCGGCCGTCCCTCCCGGCGCAAGGGTGCGGAAAGGCGACCTTAAGGGCGCGCACCGGCCTAGCGACATCCGGTTGGCATCGATCTGGTTCGTGGAAAATTCTCTATATACTTGAAAGTTAATTATAAATTATCAGATTGAATAGCCGGAAAGAAGGTTTTTTTGTTGGAGGAGGTATTGAGAACCAGGATCGGGTGGAAAGCCATAAAAAAAGCGGCTATAGTTCAAAGGCTTCTGGTTAGTCGGTCGACGAGACATTCCCGTTTGGAAGGGAACTGAAACCCCGCAGAAATTGAGGCCATCGCCTTCATCTGTCGACGAGACATTCCCGTTTGGAAGGGAGCAGGAGTCGCGCTCAGGCGATACCGGATGCGTGCTGGTGATGGAAATGGCTTGAATGTTCGCTCAGTCTGCGGGATAGAGCAGCGCGCACCAGCCATGGCCATGGCGGGTGTCCTTGCCGGCGTGCACGACCGGAAGAAGCGATAAAAACGGCTCCAGCCCAGAAAAATCTCCGGTGAGGACGAGCATGCCGCGCGTGTCTTCCATTGGAATTTTGCCATTGGCGCGGGTCGAGCGGCGTTCCCAGGCGTAGATGCTGCTGTCTTCCGTATCGATGGCGATCGCGCGGGCCTTTGCCCTGAGCGCCCCGAAATCGCAATCCAGCCTGCGGCCCTGCCAGAGGCCGAGACCTTCGACCCTGTCGATCAGTCCTGGCAACATCGCCGAATAGTCAAAGCTCGCCCTGCCGTCGCTGGTCAGCCTGAGCGGTGACAGCAATTGCAGGCCGAGTACCGTCCCGAAGGTCTCGCAGGCGAGGCCCTCATGGGTCGTTACGGCATCATCGACAATCCGCCAGCGTGTTGCGAAACGGCCCTTGCCGATGCCGCCGGAGACCGTTCGGTAGACGACATCGCGCATGGCTGCGTGAAGCGCGGCAGCTAGGCCGAACAATTGCACCTCTATGACGGTGCGGGTCACGCCGTCTTCCATCCTGACCGGTGGTCCGGCCCTGATGACCCATGGCTTGGGGATCGCCCTCCCGCGCCGCAGCCGCCCGGCATCATTCCACAGAAGGTCGAGCAGGCTAGGGGGCGTGTTGCCGCAGGGCTTTCCAGCTATGGCCCCGGCGCTTGCAGTTTGCACGAGAACCGGCCAGAGCGCGCCGCGCAGCTTGCGGGCGATATCATGTCCCTGCCAGTCGAAAAAACGTCCCTCGACGAGAAAGCTCAGTGTGGTCCATGTGAAGCCGGCAAGCAGGTCTTCAGGGCCGGCCGGCGTCTGGACTTCCGCGAGGAAGGCGCGAAGCGCGGCGCCATCCATCCGTGCGAGTTTGGCCGAAAGGGCGTCGTAGCGGCTTTCCATGAATTGCGCCTTTCCAGCAGAGATCAGAACAAAAGAAACGGGGCGCTGTCATCGACAATCGCCGGCCCGCCGAAGCTGCGACTGTGCTTGAGCCCAGTCGCCGTCACCACATAAACGCGCAGACTGTCGCCCCGATCAAGCCGCCGTTCCAGCCGTTCGGCCAACGCCTGGCATTGTTGGTGCGTGAGAAAGGCCTCGAAGACGGAAAATTGCACGCGCACGGCGTGGTCTTCGAGTATGGCAGCAACATTACGACGTTTGCGGTCGTCGCTGATGTCATAGGAAAAAACTGTGAAATGGCGCTGCTCTGGCATGTCAGTAGTCCATTCTGTAGCTTTTGTAGCCCTGACCGCCTTCAAGGTCTTCGGCCAGCCGCCGTGCCTGGCGTTGCATCAATTCGGACCAACTGATCTTGTCCGGCCTTTCCGCTGTATCTCCCGGGTCGCGCACGGGGCGCTGTGTCCATCGCTCATAGTGGCGGATGATGGTGGCCGTAGCGCCGGCCGCAGCGGTTACCGTGCCGTCAGCTTCAGTTTCAAAGTCGCCGGGCATCAGCGCCCGCTGGGCCACAAGGGTAACGCTGAGGGCTTCGGCCACGGGCCCGCGAAATTCTTCCGCAAGGTCGGTGGCGGCCACGCTTGGTCGGTTCGCGGTTTGGTGCAGGATGCCGAAGCCCGGATGCAGCCCGGCCGAAAGCACGGCGTTTCCCATCTCCGCCGTCAGCAGGCTTGCG
Organism: Martelella lutilitoris; assembly: GCF_005924265.1. Taxonomy (GTDB): domain Bacteria; phylum Pseudomonadota; class Alphaproteobacteria; order Rhizobiales; family Rhizobiaceae; genus Martelella; species Martelella lutilitoris. The sequence continues at coordinate 15,468 of NZ_VCLB01000007.1, forward strand.
GTCATGGAAAGGATCACATCGAAACCGGTTTTCGGCGGTTGCCGGGTGCGGCGCTCGAAACGCCAGTCATCGGGCAGAAGTTGACCAAGGACCGCCCAGTAAGCCTTTGCACCCTGCGCCTCGTATGCCATGAGCACGGGTATGTCGTCTGCCGTTGTCGTTTTTCGCAAAATTCTGTTCAGCGCCTCGCAGGCGCGGATCACAGCGACGTCTTTCCGCTTACGGTTGAGCCGGCGCAACAGGGCGCGTTGATTGTGCACGCGCGCTTCGACAAACTGTCGCGCCAGCATCAGGCGTCGGTCTTCATCCAGAATGGCCGCGGCCTGGGCCAGATGTCGTTTGCCGTGCTGAGCCGTGTTCCCAAGAGCCGAACCGATGGTCCGGCCGTCCGAGCCGACAAAATGCACCGGTATCCGATGGCCCATCAGGGTGCGCAAAGCCTGTGGCGATACCTCGGCGCCGGGAAACACGACCATATCGTCGATTGCGGCCGGCTTGATGCGCGCGCGTAGCTGTCCGGCTTCGGCAATGTTCACCGCCTCGCCGCTGCCGATCTGTGCGGATGTGCCGTCCGTTGCCAGGTAGAGCGTACGCCTGGCGGGAGGCCGAAACCGGCTGCCTTCACTCTCTTCGGTTTCGGGCTCGGGCAGCGCATTGAGGTTGTCCGGCGCGTCAAACGGGTCGCTGATCACAAGCGAGCGCACGAACAGATGGCCGAGAAACCGCAGGCCATCGTCAAAATGGACGATCCGTGTTTTTTGCGGGTGCAGGTCAAGGTCAAACCGGGCAAGCAGCCTGCCGGCCTTGTCCCGCGCCTTCTCCGCCGCAACCCGGCTCTGAGAGAGGATCACGAAATCATCGGCGTAACGGACCAGCCGGTCGGCACCCTTTTCGAAGGCATCGTCGAGGGGGTCGAGATAGAGATTTGCCAGTACGGGCGAGATCGGTGAGCCTTGGGCAAGACCCCTGCCACCGCTGCCGTAATGCTCGAGCCAGAGGCTGATCAGGTTGATGAAGTAATGATCATCGACATAGCGCGCGAGTTCCGTCATGAGACGTTCATGCGCCACACTGTCGAAACAGGCATGAATATCCGCATCCACTGCCCAACGGAAACCCTCGCGGCGCAGCCGGTCGACGGCCGCCACTGCCTGCTGCACGGATCGGCCGGGGCGATAGCCGAAGCTGAGCGCGTTGAATGACGGTTCCAGCCCCGCGCCGAGCAGACTGGCCGAGGCTGTCTGGATCACGCGATCGCGCACTGCCGGTATGCGCAGACGTCGCCTTCCGCCGGAAGGCTTGGGGATATCCACGACGCGGGCCGGCCGGGGCACATAGTCATCCTGCAAGAGTTCGCGCGAGAGCGTCTGCAGGTTGCGCCACAGCGAGCGCTCGAAAGCCTGGATTGTTTCCCCGTCGCCGCCCGCTCCGCCGCCGTTGTCCTTGACGCGGGCAAAGGCGCTTGCCAGACTGACTTCGTCAATCGCTTTTAAGAACAGCCCCTTCAGTTTTTCCGTCATGGCAAATGCGGCTTTCTTTCAGTTCACCATGGTTCGTGGAAAATAAAATAACCGCATGATATACAATTATTTTTTCAATCGAAATATCAATCGTTCCGTCGAAAAACTGATATTCAGCAAGTTATTGGAAAGTAGTCTATGGAATATATTGCTTTTTGACAAACAAAAAAGCATATTTACAGAGGTCCACCCGACGAGGCATTCCCGTTTGGTAGGGAACTGAAACCCGGAACGATATCGCAATGGCACATACCACCCCGCCGAGGAATTCCCGTTTGTTAGGGAGCCGAAACCCCCACGTTCAAGACCTGCTTTTCAGTAACTACATCCTTAGACGCTTGCGAAGGTTGTGCGTCTATAGCATTGTGCAGCTTGAGTTACCTATGGTGCACAATGACCACGTCCGTTAATCAGTCCCCGGAACAGATCGCCCGCGACACGATCGACCAGCAACTCGCAAAGTCTGGTTGGGTGGTACAGGATAAATCCGAGCTAAATTTTAATGCGGGCCTTGGCGTTGCTGTTCGTGAATATCAAACTGAAATTGGTCCGGCGGATTACGTGCTGTTTGTCGATAGAGAAGCAGTCGGGGTCGTTGAGTCAAAAGCTGCATCCTGGGGAGAGACGTTGACCACGGTGGGAGAGCAGTCCGCAGGATATGCGAATTCCTAGCTGAAATGGGTCAGTAATTCGAAGACCCTGCCTTTTGTTAGCGAGAGCAAAGGAATGATCACGCGGTTTACCGATGGTCGCGATCCATCCCCCAAAACACGAGAAGTCTTCACATTCCACCGCCCGGAAACGCTAACACTCTGGTCGAAGGGCCCGTTTTCCTTTCGCACCGGCCTGAGTCACTTGCCTGAACTGAACACCGACGGTCTGCGCGACTGCCGTAACCGGTGTTCCGATCACACCTTGGCGACGTAATTCCAAGGCATGAGGTCGGCGATACTGCTCTGCATGTGACCTCCAGCGATGTCCGTTAAAGTCGTTGCCAGCCAGGCGTGCGGATCGACGGCGTTGCGTTTGCAGGTCTCGATTAGCGAGGCGATGACGGCCCAGTTTTCGGCGCCCGCGTCGTGACCTGCGAAGAGGGCGTTCTTCCGGTTCAGCGCTATGGGTCGGATGGCGCGCTCGACGGTGTTGTTGTCGAGTTCAATTTGGCCATCGATCAGGAACAAGCAAAGTCCGTCCCAATATTTGGCAATATAGGCAAGAGCTTCGCCGAGAGGCGATTTCCTTGCGACACGGGCACGATGCTGGGTGAGCCACTCCTCGAAGTCGCCGATGATCGGCGCTGAACGTTCCTGCCTTGCCGTAAGGCGGTAAGCGGGATCGAAGCTGCGGATATCGGCTTCTATGCGATAGAGCTCGCCGATGCGGCTCACACCCTCTTCCGCGATCGGCGCAGGGCCGGTCCGGGCAATCTCCACCAGTTTGCGCCGCGCATGCGCCCAGCAGTAGGCGAGGCTGATGTCATGCCCCGGCTTGAGGAAACGGTTATAGCCGGCATAGCCATCGACTTGCAGGACGCCCTTGAAGCCATGCAGGATCTGCTCGGCGTGCTGACCGCCACGCCCGGGGGCGTAGGTGAAGGCCACGCCGGGTGGCGCGCCGCCGCCCCAGGGACGGTCATCCCGCGCCAATGCCCAGAAGTATCCGATCTTGGTCTTCCGTCGCCCGGGGTCGAGCACCGGGGCGCGCGTTTCATCCATGAACAGCTTGGTCGAGCGTTTCAGATCCGCGATCAGCGCATTGAAGACCGGTCGCAACTCGAAAGCAGCCCGTCCGACCCAGTCAGCCAAGGTGGAGCGGTCGAGATCAACGCCTTGGCGGCTCATGATCTGTGCTTGGCGATACAGGGGAAGATGGTCGGCGTACTTACTAACCAGAACATGCGCGATCGTGGCCTCGGTCGGCAGGCCGCCCGGGATCAGCCGCGCGGGCGCCGATGCTTGGACAACCCCGTCAGTGCAGGCGCGGCAGGCGTACTTCGGGCGGCGGGTGACGATCACGCGGAACTGCGCCGGGATCACGTCCAGCCGCTCCGAAGCGTCTTCGCCGATGCAGTGCAGGCAGCCTCCGCACGCGCAGACCAGACTCTCAGGCTCGATCACGTCTTCGATGCGAGGCAGATGTTTGGGCAGTGATCCGCGATTGGCAACACGCGGACCGGTATTTCGTTTACGTGCGGGCACATCCGCATCTTCCTCGGCATGGACCGAGGCGATTGCCGCCTCGAGATCTTCGAGCGCCAGTTCGAACTGCTCCGGATCGCGCTTCTCCGACTTGTGGCCAAAGACGGCTTGCCGGAACGCGGCCACCAGCTTTTCCAAGCGCTCGATGCGCACGTCCTTGCGTTGGTCGCGCGCCTCGGCGGCGACCAGCATTGCCTTCAGAGCGGCAATATCATCAGGAAGATCGGCGGCATTCAGCATGGGCACAATCTATCAGATCTGCTCCGTGGAGGCGCGCGCAAACCCACGCCCGAGTCATTGTGCCGCAGTCATTCCACCGTCTCGGGAGCGCGGGTTTCAACGGCCCGAACGCGGCGCCAGTCGAGCCCCGAGAATAGCGCTTCGAACTGGGCATGGTTCAGCGTCATCAGACCATCCCGGATCGCGGGCCAGGTAAAGCTGTGCTCCTCCAGCCGTTTGTAGGCCATCACCAGTCCAGTCCCGTCCCAGTACAACAGCTTGAGACGATCTGCCCGCCTGGCGCGGAACACGAAGACCGTTCCGGTGAACGGCTCCTTGCGCAGTTCGTTTTTCATCAGCGCCGCCAAGCCGTCGTGTCCCTTGCGGAAGTCCACCGGCCTCGTCGCGATCATGATCCGGACGCGGTTCGACGGAAAGATCATGCCGTCTGTGCCAACGCATGAGCGATCGCTGCGATGCGCGTTGCCGAGGTCGCCGCCGCCAACCGGATCGTGACCGTTCCCACGATGATCTCGACGGGCTCGTCCACGCTTGGCTCGGCATCCGGTAAGGGGGCCGCAACCACCATCGCCGCGAATTCGACCTCGTCTTCTGGAGCTGGCAGCATCAGCTTGCCCTGCCGGGCTAAGGTCCGCCATGCCGACAGATGGTTTGCCTTGACCCCGTGCCGCCGCGCGACCGCAGCAACCGTCGCACCCGGGCGCAACGTCTCGGCCACGATCCGCGCCTTTACCGCATCAGGCCATTTGCGGTTGCGCCGACGGCCTCCATCCTCCGTGAGAACCTCCAATGTAGCATCCATGGAGAAACTCCTTCCTGATCCACTCCCAAAGAACCAATCTCAGATCAGGACGCCGCGCGGTAGGTGGGGCCAGAACACCGGTTACCGACTGCCAGATCACCGCGATCACCAATCTCAAAGCTTCGCTTCAGGCCGGTGGTCCTCAGCCGTGGTAGATCCGGGATACTTGGTCGCTTGCTTATCATGCCGAGCGCTATCTTGGGGCCCGCATAGACATAGTTGTAGCTTTGGTTGCATGCAGGAATCGCACGACTGACCCGTTCAGTCGGGCAAAAGTATTAGCGAGGCTGTGCTCAGAGCAGATATGGATGATGTTTGGTTGGCATTCTGTACTCTTTTAGCGTCATTTCCATGAACGCCTAGAAATCGCGAAAATGGTCTATTTTGTTGCTAGTCGCCGTGTTTTCATTCTCGGGTGGCGGCTTTACCGTTTGAGCGCGAAATGCGCTATTGCGCAGCGGGCGCAAGATCAGGCGCGACCAGGATACTTTGGCGGCCAGATTCAGCCTTTAATTGCTCTATTGGCAGACCGAGATAGATAGACTGGTTGAGATTGATGGTTTTGTCCATGAAGGCGCCGCCGCCAGATGAACTCGGCTCGTTCAGCAACGAGAGGCAGTCCGGCCGGGGAAGCCCTCCAAAATCACTCTTGCAGTCTTCGGAAATTTTATCCTCAATAGGCGGCGCATCCTGGCTTTGAGCCCATGCGCCTGTAGCTGCAAAGGCGGCGAGAAAACAGGCGATTTCGACCTTGAACATGGCGTCTCTTCTTCTCATCACGGCTCTTACCGCATTTTCATGGAAACCGACCGGTACCCGAAAACCAACGGCCGGATGAATTTCTCGTTGACCCAATAGTTCCGTTTGCTGCCCCGCCCTGCCTCGACCGCTGATGTGTTGTTCGCGGCGGAGACTGCGATAGTAGCGACCTGCGAACCGTCGTTTTGGGCCTCCGGCTGCTCTATCGTCATGTCGAGCGGCGCCTGGTCATCATCCTTGCGTTCCGGGACGGCCGAGAAGAGGCCGGTTTCGGCACCATCAGCACGGCCAACCTGAAGACTTCTTGTCAGATAGGCGCGGTAAACGATGAAAATCCGTATCTCGAAAATGTAATCCTTGCCGCCTGTCTTGAGCACGGCAGTTTTCAGAATATCATCGCCAACCATATAGGCGAGATGAGCGCGCGCAATTTCTTCAATGCAGAAGCCGCGGGTCAGATCATCCTTGCAAAACATGTCCAGCTTGACCAGGGCGGCATACGGATTGGCGCCATAGGCCTGCACATGTGACAAAACGATTTTTGTTGCAGAGCCACCGGCGGCCGAAAGGCCGAGGGCCCCCAACAGGCCCGATGCCGAAGCCCCGTGGTTAAGGCTGATCGCGGGGAAAACGAGATTTGAGAGCGCGACCCTGCCTGCTTCCAACGGGTCCGGCACGACGGCGACCCTGGGCTGCGTCATCGACAGAGTGCCATCCTTTTCGAGCTTAGTATCGCCGAAATAGCGCGTATCGTCTGGACGGTCCATGTGCGATGAAAGATCGATATGGCCGATTTTAACCGAGCGGCCCATCATGGCCTCGTCGCGCAGGTTGTTTGGCAGTTTCTTGAACTGCTGCGTTGAGGGCTCAACTGCCAGAAAGACATCGCCGACATAGACATCCTCCTGTGGAGGATAGAGCGGGACAATGCCCAGCTTTTCGATCGCCGCGTTCCAGCTCCTGGGGATATAATCATCGACAGCCTGGGAGCTGTTATAGACGGACACGACGGCCAGGAATACAAAAACTGCAACGGCCAGCAGACCAAGGCCCTTTGCAACTTGCCGGAATGAGGGAAGGCGGGCAGAGATGCGTCGCCACCACGCACGCTTGGCCCCAGTGTTTTGGTCTTCACCGTCGTCTGCCATGATACCTCCAGATTGAATTGTCGTTGTCAGCCTGTCATTGCAAGTTGAAGGCTAGCTGTCCGCGCAAATCGGCTGCGAGGCCATGTCAGGAGGCCCTTTTTGGGCTGACTCGTGGTCTGCCGAGCAATTCGCATATCGGCTGCCCGCCACGCCGCTGGTGCCCGCAAGCGGGGGCGCCGTTTGGCGGGCGGGCTGCAAAGCAGCTATACACCGGCTACGCCAACAATGGATTGCTCGGTGTCCAGCGCAAGGTCGGCACATGTTTTCAGGTATTTTATCCAATTTAGGTTGTCTGAGAGAGTGCCGAGGCGCAGTTCCTTCAGCGTCTGACGCAGCGCCGCTTCCGTATCTCCGCCCCATACGCCGTCAACGCCCGATGCCCCCACATCCTTGTTGAACAGTTTTTCCAAAGTGTGCTGGAGAAAAATAACGTGGCTTCTCGCGTGTTTTTTGAAGCCCACGCTCGTCCCGTTGTCAAAGTGAAAATGGTCTTCGTGAGCATGGTTGTAGTCATAATTGAGGACCGTTCCAAAGTGTATGCGCAGCAGTGATTCAATGGCCAGATAAAGATAGGGTCTGGCCGGAAAGCTGGTCGCGACCCACATCGGTTTATCGCTGAATATCAGGCAGTCCAGATCGAATGCTCTATTGGTGTGGTGATATGATCTGCCACTTCCCTCTCGTCCGACGCCGCCGGTCCAGATCTGATCGATGTGAAAGCCATTCCCTGAGAATGTATTCTGTATGTCTGAAAAGCAGGCATCGCAGGCAACACGAAAATCGGGGTCGATATATGGGCGCACCGGGACAGCTTCCTGGCCGTATGCGCCCGGTTTGAAGCGATCATAAAAGAGCGGAATGCCAGCGAAATTATTGGTTCTGATCAGAGCCATGTCCTTCTCCTGTTCATCGATCATTCCTTCTGCAGAACTCTCTGACCTCGCGCCGCGCCAGCTTTACCCGGCGTGTGAGACGATCGGGTCATTTCAGTCGCCTGCAGAGGCGGCAGCAGCGCGCGCAGCCTTACGGGCCAGCGCCTCATAGGGCTCGCGGCGGATCGTTCCCGTTTCGAATGCGATGACGCCGTAGCGCAGCAGGACGTCGGCCTGGAAAATACCGGGAAAACCGACATCGCCGTTAGAGCCCATCGAGCGGGTAGCCAGCAGAAAGCCGAGACTGTAGAGATTATACTGGTTGTCGGAAAAGCGATCCGGATTGCGCGCTGCCATGCCGGCGTACTTCGCGGCATTGGCCCTTGCCTCCTTCACGCTGTAAAGAGACTGGCCCGTCTTCGGATCGGTATAGTTATCACATTTCTCCAGCCAGCCGGTAATGGCGCTAAGCATTGCAGCGTCGTCCGAAAAACCTTCGCGGAATACACGGGCATGCCTGAACCACATTTTTTTTCGTCCGCCATTGTAGACCATGAGATTGAGAAAAAAACTGTCGGTGGTGCGGATCTCGGCTTTCGTGGGCGCGGTGATGCCCTGCTCGGCGAACCATTGACGGGTATAGGCATAGGCAAGCCTGCTGTTTCTGCCCTCCGCCAGCGCGTTTTGCACCGCAATGATCTGGGGCTCGACCAACCATGTGGCAAGGCCTGCACGCGCCTGTTCACTGAGGCTCCCGGACGCCCCGCTGCGCCAGCCGGCAATGACGCGAGCGCCCTCAGAGCGCCGGGCACGCCCTTTGGCAACCGCATAAAGCGTTTCCAGCCCGCCTCGCACGCTCTGCGGCGCAAGCGCAATGTCGGCCGGCGTCATCCGCGCGAGAAATGCATCGTAGAGGGAACTCGTTCCCGCATTCCATTGAAAATAGCCAAGCGAAAGGTCGTCATGCGTGCTGACATTTGCATAGGGATTGGCCCCGCCTGCCTCCATAAAGCCGACAATCGCCAGGGCATAAGCACCCACATCGCGCGGCACGGGCTGAGCATCCTGTTCCTTCGTCGTCGCTTTTCTCACAGGCGGCGCATTGCGCGGCAGAGGGCCGCCGGATGGCGTGGCTGCGGGGCAGTACAGCAATTCAGGCATGGTTGCCTGCGCCTGCGCCGAGGCGGGCCCTGCCACCTCAACCCTGTAAGCGGCGGCATCAATAACGGCGTAAAACCGCGCGAAGCCATACGCCTCGCCCTCTTCATCGAGGAGCGGGCGCGTGCTTGCCTCGCAGGCAAAGGCGACCGTGACCGTGTCGCCGGCATCAACGGCGAACCTGTTGCTCTTCTGGCTGACGCCGTTTTTCTGATAGGCCGGACCGCACAAGCGCTTGTCTTCGGCAAAATTATCATGACCGTAGCGCCAGTCGATCCTGCCTACAAAGACCCCGGAACGGCCGATGAGGATGGGATTGATGACGGCGCCCATCGCACCGCCACTGCGATTTTCCAGAAGAACATGATCGCCTGTATTTCCGAAATAGTCGTATGCCTGCTCATCGAAGCCCCTGGGATGCCACTGCTCGGGAGCGATGATCTGTTCGTCCGCGGCGCTGGCGGCCATTTGGACGCAGGCGGTTGCAGCAAAGGCAATTGCAGCAAGAGCGGGCACGCGAAGAAAGGGCATGAGAGGCGTATAGCCTGAAGGGCCGGAACACCGCCGCGCCATCGTGAATGGCCGGTTCATTTGCTGTTTGTGTGCATGTTTCATTACCATTCCCCTCTGTTGCTTTCAGATCGTGGCAAAGCGGTTTCGCCGTTTCACCGAAATGCAAAGCCGCCCGGCTTCAGGGTGCGCCCGTGAGGGCAGAACAAAGAACAAACCTTACGGGACAACATGCGCTTCAAAGCCCCGCAAAAAGCTGACCGACGCCGCCGCAGCGCGCAGTATGTTTCACGGCAATGGTGTCGATCTGAGCAGTCGTGAGCGGCCAGCCGCCCGTTTGGGCCGACGCATTGCGAAAGACGGCATAGGCCATTTCGCCAGCCGGCTTGCCCGCGCCATTGCGCGGATTGACATGGTTGCCGCCCAACGCCTGGGCCAGCGCAATCGAGACTTCAGCCAGAGGATGATTTGGCGGGCCGACATCGGCGATGATGAAGGACGATGTCACGCCGGTGGTCATGTTTTTGGCAACACCGACATCGCCAAGCCGGCCCGTACCCTTGATGGGCGGAAATTCCGGCGGGAAAACCCAATAGGGAATATGGCGGGCATCGACATAGCGGGCCGGATCGGTTTCGTCCTTTGCGGGATCGCAAAGCGCGGTCTGCGATACAAAGAAGCCTTTATAGGTTCCCCTCTTCTGAGTATAAGGCTTCGTCCGATCGGCCGGGTCGGGCACAAGGACGCCGGACCAGTCGTCCGGATAGCCGGAATATGACAGTTTATCCAGCCCGCTGACATCATTGGGATGATAGCAATTGGGCGCGCCATCGGCATCGATGCTCATATGATCGGTTTTAAACCGGTAGACATCCGCTTGCACATCGCGCTCGAGCGTCGTGCCCTTATGGGTCATGAAATACTGAAATGCCATTGCTCCATTCCTCTTCTTCTGACAGATGCGGCATTCCCGGCGCTACGCACGCGCCTTGCTTTTTTTGTGACGGATGAGGCTGCCCGGTCAGATCGGCGACAAACAGGCATCGATCCGCGCACTCAGTGCATTGAGCGAGTTACCCGTTTTCTCGGCTGCCGTGATCGCCTGGCGGCTGGCGCCGGCTGTGCCGATCTTGTACAGCGCATCAACCAACGCATCATAGTCAGGCGTATCTTTCACAAGGGAAAGCATGAGCGCGTTTTGAATTTTGCCAAGCGCCGCTTCAATCTTAAGCCGTCCTGCGGCCAGGTCCGCATCGTTAAGTGGCTTCGGCGAGCCGGCGTCCGCGACGCAATTGGCCTGATCCGCGGCGCTCAGCAGAGAGATCTGTGCTCGGCGAGGCTTAAAATAAGACATATTCGAGTTCATCAACCCCGCGCCGAGCCCCGCGCCCTTCACCAAATTCAGACTGGAGCCGAACAACAGGCCGCCGGCGGCGGTGCCGGCTGAAAGTATAATACCGACCGCGCCCACATCCTGCCCCCGTGCGGCTGCGGCCGCGCCGCGCCGATATTCCGTGGCAAGCAGATTGGCCTGTTTTATCACCGCCATATATTCTATCTCGTCATCACGGGCCCGTTTGTTCGGGTCTTCACATGTCTTTTTGCTGGCCGTCCCCGCAGCATCCGAGCCCTTCTCTGACCCAGAGGGAGCTGGATTCTTCCGGCAATAAAGCGCGTTTTTTTCGCGCTCAGCCCCGTTTAAGGCCGACACATCGTATTGAACGGCATCGGAAAGCGTGCACCCTGTGAGGCAAAAGCACAAAATCATCTTATTTATTTTAAGCAAAATATTCCTCCGAAAAAACCGTAAAGCGGCCTTAACTCCATGAATATCAATTAGCTTCTTTTATGAATGTATCTATACTTCAGCATATGTTAACTTTACTGACAACCTAAAATTGCCATATTTTAGCCATTTTTTGGATGGTGTTGATTTATATCGCCATTTTTAACGCTGAAATGTTCATGTCTTCACGCTGTCGCGCGCTTCGCGGCTGTGTTCCGGACGGCGCGCTCATCACCGCCAGTGGCCGGGCGGCCTGCTGAGGAAGAGCAATGCAACGATCGTACACATCGTATTGGACAGACTAAGCCGGTGACCGTTCACATCCCACTTGCCATCCACCCGAAGCTTGGTCGCGGCTCTTTCGATTGTCTTTTGCAGGACCTGATGCGCAGCAAGCGCAACCTCGCCGACAGTGTGCTCTGGCCCCAAGAAAGTGATGAAAGTGAACTGCATCTATTGCATGACAGGCTCGTCAAAGGTTCTGAGGAGCCGCAGGAAGGGGGCCAGTTCGACGCACTGGAGGGGCGCGAAGATCTGGCCTTCGAAATGATTCGCAACGATATCATGCGTGTTGCGTTGAAGGCTGGCGGAAGCAGCGTGGTGATTGCGTGTGCGAAGAATCCGAGCGACTTTGAGAACCTGCTCTCCGCGCACGACGCTGCTCTCATTGTCATGGAGAGGTCCGAAGATAAACTGGCCAGACCGAGCCTTCCAACCGCAAGTCTTCCGGACCGCTCCTTGTGGCCAGACTTTCTATTGTCCGACTGATGCGGGTTTCGCAGCATCATCGTGCTCGACCGTTGCTCTGCTCTCTGAACACTGGACCATTTGATATCGGATCTTGCGGCATTTTCGTTTCCAAAGCGGGTCCTGCTTTAGCGCTGCTTTTCAGTAACTTCGGTCTTAGACGCTTGCGAAGGTTGTGCGTCTATAGCATTGTGCAGCTTGAGTTACCTACGGTGTACAATGACCACGTCCGTTAATCAGTCCCCGGAACAGATCGCTCGTGACGCGATCGACCAGCAACTTTCGAAGTCTGGCTGGGTGGTACAGGACAAGTCCGACCTGAATTTCAATGCGGGCCTTGGCGTTGCTGTTCGTGAATATCAAACCGAAATTGGTCCGGCGGATTACGTGCTGTTTGTCGATAGAGAGGCAGTTGGCGTTGTTGAGGCAAAGCCCTCATCCTGGGGAGAGAAGTTGACCACGGTGGAGGAACAGTCCGCTGGTTATGCCAACGCCGAGCTGAAATGGGTCAGTAATTCAAAGTCGCTGCCTTTTGTTTACGAGAGTACAGGAACGATCACGCGGTTTACCGATGGTCGCGATCCGTCTCCGAGATCACGAGAAGTCTTCACATTCCACCGCCCGGAAACGCTAAAAGCCTGGTCGAATGCCCCGTTTTCCTTCCGCACCGGCTTGAGTCACCTGCCTGAACTGAACACCGACGGCCTGCGCGGCTGTCAGATCACTGCGATCACCAATCTCGAAGCCTCGCTTCAGGCCGGTAAGCCTCGTGCATTGGTTCAGATGGCGACCGGGTCCGGCAAAACATTTACGGCGATCACTGAGGTTTATCGCCTGCTTAAGCACGCAGGCGCGCGCCGCATCCTGTTCCTCGTCGATACGAAGAACCTTGGCGAACAGGCCGAACAGGAGTTCATGGCCTATGTTCCCAATGACGACAATCGCAAGTTCACCGAGCTCTACAATGTCCAGCGTCTCACATCTCCCTCGATGGCCGGTGACACGCAGGTCGTGATTTCGACGATCCAGCGCATGTATGCCACGCTGAAAGGCGAAGACCTCGACGAAAGCTTTGAAGAGGAAAACCCTGCCGAGCAGGCGTTTCGGCCTAAGACGCCGAAGCCCGTTGTCTACAATCCCAAGCTCCCACCGGAAACATTCGACGTCGTGGTGATCGATGAATGCCACCGCTCGATCTACAATCTGTGGCGTCAGGTGATCGAATACTGGGATGCCTTCCTTGTGGGGCTGACCGCGACCCCGGATAACCGCACCTTCGGTTTCTTCAAGAAGAACGTGGTCAGCGAATATACGCATGAAAGAGCGGTCGCCGACAAGGTGAATGTTGGCAATGATGTCTATGTTATCGAGACGAAAGTGACCAGGGGCGGCGGGACCGTGCAGGCCGAACAGCTGGTTGAAAAACGCGAGCGGGCCACCCGCGCCAAGCGGTGGGAAACCCAGGATGTGGACGAGGCCTATGCAGCCACCCAACTTGACCGTTCCGTTGTGGCGCCCGACCAGATTCGCACGGTGATCCGCACATTCCGCGATCAATGGCGCGACATCTTCCCAGAGCGCGATGAACTCCCGAAAACCCTGATCTTCGCCAAGACCGATAGTCACGCCGATGATATCATCCAGACCGTCCGCGAGGAATTCGGCGAGGGCAATGAGTTCTGCCGCAAGATCACCAACGGCGCGAAGAACCCGAAATCGTCGCTCACCGCGTTTCGCAACGAATATTACCCGCGCATCGCAGTCACCGTCGACATGATCGCCACGGGCACCGATGTGAGACCTCTTGAATGCCTGCTCTTCATGCGCGACGTGAAATCGAAGAACTATTTCGAGCAGATGAAGGGTAGGGGCACCCGTGTGCTCAAACCCGATGATCTGAAAAAGGTCTCGCCCTCGGCAAAGGCGAAAACCCATTATGTCATCGTCGATGCGGTTGGCGTCACCAAATCGGTGAAAACCGCCAGCCAGCCGCTCGATAGCAAGCCCTCGATCCCGTTCAAGGATCTGGCCATGAACCTGATGATGGGCGATCGATCGGAGGAAACCGTCAGTTCTCTGGCCGGGCGGCTGTCGCGGCTGGATCATAAGCTGACCATCGAGGATCAGGAAAAGGTCACCGAAATTGCAGGCAAGTCCCTGTCCGCCATTATCCGCGATCTTTTCGATGCCATCGACCCGGACAAGGTCGAGGCCGACGCCAAGGCTGCTGGCCACCTGGAGCCCGATGACGCTGCCATGAATACCGCGCGGGAGAACCGCATCAAGGAGGCCGCCAACGTCTTCACCGGTCCGCTGATCAATACGCTTGATACCATCCGCCGTGACACCGAACAGACCATCGACCATGACACGCTCGACGAGGTGATCACCGCCGCGTGGGCCGGCGATGCCGATGAGAACGCCAAAGCCATTGCCAAGGACTTCGAGGATTACCTCAACGAACACCGCGACGAGATCGAGGCGCTGACGATTTACTTCAACACACCGGCAAGGCGTTCCGAGGTTACGCTGTCGATGATCAAGGTGGTGCTGAAGAAGCTGACCGAGGATCGTCCCCGCCTTGCGCCGCTGAATGTCTGGCGCGCCTATGCGCATCTGGACGAATACAAGGGTGGCACGCCAACCGGTGACCTGACCGCGCTGGTCGCGCTGATCCGGCGGGTGACGGGGCTGGATGAGACATTGACCCGCAACTCTGACCGCGTGCGTCGCAATTTCCAGAACTGGATCATGCAGCGGCACTCCGGTGCGGGGACGAAGTTCTCCGATGCCCAGATGGACTGGCTGCACATGATCCGCGATCACCTGATCAGCTCTTTCACCATCGAGCGTGATGATCTGGAGCTTTCCCCCTTTGACGCCAAAGGCGGGATGGGGCAGATGTACGAACTCTTCGGGGATCAGATGGAGGATGTCATGACCGAGATGAATGAGGCGCTGTCGGCATGACGAATACCGAAGACCTCGTCGCCGACGAGTGGACACCTGTCACACCCAAGGTTGCAGATCACTGGGCAATCGCCAATTTCGACGAGTTTTTCGAAACCGTGGCCTCAACTGGAAAGAAGGTCCCTGCAAAGAACTACCTGAAGTCTGGCACTTGGCCAGTAATCGATCAGGGTGCCGACTTCATCGGTGGTTTCACAGACGATGAAACAACGCTCATCAGGTCCCCAAAGCCAGTTCTGGTGTTCGGGGATCACACGCGCTGCATGAAGTTTGTCAAAGGGGCTTTTGCGCCTGGCGCGGATGGGACGAAACTCCTTTTAACAAAAGATGGTATCGAGCCCCGCTACGCCTATCATCTCTATTTTGCGATCAGGCTCCCGAACCGTGGGTATTCCCGCCACTTCGGTTTCCTCAAACGTTGCAAGTTTCCTGTCCCGCCCATGAACGAACAACGCCGGATCGTGGAGCGGATCGAGGCGATGTTCGACGAGATCGACCATGGGGTGGAGAACCTGAAGAAGGCGAGGGCGTCCCTTGGCCTTTATCGCCAATCCCTGCTCAAATCCGCTTTTGAGGGCCGCCTGACCGCCGACTGGCGCGCCCGCAACGCTGATAAGCTTGAAAGCCCGGAAACCCTTCTGGCCCGCATCCGATCTGAACGCGACGCCCGCTACAAAGCCGCCCTCGACGACTGGCAAAATGCCCTGTCCGACTGGCGCGAGCACGGCGAAAAGGGGAAGAGACCCGCGAAGCCGAGGCGACAAGCAGAAGCTTTCATGGATAAGGAATGGCTGGAAAAGTTGCCAGAGCTTCCTGGATCGACATCGTGGGTCGCTTGCAATCAGTTGTCAGGCCAGATTTCGGATGGCACTCACAAGACCCCTACATATACAGACACGGGGATCCATTTTATTTCCGCCAAGGACATCCGAGACTTCAAGGTTGACTTCTCCAGTACACGTTTTGTCGATAAGACGCAGCACGTTGAAATGTCAAAGAGATGCAATGTTGAAATGGGCAATGTGCTTCTGACCAAAAGTGGAGCAATCGGTCGGGTCGCAGTGGTTGATACTGCGACGTCATTCTCTCTCTTCGAAAGTGTTGCCAACATCCCCGTTTTGCCGCCAATGCAGAGCCGGTTTGTCGCGTACGCTGTATATCATATTGCAAACAGTTATTTTATTTCCCATGCGGAAAAGGGCGTCGCGGTGAGGCATCTTCATTTGGAGGACATCAGGAAGATGCCTCTGCCGCTTTATGGTGTCGAAGAACAAGCCGAGATCACCCGCATCCTCGACGATCGTCTCTCCGCCGCTGATGCGCTGGAGGCCGAGATCGACGCTGGCCTCAACCGCGCCGACGTTCTGCGCCAGTCCATCCTGAAACAGGCATTTTCCGGCAAGCTCGTTCCGCAAGACCCGAATGATGAGCCCGCCGCTGACCTTCTCGCCCGCATCAAGGCCGAAAAGATCACAAGAGCGAAGGTGACCCGTAAAACGAAGGCAATCGCATGAGCAAGAAGAAAGGTCGCTCCATCGAGCTGTTCTTCGTCGACGGCACGCCCGACGGCATGGTCACGGCCGCGATACCATTCCAGTGGTCCGGCCATGTTCTGGTAACGCAGCGCACGCAGCTGAAAGAGGCGATCTCGCGCCCGGAGGCGGGGCGCACGGGCGTTTACATCCTTGTTGGCGACAAGGATGGTAGGGCAACTGCCTATATCGGCGAAACCGACGAGCTAAAAAAGCGCTTGACCCAGCACGCCTCGGAAAAGGACTGGTGGGATGTGGCGATCCTGATCACATCAGGCGGGGAGCCTTTGAACAAGGCCCATGCCCGATATCTTGAACATCGGATGCTTTCAGACGCCAGGGAAATCAACAAGATCGCGCTGGAAAACGGGCAGGGCGCCACGGCAAGCCCGCTGAGCGAGGCCGCCCGCGCTCATATGGAAGATTTTCTGGAAAATATCTATCTGGTGCTGCCTGCGCTGCGGTTCGATTTCCTATCCGAGCAAACCAAGGATGACAGCCCAGCCGCACCGGCGCCGACCAAAGCGAGCGCCGTGTACTTCACCTTTGAAGTGCCACGCCATGGGGTGAAAGCCCGTGCGCGATGGGAGGACGGCAAGTTCATTGTTGAAGCAGGCTCTCTGGCGCGCGGCAAATGGACCAGCACGGCGCAACACGCCACCTACGAGGAATTGTATGGTGAACTGGTTGATCAGGGTGTTTTGCAGCCACAAGGTTCGATGCGCGTTTTTTCACGAAGCTATGTCTTCAACAGCACCAGCGCGGCGGCCGCCGTCGTTTCCGGCCGTCCAGCCTCCGGCCCCAAGAGTTGGATTCTTGAGGGCACACACCAGAACTACGGCGACTGGGAAGCTTCACAGCTTCGGGCGGTCTCTGAAGAAACAAATATTTGATAAGAAATTTCGCAGTCTGTTCAGCTGCGCGCGAAGGGGGGACATAGAATGAGTACATTCGACAGCACAAAACTTCCGCTTCCTCAGGTCCTCAAGGACATCACCGATGGGGTCATCCAGCTTCCTGATTTCCAGCGCGGATGGGTTTGGGACGACGAGCATGTGCGATCGCTGCTAATCTCGATCGCCCGCTCGTTTCCGGTCGGCGCTGTTATGATGCTGGATACAGGGGGCGAAGTGCGTTTCCAGGTGCGACCGGTTGAGAATGTCGAGTTCAATGGAAAATTGCCAGAGCCGGAAAAGCTAATCCTCGACGGACAGCAACGCCTGACCTCGCTCACCCAGGTCCTGGCCCTGGACAAGCCAGTGAAAACCTTCGATGCGAAGGGCAGGCGCATGGATCGGCACTACTACATCGACATTTCCCTGGCGCTTGAGGAAGACCGCATCGAGGACGCATTTGTCTCGGTTCCCGCTGACCGTAAGATCAAACAGAATTTCGACAGAGATATCGTGATGGATCTGTCGTCCACGGAGTTGGAAATCAAGAACTTCCACTTTCCCTGCTCCCAAATCCTGAGCTCGGACGAGTGGGAGGAGGCTTTGCATGAGCACGCTCCTGAACGTTTCGGTGAGTTCATGAAGTTTCGCAAGCAAGTCCTGGCGGCTTTCCGCAGCTACCAGCTGCCAGCGATTACCTTGGGCAAGGCCACCTCGAAGGAAGCGGTGTGCCTTGTCTTCGAGAAGGTGAACACCGGAGGCGTTCCCTTGTCGGTTTTCGAGCTGGTGACCGCGACCTTCGCGGCAGAGAATTTTAATCTCCGTGATGACTGGTACGGTAGCCTTCTGAGGAACGTCGAAGGCAAGGCAGAACGTCTGTCGAGGGAACCGATCCTCAAGGGGATCGAACCGACAGATTTTCTGCAGGCGATTTCGATCTTGCAGAGTTCCGAACGTCGAAAAGCAGATATCGCCGCGGGTAAGACCGGAAAACAGGTGTCTGCCGTCAGCGCAAAAAGGGCGGCAGTCCTGTCATTGTCGCTGAGCGATTATCAGACGTGGGGTCCAGCTGTCGAAAGTGGCTTCATATTGGCTGCCAAGTTCATGCGCAAGCAGTGTTTCTTCGCCGGACACGAACTACCTTATCGTACACAGCTGGTGCCATTGGCCGCGGTTCTTTCGCAGATCGAGAACCGTTGGCTTGAGCCCAAGGTCTACGACCGCTTGTCCCGCTGGTTCTGGTGCGGGGTCCTGGGGGAGCTTTATGGCGGTGCCGTCGAAACACGTATTGCCAACGACTATGAAGAACTGATGCGGTGGGTAATTGATGGAGGGGAAGCCGGCGACATTCCGCGCACCATTAGTGATGCTGCCTTCCAGGAAAGCCGCCTCGATACCCTTCGATCAAGAAACAGCGCCGCCTACAAGGGATTGAATGTTCTGATTCTTCGGGAAGGAGCCAAGGACTTCTTCTGGAAAGCGAGCATTCAGGAGCTCGACGGCGAAGATATTGCCTTGGATATTCATCATATCTTTCCGCGAGCATGGTGTGAAGATGCCGGCATTTCCCCAAACATCTTTAACTCTATCGTCAACAAGACCCCCATTTCCTATAAGGCCAACCGAATGATCGGCCGCAAGGCTCCTTCCGAATACCTTGTTTCGCTCCAGGCACATGAGAATGTTGGTCTCGATGATGCGGAGATGGATGCCATCCTCGACTCACACCGTATTCCGGTGCAGGAGCTTCGGTCCGATGCGTTTGCCAGCTTTTTTTCCGCGAGGAAGGCAAAGCTTCTGGAGTTGGTTGAGCTCGCCATGGAAAAAGCCCCACAGTTCGACCAGTCGGCTGCGGATAGATCTTCTGCGCAGGGAACGGATCACGACGAACTCGTGTGAAAGGATACAGAGTGAATACCGCACCGATCATCTCAAAGGTCTGGTCCTTTTGCACAACGCTCCGTGACGATGGCGTTGGCTATGGCGATTATCTGGAACAGCTGACCTATCTCATCTTCCTGAAGATGGCCGACGAATACTCGAAACCGCCATACAATCGCGATGTGGGCGTGCCGGAGGTCTATAGCTGGGGAAGTCTGACAGCGTTGCGCGGAGCCGACCTTGAAGCACATTACGTGAAAGTGCTTCGCGAACTGGGTCAGCAGAAAGGCATGCTGGGGCAGATTTTCACCAAGGCGCAGAACAAAATCACGGATCCTGCCAAGCTGTTCAGGCTGATCGATATGGTGGATGGCACCAAATGGATCATGCTGGGTGCCGACGTGAAAGGCGATATCTACGAAGGCCTTCTGGAACGCAACGCCGAGGACACAAAATCTGGAGCGGGGCAATATTTCACGCCGCGTTCGCTCATTCAGGCGATGGTCGAATGTGTGCAGCCCAAGCCAGGCGAAACGATTGCGGATCCGGCCTGCGGAACGGGCGGATTCTTCCTGGCTGCGCATGATTACCTAACGGATCCGGAGAACTATGCGCTCAACCGTGAACAGAAAGAATTCCTGAAAAACGATACATTCTGCGGCAACGAGATTGTCGCAGGCACGCGACGCCTTTGCCTGATGAACATGTTCCTCCATGGCATTGGAGAGATGTCGGGTGAGCCTAGTGTGTCGCCTGCTGATGCTCTTATCTCATCACCTTCTGACACCGTGGACCTGGTTTTGGCCAACCCTCCATTCGGCAAAAAAAGCTCGATGACATTCACGAATGCAGAAGGGGAGCAAGAAACCGAGGAACTGACTTACAATCGTCAGGATTTCTGGGCCACGACTTCGAATAAGCAGCTCAATTTCGTTCAGCATATCCGTACAATGCTGAAGACCACAGGGCGCGGCGCGGTCGTTGTGCCGGACAATGTGCTTTTTGAAGGCGGGGCCGGTGAAACCATCCGCCGGAAACTTCTGCAAAACACCGACTTGCATACGATTCTACGCCTGCCGACAGGAATTTTCTATGCGCAGGGCGTGAAGGCGAATGTCATTTTCTTCGACAACAGGGCTGCCAGCAAGAACCCTCAGACCTCACAGGTATGGTTCTACGACTATCGGACGAATGTGCACCATACGCTCAAGCAGAAACCGATGACTTATACCCACCTTCAGGATTTCATCGCCTGCTACAACCCGGACAACCGGCATAAGCGGACCGCAACATGGTCAGATGAGAACCCCGATGGCCGTTGGCGCGCCTTCAGTCGTGAGGAACTGCTCGCGCGAGACAAAGCAAGCCTCGATGTCTTCTGGCTGAAAGATAGCTCAATGACTGATCTCGATAGCCTGCCAGAGCCTGACATTCTGCTTGAAGAAATAGTAGAGAACCTCGGCGCAGCAATGGAAAACTTTGCAGCAGTTCGCCATTAGTCGCTCGACACCGCCTTCTCATTGTTAGGCAGGGGCTCACTCTGACCAAAAATGCATAGGCACCTGCTTCGTTCGTTCGGTAGACAGGCGTGAAGGGGATCGCCTCAAAGGCCGCGCAAGCTTTTCGCGGTCCTACATTCCGGCAGCCCCCTCATGAGCCTTTGAAATAATGCTCGAGTATTCGCCGAACCATTTCAGGCCGAGTGGGAATATCCGCTTCATTGCGGCGGCGGTCATCAATCTTTTTCAAGAGCGCCTGCGATAGTCGCAGCGTCATAACAGCATTGTCTTTTCTGGGTGGCGCCATAAAACTCTCACTTATTGATGTTGACATCATTAAGTCGTTATGTCATAAACTGCGGACGCTGGCAAGGGTTCCCGCCCTCGACCAGCGTCCTAACCACTAAACCTGAGTAAGAGGTTCAAATGGCTATTAAAGCTCGTAGCACGCCGGCTTCGGCGAATGAAGATGCATGCGCTCGGGGCGCATCACCAATCACCCGGCTTTTCCCCAAGCTTCTTGAGCATATGAGCGTGGTCGTGAAGACCGAAAGCGCGATCGAGGGCAAAGCCGTTTTCGATCCGGCATTCGCAGCATGGCTGCATGATGCCGAAGCTGCCGGCGATACGCTCTCCGATACCGTCCGCGAGATGATCGCTCTTACGGCCACCCATCCCTCGGATGAGATGCCGCAGAAACTCGCCTTCATTCTCGATGACCTTATGGGGGCCGAGACAATGGCAGGGCGATATGCCGCCCGCGGCAATGCTCTGCGATATGCCGGGGAACTCGGCTTTCGTGGGCCTCATCGCACCGCCTCCGATATGGCGCTGGCGAGGCACGGCCGGGACGTACTGTCCAGACTGCTTCAGCTTGAGCTCTATCGCCTGCAGCCCGACAGTCTGCAGGACAGGACCGACGTTCCGGAACAGCCGACGCTGAACTGAGCGCACCGCCGGGCGAAACCGCACTCGGACTGCCGACGCTTTAGCGGCAGCCGTTCCGAGATCCTCCTTCGCCTCTTTCCGAATAAGTGACCCGGACTTTCCGGATACACCGCGCCGTCAACGATGCGTTGGACGCGGGAGTGCCAAGTCATGCCTATTCAAATGGAGGACACCGATGTCCGAGAAAAACAGCCGCGGCCGTCTGCCACGCAAACATAAACAACCATATGTTCCTCACCGATCACGTCATGTGCCGGTATCGGCCTGGTCCACCTATGACGACGAAATTCCGCAAGCCTGGCAAATCGCCGCCATCGAAAAAGGCTTCATCATCAGCCGGCGCGTACGGGACCGCTATCATGTTGCGCTGGAGTGCATGACCTGTGGCGCCGAGACGTTTCAGAAAGCCTACGTCGTTCGAACGGCCCGGCCGCAATGTGCCGCCTGCCTTGACCATCGCCGCCAAACGGAAGCTGCCGCCTGCGGCTACACGCTGCTCGGCCGGGATGACACGAACCACAAATACGGATCCTACAGATTGCCGTGCGGTCATGTTGTCTCATTGCAGTTCGGACGCGTTTCGCGTCTGGCTCGCGACGGACGCGTCCCCGGCCGCCCCGGTTACCGCTGCCCGGAATGCCACACGGCAAAGATTTCGGGGCTGGCAGCAAAACGGGGTTGGACGCTCGTCGGCCCGGATCCGGAGGGAAGCGCCAATTATCGCGTGTTCCGGCACCAGGAGGGATGTGGCCACGAGCAACGCATTGCGGTCGCAAACCTGGAGACGGGCCGTTTCGGCTGCGCTCGCTGCGGAGAGGTCTGGTCAGCGGCGCCCAGCAGCATCTATGTCATGGAGTTCGTTGTTCCGGACAAGGGCACCTACATCAAATTGGGCTATTCGAAAAATCCGGAATCCAGACTTCATTGGCAACTCGGGCTTTCGAAGAAGATATCATCCCGGATCCTCCACCAACTGGCGATGCCGACCGGGCATCAGGCGCAGAAGGTCGAGAAGAAGCTCCATAACACGGTCCGCCATCGTTTTCCGGATGCCGTTGTCCCGACAGGCGAACTTGCCGGCTGGATCAATGTCGTCTCGGAGATCTACCGGCCGGCGATCTTGCCGAACATCCTGACGTTGCTGGAGACGGTCGGCGCAAAGGTGAGATCCACCGCCGAAAACCGAAAGCCGAATTCCGGAACGCAGAACTGATCCGGAATAGATTTTCATTCAACCACCCGGAAATGCTCCATTCCGGAACAGGTAACCGGAAGTTTCCCTGAATCCGGAATGCCGCTTCGGAATGGCTGATTTCCGGATTCGCCCGCAGACCATTCCGGATCAAGTCCAGCCGCATTCCGGATTTGCCGGCAAGGTAATCCGGAAAGCATATGAGCAATCCTCGGTTCCCTGAAGCGGACTTTCCGGATGATTGCTCGCGCGTTCCGGATTGGAAACGTTCCGCCCAAAACCTCAAGAGGTATGTCATGACCGCATGGATCACCTATGCCGAAAGTCTCATTGCCAGAATGCGAGTGTCACCTGAATTCGACGGACTTCACGGCACGTCATCCGGAAAGCTTGGCCGCAAACGGCAGTACCACGACAGATGGGATGAGAGCGCTCTCGACATTCCTGACAAAATGGAAGCGCCGTCCATCGAGCCGCCGGACCTGCCGCAACGGGCGGTATCGCTGGCGCTGCGCCTTGCCAGAACCTGGGAGAGCGAGAATGCGTTCGAGGACGGGGTCCTGGCTCCCCGGGCGCTCAACTGCCTGAGCGGTATGCGCCCCGGAGAGATCAGCATGATCAAGCGGATCATGACAGCAGTCATGATGCCGGCAGGTCGCCTTGCGGCATCCGATCCCGCATTCCTGAAACAGGCGGAGAACGGTTTCCTGCTGCTGGCACCGGCAGCCGATGGCGACAGCATTTCGGCGCGCCATGCGGTCCGCGATCTCGAGGAGGAAATTCAGCATGCGCTCGATCTCGCATATCCGACCCTGGTCCTGATGCCCGACCAGATCCGTCTCAGCCCGGACCTTCAGGCGGCCTTGCCTGCTCGTGTTCATCTTGCGAGCCTGGACAGGGCCATCATGAGTGCTCATTTCCGGCATCGCTATCCGGACTGTATCAACGGACAAGCCGATCCGGCGCTGCAACTGCCGGACAATATCGGTGACGCGCCCTTTGCCGTCATCAGCGCTGCATTGCGCGAGGCAACCGCTGCCGAAGCCCTTGCGCGATTGAAAAGCGTCGCTCGTTCTGACCGGAAGGCCGGTCCGACGCTCGAGGATATCTCCGGCCATGCACCGGCGCTTGCTGCGGCCCGGATGATGGTTGACGACCTGAAACGCTGGCAGGCTGGTGACTGTCAGTGGCAGGACATGACCCGCTCAATGTTGCTTTATGGCCCGCCTGGAACCGGAAAATCCTATCTTGCCCGCGCCATGGGTAACAGCACGGCTGCGTATTTCGTGCAATCGAGTTTCTCGGAATGGCAAAGCAAAGGACACCTCGGAGATTTTCTCGCTGCCATGCGAAAGACGTGCGCCGACGCCAGAGCGCGCAAACCAACAATCCTGTTTCTCGATGAAATCGACAGTGCAGGAAGTCGCTTCGATGATGACGGGCATGCCCGATCTTACCGTCGACAGGCTATCAACGGTCTGCTCGAAGAAATCGATCTGATCATGCAAAGCGAAGGTATCATTCTTCTCGGCGCATGCAATGATCCGAACGCACTCGATCCGGCACTGTTGCGGGCAGGACGATTCGACCTGAAGATCGAGATGCCACGGCCAGATCGTGAAGGAATCCTCTCCATGCTGCGCCAGAAGCTCGAGCACGACGCTCTAGTCGCTAAGGATCTGGATGCGCTGGCGCGCAGAAGCACCGGAATGACGGTGGCCGACATCGATGCCGGGGTGCGTCAGGCACGAACTCTGGCGCGCGCCGCAAATCGCGCGCTCTCGCTTGCCGATCTGGAGCGTGTGTTTCCGTCCCCGGCATCGCAGGACCTGGAACGCGACTGGCGTATCGCCGTGCATGAAGCCGGCCACGCTATTGTCACGCAGGCGCTGGGAATGGGAACCGTCCAGCGCGTGGCACTGGTGGGCGGTGGCGGCGTGAGCGTCATCGACCGAATGCCGACCCAGGGGCGGATCTGCGATATCGAAAGCGCTCTGACCTGTCTGATGGCCGGCCGTGCGGCAGAAATGCTGATCCTCGGCAATATGTCGTCGGGCGCCGGTGGACCGGTCGGCTCCGATCTCGAGCAGGCGACAGCTTTGGCCCTCCGGATCGACACCAATTTTGGTATCGGTGAACACGGACCAACCTGGCTCGGCGATATCGCGACCATCTCCTTGCGCGATCCCGATCAGCGCCGTCGCGTTCGAGCCCGCCTGGAGCAGGCGGAGCAACACGCCTCCGAAATCCTTGCGGCCCATCAGGAGGTCCTGACGCGGATGGCGCGTAACCTGGTCCATGAACGTGAGCTAACAGGTGGCCCGCTCCAAAACCTCCTAAGCGATGTCATCGTACAGTCGAAGGCTTCAGCGCCACACCAACAAGGAACAAGGGCGGATGAAGATGACACGAAAAAGGGAGCTGACGTACCCATCCAGGAAAAGACATCCTGCTGAAACCGTGTTCCTCTTCTTCAGGGAATGAAGGCGGCATCCGTTCTGACACGCCCTGGCGACGCTGGCGTCGCCAGGGCGTTATTGCAATGCCGCGGCAGCATGCGGTCCCCGCATGCTGCTTCCAGCCAGTACTCCGCTTCGCGGCCAGGCAAGGGGCTGGAATGTTCCGCCAGAGGCGGAACCAATCCATCAAGAAAGAAAATAGATTGATCGAAGGGGACTAACCCTGCCCAAGAGAGCCGATATCACAATTCCGGCAAGTCAGGCGCGGAATCGGGGGCATCATTCTCGAATGGTGATGTCGTCTCCACTGCCCCAACCCTCAACTCACGCACAAGGCCGTCGCGGTCGATGTCCAATACGCGGTATCCGTCATATAGGAAGTGGCCATCGGGGGTCTGTCCACGAAGCATCTCCTGGTCCTGATAGACAACGAAACTGACACGCGGCATGGGTTGACCGCGCTGTGCCGCGGCCTCCGCCACTCTCCGGATCAGCTCTGCCCTTGTCGGCGGTGCTATTACGTTCCCAGCGGCTGGCCCAGCGCCGCCAACACCTTTGAAAGATCGTTTCTCATTGCCGATATATCTTGTGTCTGCGCCAGGATCTGCGTCTCGATATGCTTCACTTTCTGCCGCGTTTCCTGATCGGCCTCCAGCGCCGTCACCGCGCGATCCATCTGGTCCGCCACGCGCTGGATCTGGTCGATGAACCGCTCGATCCGGGCCGAGATATCCGGATTTTTCTCCTGCATCAAAAGCATTTCCAGCGGGTCGATCAGCGCGGTCAGGCGCTTGATGTCCCGACCGAGCTCCTCCCAGTTCACCTGCGCTTCCTTCCTCTTTTCCATTCATTGACTCCAATCGTTTTTCAAGGGATCTCCACCGTGCCTGATCAAGGCGCAAAAGCGACTTCGCCAAAAGGTGAGACGCCTGCCGTTCAATCAGGCGGCCGAGCAGGCGCCTGAACAGCTCTCCGATCCGACGCGTGATCTTGTTCGTTCCCGCTGATCTGGCGTCTGCGGACAACGGTGATTGATGCATATCGAGGTCGCTCGATATCCGGAGATCTTCCGACCATGGCGCTGTCTCGCCGTCCCGCTCTGTCCAGATATGGCTTGCAGCTCTTTTGAACCTCTGCCTGAACAAGGTGCCGGAAAGCGCCAGATGGCCCTGATGGCAGGCCGGCAGTGAAAGTCCTGGTCCGCGTAGAATATCACCGGGTCGTTCCAGCACCGTATCCGGATAGTGGTACCGGGACCGATTGAGCGCCGCACGCCTTTCCATTCCCTCGGCCAAAAGTGATGGCGCCCGCCGGAGCTCGTCCGCTCTTTCGATCAGACGCTCGCCCATCGACAGGCTATGTCGCGGGTCTTCCTCGCGAAAGAGATCTGAAAAGGCATAGCCGGACAACCGGATATCACGTTCCAGACCGGGTCCTGTGAACGTTGTCGTACGAAGATTCTTGCGTTTGACGCGAATGCCGAGCTCAGACAGCTCCGGCGCAATCGCATCAAGAAGCATTTCCCGTGAAAATATGCGGGTATAGTCAAAACGAGCTGCGGCAATCTCGATGATCCTGTCACGCATATCGGCGCCAGGATCATTGCCATTCCGCTCGGCCTCGCGTCTTTGCTTTAGCTGCCTGTCGGTCATTGCGAAATCACGCTTTCGCAGCGGTGAAAGAGGGTCTGCCGACTCGAAACGACCATTGACCGTATCACGAAAGGAATCCCAAAGGCCGCGACTGACTTTCCCGGGCGGATTGGCGTTATAGGCGCGCGGGCTACCATCTGCTTTCAAAACCGCCCGAGGCAGCATGATATTGACCTCCAGTCGGCCGGTATGCGTGTGCGTGCCGACAAGCGGATGAAGGCAGGCTCTCTGCGGCAGCCCGGCATAGGCCACATTGAAGAAGAGGTTCAATGTCTGGCCAACCTGCATTCGCGAGGCGGCATCACCGGCATTGAATGCGGCGACATCAATATCGCTGCGATCAAAGGATAGGGTCGCTACCGAATAGCGATGCTTGGTCTCCAAAAGCTGCATCGCAGCCAGCACGAGCCGCGGGTCACTGATCAGGACTTCCGGCGCAGGGTCGCGGAGAACAGAAAGGCGCTGCCCGTTCATGTCCTTGGTTACGCGCTGCGCGATCAGATACCGGATCGCTGCCATCAGGTTGCTCCGCAGATCCGCTCCGCTATGCGGCGACCATCCCAGGATCATCGGAACACCAAGCCGTCAACGACACGATCATAGGCACGCTCAAGTCGGAGAAGCGCCTGAAGCACTTCAGCATTCCCGCCGTTCCTATCAATCACATCGACAAGATGGTCCTGCCGATCCCGGATAGCTTGCAAGGTCTCGATGATCAGCAATCCCTGCCTGGCGCTGATCGGGCGGTCAGTACGCCTCTGGCGGAGATAGGCTGAGATCGACATTCCTGCATCGTCTGCCTCCTTACGGATCTCCTCCCAACGACAATCTGCAATCCAGACCTCCCTCTGTTTGCTCTTTTCCGCTTCGGCTTTTCTTGGGCGTCCAGCCATGAACTTCATCCGCTTTCCGGTTCAAAGGGAATTTTACCCCCGGCGTGCGAGGAGCCTTGATGAATCAAAAGTGCTCGATTTCTGTGAAAAAACAAAACGGAAAGAAAAATTGCCTATCCACCGACGCCGACGCGTTGAGGATGCGGTGGTAACAAAAGTCCGCCTTTCATCCGTCTGGGCAAATTGTTCGTGACTGACGCTACCCCCGGTCAGGCTACGACCTTCCTCAGACACACCCACAACGCAACATGTCATTCTGTTTGTCGCGGAATCTCATCTTGATTGTCGCGCCGCGCGACAGCCTGCAGTCAATCAGTGCGCAGCCGGAACGACCGGGAATCGCTTTGTGCATACCGCGACGGCGTCGGGTCAGATAGCCCGACGCAGCATGGAGAAACGGCCCAGATTGCACAGGTCTAGGCTCCGTATCCGGTTTATATCAGACATCGCCGAAACGCGTCCCAGCGAACGCCCCTTCACGGCCAGAAACGGTCATGCTCGCTCGACGACGAATAATTCATAACAATTCCGGAATCTATCCACATTTTCAGTTATTTGGCGTGAATTTTGGAATGGATAAAATTCTCCCGTCCCGTCAGACTCGGCTCATCAGAAAACACGAAAGTCATGCCGCAGGAAGGCATTGGCGTGGGGCCTATGGCGCAGGGACAGGAAGAGCAGACCCGATTGCATGGGACGGAAGGTCGGCAATATCGCCGACCGTCTTCCTGCTCGCCTGCAGGGCAGGACGAGCTTGCCCGGCTGGAGGACGCCCTGATGATTGTGGCAAGGCTGATCGACACGGACCCGGTCTACGTGCCGATTTTCGAGCGTCTCGAGCGGGAGATCGAGCGTGAGAAAGAAAAGACGTCGAACAGTGCCGTAAATCGTGCAAGGTTACTGCTCGCTCAAAATGAGATCGGCTGAAGTAGTTCGCTCATCTGTTCCAGACTCGCGCCAGCACCATACTTCTCGCGATAGAGTGCATGCCCCATCAGATCCCGGCGGATCCGTTCGTCAATGCCGGCCGCCAGCATGCGGTCCTCGAATGAATGCCTCAGGCAGTAAAGGGTGTGTGCCGGTGTTTCGCGCAGGCCATTTTCCCTGAAATACTTGTTGATGGTCCCGCTCAGCCCTGCCGACTTTGTCCGGTATCGCTCGAAGCCATCAGGAAATTGCCGCATCGCCTCCAGTGAAACGCCAAGCAAGGGGATAACTCTCCGCGCATTCTTGCTCTTCAGTTGCCGTCCGATGGGCTCGATCGAAATGTACGGGATATTGGCATCAAGGTGGATCTCATCTCGCGTCAGCGCGGCAAGCTCGCTCGGCCTGGCTCCCGTATTGATCATGGCAATCAGGATTGCACGAGCATCCTCATTCAGCCCATCAAGCGCGTCCGGCCGTAACAGTTCATCACGTATCCATGCCCGGGAGAACGGGGGTCGGGTCTTGGCTTCGCCTGCCTTCAGCGCAAGATCCGTCAATGGCAGAACAAGCCCCAGCCGCTTCATCCGGTTGACGGTCTTCAACACGTCTCCCAGATGGGTGAAGTCCTTGTTGGCCGTATCGGGAGAGACTTCTCCAGCATCAACCCGCTCGACCCACCACGCTCGGAAATCGAGCATATCGTCGCCAGAAATCTGGTTGATCGCGAGGTTGCCACAGACATCGATGAAATTCTTGACGGCCCTGATCCGGGGATTTCTCCAGCACCGCAGCTGGTCCTCGCTCTTTCCAACAATACGGTCCTTGGCCAGCGGCCAGTAAAGCTCCAGCGCTCGTTGGACTGTGATTGCCGGCTCGGCAACACCGCCAAGCAGCGCCGCAGCCTCCTGCGGCTCGCTTCTCTGCGCATCGACCGTTTCAATACGCGAAAGAAGTTCGGCTCTGGGGAGTGCGGCCACCTTCTCGACCGTCAGGTAGCGGTAGCCACGGCGCTGGGCCAGCTCCGTGGCAGCCTGAAACCGCAGCTCAGCATCCTCCGTGTCACCTGCAAGCCGGGCCTCCCAGGCCTCGATCTGTTCGGCCCAGATCAAAGCTTCCTTGGCCTTGGCCTGTGTCTCGGAATCGGTGTGGAGGCTCAGCCAGATCTCATCGCGGGTGTCGACCGCAGCAAACCGCGCCGGAACACGCCGCCGGATATAGAATACCGAACCTCGTCGCATGACCGACATCGCGCGCTCCCGTAGTCATTGTGGAGCGGAATGTGTAGCATATTGTGTAGCGAAAACGAAGAATGAAAGGCTTTGAAATCGGGGATATTAACCTAACAAATTGTTTTCTATCGCTTATTTTGAAAATGCCTGAAAGTCCTATGGCGGAGGAGGTGGGATTCGAACCCACGGTACGCTTTCACGCACGCCGGTTTTCAAGACCGGTGCCTTAAACCGCTCGGCCACTCCTCCGCTGCGATCCCGGTTAGCGGATTGTGCGACCACCGTCGATGCAGCGTTCCGCGCTTTATCACCGCTTTCTTGCACCGGTCAATGCCGTATCAACCCGTCCGTGCCAATATGCCGAGATGAAGGCTGTGGCTGCCGGGCTTTCGGCAATTACGGGTTGAATGGGGCGGGCGAATTTGCTACGCGCCTTAAAGAGGCCACGAAGTCTCTCGATAGGGGACGATATCCAAATTTCAAGATGGCGGTTTCAGGCGAGGTTTTTCCGCCGGCCGGTCAAGACAAATGGAAGAATTGCTGGCATGAGAGAGTTCCGGTTATCCGCTTCGGTCGCAATGTTGGCCGTGACAGCCATGCTGAGTGCTTGCACGACCACTGGAGATACATCCGACAAGACCAAGGATGACGTCAAGGACGCCACGGAGACCGCCGCGGAAAAAACCGCGACTTCCACCAGTCTCGGTTATCAGAAGATCGGCAAGCCCTATCAGGTGAAGGGCAAGTGGTACACGCCCAAACATGTCGAGAAATATTCCAAGGAGGGGCTCGCCTCCTGGTACGGTCCGAACTTCAACGGCGGGCGCACCGCCAATGGCGAGACCTACGACATGAACCACCTTTCGGCGGCCCACAAGACGCTGCCGCTGCCGAGCTATGTGCGCGTCACCAACAAGAAGAATGACAGCTCCGTCATCGTGCGCGTCAACGACCGCGGCCCCTTCGTTTCCGGCCGGATCATCGACCTGTCGAAAAAGGCGGCGGAAATGCTCGACATGACCCGAGAGGGCGTTGCCGATGTGCGCATCGACTATATCGGTCCCGCGCCGCAGTCGCCCGATGACATGGACTATCTTCTCGCTTCATACGAGAAAAAGGTTGTGCCGGAAGGTGTCGATCCCGCCCGCTTCGGCGAAGGCGGGGTTCAGCTTGCGCAGGTGGAGACGAAGCCGACGGCCGAGCGTTCCAACACCCTGATGGCCCTTGTCGACAACAAGGCCGAGACGAAACCGGCGGCAATGGCGGCCAATATGAAGGTCGCGGCAGTCGCCTCCGCAAAGGCGCCGCAGGAGGCGCTGGCGCTCGTCGACAGCGTGCCGGACGCGCCGACAAACGCAGCCGGCCAGGCGGCGGAATCGATCCTGACCGACGATGCGAGCCTGCCCGTCGTCGCCCCCATTCCGTTTAAAAAGTAAGGTCCTGCGCCCGCAGGGCTTTTTCCGGCCGCCGAATTCCTCTAAACCGGCGATGGTCGGGACAAAGGCAGCGAGCGGCATGGCTGAAAAAGGCATTTTCATCAGTTTCGAGGGCGGGGAAGGCGTCGGGAAATCGACGCAGATCCGCTTGCTCGCAGAACGCCTCGGCAAGCTCGGCCATCAGGTGCGCGTCACCCGCGAGCCCGGCGGCTCGGCCGGCGCGGAGGCCGTGCGCCACGTTCTGCTCTCCGGCGCCGCAGAGCCTTTCGGCGTCGGCATGGAGGTTTTGCTGTTTGCCGCCGCCCGCAACGATCACGTGGAGGAAATTATCCGTCCAGCGCTCGCCGCCGGAGAGATCGTGCTCTGCGACCGGTTCATGGATTCCTCAAGGGCCTACCAGGGCGCCTCCGGCGTGCTGGCCCCGGAATTCGTCGCCACAGTGGAGCGGGTTGCCGTCAGCGGCGTTCGCCCCGACCTGACGCTGATCTTCGACCTCGATGCCCTGGAAGGGCTGAAGCGGGTACGCAGGCGGCTGCCGGAGACCGCGCTTGCCGGTGCCCCGGACCGTTTCGAGAAGGACGACATCGCCATTCACGAGGCGCGCCGACAGGCGTTTTTAAGCATTGCCGAGGCCGAGCCGGAGCGCTGCCGGGTCATCGATGCCGCGGCCACGCCTGAAACCGTTGCCGAGGTGGTCTGGCGGGTCGTGTCGCAAGCGCTTGCCTCCCGCAGTCTCAGGGGCGGCGCCGATGGCTGACGAGCTTCTTCTGGAGGGCGCCGTCGAGCCTTCGCGCAATCGCCATCTCTTCGGCCACGGCGAGGCGGAAGCCTATCTCGCCCAGTCCTATCGCAGCGGCAAGGGGCATCACGCGCTTCTTCTCGAAGGGGCGGCCGGCATCGGCAAGGCGACGCTTGCCTTTCGCTTTGCCAACCATGTGCTGCATTTTCCCCATCCCGCCGATGCGCCGGATCAATTGATCACGCCGGATCACGCCTCGCCGCTGACGCGCCAGATCATCGCCGGCGCGTCGCACGATCTCCTGCACCTGAAGCGCCCGGTGGACTCAAAGAGCGGCAAGCTGAAGACGGCGATCACGGTGGAGGAGGTGCGCCGGGCAGGGCACTTCCTGTCCCAGACCTCGGGAACGGGCAATTGGCGCATCGTCATCGTGGACGCGGCCGACGACCTCAATCGCAATGCCGCCAATGCCATTTTGAAAATTCTCGAGGAGCCGCCGAAAAACGCGATGTTCCTGCTGATCTCGCACGCGCCGGGAAGGCTTCTGCCGACGATCCGTTCGCGTTGCCTGCCGCTGCGCCTGCGGCCGCTGGCAGCGGTAGACCTGAAGGCGGCGCTCGGCGCGCTCGGTCTTTCTGCGCGCGGACAGGATGAAGAGCGCATGGCGGCGCTTGCAAACGGCAGCGTGGCCGAGGCGCTGAAGCTGGTCAATTACGGCGGACTGGAGATCATCGATGCCTATGACGCCGTGCTGAAGGGGACGTCCGCCGAGGCACGCCTCGTGATGCACAAGCTCGCTGACACGGTGTCGAAGCGCGAGAACGAGACCGTTTTCGACTTTCTTCTCGGCCATGTCGACGGGGACATCAAGGTGCGTGCGCGCGGGGCGGCGTTTGCCGGCAATCTCAGTCTCGCCGAACGGCTGGCCGGCCTGTCCTCCGAGATCGCCGCCGATGTCGCTGAGGCCGATGCCTATAATCTTGACCGCAGGCAGCTGGCGCTCGACCTCCTGTCGCGGCTGAGAACAGCGCTCGAACCTTCTGGCGCCGACGCCTGACGCAGGTTTGACTTGATGCGCTGATGGAGGGGCGTTAAGACCGGTCTGATTTCAAGCACCGGTCCCGGTTTCCAGCGGATGCCGGCTTGCCCGCATTATCAGGAACGTCCCCGGAGCGAAGCGGCTCCGCGACAGCCATGCACACGGACAGCGGAATGAGCGACAACAACAAGTATTTCATCACAACGCCGATCTTCTATCCCAATGGCGCGCCGCATATCGGTCATGCCTACACCATGATCGCGACCGACGCGCTGGCGCGGTTCCGCAGGCTGGACGGCATGGATGTGCGCTTCCTTTCGGGCACGGACGAGCACGGCCAGAAGATGCAGCAGACCGCCGAGAAGGAAGGCATCGCGCCGATCGAACTGGCGGACCGCAATTCGGCTGTTTTCCGCGGGTTGCTCGCGACGCTCAATTGCTCAAATGACGATTTCATCCGCACCACGGAAGAGCGCCATCGCAAGGCCGTGCAGGCGCTTTGGAAGCGTATGCAGGAAAACGGCGACATCTATCTCGGCAAGTATGGCGGCTGGTATTCGGTGCGTCAGGAGGCCTATTTCGACGAGGGGGAGACCACGCTCGGCGAGGACGGCGTGCGCCGCGAACCGCTCGGCTCCCCGGTCGAATGGGTCGAGGAGGAGAGCTATTTCTTCAAACTGTCGGCCTATGGCGAGCGCCTGCTCGAATATTACGACGACCACCCCGAATTCATCGGTCCGGCGGAACGCCGCAACGAGGTGATCTCCTTCGTCAAGTCGGGCCTCAAGGACCTGTCGATCTCGCGCACGACCTTCGACTGGGGCGTGCCGGTGCCCGGCGATCCCGACCATGTGATGTATGTCTGGGTCGACGCGCTGACCAACTATATCACCGCGCTCGGCTTTCCGGACGAAACCGGGCCGATGTGGTCCTACTGGCCCGGCATTCATATCATCGGCAAGGATATCATTCGCTTTCACGCGGTCTACTGGCCGGCCTTCCTGATGTCGGCCGGCGTTGCGCTTCCGGCGCGGGTCTATGCCCACGGCTTTCTTCTCAACAAGGGCGAGAAGATGTCGAAGTCCGTCGGCAATGTCATCGATCCCTTCAATCTCGTCGAGCATTTCGGCCTCGACCAGATCCGCTATTTCATGCTGCGCGAGGTGTCCTTCGGTCAGGATGGCAGCTACAGCGACGAGGCGATCGGCACGCGCATCAATTCCGATCTCGCCAACGGCATCGGCAATCTCGCCAGTCGCTCGCTGTCGATGATCGCCAAGAACTGCGACGGCAAGATCCCGGAATGCGGGCCGCTGACGGCCGAGGACGAAGCGATGCTCGCATCTGCCGACGGCGTCATCGAGACGGTCCGCGAGGCGATGGACAAATTCGCGATCCATCGGGCGATGGCGGCAATCATCGGGCTCGTCTCGGAGGCTGACCGCTATTTTGCCGGGCAGGAACCCTGGGCGCTGCGCAAGACCGATCCGGACCGTATGGCAACCGTCCTTTACGTGACGGCGGAAGTGGTGCGCCAGGTCTCGATCCTGCTGCAGCCGGCCATGCCGGCCTCGGCGGCGAAATTGCTCGACCTGGTGTCAATCCCGGAAACAGAACGCGATTTCGCGCATTTGGGAAAGACGGGCCGGTTGAAATCGGGCACGCCGCTTGAAAAGCCGTCGCCGGTCTTCCCGCGTTACGTTGCGCCCGAGGAATAGGAATTCATGCTGATCGATAGCCATTGCCATCTCGATTTCCCCGACTTTGACGCCGAACGCGACGACCTTGTCGCGCGCGCGAAGCATGCCGGCGTCGGGCAGATGGTGACGATTTCAACGCGCGTGAAGAAATTCAACCAGGTCGTTGAAATCGCTGAAAAATATGAGAACGTCTTTTGCTCTGTCGGCACCCATCCGGCCAATGCAGATGAAGAGCTCGACATCGGTACGGATGATCTGGTTCGCTTGAGCGGCCACCCGAAAGTGGTGGCGATCGGCGAGGCTGGGCTCGACTACCACTACCAGCCGGAAAAGGCCGAGGCGCAGAAGACCGGGCTGAGACGGCATATCGCGGCCGCGCGCCAGACCGGCCTGCCGCTGGTGATCCACAGCCGCGACGCCGATGACGACATGGCCGCGATCCTTCGGCACGAAACGGGCGAGGGCGCGTTTCCCTTCATCCTCCACTGCTTCTCTTCCGGCGCGGCGCTTGCCAGCACAGGCGTGGAGCTTGGTGGCTATGTGTCCTTTTCCGGCATCCTGACCTTCAAGAAATCCGATGATCTGCGCGCCATTGCCGCCGATGTGCCGATGGACCGCCTTCTGGTGGAGACCGACGCGCCCTATCTGGCGCCGACGCCTTTCCGCGGCAAGCGCAACGAGCCGTCTTACGTGGTCAACACCGCACGGGTTCTCGCCGAGGTCAAGGGCGTCAGCGAGGCCGAGATTGCCGACATCACCACCGAGAACGCGTTCCGCTGCTTCTCGAAGATGACGCGGGTCTGACCTTGGTCTACCGCCGCCGCTTCACCATTCTGGGCTGTGCTTCCTCGCCCGGCGTGCCGCGCATCACCGGCGACTGGGGCGCCTGCGATATGGCAAACCCAAGAAACCGCCGCACGCGCACGGCCTTTCTCGTCGAGCAGTTCGCC
Source organism: Martelella lutilitoris (assembly GCF_005924265.1). Lineage (GTDB taxonomy): Bacteria > Pseudomonadota > Alphaproteobacteria > Rhizobiales > Rhizobiaceae > Martelella > Martelella lutilitoris. The sequence goes on from NZ_VCLB01000007.1 coordinate 51,147, forward strand.
CCCGATGGCGGCGTGACGACGGTGGTGATCGACACCGGGCCGGATTTCCGCGAGCAGATGGTGCGCGCCGGCGTGAAACGCATCGATGCGGTGCTGTTTACCCACGCCCATGCCGATCACATCCACGGGATCGATGATATTCGCGGCTATTTTCATGCCCAGCGCCAGCGCATCCCCGTCTATGCCGATGAGGCGACGATGGCGCGCATTCTGGAAGGCTTTGCCTATTGCCTGGAGACGCCGAAAGGCAGCGCCTATCCGCCGATCGCGCGCGCTAATGTTATCGAGGATTTTGAAAATGCCGTCGAGATCGACGGGGCGGGGGGCAGGATGCGGTTCATGCCGCACCGCCAGCAGCATGGCGACATCATCTCGCTCGGCTACCGGCTGGGGAATGTCGCCTATTGCACGGATGTCAGCGATTTTCCTCCCGATTCGGCCGAAAAGCTACGCGATCTCGAGCTTCTGGTGATCGATGCCCTGCAATATCATCCGCATCCGAGCCATCTTTCTCTCGGTCAGGCGCTGTCCTGGATCGAACGCCTTGGCGCGCGTCGGGCTATCCTCACGCATATGCATATTCCGCTCGACTACGCCACGGTCGCAGGCGAAACGCCGGACCATGTGGAGCCTGCCTTCGACGGGCTGAGCGTTACTTTCGACGTCGACGACAACGCGATCTGAAATCCGGATTGAAGCAAAAGACTTTAATTGAACGTCGCGCGTAATTCGTCGCGGCGCGCCTGTATTTCCTGTGCCAAATGCGTGTTCTTGCAGCCTAAAATGCCTACGACGAAAGTCTGTCAACCCCAGAAAAAGGCAAATCCCTGTTGAAATTCGGGGCGATTTCTGCCCATTCTTTGTCCGATTGGAAAATTTGAGGTTGATTTAGGCAGCGCGAATTGCAGTATGAAGCCGGATTGCTTGAGAAGGCCCGCACAAGAATGGGGCCCGCAAGGTCCACAATGACAAGGGGACAAAATGGCTGAAAACCGGGGTGCTTCGGTTAAGTACGATAATGTTCAAAAAAGTTATGATGGCGAAAGCCTCGTTGTTAAGAAATTAAATCTGGATATTCCGCCGGGCGAATTTTTGACCATGCTCGGCCCTTCCGGCTCGGGCAAGACGACCTGTCTGATGATGCTTGCCGGCTTTGAACCTGCCACCTATGGCGAAATCTTTCTCAACGAGAAGCCCATCAATAACGTGCCGCCGCACAAGCGCGGCATCGGCATGGTTTTCCAGAACTACGCTTTGTTCCCGCACATGTCGGTTGCCGAGAACCTTGCCTTTCCGCTGCAGCTTCGCAACATGGGCAAGGCCGAGCAGGAAGAGAAGGTCAAGCGCGCGCTCGACATGGTGCAGCTTGGCAATTTTGGCGCTCGCCGTCCGGCGCAGCTTTCCGGCGGCCAGCAGCAGCGCGTGGCTGTGGCGCGCGCCCTGGTATTCGATCCCGATCTGGTGTTGATGGACGAACCGCTCGGCGCGCTCGACAAGCAGCTGCGCGAGCAGATGCAGTACGAGATCAAGCACATCCACGAGCAGCTCGGCGTCACCGTCGTCTACGTGACGCATGACCAGACCGAGGCGCTGACCATGTCCGATCGCGTCGCCGTTTTCAACGATGGCGTGGTGCAGCAGTTGTCCGAGCCGTCCATGCTTTATGAGGACCCGAAGAATTCGTTCGTCGCCCAGTTCATCGGCGAGAACAACAAGCTGAGCGGCACGGTGACCGAAATTCGCGGCAGCGAATGCTCCGTCAAGCTCGATGACGGCACGATGATCGTTGCCGACAAGGTGAATGTCGACAATGTCGGCGATCGCACAACCATTTCGCTCCGGCCGGAGCGTGTCGAAATCGTTCCCACCGATGATCATGCCAACACCATTACCGGCACGATCGAGGAACTGATCTATCTTGGCGACCATATCCGCGTGCGCATGAATGTGTGCGGAAACGACGAGTTCGTCGTCAAGGTTCGAAATCGCGGCGAACGCTGGGATCTCCACGAAGGCAAGCAGCAGACGATCGGCTTTGCCGCCGGCGACTGCAAGGCTCTTGATCCCGTCGCGTAACAGCAACTGCCGGTCCCCTTGATCGGCGGTTCTCCAAAATCCGGACTTTGAAGGTCCGACCAATTATCTCGAAGAAGGGGAAGAAAGACTATGAAATCCAAGTCTATTATTCTTGCACTGGCGGCAACGCTCGCCACGTCGACGGCAGCTTATGCCGAACAGATGACCATCGTTTCGTGGGGCGGCGCCTACCAGGATTCGCAGAAGAACGCCTACACGGATCCCTACATGGAAATGAATCCGGATATTGAAGTTGTCTGGGACGAATCCTCGAATGAGGCCGTGGCCAAGCTGCGCGCCATGAACGAGGCCGGCAATGTGACCTGGGATCTGGTCGACGTCGTCGCCGCTGACGCCATGCGTCTTTGCGACGAGGGTCTTGCCATGGAATATGACCCGGACGAGCTTCTGGCCGATGCGCCCGACGGCACGCCGGCTTCGGAAGACTTCGGCGACCTGATCGTCTCCGACTGCTTCATTCCGCAGATCGTCTATTCGACGACCGCCGCCTACCGTCCGGACCTGCTGCCGGAAGGCGCGCCAGAGCCGGAATCCATCTGCGCCATGTTCGACACCGAGACCTATCCGGGCAAGCGTTCGCTCGAAAAGCGTCCGATCAACAACATGGAATGGGCCCTGATCTGCGACGGCGTTGCCAAGGAAGACGTCTATGACGTTCTGGAAACGGAAGAGGGTCAGGACCGCGCCTTTGCCAAGCTCGACACCATCAAGGACGATGTGATCTGGTGGTCGGCTGCTGCCGAGCCGCCGCAGCTTCTCGCCGATGGCGAGATCGTCATGGGGTCGTCCTATAATGGCCGCTGGTTCTCGGCGATCGTCGAAGAGGATCAGCCCTTCAAGATGCTGTGGGACGCGCAGGTGTTTGACCTTGACGGCTGGATCATTCCGGCAGGTCTGCCGGAAGACCGTCTCGCCATGGTCAAGGATTTCGTCAGGTTCGCCACCGACACCCAGCGTCTGGCCGATCAGGCTGCCTACATCTCCTACGGCCCGGCGCGCAACTCCTCGGCTCCGCTCGTCGGCAAGCATGCCGAACTCGGCGTCGACATGGGGCCGCACATGCCGACCGCTCCGGAGAATTCGAAGAACGTCTTCGTCTACAACTACGAATGGTGGGCTGACTACCGCGATGACCTGGACGCCAAGTTCCAGGCCTGGCTGGTACAGTAAGAGCCATTTGCTCTGACGAGAGCGCGGAAGGGCCGGCTGCGGCCCTTCCGCACCACGCATACCAAGGCCGCGACAGACGGTCGAGCATGATGGCCAAAGGCCGAACCAGCAATAGAAGCGGGGACCATGAGCGACACGACCTCCAACACGGCGGAGAAGCTGACGACCTCCGACGGCAAGCCGCTGAAGGCAAGCCTTGCAAAGGCGCTGAGACGCCAGAAGATGCGCGCGCTGCTTCTGATCGCGCCGCTCCTGCTTTTCGTGCTGATTTCCTTTGCCGCGCCGATTGTCGACATGCTTTTCCGCTCGGTGCAGAACGAGATCGTTCCCGAAACCCTGCCGCGCACGGTGACAGCGCTGGAAAGCTGGGACCCGGCTTCCGATCAGCTGCCTGATGAATTCGTGTTCGCCGCGCTGCGTGACGACCTGATCATTGCCGCCGAGCGCAAGCAGCACACCCGTCTTGGCTCACGGCTGAACTATGAAATGACCGGCATGTCGAGCCTGTTCCGCAAGACCGGGCGCCGTGTTGACGATTTCGGCGAGATCTTTACCGAACAGTTTGAGGACCTGAACGAGACCTGGGTCGAGCCCGCCACATGGGTTTCCCTTATGGCATCGGAAGACTGGATCTCGGCGCAGGCGGAATGGGCCGCTGCAGGCGATGACGATGTCGCCGAACCCGCATTCGAGGTTTCCGAGGCGGCAAAGGAAGCGCTGCCGCGCACGGCGGAAATCTATGCCGGCTTCGCCGATGTCATCCAGACGGAAGATAATGACAGCCCGACCGAGGAAGAGCCATGGAATCCGGTCTATGCGGCGCTTTATGACGACCTGATCGCCAATCCAGATGCCGCTGCCGACTATTCCGGTGCGACGGCCGAGCTGCTTTCGACGGCTGCCGCAGCGGTTCCCGAATTCGAAGCCACCACCGCGCGCGAGGAATTCATCGACGCCGATGAGGACTGGGGCTCGCTGGATGTCTGGCAGACGCTTTATCGATTCAAGGGCGCTTACACCGCCGGCTACTATCTGGCCGCGCTTGACGCCCAGATGACGGCCGACGGGATTGAAATGGTGCCCGAGGATCAGCGCATCTATCTACTCCTGTTCATGCGCACGCTGGTCTTGAGCGTGGTCATCACATTCTCCTGCCTCATTCTCGGCTATCCGGTCGCCTTCCTGCTTTCGCATTTGCCGCTGCGCTCTGCCAACCTGTTGATGATCCTCGTGCTTCTGCCGTTCTGGACATCGCTTCTGGTGCGCACCTCGGCGTGGAAGGTTCTGTTGCAGCAGCAGGGCGTCATCAATGATATCCTTGTTTATATAGGCCTCGTCTCCGATAGCGGACGGCTTGCGCTGATCAACAATGCGACGGGCACGGTCATCGCCATGACCCATATTCTGCTGCCCTTCATGATCCTGCCGCTGTATTCGGTGATGAAGACGATTTCGCCGTCCTATGTGCGCGCGGCGAAAAGCCTGGGCGCGACCGACTGGACGGCCTTCTGGCGGATCTATTTCCCGCAGACCGTGCCCGGCATCGGCGCCGGCGCCGTTCTCGTCTTCATCCTGTCGATCGGCTACTACATCACGCCTGAACTTGTTGGCGGCACGTCCGGTATCTTCATCTCCAACCGGATCGCCTACCATATCTCGAGTTCTCTCAACTGGGGCCTGGCGGCCGCGCTCGGCACGCTGCTTCTGGTCGTGGTGCTGCTCTGCTTCGTCATCTACGACAAGCTCGTCGGCATCGACAATGTGAAGCTCGGATAGGAGAAGGACCATGGCCAAACTGCCCCCATACATGACCACCGGCCAGCGCGTCTGGCACTACGGCTTCCGGGTGATCTGCGGACTGATCTTCTTCTTCCTGATCTTTCCGATCCTGGTGATCATTCCGCTCAGCTTCAACGCGACGGACTTCTTCACCTTCACGCCGGAAATGCTGTCCTTCGATCCCGCCGGCTACTCGTTCAAGCACTATCAGGATTTCTTCACCAATCCCGACTGGCAGCAGGCGCTGAGAAACTCCGTGATGATCGCGCCGGCCGCGACGCTTCTGGCCACCGGCTTCGGCACGCTCGCCGCCATCGGTCTGTCACAGAGCCATGTGCCCTATCGCGGGGCCATCATGGCGATCCTGATCTCGCCGATGATCGTGCCGCTGATCATCTCGGCCGCCGGCATGTATTTCTTCTATTCGCGCCTTGGCATTCAGGGCACCTATTGGGGCGTCGTTCTGGCGCATGCCGTGCTCGGCACGCCCTTCGTCATCATCACGGTGACGGCGACGCTGGTCGGCTTCGACCGTTCGCTGGAACGGGCGGCGGCGAGCCTCGGGGCCAATCCGGTCACCACCTTCTTCAAGGTGCAGATGCCGCTGATCCTGCCCGGCGTGATCTCCGGCGCGCTGTTTGCCTTCATCACCTCGTTTGACGAGGTGGTCGTCGTGCTGTTCGTCGGCTCCGCTTCGCAGAAGACGCTGCCGTGGCAGATGTTCACCGGGTTGCGCGAACAGATTTCGCCGACGATCCTGGCTGTCGCCTCGATCCTGGTAACAATCTCGATCATCCTGCTGACGGTGCTTGAGCTGCTGCGCCGCCGTTCGGAAAAACAGCGCGGCCTTTCTCCGGGCTAGGGCATCGGCCCGAAAATCGGAATCGATTTTCGGAAAGCACGATGCGTGGATTCAATAGGATGGAGCTTCCAAAGGCAATCCGTCCTGACGCGCCCTCCGTAGAGATGTGTGAACCGCATTTTTCCGGAGGGCGACGTGTCTTTATCACTGCTGATTTTCGTTTTCATCGGGCTTTGCCTCGGCATGACCGTTGCCTGGGCCGTTCAGAGGCTGACCGGTAACAGCGGCTGGATCGATACGATCTGGGCCGCCGTTACCGGCCTTGGCGGGCTCTCGGTGATCGTCTTTTCGGAGAGCGGCAATCCGGCGCGCAAGTGGCTCGCCGGCGTTCTCGTCGGGCTCTGGGCCCTGCGGCTTGCCGGCCACATCGCCACGCGCAGCGCCGGCAAGAAGGATGACCCGCGCTATGCCGCGCTGATTGAGGAATGGGGTCATAGAGCCGGGCCGCGACTGCTGTGGTTCCTGCAGATCCAGGCCTTCGCGGCCTTTGTCCTGGCGCTGTCGATCTATGGCGCAATCCTCAACCCGGCGCCCTTTCCCGGCATTCTCGACGGACTGGCCCTCGTCGTGGCCTTGATCGCGATCGCGGGCGAGGGAACAGCCGACTGGCAGCTTTCACAGTTCAAGCGCCGAAGCCCGGAGGGCAAGACGGTCTGCGATATCGGCCTGTGGGGCTATTCGCGTCATCCGAACTATTTCTTCGAATGGACCTGGTGGTGCGCCTGGCCGCTTCTGGCGCTTGCCGGCTTTCAGTCGATCCTGCCGTTCATCCTGTCGCTTCTTGCGCCGCTGATGATGTATTGGCTGCTCAATCATGTTTCCGGCATTCCCTATCTGGAAAAACACATGGAGAGCTCGCGCGGGGAGGCCTTCAAGGCTTATCAGAAACGCGTCAACGCCTTCTTTCCCTGGTTTCCAGACGACCGAAAATCCAGCCTTGGCAAGGGTTTGAACAAGTCCAATGACGTCAATTCCTAAGCCCGGTCGGGAAGGAGCCCGACGCGCTGATCCGTTGACGAGCGCGGCCGGCGCAACGGCCCTGGTGCTGGCGCTCAACAAACCGGTCTATCCGCTCTATGTCTGGTTCCTGGCCGAAAGCGCGTTTCATCTCTCCCTGCTGACGGCGCTGACCATGCCGCTCTATCTCGCGGTCTGGCATCTGTCGCGCAGCGGCAAGGGGCGCGCGGCCCGTCTCGGCATGGTGATTGTCGGCATTGTTGACACACTGGCGATCGCGTTGATTCTCGGCGGAGAAAGCGAGACGCTCGCTTTTCTGTTCGCATGCCTGATGCTGGCCGGACTTTCCTTCTATCGCTCGGAAGTCTGGCTTTCGCGCGGGCTTGTCGCGGCGATCTTTGTCCTTTTTGTCGCGCTTGAGGGGCGCATCGGAGCGCCGCTGATGCCGGTTGAAGAAGACGACATGCGGAGCCTCGCCTTCCTCAACGTCACGGGAGCGGCTGCCCTTGCAGCCTTCATCATGCTGCGCTTCCCGAGGGCGGAGCGGCCGGACTGACCGTCAGATCGCCGGCTTCATCAGGTGGAACTGCGCGACATCGATCCGCCCGGCGCTAAAGCCGGAGGCGCAGTAGTTGAGATAATAGCGCCACATCCGACGGAAGCGCTCGTCGAAGCCGAGCGGGTGGATCGCCTCCCATTCCGACAGGAACCGCTTCTCCCACTCCAGCAGCGTGCGCGCGTAATCATTGCCGAAGGAAAACAGGTCCTTCACCGCCAGGCCGGCGCTCGACGCGCCCTTGCGGAAGGTTTCGATGGAAGGCAGCATGCCGCCCGGAAAGATGAAATGCTGGATGAAGTCCGGATTGCTGCGGTAATCGTCGAGGCGGTGATGTTCGATCGCGATCGACTGGATAACGGCCGTGCCGCCGGGCGCCAGCCGCTGATTGACCGTCTCGAAGAAGACAGGCCAGTTTTCCTCGCCGACGGCTTCGAACATCTCGATCGAGACGATCTTGTCAAACGTGCCGCGGCAATCCCGGTAATCCTCGAGCCGAATGTCGGTCTGAGCGGCAAGGCCATTGTCGGCAAGCCGCTTGCGGGCGAATTTTGCCTGCTCCTGCGAAAGCGTCAGGCCGGTAACGTGGCAGCCGGTGGTTCTGGCCGCATGCTCGGCAAAGCCGCCCCAGCCGCAGCCGATCTCCAGGATCCGGTCTTGCGGCCCTACCTGGAGACAGGCGAGGATGCGGTCGTATTTCGCCGTCTGCGCTTCCGGCAGGGAGCGTTCGCGGCCTTCGTAGAGCGCGCTCGAATAGGTCATCGTCTCGTCGAGCCAAAGCTTGTAGAAGGCGTTGCCGAGGTCATAGTGGAAGGCGATGTTGCGCTTGCTGCCCGTTTTTGTATTGGCGCGCAGACGATGGCGCAGGCGGCTCATCTGGGTGAACAGATAGGAAGAGGAAAGCGTCTTCGACAATTCCTCCTCATTGGCGATCGCCAGATCGATGACCGCGCCGAGATCCGGCGTGTCCCAGTCGCCGTCGATATAGCAGCGGGCAAAACCGAGGTCGCCCTCGCTCAGCAGCCGGAAGAGCGGGCGGGCGTTGTTGAGTCGGATTTCCGCAGCAGGGCCTGCCTTGGCTCCGGAGACGTAGGTGCTGCGGCCATGGGGGAAACGGAGCGTCAGAGAGCCTGTGTTGATCCTGGCGGCCATGCCGGCGATCGGCTTCTGCCACAGTTTCAGGCTCTTTTGCGGTGCGTCCTGCTCATGCATCTCGGTCATCGGCTTTGTCTCTTCGCGACGGGCCGCCCGCGACAACGCTTTGAACGCGCAATGCGGATGGCCGGTGTTTGAATACCGGTATTCCCTTCATCAACAGTCGTAAAGCTTCGAGGTGAATGCCGGCAATGATTTTTACAGTCATGAGCGGGTAGGCGGCAAAGGCGGAGAGGAGTTTCCGGTCGGAGAGCGCGTCGCGCTTACCGCTGAAGGCTGCAAACAGAAGCGGGCCTTCGCCATCCTTTTCGTTGATGCGCACCGAAACGGTTTCGCCGGGCGGCGCGATGGAGAAGTGATAGGTGCATTCCATCGGGATGAAGGGCGAGACGTAAAGCTGCTTTTCCGCCGTCTGCCGCACTGGCCGATGGTCATCGGCGACGGGGATCACATAGGTCATCCGCTCCTTGAACGTGTTGCAGACCTCGTAGAGGATCGCGACGAGGTCGCCATCTTTGCCATGGCAGAAATAGACGGTGAGCGGATTGAAGACATAGCCAAGAATGCGCGGATAGCAAAGCATTTCGACGCGGGTGACCGGCGCGGAAATGCCGGCTCTTTCGACTTCGCCTAGCGCCCAGGATTTCAGCCCGCCGCCGTCAAGCGCGCCATGATCGCGGTCATGGACGCTGAAGAGGGCGAAGCGGTTGTGACCGAAGAGCCGCAGCGCGCGGTCAAGCTTCGGCAACTCATCCAGATCGATCAGCAGCGAGAACACGCGGTAGTGCAGCCGGTGCGTTTTTGGCCGGTGGCGCCGGTGGATGACGTCGCCTTTGTAGAGGGCGGAGTTCCAGCTCATTCGGCGGCGACCAGGTTCGGGTTCAAGTGGATGCGGCCGGATTCGTTTTCCACCGACCAGGGCCGCCGGACGCCGCCGAGTGCCTCGGCCACGGCAAGGCCCGACTGCAACCCGTCCTCGTGAAAGCCGCTGCCGAAATGCGCGCCGCAATACCAGACATTGCCCTGGCCCTGAATCTGCCAGAGATCCCGCTGGGCTTCGATCGCGGCGCGGTCGAACAGCGGATGGGCATAGGTGTAGCGGGCGTGGATCGCATCCGCCTTGATCGGCTCGGCAGGATTCAGCGTCACGAACAGCGGAATGTCCTCATCAATGTTCTGCAGCCGGTTCATCCAGTAGGTGACGCACAGCGATATGTCATCCGCGCGTTTGCGTTCAAGATAGTTCCAGCTCGACCAGACCTTACGCCGCCTCGGCATTTGTGCAGCATCACTGTGCAGATAGGCTTCGTTGACGGTGTAGCGGAAGGCGGAGAGGAGGCTCTTCTCATTCTCGCCGGCATCCGCCAGCATGGCAAGCGCCTGGTCGCCGTGTGTGGCCACGACCACGGCATCGAACTCCTGCTCCTCGTTGTGGTCGAGCGTCAGGCGCACGCCGTTGTCGAAGCGGCGGATATGCCGGACCGGCGTCGAAAGGCGGATATCGCCGTTGATCTGCTCCAGCATGCGGGTGACGTAACTTCTGCTGCCGCCGGAGACCGTGCGCCATTGCGGCCGGTCGACGAGCGTCAGAAGCCCGTGGCTTTCGAAGAAGCGCGTGAAGGCGGCAAGCGGATAGGCGCGCATCTGATCGGCCGTGGTCGACCAGATCGCCGCGCCCATCGGCAGGATGTGATCTTCGACAAAGCGTCTGGAATAGCCCTTTGAGTCGAGATAGTCCCCGAGCGTCAGGTCCAGCGCGGCGCTGTCATTCGCGGCCGCCGGCGCCTCGCGGTAGAAGCGGAAGATATCGTAGACCATACGCCAGAAGCTGAAGCGCAGGATATTGGACTTCTGCGCCAGCATGGTGGCAATGTTTGTGCCGCCATATTCGAATGCGCCATTGTTGAGCGAGGCGGAAAAGGACATGTCCGATTCTTCCGTCTCAACACCGAGATGGGAAAACAGTGCGGTAAGGTTTGGATAGTTGCGCTCGTTGTAGACGATGAAGCCGGTGTCGACCGGTATGTGGCGACCGCTGATTACGATGTCCGCGGTGTTCGAATGACCACCGGGGCGGCTATCGGCCTCAAACAGCGTGACATGGGCGGATTTGCTCAAGAGCCATGCCGCCGAGAGGCCGGAAATGCCGGACCCTATGACGGCGATCTTCCTGTCGGCGCGGAATTTTCGATGGGCCTTGTCCAGCGTGTGATGCATGCGCGGTTTTCCTCTGATCTTTAGCCTGAATAACGTGTTCGGCGGCCGGGCGGATTGAAATCGGAAGAAATTTGTTGGACCCTTCAATCCGGTTGGAAAACCGCGCCGTTATAGCAGGCATGACAGACCTTGCTCATCATATGCCGGCCGCCGGCACGGTTTCCAGCGCTGCCCGAAACAGGGCGGCGACCTTGATTGTGGGAATGCGGAAGCCAAAGTCGAAAGGCCCAGCCTTGGCGGAAATGTCGGCCGAAGAAATGACGCTTTGTCTGGTGCGCACCGGACGGTCTCGCGATGTCGCTTCTTTCGAGCGGCTGTTCGTGTATTTCGGGCCGCGTATCCGCAGCTTCATGCTGAAACGCGCGCTTGACGGGCAACTGGCCGAGGAACTGATGCAGGAGACCATGATGATGGTCTGGCGCAAGGCCTCGCTGTTCGATCCCCAGCGCGGCAACGCCTCCGCCTGGGTTTTCACCCTTGCCCGCAATGTGATGATCGACAATCTGCGCAAGGCGAAGCGCCCCGAATTCGATCCGACCGACCCCGCCTTCGTGCCCGATGCGCCGGAAACGCCCGACGTCAATTTCGAGCAGGATGAAAGCGCGGAACGGATCCGGCTGGCGCTTGCCAGCTTACCGGAGGAACAGGCCGAGCTTCTGCGCATGTCGTTTTTCGAGGATATTTCCCACAGCATGATCGCCGAAAAGACCAATTTGCCCCTCGGGACTGTCAAGTCCCGGATCCGAGCCGCGTTTTCCAGACTGAGGGCGGCGCTTGGAGAAGACCGATGACCCCGATCAACCACCACATCTCGGATGCCCTGTTGCTTGAATATGCCGCCGGCACGCTGGAAGAAGGCTGGAGCCTGGCGGTTGCCACGCATCTCGCGCTTTGCCCCGATTGCCGCAAGCGCCTGTCGCTGATGGAAGCCGCAGGCGGCGCGCTGATGGAGAGTATCGCGCCTGAGACCACGCCCGAGCGCGAACGAGAAAGCTGGGAGGCCATGCTGCTGCGGCTGAAAGCCGAGCCGGCCGGAGCGCCCGAAAGCGACGCAAAGCCGGCGCGCCGAACGATCAAGGACGTGGACCGGACGATCCCGGAACCGCTTCGCTCCTATATCGGCGGTTCGCTGGATGCGGTCGAATGGCGTCGCCTCGGCATTGGCGCTGCGCAATACCAGGTGCCCGTTGATGGCGATCTCAATGTCAAGCTGCTGCGCGTCGGGCCCGGGCGGCCTTTACCCGAACACGGCCATGGCGGGCGCGAGCTGACGCTGATCCTGAAGGGCTGTTATCGCTGCGAAGGCGAGGCCTTTGGTCCCGGAGACCTTGACGAAGAGGATGAGGAGACGGTTCACGAGCCGGTGGTGACGCCAGATGGCGAATGTATCTGTCTGATCGTCACCGATGCGCCGCTGAGGTTCAAGAGCCGCATGATGCGCGCCGTCCAGCCATTCCTGGGCATATGAGGAGAGGTCGATGACCCGTTACCTGATCGCCTTCGCCGTCATGGCCGCCTGTTTTTCCGCGCTCGATTTCATCTGGCTCGGTACGGTCGCCTTCAGCTTCTACGAGGCGGAGATCGGCCAGTTGCTCTTGGCTTCGCCAAATTGGAATGCCGGTTTAAGTTTTTATTTCATGTATCTGATCGGCATCTATTATTTTGTCGTCTACCCTGGTGTGAAGGCGCGTTCCTGGCTGAAGGGTCTCGTCAACGGCGCGGCTTTCGGCTTCATCGCTTACGGCACCTATGACCTGACCAATATGGCGACGTTGAAGGACTGGTCATGGACTGTCGTCGGCGTCGATATGGCCTGGGGCACGTTCGCGACCGGCCTGACCGGCTTTCTCAGCACCTTTGTGACCGGGCGGATCATGGCCCGCCGGGCCCGCGCTTGACTTCACCGCGTATGTGGCATTCAAACGGCTGAACGTCCACCACGCGGAATGCCATGTTCAAGCTCACCCGTCCCGCAACAGCCGAGCGCGAGATCAAGAAGAGCCGGTTTGCCACCATCGCAGCGCCGATTGCCGACGAGGCGGCGGCGAAGGCCTTCATCGCGGAGAATGCCTTCGCTGATGCCAGCCATAATTGCTGGGCCTGGCGGATTGGCGCCGATTACCGTTTCTCCGATGACGGGGAGCCTGGCGGAACGGCCGGAAAGCCGATCCTTCAGGCAATCGAGGGGCAGGAGGTGGACAATGTCGCGGTGGTCGTCTCCCGCTGGTTCGGCGGCGTCAAGCTCGGCACGGGCGGGCTTGCCCGCGCCTATGGCGGCAGTGCCGCGGAGTGCTTGCGCGCGGCCGAGAAGGAAGAGATCATCCCGACCACCATGCTCTCCGTCGCGATCGCCTTTACCGATCTGGCGCTGGTCGAATCGCGGCTGGAGGCCTTCGACGACATCGTCACGGCCGCGCGGGATTTTGACGCGGACGGCGCGGTGTTCCGCCTTGCCGTACCCGACAGAAGGCTCGTGCCGCTCGCCGAATTGCTGCGCGACCTGACGAATGGCCGCGCCGCCCTCGACCCGGACATTCTGGCTGATCCGTCGCTCTCCGCCTGAAAAAAAAGCGCGGTCCCGCCGCTTTCTTCCGCAAGCGGCGGGCCTATTTAGCTATGATAAACGGCGCTGCCGGAACCGTTGCGGTTTAGCAGCGTTGATTGACCGATTTCTCTTTTTCGACCGAGGTAACCTTCATGCGCATGACCGCCCCCATTCTCGCTCTCGCCGTGCTTGCCGCCGGCTGCACCCAGCGTTCCGATACGATCGGCGCCATGCCCGTCTCGCCGAGCGAGTATGAGGGTGCGAGCTGCGACCAGCTTTCCGCGCTCATGATTTCGGAAAAGGACAGGCTGGAAGAACTCTCCCGCCTGCAGGACGAGGAGATCGTCGGCGATTTTCGCGTCATGGGCGCCAATCTCGGCGCGGTCGCGGCCGAGGGCGCAGGCAACCAGGAAAACGCGATCGCCTATGCCAAGGGCAAGGTCAACGCGATCGACATCGCCATGCGCCGCAAGGGCTGCGCCATGTAGGCGTTTGGCTGCGCGATCGCGGCCGATCGCCCTTGGCGGATCGAGGGTCCGAGTGTAGATAAGGCGCGACGCAGCACCAAAGGCAGAGTATGAAATGACATCGGCAGGCGAACCGGAGGAGGAAAGCCCCGAGGCTGAGGCCTCTTCCGGAACGGCGCGCGGCGCGACCCCTTGGGCCTGGCCCGGTCTCGTCGCCGTCTCGGTCGCCTTTGTCATCCTGCTTTCGCTTGCCGGGCTGCCGGCAGCGCTGCTGCTCGGGCCGATGCTCTCGGCCATTGCCTTTTCCTTCTTCGGCGCGCGCATCGCCGTGCCGCGCCTGCCGTTCAATTTGGCGCAGGGCGTTGTCGGGCTTTTGATCGCGCGGACCATGACATGGCCGGTGGTGCAGGAGATCGGCCACGACTGGGCGCTCTTCGTCGTCGGCGTCCTGTCCGTCGTCTTCGCCGCCGTGGCGCTTGGCTGGCTTCTGGCACGCCTTCAGGTTCTGCCCGGCACGACGGCGATCTGGGGCGCCTTTCCGGGCGCTGCCACCGTTATGACGCTGATGTCCGGCGCCTTCGGCGCGGATATGCGCCTCGTCGCCTTCATGCAATATACCCGCGTCGTTATCGTCACCATCGTCGCCGCCACCATCGCGCGGGTCTGGACCGGTGTGGGCGGCGAGGGGGCGCCCGAGCCCGTCCTCTGGCTGGCGACGCCGGACTGGCAGGCGCTGCTGCAGACGCTCCTGCTCGTCGTCATCGGCGTCGGCGTCGGCCGCCGCTCGGGCCTGCCGGCGGGCGCGATGATCGTGCCGGTGATCATCGGATCGGCGCTCAATGTTTCGGGCTTCGTCACCATCGAACTGCCGCAGCCCCTGCTTGCCGTCTCCTATGCGCTGGTCGGCTGGGCCATCGGCGCGCGCTTTGACCGCGACGTCATCCGCCATGCCAGCCGGGCGCTGCCGCGCGTGCTCGCGTCCATTCTGGCGCTCGTGGCGATCTGCGCCGTGTTCGCCGTTCTTCTGGTGGAATTCGCCGGGATCGATCCGCTTTCCGCCTATCTCGCCACCAGCCCCGGCGGCGCGGATGCGGTTGCCATCATCTCCGCCTCGACGGATGTCAACGTCGCCTTCGTCATGTCGATGCAGATCGCGCGCTTCTTCTTCGTCATGGCGCTCGGGCCGATGCTGGCGCGCTTTGTCGCCAGGCGGAGCCATTTTTAGGATAAAGCGCAAATAGCGTTGTCGGTCGAAGACGATCGGGTTAGCCTCAGTCAACCACAAAATCAGGGTCAGGCGGAGGAATTCCCATGTGCACGCGCATCTTCTATGAAACCGGAACGTCAACCTATATCACCGGCCGCTCGATGGACTGGCGCGATGTGACAATGCAGTCCGATCTCTGGGTGTTTCCGCGCGGGATGGCTCGCGATGGCGGGGTGGGCGAGGGGTCTGCCTCCTGGACCTCCAAATACGGCTCGGTGATCGTCGCGATCTACAATCTCGCCACTTCCGACGGCATGAACGAGGCGGGCCTTGCCGGCAACATGCTCTATCTGGTGGAATCGTCCTATGGCGATCCGCAAGCGCGCGACAAGCCGCTGATCTCCGTCGGCGCCTGGCTGCAATATATGCTCGACAATTTCGCCACCGTGGCCGAGGCGGTTGCCGCCATGGAGGGCGATCCGCTGACCATCATCACCGGCAATGCGCCGAACGGCATGCCCGCCAATGTGCATCTGGCGCTCTCCGATGCCTCCGGCGACAGCGCCGTGTTCGAATTCGTCGGCGGCAAGCTTTCGATCCATCATGGCCGCGACTACAAGGTGATGACCAATTCGCCGACCTATGACCAACAGCTTGCCATCAACGGCTATTGGGACCTTGTCGGCGGCAAGAGTTTTCTGCCCGGCACGATCACCGCCGCAGACCGTTTCGCCCGCGCCAGCTACAACCTGAAGGCCGCCACGCCGCTGAAGGACCGCCGCGCGGCGCTCGCCTCCGTGTTCTCGCAGGTGCGCGCGATCTCGACCCCGCTCGGCATGGCCGACCCCGAAAAACCCAACATCGCCTCCACCCTCTGGCGCACGGTCGCCGAACACGAACACCGCCGCTACTATTTCGACTCCGTCATCAACCCGTCGGTCTTCTGGGTCGATCTTGCGGATTTCGATCTTTCAGAGGGAGCTCCGGCAAAGACGCTGGGGCTGAACGATCCGGCCGTGCCGGGCGGGGATGTGGCAGGGCTGATGAAGGAAGCGGCGCCGTTTGAGTTTTTGGTGCCGTGAAAATAGTCAGCAGACTTTGTGGAGCCGATGATGTTGGAAACAACAAAGGTACTCGAAAATGAAATAGATGAAATTGTTAACATGTTTATCGAGAGCACCGTGAGATCTGGCTCCCCCGTGCTTGGAGAAGTTGCTCGCTATCGCATGTTTGAAGGCCATCAAACTGCTATCTTGCGAGAAGATGGAGACAAAGAGGAGGAGGAACTGCATCTTATTTCTGGAGAAACCTCCGTCCCCGCCAAAACATTGCTCTACGGCTCGCTTGAAGAGATATTGGGGTGTTTCTTGCCTGTCGCCAAGTCTTTGGCTGCCGATCAATCAAAACTCTTGTTTGAACTCATCGACAGAACGACCGAAAAGACAGGCAATGTGATCAACGGTAAGAAACGACCGTTTTCACCTGATTTAGTTTTGGAAATGCTAGATAAGATCGAAATCGAATTTGATGCCAACGGCAAACCGAGGATGCCGACGCTTGTCGTAGGCGAAACGATGGCAGCAAGAGCTAAGGAAGTTATTGAGGCATCTGATAACCCTGAATTCATAGAAAAGTTCAATAAAATAAAAAAAAAAGAAGGAGGAATGGCGTGCTCGAGAATCTAATCGAACACTGGTTGGATAGCATCGGCGAACGAGGTTACCAAGCGGCATTCCTTCAGATGCTAATCGGCGAGGGGCATACAATTATGCATTCGACCCGCCACAACGCCATGGAACTTGGAAAAGATATTATAACTATAGGGCCGGATGGTATACCTTGTGGCTTTCAACTTAAAGGTAATCCCGGGGGGCGGCTGACGCTCAATCAATACCGCGAAATCAGTTCCCAGCTTAAAGAGCTTGTCGAGTACCCGCTCAAGTATCCGGGGATCCCGGAAGGTCCCCATAGATGTTTTCTCGTGACGAATGGTGAGGTCGAGGAGGAGGTCCAACGATCTATCAGTGATTTCAATGAGTCGCTAAAGAGTAGGGGATTTGACTCTAAGCAAAAAATAGAAATTATTTCTCGGGGACAAATTCTTAGTTGGGCGATAAAATACTCACACAACTTTTGGCCTAATGATTTTTCGATTCACGAGAATATAATTAAAATGTATAATGTGGATGGAAAGAGTCTTCCGGAGCTGGATAATATTTCATCTGCCCTTGATATAATTTTAAGCATAACGGTCAAAGATGAAGGGAGGAATAAGATTTCATTTGAGCGATCTCTAATATCGTCAGCGCTATATATCTCTTTTTGTATTAGAAACTACGTTCGTCGTAAAAATCATACAGCTATAGCCGCTTGCTGGGTCACGCTTATGGCTTTCTACGCTGGAGCGCTGGAACGCTATGCTTTTTCCCCTTCAAAAAATCTGCAGAGGTCTTTCGATGTAGCACGTGAGGCGTTTTTCTCTGCAATATTGGATTTATTCGACGAAGTTGAAAGGCGTTCTGAAGCGGTTCGTTCAAATGCAGGCAGTTCAGATTTTGATATAAATCGTATATATCTGCAGAGTGGCGGATTGTCTGATCGATACTTGTGGAACGCGCGCGCGCTAAAAACCTTATCGCTTCTGTCGCTTCTCGATATCGAAGACAAAAGAGCAGATAGTAAATTCAGACTTTCATCTCAGCAACGGGATTCATTGAAAAATTTTCTCAGCCCCGAGCACACCAAAATAGAAATATGGGGCGAGGCCGCCATACCTCAAGTTTTAACTTACTGCTTTGGTATGTGGATAAAAGATGCATCGCAACGGCCAGATTTGTTGATATTTGATATCATAAACTGGATAGTAAGTGAAAATAAAAATAGAAATTACTCATTTCCTCCTTACTATAACATTGATGATTGTCTGCGTATGAAATTGAAATCGGCACTAAATTTGAACGGAAAGGATTTATCGACTGAGATACAGT
Organism: Martelella lutilitoris; assembly: GCF_005924265.1. GTDB lineage: Bacteria > Pseudomonadota > Alphaproteobacteria > Rhizobiales > Rhizobiaceae > Martelella > Martelella lutilitoris. The sequence goes on from NZ_VCLB01000007.1 coordinate 69,146, forward strand.
CAAAATCCTCTTTCTTCGCTGAAGGCCTATTACATTGTTTTGTAAGGTCAAACTTAAAGAGCCTAGCCAAGGCCATTTGGCCAGAAATTACTCGAATCTCTCACAATGCCTTCTATCCGGAAAGCTCATGGGCGTTTTGCCTTTGGCGGGTACCTAGAGGAAAAAACACTTCAAGGCAGATGCCATTTCCATACAATTGGTCAGATATTCAGCAGGAAGCCTCAAACATCGAAACTCCCCATGTGCCGTCGTTACTTCGGGCTGATCCTTTGATCTTGCTCGCATTTATTATATTTCACCCGCATCGCAGCATTCCTGAGGTTTTGAGGTACTTACATTTCGCTATATGTGGAACTTGGTTTTTGCCGTCTGCGATACCCGAGGATGAAAATAAGCTAAAATATTCATATCGTTAACCGCTTTCGAGGTGGCGTTTCCGCCACCCCTTCGACTTCCTCCCTGTGGCTTGCTCGCTTACTCCGCCGCCTCCGCATACGCGCTCATCGGCGGGCAGGCGCACACCAGATTCCGGTCCCCGTAAACATTGTCCACGCGGTTGACCGGTGGCCAGTATTTGTCGACGCGGAAGGCGCCGGGGGGGAAGCAGGCTTCCTCGCGGGAATAGGGGTGGGTCCATTCGCCCACAAGGTCTTCCACCGTGTGGGGTGCGTTCTTCAGCGGGTTGTCGACACGGTCGGCGCGGCCTTCCTCGATGGCGCGGACTTCCTCGCGGATCGACAGCAGCGCATCGCAAAAACGATCGAGCTCGGCCTTGGTCTCCGATTCCGTCGGCTCGATCATCAGCGTGCCGGGGACGGGGAAGCTCATCGTCGGCGCATGGAAGCCGCAGTCGATCAGGCGCTTGGCGATATCGTCGACGGAGACATCGGCGCTATCCTTCAGCGGTCGTGTGTCGATGATGCATTCATGCGCCACGCGGCCCTTTTCCGACTTGTAGAGCACGTCGTAAGCGCCTTTAAGCCGTGCGGCGATATAGTTGGCGTTGAGGATCGCCACGCGCGTTGCCTGCGTCAGCCCTTCGCCGCCCATCATCAGGCAGTAGCTCCAGGAGATCGGCAGGATCGAGGGCGAGCCGAAGGGGGCGGCCGAGACCGCGCCGCTTGTCCGGTCCGTTGCCGGATTGGCGGGCAGATGCGGGGCGAGATGCGCCTTGACGCCGATCGGCCCCATGCCGGGCCCGCCGCCGCCGTGGGGAATGCAGAAGGTCTTGTGCAGGTTGAGGTGGCTCACATCCGAACCGATATCGCCCGGCCGCGAAAGTCCGACCATCGCATTCATGTTGGCGCCGTCGAGATAGACCTGGCCGCCATATTTGTGCGTGATCGCGCAAACCTCCTTCACCGTCGCCTCGAACACGCCGTGGGTCGAGGGATAGGTGATCATGCAGGCGGCGAGATTGTCGGCATGCTGCGCGGCCTTTTCGGCGAAATCATCGAGGTCGATATCGCCGTTGTCGCGCGACTTGACCGGCACCACCTTCATGCCCGCCATCTGCGCCGAGGCCGGGTTGGTGCCATGCGCCGAGGTCGGGATCAGGCAGATGTCGCGATGCGCATCGCCATTGGCGCGGTGGAAGCGGCGGATGGTCAGAAGCCCCGCATATTCGCCCTGCGCGCCCGAATTCGGCTGCATGGAGAAGGCATCATAACCCGTGATCTGGCAGAGCTTGTCCGACAGATCCTCGATCATCTCGCGATAGCCAAGCGCCTGGTTCTCCGGCGCGAAGGGGTGGATATCGGCGAATTCCGGCCAGGTGATCGGCAGCATTTCCACCGTGGCATTGAGCTTCATCGTGCAGGAGCCGAGCGGGATCATCGCCCGGTCGAGCGCCAGATCGCGGTCTGCGAGGCGGCGCATATAGCGGGTCATTTCGCTTTCCGCGCGGTTCATGTGGAAGATCGGGTGCGTCATGTAAACGCTTGTGCGCAAAAGGCTTTTCGGAAGACGGTAATCCGCCTCGAACTCGGCGATCGTAAACTTGCCGCCGAAGGCCTCCCACACCGCTTCCACATGGGCGGGCCGGGTGCGCTCGTTGACGGAAATGCCGATCTTTGTGTCGCCGACCTTGCGCAGATTGACGTTGTTTTCCACCGCGTTCCTGAGGATCAGCCCCTGAAACGCGCCGACCTCGACCGTGATCGTGTCGAAGAAGGTTTCCGGCTCGACGGTGAAGCCGAGCGCTTCCAGCCCCTTGGCGAGCAGCACGCCCTTCTTGTGCACCTGCTGTGCAATCGCCTTCAGCCCGTCCGGCCCGTGGAAGACGCCATACATGGCGGCCATGACGGCGAGCAGCACCTGGGCGGTGCAGATGTTCGACGTCGCTTTTTCGCGGCGGATATGCTGTTCGCGGGTCTGCAGCGCCAGACGATAGGCGCGGTTGCCGCGGCTATCCACCGATACCCCGACAAGGCGGCCGGGCATGGAGCGCTTGTAGGCGTCCTTCACCGCCATATAGGCGGCATGCGGACCGCCATAGCCGAGCGGCACGCCGAAGCGCTGGGACGAGCCGATGGCGATATCCGCATCCATCTCGCCCGGCGATTTTAAGAGCGTCAGCGCCAGCGGATCGGCTGCGACCGTCGCGATGGCCTTCGCCTCGTGCAGGGCGGCGATCACATCGGTGAAGTCGTTCACATGGCCGTGGGTGCCGGGATACTGGAACAGCGCGCCGAAAACCTCGTCGGCCTTCAGATCGGTAAACGGATTGCCGATGATGATCTCCCAGCCGAGCGGTTCGGAGCGGGTCTTCAGAAGCGCGATCGTCTGCGGATGGCAGTTCTCGTCGACGAAGAAGGCCGTTGCCTTGGATTTCGCCACGCGGTTTGCCATGGCCATGGCTTCGGCCGCAGCCGTGGCCTCATCGAGAAGCGAGGCATTGGCGATGTCGAGGCCGGTAAGGTCTGCCATCATCGTCTGGAAGTTGAGGAGTGCCTCGAGGCGGCCTTGCGAAATCTCCGGCTGGTAGGGCGTATAGGCGGTATACCAGGCCGGGTTTTCCAGAATGTTGCGCTGGATCACCGGCGGCACGATGGTCGGGTTATAGCCCTGGCCGATCATGGAGATCATCGGCTTGTTCTTGTTGGCGGTTTCGCGCAGCTTGTCGAGCGCCTCGCGCTCCGTCATCGCCGGGCCCCAGGCAAGCGGCTGCTCCTGGCGGATTTCGGCGGGCACGGTGTCGTCGATCAGCGCTTCGAGACTGTCATAGCCGATCGTCTCCAGCATTTTCGCCATCTCGACGGGCGAGGGGCCGATATGGCGGCGATTGGCGAAGTCGTAGGGCTGGTAGTCGGTAAACTGGAATTCGGCGGGCGTCGTCATCAGGCGATGAACTCCTTGTAGGCCGCTTCGTCCATCAGCGCGTCGGCGTCGGCGGGGTTGGCGAGCTTCAGCTTGAAGAACCAGCCGCCCTCCATGGGCTCGGCATTGACGAGTTCGGGATTGTCGGTGATCGCTTCGTTGACCTCGGTGATCTCGCCGGCCAGCGGGCAGAACACGTCCGATGCGGCCTTGACCGATTCGACGGTGGCGGCGTCGTCATTCTTCTCGAAGGTCGCGCCGACTTCCGGCAGTTCGACGAAAACCAGGTCGCCGAGCTGTTCGGCGGCATGCGCCGTGATGCCGACGGTGGCGATGCCGTCCTCGATCTTAAGCCATTCATGTTCTTCGGTAAATTTGATGGTCATGATGAAATAATCCCGCTCAGCGCTTGTAGGTGGGTTTGATAAAGGGGGTATCGGTGATGGTGGCGGGCAGGTACTTGCCGCGCACTTCCGCATAGATGGTCGTGCCGGTCTCGGCGTGGTCTGCCGCCACATAGCCCATGGCAACGGGCACGCCGACGGAGGGGCCGAAACCGCCGGAGGTGACATTCCCGATTTCGGTTTCGCCCTTGTCATCGGCAAAGAGTTTCGCCGGCGGGCGGATCGGCGCGCGGCCCTCCGCCTTCAGCCCGACGCGCAGGCGCTTCGCGCCGTCGGCAAGCTGCCCGAAGATGATATCTGCGCCGGGGAAGCCGCCTTCGCGGCCGCCGCCGGGCCTGCGGGCCTTCTGCATGCCCCAGACGAGCGCGGCTTCCACCGGTGTCGTCGTCGTGTCGATGTCATTACCGTAGAGGCAGAGCCCGGCTTCCAGCCTGAGCGAATCACGCGCGCCGAGGCCGATCGGCTCGCAATCCTCATGCGCCAGCAGCGCGCGGGCCAATTCGTCGGCTTTTTCGGCCGGTACCGAGATTTCAAAACCGTCCTCGCCGGTATAGCCAGAGCGTGAAATCACGCAGGTGACGCCGAGAACTTCGCAGGCGCGCACATCCATGAACTTCATTTCGGTCACGGCCTCGCAGAGCGGCGCCAGCACGTCTTCGGCCTTGGGACCCTGCAGCGCCAGCAGCGCCTTGTCCTCGAAATGCGTCTCAACCTCGCAAAGGTCGGAGAGATAAGCCTTCATATGGGCAAGGTCTGCATCCTTGCAGGCGGCGTTGACGATGACCAGAAGATGATCGCCGCGGTTGGCCACCATCAGGTCGTCCATAATGCCGCCCTTGTCATTGGTGAAGAAGGCATAGCGCTGCCGGCCGGGCTTGAGGCCGAGAATGTCGACCGGCGCCAGTTTTTCCAGCGCGATCGCGGCATCGGCGAGATTGCCGGATCGCGGTTTCAGCCAGACCTGGCCCATGTGCGAGACATCGAAAAGGCCTGCCTTTTCACGGGTATGCAGGTGTTCCTTCATCACGCCCATCGGATATTGCACAGGCATGTCATAGCCTGCGAAGGGCACCATGCGGGCGCCGAGCTCCAGATGAAGCGCGTGAAGCGGGGTTTTTTCTAGCGGTTCTTGCGAGACCAAGACGTGCCTCCGGATTGCGTTGATAAACGCCGGCTCAAAGGGGCGGGCGTGTGCGACATGCCCGATACGAATGAGCCCCCTCTGTCCCGTTTGCCTGAGATTATTATCCCTTCGGCCGGTCCCGGCTTGCGCCGGGCCTTGTCTCCAGAGTTCAGAAACACGCGCTGGTCCTTTGGCCTGAGAGTTTCCGGGGCAGTTGCTCCTTCGGCACCGCTTCTGCAAACGGGTTCTCCCAACGCGAATTTTGAAAGGGATTATCCAAGTTGTGGCGGGTTTTGCAAGAGGGCACGGCCTGCCGGTGCACCGAAATTGGCGCAAGTCCCGCGAAGCGCGCGTCGAGGCTTGTGAATTGAAGCAAAGCCAAGCTAGGATATTGAAGCAATCTGGCTGGCGTTTACATTATTCAGGCAGAGCGCATGGGAGGCGTATATGCGCCGCGCCCGCAATCGGCTTAATGCGGGAATTGCTGCGGTCGGACTGGAAGGAAACGCAATGCCTCAGATCGTCTCTCATGCCCTGATCGCCGCCGTCGGCGGCGGGCTTGGCGCAGCATGCCGCTACCTTGTCGGCGTCTTCGCCATTCGCGTTATCGGCCATGGTTTTCCCTGGGGGACATTTATCGTCAATGTTCTCGGCTCGCTTTTGATCGGACTTCTGGTCGAAGCCGTGGCCCGCCTTTTGAACCAGTCTGCAGAAATGCGCATGTTCATGGTGACTGGCTTTCTCGGCGGCTTCACCACATTCTCGTCTTTCTCTCTTGATGCGATGAACATGATCGAGCGCGGCGATTACGTGCCAGCGATCGTTTATGTCGGCGCCAGCGTCGCGCTGGGCCTGGCCGCCGTATTCGCAGGCCTCGCGATCGGCCGGATGGTGTTCTAAACCCATTTCATTCCGGCGCGTCATGCGATAGAAGCCACGCTTCAATGAAGGGTTTTCGCACGATGGCGGGTATTGAACATATCAAGGTGGATCAGGACGAGGCGGGCATGCGCCTCGATCGCTGGTTCAAGCTGCATTATCCGGGGCTCGGCTTCGGCGCTTTGCAGAAGCTGCTGCGCTCAGGCCAGATTCGCGTCGACGGCGGACGGGTAAAGAGCGACACGCGCGTCGAGCCCGGCCAGATGGTTCGCATCCCGCCGATGAATGTCGACCCGAAGACGTCAGGCCCGATACCGGGCAGGGATCTCAAGCACTCGCCCGACGGCGAGCTTCTGTCGCGCATGCTGTTGCATGAGGACGAGCGCGTTTTCGTGCTGAACAAGCCGGCCGGTCTGGCGGTGCAGGGCGGCTCGGGCGTGGTCCGTCATATCGACAAGATGCTCGAGGCCTGGACCAACAAGAAGGGCGAGAAGCCGCGCCTCGTCCATCGCCTTGACCGCGACACCTCCGGCGTTCTGGTCGTCGCCCGCTCGCGCCGCGCCGCGCAGTCGCTGACCGAGGCCTTCCGTCAACGCACCACAAAGAAAACCTACTGGTCGCTGGTCAAGGGCGTGCCGCGCAAGCGCGAAGACAAGGTCTCGACCTGGCTTGCCAAGGAGCAGACGCCGGACGGCGACCGCATGCGCATCGTCAAGCATGGCGAGCCCGATTCCGATCACGCGGTTTCCTACTACCGTGTCATCGATACGGCGGCCCACACGCTTTCCTGGCTGGAAATGGAGCCCTATACCGGGCGGACCCACCAGCTACGCGTCCATGCGCTTCATATCGGCCACCCGATCATCGGTGATCCGAAATATTTCGACGACGATCCGAACTGGGAATTTCCCGGCGGCATCCAGAAGCGGCTGCATCTGCATGCCCGCCATATCGATGTGCCCCATCCCGACGGCGGCAGGCTGAAGGTCACGGCGCCCCTGCCGCCACATATGGTGCAGAGCTGGAACCTTCTCGGCTTTGATGCCGACCGCGAAGATCTCGACAAGGATTGAGACAGGGACTGACATGAAGCTCGTTTTGTTTGACTGCGACGGCACGCTGGTCGACAGCGCCGTGCGCATCCATGAGACCATGCGTCGCGCCTTTGTCGCCTTCGGATACCCCGAACCGACCCTTGCCGAGACCAAGACGACCATCGGCCTCTCGCTCGACTACGCCATCGCCCGGCTGCTCGGCAGGCACCGGATCGACGACGAGGTTCTGGCGGTCCGGGTAAAGTTCAAGTCGCTCTTTGCCGAAGTCCATTCCGATCCCAATATGATGGAGCGGCTATTTCCGGGCATTGCCGAGTTGATCGACGGCCTTGCCGCGCGCGGCGACGTCGCCATCGGTGCGGTCACCGGAAATTCGCGCCGGGGCCTGACCCATGTTCTGGATCTGCACGGACTGGCGCCGCGATTTACCGTTTCGCGCACCGCAGATGACTGTCCCTCCAAGCCGCATCCTGCCATGGTGCTTGAATGCTGCGCGGAAGCGGGCTTCAATCCGGCCGACGCCGTGATCATCGGCGATGCCGTCTTCGACATGGAAATGGCGGCGAAGGCCGGCGCCCATGCGATCGGCGTCGCCTGGGGTTACGGCGAGATCGCCGATCTGCAGGATGCCGGAGCGGGTGCGATCGTCTGGCATCCGGAAGAGATCTTGAAACTTGTCTGAGCCGGGAGTGCTCCCATGAAGCTGGTGCTTTTTGATTGTGACGGAACGCTGGTCGACAGCCTGGCGATCATCCAGGAGACCATGGCCCGCACCTTCCGCGCCTTCGGCCACGACGCGCCCGATGAGCACGCCACGCGCGGCACGGTGGGCCTGACGCTCGACGTGGCAATCGCCGGGCTCCTGGGCCGCGATCAGGTCGATCACGAATGCCGCGACATGATGGGCTACTACCGCTCGTTGTTCGCCGAAGTGCGGCGCGACCCGGCCATGCAGGAGAAGCTCTATGACGGCATCGCCGTCATGCTGTCGCATCTCTTCCTGCAGGACGATATTCTCGTCGGCGCTGTCACCGGAAAGTCGCGGCGCGGGCTCGACCATATGCTGAAGACCCATGGCTATGCCGACAAGTTCATCACCACGCGCACGGCCGATGATTGCCCCTCCAAGCCGCACCCGGCCATGGTGCTGGAATGCTGCGATGAGACGGGCATGCGACCGGAACAGGCGGTGGTGATCGGCGATACGGTGTTCGACATCCAGATGGCGAAATCCGCCGGCGCCGGCGCTGTCGGCGTTTCCTGGGGCTATGGCGCGCCGGATGCGCTGAAGCTGGCGGGGGCGGCGGCGATTGCCGAGACGCCGGATGACATTCTGAAATTCGTTCTGAAGGGTGCATGATGACCAATGATCCCATCCGCCGGTCGCAGGAGCTGATGCGCGCCGAACTGCCGAAGAAATTCTACGCGGAGGCAACCGTCGCGCCGGAGGGCGATGGCTTTGCGGTGAAGCTCGACGGCCGACCGGTCAAGACCCCGTCGCGAAAGCCGCTGATCCTGCCGACGGAGGCCGCCGCCGAACATGTGCGCGCCGAATGGCAGGCGCAGGAAAAGGTCATCGACCCGGCGAAGATGCCGATGACGCGGCTTGCCAACACGATCATTGACGGCGTGGCCGTCAACGCCGACGCGGTGTTCGAGGAAATCGTCAGCTATGCCGGCAATGACATGCTGTTCTATCGCGCGGAAAGTCCGGAGGAACTCGTTGCCCGGCAGGCGGAGCGCTGGGGGCCGGTGCTTGACTGGGTGGCCGAGGAATATGGCGCGCGCTTCGTGCTGGTCGAAGGGGTCATGTTCGCCGAACAGCCTGCGGAAAGCCTTGAGGCCTTCCGCAGGGCGCTTGCGCATCACCGGGCGCCGTTCGAGCTTGGCGCCTTACATGTGATGACGACGCTGACCGGCTCGGCCCTGGTGACGCTGGCGCTGGCGCGCGGCCGCCTGACGCTGGATGAGGCCTGGGCGCTTGGCAATCTCGAGGAAGACTGGACGATCGAGCTCTGGGGCCATGACGAGGAAGCCGCCCGCCGCCGCGCCAAGCGGTTCGAGGACATGAAGGCCGCGCATGATTTGTTCGTGGCGCTGGGGTAGGCGACGCGTCGGTCTGGCCCCGTAATCTCCCCCTCAAGGGAGGAGATTGATTGCTGCGAAGCACTCAAGAAACGCGGTCACGACATTTCATGGCGAATACCGGCCGAGCCCCTCACACCCGCTCCGCATGCCAGCGCAGATGGTCGTCCATGAAGGTGGAGATGAAGTAGTAGGAGTGGTCGTAGCGCTCGTGCATCCTGAGCGTCAGCGCGATGTCCGTGTCCTTGACCGCCGCCTCAAACAGCCAGGGCTTCAGACCTTCCTCGAGAAAACCGTCGGCCGTGCCCTGGTCGATCAGGAATTCGGGAAAGCGGGCGCCGGCGGCGACCAGCGCGCAGGCATCATGCTTGCGCCAGACATCCGGGTCGGTTCCGAGATATTTCTCGAATGCGCCCTGCGCCCAGGGAGAGGTCGAGGGCGAGACGATCGGCGCGAAGGCCGAGCAGCTCTTGTAGCGGCCGGGATATTTCAGCGCGAAGGTCATGGCGCCGTGGCCGCCCATTGAATGGCCGAAAATACCCTGACGGTCCATGTCGGCGCGGAAGCTGCCGGCAATCAGCGCGGGCAGTTCCTTGGTGATATAGGTCTCCATCTGGTAGTTTAGCGCATAGGGGCTTTCGGTGGCGTCCACATAGAAGCCCGCGCCCTGGCCGAGCTGCCAGTTGGTCAGCGAATCGGGAACGTCCTTGCCGCGCGGGCTCGTATCCGGGCAGACGATGATCAGGCCCAGTTCTGCGGCCATGCGTCGATACTCGCCCTTTTCCATCACATTGGCGTGGGTGCAGGTGAGCCCGGAGAGATACCAGAGGACGGGGCAGGGGCGTTCGGTCGCCTGTGGCGGCACGAAAACCGCAAAGGTCATTTCGCAATTGCAGGCTTCCGAATCATGGGAAAAGACGGCCTGCATGCCGCCAAAGGCCGTGTTTTCGGACAGAATATTCATGGTTTTCCCTTTGTTTCGTCTTCTCGCTTGGCTTGAATGGATTTCGCCTGCCGGCAGAGCCGTTCCATGGTCTGCAGGAAGGCCGAACGGTCCCTCGGCGAGAAGGCGGCGTTGTAACCCTTGCTCTCGCCGGTCTCCCGCAGATGCTGGCCAAGGTCGCGCATGGCCCGCGCCATGCCGATATTGGCCTGATCGAACAGCCGGCCGGTCGGCCCCGTGACGAGCGCGCCGCCTGCCACGCACCGCTCGGCAAGCGGCACATCGGCGGTGACGACGATGTCGCCGGCGCCGGCGCGTTCGGCGATCCAGTCATCGGCGGCATCGAAGGCGCCGGAGACGACGATGTTGCGGATCATCGGATCGCGCGAAGGCCTGAGGCCGGAATTGGCGACGAAGGTGACCGGCAGCCCGTGACGTTCGGCAACCTTGATGACCTCGGGCTTTACCGGGCAGGCATCGGCATCGACATAGATCATCCAGCGGCTTTCCCTTGGATCCTTGCAGAATCACGCACCATGTCGATATGCGGGATGCCGTCTTCCAGATATTCTTTCGACACGGTCTCGAAACCGAAGCCCGCATAAAAGCGCTCGAGATGCGCCTGGGCGGAAATCGCGATCGACGCGTCGGGCGCCAGCCTTTCGCAGGCCGCAATGGCTTCGCTCATCAGGCGTTCGCCGAGCTTCTGGCCCCGATGGGAGGGAGCGACGACGATACGGCCGATGCGCGCCTTCTTGTCCGTTCCGGGCGCAAAAATCCGGCCATAGGCAACCGGCTTGCCGTCCTCAAGAAGCCGCAGGTGAAGCGCATCCGCGTCCTTGCCGTCGAGCTCCGGGTAGGGGCAGTTCTGCTCCACCACGAAGACATCGACTCGCAATTTGAGCACGTCATAAAGTTCGCCCGCAGTGAGCGCGTCCATGCGGGCGATATCGACGGTGAGCGATGACATCAGTAGACGACGACCGAGCGGATGCTCTCGCCCTTGTGCATCATGTCGAAGCCCTTGTTGATGTCCTCCAGCTTCAAGAGGTGCGTGATCATCGGGTCGATCTCGATCTTGCCGTCCATGTACCAGTCGACGAGCTTCGGCACGTCCGTGCGCCCGCGCGCGCCGCCGAAGGCCGTGCCCATCCAGGAGCGTCCTGTGACGAGCTGGAACGGCCGGGTGGAGATTTCCTGGCCGGCGCCGGCAACGCCGATGACGACGGACTTGCCCCAGCCGCGATGCGAGCATTCGAGCGCCTGGCGCATGACGGTGGTGTTGCCGGTGCAGTCGAAGGTGTAGTCGGCGCCGCCGATCGTGTCATTGCCGCGCTTGGTCAGGTTGATCAGATAGGGAACGACATCCTCGCCGATTTCCTTCGGATTGACGAAATGGGTCATGCCGAACCGCTCGCCCCACTCCTTCTTGTCATTGTTGATGTCGACGCCGATGATCATGTCGGCGCCGGCAAGGCGCAGGCCCTGGATAACATTGAGGCCGATGCCGCCGAGACCAAACACGACGGCGGTCGCGCCCACTTCCACCTTGGCCGTGTTGATGACCGCGCCGACGCCCGTTGTCACGCCGCAGCCGATGTAGCAGACCTTGTCGAAAGGCGCGTCGGGATTGATCTTGGCGACCGCGATCTCCGGAAGGACCGTGTAGTTCGCAAACGTCGAGCAGCCCATATAGTGATGGATCGGCTTGCCATCGAGCGAGAAACGCGACGTGCCGTCCGGCATCAGTCCCTGGCCCTGGGTCGAGCGAATCGCGGTGCAGAGATTGGTCTTGCGCGACAGGCAGGAGGGGCATTCGCGGCATTCCGGCGTATAGAGCGGGATGACATGATCGCCCTTCTTGACCGATGTCACGCCGGGTCCGACATCGACGACGACGCCGGCGCCTTCATGGCCGAGAATGGCCGGGAAGATGCCTTCCGGATCTGCGCCGGAAAGCGTGAAGTCATCGGTGTGGCAAAGGCCCGTCGCCTTCACCTCTATCAGGACTTCACCTGCCTTCGGGCCTTCAAGCTGAACGGTCATGACTTCGAGCGGTTTTCCTGCTTCGACTGCTACGGCTGCACGCACATCCATCGGTGTCTCTCCATATCGCCTTTGTTATCCGTCAATCTTTGGCATGGCCGATCGTTGATCCGCAAGCACAAGTCTGCGAGATCGGCCATTTCTCTGTTCATCGCGCCCCGCTGTCGCGCAGACTGGCACTTTTGCCCGCGTTTGGTTATGAAGGGAGGCAAGAACCGGACAATCCGGCACGCCCAACGGGATGGAAAGGCCGAAATTAATGGAAGAGGAACTTTACGGCGACGATACGCTGGGGGGACGGCTGCTCGCCGCCCGCGAGCGCGCCGGATTAAGTCTGGCGGACCTCGCCGGTCGCCTGGGGGTGACGCGCGAGACGGTGCGAAACTGGGAGTGTGATCGCTCCGAGCCATCGCTGGAACGGCTCGTCAGGATCGCAGGCTATCTGGGGGTTCGTCCGCTCTGGCTGATTTCCGGGGATGAGGAAAAGGTCCACTCGACCAGCCGTCAGATCGGATTGAACCTGAAGGACGTCGTCATCGAAGTCAACCATGTCGGCCATGCGGGTCGCTATCCCGATGCGATCACCCGGCCGCGCCGGCCCGGCCCGTTCGGCTTTACCGTCACCGGTGGACGGACGCTGCACTGAAGCCTCAAGTCTGGTCCGGCGCTGTCGCGCCGAAGACCTCCTCGAAGGCCCTCCTCAGACAGATGTCGACGTCTTCCATCGTCACCGGCAGGCCGAGGTCGACGAGACTTGTGACGCCGTAGCCGGAAATGCCACAGGGCACGATTCCGCCGAAATGTTCGAGTTCGGGTTCGACATTGATCGACAGGCCGTGGAAGCTGACCCATTGGCGCAGCCTAATTCCGATCGCGGCGATCTTGTCTTCCGCGGGCGAACCATCGGGTAGGGGGGGGCGCTCCGGTCGTTTCACCCAGACGCCGACGCGGTCCTCGCGTCGCTCGCCGCGCACATTCATCATATCGAGCGTCTTGATGATGGTTTCCTCGATCGCCGCGACGAAAGCGCGGACGTCGCGCCGCCGCCGCTTCAGGTCGAGCATAAGATAGGCCACCCGCTGGCCGGGACCGTGATAGGTATATTCTCCCCCGCGTCCGGTCTCGTAGACGGGAAAGCGGTCGGCAATCAGAAGGTCGCTGGCGTTGGCGCTGGTGCCGGCCGTATAGAGCGGCGGATGCTCGACCAGCCAGACAAGCTCGTCCGCTTCGCCGCGCGCGATCAGAGCGACTTCCCGTTCCATGGCGGCAAGTGCTTCGGGATAGGGAACAAGCCCCTCCGAAACCCGCCACCTTACCGGCGGCGCGCCGGCTTCCGCATGCATCACAAAATCGATTTCGCGTCGTTCCATGGCTCCGTCCTTCGGCCTTCTCCTTGCAGATTTCGCACCCTGCGGCAAGGCGAAAGCGCGGGGGTAAACCGGCGGCCATCGGTCCCTCAAAAGTTTCTCCCGCAGAAATGAAAAAAAACCGTCACAGACGCTTGTGCGCTGAGAAGGCTTTTGCTACATGCAGCGGCGCCGGCACAAACCGGCCCTACCACGATGCGGTCGTGGCGGAATTGGTAGACGCGCAGCGTTGAGGTCGCTGTGGGGCAACCCGTGGAAGTTCGAGTCTTCTCGACCGCACCATTTTCAAAATTAAATATCGCTATATCAGTTAGTTAGGTGCAGAATTGGACCACGTCAGAACTATGCGTGGGGCATTTTGATTCTTTGCATGGCGTTGACTGCGAGTTTCCAGCGTTCGACGCGGCGGGTGTAGACCTCTCGCTTGCCTTTGCTTCGGAATGGCCGAGGATTGCCACCATTTCCTACTGGCTGCAGCCGAGCTCGGCGAGGTGTTCGGCGAGGCCCTTGCGCACGCCGTGGGCCGAAAGATGCTGCAGGCCCGCATCGACGCTCCATCGCTTGAACATGGCCGACATGCTGTCTCCGCTTTCATATGGCCTGCCGCCCCGGCCCAGCACATAGGTCGCGCCTTTGACCTTTGCCGAGCGAATCATCGCCAAAAAAAACGGGCACGGTCGGCATATACCGGCTTGTGATGAAGGCCGGCTCTGACAATTTTCGCGAATCGTCGGTGCAGGGCATCATGAAGCGTATCAAGGGCAAAGGGCATTGAGGTCGTCGTGCACGAACCAACACTGGCTGACACTGATTTCTTTCGGTCGCCGGTCGTCAATGATCTTGAGGTGTTCAAGCGACGGGCGGATGTCATCGTCGCCAATCGGCTCGCCGAGGAAATCCGCGATGTTGCTGACAAGGTCTTTACGCGCGATCTCTTCGGCGCTGACTAAATTCGTTTCCGTTGATCCGCAACTATTCAGCCAATGACCACAAAACTTGAAATGGCCGAATTATCATAAATCACAATATATTAGATTCATCTGCTCAGAGGTTATAGTAGAGCGGCGCCAGAAGCGCGAAAGCGATTGCGATGATGACGACAAGTGGAAGGCCGCCCCGCACAAAGTCCGAGAAGTTGTAATGACCCGGGCCCATGACCATCAGGTTGGTCTGATAGCCGATCGGCGTCGCGAACGAACAATTCGCCGCGTAGATCACCGCTGCGGCAAAGGCCAGCGGCGGAGCGTTGATCTGATGGGCCATGTTGATGGCGATCGGCATGAACAGCGCGGCGGCTGCGTTGTTGGACAGAATGTTCGTCATGATCGCGACCGTGATGAACAGGATGGTGATCGCGATCACGGCGGAGGAGCCGCCGGCGAGCGCGATGGCGCCCTGGGCAATCAATGCCGCGCCTCCGGACACTTCCAGGGCCGTGGCCATCGCTATCGATGAGCCGATCAGGAGAAATATCTGCCGATCGAAGGCGCGCGCCGCCTGTTGCAGGGTCAGGCATCCGGTCGCGATCATGGCCAGTGCGCCAAGCACGGCGTTGACGGCAATCGGCGAGATCTCGAGGGCTGACAGCCCGACGACGGCCGCGAAAATGATGAAGGATGTCAGGGCGCGGCTGCGGGGCGGCACGGACTGGGCCGAATGTTCGAGCAGCAGGATATCGTGATTGCCGCGCATCGACATGATGTCTTCCTCTGCCCCGCCCAGAAGCAGCGTGTCGCCGGCCTCAAGCCGCAAAAACCCGAAAGGGCCGCGACCCATGCGGTTCTTGCGCCGTACGCCCACGATCGTGACATGGAAGCGCGGTTGAATGCCGCAAAACCGAACCGTCCTGCCTTCAAACCGTGATCCCGGCGCGATGACGGCTTCCGCCAGATGGTAATGCGGCCCTTGCCTGCGTCCTGCATTGGCATGCGTTTCCTCTTCCGGTTCACCAAAGGTGACGGCTTCTCCGCCGGCAATCAGGTCCATGAAGGCCTTGCGATTGCCGGATATCTGCAGAAGATCGTCCGGCTGGAGCCTCAGTTCTTCGCTGAACGGCGGCAAAAGCACCTTGTCCTCACCGTCGGATCGGCGAACGATCGAGTGCAGGGAGAATGGTCTCAGTTGAGGAAAAAAGCCCGAAATCGGCAAAAGGCCGGAAAACCGGCTTCCTGCCGTAATCGCGATTTCGCCGATGAATTGGGCACCGTCACCCTCGTTGCTCGTACGCAGTTCGGTCTGTCTCGCGCTCAAAAGCCGCGGCAGAAAGAAAAGGACATAGACATATCCGATCAGCGCCAGGATCACGCCCATGCCGGAGATATCGAAAAGTCCGATTTCAACGCCACTTTCGGCTGCGATGCCGGCGGCGATCATGTTCGTCGAGGAACCGATAATTGTGGTCATGCCGCCGAGGATCGTGATGAACGACAGCGGCATGAAGATCTGGTAGGCCGGCAGGCGGAATGTCGCGGCAAGCGAGGTGAGCACGGGAATGAAGATGACCACCACCGGCGTGTTGTTCAGGAAGGCCGAGATCGAGCCGGCCACGACGAGGATCAACGCCACGCCCATGCGCGGTCGACGGCCGCACAGCCTGCCGACATGGCTCGTGATTCCCTCCATCGCGTCTGTGGCAAACAGTCCCTTGCCCACAATCAGAAGCGCCAGGACCGTGACGAGCGCCGGCGAGGAGAAGCCCGAGAGCAATTCCGTCAGGCTCAGCGTCGCGCCATCGGGGCCTTGGTAGGGGACGATGCCGTAGATCAGAAGCAGCGCCGAAAGCACGGTGAGCGAAATGGCATCGATGGAAAACCTGTCGAGAGCGAACATGACGATCGCCCCGAGCACGACGATGAACGTCGAAATCAGATAGAAATGATCCACTGCGTCGCAACCTGAAATAGAATACTGAAATAAATTATCGCTGTACGTCGCACAGGATTATCAAAATTCCTCCGCAAAAGCCATGGCCGGCGTGTTTGGGCCGCAGGCGAAATGAGGGTTGCGGGCGAACCCGTCGCCTTCGCCCGCGCGTCCCTGACAGCCGGACAACCTGTCGGCTTGCGTTTGCCCGGCTTATGTGAAAATATCCGTGCAGAACGGCAAATTCTTTTGAAGGCGATTTTTACTCTGCGGATTTTCAAAGCGGTCTGGCTTGCTGTCAGCGTCACGCCGCTCTATTTTGTATGAAATTTCGATACGGATGTTCTTGTCCCGCATCGCATTGTTATAATAATTGCAGTGTATTTTGTTGATTTAAGAGTTTTTGCATATTTCTAAAGGTCTATCCCTAAGACGGTTTTGAATTTCAATTTCAGGAATAGAAATGTCCCTTACGCATCTGCAACGGTTGGAAGCAGAATCCATCCATATTTTCCGTGAAGTCGCTGCGACATTCTCTCGTCCGGTCATGCTTTATTCGATCGGCAAGGACTCGTCGGTGATGATGCATCTGGCGATGAAGGCCTTTTACCCGGCCAAGCCGCCGTTTCCTTTCCTTCATGTCGACACGACCTGGAAGTTCCGGGCGATGTATGATTTTCGCGCGAAGATGGCCAAGGATCTCGGGATCGATCTCCTCGTGCATGTCAATCCGGAGGGCGTGGAAGGCAAGATCAATCCGTTCGATCATGGTTCGAATACCCATACCCATATCTGGAAGACGGTCGGTCTGCGTCAGGCGCTCGACAAATATGGCTTTGATGCGGCTTTCGGCGGTGCCCGGCGCGACGAGGAGAAATCCCGCGCCAAGGAACGCATCTTCTCCTTCCGCAATGCCCAGCATGCCTGGGACCCTAAGAGCCAGCGTCCGGAAATGTGGAAGACCTACAATACCCGCGTCGGCAAGGGCGAATCGATCCGCGTCTTCCCGCTGTCGAACTGGACCGAGCTCGACATCTGGCAGTACATCATGAAGGAGAATATCCCGATCGTGCCGCTCTATTTTGCGGCGAAACGGCCGGTCGTCGAAAGAGACGGCGCGCTGATCATGGTCGATGACGAGCGCATGCCCATCGGACCGGACGAGAAGGTCGAGGAGAAGATGGTGCGCTTCCGCACGCTCGGATGCTATCCGCTGACCGGCGCGGTTGAATCCGAAGCCGATGACCTTCAGGGGATCGTCCGCGAGATGCTGACGGCGCGCACGTCCGAGCGCCAGGGACGCATGATCGACAAGGATGAAGCCGGGTCGATGGAGAAGAAGAAGCGCGAGGGGTATTTCTGATGAACGAGTTGACCGATTTTTCCGGCGACATGATCGAATACCTCGCCGAGCAGGAAAAGAAATCGCTTCTGCGCTTCCTGACGTGCGGGTCCGTTGACGACGGCAAGTCGACGCTGATCGGACGCCTGCTTTACGACACCAAGCTGATTTTCGAAGACCAGCTCGCCTCGCTCGAGAGCGACAGCGCCAAGCATGGCACCACGGGCGCGGACATCGACTTCGCGCTTCTGGTCGACGGGCTTGAATCCGAGCGCGAACAGGGCATCACGATCGATGTGGCCTATCGCTTCTTCGCCACAGCCCGGCGCAAGTTCATCGTCGCGGACACGCCCGGCCACGAAGAATATACCCGCAACATGGCCACCGGCGCTTCGACCGCGGATCTTGCGATCGTGCTGGTCGACAGCCGCCAGGGCATTCTGCGCCAGACGCGCCGTCACTCCTACATCGCCTCTCTGCTTGGCATCCGCCACATCGTGGTCGCGATCAACAAGATCGACCTGATGGACTATTCGCAGGAGGTGTATGACAAGATCGTCGCCGACTATCTGGAATTTGCCAAGGATCTCGGCTTCGAGACGATTGTCCCGATCCCGATGTCCGCCCGCTACGGCGACAACGTCACCATGCCGTCGCAGAACATGCCCTGGTATCAGGGTCCGGTATTGCTGGACCATCTCGAAACCGTTCCGGTCGAATCCGACCTGATCGAGAAGCCGTTCCGCATGCCGGTCCAGCTCGTCACCCGTCCCAACCTGAACTTCCGCGGTTTCTCCGGTGAAATCGCCTCGGGCCAGGTCGCGGTCGGCGATACGGTCACCGTGGCCAAATCGGGTCAGGCCTCGAAGGTCCGGCAGATCTCGACCATGGATGGGGATCTCGAGCGCGCGGAAGCGGGGCAGGCCGTCACGCTGGTGCTCGATGACGAGATCGAGGTTTCGCGCGGGAACATCCTGGTTGCGCCGGAAGAGCGCCCGAATGTGGCCGACCAGTTCCAGGCCAAGATGATCTGGTTCGATGCCGACGCGATGATTCCGGGGCGCTCCTACATCCTGCGCACCGAGGCGGACTCGACGCCCGCAACGGTGACGGCGCTGAAATACCACGTCAACGTGAACACGTTCGCGCATGAAGCGGCCAAGGCCCTGCACATGAACGAGGTGGGCGTCTGCAACATCTCGACCCAGGCCCCGATCGTCTTCGATGCCTACAAGGACAACCGCACGACGGGCAATTTCGTCATTATCGACCGGCTCTCCAACAAGACCGTTGGGGCCGGCATGATCGACTTCGCGTTGCGCCGCGCGCAGAACGTCCACTGGCAGGCCGTCGAGGTCAACAAGCAGGCGCATGCCGAGCTCAAGGCGCAGAAACCCGCCGTCCTCTGGTTCACCGGACTTTCCGGCTCCGGTAAGTCGACGGTCGCCAATGCACTGGAGAAGATCCTGCACGCCAAGGGCAAGCACACCTACATGCTTGACGGCGACAACATCCGCCACGGTCTCAACCGTGACTTGGGCTTTACCGCCGAAGACCGCGTGGAAAACATCCGCCGCGTCGCCGAGGTCGCGCGGTTGATGGCCGACGCCGGCCTGATCGTGCTGGTCTCCTTCATTTCGCCCTTCCGCTCCGAGCGACGGCTGGCGCGCGAGTTGATGGATGAGGACGAGTTTGTCGAGATCTTCGTCGATACGCCTCTGGAAGTGTGCGCCGAGCGCGATCCCAAGGGCCTTTACAAGAAGGCGCAGGCCGGCGAGATCGATAACTTCACGGGCATTACCTCGCCGTATGAGACGCCGGAAAACCCCGAGATCCATCTGCACACCGTCGGCCACGAGCCGTTCGAGCTGGCGGGCCGGATCGAGGAATATCTGTCGAAGCTCGAGCGGAAGGACTGAGGGCAATGGCAGGCATGGACCAGGTCTTTCTGGACGCCGCGCTCGAGGCCGGCAGGGCGATCATGAATGTCTACGAGAACGGCATTGATGTTTCCTACAAGGACGATGCCTCTCCGGTGACGATTGCCGATGAAAAGGCCGAGGAGATTATCCTCGGCCATCTCGAAGGGGCTTTTCCGGATATTCCGGTGGTTGCCGAGGAATCGGTCGCCGCCGGCCGGGTGCCCGATATTGCCGGAAAATCATTCTTCCTTGTCGATCCGCTCGACGGGACGAAGGAGTTCATCAACAAGCGCGAGGACTTCACCGTCAATATCGCGCTGATCGAGAATGGCGTTCCGGTTTCCGGCATCGTCTATGCGCCTGCCAAGGGTGTCGCCTACCGCACGGTCGCGGACGGGGCTGAAAAGCTCGTGATCGCGGACGACGCGGTCACGGCGGCGGCGCCGATCAGGGTGCGCGAAAAAGGCAGCGAACTGGTCGCCGTAGCCAGCCGCTCGCACAACAGCCCGGAAACCGAAGCCTTCATGAAGGAGATCGGGGTCTCCGATTTCACCTCGGTGGGGTCCTCCCTGAAATTCTGTATCGTCGCCGAGGGGCTGGCCGATGTCTATCCGCGTTTCGGCCGGACGATGGAGTGGGATACAGCCGCTGGCGACGCGGTTCTGCGTGCGGCCGGCGGCATCACGGTTGGCCTGGACAACGCCAGCCTGCCTTATGGAAAGACAAACCAGGATTCCGACAGCGATTTCGCAAATCCGTTCTTTGTCGGCTGGGGTAGCTCGCGGGCCGGCTAGGCGTTCATCAGCCGGCGCGTTTTTTGATTTTTCCTTCCCATTCCGGGAAGGCTTGAGTTTTGATGCCGGTCCCGGATCGGGTTCGTATTTTCTATTACGCTGCAATATAACATTTTGAGCTAAAGAGATTTGACTATGAAAATCGTAGTGTCCGGTATCGGCTATGTGGGTCTCTCGAATGCCGCTTTGCTTGCCCAGAAGCATCAGGTCGTGGCCGTTGATCTGGATCCGGGGCGGGTGGCTGCCGTAAACGAGCGGCGATGCCCGATCATAGACCATGACATCGAGGATTTCTTCAAGAACAGGCAACTCGATCTCGTCGCCACCACGGACGGCGTTTCCGCCTACCGGGATGCCGATTTCGTGATCGTGGCGACGCCGACGAATTACGACCCCGGCAATGATCATTTCGACACGTCTTCGGTGATCAGCGTCATCAAGTCTGTCATCGAGGTCAACCGTCAGGCGACGATCGTCATCAAATCGACGGTTCCGGTGGGTTTCGTCAATCGGGTTCGTGCGGACCTCGCCACGGACCAGGTCATCTTTTCGCCGGAATTCCTGCGGGAAGGGCGCGCGCTCTACGACAACCTCCACCCTTCGCGGATCATTGTCGGCGAGCATTCGGACCGTGCGCGGACATTCGCCGATCTGCTTAAGGAGGGGGCGGTCACCAAGGACGTGCCGGTCCTTTTCACCAATCCGTCGGAAGCCGAAGCGATAAAGCTGTTCGCCAATACGTACCTTGCCATGCGTGTCGCGTTTTTCAACGAACTGGACAGCTATGCGATGGCCCATGACATGAATACGCGACAGATCATCGAGGGGGTCGGGCTCGATCCGCGCATCGGCAGCCACTACAACAACCCGTCCTTCGGCTACGGGGGCTATTGCCTGCCGAAGGACACCAAGCAGCTTCTTGCGAATTACTCCGAGGTGCCTCAGAACCTTATCAAGGCCATTGTCGACGCGAACCGCACCCGCAAGGACTTCATCGCCGAGCGGATCCTTTCCCGCAAGCCGAATGTCGTCGGCATCTACAGGCTCGTGATGAAGACCGGTTCCGACAATTTTCGTCAGTCCTCGATCCAGGGCATCATGAAAAGGATAAAGGCCAAAGGCATCGACGTTGTCGTCTACGAGCCATCCCTGCTCGACGACAGTTTCTTCAACTCGAAGGTCGTGAGGGATATCGATGAATTCAAGTCGATCTCCGATGTCATCGTCGCCAACCGGCTGAAGGATGAGATCTACGATGTTCGTGACAAGGTCTTCACGAGAGACATCTTCAACAGTGATTGATACGAGGCGTCCGGAGAGCCGAAATGAATAAGAAAAACGTGTTGGTATTTGGTGGTTCTGGCTTCATTGGCTCCCATCTCATAAGGGCCCTTTCAGAGCAGGCAGACTCCAATATCTATAGCGTGGATATCCGGCAACCCAAGGTCAAGACAGAGGGCGTGACCTACATCACCGGCGATGTACGCGACCTGTCCGGCTTTGAATTCGACCAGGATGCGGATGTCATCTACAATTTTGCCGCCGTGCACACCACGCCGGGGCACGAAACCCACGAATATTACGAGACCAATATCCGAGGCGCGACGGAAGTAACGGCATTCGCCCGGCGAAAGAACTGCCGGACGATCGTCTTCACGAGTTCTATTTCCGTCTACGGACCCAGTGAAGAGGCAAAGACGGAGGAATCCGCGCCGGCGCCTGAATCGGCCTATGGCTGGTCGAAATGGCTGTCCGAAGGCATTCATCGGGCCTGGCTCGAGGAGAATGAACAGCACCGTCTGGTGATCGTCAGGCCGGCCGTCATTTTCGGTCATCGGGAGGGCGGCAATTTCACGCGCCTTGCGAAGCTGCTGAAGAAAGGCTTCTTTGTCTATCCGGGCAGGAAAGACACGATCAAGGCGTGCTATTACGTCGAGGACCTTTTGTCCTCGGTCAACTATGCGCTCTCCCTCAACGAACGCTATGTTCTCTTCAACGGCTGCTACCCGGAGCGCTACACGCTTGAACAAATCGTAGAGACCTTCAAGACTGTGGAGTTCCACGATGCGCGGACTTTCCTTCTGCCGCGCTTCGTTGTCAGCATGGTAGCGATGGGTTTGAAGCCTTTCTCCACAATGGGGCTCGGCGTTCATCCCGACAGGGTGACGAAACTCGTCCGCTCGACCGATATCATTCCCGGCTGGCTCGAAGCGCAGGGGCAGGCCAAGCCGGACATGCTGGCTTCGGCTCTTAAGCGGTGGAAGTCGGATTCGCGCGGTTCATTTGAGTAAATATACGATTATCGATCTTCTTTTTTTTCGGACAGGTTTCATAAGGATTTACATCAGTGATTGTTGCCATCCTTTCAATCTTGCTTTTGGTATGCATATTCCTCGTGGTTTATCCTTATGCGATCTATCCGCTCATCCTGCGGCGCCTGCCTTCACGCGCGATCTTGCGGGAAGAGGGAAACAACCTGTCTGCGACCCTGGTATTCTGCGCCTATAACGAAGCGCAGGTTATCGGCGAGAAGATCGCCAACATCGAGAAGCTGAAGGAACGCCATCCGGATCTGGAGGTTCTCGCCTTTGACGACGGGTCGTCCGATTCGACCTTCGAGCAGCTCGATGCGCGCAAGGACCTGTTGACGGTTGTTCGCGGCGGCGGGCGGAACGGCAAGGCGCACGGCATGAAAAGGCTCGCTGCGATGGCGACCGGCGACATCATGATCTTCACCGACGCCAACGTGTTGCTGAAGGAAGATGCCATCGACAGGCTGATGGCCTGGTATGCCGATCCGGACGTGGGCGGCATTTGTGGATCTCTGCATTATCTCGGCGGTACGGATTCGACCACGGCCAACGTCGGATCGCTGTACTGGCGGCTCGAGGAGTATCTGAAAAAGGAGGAGTCGCGCACCGGCAACGTGATGGGCGGAGACGGCTCCATCTTTTCGTTGCGCCGGGCGCTTTATCCAAGCTTTCCGGATACGGTTCTGGATGACCTCACCGTATCCATGGCCGCGGTCTTCAGCGGCAAGAGGCTGATCAAGGTGGAAGACGTTATCGCCTACGAACGCCTGGTGGCCCTGCGAAGCGAGGAATATGCCCGGAAGGTCCGCATCGCCGCCCGTGCGTATCACACCCATCTGTTCCTTTCTCCGCAACTGAAGAAAATGCGGCGCCTGGACATGTTCAAATATGCATCGCGGAAAATGGTTCGCTGGTTCGGCGGGTTCTTCCTGCTGCTGGGCGTGGCGATCGCCGCCGTTCTGGCTGCAATGATTTCCTGGTACCTGTTCCTTGCCGGCGTTGTCGTCCTTGGCGCGTTCGTGGTTCTGGGGCTGAAGGCCCAGCATGGCCCCGTGGCCTCGCTGATGGAGATCATTCTGGCATTGCTCGCGACATTGCAGGGCGTTTTTCGCGCCATGCGCGGCAAGACATTCGCCGTCTGGAATCCCGCCAAATCGCGGTAGCCGGCCTTTGTTTCGCCGTAAAGCGGACATGGCGCGCATCGCATCGACAGGCAAGAAAGAGGAGAGAGCACGACATGGTCACGATTATTCCTGATGACGCACTGCGGCTCGGCCTTGGATGCAGCAGGCTCGGCTCGGTGAACGGCAGCACGGGCGATGAAGCGCGGGCCTTGTTGCGTGCCGCGCTCGATGAGGGCGTGCGTTTCTTCGACACGTCAAACATCTATGCCCAGGGCGACAGCGAGCGTTATCTCGGAGAAGTTCTCGGTGACCGGACAGATTGCGTGATCTGTTCCAAGGGCGGAAAATACCTGTCGCTGACGAAGCGGGCCCTGGTGCCGTTCAAGGGGATGCTGCGCAAGGTGGCGCGGCGCTCCGGCAGCGCCCGCGAAGGCGTCGCGCGCATCCGTTCGAACCCGATGCCCACGCGCTGGGACGGCCCGTTCCTGACATCCAGCCTCGAACAAAGCCTGCGACGCCTGAGGCGCGAACGGCTCGACATCTACATGCTGCACAGTCCGTCTGCCGAGGTTCTGAAGGCAGGCGAGGCGATGCAGGCGCTTGAGAAGGCGCGCGATGCCGGCAAGACCCGGTGGATCGGCGCGTCGGTCGATGATCCGGACGCCATGATGGCCGCCCTCGCGGATCCGCGCGTCGAGGTGCTGCAGGTGCCGCTCCATCCCGGCGACGCCAGCTTCGATGCGGCGATGCTGCGCGCAGCGGAACAGGGCGTCGCGATTGTGGCGCGCGAGGTTTTGGGCGGACCGAAGGCGATCTCCGGCAGCGTTTCCGTCGCCGCGTTCGCGGCCGAACGCATTCCCGAAATGGTCGCCCGCAGCGATGTGGCCGTCACCCTCGTCGGCACGACGAAAACGGAACATTTGCGTGCAGCCGCCAGCTACGCGCGCTAGCCCGAAAATCGGAATCGATTTTCCGAAAGCACGATGCGCCGATTCAATAGATTAGAGCGTCCTTTGTGCGTCCGAATCTACGCACAGCGCTGCAGAGCATCGGGGAGTTCCTCAGCATCGCCCGATGCTCTGGCGCAGCTTCAAGGTCCGGTCGGCTCAGGACAAAGTCTTCAGCAGATCCCGCGCGCGCTGTTCCCAGGAAAACCTCTGGGCGCAATCTTCGAAGGCGGTCTGTTGCAACGCGTCGAGGCGTTCCGTGTCGTCGATCGTCTCGCAGATGAGGTCGCTCAGGGACGCGAGGTCTGGCGCGCTGAGATAGCCTTCGCCGCGCGCCGTCGGCAGCCCGCTGATTGCTTCGTCGAGGCCGATGATCGGCAGGCGCTGGAAGATGTGTGACAGCAGGCGCAGCTTGAACCCGCCGCCCACGGTATCGGCAATGATGCCGGCGCGCGCGGATGCGATCAGCGCGCCCAGGTCATCGACGAAACCCAACGCGCGGGCCTGGGGATAGTCCGCCTTCAGCGTCGCGCTGAGCGCTTCGTCCATGTCGCCGACGATGACGATTTCGACGCCGGCTTCCGTGAGCGGGCGATAGCCGACCTTCATCCAGTCCAGCAATATCTGCCGTTTCTGCTGCGCCCTGCGACCGCCGAGGAGAAGTACGCGGCGCGGCACCGCGGAATCGATGCGGCGCTCTTCCGCCACCGGCCCGTCATATCCCGGCGTCAGAAGAAAGTAGTTTTGCCGCGGCGCTATTTTGCGGAATGCCGACGCATCATTCTCGTTGATCACGGTCACGAGATCGCTTCGCTTCAGCAATCTCTCTTCCTGGCGGCGGACCTTGTTCAGGTCGAGGGCGGCCGCGAAACGTGCAACAGGGCTGAGACCGTAGGCTCCGTATTTCGAACGCCGGACTTCATACTCCTGCTCGTGCGACAGGTAGACGAGGCGCACGGCGGGGCGGGATCTGCGATAGGCCTCGAGCTTCGGCAGGGCATGCGCCGTGCCGATATTGTCGAGAATGATGACGTCCCAGTCTTTCGTCAGCAGGGAGTCCAGCTCGGCATGCCATTGAGGCGTCGCGCCCTTCCATGCGATCAGCGGCCAGCGCGAGAGGACCGATTTGGCCCGACCTTCGCGTTGCGGGCCAGCCACGTGCCAGTCGACGCCTTTGACCGCGCGCCGCGCGGCGCCGCTTTCCGCGCACAGCACCGTCAACGGCGCGACGCCCGCTATCGCTTCGATCACGCCGCGCGAATAGACGGCGTCGCCGGCAACGGCCGGCGGGTAGGGCAGGACCTTCGACAGAAAGAGAATTCTGGGCGGGTTGAGCGGAGGCGCTTCGTGCTCCTCGGTCTGTGCGTATGATGTCATATCGGATGTGACCTGGTTCATGAGGCGGGAACGGATGCGCTTTCGGTTGAGGCGGCGACATTGATCTGGTGCGTGATGCGCCATGACAGGTCTGCGCCGCCCGGTGTCTCTTCGGGTTCGAGAACCAGAATATGGGCATCGCTGCTCTTGAGATAGCGAAACGCCCATTGCCCGGTCGACAGATCCGCGATCCTGCCGCGCAGAACTTCAAGGCGCACGCGAACATCCTCGCGGAGAAAGACGACCTCCCGCTGACCGCGACCGCTCACCTCCCACTCGTGCGGTATGGTCAGCCGCACGCGCGGGTCTGTGCACACCCCTTGCCAGCGATCCGCGGCGGCGAGCCCATTCGGAATGAGCTGCAGTTCGCGCCGGAGCTTAAGGCCGTCAGGAAGCTGGAGCTCTCCCGCCACCGCGCGTCCGTCTGTCGCTTCGGCCTCGACCAGCCGCGCCTCGGCCAGCCGCCCGACGCGGAAGCAGCCGTAATAACTGACCGGTTCCAGTCCCTTGCAGCTTGGCCCGTTATGGCTTTGCGCCGAGCGTTCGTACATCCGACGCGGACCGGTGGAGTATTGATACGTCCCCGGATCCGTAACAAAGCGAAGGCCCGCCACATCGATTTCGGCGGAGAGGAAATCGGCATGGCCGTGTCCCGGGTTCCATCGCGGTCCGATCGGTCCGGCGTCAAGAAGAGCGAAGATGCCGCCGTCAGCCAGTCTCGCATATCCTGCCTGGGGCAGAAGTTCCCTGGCATCGAAGCGCGCCGGTTCGATGACGCTGTGGGCGGGCGGCACTTCGCCGAACCACGAATCGTTGAACAGCGCGATCTCGCCGTCGGGATGGGTCATGAACGACCACGCCCGTTTGGCGCGCTCGAGACGTTCGGCGGCAAGCCCGCGGGTCTTCTCGGACAGAAAGGGTGTTTGCGAGAAGACCTGCAGGGCCATCACGGAAAGCCCCTGATACATGGCGGACCGTTCGGCGAGGAGACCGTCGGGGAGAATGCAGGCGCGGATGATGCCGGCAACGTCGCGATCAAGCCTCCGCTTCAGCCCGAACGGCACGTCTGCGGCATGGGTGTAGTAGAAGCAGAGCGCCGCAAGATTGCGCTCGACGTGGTTGTTCTTGAGCTCATGCTCGATGTTCTCTTCCACGAAAGCGACGTTCCAGCGCAGGAACTGCTCGATGTCGCCGCAAAGCGCCGCGGGCAAGGCATCCTGCCGCCGGGCGATGAGATAACCGCTGAGCAGGGCGAGGATCCGGTGTGACACGCTGTAGGGAAACCAGTAGGACGAAAAACAGCCCGGACGGTCGAAGCGCGCCTGGGCGCGATATCCGGCGAGCATTTCGGCGACGGCTTCGTGGTGAAGGGTCTCTCCGTCGATCAGCATCGGGCAGATGAACCCCATATGGGCGAGCTTCATGCGCCAAAGATGAAAATCGTTCTCGGCCGCCACGGTGTGGTGCCAGTCGATGGTGGCTGGCCCGCCGAAATCGACGTCCTGCCCGAAAAAGGAAAAACGACCCCGGGCGGCATCGTCGATATGGTTGCGGTACTCCTCCCTGTAGAACGCGGCCACGGCCTGGGCCATCGAGGCGGCCGGTGATTGCTCGCTCAGACTGCCGGGCGCAAGCGGCGGCACGCCGGCTGCCCGACGGTCGATCCTGCGGGCGTAGTGCTCGGGCCTGCGTGGCGCCAGCTTGTTGCGGGCGAGCCGTTTCAGGTGGTAGCCGACCATCCGGGGCGACAGGCGGGAAACGGCCTGAAAGGTCGAAAGGCTGATCATTGGCCAGTCCTTTTCAAGGTGGTGGAAGTAGGGGCTGACAGCTTCCGCCGCATTTCTGCCGGCTTCCAGATCACGGTCGGATTGAGCCCGGAATGGATCCGATCGGTTCGAAACTTGTCGTGGGCTTGACCGCCACGCCGTCCGGCCCGGCGCCTTGTATGAGCAGGGTCAGCTCGTTGAGGTGCAGAAGAAAGTCCGGCGAAAGGAACTGTTTCTCGTCGGCCTCGATCTCCCGGGCCATTTCCGCCACGCCAACGAGCTTGTCCTGAGCATAAACCTCGCGCCGGCGTACGAATTCGATCAGCCGCTGGCGCAGCGACGAGCGCATCTGCTGGTCCTTTTCAACGGCTGCAGACTTCCAGTTCTTCACCAGTTTCTGGCGCCTGCCGCCGATGCCGAAGAGCTTTCCGAGAAGGGGGTGCGCCCGCAGCGTATGCAGCTTCCGCGCGCTCAGACTTCGCTTGGAAAATGTCTCGAGATAGACCGGCGACTGGTAGTGGCGGTAGCTGTCGGCGCTCACCTCGCCGGCATCGCCGATGACACGCATCCTGTGATCGCGCGGCGCGACGACGCTGCAGGTAATGCGCGCGGCGGCGCCATTGGCAAATGAAAGGCTGGCGACGGAGTAGTCGGGGGTTCCCGACAAGCCGGCAACGAGCGGCGATTTGGCGGGAAGCAGTTCGCTTGAAAAGGCGGTCACGGAAACAGCCGGGCCGAGCAGGCCGCATATCCATACGAGGTGATATCCCACATGCTCGAAGGTGCAGCCTTCGTTGATTTCCTCGACCACCGGCCACGGCGCGTCAGTCGCGCTGCGTACCTTCTCGAACTCCATCAGATGGATCGGGTTGTCGTCCAGTTCCGCATAGATCAGCCGCGGCGAGCCGATCCGTCCCTTTTCGACCGCATCGAATATGGTGCGCACGGAATCGCTGAAAATATTGCTCGGCGCCGCGTAAAGCCGGACCCCATGGGCGGTAGCCAGCTCAAACAATTCCCGCGATTGCGCCAGGTCGGTGGTCAGCGGCTTTTCGGAGTAGACATGCTTGCCCCGCATCAGGGCTTTTTTGGAGACTTCGAAATGCGAACCGATATTGGTGAGATTGACGACCGCATCAATGTCAGGGTCGTCAAGCAGGGCTTCGTAGCTGTCATATGTCCTGAAACCGTAATAATCCGATACTTTGCGCATCCGCTCGGACTTGACATCGAAAACGCCCGCAATCTGCAGTTCGGGATGCGCTCGGATGGTCTTCATGTAAATATCGAACACGAATCCACAACCTACGAAAGCAATATTCATGCCCTTGGTCGACTCCACAAAATATGACTGAAATAGTTTTAAAGTAATATTTTTGCACAAATTAAGCGGGCCAAATTGCGGCCCGTTTCCGTGTGCGGATATTGCGGTCCGGCTGCGCGGATGTCAAGCCGAACGCCTGTCCCGGTCGCCGCCGCGCCGATGCGGCGTGCCGGTCCGAAGCGCCGCGCGCTGTCGTCCACAGGTCGTTTCGCCGTATCGGCTGTCCGGGATGGAAAACCGCTCCGGACAGCGGCTATCATCGCCGTTGAAACGGAAGCAAACCGGTTCGGGTGGGACCGTGCAACCGGCGAAGAGGAGGGAACCGCCGTAGTGGCATTGAACAGTTCAGGGTTTGACGGGAAGGGCGTCTGGCTAAAGGGGATTGGCACCTGCATTCCTGCCACAGCGCCGATTCGACCAACAATCCGGTCGGGAAGATCATTGGCTTTGCCGAGCGCCTCGGCTTCGACTATCTGACGATCACGGATCACGACGTCCATGTGGAGGGCGAGCGATGTTCACTGGTCCGCGAACCATCCCGTCACCAGCAACCACTACGGTTTTTCCTTCGATCTTGCCGATTCCATCGAGGTCTGGAACGGGCCGATGTGGCCGAAGAACGCACCCAATGGCGCAATGTCGCCGACCAGATCATGCCGAAGGCGCCGAAACGCGCCGCGCCGATGGATAGTGCCGAACAGGATGTGCTCGCCTACATGACCCTTCCCAAGCAGCACTGTGCAAGGCTTCATTCGACAAATCCGATCGAGCGTCTCAACGGCGCGATCAAGCGCCGCACTGAAGTCCCCCGGATCGGCCTTGCCCGCCTTCTGGGCCGTCGTTTGGCTGGTCGGTCATTTGTTTGCTCCTTTCAGAGGTTTCAAACCTTTGCCCGTCAACTTTATTCGGCAGATCGTCGCAGAGCGTTCATCTAAGGCGTTTCATCGCCGGACTTTTCCGCCGGGCGGCCCTCGGGGCAGGCGCGGCGCGGCGTCCGAAGCGGCAAATTGATTTTACAAACGGCCGGACAACGGCTAGTGTTTCGAAAATATGGGACAAAGACGGTATTCTCAGTAATTTCAAGAGCAATGGTTTCTGGCGGCAAGCCTCGCGTTTTCATACTAAATCCTTTTCGGGAAACACGCCTTTAATCCTGATCGTATTCTTCGGCTATTCCCTGTATCGAGCACGGGGATCCGGATTCGGGTTGAGCGTTCAATATTGGAAATCAATGGTAAAATGAAAAAAGCACTTATCACGGGCATAACGGGACAAGACGGTTCATATCTCACCGAATTTCTGCTTGAAAAAGGCTATGAGGTACACGGCATCAAGCGCCGCGCATCGCTTTTCAACACCCAGCGCGTCGATCACCTTTATGAGGATCCGCATTTCGACCATGCGCGCATGCGGCTGCACTACGGCGATCTGTCGGACACCTCGAACCTGACCCGGCTCATTCGCGACATCGAGCCCGATGAGATCTACAATCTCGGCGCCCAGTCGCATGTCGCCGTTTCGTTCGAGGCGCCGGAATACACCGCCGACGTAGACGGAACCGGCGCGCTGCGGCTGCTGGAGGCCGTTCGCTTCCTCGGGCTGGAGAAGAAGACGCGCTTCTACCAGGCCTCGACCTCGGAGCTCTACGGCCTGGTGCAGGAAATACCGCAGCGCGAGACGACGCCGTTTCATCCCCGCAGCCCCTATGCGGTCGCCAAGCTCTATGCCTACTGGATCACGGTGAACTATCGCGAAGCCTATGGCATGTATGCCTGCAACGGCATTCTGTTCAACCATGAAAGCCCGCGCCGCGGCGAGACCTTCGTCACGCGCAAGATCACCCGCGGCCTGTCGAACATCGCGCTCGGCCTGGAGCCTTGCCTTTACATGGGCAATATCGACAGCCTGCGCGACTGGGGACACGCCAAGGACTATGTCCGCATGCAGTGGATGATGCTGCAGCAGGATGCGCCGGAAGACTTCGTCATCGCCACCGGGGTTCAGTATTCGGTCAGGGAGTTCATCACCTGGGCGGCCTCGGACCTCGGGATCAGCCTTGAATTCTCCGGCGAGGGCGTCGACGAGATCGGCACGGTCTCCCATGTCGAGGGCGACCTCGCGCCGAATGTGAAGGTCGGCGATGTGATCGTCAGGATCGATCCGCGCTATTTCCGCCCCGCCGAGGTGGACACGCTGCTCGGCGATCCGACCAAGGCGAAGGAAAAGCTCGGCTGGGTGCCGGAGATCACGGCCCGCGAGATGTGCCGCGAGATGGTCGCCTCCGATCACAAGGCCGCCCGGCGCTACGCGCTCCTGAAGGCGCACGGGCTGGATCTGCCCGTCAGTCTGGAGGGTTGAGGATGAGCTACGACCTTTCGGGAAAGCGGGTCTGGGTTGCCGGACATCGCGGCATGGTGGGCGGCGCCTTGGTGCGCCGTCTTGAAGGCGAGGGATGCGAGATCGTTACCGCGGGACGCGACGTGGTCGATCTGGTGGACCAGAAGGCAGTGCACGCCTTCATGGCGGAGGCGAAGCTTGATGTGGTCGTGGTCGCCGCCGCCAAGGTCGGCGGGATTCTGGCCAATGACACGCATCCGGTCGATTTCCTCTACGACAATCTGATGATCGAGAGCAACATCATCCACGCGGCCCATGAATCGGACGTGGAGCGGCTGCTGTTCCTCGGCTCGTCCTGCATCTATCCGAAGATGGCCCCGCAGCCGATTCCGGAAGACGCCCTGCTGACCGGGCCGCTGGAGCCGACGAACGAGTGGTATGCGATCGCCAAGATCGCCGGCATCAAGCTGTGCCAGGCCTATCGCAAGCAATATGGCCGCGACTGGATCTCGGCGATGCCGACGAACCTCTACGGGCCGGGCGACAATTACGACCTGCAGTCCTCCCACGTGCTGCCGGCGCTGATCCGCAAGTTCCACGAGGCGAAGCAGGCGGGCGCCGCGGAGGTGGTCGTGTGGGGCACGGGCACGCCGCTGCGCGAATTCCTCCACTGCGACGACCTCGCCGACGCGCTGGTGTTCCTGCTGAAGGAATATTCCGGCTATGACCATGTCAATGTCGGCTCGGGCGCGGAGGTGACGATCCGCGAACTCGCCGAGACGATCGCCGCGGTCGTCGGCTACGAAGCCCGGCTCACCTTCGACAGCACGAAGCCCGACGGCACGCCGCGCAAGCTCATGGACAGCAGCCGGCTGCACGCCATGGGCTGGAACCGCGCCCGCTCGCTGAAGGACGGCGTTGCGGATGCGTATGAGGCTTTTCTGAAAGACTAAAGCCTTTGAGGTTTTATACTTTGTGTAAAACGCTAATCCAATTTTGCCAGCTGACCTGCCCTTCTGTAATTCCTAGGAGGATTTCGATACAAAAATAATTATGAAGTTGCGTTTTCATGGAAAAAAATAATGATTGAAGCTACAGTGGAAAAGGTAAGGCGTAATTTTTTACGATCTTCCTTTATAATTGTTTTATCCTTTTTGGTAACTGCAACGACTAATATTTTACTTATCTCGTGGCTCACTAAAAATGGCGGCTTTAAACTGGTCGGCATCTGGGGCCTCTTGAGCGCAGTAGTCATGTACATTACAATTCTTGATTTCGGTTTTATTAATGCCCTGACTCGAAAAATGGCGATCGATGGTCCTCTAGCCACAATTCCTATAATACGTTGGTTGATTTCAAGGTTTTTGACTGTTGTCACTCCGGTTCTTTTATTGCTGTACCTGTTGTCTTTCGTCATGCATCAGCACAGCGACAAGCTGATTGGATTCGCTTTTGCTTCTTGTGCTGGAGCAATACAGGTACTAGGCGGATGGCTAATAAGTCTAAGGCTCGGATCGCACGAGCAGTTTTGGTTTAACGCCACAGTGATTGCGCGCGTACTTGTGCAAGCTATCGTAATAATATTTTTTTTTCATGCATATTTCGACAATCCATTTGCTTTTCTCGGGTTTTCTTTTTTCGCAGGTTCATTTGTAGAGATACTACTAGACTTAGTTCTGTCCTATAAGTTCTTAAGTGATTGGACCGTATCGAAATCGTCAAAGACGAACTTCAGTGATGTCAGAAGTATGTCGAAAGGATTTGGCGTCGCTCACATATTGCAGAAAGCGCAGGAGCCTACTTGGCGGATGCTATCGGCTTCTTTTGGCGGGACAGCTGCACTCGGCGTTTTCACTGTGGCTATTAGAATTCCATCTGTGATCAACTCCTCGATAGGCCAGGCGCAGAGAGCTCTGTTGCCCGGGCTTGGTCAACTTCAGACGACTAACGATACCAGCGGTATACGAAATTTGATTCGCGACGGCATTCTTGTCCAAATGGTCATAGTGGTACCCGGTTTTATCGTGCTACTTTCACTAAGCCAGTTATTCCTGGACGTTTGGTTGGGAGAAAGTGCGACAAACGAGTTGCTTTATTCGACGCGGCTGATGGCAATTGCCTTCCTGATCCAGTGCCCGGTAATACCCTTCTTTTGGGCGCTTCAAGCTCTTGGTGACGCACGTAAGATAGCCTACACTACAGCGGCTACTTTGTCGTTCGTTTGCATCTTCGGCGCTGCTGCTTTGAAAATAGGTGACGGCTCCGTTGTATGGTATGCAATGGTATTCGTTCTTTCGGGTGTCATTCACGTCGGAATGATCCTATGGTGGAGCGAACGGCGCTGGAATGTTGTTCGGTCAAGCCTGAAGCTTATTGCGTGGACGCGTTTATCTATTTTTCTCGTAGGCGTTGCACTGCTGGCTTGGTACGCTCAGACGATGCGCGTTTCGGGTTTGGCATGGGTTAATCTGATGACCAGCGCAGTCATATTCGGTGTGCCTTATTTGTTCGCGGTGACTTTGATCTACAAGAAAAAGTTACTTGTTAGATCCGTCTGACTATCCGTAGCGCTCAAATGCATAATTCTCTTTTTGGATAGATTTTCAAGTCATGACTGAGTTGATGCATAGCAGAATACGCAATAATGCGGGTTTCAAGGAGCATTCTGATAGCCGCTTGGTTTTTTTCTGTGGTATTTTCGGCGTCTTTGTACTCTCTAGGTTCAGTAATTTTTTATTCTCTACCCCTTTTGGGTATATGGCAGAAGCTCCCATTTTTTTGTGCGCCCTTTACTTCGTGTTTTTTTTCAAAGTAAAGGTTGCCTTTGTAAAAAGGATTTTTTTATTTACAATTTTGTTTTTTATATTTATTTTTCCTTTTTCTTTGATTAGTATTGTAAAGGGGATACCCTTTTTTGGCGTGTATTCTGACGTCAGATCAATGTATATTCTGTTTATATTTACGTATATTTTAAACAAATCTGATAGTGATAGTGTTGAAAAATTCATTTATTTTTCATCTTTTTTTGCGATAGCGGG
This sequence comes from Martelella lutilitoris, assembly GCF_005924265.1. Lineage (GTDB taxonomy): Bacteria > Pseudomonadota > Alphaproteobacteria > Rhizobiales > Rhizobiaceae > Martelella > Martelella lutilitoris. Next base: position 103,511 of record NZ_VCLB01000007.1, read on the forward strand.
AACCGCTCTGTATTTATTTGTCGGATCTGTGGGAATTATTCCTAGCTATGCTGAGAGTGCGAGTGTCTCTGGGAAGCAATTTACCCCGGTTTACTATATGTTCCCAATGATATTAATTTCTATGAGATACAGGAATTCCAAATTGGTTTTCTTGTCATTGATTTTATGTTCTTATATGCTTTTGTTTGTGGCATTTAGGCAAGTATTTATTCTCACAGCTGCGGCTACTGTTGCATATTTGTTTGTTTTGACGCGTAGGGTAACGGGTCGAGCTCTTTCTTTGATTTTTTATTTTCTGTTATCACTTGTTTTCTCCCTTGTGCTGATGTTTGGCTTTGCGTCAAAGAAAGGGGTTACAAATATTCTATACGGAATAGCTGATCTAATGGAATCCGCAGGTATACCTTATCACTATCAGTATCAGCTCGTTTTAAAAACCGCTGCTACATTGAACGGGGTGTATAGGAGTGAGGGTGATCGTATTTATTATTATTACGCAAAAAATATTTTTAATTTTGAAAAATTTTGGTGGCCACGAGGGATAGGTCAAAAATACAGTATCGGAGATCCAGATATTTGGGCTGGAAATACATTGGATAATTCATTTATTTTCTTTAATTATCACTTTTCTATTTTTGTAATGTTGATATTGTTGGTAGCTTATGTATCATTCTTTTTTTATAATTTGTTCCGTCAGGAGTTCGTAAACGTACCTGTCTATCTCGCCTGTTTTTCAGCATTTAGTCTCTTCGTTTATTTCAGGGCCTATGTCTTTCTGGACATCTCGATCGCAATCAGTTTCGCCTTTTTCCTGACTGCGGTCGCGATTTCGGGTCGCTCCAGAACCTCGGGCGGCCCTCTGCGTGGATCATTGCGATGAAAACCTTCACCTATTTTGAACCCAAGACCGAGGGGCACAGCGCCATCTGGGCCACCTGGCTGCTCGAGCGGCTGCTGCGCCACGAGGCGGGCATGCCGGTGCGGCTGGCGGCGGGCGCGGCGCTGATCGAGCGTTTGCCGGCGGCCCTCAGGGGCGATCCGGCGCTTTCGATCGATCCGTTGCCGGACGGCGAGATGCGCGCCCTGATGGAGGGAAGCCTTGTCGCACGGGGCCTTGCGCAATGGGGCAAGGCGCGGCGGCTGCTTGCCGAGCGGCCGGGCGTCTGTTTCATTCCGGCCTTCGACCACGCGCTGCTCGGCGCCTGCGTCGACCGGCGGCCCGTCGACGGCATCATCACCGGCATCATCTTCCGTCCGCCGAACCATTTCGGCCTCAGGCCGTCCCTGAAGGGCAGGGTGGATACGGCGCGCCGCCGCGCCATGTATTTCGCCTCCCGGCGCCGCGCCACGCCCTTCCTGTTCACGCTCGACGAGACGGCGGCCCGCGACAGGATGACTGCCGGTCGGCTGCTGTTTTCGCCCGATCCCGCGCCCGACCTCTCGCTGCTGGCGGTGCCTGGCCGCAAGTCCCGCGATGACGGCCGCCGGGGCCTGCTGATCTTCGGCGCGCTCTCCCGCCGCAAGGGCGTGGTGACGCTGCTGCGCGCGATCCGCCATATCGCGCCCGAGAGGCAGCGCGGTCTTGCCCTGCGCTTGGTCGGACGCATCGCCGGGGAGGACAGGGCGGAGATCGAGGCGGCGCTTTCCGAATGCAGGTCCGCAAACCCCGACATGGCGATCGAGCTGGTGGACCGCTTCGTGACCGACGCGGAACTGGCGCAGGAGGTCGTCAATTGCGATGTGGTGCTTGCCCCCTACCAGAACCATGTGGGCTCGTCCGGGGTGCTGTTCTGGGCCGCTGCGGCCGGAAAGCCGGTAATTGCCCAGGAGACCGGCCTGATGGGCTATCAGGCGCGCCTGCACCGGCTCGGCACGACCACCGACACGACCGACCCGCAAGCGCTGGCGCGGGCGATCGAGGGCGAGCCGGCGATTTCGCGCGAGGATGCGCAGGCCTTCGTCGCCGAGCATACGGCGGATAATTTCGCGCGATCCATTTTTGACCGGCTTCTGGCTTGAATTCTGCCCGCGGAGGGCATAACCCGCTGCTGGAACGTCCCGCATGCGCGGCGGACGCGCCTTGACGGCCGTCCGCCCCTCGCGCCACAAGCGGGGAGGGCGTGTGGCCCCGTATCCCGAGACGCAGGGGACAAGCTTTGAAGATCTGGATTTTGACGGACGGGAAGATCGGCGACCGGGTGCAGTGCCTGGGCGTCGTCTCGCGCCTCGGCGCCGAGGCAGAGGAGAAGGTGATCCAGCCCGGCAAGCCCTGGGAATGGTGGATGCCGCATGGGCCGGTCCCGCCGAAGCATCGGCCCGGTCGGCCTGACAGCCCGATTTCGCCGCCTTTTCCCGATGTCGCGATTGCCAGCGGCAGGCGGATGGTGCCCTATCTGAAGGCGGTTAAGAAAGCCTCCGGCGGTAAAACCTTTACGGTGTTTCTGAAGGATCCGCGCATCGGCGCATCGGCGGCGGACCTGATCTGGATGCCGCGCCACGACCGGTTTCGCGCCGAAAATGTGCTGGTGACCGATACCGGTCCGCATCCGCTGACTGAGGAGGCGATTGCCGAAGCGGCAGCCGAGCGCCCGGAGGTCTGGGAAGAATTACCATCCCCCCGTCTCGGGCTCCTCATCGGCAATCCGGTCTCCGGCACGCGCGATGAGAGTGCTGCGCTTGACCATTTCATGGCGCAGATCGATCACGCGAGGAATGAAGTGGGCAGCATTATCGTCACCCAGTCGCGCCGCACGCCGGAAACCGTGATGTCGGCGCTGAGGGATCGGCTTTCCGGTTTTCCGCACTGGATCTGGTCGCCGGACGAGGCCAATCCCTACCGGGCGCTGCTCGGCTTCTGCGACATGCTGGCGGTGACGGGGGATTCCCACAACATGGTCAGCGAAGCGCTTTCCACCGGCAAGCCGGTGTTTCCGCTCGCCCCTTATGCGCTCAACCCGAAGCTGGCGGGTTTTCTCAGTCGCCTTGAGGAGGCCGGGCAGACGCGGCCCTTCGATGGCCCGCTGCGCCCCTACGTTTATGACCGGGTGGATGCGACCGAGGAGATCGCCGCGGCGATCAGGCGCGGCCTCGCGGCGCACGGCCGCAAGGCCTGATCGGCAGGCGGCGTCAGGCCGTGCGGATCGGATCTTCGGGAAAAGCGAGCTGTTCGCGCGCGCGCCATTCCGGCTTCACGTAATTGATGATCAGCGATTTGCGCACGCCCTCGATCGGCCGTTTCTCGAATCCGTGCCAGGTGTTGTCCGCCGGCACGAAGATCATCGCCAGATTGGGACCGAAGGGCGAGCGGCCGATATGTTCTTCCTTGGAGGCGTAGATGTCGGTACCGAGCTTCTCATGCCCCGGCTCGTCGGAAAGATAGACGAGCAGGGTGAAAAGCTTGACGCCGATATCGGTATGCGGCTCCAGCCAGAAACCGTCCGTATCCTGAGCGTATTCGATCCGGAGGTTGGAGCCTTCGAGACTGGTGCCGAAGGTCTTTTCGATAAAACCGGCGACATCCGGGGACTGGAAGGCCGCCGCCACGGCCGCGCAGCTGTCATACTTCGCCTTGTTCTCCTGGTCGAAATAGTGCCGGCTCTTGTTGTGGACCTCGCGCGTGCCGGAAACGCCGCCGAGATCCGGCCGCGGAAAATCAAGGGCCTGAAGGTCGGCAAGCAGAGCCTCGGGAAACAGGTCCTTGACCAGCCAATGCCGATAAGGGGCGGGATTTGCCTCGGCATTCGCAAACGCCGTTTTCACGTGTTCGCCGACATTGCCGTATTTCGCTTCAGTCATTTCCAAAACCATTCTTCGATTGAACTGGCGCAACCGTACATGCATCGCCGATGCCGCACAACTGCCGCGGGGATGAAGCGCGGGCCCGACTACTTGCCGGGTTTTCCGGTCTTGCTCTTGCGCCGGCCGCGCTGTTTCTGCTCGGCGGGATCCTCATAGGAGCCCGCGCCGATCTTGCCGCGCTTGACCGGCTTCGCATCGCCGCCGCGCGGCTTTTCCGTGCGTCCGACCGTCATTTCGTCGAGCGTGTTCTTGCGAAACAGCGGCTTTGCCATGTCGGTGCCCGGGCCCATGTCATCGAGCGACGGTCGGGCAAAATAGGAGGCGCCTTCATCGCCCGACGATTTCGGTGCAGCCTCGGACTGGCGCGATTCCGCTTTCTCCAGCTTGTCGTCCATGCCCTCGAGCTCGGCGGCCTTCAGCCGCTTGATTTCGTCGCGCAGCCGTGCGGCGGTTTCAAAATCGAGATCGGCGGCGGCATCGCGCATCTGTTTTTCCAGCGCCTCCAGATGGGCCTGCAGATTGTTGCCGACAAGGTGTCCATCCTTGGCGAAACCCTTGCCGCCCTTGGCGCCGATATCGGCGCGGACGTGGTCCTTTTCGTAGACCGAATCGAGAATGTCGGAGATCCGGGCCTTGACCGATTCCGGCGTGATGCCGTGCTCTTCATTGTAGGCGAGCTGCTTCTCACGACGACGGCTTGTCTCGTCCATGGCCCGCTGCATCGAGCCGGTGATCTGGTCCGCATAGAGAATGACCTTCCCGTCGACATTGCGGGCCGCGCGGCCGATCGTCTGGATCAGCGAGGTCTCCGAACGGAGAAAACCTTCCTTGTCGGCGTCGAGAATGGCGACGAAACCGCATTCCGGGATATCAAGGCCCTCGCGCAGAAGGTTGATGCCGACCAGAACGTCGAAAGCGCCAAGGCGCAGGTCACGGATGATCTCGATGCGCTCAAGCGTGTCGATATCGGAGTGCATGTAGCGCACGCGGATGCCCTGTTCATGCAGATATTCGGTGAGATCCTCGGCCATGCGCTTGGTCAGCACCGTCACCAGGGTGCGGTAGCCCCTGGCGGAAACGTCGCGGATCTCGCTCAACACGTCGTCGACCTGCGTCTTCGCGGGACGCACCTCGACCGGCGGATCGATCAGCCCGGTCGGACGGATCACCTGTTCGGCGAAAACGCCGCCGGACTGTTCCATCTCCCAGCCGCCGGGCGTGGCCGAAACGGCGATCGTATCGGGGCGCATCGCGTCCCATTCCTCAAAGCGCAGCGGCCGGTTGTCCATGCAGGAGGGCAGGCGGAAGCCGTATTCGGCGAGCGTCGCCTTGCGCCGGAAGTCGCCGCGATACATGCCGCCGATCTGCGGAATGGTGACGTGGCTCTCGTCGATGAAGATGAGCGCGTTGTCGGGAATATACTCGAACAGGGTCGGCGGCGGCTCGCCGGGCCTTCGACCGGTCAGGTAGCGCGAATAGTTCTCGATACCGGGGCAGGACCCGGTCGCCTCCATCATCTCGATATCGAATCGCGTGCGTTGTTCAAGCCGTTGCGCTTCCAGAAGACGTCCAGCCTTTTCAAGCTCTTGAAGGCGTCCCTTCAACTCTTCCTTGATCGATTTTATGGCGGCGTTCAATGTCGGGCGCGGCGTGACATAGTGCGAATTGGCGTAGATTTTCACCGATTGCAGGTCGCCGGTCTTCTGCCCGGTCAGCGGGTCGAATTCTGTGATCTGGTCGATCTCGTCGCCGAACATGGAGATGCGCCAGGCGGCATCCTCAAGGTGGGCGGGGAAGATCTCGATCGTATCGCCGCGCACACGGAATGAACCGCGCTGGAAATCCATGTCGCGGCGCTTGTATTGCTGGGCCACCAGGTCCGCCAGAAGCTGGCGCTGGTCGAGCGTGTCGCCGACGGACATCTGGAAGGTCATCGCCGTATAGGTCTCGACCGAGCCGATACCGTAGATGCAGGAGACGGAAGCAATGATGATGCAGTCATCGCGCTCAAGGATCGCGCGGGTCGCCGCGTGGCGCATCCGGTCGATCTGTTCGTTGATCGAGGATTCCTTCTCGATATAGGTGTCCGAGCGCGGCACATAGGCTTCCGGCTGGTAGTAGTCGTAATAGGAGACGAAATACTCGACGGCATTGTCCGGAAAGAAGTTCTTGAATTCGGAATAGAGCTGCGCGGCAAGCGTCTTGTTCGGCGCCAGAATGACCGCCGGCCGCTGCGTCTCCTCGATCACCTTGGCCATGGTAAAGGTCTTGCCCGAGCCGGTGACGCCGAGCAGAACCTGGCTGCGGTCGCCGTCATTGAGGCCACTGACCAGATCGCGGATTGCCGTCGGCTGGTCGCCGGAGGGCTTGTATTCCGTTTCCATGCGGATCGGGATGCCGCCCTCGGATTTTTCCGGACGGTCCGGGCGGTGCGGCGTCCAGATCTTGCCGTCCTTGAACAGCGGATTGCCGCTTTCGATCAGCTTGGAGAGCGCATCGACCGTCGCGGTCACTGCGCCGGGAGCAAGATTTTTCGCGTCTTCCAGCGAGACATCGACACCTGAAACCGGATTGAGACCGGCGGCGGCGCGCGTCTTCGGGTCGGAAGACGCGCCGATCGAGACGCCGCGCGATGTCCGCCCGGCGGTCGCATCGCCGCTTTCGGCGGCCTTCTTGCGATGCTTGCCGGCGCGGGAAGCGAGCTTGCGCTGTGAGTCGGCTGTCTCGGCCTCGGCTTCGCGCTCGAGATTTTCGAGCCAGTCGCTCATCGAGCCGTCATAACGTTCGCCCTCGAAGGGCGCCTGCGGCGCTTCCTCGAAGCCGGGCTTTTCGGGGAATTTCCTGGGTGTTCTGGCCATGGGGCGAATATGGAGCCACACGCCAGAAAAGAAAAGGGGCGGGCTGGGAAAATCGGAACAAATAAGCAACATTTGACGGATCACCCAGGTGGGGCGAACCGATTTGATCAGACAATCAAGACTCTTCTCGCGTCCGTCAATTCATATGTCGTTGGCATAGTGCTTCTTCGCACCACTATGGGCCAAAATAAAATAGTTTTCGGTCCTCAGGGAACAGAACCATAACGCCGCCGAGAAATCCCTCGCCAAATATGACAATTCCCGTGTTGTCAGTCATAGCTTGGGTGAATTTAGTTCGAAAGCTCAAATATTCTTTATTGCCGCCTCCGTCAGGAAAGCAAGATCTACCAGAAAATATCTGATTTGATATATGCTGCCCCAGCCTTCTATCGCCCGCTATTTCAATGCGGCCTGCAACATCGATGAGAGAGGCGTCGGAAAAGTAAGCGAATTTCCCATCCGGGAACACATAAACACCTATGTTTTCCTCTTTCCTCTTTTTTCGAAGATCTTTTAATGCGCTCTCTGATGCTTTTATTAAATTTCTATCGAAATCGAACTTGATATCGTCAGATATATCGATTTCAGCAGCTGTACACCTGAGAAATTCTCGATGAAAATATACCATTTTTTCGATATTGATGCCCGGCGGAATATTTCTTCTGACTCGAAATTCAAGAACATATGGGTAAAAGAAATAAGATAAAGAAAATACTGATAAAGCAAGAATTATTACTTTTTTCACCTTATCACCACGGTTCATTTAAACGGGATTTTTGTAGGATTCAGTTCTGCTGATTCTCCGCATATGCCATCGATCAGCTCCCCCGTTTCGAATTGCCTGATGACGTCGTCGGAAAAGCGCATCACTCGTTTTGGCACCGGGCGGCCATTCGGCAGTGTCTTGCGCGCTCCCGGACGGAGTATTTCGAGCTGCCCCCTCATACCGGTGAACAGATTCGGCCAGATCGACAACATCTCTTCCTGCTGCCGGCGTGAACGGAACCGGTCGCGCTTTCCCGCGCAGTAGTCTTTCCAGCTGAGACCGGTGACATAAGCTGAGCTTTTCTTCCCGAAACCCGTCGATCTGCGTAAACGGTATCGCCATTCGGCCAGGAAGTCTTGCCAGTTGAAGCCGGTCAGGTCCGTTGGCGCCCTGCTGTAATCCGTAGCGGCTCGGTAGTACGGCCCCTTCCGGACATACCGACCCCGAGCATCCTTGATCAGTTTTCCGTCCCGGTCGCGCGCATAGTGCGCGGAGCAATCGAAAACCGGCGTCCCGACAGCCGTAATCCTCAGAATGACGGTTCCCGTCCGCCGTCCCTCCTCCACGTCTTCGGGGAGACTCTTGGGCGGCAACGGCCAGCACGCCTCTCCCAACTCATGATCAATAAAGCCGATCTGAAATCCCTTGTAGCAGAACAGAAAGCTGCCACAGTCCTCTCGTCCGCCACCGCCATATCTGTGCATCGAAATACTTGGATCCTCGGTGAGGACCGAAATCTGCAGCCCGATCGTCGGCTCGCGTTTCACCAGCCAGTATTTCAGGCCGTCCCGTGTTTCGAGCCAGGGCTCGCCTTCGGGAGGGAAAAGACGTTTTTCATAAGAGATTTCAATATTCTGCATGTAATTGAGGCGCCAGGTTGCAAAGGTCAGCGCGATGAACAGACGATCACACGATACTGACGCGTCATGCTCGGATGAACCGGGTTTGCAGATTAGCCGGATAGGACCTCGGATCGCCTAAACTACTCTGGATCAGCATATCAACCAAGTGTCGCGATCCTCGCTAGTTCCTCAGCACGACATAGGCGCGGATGAAGCCGTCATAGAGCATGCGGCCGCGCCAGAGGGCAAACGGCCAGACCCACCAGACGAACAGGACCAGAAGCGTGGCGGCGTTGAGCACAAGGATGTCGGCAATGGCGCGCTGGTCGGTCCCCACGGTTTCGAGCAGGGCGACGGTCTCGGAAACGGAGGCGGGCTTCGGCGCGTTGGCGGCAATGACGAACTGGAAAAGGTTGTTGGCGATCAGGGGCCAGAACTTCAGATATTCCCGCGTGATGGTCTTGCCCGGCGAGAGCGGCGGCGGGTCCTTGGCCAGCGCATCCGTCGTCACGCGGAGCGACATCAGCCGCTTGCCGGGCGTCCAGCCGAGGAAGATCGTCGACAGCGCGAGCGCCAGCGGGAAGGCGAGGAGCTGAAGCGTGGAGACGGCGCGCTCGATCAGCGGCGAGGGGAAGACAGGATCGCCGTTCTCGTCAAGCTGGATGGATACCGAGCGGGTGAAGGTGCCGCCGTCTTCGCCGGTGCGGCTCTCGGTGACCATGGCCAGGCGCTTCTGCGGCAGGAAGAAGCTGTCGACCGTGCAGGACCGCGCGCTCACTGTCGTGTCGCCGTCCTCCGTTTCTGGCCAGTTCTGTTCGATCTCGGCAAACACCGGCAGGCTTCTGTCCGCCGGCTGACAGATGCGGGTGTGGAAGAAGGAGCTGGCGACGCCATCCCTCAGCTGCGGGCTCGCCAATGACAGCGCGCCGACCGCGAAGGTGGCGAGAATGCCGAAGATGACAAAGTCAATGAAAAGCGCAGCCAGACGCCGCAGGAACAGACGCGGCGGGCGCTGGGGGGCTGCGGTCTGGTCGGTCATGCCTCATTGTCCACTTCGCTGATGGACGGCTGTTTCGTCTGCGGAACGGGCGCGGGCCTGCCGCTTTCGTCCATCGCCACCATCACGAATTCGGCTGCCGTCACCTTCTCGCGCCGCGGCCGGTCATGACGATGCACCCAGGCTTCGACATTCACCGTCATCGAGGTGCGGCCGATCTTCTTGAACTGTGTATAGACGCAGAGCGTATCGCCGATCTTGACCGGCTTTTCGAAGGTGATCGAGTTGACCGCGACGGTGACCGTGCGCATGCCGGCATGTTCCGAGGCGGCGACGAAGGCGCCAAGGTCCATCTGCGACATCACCCAGCCGCCGAAAATGTCTCCGGCCGGGTTGGCATTGGCCGGCATGGCCACGGTTCTGAGCGTCAGATCGCCCTTGGGTCTTTCGGTCACTGATTCTTCTCCTGCGGCCAGACTCGTCGCAATTTACCGCCCGCAGGCCCCCGCGCAAGAGCAGCCTCATTCGAAGTGCGGCGCGGCAAAGCATTTGTTTACATATGTCTGTTTTACTCGCCCTCAGGTTTCAACCCCTGGGCACGATGAACGGTATGGCGTCTTTTTCTCATCTGCGAAACGCGGTTTCCTGCACGGCGATTTCCCTGGTTCTTGCCGGTTGTTCGATCGGCGGGCTGATGACCTCGTTTTCGGTCGATACCAGCGCCAAGGATACCCAGGTGGTCACCCGCAGCGAGGCGGCCAAGGCCAAGCCTGCTGCCGTGGTTTCCGCGCCGGCGCCGCAGCCCTCTGCGGCGGAGCTGGCAAAGGATGATCCGCCGCCGCAGAGCATCGAGCAATTGATTGCCGAAACGGAGACCTCCGCCGGCCTGCCGATCGACAGCTATCTCGGCTTCAGCGAAACCGAAGACAGGACCGACGTCGCCGCCATCGCCGACACCGAAGCGCGGAGCGCCGAGGCGCAGACGGACGCGGCGAAGGATCCGGGCATCGACCCGATCAATACGGCTTCGCTCCTGCCCCACGTCGACCCCGGTGCGGGGACGGACGCAGGGCAGGGGAGCATGGCCGAGCCGAAGCAGAACCGCATACCGGGCCTGATGCCGCTTGCCGAGCGGCAATGCCGAAGCGAACTCAACGCCATGGGCGTCACTTTTTCCGAAGTCGAGGCGATCGCATCGGGCAGCCAGTGCGGCATTGCCTATCCGGTGAAACTGCAGAAACTGCCGGGCAATATCGCGATCTCGCCGGACGTAACCGTCAATTGCGAGACCGCGCTCGCCTTCGCCCAGTGGGTTCAGGCCGATGTGGCGCCGGCCGTGCGGGTGCGCTATCTCACCGGCCTGAAATCGATCGAGACCATGGGCGGCTATTCCTGCCGTCGCGTGAACAACGGCACCAATTCGCGCACCATGTCGGAACACTCGAAGGGCAATGCCATTGATATCGGCGGCTTCACGCTCAATACAGGCAAGACGATCGATGTTTCTCCCAAGGGGTTCTTCGCCTTCCGGGAGAAGGGCCTTCTGAAATCCGTCCGCGCCAGCGGATGCGAGTATTTCAACACGGTGCTGGGCCCCGGCTATCCCAAGCATGATGATCATTTTCACTTTGATTTGAAGCAGCGTTCGTCCGGCAGAACCTACTGCAACTGAGCAAGGTCGGGCGAGGCCGGGGCTCTGAAAGAGGGCGGCCAGTGCGTCCGCTGCTTTACCCTCGCGATCCATATGTTCGATGCAACGCCTCAAATTTGGCGACACGAAACGTTTCGCTCTTCGATGCGTAACGTTTCGTGGTATTGCGGCACCCAAGTTCAGCAATTGCGTCGCCCTGGGTGATGTTTGTTTTTGTTCGATTTGTCACCCTTGGGTTGTAGTCATTGTAATTTCGGAGACGATCAACGGCGTGAGGGGTGAAGGGCGCACCAGCGCGCGGTATTTTTTCTTAATGACAAGCCCGGAAGATCGGCATTAAGATTGGATCAGTCTCAGGGAGCTTGAAACGGTTGCGGTACATACAGATATGAACGTCAACAAAAGGCTGATGTACGCGGCTTAAAATCTAGAGGACGCACGGAGTTAGTAAGAATGATCGCGATGTCGATCCGGATGCAGAACGACCCTTCCAAGAATGGGGGCAATCCGAACCGCGGAACGGCGGTGATCGCGCGCACCAAGCCAAAGACGAAGAAACCCAGCCTCTACCGGGTTCTCCTGTTGAATGATGACTACACACCAATGGAGTTTGTAATCCATATTCTGGAACGTTTCTTCCAGAAGGATCGCGAGGCGGCGACCCGCATCATGCTGAATGTCCACAATAACGGCGTGGGCGAATGCGGGGTTTTCACCTATGAGGTGGCTGAGACCAAGGTCAGTCAGGTCATGGATTTTGCGCGTCAGCACCAACACCCATTGCAATGTGTCATGGAAAAGAAGTGAGGATCTGATCGTGCCAACATTCTCCCCCAGTCTCGAAAAGGCGCTGCATCAGGCTCTGACCTATGCAAATGACCGGCACCATGAATATGCGACGCTGGAGCACCTGCTCCTGGCGCTGATTGATGATGGAGATGCCGCCGCCGTCATGGGTGCCTGCAATGTCGACCTCGACGCTTTGCGCAAGACAGTCACCGAATATGTCGATACCGAACTAGCCAATCTGGTGACCGGTTATGACGAGGATTCCAAGCCGACCTCCGGCTTCCAGCGCGTCATCCAGCGCGCGGTGATCCACGTCCAGTCATCCGGCCGCGAGGAGGTGACGGGCGCCAATGTGCTCGTCGCCATCTTCGCCGAACGCGAAAGCCACGCGGCCTATTTCCTGCAGCAGCAGGAAATGACGCGCTATGATGCGGTCAACTATATCTCGCACGGGATCGGCAAGCGGCCGGGCTCGTCGGAAATCCGCACGCCGCGCGGCGCCAATTCCGAAAACGAGGATACCGATGGTGCGGCGCAGCAGGCCGACGAAAACGGGCGCAAGCAGCCCGACGCACTGAAGGCCTATTGCGTCAATCTCAACGAGAAGGCGATGAGCGGCAAGATCGATCCGCTGATCGGTCGCGATGCCGAGGTCAACAGGACCATCCAGGTCCTGTGCCGCCGCTCGAAGAACAATCCGCTCTATGTCGGCGACCCCGGCGTCGGCAAGACGGCGATTGCCGAGGGGCTGGCCAAGCGGATCGTCGAGGGCAAGGTGCCGGAAGCACTCATCGATGCGACGATCTTCTCGCTCGACATGGGCACGCTGCTCGCCGGCACCCGTTATCGCGGCGATTTCGAGGAGCGCCTGAAGCAGGTGGTCAAGGAACTCGAAGAGTATGAGGGGGCCGTCCTTTTCATCGACGAGATCCACACGGTGATCGGCGCAGGCGCTACCTCCGGCGGCGCCATGGATGCGTCGAACCTCCTGAAGCCGGCGCTCTCCTCGGGCGCTATCCGCTGCATCGGGTCGACTACCTACAAGGAGTACCGTCAGTTCTTCGAGAAGGACCGTGCGCTGGTGCGCCGGTTCCAGAAGATCGATGTCAACGAGCCCTCCGTGGACGATGCCATCGAAATCATGAAGGGCCTCAAGCCCTATTTCGAGGAATATCACAACCTGCGCTACACCAACGACGCCATCAAGGCGGCGGTGGAACTGTCGGCGCGCTACATCTCGGATCGCAAGCTGCCGGACAAGGCCATCGACGTGATCGACGAGAGTGGTGCTGCGCAGATGCTGCTTCCGGTTTCGCGCCGGCGCAAGATGATCACCGAGAGGGAGATCGAGGCGACCGTTGCGACCATGGCCCGCATCCCGCCGAAATCGGTTTCCAAGGATGACGAGCAGGTGCTGGCCAATCTCGAGCAGGAACTGCGCTCGGTGGTCTACGGCCAGGACAAGGCGATCGACGCGCTTGCGACCTCGATCAAGCTCGCCCGCGCCGGACTTCGCGAGCCCAACAAGCCGATCGGCTCCTATATCTTCTCCGGCCCCACGGGCGTCGGCAAGACCGAGGTGTCGAAGCAGCTTGCCTCCTCGCTCGGCGTCGAGCTACTGCGCTTCGACATGTCGGAATATATGGAGCGGCATACGGTCTCGCGCCTGCTCGGCGCCCCTCCCGGCTATGTCGGCTTCGACCAGGGCGGCCTTCTGACCGATGGCGTCGACCAGCACCCGCATTGCGTCGTGCTGCTGGACGAGATCGAGAAGGCGCATCCGGATATCTACAATATCCTGCTGCAGGTGATGGACCACGGTTCGCTGACCGACCACAACGGCAAGAAGATCGACTTCCGCAATGTCATCCTGATCATGACGACCAATGCGGGTGCCGCCGAAATGTCGAAGTCGGCGATCGGCTTCGGCTCGTCACGGCGCACCGGCGAGGACGAGGAGGCGCTCAACCGCATCTTCACGCCGGAGTTCCGCAACCGCCTCGATGCGATCATTCCGTTTGCGCCGCTGCCGACGGAAGTCATCCATCAGGTCGTGCAGAAATTCGTCATGCAGCTCGAATCGCAGCTTTCGGAACGCAATGTCACCTTCGAACTGGAGGACAAGGCGGTCGAGTGGCTGGCCTCGCGCGGCTATGACGAGAAGATGGGCGCCCGCCCGCTCTCGCGCGTCATCCAGGAGCACATCAAGAAGCCTCTCGCCAACGAGATCCTGTTCGGCAAGCTGAAGAAGGGCGGCGTCGTCCGCGTCGATGTAAAGACGGACAAGGATGGCAAGGAAGAGCTGACGCTGGATGCTATACCCGACTCAACGCCGGTCAAGCCGGCCGAATTGAAGTCGGACGGGCCCAAGGGCAAGTCCGGCAAGAAGGGCGGCTCCAAATCGAGCAAGTCCGCCGCCGACAGCTGATCGGCGGTATCGACTGGAAAGCAAAACGCCGGGCGAGTTGCCCGGCGTTTTCATTTCCTCTGCGGAGAACCGTTGCCGGTTCTAGAAATTTTTGGCGATGCCGAGGCCGCCATAGGTCAAGCCGCTGTTCGGGCTGGCGAGTTCCGCATTCGAGGAGTGACGGACAGTCGCCGTGATGCTCCAGCTGTCGTCAAGGTCGACGCCGAAGGCGATATATTCGTGAAACAGCAGGTGGGAGCCGATACCGGGTCCGCGGCCGCCATATTCATCCAGACTGCCGTTCGACAGCGCGCCGCCGAAACCGATATCGACGAAGGTCGGACCGGCAACCGGAAACTTCCAGCTCGCGCCGGCCATGATCTGCGACGATTCGTCAGCCGTCGAAATGCTGGCGCTCAAAAAGAAACGGGGATGCAGAAACTTGTCGAAGCCTTCCCGACCTTCGCTGTGAAGCGGGTCGAAGAACAGGCTCGGGATGAGAAAGACGCCCTTTTCGAAGTCCGAATTGGAGCCGAGGGATGCGGCGACTTCAAACCGAGCCTCGTCGAAAATACTCTCCTCGGCAGGCGGCGTCGGGCTTGCCGGAACGTTGGCATCCGCCGCGAAAACGGATCCTGCGCCCATCGCCAGAAAAGCCATCATGGCGGAGGGCCTGAGAAACGATACTGAAGTCATAAGTCTTTCCAATCGGTAAGCGATCCGCAACCGCCCAAAGGACGGACCGGATTTCAGCGTGCATTACTGACGATTCCATCCCCAAGGTCAAGCTTAACCACGACCAATTGACGGGTCGCGAAGCGAAGGCCTTCAGGCGGTGGCCAGCATGTCGAGCGCTGATTCGAAAAGCCGCCGGCCGTCCGTTCCGCCATGGGCGGTTTCGATCAGGTTTTCCGGATGCGGCATCATGCCGAGCACGTTGCCCTGTTCGTTGACCAATCCTGCGATGTCATTGATCGAGCCGTTGGGATTGGTGCCCTCGGCATAGCGAAACACGACCTGATTGTTGTCTTCGATTCGGGCGAGTTCATCGGCCTCGGCAAAGTAATTGCCGTCGTGGTGGGCCACAGGGCAGTTGATCACTTCGCCCGCCTCGTAGCCGGACGTGAAGGCCGTGCGGTTGTTGGCGACTGCGAGACGGACCTGGCGGCAGACGAATTTCAGCGAGGCATTGCGCATCAGCGCGCCCGGCAGAAGGCCGGCCTCAAGCAGGATCTGGAAGCCGTTGCACACGCCGATGACGCGGACCCCTGCGCGGGCCTTTTCGGCAACCGCGCGCATGACCGGCATGCGCGCCGCGATTGCCCCGCAGCGCAGATAGTCGCCATAGGAAAAGCCGCCGGGAATGATGATCAGGTCGGCATCCGGCAGTTCGGTCTCGGTCTGCCAGACGGGGATCGGATCATGGCCGGATATGGTGCGGATCGCGGCGAACATGTCGCGGTCGCGGTTCAGGCCCGGAAGTTGGATCAATGCGGTCTTCATGGCTTTCGCTCTCTTCCTGCGCTCAGGCCTGGGTCAGTTCGATCGCGTAATTCTCGATCACCATGTTGGCCAGAAGCTTCTCGCACATGGCCGCGACATCGGCCTCGGCCTTGGCGCGGTCATCGGTGTCGAGCGCGAGGTCGAAGACCTTGCCCTGGCGCGCGGCGGACAGACCGTCGAACCCCAGACCGTGAAGGGCGCCTTCGATGGCCTTTCCCTGCGGATCGAGAACGCCGTTCTTCAAGGTAACGATGACACGTGCATTGATCACTGGTTCAATCCTCAATCTGCTATTTGACAAGTACCGGGCCGGCGGCGCGGGCGGGTTCGTTCTCGTTCATGATGCCCAGCCTGCGGGCAATCTCCGAATGGGCATTGGGCGCAGCACCGCCGCGCGCATCGCGGTCCATCCGCTGGCGCGTCTGCAGGTCGATGAGCCGGCAGGAATCCGGCGAGATCTCGTCGGCCAGGATGATACGCATCATGTCGCCTTCGAACAGACGGCCGCACTCGATCTTGAAGTCGACGAGCTGCATGCCGGCGCCGAGAAACAGGCCGGAGAGAAAATCGTTGATGCGGATCGCAAGCGCCACCATGTCATCGAGTTCAGGCGGCATCGCCCAGCCGAAAGCGGTGATATGCTCTTCGGTGACCAGCGGGTTCTTCAGCTCGTCGGATTTCAGCGAGAACTCGACGATGGAACGGGGAAGGGGGGTGCCCTCCTCGATGCCGAGCCGGCGCGAAAGCGAGCCGGCGGCGATATTGCGGACGGTGAGCACGAGCGGGATCATCTCCACCTCGCGCACCAGTTGCTCGCGCATGTTGAGGCGGCGGATGAAATGGGTCGGAATGCCGATCGCGTTCAGATGGCTGAAGACATATTCGGAGATGCGGTTGTTGAGCACGCCCTTGCCGTCAATAACCTCACCGGCAATACCCGGCTCGGCGGCGTCATCCTTGAAGAACTGGATCAGCGTTCCGGGCTCGGGGCCTTCGTAGAGGATCTTGCCCTTGCCTTCAAAAACCCGGCGGCGACGATTCATTTTTTTCTCGCGTAGTTGGCGTGGCCTTGGCGCACGCGATATTTCTGTCTCTCTCGCTGGAATAGCGAAGTCGTGCGGCTTTCTCAATCAAAACCAAGCGTTTTTCAAGGCAATTGCACGCACGGATCGATGGGCGGCCGCCTTTGGAGCCGATTTCATCTTGGATTTTAAACGATCTTATTAAAATAGTTAAATCCTGCTTCTTTTCAAACGTCAGTTTTGTCGCCATTCTCTTTGCAAGAGGAAACGGAGCGCCGTCCGGCGGCGCGATGGAGGTGGATATGTCCGGATCGATCTTTACCGATCGCGAGCGTGCCTTCGAGGCAGCCTATGTGCAGCAGGAAGCCGCACGCTTTCGTGTGATCGCGCGGCGTAACCGGATGCTGGCCGCCTGGGCAGCAGATCTTCTGGGGCGCGAGGATCTAGAATTCTACGCCAGCGAAGTGATCGCTGCCGATTTCACCCATGCCGGCCATGACGACGTTTTGAAGAAGCTGATGCGTGATTTCGCCGAGGCGGGTATCGAGATCGACGAGGAAACCGTGCGGATGAAGATGCAGGCCTTTCTTCAGGCTGCCAGCCATCAGAGCGAGCGGATCTGAGGCTCAGCTGGCTGCTTTGCCCAAAAGCATCACCTCGAGCGGGTCGCCGGGTTTCAGCGGGCCGTCTCCGGGTGGGCGGACAATCAGGCAATCGGCGTCGGCCAGCGTCGCGATCAGCGATGAGTCCTGGCTTGCCGAGGGCGAGACGAGCCCCTGGCCACGATCTGAGAAACGCGCGCGCATATAGTGGCGGCGTGGACCGTTGGGGCCGATCGCCTCCGCCGCGACGGCGCGCATCAGCCGATCGCGGGGCGCAAGCCGCGCAAGGCGACGGATCAGCGGTTCGGCAAAGACCAGCGCGCAGACATAGGCGGAAACGGGATTGCCGGGCAGGCCGAGCACCTTCATGGCGTCGAGATTGCCGACCATGAGCGGCTTTCCAGGCCGCATGGCGATCTTCCAGAAATCGAGCGACATGCCCATCGCCTGCAATGTCGGGCCGACGAGATCGCGGTCGCCGACGGACGCCCCGCCAATGGTGATCAGGACATTTGCGCCCCATGCGCGAGCATCCTCGACCGCGGCCTCGATCGCGGATGGCTCGTCCGCGGCAATGCCAAGGTCGCGCGCCTCGGCGCCATTCGCGCGGGCGAGGCTCACGAGGGCGATCCCCGCCGAAGCCGAAATCTGTCCCGTTCCCGGTGTCTCGCCGGGCCGCACCAGTTCATCGCCGGTGGCGAGCACGGCGACCTTCGGACGGTGATAGACCGGCAGCGACCCATAGCCGCCGGCGGCCGCCAGCGAAAGATTGCGCGCCTCAAGCCGACTGCCGTCCGCGAGCAGAACCTGTCCTTGTCGAAAATCCTGCCCGGCGGCGCGGATATTGGCGTTTTTGGTTACGGATTTCATGATGCGGATACGGTCGCCCATGACTTCCGTATTCTCCTGGATCACCACGCTGTCGGCGCCCGATGGCAGCGGAGCGCCGGTGAAGATCCTGATCGCGGTTCCCGGGGCGACAGATATCTCCGGCGTCTCGCCGGCCGCAACCGTGCCGATCACTAAGAGCGTCGCGCCGGTTGTTGCATCATCGGACCTGACCGCATAGCCGTCCATGGCCGAGGCGCTGAAGGGCGGTTGGGTGATGCGTGAGATAAGGTCTTCGGCCAGCACGCGACCATCGGCTTCGACCAGATCGCAGCTCTCCCTATCCGTGATCGGCAATGCGCCGTTCAGCAGGATGGAGAGCGCATCATCGACGGGCAGAAGCGAGCCGGCCATGCCTCACGTCTCCGATCGTTTGTAGTCGCCGCTTGCGCCGCCCGATTTCTCGACCAGGCGGATCGCGCCGATTTCCATCTCCCGGTCGGCCGCCTTGGCCATGTCGTAGATCGTCAGGCAGGCGACGGAAACGGCCGTCAGCGCCTCCATTTCGACGCCGGTTCGCCCGGTCAGCCGCGCGGTGGCGGTAACCCGCAGGCCGGGCAGGGCGGCATCGGTAACGATATCGACGGCGATCTTGGTGAGCATCAGCGGGTGGCAGAGCGGAATGAGATTGGCGGTCTGCTTGGCGCCCATGATCCCGGCAAGGCGGGCCGTGGCGATGACGTCGCCCTTCTTCGCGTTGCCGCTTTCAATCAGCGCCAGCGTCTCGGGCTTCATGCGCACGAAACCCTCGGCCGTGGCCGTGCGAACGGTCTCGTCCTTGCCCCCGACATCGACCATATTGGCGGAGCCGTCGGCCGCGATATGGGTCAGATTTGCCGGCCTGTCGCTCATTGCGCCGGAAGCCCGGCGTCAACGCCAGTCAGAAGCGCCCGCGTCGCGCCGGCAATATCGTCCTGGCGCATCAGGCTTTCGCCGACAAGGAAGGTGGTGATGCCGCTCTTTTTCAGACGCAGACAGTCGTCATGGACGAAGATGCCGCTTTCTCCGACGAGCAGCCGGTCGTCCGGCACCATCTTGACCAGGCGTTCGCTGGTCTCAAGCGTAACCTCAAAATTCCTGAGATTACGGTTATTTATGCCGATCATATGAGAGGAAAGCTTAAGTGCGCGCGCGCATTCTTCCTCGTTATGGACCTCAAGCAGCGCGTCCATGCCGAGTTCGAAGGCGGTCTCTTCAAGTACGCGCGCCTCGTCATCGGAAAGGCTTGCCATGATGATCAGGATGCAGTCGGCGCCCCAGGCGCGGGCCTCGTGCACCTGATAGGGCTCGAACATGAAATCCTTCCGCAGCGCGGGCAGGGTGCAGGCATTGCGGGCGGCGGCGAGGAACTCGGGCGCGCCCTGGAAGCTCGGCGTATCGGTGAGCACCGAAAGGCAGGCCGCGCCGCCCGCCTCATAGGCCCTGGCAAAGGCCGGCGGATCGAAATCCGGGCGGATCAGACCCTTGGAAGGGCTCGCCTTCTTGATCTCGGCGATCAGCCCGAACCGGCCCTCGTCCTGTTTGCGACGGAGCGCTTCCAGAAAGCCGCGCGGCTTTTCTTGATCGGCTGCGCGCGCCTTCAGGTCGTCGAGCGTAACCTTCGCCTTGGCGGCGGCGATTTCCTCGCGCTTGTAGGCTTCGATCTTTCGCAGGATATCGGTCATGGCCGGTCCTCAGCCTTCGCTTTTCTGGTTGGAGACGGCGACGAGCCGGTCGAGCGCGAGCGCCGCATTGCCGCTTTCCAGCGATTGCGCGGCGATCGTCATTGCGTCGGCGATCGTCTCGCCCTTGCCGGCAATCATCAGGGCGGCAGCGGCGTTGCAGAGCGCAATGTCGCGATAGGCGTTGCGCTCGCCGGAAAGCACCTTGCGCAGCGCCGCGGCGTTGACCTTGCCGTCACCGCCGCGAAGCGCGTCGAGCGTCACCGGCTCGACGCCGAAATCCTTCGGCGTCAGCGAATATTCGCGAATCTTGCCATCAGACAGCTCGGCGATCCTGGTCGTTCCGGTCGTGGTGATTTCGTCAAGGCCTTCGCCGTGCACGACCCAGACGGTCTCGGATCCGAGATCGCGCAGCACCTCGGCGAGCGGCACCAGCCATTGCGGCGAAAACACGCCGAGCAGCTGGCTCTTCACGCCGGCCGGGTTCGAAAGCGGTCCGAGAAGGTTGAAGATTGTGCGCGTACCGAGTTCGACCCGGGAGGGGCCGACATGGCGCATGGCGGCGTGATGCTTCTGCGCGAACATGAAGCCGATGCCGGCCTCTGCCAGGCAGGCCTCGATGATCGCGGGTCCGGTATCCAGCTCAACGCCAAGCTCCGACAGGCTGTCGGCGGTGCCGGAGCGCGAGCTCAGCGCCCGGTTGCCATGCTTGGCAACGGTCACCCCGGCGCCTGCCGTCACAATCGCAGCCAGGGTCGAGATATTGTAGGTGCCGGCGCCGTCGCCGCCGGTGCCAACGATATCGATCGCGTGTTCCGGCGCCTTGACCGGCAGCATCTTGGCCCGCATCGTCGTAACCGCGCCGACAATCTCGTCGACCGTCTCGCCCTTGACCCTGAGCGCCATCAGAAAGCCGCCGATCTGCGAGGGGGTGGCCTCGCCCGACATCAGGATGTCGAAGGCCTGGCGGGATTCTTCGCTCGTCAGCGATTGGCCGTCGGCGACCTTGGCGATGAAGGGTTTCAGTTCGGACATGGCTTTTCTCGCTTATCGCAGGTTCACCGCCTGCTGGGCGAGCGTCTGGTTGATCGAGACGCCGTATTCGCTCTGCAGCTTGTTGATCATTTCGTCGAGGATATCGTCTCCGGCGGAAGAGGCAATGGCGGTGATGACCTGGTTGTCGCCGCTGGTCTCCAGCGTGTCGGAGGGATTGACCACGGTTGCCACCGACAGCACGATCTGCTCGATCCCGCCGTCACGCGGGGCGGTGGCCACGGTTCCGAGCGGTCCGCTGAAGGCCGCGGCGATCGCCTCGGGGCCGAGGTCGCTGTTCTGCGAATTGCGGGTGATCGACGGGCTGTGCTGAACGTCGATGGCGAGATCGTCGGCCACCTGCTGCAGGCTCTCGCCGTTTTCGACCCGCTGCTTCAGTTCGTCGGCCTTGGCGGCGAGCGCATCACGCTGCTGCTCGGCGGCCCAGTCGGCCTCTACCTGGCTGCGGACCTCATCGAAGGTGCGGTCGCGCGGCGGGGTGATATCTTCAACCTCGTACCAGACCACGCCCCCGTCATTGAGGTTCAGCGGAAGGTTCTCAAGGCCGGTATCGCTCTGAAACGCGGCGCCGACGAGTTCGGTGCCCAGCGGAATGTCATCGATCGGGTTGCCGTCCGGATCGCGGCCGTTGGCGTCGATGGCGTTGATCGTCACCGCTTCAAGGCCGAGGCTTTGCGCGGCCTCGGCCATGCTGGCGCCGCCGGCGCGCTGGTCCTCGTACTGGTTCTCGACGTTCAGGATGTCGTCGGCGGCCTGCTGCTCGGCAAGCTCCGTGCGGATCTGGTCCTCGACATCGGCAAGGGGGGTTGTGCTTTCCGGCTGGATGTCGGTCACGCGAATGATGACCGGACCGAAATTGCCCTGAACGACGCCGCTGACGCCGCCTTCCTCGGGAATGGCAAAGGCGGCCTCGTCGATCGCCTGGTCGGGGAACTGGCCCTTCTCATAGATGCCGAGCGTCACGTCGGCCGCCGTGCGGCCGGCTTCCGAGACGAGCTGGTCGAAGGTCTTGGCGCCGTCCTCGAGCGCCTGGGCCGCCTGTTCTGCGGCAGCCTGATCATCAAAGGTCATCTGCTGGATCCGGCGCTCCTCCGGCGTCGTGTAACTGGCGATCCGCGCCTCGTAATCGGCCCGGACGGCATCGTCCGAAACCGCGCCGGGATCGGCGATGTCGGACGGCCGGAGCGCGACATAGGAGATCTTGCGGTATTCGGGCGCGCGGTAGGCGGCCTGACGTTGTTCGAACCAGGGCTGAAGGACATCATCGCCCGGCGACTTGATCGGGTCGACAAAGGCATTGTTGAGAACGATATAGTCGACCACGCGGCTTTGCGACCGGTATTCGCGAATGGCGTCCACCAGCGTTTCCGGCGGCACGAAACCGTCAGCCATGCCGTCGACGATCTGCGAGCGGACCGCAACCTTGCTGCGCTCGGCCACATAGTCATCCTCATTGAGGCCGACATTGCGCAGGAGCGCGCTGAAGCGCTGGCGGTCGAATCGCCCGTCGGTGTTCTGGAAGGCAGGATCCTGGGCGATGATCTCGGCAAGCCGGTCTTCGGAAAGGCCGAGATTCATGTTGTCGGCAAGCTGGTCGAGGGCAGCGCCGGCAACGAGCTGGGCATAGACCTGTTGGTCGACGCCGATCATGCGCGCTTCCTCGCCGGTCAGCCGGCGGCCGAACTGGTTGCTGAGGCTGTTGATCTGGCGCTGGTAAGCGAGGCGGTATTCATTGGCCGAGACGGTCTTGTCGCCAACCTGGACCACGACGTCGGAATTGCCCGAAAACAGCGCGCTTGAAGCGCCCCAGACGCCGAACGAAATAATCAGCAGGATCAGCAGGAGTTTCGCGACCCAGGTCTGGGCGCCTTTGCGCATTGTTTCAAGCATTCTCGAGCGGTCCCTGTTTTCCGGTCATAAGGGTTTTGTGACGCTTCTTAGACGAAGATTGAACGGAATTGAAGTGATAGCTGCATGCGCGGCGAAAACACCGGCCCTGCCGAATTAACCAAGTGCTAACCATAAACATTAAGCATGGCGGACAATTCTCCCCTCGCAAGAAGTTCTTAATTTACTGCAGTCCAGAATTGCAAGCATGCGAGACCGGTCGCCGTTGAGGGCCGGCTGCAGGTGGTTCAAGCGTTTCTGTGCTGGAGGTGTCATGCGTAATGTGAATTTGCGGCTGAAGGCGGCCCGTTCGATCTTCCTGAGTTCATCCGCGCTTTTCCTCCTCTGGGGCACGCCGGGCACTGCAGCCGACTTCCTGTGGACCGGCGCCGAATCGACAGACTGGTATACGGCCAACAACTGGCTCGAGAATGGCGCCGCCACGACCAATACGCCAAAGACCGGTGACAACGTTACCATCAACACCACGGCCAATGCGCCGGTTCTGCCCACCGATCGCGGCACGGAGTATATCAGCACATTCATCATCGGCGACACCGCGACCGGGCGGGTGACCTCGAATGCCACGATCAACGGCGAGCGGACGCGTCTCGGCGCGTCGGCTGGCGGCAATGGCACGCTGACGCTCGGCGCGGGCGGCCAGGTGCAGATGGACAATTCGATCATTGTCGGCGATGCCGGCACCGGCCGGATCGACATGTCCGCGGGCGCGACCGGCCAGACCGCCTCGATCATTCTCGGCAATGCAGATGACAGTACCGGCACCGTCACGCTTTCCGGAAGCGGCACGAGCCTCAGGACCTACGGCACGGGCGCCAACGGACTTTCGGTCGGCAACAGCGGGACCGGCAGCCTGAGCGTCTCCGACGGCGCCTTCATCGAATCGGACCAGGCGATCGTCGGCCGCAATGCGGGCGGCGCGGGCAGCGTTACCCTGTCGGGCGCCGGTACGCAGTGGAACGGCTATGGCGCGACGACGATCGGCAGCAGCGGCAAGGGCACGGTTCTGGTCCAGAGCGGCGCGCATGCGATCAGCGGCTCGCTTTCGATCGGCGAAAACACGTCCTCCACCGGCAATGAAGCGACGGTGACCGGCAGCGGTTCGCTGTGGAATGTCTATAATGACATTTCGCTCGGCGGCAATGTGAACACCGGCGGCACGGGCGGCGAGGGCACGCTTTCAGTCCTTGACGGCGCGACGATGACCGCCAGCAACGGCTATATCGGCAATGTTTCGAGCGGCGAGGGTACGGTTTATGTCGACGGCGCCGGCTCGCAACTGCAGCTCTCCGCCTCGCTCAGGGTCGGGCGCAATGGCGATGGCCGCATGGCGGTTTCGAACGGCGGCTCCGTCACGGCGGATTTCGCGCTGGTCGGCGCGAATGCGAACAGCACCGGCATTGTCGTCATCACCGATGCAGACAGCGAAATGACTCTCACCAATCGCATGACCGTCGGCACGACGGGCGAAGGCCTGCTGGAACTGGAAAATGGCGGAACGCTCAACTCGAACGGCGGCATAATCGGGCGCGATGCCGGCAGCGTCGGTGTCGTCGGCGTTCTTGGCAGCGCTACGTGGAACAACAGCTCAAACCTTGAGATCGGATCGGAAGGCACCGGCCTTCTGGCGATTGCAGGCGGCGGCATTGTCAACAACCGAACGGTGGAAATCGGGACGACGACCACCGGCGAAGGTCTGGTTACCCTGGGCGGAGCGGGGTCATCCTGGAACGTGGATGGCGGCATCACCGTCGGCGTGGAAGGCAATGGCGGAATTCTTGTCACCGATGGCAGCACCGTGACCAGTACCGAGAGCACGATCGCTTCCGGCGCGGGTTCGATCGGTCTCGTTGCTGTCGACGGAGCCGGGTCGTCGTGGACGATCGACGGCGACCTGACGGTCGGCGAGAACGGAACCGGAGTCCTGCAGCTTTCCGACGGCGGCACGCTGACGGCTGACAATCTTGTGCTGGCCGCAAATGCCGGTTCGACCGGCGGGCTGGTGATCGGCTCCCTTCCGGACATAACCCCGCAGGGCCCCGGCACGCTCGACGTCAACGAAGTAACCTTCGGTGACGGTCAGGGCTATCTGGTTTTCAACCATACATCTTCTGACTATGAGTTCTCGCGCGTCATCAGCGGCACCGTCGATATCGAAGCCTATGCCGGCACGACCATTCTGACGGCCGACAATACCAACAAAGGCAACACCTATATCGACACCGGCGCTGAAATCCAGGTCGGCAATGGCGGCACGACCGGCACGCTGCAGGGCAATGCGGCAATCGAGACCGGCGGCACGCTGAGCTTTGCCCGTTCCGACGACATCGAATTTGCCGGTCTTTTGCGCGGCACCGGCGCTGTCTCCCAGAAAGGACCGGGAACGCTCAGGCTGACGGCCGACAACAATGAATTTTCCGGTACGCTTGAGGCCGAAAGCGGGACCTTCCTGGTGGATGGTGCGCTTCGGGGAACAAGCGCCGATGTGAAGGCGGGCGCCTCTTTCGGCGGTTCGGGCGAGATCGGTTCCACCACCGTGCGCTCCGGCGGCACCTTCCTTTCCGGCGACGAGGACGGGTCGATCACCGTCAATGGCGATCTCGACTTCGAACCGGACGCGACCTATGCGGCGGTCATCCAGACCAGCCAGGTTCCGGCCAAGGTCACCGGCACGGTTTCTTTCGACGAGACCGAACTCGATATCGATTTCGTCGACGGCGGCGAACTGAAGCAGCAATATACGCTGCTGGAGGCGGGCGAAATCACCGGCACCTATGACGCGCCGCTTGCCTCGCTTCCTTCCCAGTTTCGCGGCACCATCTCCGAGGAAGGCAACCGGCTCAACATGTCGCTTGCTTATGTCGGCGGCAATTTCAATTTCTCCGCGCTCGGCAGGGGCGTCAATGATCAGCTGGTCAAGGCCTTCAACGACGGCGTGCCGCTGACGGGAACCTTGTCTGCCGGCATGCTGCAATCGGGCAGCGCCTATGAGGCGGCGATGACGACGCTTGGCGGCGAGCTCGGCATCAATGCGACGATGACGGCTACTCTCGGCATGCAGGACTTCCTGCGGCGGTCGTCCAATCCGAGCCGGCTGCTCGCCGGATGGCGGCCGATCGAGGAAAAGGACGAGGACACATTGCCGTCGGCGGGCGAAACATCGGCGCTCGCCTACTGGAACCTCGGCACGCCTTCGAGCCGCCAGCCGCAATGGGACTGGGCCTCGGCCGGTCGCGGCTCGACCTATGGAGGCTCTTATGGCGGCTCCACAGGCGGTGCATACGGAAGTTCCTATGGCGCGCCGTATGCGCCATACCGTTCCCTGATGCCGTCCAATTCCATCTGGCTCGAATATAACGGCGAGACGGCCAGCGTCGACGGCGATACAGGCGCCGGCAATTCCGGCGCCGATATCAAGGGCAATATCGTCGAGGGCGGCTATCTGGCGCAACTGGACGATTCGACCGCGATCGGCTTCGTCTTCGGCGGCGGACAGACGAGCTACGACCAGACCGAACAGAACGGCTCGGCCGACAGCCAGTCGCTGCATGCCGCCGTCACGGCCGCCGGGCAGACCGCGCAGGGGCTTTACGGCCTGGCCACGGTCGGCCTCGGGGTCGACAATATCGACACCGAGCGCACCGTTGCCTTCGGCACGGCGGTCGACCGGCTGCGCGGCAGCTATTCCGCGACCACGTTCGGCGGCCGCTTCGAGGCCGGCGGCCGCATCGTCAATGGCGGCATGGCCTTCATTCCCTTCGCCGCTGCAAGCGCGGTCTACACCAGCGCGCCATCCTATCAGGAAGAGGTTGCCGCCGGCCTTGGCAGTTCGGCGCTTGCCTATTCCGACTCGAGCCTCTTTAGGGGAACGGTCGAGGCCGGCGTCGGCTTTGACACGGCGGCGGGGGACTATGCGCAGCGCTTCTCGTTCAATTCGCGCGTCTCCTATCTCTATCGCTATGGCGGTGGCGGCAATGCGAACGCGAATTTCCTGGCTCTGCCCGGCTACGGCTTCTCGATCTCCAGCAATGCGCCGACAGGCAGCGCCGTTGCGGCCAATATCGGCGCGCGCATCCAACTGACCCCGCAGGCCGATCTTTCGATTGGCGCATACGGCGAATGGGGGGCGGAATACTCGGCACTGATCGCCTCGGCAAAACTACGCTATATCTGGTAAGGCGGCGCAGACAGGCCATCGCAGGCGGGTTTCGACAACTTCTTGAAGCCCGCCTGCTTTCATGCCATCAAGGATGCCTCTCAAAGGAGGAGCCTCATGTCTCTTTCGCACCGAGCCCAGCGCCCGCTTGACCACATCGTGCTGCCCGTCGTTGACCTGGCGACGGCAAGGCTTCGGCTGAGCGCGCTCGGCTTCAGCGTCGCGCCCGATGCCCGCCATCCCTTCGGCACGGAAAACGCCTGTGTCTATTTTGCGGAAGGAACCTATCTCGAACCGCTCGGGATTGCCGACCTTCAGATCTACGGGAATCACATTCGCGACGGCCTCCAATTCGTGGCGCGCGACAAGGCCTTCCGCTTCCGCGTCGGCGAGGACGGGCTGTCAGCAATCGTGTTCAAGAGCGATGACGCGGCCGCCGACCACGAGGCTTTTGTGGCGGAAGGCATCGCCGCTGGCGATCTCTTCCGCTTTTCCCGCACATTCCAGCGGGAGGATGGCAGCGAGGCGGAAGCCGGTTTCCGTCTGGCCTTCGCGGCGGATCTTCGCGCGCCGGACCTTTTCTTCTTCACCTGCGAGCGGCTGTTGCCGCTGAGCCCGCCGGAAGCGCTGATGGCGCACCAGAACGGCGTGACCGGGGTTGCCGAGGTGCTGATCGGCGAAGACAATCCGATGGAGTTCGAGCCGCTGCTGCAGCAGTTGAGCCATTGCCACGAGACGGAGATCCATCCGCACGGCGTGACGGTGGAAGGGGCCGGCGCCGACCTTTCAATCTTCACCCACGACCATCTCCGCGCGCGTTTCGGCATCGATCCGCCTGCCACGGGGCGCGGTCTTGTCGGTCGTGCGATTGTCTTTGAGGCTGCGGATATCGGCAATATCGCGGACATTCTCGCGAAAAACGCTGTCCAACACGAAACGGCGGACGGGATGATCTGCGTTCCGCCTGCGCCCGGCCAGGGCGTGACATTCATATTCAAGGAAGCATAACATGAACAATCGGACCGTTTCGGCCGGCGAGGGTGCGGCGAAGGTCGCCTTTTCCAACAGCGGCAGGCTGTCGCTGATCGCCGGGCCCTGCCAGATGGAAAGCCGCGATCACGCCTTCATGATGGCTGGCCGGCTTGTCGAGATCTGCAAGGAGGTCGGGATCGGCCTCGTCTACAAATCCTCCTTCGACAAGGCGAACCGGACCTCGCTCAAAGCCGAGCGCGGCATGGGGCTGGAGAAGTCGCTGGAGGTCTTTGCCGACCTGAAGAAGGAATTCGGCTTCCCGGTGCTGACCGACATTCACACCGAGGCGCAGTGCGCCGAGGTGGCGCCGGTCGTCGATGTGCTGCAAATCCCCGCATTTCTCTGCCGCCAGACCGATCTTTTGATCGCGGCCGCGAAGACCGGCCGGGTCATCAATGTGAAGAAAGGACAGTTTCTGGCCCCCTGGGACATGAAGAACGTGCTTGCCAAGATCGTCGACAGCGGCAATGACAACGTGCTCCTGTGCGAGCGCGGCGCATCCTTCGGCTACAACACGCTGGTCTCCGACATGCGCTCCCTGCCGATCATGGCTGCGACCGGCGCGCCGGTGATTTTCGACGCCACCCATTCGGTGCAGCAGCCGGGCGGGCAGGGCGGTTCGACCGGCGGCCAGCGCGAATTCGTCGAAACGTTGGCGCGCGCTGCCGTTGCCGTTGGCGTCGCAGGCGTCTTTGTCGAAACCCATCAGGATCCCGACAACGCGCCGTCGGATGGCCCGAACATGGTTCCGCTCGATCAAATGCCGCGGCTCCTGGAAAAACTTCTGGCTTTTGACGCCATCGCGAAGGAAAGATAATCTTGGCGCAAGGGATCGACCGCATTTTCATGGGGTCTGCCCGGAAAATCTTTCATTCGTCATAGTTCTGGCGAATGAACTGCTTTATGCAGTTTTGCTGCGATGCGCAGGTGACCCAAGACGCCGGACGCA
Source organism: Martelella lutilitoris (assembly GCF_005924265.1). Classification (GTDB taxonomy): domain Bacteria; phylum Pseudomonadota; class Alphaproteobacteria; order Rhizobiales; family Rhizobiaceae; genus Martelella; species Martelella lutilitoris. Next base: position 132,393 of record NZ_VCLB01000007.1, read on the forward strand.
TTAAGGAAAATCTCCGCGCCTTGGCGCGCCCGTTACAAATTCGAACAGCAAGGTCGACAGGTAGACAGACATGACGACAATCACCGACATTCTCGCCCGTGAAATCCTCGACAGCCGTGGCAATCCCACGGTCGAGGTCGATGTGTATCTGGAAGACGGCACGATCGGCCGCGCCGCCGTGCCCTCGGGCGCCTCGACCGGCGCGCATGAGGCTGTCGAGCTGCGTGACGGCGGCGAGCGCTATCTCGGCAAGGGCGTCGAGAAGGCCGTCAACGCCGTCAACACGGAAATTCTCGAAGCCATCGTCGGCCTGGATGTCGAGAACCAGATGGAAATCGACCAGACGATGATCGAGCTCGACGGCACGTCGAACAAGGGCCGCCTTGGCGCCAACGCCATCCTCGGCGTTTCGCTCGCCTCCGCCAAGGCCGCGGCGACGGCTTGCGGCCTGCCGCTCTACCGCTATGTCGGCGGCACCTTTGCCCATCTCCTGCCGGTTCCGATGATGAACATCATCAATGGCGGCGAACACGCCGACAACCCGATCGACTTCCAGGAATTCATGATCATGCCCGTCGGCGCCGACACGCTGCGCGACGCGGTCCGCATGGGTTCTGAAATCTTCCATACCCTGAAGAAGGAACTCTCCGCCGGCGGCTTCAATACCGCGATCGGCGACGAAGGCGGTTTCGCGCCGGCGCTTCCCAGCACCATCTCCGCACTCGATTTCATCATGAAGTCGATCGAAAAGGCCGGCTACAAGCCGGGTGACGACGTCTATCTCGCCATGGATGCCGCCTCCACCGAGTTCTACAAGGACGGCAAGTACGAGATGGAAGGCGAGGGCAAGACCTTCTCCTCCGGCGAAATGGCCGCCTATCTCGCCGACCTGATCGGCAAGTACCCGATCTTCTCGATCGAGGACGGTCTGGCAGAAGATGACTGGGACGGCTGGAAGGAACTGACGTCGATGATCGGCGGCAAGTGCCAGCTCGTTGGCGACGACCTTTTCGTCACCAACACCAAGCGCCTGAAGGACGGCATCAAGATGGGCGTCGGCAATTCGCTGCTCGTCAAGGTCAACCAGATCGGCTCGCTGACGGAAACGCTCGATGCCGTCGAGACCGCCCACAAGGCCGGCTACACTTCGGTGATGTCACACCGTTCGGGCGAAACCGAAGACGCCACCATCGCCGACCTCGCCGTTGCCACGAACTGCGGTCAGATCAAGACCGGTTCGCTGTCGCGCTCCGACCGTCTGGCGAAATACAACCAGCTGATCCGCATCGAGGAAGAACTCGGCGCCCAGGCCGTGTTTGCCGGAAAGTCGATCCTGAAGGCCTGATCGGCCTGAAAGTTTCTTGTTTGATTTGATTTGAGATGCCCGTGGCCTGTGCCGCGGGCATTTTTCTTGGATGGGTGTTGAGGCTGGGCCGACCGGAGACCCCGCCTTTCTATTCGTGGCGCAGAGCCTCGATCGGGTTCATCCGGGCCGCACGGCGGGCGGGGAAGAAGCCGAAAATGATGCCGATCAACGCGGAGAAGGCAAAGGCGCCGAGGATCATCCAGGGAGCGATGACGAAGGGTACGGAGAGATACTGAACCACCGCGTAGGCGACGGCGAGACCGGCCACCACGCCGACGATGCCGCCGAGAAGCGAAAGCACGACAGCTTCGACCATGAACTGCAGGAGCACCTGCCGTTCAAGCGCGCCGACGGTGAGCCTGAGCCCGATTTCGCGGGTGCGCTCGGTCACCGATACGAGCATGATGTTCATGATGCCGATGCCGCCCACAAGCAGGCTGACGGCCGCTACGGCGGTCAGCATGCCGGTGAGATGGCTTTTCGTGCCGGTCACGGCATTGGCGATCTCGGTCATGTCGTTGACTTCAAAATCATTGGCCCGTCCGGGCTGGATGTTGCGGCGCTGGCGGAGGAGGGCGGTGACGTCGGCTTCGAGCTTCTCGGTTGACACGCCATCGCGCGCAGCCAGCAGAATGCTCTCGATATAGCTGTCGCCGCCGACGCGGCGCTGGAAGGCGCTGATCGGCATCAGCACGATGTCGTCCTGGTCGCGGCCCATGCTGCTCTCGCCCTTTTCCCTGAGCGTGCCGATCACCGCGCAGGAGACATTGCCGACGCGCACATTGCTGCCGACGGGATCAGACTCGCCAAACAGTTCGCGCCGCACGGTTGCGCCGAGAATGCAGGCGGTGTCGCCGCCTCCGGAAGCTGCCGCGCGGGAAAAGTCGGTTCCTGTCTCGATCGTCCAGTCCTGTGCGGCGAGAAAATCGTCATTGGTGCCGATCACGGTCGTCCTGCGGTTCTCGCCCGCGGCGACGACCGTCACCGTCGAGATGTTCTGCGGCGCGACGGCGCGCAGATCCGGCACCTGGTTGCGCAATGCGGCGATATCGCGCTCGCTGAAGCCCTTTGCAGCCTCCGCCGGCGCGCCGGGCGCCCGCTGGCCGGGCCTGACGAACAGGATATCAGTTCCAAGGCGGGCGATCTCGCTGCGCACCTGTTCGGCCGTGCCGTTGCCGATCGTGACCATGGCGATCACGGCCGAAACGCCGATGACCACGCCGAGCACGGTGAGGAAGGAGCGCAGCAGGTTGCGGCGAACGGCGCGCAGGGCAAGCTTGATCATCTCAAGAAACATGGCCGCTCTCCTGTCTGTCGCCACGTCCTGGCCGGTAGGCGCGCTCGAGTGCGCCATCGAGAAACTGCATGCGGCGGCTGGCATAGCGCGCCACGTTCTCCTCATGCGTCACCATGACGACCGTGATGCCGATCTCGGTGTTGAGGCCGGTGATCAGTTCCATGATCTCGTTGCTGGTGCGGGTATCGAGGCTGCCGGTCGGCTCGTCGGCCAGCAGCACGGCAGGCTCCGTGATCAGCGCGCGGGCGATCGCCACACGCTGCTGCTGGCCACCGGAAAGCTCCTGCGTGCGCTGGTCGAGACGATCGGCGAGGCCCACCTGCGATAGGGCGAACTCAGCCCGCTCGCGTCGCTCCCGACGATTGACGCCGCGATAGAGCAGGGGGAGCTCCACATTCTCCAGCGCCGAGGAGCGCGGGAGCAGATTGTAGCGCTGGAAGACGAAAGCCAGGAGATGGCGGCGCAGCAAGGTGAGCTTCGTCGTCTTCAGCTCCGTCGTGTCGACGCCCTGGAAGTAGAACTGCCCGCTGGTTGGCCGGTCGAGCCAGCCCAAAATGTTCATCGCCGTCGACTTGCCCGACCCGGAAGGCCCCATGATCGACACGAACTCGCCCGCCTCAATCGCAAAATCGACGCCGTTGAGCGCGACGATCTCGGCCTCGCCGGTGCCATAGGTCTTGTAAACATTGCGGAATTCGATGAGCGGCGCCGTCGTCATGATCCTACCTCACTGCCCGTTTCTGCCGGTTGCGGTGATGACCTTGTCGCCGGCGCGCAGATCGCCGCCGGTGACGGCGGAAAACCGTCCGTCGCTGGCGCCGACTGTAATCTCGACCGCCATGGGTTCGCCGTTGCGCAGGATCCAGACGGTGCGCTCGTCGCCTTCGGCCGAACCCGCTGCTTCGCCCGGCGGCGTGAAAAGCAGCGCCGCATTCGGCACCAGAATGGCGTCGGGCGTCTCATCCACGAGAATATCGGCCGTTGCCGTCATGCCCTGGCGCAGGAGCAGGTCGGAATTGTCGACGGCAAGCACGGCCTTGTAGGTCACGACATCGCTGTTGAGTTCGGAGGCATAGCGGATCGACCGGATCTCGGCCGGAAAGCGCCGCCCGGGAAAGGCCTCGACTGCAAACGATGCTTTCTGGCCCGGCTCGACCTGGCCGACATCGGCTTCGTCGACATTCACCCTCAGTTCCATTTCCGTCAGATTGCCGGCAATCACGAACAGCGTCGGCGCTTCGAGCGAGGCCGCCACCGTCTGGCCGACATCGACATTGCGATAAAGCACGATGCCATCGATCGGCGAGCGGATGGTGGCCTTGCTCAGGCGCAGTTCGGCAAGCTCGAGCTCGGCCTCCGCCACGGCCAGGCGGGCCTCGGCGCTTTGCTGGTCGGCCACGGCTGCGGCATGGGCGAACTGCGCGTCCTCAAGCTCCTGGCGCGGCGCGACGTCGCGCTCGGCGAGCGTGCGCGTGCGTTCCATCGTCGCCTTTGCGGATTCAAGGTCGGATTTCGCCGCCGCAACATCGGCCTCGGCGGCGGCAAGCTTCGCCTTGGCGCTCAGGATATCGGCCTTCAGCTCGTCGGTCTCCAATTCGAGCAGCGTGTCGCCCGCCTTGACCTGGTCATTGAAATCGGCGCGCACGGCCTTCACCGTGCCCGACAGCTCGCTCGAAATATCGACCCTGACCGTCGGCTCGATTGCGCCTGTGGCCGCAACCGTCACCGTCATCGGCCCGCGCTCGACCTCCTGCGTGACATAGGTCGGTTTTGCCGCAACGATCTGCAGCTCGCCCGAGGTCAGATAGCGGTAGCCGCCATAGCCGCCGGCGGCCAGCACCACGACAAGAACAATCATTCCCCAGGGGATGCGGAAACCGCGCCGGGGCTTGTCATCGCCAAGAATGGCATGAATATCAGGCACTTGCGGGCGAGGGCGCTCATAGGATTCCGAGCCGCCGCGCCGGCCGCTTCTGTCCATATCGGAGGACATTTTCGAAGAGCTCCTGTCTGGGGCTGCGCATTTGACGATTTGCCGCGACTATGGCCACGAAGCAGCGCGCATGCAAGCGTCGCGGCAAGGAAAATGATTGTCGCGTGGTACATGGCCAATCCGTTTGTCATGCGCCGAAATAGCCGGGCGCGTTCTCGCGCAATGGTGTGCGACGCGAATCGTGTTATCTCTTGGATCGCAATAAGTGTCTGCATTCGACGGCAAGCGTCGAAGAAATACAAACGCGCAGCCGTGGAGGAAAACCATTGAACCATCGTTGTCTTGCAGCCGTCGTCACTGCCGCTTTCATCAGCACCATGCCGCTTAGCCAGGCCTCCGCGACCTTGCCGGACGGCGCAAGCTCTCTCAGCGAGACCTATCAGGACTGGCGCGTCGAATGCGTTTCGGACGGAGATGCGGACCGCTGTGTCATGGCTCAGGTCCAGGTCACCAAGGAAAACGGACAACGGGTCATTTCGGTCGAGCTGACCGCTCCGGCCGCCGATCAGGCCCAGGGCGTGATTGTCATGCCGTTCGGCTTTGCCTTGGCTCAGGGCGTCTCGCTTTCAATCGACGCGGAGACCGAGGGTCCGAAATTCGGGTTCTCGACATGCCTGCCGCAGGGCTGCTTTGTCCCGGTGTCGATCGATGCGGCCATGCTCGACCGTTTGAAAAGCGGCGGGACGCTTCACATCAAGGGGCAGCCGATCAATGGCAACGAGACGGTCGATTACCCGATTTCACTCAAAGGCTTCACAGCGGCCTTCAACCGCTTGAATGCATTGCGCTAAGTCGCTTCGTTATGTCCCGTCCACAAACGGCTCCGCGAACACATCGTCCGGAGCCGTTTTCTGTGTTTCGGTCTGGCGTAAGTTCCATAATCTACCTTATGTGATTTTTGTAGAGGTCTTCTTGTGGCAGTGGCTGTGCTCTCTGTCCCTTCGGGAGACCTGCCCTTTGCCCAGACAGAAACAACCGGACACGAGCGCCCGGTTGCTGGAAGTTCTCGGAAAAAGCGACCTTTATCAGAAGCTGACGTTCAGACGCGCATTGATGCTGTTCTGGGAGACGCCATCGCCGAACTGACCGATATAGCCGAAGCCGAGCTTTGCCTGTTGCGACAACGCGAAATCGATCCCGGCGCCGATCAGAGCCGTGTTTTCCGCCAGCGGCACGCCGGAGACGGTGAACGGCGCACTGCCGGCAAAGGCAGCCGTCGACTTGGGCGTGATATCTCCGAATGCGTGCCGCCATCCGACATCGAAATAGGCCTCGGAGCCCGCCTGCCCCATGACGGCAAAGTCCGCAGCCGCCCACAGGCCGATCGTCGAGAAGTAGGTATTGGACGATTCCGACGCGACGCTGAGCGCCGCTGCGGTCGTTCCGGTCTCGGTAAAGCTATCCGAGTTCAGGCCGACATAAGAGAAGTTGGCATAAGGCTCGACCTCGGTATTTTCGTCGGCCGCATAGCGATAGGCAAGCTCTCCGAAGACCTGGAAGGACCCGGCATCGTAGTCGCTCGACATGGCGTCGTAGAAGCCGGGGAAGCTCACCGTACGGTCCGCAGATACCGTGTTCCAGGTGTAGGCCATGCCTGAACGGAAGGCCACGGCGCCGGCCGTGCCGGCCGCCCACTCGCCGCCGCTGTAAGCGCCGATGGTATAGGAATCCGTATTGCCCGAAGCAGGTCCCTTGTTGTCGAAGGACGTGTAGCCGTAGCCGGCCAGAACGCCGAGCCTCCATCTGTCGCCGATCGATCCGTCAATACCGGCGAGGAAGCCGCCGGTGGAGGAGTCGAGCTTGCCGGCATTGGCGTTGCCGTCATATGCGCTCCAGCCGCCATAGGCGTATCCCCAGGCGCCGAAAGCACTTTCCTCGATAAGCCTTCCGCCAACCATGTCGTCACGCCCCTCGGCATAGGACATGACCTCGACCGAGGACGTCGATTTGCCACCGAAAGCCTGGTGCAGCCGGCCGTAGACCGCGTCCCTGGCATATTGTGTCTGGTCGATCATGACGGTCTGGCCTGAGGCGTAGATCGCGCCCGACAGAGCGCTGTAGGCCAGCGGTGCGTCATCGGCGGTCATTTTCAGGATGATGTTTTCATAGAGCGTCGGCGGCGGCGACAGATCGCCCAGTGTCTCCAGAGCATTGGCAACGGCGACCTGATTTGGCGTCTCGGCGACCGAGGCGAATCTCCGATCGTTTCGCCCGACCGTCAGGATCACAGAATTGGGATCGTAACTCAGATAGGGGGCAACGAAGGCATAATTGTCGACATTGTCCCACACGGGAATCGACGATGCGAACTCGCCGTTGACGCCGCCGGACGCAGTCAGGATCACATAGCCATGATCGAGAAGGTAGCCATCGATTGTGTCGACTTCGACAGCGCCTGCGAGGTTAGCGACGCCGCCCACGGCGATCAGGTCGGACTTTCCGGCAAGGTCCACTTCCGCTTCGATCACCGAGGTGGATGCGAGGTTGAGGTCGCCGCCAACGGTAATCGTACCGATCGAGTTACCCGGCGCCAGCCGGCCGGAACTGTTCGCGCTGCCTGCGATATTCAGATTGCCTCCCGCCTTCGATGTATCATCCACGAACATTCGGCCGTTGACATTGACCTTGTTCTCAATCGTGCCGCCGGTCGTGCTGGAACCGTTTTCAACATAGAGGTCCCCGCCGACGGTAGCCGTATCACCTGCGCCCGACATGAAATTGCCCGTGCTATGCTGCAGGATCAGATCGTCGGAGATTTTTGCCCCGGGCTGAAGAGCGATGACCTGGTTATAGGCCGAGGTTCCCTTGGACGTCAGCGTGCCGCCGATCGTGGCGCCCGCGCCGACGGTCACCGGCGCATCGTTGTTGGCGACCAGAACATCATAGGGCGCGTTGCCGATTTCGTTCACGTCTTCCGGCAGGAGCAGACCTGACAGCAAGCGAGACCAGTGGGACGTAAAGTCGGTTACGCCGTTGTTCCGGTTCTTCAGATACATGGCAAAGAATTGTTCGGGGCTTGTGTCGTCCAAGGACAGCGCAGGTTCCCAAACATAGATCAACGCATTGTTGAAATAATAGTGTACGGCGCTGTTGCCTTCTTCGTCGACATCCGTCATCAGGCGCATGTCGATCGTGTTCCAGCCGGAAAAGTTGATCAGTCCGGTCGTTTCCGGCAGTTCAACCCACCCATTGTCCGTGCCGGCATCCCATACTTCGAGCCTTCCCTGCCCGTCCCGGTTGGTGAACTGAATGATCGGAAAGACAGCATCATTATTGTTGTAATTGCCGGTCGCGACCTCCTTTTCGGTCATGGCCGAGCCCCAGATACTCGTGCGGATATAGTCCGTGTCACTGCCGGCCTGCCAGCCATCGGCAACATAAATGTCACCGCCGATAAAGGAATCACCCGAAGGAACGGTTGTGTTCTGCGAGTAGCCTTCCCACTGATAGTAGCTGTTTGAACCCGCTTTCGAGCCAAGGGTCTCCAGAGCGAGGACGTTGGACCGTCCCATATAGGTGTCAAGCCGCGTAAAGCTTGCTGTCGGGTAGCGGTCAACCACCCAGTCGTTCGGATCCGTGCTGATCGGATAGAATTCAATCTTCTCGGCCAGCGCGGTTCCGCTCAGACCAAATAACAGGATTCCCGCGCACGCGGTTGATTGCAACAGTCTCGTTTTCGCTGTGATCATTGTTTCCTCCCAATCATGGCTGCGGACCACAAGGGTGCCGCTGCCCCGCCTGAATTGCTTTGCTGGCTGCCGGGCATGCTGATGAACAGCACGGCAAACAGACCGAAAGAGCATTCTGCAACTTCGGCGGGTATCACGCGGATACTGTGCTAGAACTCATCTGCCGGGAAGCTCTAACATGCAAGGAAAGATTACAAGAAAGAACAATTGCAACCTACGTTGCATTAATAACACTTATATTAGTTTTTACTTACATGAATGTCTCGATGTTTTTGGATGAAAAATACAAGAAATTCAGCGATTTGGGGCGTGCTGCCTCTGACATCAGTGGACGGTATCGAACCGGAATCATTCCGTCTTCAACACCGGAGAAATTGGTCAGACAGGAGCAATATCGCCCCGCGCCCAGCTTTCCTGCGTCTCGGCCATGAAATCCGTGAAGCGACCTTCGGCGATGGCTGCACGGATGCCCTGCATCAGGTCCTGATAGTAATGGAGGTTGTTCCAGGTCAGCAGCATGCCGGCAAGCGATTCATTGGCGCGTACGAGATGATGAAGATAGGCGCGGGAATAGTCGCGCGCCGCCGGGCAATTACTTTCCTCGTCCAGCGGCCGCAAGTCTTCGGCATGACGGGCATTCCTGAGATTGACCTTGCCGCGCCGGGTGAAGGCGAGGCCGTGGCGCCCTGCCCTAGTCGGCATCACGCAGTCGAACATGTCGATCCCGCGCGCGACGGATTTCAGAATGTCGTCAGGCGTGCCGACGCCCATCAGGTAACGCGGCTTTGTCGTCGGCAGCTCGGGCAGCGTCGTCTCCAGCATCGCCAGCATGACCTCCTGCGGCTCGCCGACAGCGAGACCGCCGACGGCATAGCCCTTCAGGTCGAGATCGGCGAGACCGCGCGCCGAACGGATGCGCAGGTCGGGAAGGTCGCCGCCCTGGACGATACCGAACATGGCCTTGCCGGGCTGGTCGCCGAAGGCAATGCGGCAGCGCTCGGCCCAGCGCAACGACATGTCCGTCGACTTTTCGATTTCGGCGCGCTCCGCCGGCAGCCGGACGCATTCATCAAGCTGCATCTGGATATCGGAACCGAGAAGCCCCTGGATCTCGATCGAGCGTTCCGGACTCATGTGATGTACGCTGCCGTCGATATGCGACTTGAAGGTGACGCCCTTCTTCTCGTCGATCTGGCGCAGGGCCGCCAGCGACATCACCTGAAAGCCGCCGGAATCCGTCAGGATCGGGTATTGCCAGCGGATCAGAGAATGCAGGCCGCCAAGGCGCGCCACGCGCTCCGCGCCCGGCCGCAGCATCAGATGATAGGTGTTGCCGAGAATGATGTCGGCGCCGAGGTCGCGCACCTGGTCGAGATACATCGCCTTGACCGTGCCGGCCGTACCGACCGGCATGAAGGCGGGCGTGCGGATTTCGCCGCGCGGCATGACGATCGCGCCGAGACGGGCATTGCCGTCCGTCGCCTTGAGGGTGAATTCGAATTGTTCGCTCATCGGTCTTTCCTGAACAGCAGGCTGGAATCGCCGTAGGAATAGAAACGGTAGCCGGTTTCGATCGCATGCGCGTAGGCCGCGCGCATCGTCTCCAGCCCGCTAAAGGCCGAAACCAGCATGAACAGCGTCGATTTCGGCAGGTGGAAATTGGTCATCAGCATATCGACGGCGCGAAACTGGTAGCCGGGCGTGATGAAAATGCCGGTCTCGTTTTCCCAGGCGCCGATTGTCCCGTCTTCGGCAGCGGCGCTTTCCAGCAGCCTGAGAGAGGTGGTGCCGACGGAAACGATCCGCCCGCCCCGCCCCTTGACCGCGTTCAGCGCTTCGGCGGTTTCCGGCGTCACGATGCCGCGCTCGAAATGCATCTTGTGGTCGTCGGTGTCGTCGGCCTTGACCGGCAGGAATGTCCCCGCCCCGACATGGAGCGTGACGAAATGTTGCTCGATGCCGGCTTCCTCCAGTGCGGCCAGCAGTTCCGGCGTGAAGTGCAGGCCGGCCGTCGGCGCGGCGACCGCGCCGTTCTCGCGCGCATAGACGGTCTGGTAGTCGTCCCGGTCCTTGCCGTCCTCGGCGCGCTTGGAGGCGATATAGGGCGGCAGCGGCACATGGCCAACCCGCATCAGCGCCTCGTCGAGCGCAGCGCCGCGCGCGGCAAAGGTCAGCGCCACCTCGCCCCCGTCCCGCTTCTCGCTGACTTCGGCTACCAGGTCGGCCGATCCGTCCGCTGCGGCAAAGTGAAGTCGGTCACCGACCTTGATGCGCTTTCCCGGCCGGGCAAAGGCGTGCCAGAGATTGTCGGCCTTGCGCAGGTGCAGCGTGGCGGAAACCGGTACGTCCTCGCCACCTTCGCGCTTTCGAATGCCTTCAAGCTGCGCCGGGATGACCTTGGTATCATTGAACACCAGCGCGTCGCCGGGTTTCAGAAAGGATGGCAACTCGCTGACAATGCGGTCTTCGAGCGCCGGCGCGCCATCGGGTCGGACCAGCAGCAGCCGCGCGCTGTCGCGCGGGCTTGCGGGCCGCAAGGCGATATTCTCGTCCGGAAGATCGAAGTCGAAGAGGTCTACGCGCATATTTCTTCTATCAAATCTGAGAATTCTTCCCAATATTTTTGCAGGCGTGCTTGCTCGAAATTCATTTCTAATTCGATGCCATCGTTACCTAGATATATCTTTCCAACCCTAGACAACCTCGCAGTATTTATTTCCGAATGAAACAACACTCGCTGCTTGCTTTTCGAGCTAGCCGCTAGCGAGCGTTCGCCTCCGTGCGCTACTGCATTACGGGCGTATTCCAGATTCGGAAAAGAATTGCGAAAAAGGGCGCAGGCTTTCTTGTGTCCAGTACCTAAGACAAATTCCGCTTCAACGGAATGGAGGATTTCGTAATGGTTTGAAAGTTCCATCGGAACACTATCGGCAAACGTGTGGGCTAGTTGGAAAAGCAGATCATTGCCCTCAAAAGAGCCTCGCCTGGTGCGCTTTGCTATCAGCTCCATCATAGAAAAGTAAAAGCAGGCAGCGCGGGTGGCCGAATTGAATGCGCCGGAGATACTATCGGCAAAAAGCACAATTCTCGTTTTGGTGCTGCTTTTTGGAGGGGCGTTGCTGAGCTTTCTACAGTGACGGTGAAAACTCATATAGTGGCGGGCGAACAACGACGTAATTGCATGTGCATGGTGCTGCGCGCCATCGAGCGCAGCACCAACTTCTTCATAGAGGCTGCTGTTACCGTCTGCCAATCAAACGTCAGCCGCGACCTTCATCGTGATGATGTGATCCGGATTGCGCACGGGTTCGCCGCGTTCGAACGCATCAACGGCCTCCATGCCTTCGATAACCTGGCCCCAGACGGTGTACTGCTTGTCGAGCCAGGGAGCATCGGTGAAGCAGATGAAGAACTGCGAATTGGCCGAGTTCGGGTTCTGCGAACGCGCCATCGAGCAGGTGCCGCGCACGTGGCGCACGGAGGAGAACTCGGCGGGAAGGTCCGGCTTGTCCGAACTGCCCGTGCCGGCGCGGCCTGCATTGCCGCCCTTCTTGCCATGCTCGACGTCGCCGCCCTGGGCCATGAAATCGGAAATGACGCGATGGAAGACGACGCCGTCATAGGCGCCTTCGCGGGTCAGTTCGCGAATGCGGTCGACATGTTTCGGGGCAACATTCGGAAACGCCTCGATGACGACCTTTCCCTTGGTCGTCTCCATGATGAAGGTGTTTTCCGGGTCTTTGATTTCGGCCATCTGGTTCTCCTGTGGCTGAGCGAGAGCATAATCCGTGTGATGCGAGGATGGACAGGATTATGCGGCTGAAACAAGCGGACAGAGCGCCCTTCGGATGCAAGAAGGTCGAAAGGCGCTCTATGCGGAAGCGGTTTACTGGCTGACGGTTGCGCTCAGGATCTTGTCCGGATTGCTGACCTTGCCGTTCTGCGCGGCGTCGCCCTTCTTGATCTTGTCGACATTATCCATGCCTTCGACCACTTCGCCGATAACGGTATACTGGCCGTTCAAATGCGGGGCATCGTCAAACATGATGAAGAACTGCGAATTGGCGGAGTTGGGGTTCTGCGAGCGGGCCATGCCGACCACGCCGCGCTTGAACGGAATGTCGGAGAATTCGGCCGGCAGATCGGGCATGTCGGAACCGCCCATCCCGGCCTTGTTGAGATCAAAGCCGTCCTCGGTATCACCGAACTGGACATCGCCGGTCTGCGCCATGAACCCGCCGATTACGCGGTGAAAGACCACGTTGTCGTAAGCGCCTTCCTCGGCCAGTTCCTTGACGCGAGCGACGTTCTGCGGCGCTTCCTCATCGAAAAGCTCAATGACCACCGGGCCATCGGTCGTGTTGAGGGTCAGAAGGTCTTTGCCATCCTTTGCCTGTGCCATACCGGCAAGCGAGACCACAGACATCATCGTGGCCGCAGCCAGTCCCGTAATCGTCTTCCTCATGGTTTTCTCCTTGAAATTCGTTTCCTCTAGCCGGGCTTCAGCGCTGGAATTTCGCCCTGAGCGCGGCTGCCACAAAATCCGGCACAAAGCGCTCCACATCGCCGCCCATGGCAGCGACCTGCCGCACCAATGTGGCCGATATCGGACGGGATAGCGCCATTGCCGGCAAAAATACGGTCTGGATATCCGGCGCCATGGTCTGGTTCATGCCGGCCATCTGCATTTCGTAGGCGAAATCGGTGCTGTCGCGCAGGCCGCGGATGATCATGCCCGCGCCATTTTTCCGCGCAGCGTCAATAGCAAGGCCTTGGAAGGCCACGACGGAGAGATCACGCGTCCTTTGCGGCAGGTTTTCGGCGACCGCACGGCGCAGGAAATCGGCGCGCTCCTCAAATTCGAAGAGTGGCTTCTTGCCCGCGTTGATGCCAATGCCCAATACCAGCCTGTCGGCAATATTGAGCGCCTGCAGCACCACGTCGAGGTGGCCATTGGTCATCGGGTCGAAAGAGCCGGGGTAAAAAGCCGTCGCCATTCGTCATGCCTCGGTTTCGGTCTCGGCCTTTTGTCATGGAATGTGGCAAGCCGCAAGCCGCTTCGCATCCGCAAGCGATAGCGGGGTGATCAAAAAAAAAGCCGGACGCAACGGCCCGGCTTTTCATGTCTTCGGCGCGCGGATCAGGCCTCGCTGTCACCCTCGCCTGCCTCGGCGGCGGGTGCGCCATCAGCCGAGGCTTCTTCCGCGCCGTCGTCCTCGACAGGTTCCGCCTCCTCCGGTTCGGAGATGACCTCGACGGAGACGACCTTCTCGTCGGCCCCGGTCTTGAACACCGTCACGCCCTTGGTGGCGCGGCTGGCGATGCGAATATCGTCCACCGGTACGCGGATCAGCTGCCCCGCATTGGTGACCAGCATGATCTGGTCGCGGTCGAGAACCGGGAAGGCGGCGACGAGGCGTCCGATTTCGTCGGTCTTCGACGTGTCGGTGGCGCGGATGCCCTTGCCGCCGCGGCCGGAGATGCGGAAGTCATAGGACGACGAGCGCTTGCCGAAGCCCTTTTCCGTCACCGTCAGGATGAACTGTTCGCGGAACTTCAGTTCCTCGTAGCGATCATCGCTGAGCGTGCCTTCTTCCGTCACCTCTTCGCCGACAAGCGCGATATCCTCGCCCTCCCCGGTCTCCGAGCGACGCTCGAGCGCGGCGCGTTTCAGATAGGCGGCGCGTTCCCAGGGTTCCGCGTCGTTGTGGCTGACGATGGTCATCGAGATCACCTCGTCGCCCTCTGCCAGCGCGATGCCGCGCACGCCGATGGAGTTACGTCCGGCGAAGACGCGGATCGTGGGAACCGGGAAGCGGATCGCCTGACCCATCGCCGTCGTCAGCAGCACGTCGTCATCCGGCGTACAGGTCCAGACCGAAAGAATGCGATCATTCTCGTCATCGAGCTTCATCGCGATCTTGCCGTTGCGGTTCACCTGGACGAAGTCCGACAGCTTGTTGCGCCGGACCGTGCCGCGGGTGGTGGCGAACATCACATCGAGCTCGGCCCAGCTCTCCTCGTCTTCCGGCAGCGCCAGGATCGAGGTGATCGCCTCGCCCTGCTGCAGCGGCAGCATGTTGATCAGCGCCTTGCCGCGCGATTGCGGCGTGCCGATCGGCAGGCGCCAGACCTTCTCCTTGTAGACGATGCCACGCGAGGAGAAGAACAGCACCGGCGTGTGGGTATTGGCCACGAACACGCGGGTAACGAAATCCTCGTCGCGGATCGACATGCCGGCGCGCCCCCTGCCGCCGCGCCGCTGGGCGCGGTAGGTGTTGAGCGGCACGCGCTTGATGTAGCCGTTGCGCGAAACGGTAACGACCATGTCCTCGCGGGCGATGAGGTCCTCATCGTCCATGTCGGGGCCGCCCTCGAGAATTTCGGTGCGGCGCGGCGTGCCGAATTCGTCGCGCACGGCGATCAGCTCCTCGCGGATGATCTCCTGGATCTTCACGCGTGATGACAGGATCTCGAGGTAATCCTTGATTTCATCGCCGATCTTGTTCAACTCGTCGCCGATCTCGTCGCGGCCAAGCGCGGTGAGGCGCGACAGGCGCAGTTCGAGGATGGCGCGGGCCTGTTCCTCGGACAACTGATAGGTGCCGTCCTCGGAAATCTTGTGGCGCGGGTCGTCGATGAGGCGGATCAGCGCCTCGACATCCTGCGCCGGCCAGTGGCGTTCCATCAACTGCTCGCGTGCCGTCTGCGGATCGGGCGCGCGGCGAATCAGGTTGATGATCTCGTCGATATTGGCAACGGCAATCGCAAGACCAACCAGCACATGGGCGCGATCACGGGCCTTCTTCAGCAGGTATTTGGTCCGCCGGCTGACGACATTCTCCCGGAAGGCGACGAAGGCCTTCAGAATGTCGAGCAGGGTCATCTGTTCCGGCTTGCCGCCATTCAGCGCCACGAAGTTGCAGCCGAAGGAGGTCTGCAGCGGCGTATAGCGATAAAGCTGGTTCAGGATGACGTCGGCATTGGCGTCACGCTTCAATTCGATGACGACGCGGTAACCTTCGCGGTCAGACTCGTCGCGCAGATCGGAAATGCCCTCTATGCGCTTTTCGCGCACCAGATCGGCCATTTTCTCGATCATCGTCGCCTTGTTCACCTGATAGGGAATTTCGGTGATGATGATCTGCTCGCGGTCGCCGCGCATCGGCTCGATCGTGGCGCGGCCGCGCATGATGACCGAACCGCGTCCGGTCTCGTAGGCCGACTTGATGCCGGCGCGGCCGAGGATTTGTGCGCCCGTCGGAAAGTCGGGACCCGGGATGATCTGCATCAGTTCCGGCAGTTCGATCGCCGGGTTCTCCATCACTGCGATGGCGCCGTCGATCACCTCTCCGAGATTATGTGTCGGAATATTGGTCGCCATGCCGACGGCGATGCCGCCTGCGCCGTTGACCAGCAGGTTGGGGAATTTCGCCGGTAGAACGACGGGCTCGGACAGCGTGCCGTCATAGTTTTCGCGGAAATCGACGGTCTCCTTGTCGAGATCGTCGAGCATGGTGTGCGCGACCTTCTGCAGCCGGCACTCGGTGTAGCGTTCGGCCGCCGGCGGATCGCCGTCGACCGAGCCGAAATTGCCCTGCCCGTCGATCAGCGGCAGACGCAATGACCAGTCCTGCGCCATGCGCGCCAGCGCGTCATAGATCGCGGCGTTGCCGTGCGGATGGAACTTACCCATGACGTCGCCGGTGATACGGGCGCACTTCATGTATTTCTTGTTCCAGTCGACGCCAAGCTCCGACATGCCGTAGAGAATGCGGCGGTGGACCGGCTTCAGCCCGTCACGCACGTCCGGCAGCGCACGGCTGACGATTACGCTCATGGCGTAATCGAGATAGGAACGCTGCATTTCTTCCACGATGGAAATGGGCTCGATGCCCGGCGGGAGCCCCCCGCCCGATGGTGTCGTTTGATCAGTCAAAATGAATCACGATCTCAAGCTAGAATCATATCGCGCGTTTATAGCCGAATCCCGCGGCGAACGCCAATTTGGCAGGGCTTTGCGCAGTGGACAGAAACGGCTCTTGTCAGATTTAATTCGGATTTGACGGCGGAGTTGTGGCAGGGTGTCACAAGCGCACCGGATACCACTCTGGGTTTTCGCCGGAGAATCGGCGGTAGGCGGACCGCGTCGCGTTTTGGGATCAACAGGACCGGGACATTTCAATGGCAGACATGGGCACGCTCATGAGCGGCTTCACCACATTGATGGTGACGATGGATCCGCCCGGCATGGTGCCGATCTTCCTTGCGCTGACCGTGGGCATGACGCAGAGCGAGCGCCGTATGGTCGCCATGCGCGGCGCGCTGATCTCCTTCTGCCTCCTCGTCGCCTTCGCGCTTCTGGGCGATCGGATCCTCGGTGCGCTCGGCATATCGATGAGCGCCTTCCGCATCGCCGGCGGCATCCTGCTGTTCTGGATCGGTTGCGAGATGATTTTCGAAAAGCGTCAGGAACGCAAGGAGAAGACCACCGAAACAGCCATCACCAAGGACAATATCGCGCATCTTGCCGCTTTCCCGCTGGCCATGCCACTGATTGCCGGCCCTGGCGCCATTTCGGCGACGATCCTGCTTGGCTCGAAGATGGAGACATGGCTCGACAAGCTGGCGCTGGTCGGCGTCATCATGGTCGCCTCGCTGGTCGTTCTTGTGGCGATGCTGATGGCCGGCCTGATCGACCGGTTCCTGGGCGAAACCGGCCGCAATATCCTGACCCGCATTCTGGGCATGATGCTGACGGCGCTGGCCGTGCAATTCGTTATCGACGGCATGCAGACAGCTTTTCATCTGGCGCCTGCCTCTTGAGCCTGATCGGCGCGGCGGAACGGGCTTGCCGGCGCCGTCTATTGCTCCATGAACGATAGCAAGGCTTCAGCGAAAGCTTCAGGCTCCTCAAGCGGAGGCGTGTGGCCGCTTTTCGCAAACGTCTCCAGCCTGACTTTGGCGAAGGCGGGAAGATAGGCCTGCCAGGTTCTGGGCGGTCCAATCAGATAGTCATGCGCACCGAGCGCGATCATCACCGGGACATCGAGCTTTTCAGCGAGCGCCCTTATATCGATATCACGGAAGACCTCGCCCCAAAGATGGTCGAAAACCGGATCATTGACCGGAACGTCCTTCCACAACGGCCTGGCATCATAGCTTGGATCAAACCAGCTCCGCGCCGCAAGACGCAGCAGAAGATGCCGGAACCGGGCATCGGGCTCTACTGCGATATCATCGGCAAGAGCAGCCAGATCGCGCTGAAGAACTGCCTTGCGGCCAGCGTCCGCTTCAGCCTCGAAACGCGCCTCGGCCGCCTCCAGCATCGCTGCCGACTGGCTCGGCGCCGTGCCGACCATCACCACATGCGTCACATGTTGCGGAAAACGGGCTGCATAGGCGAGCGCCATATACCCGTGCCCCGAATGCCCGAGAATACAAAAACGGTCGAGGGCAAGATCACGCCGCATCCGCTCGATATCCTCAACGACGCGATCGAGACTGAAGTCTCTGTCGTCGCTCGCATCTATCCGAGCGGCAAACCCGCAATGGTCGATAAAGTGAAAACGGCAGCGCTGGCGAAGGAAAGCCGGAAAACAGCGCGCGTAATAGGCTGCGCTGCCGATGACTAGAATCGGATGCCCCTGCCCCTCAACTTTGAAGGACAGGCGAAAGCCGCCGCTCAGCAAAAATCCGGAACGCTCACCCCTGTCGGTGACCGGAGAAACAAAATCTGACATGTTTGATCCATAGAAAAACAACGCCGTTCCCGAGGAACGGACGCAAAAAACACACGGTGCGACCGCACGTTCGACGCACCGGTTCAAGGGCTTTTGCGATCATCGCTAACGGATCAGTTTCATGTCTTCCTTCCTCTCTCACCATGAGAATGGCCGAGTGGATAATTCGGTGAACGAGCAACAGCGCTTTGCTGGCGAACGTGAATGTTTACTCAGCCAAGCGGCAGAGCCTATACAGGATCAAAACGGAATGTCGTCGTCGAGATCCTGCGAGAAACCGCCGCCGCCACCGCTGCTGCGACCGCCGCCGCCGGAGGCCGGCTGGGAGCCGTAATCGTCATAACCGCCGCCCTGACTGCCGCCAAAGCCGCCGCCGCCACCCTGGCCGCCGCCCTCGCCGCGACCGTCGAGCATGGTCAGCGTCGAGTTGAAGCCCTGCAGCACGACTTCGGTCGAATAGCGATCCTGGCCGCCCTGATCGGTCCATTTGCGCGTCTGCAGCTGGCCCTCGATATAGATCTTGGCGCCTTTGCGCAGATATTGCTCGGCAACCTTGCACAGGCCCTCATTGAAGATGACGACGCGGTGCCACTCCGTGCGCTCCTTGCGCTCGCCGGAATTGCGGTCGCGCCAGGTTTCCGAGGTTGCGACCCTGAGATTGGCGATCGGCCGGCCGTCCTGGGTGCGCCGGATCTCCGGATCCGCTCCGAGATTGCCGACGAGGATTACCTTGTTTACACTACCTGCCATGAAACCACCTGTTTGGCCGCGATCGCGGCCCTCTTGAAGAATTTCGCGCCAGCATAAACGATCTGCCGCATGGCGACCAATGGCAGGCGTGAAATCCACAATAAAAATGTTCTTTATTTGTTCTAATGCGCTGGTATGATCCCGTCAACCGATTCATTTCCGGCGACGTATTGAAGCAAAGCCTCGACAGGCCGTCCTTGCGAACTACATAAGAACCCGAATTTCCTTTGCCGAGAAGCCGAAACCTATGAGCGAACTCAAAAATATCTCCATTCGCGGCGCGCGCCAGCACAATCTGAAGGGCATAGACGTCGATCTTCCGCGCAATTCGCTGATCGTGATGACCGGGCTTTCGGGCTCGGGCAAGTCGTCGCTCGCCTTCGACACGATCTATGCGGAAGGCCAGCGCCGCTATGTGGAAAGCCTGTCGGCCTATGCGCGCCAGTTCCTGGAGATGATGGAAAAACCCGATGTCGACCGGATCGACGGCCTGTCGCCGGCAATTTCCATCGAGCAGAAGACCACATCGAAAAACCCGCGCTCGACCGTCGGCACGGTCACCGAGATCTACGACTATATGCGCCTTCTGTTCGCCCGCACCGGCGTCCCCTATTCGCCGGCAACGGGGCTGCCGATCGAAAGCCAGACAGTCACCCAGATGGTCGACCGCATTCTGGACCTGGAGGAGCGCACCAGGCTCTATCTGCTCGCGCCGCTCGTGCGCGGCCGCAAGGGCGAGTTCCGGAAGGAATTGGCGGAACTGCAGAAGAAGGGTTTTCAGCGCGTCAAGATCGACGGCGAATTCTACGAGATCGCAGAGGCGCCGAAGCTCGACAAGAAGTACAAGCATGACATCGATGTCGTGGTCGATCGCGTCGCCGTGCGTTCCGATCTTGCGACCCGGCTTGCCGACAGTCTGGAGACCTGCCTGGAGATTGCAGACGGGTTGGCCATCGCCGAATTCGCCGACAAGCCGCTGCCCGAGGGGGACACGGCGGCCGGTGGCGCGAAGAACAAGTCTCTCAACGAAACCCATGAACGGCTTGTTTTTTCGGAAAAATTCGCCTGCCCGGTTTCGGGGTTCACGATTTCAGAGATCGAGCCACGGCTTTTTTCCTTCAACAACCCCGTCGGCGCCTGCCCGACCTGTGACGGCCTCGGCTTCCAGCAGAAGATCGATGAAGGACTGGTCGTTCCCGACCGCACCAAGAAGCTCTCCGATGGCGCGATCGCGCCCTGGGCAAAATCCTCCTCGCCCTATTACAAGCAGACGCTGGAGGCGCTCGGCAGGCATTTCGGATTCAAGATGAGCGAGCGCTGGGACAAGCTGCCAAAGTCCGCGACGGATGCGATCCTCAACGGTACGGACGAGAAAATCGAGTTCCATTACGCCGACGGCGCCCGCTCCTACAAGACAACAAAAACGTTCGAAGGCATCATGCCGAACCTCGAGCGCCGCTGGAAGGAGACGGATTCCGCCTGGGCGCGCGAGGAGATCGAGCGCTACATGTCGGCCGCCCCCTGCCCGGCCTGCGAGGGATACCGGCTGAAGCCCGAGGCGCTCGCCGTCAAGATCGATGGCCGTCATATCGGCCATGTCAGCCAAATGTCGATCAGGGGCGCGCGCGACTGGTTCGACAGCCTGCCCGAGCGTTTTTCGCAAAAGCAGAACGATATTGCCGTTCGCATCCTGAAGGAAATCAACGAGCGGCTGCGCTTCCTGAACGATGTCGGCCTCGAATATCTGACCTTGTCGCGCAATTCCGGCACGCTGTCGGGCGGCGAGAGCCAGCGCATCCGACTTGCCTCGCAGATCGGCTCGGGGCTCACCGGCGTGCTTTACGTGCTGGACGAGCCCTCCATCGGCCTTCACCAGCGCGACAACACCCGGCTTCTCGACACGCTCAAGCATCTGCGCGATATCGGCAACACGGTGATCGTGGTCGAGCATGACGAGGACGCGATCCTGGCTGCCGACTATGTGCTCGATATCGGCCCCGCCGCCGGCATTCACGGCGGTGAGATCATTGCCGAGGG
Organism: Martelella lutilitoris; assembly: GCF_005924265.1. Lineage (GTDB taxonomy): Bacteria > Pseudomonadota > Alphaproteobacteria > Rhizobiales > Rhizobiaceae > Martelella > Martelella lutilitoris. The sequence continues at coordinate 153,268 of NZ_VCLB01000007.1, forward strand.
ACCGCCGGCTGCCATCATGGCCAATCCGAAATCGCTGACCGGGCAATATCTGAGCGGCGTTCAGGCCGTTGCCGTGCCCGCCGAACGGCGCAAGCAGAAAAAGGGCAAGGCGCTGAAGGTCGTCGGCGCGCGCGGCAATAATCTGAAGAACATCACCGCCGAGATCCCGCTCGGCATGTTCACCGCCGTGACCGGTGTTTCCGGTGGCGGCAAGTCCACCTTCCTGATCGAGACGCTCTACAAGGCGGCGGCGCGGCGCATAATGGGCGCGCGCGAAAACCCGGCGCCGCATGACCGGATCGAGGGGCTGGAATTCGTCGACAAGGTGATCGACATCGACCAGTCGCCGATCGGCCGCACGCCGCGCTCCAACCCGGCGACCTATATTGGCGCCTTCACGCCCATCCGCGAATGGTTTTCCGCCCTGCCGGAGGCGAAGGCCCGCGGCTATCAGCCCGGCCGCTTCTCCTTCAACGTCAAGGGCGGGCGCTGCGAGGCCTGCCAGGGCGACGGGCTGATCAAGATCGAGATGCACTTCCTGCCGGATGTCTACGTCACCTGCGACGTCTGCCATGGCCAGCGCTACAATCGCGAGACGCTGGAGGTGCAGTTCAAGGGCAAGTCGATCGCCGACATTCTGGAGCTGACGGTCGAGGAAGGCGTCGAGTTCTTCTCAGCCGTCCCCTCGGTGCGCGACAAGCTGCAGACGCTGCAGGACGTCGGGCTTGGCTATATCAAGGTGGGCCAGCAGGCCAACACGCTGTCGGGCGGCGAGGCCCAGCGCGTCAAGCTGGCCAAGGAACTGTCGCGCCGCTCCACCGGCAAGACGCTCTATATTCTCGACGAGCCGACCACGGGCCTGCACTTCCATGACGTCGCCAAGCTGCTCGACGTGCTCCACAAGCTGGTCGAACAGGGCAATTCGGTCGTGGTCATCGAGCACAATCTCGAAGTGATCAAGACCGCCGACTGGGTGATCGATATCGGCCCCGAGGGCGGCGACGGCGGCGGCGAGATCGTCGCGACTGGTACGCCGGAGGACATCGTGAAAGAGAAGCGTTCCTATACCGGCATTTATATGCAGGAGCTGCTGGAGCGGCGGCCACAGAAGAAAACGGAAGCGGCGGAATGATGACGCCACGGCTGGCTGCGCTTTCGGATCTGAGGTCAGTCGAGCAGCTGACAAAAGAAGCCTATGAAGTTTATCTACCTGTGCTCGGCTATCCGCCGGTTCCGGTTACGGAGGACTACAGGCCGCGCATTGCGCGCGGCGAAGTCTTTCTGTTCGGCGCCGCCGCCGAGCCGTTGGGGCTTTGCGTGGTCGAGAAGCATGCCGACCACCTCATGCTGTTCAGTATCATCGTGGCGCCCGCCCACCAGGGTGAGGGATATGGGCGAGCGATGCTTGAGTGGCTCAGAGGCCGTGCGCGAGCGGAGAATGTCGGCGAAATCAGGCTCTATACCAATGCGTTGATGACGCGCAATATAGCGCTTTACGAGCGCTTCGGCTTCACCGAGACGGGGCGCAGACCCAATCCGAAGCGTCCGCAATTCACGATCGTCGACATGGCAATGCCGATTGAGGACTGATCGATAACCAGGGGGGACGCGATGTCCAAATCAGGAAAAATTCGCGCGGGCATCGGCGGCTGGACCTTCGATCCGTGGAACGAAAGCTTCTATCCGGACAAGCTGCCGAAAACCAGGCAGCTGGAATATGCTTCGGAGAAGCTGCGAGTCATCGAGGTCAACGGCACCTATTATTCCTCGCAAAAACCCGCCACCTTCGCCAAATGGGCGGCAAGCGTGCCGGAAGGTTTCATCTTTTCGCTGAAGGCGAGCCGCTATTGCACCAACCGCAAGAAGCTGGCCGAAGCCGAAGGCTCAATCGAGAAATTCCTCAATCAGGGCATCACCGAGCTGGGTGACAGACTTGGACCGATCCTCTGGCAGTTCATGCCGACGAAGAAATTCGAGCCGGACGACTTTGAGGATTTTCTGAAACTTCTGCCGCAAACCCATGACGGCATTCAGCTTTCCCACGCAATCGAGGTTCGGCATCCGTCATTTGTCGTGCCGGAATTCGTCGAGCTGGTGCGCCGCTATGGCGCCACCATCGTCTGTGCGGATCATCCCGAATATCCGATGATCGCCGATGTCACCGGCGACTTTATCTATTGCCGCCTGCAGAAGGGCGCGGATGATAATCCGCATTGCTATCCCGACGACCAGATGGACCGCTGGGCCGGGCGCCTGAAGACATGGGCCGAGGGCGGCGCGCCGGACGACTTGCCGCTGCTTGATGAGACAAAGTCCGAAAAGACGCCCCGCGACGTCTTCGCCTTCTTCATCACCAATGGCAAGGTCCGCGCCCCTGCCGGCGCCATGGCGCTGCAGCAGAAATTCAGCTGACCCCGCTCAAGGGCGGCAGGTGGTTCGGCAGATCCTCCGCCGTCAGCCCCTCGCCGGCCCGTTTGGCCGCCTGGCCATGCAGCCAGGCGCCGGCGCAAGCCGCCTCGAAGGCCGGCGTGCCCTGGGCCAGAAGGCCGCCGATAATCCCCGCCAGAACGTCGCCCGAACCCGCCGTTGCCAGCCAGGGCGGCGCGTTTGCGTTGATGGCGATGCGGCCGTCCGGGGCTGCGATCACGGTATCGGCGCCCTTGTAGAGCACGATCGCATTGGCGCGTTCGGCAGCGCGGCGGGCCTTTTCCGGCTTGCCGATGTTGTCGTCGGCGGCGATGTCTGGAAAGAGCCGCGCGAACTCGCCTTCATGCGGCGTCAGCACGCAATGCGGATCGGCGCCCGATAACAGCGCGAACAAGGCGTCCGGCTCGTCGGCGAAGGATGAGATCCCGTCGGCGTCCAGCACCAGCGGCCGGGAAGCCAAGGCCGAGACGAAGGCCCGCGCCTTTTCCCCGACGCCGAAACCCGGCCCGAGGACAAAGGCTGAAAGGCGCTTGTCCTCAAGCCATTCGTCAAGCGCGGCAACGTCTGGAACCGCTTTCAGCATCACCGCGGTCACCTGGTTCGCGACCACCATCGCCGCGTTCGGCGGCACGGCAAGCGTCACCAGTCCCGCCCCGGTCCTGAGCCCCGCCGTCGCGGAAAGCCGCGCTGCGCCTGAAGCCGATGGCCCGCCGCTGAAGACGCCGAGATGGCCGCGCCTGAACTTGTGCGATGAGGCCGTCAGCGCGGGCAGCGCGCTCGCAAACAGATCCGGCCCGTTGAGATGGTGCCCCCCGCCCGCCTCTTCAAGAATGCGCTGCGGAATGCCGATATCGAAGACGTCCAGCCTACCGCAATGCTCTCGCCCCGGCAGAAGGAAGTGACCCGGCTTTGCCCGCATGAAGGTGACTGTGTGGGCTGCAGAGAAGGCTGCGCCCTGAACCTTGCCGGTCAGTCCGCTGATCCCGGAAGGCAGGTCGACGGCGATCACGGGTTCTGCCGCTTCGTTCACCTGACTGATCAGCATGCAGAGCGCATCGGACAGGGGCCGCTGCAGTCCGGCCCCGAACAGGGCGTCGATGATCACAGCGCCGGCGGCCGGCCGGTAATCTTCCACCGGCTTGCCGTCTATGCTGCAGGCCTGAAAGGCGCGTCGGGCGTCGCCCTTCAGGTTTTCCGGATCGCCCAGATGGAAAAGCGCGACTTCAACGCCTGCCTGTTTCAGCGCCTCGGCGGCGATATAGCCGTCGCCGCCATTATTGCCCGGACCGCAGAGGACATCGGCCCTCAAGGCCGCCGGATAAAGACGCAGGAAGGCGGCGGAAACCGCGTGGCCGGCCCTGATCATCAGGCCGTAGCTGTCGATCCCGCTTTCGGCCGCAAGACGGTCGGCGCGGCCCATCTCTTCCGGTGTCAGGAGAAGCATGTCTTGGACCTCCCTAGTGCGCCGACGAGTAGAACGGCAATTGCGGCGCGAGTGCAAGCGCTGCGTTTATAATGTTCATACAATAATCAATTGCCTATTATTTAAACACGAATGTCTGCTGAATCGCCAGGCATTGGCCGTGTCTTGCAACGGAAATGCCCCGCTCTTGACGCAAGCCCGCCTTTTGGCGAGCCTGATTTCGGTGGCACATCAGCAAAGCCGTGGCTTCTGTAAAAACACCCTTCCATTTTGGTGTGATTACGGGACAATATGATCAAACTGGCATGCAATGTGCATCTGAAGTTCCGAGCGGGCTGACGCCTGCTTCAACGGGAGAAGCGGAGAGCAATTTTCTCATGAAAAAGATCGAAGCGATCATCAAGCCTTTCAAGCTCGACGAAGTGAAGGAAGCCCTTCAGGAAGTCGGCTTGCAGGGCATCACTGTCACGGAAGCGAAAGGCTTCGGGCGCCAGAAGGGTCACACGGAACTATACCGTGGCGCCGAGTACGTCGTCGACTTTCTTCCCAAAGTCAAAGTCGAGGTCGTGCTGGCAGACGACAATGTGGATGCCGTCATCGATGCCATCCGCAATGCCGCGCAGACCGGGCGCATCGGCGATGGAAAAATCTTCGTTTCCAATGTCGAAGGCGTCGTGCGTATCCGCACCGGCGAAACCGGCGTTGACGCCATCTGATCCATCCCTCCTCTTTCCGTCCGGAAAGACGGGGATTCCCTATCGTCATCTTCTTATGCAAGGAAAACGTTAAATGACGACAGCTGCTGAAATTATGAAACAAATCAAAGACAACGACGTCAAGTTCGTCGATCTGCGCTTTACCGATCCCAAGGGCAAGCTGCAGCACGTGACGATGGACGTTTCGGCTGTCGATGAAGACATGTTCGCCGACGGCATCATGTTCGACGGATCGTCGATCGCCGGCTGGAAGGCCATCAACGAGTCCGACATGGTCCTGATGCCCGACACCGAAACGGCGCACATGGACCCCTTCTTCGCACAGTCCACCATGGCTGTTTTCTGCGACGTTCTGGAGCCGCTTTCCGGCGAAGCCTATAACCGCGACCCGCGCGGCACGGCGAAGAAGGCCGAGGCCTATCTGAAATCGACCGGTATCGGCGACACGACCTTCTTCGGTCCCGAGCCCGAATTCTTCGTCTTTGACGACGTTCGTTTCTCCGCCGAACCCTACAACACCGGTTTCCAGCTCGACAGCACCGAACTGCCGTCGAATGCCTACACCGAATACGAAACCGGCAATATGGGCCACCGTCCGCGCACCAAGGGCGGCTACTTCCCGGTCCCGCCGGTCGACAGCGTCCAGGACATGCGCTCGGAAATGCTGACGGTTCTCGCCGAAATGGGCATCACCGTTGAAAAGCATCACCACGAAGTGGCGTCCGCCCAGCACGAGCTCTGCATGGTCTTCGACACGCTGACCCGCATGGCCGACAAGACCCAGATCTACAAATACGGCGTCCACCAGGTTGCCCACGCCTATGGCAAGACCGCGACCTTCATGCCGAAGCCGGTCTATGGCGACAACGGCTCGGGCATGCACGTTCACCAGTCGATCTGGAAGGACGGCAAGCCGACCTTCGCCGGTGACGAATATGCCGGTCTGTCGGAAACCTGCCTCTATTACATCGGCGGCATCATCAAGCATGCCAAGGCCATCAACGCCTTCACCAACCCGCTGACCAACTCCTACAAGCGTCTGGTCCCGGGCTTCGAGGCTCCGGTGCTGCTCGCTTATTCGGCACGCAACCGCTCGGCCTCCTGCCGTATTCCGTTCGGCTCCTCGCCGAAGGCAAAGCGCGTCGAGGTTCGCTTCCCCGATCCGGGCGCCAACCCCTACCTCGCCTTCGCCGCCCTGATGATGGCCGGTCTCGACGGCATCAAGAACAAGCTGCACCCCGGCGACGCCATGGACAAGGACCTCTACGACCTGCCCAAGGAAGAGCTGAAGGAAATCCCGACGGTTTCCGGTTCGCTGCGCGAAGCGCTCGAGAGTCTGGATGCCGACCGCGCCTTCCTGACCGCCGGCGGCGTGTTCGACGACGACCAGATCGACGCCTATATCGACCTGAAGATGGAAGAAGTGCTGCGTTTCGAAATGTCGCCGCACCCGGTCGAATTCGACATGTACTACTCGGTCTGATCCCAGCCCGAGCCGTCTTTCAGACAGCAAGAGACCGGTCGCCCTCGGGCGGCCGGTTTTCTTTTTGTTTTCAGAAGCTTTTGCGGCAAAACCGACAAAACCGATGCGCCTCTTGCACTCTCCGTGGTGCGTTTCCATATAATATTTGAAAGGAAATGCTCATGAAGATACGTGAAGCGAAATACAATATCGGCGACATCGTCCGTCATCGTACGCTTCCCTTTCGGGGCGTGATATTCGATGTGGACGCGGAATTCTCCCGCACCGACGAATGGTACAATTCCATTCCGCCGGAAATCCGCCCGGACAAGGACCAGCCCTTCTATCACCTCGTCGCGGAAAACGACGAGAAGGGCTATGTGGCCTATGTCTCGGAAGGCAATCTCGAACATGATCTGAGCGGCGAACCGCTGCGCAACCCTCAGATCGGCGAGATTTTCACCGTGACGGACAACGGACAGCTTGCCCCGCGTTACGCAGTCTCCCACTGACGCAACGCGGCCAAGGCGCCGACCGCAAAATTGAAAAGGCCCGGCCGCCATGGAGCGACCGGGCCTTTCTTATTGTACGGATCTGCCTGATCAGTTGCCGCCGGTGGCGCTCTGCTGGGCTTCCTCGATCTTCTTGCGGCGGTCGACGGCCATCTTCTTGATCGACTCATCAAGATTGCGCTGGCTTTCGACGAGGTCGGGCTGGCTGATCGGATCGCCGTCAAAGGCGGCCGTAAAGCCGCTGAGCGTAACGTCGACCGGGTTCGGCTGCTGGCGGACATTCACCGAGGTGAAGGTGACCTTGCCGCCGCGCTTCATGGCGTTGACCAGTGTGTCGGTCAGCGGCGCCTGGGCGATGCACTGTTCGTTGGTGCACAGCGCATAATCGACGCGCTGCGGGCTCGAATTGTCGATCTGCATGGTCACGCCGGCCGGAATGACACGGAAGGTCGGCACGGTGATCTGCAGCATCGGCTGGCCGTTGCCACCCTGCGGCGTGATCAGGCCAACGGCTGTCAGAACCTGGCCGTTCTCGGCGCGGGCATAGTTCTGGACGATGCAGACATTGGCTTGGCCGTTGTCGTTACAGGTCTTGAACCAGCCCTGGGTAGGCAGTCCCTGGCCCTGCTGGGCCGCCTGCTGGTCCTGGGCCGATGCGCCGCCGGCGGAGATGCCGGCAATGGTGAAAGCGCAAACCGCGACATGCTTCATAAATCTGGCGCGTGAAAGCATGAAATATCTCTCCTGGTTCGTCTGCATGAGGTCAATGGTGCTGGAACCTGCATGCCTAATGTTACCGAAATGCGGCAGACCATCCCTCATTCGGGCCTCAACCGCCAGTGTTTCCCCTGATATCGTCACATTCGTTCCTGTTCTACCCCCGAAAACGTCTAAATTGCCGCGAAACCGCAAAATCCCGCACGTATTTCGCAAGCCGCTGCAGCCATGCTAGTCTTTGTCATCTAGGGATCAAGACAGGACGAATCGATGCGCATCATTGTTCCTCTCCTCTTTACCGTGGCCTGGGCGGGTGCGGCCGTCGCCGATCCGCTCTACGGCATCGCCATGCATGGCGACCCGGCCCTGCCGCCGGACTATCAGCATTTCAGTTACGTCAATCCGGATGTCAAGAAGGGCGGCGAGATCACCTATGGCGTGGTTGGCTCCTTCGATGCGCTCAATCCCTTCGTGCTGAAGGGCATGCGGTCATCCGCTCGCGGTCTCTGGGAGGAAGAGTTCGGCCATCTCGTCTACGAGCCGTTGATGAAGCGCTCGCGCGACGAGCCCTTCACGCTTTACGGCCTTCTCGCGGAAACGGCGGAATGGGACGCGGAACGCCGCTACATCCAGTTCAACATGGATCCGCGCGCCAAATGGGCGGACGGTGAGCCGGTGACGCCCGACGATGTGATATTCACCTTCAACCTTCTGAAGGAGAAGGGCCGCCCGCCCTATAACCGCCGTCTCGATCTGGTCGACAAGATGGAAAAGGTCGGCGAGCGCGGCGTGCGCTTCACCTTCAACGACAAGGCCAACAGGGAAACGCCCTTGATCTTCGCGCTGATGCCGGTGTTCCCCGCGCACGCGCTTGATCCGGAAACCTTCGACACGGATACGATGGCCATGCCGCTCGGCTCCGGCCCTTACGCCATCGACACGGTGGAACCCGGCCAGCAGATCGTGTACACCCGCCGCGATGACTACTGGGCCAAGGACCTGCCCTCGATGGTCGGTTTTGCCAATTACGACAAGATCACCGTCGACTACTACCTGCAGAGTTCGACCCTGTTCGAGGCCTTCAAGAAGGGCGCGGTCGATATCTATCCCGACGACGACCCGAGCCACTGGGCCCGAGCCTATGATTTTCCCGCCGCCAGTGACGGCCGGGTGATCAAGGATACGTTTTCGCCCGAGACGCCGACGGGCATGATGGGCTTCGTCTTCAACACGCGCAGGCCGAAATTCGAGGATGCGCGGGTCCGCGAGGCGCTGTCGAACGTGTTCGATTTCCAGTGGGTCAACCGCACGCTCTTCGACAACGCCTATCAGCGCACCGAAAGCTACTGGCAGAATTCCGCGCTCGGCGCCTATGGAAACCCCGCGACCGAAACCGAGCGCGAATTGCTCGAGGACGCGATCGACGTGATCGATCCGAAGATCCTCGCCGGCGACTACGCCATGCCGGTCACCGACGGTTCCGGCTCCGACCGCAAGGTTCTGGGCGCTGCCGTGCGTCTTCTGGCCGAAGCCGGCTACAAGATCGACGGCGGCAAGATGATCGGGCCGGACGGCAACCAGCTTTCCTTCGAGGTGATGACCACCAATTCGGCCCAGGAGAAACTGGCGCTCGCCTATCAGCATTCGCTGAACCTCATCGGCGTGGCGATGACGATCCGCACCGTCGATGATGCACAGTATCAGAAGCGGCTCAACACCTTCGACTATGACATGATCGTGCTCGTCGCACCGGGCTTCTACTATACGTCGTCGCTCTCACCGGGCGCCGAGCAGACCTGGCGCTGGGAGACGCGCTCGCGTGATATCGAGGGCACGTTCAATTTTGCCGGCGTGGCCAACGCCGATGTCGACCGCATGATCAACGACATGCTCGAGGCGCGCTCGACGGGGCATTTCACCGATTCCGTCCGTGCTCTTGACCGGTTGCTCGTCAACGGCCACTACATGCTGCCGCTCTATCACCGGAACGGCCAATGGGTGGCGCGCTGGAACGATATTGTGCCGCCGGCTGAAACACCTATCTATGGCTATCAGCTTCCCACCTGGTGGGATCAGAACGCGCAGTGAGGTCTGCCCGCATGCCGACGTTCCCTCTTGGGTCATGCTCGGGCTTGACCCGAGCATCCAGGCAGCACGGAGAACGTCGCCTGGACCCTCGGGTCGAGCCCGAGGGTGACACCGGAAAGGGTAAGCCTGTCGGCGGGCAAAACGGCCAACCAGCGCCTCTTAATTTTGGAAAGGAACGGTATGAACACCGTAACCATCGACGCCGTCATCGATGTCGTCTGCCCGTGGTGCTATCTCGGCAAGGCGCGCCTCGACCGCGCCATCTCCGCGCTTGAGGGCGATGTCGAAGTGGTCGTGCAGTGGCGTCCCTTCGAGCTTGATTCGACCATTCCGCCGGAAGGCGTCGACAACCAGGCGATGCTCGCCGAAAAACTCGGCAGTCCGATCCGCCGCGACGAGATGCATGAACAGCTGACAAATCTCGGCCGCGAGGAAGGCATCACCTTCAATTTCGACCGTATCCTGATCCGGCCGAACACGCTCGATGCCCATCGTCTGCTGCTGTGGGCCCATACGGAGAGCATCGCCATGCAGAATGTGGTGGTCGACCGGCTCTACAAGGCGAATTTCGAAGAGGGCCGCAATCTCGGCGACCATGCGGTCCTGGCAGATATCGCCGCCGAGTGCGGCATGGACCGCGAGATGGTCGCGCGCCTCCTCGCCAGCGACGCCGATATCGATATGGTGCGCAACGAGATCGCCAATGCCGAACAGATGGGCGTCTCCGGCGTGCCCTTCTTCATCCTCAACCAGAAATACGCGCTGAGCGGCGCGCAGCCGGCCGAAGTGCTGCAGAACGCGCTGCAGCAGTTGGCGTCGGGCGATGTCGGCAACGGAAACGGGGCCGCCTAGGCTGCTGACAAACCCAATAAGGCGCAAGCTGCTACCGCACGCAGGCCTACCTGCGGGAGTCATGCTCGGACTTGATCCGAGCATACAGGCGACTCCAGTTATTTAATTTAGAAAAACCTATTGTGATCTCTTGTCGTGCTGCCTGGATCCTCGGATCAAGTCCGAGGATGACGCCGAGTGTGATGATAGGTTTGTCAGCAAGCTGGGGCTGCCTAACCGGCTTCGGCGATCTTCGAAAGCTTGCTCATGATGATCGCGGCCTGACCGAGGCGCTTTTCGGGCGTCGGCAGGTCGCGGTTGAAGAACACGCTCTGGTCCGGCCTGATCTTGGCCGAAACGCTCTGTTCGGCGATGAACTGGACAAGGCCCGCCGGGTTCGGAAATTCCTTGTTGCGGAAAGTCACGACGATGCCCTTCGGTCCGGCATCGAGCTTCTCGACATTGGCCGTGCGGCAGAGCGACTTGATGAACACCACCTTCAGAAGCGACTGCACCGCCTCCGGCATCGGCCCGAACCGGTCGATCAATTCCGCGCCGAAGGCGTCGATATCGCCGGCATCGGTCAATTCGCCAAGACGGCGATAGAGTGCCATGCGGAGGTTCAGGTCCGGCACATAGCTTTCCGGGATCATCACCGACGTTCCGAGCCCGATCTGCGGCGACCAGTCGCTGCCGCCGGCATCCTCGTCGCCCTTGGCCTCGGCGACCGCCTCTTCCAGCATCTGCTGGTAAAGCTCGAAGCCGACCTCCTTGATGTGGCCGGACTGTTCCTCGCCCAGAAGATTGCCCGCGCCGCGAATATCGAGATCGTGGCTTGCGAGCTGGAAGCCGGCGCCCAGCGTGTCGAGCGACTGCAGCACTTTCAGACGGCGCTCGGCCGTATCCGTCATGCGCTTGTTCGCCGGCAGCGTGAACAACGCGAAGGCGCGGATCTTCGAACGGCCGACGCGGCCGCGCAACTGGTAAAGCTGGGCGAGGCCGAACATGTCGGCACGGTGGACGATCAGGGTGTTGGCCGTCGGCACGTCGAGCCCGGATTCGACGATCGTCGTCGACAGCAGCACATCATAGCTGCCGTCATAAAAGGCGTTCATGATGTCCTCGAGCTGGCCCGCCGCCATCTGCCCGTGGGCAACGGCGACCTTCAGTTCCGGCACTTCGGCCTGCAGGAAGGCCAGAACCTCCTCCAGATCGGAGAGGCGGGGGCAGACGTAAAAACTCTGGCCGCCGCGATAGTGTTCGCGCATCAGGTTCTCGCGGATCACCAACGGGTCAAAGGGCGAGATGAAGGTCCTGACAGCCATGCGGTCGACCGGCGGCGTGGTGATGAGCGACAGTTCACGCACGCCGGTCATGGCAAGCTGAAGCGTGCGCGGAATGGGCGTCGCCGAAAGCGTCAGCACATGCACGTCGCTCTTCAACTCCTTCAGCCGCTCCTTGTGGCGCACGCCGAAATGCTGCTCCTCATCGATGATCAGGAGGCCGAGATTGGCGAATTTGATCGAGGTGCCCAGCAGCGCATGCGTGCCGACCACCACATCGACCTTGCCCTCGGAGAGATCTTTCTTGGTTTGCGCCAGTTCCTTGCCGCTGACGAGACGCGAAGCCTGGGCGATCTTGATCGGCAGCCCACGGAAACGCTCCATAAAGGTCTTGTAGTGCTGGCGCGCCAGCAGCGTCGTCGGCACGACCACGGCCACCTGGACGCCGTTCATGGCGGCGAGGAAGGCCGCGCGCAGCGCCACCTCGGTCTTGCCGAAGCCGACATCGCCGCAGATGAGCCGGTCCATCGGCCGTCCGAGGCCGAGGTCGCCGCGCACCGCCTCGATGGCGTTATACTGGTCCTCGGTCTCCTCATAGGGGAAGCGGGCGGCGAATTCGTCATAAAGCCCTTCTGCCGCCACCAGCGGCGGCGCCGTGCGCGTTGCCCGCTTGGCGGCGATCGCGATCAGCTCGTCGGCCATGTCGAGAAGCCGCTTCTTCAGCCGCGCCTTCTTCGCCTGCCAGGCGCCGCCGCCAAGCCGGTCGAGCGGCACGTCGGCGGCATCGGAGCCGTAGCGCGAAAGAAGCTCGATGTTCTCCACCGGCAGGAACAGCTTGGCGTCGTCCGCATAATGCAGTTCCAGGCAGTCGCGCGGCGCGCCGGCCGCCTCGATGGTGCGCAGTCCCGTGAACCGGCCGATGCCGTGTTCGGCGTGAACGACCAGCGATCCTTCATCCAGTCCGGAAACCTCGGTGATGAAGTCACTGGCTTTCCTGTTCTTTCTGGTCTTGCGGATCAGCCGATCACCGAGAATATCCTGCTCGCCGATCACATGCAGGTCGCCGGTCTCGAAACCGCCCTCAAGACTGAGGACCGCGCTCGCCGCCTCGCCCTTGGCGAGGCTTTGAAGGTCCGCAAGCGCCTTGACCGGTTTGATCTTCGAAAGCCCGTGCTCTTTCAACACCTGCAGAAGGCGGTCGAGAGAGCCCTCCGACCAGCCGGTGATCAGCACCTTGCCGCCCTTCGAGCGCGTGTCGGCGATATGCCGGACGGCCTCCTCGAAGACATTCGCCCGCTCGCCGTCTTCCTGCCTGCGCGCCTGAGCGGCAACGGCCCAGCGCGGGCCGGCATGGGCCTCAAGCGCGATCACCGGCTTGCCGAGCGAGGATGCCTCGTTGAAGGGCGAAAGCCGCACGGCCTCATTCGCTTCGAGCCCGGCGGCAAATGCGCTCTCGTCGAGATAAAGCATGTCCGGCGGCACGGGCTTGTAGGGCGCGCCCTGCCCGCCATGGGCGGCGCCCAGATTGGTGCGGCGGGCCTCGTAATAGTCCTCGATCAGATCCGCCCTGTCATTCGCCGCCTCGCGCGCCGTATGGTCGAAGACGATCCGGAAGCCGGAAAGATAGTCGAACATGGTTTCCAGACGTTCGTAGAACAGCGGCAGCCAGTGTTCCATGCCGGCATAGCGACGGCCTTCCGAAACCGCCTGGTAGAGCGCGTCGTCACGCGTCGAGGCGCCGAAGAGCGACAGGTAGTTCTTGCGGAAGCGGGCGATGTTCTCGTCGTTCAGCGTCACCTCGCTCATGGCGTTGAGCGTGAACGCCTTGACCGAGCCGATGGTGCGCTGGGTCGCGGCATCAAAGGCGCGGATCGATTCCAGCGTGTCGCCGAAGAAATCGAGCCGCAGGCCGTTTTCGGCTCCCGGCACAAAGACATCGAGAATGCCGCCGCGCACCGCATATTCGCCGACAGCGCGCACGGTCGGCACGCGTTCGAAGCCGGCATCCGTCAGCCGGCGGACGATCACCTCCATGTCGATCACCTGGCCGGCGCGGGCGGAAAAACCGAGCGTCGCGATGATCTCGCGCGGCGGGAGCTTCTGCAGCATGGCGTTGACGGTGACGAGGATGATGGCCGGATGCGGCTTTTCGGCATGGGCGATGAGGCCGGAGAGCGCAGAAAGCCGCCGCGCAGACGTGTCCGCCCCCGGCGAAACGCGGTCATAGGGCAGGCAGTCCCAGGCGGGCAGCGTCAGCACCGGAATGTCGGGCGCGGCAAAACCGAGCATCTGTTCGAAATCGGCGATCCGCTGACCGTCGGACAGCACATAGGCGACGGACTGGCCGGCACGCGCCATCTCCGCCAGCACAAGCGGCTCGGTTCCCGGCACGGCATTGGCGATGGTGACGGCGCCGCTGAGGCCATCCAGCTTTTTCGGGTTAAATCCGGCTATCATGTTGTTGCAAAAATCTTCAGATGTCTTTCTCGACCGGGTCGAAATCCGGCCTGTATGCGCAGATGCGTTCGAAGAGCGGCATACGCAAGTGGTCTGGCACCGGCTCGGCGCCGTTGATCCATTTGATCAGATCATTGTCTTCCTCGGCCATGATCGTTTCGAGCGCGTCCAGCGTCTCGTCATCCATGTCGGCAAGATTTTCCTCGGCGAACTGGCCGAGGACCAGATCCATCTCGCGAATGCCGCGATGCCAGCAGCGAAACAGGATCCGCCGGCGGCGGGGGTCGAGATCGGCGCTCGAACGTTTCAGACCGGTCATTTCAAAAACCTTCTTTGTTGATTGGTCTCTATAGCCGCTCGTTTCGCGCTTGTCAGCCTTGCCAAAGCGCTTCCTTGGGTCCAATTGGGAATAATGCGCCCTGCTTTGCTCGACCCCCTGTTCGCGCCCGTCTCCTCGCTTTCCGGGATCGGGCCGAAGCTTGAAAAGCTTCTCGCCCGGCTCACCGGGCGCGACGACGAGGCGCGCGTCATCGATCTGGTCTTCCATACGCCGACCTCGCTGATCGACCGTCGTCTGAGGCCGGGCATTGCCTATTTGCCCGAGGGCGCGATCGTGACGGTCGAAGGCCGTGTCGACCGGCACCAGCCGGCGCCGGCGCGCTCGAGCGCACCCTACAGGGTGTTCATCCATGACGATACGGGCGAACTGACGCTGACCTTCTTCCGCGCCAAGGCCGATTGGCTGGAAAAGGCGCTTCCCGTCGGCGAGACGGTGCTGGTCAGCGGCCGGGCGGAATGGTTCAACGGTCGCCCCTCCATGGTCCATCCCGATTACATGATGACTGCCGACAAGGCGGATACCCTGCCGGAATGCGAACCGGTCTACCCGATGACCGCAGGGCTCTCGCCCAAAGTTCTGCGGCGGGCGATCGACAGTGCCAGCGAGCGGATCCCGACCTTTCCCGAATGGATTGACGGCGAGATCGTCAGGCGTCAGGGCTTTCCGGCGCTGAAGGAGGCGCTTCTTGCGCTTCACAATCCGCGCGACGCGGCGGACCTCGATCCGCAGGCCCCGGCGCGGCGCCGGCTGGCCTATGACGAACTCCTGGCCGGCCAGCTTTCGCTTGCCCTCGTCAGAAGCCGGATGCGGCGGACCAGGGGAAGGCCCGTGCACCCGACGGACGCGCTTTCCAGCAAGGTTCGCGCCGCCCTGCCCTTCGCGCTGACCTCCGGCCAGGAAGATGCCGTCACGGCGATCCTTGCGGACATGGCCCAGGAAACGCGCATGTTGCGCATGCTCCAGGGCGACGTCGGTTCCGGCAAGACGGTCGTCGGACTTCTGGCCATGCTGGCGGTGGTGGAGGATGGCGGCCAGGCCGTGCTGATGGCCCCGACCGAGATTCTCGCGCGCCAGCATTTTGAAGGCATTGCCGCGCTTGCCGAGAAGGCGGGCGTTGCGGTGAAGCTTCTGACCGGCAAAACAAAGGCGGCCGAGCGACGCGTGATCGAGGCGGAAATCGCCGATGGCACGGCGCGGATCATCATCGGCACCCACGCATTGTTTCAGGACAATGTCAGCTATCATGACCTGCGGCTTGCGATCGTCGACGAGCAGCACCGTTTCGGCGTGCACCAGCGGCTGAAACTGACCGCCAAGGGCATGGCGCCGCATCTGCTGGTGATGACCGCGACGCCGATTCCGCGCACGTTGGTGCTGGCGGCCTTTGGCGACATGGATGTCTCCAACCTGACTGAAAAGCCGGCCGGACGAAAGCCGATCCAGACCGTGACAATCCCGACGGAGCGGATCGGCGATGTGGTTGGCCGCCTGCGGCAGGCGCTTGACGAAGGAAAGAAAGCCTACTGGATCTGCCCTTTGGTCGAGGAATCGGAGGCCGTCGATCTGGTTTCGGCGGAAGAGCGGCGGGAAACCCTGGCAAAGGCGCTCGGGCCGGAGATTGTCGGGCTCGTGCATGGCCGCATGTCGTCCGCCGACAAGGAAGCGGCAATGGAAGCGTTCAAGAACGGCGAGACCCGTCTGCTCGTCGCCACAACGGTGGTGGAAGTCGGCGTCGATGTGCCGGACGCCACGATCATCGTCATCGAGCATGCCGAGCGCTTCGGCCTTGCCCAGCTGCACCAGTTGCGCGGTCGCGTGGGTCGCGGCGATGAGGCCTCCTCCTGCATCCTGCTCTACAAGGGCCCGCTGTCGGAAACCGGCCGGGCGCGGCTATCCGTATTGCGCGAGAGCAATGACGGGTTCCGGATCGCCGAGGAGGATCTGAAACTGCGTGGCGAAGGCGAACTTCTCGGCACGCGCCAGTCCGGCATGCCCGGCTTCCGTTTCGCCCATCTGGAGGCGCATAGCGACATTCTGGCGCTTGCCCGCAAGGACGCCGCCTATGTCGTCAACAAGGATCCGGAGCTTCAGGGCGAACGCGGCAGGGCGCTGCGCATGTTGCTCTATCTCTTCCGACGGGACGAGGCGATCCGCTATCTGAACGCGGGTTGACGTGTTCAGACCTCGCCGAAAAAAGCGCGGTGGAAGGCAACCTCGCCCTTCGGAAGTTCATTGTCGAATGGCAGGACAAGCAGATTCTCGGCGGGGACGCCCTTGTGGGAGACGCCGGGCTCCGCCTGGAAGCCGAAACGGCCATAGAAGCCGGGATCACCGACGAGGATGGCGCCGCGCGCGCCGTCATCCTTCAGGAGTTCGAGGCCGCCGAGCATCAGCGCCGAGCCGATCCCCTTGTTCTGACAGTCCGGATCGACGGCAACGGGGCCGACGCCATACCAATCCCGTGC
The DNA here is from genome assembly GCF_005924265.1 of Martelella lutilitoris. Taxonomy (GTDB): domain Bacteria; phylum Pseudomonadota; class Alphaproteobacteria; order Rhizobiales; family Rhizobiaceae; genus Martelella; species Martelella lutilitoris. The sequence goes on from NZ_VCLB01000007.1 coordinate 169,989, forward strand.
GCCGCCGGAAAACCCGACCGGGGAAAAGGCGATATGACCGATAATCCGACCGTCTTCCTCCGCCACCAGCGCAAGCGAGAGCGCCCCCACGCTTCTCAGGCGGCGAATGATATCCGGCTCGCTGCCATCGCTGTGGGGATGCCCATAGAACGCCCGGCGCACCAGCGCATCAACGGCCCGGACATCGTCATGGCTTTCACGGCGTATCTTCATTTTCGTGATCCTCCTTGCTGTGGAGACTATCACATTTGCCAGGAGGAAATCTTGATCCGCCTCACTCCACGGTGACGGCCTTGGCAAGGTTTCGCGGCTGGTCTGCATCCGTGCCCATGAAAACGGCCGTGTGATAGGCCAGTAACTGGATCGGCAGGGCAAACACCATGGGCGCGATGAATTCCGGCATATCCGGCAGCACGATCGTCTCCATGGTCTTCAGGTCGGACGCAGCCGCGCCGGCCTCGTCGGTGATGAAGACGATACGACCGTCGCGGGCGGCGACCTCCTGCATGTTGGAGACCGTCTTTTCGAAGAACCGGTCATGCGGCGCAATGACGATGACCGGCATGTTCTCGTCGATCAGCGCGATCGGTCCGTGCTTCAGTTCGCCCGCGGCATAGCCCTCGGCATGGATATAGGTAATTTCCTTCAGCTTCAGCGCGCCTTCGAGCGCCAGCGGATAGCTGGTGCCGCGACCGAGATACAGCACGTGGTGGAAGCGCGACAGTTCCCGCGCCAGGCGTTCAATCTGCGGCTGGACCGCATGCAGCACCCGGCTCATCAGCCGCGGCACCTCCGAAAGCTGGTGAACGAGGGTCTGCTCCTCCTCCAGCGACAACGTCCCGCGTTCGCGTCCAGCCCTCAGCGCCAGTGAGGCCATCAGCGCAAGCTGGCAGGTAAAGGCCTTGGTGGAGGCAACCGAGATCTCCGGCCCGGCGAGAATGGGAAAGACCGCATCGGCCTCCCGCGCAATCGTCGAGCCGGTGACGTTGACCAGCGCGCCGGTCTTCACCCCGTTCGCCTTGCAATAGCGCAGCGATGCGAGCGTGTCGGCGGTCTCGCCGGACTGCGAGATGAACAGCGCCAGCTGGTCTTCCGACAGCGGCATTTCGCGATAACGGAATTCCGAGGCGACATCGATCTCGACGGGAAGACGGGCGAAACGCTCGATCCAGTATTTACCGATCAGGCCGGACAGATAGGCGGTGCCGCAGGCCGCAATTGCCAGCTTCGAGACTTTCGAGAAATCGACCCCGTCGCCGTCCGTCTGCGCCCGCTGGTTGGCGAAATCGCAATAATGGCCGAGCGTGTGCGAGATCACTTCCGGCTGGTCGAAGATTTCCTTCTCCATGAAGTGTCGGTGATTGCCCTTGTCGATCAGCATCGAGGAGAGCTGCAGCGGCTGGCGCTTGCGGGCAACGGGCGCGCCGGAAAAATCGCAGAACTCGACGCCGTCGCGGTCGACGATCGCCATGTCGCCGTCCTCGAGATAGGAAATTCCTTGAGCAAAGGGCGCAAGCGCGATCGCGTCCGAGCCGACATACATTTCCGAAGAACCGTAACCGACGGCCAGCGGCGGTCCGTAGCGGGCAACATAAAGCGTTTCCGGCCGGTCCTGGAACAGGATCACCAGGGCAAAGGCGCCGGTGACCCTTTGCAGCATGGCGAGCACCGCATCACGAGGCGCAAGGCCTTCGCGGCGGTGCTTGTCCAGCAGCCTTGCGACGATTTCCGTATCGGTCTCCGTCTCGAAGACCACGCCGTCCGCCGCAAGCTCGGCCCGCAGTTCGGCGAAATTCTCGATGATGCCATTATGGACCACGGCGACATCGCCGGCGACGTGCGGGTGCGCATTGGTCTCGCTCGGCACGCCATGGGTCGCCCAACGGGTGTGGGCTATGCCGGTCACGCCGTCGACCGGATCTTGCGAAAGACGGGCGCGCAGATTTTCCAGCTTGCCTGGCGCGCGCCTTCTGGAAAGCGCTCCGTCAGCCTCGATGACGGCGATGCCGGCGGAATCATAGCCGCGATATTCCAGGCGCTTCAACGCATCGACAAGCCGCTCGGCGACCGGCTCGCGGCCGACAATTCCGACAATTCCGCACATTCCGCTGTTCTCTCCGCTGAAACTTTAGGATTTCGATTGCTTCGCCGCCTTTATGGCGCGCGCGCGGGCGCGTATCAGTTCGGCCCGCCCTTCCCTGTTTTCCTGCCGGCCACGAGCAATGGCGAGGGCATTGTCCGGCACATCGGTGGTGATCACGCTGCCGGAGCCGACATAGGCGCCGTTCCCGATCGCAACCGGCGCCACAAGCGCCGAATTGGAACCGATAAAGGCGCTTTCGCCGATCGTGGTCCGCGCCTTGTTCACGCCGTCATAATTGCAGGTGATCGTTCCCGCGCCGATATTGGCCTTCGCGCCGACGCTGGCGTCGCCGATATAGCTCAGATGGTTGACCTTGGCGCCGACGCCGATATCGCCGTTTTTCACCTCGCAGAAATTGCCGACCTTGGCATCGTCATGCAGCACGGCGCCGGGCCTGAGGCGCGCAAACGGCCCCACCTGGCAGCCGGAAGCGACCGAAGCGCCTTCGATATGGCTGAAAGCATGGATGGTGACGTTGGCGGCAATGCGCACGCCCGGCCCGAACCAGACATTGGGTTCGATCACCGTATCGAGGCCGATCTCGGTATCATGGGAAAGAAACACCGTCTCCGGGGCGATCATCGTGACGCCCGACAGCATCAGTTCGCGGCGACGGCGCGCCTGCCAGATGCGTTCCAGCTCAGCCAGTTCGGCGCGGTTGTTGCAGCCAAGCACCTCTTGCGGATCGGCCATCACCACGCTCGCCCGGCCGCCCTTTGCAAGCGCCACTTCCACCACGTCGGTCAGATAATACTCGCCCTTGGCGTTGTCATTGCCGATCGCATCGAGGAATTCGAGCGCGCGGCGGCCGTTGATCGCCATCAGGCCGCTGTTGCAGAGTTTCACGCCGCGTTCGTCGGCGCTCGCATCCTTCTCCTCGCGGATTGCCGTCAGCGCCCCGTCTCTCACCAGAAGTCGGCCGTAGCCCGTCGGATCGGCGGCTTCGAAACCGATGACCACGACATCACTGCCTTCGGCCAGCGCGGTGCGGGCCCTGCCGAGCGTTTCGGCGGTGATCAAGGGCGTATCGCCGTAGGTGACAATGAGGTCGTCAAAACCTGCTGCGATCGCCTCGCGCGCGGCAAGCACGGCATGGGCGGTGCCTAGGCGTTCGGTCTGTTCGAAGGTCCTCACGGTCTTGTCCGCGGAAGCGCAGGCGGCGGCGACCTTGTCGCCGTCTCGCCCGACGACGAGAACCGTCTCGTTCACGCCGGACCGGGCAACGGTGTCGACCACATGGGCCGCCATGGCGCGGCCGGCCACTTCATGCAGCATCTTGGTCTTGTCCGATTTCATCCTGGTGCCGTCGCCGGCGGCAAGAACAATGGCCAGAGCGCTGCGTGACATGAAACCTCCATATGCGAACCGGTTACCGCTTTTAGCGTATTCGTGCCCGAGACCTATTCAAAAATTATGAATGAAGTTTATCCGTTTCGGACATTAGAGCGCGTGCGTCCATTCGGACGCACAAAGGACGCTCTAACTATTGAATCTACGCATCGTGCTTTCCGGAAATCGATTCCGATTTTCGGGCCGATGCGCTAGCCGGGATGCAACAAAAAAGGCGCCCTTGCGGACGCCTTTCCTGTATCGGTTGTGCCAGGATTACTCCGAGCTCGGAATGGTGCCGTCCACGCCTTCGACCAGAACGTTGAGGCCGAGCAGCGTGCCATCATCGGCTTCCTCGCCTTCGGCAAGCCACGGCGTGCCGTCCTGCAGGGTGACCGGGCCGGTAAACGGCTTCAGTTCGCCGGAGATGATCTTGGCTTCGGTTTCCTCGGCCAGCGCCTTCACGTCATCGGGCATGTTGGTGTAGGGCGCCATGGAGAGGATGCCGTCTTTCAGGCCGTCCCAGCTCTGCTCCGGGGTCCAGGTGCCGTCCTGAACCGCCTCGACGCGCTTGATGTAATAGGGCGCCCAGGTGTCGAGGATTGCCGTCAGCTGCGTTTCCGGACCGGCCTCGATCATGTCGGAAGCCTGGCCGAAGGCCTTGATGCCGCGCTCTGCGGCAATCTGCATCGGCGCGGTCGTGTCGGTGTGCTGCGCCAGAACGTCGACGCCCTGGTCGATCAGCGCCTTGGCGGCGTCGGCCTCGCGACCCGGGTCGAACCAGGTGTTGGCCCAGACGACCTTGGTGGTGAAGTCGGGGTTTACCGACTGCGCGCCGAGCTGGAAGGCGTCAATGCCCATGACGACTTCCGGGATCGGGAAGGAGCCGATATAGCCGCCGATGCCGCTTTCGGAGATCGAGCCGGCAATGACGCCGGAGATGTAACGGCCTTCATAGAAGCGCGAATTATAGGTCGCAACATTGTCGGCGGTCTTGTAGCCGGTGGCGTGTTCGAACTTCACATCCGGATATTTGGCGGCGACCTTCAGCGTCGGCTCCATGAAGCCGAAGGAGGTGGTGAACACGATGGTGCAGCCGGAGCGGGCCATGCGTTCGATCGCGCGTTCGGCGTCCGGGCCTTCCGGGACGTTTTCGATATAGGCGGTTTCAACGCCAAGCGTGTCTTCCAGTTCCTGACGGGCAATGTCATGCGCCTGGGTCCAGCCGCCGTCCGTTGCCGAGCCGACATAGACGAAGCAGGCCTTGACGTCTTCCTGGGCGGCAGCGCCCGAGGCGGCAAAGCCGGCAATGACTGCCGCGGAGGCGGCGAGAGCGAATTTCAGCGATTTCATTGTTCACCTCTTTCGGTTTGATCGAAAATGATAAGTCTAGCCTGCCTAGCGATCCGGCACAAAGGGTTTGCCGAGCGCCGCAGGCGTATTGATCAGCGTCATCCTGCGGTTCTGCGAGATGATGACGAGGACGAGAATGGTTACGACATAGGGCAGCGCCGAGAGGAATTGCGAGGGGATGGCGATGCCGAAGGCCTGGGCGTGAAGCTGGCCAATGGTGACCGCGCCGAAGAGATAGCCGCCGAGCAGAACGCCCCAGGGACGCCATGAAGCGAAGACCACCAGCGCCAGCGCGATCCAGCCTCTGCCCGCCGCCATGTTCTCCGTCCATTGCGGCGTGTAGACCAGCGAGAGCTGTGCGCCGGCAAGGCCCGCGCACGCGCCGCCGAACATGACCGCGAGATAACGAATGCCGATGACGTTGATGCCGAGCGCGTGAGCGGAGGCGTGGCTGTCGCCGACGGCGCGGAGCACAAGCCCCTTGCGGGTCTTGAACAGGAACCAGGAGGTTCCGGCGACAATGGCGATCGAGAGATAGAAGAACAGGTCCTGATCGAACAGCAGTGGCCCGATGAAAGGGATGTCCGACAAGACCGGGAAGTCCAGCGAGGGCATTTTCACGCCGGCACGGCCAACCAGGCTTTCGCCGATCATCGCCGAAAGCCCCTGCCCCAGAATGGTGAGCGCCAGACCGGTCGCCACCTGGTTGGCAACCAGCGTCAGCGTCAGGAAGCCGAACAGCAGCGAAAAGAGGGCCCCTGTGGCAAGACCGGCCAGCATGCCGAGATAGGGCGAGCCGGTGGCATGCGCCGTGGCGAAGGCGCCGACCGCCCCCATCACCATCATGCCCTCGACGCCGAGGTTCAGGACGCCAGCGCGTTCGCAGACCAGTTCGCCGATTGCGGCCAGAACCAGTGGCGTGGAGGCAGTAATGACGGTCAGGAGAATGGCTTCGACGATCATGACGCTTTCCCCTCAGACGACTTGCCCGCGAAAATGACCCGCACCTTGTAGAGGATCAGCGTGTCGCAGGAGAGAACGAAAAACAGCAACATGCCCTGGAATACGCGGGTGACCTTGTCGGAGACGCCGAGCGTGAACTGCACGCCTTCCCCGCCGATATAGGTGAGCGCTAGCACCAGACCCGAAACGATCGCGCCGAGTGGATTGAGGCGGCCGAGAAAGGCGACGATGATGGCGGTGAAACCATAGCCGGGCGAAATCTGCGGCTGGAGATAGCCGAGCGCGCCGGAAATCTCGCTAATGCCCGCAAGCCCTGCCAGTCCACCGGACAGAAGAAAGCAGAACCAGACCATCTTGCGCGAGGAGAAGCCGGCGAACCGCCCTGCCCGCTGCGACTGGCCGATGACGTTGACCTCGAAACCCTTCAGCGTGAAGCGCATCATGAACCAGACGACGAAGGCGGCGAGGATTGCGATCGCGAAACCGTAATGCGCGCGGCCGGACGAGACCATTTCGGGCAACATTGCGGCATCGACGAATTCGCGCGTCTGCGGAAAGTTGAAGCCCTGCGGATTGCGCCAGGCGCCGCGCACCAGCCAATCGAGGAAAAGTTGCGCGACATAGACCAGCATCAGCGAGGTCAAGATCTCGTTGGTGTTGAAGTAGTTCTTCAACAGCGCGGGAATGCCGGCATAAAGCGCGCCGCCGACGGCGCCCATGACAAGCATGATCGGCAGAAGCAGCGGCGACGACCATTCATAGAAATAGACAGGCACAATGGAGCCGACGATGGCGCCGACGGTGAACTGACCCTCCGCGCCGATATTCCAGATGTTGGAGCGGTAACAGACCGTCAGCCCGACCGCGATCATGATCAGCGGCGCGGCCTTGATCATCAGTTCGTGCAGCGACCAGATGTCGAAAAGCGGCTCGATGAAGAAGCTGTAAAGCGCTTCCATCGGGTCCTTGCCGAGAAGCGCGAACATGATCGCGCCGAAAAACACGGTGAGGCCGAAGGCGATCAGCGGCGAGAGCAGCGAAAACAGCGGCGAACTGTCGGCGCGCCGTTCAAGTTCAATGCGCATCGGCGCTCTCCAAATCCTTGCCCGCATCCTCGCCATGGATGCCGCCCATCAACAAGCCGATCCGCTCGCGCGTCATCGTCTCGGCCGGATGGCTGTCTGAAAGCCGGCCCTCTGAAATGACGGCGATCCTTGTCGCGATCTCGAAGATCTCGTCAAGATCCTGCGAGATCACCAAAACGGCCGAACCGGATTTGGCGAGATCGACGAGCGACTGGCGGATATGGGCGGCGGCGCCGGCATCCACGCCCCAGGTCGGCTGGTTGACGATGATGACCTTGGGCTTGCGGTCGAGCTCGCGTCCGACGATGAATTTCTGCAGATTGCCGCCGGAAAGCGAGCCCGCCGCCGGGTTCTCGCCGCTCTTGCGCACATCCATGAAGCCGGCGATTTCGCCGGTCCTTGCGCGCGCGACCGCGCGGCGGATGACCCTCAGCGGACCGCCGGCGAGAAAGGTCTCCGATTCGGCCTGGTTGCGGGCCAGGATAAGGTTTTCTGAAAGCGTCATGCCGGTCACGGCAGCATGGCCGTGGCGCTCCTCGGGAACGAAGCCTGCGCCAAGTTTACGCCGGGCATTGATGCCCTTGGCGCCGACAGGCTGGCCGTCGATCTGGATGGAAATGTTGTCGTCCACCGGATATTCGCCCGAAAGCGCGTCGAACAACTCCGACTGGCCATTGCCCGCGACTCCGGCGATCGCCAGCACTTCCCCGGCCTTGACTTCGAGATAGATATTCTTGAGCGCCGTTGAGAATGGCGTGCGCGCCGGCGCGTTCAGCCCCTTTGCCTCAAGGAGGACCTTTCCGGCCTTCATCGCTTCCGGCCGGGTAATCTCGGACACCTCGCCGCCGACCATCATTCGCGCCAGCGAGGACGCCGTCTCGTTGCGCGGATTGCAGTCGCCCGTCACCTTGCCGTGGCGCAGAACGGTCGCCTTGTCGCAGATGCGCTGCACTTCCTCCAGGCGATGGGAGATGTAGAGAACCGATCGTCCCTCCGCCTTCAGCTTGGCGAGCGTCTCGAACAGCCGGTCCGCCTCCTGCGGGGTCAGCACCGATGTCGGCTCGTCGAGGATGATCAGGCTCGGGTTTTGCAACAGCGCGCGCACAATCTCGATTCTCTGGCGCTCGCCGACCGAGAGATCGGCCACATGGGCGCGCGGATCGAGCGGCAGGCCGTACTCGACCGAGAGCCTGCGTGATTCTTCCGCGATCTTTGCAAGCGAGATGCCGGGATCGAGCGACAGCGCGATATTTTCGGCGACCGTCAGCGCCTCGAACAGCGAAAAGTGCTGGAACACCATGCCAATGCCGATCTTGCGCGCGACCGCCGGCGCCTCGATGCGCTGCGGCTTGTCCTCCCACAAGATTTCGCCTTCGGAGGGCTCCAGCACCCCGAACAGCATCTTCACCAATGTGGATTTGCCGGCGCCGTTTTCGCCGAGCAAAGCGTGAATTTCGCCATTGTCGATGTTGAGATCGATGCCGTCGCAGGCGGCAAAGGTACCGAAATATTTCGTCAGACCCCGGACGGACAAGAGTGATCCGCCCGCCTGATTATTGTTTTGGTTCAAACTGCCCTCCGGTCTTCACCCGAAAACGCACACCGGGTCCTGCCGCACGCATCATGTCCCGGAAATTGACTAAAAAATAGAACTTCCCCCGTATTGCGTATAAATGAAGCACGAACCTTCATTGAAACGCAATGACTTTTGCCGGTTTTCCAACGACTTTATTCAACCGAGCGGCAGCCCCCGTCAAAACTCCGCCCGGGTCTCGGCCGCCCGCGAGCCGAGCTTCGGCAGAAACTGGAGCACCATCCCGATCACATACAGATAGACGCCGCTTGCGACGAACAGTGCCTCGATGAACACCGGCGCATCGAAACGCAGAAGGAGCGCGATGAAGCCGGTGATGCACCAGACCGCAAAAACGCCGAGGTTGAGCGGCCGCAGCCGCTTGACCCGGACCGGATGCAGGAAGTTGACCGGCGCGAAGGTGAGCGCGACCGAAACAAGCACGATCACCATGGCCAGAAGCGAGGACGGCTCGATCACGAAGAAGGAAAACACCACCATGTTCCAGACGACGGGAAAGCCGGAAAAGAAGTTCTCGTCGGTCTTCATGCCGCTGTCGGCGTAATAGATCGCGCTCGAGACCACGATCAGCGCAGCGGCGACAAAAGAGAGCGGCTCGCCGATCATATGCGACTGGTAGAGCGCGAAGGCCGGCAGCAGCACATAGGTGACATAATCGATGATGTTGTCGAGCATGACGCCCGACCAGCTGGGCAACACTTCGCTGACCTTGAGGCGACGTGCGATCGGTCCGTCGATGCCATCGACCAGAAGGGCTGCGCCGAGCCACCAGAACATGGCGACGAATCGCCCCTCAGCGGCGGCGACCACCCCTAGGAAAGCCAGGAACGAGCCCGATGCCGTCAGGATATGGACGGAAAACGCCCGGATTTCCGCATAAGGAACTCTGCGCTGACTGAATAGACCCATTCGACTTCCGTCACGTTCCGGCCGCAAAAGGCCCTGTGGCTTCGATAGTCCCCACAATGCACCAGAACCGGCCCGAGGTACAAAAAAAACATGTTTTTCCATAATTTTTCGCGGCAAAACCCGGCAAGCCGCATTATATCGGATGCAAACGTTTCCCGGTTGAGACGAGGTTTATCGAATGTCGGATTATGAGATTGCCGTTGTCGGCGGCGGACCCGCCGGAATGATCTCGGCGCTGGCGCTTGCCCGAGCCGGACGCAAGGTCGCGCTTGTCGCCCCCGCGCCGAATGTCAGCGACCACCGCACCACGGCGCTGATGGATCACTCGATCGCGCTTCTTGCCCGTCTCGGCCTCTGGCAGGCGATCAAGCCGGAGGCGGCGGCGCTGAAAACCATGCGCATCATTGACGGCACAGGCCGGCTGGTGCGCGCGCCGACGGTCGCCTTCCGCTCCGCCGAAATCGATCTGGAAGCCTTCGGCTACAACATTCCAAACAGGGTTCTCGTCGCCAGGCTTGCCGACGCGGTGAAGGCGGAACCCAATATCGCGCATTTGCCGACCACGGCCGAAACGATCGCCACCGGCAAGGACGCTGTCTCGCTGACGCTCGCGGACGGCGAGGAAATTTCAGCCGAGCTTGTGGTCGGTGCCGACGGGCGGCGTTCCAAGGTGCGCGACAGCGCCGGCATTGCCGTCAGGCAATGGTCCTACAAGCAGTCCGCCGTCGTGCTCAATTTCGCTCATGCGCTTGCCCATGACGATATTTCGACCGAGTTTCATACCCGCGGCGGCCCCTTCACCCAGGTGCCGTTGCCGGACAGGCACCGCTCCAGCCTTGTGTGGGTGATGGATACGCCGGCCGCCGATGCCATGGCCGCCCGCCCCGAAGAAGAGATAGCTCAAGCCATCGAAGAACGCATGCAATCGCTGCTCGGAAGCGTTTCGGTCGAGGGGCCGGTGCAGAAATGGCCGCTCTCCTCCATGGTGGCGAACCGCTTCGGCAAGGGCCGCATGGTTCTCGTCGGCGAGGCCGCCCATGCGTTTCCGCCGATCGGCGCGCAGGGCCTTAATCTTTCGCTGCGCGACATCATGCGCCTTGCCCGCATGCTGGACGGCATCGACGGATCGAAAGTCGCGTCACGCTCCGGCGAGCGCTATGATTTCCTGCGCCGCTCCGACGTCTGGAGCAGGACGGCGAGCGTCGATCTTTTGAACCGCTCGCTGCTCGCCGATTTCATCCCGACACAGCTTGCCCGTTCGGCCGGACTTTACATGCTGTCGGCCGTTCCGCCGCTGCGCCAGTTTGCCATGCGCGAAGGCGTCGAGCCGCTCCGGGGCGTCAAGGCGCTTTTTGCCGGCTAAAGCGGAACAAACCCTCGGTCGATCAGCGCCAGGAGCACGGCGAGCGTCGCGGTCGAGCAGACGGTGGTGATCAGGATCGTCGCCGAGGCGCGCTCGTACCAGATGCCGTATTGCCGGGCGATGACAAAGACATTGGTCGCCGTGGGCAAGGCTGCCAGAAGCACCGCCGCCTCAACCCAGACCGGATCGAAGCCGCCATGGATCATCATGAAGGCGTAGACCAGGACGGGGTGCAGAACGAGCTTGGCCGGCACGATATAGCCGATCTCCGCCGGTACGCGCTTGACCGGTCTGAGCGCAAGCGTCACGCCCATGGCAAAGAGCGCGCAGGGCGCGGCCGCCTGCGCCAGATAGTCGACCAGTCTGTTGAAAGCTTCAGGTACGGGCGCGCCCGTTGCGGCAACCGTAAAGCCCAGCGCGGTGGCGATGATGAAGGGGTGCAGCAGCGCCTTTGTCACCACCTGGCAAGCAAGCGCTTTCTTGCGCACCGTCCCGCCTTCAGCCACCGCCATGACCGTTGGCGCGACAATGAAGTGCAGGGCATTTTCGAAACAGACGATCAGCGCCACCGGCACGGCCGCGGCCTCCCCGAGCGCCAGAAGCGCAAGTCCCGGCCCCATATAGCCGATATTGCCGTAGGAACCGGCAAAGGCCTGGATCGTGCTCTCGCGCACGCCGTTGCGTTTCCAGAAATAGCCTGCGGCAAACAGGGCCAGAAAGACGCTGTAGGTCGCCATCAGGTCGACCGATATGAAGTCAAGCCTTGTCAGCTGGTCGAAGGGCGTATTCGAGACAAGTTTGAAGAACAGCGCCGGCAGTGCCGCATAGACGATGAAGACATTGAGCCAGACGAGCCCCTCCTCCTTTTGCCTGATGATCTTGGCGGCGATGAAGCCGACCGCGATCAGCCCGAAAAAGGGAAAGAGAAGCTGGAAAATGCCTGACATTGCGCGAAACCCCGGGTTTCGCAGGCCCTAGCCGATTTGCGAGAGAACGGGGAAGGTCTGCTGGAACCAGATCGCCATATCGGCAATAAAGCCGAAAAGAAAGGCTATCCCGGTCAGAATCAGCAGCGCGCCCATGGTTTTTTCGACCGCGCCCAGATGTTTGCGGAAGCGAGAGAGGAAGCGCATGAAGGCGCCCGAGAACAGCGCGGCGATCCAGAAGGGTACGGCAAGGCCAAGCGAATAGATCGCCAGCAGCACAGCGCCGTTGGCGACCGTCGCCTTTGTCGCCGCCACCGCCAAGATTGCGCCCAGAACCGGACCGATGCACGGCGTCCAGCCAAAGGCGAAGGCAAGACCCATCACATAAGCGCCGGAGATGCTGGCCGGCTTGCCGCCGCCGTGAAACCGGGCCTCGCGCGAAAGGAAAGGAATTCTCAGCACGCCGAGGAAATTCAGCCCCATGATGATGATGATCACCCCGCCGACCTTGGCGAGGATATCCATATACTGCCGCAGAAGCTGACCGATCGACGATGCCCCTGCCCCGAGCGCCACGAAGACCGTCGCAAAACCGAGCGTGAAGAACAGCGCCGGCAACAGCACGCTTGCCGGCCGGACCTTCGTATCGCCCTTGAACTGGTCGATCGAAATGCCGGCCATGTAGCACAGATAGGGCGGCACCAGCGGCAGCACGCAGGGAGACAGGAAGGACAGCGCGCCGGCAAGAAGCGCGGTCAGCAGTGAGATATCGCCAATCGACACCAGGTTATCTCCCGTTTGCCGGCCAGAGGAATTCTATGAATGCACTTCAGAAGAATACTCAAAGACCTTGTTTTTCCTTCTTTCGGGGCCTTCGCTTCATCTCCGGTCACCGACCTGGACGGAAGCGGCCGCCTGGTTCCGGCCCGCATCGTTCGATCAGCACCAGATGCGAAGCCGGCCCCGCCGGTTCCTTAAACCACAGCGCCGATCAATTCCAATCACCTTTCCGCAAAGATGCCGTGACGGCGAATTGTCCGGCGAAGCCGAATTTCCGGGTTGACCTTCGCAAAGACCCTTTCTATGTTCCGCCCACTTTCCGCCGGCCCTTTGCGCAAGCGCCGGACGAGGGAGCGCGTAGCTCAGCCGGTAGAGCAACTGACTTTTAATCAGTAGGTCCAGGGTTCGAACCCCTGCGCGCTCACCAATTTCAGATATCGGCGATACGCCCAATTCCCGCGACTGTCGGCAAAGCACGACCGTGATATGCGATCATTCGCTTGTTCGGCGGGCGGCGTTTCTACGGCGGACTCTTTCGTCTTGCGGAACACAGTGAGAACAGATATAAACGTTCTGGATTTGTTTCGAAGGCTAGGGGTTGAAGATGCTGACGCGCAAGCAACAGGAACTGCTTTATTTCATCCATGAGCGGATGAAGGAGACAGGTATTCCCCCGTCTTTCGATGAGATGAAGGAGGCGCTGGATCTCGCTTCCAAATCTGGCATTCACCGGCTGATCACGGCGCTTGAGGAACGCGGCTTCATCCGCCGCCTTCCCAACCGCGCCCGCGCGCTTGAAATCCTGCGCATGCCAGACAGCATGGCCGCGCAGCCGCCGCGCCGCGGTTTCTCGCCAAGCGTGATCGAGGGCAGCCTCGGCAAGACGCCGCCGGCGACGAAGGTCGCGTCGGACAGTGGTTCGGCTGATATTCCGGTCATGGGACGGATTGCAGCCGGTGTGCCGATTTCGGCCATTCAGGAAAACACGCATGCCATTGCCGTCCCGGCCGAAATGCTCGGGACCGGTGAGCATTACGCGCTGGAGGTTCAGGGCGATTCGATGATCGAGGCCGGCATTTTCGACGGCGACACGGTGATCATCCGCAATATCAACACCGCCGCTCCCGGCGATATCGTCGTTGCCCTCGTCAATGACGAAGAGGCGACGCTGAAGCGGTTCCGGCGCAAGGGCGCCTCCATTGCTCTTGAAGCGGCCAACCCGGCCTATGAGACTCGGATTTTCGCCGCGGACCAGGTCAAGGTTCAGGGCAAGCTTGTCGGCCTGATCCGCCGCTACCACTGACGAATTCGACCTGTTTCGGCAGGTCGATCGGCGTTTGATATGTCCCGGAGCGCCAGTCATACAGGCGATGCCGGTTCCAGGGCCGGGTGAGCGAGGTGATGGCTGGCGTGATGGTGATCTGCGGTTTGCCGCAGGCGGCAGATGCGAGAGTTCCCAGCGCGCCTCCCTGCGTTGTTCTTCTTGCGAAGGCTTCGAAAGCGGTGCTGCCCGGATCAGAATTTTCTGCCCTTCCCGCGCCCATTTCGCTCGGCTGCAAGGCTTCGGCGGGTCTGCTCGCTGTCTGTCGTTCAAGGCTTGGCTGCAAGCCGGCAGCCATGCGTTCCGGTGGCCCGGCGCCGGCAAACCTGGCCGCGCGCATGGAGGCCTCCTCGACCACGTGGTCCGACCGCTCGGCCCCCAACTCGTATTCGAAATCGCCGAATAACCCGATCCGCACAGGAGCGCCGTTCTCCGGTATTTTGCCAAGGCCGGGCGGCTCTGCGTCGTCGGAGGCCGCGCCGGTGATCGTCTCCGGCGGCTTGATCGTCAGCCGCAACGCGCCGGTCTGGCGGCGCATGGCCGGCGTTACGAGAAAACTGCCGGATCTGCAGGCCTCGAACCCCGGTCGGTAGACGCTGACGACGACATCGGCATGGTCGCACGCCGCGCCGGCGAGCGCCGGTCGGAAGATCTGGGCAACACTGAGTGTCCCGGATTGGGGCGCCCCCCCTGAGAGCACTGCCACGCACCAGGCATCTTTTTCGCAGATGAAGTGACCCGGGCGCTTGCGCGCAGCCGCGATATCTGATGCAAGGGCGACGCCGGCCCCTTCCAACCTGTCCCAATCCAGACGGTCGAAACGATCGACGCCATCGAACAGCGCCGCGGTCCTTTGGCTTTCTTCGGGTGGTTCCGCCGATTTGATCGCATAGGCGCTTTGCCATTGCTCATAAATGAAGGCCGGCGGCCGGCTCTTGCTGAGGGCCGCCGCGTCGCCTGTGACAAACGCCAGCAACACGCCATCTTCCGACACGAGCAGAGCCGGCGCGCCTCGGTTTTGCGGCAGGAAGAGCAGACCGAAGGCAAGCGCCATCGGAGCAAGGCCCGCCAGTCTCAGGCGGGTGCTGAGCAGCACCAGCAACATGAAGCCGACAAGGAAAAGTATCAGAAAGCCGGGCGGCATCGCGCCGGTCTCGAAGGCGCCGCCAAGACCATCGACCCATTTCGCGATAGCGATCACCCAATCGAGGCCGAGGCCCATGATCAGGAGAAAAGGCGCATGCAGGCCGAGCGGCATGGCCAGCATTGCAAGAAGCCCCGCTGGCATGACGAGGAAGGTGACGACAGGCATCGCCAGCAGATTGCCGAGAAGGCCATAACCGGCCACGCGCTGGAAATGGGCCATCGCGATCGGCGCGGTCGAAAGCCCGCCGATCAATGCGGTCAAGAGGATGCCGGATGCCGCTACGATGATGATCCGGGCCATCGCATGCGTCTTGCCCCCTCCCTCGCCGGCCTGTCGCCTGCGCCAGATGCTATAGCCTGCGATCAGCGCCAACGTCGCGGCAAACGACATCTGCATGCCCGGACCGACGGCTTCCGACGGGGACATGGCGAGGATCACGAGGCCGGCAAGCGCGACATTGCGCAGGCTGATTGCCGGCCGGTCGACGATGGCCGCGGCCAACATGACGGCGAGCATGATGAAGGCACGGCGCGCCGAAACCTGCATGCCGGAAATGGCGAGATAAAAGGCGGCGGCGAACATCGCCGTCAGGGCCGCAAGCTTTTTCGTGGCAACCGCCTCGGCCGCTTTTGGCGAGAAGGACAGGAACAAACGCAGCGTGGAAAAGAAGATGCCGGCGGCAAGCGCCATGTGCAGGCCGGAAATGGCGATCACATGGGCAAGGCCCGCATTCCGCAGCGCATCAAGTGTGGAGTCACTGAGCGCGCGCCGCTCTCCGGTGATGATCGCATTGGCAAAGGCGCCCGATTCGCCGGGGAGCACGGCGCGGATTTTCCCGGCAATCGAATCGCGCAGACGCTCGATCCAAAGGCCTGCAGCATTCCCGGCTGATTGAAAAATCCCCTCCGGCGGGAAAGATATGGGCGTCGAAGGCGCTTGCGGTGCGCCGTAGAAAAAGCCGACAGCGCCGATGCCGTCGAAATAGGAAAGAAAGCCGAAATCGACCAGTCCCGGCAGCGCCGGCCCGGACGGCGGAGAAAGACGGGCAAGGCCGGTTATCGCGCCGCCAGTTTCGATCGGCGGCAATTTGCCGCGGGCAACAAGCGTGACCCGGTCCGGCGGTCGCCGGATCACCGGGTCCTCGGTTGCGACAACGCGCACCACATAGCGCCATCCGCTGTCGGTGGGCTCGCGCGCCTCGACGAGACCGGTCACTTGGGTCGTCACCGGAGCATCGAGCATGACCGTGGACAGTCGCTGAACCTCGAGCTGGGCGAACACCGCGCCGGTGAGGAAGGCGGCGGCAGCCCCCGCAGCAAGCCTTCTTCCCGGTCGTGCGTAACGCAGCGCAAGCCATGAAAGGACGGCGATCGACCAATACAGAAAAAGACCCCAGAACGGCGGCGAGGACGGCCTTGAAAACCACCATGCCGCGCCGAACGCCATTAACAGCGGGACAAACAGAAAGGCCCGGCCAAATGCCAATTCTTCTGCGGCATGCGCGACAAAACGACCCATTTTTCTCCGGTCGCCGGAATGGTCGTCATGCTTGCGGGCAAAGGCGTGAAGCGAAGTTTGCAAGCTGCGCCGCGTGCGCGTTTTCCAACCGACGCGCCGTCTTCCGGCACGTCGCTCCAGGTCTTCAGACTGTTCCTGTTCCTCTCCCATGCCGGCCGCCCAAACGCAACGTAAGGTATGGTGTAGCGCCCCGTACCAAAATGCAACGTTGCCGACGAAGTCGGCGGGGAAATTTTCCTTTTCAGATCATGAAAAAACTTGCTAAACGCAATTAAACATCATCAATTGCACCGCAACATGAACCACTCAGCGGCTTGGCAGCGGCGCATCGATCCTATACCTAGTTGATACCTTTGATCGTGTATCTCACGCGTACCGCGCTGGAAGATTTGGAGGATAGCATGACGGAAACTGGCAAACTTATCTTGGACGGACAGGAACTGGAACTGAACGTCGAAGCAGGCACCTTCGGTCCAAAAGTGCTCGACATCAATTCGCTCTACAAACAGTCGGGCATGTTCACATACGACCCCGGCTTCACCTCAACCGCATCGTGCAAGTCCACGATCACCTACATCGACGGCGACCAGGGCGTGCTGCTGCATCGCGGCTATCCGATCGATCAGCTGGCCGAAAACGCGGACTTCCTCGAAGTCTGCTATCTGCTTCTGTTCGGCGAACTGCCGACGGCAACGCAGAAGAAGGATTTCGACTTCCGCGTTACCCACCACACCATGATCCACGAGCAGCTGACCCGGCTCTTCACCGGCTTCCGCCGCGATGCCCATCCGATGGCCATCATCTGCGGCTGCGTCGGCGCCATGTCGGCCTTCTACCACGACTCGATCGACATCTCCGACCCGTACAAGCGCGAGATCGCCAGCATCCGGATGATCGCCAAGATCCCGACGATTGCCGCGATGGCCTATAAATACCATGTCGGCGAGCCTTTCGTTTATCCGCGCAACGACCTCGACTATGCGGCTAACTTCCTGCACATGTGCTTCGCCACGCCGTGCGAGGAATACAAGGTCAACCCGATCCTGTCGCGCGCGCTCGACCGCATCTTCATCCTGCATGCCGATCACGAGCAGAACGCCTCGACCTCGACCGTGCGCCTCGCCGGCTCCTCGGGCGCGAACCCGTTCGCCTGCATCGCGGCCGGCATCGCCTGCCTTTGGGGCCCTGCCCATGGCGGCGCCAACGAGGCCGCGCTCAACATGCTCGAGGAAATCGGCTCGGTTGACCGCATTCCCGAATATATCGACCGCGCCAAGGATCGCGACGATCCCTTCCGTCTGATGGGCTTCGGTCACCGCGTCTACAAGAACTACGATCCGCGCGCCAAGATCATGCAGAAGACCTGCCACGAGGTTCTCGGCGAACTTGGCATCAAGGACGATCCGCTCCTGGATGTTGCCATGGAACTGGAAAAGATCGCGCTGACGGACGAGTACTTCATCGAGAAGAAGCTCTATCCGAACATCGACTTCTACTCCGGCATCACGCTGAAGGCGCTCGGCTTCCCCACCACCATGTTCACCGTGCTGTTCGCCCTCGCCCGCACGGTCGGCTGGATTGCCCAGTGGAACGAGATGATCGAGGACCCGGAACAGCGCATCGGCCGCCCGCGCCAGCTCTACACCGGCGCTGCCGAACGCGACTTCGTGGCGATTGCCGATCGCTGATCGGACGCCTGAAAGACGGTCAAACGTCAAAGGCCGGTCCCCAGGGACCGGCCTTTTTCTGTGCGATGTTCCGCGATGGAAAGCGATCCCATGGCGCGGAAGATGGACAAGATGATTGAAATGATCAGGCGCGGCCTCCCCGACGACCGGTTGCCGCCAGAAAACGTCAGATGCCAGGCCGCTATCCGGCCAGCATGCTCTCCAGCCGCTGGGCCTCGGCGCCGGGGACGCGGATATCGAGGCTGACGGAGCCATCCTCGAGGTCGCGGCGCTCGTCGACGAGCGCGTGTTCGTAGATCCACGGCAGAAGGTGAAGCTTGTCGGGCGCGAGCGTGATCGTCGTCTCGGTCAGGACGCCCGCCAGACGCGAGGCAATCTTATCCACGAGGGCATCGACGCCCTCGCCGGTGACGGCGGAAACGCCCATCACAGCCTCGTTGGCCGCAGCCCGCGCCATCAGCGCGTCATGCTCTTCGCGTTCGAGAAGATCGAGCTTGTTCCAGACCTCGATGATCCGCTCGTTCTGGGCCTTTTCGTCAATGCCGAGCTCGCCGAGAATACGCAGCACATCGTCGGACTGCGCGTCGCGCGCGGGATCGGCCATGTCGCGCACATGGAGAATCAGATCGGCTTCCAGCACTTCTTCCAGCGTTGCGCGGAAGGCGGCGACGAGATGGGTCGGAAGATCCGAAATGAAGCCAACCGTGTCGGAGAGGATGACCGTGCGCCCGTGTGGCAGCTTCATCCTTCGCAATGTCGGATCGAGGGTGGCGAAAAGCATGTCTTCGGCCAGCACCCCTGCCCCGGTGATGCGGTTGAACAGGGTCGATTTGCCGGCATTGGTATAGCCGACAAGCGCCACGATCGGATGCGGCACCTTCTTGCGCTTGGAGCGATGCAGCTGGCGCGTGCGCACAACCTGTTCCAGCTCACGCTCGAGCTTGGTGATCCGCTCGCGCAGAAGCCTTCGGTCGGCCTCGATCTGGGTTTCGCCCGGGCCGCCCATGAAGCCGCCGCCGCCGCGCTGGCGTTCCAGGTGGGTCCAGCTTCTGACAAGGCGGCCGCGCTGATAGTTCAGATGCGCAAGCTCGACCTGCAGTCGCCCCTCCTTGGTGGAGGCGCGCTCGCCGAAGATTTCGAGAATGAGGCCGGTTCGGTCGATCACCTTGGCGACCCATTCCTTCTCGAGATTGCGCTGTTGGACGGGCGACAGCGGATGATCGACGATCACCAGGCCGATGTTGCGGTCGTCAAGGATTTCATCGATTTCCTTGATCTTGCCCGTGCCGATCAGCGTGGCCGGGCGCGGTTCGTTGACGGCGACGATCTCGGAGGCAACAACGTCGAGGCCGATTGCGCGGGCAAGCCCGACGGCCTCCTGCAGACGGCTTTCGGGCGCGCGGGACGTGGTTTCGCCCTCGTTGCCGCGTTGGGTCTTGATAACGGGAACGAGAACCAGAGCCCGCGACGAATCCCGGTTCTCATACTCGCTTTCAGGAAAGAATGTATCGGTAATGGAAGATCACCAGATCAGGAGGCGTTGTCATCGTTTTCGAACATCTGCACCGGCTGGCCAGGCATGATCGTCGAGATCGCATGCTTGTAGACCAGCTGGGAATGCCCATCGCGACGCAACAACACGCAGAAATTGTCAAAGGAGGTGACAACGCCCGTAAGCTTTACCCCGTTGATGAGAAAAATCGTGAGCGAGATCTTCTGCTTGCGGACAGTATTGAGAAAAAGATCCTGCAAATTCTGAGAACGTTCCGCCATGGCGCCGCTTCTTTCTTACTCTTGCCGGCCGATAGCCGGTTCCCACCTCATTGCGTTGTTTCCAAGACACGGAAACAACCAGTCAAGTTCTGGTGGTAGCAAATTGACAGCGCTTCCGCAACGGCGAAAACCGCCCGCCTGCCGCAGCGCAGCGCCGCGCACCTCGCGATTATCAGAAATACTGGATGGAAACCCTGAACAATTGTTCCACATGGCGTACGGCGGATGCCACGGCGAACAGAATGACGCGATCATGCGGCTTGATCTTGAGATCGCCGTTTGGACGCAGGATCTCGTTGCCGCGATAGACCGCGCCGATGCGAATGCCCTCCGGCAGGTCGAGATCACGGAACGGCGTGCCAACCAGCGGCGAGGTCGTCAACGCCTCGGCCTCGATCACCTCGGCCGCTCCTTTCTGCACCGCATAGACCGAGCGGATACGACCCTTGCGGACATGCTGCAGCACGCGCGAGATGGTGACGGCGCGCGGGTTGATATAGGCGTCGATGCCGAGCGATTTCGTCACTTCATGGAAAGACGGATTGTTGAGGAGCGCCAGGTTCGACTTGCAGCCGAGCTGTTTGGCGATCACCGAGGCCAGGATATTGGTCTGGTCGTTATTGGTGAGCGAGACCATCAGATGGGCGTCCGGCACATCGGCCTGGATCATGATGTTCTGGTCGAGCGCCGAGCCCTGCAAGACGATGCCGTGGTGAAGCGCATCGGAGACGGCAATGGCCTTCTCCCGGTCGAGTTCAATCATTTTCAGCCGGGTCTTCGGCTGCAAGTCCTCGATGGATTTGGCCACGAAGAAACCGATATTGCCACCGCCGGCAATCACGATCCGCCGCGCTTCCTGCTCCTCATGGCCGAAAAGCGCCAGCGTGCGGCGGATATGCTCCTGCTCGCACACGACATAGACGAGGTCGCCGGCGAGAATCTGGTCCGTCGAGTGTGGAATGATCACTTCCTCGTCGCGGTAGATCCCCGTCACGGTGGCGTTCAGATCGGGAAAGAGCTGGCTCAACTGCATCAGCGGCGTGTTCAGCACCGGGCAATCGTCATTGCACTCGACCGCCAGCATCGCGATCTTCTCGTCGGCGAAACGAACGATATCGGTCGCGCCCGGAAACGAGATGCGCCGCAGCACCATCTTGCCGACTTCGACTTCAGGCGAGATCGTCACGTCGATCGGCATGTGGTCGCGCGAGAACAGGTCCGAATAGTGCGAATGCAGATAGCTCTGCGACCGGATCCGGGCAATCTTGGTCGGCACGTTGAACAGCGAATGGGCCACCTGACAGGCGACCATGTTGATCTCGTCGTGCAAGGTTACGGCGATGATCATGTCCGCCTGGTCGGCGCCAGCCTTGGCAAGCACGTCCGGATGGGCCCCGTGGCCGACATAGCCGCGCACGTCGAGCAGTTCGGTGATGGCGGCAATCAGCGAGGCCGACGTATCGATGACGGAAACATCGTTATATTCCTGGGAAAGGCGTTCGGCGATGCCGAAGCCGACCTGGCCCGCGCCGCAGATGATGATTTTCATAAGACCCCTCTGGGGTTTCTACAATTCCGGTGGCTCAGCGGACCGCAATCTGCCCGGTTTTCCGTCAAATGCCAAGGGACTTCAGCTTGCGGTGCAATGCCGAGCGCTCCATGCCGACGAACTCGGCGGTCCTGGAAATGTTCCCGCCGAAGCGGTTGATCTGGGCCATCAGATAGTCGCGCTCGAAACGCTCGCGCGCCTCTCTGAGCGGCAAGGTCATGATATGGGCGTCACCCGACGTCTGGATCTGCGGCAGCACGTCGGAAAGGTCGGCCGGCAGCAGCTCGGCGCCGATCGGCTGACCGGCATCCTCCTCGCGCGATAGGATCAGCAGGCGTTCGAGATTGTTGCGCAACTGCCGGATATTGCCCGGCCAGTCATGCGCCTGGAGGATGGCCATGGCGTCGTCGCCGATGCGCCGCTGGCGAATGCCGGCCTGCTCGCAGAGCTGGCGCATGATGAAGTCGACGAGGAAGGGAATGTCTTCCCGCCGCTCCGAAAGCGCAGGAATACGCACCGGCACCACGGCGAGGCGATGGAAGAGGTCCTGACGGAACAGGCCGTCGTCGATGCGCGCCCTCAGATCGAGCGCGGTCGATGACAGGATCCGGACGTCGACCGAAACCCTCCGGCTTCCGCCGACGCGCTCGAACTGCTGGTCGATCAAAACGCGCAGGATCTTCTTCTGCGTTTCAAGCGGCATTTCGCCGATCTCGTCGAGGTAGAGCGTGCCGCGGTGGGCGCGCTCCAGCGCGCCGGTCTTGCGCGTGCGACCGCCGCCGGGTTCGACGCCGAAAAGCTCGGTCTCCATGTTCTCGGGCGTGATGGCGGCCGCGTTCAACGCCACGAAGGGCGCTTCGGCGCGCAGGCTCTTCCGGTGCATCAGCCGGGCGACGATTTCCTTGCCCGACCCGGAGCCGCCGAAGATCATCACGCGGCTGTTGGTTGGCCCGACCTTATCGACGGTCTGGCGCAGTTGCGAGATCAGCAGCGACGAGCCGACAAGTTCGTCCGGGTCGCCACTCTTGCGCTTCAGCTCCTCCACTTCCGATTTCAGTCGTGAATTCTCCAGCGCCCGCTCGGCGATCAGCACCAGCCGGTCGGCCTTGAACGGTTTTTCGATGAAATCGAAGGCGCCGCGCTTGATCGAGGAAACGGCGGTTTCGATATTGCCGTGACCGGAGATCATCACCACCGGCAGGTCTGGATAGCGCTGCTTGATCTCTTCCAGGAGCGCCAGCCCGTCCAGCCGGCTGCCCTGCATCCAGATATCGAGAAAGATCAGGCGCGGAACGCGGTCGGCGATCGCGGCAAGCGCGCTGTCGCTGTCATGGGCAACGCGAGTCTCATGCCCTTCGTCGGACAGGATGCCCGAGACGATATCACGGATATCCGCCTCGTCATCGACGACGAGAATATCAGAGGCCATCTTGTTCTTCCTTGTCTGTTTCCTCGCGCATGCGCTCGCCGTCATGAACGTGCGGCAGCTCCACGCGGATCATCGCGCCCCTTCCCCCGGCAAAATCCTCCGGGGCATCATGCAATTCCAGCTTGCCGCCGTGTTCTTCTATGATCTTGCGCACGATCGCGAGACCGAGCCCGGTGCCTTTTTCGCGCATCGTAATATAGGGTTCAAGGATCATGTGACGGTTTTCGATCGGCAGGCCCTTGCCGTTGTCGATGAAGTCGATGACATAGCGATCCCGCGTCTTGTCAAATTCTGCACGCACAAGAATTTTGCGCTCTCCGTCAAACTCGGTTGCCGGAATGCTTTCAATGGCTTCTACAGCATTCTTGAGAATATTTCCGAAGGCCTGCCCGAGCATCCTGTCATCGAAGAGACCTTCGAGCGGTGCGTCGCCGAGCTCGCGCAGGAAGGTGATGTCTGTGCGCCCGATCTCGAGCAGGAACACGGCGTCGGAAAGAATCTGGCGCAGGTCTCCGGCCGATTTCGAGGGCTTGGGCATGCGCGCGAAGGACGAGAATTCATCGACCATGCGCCCGATATCACCGACCTGGCGGACGATTGTATCAGTACACTGGTCAAAGACCTTGCGGTCCTCCTCGTCCTCGATCTTGCGGCCGAAACGGCGCTTGATCCGTTCGGCGGACAGTTGGATCGGGGTCAGCGGATTCTTGATCTCATGTGCGATGCGGCGGGCGACGTCGGCCCAGGCGGTGGAGCGCTGGGCGATAATCAGGTCGGTGATGTCGTCAAGCGTGATGACGTAGGAATTCGAGGCGTCGCGGCTGTCCTCGCGCGTGACCTGGACCGAGAGCGTGCGTTCCTTGCCAAGGCGAAGGAGATTGATCTGCCGGCGGAAATTCTGCCGGCGGCGGCGCATCGCAGCCGTCATCACCATGTCGATCTCGGGCGCGATATCGACAAGCTTGCGGCCGATCAGCTCCTCGCCCTTCACCGCCAGAAGCTCCTCCGCCGATATATTGGCGATGGTAATGGTGCGGCTTTCATCGACGCCAATCACGGCGGCGGTCACGCCGGAAAGCACCGCCTCGATGAAGCGCCTGCGGTCGTCCACCTCATCCTTGGCCAGCAGGATCTCCCGTTGCTGCGCCCGGATTTCGGCGATCATCTTGTTGAAGGTGCTCGACAACCGGCCGACATCGCCATCGATGGTGCGCACCGGCACGGCAACTTTCATGTCGCCGGACGCGACCTGGTCGGCCGCGCCGATCAGCAGGCGGATCGGCAGCACGATGCGGTCGGCAACGGCGATCCCGGTCCATATCGCGGCAAGCAACACGATCAGCGCAAAACCGAGATAGAGCACGCCGAAGGCCACCTGGATCGAGAAACGCCCTTCCTCCATGGTCGAGTATTCGGAGACATTGTCCTCGATCATTCGCATGGCGCCCATCACGTTCGGATCGACTGCGCGGACGGTGTAGAGAAGGCTGTCGGGTATGGCTTCAAGCGCGATGATCGCGCCGACGAGGTTGGTGTCGCCGGGCGGGATCAGCGTCGGCGTTCCGGAGGCCGCCTTTTCCAGCGCGTCATCCGGGATATCGGGCAGCACGGTCTCGTCGCCGAGATCGGCCTGAACGATGACGCTGCCATCGTCGCGCATCAGGAAGGCGCCAAGCAGGCCGCGCCCGCGCGCCTGACGGGTCATCAGGTCGGAAAAACCGGTGCGATCGAGAAAATAGAGCGAGCGGTTGCGCTCCAGATCATTGCCCATGGAGAGCGTCTGCCCCTGCAGATAGCTCGCATTCTCCATCATATAGGCCTGGGCGACGTTGAGCGATGACTGGACGATCGACTGGGTGCGAAGCGCGAACCAGCGGTCGAGCCCGGCATTGAGCGTCAACGTCGCGAAAATCGCCACGACGATCGCCGGCGTTACCGCCACGATTGAAAACAGCGCAACGATGCGAATGTGAAGCTGTGCGGCGGCCCGTCCGCGTTTTCGCGCCTTCAGGAGGCGGAGGACCTCGCGGCTGATCAGGAAGATCATCGCCAGCACAAAGACCGAATTTGCTGCAACCAGCCCGGCGACGACCCGGCCGGTCGGTTTGATCGGCGTCAGGCCCAGCAGGACGAAAAGGGAAACGAAGGCGGTGACCAGAGCGCCGACGACAAGGAACATGCCGGGCGATTTCAGAATGGCGCGCGCGCCGCCGCCGCCATAGGCCGCGTCGCTGCCCGGCGCACCGTCATCATCGGGTTGCGCTCGAAAAAAAACCTCTGCCTTGCCGTCTTCTGCTGTCATGCCTGCCGATCTCAGACGCCCTCTCGCCGAAAAACGGCAAAAGCGCTCAAGGGCACTCGCGGCAAAGGTGAATGCCACCCGCGCGATTCCATCCCTTGGAGAAGGATATGCAACAGAATGTGGCACAAATGCAACGGAAAGCTGGCCGGGAAGCCGCCTTCACAGCATTGTCAGGACGAGCCACGGGAGCTGCGATAGACCGAAACGCCAAGTTCGCGGATTTTCTTGCGCAATGTGTTGCGGTTGAGGCCGAGAAGATCGGCAGCGCGGATCTGGTTGCCGCGCGTGGCCGTCAGCGCCGCGAGGATCAACGGATATTCGACCTCATTCAGCACACGCTCGTAGAGCCCGGGCGGCGGCAGGCTTTCGCCGAAGCTCGCGAAATAGCTGCGCATGTTTTCCTCGACGGCCTGGGCGATTGTCGGCATGCCTGTGCGGACCTGGGCGCCCTCGGCAGGCGCGTCCGGCTGGTCGGCCTGGAGCTCCTGCTCGACGATCTCGCGGGTGATGACCTCCTGCGGATAAAGCGCCATCAGTCGCCGCACGAGGTTTTCAAGCTCGCGCACATTGCCCGGCCAGGGATAGGCCTTCATCGCGTCGATCGCCGCCTGCTCGAAGCGTTTGCCGCCAAGCCCCTCGACTTCGCCCTCATTGATGAAATGACGGACGAGATCGCCGATATCCTCGGCGCGTTCGCGCAGCGGCGGCAGGCGCAGCGGCACCACGTTAAGCCGGTAATAGAGGTCCTCGCGGAACAGCCCCTGGTGGATCGACTGCTTGAGGTCCTTGTTGGTGGCGGCAACGATGCGCACATCGGTGCGGATCGGCGTGCGACCGCCAACCGTGGTGTATTCGCCCTGCTGCAGAACGCGCAGCAGGCGCGTCTGCGCATCCATCGGCATGTCGCCGATCTCGTCGAGGAACAGCGTGCCGCCCTCGGCCTGCTCGAACCGGCCGGAGGAGCGGGTCTGGGCGCCGGTGAAGGCGCCCTTCTCGTGGCCGAAGAGTTCAGATTCGATCAGATCGCGCGGGATCGCGGCCATGTTGATGGCGACGAAGGGGCCGTTGCGACGCTTGCCGTAATCATGCAGCGCGCGCGCCACAAGCTCCTTGCCGGTTCCCGATTCGCCGGTGATCATCAGCGTGAGGTCGGTCTGCATCAGCCGCGCCAGCACGCGGTAGATCTCCTGCATGGCGGCCGAACGGCCGACAAGCGGCATGCCGTCCTGCATGTCATCGCCGAGCGGCGCCGGCTTGCGCTTCGGCTCCGACAGCGCGCGCCCGACAATGGCGATCAGTTCCGTCAGGTCGAAGGGTTTCGGCAGATAGTCATAGGCGCCTTTTTCCGAGGCGCGCACCGCCGTCATGAAGGTGTTCTGCGCGCTCATCACGATCACCGGCAGTTCGGGGCGCGATTTCTTGATGCGCGGCAGAAGGTCGAAAGCGTTCTCGTCGGGCATGACCACGTCGGTCAGCACCAGATCGCCCTCGCCCGAAGACACCCAGCGCCACAGCGTGGCGGCGTTGGAGGTGATGCGGACATCGTAGCCGGCACGGCTCAGCGCCTGGTTCAGCACGGTGCGGATGGCTGCGTCATCATCTGCGACAAGGATCGTTGCTGTCATTGTTCTTTTTCCGTTTTCGGTGCGGCCTCGGCAGGCAGGACATCCTTGGAAACCGGCATCAGGATCCTGAATGTCGTGCGACCGTTCATATTCTCGCATTCGATGATCCCGCCATGGGCGCCGATGATCTTGGCAACCAGGGCAAGGCCGAGCCCCGTGCCGTTCGGCTTGGTGGTGATGAAGGGATCGAAGAGATGCGGCATGAGATCGGGCGGAACGCCCGGACCATTGTCCTGCACGCAGAATTCGAGCGGCAGGGAGATCTTTTCCCGCGTTCCCGCAACAGACATGCGGATGCCGGGTCGGTAGGCAGAGGTCAGGATGATCTCGCCATCCGGCTTGTCGGCGACGGCCTCCGAGGCGTTCTTCACCAGATTGAGGAAGACCTGAACCATCTGGTCGCGATTGGCGAAGATCAGCGGCAGTGACGGGTCGTATTCCTCGGTGATCTTGATGTTGCGGGCAAATCCCGCCTTGGCCAGCGCCTTCACATGGTCGAGCACGGAATGGATATTGAGCGGCACGCGGTCGATCGGCCGCTCGTCGGAAAACACTTCCATGCGGTCGACCAGCGAGACGATCCGGTCGGACTCGTCGCAGATCAGCCGCGTCAGCGCCCGGTCCTCGTCGCTGGCATTGGTTTCCAGAAGCTGCGCCGCGCCGCGAATGCCGGAAAGCGGGTTCTTGATCTCGTGCGCCAACATGGAGGCAAGCCCCGTCACCGAGCGGGCGGCGGCGCGGTGGACGAGCTGCCGGTCGATCTTGTCGGCCATGGAGCGAACCTGGAAGACAAGGACGACGGAGCCCTCCTCGCCGACCGGCGCGACATAGATATCCACCAGCTTGTCCTGGCCGAGACGCGGCGAGGACAGGTCGACGCGATATTCGTTGACCGGCGCGCGGCGCTCACGCACCTGCGAGATGAGGGCGAGAAGCGGGCTGTCGAAGGGAATGAAATCGGAGAGCGCCTTTTTCGCAAGATGCGCGGCGCTCGCCCCGAAAAACACTTCCGCTTCCCAGTTGGTGTAGGAAATGCGGCCGTTCTCCTCGATCAGCACGACAGGATTCTGGATCGCGTTCAGAACTTCGAGGGCGACCATTTCGGCGGCCTTTCGCATGCCGCCATTATCGGTGGTCATGCGGCCTTCCTTTCCCCGCCAGCGCGGGTGAGAAGGTCGGCAAGCCGGGTGACGACCCGATCGGGATTTGTCTCGGTCATGATTTGAGCTCTTTCGACACCCTGACTATCGGGTGCAAGCCGGTCGAGATACCAGCCGAGATGCTTGCGCGCATGGCGCACGCCCACATCCTTCCCGTAAAACGACAGTATGTCCTGATAATGTTCGAGCGCTATTTCAATCTTGAATGCGTGTGGCAGTTCGTCCGCGCCGGCGAGGAAGCCGGCATGCCAGGGCCGACCCTGACAGGCCCGCCCGGCCATCACCGCTGTGATGCCGGGGCGCGACAGAAGGTTGTCGACATCGCCGCGATTTTCGATATCGCCATTGGCGATGAAGGGCACGCTGACGACCTCGGCGACCGAGGCGACGGCATCCCAGTCGGCGCTGCCCTTGTAAAACTGCATGCGGGTGCGGCCATGCACCGTGATGGCCTTGACGCCTGTCTCTTCGGCGCGCGCGGCGAGATAGCGGGCATTCATACTGTCATGGTCCCAGCCAAGCCGCATCTTCACCGTCACCGGCACGCTGACGGCCTTGACCGTCGCCTCAATGATCTCCAGCGCCCGCTCCGGCTCGCGCATCAGCGCCGAGCCGGTATAGCCGCCGACAACCTTCTTCGCCGGGCAGCCCATGTTGATGTCGATAATGTCGGCGCCGTTCGCCTCGGCAATGCGCGCGGCCTCGGCCATGTACGCCGGATCGCGGCCGGCAAGCTGCACGACATGCGGCTTGAGCCCTGCGCCTCTAAGGCGCGCCCAGCTTTCGGCGGTATTGAATGTCAGCTCCCGGCTTGCGATCATTTCGGTGACGACAAGACCGGCGCCGAAGCGAGAGGCCAGCTTTCGAAACGGCAGATCGGTGACGCCCGACATCGGCGCCAGAATGACGCGATTGCGGATCCTGACATTGCCAATGGCAAAAGAATCCGATGGATTGGGATGAGGCAAATGGCTATCTTTCATGCAGCACATCATATTGCCCTATTTTTAGACAAGTCGGTACTCTTTGCCAAGCGATTTCGCCGGCAGTTCACAAAATTTAGGCATATGCTGGAAAATTGGAGCAATCAGGGTAAGTTCGCGCCAACTGGAATCAACTGGCAGGTACATATCTGATCATGACAGCAGGCAAAAGCTTCAATCCCGGCATTGTCGTGGTCGCCGCAGGCCGTGGAGAACGGGCAGGCACGCCCGAGGAAGGGCCCAAACAATATCGCCCCATCGGCGGTATCCCGGTGATTTCGCACACGCTTTCCGGATTTGTCGAATGGGGCGGAGCAACGGCCGGCATTGTCGTGGTCATCCACCCCGATGACGAGGCGCTGTTCCGCGACGCTGTGTCGCATGTGCGCAAGCCCGGCGACATCCGGTTCGTCCATGGCGGCACGACCCGCCAGCAATCGGTTCTGAACGGGCTCAGGGCCCTTGAACCACAGGCCCCGAGCCATGTGCTGATCCATGATGCCGTGCGTCCGTTCTTCGATGCGGCGCTGATCGAGCGCATCTGCACCGCGCTGAAAGCCGGCGACAACGCTGTTCTTCCCGCCATTGCTGTCTCTGATACGCTGAAGCAGGCAGACGCCCGCCACATGGTGGCCGGAACCGTGCCGCGCACCGGCCTTTTCGCCGCCCAGACCCCGCAGGCCTTCGATTTCGGCACGATCTACGCCGCCCACAAAAACGCCGCCGAAGAAGGACGACTCGATTTCACTGATGACGCCGGCATCGCCGAATGGGCGGGCCTTGGCGTGCGCCTGGTCGACGGGCTCGCCGACAATGTGAAGCTGACCTTCCGGAGGGATATCGCCATGGCCGATGAAAAGCTTTCGCGCAACCTGGTTGCCGATATCCGCACTGGCAACGGCTATGATGTGCACAAGCTCGTGCCCGGCGACGGCGTGACGCTCTGCGGCGTGCGCATCCCCCATGACATGACGCTTTCGGGCCATTCGGATGCCGATGTCGCCTTCCACGCGCTGACCGATGCGCTGCTTGCCACCTGCGGCGAAGGCGATATCGGCGATCATTTTCCGCCGTCCGATCCGCAATGGAAGGGCGCGGCCTCGGATATCTTTCTGGCGCATGCGGCGAAGATCGTGCGCGCCCATGGCGGCGTCATCCTCAATGCCGATGTCAGTCTGATCGCGGAGGCGCCCAAGATCGGCCCTCATCGCCAGGCGATGCGCCGCGCGATCGCCGACTGCCTGGGCATTGACCTCACCCGCTGCTCAGTCAAGGCGACCACCAACGAAACGATCGGCTTTGTAGGCCGAAAGGAAGGCATCGCCGCCATAGCGACGGCAAGCGTCAGTTACGGAAACATGCGATGAACAATGCGGATATCGAAGAACGGGCCAGGCTTCTGATCGAGCACTGCACAGCGGCCGGCAAGACCATCGCCACGGCGGAAAGCTGCACGGGCGGCCTGATCATCGGCGCGCTGACCGAAATCGCCGGCTCCTCGGCCGTTGTCGATCGCGGCTATGTGACCTATTCCAACCAGGCGAAGATCGACATGCTCGGCGTCAGCGCCGAAACGCTGGCAACGGCCGGCGCGGTCTCGCGCGAAACCGCGCTGCAGATGTCGGCAGGCGCATTGTGGCGTTCCGGCGCCGATCTCGCTATTGCCGTGACCGGGATTGCCGGACCGAGCGGAGGCTCTGCGGAAAAGCCCGTCGGCCTCGTTCATCTTGCCGCCCGTGATCGTCACGGCCGCCTGCATCACATCGAAAGCCGCTACGGCGACATCGGCCGCGAGGGCATAAGGATCGCCACGGTGCAGACAGCGCTCGGCATGCTGGAGGGGCTTATTCAGTCGTAGATCTTGTCGGCACGGGCCTCGAAGGCCTCGGAGAACTTGCGGAAGGCGCGGTCGAACATCGAGCCCATCATCGCGCCGAGGATGCGGTTCTTGAACTCATAATTGATGTAGAACTGGACCGCACAGGCATCCTCACCCTCGGGCTGGAAATGCCAGCAATTGTCGAGAAAGCGAAACGGGCCATCGACATAGCTGACGTCGATCCGGCGTTCCTCGTGGTTCAGAAGCACCTGGGTGGTGAAGCTCTCGCGGATCCCCTTGTAGCCGACCGTCATATCGGCAATCAGCAGGGTCTTGCCGTCCTTTTCCCGCGAGGAGCGCACCGACAGCGCCTCGCACAGCGGCAGAAATTCGGGATAGCGCTCGACATCGGCAACGAGGGCGAACATCCGGTCGGCGGAATGGTGGACATGTCTTGTGGTCTTGAACTCGGGCATGGTTTTCAGCTAATGGCCTACGCCCGAAAGCGCAAGCAGTTCGTTCATCTCACGGCGCGATTTCAACACGCAGACAGGAACGCGCGCACCGTCCAGATTGATCATGCGCTCCATTTTCGGCGCCGTCTGCTCATTGAAGTTCCAGATATAGCGCAGAAAAGCGAAGTCAAACCGCTCGGGACATCCTGGCGCCATGTCCGCCCTGACCTCGCCATAAGAGCCGGCCATGCGCTTCATCGCACCGAAAAGACTGACGCGCCGCGGCGGCGCCAGCCAAAGCACGAGGTCTGCGCGCCTGAGCCGCGAGGGCATCGTTTCGCAATTATTGCCGTCGAAGACCCAAGCGCCGCCGCTGGCATAGCGTTCAACCTTGGCGATAATGTCGGAGCGTTCCCGCATCACCCAGCCGGGCAGCCAAAATATATCGCGGTCCATAGAGACATAAGGCAGATCGAAGCGGGCGCAGATCCGGCGTGAGAGCGTTGATTTGCCGCTGCCCGAACACCCGATGACCATGATGCGCCGCGCGGTGTGCAAGAGCACCGCTGCTTCCCTGACCGGCACCTGTCTCATGAACTCCCCCAACCTCAGGCTAGGGGATATACAACTCGCCTGCAACTCAGGCAAGTGCTTGATCATGTTAGGGTTAAGGCCGACCGGAGCCGGCAGAGGGAGAAGCCCTACCCTATTCCGCGGCCAACTGCGCCTGCTTCTTCGCCCGGTTCTCGCGCAGCCGCGCAAAGTCGTCGCCGGCATGATGCGACGAGCGCGTCAGCGGGCTTGCGGAGACCATGAGGAAGCCCTTTGTATAGGCGACCGTCTCGTAGGACTTGAACTCTTCCGGCGTCACGAAACTGACCACGCGGTGGTGCTTGCGGGTCGGCTGGAGGTATTGCCCGATGGTGAGGAAGTCGACATCCGCCGTCCTCAGATCATCCATCAGTTGCAGGATTTCGTTCCGCTCCTCGCCGAGGCCGACCATGATGCCGGACTTGGTGAACATGTTCGGATCGAGCTCCTTCACCCGCTGAAGAAGGCGGATGGAATGGAAATAACGCGCGCCGGGGCGAACCGTGAGGTAGTTCGACGGCACGGTTTCCAGATTGTGGTTGAAGACGTCCGGACGGGCCGCAACAACGCGTTCCAGGGCACCGGGCTTGCGCAGGAAGTCCGGCGTCAGAACCTCGATCGTGGTCGAGGGCGAGGCCGCGCGGATGGCAAGGATTACCTTCTCGAAGTGCTCCGCGCCGCCGTCGGCGAGATCATCGCGGTCGACGGAGGTGATGACGACATGGCTCAGACCCATCTGGCTGACGGCCTTGCCGATATTTTCCGGCTCGTGCGGATCGAGCGCGCCGGGGCGGCCGGTGGAGACGTTGCAGAAGGCGCAGGCGCGCGTGCAGATCTCGCCCATGATCATGAAGGAGGCATGCTTCTTGTCCCAGCATTCCCCGACATTCGGACAGCCGGCTTCCTCGCAGACCGTGACGAGCTTGTTCTCCTTCACGATGCCGCGGGTTTCCTGATAGCCCTTCGAGGTCGGCGCCTTCACCCGGATCCAGTCCGGCTTGCGCATCACCTCCGTATCGGGCTTATGTGCCTTTTCCGGATGACGGACCCTTTTGGGGGCGTTGCCAGTCGTATCAAGAAGCGTAACCATCTTTCATCCTTGCGTGCCGCCGAGCCTGAAGGCCCGGACGGCTTTTCTGCAATCCCTTGTCAGCGCTTTATCAGACGCCCGACCCAGATCAAGATCACCGCGCCGATGAAGCCGGCGATGAGGTAGCCGAGCCAGCCCCCGAGGGCAATGCCGAACAGGCCAAGAATGGCGTTCGCGACAATGGCACCGACGATGCCGAGAATGATGTTCATGATGACGCCCATCTCGGACTTCATGAATTTCTCGGCAAGCCAGCCTGCGATACCGCCGATGACGATGGCGGCGATCCAGCCTACACCCTGTTCTTCCATGAAATGCGCTCCCTTCTCTCTTCAGTGTTGAGGCAGGCCTCCTTCTGGCCTGCCCCGCCACCATAAAGGAATCAGGCGTTCAGTGCACGTCCATAAGCGTCCAGCACGCTTTCCTTCATCATTTCCGACAGCGTCGGGTGCGGGAAGATGGTGTGCATCAGCTCTTCCTCGGTGGTCTCGAGGTTCATGGCGACGACAAAGCCCTCGATCAGTTCGGTCACTTCCGCGCCCACCATATGAGCGCCGAGAAGTTCGCCGGTCTTCTTGTCGAACACCGTCTTGACCATGCCCTGGTCCTCGCCGAGCGCAACCGCCTTGCCGTTGGCGACGAAGCTGTAGCGGCCGACGCGGACGTCATAGCCGGCTTCCTTGGCCTTGGCTTCCGTCAGTCCGACGGAGGCGACCTGCGGGTTACAATAGGTGCAGCCGGGAACCTTCAGCTTGTCGAGCGGATGGACGTTCTTTTCGCCCGCCAGCTTCTCGACGCAGATCACCGCTTCATGCTCGGCCTTGTGGGCGAGCATCGGCGGGCCTGCGACGTCGCCGATGGCATAGATGCCCTCGATATTGGTCTTGCAGTAGTCGTCGATGACGATGCAGCCACGATCGGTCTTGATGCCGAGCTTTTCCAGCCCGATATTCTCGATATTGCCCTGGACGCCCACGGCCGAGATCATCCGGTCGGCGGTAATCTTCTCCACCTTGCCGTCCTTGGTTTCCACATGGGCCGTGATATTGTCGCTGCCTTTCTCGACCTTGGAAACCTTGGCTTCCAGCATGATCTTGATGCCGCGCTTTTCCAGACGCTTCTGGGCGAATTTGGCAATTTCGGCGTCTTCCACCGGCATGACCTGCTTCATCACTTCGACCACCGTCACCTCGACGCCGAGCGAACGATAGAAGGAGGCGAATTCGATGCCGATCGCGCCCGAGCCCATGACCAGCAGCGATTTCGGCAGCTTGGCCGGCTTCAGCGCGTCGAAATAGGTCCAGATCAGCTTGCCGTCGGGTTCGATGCCCGGAAGCGCGCGCGGACGCGCGCCGGTGGCAACGATGATGTGCTTGGCCGAATAGGTCCCGGCGCCGAGCGCATTTTTCGGCTTCGGAGCCTGCGGCTCGACGATCTTCTTCTTCACTTCGGAAACGGTGACTTCGCCGGGCTTCGACAGCGTCGCCTCGCCCCAGATGATGTCGACCTTGTTCTTCTTCATCAGAAAGCCGACGCCGGCATTCATCCGCTCGGCAATGCCGCGCGAGCGCTTGACGATGGCTTCAAGATCAGCCTTGACCGAACCGTCGACGGAGAGGCCGTACTCCTTCGCATGGGCGGTGAAATCGAGGATCTCGGCGGAGCGCAGCAGCGCCTTGGTGGGAATGCAGCCCCAGTTGGAGCAGATACCGGCCATGTGTTCGCGTTCGACGACGGCCGTCTTGAGGCCGAGCTGTGCCGCGCGAATTGCAGCGATATAGCCGCCAGGACCGGCGCCGATGACGATGACATCATAGTTCTGGGACACGGGGCTCATCTCCTTTGCGAAGGAGCCGGGCGGCAAGCCCGGCCCAATTAAGGGGATGCCGCGTGTTCTTAGGCGCTCAGCATCCCGTAGATTTCATCTTTCAGAACCATCCGGCGCTTGCGCATGTCTTCCATATGCGTGTCGTCGGTCGGTTCGATCTTCGTTTCCGCGCGATGAACCGCGCGGTTTACCTCGTGATATTCGTCGAGCAGTTTGGCAAAACGCGAATCCTCGACCTTCAAAGCGTGCATCTTGTCGACCAGATCCGGGAATTCATCGGCCAGTTCGTGTGGGGTATTCGACATTGGATATTTCCTCCTGTGATTGAAGACGATAACCAACGCTAACCTTTACCGGGCCCTACTCCTTGATTCCTGTCAAATCCGACGCCATTCACATGCCTAGCATCATCCGCACAATCGGCTCGAGGCCGCGGCCGATCGCCCGCGTATTTGCCGCGTCCAGATGAACACCGTCGATCGGGCTTGCCTTGGCAACCGAGGCCGCATCGTAAAACCCGCAACCCAGTTCGTCGGCGATCTCGCTGTAGTAGGTCGACAACATCTGCGATTGTTCGACCACGCCGTTGAGAAAACCCATGCCGGTAT
This sequence comes from Martelella lutilitoris, assembly GCF_005924265.1. Taxonomy (GTDB): domain Bacteria; phylum Pseudomonadota; class Alphaproteobacteria; order Rhizobiales; family Rhizobiaceae; genus Martelella; species Martelella lutilitoris. Next base: position 205,320 of record NZ_VCLB01000007.1, read on the forward strand.
CGTTGGCCGTGGGCACCGCATGCGGCGGCGAGACCACGAGAATGTCCGGGGCATCATCGCCGAAGGAATAGGGATGCGAACGGACGATCTCGATCAGCCGCTTGAGCCCGCTGCGCGCGCCGAACGCGCCGCCGCCCGTCCAGGGCTTCAGGTCATTGGTGCCGAGCATGATGATGACGAGATCGAGCGGCGTATGGCTGGCGAGAAGCGTCGGCAGAACACGCACGCCGTTGCGGTCGGCCGCCGCACCGTGATCGTCATAGGCCGTGGTGCGGCCGCCGAGCGCTTCGGAGAGGACGTGAACGCCCTCGCCCAGAGCCTTCTGCAGCACCATCGGCCACCGGTCCTCATGAGCATGCCGGCCGTTTCCGACCGGATCATGCCCGAAGGTCAGGGAATCACCGTAGCACAGGACTGTTTTCATAGCGCATCATCCCTGCACAAGACCTGTCAGACTAGCATCGACATCGGGTTTTCGATATAGCCCTTGAACGAGGCCAGAATCCGGGCCGCCAGCGCGCCGTCAACGCAGCGGTGGTCGGTCGAAAGGGTCACCGACATCATGGTCGCGATGGTGATCTCGTCGTTCTTGACCACAGCCCGCTTCTCGCCGGCGCCGACCGCGAGGATCGAGGCGTGAGGCGGATTGACGACCGCGGCGAAGTCCTTGACGCCCATCATGCCCATGTTGGAGACCGCCGTGGTGCCGCCCTGATATTCGGCCGGTTTCAGCTTCTTATCCCTGGCGCGCTTGCCCATGTCCTTCATCTCGTTGGAGATGACGGACAACGGCTTTTCCTCGGCCTTGCGGATAATCGGCGTGATCAGCCCGCCCGGAATGGAAACGGCAACGCCGACGTCCACATGCTTGTGCACGACCATGTTGCTCTCCGTCCAGGACACATTGGCTTCCGGAACATCGCGCAGCGCCAGCGCCATGGCCTTGATCACCATGTCGTTGACCGAGAGCTTGTAGACCGGCTTGTCGTCCTTGACCGGGGCCGCCTTGTTGAGCTGGCTCCTGAGCGCAAGAAGGGCGTCGAGTTCGCAGTCCACCGTCACATAGAAATGCGGAATGGTCTGCTTGCTCTCCTGTAGGCGCTTGGCAATGGTCTTGCGCATGCCGTCATGCGGCACGAGCTCGTAGGAGCCTTCCTCGAACAGTTTGAGAACGGCGTCTTCCGACTGGGCCTGCGGGATCGGTGCGGCGGCAGCCTTCTCGCCAGCGGGCGCTTCCGCCTTCGGCGCGGTCTTGCCGACGCCCTCGCTGACGGCCTTTTCGATGTCGCGCTTGACGATGCGGCCGTGCGGGCCGGAGCCGGAAAGGGCTGCAAGGTCGAGCCCCTCTTCCTTGGCCAGACGACGGGCGAGCGGCGAGGCGAAAATGCGCTCGCCGTCGGCCTTGGGTGCTGCCGGGGCCTCGGGTTCGGGAACCGGCGTATCGGAAGACGGGATGCCGCCCTTGGCGACAGCATCCCCGGTCTTCTCTTCCTTGGGCGCCTCGGCCTTGGCTTCCTGCTTGGGCTCTTCCTTTGCGGCCGGAGCGGCATCGCCACCCTCGGCCGCTTCTGCTGCGTCTTCGCCTTCTTCGGCAAGGATCGCGATCAGCGCATTGACCTGCACGCCCTGGGTACCCTCAGGCACCACGATTTTGGCGACCGTGCCCTCATCGACGGCTTCGACTTCCATCGTTGCCTTGTCGGTTTCGATCTCGGCGATCACATCACCGGCCGAAACGCTGTCGCCTTCCTTCACCAGCCATTTGGAAAGGTTGCCCTCCTCCATGGTCGGGGAAAGCGCCGGCATCGTAATCTTGATCGGCATCGAACGTCTCCCTTACTTGTAGCAGACGGCCTTGACCGCATCGATGACTTCACCGACGTTCGGCAGGGCGAGCTTTTCGAGGTTCGCGGCATATGGCATCGGAACGTCCTTGCCGGCAATCGTCATGATCGGCGCATCGAGATAGTCGAAGGCCTGCTGCATGACGCGGGTCGCGATCTCGGTTCCGACGGAGGACTGCGGGAAGCCTTCCTCCACCGTGACCAGGCGGCCGGTCTTCTTCACCGATTCGACAACCGTCTGCAGGTCCATCGGACGGATGGTCCTGAGGTCGATCACCTCGACGTCGACGCCATCTTCCGCAAGCTTTTCAGCCGCTTCGACCGCATAGGTCATGCCGATACCGAAGGAGACGAGCGTCGCGTCCTTGCCCTTGCGATGGATGCGTGCCTTGCCGATCGGCAGGACGAAATCGTCCATCTTCGGCACTTCGAACTTGTGACCGTAGAGGATCTCGTTTTCGAGGAAGATGACCGGGTTCGGATCGCGGATCGCAGCCTTCAGCAGACCCTTCGCGTCAGCGGCCGTATACGGCATGACAACCTTGAGGCCCGGAATATGGCTGTACCAGGCCGCGTAGCACTGCGAATGCTGCGCTGCAACACGCGCCGCTGCCCCGTTCGGACCGCGGAACACGATCGAACTCTCCATCTGGCCGCCGGACATGTAGTGGGTCTTGGCGGCGGAGTTGATGATCTGGTCCATCGCCTGCATGGCGAAGTTGAAGGTCATGAACTCGACGATCGGCTTCAGCCCGGCAAGCGCCGCGCCAATGCCGACGCCGGCAAAGCCGTGCTCGGTGATCGGCGTGTCGACGACGCGCTTGGCGCCGAATTCCTGCAGCAAGCCCTGCGTGATCTTGTAGGCGCCCTGATATTCGGCGACTTCCTCGCCCATGACGAACACATCGCCGTCGGCGCGCATTTCTTCCGCCATGGCGTCACGCAGCGCTTCGCGCACCGTCGTCATCACCATTTCCGTGCCTTCCGGAATATCCGGATCGGAGGCGGCCTCGGCGGCTTTCGGCTCGGCGGGAACGGCGTCGGGAGAAGCCTGCGGCTTTTCTTCCTCGGCGACTTCCGGAGCCTTCGTTTCCTCGGGCGCCTTGGTCGCGGCCTCGTCGATATCGTCGGCGCTTTCGCCTTCCTCAAGGAGAACCGCGATCGGCGTGTTGACCTTGACGCCCTCGGTGCCTTCGGAAATCAGGATCTTGCCGAGCGTGCCTTCATCGACGGCCTCGACTTCCATCGTCGCCTTGTCGGTTTCGATTTCGGCAAGGATGTCCCCGGCGGCGACGCTGTCGCCTTCCTTCTTGAGCCATTTGGTGAGGTTGCCCTCTTCCATCGTCGGGGAGAGCGCCGGCATGAGAATATTGGTAGGCATTTATATCCCTCCCCGTCTTAGCGCAGGATGTCGGTGTAGAGCTCGGAAACATCCGGCTCCGGATCGGTCTGGGCGAAATCGGCGGCATCGGAGATGATCGCGCGCACATCCTTGTCGATGGCCTTCAGCTCGTCTTCGGTTGCCCACTTCTTTTCGATCAGACGCTTCTTGACCTGCTCGATCGGATCGTGCTCGGAGCGCATCTTCTGCACTTCATCCTTGGTGCGGTATTTCGCCGGGTCGGACATCGAGTGGCCGCGATAACGATAGGTCATCATCTCGAGGATCATTGGACCCTTGCCGGAACGCGCATGCGCTTCGGCTTCTTCCGCCGCCGCCATGACCGCGCGGACATCCATACCGTCGACCTGCTTGCCGGGAATATGGAAGGACGCGCCGCGCTTGGAGAAGTCGGTCTCGGCCGAGGAACGGGCAACGGACGTGCCCATCGCATAGCGGTTGTTCTCGACAATGTAGACCACCGGAAGCTTCCACAGCTGCGCCATGTTGAAGCTTTCATAGACCTGGCCCTGATTGGCCGCGCCGTCGCCGTAATAGACGACGGTCACCTTGCCGTCCTCGCGGTACTGGTTGGCAAAGGCCAGACCCGTGCCGAGGGGAACCTGCGCGCCGACGATGCCGTGGCCGCCGTAGAAGGCCTTCTCCTTGGAGAACATGTGCATCGAGCCGCCCTTGCCCTTGGAATAGCCGGAGCGGCGGCCGGTCAATTCGGCCATCACGCCGCGCGATTCCATGCCGGTGGCCAGCATATGACCGTGGTCGCGATAGCTGGTGATGATCTGGTCACCATCGTTCAACGCCATCTGCACGCCGACGACAACGGCTTCCTGGCCGATATAGAGGTGGCAGAAACCACCGATATAGCCCATGCCGTAAAGCTGGCCGGCCTTTTCTTCGAAGCGGCGGATCATGAGCATTTCACGATAGGCATGCAGTTCCTGGTCGCGATCGAAATCGACGATCTTGCCGCTTTCTTCTTTTTTGGATGATTTCCGTGAGCCGGACGCTTGGGACGCCATCAAAACCTCCTTCTGAAGGAAAGACGTGGATTTTGGCGATACAATAGGGCGTTTTGTGCGGTACGGCAATGCTAGATTTGCGCGCAAAAATCAGCATTTAAATAATTGAAATACGTGAATAAAATGCGAATTAATAAGAATTCAGTTTATTGGAGATTTCGGTCGAAAATCACGATTTCGTCCGGCCGCAGCAGATTGAGCGCGTAGCGCGCCTGCTCGTCGAGCGCATCCTTCATCAGCGATCCGTCGGAGAGCATGCGGACGCGTTCTTCCATCGCCTGGCGCTCGCTCACAAGCTTCTCCAGCTTGCGCTCGTTCAGCTCCTTGTGAGCCTCAAAGCGTTCGCCGGCGATCAGGCCGTAGTCACCATGGATGGAATGATAAACGAAATAGCTCATGAAGCAGGCCGTGATCGCGGGGACGACGAGGCGGCCGTAAAACCGTGGTTTGTGATGGCGGGTCCACATGAGGCTGTCCGGAATTTACGCAGTACACTGAGCCCGGACTTTAGCCGCCTAACCTTAACCAAGACTAAAGCGCCCGCCGGTTTTCGCGGCGGGCGTGACAATTTGCGACGATGCAGACACGGGGCCGGATTTCACGGCCAATCGGGCAAGCGGCGTCAGCCGACGAAGGCGCGTTCGATCACGAATTCGGAGGGCTTGTTGTTGGCGCCCTCATCCATGCCGGCTGCTTCCAGAAGCGCCTTGGTGTCCTTCAGCATCGCCGCCGAGCCGCAGATCATGCCCCGGTCGGTTTCCGGGTTCAGCGGCGGCAGGCCGAGATCGTCGAAAAGCTTGCCGCTCGAGATCAGGTCGGTGATCCGCCCGGTGCGCTCGAAAGGCTCGCGGGTGACGGTCGCATAATGCGTCAGCTTGTCGCCGACGATCTCGCTCAGGAGTTCGTCATTGCGGATTTCGCTGACGAGGTCGAAACCGTATTGCAATTCCGCCACTTCCCGGCAGGTATGGGTCAGGATCACCTCGTCGAATTTCTCGTAGGTCTCCGGTTCGCGGATCAGGCTGGCAAAGGGCGCGATCCCGGTGCCCGTGGAGAACATGTAGAGGCGCTTTGCCGGCGTCAGCGCATCGAGCACCAGCGTGCCTGTCGGCTTTTTGCGCATCAGCACGATATCGCCTTCCTGGATGTTCTGCAGGTGCTGGGTCAGCGGGCCGCCGGGGACCTTGATCGAGAAAAATTCAAGTTCCTCCGCCCAGGACGGGCTTGCGATCGAATAGGCGCGGTAGATCGGCTTGCCGTCGACCATCAGGCCGATCATCGCGAACTCGCCCGAACGGAAGCGGAAGCCGTCGGGCCGCGTCATGGTGAAGCGGAACAGACGGTCTGTGTAATGCTGGACGCTCAGCACCTTCTCGCCATAAACCCCTGCGGGCAGCGTGGCGGCAAATTCCTCGGTCGTGGCTTGCATGTTCATGTCGACGTCTCGTCCTGTCTGCTGAACGCCGGGTTGGGACCGACGCAATCAAAATTCCGCGCATTGGCGACTGTCTACGGGCTCAGATAATACCCTCGGCGAGAGATTGCAAAGGCGGATACGCTAAAAAGCCTGCCTCAGCCGGTCATATTTTGGCCGTCCGACGCCAGCTGTAGCCGCCCGGAGCGGCGCTCTGGCGGGCCGCCGGCTGGTAGTGACGGCTGACGGTCGGAAGGCGTCCTGCGCTGAGCCTACTGATCGCCGTCTTGTTCTCGACCGCGAAACTGTCGAAGCCGCAGCGCAGCATCAGCACCAGCGGATCGATCAGAACATCACCCACGGCGCGAAGCTCTCCGCCATAGCCCAACCGCTCGCGCAGCAACGTCGCCTGAGAAAAGGCCCGCCCGTCGCTGAATGCATTGAAGGTCAGTGCGATGATCTCGATACGATCGAGGAAGGGGGCCAGTTTCGCCGGGTCGTCGAAAGGACCGAGAACAACGCCAAGGCCTTCATTGCCATCAAATCCGTTCTCAAGCAGTTCGGCAAGGGGAACCAGCGTCCGCTCGCCTTCCCCGGCCTTTCGCTCCTCGGTTTCGACCACCCAGGGATCATTCTCGACGAAGCCTTGCTCTCTCCAGATCATTGTCATTCTTCTCTCCTCAGGCGGCCCTGGCTTTTTCGGGATAAAGCGCGTCCTTGAAGGGCTGCGCGCCGAGCCTGCGATAGGCCTCAATAAAGGTTTCGGAGCGATCCGTGCGCAGGTGCAGATAGGTGTCGACGATGGTTTCCACCGCATCGGTCACCTTTTCCGGCTCGAAGCCGCGCCCGACGATCTCGCCGATCGAGGTGTTTTCATCCGCCGAGCCGCCAAGGGTGATCTGGTAGAGCTCCGCGCCCTTCTTCTCCACACCCAGAAGGCCGATATGGCCGACATGGTGATGGCCGCAGGCATTGATGCAGCCGGAGATCTTGATCTTCAGCTCGCCGATCTCCGCCTGACGCGCCGGATTGCCGAAACGCTCGGAAAGCTGCTGGGCCAGCGGAATGGAGCGCGCATTGGCCAGCGCGCAATAATCGAGCCCGGGACAGGCGATGATATCGGTGATCAGTCCGGCATTGCCAGTTTCAAGGCCCGCCTCCTTCAGCGCCGCATAGACGGCCCGCAGATCGGCGCGGGCAACATGCGGCAGGACGAGGTTCTGCTCGTGGCTGACGCGGATTTCATCGAAACCATAGCGCTCGGCGATATCGGCAACGGCTTCCATCTGCGCGTCGGTCGCATCCCCCGGAATGCCGCCGATGGGTTTCAGCGAGATGGTGACCATCGCATAATCATCGCGCTTGTGGGCGGCGGTGTTGCGGGTCAGCCAGTCGAGATAGCCGCTGTCGGCCGTATCGAAGCGATCACGCTCGCGGGCCGGAAGTTCGGGAAGAGCAAAATACCTGCGAATGGCTTCGATATCGCCGTCAGGCAGCGTCAGTTCGCCGCCCTTCAACGCCTCGAATTCGCGCTCGATATCCGTCTTCAGCGCCTCAAGGCCCGTCTCGTGGACCAGAATCTTGATTCGCGCCTTGTACTTGTTGTCGCGGCGGCCGTTGAGATTGTAGACGCGCAGGATCGCCGTCGCATAGGCCAGAAGGTCGGCCTCCGGCAGGAAATCGCGCACCTTCCTGGCAATCATCGGCGTGCGCCCCTGCCCGCCGCCGACATAGACGGCGAAGCCGAGCGCGCCGGCATCGTTCTTCTTCAGGTGCAGGCCAATGTCATGAACCTGGATTGCCGCGCGGTCGCGCTCGGCGCCGGTCACCGCAATCTTGAACTTGCGCGGCAGAAAGGAAAATTCAGGGTGGATCGACGACCACTGCCGCAGGATTTCGGCGTAGGGGCGCGGGTCTGCGACTTCATCGGCAGCAGCACCCGAAAAATGGTCGGCCGTAACATTGCGAATGCAATTGCCGGACGTCTGGATCGCATGCATCTCGACTTCGGCGAGATCGCTCAGGATCGCCGGAATATCCTCCAGCTTCGGCCAGTTGAACTGAATGTTCTGGCGCGTGGTGAAATGACCGTAGCCGCGATCATATTTGCGCGCTATGTGGGCGAGCATGCGCATTTGCCGCGCGTTCATCGTGCCATAGGGCACGGCGATCCGTAGCATATAGGCGTGAAGCTGGAGGTAGACGCCGTTCATCAGCCTTAGCGGCTTGAACTGGTCCTCGGTGATTTCGCCCGAAAGCCTGCGTTCCACCTGATCGGTGAACTGAGCGACGCGTTCGCGAACAAAATCATGGTCGAATTCGTCGTAGCGATACATGTCACGCCTCCACATGTTCGGGTTTGGCAGGGGCATAACCCGCTGCATAGGGGATGGTCGGGCCTTCGGCGCGAATGCGCTCGCGCAGCCTGACCGGCCAGATCCGGCCATCGGGCCGCTCGTCGACGTCGATCACGGCAACATCAACGATCAGATTGCCGGAGAAATCGCGCTTGCCGATCTCGTCGAGGCTTTCAATCGCGGCTTCGTGGCGGGCGACGAGCGCATGCTGCAGATCGCGCGTCCAGCGACCGTTGGCGTCGAGCCAGACAGCAAGGCCATCGGTCAGGCGGTTGGCGGTCAGAACCTTAGCGGACATGGAGGGCTCCCGTGAATTTCTCTTCGACAAGATTGTTGTTGAGCGCGAAAGCGCTCGAATTCTCAAGACTGGCGCCGGCAACGGCATCGCCGATGATCACCATGACCGGACCCGTCAGATCCTCGCGCGCTTCAAGCTGCGGCAGTTCGGAAAGCACGCCATGGAACAGCCGGCGGTTCTTGCGGCTCGCATTCTCGACGACGGCGATCGTGGTGTCGGCGGAAACGCCCGCATCCTGCAGCCGGGCGCCGAGTTTGGCGGCAACGGAACGGCCCATATAGACGGCAATGGTGGCACCCCGGACCGCAAGCGCGGCCCAGTCCGGCAAGGTGTCGCCATTAAGGTCGTGGCCGGTCGTAAAAACCAGTGTGGAGGCAACGCCGCGCAGCGTCATAGGCAGGCCGAAATCCGCGGCGGCGGCCGAGGCGGAGGTGATGCCCGGCACCACTTCATAGGAAACGCCGGCAGCCCTGAGCGCGGCCATCTCCTCGCCGGCCCGGCCGAAGATCAGCGGATCGCCGGATTTCAGCCGTACGACACGCTTGCCTTCCCTGGCAAGTTTCACCAGGAGATCATTGATTTCATTCTGTGACTTGGAATGGCAGTTCTTGCGCTTGCCGACGGAGATGTGCTCTGCATCGCGTCGCCCCATATCGACGACGGCCTGCGGCACCAGCGCATCATAGGCGATCACATCGGCTTCCATCAGCAGCCTGTGGGCGCGGATCGTCAGCAGGTCCTCGGCGCCCGGCCCCGCGCCAACCAGCGCGACATGGCCCGACACGGCGGATCCGTCGGAGATGATCTCGTCGGCCAGGCATTCGGCTTCAAGAAGGCGTCCCTTTTCGACGGCGTTCGCCACCGAACCGTTGAAGAAACGTGACCAGAAGGCACGCCGCGCCGCGCCGCGCGGAATATTGGCGTCCACCTTGTCGCGCAGATTGGCGGCGAGCCGCGAAAGCGGCCCGAGCGAACGCGGCAGCATGGTGTCGATCTGGGCGCGAATCATCTGCGCCAGCACCGGCCCTGCCCCTTCCGTGCCGATGGCAACGGCCACCGGCGGACGGGCAACAAGCGCGGGCGTATAGAAATCGCAGTCTTCCTTCTGGTCGACGGCGTTGACCGGCACGGAAAGCGCGCGGGCGCAATCGGCGATCATGTGGTCCTGCTCCGGCTCGCCGGTGGCCGCGAAGGCGAGAACGGCGCCATCGAGCTGTTCGGCGGCAAACGGCGCTTCGATCAGGCGCGCGCCATGCTCGGCAAGAAAAGTGCGGTAGTCCTCGTCCGGGTTTTCGCCATAAGCGATAATCTCGGCACTCGTCTTCGCCATCAGTCGCGCCTTGGCATAGGCCTCCGCGCCGGAGCCGAAGATTGCGACCTTGCGGCCCTCAACCCTGAAAAATGCCGGAAACGCCGACAGCAACTCTTCTTTAGCGACCATCTCTGACCAGTCCTTCCATAACATCCCGGAATGATGGACTGCGTTGGTCGAGGCTTGAAGAAACGAAAATGCGCGGCGATGCCCGAGGAAACATTTCATTCCTCAATTCCGGCATCGGCACAGCAAATTTAACTGCGGCGGGCATTCCCTCACTTGCGCACGCTCGGATTGCCATCTTTACTGCCCGCAACAAAGCTTGTCGTAAAAGGGGGACCATGAATGCGCGACGTCCAATTGACCGAACGCCTGCTGAATGTCATCGAAGACGACATCCTGCCGCTCACCGCAAAGGAGGTGGAAGCCGGCAACAAGGTCTTCGGCGCCGCTATATTGCGCAAATCCGATCTTTCCCTTGTCATTGCCGGAACCAATGACGAAACCTCAAACCCGCTCTGGCACGGCGAGGTGCATACGCTAAAGCAGTTCTACGAATTGTCGGAGAGACCCGACACAAAGGAGCTTCTGTTCCTTTCCACCCACGAACCCTGCACCATGTGCATGTCGGCAATCACCTGGGCCGGGTTCGATAACTATTTCTACTTTTTCAGCCACGAGGATTCGCGCGACAGCTTCGGCATCCCCCATGACCTGAAGATCATGAAGGAACTCTACGGGCTCGAGCCCGGCGGCTACCGGCGGAACAATGCCTTCTTTGACGCGCGCTCGATCGTGGATATGGCAGAGGCCGCCGATGAACCGGACCGCACGCGCTTCTTCCGACAGATCGAAAGGATCAAGGCGTCCTACGCGCTTGCGTCGGACACCTACCAGTCGCATAAGGGCGAAAGCAAAATCCCGCTTGGATGACATTTCCGACGCAACGGAGCATTCCCTTGGAGCCTTCCCGCGACATCGCCCGCCTTATCGACATCATGGCAGCCCTTCGTGATCCGGATACCGGCTGCCCCTGGGACATCAAACAGAACTTCGAAACGATCAAACCCTACACGATCGAGGAGGCCTATGAGGTGGCCGACGCGATCGAGCGCAAGGATTTCGACGATCTCTGCGACGAGCTCGGCGATCTCCTGCTGCAGGTCGTCTACCACGCCCGCATGGCTGAGGAGGACGGCCTGTTTTCCTTCGGCGATGTGGTGTATGCGGTGACCGCCAAGATGATCCGCCGCCACCCGCATGTCTTTGCCCGAAACGAGGCCGATACGCCCGAGGCGGTGAAGGTCCAGTGGGACGAGATAAAACGGCAGGAGAAGGCCGATCGTGCAGCCCGCCGCGCGAAGGCGGGCATCACCGAAGATTTCAAGGCGGGCCATCTCGGCAATGTCCAGCGCAGCTTCCCGGCGTTGACGGAAGCACTGAAGCTGCAGGAACAGGCCGCCCGCGTCGGTTTCGACTGGTCACAACCCGAGCCGATCCTCGACAAGTTCGAGGAGGAGGTCGGCGAACTGCGCCAGGCTCTGCTCAGCGGCGACAAGGCACGAATTTCCGACGAACTCGGTGACCTCATCTTCGCCGCCGTCAATCTCGGTCGCCACACGAAGACGGATCCCGAGCAGGCGCTGCGCGGCGCAAACACGAAATTCCGCCGTCGCTTCAATCACATAGAGCGCTCACTTGAGAAGAACGGCGAAAGCCTCGACGCCGCGACGCTGGAACGCATGGAAGCGCTCTGGCAGGATGCCAAGGCGATCGAACGCAAACTGAAATAGGTTCAAACCCAAAAAAGGCCGCAGCGCTTTTGCACCGCGGCCTTTCTGCAAGAGCCCGGCCGGCATCTCGCCGGCCTTTGTCACATTACATATTCATCGGAACCTTGAAGAAGAGCGTCTCGCCGGAGCTGTCGTCCACGCCGTCATTGTCGGTCACGGCATAGGCCGTGCCGTCGGCAGCGATGGTGAAGCCCTCGATCTTGTCGACGACATAGCCGTTGGTGGCCGATTTCATCAGCGGCAGAAGGTCAACGACTTCCTGCTTTTCGACAACGGGGAGCTCCGAGCCGATCGCTGCCGGTTTCATGTCGGCGAGCGATACCTTGAACAGCTTCTTGACCTTTGCGGCCGCGCCGATCTGGTTGTCACGCTCGACGATATAGACATTGTCGCCATTGGCGGTGATTTCCGACAGACCCATCCAGCCCTTTTCCGGCGTTTCCAGCGGGTAGGAGACCGCGCCCCATGCGCCCGTTGCCGGCGTATAGGCCAGGAGCTTGACGAAGCCCTTGGCGTCATCGGCCCATTCGCGCTGCACGGCCATCCACAGCGTCAGGTCATCGCCCTCGCCCACCGTGGTGATGCCTTCCATACCGAAGCGTGTCTGGTTGGCCAGCAGTTCCTCCGGCAGATCGATGGTTTCGGTGATCTCGCCTGTGCCGTCGATGTGGAGAACGGCGTGCGGCACGTCCTTGTCGGGGTTGCCTTCAGACGCCAGCCAGAAGCCGCCATTGCCGTCGACGGCAACGCCCTCGAGGTCGAGCTTTTCGGCAGGCTCGCCATTGCGGGTCACGCGGATCGCGTCGGTGATCAGCGCCGGCTTTTTCGAAGCGTCGATGATGAAGACCGAGGGCTGGCCCGAATAGAAGCTGTCATTGACCGCATAGAGCTTCGAGGCGTCCGCCGGATCGGCTGCAAGACCGGAGAGCGCGCCGAAACCGATCAGAGGATCGCGGGAGACGTCGGAAGCGATCTGCGGATAATCGGCCTCGCCCTCTTCATAGGCGTAGAGCATCACGTGGGCGCGTACGCCGCCGTCGGGGCCGAGGTCTTCCTCATTGGCCGTCACCAGCAGGTTGCGGGCCGGAATGGCGACGCCGCTTTCCGGGCCGATGCCCGACGGCAGAAGCTGGACGAGTTCCGGCGCTTCCTGGACATTGTCATTGTAGACGCCGACGACCGAACCGCGCTCCGACATGACGAAGAGGTAATTTGTGTCGCCATACTGGCCAACGATCAGGCCTTCCGGTTCAACGCCCTTCTTGCCGGCGCGCTTGTCCGGGAAGTGGCCGATGGCGGCAACGGCGCGTTCGAAGGACGTTCCGGCCTCGTGCAGCAATTCGCCGGCATCGGAGAAGATCGAGAAGCCGCGCGAACCGCCCTTGTAGTCGCCCTCATTGGCGATGACGAAGCGGTCATTGTCGAGCCACTTGACGGTGTCGGGCTCACGCGGAACGTCGTTCAGCGAGCCGGTAAAGTCGAGCTTGCCGTCCTTTTCCGTGTCGATGCCCGTCAGATCGACCGTGCCGGCGGAGAAGTGGGTCTTCACCGCGCCGGTATTGCCGTCGACGACCGCGATACCGTTGTTTTCCTGCATGGTGACGACGATCTCGTTGTCATCGTTGATGTCGATGAATTCCGGTTCCGGATCGCTCGGCGCCGTCATTTCATCGAAGCCGGTCATGGCGACGTGTTTGGTCGTGGCGCAATCGGCGACGCCGTCCTTCAGCGAAATGATCACCAGGTCGCCGGCCGGCATCTGCGGGATCTCGCCGTCGTTCAGATCCTCGTCGCGCTCGTTCTCGATGGCGATGGCCACGATCGAGCCATCGGGAGACACGGCGACCGAATCGGGCTGGCCGCCGAGGTCGCACTGCGCCTCAAGGGTCTTCGATGCGATGTCGATGACGCCGAGGAAGCCGGAGGGCGCGGTGAAGCTTTCCGAGGTGTTCACGCCGACAAAGGCCTTGGCGCCGGAAACGGCAACCGAGGTCGGCTCCCCGTCAAGCTTGACGATGCCGGCAGGCTTCGGCGCGCGCGGGTCCTTGATGTCGATGAAACCAACGGCTTCCAGCGGACTGTCGGAATAGACGAGCATGTTGCCGTCTTCGGTCGCGGTAATGATCTCCGCGGACGTGGCGCTCATGGCGTCCATGTCGGCGGGCAGGTTCTCGTTGACCGGGAACACGGCGATACGGTTGAAGACCGGATCGGCGGATGCCGGAATGGCGGCCGATGCGAGGAGTGCGGCCGAGAGCGCCGCACTGGAAAGGCGCAATTTCATTTTTTCCCTCCTGGGCTTGAAATACCGGAGGGTTGTGCGTCATGCCCGTGACAGGATGATTACGTCTTGATGACGCCGGCATGACAGATTTATCTCAGCGCTCCCGCCTGCGCTCGATCATCATGATCGAGAGCGACGCGCCGAGGATCATCAGTCCGCCGACCCAGAACAGCGTGTCGGGCGCAAACCCGAAGACCAGCCAGCCGCCGAGAACGTTCAGCGGCAGCTTGAGGTCATCGAAAGGCTGGACATAGGCAGCGTCCGCGCTGGAATAGGCGAGCGTCAGGAAATACTGCGCCAGGACCGTCATCAGGCCGAGCGCCAGCATGATCCAGATCGCATCGCCCATGGGGACGGCGAACCCGCCGCCGACCGCGACAAGGGCATTGATCGGCGTCAGCAGCATCAGCAGCCAGACGGTGATCGATTCCGGCCTCTCATGCGCCGTCAGCTTCTTGGTGATCAGCGATGTTCCACCCCACAAAAGCGCGGAGAGAACCGGCAGCAGCGCCGCCCAGGTGAAGCTTGCCGACCAGGGCTGGAGGATGAGCAGCGCGCCGGAGAAGCCGACCCCGGTCGCAAGCCAGCGCGACGGGCCGACGCGTTCGCCCAGAAACAGCTTGGCGCCGACGATGATGAAGAAGGGCGAGGTCATCACCAGGGCGATCGCCTGGCTGATCGGGACGGACTGAAGACCAAAAACCCAGGCCTGAACGCCGAGCGCGGAAAGCGCCACGCGGACGATATGCTGGCCGGGATAGGCAGTGCGCATCACCTTCAGCCCGGTGCGCCACAGATAGGGAATGGCGAAAAGAAAGGCGATGCCATACTGCCAGAAGGCGACGGATGAGGAGGCAAAGCCCATTTTCATGGTCAACTGCTGGATCAGCACATTGGCGGCAGCATAGACCACGCCGGCGAGCACCATCCAGAATGCGCCGGTCAATGCGGGGGAACGATAGATTGCCTTGTCCATGCCTGTCTCGATCCTTCATGGCGCTCATAAACGCGCGAAATGCGGGACGACGCATGGCGCCGGCGGCAATCGGCAAGGCGATGCATCCGGCAGCTTGCATTCTCTTTCTTCCGGACTGTGACCGTCGGCCCCGGTTTCTCACCGGATCTGCTGACCCTTTCCGGCAATGTCCGGAAAGGCGCTCGCGGGCTCGCGCCGAAACGCATACCGCCGGTGGGGAGTTTCGCCCCGCCCCGAGAATGTGCCGCAGAAAGATGTCCTCTCTGCAGCGTTGTTGTGAGCCAGATTTAGTCAACGCGCGTGCTTCCGGCAAGTGCTATCTGGCGCGCGCTTGGGTAACTGAGCGTCAACAAAACGGGCAACAAAAAACCCGGAGCGAGACGCTCCGGGTCGACACTCCGTCAGAAGACGGCAGAAATCACGAGTTGCAAGCTTCCTTGAGACCCTTGCCGGCCGTGAACTTCGGAACGTTGCGGGCCGGGATATCGACCTCGGCGCCCGTCGACGGGTTACGGCCCTTGCGCGCGGCGCTGTGGGATACGGTGAAGGCGCCGAAGCCGGCCAGGCGAACTTCGCCGCCGTTCTTCAGTTCGCCCTGCACGGCGTCGAATACGGCGTCGACAGCAGAAGCGG
This sequence comes from Martelella lutilitoris, assembly GCF_005924265.1. Lineage (GTDB taxonomy): Bacteria > Pseudomonadota > Alphaproteobacteria > Rhizobiales > Rhizobiaceae > Martelella > Martelella lutilitoris. The sequence goes on from NZ_VCLB01000007.1 coordinate 220,655, forward strand.
CATCGGTTTTGGACAGACCGGCCTTTTCGGCAACGGAGGCTACGAGTTCACTCTTGTTCATGTTTCCACCCTTTCTGAAATGGTTCGAAACGGATCTCTTGTTTCTCGGGCGTCGGCGACGCTTTGACCGCCACCCGCTGACATTCAAAAGCCCTGCGTTTCAAGGAATTGCAATAGGCTTGGGGCAATTTGTAAGGAAAAGGCCGACCAAAGCACGACCTCAGGGACCCCTTTTCCACAGGAGCCCCTGAAAAGTGGCGATATTTCGGCGTTAATGCGCCACGGTCTTGTTCGATTCGGCGTCCGATTCATCGGACGCCATAGAGACCGGATCGGCTTCCGGATCCCACTCGATCGGCTGCGGCATCTCCAGAAGAGCGTGCCGCAGGACCTCGCCCATGCGCGAGACGGGCACGATCTCCAGACCGTTCTTGACGTTGTCCGGGATATCGGGAAGGTCCTTGGCGTTCTCTTCGGGGATCAGCACCTTGGTGATGCCGCCCCTGAGCGCGGCAAGCAGCTTCTCCTTCAATCCGCCAATCGGCAGGACGCGGCCGCGAAGGGTGATCTCGCCCGTCATCGCCACGTTCTTGTTGACCGGAATGCCGGTCATGACCGAGACGATCGCGGTTGCCATGGCGACGCCTGCCGACGGTCCGTCCTTGGGCGTGGCGCCTTCCGGAACATGGACGTGAATGTCATTCTTGTCGAACATAGGCGGCTTGATGCCGAAGTCGACGGCGCGCGAGCGGACATAGGATGCCGCCGCCGAAATCGACTCCTTCATGACGTCGCGCAGATTGCCGGTCACCGTCATGCGGCCCTTGCCGGGCATCATCACGCCCTCGATCGTCAGCAATTCGCCGCCAACCTCGGTCCAGGCAAGACCCGTGACCACGCCGACCTGATCGTCGCCTTCCGCTTCACCGTGGCGGAAGCGCTGGACGCCGAGATAGTCCTCGAGATTATCGGCGGTGATATGGACGGCGGTCTTGTCGCCCTTGACGATTTCGGTCACCGCCTTGCGGGCAAGCTTCATCAGCTCGCGCTCAAGGCTGCGCACGCCCGCCTCGCGGGTGTACTGCTGGATCGTCCGCGTCAGCGCCGCGTCATCGACGGAGAACTCCTCCGGCTTCAGCGCATGCTCGCGGATTGCCTTCGGCAGCAGGTGGCGCCGTGCGATTTCCAGCTTCTCCTGCTCGGTGTAGCCGGCAATGCGAATGATCTCCATACGGTCCATCAGCGGGCCCGGAATGTCGAGCGTATTCGCCGTGGTGATGAACATCACGTTGGACAGGTCATATTCGACTTCCAGGTAGTGATCCATGAAGGTCGAGTTCTGTTCCGGGTCCAGCACCTCAAGCAGGGCCGAGGACGGATCGCCGCGGAAATCGGCGCCCATCTTGTCGATCTCGTCGAGCAGGAAGAGCGGATTGTTCTTGCCGACCTTCTTCATCGACTGGACGATCTTGCCGGGCATGGAACCGATATAGGTGCGCCGGTGGCCGCGGATCTCGCTTTCGTCGCGAACGCCGCCGAGCGCCATACGCACATACTCACGGCCCGTCGCCTTGGCGATCGACTGGGCGAGCGAGGTCTTGCCGACGCCGGGCGGGCCGACGAGGCAGAGGATCGGCCCCTTCAGCTTCTTGGCGCGCGCCTGCACCGCGAGATATTCGACGACGCGTTCCTTGACCTTCTCGAGGCCAAAATGATCCTCTTCCAGCACCTTCTCGGCGTGCTTCAGGTCGCGCTTGATCTTCGACTTGGCGTTCCACGGCAGGCCGGTGAGCCAGTCGAGATAGTTGCGCACCACGGTCGCTTCCGCCGACATCGGGCTCATGTTGCGGAGCTTCTTCATCTCGCCTTCAGCCTTTTCACGGGCTTCCTTGGAGAATTTGGTCTTCTTGATGCGCTCCTCGAGCTCGGCCATCTCGTCGCGGCCGTCCTCGCCCTCGCCGAGTTCCTTCTGAATGGCCTTCATCTGCTCATTCAGATAGTATTCGCGCTGGGTCTTCTCCATCTGCCGCTTGACGCGGGTGCGGATGCGCTTTTCGACCTGCAGGACGGAAATCTCGCCTTCCATGAAGCCGAGGGCCTTTTCGAGACGTCCCTTGACGCTGGTGGTTTCCAGCATTTCCTGCTTCTCGGTGATCTTGATCGCAAGATGCGAGGCAACCGTGTCGGCAAGCTTGGAGTAATCCTCGATCTGGCCGGCAGCGCCGACGACCTCGGGCGAGACCTTCTTGTTGAGCTTCACATAATTCTCGAACTCGGAAACCACCGAACGGGCCAGCGCCTCGATCTCGACGGCATCTTCTTCCGGCTCGCCGAGCACTTCGGCATTGGCCTCGTAGAAATCGTTCTCAAGGCGCACATCGCCGATGGCCGCGCGGGCCTTGCCCTCGACCAGCACCTTGACCGTGCCGTCGGGCAGTTTCAGAAGCTGCAGCACATTGGCGATCGTGCCGATGCGATAGAGCGCATCGGGTTCGGGGTCGTCATCACTTGCGTTGACCTGGGTAACCAGCATGATCTGGCGGTCGGCGTTCATCACTTCTTCCAGGGCGCGAATGGACTTCTCGCGGCCGACGAAGAGCGGAACGATCATGTGGGGGAAAACCACAATGTCACGCAATGGCAACACCGGAAACGCAGCATTTTCCGCTGCAGGCGTGTTCTGCGTCATGTCTTTTTCCTTTCAGGCAGCCCGGGGGGGCTCCGGGCATTGACGGGCTGTTGGGAGACAACCCGAGCGTTCTTCTCGATTGTTGCGGAACAAGTGGCGCTTTAAAAGGCCGATTTCAACCTTTGCCCCTGTTTTCACCGGAACAACGGGCGATTGCGGGCGTTGGATCAGGTTGGCGCGCAGAAACGACGAAGGCAGGGACCCTGCCCTGCCTTCCGAATCGTTCTGGCCTGACGCGTGGATTACGCCGATGCGTTCGCCTTGTCGTCCGAGCGGTTGGCGTAGATATAGAGCGGCTGGGAGGTTCCGGAGACCACTTCGTCCGAAATCACCACCTCGCGCACGCCCTTCATCGCCGGCAGTTCGAACATGGTGTCGAGCAAAATCTTCTCCATGATCGAACGCAGACCGCGCGCGCCGGTCTTTCGCTCGATCGCCCTGCGCGCGATCGCGATCAGGGCGTCCTCGTGGAACGTCAGTTCGACGTCTTCCATCTCGAACAGGCGCTGATACTGCTTCACAAGCGCATTCTTCGGCGCCGTCAGAATCTGCACCAGGGCTTCCTCGTCAAGATCCTCGAGTGTGGCGATGACCGGCAGACGGCCGATGAATTCGGGAATCAGCCCGAACTTGACCAGATCTTCCGGCTCCAGATCCCGCAGCACGTCGCCAACCCTGCGGTCGTCTGCAGCCTTCACCGAAGCGCCGAAGCCGATCGAAGTGCGTTCCCCACGTGCGGAGATCACCTTGTCGAGACCGGCGAAGGCGCCGCCGCACAGGAACAGGATGTTGGTCGTGTCGACCTGCAAAAACTCCTGCTGCGGATGTTTTCGGCCACCCTGCGGCGGCACGGATGCTACCGTACCTTCCATGATCTTCAACAATGCCTGTTGAACGCCCTCGCCCGAGACGTCACGCGTGATCGACGGATTGTCCGACTTGCGTGAGATCTTGTCGACCTCGTCGATATAGACGATGCCGCGCTGGGCGCGCTCGACATTGTAGTCGGCCGACTGCAGCAGCTTGAGGATGATGTTCTCGACATCCTCGCCGACATAGCCGGCCTCCGTCAGCGTCGTCGCGTCCGCCATGGTGAAGGGAACATCGATGATGCGGGCCAGCGTCTGGGCAAGATAGGTCTTGCCGCAGCCCGTCGGGCCGACCAGCAGGATGTTCGACTTCGACAATTCAATATCGGAGCTCTTGGAGGCGTGCGACAAGCGCTTGTAGTGGTTATGCACCGCCACCGAGAGAATACGTTTCGCATGGCTCTGGCCGATCACATACTCGTCCAGAACGCCCATGATTTCCTGCGGCGTCGGCACGCCGTCGCTCGACTTCACCATCGAGGTCTTGTTTTCCTCGCGGATGATGTCCATGCACAACTCAACGCATTCATCGCAGATGAATACGGTCGGGCCAGCGATCAGCTTGCGGACTTCGTGCTGACTCTTGCCGCAAAAGGAACAATAGAGCGTGTTCTTCGAGTCACCGCCATTGTTACCGCCGACTTTGCTCATTATCACTTCCTTCCAGTCAGCCGTCCCTTCTCTTGAACGGCTTCACATTCTTGCTTCTGTCGCGCGTCCGGATGCTTTCAAAACATCGGGGCAACAAAACGACGCGACAGACTTACAGCGAACAGGCGCAAACGCGAAACAACGCCAAATCTTTAAAAACCGGCTTAGCATCCCCGGTTTTCCATACTATTAACGGCTTCAGCACCGGTTTAAAGCCAAAAAACGCAATCGTGATCCCGAAACGCCACCATGGCGCGGTCCGCGACCAGACCACGCCCCGACCGTTCAGAGTCGGCAAAGCCGGGCCATTCTCGGTTTCACCTGCGAATCAAGTCCGGCCTGAGATCAGTTGCCGCCCTCGATTTCGCTGCGCGACGTCATAACCTTGTCGATCAGGCCCCAGTCCTTCGCCTCGCCCGCATCCATGAAGTGGTCGCGATCCAGCGTCTTTTCAACCTCTTCGTAAGTCTGGCCGCAATGACGGACATAAACTTCATTGAGGCGACGCTTCATCTTGAGGATGTCGCGGGCATGGCGCTCGATATCGGAGGCCTGGCCCTGGAAACCGCCGGAAGGCTGGTGCACCATGACACGCGCATTCGGCGTGGCGAAGCGCATGCCCTTCTCGCCGGCGGCCAGCAGGAGCGAGCCCATCGAGGCTGCCTGTCCGATGCAAAGCGTCGAGACCGCCGGGCGGATGAACTGCATCGTGTCATAGATCGCCATGCCGGCCGTCACGACGCCGCCGGGCGAATTGATATAGAGCGCGATTTCCTTTTTCGGGTTTTCCGCCTCGAGAAACAGCAGCTGGGCGCAGATCAGGGACGCCAGATGATCCTCGACCGGACCGGTCAGGAAGATGATCCGCTCTTTCAGCAGGCGGGAATAAATATCATAGGAACGTTCGCCGCGATTGGTCTGCTCGACAACCATGGGCACAAGCGCCATCGCGGTATCTACGGGATTTGTCATGTCTGTCCTTCGGCCGGCTGATCGGAACCGTTATCTATCGAATCTTTCATTACCCTCCTACATAGAGTGCCACACCCCGTCACTTCAAGAGATGGATTGCGTCGCCGGTCAGCGCCAGACGGCAGCCCGGTTGCCGCAATGCGGCATTCGGGCGGCGAAGAAGGGTAACTTCGCGATGACTTGGGAATTTAAATCGTTTAACTTCAAAAATGATCTGACCTTGAATGTGGTGCGCTTGCGGCAGTAGGGCTATGAAACCGGTCCTTGTAGTCGAATTTGGGGAGCGATCTTCGGCCTTGCAATATAATCTGACGGCCGTTTTTGCCTGGGCGGCAGACTGCATTCTGTTGTCCATCCTGCTTCTGCCCCTCTGGCTGCGCAACAGGGCGCGAATGTTCATCCTGCTCTGGTCAGCTGCGCTCGCCATGATGGGCGTCGGGCTTCTGGGGCTTACCTATGTAGATCCCAAGGCAAATCTCCTGTTTGCGCTGCCGATCGCGGCACTGGTGGTCGCCGAAGCCTTGTCGGCAGCAGGCCTGATCTCGCTCTATGGCGAGGACAGGCCGCTCCGTTTCACCGTGCTGTCTCTCTCCGTCTGGCTCGCAGCCTTCATTCTGTTCAGCATCTCCTCCTTCGGGCCCGTCGCCGCCGTCGCCAGCTATTTCCTCGCCGTCATCGTCATCGCCATATACGCCCTGCATTTTCTCAAGTACCACGCAACGTTCAAGGAAGTCCGCTTCCACCGGTCCATCCCGCTGATCTTCCTGTTCGAAGCCGTATCGGCTCTCGCCATTGCCGTTACCTATGTGCTGGAAGGCCCGGCCGCGCCGCATGAGGGCGCACTTGCATCGATCACCCTGATCGCGGGCTTCGTGCTGTTTTCGGCGAAAATTTTCCTGGCCGTCTGGCTGTCGATCGAGAAATACGAATTCTATCTGAAGAGGCTCGCTTTCCACGATCCCCTCACCGGCATTCTCAATCGCCGGGGCTTTTTCGAGAAGATCGGCCAAAGGCTGAAAACCGCCAGCGCTACAGATATTTTTGCCTATCTGACGATCGACATCGATCATTTCAAATCGGTCAATGATCAACTCGGGCACAGCGCCGGCGATGCGGCGATTGTCCGCTTCACCAGCACGGTCGAGGACGGGATCGACCTTTCATATCTGTTTGGCCGGACCGGAGGCGAGGAATTCGCGATTTTTCTCAAGGTCGAGGATGAGCGGGCGGCGATCGGTCTCGCCGAGCGGATCCGGCTGCTGCTTGCGGATACCGGTCACCGCCATACGGCCGGTTCCACGCCGCTAACGGTCAGCATCGGCATCGCCATCCAACGCGGAGCCGGATTTGATCTGGAAACGATGCTTTCGCAATCCGACCGCGCGCTTTACGCAGCCAAGAACAACGGCCGCGACTGCGTTGTCGCTTACGGCGCAGGAGAGCCCCCCGGAACCGCCGAACGGCTTCAGGCCTGAAGACCGCTGCTCCGGCCTTTCCGCAGCCCTGTGGATAAACCGGACGAAAAAGCGGGAGACCTTGTGGATCCCCCGCTCAGCGGTTTCGTGAAAGCTTGGCGCCGATCTCAGATCTTGGCAAAAGCCTGTTCGAGATCCGCAATGATATCAGCGACATCCTCGATGCCCACCGAAAGACGCACCACATCCGGCCCGGCGCCGGCGGCAACCTGCTGTTCCGGCGTAAGCTGTGCATGGGTTGTGGATGCAGGGTGGATAACCAGTGACTTGGTGTCGCCGATATTGGCCAGATGCGAGAACAGTTCGAGCCCTTCGACAAAGGTCTTGCCGGCCTCGTAACCGCCCTTCAGGCCGAATGTGAAGACGGCACCCGCGCCCTTCGGCGAGTAGCGCTGCTGCAGGGCATGGTTCTCGTCGCCCTCAAGACCCGGATAGCTGACCCAGGCCACCTTGTCTGACTGTTTCAGCCACTCCGCAACGGCAAGCGCATTGTCGCAATGGCGCTGCATGCGCAGCGGCAGGGTCTCGATCCCGGTCGCGATCATGAAGGCGTTGAACGGCGAGATCGCCGGACCCAGGTCGCGCAGGCTCAGAACGCGCGCGCCGAGCGCGAAGGCCATGCTGCCGAAAGCCTCGTGCAGCACGATGTTGTCATACTCGACCCGCGGTTCGCTCAGCATCGGGTAACGGCCGGATTTCGACCAGTCGAACGTACCGCCGTCGACCAGGATGCCGCCCATGGAATTGCCATGGCCGCCGAGGAACTTGGTCAGCGAGTGCACGACGATATCGGCGCCGTGTTCGATGGGCCGAACGAGATAGGGAGAGGCCATAGTGTTGTCGACGATCAGCGGCAGGCCGTGATCATGCGCGACCTTGGCGATCGCGGCGATATCGACGAAGGTGCCGCCGGGGTTCGCAAGGCTTTCAATGTAGACGGCCTTGGTTTTCTCATCGATCTGGGCAGCGAAGCTGTCGATGTCACCGCTATCGGCCCAGCGCACCGACCAGCCGAAATTCTCGAAGGCATGGCCGAACTGGTTGATCGACCCGCCGTAGAGCCTGCGCGCGGCGACGAAGTTGTCACCCGGCTGCATCAGCATGTGGAAGGTCAGAAGCTGGGCGGAATGGCCCGAGGCGACCGCGAGCGCCGCCGCGCCGCCTTCGAGCGCGGCCACGCGTTCTTCCAGAACGGCCGTTGTCGGGTTCATGATGCGGGTATAGATATTGCCGAATGCCTTCAGGCCGAACAGCGCCGCGGCGTGATCGGAATCGTTGAAGACGTAGGACGTCGTCTGGTAGATCGGCGTCGCCCGCGCATTGGTCGCGGGATCCGGCGCCGCTCCGGCATGAATCGAGAGCGTCGAAAAGCCCGGTTCTCTGTTATCCATCAAGTATTCCTTCCCTGTTTTGCAGACCGTCCGCTGTATCTTCGGCCGGTCCCGTTTTGATCAAGATCAATGTCGCCTTTTATACAAACGTCAATATCGCTGTCGACCAATAGGAGCATCGCAATGGACGTTTTGACTGACGACAATCGCGCCGATGATCGTTATGCCGATTGGCGCAAGGCCGCCCATTTCGAAGGCGAGGAGGCCGCCCTTCTGGCCTTTCTCCAGCGGATCGCCGAAGAGGACATTGCCACGGCAGAGCCGCGCGACGCCAGCGAAATGAGCGAGATGATGAAAGCGCTCAACATTGATCCGGTCGAGGCCGAATTCCAGTATCGTCGCCTGTATTACGGCATGCAGGCCAATTGCGCGGCATGCCGGGCAAAGGAACGCTGCCGCAAGGATCTCGCCTGCAACGCGGCCGACCGGCATTTCCGTGAATATTGCGAAAACTCCGAAATCCTGAGCGAGATGCGCGCCGATCCGGACATGCTGCGTTTCGAGGGCTGATGAGGCCTCAGCCCATCAAACGCGGATATTCGATCGCCGGGCACCGGTCCATCACCACGTCCAGCCCCCTCGCCCGCGCTTTTTCCGCAGCCTCTTCGTCGACGATATCGAGTTGCATCCAGATCACCCCGGGCGGCGGATCGAGCGCCAGCGCCTCGTCCACAATGCCGCCGACATATTCGGATGCGCGAAAGATATCGATCATATCGACCGCGCCGGGGATTGCGGCGAGACTTTCATAGACAGTCTTGCCATGAATCTCCTTTCCCGCAAGGCCGGGATTGACCGGCACCACCTCGTAGCCTTTCGACAGCAGGAAACCCATCACCCGATGGCTTGGCCGTTCCGGTTTCGGCGAAGCGCCGACGAGCGCGATGCGTCTGACCGAGCGCAGGATGTCACGAATTTGTGCATCGATTTCCGCAGGTTGTGTCATGGCGTTGAAAATCTCCCTATGGTATAGAGGCCTATTACACGTCCATGGAGGAGCCCCGACAAGGGCCTTGGGTAGACCATGAAGCTTATTCTCGCAACAGCCATGCTCTTGGCCGCCGCCGGTACCGCCACGGCGCAGGAACCGATCAATCGGTACGACATTCAGGACATGACCTGCAATCAGGTTCACAGCATCCTCGGCCGCGAGGGCGCTGCTATCCTGCGCTATCCCTCGCCGAGCGGCAGCGGCCGCACGCTCTACGACCGCTACGTCAACAGCCCGACCATCTGCTTCGCCCAGGGCGGACACGCCGTCCAGCGCGTGGTGCCGACCAAGGACACCAGGGGCTGCCCGACCATTTCCTGCAAGCCCGGACCGCCGGAATGCGACACGTTCGGCCTAGACATGTTCTATTGCGACGACGACAACTGAGCGGTATTCGCAATCAACGCTTCGAGCCCTGACGCCGCCGGAAAAACACCGTCAGGGCTTCACCTCCCCTCGATCGGTTGTTAAGCTTTTTCCGATCTCCGAAGTTCTTTTCTAAAGCTTCGTCACGCGCGAAGGCGGATGATCACTCCGGCAGATAGAGGCGCGCGCTGCCGGTCCATTCAGGGCGCCAGGCAAAGAAAAGAGCTATCCATGGCAGAGAGTATCGCACATTACATTGCCCGCTATCTCGGCGAGGCAGGGGTGAAACGCATCTGGGGCGTGACCGGCGATTCGCTGAATGGCCTCAGCGACAGCATCGGACGGCTGAAGACGCTTGAATGGATGGGCACACGTCATGAGGAAGCGGCCGCCTTTGCCGCCGGCGCCGAGGCGCATGTCACCGGAGAGCTTGCGGTCTGCGCGGGGTCCTGCGGTCCGGGCAACCTGCACCTGATCAACGGCCTTTACGACTGCAATCGCAACCACGTTCCGGTTCTGGCGATCGCCGCTCACATTCCGTCTTCCGAAATCGGCAGCGGCTACTTTCAGGAGACGCATCCGCAGGAATTGTTCCGCGAATGCAGCGTCTATTGCGAACTGATCTCCTCGCCCGACCAGATGCCCTATGTGCTGGAAGTCGCCATGCGCACGGCCATCGCGAAGAAGGGCGTCGCCGTCATCGTCCTGCCGGGCGATATCGCGCTGAAGGACATGCCGGGCGACACCGCGATCCGCTGGAACGCGCCGGCCCAGCCGGCCATGGTGCCGCCCGAAGCCGAGATCGACAGGCTTGCAGACCTGTTGAATGCCGGCAGCGATATTACGCTTCTGTGCGGCGCAGGCTGCGCCGGCGCGCGCGACGATGTGCTGGCGCTTGCCGAGGCGTTGCAATCGCCCATGGTGCACGCCATGCGCGGCAAGGAATTCATCGAATATGATAATCCCTATGATGTCGGCATGACCGGCCTGATCGGCTTTTCCTCCGGCTATCACGCCATGGGGTCGGCCGATACGCTGCTCATCCTCGGCTCATCCTTCCCCTACCGCGCCTTCTATCCCGAAGAGGCGAAGATCGCGCAGGTCGACACGCGCGCGCAGGCGCTCGGCGCCCATACCCAGGTCGACCTCGGCATTCTCGGCGATGTGGGTTCGACGATCCGCGCGCTGTTGCCGAAGCTGAAGAAGGATCGGAGCAGCAAATTCCTCGACAACGCCGTCAAGCACTACAAGAAGGCGCGCGAAGCACTTGATTCGCTCGCCTCGGAGAAAAGCGCCAAGGGCAACATCCATCCGCAATATCTCGCGAAGCTCCTCAGCGAAAAGGCAACCGACGACGCGATCTTCACCTGCGATGTCGGTACGCCGACCGTCTGGGCGGCGCGCTATGTCGGCATGAACGGCAAGCGGCGGCTGATCGGCTCGTTCTCGCACGGTTCCATGGCCAATGCCCTGTCGCAGGCGATCGGCGCCCAGGCGATCGATCCGGACAGACAGGTCATCGCCATGTGCGGCGATGGCGGATTTTCCATGCTGATGGGCGATGTCCTGTCGGTCACGCAACTGAACCTGCCGATCAAGATCGTCGTCTTCCACAACCGCTCGCTCGGCTTCGTGGCGATGGAAATGAAGGCGGGCGGCTATATCTCCGATTCGACCGATCTCAGCAGTCCCGACTTTGCCCGGATCGCGGAAGCCGCCGGCATGAAGGGCATCAAGGTTGAAGACGCCAAGGCGCTTCCCGCCGCCCTCGATGAAGCGCTCGAGACGCCCGGCCCGGTGCTGGTCGATGTGATGACGGCGAAGCAGGAACTCGCCATGCCGCCGCAGATCACCATGGAACAGGCCAAGGGTTTCAGTCTCTACATGATGCGCGCGATCCTCAACGGCCGCGGCGACGAACTGGTGCAGCTGACGAAGACGAACCTGCGCTGAGAAACGAAAGAGAGAAGGCCCGCAATCGATGCGGGCCCAGATGGCTGACACAGTCTGTTTCAGAAGCAGAGAGCGTGCTCCCATTCTCCGTCACCCCGGCCATGGGCCGGGGTCCAGGGTCACAAAAACGCAGTTTGTAACAGTGCCTTAATCGCGAGAGTATCGCTATTCGGCTCTGGGTGCCGGCTCAAGGCCGGCATGACGGAGGCGAGGGAGGCGAACTTTGTCAACAAACTGGGGCCCGCGCGCGACGCGGGCTTTTTTCCAGTCAGGCCAGTTCGTTCCATTCTTCTCAGTGAGAACCTGATGCCCCTTTCCCTCGAGCCGGCAAGACGGCCCGGCAGGCAGAGACAAGCAGAAAAACCGGCAAGACGAGATAGCCGCCGATAACGAGAACCTGCTCCTGCCAATGGCTCGCGTCATAATCCGCTCCGCATGGCGTGCCGGCGTACAGCGCGCCAAACCATGCGTCCCGGGTCGAGAAGAGCAAGATCATCGCCATTACTGCGACAACAATTGCTCCGCTCTGGCTCAGGGCGCCCTTGGCCATGCCGCCCCAAAGAACAAGACCGATGGCACTTGCCAAGAGCGGCGAGGACAATACAGCGCCGGTCACGAACGGTCCGTCTGCACCCTGGGTGCATGTGCCGGTGAAGCCCAAAAGCTGCAGCGGTACGGCAGGCATCACAAGGAATACAGCCGACCATGCCCACAGGCGAAAGAAGGCCAGCACCACTGACAAGATCAGGGAGAACAGGAGGAAGGTCCCTCCGATGGCAATGATGCCGGTCACGGTCTGACCTCCGCAGGCCGCCGGCTGAATTTCTGGAACCTGCAGGATCCATCAAATCTGTGCACCGCGGTTTCCGCCTTGCCCATTTGATCAATCCTCGTGATCCTTCGTCGGAAACTCCGGCCTGCGGAAGGTGGAGGAAACCATGGTGAGCCCCGCGCCGATCGCGCCGACGGTGAAGATCACCTGCAAGCCGGCGCTGGTGGTCGCCGCCAGCATCATGTCGGACTTTTCGAGCGGCTGGACGGTGATTTCCAGGAGACCGATGATCCACTGGGCGGCGGCGCTTCCCGGCACCATGGGAATGCAGCCGGCGACGGCGATGGCATTGCCGACGCGGCGGACCGGAAACGGCGTGTTGTAGGAGAGTTCCACGACCAGCGCGACGGCCATGGCTGCGGCGAAAGATGCGGCTTCCAGCGGCCAGCCATGCAGCATGCAATAGGTTCTGACGGCCAGCGCCAGCGCGCCGGCCAGCGCCGCCCAGCCGAGATTGCGGTAGCCGAAATTGAACAGCACGCCGAAGCCCGCTGCCGCGACCGCGCCAAAAAAGGCGTGGTGGGCGATATTGGGGACAGACTTCACGGCATCCTGCAGACCACCGCCGAGCACGATATGGGCCGCTCCGACGCCCAGAGTAATAAAGACGAGGATCATCGCGACGGTGACGAAGCGGGCGCTGCCGAGCGTCGGGAACCCCTCCATGATATCCGTCTGCGCGTTCATCGACGGCACGCCCGGCACCAGCATCAGCACGGCAGCGCTCATCGACGTGTCGATCATCGTGCTGCCCATCGCCATGGCCCCGATGCCGGAAAGGACGGCTGCGGCAAAGGCGACCGTGGCGGTGACGACGAAAGCATTGTAGTGCCGTTCGAGCAACACCAACCGTATATATTGTCCGATCATGCTGGCGATCAGCGTCGTCACAAAGGCGGGCGCATCGGCGCCGAGAAGCCTTCCGAAGGCGGCGCAGGCAAGCCCGGCGGCAAAGACGTTCAGCAGCTTGTGATGCTTCGGCGTGGTCTTTGTCGCCGCGGCCAGCCTTTCTTCCACCGCGTCCGGCGTCAGCCCGCCCCTGCCCGTTTCGGCGCAGATTTCGCGTACACGGTGGTTGATGCGCATGTTGACGCCGTGATGACCGACCCCGATCATGTGCGTCGAAGAGCAGACGCCGTCGCCGACCGTCGTCGATATCGAGGCGAAGCCGACGCGGATGTCTGCGTTCTTGACGCCGAGGCCGAGCGCCACTTTCCTGACGCCCTCGCGCACGACAGCGGATTTCGCTCCCGTCTCCATCAGCATGCGGCCGGCCTCCAGCGCGACGAGCGCCACCTTCTCCAGCGTCCTTTGCCGGAACAGAAGCTCGGAAACCCCGTCATCATGTGCGCCTGCGCGGGTTTCGTCAGCCGGTGAACCTGTTTCAGTCATTGCCTCTCCTGTCGCGAACGCGGCGTTTTGGAACGGGGATCAATTGGCGGGCATCGCCTCAGCGGCTGGCCGGCGGCGAAACTAGACGCAGCGCACGCATTCGCCTTGCTCTATGTCAAGCCGGCCGCGCAGGCTGCCTCCTGATCCTAGCCAAAATGCAAAGAAGAGAAAACAGGGTCAGCCGAGGGTGACGGAGCTGCGCAGAAATCGCAAGTACTAGCGCAAGTCGATCCCATTTATGACAGTTTTACGACAGTTATGTGACGGTTTTCTAAAAGGAAACACGGGTTTTTCCCCGTTTATGAATTTTTTACAACATGCTATGCTTGCCTATATTTCGTTGTTATACGACTTCCGTTTTCAACCAAACCTCAAAAGGGCTATCTGATGAAAATCGGAATTTTTACCAAGGGCGCTAAGGTTGCTGCCGTTGCCGCCGCTATGGTCGTAAGCGGCACTGTCGCTCAGGCCGCAGACACCTCGCTGACGGGCTCCGGCGCCTCTTTCCCCTTCCCGCTCTACTCGGCCTGGTTTAAGGATTTTGGCCAGAAGACCGGTATTGAAGTCAACTACCAGGCCAAGGGCTCCGGCGGCGGTATCGAAGACTTCACCAACCGCGTTGTCGATTTCGCAGCCTCCGACGCTGCCATGAACGACGAGGAAATGGCCAAGGTTGACGGCGGCGTCGTTCTCCTGCCGATGACGGCCGGCGAAATCGTTCTCGCCTACAATCTCGACGGCGTTTCCGAGCTGAAGCTGCCGCGCGACGTCTACCCGAAGATCTTCCTCGGCGAAATCACCAAGTGGAACGACGAAGCCATCGCCGCCGCCAACGAAGGCGTCGACCTCCCCGACGAAAACATCACGGTTGTCGTTCGCGCCGATTCTTCGGGCACCAACTTCAACTTCACCAACCACCTTTCCGCGATCTCGACGGAATTCGAAAGCACGGTCGGCGGCGGCAAGACCGTTCCGTGGCCGAAGGCTTCGAACTTCGTAGCCGCTCCGGGCAACCAGGGCATCACCGCCACGGTCAAGCAGACCCCTGGCGCCATCGGCTACATCGAGTATGGCTACGCCCAGCAGACCAACACGCCTTACGCCATGCTTGAAAACCAGGCCGGCAACTTCGTGAAGGCCGGTCCGGAAGCTGGTAGCGCCGCTCTCGCTTCGGCCGAACTCGACGAAAACAACGTTGCTTTCATCGTTGACCCGAAGGGCGCCGACTCCTACCCGATCGCCACCTTCACCTGGATGCTGTTCTACAAGTCCGGCCAGGACGCCGATACGGTTGCAGCGCTGAAGGAAATGATCAACTACGGCCTGACCACCGGCCAGACGATGGCCGACAAGCTGGGTTACATCCCGCTGCCGGAAAACGTCATCGAAATCAACAAGAAGTCGATGGAAGAAATCGGCGGCTGATTTCGGTCACAATGAACTTCGGCCGGGGCGTAACGCGTTGCGCCCCGGCTTTGTTGGAATGAATACACGCAGAAGTTTTACGCTCTCTCCAGTCAGATCGCGATAACCGTCCCGATCGCCGTTACCAGGAGCCCCTTGATGGCCGACAAGCCGAAATCCGTTACGCCACGCGATGGCAGTGTTTCGCGACCACCGACCGCTTTCGAATACGGTTACGACAAATCCTTTCGCTTTCTGACATTTTTCGCAGGCCTGATCACCATCGTCCTGCTGGTCTACATCTTCTGGAAGATCGGCTCGCAGGCCGCTCCGGCGATGCGGACATACGGCCTTTCCTTTCTGACGACGGTCGAATGGAACCCCAATACCAATGAATACGGCATCCTTGCCGAGATCTGGGGCACGCTCTACTCGTCGCTTCTGGCACTGCTCTTCGGCGGCGGCCTCGGCATTGCCGTCGCTATTTTCCTGACGCAGGGCTTCCTCAACGCCCGCCTTGCCTGGATCTTCCGCCTGATCGTCGAGATGCTCGCGGCCATCCCCTCGGTCGTCTACGGTCTCTGGGGCATCTACGTGCTGATCCCCGCCATCCGGCCGCTCGCCCGCTGGCTGCATGACACGCTCGGCTTCGTCCCGTTCTTCTCCACATCGCTCGCCGGCCCCGGCATGTTCCCGGCCATGATCGTGCTGTCGATCATGATCCTGCCGACGGTTGCCGCGATCTCGCAGGATGCCTTCAAGGCGATCCCGCTGAAGGTCCAGGAAGCCGCCTACGGCATGGGCACGACCAAGTGGGAAGCGATCCGCAAGGTCATCCTTCCCACCGCATCGGGCGGCATCTTCGCCTCGCTGGTGCTTGGTTTCGGCCGCGCGCTCGGCGAAACCATGGCGCTTGCCATGTTGATCGGCAATTCGCAGCAGGTTTCGCTGTCGCTGTTTTCGCCGGCAACCACGCTCGCATCGCTTCTCGCCTCTACCTTCCCGGAGGCCGGCGCCAACCAGATCGGCCCGCTGATGTATGCGGCCGTGGTGCTGCTGATGATCACGATGGCGGTCAACATCATCGGCACGGTCATCATGAACTACACGTCTCGCCAGACGGTTACGTAAGGCCTTGAGGGGATCGATATCATGAGCACCACAGACGACATGAACCCCGAGGTTGTTGCCCTCGGCAATCCGAACCTCAGCTTCTCATTCGCCGAACGGCGGACGCTGATGAACTTCATCCAGACGATTATTCTCTGGATCCTGGCCGGCATCGCCGCCATCCCGCTGATCTCGGTCCTCTGGATGCTGATCAGCCGCGGCGGCGTGCGCCTCAGCCTGGCAATCTTCACCGAACTGCCGCCGGCGCCCTTTGAGCAGGGCGGCGGCATCGGCAACGCCATCCTCGGGACTCTGGTGATGGTCGCCATTGCCTCGCTGATCTCGATCCCGATCGGTGTCCTCGGCGGCATCTATACCGGGCTGATCAACCCCGACGGACGCTTTGCCTCGCTTGTCCGTTTCGTCGGCAAGGTGCTGACCGGTTTCCCCTCGATCCTCGCCGGCGTCTTTGTCTACGCCTGGCTGGTGATCATGATGAAGACCTACTCGGCGGTCGCCGGCGGCCTGTCGCTGGCAATCTTGATGCTGCCGACCGTCCTTCTGACAGCGGAACAGGCTTTCCGCATGGTTCCGCAGCGGATGAAGGATGCGGCCTATGGCATGGGTTGCAATTCCACGCAGGTCGCGACCAAAATTGTTTTGCCGACGGCGCTGCCAGGTGTTATGACCGGCGTAATGCTCGCGGTCGCGGGTGCGTCCGGTGAATCGGCCCCGCTGCTGTTTACGGCACTCTTTTCGAATTACTGGATCGGAAGCTTTACGGAGCCGACAGCATCATTGTCGATATTGATCTACAATTTCTCGGCAATGCCCTATGAAAACCAGATTGAACTGGCGTGGACAGCTTCCCTCGTACTGGTGCTGATCGTGCTCGTTTTCAACATTCTCAGTCGCTCGTTCGGCACCCGCCGCGTGTAAGAGAAACAAGGTCGTTTATCATGTCTATCGAAATGGAAATGAACAAGGTTGAGGCCACGGCCGCAAAGCGGGATGGCGGCGATGTCGCGATCGGCGCGAACATCGACAAGATCTATTACGGCGATTTTCTTGCCGTGCGCGATGCCGCCGTCAACATCGAAAAGGGCAAGATCACCGGCTTCATCGGCCCGTCGGGCTGCGGCAAGTCCACCGTGCTGCGCTCGCTGAACCGCATGAACGACCTGATCCCGATCTTCCGTCTCGAGGGCCATGTGCATTTCCTTGGCCAGGACGTCTACGGCAAGAATGTCGATCCGGTGGTCGTGCGCCGTCACATCGGCATGGTGTTCCAGCAGCCCAACCCGTTCTCGATGAGCATTTTCGAAAACGTCGCCTTCGGCTTGCGTCTGAACGGCTTCAAGGGCGACATCAATACCCGCGTTGAAAAGGCGCTGCGTCGCGCGGCGCTCTGGAACGAGGTCAAGGACAAGCTGAAGCAGAACGGCCTGTCGCTTTCCGGCGGCCAGCAGCAGCGCCTTTGCATCGCGCGCGCCATCGCCACCGAACCGACGGTGCTTCTGATGGACGAGCCCTGCTCCGCGCTCGACCCGATCGCCACGCGCCAGATCGAGGAACTGATGCTCGAGCTGAAGAAGGACTACACGGTCGCGATCGTGACCCACAACATGCAGCAGGCGATCCGCGTTGCCGACAAGACGGCTTTCTTCTCGGTCGACATGTCGCAGGGCGGACGCACCGGCTTCCTCGTCGAAGTCGGCGACACCAAGCAGATCTTCGAGAACCCGAAGCAGCAGCTGACCAAGGAATATCTTTCCGGCGAGTTCAGCTGAGGCCGGCCTGCTATCCGGACTGTTTTTGCGGGCGGCTTTCGTTGTAAAGCCGCCCTTTTGATTGTTCGGATTGCACGGAATGCCGGAGGCTCGTCAGGGACCGCCATTGATCTGATGCCCTGCCCGCCCTACCATGGGCCATACCATTCAATCGTTTCGCGGCCCTGCGCAGGCGAGAAACACCGGTCTTGAGGCACTGAAACGCGACATGTTCAAGCACAGTCTTGACCTTGCCAGGATTGAACAGAAGCTGCGCGACACCCAGCGTCAGTTCGACCGCATCAATGCGGTCCTGACCATGCATCGCGACGGCATGCCGGACAGCGTGGTCGAGCACATGCTGGAGGGCTATGCCTATGTGAACGGCCTTCTGCAGGCGGGAACCGACATCCTTCAGCTCGGCCAGTTCCATCATCTGCTCGAATTGAACCACCTGGTGCTCTGCGGCTCCTCGCGCGAAGCCCGGTCGGAATTCAGCAATCACATCGTGCGCACGGAAGAGCATTTCTATGATCGCGAGGCCGGCGACATCGGCGGGCTGGTCGACTGGTACCAGCGCGCCAAGGGCAAGCCCGTGCGCAAGCGCGCCGCCGGCGTCTATGTGCGGGTCTTGAGCCGGCCGCAGCTCTTCATCGAGGGCAACCACCGCACGGGCGCGCTGATCATGAGCTATATCCTCGGACGCGAGGGCCTGCCGCCCTTCGTGCTGACGCCCGAGAATGCCGAGGCCTATTTCAACCCGTCAACGCTGGTGCGCGACGCGCACAAATATTCGATGGACGAACTGGTCAAGATCCCGAAGCTCAAGCGCTATTTCGCCAGGTTCCTCGAGGACACCGAGGACGACAGCCTCGTGGTGAAGACAAAGTCGCTGGAAACCACCTGAGCGACCTCAGCTCACCTTCACGACAATGCGACCGCGCACCTTGCCCGCAAGAATGTCTTCGGCGGCCTGCGGCAGATCCTCGAGAGCGACCTCGCCTTCCGTCGCAAGCGCGATCTGCTCGGATGACAACTGCGTCTGCAGCAATCGCCAGGCCGCCTCCCGGCGCTTCTTCGGCGCCATCACGGAATCAACCCCGATCAGCGCAACGGATCGCAGGATATGCGGCATCACCGTTGCCGGAAGATCCGGACCGCCGGCAAGCCCGCAGGCCGTCACCGCACCGCCATAGACCGTCTGCGCCAGCACATTGGCAAGCGTCGTCGAACCGACGCTGTCCACCGCGCCGGTCCAGCGTTCTGCCTGCAGCGGCTTTCCGGCTTCGGAAAGTTCACGCCGATCGATGAAATCGGAAGCGCCGAGCTGGCGCAGGTAGTCATGCGTTTCCGGTCGGCCGGTGGAGGCCGTGACGCTGAAGCCGAGCGAGGCGAGAAGCGCCACCGCATAGGAGCCGACGCCGCCGGCCGCCCCGGTGACCAGCACTTTCCCTTCTTCCGTGGAGAGCGAACCCCAGGTGAGCAGCTGATTGACGCACAGCGCCGCCGTATAGCCGGCCGTACCGATCGCCATCGCCTGTTTCTGGCTCAGGCCCTCGGGCTGCGGCATCAGCCATTCGGGACGGACCCGCTGATAGGCGCTGTAGGCGCCCCATTCGGTTTCCGACATGCCGTTGCCATTGGCAATCACCCTGTCGCCGGGCCTGAAGGCGTCGGAGGCTGATTCGACGACCGTACCGGCAATGTCGATGCCCGGCACCATCGGAAAGCGGCGCGCAATGCGCCCCTTGCCGGTGACCGAAAGCCCGTCCTTGTAATTGAGGCTCGAATAGTCGACCCTGACAAGGACAGGCAGATCCGGAAGGTCGGAAAGGCTCAATTCCGTCAGGCTTGCCTTCGGATTGTCCTTGTCGCGGATCAGCAGAGCTTCAAAGGTTTCGGTCATCATGCACTCCCTGTTTGACAGCGAGGATAACGTCGTCACCGCGCCGATGGCAATGCGTCCCGTCAATCCGAGATGGCGACCCGCGCCACGGCGATTTGCGCTGCCAGCGCGGCATTGTTCTTCACCAGCGCGATATTGGCGGCAAGGCTGCGGCCTTCCGAAAGCTCGTTGATCCGGGCAAGCAGGAACGGAGTCAGTTCCTTGCGGGCAATCCCCTTTTCGCTGGCTTCCCTGAGCGCATCCTCGATGGTTCCGTCGATGAAATCGTGGCTGAGCGCATCCGCTTCGGGAACGGGATTGGCCACAAGGATGCCGGTTCCGGTGCCAAGCGCGTCATGCAGCGCCATGGCCTTGGCGATATCCTCGGCGCTGTCCATGCGATGATCGGCCGCATAACCGCTCGATCGGGTGAAGAAGGCCGGGAAATCGTCACTCCGATAGGCCATGACCGGCACGCGCTGCGTCTCCAGCACTTCCAGCGTCTTCGGAATATCGAGGATCGACTTCACGCCGGCGCAGACGACGGTGACGGCAGTCCGGCCAAGTTCGGTGAGGTCGGCGGAAATATCGAACGTCTGCTCCGCGCCGCGGTGAACGCCGCCAACGCCGCCTGTTGCGAAGATCGGAATGCCGGCAAGGGCCGCGATCTTCATCGTCGCCGAGACCGTCGTTCCCGCCGTCTGGCCCTTGACCATTGCCACGGCAAGATCCCGTCCCGATGCCTTGACGATGCCATCCTCGACCTTTGCGAGGCGTTCGATGACGTCTTCTTCCAGGCCGGCATGCAGCTTGCCGTCGATCACCGCGATCGTTGCCGGGACCGCGCCGTTTGCCCGCACAACCGCCTCGACGGCAAGCGCGGTCTCGAGATTGGCCGGATAGGGCATGCCGTGGGTGATGATGGTGGATTCCAGCGCCACGACCGGCTTGCCGCCCGCCAACGCGGTTTCGACTTCGCCGCTCTTGATGATTTCGATCTCAGACAAGGTGATCTCCTTCAGTCGCGCCGAGCCGGTGAAGATTGGCCTCGACGAAATGGTTGGACAGGTCCGGATGGACGCTCGCCGCCGTTTCCGTGGTCAGCGAGCCGATCAGCGCGCCCTTGCGCGCCGCCTCGGTCAGCGTGTCATTCCGGGTATAGAAGTTGAGTGTGCCGGCGATCATCGCATCGCCCGCGCCGGTCATGTCGACGGGATCCGCCCTGACGACGGGAATATGGGTCGTGCTCTCTGGCGAGCGGACAACGACGCCGATCGCCCCGCAGGAAAGGATGACGGCGGCGGCTCCAGCTTTGTGCAGAAGATTGGCAGCGTCAAGCATACCATTGATATCATGGGCGAATGTTCTTCCGAGAAATGCTGAAGCCTCGTCCAGATTCAAAAACAGAAGATCGACCCCTTCCAGGTTTTGCGGAAGACGCATGACCTTCGGCGTCGAGACGGCGTCGATGGCCAGACTGAAGCGGCTTTGCGGACGCTTTGCGATCAGCATCGAGAGCGTTTCGGCGGGCAGGTTGCAGTCGGCAAAGACGAGACTGGCAGACGCAATCGCCGGCCATACGGTCTCGATCATCGCCGGCGTCAGCCGATCGAAAATCGCCATGTCGGCAATGCCGTAGGCAAGCTCCCCGGCGGGCTCGAGGATCGCCGCATATTCGGCCGTGCGCTGATCGGAAAGCGTCATGACATGGGCGACGTCGACGCCCCGCTCTCGCAAATGCGCAAGAAGCGAGCGTCCGTTCTCGTCATTTCCGATGGCGGTCACAAAACCGGTCGTGGCGCCGAGCAGCGCCAGGTTTTCCGCAACATTGCGGGCGACGCCGCCGAAACTGCGCATGCCTTCGACCGGGTTCGAGGTCCCGGCAATCAGCGGCGTGCGGGCAAGATATTTGCGGTCGATCACCGCGCCGCCGATGCAGACCACACGCCCCTCCGGCGGCAGGACATAGCCCCGCCCCAGAATATGCCCGCGCTCGGTCAGCCGCATGATATGGGCAGCCACGGCCGGACGCGAAATGCCGAGACGTTCGGCCATGGCCTGCTGCCCGGCAAAGGGATCTTCGCGAATGAGGCGAAGAAGCGCGCTTTCGATTGGACTGAGTTCCGGCATGACACATGAACCGTAAGGCTGTTGATAGCTTCTTGTAACACAAGTTATTCAGAAAACAACTGTTACAATGCCATTTCTGTCGAAACGGGCTATTCAGCCTCGGCGCAATTCACCCCTGGCTCCTGCCATCCGTCATTTTGACGCACCGGGCAAATCGGGTCTTTTTTACCAAAGTTTAGCGCCCGAATGCCTTTTTTCCCCGGCATCGCGGTGCTATAGCCCTCGGGACTTCTTGCAACAAAAGGGCGTTTCCGACGGCGCCCGCTAGACGAGGATGGATAATGACGAAGATCAAGGTGGCAAATCCGGTCGTCGATCTCGACGGCGATGAAATGACCCGCATCATCTGGCAGTTCATCAAGGAAAAGCTGATTTTCCCGTATCTCGACCTGCCGATCGAATATTACGACCTTTCGGTCGAAAATCGCGACGCCACCGACGACCAGGTTACCGTTGATGCCGCCAACGCCATCAAGAAGCACGGCGTCGGCATCAAATGCGCGACCATCACGCCCGATGAGGCCCGCGTCGAAGAATTCGGCCTGAAGAAGATGTGGCGTTCACCGAACGGCACGATCCGCAACATCTTGGGCGGCGTGATCTTCCGCGAGCCGATCATCATGCAGAACGTGCCGCGCCTGGTTCCCGGCTGGACCCAGCCGATCATCGTCGGCCGTCACGCCTTCGGCGACCAGTATCGCGCGACCGACTTCAAGTTCCCCGGCAAGGGCAAGCTTTCGATCAAGTTCGTCGGCGAGGACGGCCAGGAGATCGAGCACGAGGTCTTCGACGCCCCCTCCTCCGGCGTTGCCATGGCGATGTATAATCTTGACGATTCGATCCGCGACTTCGCGCGCGCCTCGCTGAACTACGCCCTGATGCGCGGCGTTCCCTGCTACCTGTCGACCAAGAACACCATTCTCAAGGCCTATGACGGCCGCTTCAAGGACCTGTTCCAGGAAGTCTACGAGAACGAGTTCAAGGAACAGTACGAAGCCAAGAAGATCTGGTACGAGCACCGCCTGATCGACGACATGGTCGCGGCCGCGCTGAAGTGGTCCGGCGGCTATGTCTGGGCCTGCAAGAACTATGACGGGGACGTTCAGTCCGACATCGTCGCCCAGGGCTTCGGCTCGCTCGGCCTGATGACCTCGGTTCTGATGACGCCGGACGGCAAGACGGTTGAGGCCGAAGCCGCCCACGGCACGGTGACCCGTCACTACCGCCAGCACCAGAAGGGCCAGGAAACCTCGACCAACTCGATCGCCTCGATCTTCGCCTGGACGCGCGGCCTTGCCCATCGCGGCAAGCTCGACGGCAATGAAGAGCTGACGAACTTCGCCCACACGCTGGAAAAGGTCTGCATCGACACGGTCGAAAGCGGTCACATGACCAAGGACCTGGCGCTCTTGATCGGCCCCGACCAGCCCTGGCTGTCAACCACTGCCTTCCTCGACAAGATCGACGAGAACCTGCAGAAGGCCATGACTGCCTGAGACCGCCTCGGATAAGGATCAGAAGACCCGGCCATCGTGCCGGGTTTTCTTGTTTGTGGTCGACCGATGGACCAAAGTCGTGCGCATCATCGCGCGGAAAACCCTTCACACGCTTTCTGTTTTGGATAACAATACCGGATGTGAGCCGCTGAGGAGATCCGTTCAGGCAGCGAAAAGTGCCGGACGGAAGCGGGAGGAGATAGCGATGGCTTATGGTTCGAGGCCGGCTGCAAGCCGGGCCCATGCCGATTACGTGACCGCGACGGCGCTTTCCGCAAACGGTCCGGCGCGCTCGACCGTCGCCGCCTCCTGGTGGCGCTCGCTGGTCCAGCATGGCCTCGACCCGGCAGGCGCAAGGCCGCGCCGGGCCGAAACGCTCAGCGGCCCGGAGCTGAGGCAGCGGATGGAAAATTCCGATCTGCTGATGCATGTGGCGCGCGCCAAGCTCGATCATCTCTACAAATGCGTCTCGCTTTCCGCCTGCGGCGTGTTCCTCAGCGACGCCGATGGCGTGGTTCTCGACGCGCGCTGGCGCAGCGGCGACCAGACGAGCTTCGAAAGCTGGGGCCTCAAGCCCGGCCGAAGCTGGTCGGAGGCGGCCGTCGGCACCAATGGCATCGGGACCTGCCTCGCCGAGGAGCGCGCGCTGATCATCCATCGCGACGAGCACTTTCTCGATCGCAACATTTCCATGAGCTGCATCGACGCCCCCATCTACGGCGCCGATGGCCAGCTGATCGGCGCGCTCGACATTTCCTCGGCCCGCAGCGACCAAACCGCAACCGCCAACCAGATGATCGCGGCCCTGGTGCGCGAGACCGCGCGGAAGATAGAAGCCGACTGTTTCCGCCACGGGCATAGCGGCCAGCGCGTGATCCTTATCGACGACAGCGACGAGGGCGATGCGGTCGTCGCCGGAGGAGCCGCCGTGGCGCTGCTCGCCGTCGACGAGAATGATCTGGTGATCGGCGCGACCCGCGGCGCACGTCTGGCGCTCGGTCTCGCCGCTTCCGGCCCGTTCTCGCCCGTTCCTGCTGACGACTTGCTCGCGGGCGGCGCGGCGGACACCGGGCTCGCTTCTGCCGAACGCGCCGTCATCCTCAAGGCGCTCGCTCGTCAGAACGGCAATGCAAGCCGTGCCGCAAAGGAACTCGGCATCGGACGCGCCACGCTCTACCGCCGCATGAAGCGACTCGGCCTCCCCTCCCGGTTCGAGCAGAACTAGACTGCGCAATGCAGTCGCAATCGACGATGCGCTGATCCAGCGCAAGCGTTTTCCGCCCTCAATGTTTTCGGCTTTGAAACTGTCTCATTTGCGAGACAGTCTCCGCCCGCGGCTGGCCTGACGATGATGACAAAAGTCAATCGCGCGCTGACACTCGGCGCCTCGACAGTGTTCAGGATGATTTCTGGGAGGAAACGCAATGAACGAGATGACCAAACCCGAAGGGCTGCTCAAATCCCCCTTCAAGGACCGCTATGACAACTTCATCGGCGGCAAGTTCGTCGCGCCGAAGAACGGCCGCTATTTCACCAACACCACGCCGATCACCGGCGCTGCGATCAACGAGATCGCCCGTTCCGACGCCGCCGATATCGAACTGGCGCTCGACGCCGCCCATGCCGCCAAGGCGAAATGGGCCGCGACATCGCCGACGGACCGCGCCCGCGCGCTCTTGAAGATCGCCGATACGATCGAGGCCAACCTTGCCCTCATCGCCACCTGCGAGACCTGGGACAACGGCAAGCCGATCCGCGAGACGATGAATGCCGACATTCCGCTCGCCGCCGACCACTTCCGCTACTTCGCCTCGGCGCTCCGCGCTCAGGAAGGCTCGATGAGCGAGATCGACGACGACACGATCGCTTATCACTTCCACGAACCGCTCGGCGTGGTCGGCCAGATTATCCCGTGGAATTTCCCGATCCTGATGGCTGCGTGGAAGCTGGCGCCGGCAATTGCCGCCGGCAATTGCGTGGTGCTGAAGCCGGCCGAACAGACGCCCGCCTCGATCCTGGTGCTGGCGGAGCTGATCGGCGACATCCTGCCGCCCGGCGTACTCAATATCGTCAACGGTTTCGGACTGGAGGCCGGCAAGCCGCTGGCGCAGAGCTCGCGCATCGCCAAAATCGCCTTCACCGGCGAGACGACCACCGGCCGTCTGATCATGCAGTATGCCACCGAAAACCTCATTCCGGTGACGCTGGAGCTCGGCGGCAAGTCGCCCAACATCTTCTTCAAGGATGTGATGCGCGAGGATGACGGTTTTCTCGACAAGGCGGTCGAAGGCTTCGTGTTCTTCGCGCTCAATCAGGGCGAGGTCTGCACCTGCCCGTCCCGCGCCCTGATCCAGGAGGATATCTACGACGCCTTTATGGAACGCGCCATCGCCCGCACCAAGGCAATCATCCAGGGCGACCCGCGCGCCGAAAACACCATGATCGGCGCCCAGGCATCGAGCGAGCAGAAGGAAAAGATCCTGAGCTATTTCGATATCGGACGTCAGGAAGGCGCGGAAGTCCTTCTCGGCGGCAAAGCGGCCGATCTCGGCGGCGAGCTTTCGAACGGCTATTATATCGAACCGACGATCCTCAAGGGGCACAACAAGATGCGCGTGTTCCAGGAGGAAATCTTCGGCCCGGTCGTCTCCGTGACCACCTTCAAGGACGAGGCGGAAGCGCTCGAAATCGCCAATGACACGCTCTATGGCCTTGGCGCCGGCGTGTGGTCGCGCGATGCCAATACGTGCTACCGCTTCGGTCGCCACATTCAGGCAGGCCGCGTCTGGGTCAACAACTACCACGCCTATCCCGCGCATGCGGCCTTCGGCGGCTACAAGCAGTCGGGCATCGGGCGTGAAACCCACAAGATGATGCTCGACCACTACCAGCAGACCAAGAACCTGCTGGTCAGCTACTCGACCGAGAAGGTCGGCTTCTTCTGAGGACACAAGAAGAGGGTGACAAGCCCCCTCCTCCCTGAAGGCGGGCGGAGCGCAAGCTCCGTCCGCCGAAGACTGCGATGGGAAACATCATGGAAACGCCAGCCATCAACTGTGTCACGGACCAGACCCTGCCTGCGGGCGCGGAACCGAATTGCCGCGTCACCGCCACGCTTGCGGCGCGCGCGCTGATCCGCGAAATCCAGTCCGAGTACGGCGAAATCATGTTCCACCAGTCCGGCGGCTGCTGCGACGGTTCATCGCCAATGTGTTATCCGAAAGCCGAATTCCATCTCGGCAGCGGCGACGTCTTGCTCGGCGAGGTGGAAGGCGCGGAAGTCTGGATTTCCGGGCCGCAATTTTCCGCCTGGAAACATACCCAGCTCATCCTCGACGTCGTTCCCGGTCGCGGCGGCATGTTCAGCCTCGACAATGGCCGCGAAAAACGGTTCCTGACCCGGTCGCGCGTTCTGAGCGATGAGGAACAGGCGGCGCTGGGAGAAAAAGACGGCAGCCGGAGCGACGCCTGAGAATAACCGGCAGGCCCTCCCGGCGGCCGCTTCCTTGCTCTGTTCTTACCCTCAACTCCGGTCAGCAGAACGCGCAGCGCGCGCCATGTCCCGCATCTGGGCGTTCTCCGGAACGACATTTATGCCTTGCCTTTCTGCCGGGGATGAGCGAGAACATAAAAAGAACAAAAGGAGGCGCGCATGAGCAGAATCACCTTGTATACCAACCCGCTTTCGCGCGGTCGGATCGCACGCTGGATGCTGGAGGAAGTCGGGGCAGACTACGAAACCCGCATCTTGACCTATAACGGCACGATGAAAGAACCGGCCTATCTGGCGATCAACCCGATGGGAAAGGTGCCGGCGATCATCCATGACGGCAAAGCGGTGACAGAATGCGCCGCGATCTGCGCCTATCTCGCCGATGCCTTTCCCGACGCCGGGCTCGCACCCGAGCCGTCCGAGCGGGGCGATTATTATCGGTGGATGTTTTTCGGCGCCGGCCCCCTTGAAGCTTCGGTCACCAACAGATCACTGGGCTTTATTGTGCCGCCCGAGAAAGAGCGCGTCGCCGGCTACGGCAATTTCGATCATGTGATGGACACGCTCGACGCCTGGCTGTCGGAGCATCCCTACATCGCCGGCCACAGGTTCACCGCCGCCGATGTCTATGTCGGCGCGCAGATCAACTGGGGCATGCAGTTCGGCACCTTCGACAAGCGCGAATCCTTCGCCGCCTATGCCGAACGCCTCGCCGCCCGTCCGGCTTTCATCCGCGCCACCAGGCTTGATGACGAGGCGGCAGCCGCCGCATAGAGCATCGGGGCAAGCCCGGGAATGATGACAGGATGTGACGCCGCAGGTCAGGCGGCGTCGTCCACCGGCTTGGCATCCGCCGGAATGTAGTTGAGCACAGGCCCGAGCCAGCGCTCGACCTCCTCGATCTCCATGCCCTTGCGCGCGGCATAGTCTTCCACCTGGTCGCGCTCGACCTTGGCAACGCCGAAATAATAGCTGTCCGGGTGGCCGATATAGATGCCCGACACCGACGAGCCCGGCCACATGGCATAGCTTTCGGTCAGTTCCACGCCGGTCGCCTTCTCGGCATCGAGCAGATCGAAAAGCGTGCGCTTCTCGGTGTGGTCCGGCTGGGCCGGGTAGCCGGGGGCCGGTCGGATGCCGCCATAGGGCTCGCCGATCAGTTCGGCATTGGTGAAGTTCTCGTCCGGCGCATAGCCCCAGAATTCGCGGCGCACGCGCTCGTGCATCCGCTCCGCAAAGGCCTCGGCAAAACGGTCGGCAAGCGCCTTGACCATGATCGAGGAATAGTCGTCATTGGCGCGCTCGAAGCGCTCCGCGATTGCGATTTCCTCAAAGCCGGCCGTGACGACGAAGCCGCCGACATAGTCCTTTTTGCCGCTTTCGACCGGCGCGACGAAATCGGAAAGCGCCACATTCGGCCGGTCGCCGCGCTTGGAAAGCTGCTGTCGCAGCGTGAAGAAGGTCGCCAGTTCTTCTTCGTGGTTCTCGTCCTTGTAGAGGCGGATATCGTCGCCGACGGCATTGGCCGGCCAGAAGCCGATGACCGCGCGCGGCCGGAACCATTTCTCCTCGATGATCTTCTTCAGCATCGCCTGCGCATCGGCATAGAGCTGACGCGCGGTTTCGCCCTGTTTCTCGTCGTCCAGAATGTTGGGGAAGCGGCCTTTCAGTTCCCATGTCTGGAAGAACGGCGTCCAGTCGATATAGCGGGACAGCTCCTCAAGGTCATAGTCGTCGAACACCTTGGTACCCAAAAATGACGGCGCGTGCGGCGCATACCCGTTCCAGTCGACCTTGACATGGTTGGCGCGCGCGGCGGCGAGCGGCAGGCGGTTCTTCTGCGCCTCGGCCCGGCGATGGCTTTCGGCCACCTTGGCGTATTCCGCCTGAATGCCGGCGATATAGCCCTCCTTCAGTTCCGCAGACAGGAGATTGTTGACCACGCCCACGGCGCGGCTCGCGTCCACCACATACACAACCTGGCCCTTGTTATAGGCCGGGTCGATCTTCACCGCCGTATGGGTCCGGCTGGTGGTCGCTCCGCCGATCAGCAGCGGGAGATCGAAGCCCTGCCGCTCCATTTCGGAGGCCACATGCACCATTTCATCAAGCGATGGCGTGATCAGGCCGGACAGCCCGATGATATCGGCCTTGTGTTCCTTCGCCGCCGCCAGGATCTTTTCCGCCGGCACCATCACGCCGAGATCGATGATCTCGTAATTGTTGCAGGCAAGCACGACGCCGACGATGTTCTTGCCGATGTCATGCACGTCGCCCTTCACCGTCGCCATGATCACCTTGCCGTTGGAGCCGCCCTCCTCCGCGCCGCTGAGGCGTTTTTCCTCTTCCATGTAGGGCAAAAGCACGGCGACGCCCTGCTTCATCACGCGCGCGGACTTCACCACCTGCGGCAGGAACATCTTGCCCGCGCCGAACAGGTCGCCGACAACATTCATGCCGGCCATCAGCGGGCCCTCGATGACGTGCAGCGGACGCTCCGCGGCCTGGCGCGCTTCTTCCACGTCGGCCTCGACATATTCGGTGATGCCGTTCACCAGCGCATGCTCCAGCCGCTTTTCCACCGGCCATTCGCGCCAGGCGAGATCCTGCTTGCGCTCTTCCGCCTTGCCGGTTCCGCGATAGCGCTCGGCTATGTCGAGCAGCCGCTCGGTCGCATCCGAGCGACGATTGAGCACGACATCCTCGCAGGCCTCGCGCAGTTCCGGATCGATCGTCTCGTAGACGATCAGCTGGCCGGCATTGACGATGCCCATGTCCATGCCCGCCTGGATGGCGTGGTAGAGAAAGACCGCGTGCATGGCCTGGCGCACCGGCTCGTTGCCGCGGAAGGAGAAGGAGAGGTTCGAGACGCCGCCCGAGACATGCGCGTAAGGCAGGTTCTTGCGAATCGCCCGCGTCGCCTCGATGAAATCGACGCCGTAATTGTCGTGTTCCTCGATCCCGGTCGCGACGGCGAAGATGTTCGGATCGAAGATGATGTCTTCCGGCGGGAAGCCGACCGTCTCGGTCAGGATCTTGTAGGCGCGCGAACAGATTTCGACCTTGCGCTCGAAGGTGTCGGCCTGGCCCTTCTCGTCGAAGGCCATGACCACGGTTGCCGCGCCATAGTCCCGGATCAGCTGCGCCCGTTCGATGAACTGCGCCTCGCCTTCTTTCAGCGAGATCGAGTTGACCAGCGACTTGCCCTGGGCGCATTTCAGCCCGGCCTCGATGATCTCCCATTTCGAGGAGTCGATCATCAGCGGCACGCGAGCGATATCCGGTTCGGCGGCGATCAGGTTCAGATATTCGACCATCGCCTGTTCCGAATCGATCAGGCCCTCGTCCATGTTGATGTCGATGATCTGCGCGCCCGCTTCCACCTGGTCGCGGGCAACATCGAGCGCGGTCGCGTAGTCGGCATTGGTGATCAGCTTGCGGAACTTCGCCGAGCCGGTGACATTGGTGCGCTCGCCGACATTGACGAAGGGAATGTCCTTGGTCAGGTGAAACGGCTCGAGACCCGAAAGCGAGAGCACCGGCTTGTGTTCCGGCACCTCGCGCGGCGCGAAATTGGAGGCGATCGCGGCGATCGCGCCGATATGTTCCGGGGTCGATCCGCAACAGCCGCCGACGATGTTGACGAGGCCCTGCTGGGCGAACGGGCGGATCAGCCCGGCCATTTCCTCCGGATCCTGGTCATACTGGCCGAACTCGTTCGGCAGGCCGGCATTGGGATAGGCGCAGATATAGGTGTCGGCAACGCCGGAAAGCTCCTGCAGGTGCGGCAGCATCGCGTCAGCGCCGAGCGCGCAGTTAAGGCCGATCGTGAACGGATCGGCATGCGACAGCGAATTCCAGAAGGCGGTCGGCGTCTGGCCGGAGAGCGTGCGGCCGGAAAGGTCGGTAATCGTGCCGGAGATCATCAGCGGCAGTTCGATTCCCTTGGCGCGAAACGCCTGGCGGGCTGCGAAGACGGCGGCCTTGGCATTCAGCGTATCGAAGATGGTCTCGATCAGGATCAGATCCGATCCACCATCGATCAGACCCTCGATCTGCTCGCGATAAGCATCACGCAATTGATCAAAGGTTACAGCGCGATAGCCAGGATTGTTCACGTCCGGTGAGATCGAGGCCGTGCGGTTGGTCGGCCCGACCGCCCCGGCGACGAAACGGCGGCGGCCGTCTTCCTGCTGGGCACGGATCGCGGCGCGGCGGGCAAGCCGCGCGCCGTCCCGGTTCAACTCATAGACCATGTCCTCCATCTGGTAGTCGGCCTGGGCGATGCGGGTGCTGGAAAACGTGTTGGTCTCCAGAATATCCGCGCCGGCAATGGCGTATTCGTAATGGATATCCTCGAGCGCCTTCGGCTGGCTCAGGATCAGAAGATCGTTATTGCCCTGCTGATGGCAGGCGCAGCCAATGAAGCGGTCACCGCGGAAATGATCCTCGTCGAAGCCCAGACCCTGGATCTGCGTGCCCATGGCGCCATCGAGGATGAGGATGCGCTCGCGGGCGGCCTTTTCCAGTGCGGCACGGATTTCCTTGCCGGTGCGCTTCGGCGCCTCTTCTCCGAACAGTTCGTCAAGCATCTGCCATCTCCAGTTTCCGAGGCCATGAAATCACATAAAGATATCTTTATGTCAACATGTCTATAGGGAGGCCATTTGCCCTTGGCGTCCGGTCAACGGATGATTTTCGCCGCATGCTTCGGTTTTCCGGCATTCTTTGCGCATGATCAAGCGGGATGCAAATCGGAATTGAGATGCTATCCTGCGCGCTATATAAACTAATCAAGTGACTGAACGGAGCGTGCGCGACCAATCCGGATGCCTCATCCGACAGTAGCGATCAACATTTCCCGTGCGCCAGCGCAGCGCCCGGTTGCATCAAAGGGAGGGTAACCCATGAAACCGAAGATCAATACGCTCGTCGCCCCGCCGCGCTGGATCAACAGGCCCTATCACCGCGAATGGCTGTGGAAACAGGCCAATGACCTGTTCGACTATTTCCAGTACCGCTCGGTGAACCCGAAGGGCGGCTTCTTCGAATTCGACAAGGATGGCAGGCCGACCGGCGGGGACAATCCGGTGCGCGGCATCCATACCACGGCGCGCATGGTTCACTGCATGGCGATCGGTCACCTTCTCGGACGGCCCGGCTGCGACGACCTGATGGACCACGGCATGCATTATCTGTGGGAGAACCATCGCGACAAGGAACGCGGCGGCTATTTCTGGCAGGTCAATGATGACGGGCCCGTGGCCGACCCTTCGAAACAGGCCTATGGCCACGCCTTCGTGCTGCTTGCGGCTTCTTCCGCGAAATTCGCCGGTCATCCACTGGCCGATGCGATGATCGCCGACGTCACCGAGGTCATCAACAAGCATTTCTGGGAAGACAAGCACGGCGCCGTCGCCGAGGAATTCGAGACCGACTGGACGCCCGTGCGCGGCTATCGCGGCCAGAACTGCAACATGCACATGACCGAGGCGCTGATGGAGGCCTATGAGGTCACCGGCGATATCGAATATCTGACCAAGGCCAAGCGCATTGCCGAGCTGATCATCCACAAGCACGCCCGCGAATGCGGCTTCCGCGTCGCCGAGCATTTCACCGAGGACTGGAAGGTCGACTACAATTATTCGGGCAACGAAATGTTCAGGCCCTCCGGCACCACCCCCGGGCACTGGCTGGAGTGGACGCGTCTTCTTCTCCAGCTTCACACGCTCACCGGCCGCTCGCACAGCTGGATGCCAAAGGCCGCGCATGAGCTCTTCGTCTCCGCCTTCAAGCTTGGCTGGGATTATGAAAAGCGCGGCATGTTCTACACGCTCGACTGGGACAACAAGCCGAAGAACCGAGCCAAGCTCTGGTGGCCCCATTGCGAGGGCATCGGCGCGACGCATTTCCTCACCTCGCATTTCGGCCAGGACATGCACATGTATGCCTATCGCAAACAGTGGAGCTTTGTCGCCAATCATCTGATCGACCACGAAAAAGGCGGCTGGCACGAGGAGCTTTCGGAAGACCTGGTGCCGCAGGCGACGCTTTTCCCAGGCAAGAGCGACATCTACCACGCGCTTCAGGCCTGCCTCATTCCGCTCTTCCCGGCACTCGGCAGCCTTCCGGAAGTGATCTTCCGCGAAGTCAAGCACTGAACTTTCACGCCATTCAATCGGGTGAAAACATTGCGGGCCTTCAGGGCCCGCTTTATATAGGTGCGCGAGACAACCGCACCTCTGAGCGACAGGACAGGAAAATGGCAGCAAAGATTTTCATCGACGGCGAACACGGCACGACGGGGCTGCAGATCCGCACCCGCATGGCTGAACGCCGCGATGTCGAGCTTCTGTCGATCCCGCATGAGGAACGCCGCAATCCGAAAATGCGCGAAGACCTGATCAACAGCGCCGATATCGCCATCCTCTGCCTGCCCGACGACGCCTCTCGCGAAGCCGTCGGCATGCTCGCGGGCAATAACAGCGTGCGCGTCATCGACACGTCGACGGCCTATCGCGTCAATCCCGACTGGGCCTATGGCTTTGCCGAGATGGACAAGGACCAGGCCGAGCGCATCCGTGGCGCCCGTTATGTCGCCAATCCCGGCTGCTACCCGACCGGCGCGATCGGCCTCATCCGTCCGCTGCGGGCCGCCGGCATCATTCCCGACAGCTATCCGGTCACGATCAACGCGGTCTCCGGCTACACCGGCGGCGGCAAGAACCTGATTGCCCAGATGGAGGATAAAAGCCGCGACGACCACATCGACGCGCAGCATTTCCTTTATGGCCTCAACCTGGCGCACAAGCATGTGCCGGAAATGACCACGCACGGCCTTCTGCCGCGCGCGCCGATCTTCTCGCCGTCCGTAGGCCGCTTCCCGCAGGGCATGCTGGTTCAGGTGCCGCTTTACCTCGAGGAGCTTGAAGGCGAGCACAATCAGGAAAGCATCCACGCGCTGCTTTCGGAATACTATGCCGGCCAGGACATCGTTCGCGTCGTGCCGCTTGCCGAAAGCGGATCGCTCGCGCGCCTCAATGCCGAAGAGCTTGCGGGCCAGGACATCATGAAGATCTACGTCTTCGGCGGCGGCGCTCATGTCAATCTGGTCGCCCAGCTCGACAATCTCGGCAAGGGTGCATCGGGCGCCGCCGTCCAGAACATGGACCTGATGCTGTCGGCCTGAACGGTGAACAATCCGTCGACCGGTTCGCCCGTCGCGGCCGGTCGCCCGCCTCGCTATATTGGGTGAAAGCAATCAGCGAGGATTTGCCCGATGTCTACGCAATCGCGTCTTCCCGTCTTCTTCATTCCCCATGGCGGCGGTCCCTGGCCATTCATGCACGGGCCCGAGGGCGTTCTCCCGCCGGGTGACCCGTGGAAGGAACTGGAGATCTACCTCAAGGGGTTCGACAGTGCGCTCGGCCGCCGCCCGAAGGCGGTTCTGGTGATTTCGGCCCATTGGGAAAAGGTCGACAGGCTGACCGTCTCCACGGCAGCGCACCCCGGCATGTATTTCGACTATTACGGCTTTCCGCCGCATACCTTCGAGCTCGACTACCCTGCCCCCGGCGCGCCGGACGTTGCCGAGCATGTGCGTGACGTGCTGGCGTCCGCCGGTATTGAAACGGCAACGGATTCCGAGCGCGACTTCGACCATGGCGTCTTCATCCCGTTCATGATGATGTACCCAAAGGCCGACGTGCCGATCGTGATGATGTCGCTTGATCCGGACCTTTCGGCCGAGACCCATTTCAGGATCGGCGAGGCGCTGCAAGCGTTGCGCGACGAGGATATCCTGATCGTCGCCTCGGGCCTTTCCTATCATAATATGCGCATGTTCTACCGCCAGGACGAGGCCCATGCGGCGGCGGCAACCCGGTTCGACGACTGGCTGAAGGATGCGCTTTCGATCGCGGACCCGGCCGAACGCGCGGCCCGGCTCGCCACATGGACCGAAAATCCCGATGCGCTGGAATGCCACGTGCCCGATCACGACCATCTCGTCCCCGTCTTCGTCGCCGCCGGCGCTGCCGGCAAAGACACCGGAAAGCGGGAGTTTCAGGGCAATTTCCGCGGCAAGCCCTACTCGGCCTATCGCTTCGGCTAGTCCCTCTCAGACCTCTTCGATGAGAGGCCTACGATAGCCGCGCAGATGGCCGGTGACGAGGATCAGCACGATGATCGCGCCGGCCTGATGCGAAAGAGCCAGCCACAGCGGCATCTGCAGCACCAGCGTGAAGATACCGAGCACCGCCTGCAGCAGGATGACGACCAGGATCGCCAGCGCCCCGCGCGCATGCTGTGAGAGTTCCAGATCAAGCCCGCGCGCCACCGCGCCGCGCCACTCCGTCAGATAATGCAGAAGCGCCAGCAACAGCAGGACATAGCCGCCCATGCGGTGGGTGAACTGCACGGTCTTCGGGTTTTCGAAGAAGTTCAGCCATGCCGGCTGATGCAGCAGCAGGTCCTGCGGCACGATCGCGCCATCCATCAGCGGCCAGGTATTGTAGGAAAGCCCGGCATCCAGCCCGGCCACGAGCGCGCCGAGATAGATCTGGATGAAGGCCGCGACGAGAAGCACGATCGCGAACCCGTGCGAAGCGCCGGTCGGCGGATCCTCATGGCGTCGCGGCTTCAGCCCCCTTGCGATGTAGACGCAGGCCGCAATGATCAGACAGGCCATGATCAGATGGACGGCGAGGCGGTACTGGCTGACGTCGGTGCGTTCCGATAGGCCCGATGACACCATCCACCAGCCGATGAAGCCCTGCAGCCCGCCGAGCGCGAGCACCCCGGTCAGCGGCCAGCCAAGCCCCTTCGGCAGGCGCTTCGATATCCAGAAGAAGAGAAGCGGTAGGGCGAAGATCAGCCCGACCGCGCGCGCCAGCAGGCGGTGGCTCCATTCCCACCAGAAGATGTTCTGGAATTCGGCAAGCGACATGCCCTTGTTCAAAAGCTGGTATTCGGGGATCCGCTTGTAAAGCGCGAATTCCTCCTGCCATTCGGCAAGGCTCAGGGGCGGAATGATGCCGTGGATCGGCTTCCACTCGGTGATCGACAGGCCCGACTGCGTCAGCCGGGTCGCGCCGCCGACCAGCACCAGACAGAACAGCGTCAGAACGACGAAATAGAGCCAGCCCCGCACGAGCGCTGCGTTGAACCGCTGTTCGCTCTCGCTAATGGCGGGGGAAGTTGCATTTGCCATCGGCCTTTTCTCCAGTCAAACCAGCATTGCCATTGCCGCTCATGTGCATGACTTGACGGATCGCGTCCGCCGGGCTTCACACATGCCGATCGACGGCATAGTCTCACATCACTTCATAAGGGGGGAATTGCGACCGTGCCAGTCAGATTGCGTAAATTTATCGGGACGATACTGATCGTCACGCTGGTGATCGTCTATGCCCTGACGGCCACGACGCTGGCAACCGTCGTGCTGGACGGTCGACCCGCCTGGGCTGCGCTGCTCTATTTCTTCCTGACTGGCCTGCTCTGGATCATTCCCGCGATGTTCATCATCAAGTGGATGGCCGGTCCGCCGGCGAACCGGCGCTGATCCTGTCTCGACGATGATTTTTCGACCGGGCATGGAACCGCCGAAGATTTCCCACATTGGAAATGTTATAGATCGTCAACACAGACAACGCTCGCCGAAGGCATCACGACCATGATCACATCGCAACAGATCCGCGCCGCCCGCGCCCTGCTCGGACTTTCGCAAGATGAAGCCGCGGCCTTGACCGGCGTGGACCGGGAAGCACTGGCCAAGGCGGAGACGGACGGCGGCGAACGCGATTTCGCCGTAGCGGACGCGCTGGAAAAAGCGTTCGCAAAGAAGGGAATCGCCTTCATAGAGGACGGCGAAAACGGCGGCGGACCCGGGGTTCGTCTCGCCCATTCGGTCGATCCCTGCGACGGGATCAGGCCGGAGGACCTTAACGCGACGAATGACGGCTGAGACAGGCGCGACCTAGTCTGGAACGACAATCGGTTGTCAGGCCTTTTTCTGCCAGCGTCCGCCCTCGCCCTGCTGCCAGTATGTCAGGCTGTGTTCACCCTGCCTGAGAGCCTTCCATTGCGCGCGGGCCCGGGTCAGTTCGTCGCCGTCATGGCCGTCGAACATCACCACCACGCGGCTGTAATCATCGACATCGCGCACCTCCGCGCCCTCGACGAAGAAGCGGATATCGGCCTGGTTTGTGTTGTCGCCCGCCGTCGTCAGCAGCACCGGCTGGGCTTCGCTGAAGTCTTCGGCATCAGTCCCGTGCGGAATGAAGCTGTCGGCGCGAAAGGTCCACAAAATGCCGTCGAGTCGGTCACGCTCCGCCTCGCTTGTGGTCTGGATCGCGACCCGCCAGCCGCGCTCCAGGCTTTTTTCGACAAGCGGCGGCAAGGCGGCCTCGCGCAGGGATTCCGTCAAATGGTAGAACAGGATCTCCGTCACAGCACCGCTCTCTCCACTTAACCGCGCTTTTCGTAATGACTGCGAACCAGCTCATCGAGCAGCCGCACGCCGAAGCCGGAGGCCCAGCCGCGGTTGATCGCGTTCTTCGGCGCGCCCATGGCCGTGCCGGCGATGTCGAGATGCGCCCAGGGCGTCTCGCCGACAAAGCGCTTGAGGAACTGCGCCGCCGTGATCGAACCGGCATGGCGCGATCCACCGGTGTTGCGCATATCCGCGAAACGGCTATCGACCATACGGTCATATTCCTCGCCGAGCGGCAGGCGCCAGATTTTTTCGTCGGTCGTGTCCGCCGCCTTCGCCAGTTCGGCGCAAAGCCCGTCATCATTGGAAAACAGCCCGGCGCGATGCGAACCGAGCGCCACCATCACGGCGCCGGTCAGCGTTGCCAGATCGATCATGAAGCGCGGTTTGAAGCGCTCATTGCAGTAGTAGAGCGCATCGGCCAGCACCAGGCGACCCTCCGCGTCGGTGTTGATCACCTCGATCGTCTGGCCGGACATGGAGGTAACGATATCGCCCGGACGCTGGGCATTGCCGTCCGGCATGTTCTCGACGAGGCCCAGAATGCCAACGGCATTCACCTTCGCCTTGCGCGCGGCCAGCGTGTGCATCAGGCCGATGACGGCGGCCGCACCGCCCATGTCGCCCTTCATGTCCTCCATCGAGGCCGCCGGCTTGATCGAGATGCCGCCGGTGTCGAAGACGACGCCCTTGCCGACGAAGGCGATCGGCCGTTCGTCGGTTTCGCCGCCATTCCACTCGATCACCGCCAGGTAAGGCGGACGGACGGAGCCCTGGGCAACGCCCAGAAGCGCGCCCATGCCGAGCTCACGCATCTTTGCCTCGTCCAGAAGTTCGACCCTGGCGCCGAGTGATTCGAGTTCCCTCGCCTTGTCGGCGAATTCGCGCGGGCCGAGGATATTGGCCGGCAGGTTGACCAGTTCGCGCGCCAGCATCACTCCGTCGCCGATCGCCTTGCGTTCGGCAAAGGCTGTCGCGGCGGCGGCCGGATCTGCGGTCACGATCTCGACGGCAACCTCCTTCGCTTCGTCGTCCTCATCCCGCCCGGTGGTCTTGAACCGGTCGAAATTGTAGCCGCCGAGAATCATGCCAACGGCGAATTCGGCGACATTGCCGGCAACCGTTGCAACGCCTGCCGATTCCGCAAAGACCACGAGCGTCTCGGCCTTCGGCGCGAGGCTTGCGGCCTTTCCGCCGGCCTGCAGGTAGCTGTTCGCAACAAGTTGATCGGCCTTGCCGAGCCCGAGCACAATGATCCGCGCCGCTTCGCTGTCGGCCGGCGACAGGAGGTCGAGCGAGGATGCGGGCTTGCCCTTGAAACCGGCGGTCGCCGCGGCCTTCTGATAAAGCGGGTCGATCCCGCCAAGGGCCTCGGATCCGGCCGGAGCGCCGCCTTCCGTGGCGAGCGTGATGACTGTCTTGCCAGCGATATCTGCCGTTTTTGCAAAGGAGATCGAGAATTTCATTGTGAGTGCTCCGGAGTTTCGGGAATGCGCGCCGTGGTTATGCCGTCAGGTTGTAGCAAGAGAAGAAATCTACCCCTTGTTAACGCAACGGGCCGAGAACGGTTGACCCCGTCCTCATAACACTTAAAACCACCAAATAGGAAACGCTGTGCTTCACGCATGACGAACGAAACCGGAAAATCCGCATTGCCAAGTTCCAGGCCGAAACGATGGCTGACAGACGCATTCGGTCGCCTTGGCGACATGCCGCCGCTCAAGGCGGCTTTCGTCATTCTGTTTGCTCTCTGGTGGGTGCTGCTCCTGTTTTTCTATCTGTTTCCCGCGATCGATATCAGCGCGTCACGGGCCTTTTTCAGCCAGACCCATTGCGCCACCAGCACGCCGGCCGACACTGTCTGCGGCAATTTTCCGATCGCCCGCGACAAGGCGCTCGGACTTTTGCGCGACCTGATTTTCTACCTGCCGATCATACTCGGCGTCGGCATCATCGTCCGGCTTGTCATGGCCTGGTCGCATCACGGCGCGACCTATGACGTCCGCCTGGTCAAACGTCTGCTGGCAGGTTTGACCGCGCTCATCCTCGGGCCCGGCATCCTGGTGAACATGATCCTCAAGGAACATTCACACCGGCCGCGGCCGCGCAATACCGATCTGTTCGGCGGCGATCTGAGCTTCGTGCCGGCAGGCGATTTCTCGGGCGCCTGCGGTTCAAACTGCTCGTTCATTTCCGGCGAGGCGGCAGGGGCCGGCTGGCTGTTCTGCTATGCCGTGTTTCTTGTGCCCGACCGGTTCAAGCTCCTGTTTTCGCCGCCGCTGATCGCGCTAGCGCTGGCGTCGCCCGCCATGCGGCTGGCCTATGGCGGCCACTACCTCTCCGACATCGTTCTCGCCTGGCTGGGATCGATCGTCATCTTCATAGGAACACTTTACTTTTTCACAAGGAAGGATACGGCAAGCGAGCGCGGCTCCCGCGCTTCACAGGCCTGAAAACCGGCAAGAGCTGCATGAAGATACTGGAACG
Organism: Martelella lutilitoris; assembly: GCF_005924265.1. GTDB lineage: Bacteria > Pseudomonadota > Alphaproteobacteria > Rhizobiales > Rhizobiaceae > Martelella > Martelella lutilitoris. The sequence goes on from NZ_VCLB01000007.1 coordinate 260,502, forward strand.
CTACATACTGGCCCGCGTGGTCCGCATGTTCCTGGCAACCCTGTTGCCGGTGCTGGCGATCCTGTGGCTGACGCAGGTGCTCGGCCGAATCAACCTCGTTACCGACAGCGGCCAGTCGATTCTTTCCTTCCTCACGCTGGCAACGCTGATATTGCCTACGGTCATCCCGACCGTTCTGCCCTTCGGCCTTGTCCTCGGCGCGGCGCAAACGCTGACGACGATGAACAATGATTCGGAACTGGCGGTCATCGACGCTGCCGGCGCCCACCGTTCGATCATCTACCGGCCGATCCTGATGTTCGCCGTGGTTCTCTGCGCCTTCTCCTTCGTTCTCGACAACTATATCGAGCCGAAATCGCGCGCCGAGGCGCGCACGCTGATCGCCTCGGTCTATGCCGACCTGCTCTCCACCGTAATCGAGGAGAAGACCTTCCGCGAAATCGAGGACGGGCTCTACATCCAGATCTCGGAACGGCTCTCCGGCCGGGTGCTGAAGGGCCTTTTCGTGGCCGATTACCGCGAGCCTGAGAACTCCTACATCTACTATGCCCGCGAAGGCGCGGTTGACGAAAGCGGCAGCCAGCTAATCATGCGAAACGGCCAGGTGCAGCGCGAAGACGAGACCGGTAATGTCTCCATCGTCCAGTTTGATTCCTACAGTTTCGACCTGTCGGAACTGACCAGCGACCGCAGCCAGGCCTCCCGCAAGGCGACGGATCGCGGCCTGCCCTTCCTGCTCAATCCTGATCCCGAAGACCCGGACTACAAGGCCAATCCCGGCGCCTACCGGGCGGAACTGACCCGGCGCCTGACCGACTGGTCGCTGCCGCTGATCTACGCCATCTTCACCATCGTCATCGTCGGCGATGCGCGCTCGCACAGGGAGCGGCGCATTCCGCCGATGGCGACCGCCTTCGTTCTGACGCTCGTTCTCCGGCTGATGTCGCAGTTTTCGACCAACCGTGCGGAGAGCGACGCCCTGTTCGTCCCGATTTCCTACGGCATCGTCATCGTGCTGTTCGCTCTAGGCCTCTACCTGCTGCTGAAGCCGAGACGGGCGCGCAGAAATGCCAGCATGCTCGACCGGACCAATGCCGCCTTTTCCCGCATGATCGGCCGAGGGGCTCGCAATGACGGAGGCGCGTCATGATCTTCTCCGTTCTCGGCCGCTATTTCTTCACCCGCTACCTGATAACGGTCGGCTGGTTCTTCTTCGGCGTGATCTCGATTATTTACCTGATCGATTTTTCCGAAGTCATCGGCAATATCTCGGTCGATGCCGGACAGGGCACGACGGATGCGATGCTGATCACGGCCCTGCGCCTGCCCTATATCCTCCAGCAGACAATCCCCTTCATCGCGCTCTTTTCTGCCATGGTTGCGTTGATCGCGCTCAACCGGCGCAACGAACTTGTCGTCACCCGCTCTGCCGGCATTTCCGTATGGCAGTTCATCCTGCCCTTCGTCATCGGCGCCGCGCTGCTCGGCGCGGCAAGCGTCGTCGCGCTCAATCCCCTTGCCTCCTGGACCCAGAAAAAGGCGATCGGGCTCGAGGCGATCGGTCATGGCCAGGACCGGACGGTGCCATGGCTCAGACAGCTGACCGACGGTCAGGACACGATTATTGGCGGCCGCGGCATTGCCGAGAACGGAACCGAGTTGCTCCAGGCGGTGGTGATCTATTTCGACGACCAGGGCGGTCTCGTGAAACGTCAGGATGCCGCAAGAGCCGTGCTCAGCAATGGCTGGTGGACGCTCTTTGACGTCACCGAAACCGAGGTCGGCGAATTATCCACACATCGTGACGAGGTCCGGGTCAAAACCAATCTCGACGAGCAGTTCGTCCAGCAGAACCTCGTCCAGCCGGACCTTGTGAGCATTTTTGCGCTGCCGAGACAAATTGACCTCGCGCGTCAGTTCGGCATTTCAACCAATGCCTTGGAGACGCAATATAACTATTTGTTATCCTTGCCTTTCCTTTTGGTCGCCATGACCCTCATCGCAGCCACCGTCTGCCTGAAGTTTTCGCGCTTCGCGCAGTCGCCGGCTGTTATTTTGGGTGGAATCCTGTCCGGCTTTCTGCTTTATGTGACGAGTGTTCTTGTAAAGGCGTTTGGCAGCAGCGGAGTTTTGTCGCCGCTTCTTGCGGCCTGGATTCCGGTGGTCGTGGCGATGGCGTTGGGTCTGACGATATTACTGCATCAGGAGGATGGTTAGTGTCCCGGCAAGTTACGAGTAAATTGGGCCTTGCCGGGCTTCTGGCGGTTGCCAGCGCATTGACGCCGGTCAGCCTCCTGGCACAAACCGCCCCTGCTTCAAGCATTGAGGAAGACTACGGCATTTCCGTTCCCGACGATGATTCGGGCCCGATGCTTTTGACGGCGAACGAACTGATCTACAATCACGATACGCAGATGGTTTCCGCCATCGGCGGCGTGCAGATTTACTACGCCGGTTATCGCATGGTCGCCAACAAGGTCGAGTATGACCAGAAGGCGGGCCGGATGATGGCCTATGACGGGATCGAGGTGATCGATCCGGACGGCAACCGCCTGCGCGCCGAGAAGCTTGACGTCACCGACGACTTCGCGAACGGTTTCCTCGACGCCATCAGTGTCCGCACGCCCGACAATATTGCGATCGCCGGCGAACGGGCCGAGCGGATCGACGGCACCAGGATGGTGCTCGAGAACGGCGTCTATACTGCCTGCGTACCATGCGCCGAAAACCCGGAAAAGCCGCCCTTCTGGCAGATCCGCGCCCAGCGCGTGATCCAGGACGGCGAAACCCGGACGGTCCGGCTCGAAAGCCCGCGCTTCCAGCTTCTCGGTCACACGATCGCGGTCCTGCCGTCGATCACGGTTCCCGATCCGAGCGTCAAGCGTAAACGCGGTTTCCTGTTTCCGTCGATGAGCATTGGCGAAAATCTCGGCGTCGGGTTCTCCCTGCCCTATTACATTCCGATCTCGCCGAGTTCCGACGTCACCTTTACCGGAACGGGCTATACCGAGCAGGGTTTCCTTCTGGAAGCTGAATATCGCAAGCGCTATCGCAACGGCCAGCACACGCTGCGTTTCGCCGGCATCGACCAGATGGGCAGCGACCAGTTTACCGGCGGCACCACCGATGCCGAGGTAAACGGCCGCGCCATGATCGCCTCCACCGGCGAGTTCCAGATCAATCCGCGCTGGGTCTTCGGCTGGGATGCGATGGTGCAGAGCGACAACAATTTCGCCCGCACCTATTCGATCGACGGCCATGACGACAAGATCTTCAACAACCAGGTCTATCTCGAAGGTCTCGGCAAGCGCAGTTCGGTGTCGGTCAAGGGCAATTATTTCGACGTTCAGGACGCCGACAGCGAGGACGCGGCCGAGAGCAAGCAGGCGATCGTGGTGCCGGTCATCGATTATGACTATATCGCGCCGGAGCCTGTTTTCGGCGGGCAGCTGTCCGTCACCAACAACCTCACCAACATCGTCCGCCGCAAGAATGATGTGGTGCCGACAGCCGTCAACGACCGCTTTCTCGGGCTGAAGGGCAACAGCACGCGCCTGACCAGCGAAGTCGAATGGGAGCGGACCTTTACCACCGACGGCGGTCTGCAGCTCAGCCCGCTGCTGGCCGCCCGTGCCGACGGTTACCTGCTCAATGTCGATGACCCGAACCAGATCAATGGCGGCGCTTATTCCTATGCCGGCAATTTCGTCGATCAGGACGCCGCCGCACGCGCCATGGTCACCGCCGGTCTGGAGATGAAATATCCGATCCTGATGACCAACAGCTTCAGCTCGCACATCATCGAGCCGATCGGTCAGGTTTTTGTCCGTCCGGACGAGCAGTATGCCGGCGGTCTGCCGAACGAAGACGCGCAGAGCTTCGTCTTCGATGCGCTGACACTGTTTGAGCGTGACAAGTTTTCGGGATATGACCGCGTCGAAGGCGGCACGCGCGCCAATATCGGCTTCCGCTACCGCGGCGTGTACGATTCCGGCATGCTGGTCAACGGCCTGTTCGGCCAGTCGTTCCAGCTTGCGGGCAAGAATTCCTTCGCCTCCCCCGATCTTGTGGGCGTCGGCATCGACTCCGGTCTCGAATCGAAACGGTCCGACTATGTCGGCGCCGCTTCCGTTTCCTTCCCCTTCGGTCTTTCGTTCACCGGCGGCGCACGTTTCGATGAGGAAGACTTCACCCTGCAGCGCACGGATTTCGGCGTCGGCTACAATTCGCGCTGGTTCGACACGGCGCTCGACTACACGAACATTCTCGCCCAGCCGGGCTATGCCTATAATGAGCGCAACAGCGAGATCAAATCGACGAGCACCTTCCGTCTCAACGACAATTGGGGCGTTTCCGGCTCGCTGACCTATGATCTGGCCAACAATGTCCTGACCAATCGCTGGGTCGGCCTGACATACGAGGACATCTGCACGATCTTCTCGATCACCTATCAGGAAGACTGGGACAACAACAACCGCGAGGCCGTCGACTGGACGATCGGCGCGCGTCTGACCTTCCGCACGCTGGGCGACATCGTGGTCGGCAGCGATTCTCTCAATTGACCCGATCGGTCGCTCCGATCCGATCAATGCCTTGCTTTTGCCCCTAAAATGGACAAAACATTGCCATCGAGAGATGGGCATGGATCGTACTATTACATGTCCGCGAACGAAACTGACAGTAACTGCACCGCGCCCAGGGAGGGGCGGCCAGGCGGTGTCGAGCCAGTGCTTGAGAACACGCCGCCATGCCGGGAAGGTGCCTCGCCGCAACATGCGGCGCAGAAGGCTGTTGAAAGGAAAGAACATGACTGCCGCAAGATTTTCAGTGACCGCCTTTGCCGCCGCCATGATCGCCACGGCCGGCATCACAGGCGCCGCGCCGCAACCCGCCTTCGCCAAAACCGTCGACATTGAAGTCATCGTCAACAATGTCCCGATCACCAATGACGATATCGCCAAACGCCGAAATCTGCTGCGCCTGATGGGGACGAAGGGCAATCTGAACGATAAGGCGCGCGAGGCGATGATCGACCAGGCGCTGAAGCAGTCGGAGATCGCGCTTCGCAACATGTCGGTCACCCAGCCGGAAGTGGACGACGCTTTCGCCAATTTCGCCAATAGCAACGGCATGTCCGTCTCGCAGATGAGCAATATCCTCAATCAGGCCGGCGTCGGCGTCGACCACTTCAAGTTCTACATCGCCGTGTCGATGAGTTGGAGCCAGTTGCTGCGAGCCCGATACGGCGGTAACACGCTCCTGCCCGAGGACCAGTTCATCGCCCAGCTCGAGGCAGCGGAAAAAGACGGCAAGAAGCCTGAGACCACCGAATATCTGCTGAAGCGCATCGTCTTTGTCGTGCCGCAGAATGAGCGCGGCTCGCTGCTTGCCAAGCGCAAGCGCGAGGCCGAATCCGCGCGTTCGAAATTCCCCGGATGCGACCAGGCGATCTCCTTCGCCGCAACGATGAACGACGTGACGGTCCTCGACTATGGTCGCTTTCTGGAGCCTCAGCTTCCGGCCGAATGGAAGGACGCCGTCACCAAGGCCAAGGGCGATACCACATCGGTTCAGACGACGCCGTTCGGCGCGGAATTCCTTGCGATCTGCGACCGCAAGACGACATCCGATGACTACGCCGCGCGTCTCGTACTCAGCGCCGAGGAGAACTCGGCCGAGGAAGACCGAGACAGCGAAAGCGAGAAATATATGGAAGAACTGAAGAGCAAGGCCCAGATCGTCACCCCGGGCAAGTCCTGATTGATCCCGAATGATGACTGATCGTCCGCTTGCTCTCTCCCAGGGAGACCCCGCCGGCATTGGGCCGGAGATTGCGCTCAAGGCCTGGTCCCGCCGCGAACAGACGGGAATGCCCCCCTTTGTCTATCTCGGAGATCCGCGCATTCTGAAGGCCCGTGCTGAGATGCTCGGCCTGGACGTGCCGGTCGCGGTTTCGGCTCCTGAGGCCGCGGTCTCGAATTTCAACGCGTTTTTGCCGGTCTTCGCCATTGATGCGGCGACGCCCGTTTCGCCCGGAAAACCCGATCCGGGCACGGCGGCCGGCACGATTGCGGCGATCGAGACCGGGGTGAAGCTCACCATGCGCGGCAAGACAGCCGGTCTCGTGACCAATCCGATCGCCAAATCGGTGCTCTACAGTTCCGGCTTCCGCTTTCCCGGCCATACGGAATTTCTGGCGGAGCTCGCACGACGAGAGACCGGGACGGAGTATCACCCCGTGATGATGCTCGCCTGCCCGGCCCTGCGCGTCGTGCCCGTCACCATTCATATCCCGCTCGCCGATGTTCCGGGCGCCCTTGACCGGCAGTTGATCATCGAGACGATCCGGATTACCGCGCGCGACCTCGCCCGTCGTTTCGGCATAGGTTCGCCGCGGCTTGCCGTCGCCGGGCTCAACCCGCATGCCGGCGAGCAGGGCACGATCGGCCGCGAGGATGAGGAGACCGTGCGTCCGGCGCTTGAAATCCTGCGCGCCGAAGGCATCGACGTAACTGGCCCGCTTCCCGCCGACACCATGTTTCACGCAAGCGCCAGGGCGCGCTATGACGCGGCGATCTGCATGTATCACGATCAGGCGCTGATCCCGGTCAAGACGCTCGGCTTCGAGGAAGGCGTCAACGTGACGCTCGGCCTGCCCTTCGTGCGAACCTCTCCCGACCACGGGACGGCCTTTGACATTGCCGAACGCGGCATCGCCGATCCGCGAAGCCTGGAAGAGGCGCTCAAGCTCGCCGCCAGGCTGACCGCCGGATCGGGGCAGCGGCCATGAGCCAGATCGACGATCTGCCGCCGCTGCGCGAAGTTCTGGCCAATCACGAGTTGAATGCAAAGAAAGCGCTCGGCCAGAACTTTCTGCTCGACCTCAACCTGACGCAGAAGATCGCCCGTACGGCCGGCGACCTTGAGGGCACGCATGTCATCGAGGTCGGCCCCGGTCCCGGCGGCCTGACGCGCGCCATTCTCTCGCTTGGCGCGGAAAGGCTGACCGTGATCGAGCGCGATTCGCGCTGCCTTCCGGCGCTGGAGGAGATCGCCGGCCACTACCCGGGAAGGCTCGAGATCATCGAGGGCGACGCGCTGAAGGTGGATTTTGCCGAGATCGCCGGCGGCAGACCAATACGCATTATCGCCAATCTGCCGTACAATGTTGGCACGCAATTGCTGGTGAACTGGCTTCTGCCGAAGGCATGGTCGCCCTATTGGCAATCGCTGACGCTGATGTTCCAGAAGGAAGTCGCCCAGCGCATCGTCGCCGAGCCCGGCGACAGCCATTACGGCCGGCTCGGCGTGCTTGCCGGCTGGCGCACCGAGGCGCGCATCGCCTTCGATGTCCCCCCGCAGGCCTTCACGCCGCCGCCGAAGGTGACGTCGAGCGTCGTCCATCTCACGCCGCGCGCCAAACCGATCGCGGTCGAGGCCGCAGCGCTCGAGAAGATAACCCAGGCCGCCTTCGGCCAGCGCCGCAAGATGCTGCGCCAGAGCCTCAAGTCGCTCGGCGGCGAGGCGTTGCTGCAAAAGGCGGATATCGATCCGACGCGGCGCGCCGAAACGCTCAGCGTCGAGGAATTTTGCACGCTCGCGCGCGTGCTCTAGAGCCCTTCAGGCTACTCGGACAGAAGCGCATCCACATGGTGCGGGATGACGCTCTCATATTCGCGCTTCGCCCGCTCTGCCCTCAGGATCGAACGCACCAGGTCATAGGCGTCCTCAAGATCGTCGTTGACGACGACATATTCATAGTCGCGCCAGCGCGAGATCTCGCCGGTGGCGTTCTTCAGGCGGACCTCCATAGCGGCCTTGCTGTCTTCGGCACGGGCCATCAGCCGCGCCTTCAAAGCCTTCATCGACGGCGGCAGGACGAAAATGCCGACGACATCGCGCGGGAGCGCCTGCTTCAGTTGTTCAGCGCCCTGAACGTCGATGTCGAACAGCACGTCGCGGCCGGCGGCAAGCGATTTCTCGACCGCCGCTCTGGGCGTCGCGTAGAAATTGCCGTGGACCTCGGCCCATTCGAGAAAGGCGCCTTGATCACGCCGGGCGAGGAATTCGTCGGGCTGCAGGAAGAAATAATGCACGCCCTCTTGCTCGCTTTTGCGGCGCGCCCGCGTGGTCGCGCTGATGGACAGGTCGATCATCGGATCTTCAGCGAGAAGCCGCCGCGCGATTGTCGACTTGCCCGCGCCGGACGGGGCGGCCAGGACCAACATGATCCCGCGTCTGTTTACAGCGTCACTCTCTGCCATGGCTCTACTCCAGATTCTGTATCTGCTCGCGAAACTGATCGATGACCGTCTTCAGCTCCAGCCCGGCTGCCGTCACCGCCACGGCATTCGATTTGGAACAGATCGTATTGGTCTCGCGGTTGAATTCCTGCGCCAGAAAATCAAGCCGCCGTCCGCAGGGACCGCCCTGCTGCAGAAGCGCGCGGGCGGCCGCAACATGGGCGTTCAAGCGGTCGATTTCTTCCTGAATGTCCGCCTTTGTGGCCAGCAGCACCGCCTCGGCATAAAGCCGTTCGCTGTCGAGCGCGGGCGCGGCCTCCACCAGTCTCGCCACCTCTTCGGAAAGCCTTGCGGCGATGGTGGCCGGTGCGCGCGATGGATCGGCGGCAATCATTTCCGTCAGCGTTTCGATCCGGTCGATCTGCCGGGATAGAATCGCAACGATCTTCTCGCCCTCATCGCCGCGCATGGCCGAAAGCCTGTCGAGCGCGAGGTCGAGATCATCGAGGATCATGCGGTCGCGCGTCTCGATCGCCTCGTCGCTGTCTTCGGCCTCACGGAACTCGGCAATGCCGCGCATGCCGAGAAGGCCCTCCATGGTGAGCGGCCTGTCGTCGAGGGCATCGCCGAGCCGGGCCTTGAGGTCGAGCACGGCCTGAAGCGCCGCCTCGTTGACGACGAGTTCCAGCCTGCTCTCGGCGAGCGCGATCGACAGCGCCACCTGCACATTGCCGCGCGACAGCCGGCCTGACAGGCGCTTGCGGACCTCGCTCTCCAGATGATCGCTGCCCTGCGGCAGCCGAAGCCGGAAATCGAGCCCCTTGCCGTTGACGGACCGCAGTTCCCAGGTCCAGCGATAGCGCTGCCAGTGTCCCTCGCTGCGGGCAAAGCCCGTCATGGATTGCGGCTTCATCTCTTCCCCTCTTGGCCCCTGCCCGGCAATCGGGACCGGGCCATTGCGGCGCAAACTACAGTATTTTCCTCCGGACGCTAAGCCGGATCTCCGGCGAGGGTCAGTTGGCGCCCTGCTCCGCCTCGATCTTGCGCCAGCGGCGTACATTGGCATTGTGTTCGTCCAGCGTCTTGGCAAAAGCGTGCCCGCCGCTGCCATCGGCGACAAAATAGAGATCATCCGTACGGGCCGGATTGGCGACCGCTTCCAGCGCCGCCCGGCCGGGATTGGCGATCGGCCCCGGCGGCAGGCCGTTGATCCGATAGGTATTATACGGCGTTTCCCTGTCGAGGTCGGAACGGTAGATCGGCCGGTCAGCAGGTTTTCCGGCGCCGCCGAAAAGGCCGTAGATCACCGTCGGATCCGATTGCAGCCGCATGCCGCGCTCAAGCCTGTTGAGGAAGACGGCCGCCACCTGCGGCCGCTCGGAGGCAATGCCGGTTTCCTTCTCAACGATCGAGGCAAGCGTGACAAAGTCTTCCTTGTTGTCGATCGGCAGGCCCTGATCCCGCTTCAGCCAGATCTCGTCGACCATGCGCTGCTGTCCCTCGCGCATCTGCTCGATGATCTCCGTGCGGTCCGTCCCGCGCGAAAAGCGGTAGGTTTCCGGCATCAGGCTGCCTTCGGGCGGCAGTTCCTCGGGCAGATCGCCGCTCAGATTGGGATCGGCGGCGAGCCGGTCAAAGACCTGCTGGACGGTAAAGCCCTCGGGGAAGGAGATGCTGTAGAGAATGGATTTTCCTGATTCGAGCAGAGCCGCAACGTCGGCCATGGAGGCGCCGGCCTTGATCTCGTAATCGCCGGCCTTGAGGGTCTCGCCGTTGCGGAGATGGGCTGCCGTCACATAGCGAAAGATACGCGAATCGCTGACGATGCCGTTGCGCTCCAGATCCCGGGCAATGGTGGCAAGGCCCGCGCCGGCGCGCACGGTAAACTCCGCATTCACCGTCAGCGGCCCCGGTTCATTGTAGCTCGATTTCGCATAGTAGTAGATGCCGCCCACGGCCACGGCCGCAAGAACAAGCAGCGTCATCACGAAATTCATGAAGGTCACGAACTGGCTCTTGGCCTTCCTGGAACGCTGTACGGGCTCGGGAACACGCTCAGGCCGCAATGCTTCCTTGGCTGATTTCGGCACGACCGGCCGGCGGTCGTCACCCGTGCCCTCGCCGTTCTCACGCCCGTTTTCATGGTCAGAACCGCGCACCGGTAACCTCTTCAAACAAAAACGGCCGCATCTTCCGATGATGCGGCCTCACACATCCTTGCCTGCGACGGAAAAGAATCACAGCAGCAACGATATCGAATCCAAAGCCGAAGCCGTTGAACCTAGATAAGAAAACGGCCGCAAGATGTCAGCCGTTTCTTTTTGCCATCCACAAGGCCTGACGGACGATCAACCGTTGTAACGACGCAGGACGAGCGATGCATTCGTCCCGCCGAAGCCGAAGGAGTTCGAGAGGGCCACGTCGATATTGCGCTTACGGGCGACCTTTGGCACGAGATCGATCGCCGTTTCGCGCTCGGGATTATCGAGGTTGAGCGTCGGCGGCGCGACATTGTCGCGAATCGCCAACGTGGAGAAGATCGCCTCGATCGCGCCGGCGGCGCCGAGAAGATGGCCGGTCGCCGATTTCGTCGACGACATCGCCACCTTGCCGGCATCGTCCCCCAGAAGCCGCTCGACAGCGCCAAGCTCGATCGTATCGGCCATGGTCGAGGTGCCGTGAGCATTGATATAATCGATCTCGCCCGGCGCGATGCCGGCGCGCTTCAGGGCCGAGGTCATGCAGCGGAAGGCGCCCTCGCCGTCCTCGCTCGGCGCGGTGATGTGGTAGGCATCGCCGCTGAGACCATAGCCAACCACTTCCGCGTAGATCGTTGCGCCGCGCGCCTTGGCGTGCTCGAGCTCTTCCAGAACCACGACGCCCGCGCCCTCGCCCATGACGAAACCGTCGCGATCGACATCATAGGGACGCGAGGCGCGCTGGGGGTCGTCATTGAAGTCGGTCGACAACGCCTTGCATGCGGCAAAGCCTGCGAGCGACAGGCGGCAGATCGGCGATTCCGCGCCGCCGGCAACCATCACATCCGCATCGCCAAAGCCGATCAGCCGGCTGGCGTCGCCAATGGCGTGCGCGCCGGTCGAGCAGGCGGTGACGACCGAATGGTTGGGGCCGCGCAGCTTGTGGCGAATGGAGACCTGGCCGGAGGCCAGATTGATCAGGCGGCCGGGAATGAAGAAAGGCGAGACACGGCGCGGACCGCGGTCGCGCAGGGTGTAGCCGGCTTCCACGATACCATCGAGACCGCCAATGCCGGACCCGATCAGGACGCCCGTCGAAATCTGATCGTCATCGCTTTTCGGGTGCCAGTCGGCATCGTTCAGCGCCATGTCGGCGGCGGCCATGGCATAGATGATGAAGGGGTCGACCTTGCGCTGTTCCTTCGGCTCGAGCCACTCATCCGCGTTGAAGGTCCCGTCGCTGCCGTCGCCCAACGGGATGGAGCAGGCGATCTTGGCCGCCAGGTCTTCCGTCTCGAAAGCGGTGACCCTGGATGCGCCGTTCCTGCCTTCCAGCAAGCGCGACCAGGTGACCTCGGTTCCGCATCCCAGCGGCGTTACCATGCCCAGACCGGTGATTACTACACGCCTCATTGGTGGATCGCCCCTTTTCAGTTTCTTTTCGCATCCGGCACTTTGCGGGAGCCGGGTGGCCGCTTTCCCAGCAAAGCGGCATTCTTATCCCTCGGTCGAACCGGGCGGCCAAGGAGACCGAACCATATTGCTCGGCCAAAGCAAGGCGCGCAGTGTCGACGCCGATGGCTGCCGGATCCGGTTCAGGATAAAAAAATGGCCCGTTTGACCGGGCCGATCAAGGCGGTATTCGGGCAATGCCCAGAAAACCGCCTGCTATTTGTCTTTCGATCAGGCCTGGGCCTTCTCGATAAACTTGATCGCGTCGCCAACGGTCAGGATGGAGTCGGCCGCATCGTCGGGGATTTCGACACCGAACTCTTCTTCGAAGGCCATGACCAGCTCGACGGTGTCGAGCGAATCTGCGCCCAGATCGTCGATGAAGCTGGCGCTTTCAACAACCTTGTCGGCGTCAACGCCCAGGTGGTCAACTACAATTTTCTTAACGCGTTCTGCGATATCGCTCATGTCGGTATCCTCGACCTGTCTCAAGTTCGATGGAATGCGCGAAGCATTCCTCTAAGTTAAAGCCTTCATCACCCTGCCTTCAAGCACGGATGTGGCGGCAAACACGTGAACCAACGCCCACATTGGAAAAAAACCGGCCCGCTGGACCGGATCATATCCGCAGGACTGTTCTTGGCAGTCCCGGCCCGCTTACCATGCTTTGTTCACGGCGCAAAGCCCAAAAAGCGCCGTCTGGCGGCCAGCACGGGCATTTCAATCGCCTGTGCCCGCCAAAATGACGCCTCAGTTCAGACCATCACCATGCCGCCATTGACGTGCAGGGTCTGGCCGGTGACATAGCTCGCCTCGTTGGAGGCAAGATAGGTGACGGCGGAAGCGATGTCATCACCGCTGCCCATGCGCTTCATCGGCACGGCGGAAAGAATGCCTTCCTTCTGCTTGTCGTTCAGCTTGTCGGTCATGGCCGTCTCGATGAAGCCCGGCGCAACACAGTTGACCGTGACGTTGCGCGGCGCGACTTCCTGGGCCAGCGACTTCGAGAAGCCGATCATGCCGGCCTTGGCGGCGCAATAATTGGCCTGCCCCGGATTGCCGGTGACGCCGACGATCGAGGTGATGTTGATCACCCGGCCGAAGCGGCGGCGCATCATCGGATGCATGATCGCCCGCGTCAGAACGAAGGCGGCGGTCAGGTTGACCTCCAGCACGCTTTCCCAGTCGGCGTCGCTCATGCGGACAAACAGCCCGTCCTTTGTGATGCCGGCATTGTTGACCAGAATGTCGATGCCGCCGAGATCGGCCTCGGCCTTTTCACCAAGCGCCTTGACCGCGTCGCGGTCCGAAAGATCGGCGGGAAACACATGCGCCCGCTCGCCAAGATCGGCGGCCAGCGCCTCGAGCTTTTCGGCGCGCGTGCCATGGAGGGCCACGGTAGCCCCCTGTCCGTGGAGCTGGCGGGCGATCGCCTCGCCGATGCCGCCGCTTGCCCCGGTTACAAGCGCCTTGCGCCCTGTCAGATCCAACATGTCAAAACCTCGTCCCGTAATACCTTGAGTGTCAGGGTCCGCACGCGGCGACCCGGTGTCAGTCCGTTCAGCCTTTGATCGCCTTCAGCACGCCGTCGATATCCTCCGGCCCGCAGACGGCAATGCCGTTGACCGAGCGGTCGATGCGGCGCGCAAGCCCGGTGAGCACCTTGCCCGCGCCGATCTCGTAAAGCGTCTCGACCGCGTTGGCCGCAAACCAGCTGACCGTTTCGCGCCAGCGCACCCGGCCGGTCACCTGGGCAACCAGCAGGCTCGCGATCTCTTCCGGGTCGGTCACCGGCTCGGCACGCACATTGGCAACAACCGGCACGACCGGCACACCCTTGCGCACCTCGGAGAGCGCTTCTTCCATGGCATCGGCGGCAGGCGCCATCAGCGAGGAATGGAAGGGCGCCGAGACCGGCAGCAACAGGGCGCGCTTGGCGCCCTTGTCGGTTGCCAGCGCAACGCCCTTTTCCACGCCGGCCTTCTCGCCGGAAATCACCACCTGGCCGCCGCCATTGTCATTGGCGATCTCGCAGACGCCGGCCGAGGACGCTTCCTTGCAGACCGCCTCGACATCTTCGAAGGCAAGCCCGATGATCGCAGCCATGGCGCCCTTGCCCACAGGCACGGCCTTTTGCATGGCGTTGCCGCGAATGCGCAACAGTCGCGCCGTGTCTGAGAGCGAGAACGTGCCGGCGGCGCAAAGTGCGGAATATTCGCCGAGCGAATGACCGGCCACATAGGAAATGTCGCTTTTCAGATCGAGACCTTCGGCCTCCAGAACGCGGATCACCGCGAGCGACACGGCCATCAACGCCGGCTGGGTGTTTGCGGTCAGCTGCAGCTGGTCTTCGGGGCCTTCCCAGATGATGCGCGACAGCTTTTCGCCGAGCGCGTCGTCGACTTCCTCGAAGACATGCCGTGCGGCTGTAAATTCATCGGCCAGCGTCTTGCCCATGCCGACGCTCTGGCTTCCCTGTCCGGGAAAGGTGAATGCGACTGTCATCTGCGGTCCCCTCAAGCCAATCTTTGAACGCTTTGAAGCGCGGTTCATGGAAAAACCGCGCGGGAAAGGCCTTCCATTTGACGTTTCGGCTGCCGGTGTCAATAGCTGCCGTCCGGCATTCTCAGTTGAATTTGCCCGCGAAAATGGCGCTAATTGCTTGCGCCGCGGCGCCATCCGGCTAAGTTTCGTCAAAACCCGCCACCTTCAATTTTCAGGTAATTTCATGAAAACCAATAGTTTAGGCCGCACCGGCATAGAAGTTTCGCAAATCTGCCTCGGCACCATGACCTGGGGCACGCAGAACACGGAAGCGGAAGCCCACGCCCAGATGGACTATGCCGTGGAAAACGGCGTGAACTTCTTCGATACCGCCGAAATGTATCCGGTCACGCCCTTGAGCGCGGAAACCTATGGCCGCACCGAGGAATATGTCGGCACCTGGTTCGAGCGCCGCAGGAAGCGCGACGATATCGTTCTGGCGACCAAGATCGCCGGTCCCGGCCGGCCCTGGGTGCGCGACGGCAAGCCGATCACGCCGCAGGCGATCCGCACTGCGCTCGACGCCAGCCTGAAGCGGCTGAAGACCGACTATATCGACCTCTACCAGATCCACTGGCCCAATCGTGGCCATTTCCATTTCCGCAATTCCTGGACCTATACGCCCTACGGCCAGGACCGCTACCAGAGCCATGTCGACATCGCCGAGACGCTCGACACGCTGGACAGGCTGGTGAAGGCCGGCAAGATCCGCGCCATCGGCCTTTCCAACGAAACGGCCTGGGGCACGATGCGCTATCTCAACCGCGCCGAACAGAACGACCGGACTCGGATTTCCACCGTGCAGAACGAATACAGCCTGCTTTATCGCCACCACGATCTCGATATGGCCGAGCTTGCCTATTACGAGGATGTCGGCCTGCTTGCCTTCTCGCCGCTCGCCACCGGTCTCCTGACCGGCAAATATCTCGGCGGAACGGTGCCCGCCGGCTCGCGCGCCTCGATCCAGCCGGAGCTTGGCGGCCGCCGCAAGCCGCAGCAGGAACCGGCCGTTAAAGCCTATATCGCCGTTGCCGAAAAGCACGGCCTCGACCCGGCGCAGATGGCGCTCGCCTTCGTGCTGTCGCGGCCCTTCGTCACCGCCGCGATCATCGGCGCGACCTCGATGGAACAGCTTAAGACCAATATCGCCGCCCACGAACTGACGTTGTCGGAAACGGTTCTGGACGACATCGCCAGGGTTCACCGGCAATTCCCGATGCCGATCTGACGACAAAAGCCGGCGGCATATTGTTTCCGCGCGGCCGCGCCCCATATGCGGTCGCTGGGACGCAATTTTCGCCGGTTTATCAACCGGCTTGGCAGGGACAGGGACCGGAACTTGGACTATCTTTATATCGCACTCGGTCTCCTCGGACTTTATTTCGGCGCGGAATGGCTGGTCTCCGGCGCGGTGGCCACGGCCCGGCGGATCGGCATCTCGCCGCTCATCGCCTCGCTCGTCATCGTCGGTTTCGGCACGTCGTTGCCGGAACTGCTGGTCTCGGTCAGGGCCGCGCTCACCGGCGCGCCCGGCATCGCGCTCGGCAATGTCGTCGGCTCCAACATCGCCAATATCCTGCTGATCGTCGGCATCTCCGCGATCATCTTCCCGATTGCCGGCTGGGACCGCTCCGTCCGGCGCGATGCCGCGACCATGGTGGCCTCGGCCGTCATCCTGCTTTTCCTCGTTCAGTATCAGGTGATCGACCGCATTGCCGGCGTCGTGCTGCTGGCGATCCTCGCCCTTTATCTTCTGCGCACATATATGTGGGCGCGCAGGACCGGCGCCCGGCTTAATGACGATGTCGAAGTGGATGTCGACGCCATGCCGGTGTGGAAAATGGCCTTGTTGATCGTGGCGGGACTCGTCGTCCTTCTGTTCGGCGCGGAGTTCCTCATTCGCGGCGCGACCGAGCTTGCCGCCCATTTCGGCGTGTCCGACGCGGTGATCGGCCTCACCGTGGTTGCCATCGGCACCAGCCTGCCGGAACTGGCGACCGCCGTCGTCGCCGCCACGCAACGCCACTCCGACGTCACCATCGGCAATGTCACCGGCTCCTGCATCTTCAACACGCTCTGCATCCTCGGCGCCACCGCGGCCATCGCGCCCCTGCCCGTCTCAGACGGCTTCGCCACGCTCGATGTGCCGGTGATGCTGGCGGCGAGCGTGTTTTTCGCGGGGATGCTGTTCTTCGCGCCGAAGTTCCACCGGGCGACGGGCGTGGTGATGGTGGTGGTCTATGCGGGGTATATCGTCTACCTTGTGTGACCAAAACCCATTTGTCTGCGAAGGTGAGTTTGCGAAATAGCAGGGAATAATGAAAAACGTACTCATAACCGATGTTGATAATACTCTCCTAGATTGGGTCGAGGTTTGGTACCAGTCTTTCAGTGCGATGTTGAAGGAAACTGCCAGAATTTTGGATGTTCCCGCAGATTCTCTGCTTCCCTCTATTCAGAAGGTCCATCAGAGATATGGCACCAGCGAATATGCTTTTTTGCTTGAAGAACTCCCAGAAGTTCAAGAGCGTTTCAAGCACAATGCATTAGAGCACATGGAACCTGCCATTGATGCCTACCGCAAAGCACGACGCGCCACACTCAGGCTTTATCCAAATGTTATCGAAACAATGAAGACCCTGAAATCGAAAGGCATTACAATTGTCGCCTATACCGAATCCCAAGATTTTTACACTCAGTATAGGTTTAGAAAACTGGGCCTGGATCAATTAGTCGATTATCTTTATTCACCCAAAGATACTAAGCCAACTTCAAAGGACACGTCAAGAATTCGTATTTACGAATCAAATACTTACAATATGGTTCATACAATTCAGCGCCATACGCCGTTTGGTGAAATCAAACCAAACCCAGACATTCTGATTTCCATAGTGAGAGATTTAGGAAAGAATAAGGAGCAATGTGTCTACATAGGCGATAGCAAAATGAAGGACATAGCCATGGCACAGGAGGCTGGAATAACCGACGTCTGGGCCAAATATGGCCAGAACAAGAACGCCCAACAGTATGAACTCCTAAAAAAGGTAACACACTGGACACCAGAGATGGTGGAGCGTGAAAAGAAAATAAATTTTGGCACTATCATTACTCCGTCTCATACCCTTGAGTTAGGATTCGAGCAGATTATAGAGATGTTTTAGAGAATGTATTCGGTACGTAAAATAGGTAAAGATGCAAGCGCAAAACATTGGATTGAAATCTGGAAAAAGACGGTCGACGTCCAGCAACATTTTAATGACATAGAGCTTCGTATTCGTAATTACGCAGTGATCGTTGTTGGTGCCTTGCTGGGATTGGGAGGCTACGCGCTCCGACTAAATATCGGAATATTGCTATTTGGTGCCGAGGTATCTGTATCGGGAATAATTGTATTAGCATCAATATTACCGATATTTGCCTTCTATTTTATGGATAGATTTTGGTACCACAGACTGCTTGTCGGATCAGTCAATGCGGGAGTCATTATTGAGAGAAAACTTAAAAGAATAGGGTATTCTGTAAGCTTAGGAACAGAGATTTCAAGCGCGAGCCCTTTTAGATGGCGTTTTTGGGGGAAAAATACCGGCACGACCCCATGGTATAAGTTCCCACTTCGCGAGATGCACACTAAAGATAAAATGGACTTATTCTATCTCAGCATGATAGCTGCTGTTTTGGTTATCGGGGTTACTCTGCTATTTTCGCCACCCGAGCGATTTGAGAAACCAGAAGTTGAGAAAGAAGAACAGTTAGTACGCACTGAACTCCAATCAGACTCGCTGAATAGCTATTGCGCTGCTACGCCCGTTCCTCCCCCTTGCATTCCCCCGAAAAATCCGTATAAGCCGCTCATCCAAAGGTCCGGTCTTCAGGCTGGTGGCTGAACGGAGGGCTGTTTTCGCTGTGGCGGAAACGCTTGGCGCGTAAAAGACGCCTGCCTCCCGTGTCGCCGCTCTCGACCGTCTCGTCTAACGCTTTTCTTGCCGGGGTTTCCCCTCAAGAGCAGTCGTTGAGGCTTAGCCGCCGAATTCCGGGTCCTGGAAACGCAAGAAAGGCAAATATCAATGGCACTTTACGAACACGTGTTCCTGGCCCGCCAGGACATCACGGCGCAGCAGGTTGACGGCATCGTCGAGCAGTACAAGGGACTGATCGAAGAGCATGGCGGCAAGGTTGGCCGTATCGAGAACTGGGGCCTGAAGTCCCTCACCTACCGCATCCGCAAGAACCGCAAGGCGCATTACGCGCTGATGGACATCGACGCGCCGGCTGCCGCGATCCACGAGATGGAACGCCAGATGCGCATCAACGAGGACATCCTGCGCTACATGACCGTCAAGGTCGAGGCGCATGAGGAAGGCCCGTCGGCGATGATGCAGAAGCGCGACCGCGACGACCGTCCGCGCCGCGACGGCGGCCGCGACAACCGCGGTGATCGTGGCGACCGCGGCGATCGCCGTCCGCGCAGCTGATTGCGAGATTTAAGGAGTTTTTATCATGGTAGCTATCGCCTCCATCCCGACGCGTCGTCCGTTCAACCGTCGTCGCAAGACCTGCCCCTTCTCCGGCGCCAACGCTCCGAAGATCGACTACAAGGACGTTCGTCTCCTCCAGCGCTACATTTCCGAGCGCGGCAAGATCGTTCCGTCCCGCATCACGGCCGTCAGCCAGAAGAAGCAGCGTGAACTCGCCCGCGCCATCAAGCGCGCCCGCTTCCTCGGCCTCCTGCCCTACGTCGTTTCGTAAGGCGTTTCGGCCGCAAGGCGCGATTTCGGAGAAGGCGCATTTGGCGGCTTCTCCGGCAAAAGGCTCCGGCGCGGTGGGCGCGCAGCAGCCGAAGAATTGAACCCAGGTTGGGAAACGCGATTTCCCTAACTGCTTGGACAAGCAGGACAGCGAGATGAAAACACTCAATGCAAAGACATTGCTGATTGGCGCGCTTGCCGGCGTTGCGGGCTTCATGCTGGCCTACGCGGCGAGTTTCAATGCGCTGTTTTCAACGCTGCTGTCCGCCGCCTCCGCGCTTCCCATCCTGATTGCCGGCCTCGGCTGGGGCAATTTTGCCGCTATCGTCGCGATCATCGTCGCCGGCGGTCTCGGCGCGACCATCGTCTCGCCCTTCTTCGCGCTCTATACGCTTGCCATCACGCTGGTGCCCGCCGGCTGGCTCAGCCATCTCGGCAATCTGGCCCGCCCGGCAAGCGAGATCGGCGGCCCGGAAGGCCTGACGGCCTGGTATCCGCTCTCCGATATCCTGATGCATCTGTGCGCCGTCATCACGCTGGCGCTGATCGTTCTCGGCTTTGCCGCCGGCTACGGACCGGATGCGACGGGCGAACTGATCGACGCCTTCATGCAGGCCCTGACGATGCAGAACCCGGACCTTGCCGCCGACGCGGCGCTGGTCGCGCAGTTCAAGTCGATGTTCGTGGTCATGCTGCCGATCGTCCAGGGCGCAACCTCGGTCATCCTGCTGTTCGTCGCCTATCATTTCTCCGCACGGATCGCGATTTCCTCGGGGCTGACGAACCGCCCGCGCGAAGACGTGGCCAAATCGCTGCGCATGCATCGCAATGCGATCTTCGTGTTTCTCGCGGCGCTGGTCGCGACCTTTTTCGGCGGAACGATCGGCCTCATCGGCGCGGCCTGCCTCGGCGCGTTCGGCGGCGGTTTTCTGCTCGCCGGCCTTGCCCGCATGCATCTTGCCGCGCGGGGCCAGAGCTGGGGCGTGCCGGTCATCATCCTCTCCTATCTTTCGCTGATTTTCACCTTCCCGGCCCTGATCTTCGTGGTGATGGGCCTTCTTGACACGCGGCGGGCCATTGCGCTCTCACCGGGCGCAACCCCGCCGGACGATGACAATGACGACGACACTGAAAGGAAAAACCCATGGACGTAATCCTGCTTGAACGCATCGCCAAGCTTGGCCAGATGGGCGAAACCGTCAAGGTTCGCGATGGCTATGCCCGTAACTACCTGCTGCCGACCGGTCGCGCGCTGCGCGCCAACGCCGCCAACAAGGCCCGTTTCGAAGCCGAGCGCGCCGTGCTCGAAGCCCGCAACCTCGAGCGCCGCAACGAAGCCCAGAAGATTGCCGACACGCTTGACGGCAAGTCCTTCATCGTTGTCCGTTCCGCCGGCGAAACCGGCCAGCTCTACGGTTCGGTCGCAACCCGCGACATCGTCGAGATCCTCGGCGATGAAGGCTTCAAGATCTCCCGCAACCAGGTGGTTCTCAACCACCCGATCAAGACGGTTGGTCTGCACAAGGTCGAAATCCAGCTCCACGCCGAAGTCTATGTCACGGTCGAGCTGAACGTCGCCCGCACCGCCGAAGAGGCCGAACGTCAGCTCCATGGCGAAGACCTCACCTCCGCCGACGCCATCTACGGCGTTGACGAGGACGCGCTGCGGCCGGAAGACTTCTTCAACCCGGATGCCGACTACGACCTCGATGACGAGGACGAAGCCGAAGAAGCCGAAGCCTCTGGCGAGGAAGAAGGCGAAGAGGAAGACAAGAACGCCTGATCGGCGTCTTGACGCTTCGGATGTCAATGGCCCGGCCTTCCGCAAAGGAGGCCGGGCTTTTCTGTGGTATCATGTCCTTTCACACATCCGAATCATGTCAAGGTCGACGGCCTGTTTTCGCCTCGTCCGCTTTTGTCTGGCCCTGCGCCCTGTGGATTGCGGGCAAGACCGGAGAATGTGATCGCGATGACGGTGAGCGGGTGCGGTTGATCCGCTAGTGATAGTTTGCCAAGCCAGTCCCAGGACACCTAGAAAAGACCGATCATGAATGACATCGCGCCTTCCCTTTCCTTCCAGACGCCTGGCGCCCAGCAGGCGCGCGAGGCCCCGAACAATCTGGAAGTCGAGCAGGCTTTGCTCGGCGCGATTCTCGTCAACAACAGCGCCTTCTACCGCGTTTCGGACTTTCTGAAGCCGGAGCATTTCTACGAGCCGCTGCATCGCAAGATCTACGAGCTTGCGGGCGATACGATCCGCATGGACAAGATCGCCAACACGATCACGCTGAAGACGCATTTGCCCGGTGACGTGAAGGTCGGCGACCTGACGATTGCGCAATATCTCGCCCGTCTTGCGGCAGAAGCCGTGACCATCATCAATGCCGAGGACTATGGCCGCACGATCTACGATCTGGCGATCAGACGTCAGTTGATCGAAATCGGCGAAGAGGTGGTCAACACAGCCTATCATGCGCCCATCGACCTGCCGCCGTCCGAGCAGATCGAGGATACCGAGCGCAAGCTGTTCGCGCTGGCCGAGACCGGCCGCTATGAAGGCGGCTTCCAGTCGTTTGAAAACGCGGTGACGATCGCCATCGACATGGCCAGCAAGGCGTTCGAGAGCGACGGCCATCTTTCCGGCATCTCCACCGGCCTCAACACGCTCGACGCCAAGATGGGCGGCCTGCA
Source organism: Martelella lutilitoris (assembly GCF_005924265.1). Classification (GTDB taxonomy): domain Bacteria; phylum Pseudomonadota; class Alphaproteobacteria; order Rhizobiales; family Rhizobiaceae; genus Martelella; species Martelella lutilitoris. The sequence goes on from NZ_VCLB01000007.1 coordinate 282,375, forward strand.
GCGCTCCGACCTGATCATCCTTGCCGGGCGTCCGGGCATGGGCAAGACCTCGCTCGCCACCAATATTGCCTGGAACGTCGCCTCCGCCTACGAGCCGGAAGTCCTGCCCGACGGCACGATCGAGGCCAAACAGGGCGGCGTCGTTGCCTTCTATTCGCTTGAAATGTCCGGCGAACAGCTCGCCACCCGTATCATTTCCGAGCAAACGGAAGTCTCGTCGTCGAAAATCCGGCGCGGCGACATCACCGAGGCCGATTTCGACAAGCTGGTGGCCTGTTCGCAGACCATGCAAAAAGTGCCGCTTTATATCGACCAGACCGGCGGCATCTCCATCGCCCAGCTGTCCGCCCGCGCCCGCCGCCTCAAGCGGCAGCGCGGCCTTGACCTTCTCGTGGTCGACTATGTGCAGCTGATGACGGGTTCCAAGAAATCCGGCGAGAACCGCGTGCAGGAGGTGACCGAAATCACCACCGGGCTGAAGGCGCTGGCCAAGGAGCTGAACGTTCCGATCATCGCGCTTTCCCAGCTCTCCCGCCAGGTGGAAAACCGCGACGACAAGCGGCCGCAGCTCTCCGACCTTCGCGAATCGGGTTCGATCGAGCAGGACGCGGACGTGGTGTTGTTCGTTTACCGCGAAGAGTATTATGTCCAGAACCTCGAGCCGCGCGATCCCGATGACCCGGCTTACGACGAGTGGAAGATGAAATACGAGAAGGTGCGCGGTACCGCCGACGTCATCATCGCCAAGCAGCGTCACGGCCCGACGGGCACCGCCAATCTTGCCTTCCAGGCCGCCTATACGCGCTTTGCGGATCTTGCCGATCCCTCCTATTCAAGTTTCGACGATTAGGCATGGGCGAGATGGCGTGAACGCGCTATGATTGCCGAAATTTTGCAACAAACGGCGATTTCATGTCTGATATTTCGAACGATCCCAACGAAGAACCGCTTCAGGAGGGGGAAATCCCCTTCTCGGCGGCCCCTGCCCGGCTGACCGTCGATCTCGGCGCCATCGTCGAAAACTGGAAGACCATGCGAACGCTTTCCGGCAGCGCCCGGACAGCGGCCGTTGTCAAGGCCGACGGCTACGGTCTCGGGATCGAGGATGTCGGCGAGGCGCTTTACGGCGCGGGCGCTGCCGACTTTTTCGTCGCCGTGCCGGAGGAAGGCGAGACGCTCAGGCGGTTCGCGCCGAACGCACGGATCTTCGTGCTTTCCGGCATATGGCCCGGCACGGAAGAGGTCTTCTTCGAAAACGATCTCGTGCCGGTTCTTGCGAGCACGGAGCAGCTCTCCTTCTTCTTCGCCGCGGTGGCCGAATATGGCGACTATCCCTGCGCGCTTCAGGTCGACACCGGTTTCAACCGCCTCGGCCTCACCGTGGAGGAAGCGCTGGCGCTTGCCGGAGACGTCTCGCGCCCGGCCAGTTTCGAACCGGTTCTCATCCTGTCGCACCTTGCCTGCGGCGACGATCCGGCCTCGCCGATGAACAAGACGCAGCGCGAATGGTTCCGCATCGCCGCCTCCGCCTTCGAGGGCGTCGAGGCGAGCCTTTCGGCCTCTGCCGGCATCTTCCTCGGCCCGGATTATCATTTCGATCTCACCCGTCCCGGGATCGCGCTTTATGGCGGCGATTCGCAGCCGGGGACGGCGCGGCGTCTGAAGCCGGCAGCAACGGCGGAGGCGCGCATCGTCCAGATACGCAATGCCCGGGCGGGCGAAACCGTAAGCTATGGCGCGACCTGCAGGCTTGCCCGCGACAGCCGGCTCGCCATTGCCGCCGCTGGCTATGCCGATGGCTATCACCGATCGCTTTCGGGGGCGGGCGCGCCGCTGCGCGATGCCGTCAACCCCGGCGGATTCGGCTTCATTGCCGGGCGCAAGGTGCCGATTGCCGGGCGGATCACCATGGACATGACCATCTACGACGTGACCGATGTGCCGGAGAGCGACATCAGGATCGGCGACTATATCGAGCTGATCGGGCCCAATCTTGCGCTCGACGAGGCGGCGACGGCGGCCGGAACGATCGGCTATGAATTGCTCACCTCCCTTGGCTTGCGTTACCGTCGCCGCTATATCCAGCCGGACTGACGCTTTTTCCGACAAAGAAGAGACCTTGGCCAAACAGAAGACCCAGTTCATCTGCCAGAATTGCGGCAGCATCCATGCCCGCTGGGCGGGGCGATGCGATGCCTGCGGCGCCTGGAACACGATCGTCGAGGAAAACCCCTCCGCCGGCATCGGCGGCGGCCCGGCCCGCGCGCCGAAGAAAGGCCGCCCGGTTGCCCTCGTCAAGCTTGACGGGGAAAGCGAGGAGGCCCCGCGCATCGCCAGCCGCATGGCCGAACTCGACCGGGTCACCGGCGGCGGCTTCGTCCGCGGCTCGGCGGTTCTGGTCGGTGGCGACCCCGGTATCGGCAAATCGACGATCCTGATGCAGGCGGCTGCAGCCCTTGCCCGGCAGAACCAGCGGGTGATCTACGTCTCGGGCGAGGAGGCGATCGCCCAGGTCCGGCTTCGCGCCCGGCGCCTCGGCGCGGCGGATACCGAGGTTCTGCTTGCGGCGGAGACCAATGTCGAGGACATTCTGGCGACGCTTGCCGAAGGGCCCCGCCCCGATCTCGTCATCGTCGATTCGATCCAGACGCTGTGGTCGGATCAGGCGGAAGCCGCGCCCGGCACGGTAACCCAGGTGCGCACCGGCGTGCAGGCGATGATCCGTTTCGCCAAGCAGACGGGCACGGCCATGGTGCTGGTCGGCCACGTCACCAAGGAAGGCCAGATCGCAGGGCCCCGCGTGGTCGAGCACATGGTCGACGCGGTGCTCTATTTCGAAGGCGAGCGCGGTCATCACTACCGCATCCTGAGAACGGTGAAGAACCGCTTCGGCCCGACCGACGAGATCGGCGTGTTCGAAATGGGCGACACCGGCCTTCGCGAGGTTGCCAATCCGTCCGAACTGTTTTTGGGCGAGCGCAACGACAAGGCGCCGGGAGCCGCGGTCTTCGCGGGCATGGAGGGCACGCGGCCGGTCCTGGTCGAGGTGCAGGCGCTTGTGGCGCCGACGTCCCTCGGCACGCCGCGCCGCGCCGTCGTCGGCTGGGATTCGGCCAGGCTTTCGATGATCCTGGCGGTGCTCGAGGCCCATTGCGGCGTCCGGCTCGGCAATCACGATGTCTACCTCAACATTGCCGGCGGCTACCGCGTCACCGAGCCTGCAGCAGACCTTGCGGTTGCAGCCGCGCTGATTTCCTCGCTCGCCGGACTTGCTCTCCCGCCCGATTGTGTCTATTTCGGCGAGGTCAGTCTTTCCGGAGCGATCCGGCCGGTGACCCATGCCGCGCAACGGCTGAAGGAAGCCTCCAAGCTCGGTTTTTCGCGCGCCGTGCTGCCTTCGGGTTCGGCGGAAATTGCGCCGGGCAACGCAAACGGGCTAAAAGGACTTGAAGCGCTGCCTGAACTCGTGGCCGATATCGCGGGCATGAAGCCGGAGACCGCAGCGGATGACAGCGATTGAGGCGCCGACGGGCGCGACGGCCATGTGTGTGTGCGGCCACGACAAGCGGAGCAATGAATGCCAGTAACCCTGTTCGATCTGATTGTCCTCGGCGTTGTTCTGTTTTCGGCCCTTCTTGCCATGGTGCGCGGCTTTTCCCGCGAAGTTCTCTCGCTTCTCGCCTGGGGGCTTTCTGCGGCGATCGCCTATGTCGGCTATCCCTTCCTCGCGCCGACATTCGAAGGATTTCTGGACGATTCGCGCATGTCGATGGCCGGCGCCTTCGCGGTCATCTTTCTGATCGCGCTTGTGCTTCTTTCGCTGGTGACCACGCGATTTGCGGATTATATTATCGACAGCCGCGCCGGCGTGCTTGACCGGTCGCTCGGTTTCGTCTTTGGCCTAGTGCGCGGCGTGCTTATTCTTGCGGTGGCCGTGGCGTTCTGGAACTGGCTGGTCGGCGATGCCCAGAGCCCCGACTGGATCCGCAACGCCAAGTCGAAGCCCGCGCTCGACATGCTTGCCGCGAAGCTGGAATCCTATCTGCCCGGCGGCGGGGAGATTGAGAGTTCGCTTGAGCGCGATGAAACGCGGCTTCTGGCAATGATCGACGGTAACGCCATTTTGAAGTTCCGGCCGGATGTCCGGCCTATCTGATATCTCTAGTACTGTCTGGATGAACCTGCTTTCGGACGAGCCCTGCCCCAGCCATTTCCGGATCACGCGATGACCAGTTTTGACGACCATGACGATTTCAGCCTTGACGACGATACGCTGCATGAGGAATGCGGCGTCTTCGGCATTCTTGGCCATCCCGATGCGGCGGCGCTGACTGCTCTCGGCCTGCACGCGCTGCAGCATCGCGGCCAGGAAGCGGCCGGCATCGTCTCCTATGACGGCCAGCAGTTCCGCTCGGAGCGCCATCTCGGGCTCGTCGGCGACCACTACACCGACCCGGCCATGCTGGAGAGCCTGAAGGGCTCGATGGCCATGGGCCATGTGCGCTATTCCACGACCGGCGGAACGGTGCTGCGCAATGTCCAGCCGTTGTTCGCCGAACTCGGCGTCGGCGGTATCGCCATTGCCCATAACGGCAATTTCACCAACGGCCTGTTCATGCGCCGCAAGCTGATCTCCGACGGCGCGATCTGTCAGTCGACCTCCGATACCGAGGTCGTGCTGCACCTGATCGCCCGCTCGCGCGCCAAGACCTCGTCCGACCGCTTCATCGACGCCATCGGCCAGATGGAAGGCGGCTATTCGATGATCGCGATGACCCGCACCAAGCTGATCGCGGCGCGCGACCCGACCGGCATTCGCCCGCTGGTGATGGGCGAATTGAACGGCAAGCCGATCTTCTGTTCGGAAACCTGCGCGCTCGACATTATCGGCGCCAAGTTCATCCGCGACGTCGAAAACGGCGAAGTCGTCATCTGCGAGCTGCAGCCCGACGGGACGGTCTCGATCGACAGCCGCAAGCCTGCGCTGAAACAGCCGGAACGGCTCTGCCTGTTTGAATATGTTTATTTCGCCCGCCCCGATTCCATCGTCGGCGGCCGCAATGTCTACCAGACGCGCAAGAATATGGGCGTCAATCTTGCGCAGGAGGCTCCGGTTGAAGCCGACGTGGTCGTGCCGGTTCCCGATGGCGGCACGCCGGCGGCGATCGGCTATGCGCAGGAAAGCGGCATTCCCTTCGAGCTCGGCATCATCCGCAACCACTATGTGGGCCGCACCTTCATCGAGCCGACGCAACATATCCGCGCCTTTGGCGTCAAGCTGAAGCATTCGGCGAACAAGGCGGTGATTGCCGGCGCGCGGGTGGTGCTGATCGACGATTCCATCGTGCGGGGCACGACCTCGGTGAAGATCGTGCAGATGCTGCGCGAGGCCGGGGCAAAAGAGGTGCATATCCGCGTCGCCAGCCCGATGATCTATCATTCCGACTTCTACGGCATCGACACGCCCGACCGCGACAAGCTTCTGGCAAACAATCACGAGACGCTTGCCGACATGTGCAAGTTCATCGGCGCGGATTCGCTGCAGTTTCTCTCGATTGACGGGCTCTACATGGCCGTCGGCGGCGAGAAGCGCAACAATGCCCTGCCGCAGTTCACCGACCACCAGTTCACCGGGGACTATCCGACCCGCCTGCTCGACAAGGAGCATGAGGGCGAGTTTTCCAAGATCGAGCTTCTGGCCGGCAACGGCTGAAGCCTGAACACGTCCGGAGACAACATCATGAGCAAGTCACTCGAAGGCCGGCTGGCGGTCGTCACCGGCGCGTCGCGCGGCATCGGCTATTTCACCGCGCTGGCCCTGGCGAAAGAAGGCGCGCATGTGATCGCCTGCGCGCGCACCGTCGGCGGGCTCGAGGAACTCGACGACGCGATCAAGGCCGACGGCAACGGCTCGGCGACGCTGGTGCCGATGGACCTTGCCGATATGGGCGCGATCGACAGGCTCGGCGGCTCGATCTTCACCCGCTGGGGCAAGCTCGACATCATGGTCGCCAATGCCGCCGTCCTCGGCGTCGTCTCGCCGCTCGCCCATCTGGAAGCCAAGGTGTTCGAACAGGTGATGAATGTGAACGTGACGGCGACCTGGCGGCTGATTCGTTCGCTCGAGCCGCTCCTGCTGCAATCTGATGCCGGGCGCGCGGTGCTGATCTCCTCGGGCGTTGCCCACACCTGCCGCCCCTTCTGGGGCGCCTATGCCGCCTCCAAGGCCGCCGTCGAGGCTCTGGGGCGCACCTGGGCTGCGGAAACAGCGCACACCGCAATCAAGGTGACGAATTTCGATCCCGGCCGCACCCGCACCGCCATGCGCGCGCAGGCGGCTCCCGGCGAGGACCCGATGACGCTGCCGCATCCAAGCGAAGTGGCTGAAAAGATCGTGCCGCTGGTCAGCCCCGATTTTCAGGAGAGCGGCAGGCTTTTCGTTTCGCGGGAAGACCGGCTGAAGGATTATCGCCTGCCGGAATAGGCACGGCAGGGAGGAACAACATGGCGCAATGGCTGAACGAACCGGCTGAATGGTCCGAGGAGAACGGAACGCTGGAACTGGTGACCGACAAGGCCACCGATTTCTGGCGCAACACCTTCTACGGCTTTACTCGCGACAGTGGCCATGCCCTGCTTGAGCCGGTATCCGGCGATTTTTCCGCCAGCGCAACCGTGACGGCCGACTACGAGACGCTCTACGATCAGGCGGGCCTGATCCTCAGGATCGACGAGACCCACTGGATCAAGGCGGGCATCGAGTTCACGGACGGACTGATGCATTTTTCCACTGTCGTCACCCGCGACGTCTCGGACTGGTCGGTCATCCCGCTCAACGACGCAGACCCGCAGACGCCGGTCTCGATCCGGATCACCCGTCATGATGATGCTGTGCGGGTGCAGTTCCATCTCGGCGACGGCCACTGGCAGATGGCGCGGCTTTGCCCCTTCCCCGCTTCGGACGCCCAGATTGGCATGACGGCCTGCACGCCGGAACGGGCCGGACTGAGGGTCAGATTTTCGGGATTTTCTGTCGGCGCTCCGATCTCGCGCGAACTGCACTGAGCGGATCAGGCCCTTCTCAGGCGCCACATCAGACCGACGCAGACAGCCAGCAAGGCGCCGCCGCAAAGGCTGACAGCGCCAAAGCCGATGCCGGCGTAGACCGTGCTCATCAAAAGCGGCCCGAAAAACACGGCGATATAAGTCGCAGTCGTATTGAGCCCGATCAGGGTTCCGCGCGCCGCAGGCTTGCGCTCGGCCAGAAGCAGGACGGTGAGGTTCAGGCCGAAATGGTTGAAGATGCCGAGGAGGAAAGTTACCGCCAGCGATGTCCAATAGGCCTCGGTCGCGGGATAGAGCAGCAAATAGAGCAATCCCGACCCGGCAAGCAGGAAGGGAAACAGCCTTGCCGGGCCAACCCGATCGACATGGCGCGCCATCGCGCCGCCAACGCCGAAGCCGAACCCGTAGGCCATGACGGCGAGACTTGCGGCGGCGGCGCCGATGCCGAGCGTCTCGCGTATTCTCAGACCGAGAAGCGCATAGGTGCCGTAAAACACCGTCATGAACAGCAGTCCGGCCACGAGCAGGCTGGCAACCCCCGGCACGCTGATCGCCTCGCGACGGCTGAAGACCTTGCCGCCCGCCTGAGGCCGCTCGCTGTCGCCGGTCAGCGCAAAAACGAGGCTTGTCAGAAGGGCGAGAGCAGCGAGCGCGCCGTATGCGATCCGCCAGTCCAAGACATCGCTCAGCATGGCGGAAAGCGGCACCCCGACAATCAGCGACAGGGACCATCCGGACAGGACGATGCCGAAACTGCGCGCGCCCTCGCCTCTCGGAGCCGAGCGCACGGCCTGCGAATAGACGGCAGGCAGAAGCACGCCGGTGGCCAGACCTGCAAGCCCCTGGAAGAAGGCAAGCGCCTGCCACACCGGGCTCGCGGCGGAGCCGGCAAAGCCGGCGGCGATCAAAGCTGCGGCGGCCGCGAGCACGGCCCGCATGGGGTAGCGGTCAATCAGGCCGGAGAGAAAGAAGGCCGAGAAGGCCGCCGCCGCCCCGAATGCCGAAATCGCCCGCGTCACCGCGACCGGCTCCGCCTCCAACGTCCGCGCCACGTCGCCAAGGATCGGCCCGAGAACAAAGGAGTTCGCACCGATCAGGAACACGCCGACGACCAGCGCCGGCAGCCGCAAGCGTTCAAGGAGGGAAGATTGCACGGGAAAACCTATGGGCAGTGATTCACTTCAAGCCATTATCAGCGTTCACCGGCAACAATCAACCGCGGCTCTCACGCCTGCTGTTTGGCGATCCAGTCGTGATCCGGATGGTTCTTGAAGCGCCATTTGCGCATCGGCCCGGCCATGACGTTCAGATAATACATCTCATAGCCATGCGGCGCGCCGCAGGGATGATGGCCCTTCGGCACCAGCACGACCTCGCCGTCATGCACCGCCATGGTCTCGTCCAGTTCGCCATCCTCGGTGAAGACCCGCTGGAAACCGAATCCCTGGGCGGGATTGAGGCGGTGATAATAGGTCTCCTCCAGATAGGTCATGTTGGGATAATTGTCCTCGTCGTGCCGATGCGGCGGATAGGAAGACCAGTTGCCGGCGGGCGTGAACACTTCGGTTACCAGAAGACTGTCGGCAATATCACGGTCTTCCATCGCGATGGGATGGATATAACGGGTGTTTGCGCCCTTGCCGCGCTCTTCCAGCCCGATATTGTCGATCACCTGCGCCTTGTGGCCGCCCTTGCCCGGAGCCGAGCAGACGGCGAGCGTGCAGTGCGTTTCGGCCCTCGCCGACCATTCTGCATGGTCCGGCACATAGACCGCGGCCGGTTTCTCACGCTCGAACACGTTCATGCGTTTGCCGAGCGTGCCGAAGTCCTCGCCGGCCCCGGAGATCGCGGCCCTGCCCTCGACGAGCACGAGAATGACCTCGCGGTCTTCCGTCTTTTCCGAGACGGTCTCTCCGGCGGAAAGGCGATAGAGCCCGAATCCGACATAGCCCCAGCCGGCGCTTTCGGGCGTGATGTCGTGAACCTTGCCATGGGTTCCGTTCGGCTTGACCAGCAATCGGCTCATCTCGGTTCTCCTCGTCTTTTCTCTACTTCAGTCCGGCTTCCTCAGCCGCCGCCTTCAGCGCCTTCAGACCCATGCTCTGATATTTGAACGGGTTGCGCACGGCGGGGTCCTGCTCGGCCTCGATCACGATCCAGCCGGAATAGCCGTGCTCCGCGGCAATCTTCAGCACCGGCGTGAAATTGATAATCCCCTCCTCGTCGCCAGGCACGGTAAAGACACCACGCCGCACGCCTTCCAGAAAGCTCAGGCCTTCATCCCACACCTGCCGCATGATTTCACCGCGAACATTCTTGGCGTGAATATGACGGACTCGGCCCATATGGCGGCGGGCGAGCGCCACCGGGTCGCCGCCGCCGAAGGTCGCGTGGCCGGTGTCGAGCAGAAGATGCACATCGGGACCCGTCAGCGCCATCAGCCGGTCGATTTCAGATTCACTCTGAACGATCGTGCCCATATGATGGTGATAGACGAGCGCGATGCCATGCTCGGCGCAATAGGCCCCGATCGCATCGAGCTTTTCGGCAAAACCCTCCCAGGCCGCATCGTCCAGCACGGGTCGGCTGTTCAGGGCTGCGCCGTCGTTGCCGTGAATGGCGTTCGATGTCTCGCAGACGATGCAGACTGTTGAGCCCTGCGATTTCAGCAAATCGAGGTGCGGGCGGATCGCGGACTTCTCGTCTTCGACCGAATGCGCAAGCAGGTTCAGCGAATGCCAGCCCGAGACGAATTTGAGGCCGTGGGCTGCGAGTACAGCCGAGAGCGCTTCCGGTTCGGTCGGAAACTTGTGGCCCTTCTCAATGCCGTCAAAGCCGATCTCGGCGGTCTCGGACAGGCAGGTTTCAAGCGGGATGTCAGCGCCGAGGCTCTGGTCGTCATCATTCGACCAGGCGATCGGATTGGTTCCGAAGAGGATCATGATTTCACCCTTTCAAAGGCAAAAGGAACTCAGTCAAAGGCCCGCTGGCGGGCGCGGTCCTTCAGATAATTTTCGCGCGCCGCATTCACTTGCGTGCGCTCGGAGACCTCGGGGACCGCGACATCCCACCAGTTGCCGCCGGCTTCCGTGGTGATCATCGGATCGGTGTCGATGACGATGACGTGGCTGCGGTCGCTGGTCCTCGCGCGCTTCAGCGCTTCCTCCAGCGGCTCGATGCCATCGACCTTCTCAGCGATCGCGCCAAGGGCTCTCGCATGGGCGGCAAAGTCGATGTCGGACGGCACGACGTGGCGGGCGGTATCGATCAGATTGTTGAAGCTCTCGCCGCCGGTCGCGCGCTGAAGCCGGTTGATGCAGCCGAAACCACGATTGTCGAGCACCACGACGGTGATCTTGTGACCGAGCATGACGGAGGTCGCGAGTTCGGAATTTGCCATCAGATAGGAGCCGTCGCCGAGCATGACGATCACGTCCCGTTCCGGCAGCGCCATCTTGACGCCAAGCCCGCCAGCGATCTCGTAACCCATGCAGGAATAGCCATAGTCGAGGTGGTAGCCATTGGGTCGTTCGGCCTGCCACAGCTTGTGCAGCTCGCCCGGAAGTCCGCCGGAAGCGCAGACCACAATCGCATCCTCACCGCTCTGGCGCTGGACTGCGCCGATCACATGCCCGTCGCTCGGCAACGCATTGCCGGACGGCGCATCGGTGGCGGCCGCGACCGAGGCCATCCAGGTTCTCTTCAGCGCGGGATCGACGGCCGGCGCCTGATGCCCGCCAAGCTTCTCGCCCAGCATCTCCAGAGCCACCCGGGCATCGGAAACCAGCGGCAGGGCATCATGCTTGTAACTGTCGAAGGCCGTGACGTTGATCGCCAGAATGCGCCGTGCCGGGTTCTGGAACACCGACCACGAACCGGTGGTGAAATCCTGAAACCGCGTGCCAAGCCCGATCACCAGATCGGCCTCTGCGGCAATTGCGTTGGCAGCCGACGCGCCGGTGACTCCGATCGAGCCGAGGTTGAGCGGATGGCTGGCGGGAAGCGAGGACTTGCCGGCCTGCGTTTCGGCAACCGGGATATTGTGCTTTTCGGCAAAGCTTTTCAGCGCCTCCGTCGCGCCGGAATAGAGCACACCGCCGCCCGCCACGATCAGAGGCCGTTTAGCAGACCTGATGGCGTCAACCGCCCGCATCAATGCACCTGCATCCGGCGCCGGGCGACGTTGATGCCAGATCTTTTCGGCAAAGAAGCTCTCCGGCCAGTCGAAGGCTTCCGCCTGAACATCCTGGCAGAAGGAGAGCGTGACTGGGCCGCAGCGTTCGGGATCCGTCAGTGTCGACAGCGCGCGCGGCAGCGCGGTCAGCAACTGTTCGGGCCGCGTGATCCGGTCGAAATAGCGGCTGACGGGCCGGAAGCAGTCATTGGCGGAAACCGTCGCGTCGTCAAAATCCTCGACCTGCTGCAGCACCGGATCAGGCGCGCGGCTGGCGAAGACATCGCCGGGGATCAGCAAAACCGGCAGGCGGTTCACATGGGCGAGCGCGCAGGCTGTCACCATATTGGTCGCACCGGGACCGATCGAGGTTGTCACCGCCATGGCCTGCCGGCGGTTCTTCGCCTTGGCATAGGCGATTGCGGCATGGGCCATGGTCTGTTCGTTATGGCCGCGCCAGGTTGGAAAACTGTCGCGAACGCCATAAAGCGCCTCGCCGAGGGCCGCGACATTACCATGGCCGAATATCGCCCAGCACCCGGGAATGACGGGATCGCCGTCCTCGTTCTTCTGCGCGATCAGATAGCGCACCAGCGCCTGTGCGGCGGTCAAGCGGATCGTTTTCATCAAAACGCCTCGTCTCTTTCATGCTGTCCAGCAGCCTGCCGGGCCTCGTCCCAATAGCGGCAAAAGCTGCGGTATTTTTCTGTCATCTCGGCGACGGCCTCGTCATCGCTTATTGTACCCGAAAGCCAGGCACGAGCCGCATCGGCGAAGATCGAGCGACCGACGGCGAAACCCTTGACCAGCGGGAAGCGCGCGGCCTCGGCAAAGCTTGCCGCCAATTCCTCTTCCGGCGCGTCGAGCCCCAGCACGACGATGCCGCGCGTGTGGCGGTCATGGCGCTCGATTGCCGCGCACACATTGGCCCATGCGGATTTCGAGGTCAGCGGCTCCAGCTTCCACCAGTCGGGATAGATGCCGATCTCGTAAAGACGCTCGATCACCCGCGCGGCGCTCATATCATCCGTCTCGCCATGCTTTGATGACACGATTTCCATCAGGAATTCCAGCCGGTTTCGGCGTGCGGCGGCAAAGAGCCGCGTGAGCGTCGCCTCCTGCTCGGCCTTCAGCGCCGCTTCGTCATCGGGGTGATAGAAGCACAGCACCTTGACCACATGTTCGGCCGGCCATTCGGCAAGCCCGCCCATGTCCTCTCCAAGCTCCGGCTCGAGCGTGAGCGGGCGCGAACCGGGCCATTCCGTCGGCCGCCCGATCCAGAGACCGGATCCGGCGGCCTTGTAAAGCGATGAACGGCCAATCCGGCTGTCGCAGAGAATGCCGTAGCCCGGCCTGCCGTCGGCCACATCCAGAGCGGCCTTCAGGCAGAGCTCTTTGAACGCGCCCAGCCTTTGGGCCGGAACACCGCATTCCGCGGCCATGTCTTCCAGCTGGATCCGGTGGTCGAAGGCAAAGACCCGCATTTCCGGCCAGTCGCCGTGACGATTGGTCGACCAGTGGAGTTGTTCCAGCGCCTTGTCCTTGCGCAGCGCCAGCGTGGTTGCGCCATGCGCGAGGAAATACTCAAGCTCCGTCAGGCTCGGATAGGCCGGCGTGCAGCCGTGGCGCGAGACGGCAAAGGCGCCGCAGGCATTGGCGATCGTCAGGCTTTCCGCCCAGTCCCGATCCGTCAACCAGCCCTTCAGAAGCCCGGCCATGAAGCCGTCGCCGGCGCCCAGCACATTGAAGACCTCGATGCGGAAGCTCCGGCCCGCAACGCCGCCATCGATATCATCCGGAAGAGCGCCCTCGAAGGCGGAGGCTCCGGCGGCGCCACGCTTCAGCACCAGCGTTGCGTCGCTCACCTTGCGCACATTCTTCAGCGCCTGCAGCGTATCCGTCGTGCCGCCGGCAATGTGGAATTCCTCTTCCGTGCCGACGATGAGATCGAACAGGTGCAGCGTCGACTGAAGCTTGGCGGTGACCTTTTCCGATGCGATGAAGCGGTTCTCACCGTCGCCGTGACCGGAAAGACCCCAGAGGTTTGGCCGATAATCAATGTCCAGCGCCGTGCGCGCGCCATGCTTGCGGGCAAGGTTCAGCGCCTTCAGCACCGCCGCCTCGGTCTGCGGGTTGGAAAGATGCGTGCCGGTGGCAACCAGCGAACGCGAGCGCGCAATCAGCGCCTCGTCGATATCGTCTTCGCAAAGCGCCATGTCGGCGCAGTTCTCACGATAGAAGATCAGCGGAAACTGATCCTCGTCCCGGATGCCCAGGATCACCAGCGCGGAGAGCCGTTGCGGATCGGTGACGACGCCGGTGACGTCTACCCCTTCCCGCTCCAGCTCTTCGCGGATGAAGCGGCCCATATGCTCGTCGCCGACGCGGGTGATCAGGCCGGACTTCAGCCCGAGACGCGCCGCGCCCGTCGCCATATTGGTCGGCGAGCCGCCGAGATATTTCTCGAAGGACAGCATATCTTCCAGCCGACCGCCGACCTGCGCGCCGTAAAGGTCGACCGAGGAACGGCCGATCGTGAGACAATCGAGTTCATGCATGCTCTAGACAGTGCCTCCCAGCGAGGATTCGAGTTCGACAAGTTCGCGCCCGCCCGCCATCAGGTCCTGCAACTGCTCGGCATTGATCTCGCCGCGCTTGGCTGTGCCCAGCGTCTTGCCGTGATTGATGACGGTGAAGCGATCGCCGACGGCAAGCGCATGACGGACATTATGGGTGATGAAGACGACGCCGATGCCCTTCTTGCGCACGGCATCGATGGTGGAAAGCACATTAGCCGTCTGGCGCACGCCGAGCGCCGAGGTCGGCTCGTCAAGGATCAGCACCCGCGCGCCGAAATAGACTGCGCGGGAAATGGCCACCGTCTGCCGCTCGCCGCCTGACAGCGTGCCGACAGCCTGATCGGCCGAGCGCAGATGAATGCCCATCTTCGCCATTTCCTCGACGGTGATGGCGCCCGCCTTTTTGTGGTCGAACACCTTGATCGGGCCGATGCGCCGCTCGGGCTCCCGGCCCATCCAGAAATTGCGGGTCACCGACATCAGCGGGATCATCGCCAGATCCTGATAGACCGTGGCGACGCCTGCGGCCATCGCGTCGCGCGGATCGTTGAAACTGACTTCCTTGCCATCGACAAGGATGCGGCCATAGCTCGGCTTGTGCACGCCCGACATGGTCTTGATGAAGGTGGACTTGCCCGCGCCATTATCGCCAAGGAGGCAATGGCATTCCCCAGCCATCACCGAGAGCGAGACGCCGGCCAGCGCGATCACCGGGCCGAAATGCTTTTCGATTTCCTGAAGTTCGATCAGAGGTGCGCTCATCTCTAGCGTTCTCCCGTGATGCGACGGCGGATATAGGTATTGAGGATGACGGCGAGCAGCAGAATGACGCCGAGGAAGACGCGGAACAGCGAGCTCTCGACGCCCGCGAAGAACAGGCCCTGCTGAACCACGCCGAAGATCAGCGCGCCAAGCGCCGCGCCGATGACGGACCCGTATCCGCCGGTGAGCAGCGCGCCGCCGATGACCACCGAAATGATCGCCTCGAATTCCTTCAAAAGACCGCGGTCAGCGGCTGCCGAGCCGAATTCCATCACCTGGCAGGTGGCGAAGATGGTGGCGCAGAAGGCCGTCAGCATGAACATCAGGATCTTCACCCGGTTAACCGGCACGCCGACATAACGCGCGGCCTGCGCATCGCCGCCAGCGGCAAAGATCCAGTTGCCGAACTTTGTGCGCACCAGCAGGAAATGACCGAGAATGACGAGGATCAGCGCCCACACCATCAGCATGGGGATACCGTCGACAACCGGCTGACCGGCACGGGGGCCGGCGACGAAGGTCGCGATCATGTCGTTGTCTGCAAGCCAGCGGAAAAACCAGCCAAAGACCTTTCCGCCAAAGAGCGAGGCGATGAAATCGCCTTCCGAAGCCTCGCGCACGCCGCCGATAATGGTCTTGCCGGTGGTCGAGATCGCGATGAAGATCGTCAACCCGCGCAGGATGAAGAGAAAAGCCAGCGTGACGATGAAAGACGGCAGGCCGGTGCGGATCACCAGAAAGCCGTTCAGCGCGCCGATGGCGATGGCGACGGCAAAGGCGGTGATGATCGCAAGCCAGGCTGGCCAGCCCCATTGCACCGTCAACAGCGCGATGATGATGCCGGAAAAGCCGATCATCGAGCCGATCGACAGGTCGAACTCGCCCGCGATCATCAAAAGGCAGGCGCCAACGGCTATGATGGCGAACTGCGCCGAGACCGTGCCCCAGTTGATGAAGCCTTCGGCCGAAAACATGCCGCTGTCGCCGGCAATCATGGCAAACAGCACGAAGACGAGAATGGTGCCGCAGATGGAGCCGAGCTCCGGCCTGATCAGCGCCTTGCGCCATCGCGGCACGGGGCGCATGCGCTCCTCGAGGATCAGCTCCTCGATTGGCCGGTGCGGCTTTTGTTCATGGGATTTGGACATCAGATTGTCTCCGCCACGTAGGCAATGGTTTCCCGCGCCGGCGGCGCGTTTTCGCTGCCTGCCGTACCGGGCGTCTCAAGGGACCGGTGGTTGCCGGCCAGGACGCCGCGCGGCAAGTCCGCGCGGCATCGCCATTGTCAAACGTCAGCGATACTGGCCGGCGTATTTCTCGACCAGTTCAATATTGCTGTCGGTGATGAAACCGGGGCCCGAGTTGATCGAGTTGCCCGGCATCACGCCATAGCGGGCGTAATTGGTCAGGATGACCACCGGCAGGTAGCCCTGCAGGTAGGGCTGCTGGTCGATCGCGAAGTTGATCGTGCCGGCCTTGATCGCATCGGCAATGCCGCTCGAAAGGTCGAACGTGCCGAAATAGACCTGACCCGCCTTGCCGGTTTCATCAAGCGCGGCAATGGTCGGCTCGGCCGAGTTGGGGCCGAGCGTCAGGATCGCGCCGGTATCCGGATTGGCATTGAGATAGGCCATCACCTTCGACTTGACTTCGGACGGGTCCATGCCGCTGTCGATCATCTGCTGGCCGAGCTCGACGCCCAGGCCATCGGCAAAGCCCTGGCAACGCTCAACCGAAGCCGGATTGGTGATGTAATGATTGACGCACAGGAAGCTGTCGGCATCCGATTCCTTCTTGGCGCGCTCGCCGGCAAGCTTGCCGGCCATATATTCCGGCTGGCCCACATGCATCATCGCACCGAGCTGCTTGGACTGTTCCTCCGTGCCCGAATTGATGGTGATCACCGGAATGCCCTTGGCCACGGCATCCGAGATCGGCCCCGAAAGAACGTCATAGTCGGCGATCGTGACGATGATGCCGTCCGGATTGGACGCGGCCGCCTGCTGGACGATGCGGCCCATATCGGCAAGGTCGCCGGTCGGCGGGTTGCGATATTCCACTTCGACGTCCATCTGGTCGCCCGCGACATTGATGGCGTTCTTGATCGTGTTCCACCAGCTGTCGCTGTCGGGCGCATGCGAGATCAGCACGAAGCGCTCGCCATCGGCCCAGGCCGCAGCGGGCGCCAGGCTCGTCAGTGCAACGGCCGCGGCCGCCAGCGCAAGAAATCTGCTTTTCATCTTCAAATCCTCCTCCAAGGGGTGAATTCGCCCCGACCTCCTCCCGGCAAGGGCAATATCGAAACGCGAAACCGGTTCGCGCTTCGGAAAGGAATTTAAATTCCATTCTGAGATTATTGCAATATTTATTTTCTATTTTTTCCATTCTCGCGTGCGGCGCCCACGGACACTGCAAGCGAGATCGCCAGCGACAGCGATCCGGAAAGGGCGCGAAACGCCCCGACATCGGGTTCGGCCACATTCAGCGTGGTGGCGCCGAGCTGAACCAGCGGACTGGTGACGTAATCGGTGATGGCGACGAGGCCCGCGCCGCGCGCCCTGCCTGCCTCGGCGATCTCCAGCGTGCGTTCAGTGTAGGGGGCGAAGGTGACGGCCAGAACGGCGTCACCCGGCCGGATGGCATATTCCAGCCCGAGCCCAGCGATCCCAGTATGCAGCATTGCCGGAATGTCCATTTTCTCGAAGGCATAGGCGAGATAGGAGGTCACCGGAAAGGCGCGGCGAAAACCGACGAGGTGGATGGTCTCGGCCTTGGCCAGCATCGCCACGGCCTCGTTCAGCGCTTCCGTCTCGACCGAGGTCAGCAGATTTTCAAGCGACAGCCGGCCGACCTCGACGAATTCGGCGAGCAGTGCCGCCGGGCTGTCGGATCCGTGATCGCGCAGCGACCCGATGCGCGTCGCATAATCCGGCCACTTGCGCGAATAGTCGCTGCGGAACAGACGCTGCATCTGGGAAAAACCCGAAAAGCCCAGCTCCTGGCAGAAGCGCATGAAGGCCGAGGGCTGGACGCCCGCCTCCGCCGAAAGCTCGGCCACCGTCGAGACCGCCACCCGGTCGGGATTGGCGGCAACGAAATCGGCGCATTGCTTCAGCCGCTTCGGAAAGCCCGGTGAGCGCTCCGCGAGACGGGCAAAGAAGGCGTCGATCGTATCGGGCGCATCACTTTCTTGGTTGGGCATGGGCGGCTCCGCTATTGCGCTTGACATATTCCACATTTGGTGTTTTTAGAATTTTTATTCCATTTTCACAAGCGGCACAAGATCGATCGCCGATACGCAATTGCGGGAGGACATATGACTGTATCGATTGCACTTTTGGGCGCAGGACGGATAGGCCGCGTGCACGCGCGCGCCGTCACCTCGGTGGCAGGCGTCCGGCTCGCCGCCATCGCCGACGCAAACGCCAAAGCCGCCGGCGAGATTGCGGCGCTTTACGAGACCGTCGTCTCGACGATCGACGATATCGCCGCCGATGACAATATCGACGCGGTCATCATCGCCACGCCGACCGGCACCCATGCCGACCTGATCGAGACATTTGCCCGCGCCGGCAAGGCGATCTTCTGCGAAAAGCCCGTCGATCTTGATTCGGCCCGCGCGCGCCAGTGCCTTGCCGTGGTCGAGGACACCGGGGCGCGGCTGATGCTTGGCTTCAACCGGCGCTTCGACCCCAACTTCCAGGCGCTGAAGCAGACGATTGCCGACGGCAAGATCGGCAATCCAGAAATGCTGCACATCGTTTCCCGCGACCCCGCCCCGCCGCCGATCTCCTACCTCGCCTCCTCCGGCGGCTTCTTCAAGGACATGACGATCCACGATTTCGACATGAGCCGCTTCCTGCTCGGCGAGGAGATCGAGACCGTGCAGGCCAGCGGCTCGGCGCTGATCGACCCGGAGATCGGCAAGATCGGCGATTACGACAGCGCTTCGACCATCCTCACCACCATTTCCGGCCGCCAGTGCACGATTTCCAACTCGCGCCGGGCCACATTCGGCTACGACCAGCGGATTGAAGTTCTGGGCTCGAAAGGCGCTGTTTCGGCGGAAAACCTGCGGCCCGCGTCGATCGAGCTTGCCACCGCCGAGGGTTTTCTGCGGCCGCCGATCTATGACTTCTTCATGACCCGCTATGTCGACGCCTTTGCCGCCGAAATCCGCAGTTTCGCTGAGAACCTGAAATCGGGCGCGGCGATGTCGCCAAGCGGCGATGACGGTCTAAAGGCGCTGGAGATCGCCGAAGCGGCCGACCTTTCGGCGCGCGAAAAGCGCCTGGTCTATGTTTCGGAGATCCGGGGCTGAGCCTGAAACAAACAGATTGATTGGCGTCTCCGGGTCAGACTGGCGTTCAATCCTCCGGGCGTCACCCTCGGGCTTGACCCGAGGGTCTCATCACGCCGCCTGATGCGCGGGGTTTCTGTTTCCGCAAAGGGTTGATCCATTCATTCCTTCAAACGAAACAGCGATCGTGGCGAAAGGGGTTTGGATGCTCGGATCTAGCCAGAGCATGACGCGTGAGAGTGCAGCAATCCTTGTGAATTTTTCAGGAGAGGCTCGCACCGAACGAGTGGATTTGCGATAAGGGAAGCCTGCCACGAAGGATATTCTCTTGCCCGAACTGACCCTCGCCGAACCGCTCGCCGTCCTCAAGGAAATCTACGGCTACTCGGAATTTCGCGGAAAACAGGCCGCTGTGATCGATCAGGTCGTCTCCGGCGGCGATGCCGTGGTTCTGTTTCCGACGGGGGCCGGAAAGTCTCTCTGCTATCAGGTTCCCGCCCTCTGCCGCAAGGGCGTTGGCGTGGTGATCTCGCCGCTGATCGCGCTGATGCGCGACCAGGTCGAGGCGCTGAAGCAGCTCGGCGTCCGGGCAGCGGCGATGAATTCCTCGCTCTCGCAGGAGGATTTCATCGCGACGCGACGGGCGCTGACGCGCGGCGAACTCGACCTTCTCTACGTCACGCCCGAACGCGTCGCCACGGCCGGCTTCATGGAGATGATGCGCGACCTTCAGATCGCGCTCTTCGCCATCGACGAGGCCCATTGCGTCTCCCAGTGGGGCCATGACTTCCGCCCGGAATACCGCGCGCTCGACCGGCTGGCGGAGGCCTTTCCCGGCGTACCGCGCATGGCGCTGACGGCAACGGCCGATCCCCATACCCGCGAAGACATCATCGAACGGCTCGCGCTCACGAATGCAGCGGTCTTCACCACCTCCTTCGACCGGCCGAACATCACCTATGAGATCGTCGAGCGGGCCCAACCGCGCCGGCAGCTTCTCGATTTTCTCTCCCGCCACAAGGGCGAGAGCGGCATCGTCTACTGCCTCTCGCGCGCCAAGGTGGAAGAGACGGCGGAGTGGCTCAACACGCAGGGCATCAGAGCGCTCGCCTACCACGCGGGCATGGCGCGGGAGGTGCGGGACGCCAATCAGGACGCATTCCTCAAGGAGGACGAGCTCTGCCTTGTGGCAACCGTCGCCTTCGGCATGGGGATCGACAAGCCGGACGTGCGGTATGTCGCCCATCTGGATCTGCCGGGTTCCGTCGAAGCCTATTACCAGGAGACCGGGCGCGCGGGACGCGACGGCCTGCCGGCCGATGCCTGGATGGTCTACGGCATGGCCGACGTCACCCAGCGCGGCCGTATGATCGACCGCTCCGCCGCCGCCGATGAGATCAAGCGGGTCGAACGCGCAAAGCTCAACGCGCTGCTCGGCATCTGCGAGACGGCCGATTGCCGTCGCCAGGCGATCCTTGCCCATTTCGGCGAGAAGCATGGTGGCCGCTGCGGCAATTGCGATACCTGCCTGTCGCCAGTCGAAACCTGGGATGGAACGGAAGCCGCAATCAAGGCCATGGCCGCGATCTATCGCACCGGTGAACGCTTCGGCGCAGGCCATCTGATCGACGTGCTCACCGGCAACGAAACCGAACGCACGGAACGCTTCGGCCATACAGCCATGCCCGTCTTCGGCGCCGGCAAGGACATCGCGCCCAAGACCTGGCAATCGGTCTACCGGCAATTGCTCGCCAAGGGTCTGATCCGCGTCGATCACGAGGCCTACGGCGCGCTGAAGCTCGAGGAAGGCGCGCGCGCCGTCTTTCGCCACGAGCAGTCTCTGCGCTTCAGGGTCGACCGGGCGCCCAAGGGCAAGGCCTCTTCCGGCACGCGCAAACGCAATGACGCAAAGGCCGCGCTTTCCGAACAGGATCAGTCCCTGTTCGAGGCGCTGCGGGCCACCCGCACGGCGCTTGCCAAGGAACTCGCCGTGCCGCCCTATGTGATCTTTCCCGATACGACGCTGATTGCGCTTGCCAGCCATCGGCCGGGTTCTGCCGAGGCGATGCTCGAAATCCAGGGCGTCGGCAAGACCAAGCTGCAGCGCTATGGCGCGGAGTTTCTCGACACGATCCGCGCGCACGGCTGAGGCAAACGCGCGCCTAGTCAGCCGCGTTTTCTCTCTGACCTTCGATGGAACAATTTCCCCTGCCCGCCTGTTTTCCGGACGAGTGTTCGAACCAGAGGAGACATTGCGATGAGCAAGATCGACAAGGACAAGGAAACGGAACGCACGCTGCGCCAGGTCGAGCACATGGGCGCCGGCGGCCATCTCGGCGGCACCTATTTCGGCCAGGAGCCCGACGCCAGCACCTCTGCCAATCATGGCCGCTCGCGCCCGAATGGCAACAGCCAGAAATAGGCTCGGGCTCCGCTGCCCAAAGCGTAAGACAAAAATCCCGCCGTGCGATTGCCGGCGGGATCTTTTTTTCCGGAACGGGCTGTCTGCCAAAGGCCGTGAAGCCCTGCCCGCGTCGCTTTCTCAGCCCTCAGCCAAGCTTTCCTCGGCGACAGGCTCCTCCGCATTTCCGGCGATGATGATCGGAACCAGAAGATCGCCCCAGCTCTTGGTGCCGCCGTGATGGCGGGCCGAACGGATGATTTCGACAGAAACCCCGGCATCGACCGCCCGCATGACAGACTGGTTCAGCCGGTGCAGGTCGTTGGCGACCATGCGGATCGCCGCCTGCTGCTCGCTGCTCATCCGCGTCGATTGCGCCTCGGCGCGTTCCTTGACATTGATCCTGCGCGTCATTTCTTCTCCTCCTCTTCGAGAAATAATCGCTTCCGCCGGCCTATTCGGCCGCCTGGAACTGCGCGGTTTCGGTGGATTCGCCCATGGCGGTGGTCGAGCCCGTACCGCCGGTGATCGCCATCGAAACGGCGTCGAAATAGCCTGTCCCGACCTCGCGCTGGTGACGGGTCGCGGTATAGCCATTGGCCTCCGCTGCGAATTCGGCCTGCTGCAACTCGCTGTAGGCCGCCATCTGGCGGTCGCGATAGCCGCGCGCCAGTTCGAACATGCCGAAATTCAACTGGTGGAAGCCGGCAAGGGTGATGAACTGGAACTTGTAGCCCATGGCGCCGAGTTCCCGCTGGAAGCGCGCGATATCCTCGTCGCTCAGGTTCTTCTTCCAGTTGAACGAGGGCGAGCAATTATAGGCGAGAAGCTTGCCCGGATGATGCTTGTGCACGCCCTCGGCGAATTTGCGCGCCTGCTCCAGATCCGGCTTCGACGTCTCGCACCAGATGAGATCGCAGTAAGGCGCATAGGCGACGGCGCGGGCGATGCAGGCCTCGAGCCCGTTGCGGACGCGGTAAAAGCCCTCCGCCGTACGGCCGGCCTCGTAATCGACGAAGGGCTGATCGCGCTCGTCAATGTCCGAGGTCAGAAGCTTGGCCGCCTCGGCATCCGTGCGCGCGATGACCAGCGTCGGAACGCCCATGACGTCGGCGGCGAGCCGGGCCGCGGTCAGGTTGCGGATATGGGCAGCCGTCGGGATCAGAACCTTGCCGCCGAGATGGCCGCATTTCTTCTCCGACGCCAGCTGATCCTCGAAATGAACGCCGGCAGCGCCCGCCTCGATATAGGCCTTCATGATCTCGAAGGCGTTGAGCGGCCCGCCAAATCCGGCCTCGGCATCGGCAACGATCGGGGCAAACCAGGTTTCGACGGAAAGGCCATTGCCTTCTGATGTCTCAATCTGATCAGCGCGTTGCAGTGTTTTGTTGATCCGCTTTACAAGCTCGGGGCCGGCATTGGCCGGATAAAGCGACTGGTCCGGATACATGGCGGACGCGGTGTTGGCGTCGGCTGCGACCTGCCAGCCGGAGAGGTAGATCGCCTTCAGCCCGGCGCGCACCATCTGCATGGCCTGGTTGCCCGAGAGCGCGCCGAGCGCGTTGACGAAATCATCCTCACGGATCAGCTTCCAGAGGCGCTTCGCGCCCTCCTCCGCCAGCGTCGAGCGGATGCGGACCGAGCCGCGCAGCCGCTTGACGTCGTCCGCGCTGTAGCTGCGCTCGATGCCGTCAAACCGGCCCTCGGCAGCGCCGTCAACAAGATTGTAAAATTCAGACATGCCCATTCCTCCTCTTCCAGGCAATTTGAATGCCGACTGGTGCAAAACACCATTTCGCGACAGTTCATGTGACATTTTTTACTGAATTGATGATTGCAAATCTACAGAATTGGCTTAAATCAAGCGCGAATTCGGGTTATCTTGTATTCTCTTTGACCACGACAGAGAGTAAAGCTGTAAAAATTGTAAATTATCAAATCGGCCTGGAGGAGACCGGATGACGGAGAGGAAGATTTTCGCGGGACCGCGGCTGCGGCGCATCCGCAAGGGCCTTGACCTGACGCAGACGGCGATGGCGGAAGCGCTCTCGATTTCGCCCTCCTATCTCAACCTGATCGAACGCAACCAGCGCCCCTTGACCGTTCAACTGCTTCTCAAGCTTGCCTCCGTCTACGACATCGATGTCGGCGAGTTGCAGGGCGAAAGCTCTGGCACGACCAGCCAGCTGAAATCGGTGTTTTCCGACTCGCTGCTTTCCGGCGAACTGCCGGGCGACCAGGAGTTGGTGGAGGTGGCGGAGGCCGCGCCGAATGCGGCGCTCGGCATGATCAAGCTTTACCGCGCCTATTGCGAGCAGGCCGCCCGTCTCTCCGACCTCACCGCACTTCTCGCCCATGAGGGCCGCGAAACCCACCTGCCGGGAAAGCGCCTGCCGCATGAGGAGGTGCGTGATGCGATCTCGCGCCGGCCCTATTTCTTCGATGCGCTGGACCGCGCCGCCGAGGCCCTTCACGCGGAACTCGAGCCCGGCGACGACCTTTCCGCCGCACTGAAAACCTGGCTGATGCAAAATCACGGCATCACCGTCAGGATCCTGCCGCCGCATGCCATGGTCAATCTCGGCCGCCGCTTCGACCGCCATACGATGCGCCTGTTCATCTCCGCCCGCTTTTCACCGCATGACCGCCAGCGCGAGATCGCCATCGAAACCGTGCTTCTGGCGCTGGCCGATCAAATCGCGCAAGGGGTCGATGCCCTCGGACTCTCGAGCGACGAGGCCCGTCGGATCGCCCGGTTCGAACTGGCGCGGTATGCGGCGCTGGCGCTGATGATGCCCTACGGTCCCTTTGTCGAGGCCGCCCGCCGGGATCGGTTCGACATCGGCCTTCTCTGCGGTCGTTTCGGCGTCTCCTTCGAGCAGGCGGCAACCCGCCTCGTCAGCCTGCAGCGGCTGGAGAACGCCGGACCGGCCTTCTTTGCCATGGAGATTGACCAGGCGGGCAATATCCTGCGCCGGATTGGCGCGGAGGGGTTTCCGCATGCCGGCTTTCGCGGCGAATGTCCGCGCCTTGACCTTTACGATGCCTTCAGCCAGCCGGGCCGGATCGTCTCCCAGCACGTGGAAATGCCCGATGGCGTCGGCTATCTGACGCTTTCGCGCACGCTGGAAGGACCGGAACCCGCGCTTGGCGAACGACCACACCTGACGGCTGTTCTATTGGGCTTGCGCTGGGACAAGGCATCCGCCACGGCCTATGCGGCCAATGGCGGCGCGGCGGCGGGGCCCGTCCCCGTCGGCCCCGTCTGCCGTCTTTGCGAACGTCCTGGCTGTCTGTCGCGCGCCGAGCCGCCGGTCACCCGGCCGCTCGGCCTTGACGAGATGGTCGCCGGCCTCTCGGCCTTCGACTTCCGCTAGCGCATCGGCTCGAAAATCGGAATCGATTTTCGAAAAGAACGATGCGTAGATTCAATAAGTTAGAGCGTCCTTTGTGCGTCCTAAAGGACGCACGGCGCTCTAAAGCCGGAGCGCCCTCAGTCTGAGCGCATTGCCGATGACCGAGACCGACGAGAGGCTCATCGCGGCAGCGGCAATGATCGGCGAAAGCAGGATGCCGAAGAACGGGTAAAGGATACCGGCGGCCAGCGGCACGCCGGCCGAATTGTAGACGAAGGCAAAGAACAGGTTCTGGCGGATATTGGCCATGGTCGCCTCGGCCAGGTGACGGGCACGGACAATGCCGGTCAAATCTCCCTTCACCAGGGTGATGCCTGCGCTTTCCACCGCGACATCGGCGCCGGTTCCCATGGCAATGCCGACATCGGCGGCGGCAAGGGCCGGCGCATCATTGACGCCGTCGCCGGCCATGGCGACCGACAGGCCCTCGCCGCGCAGCCGTTCGATCAGGTCATGCTTGTCCTCGGGGCTGACGCCGGCATGAACCTCGTCGATCCCGAGCGACGCGGCCACGGCATCGGCCGTCGCCTTCGCGTCACCCGTCGCCATGACGATGCGCATACCGGCATCGTGCAGCGCGCGGATCGCCTCCGGCGTGGTGTCCTTGACCCGGTCGGCAACCGCGACAACGCCCGCCGCCTGCCCTTCCACGGCAAGATACATGGCGGTCTTGCCATCGCCCTGCAGCGCGCTCACCCGTTGCTTCAGAGCGCTGACATCGACCTTTTCCGCCTCCATCAGCGCGGCATTGCCGAGCGCGACGCGTTTGCCGTCCACCGTTCCCGTCACGCCCTTGCCGGTTACCGCATTAAAATCGCTGCTTTCCGTCTGGGGCGCTTCCGCCTCGCGCGCGCCTGTCACGATCGCCTCGGCCAGCGGGTGTTCCGAACCGCGCTCCAGGGCCGCGGCAATCGAAAGCAGGTCGGCGCGCTCGAACCCCTCGGCCGGTTCTGCATCGGTGAGCGCCGGCTTGCCCTCCGTCAACGTGCCGGTCTTGTCGACAACGAGAACGTCTACCTTGGAGAAGCGCTCCAGCGCCTCGGCGTCGCGGATCAGCACACCGGCATGCGCGCCGCGCCCGGTGGAAACCATGATCGACATCGGCGTCGCCAGCCCAAGCGCGCAGGGGCAGGCGATGATCAGCACCGAGACGGCCGCGACAAAGGCATAGGAGAGCGCCGGCGACGGGCCGAAAATGACCCAGGCCAGAAACGCGATCACGGCGACCGAGACCACGGCAGGCACGAACCAGGCCGCCACCCTGTCCGCCATCGCCTGGATCGGCGCGCGCGAACGCTGGGCCTTCGACACCATGTCGACGATGCGCGACAGCGTGGTTTCCGCCCCGACGCTTTCCGCCCGCATCAGGAAGCTGCCGGTCTTGTTGAGCGTGCCGCCGGTGACCGGCTCGCCCTCGGTCTTTTCGACCGGGACCGGCTCGCCGGTGATCATGCTTTCATCGACCGAGGAGCGACCTTCGGTGACCACGCCGTCGACCGGCACGCTTTCGCCGGGGCGCACGCGCAGCACGTCGCCGGCCTTCAGCGTGTCGACAGGCACATCGTCCTCGCCCTCATCGGTGACCTTGCGCGCGGTCTTCGGCGCAAGATCCAGAAGCGCCCGGATCGCATCGCCCGTTCGCTCGCGCGCCGCCAACTCCATGACCTGGCCGATCAGCACGAGCACGAGAATCACGGCAGCCGCCTCGAAATAGACGGGCGCCATGCCCGCACTGTCGCGCATGGAGGCAGGAAACAGGCCGGGCGCGACCAGCGAAACGACCGAGAAGACGTAGGCCGCCCCCGTGCCAAGCGCGATCAGGGTCCACATGTTCGGACTTTTGTTGACGATCGAGGACCAGCCGCGCTTGAAGAAAGGCCGGCAGACAAACACGACGGGCGTGGCCAGTGCGAACTGCAGCCAGCCGAACAATGCATGCCCGAACCAGTCCTCGAACGGCAGGCCGAGATGGCTCCCCATTTCCAGAACGAAGACGGCGAGCGCCAGAGGTCCGGTGATCATCAGGCGGCGTTTGAAATCGACATATTCCGGATTCGGGCCCGTATCGGCCGAGGGCGTCATCGGCTCAAGCGCCATGCCGCATTTCGGGCAATCGCCGGGGTGATCCTGCACGATTTCCGGATGCATCGGGCAGGTATAAAGCGTTCCCTCGGGCTGGGGCTCCGGTTCCGGTCGGCCATGGACGTACTGATCGGGATCCGCCTCGAATTTCGACTGGCAGCCTGCGGAGCAGAAATAGAAGCGCTCGCCTTCGTGCTTGAGCATATGCTGGGCGCTGGCGCGATCGACGGACATGCCGCAGACCGGATCCTCCGCGGTCAGATAGGCTTCCGGCTCCTGCAGGAACCGGTCGCGGCAGCCTTCGGAGCAGAAGTGGAAAAGCCGGTGATCGTGTTCGGCCGTCGGTTTTCCGGCCTCCGGATCGACGGTCATGCCGCAAACGGGATCGCGCAACGACCTCTTGTCCGACACCGCCGCGTCATGGCCGGCGCCACTGCCGGCGTCGGGCGCATGCTCGTCATGGGAATGTTGCATCTGAGCTCTCCTGTCGGTTCCGTTTCTGTCAAGATGGCCCTTCCAGTTACTGGAAGGTCAAGAGCGACCGGATTACCCGGATAAAGATAGCGCAGGCGGGCGAACAGGAAACCGGGTAGCCCGGTCTTTTCGGCCCACCGAAAAGGAGGATGATCCTGATCAATTCCCGACCGCTGTGAAATATGCCAGATTAACCTTCCATCGAAGGTCCCACGCGATTCGAAGAGACCATGTTCAGCCGGTTTCGCACACTTGCCATTGCTTTCGTCTTCCTGCTCGGGCTCCTTGCCGGTGCGGGCACGGCCGTCAGTTTCGAGCCCGCCGACATGCCGTCCTGCAACGAACAGTCGGTATCGATCTCCGCAGCAGATGCCTGCGGCAAGGCGATGATCCACACGTCATGCCTCTATCACGGGACCTGCGGCCTGTTCCTGTCGCCCGATCCCGCGCGCATCCATTCCCGGACGGCGCCTTCGGCACGGAATATCCCGCTGACTGCTCCTCTTTCCGGTCAGCCTTCGGCCCCCGAAACGCCGCCGCCCATCTCCGCACTCTAGAGCCTTCACGCCCGGCCCATGCTTGCCGGCGCCGTGATGATTCCGGCAGCCTGCAGGCGCCGGGAAACGGATCCCCATTCTGTAAATCATATAACTTTCAGAATGTTGGGAGCCATATCTAAGATAGTGCTCTAAACGGAGATTTCCCATGAGCAAGATAATTTACGCCGCCGTGCTCACGCTTACCCTCGGCGCGAGCCTCGCCTACGCCAACCCGGCCCACCATACCGGAAACGATCAGGTCGCTGATACCGGCAGCATGATGCAATCCGGGATGATGGACGGGTCGATGATGGGCGGCATGATGAATTCCGACATGATGGTGATCATGCTCGATGCCGATGGCGACGGCAGCCTTTCGCTGGCCGAGTTCCAGGGCATGCATGAACGCATGTTCGGCTATCTCGACGCCAATGGCGACGGCACGCTCGATGCCGGCGAAATGGAAGCCCATCACGCCGATGCCATGCCGCATGGCGGCACGGCCGAGTAAGGAGAAAACAGATGAAAAAGACATTCAGCGCCTCAGCAATCGCGGCTCTCGGCCTCGCCGCAGCCCTCCTCGCCGTACCG
This sequence comes from Martelella lutilitoris, assembly GCF_005924265.1. Classification (GTDB taxonomy): domain Bacteria; phylum Pseudomonadota; class Alphaproteobacteria; order Rhizobiales; family Rhizobiaceae; genus Martelella; species Martelella lutilitoris. The sequence continues at coordinate 310,758 of NZ_VCLB01000007.1, forward strand.
GCCGCATTTAGTGCCGAACAACCGGTAATCCCGGCAGGCGAAACGATCTCCACCTGGGTGGAAAACGGCCAGAACGGCCGCTATCTCCTCCAGCTTCTGGAGGGCGGCGTGCCTGCCGGCGAGACCGCGATCAACGGCACGATCCTTTCCGACACGGATTGCGCGCCGGATGCCGACGGCATCAATCATTGCAAGAACGAGATCCGGCTTGAGGACGGCAGCGTGCTCAAGGGCGTGAACAATCACCGCATGAGCGTCAACCGCTGCCTGAAACCGGGCGAAGCCGTCACCGTCTCGCCACTTGCGGATGGCTGGGCGGTCGTTCTCATCGAGGACGCGACCGAGAACCGCTGACAGCGGCCCCGACAGGAGAGGCCGCGCTCCGGCGCGGCCTCTTGTTTTGGTTTTCCCTAGAACTGGTTGGTCCAGCGCGGGTGCAAGTCGTCGATCACAAGCGCGTGGCTGTGGGTCCGGTGTCCCTTCAGATGCGGGTGATCAAGCGGCAGATTATCGTGGCTGTGCTCGATCGCCTCGTCCTCGGCAGCGGGCCACTGGAGGAGGCAGACGGCCATGCCGAGTGCGGAGAGGCCGGCCAGGACCAGAAGGGCCGTCACCGCGCCGAATTCGGTCATCAGCCAGCCCGACAGCGGATAGGTGACAAGCCAGCAGGCATGGGAGAGCGCGAATTGCGCCGCAAAAAGCGCCGGCCGGTCCTCCGGATGGGCCGAACGGCGCAGGAGCCGCCCCGAGGGCGTCAGCACGGCCGAATAGCCGAAACCAACGAAAAGCCAGGCGACAAGCAATGCCAGCCAGACAAGCCCGCCAAAGGCGACGCCCGCTGCAAGCGTCACAAGCGTTGCCGCCATCAGTCCGGCTCCGGCGAGCATCACCGGCCTGTCGGAGACGCGATCGAGGATCTTCGGCAGCAGGATGGCCGCCGTCATCGACCCGGCGCCGAAAGCAAACATCGTCCAGGCAAGATCACTTGCCGAAAGGCCGAGCACACCGCGCACCAGCACCACGGAGTTGACCAGCACCATCGCGCCCGCGGCGGCAACAGCAAGGCTGAGCGCCAGCAATCCGCGCAGGCGCGGCGTCGCGAGATAGATGCGGATGCCGCGCGTGGTGCGGTCATAGACCCCGCGCGGTTCGGCGGCCTTCGGGCTCGGAAGGAGCACCGAGACGACCAGCAGCGCGGAGGCCAGAAAACCGGCGACCGTGCCGAGAAACAGGGCGTTGTAGCTCATCACCGCCAGAAGCAGGGCGGCAAGCGTCGGGCTTGCGATGTTTTCAAGATCATAGGCGAGCCGGGAGAGCGACAGCGCCCGCGTGAAGCGCGCCTCATCCTGCAAAACATCCGGGATGGTCGCCTGGAAGGTCGGCGTGAAGGCGGCCGAAGCCGATTGCAAAAGAAAGATCAGGAGATAGACCTGCCAGACGGCGGAAACGAAGGGCAGCGCCAGCGCGGACGCGGCGCGCACGAGATCGAGCGCGACCAGAAGCCGGCGACGGTTCACGCGGTCGGCAAAGGCGGCGGCGATCGGCGCGATGCCGACATAGGCCACCATCTTGATGGTAAAGACCGTGCCAAGCACCATCGCAGCCCCCTCGCCCGCAAGATCATAGGCCAGAAGCCCGAGCGCGACTGTCGCAAGGCCCGTGCCCAGCAACGCCACGATCTGCGCCAGAAAGAGATGTCGATAGGTGCGGTCGGCGAGAAGATCCAGCATCGGGGCCTCAGAGATAACGGGTGATGGCTTTCAGCTCTTCGCGTTCGGCTTCGGAATTCCGCGCGTCGAGACAATGATCGACATGGTCGTGGATAAGCGTCTGCTTGGCACTGCGGATCGCGCTTTCGACAGCCTGCAACTGCTGGGCAACGTCGAGACAGGGCCTGCCCGCCTCGATCATCGCGACAACGGCATTGAGATGCCCCTCGGCCCGCTTCAGCCGCGCGACGATCCGGGGATGACTTTGATGACGGTGTTCATGGCTCATGTCCCGACATTATCCCCCCAGGGGGGATAAGGAAAGAGCGGAATCGAACGCGCGCGAAAACCCGCGAGCGTTCAGACGGCAATTTGATGGAGACGGAAAGCAGAAAAACGCCCGAAATCACGACGAGATCGATCGAAAGCGGCTTCGCAACAAGAACGATGAAGCGGATAGGAAAGGAAGATGGTTGGGTGATCTAGGTCTCGAACCTACGACCCGCTGATCAAGAGAAAATGATTTCATCAGCAAGTCAATGAAACCAAAGTGTTCTGGTTTCCAATGCCTGAACAACTGGGACGCCGTTTCTGCGGAACAAAGTATGAATTGGAACCACCGATCGAGGCATTTCGTTGAGGATTCAGTCTGTGCTTCATGATGGCGTTCATCGTTGTCGCAAAAAAAGAATAACAAGCGTGTCTCGCAGGTTCCTACATTTCTACAAATGAACTTTCGACAATTTTACAGCAAACTCATCTGCTCATCTCTTACCCTGCCTGAACTATCGCCCAACGACGAAAGCGTCACCCCAAGCAGCCGAATTCCTTTCTGCACGGGAAACAACTCAGCTAGCAACGTGCCGGCGATCTCGGCGATCTCATCTGCGTTTCGCACGTTCTGACGGACCGTCCGGCTCCGCGTGATCTGCTGGAAATCAGCGTATTTCACCTTCAGCGTCACGGTCCGCCCGCTGATCCGCTTGTTCTCAGCGTGGTTCCAGACCTTCTCGGCAAGCGGGATCAATTCCGCCCTCGCCGCCTTCAGTTCGAAAATATCCGCCGCAAACGTGTCTTCCGCGCCAATCGATTTGCGCGGCCGATCGGGCTGAACAGGCCGCTCGTCGATCCCCCGCGAGATCCGATAATACCACCCGCCCGACTTGCCGAAATTGTCGCGCAGCAAGGCAAGCGACTTCTCTCGAAGATCGGCTCCGGTCACGATCCCGAGCCGCTGCATCTTTTCGGCCGTCGCTGGCCCGACGCCGTGGAATTTCTTGACGGCGAGGTCGGCGACAAAGGCCGGCCCCATCTTCGGCGTGATCACGGCTTGGCCGTTTGGTTTGTTGAGGTCGCTCGCCATCTTTGCGAGGAACTTGCAGTAGGAGATCCCGGCAGACGCATTCAGGCCGGTCGCGTCCTTGATGCGAGCGCGGATGATTGTCGCGATCTCGGTTGCGAACGCGATCCCTTGCTTGTTTTCGGTCACATCAAGATAGGCCTCATCGAGCGAAAGCGGCTCAATCAGATCGGTATGCTCGGCGAATATCTGATGGATCTGCGCCGAGACCGACCGGTAGACATCGAAACGCGGCTTTACGAACACCAGGTCGGGACAGCGTCGCTTCGCGGTTACTGACGGCAAGGCAGATCGCACGCCGAACGCCCGCGCCTCATAGCTGGCCGCGGCAACAACGCCTCTGGCCGCAGAGCCTCCGACTGCAACCGGCTTGCCCCGCAAGTCGGGATTGTCGCGCTGCTCGACGGAGGCATAAAAGGCATCCATGTCCACATGGATGATCTTGCGGATGACCGGGGCGGCATCATCCGTTTCGACCTCATGGTCTCTTTCCAAAGCTGTCATTTCATCCAGGGCGGCCATGACCATCTCAAGAGCGTGATCCGGGACGATGCTAATCGTCTTCGGGGTTTTCAGGAGGATCGACCACGACCAGCATGTTGCCGGGCAGCGGCCGCTGAAGATGTTTCAAATCGGCCCATTCCCCGGTGAGCCAGAGATCGACCTCATCCGGCGTCGTCGGGATCGCCGACATTGCTTTCTCACGAATGGGCTTGACGATCTCGTTGGGCGTTGTGGTCAGGAATCCGAACAGTTCATATTCCTGTTCGCCATCCCGGACCTTCCGCACGCCCTTCCACGGCGTCCAGAAACCGGCAAAGAACATCAGGGGTCGGTCCGGGGTCTGCGCAAACCAGGCATTCGGCACGCGCCCGCCCTCCACCTTGCTCGCTGGATCGGGCTCTGCAAACGAGGTGAACGGCACGACGCAGCGGCTTGTCGGCCCAAGCCAGCGCCGCCAATGCGGCGATCCGACATTGCGGATGTTGGTGACCCCGCGATCGGCCTTGCCTTTGACGAAGGTCGGCGGCGTCGGCATGTCCCAGGTGGCACTGACGATTTCCCGATTGCCATCGCCGTCGACGCGAACGATCGGCGCCAGCGTGTTGGGAGAGACGTTCAGCGACGGCTCGTTCCATCCGGCCTTGTCGCTCATTGCCTTCGTAAACTCGACGACGGCATCCCGTGTTGTCGTCAGATTGTAGAGATTGCACAAGTCCTCGCCCCCCTCAGCGCCACATCCCGCGCATCCGCGCGCCGACGTCGAGACGCACCTGCCGCGGTCCCGAGCTGCTCTGTTGCCCCGGCTTAACCACCGGCCATGTCCTGTTCTCAAAATGCTGCAACAACATAGCGGGAATGAACCGGGTTCGCGAGGCATAGACATGCCTGTCGCCGGTCGAGGACTGCCCATGGGTAAAGAAGCGCTGGGGAACGACAAGGTTCAGACTATCCCGCGCCCGCGTCATTGCAACATAGAGCAGGCGCCGCTCTTCCTCGATGTCGTCGGTCGTGCCGACGCCAAGATCGGAGGGAATGCAGCTATCGACGGCATTGAGAACGAAGACCGAGCGCCATTCCTGCCCCTTGGCCGAATGGATGGTCGAAAGGATCAGATAGTCTTCGTCGAGCAACGGCACCCCGGCCTGGCCGGATGTGGCATCCGGCGGGTCGAGCGTCAGTTCGGTCAGAAACCGTTCCCGCGACGGATAGCCAGCGGCAATATCTTCAAGCTGCAGAAGATCGGTACGGCGCATCTCGAAGTCTTCATGGATGCGCTCCAGATACGGCTCATACCACGCCCGGACCCGGCCGATTTCAGCGGGCCAGCCCATGTTTGATTGCCGGAGATCCGTTACCAGAGACACAAGCCCCGGCCAGTCGGCCACCGCCCTCGCGATTGTCGAGCACCTCATCGGCAATAAACCGCGCCTGATCGCCCTCGTCGCGAACCGTCACCAGCCGCGGCTTTTCGGTTGAGACGCGGTCGGTCCAGAGATCCTTGGTGTAGCGCTCCTGGGCGAGACCGATAACGCCATTGGCGGCGGCTAGGATCGGCTGCGTCGAGCGGTCATTGCGGTCGAGCGTGATCACGTCGGCCTTCGGCGAGAATTCATTCGGAAAGTCGAGGATGTTGCGAACCGTGGCGGCCCGGAACGAATAGATCGACTGCGCATCGTCACCGACGACCGTCAGGCCCCGCCCGCCGAGCTTGAGCGCCATCAGGATCGACGACTGCAGGCGGTTGGTATCCTGATACTCGTCGACCAGCACATGATCCCAGCGTCCGCCGATCTCGGCGGCAAGCGCCGGATCGCCCATGGTCTGCGCCCAGCAGTGCAGCAGGTCATCGTAATCGAGGACGTTCTGGACCTGCTTGGCCTCGACATAGGCCGCGAACAGTTCCTTCAGTTCCTTGTCAGGTTGAGTGAAGCCGAAGCCGTTGGTGCGTTAAACCATTGGTTTACATGACGGACATCATGGCGTTGGTTCGGAATTTGTACCATACAACACTGCGGGGCTCGGGGGACCAACCTTGTTTCCGAAGTGCCCGTTTTCCCGGAAGTAAACAGTTGCCGGCAAGCAAACCGGCAACTTGCCAAGGACTGAGTTTATGACACCTAGAAGGACAATCCTGCCCGTCGATCTGGCACAGACAGACAAGCTTCAGCGCCGGAAAATCGCGTTGCGGCAGGACAGGAACGCGCACCGAGGCCACAGGGCCGGATTCGTGGTTGCGCTGTGCGCGGCGCTGGCTTTGCTCGCATCGCCAGCGGCGGCGCAGCAGGCAGAGCCGCATTGGGTGGGAAGCTGGGCTTCCGCGCAGCAAATCCCCGAGCCGAGAAATGCGCTTGCCGATGCCGAACTCACCGACGCGACGCTTCGCCAGGTCCTCCGCACGACGCTTGGCGGACAAATGCTGCAGGTGCAGATTTCCAACGCCTTTGGCACCGAGCCTCTGGTCGTCGATGCGGTGCATATTGCCTATTCGGCCGATCCGGCCACCTCGCAAATCATCGCAGACAGCGACCATGCGGTGCTGTTTGACGGCAAGGCAAGCGTCACCGTCCCGGCGGGCGCATCCTATTGGTCGGACCCGGTCGCGCTCGTCGCCAAGCCGCTGACGAGCCTCGCCGTGACGATGCATCTGCCGCAAGCCCCGGCGCAGCAGACGGGACATCCCGGCTCGCGCACGACCAGCTATTACCTGCCGGGTCGCCATATGGACGATGCCGTGCTGAGCGATGCGAAGACCGTCGACCACTGGTATCAGTTGGCCGGCATCGCGGTGTCTGCCGCCGAGGACGCGCGCGCGATCGTGGCACTGGGCGACTCGATCACCGACGGGCGCGGAACGACCACCAACGGCAATGATCGCTGGACCGATATTCTGGCTGAACGGCTGCAGCAAAACCCGGCAACCCGCGACGTTTCGGTGCTGAACCTCGCCATCGGCGGCAACCGTATTCTGGAAGACGGACTTGGCCCCAATGCGGTTGCGCGGTTCGACCGGGATGTGCTGGCGCAACCGGGCGTGCGGTATATGATTATCCTGGAAGGCATCAACGATCTCGGCACGCTGACCCTCGATGCGCCGGCGAGCGCCGAAGCGCATCAGGACCTGACCGACCGGATCATCGGCGCACTGGGCCAAATGGTCGAGCGCGCCCGCGCCCATGGTATCGTTGCGATCGGCGGGACGATCATGCCCGATGGCGCATCGGATTATTATCATCCGGGCGAGCTCGACAATGCGGCTCGCGAGCAGATCAACGAATGGATCCGCGCGCCGGGTCACTTCGATGCGGTGATCGACTTTGCAAGAATCGCCCAGGATCCCGAGGACCCGATGCGCCTTGCGCCGCTCTTCGATTCGGGCGATGGCCTGCACCCCGGCCCCGAAGGATATCGGGCAATGGCCGATGCCATCCCGCTGAGCCTGTTCGAATAACCGCTCGCGACCTTCGTTATTGCCGCACGCGCGAGAGGCAAGGTGCTCTGGGTGGTCACGCGTCCCGATCTCTCTGCGCCGGCGATCGCCCCGGCCGGGCTTCAGCCCGACCGGGTGATCCATGTCGAGGCCGGCGACGAGAAGGCGCTGCTTGCCTGTTTCGAGGAAGGGCTTCGCCATGGCGGGCTCGGTGCGGTTGTTGCGGAGACCGCGCGTCTCTCGATGACGGCCTCCCGCTGATGCGCCGCTCGACATGGCCGTCACCAAGGCGCAAGCCCTTGTGCCGGGCCTGGTGATCGCAGATGCAGATCCTGCCGCTGAGACCGAGGGGCTGAACAAGCTGGCGCTCTGGGCACTTCGGCGGGTTTCGCCCGTCGTCATGGCCGCCCCTCCGGACGGCCTGGTTATCGATACGACCGGCGCCGATCATCTGCATGGCGGAGAGGAAGCCATGCTTGTCGACATGATCAGGCGCTTTGCAGCCACCGCTGTCGAAGCCCGGGCGGCGATCGCGGACACTTGGGGCGCCGCGCATGCTGCTGCCCGGTTTCTGGCACGACCCGCGATCGTCATTTCACCGGGCGAAAGCGAGGCGATGCTGCGAACCTTGCCGCTATCAGCGCTCAGGCTCGATACTACGACAGTGTCTGAGTTGCACACCCTCGGTTTCGAGACTATCGGCGAGCTGCTGGATCAGCCGCGCGCGCCGCTGACCCTGCGCTTCGGCCCGGAAGTCGTCCGGCGGCTGGACCAGGCGCTTGGCCGGATCGCCGAACCGGTCGATCCGATCCGCTCGCCGGAGCTGGTCGAGGTGCGCAAGGCCTTCGCCGAACCGATCGGCGCGCCTGAAACCATCGCCCGTTATATCGGGAAACTCGCAGACGCCCTCTGTCTTGAACTCGAAAAGCGCGGCCTTGGCGCCCGGCGGCTGGATCTTCTGTTCCACCGCGTCGACAACACCATGCAGTTCATCCGCGTCGGTACGGCCCAGCCAGTTCGTGACCCTCGACGCCTTGTTCGCCTGTTTCGCGACAGGCTGGAGACCGTCGATCCAGGCTTCGGGATCGAGATCATGGTGCTGGTCGCCATCCATGCCGAACCCTTGCGGGAGAAGCAGACGATCTCGTCCCTAGTCGAGAAGCCGGAAGCCGATGTCTCCGATCTGGTTGATGTCCTTGCCAATCGCGTCGGCGAACACCGGCTCTGCCGTTTCGTGCCGGTTCAAAGCGATGTACCCGAACGCTCCGTCGCCCGTATTGCCCCGCTGGCACCGGAAACCGGCCTCACATGGGACGGCGACTGGCCGCGACCGCCGCGGCTGCTGCCACGACCGGAGCCGGTCGAGACCATGGCGCTCCTCCCCGATCATCCGCCCGTCTGGTTCACCTGGCGCGGCGTGCGGCGTCGCATCCGTCGCGCCGATGGACCGGAGCGGGTCCGCGGCGAATGGTGGAAGCGGGATGCCGAACTGACCGCCGTCCGGGATTATTTCCGGGTCGAGGACGACGCCGGCGAGCGCTACTGGCTTTTCCGCTCCGGCGACGGCGAGCATGCCGATAGCGGCTCGCAACGCTGGTTCATCCATGGGATCTTCGGATGACCGGGCCGCGCTACGCCGAACTGCAGGTCACCACCCATTTCTCGTTTCTGCGTGGGGCGAGCAGTTGCGACGAGCTGTTCGCCCGCGCCGCCGACCTTGGCATCGAGGCCATCGGTGTTGTTGACCGCAATTCGCTAGCTGGCGTCGTCAGGGCATTCGAAGCCTCACGGCAGACCGGCGTCCGACTGGTTGTCGGCTACCGCTCTTTGCCGCAGCCGCAAGGCGCGAGGCCGGCATTGTGCCAGAACAGGCCGAGCCGGAACCCCTTCCGAAACCCATGGAGGCCGGCCGGGAAGTGGTCGAGGATTACGGCCATCTGGGTCTAACCCTCAGGAAGCATCCGGTTTCGTTCCTGCGGTCGGAACTCACCCGCCAGCGGTTAAGGTCCTGCGCCGAAGCTATCTCCCTGCGTGATGGTCGCTGGGTCAACCTCGTGGGCCTCGTTCTGCTGCGCCAGCGACCCGGCTCGGCCAAAGGCGTGATGTTCATCACACTTGAGGACGAAACCGGCGTGGCCAACCTCGTCGTCTGGGCCAAGGTGTTCGAGAAATACCGCCGAACCGTTCTCGGTTCCGGCATGCTTGGCGTCAAAGGACGGGTGCAGCGAGAGGGCGAGGTTGTCCATATCGTTGCCCGCGAGCTAATAGATCTATCCGGCGAGCTTGCGAGCGTCGGCAGCCGGGATAAAGCCTTTCCGCTTCCGCACGGGCGGGGTGATGAGTTTCATCATGGATCGCCGGCGCCTGATCCACGCGGGATTGCGAAGCCGCGCGATATGTTCGATCCCTACGGGCATATCGACGAGATCAAGGTGAAGACGCGGGATTTTCGATAGTGGAAACTCATCATCAGAGACCTGGTAATGAGCTTGGGGTGTCTCTGAGGTTCCAACATAAAGCTCCATAGCGAATAGACCTCGTAAAAGCAAAAGACCCTTCGCCGTTATTGCAACATATCCTCATCACCGTCACAGAGAGGACCTATCCGATACGGACCACGTCTGCCAAACAAGTGTCGAACGCCTACAACCCGCCTGTTTTACTCCTTCACACGACCAAATGCCTCGAAGAACGCCTTCGAGCCGCCATCGGGCGCCTTGCCGACGCCCCAGCGCATCAACGTCGAGGCATCCTCGGAAAAGCACCAGTACTGGCCGATGATCACATCGCCGTCGAGCTGCTCCAGCACCTGGAATTCGCGGTCGCCGAGCTGGCGGATGCGCACTTCGTTATAGCGTGCATTGCCTTCGATCGGCGCGGGCTTGTCATCGAGCGTCGCATCGAACTTGTTGATGTAGAGCTTGTCGGGATTGGTATCGTTGACGCCCTCATAGGCGAGAAAATTCTCTGCAAAGCGCATGGTCAGCGTCAGACGGAAGCCGGCTGGAAACAGGCCGTTACTCCAGTAGCTCTGCGGATGCTTGGAACGGTAGACGCCGCTCAGACGGGCGTTGTCAAAGAGCTTAGGTTGGATGGCGGGAAGGCCCCTGCCCGTGGCGAGAGCTTCGATCAGCATGGTGGTCACTTTCATTCTATTGTCGGAAGGGAAGGAGCGGGTCAGGTTCCCCGGCGGCCGGCATTGCGCAGCGTTGGATCAAGCTGGTCGCGCAGCCAGTCGCCGACGATCGAAACCGACAGCGCTAGGAAGAAGATGATGGCGCCGGGGAACATGGTGAGCCACCACGAGGTCAGTAGCCGGTCGCGCCCGTCGCTCATGATCTGGCCAAGGCTTGTCATCGGCGGCTGGACGCCGAGGCCGAGAAAGCTGAGCGCCGTTTCCAGAAGCACCGTCAGCGGCAGGTTGATGGTGAACTGCACCAGGATGACGTTGAAGATGTTGGGCAGGATATAGCGCAGATAGATCCGCGCGGACGACGCTCCCAGAACCCTCTCGGCCGTCACATAGCCGCGTTCGCGCACCGAAAGCGTGGAGGCGCGAACCAGACGCGCGTAATTTTCCCAGCCGCTGAAGCCGACCATGATCACGATCAGCAGCAGGCTGCTCTTGAACAGCGCCAGCACGAAAAGCGCGATGATGATGATCGGGACCGAGGCCTGCACGTCGACCGCCATCATGATCAGCGTGTCGGCCTTGCCGCGCCGCCCGCCGGCGATCAGCCCCAGAAGCGACCCGAACACCGCGCCGATCAGCGTGCCGAAAATGGCAACCAGCAGCGTCACCTTCGCGCCCATGGCTAGCCGCGCCAGAAGATCGCGCCCGCGTCCGTCCGTGCCCAGTACGTGGTCCCACGTCCCGCCGAGAAAGACCGGGGGCTCGAACCGGTCGAGCAGCGAGGTCTGGCGGAAATCGTAGGGGGTCAGGAAACCGCCGAACAGGGCAAACAGCACGAACAGGATGACGAAGCCGATGGCGATGCGCACCGCAAGCGGCATATCGCGGAAGGTCCTCATGACGCGGCCCTCCGGATTCGGGGGTCGAGAAACGAATAGAGGATATCGACCGCGAGGTTGGCGAAGGTCATCGAGAAGGTGACGGCCAGCACCAGGAACTGCACCACGGCGATATCGCGGGTCGCGACCGAACGCACCAGCAATTGCCCGACGCCCGGCCAGGCGAAAACCTGTTCCGTCACCACCGCGCCGGCGACCAGACTGCCGAGGCTGAGGCCAAGCATGGTGACGATCGGAATAGCCGCATTGGGCGCCGCATGCCGCCACAGCCGCCGTGCAGCCGGCACGCCGCGCGCCTCGAGCGCCATCATGAAGGGCTGGTTGATCGTCTCCAGCAACGAAGACCGCGTGAACCGGGCGAAGGCGCCCATCGAGGCGAGCCCCAGCGTGGCCGCCGGCGGCAAGAGCAGAAGCAGCGAGATATGGCCATTGGCCGCCGCGCCGAAGAACACGCCGAACACCAGCGCGCCGGTGAGGATCACCACAAGGCCAAAGAAAAAGTTCGGCATGGCGAAGGCGAAGACCGAAAAGCCCATCACCAGCCGGTCGATGAAGCTGTTACGGTTGAGCGCCGCGACCGCGCCGATGGAAATGCCGAAGATGACCGCGATCGCCAGCGCCGTTCCGCCCAGCATCAAGGTCGCGGGCAGCCGATCAAGAAACAGCGTCAGCGAGGATTTTCCGGTGTGGATCGAATAGCCGAAATCCCCCTGAAACAGGCCGAGAACGTAGTTCACGTATTGAACCGGCAGCGGCTTGTCGAGTCCCAGCTTGACGCGATAGGCCTCCACGACCTCGGGCGGCGCGTCGGGCGGGGCCAGCGCCTGCGCCGGATCTCCCGAAAGCCGGATGAAGAAAAATACGATCGTCACCGCGATCAGCAGTGTCGCCAGCGAGCGCAGAATGCGGAACAGGATCACCCGGGTCATATAGGATCACCTTCCGTGGTTGCAGCGTTTCCGACGCGCGCGAGAGACGAGGTCGCGCGGCCGGCGCGGTCGGGAACCGCCTCGAGCAACGTTCTGGTGTAGTCATGGGACGGCGTCACCAGCACCGTCGACGCCGGCCCCTGCTCCACCGCCACGCCGCGATACATCACCGTCACCGCGTCGCAGATCGAAGCGGCGACGCGCAGGTCATGGGTCACGAACAGCATGGCGAATCCGAGCTTTTTCTGCAGTGAGGCGAACAATGCGAGGATCTGGGCCTGGATCGAGACATCGAGCGCCGAGATCGCCTCGTCGGCGACCAGGATTTCCGGCTCGACCACCAGCGCACGTGCAATACAGAGCCGCTGGCGCTGGCCGCCCGAAAATTCGTGGGGGAAGCGGTCGAAGGCCTGCTCCGGCAGGCCGACAAGCGAAAGCATCTCGCGGGCGCGCTCGGCCGCCTGTCGCCGCGTCGCGCCATGGATCAGCGCGCCCTCGGCAACGCTCCACCCGGCCTTCTGGCGCGGGTTGAGCGCGCTGAACGGGTCTTGCTGCACCAACTGGATGCGTTTGCGCATGGCGCGGCTCATGCCAGTGGCGGCGATATCGATGCCATCGAGAAGCACCGTTCCGCCGGAGAGCGGTTCGAGCTGGAGGATGCCACGCACGAGCGAGGATTTGCCCGATCCGCTCTGGCCGACAAGGCCATGGGTCTCGCCGCGCTTCAGGGTGAGCGATACCCCGCGCACCGCCTCGATGGCGCGGTTGCCGAAAAGGCCCTCGCGCTGCTGATAGGTGATGGCGATATCGCGCGCCTCCAGCACCACCGGCTTGCCCTGGCCCGGGGACTTGGCGCCCGGCCGCGGCAGGCTTTCCAGCAGGCGGATCGTGTAAGGATGGCTTGGCTTTTCGAAGATCGCATCGCGGGTGCCGCTTTCGACGATCTCGCCCTCGCGCATGACCATCACCCGGTCGGCGATATCGGCGACAACCGAAAGGTCGTGGGTGATGAACAACAGCCCGGCACGAAATTCATGCTGCAGTTCGCGCATCAGCGCCAGGATCTCCGCCTGCGTCGTCACATCGAGCGCGGTCGTCGGCTCGTCGGCAATCAGCAACGCCGGCTTCAGCGCCAGCGCCATGGCGATCGCGATGCGCTGCGCCTGTCCGCCGGAAAGCTGGTGCGGATAGGATTTGTGGATGCGTTCCGGATCGGAAAGCCGCACAGCCATGATCATTTCCAGAGCGCGGTCCCGACGCGCGCGGGCCGAACCCATGCCATGAACCTTCAGGAGTTCCTCGATCTGCTTTCCGACCGTCATCACCGGATCAAGGGTGGCCGCCGGTTCCTGGAAGATCAGGCCGATCCGGTCGCCACAGATACGGCGCATGGCAGCGGGATCGCCCGCCGGCAGCGGCGCGCCCTCAAACATGATCGCGCCCTCGGTCTTCCTCAGGCCGCGCGGCAGCATGTCGAGCAGGGCCTGGGCGGTGATCGACTTGCCCGAGCCGCTCTCGCCGACGAGACAGACGCATTCGCCCGACCGGATCGAGAGGTCGAGGGCGCTGACCGCATGGTCGCGGTCAGCGCCTTCCGGCAGCGCGATCGTCAGGCCGCGGATGTCGAGCAGTTCCGACGCATTCTCGGGCACCGGCGTTTCCTAGGGTTCGATCGTCAGGAAGTCGCTGGTGAAGATCGTCAGCTGCGAGCTGCCCGGATCCCACTCATATTTGTCGCTCATGGCGAAGGTCTGGACGTTTCGCCACAGATACATGCCGGGCGTCACGTCTTCCCAGTCCTTCACGAGGTCAAGATAGGCGGCATTCTTCTCCTCGAAGGTCTGCGCCCGCTCGAACCGCTCGCCGTCCTCCAGGAAAGCCTCGGTCGGCGTCCAGGTGCGGTGGGCGGCGGTGACGCGGCTCGAAGACGGACCCCAGTCCAGCCACAGCGGGCGGTAGGGGTCGCCGGTGAACTCGGACGACATCGACATATTCAGCATGTGGAACGGGCGCTGATATGCGAGCGAGAAATTGTCGACGATGTTGAGCTCGACATTGATGCCCATGTCGCGCCACATCTCGACCATGTATTCGGCGGCCGCCTCGTAGTTCGGATAGAACCCGCGCACGATGTTCCAGGTCAGCGTCTGGCCGTCATAATCACTTTCCTCAAGGAACTCGGCGGCGCGTTCTGGATCATAACCATAGGTCGCCTTGCGGTCGGGATCGAAATAGGGGCCGTATTCCGGGAAGTTGAACGGCGCCGGCGTGAACGTCATGCCGTTCCACAACGCCTCGGTGATGGCGTCGCGGTCGATCGCCATCACCATCGCCTTGCGCAGATTGGCGTCCAACAGCGGGTTGTCGTCCATGCCCTCGATGGTGAGCGTGTTGAAGGCGAACATCGGGTAATTGCCGATCTGGTCGACGACGAGATGAATGCCGTCGGTTGCCTCCACCGATTCCATCTGGTCGATCGGAACGCTCATGATCAGGTCGTAGTCGCCGGACACAAGGCCGGCATAGCGGGTTGAGAATTCGGGGACGATCTTCCAGGTCACGCTCTTCAGCGGCGGCGCGCCGTCCCAGTAGTCGTCATAGGCGACGGCGACGGCATGGTCGGAGGGGTCGAAATCGGTGACCATGTAAGGCCCGGTTCCGATCGGCTTCTGGCCGAAGGCCTCGGTCCCGACGCTTTCATAATAGTCTTTTGGCAGTACATAGCCGATCGGCGTCGTCAGGCGGTTGATGAAGGTCGCGTCGGGATAGGCGGTCTCGAGGTCCACGGTGTAGTCATCGACGACGGTGACGCCGACGAGGCCGCGCGCATAGTTCTTGCCCCGCGGCGCCAGCGGCTTTTCGCCCCAAAGGCGCTCCTCGGACAGCGAGAAGGCGACGTCCTCGGCCGTCATCGGATCGCCATTCTGGAAGGTGACCCCTTCGCGCAAGTGCAGCCGCCAGGTGGTCGGCGTCACCTGTTCCCAGCTCGTGGCGAGCCCGGGAATGATGGTATTGCCTTCCGGATCCTCGAAATAGTTCCGCTTCACCAGCGTATCGAAGACATTGCCGTAGACCCGGCCGCCGGTCGTCGAAAGGCCGATCACCGGATCGAGCGTCGACCAGAGATTGTCGACCGCAAAGGCGAAATCCGGGCGCGTATCCTCCTCGGCGAAGGCCGGCGCAGTGGCCAGCGGCGATACGCCAGCGCCCAGCACGAGCATGGCGGAGGTCAGGAGCGTTCTTCGTTTCAACATGATATGCGGTCCCTCTGAAAGTCGTTTTATAGCGGCATCCAATGGCCGCCGGTTTTGCATGACGATGCTGCCGCGGCGCTTCAGGCGGTCTTTTGCCTCCGGCGTGCCGCTACCGGTTCAAAGCTGTAGTGGCGCTCATTGGCGAGCGACGGAATAGACTGGCGGGTCGCCGCCACCTTGGAAAGGTCGAGATCGACGACCGCAAGCCCGATGCGCTTGTCCATGTCCTCCACAACCGTGCCCCACGGATCAACGATCATCGATTGTCCCCAGGTCTCGCGCCCGTCATCATGATGGCCGCACTGGGCGGCCGCCACCACGAAGCAGCCGTTCTCGATGGCGCGGGCGCGCAACAGCGTCGGCCAGTGCGCCTTACCCGTCGACATGGCGAAGGCGGAGGGGATGAACAGGATTTTCGCGCCGGCATGGGCGTAGTCGCGGTAAAGATGCGGGAAGCGCACGTCATAGCAGACCGACAGGCCGAACGGGCCCCACGGCGTTTCGGCCAGCACGGCCCCTGCGCCCGGCGCATAGCGGTCGGATTCGCGGCGCGAAACCTCGCCCGGCAGGTCGACGTCGAACAGGTGGATCTTGTCGTAGCGCGCGACGATCGCGCCGCTGGCGTCGATAAGATGGCTGGTGTTGGAAAAACGGCCGCCATCCGCGCCGGCAAGCGGCGTCGAGCCGGTGTGGATCCAAAGCCCGTATTTGGCCGCGAGTTCCCTGCAGGCGGCAATGAACGGATCGCGCGCCTCGTCGGTGACGGAAAGGCGCGCGGAGGCCAGATCCTTGTTGACCATGCCGGAGGCTTCCGGAAGCGCCAGAAGCTCGGCGCCCGCCGCATGGGCCTCGGCGGCAAGACCCGCGACGGTTTCGATGTTGCGCGCATGCGTGTTCGAGGAACACATCTGCGCCATCGCAAGCCGTATGGTCGCGCGATCGTCGCTTGGGGCTGATGTTTTGGTCATCCTCGGTCCCTCCGGCCGCGTTGCACTGCCTCAGAAACAGGCAGCGCCGAAAAATATCTCACCAACAGGCTAGAATGAGATATTTGACAAAAAAAGTACAAAATTTCCTCTTCTCGTCTATAAAACTAACATTTCATGAGTTTGCGAACGGAGCGACCAGAATGGCGCAGGATCGCCTGCCCCCGCTGAGGGCGCTGAAGACGCTTGAGGCCTTCCACCAGAACGGGTCAGTGACCGCGACGGCAAGGGCGCTGAACGTCTCCCATTCCGCCGTCAGCCACCAGCTGAAGCAGATCGAGGACTGGGCTGGCATTCGCCTGATGCGTCGCGACGGGCGGCAGACCGCGCTGACGGAGGCCGGGGAAAGCCTGGCGCAGGTCATCAACGAGAGTTTCGGCGCAATCCGCCATGAGATTGACCGGCTGACCATGCGAGAAAGGCTGCCGGTCTCGATCGCGTCGCTCCGGTTTGTCATTCCCAACTGGCTGCTGCCCGAGATTGAAGCCTTCATGGCCGCGAACCCTGACGTTTCGGTGTACATCCAGGAACATGTTTCGGACCATCCGGTGAGCCCGGAACCCGATCTCCTGATCGGCTTTTCCCTCGCCGGCCAGCTTCCCGAAGGCGCCGAGCCAATCATTCCCGGAGCCGCGATCCCGGTTTGCGCGCCGTCTTACCAGGCCCGTCACGCGATCCGGAGCGATGCCGATATCGCCGACGCGACGCTGCTGCACGACGAGGACATGCGCATGTGGCGTACATGGTTCTGCGCCGCGGGTATCAAAGAGCACGACAATGGAGACGAAAGGCGGCTCTTCTTCTCGGGCTCGGCGTTGATTTGCGACGCGGCGCGGCGCGGACTCGGCGTCGCGCTTTGCCGCGAGGCATTGATCGAGCCCTATCTCGAAAGCGGCGAGCTGGTGCGCCTGTCCGATATCCGGATCGACAAGGCCTCCGTCTACTACTTGCAGCTATCGCAGCATGGGATGAACCGCCGCGCCGCAATCGCCCTCACCGAATGGCTGATCAAGCAAGGCGGCCTAAAGTGGCAGGATGGGCTTCCCACGGCCTGAAGCCCGTCAACCGGTCAAAGACGAAATGGCGGCCGCTTCCCTCGTTCCGGGGATCCGCTTTACATTTCCGGGCTGCTCGCCGATAGAGGCCTGAATACTGCACTGGCACTCACTCTGAACCAGCTTTGAGGTCTTTGATGGCGTTGTCGCTGTCTCGGCGCCTGAACGGGCCGGATCAATTTTCTGCCGAGGCGCGGGGCGCGCTTTACATGATCCTCGGCATGGGCGCCTTCGCCCTTGAGGATCTGGCGGTCAAGCAGGCATCGACGGCGATCCCCGTGGGACAGGCCGTGGTGATCTACGGCCTTGTCGGCACGCTCTGCTTTGCCTTGTTCGCGCGCCTCCAGGGCCAGCGCGCCGTGCACCCGGCTGTTTTCTCAAGAGTCATGCTGCTGCGTTCGCTCTGCGAGATCTGCGGCCGCCTGTTCTACGCGCTGGCTCTGGCCTTGACGCCGCTTTCCAATGCCTCCGCCATTCTGCAGGCTGCGCCGGTGATCGTGGCTCTTGGCGCCATCCTGTTCTTTGGCGAGCAGGTCACGCTCAGAAAGTGGCTGTCGATCCTTGCCGGGTTCATCGGCGTGCTGCTCATCCTGCGTCCCGGTCTGGACGGTTTTCGCTCAAGCGCGATCTTTGCGGTTCTCGGCACGATCGGCTTTGCCGGACGGGATCTGGCGACCCGAGCAGCGCCGGTCTCCATGACCACGGCACAGATCGGCGTGCTCGGCTTCTCAATGCTGACGCTCGCCGGCGCCGTCCTGCTTGCCTTCTCAGGCGGCGGCGCAATGCCTGACGTCGCGACCTTGAGCGTGCTGGCGGCGGCGATGCTGTTCGGCATGCTCGGCTATTGCGGCCTGACGCTCGCCATGAGAACGGGGCGCATTGCGTCGGTATCGCCCTTTCGCTATTCCCGCCTGCTCTTCGCCCTTTTCCTTGGCGTTCTCCTCCTAGACGAGCGCCCAGATGTCATGTCGATGATCGGTAGCGCCATTATCGTTGCAAGCGGAGTGATCGTGCTGCGCGAGCGGAACTAGGCCCCGCACGCTGCCCAACTTGGCGTACATACTGCAAAGGCAAAGCGCCCTATGATGTGGACAGTAGCCCGCAGCGCGCCCTCTGCTTCTAATTGTTCACACCAAACTCTCGGTGCCCGACCCTCGTTTTTTTCTGCGATCGATTATGGCGCGGATAATCGGCAATTATGATTGCGGAGACCAAGCTATAGATGATGCGGACCCAACTTTCGCCGCCAACCTACACGGCCTGACAAACACCAATATTGAGAATACTGCGACCGTCCCATTGTCCCATCCCCAAGACGGGCAAACCTTTAGATCCAGACAACCTGTCGCGTGGGGGCTACGCCTCGGAACAGAAAGGTCACAAGTGCGCTGCACAGTTCTGAACTGTCCGCCTTGCGCCCCCATTTCGGACATTAAGAGTGTTCGGCTCAAAGCCGAAAAACAGCCATTCGCCGGATTTGGCACAGAAGACCGAATGGTCCAAGCTGTTAATGCATTGGAGCGCTTCTTTACGCGTTCTTATGGTCTTACCCTTCTTGGAAAAAGAACCGCTGAATGGGATGTTTTGGTGCCAGCCACGATGAGCTGGTCTTCATAGCGGTCCGGCACCTGAAGGCCGAGCTTTTCGTGCAGCGCATGGGCTGATTGTGGTAGGAAAGGCAGCAGGCAGCGCGCGACATGGGCAAGAGCGAATATCTGTTCGGCCAATGATGCTCCGAGGCGAGATAAAACCGCTTCACGTTCATCGACTCCGAGGTCTCCAGCTAAGACCTTGGCATCCACCCAAGGTGCACGCCTGACAAACTGGGCATTGGCTTCACCGACAAATGCGAAAATCTCTGCGAGCCCTGCATGTAACTCGTATTTTTCGAATGTCTCTGCAACGCTCTGATGCAATTGTTCTGCTTTTCGTGTGAAGTCATTTTCCGGGACGACTGGCACAGCCCCGTCAAATACGCTGGAAAGAAGGGTGAGAACGCGGTTCAGGAGGTTGCCCAATTGTCCACCAAGCTCGCCCGACCAGGCGGTTTCAAGCCGCTTTTGGGAGAAATCGCCGTCCTCTGTGGCGCGGACTTGACGCAAGAGATAATAGCGAAGCGCATCCGGTGTGGCGAAATCCTCAATCACTAAAATCGGGTCAATGCCGTTTCCCGACGACTTACCGATCTTCTTGCCATCCACAGTCAGATAGCCATGAACATAGATTTTAGAGGGCAGGGGAAGACCGGCGGACAGCAAGATGGCTGGCCAGTAAATGGCATGAAACTTGGTAATGCCCTTGCCAACAAAGTGCGCGCGTTGACCGTCGCTGTTCCAATAGTGTTCAAAAAGCGTCTGACCCGAGCCGTAACCAAGGCCTGTCAAGTAATTGGCCAGTGCGTCAAACCAAACATAGACAACATCATCTCCTCCTGGAACGGGCACACCCCAGCCATGGGCGCGTTCGAGGCTGCGTGATACGCTGAAATCATTCAGGCCGCGGCGGATAAACGCCAGGATTTCGTTTCGCCGATGGGCAGGGGAAATCTCAAGCCTGCCAGAATCGATGCTCTCCAGAAGCTGATCGCCGTAGCGGGAGAGGCGAAAAAACCAGTTCTCTTCCCTGATACTTTCAAGGGGGGCGGCATGTTCCGGGCAATGTCCGTCGGTGAGTTCTTCGGCGTCGTAGAATTGCTCGCACCCCACACAATAGAGGCCCTCATAGGCTTTGCGGTAAAGGTCGCCGCTTGCTCGACACGCGTTCCACAGTGTTTGAACCCCAAGGGTGTGCTCCGTATTGCAGGAAGTGCGAATAAACGTGTCATTGGAAATATCGAGCTGTCGACCGAGGCGTTCAAACCTTTCGGCGTTGGTATCGACGAAGTCCTGCACAGGCTGACCTGCCAGTTCGGCGGCGCGAACATTTTTGAGGCTATTATCATCAGTGCCGCATTGGAACCGCACGTCGTGACCTAACAGACGGTGATGGCGTGCGTAGGCGTCAGCCTGCACGAGCTCGAGCGCAAAACCGACATGGGGTGCTGCGTTGACATAGGGAATGGATGTTGTGATGTAGCTCTTCTTGTCTCTCATTGGCTCTTTCCTTCCATAGGAAATGCCCATGAGGCGGATGGACCAACAAAAAACCGCCCCAAGGGCGGTTGCTGATGCATCAGGACGCACAGAACCCGCCACGCTATAAGCGCGGCATCATCATCACTGCAATATTGATGCGGTTCTTGTCCATGGAATGGAATTACCAGACCGAGCCAAGTTAAGCAAGCAAACGTCGGCTATCGCCTATTTTCAATCGAAAACCCGACGGTCAGCCTTCGGCCCCCATTCAGCCGCTCATGGCAAGGTCTTGGTTCGTAGTGTGCACTGGCCGATGCCTAGCCCCGCCCCACTCGCCGTCAAAACCTGAATGATCTCAAGCCGAGGTATG
Organism: Martelella lutilitoris; assembly: GCF_005924265.1. Lineage (GTDB taxonomy): Bacteria > Pseudomonadota > Alphaproteobacteria > Rhizobiales > Rhizobiaceae > Martelella > Martelella lutilitoris. Next base: position 331,458 of record NZ_VCLB01000007.1, read on the forward strand.
ATCGACAGCGAACACTACGCCCTCGAAAGACGAATTTTCACAAAACCGAAAACGCACTGAAACAGAACTGTCATACGCCCGGTGCATTGATGGCGGCGAAGATTGCACAGCAGTGCAAAACGCCTCTCCCACGGTCTTCGGACGGATTTCCAGTCTGCGACCGGCATTTCGGAAAAAACGTATGAGCGCGATCGAAATCGAGACCGTCGACAAGTCTTTCGGCAAAACCAGCGTGTTGCGCGGCATTTCTCTTTCCATCCGCTCTGGGCAGTTCGTTGCTGTGCTCGGGCCTTCGGGATGTGGCAAAACCACTCTGCTGCGCGCGCTTGCCGGCTTCGAGCCGATCGACCGCGGGTCGATCCTGGTCGGCGATACGCTCCTGTCCGGAAAGGGACGGCATGTCGCGCCTGAAGAGCGCGGCATCGGCGTGGTGTTTCAAAGCTATGCGCTGTGGCCGCACATGACGGTTTCCGGCAATGTCGCCTATGGTCTGAAGATCAAGGGCCTCGGGCGCGGCGAACGAGAGAAGCGCACGGCCCGTGTTCTTGAAACGGTCGGGTTGACGGAATTCGCGGACCGCCGGCCGGCCGCGCTTTCGGGCGGACAGCGCCAGCGCGTGGCGCTTGCCCGCTGCCTTGCCATGGATGCCGGCCTCGTTCTTCTTGACGAGCCGCTCGCCAATCTGGATGTGCATTTGCGCGGCGAGATGGAGGAAGAGTTCGCCCGCTTCCACAAGACGTCGGGCGCAACGATGTTCTACATCACGCATGACCAGTCGGAGGCTCTTGCGCTGGCTGACCGGGTCGCCGTGATGGACAAGGGCAGGATCAGCCAGTTCGCCAGCCCTTCCGAACTTTACAGCCAACCGGCAAATGACATGGTCGCGACCTTTATCGGCGAAGGCCAGATCGCGCCGATTACAGATTTCCAGCCCGATCGCAGCGGCTATGGCTTCGCCCGTTTTTTTGGTGAACAGGTGCGGGTGCGCAGCCGGCCCTCGGCCGAGCCCCGCACTGAAGCGCGCGTCGCCTTTCATCCGAGCGACCTGAAGCTGACCGAAACCGGCGGCCTTGGCGCCACCATCCGCCGCATCACCTATCGCGGCGACATCTTGCGGGTCGAGCTTTCGCTCGGTCCGGATGAGCACACCTTTTTCATGAACGTCCCTGCCCCGGCACGCATCGAAGCCGGGCAGCGCGTGGCCGTCACGCTTGCAGACGGCTGGGTCCTGCCGGACCCGAAAGCAGAAGAAGCCTCCCACTGAGCACCAACAATCGAGGAAATCCCCGATGAAACTCTCCATGCTTGCCCTTGCGACCATCAGCACGCTTGCCTTCACGGCAGCCCATGCCGAGGAAACCATCACGCTTTACACCAGCCAGCCGCCGGAACAGGCCCAGGAAACCGTCGACGCGTTCGAGGCCGCCAATCCGGACATCAAGGTCAACTGGACCCGCAACGGCACCTCGGCGCTGATGAACGTGATGCGCGCCGAAATCGAAGCCGGCAATATCCAGCCCGACGTCCTGCTGGTCGCCGATCCGATCAACCTTGGCACGCTGAAGGCCGATGGCCATCTGATGGCCTATCCGGAAGCGCCCGTCGACGGTTACGACAAGGCCGCCTACGACAAGGAAATGACCTTCTTCGGCACCAAGGCGATCACCACGGGCATTGCCTACAACACCCAGATTGCCGAACCGGTCGAAAGCTGGAACGACCTTCTGGTCGAAGACAATCGCGGCATGATCGCGGTTCCGAGCCCGCTTTATTCGGGCGCGGCGCTGAACCACCTTCACGCCCTGATCAACACGCCGGAGATCGGCTGGGACTTCTATGAAGGCCTGAACGATCTCGACATCGTGCCCGAGGGCGGCAACGGCCCGGCAACCAAGGCGGTTGCCTCCGGCATGGCAAAATACGCCATCATCGTCGACGCCAACACGCTGCGCGCCAAGGCAGACGGTTCGCCCGTCGACTATATTGCCCCCAAGGAAGGCGTGTCCTTCATCGGCGAGCCGGTCGCCATCATGAGCACGACAGAACACGCGGAAGCCGCGAAGAAATTCGTCGATTTCCTGCTCTCGAAGGAAGGGCAGGAACTGGTTGCCGCCCAGGGCAATATCCCGCTTCTGCCGGGCGTCGCGGCACCCGAAGGCTATCCCGATCTCTCCTCGATGAAGCTGATCGGCTATGATGTCGATGAGGCAGTCAAGAACAATAATCAGGCGCGCGAACAGTTCGCCGATATCTTCGGTCTGTAATCGCAATGTCCTTTTCGACCACAGCCACGGGAGAGCGTCCGATCTGGACGCTCTCCTCCCTCGGCAACCTGTTGCGCAACGAGCGCGCGCTGATGCTGGCGCTGGCGCTGTTTGTCGGCATCCTGTCGATTTTGCCGCTCGGACGGCTCGTTTACGCCGCATTCGTAACGAGCACGGGGTTCGAGCTTGACCGCATCGCCGATGTCCTGGGCGGCCGTCGCGTTTTCCAGGCGACCGTCAACACGATCTGGATTTCGCTCGCGGCCACTGCGCTTGCAACGTTCGCCGGAACGATCGCCGCGCTTCTCGTCGGCGTGAGCGACATGCACGGGCGGACGGCGTGGGTGTTCGGCTTCGTGCTGCCGCTGATGATCCCGCCGCAGGTCATCGCGCTCGCCTGGATCCAGGCCTTCTCGCCGGCAAGCCCGGTGATGAACCTTCTGGGGATCAGTCTTCAACCCGGCATGCGGCATCCGCTCTACTCTGCCGGCGGCATCGTCATTCTGCTCGGCCTCTACAACGCGCCGCTGGTGTTCCTCGCCGTGCGCGCCAACCTGCGCCGTGTCCCGGCCGATCTGGTTGAAGCGGCTCGGGCGGTCGGCGCTTCGCCTCTCCGGGCAACGCTCGGTGTCATTCTGCCCCTGATCCGTGGCGGCATTTTCGCAGGCGCGGCTCTCGCCTTCGTCTCGTCGATCGGCAATTTCGGCATCCAGGCCATGCTCGGCATACCGGCCCGGGTCCCGACGCTGATCACGCTTATCTACCGACAACTGAATTCCTACGGTCCGTCGGCGCTCAACGACATGGCGCTTCTGGCGCTGCTGCTGGCCGCCCTGACCATTCTCGGCATGGGCATTGCCGGCTTTCTCAGCCGTATGGGCGACCAGCGCGTGGATGGCGCGTCCAGGCCATTCAAGTTCCCGCTTTCCCGCTTTCGCCTTCCGGTCACCGCTCTGGCCTGGGGCTACCTTGTGCTTGCCCTGGCTCTGCCGCTGTCGGCCCTCGCCGGTTCGGCTCTCGTGCGCGGCTACGGGCAACCGCTCAATGCGGAAACACTGACCTTCGAGAATTTTGCAAACGCGCTTTTCCATCACGAGGGCATCCGGGAGGCTTTTTTTACCAGCCTGTGGCTGACGGGACTTGCCGTTGCCGTCCTCATTCCGGTTTCGGTTGCGCTTGGCTATTTTCTCAGCTGGCGTCAGGGCGTAACCCCGCGCCTGCTCTATCTCTCCTCACAGCTTGCCTATGCGCTTCCCGGGATCATCATCGGCGTGGCGATGATCCTGTTTTTCCTAAAACCCTTGCCCGTCCTGGGCACAAGTCTCTACGGCACGGTCTGGGTCATCCTCGCCGCCTACCTCTCGAATTTCCTGGCATTGGCGCTGCAGCCGATCCTGGGCGGCTTCGCGCAGATCGAACGGTCGCTGGATGAGGCCGCCCAGGTGGTGGGGGCCGGCGTCTTTCGCAGACTAAGGGACATCATTCTGCCGGTTCTTGCGCCGGCGGCGGCGGCCTCCGCCATCCTTGTCTTCATGACCGCCATCAACGAGATCCAGACCTCGGTCCTGCTCGTCTCATCACGGGCGCAGACGATCGGGCCGATGATCATCTTCCTGGAGGAAGCCGGGTCGTCGACGCTGGCCGCCGCCGTCGGCTGCCTGATGGTCGCCGTCATCCTTGTGCTGATGCTTTTCAGCCTGACCTTCGCCAGAAGACTTCCGCAGGGTGTTTTGCCTTGGCACGACTGACAGTCATCAGCGGTCTGAACCGCAAGAGTGCCGCAATATTCCTTGTGGAAGCGAACGAACAGCGTGTCCTGCTCGACTTCGGCGATGGTCTGGAAGCAGGCGAGCACCCCGACATTAGCCGGGTCGGCACCGTGGATGCCGTTCTCCTCAGTCATGCGCATACCGATCACGCCGGTTCACTTCTGCGTCTGAGCGAGATCGGCAGCCCGCCCGTCTTTGCCACCGAGAAAACACTGGATTTCGTTCCCGGCGGCATTCTCGGCAGATCGGCCCATGCTATTCCCGAAACGGGCAGCTTTGATGTCGCCGGCTTGCGCTTCTCAACCGGCCGCTGCGGCCATGCGCCGGGGGGCGTCTGGTTTCATATGGAGACGAAGAAAGGCGGCTTCGTCTATACAGGCGATATCAGCCTCGAATCGCGAGGAATGCCTTTCGACCCTCCGCCGCCGGCATCGACCCTTCTGATCGACGCTTCCTATGGTGACCGCAAGCAGGATCTCGACGATCAGATATCGGTGATGGCCGACTGTGCAAGGGGGGGTGCCGTGCTTTGCTGTCCCGCTGCCGGGCGGGGTACCGATATGGCACTCGCAATGGCCTCGCACGGACACGCGGTGCATGTGAGCGAATTGATCGGCAGAGAAGTCGAGGCGGCGACGGGGAGGAAATTTCCTGTCGTGAATAGCCAAAGCGCCGAACCGCATCAGGTGATTGTCGCAACGGAATCAAACGCCGAGGCCGGGCTTTCCGCCGAACTTCTGCGACGGGGCGGATTTCGCTTCATCTTTTCCAGCCATGTTCCCAATGGCACCCCGGCTGCGGACCTGATCGAGCGCGAAGAGGCAATCTGGTTGCCGTGGAATGTCCATCCGCGAAAAGGCGATGTTCTGGCGCTTGCCGATCACTGCGGGGCCCGGCAGGTTCTCCCCGCCTTTGTCGACATGACCACGGCGCCCGAACTTGCCCGTGCCCTTGGCCCGCGCCTAAGACTGGAACGCGAGACGGAGATATAGACCATGACAGAGAAACGACTCGGCGTTCCCGATCTTGTGCCCGAAGAGGAAGCGCGGGAGGATACGGTTCCCCTCCTCTTTCCGGTGCTCGAAGGTTTCGGCCCGCATGCGAAATCGCTTTATCTCGGCAATCTGGCGGCCGCAGAAGACCCCGAATGCCTGCTTGAGGCCGGGATCACGGAGACGCTCAATGTTTCGATCAACATGTTTCCCGGTCCTTTGACGCTTTCCGACGGCACGCATATCCGCCGCTACCAGCTCGGCATGATCGACGGCGCGGGCAACGACCCGCATCTTCTCGCCGCTGCCGTCCACACCGTTGAAGGATTGATGCGCGGCTACGTTCCCGCAAAGCCGCACTATCCGAAGCATCGCAAGGGCCATGTTCTGGTCCATTGCCGCGGCGGGCGTTCGCGGTCCGTCGCCCTGATCGCGCTCTGGCTGTCGACTTTCGCACGAGACGCTTTCGAGAGCTTCGATGCGGCACTGGCCCATCTGCGCGCCCTGCGCGGTCTCGACGAGAATTACCCATTGCCGCCGATGCTTGCCCTTGCCGAAGAGGTTCGGATGCGCAACCTTCTCGGCATGACAACGAAACCCTAGGCAGGACATGGCCGAAAAGTTCGTCTCCGCCTCCGACGTCGCCCGTGTGGCCGGCGTTTCCCGCTCCGCCGTCTCGCGCACCTTCACGGAGGGCGCCAGCGTTGCCCCGAAAACCCGTGCCCGTGTGATGAAGGCAGCGGAAGAGCTAGGCTACCGGGTCAACCTTCTCGCCCGCACGCTGCACAAGGAACGCTCCGATCTCGTCGGCCTTGTCGGCGCCAACCTTTCCAACCCGTATATCTCCGCGCAGGTCGATGCGCTGACGGCTGCGCTTTACGACAACGGACTGCAATGCATGCTGCTCAATCTGGCGCGCGCGCAGGACGACATCGAAAACGCGTTGGCAAAGCTTCTCGAATACCGGGTGCGAACGGTAGTCCTCCTGTCGGGCGCCGTTCCGGACACGCTGATGCGACTGGCGGCGGCCAATGGCACGCGGCTCGTTCTCATCAACCGCCCGCTACCCGAGAATATCGGCCTTGTGGACCAGATCGAGGCAGATTCGGCGGCCGGCGGCGCGCTTGCCGCGCGACGATTGCTTGCGGCCGGCTGCAGCAACGTGGCCGTCGTCCTGTCGGAATCCCGCACCTCGGCAAAACTGGCGCGCGCGGAGGCGTTCATCGCCGTGATGGAGCAACATCACGTGCCGATCACACAGTGGAGCCAGGGACGAAACACCTACGAAACCGGCATCGAGGCCGCCCGCGGCCTGCTCGCCAAGCCGGGCATCGACGGGATCTTCGGAGTGACCGACGAAATCGCACTCGGGGTGATGAATACGGCCCGACATGAACTGGGCCTGTCCGTTCCGAACGATGTCTCGGTGATCGGGTTCGATGACGCCCCGATCTCCGACTGGTCCTCGCATCAACTGACCACCATCCGCCAGTCGCTGTCCTCGCTTACGAGCGCGACGCTGAAAGCCATCACCGGACCGGCCAACGCCCCCTGCTCCCACCATTTCATCCCCGTCAGCCTCGTTGAACGTCGGTCGGTTCGCAGCGTCGAACCGCCCCATTCAGACGCCGGCGGAGCGTAACGCCGGCGACGGGCTTTTCTTCGCCGCTGCACGCGGGTCAATCGATTCCCTTTCGGGCAGCTTCGGCGCTTCCCGCAAATTTCGGGTGCTGGCGGTGATTGATGATCGCAGCCAGGAAAACCTTGGCCTGAGCAAGCAAGCGTCCGCACGGGAGCGCTTGGAAAGCTATCGTGCGTTGATTACCAGCGCCGCGCCGCTCGCTGACGTAGTGGTCGACAATAACGCCATGCATCTGGAGATATCCGGACCGGACGAGCCAGAAATCATCTGCTCGATTCCACCCTACGCCGTTATCAATCTGCCAGAAGTCGGCTGCACAGAAAACCAGGCTGGTTCTATCTGCAATATGTCCCCGCAAATGGCACAGCACTATGGACGGGAGGTCTCACTGAGGTCCTTGGCTCGCGATGCGATGGAACTCATGGAAAGTCGTTGGGGCGATATTGAACCGGCTGCTTTCAGGAACAAGAACAGGACATGAATTGGAAACAGTTTCCAATTTCGTGAAAACCGGAACATGCGTCAGTCGGTGCATGACACTAAAATTCATCAAGGAAATCAGAGAGGAAAATGGTGGGTGATGTAGGTCTCGAACCTACGACCCGCTGATTAAGAGTCAGCTGCTCTACCAACTGAGCTAATCACCCACGAGACACGTCGCTTTCGCGTCGTGTGAGGGCCGTATAATGGGGATTCGGCGGATTGTCCAGCGTCCCGTTTCATTTTTTTGACGCTAATTTCCTTTTCTTTACAAAGCCCCGCGCACGGCGAAGAAAACGCATCACAGCAGCGTGCCGCGCGCCACGCAAACGGCCTGGCCGCCGATGCGGGCCGCGCTGATTTCTCCGCCGGGGCCGGTCTCCAGGTTGAGCCGGATATAGGAGGGCCGTCCCATCTCGACGCCCTGTTCGATGACGAAGGAATGGGACCCCTCGCCCGGCGCATCGAAATGCTGGATGGCGCCCGAGAACGCCGCGGCCGCGGATCCGGTTGCCGGATCCTCGGTAATACCGTCGGTCGCAAACATCCGAGTATGGAAATGGATATCGTGTCGCACACCGCCGCGGGTATAGACATAGGCCCACACCGGCAGCCCTTCGATCAGCGGAGAAAAGGAATTCCAGCGACGCGGATCGAAGTCGATTTTCTCCGCAACCCCGAGGTTTCTGACAGGGATGAGCGCGAAGGGCACGCCCGCCGACCAGATCGTCGGAACATGATTTTCAAAACCGATCTCGTCGGCTCCAATGCCAAGCGCTTCGGCAAGGTTCTCACGCGCGATGGTCTCAATGCAGCGACGCGAGAGTTTTGGCAGATCGAATTCGGCAAAGCTGGCGGCATCCTGCCGGAGCTTCACGGCGCAGCGCACCGGGCCGATCTTCTCGCCGATGACGGAGACCATGTCGATCTCGCTGTCGCTTCCATGCTGGCGTTCGGCAAGCGCGATCGCCGCGCCAACGGTCGGGTGACCGGCAAAGGGCAGTTCTCCGCCCGGCGTGAAGATGCGCGCGGCGGCCGATTGCGACACGTGCTGCGGCGGCGACAGGAAGATCGTCTCGGAGAGGTTGAATTCGCAGCAAATGGTCTGCATCTCGTCGTCGCTCAGCCCCTGGGCATCGAAGACGACGGCCAGCGGATTGCCATGATAGCGCTCCGCCGTAAATACATCATAGATCGCATATTCCCGCATCTCAGCAAAAGCTCCTCTGCCATTTCGCCGCACAGTCTACCCTCACCCGCGCCTGCCGAAAACACGGTCCAGCACAGGCGGCATTGAATGGGCGTAATCGAAATCGTCCCTGTTGTCGCTGGTTATTGCCAGAACCGCGTCAATTTCCCCTTCGCTGTCGACGCGCATATGCTCGCGCACCCGCTCCAGCAGGCCGGCGGTCTCAAGCGGCGAGCGGAAAAACCGGTAGAACATGACAATCTGGCCGCACCATGCGCAGAAATAGTCCGGCTCGGCGTCCATTTCGGTGAGATCAAGGCCAGTCTCCTCAGCAACTTCGCGCGCCATGTTGGCGTCAAGGTCGATGCGGCCGTCAACGATGTCATCTTGCTCAAGCGAACCGGAAGCGCAATAGACCTTGCCGGCATTGGCGGTGATGGAACTCATGCGAATGGCAATGATGGCGCCATCGGCCGATTGGATGACGGGCATGCCGAAACTGTGGAAGGTCGGCGGCTTTTCGGCCTGGCGACGCCACCAAAGGTGATAGGCATAGGGCACGAGTTGGCCCTTCGCCCGGACCGCTCCGTCGCACAGTTTCACCTGGTTGAGCGCGACCAGCCGACCGTTGAAGAGATGGGGATTGGCGGCCTTCTCGCGTTCCCAGTTCGCCGCGACCTCGGCATCGAAGCGCTGAAGGCCGACCGGATCCTCCTCGGTGACGCGAATGTCGATCTCGCGGATCGGAAAGGCCTCGTTTTCCGGGGGCCAGTCCTGCGGGGCGGTCAGAAGCGAAACGGGCATATGAAATCCTGCTGAAATTTGGGTCTGAAAGCCGGGGCTCGTACGCTACAGGAGAGCCCCGCCAAACAAAAGGCCCGCCATGCGCAATGACGGGCCTTGCAGGAATGGCAATGAAAAACGCCGGAAATCAGGCCGCTGCGGCCAGTTCCTCGGTCAAGACAGCGCCGAGACGCCTGATCCCCTCGTCGATAACCGCCGGTGCGGAACAGGAAAAGGAGAGGCGTATGTGGTTGGGCCCGCTGCCGTCCGCGTAAAAGGCGTTGCCGGGCACGAAGGCGACCTTGGCGCTTTTCAGCGAAACCGGCAGAAGGGCCGCCGCATCCATGCTCTCCGGCAGGGTCAGCCAGATGAACATGCCGCCCTGCGGCCGCGTCCATTCGACGCCGGCCGGCATGTAATCGGCAAGCGCCTTCAGCATCGCATCGCGGCGCTCGCGATAGACGGTGTTGATCTTTTCCGCCTGCGCCTCGAAATTCGCCTCTGCCACGCGCGCGATCGCCATCTGGTTGATGGTCGGCGAATGAAGGTCGGCGGCCTGCTTGGCAAGAACCAGGCGCTTGACGATCGGGGTTGCGGCGCAGACCCAGCCGACGCGAAGGCCCGGCGAGAGCGTCTTGGAGAAGCTGCCGCAATAGAGGGTGCGGGTGTTCTCGATGCCGCCGGAGCGTTCGCAATCCATCGCCAGAAGCGTCTTCTGCCGTTCGCCCTCATAGCGCAGCGCCCGGTAGGCGGCATCCTCGATCACCGCGATATCGAGCGCTTCGGAGATATCCAGCAGCTTCTCGCGCTCCATCGGCGATAGCGATTCTCCGGTCGGATTGGCAAAATCGGCCGAGAGATAGGCGAACTTGACCCGGCTTCCGGCCTTCTCCGCCGCCTGCGCATAGGCTTGCGGTTCGGCATTGCGCGACAGGTCCAGCCGGTCGTAGCGCGGCTCATAGGCATTGAAGGCCTGCAGTGCACCGAGATAGGTCGGCCAGGTCACCAGCGCGGTATCGCCGGGCGAGAGCATCAGCTTGCCCAGATAGTCCAGCGCCTGCTGGGAGCCTGAGGTGATGAAGATATTGCCGAGATCGGCATCGATGCCGCGCGCGCGCATGCGCTGGACGATCCATTCGCGCAGGCGCGGATAGCCTTCGCTCACCGAATATTGCAGCGCCTGCCCGGCCTCGGGTCCGGAGAGGATATCATTGTAGGCCGACTGAAACGCCTCGTTCGGAAACAGCGCCGGATCCGGAATGCCGCCGGCGAAGGAAATGATGTCGGGCTGCTCGAGAAGCTTCAGAAGTTCGCGGATTTCGGACGCACCCATGCGTTTGGCGCGCGTCGCGTAGATTTTTTCCCAGTCAAGCATGGGGGTTTCCTCGAAGTCTTTTTTGGTAGCCGTACATGACCATAGCCAGCTATTTAAGTCAACAATACTGACCTATTTTTCGGCAATAAAACCGTATTTTTTCAACCCACAGAGTAATATTCGGTCGCTGTTTCGGCAAGCGCGGTAATTTTGTGGCGCTCCAGCCTGCCAGGGAACAACCGGCAGAGGGTAAGAACCCGCCCCGAAACGCAACGTACCGGGCAGCCAGGCCGCCCGGTACGCAAGACTTTCAGCAAAGGGACTGGGAGCGCTTAGTTGCGATCTTTGTCGACCAGCGCGCCCTTCTTGATCCAGGGCATCATGCCGCGCAGCTTCTCGCCGACTTCCTCGATCTGGTGACGGTCGTTGAGGCGACGGGTGGCCTTGAAGCGGGCAGCACCCGAATGCCATTCCTGCATCCATTCGGCGGTGAACTTGCCGGTCTGGATGTCCTTCAGCACGCGCTTCATCTCGGCCTTGGTTTCCTCGGTGACGATGCGCGGACCGGTGACATATTCGCCCCATTCGGCCGTGTTCGAGATCGAGTAGTTCATGTTGGCGATGCCGCCTTCATAGATCAGGTCGACGATCAGCTTCACTTCGTGCAGGCACTCGAAATAGGCCATTTCCGGCGCATAGCCGCCTTCGACCAGAGTTTCGAAACCGGCACGGATCAATTCGACCAGACCGCCGCAGAGAACGGCCTGTTCGCCGAAAAGGTCGGTCTCGCACTCTTCCTGGAAGGTTGTCTCGATGATGCCGGCGCGGCCGCCGCCAACGCCCGAAGCGTAGGAGAGCGCGACGTCAAGCGCGTTCCCGGACGCATCCTGTTCAACGGCAACGAGGCAGGGAACGCCGCCGCCGCGCTGATATTCGCCGCGCACCGTGTGGCCGGGCCCCTTCGGCGCGATCATGATGACATCGACGGTCTTCTTCGGCTCGATCAGGCCGAAGTGAACGTTCAGGCCATGCGCAAAAGCGATCGCGGCGCCATCACGGATGTTCGGCGCGATCTCGCTCTTGTAGATGCCGGCCTGCAGTTCGTCCGGCGTCGCCATCATCATCAGGTCGGCCCAGGCTGCCGCATCGGCAACCGTCTTGACCTCAAAGCCGTCGGCTTCCGCCTTCTTGGCGGTAGCCGAACCGGCGCGCAGCGCGATGACGATGTTCTTCGCGCCGCTTTCCTTCAGATTCAGCGCATGGGCGCGGCCCTGCGAGCCATAGCCGATGATGGCGACCTTGCGGCCGTTGATGAGATTGATATCCGCATCCTGATCGTAGTAAACACGCATTGTCTTTCCTTCCCTTGACAAAAGCTTCGCCTCGCCGCGTCTTGCGGCAGGCAATTCATGCGGCCGCAAAAAGCGTCCAGAACCTTTCCACAGCCCGTTCCGCCCGGCGCTGGAAGAGACCGCGGTCGGCGGCCTCTCCAAGCAGAAGACGAACATGGCTGTCGCCGACGATGAGCCCGTAAAACACGCGATAGGCCTCGTCGCCATTATCAAACACCAGAAGCCCGGAGCGGCGTCCGTCTTCGAGAAGCGCCCGCGCCCGCTGGTCGATCTGCGCCCGGCCACGCTCCAGAAGCATGCGACCGAGTTTCTGTCCGTCCTTGCTGACGCGGCCGATCGCAAGCCGGTTGAGGGCAAGTGAAACATCGCCGGCCAGAACCTCGAGCAGATCCCGTGCGAAGGCGCCGAGGTGGTGGCGAAGTTCGTCGGCATCAAGCCTGTGGCCGGCGCTCTCGAATGTACGGACCTTGCTTGCCTGATAGGCGATCATGGCGGAAAGCAGACCATCACGGTCGCCGAACCATTTGTAGAGGCTTTCCTTCGAACAACTCGCCGCGCGCGCGATCCCCGCCGTCGTGACGGACTTCTCGCCGCCTTCGACAAGCAGAAGAAGCGCCTGTTCGAGAACCGCCTGCTGGCGGGGCGTGAAATGAAGTTCGGTGTCGACGTCGTCGATCAATGGACTGCTCTCGTGTCTGGTACGGTACGGTACGGTACCTATTGCCGTAGTTTCTCCGCCCCGTCAAGCGGTCAAAGCAGCGAAATCGCAAGAGAGGGAGCGAGCATGGCCTTTCAGCGTGTGAAACTGAACAAACGCAATGCGACGGTTGTTTGCGGATCCATGCAAACCGGGTTGCGCCTGCCCGGCCCCGAAGGGGTGCGGCTGGAATGGCCCCCGAGGGCGTCAAAATCCTCGCGCGATGCTGCGCACCTGTCGACGAGACAAACGTCTCGATTGGAAATGTATTGGAAAACAATACATTAAAAACACCAACGCCGCCCGTTCGGCGGCGTGATGGGAGCCTCGGCACAAGGCCGAGGATGACGTCCGTAAACGGGGACAGGTTTGTCAGCAGTCTGCGGCCTTGGCGAAGCCTTGGCTTTATCCGCAAATTATTTAATCAAACGATTGACTATATAGACCGGACTGACTATCTTCTTCTCAACAGCACGGGCGATCCCTTCCGCCCGTTCCGCCTTCATCGTGATGCGGCTCCTGATCGGCACGTCTCTGCCCTCAGCCTTGCACGTTTGCGATGACCTCCGGAAACACCCCGGCAGAACCCTGCGCCGGGGTGTTTCTCGTTTCTCAACCTGTCAATGAAATCAGGCCAGGGCGTGACGACGTCCCGGTCATTGTCTTGTTTACGGATCCGCACTGTCGCCGCTTTCAGCGCCTTGCGAGGATTGAAAACGCGCGAAAATTAACCATATCAGGGAACAAGAAAGACAGTGCCGTCGTTAAGGCGGTATATCTTCCAAACGACCTCCGACAAGCACCCCGGCATTCCCCTGCGCCGGGGTGTTTGCTTTTGGTCAGCCCCCGTCTATTTCGGCATCAAAACGCTTCCGGGCCGCATGAACGCGGTCGCGATTTTCCTTGGCCCAGACAACGACCCCCTGCCAGGCATCGAGAAACGACGTCCCCTCCTCCGTCAGCGCATATTCCACTTGCGGGGGCTGGGTCGGATAGACCTTGCGGGTGATATAGCCGTCCCGCCTGAGATCGGTCAGGGACTTGGTCAGCATGCGCTGTGAAATATCCGGCGCAAAGCGTTTCAGTTCGGAGAAGCGTCGCGGTCCGTCGCTCAGCGCCAGAAGCAGAAGCGTGCTCCATTTGCCGGAAACCCGGCTGAGAACGTCCCGAACGGGACAGGATTCGAGGTCTTTCGCGCCCAGCAGAGCGTCCATGCGCTCGTCCACACATTTGTCCATTCGTCAAAACTTTCCGCCCATGGGCACAGGCGTGTAACCGCGCCACAAAATGGTGCCTTCTTTACAATTGCCGGGCAATCCATACATCAAGTCCAGTCTCGTTTCGAGACCATATCTCTATCGGACATGATGAAAGGACAGATCATGACGGACACAAAGGTTCTGGTAACGGGCGCTTCGGGCAAGCTTGGCCGTGAAACCCTGGATAGTCTTCTGGCCTCGGGCAAGGCGCCGGACCAGATCATCGCGACCACGCGCACGGTCGAGAAACTCGCAGACTATGCGAAAAAGGGCGTGGACGTGCGCAGGGCGGATTTCAATGACCCCGCCTCGCTGGCAGCGGCCTTTGCCGGCGCGGCACGGATCGCGATCATCTCAACCGATGCGATCGATCCCGGCTCCGACCGCGTCGTCCAGCACGCCGCCGCCGTCGAGGCCGCGAAGAAGGCCGGCGCCGACCACCTCATCTACACCTCGCTGCCCGACCCCGAACATTCCAAGATAAGCTTCGCGCCGGACCATCTGGGCTCAGAAAAGGCGATCATCGCAAGCGGCCTCGCCTACACCATCCTGCGCAACAGCTGGTATCAGGAAAATCTGCTGATGAGCCTGCCGCATGCCTTCTCGCAAGGGGTATGGGCAAGCGCTGCCGGCAACGGAAAGCAATCCTTCATCGGCCACGCGGACTGCGCCCGCGCCGTCGCCGCGGCGCTTCTGTCGGAAAGCGGCGAAAGTCGCATCCTGACGCTGAATGACGGGGAAAGCCATACGGTGGACGAGATCGCGGCGCTCGCGAGCAGCGTCACCGGCAAGCCGCTGAAGGTCGAGCATATCAGCGCCGATGCCTTGCGCGAAGGTTTGGCCGGCGCCGGCCTGCCGCCCTTCGTCGTTGACCTTTCCGTCAGCGCCGACGAGAACATCCGCGTCGGCGGCTTCGATATCGTCAATGACGACTTCGAAAGGCTCACCGGCATGAAGCCGCGCTCGCTGCGCGCCTTCTTCGAGGAGAACAAGGCCGCCTTCTAGACCGGTCTCTTTGGCCAATGCGCGTGTCCGGTCTCGATCGGGCATGCGCGCTGCCCTGCGGTTCAGACGTGTTCGCCGCAGGCGCGGCGGAACCGGCGCACTGTTTCGGCCATGCCGTATTCCAGCGCGTCGGCGGTCAGACCGTGGCCGATCGACACTTCACAGAGATGCGGAATATGGCTTGCAAGCAGCGGCAGGTTGCCGACCGTCAGGTCGTGCCCGGCATTGACGCCGAGGCCGAGTTCAAGCGCGGTCGCGGCGGTTTCGCCGAGCTGCGCGGCAATCGCCTTCTGCTGTTCCGGCTGATCATAGGCGCCGCCATAGGGCCCGGTATAAAGCTCGATCCGGTCAGCGCCGCTGTCGCGCGCCGCCTCCAGCTGCGCCCTGCCCGCATCACCGTCGGCAAACAGCGAGATGCGAACATTCTTCTTCTTCAGCCGCGCAATGGTGCGCTTCAGAAGGTCGCGATTGGCAATGAAGTCCCAACCGTGATCCGAGGTCGACTGAGCCGGATCGTCCGGCACCAGGGTCACCTGCTCCGGCTCGCTCTCAAGGCAAAGCCCGATGAAATGATCGCTCGGAAAACCTTCGATATTGAACTCGGCCTGCGGAAACTCGTCGTCAATCAGGGCACGGATAACCGGAAGATCGGAAAAACGGATGTGACGCTGGTCCGGACGGGGATGAACCGTCAGCCCATAGGCGCCTGCTTCAAGCGCGATCCTGCCAAGATGGCGCACGCTCGGCCAGGGAAGATCCCGGCGGTTGCGCAATTGGGCGATCGCATTGAGGTTGACGGACAGTCTCGCGGCCATGTTCTCCTCCGTTTCTCAGAGGCGCCATTCATATATGCACAGGCGGCTTTACCGAAACAGATTTTTTCACGATTTTCGCCAGCCGGACAGATCTGCGCACCTCATTGAAACGATGACCTGGAAATAGGACATCATTATTATGATTTAATTACAATTATTTATTCATATTTTTTAAACTACTCTATTAATTTTTCGGCGATCAAAAACGCCGTATCTCCTCCTCGCGACGGCCCCGAAGGGCCGCCTGGCCTGGCAAAGAAAACATGCGGTAGCGGACGACCGGGAAGCGCTCAGGAGACTCGCGCCCTTTCGGCTTCAGCCGAATGCGCCGTCGCGTCGACCAGCATCAGCATGGTCAGCGCCTGGCCATAGGGCGCTGGAATGTCGGGAATCCGGCGATAGAAGTCGAGCGTATGGCCCATCGGGGTGCCGTCGGAGACATGGGCCACGATGCCGTCATCGCCGATGCAGCCGAGAACCGCGGCAAACGCCTTGTCTGCGACGGGACGGAAGGTCTCCGGCAGGATGCCGAGCGAAATGCCCCGGGATATGCCATAGGCGATGCCGGCGGTCGCCGAGGCCTCGATGGGCGCCGACGGGTCGTCGAGGAGCGTATGAAAGAAGCCCTCCGCATTCTGCAGACTGGCGAGCGCCGAGACCTGGGACAACAGAACATTCGTCAGGTAGCGGCTCGTTGCCGGCGGCAGGCTCTCCACGATCGAAAACAATTCGGGAATGGCAATGGTGATCCAGGAATTGCCGCGCGCCCACAGAGCGTTCGCGAAATTGTGGCGCCCGTTGAAGGTCCAGCCGTGATACCAGAGGCCGGTCTTCGCGTCGCCGAGGTAGCGGGTGTGGATCAGGAACTGGTAGACCGCCTCCTCCACCCAGTCGGGCCGGTCGAAGCGCTTGCCGGCGCGCGCCAGGAAGAGGCAGGTCATGAACAGCGTGTCGTCCCACATTTCGCCGTCATTCATCCGTTCCTTGACGACGTGCTGGAAGCCGCCGTCCTCGGTGCGGGCAAGCCCTGTCATCAGCCATGCGGCCCAGTCCTTGACCAGCGCCTCCCATTCGGGCCGATCGACATCATCGATCAGGAAGGAGAGCGCCAGCATCGGCGCGGTGGAATTGACCTGGCGCGGCGGCAGTCCGCGTGAAATCTGCCATTCATACCAGTCGGCAAGCGCGCCGATGAGGTCGAGGTCGCCGGTCTGGCAGGCGTGGCGATAAAGCCCGTAAAGACCGACGCCGATCTCCCAGTCCCACTCGTCGAACTGGATCGAGAACGTGCCTTCGGCAATCGGCGCGGTCTCGTTGATGCCCCTGATACGGGAAAGGCCGGTGGCGACGCTTTCGAGATAGCCCAGAAGTTCCTGTCTGTCGTGGTGCATTGTTCTTGTCTTTTCAGTTCGAGGCCGGCACGGCGAAAGCTGCGCGCCAGGCGATTTCAGGCATTTGCGACGTCGTCGGGAATGGCGCGTGTCGACCTTCGACGAAAAGGCCGTCGCGGTAGTCAAGGCGAAGCGCGGGCGTGAGCGGCCCCTCGCAGAAGAGGCTCGGCGGATCGTCCGAAAGGCGGAGGCTCGTTCCTTCGACCAATGCGGCAAGCCCGCTCAAGCTTCGTCCGCCAAGGGCGCCGACCATGATCGCCCAGCCGCTGCGCTTTCCCCGGACGCGATGTTCGATGCCCGCGCCCGGACCTTCATCGACCGGTTCGATCGGCCCCGTCGCCTTCAGCGCTACGAAGCTTTCCGCCGAGCGCAGCACCAGGAAATCTTCTCCCGCGATCTGGTCGTCGAAGACGGAGAGCGGCGCATAGGCATGGGTGAAGGCAAGGCGCGGGTTTTCGCCGAGGTCACTCAGGAACAGGCAGCAGTTTTGATGTTGGCCGACGCGCGGCATGACGCCATTGCCTGCCCAGTAGGACGGCCTGTCGGACCCCCATGGATCGTCGGCGCCCGGGTGATTGACCCAGACGCGAGCCATCGGATGGCCAGCGGCCTGCACGTCGATGAGGTGCTGCTGATGGCCCTTCGCACCCGGCGTTGCATCGATGCTCGCGGAAAGCTGCACGCCCGCGGTCTTGTAAAGCGCAAGCTGTGCCGCGCGCCCATAGCCCTGCACGTAATGGGCGGAAATGGCCCGGCCCTCGGGCGGGTCGACGAACTGGTCAACACCTTCAGGCGGAACGTAATCGCCGGCGCAGAACATCGGCAGCGCGGCCACGCCGCGATTGAGCCAGCCGGTCCCGAAGGCAATCGTGGCAAAGGGTGCGAGTTCCGAAAGCGGACCGGCGCGCAATTCCTTGTCATAGGCCCTGCCCATCGACCCGGCGGAGACACCGTTGATCGTATGCAGCGCGATCATGGAGAACAGCCGGTCGAGCACCGTCTCGGCCCGCGCCCTGAGCCCCTCGCCGGCAAAGCGCTGCAGCGCCAGAAGGCCGATGAAATCGATCGGGTAATAGGCCGCCGAGTTCCATTCGGCGAGGCCATGATCCTCGACCGCATCGAACCAGCGCGCGAGACGCTTTTCCGCGAGGGCCGCATGCGCGCGCCCGCTCATGCCGGAATTGGCGAAAACGTCCTCCGCGAACAAACCGCCGGCGACCAGTTCCGCCACATGAAAGCAGAGGACGTGATTCTCGCTCCAGAACCACATCGTGTCATTGCCCGGCTCGTCCATCCAGTAACGATAGCCAAGGATGGCCGCCTCGATGCGCGATCGCAGTGAAGGCGGCAGCGCCTCGCGATGATCGGCATAGATCCACAACAGCGGAACGATGACGAAGTCCGAGCAGTCCCTTCGCGTGTCGATCGCATCGAGCGTGTCCTCAAGCGCCGCGCGATCGCCCGCATCGAGATCGAGGCCGAGCGCAAGGCGCGCCAGCACCCGCCCGGCCCTGAGTTCGCCGTGTTCAGCAAGCCAGGAAAGCCCTTCCCTCTTGCGGGCAGCGAGATCGTCGGCCAGTCGATGCGGGCTGTCGTCCCGCAGAAGGGCGAAGGCAATGGTGCGGTTGACGCGGCTTTCGCCGAGCGAGAACGCGATATCCAGTTCGTGATAGCCGTCGGGCAGTTCCCCAGGCAGGACGAATGCCGCCTCCTTATCGCCAACCGCAAGCGTCGATACGGCCTCGAACAGAGGCGGCAGGTGGCGCATGTGGACGCTCTGGTGCACTTTCGCCTCGATTGTGACGGCCGATGCCGCGGGCTGGTCGACGACAAGACGCAGATCCTCGCCTTCGCCGAAGACAACGCGGGCCGGCCGGATGGCGCGGGCAAGCGCCATCAGCATTTCAAGCGTCTTGCCATCGGCGTTACCAGGCACTTCCGCCGCAAGCGGCCCCTGGCCGAGCCAGGTCAGCTCGACGAAATAATTGGTGTCGCGCTCGGCGATTTCCTCGACCAGCATGACCAGATCGGAACCGCCTTGTGCCAGCGGCAGGACGATTTCCGTCTCCTGCGCCGCGTTGCGGGTATAGGGCTCGAAGGCTGCGATCTTCTTGCCATCAACGAAGATGTGGACGCCGCCGCAGGTGGTAAGGCGGAAGGGGTAACTGCCGCCTGCCGGCGGGATGAGCCGGGTGCGGACCCAGCGGGAAAGCCGCGTCGGGCGGTGCCAGAAACCGGAGAATTCCAGCCTGCGATTGAAGCCCGGAAGATTGGTCGAGACGATCTCGAAATCATCATCGAGCGCAACCGTGCGGCCGGCGATTTCGGCGCGAACCGCAGTCCGGCACGGCAATTCGCCGACATCGACAAAGCCGTTGATGAACTTGTAGTCGACATTGTCGGCCCCGCGCGTCACCGCGCCGGGATAATAGCTGGCTTCCAGCCGCCCCAAAGCGAACGCGGTCACGGTCTCGCCCGTGTGCGTAACAAAGCGCGCGCGTTCAGGCATGTTCATTCTCCCGGACAGGCAGGCAAAGTTCGATGGCCTTAATCTCCGAAACCAGTTGGTCGAGCCGGTCGATGCGGAAATGCGGTTCCTCCAACGGATCCGCCGGCACATGCGTCCGCCGTTTCGACCAGCCGACGAAGAGGCTGATCAGGCCGAAATCATTCGCGCCGCGAATATCGCGGGCGAGATTGTTGCCGACCATGACGATGCGGGACCGGTCGCCGTCGCCGAGGCCAAGGCCGGCAAGGGCTGCGGAAAACATCTTCGGCGACGGCTTGTGCTCGCCGACATCGCCGGAAATCGCATGGCATTCCATCAGGTCCCAGATACCGCACGGCTTCAGCATGTTCTCGAAGGTCTCGCGCGGTCCGTCGGCGACCAGCGCCAGCCTGTAGCCATGGTCATGGAGCTGCCGGACGGCATCCATAGCGAAGGGAATCTCCTCTGCCTGAACCACCACTTCGCTGCCCGGCTTCTTCACCTCGGTCGCCTCGTCGATCAGCGTGTCGCCGCAGTCGAGGAACACAGCGGCGAGATGCGGCACGCTCTCGGGAAGCGCCGCGATCAACGCTTTCATCCGCTCGGGTATCCAGGCCTCAAGCGTTTTCCACGGCATGAGGACCGGTTCTTCGGCCGCCACGAATGCGAAGCGCGGAACAAAGGCCGCGCGTTTCATGGCGAGCCGTGCCAGGCGATGGTCCTGGGGCCCAGCCGACCAGGCGCCTTCCTCGGCAAATGCGTTGCCGGCGTGGATGCCGCCAGCGCCGGCCTCACGGCCGCACATCTCGGCAATCTTCGAACCGCTCATGGACTGCATGATCCGGGAAACGCCCCAGAGCGCGTGTTTTCCCGGTTCGACATAGAGCACCGGCCGTCCGTTGCGCATTTCCGGCAACCCGCTGCCATCATCGATCGAGACGCGCATGCCATGCATCGATCCCTCGACCCGAATGACATCGCCTCGCCGGTCGAGATGGACCCAGACGTGCTCGAGGTCGTAGAGGTGCTGGATATCCCAGTCATGCCAGATCGCGTATTCGATCACCGCGCCGCGGTCAGGCGGCGTCAGCCGGAATTTCGACGAAGGAGACTTTTGAGCCTCCCGGACCACGCTGTAACCCATCGCCAGCGGCGGCGCGGGCTCGGCGTGATCGAGCATCAGCACCGGGCGATGCCTCTCGGCCAGCGAGAACTCCGCGTCGCCAACGCCCTCGGGCGGCGCGGGATCGGCAACGGAAAACAGCGTCATGCCTCCGCCCCCTCTCCGACGCCCTGCAGGGTCAGCGTTTCGGCGTAGTGACAGCGCACCGCGCGGCCGTCGACCTCTCGCAGCGCAGGTTTCTCGGCAGCGCAGCGCTCCGTCGCATAGGCGCAGCGCGGGTGAAAGGCGCAACCCGAGGGCGGGTCGGAAGCGTCTGGAACCTCGCCCTTGAGCACGCCCCGCCTCTCCGACGACCGCTTGCGCGGATCGGGCTGCGGCACGGCCCCCAGAAGCGCTTCCGTATAGGGATGGCGCGGGCGGGAGAACAGCCGGTCGGTCTCCCCGAGCTCGACGATCTGCCCGAGATACATCACCGCGATCCGGTCGGAGATGTGTTCGACCATGCCGAGGTCGTGGGTGATGAACAGATAGGTGAGATTGAACTGCTCCTGCAGATCCTGCAGGAGATTGATGTTCTGGGCCGCAACCGAGACATCGAGTGCCGATACGGCTTCGTCGGCGGCAATGAAGGCGGGCGAAAGCGCCAGCGCGCGGGCAATGCCGATCCTCTGGCGCTGGCCGCCGGAAAAGGCATGCGGGTAGCGCGTCGCGTATTCGGGTCTCAGGCCGACGAAGGAGAGAAGCTCGCCCACCCGCTTGGCGATTTCGTCCTTCGAATAGCCATGCACCACCATCGGCTCGCCGATGAGATCAAGCAATGTCATGCGCGGATTGAGCGAGGAATAGGGATCCTGGAAGATCATCTGCATCTCGCGCCGCACCGGCCGCAACGCCTTGTCGCTCATCGACGAGATATCGATCACCTTCCCGTCTTGCTCGCGGAACAGGATCTGACCGTCGGTCAGCGTGTAGGCCCTGAGGATCAGTCGTGCGACGGTGGATTTGCCCGAGCCGCTTTCACCCACAAGACCAAAGGTCTCGCCCTTGCGAATGTCGAAACTGACGTCGTCCACGGCGCGCAGCACCTTCAGGTCGCGTCCTTTCTTCCCTCCCTTGACGGTGAAGTGCTTTTTCAGGCCGCGCACCGAGATCAGGACGTCATCCGGCATGGAAACAGTCTTGTTGGTGGCGTCGCTCATTGTCCGGCCTCCGGCAGTTTTCCGGCAAAGTGGCACAGCGCCTCCTGTCCACGCTCGAAAGGCACGCGCGGCGGCGTTCTGACGGCACAGACCGATGGATCGGCGTAATCGCAGCGCGTGTGAAACACGCAACCGGAGGGAATGTTGTAGGGGTCGGGCACCGAGCCCTTGATAACGCTCAGCCGTCTCTGCTTCTTCTGGCCGAGACGCGGAATGGAACCGAGCAGCGCCCGCGTATAGGGGTGCTGCGGATTGTAGAAGATGTCGTCGACGAGGCCCGTCTCCACCACGCGGCCGAGATACATCACCGCCACCCGGTCGGCGATGTCGGCGACCACCCCGAAATTGTGGGTGATGAAGACGATCGCCATGCCGAGTTCCTGCTGCAGCGATTTCAGCAGTTCGAGGATCTGTGCCTCGGTGGTGACGTCAAGCGCCGTGGTCGGCTCGTCGGCGATCAGAAGTGCGGGATCGCAGGCAAGCGCGAGCGCGATCATGGCGCGCTGACGCATGCCGCCGGAAAGCTGGTGCGGATAGCTGTCGACAAGGCGTTCCGGCTGGGGAAGCTGCACGCGCGCCAGGAGATCGATCGCGCGGGCGCGCGCCTCCTCCTTGCCGACGCGACGATGCAGCATGACGGTGCGCATGATCTGGGTGCCGATCGAATGCACGGGCGAAAGCGCCGTCATCGGCTCCTGAAAGACCATGCCGATCCGTCCGCCCCGCAACTGCCGCATCAGCCGGCTGTCGCGTTTCAGCCCGTCAAGCCGGTATTCCTTGTCGCCGTCCGGATTGAAGCGGATCTCCCCCTTCCCTTCCTCGGCATTCCTGGCCAGCAACCGCATGATCGCCCTGACCGTGACCGATTTCCCGGAACCGCTCTCGCCGACGATGCCCAGCACCTCGCCGCGATCGACGTGATAGTTGACGCCGTCAACGGCCTTCACCAGCCCGTCTCGGGTCTTGAAGGCAACCTCGACATCATCGAGCTGCAGAAGTCGCTCCGGGGGCATTTTGTTGTTCGTCTTGTCCAGCATGGCAAAAACCTATTGTCCGTAGGGGTCGGCCGCGTCACGCAGACCATCGCCGAGGAAATTGAAGGCCAGCACGACCGCGACCACGGCGAGACCAGGCGCAAGCAGCCATGGGGCGAGCGAGATCGATCGCAGGTTCTGCGCATCCTGCAGCAGAACGCCCCATGAGACGACGGGGGGCCTGAGGCCGAGACCAAGGAAGGACAGCGCCGTCTCGCCGAGGATCATCTCCGGCACGGCGAGCGTCATCGCCGCGATGATGTAGGAGGTCATGGCCGGCAGCATGTGCTTGGTGATCACCCGGTATTCCGAAGCGCCGGCAAGACGCGCGGCCATCACATAGTCCTCGGATTTCAGGGAAAGAAAGCGGCCGCGCACGACGCGCGCGAGATGCGTCCAGCCGATCAGCGCCAGGATAAGGGTGATCAGAACATAGACGAAGAGCGGGTTCCAGGCGATCGGCAGGGCCGCCGCAAGCCCCATCCAGAGCGGTATTGTCGGCACGGAGCGGATGAACTCCATCATGCGCTGGATCGCCGTGTCAACAAAGCCGCCGTAATAGCCCGAGATCGAGCCGAAGAAGAGGCCGAGCACGAAGGCGAAGAACACGCCGACCAGACCGGCCGACAGGGTCACGCGCGCGCCATAGACGAGGCGCGAGAACAGATCCCTTCCAAGGGAGTCCGTGCCCAGAAGATTGACCTTCTGGCGGCGGGCATCAATGCCGAAGAGATGGAGATCAGCCTTCCAAATGCCCCAAAACTTGTATTTCTCCCCATGAACGAAGAACTTGATCGGCAGTGGCTTGGACTTGTCGACGACATAGGTGACGCGTGCCGTCTCCGGATCGCGCGTGCGCTTCAGTTCATAGACAAAGGGCCGCGTCAGCTCGCCCTCATGGACGAAGCGCACCATCTGCGGCGGCACGAAGGTTTCCAGCCGTTCGATGGAATCAGGGGCATAGGGCGCGACGATTTCTGCGAAGATCGCAACGAGATAGGCCAGAACCAGGAAGATCAGCGAAACCAGCGCGAGCCGGTGCTGGCGGAAGCGCCACCACATCAGCTTCCAGGAATTGGCGGTGTAGATGCCCTGTTCGGCCGTCGCCAGTTCGTTTTCTTCTGCGTAGACGGAAGTCTCGTAGGTCATGACGGCCTCACGCGTAACGAATGCGCGGGTCGGACCACGCAAGAAGAATGTCGGAGAGCAGCGTGCCGATGACGGTGAAGACGCTGAGGATGAGGATGAAGGCACCGGCGAGATACATGTCCTGCATCTTCAAAGCCTGCAGCATCAGCGGTCCCGTGGTCGGCAGGTTGAGCACGACGGCGGTGATGACGTCGCCGGAAAAGAGCGCCGGCAGGGCCCAGCCGACCGTTGAGATGAAGGGGTTGAGCGCGACGCGCACCGGATAGCCCCAGACCACCTGACGTTCGGAAAGTCCCTGCGCATAGGCCGTTTCCACATATGGCTTGCCGAGCTCGTCGAGCATGTTGGCGCGCATCACGCGGATGAGGCCGGCCGCGCCGCCCGTCGCCAGCACGACGATCGGGATCCAGACATGTTCAAGGATGTTGCCGATCTTCGCCAGCGACAGCGGCGCGCCTTCGAAACGCGGGGATATCAGGCCGCCGACATCGATGTTGAGCCAGGCAAATCCGATCCACATCAGGATCAGCGCCAGCAGGAAATCGGGAATGCCCTTGCCGAGAAAGCCGAACACGGTGAAGACATAGTCCAGGATCGAATATTGCCGCTGGGCCGAATAGACGCCGATCGGAATGGCGATGATCCAGGTGAACACCAGGGACAGCGAGGAGAGCAACAGCGTCAGCGCCAGACGGCCCCAGATCAGCTCGGAGACCGGCGCGTTCCAGTGGAACGACTGGCCGAAATCGCCATGCAGCACGATATTGCCGATCCAGCGCACATATTGCACGAGAATCGGATCGTTCAGTCCGAGTTGCGTGCGGATCGCGTCTTCCTGCGCGGCGGTGATGTATTCGCCGCTGTTGCGCAATTCCGCGGCATAGGCGGTGACATAGTCCCCCGGCGGAAGCTGAATGATGATGAAGGATATGAAGGAAACGACGATCAGGGTCGGAATGGCCCATAGAAGCCGTCGCCAGAGGAAGTTTGCCATCGTCTGCTCTCCGCATTGCCACCCACCGGCCGCCCGTGGCGAAACGGGCGGCCGGCCGGCTCCGCATTCTCGCGGAACCCTTGCTCGGGAGGGAGCTTTGCCTGTCGTTTACTGCGTGCTCTGGTCGATCCAGAACTGCTGGGTCTGTCCGAGGCCGACGCCGCGGGTGATGTCGTCTTCGACAAGCCCGTTGCGAACATTCATGAAGTCGTTCTTCACGATGACCGGGATGGACACCTCGCCGACCAGACCGATGACATAGCCTTCGTCGACGAAGGCGCCGATCATCTTGTTGAGCGCAGCATCGGCTTCTTCCATGGATCCGGCGACGGACGCCTTCTCCCAGTCCGCCCATATCTGGCGGATCACCGCGTCCTGCGGCGGCTCGATACCGGCTTCACCGTCGGTCTCGTACCAGGCGTAGTATTGCTGGGCATAGCTGTCATTGCCCATAATATTGCGCGGGTCGGCGGAGACGACCGAGAGGCGGTCAACGGGCGTATACTGTATCTGGAAATTGTTGTTGTCGCGGTTGTCGTCCCACTGGGTGCGATCGATGATACGCGGCAGGAGCTCGATGCCGATATCGCTATAATAGTCGGCGGCAATTTCCAGGATGGGCGATGCGAAATCCTGATAGGCCTCGACCACGATCTGCAGCCGCTGGCCGTTCGGAAGCAGGCGGAAGTCGTCATCATCACGCTCGCTCAGGCCGATCTGATCCAGAAGCTCGTTGGCAAGATCGGGATCATATTCCGTCCAGTGCGTTTCCCACTCGGGATTGAAATAGGGCGAGCCGGAAATCGGCGACACCGAACGGGCCTCGCCGAGACCGGAAAAACCGAGTTCGTTGATCGTTTCGCGATCAATACCGACGGAAAGCGCGTGGCGGAAATCCTTGTTGGAGAAAAGCTTGTTCAGCTGTTCGTCCTGAACGTTGAGGTTGGGAACGAACGACCAGACATTGGCCGATTTCCAGGTGCCGACATGGTAACCGCCCTTCTCCTCGTTCTCCTTGTAGAAGGTGAAATCGCTCGAGTTGACGTAGCGCATCTGCATGTCGATCTGGCCCTGAACGATCATCAGGTTGAACGAATCCGCCGCCTCGAAAAGACGATGCTCGATGCGGTCGATATAGGGAAGCTGGTTGCCCTCCTGATCGACGGCCCAGTAATACGGGTTGCGCACCATGGAGACGACATTGCCCGGCGCGGGCGTCTCAATCTTCCACGCGGTGATCACCGGCAGGTCCGGGTTCTGCCACCATGAGGTAACCGGCCCCTTGGAGCCCCAGAGATCGCTCCAGCGCTGCACGCCGAATTCCTCTGCCGCCTTGGCGAGATCGTCGGCGCTGGCGTAATGATCGTTGTACTGGCTCAGATAGTGTTTCGGAAACAGGAAGGAGGGGCGATCCAGGCTTGGCTCGCCGGTCGAATCCTTCGCCAGGATATTCAGGAAATAGACATAGGGCTGGGCGAAACTGACGGTGAAGGTGCGGTCATCCTTGACCTCAAGCTTCATCGGCTCGCCGCCCGGCGAGAAGGTCGGGTCGATCGTCGGCGTGAGCGCCTTGTTGAGGAAGACATCCTTGTACCAGAACTCGACATCTTCGGTGGTCACCGGCTCGCCATCGGACCATTTCAGCCCCTCGAGCAGGGTAAAGGTGAACTCGGTGGAATCCTCGTTGACCGCGTAGCTCTCGATATAGGCGGGCACCAGCGTGATGTTGCCCTCGGAGTCGGGCACGTATTTCAGAACGCGCTCCTCCAGCAGCTTGGTCGGACCCCAGCGGTCGCCGGGGCCGCGATAGGCCCGGTGCCACACGCCGCCATACTCACCCACCTCGACGGCATCGACGACGGAGGGTTTTGCCGGCAGACGCTCATCGACCGGCGGAAGCTCGCCTGCATCGACCATGGCCTTCAGCATCGGCGATTCCTGGAAAGCATTTGCGGCCTGCGGAATGGCCACGCTTGACATGAGTGCGAGCGTAAGCGCCCCAGATCGTAAAATTTTTTGCATTGAATTCCTCCCATCGAAAAATGAAATGGCACAGCAAACACATCATTTGCCTGCCTCTCCCCAATTTCTGCACCCTTTTTAGCAAGGGAATGTCGCAGTTATCAATAAAAAAATTCCATGAAAGCGAAATGCATTCCATTTCAGTTCATGAAAATATTTTTATTCAATGTTCTGAGGCGGTTGGGATATCGCCGGCGCGATGCTCTCGCGAAGGACGAGATCGCATCCGAGTTCCAGGCGGTGGGCGGCGCGCGGCGCCTGCCCGCTCTTGGCGCGCGCTTCCAGGAGGTCAAGCGCCGCGCGCCCGAACTGCTCGAGCGGCACGCTGACGGTGGTGAGCGGCGGACTGTGGAGTTCGCCGAGCGCCACGCCGTCGAACCCCATGACGGAGATATCCTCCGGAACGCGGAGCCCGGCCTGCTTCAGCGCGCGCATGGCGCCGAAGGCGAGATTGTCGGCGGCGCAGAACAGCGCGGTTGCGCCGTCCCGGTCGGGGTGGGCCTCAAGCCAGGCTTTCACCGCCGCCTCGCCGTGCCGCGGCTCAAAGCCTTCGGCCCTGATGACGAGCGCATCGGAAAGCGGCAGGTCGCGATCGCGAAATGCGTCGAGAAATCCGTCAAGGCGGCGCTCCACCGTCTTGCGCCCGGCCCATGTCAGATGAACGACCCTGCGATGCCCCTTGTCCAGGATCAGCCGCGTCGCCTTCAGGGCGGCGAAGCGGTTACCCGGCGTAACGCTGTCGATATGCATGTTCGGGTCTTCGCCGTTGATCAGCACGGCCGGGATCCCCGAACGTCCGATCGCATCGAGAAGCGCGCTTCGATCATCATTGATGACGATGATCCCGTCCGCCCTGGCGGCGCGGGCCTCCGCCCCCACCTGCTCGACCGGATCATCCCGACGCAGCGTATGCGGCACCAGGCGCACGCCGCGCGCCTCGCAGTCGCGCGTCAGTGCGTTGAGGATCGTCCATGAGACGAGGTTGACGTCGCTGTCCGGCAGGGCGTCCTCCGGCACTGCGAGAAGCGCCCTGTTGACCGCATTGATTGAAGCCCTGGCGGAGCGCCGCGCCAGATAGCCGAGTTCCCGGGCGGCCTCCAGCACGCGTTCGCGCACCTCCTCCGAAATCGGCGCCGTGCCGTTCATCACATGCGACACGGTCGAAATCGCCACGCCGGCCCGTTCGGAGACCTCCCGCATGCCGACCTTTTCGCCCTTGGCCATATCAGCTCCCCCCGGCGTACTTTCTCATTCCCGTTCCAGCTTCAGTGTCTTGATCTCGAACGGGGCAAAACCGAGCGCCAGAATACCCGCTTCGGGAGAAAGGTCGACAATCGCCTCCTCGAGCAGATCGACCTCCCTCACCTTTGCGATGCCGGGATCCAACGAGAGCCGCGCCGCCTGGCGCGCGCCGCGCCGTTCCCAGAGCCGCACCACCAGCCCGCCGCCATCCTCGGCGCGCTTGACCGATTCGACGGCGATCGCGTCGTTGTCGACAGAAAACGGCGGCGTAAGCTTCGCATTGGAACCATCGCCGCTGCCGGCGACCGGCGTCAAAGGGTGATTGAAGGCCTCGGCGGCAAGGGAAACGGAGCCGAGCCCGTCATGCGGCATGATGCCGTAACGGAAACGGTGCTCGCCCTGATCCGCCTCGGGCCAGGGATAGGTCGGAGACCGCAGCAGCGTCAGCCGGATCGTCGTGTCGCGGGCGTCATAGCCGTACTTGCAGTCATTGAGCAGCGCCACGCCGAAGCCGTCTTCGCAAAGCGAGACCCAGCGATGCATCGGGCTTTCGAACCGGGCCTGGTCCCAACTCGTGTTCGCATGGGTCGGCCGGGTGACGTGACCGAACTGGATCTCGGCATCGCAATCCGCGGTGCGGACGGCCAGCGGAAAGGCGGCCTTCACCATCGTATTGTGCTCGCGCCAGTCGATGAAACTGTCGAACTCCAGCACCCGGCCTCCCGCTTCGAGTGAAACGACCTCGACGATGCGCGAGGCCTCGTAGCGCCATTCGAAGCGCAGCGCCGCCCGATAGGGGCCGGTCTCGACGATCTCGACGCTCACGAGGTCATCGATCTCGAAGACCTGATCCTCGAAGGTGCGATCGATATCCCAGGCGTCAAACTGTTCGGGAAAGTCCCGATAGGCCTGCAACCGGTTGGCAATGCCTGTCAGGCACTCGCGCCCGCTCTGCTTGTCGAAGAGCGACACAAGCCGCCCGTCGGGGTCAAATTCGGCACGAAGATGCGCGTTTTCGAGCCGGTTCGAAGCCACCGCGAGCCCGCCGTCTCCTCCGGCTTCCTCCGAAACTTCACCGAGCGTCAGACGCACGGCGCCAAGCCCGGGAAGCGCATCGACAGGAACCGCCTGCGACCGCGTCCCGTCTGCCGATACCAGGATCTGCGAACGGCGATCGCCAAGCCTGACGGGCTCCTCCGACGCGATCCTGACCAGCCCGCCCCTCGGGCTCGCGAAAGGGTTGACCAGAAGCGTCTCACCCTCGCCCGCGACGCGCGACGCCAAGCGTTGCCGCAACGCCTCCGCACGGCTGAAGAAGCTTGAATAGTCCTCATCGCTATCATCAAACACGAGGCCGATCGAGGATCCCGGAAGGATATCGTGAAACTGGTTGAGAAGCGCGATATCCCAGAGCGCGGCAAGCTCGGCCTCGGGGTAATCGATGCCGGCGAAAAACCACGCCAGGCTCGCAAGCGCTTCCAGCTCCCGAAGCATGGCTTCCGCCCGACGGTTGTTGCGCTTCACCTTGGCGACGGAGGTGAAGGTGCCGCGATGGAATTCCAGATAAAGCTCCCCGACCCAGACCGGATACTCCTTCGGGCTTTCATGCATTCGTCCGACGATCCGTTCGAGCACCGGCCCCATGAAGCCCTGCGACACGCGCGGGCACCCCGGAATGCCGCGCTCCATCCGGCGGATATGCTCCAGCATCTCCCGCGTCGGCCCGCCGCCGCCATCCCCAAAGCCATAGACGAGGAACAATTCGTCATTGGTCTCCTTCTGGGCATAGCGCCGCCAGGCGCCCATCACATGGCTCGCCTTCAGATCCGGACAATAGGTCGTCCCGATGGAGGTGCTGTCGGCCGGCTGCGTGGTGAGGAAATAGGTCGGCGCGCGCGTGCCGTCGATCCCCTGCCAGAAAAACACCTCGCCCGGCATGCGGTTGGTGTCGTTCCAGGAAAGCTTATGGGTGACGAAGACCGTCAGCCCGGCGAGCTTCATGATCTGCGGAATGGCGGCGGAATAGCCGAAGGTGTCCGGCAGCCACAGGATGCGCGGCCGCACGCCGAATTTCTCGACGTGATAGCGGACCCCGCGCAACACATGCCGGACCAGCGATTCGCCGGAGGTGATGTTGGCGTCGGGCTCCAGCCAGAGCGCGCCCTCGATCTCGAACCGCCCCTCCCGTTGCTGATCCCGGATGCCGGCGAAAAGCGCCGGATAGTCCTGTTCCAGATAATCGAGTAGCAGGCCCTGATTATACATGAACCGATATTCCGGATATTCCCGCATCAAAGAGAGCGCCGTCGCCATGGACCGCGCCATCTTCTGCCGCGTCTCGCGGATGCGCCAGAGCCATGCGACATCGATATGGGTGTGACCGGTGACGGTGATGAGCGGGGCGATCTCGGTATCGCCGGCCGTATAGATCCGCTCCGCGATCGCGCTTGCCGCTTTCAGGCTTTCGGCAAGGCGACCGGGGTTTCCGGGTCTGAAATCCACGGCATTGATTGCCCGGTAGACGGTCTTCAGGATAAAATCCCGGCGATGATCGTTGATGTCGAGATGCTTGGCCACATCGAGCGGCGCGCGCAGATCGTAATAGAGCGCCTCGGCCTCAAGGTCGTGGACAAGAAGCCTGCCGGCAAAACCGAGCTGCCGGCGATTCTCGATCGTGCCGGCCTCGATCATGATGTCGAAACGCTCGCCGCCGTGCGCCCGGTCAGTCAGAAGGATTTCGCGGTGATTGTAATCCGCGCCCTGGACGATCTCGCCATTGACGCGCACGAGGCATTGCGGATCGGAGCGCCCCATCACCCGCCCGAACATCGCCTCGATGCCAAGGCAGATCCTTTTGCCCGCGAGGGCATCGGGTATCAGCACGCTGCCGGCAAACCAGAAATAGCTCTGCGGCTCGCCCCAGACGGTGTCGGGCGTCACCGGCGTCCAGTCTTCATGCGGCCCTTGCAGCATACGCGCCCGCGTCGAAGGCGGCGCCTGGCGGTAACGGAGATCGACGGTGGTTTCCGTCGGCGTGAAAATCCGCTCCGAAAGCAGTTCCACGAGATGAAAGATCTTCGAATAGTTGGCCAGAATGTCCTCCATCCCTGCAAAGCAATGAAATTTTTTACACTGCCATTGCTTTTCTTTTTTGCATTTTCGGTAGAAATTTTGGTTGAAAATTGCAAATAATTTCGCTCTTGTCCAGTTCCGACTCCCTGAATGCGTTGAGAGTCATGAAATTTTTTTTGGGAGTAGACAGTGCAGGAAATTCGTATTCCGGCGTCCGCCGGCGATGCCACGTCCCGCATCCAGAGCGCCATCGATGAAGCCGCGAAAACGCCGGTGGCCGTTGTCCTGGAGGCCGGAACCCACATTTGCGGTGGATTGAGGCTGATTTCGAACGTTGAGCTGCGCCTCGAGGATGGCGCCGTGCTGCAGTTTCTTCCGGACTATGACGCCTATGCCGCCCATCCGGTGCGCGTCGTGGCCGAGGGCAGCGACCGGGCGATGATCTCGGCCACGGATGCCAGCGACATCGCGATCACCGGCAAGGGACGCATGGTCTGCGGCGGGAAGCATTTTGCAACGGGCAAGGATGCTGAAATGGGAACGCTCATTCCCGCGGCTCACCGCCCCCGCCTGCTGGTTCTCGACAGTTGCACGCAGGTGACCCTGTCCGAATTCAGCGTGACCGACTCGCCGATGTGGACGCTTCACTTCGTCAACTGCGAGGGCCTTTCGATTGACAACGTCAGCGTGGAAAATGCGCTCGACATGCCGAATACGGACGGGATCGTGATCGACGGCTGCCGCGACGTCACGGTCAGGCGATGCGATATTTCAACCGCTGATGACGGCGTTGTGCTGAAGACCTCCTGCCGGCCTGACGGAACCGTCGTCGGCGCGTGCGAGCGGATCGAAGTCGCCGACTGCCGCGTGCGCTCACACTCATGCGCCCTGAAAATCGGCACCGAATCTTTCGGTGACTTTCGCGATATCACCTTCCGGAATTGCGAAGTGATCGCCTCCAATCGCGGCCTCGGCATCTTCTCGCGCGACGGCGGAGCGGTCGAAAACGTCCGCTTCTCGGATATCAGCCTGGATTGCCGCGAAACGCCGCCCGGCTTCTGGGGCTCGGGCGAAGCGCTGACGATAAACCTGGTCGACCGCCGTCCGGAAACAAGGCCCGCAGGCAGGATCAGCGGCGTCATCATCGAAAACATTTCGGGGTCTATGGAGGGCGCGATCAATCTCTATTGCGAACGTAGAGGCGGCATCGAGAACATCGAGATGCGCACTGTGGCGCTCCACCAGAGGCCGGGCGCCTACGGCACGGCACTCTGCTACGACCTTCGGCCGACGCCTGCCGACCTTGCGGAAGCGCCGGCGTCGGAAGGCCGCGCCAATGCCTGGCGCAAGGGTGCTGACGGCCGGGTAATCGGCCTTGTCGATTACCCCGGCGGCATGCCCGCCGTCTTTTCCCACAACGTTAAGGGCCTCAGCCTTCAGCATATTGAAATCGATCGACCCAAGCCGCTGCCGGCGGGCTTCAGCCCGAACGCCGTGACCGTTGATTGAGGGCGGAGTGGGCGCTCAGAAACCCGGGTCATAGTTGAAATAGAGCGGATTGGAGAGCGCGACCTTGTCGGCGGACAGCGCCATGGAACCGGGCACATCGGCATAGGCGGCCTGCGGTCCGTCCACCTCCGCGCGGTAGTAGCTCCGTTCGCCCGCCGCGGGCGTATCGGTAAAGCGCGCGGTGCGGGTCGCCGGGTCGATGGGAAGGGTCGCGAAGGTCTCGCGGTTCTTGATGATCCTGACCGAGTATTCCGCCTCTTCCGGCCCGCCTTCGGACAGACGGACCTCGAATGAGACCGTCCTGCCCTCGGCCCTTGCATTGTCGCCCATCATCATTTCATCGCCGCCGCCCGTATCGGCGACAAGCTCGACACGCGGATTGAATGGATTGGCGCAGACGCATGTCCGGCCCGCCGCAAGCGCCTCGAGCAGCGCGTCGCCGCTGCGCTCCCGGACAAAAACCCAGGTCGTCGGCGTTCCCACATAGTTCATCGTCGCTTCCGGCGTCCATCTGGTGGCGCGCTCCGGTCGGTCGGCAACGCCATGATGGGCATCCGAGCCGCCGCGCGCGCCGATCATCCGCCCGGACAGAAGCATATTGTCCCAGACGCGCACATTGGCTGCGTTCTTCGGCCACATCGGCCCGTTCCAGACCTCGATGGAATCGGCAAGATCGAAGGAAAAACCGTAGTGGTTGCTGGTGACGGGATGGTTCGCGGACCAGTGAACATCGCTCGCCCTCTTCAAGGCCGTGAGATCCCAGTCCCGCGCATTGCGGTGGTCGAAGAAGCGCTGGTGGTCATAGGGCTCGCTGCCGTAAAGGTTCACATGGCCGCGCGGCGCGGTAAGCTCGGCGCCATAGAGCAGAAGCAGGCGGTCGGAGCGATAGGCCGGATCCGACCAGGTATGGCCGGCGACATCGCCCTCCACATGGACGTCGTGATCCGTGATCGTCAGATAGTCGAAGCCGAGGCGCTCGGCAAAGCCAATGATCTTCCCGACCGGATTGTTGGTCGAATCGGCGCTGTGGCAGGAATGCAGGTGCCAATCCCCCTTCAGCCAGACGCCCTTCCCGTCAAACCCTGAACTGTTCAATGCCACTGCGGCGGTTCCCTCCTCTTCAATATCGCACGAAGATGCACAGGCGTCACCTTGGGCGCAGGCTACACCTCATTGCAGGCGGCGATGATAATCTGGCTTCCCGATGTTTTTCCATCCCGGAACCGGGTTCAGGCGAAACGAGCTGTGGACGATGCGGTTCGTTGGAGGCGCGTAAGTGCTACAAATCGGAAGATGACAGCGGGCTCCCTCCCGAATGAAGGCGACGGAACCGCCGGTGACCGGTCAAGGGCCGATGGCCGACATGATGATGATGGGGGCCTGGCACCGCCAACAGGAAAGCATGTGGCGAAAAGGGCGCCTCGAAGACCTGCTCGACGCCATCTCGCAATCCGGCAACGCTGCGAATGTCGTCTATGCCTCGGAATACGAGGCCGCGCGCGCCGTCTCCTTGTCTGTGATCGCCCTCTTCTTCAATGTCTGGAACCGCGTCGAGATCGAGGCCCGCGCCACGGGCCAGGACTTCGGGCCGGGCTATCCTCCAGCGTCGGCCCGATACGCCAATTTCAGGCAGGCATGTCACGCCCACCCGCATTCACCACCGCTCATGTTCGACAAGCCCGATGGCCGGCGCGGCCCTTAGCAGGCCGAATACGAGATGTTTCGCGACATCTTCTTTGGTCACTGATTGAGCGGTCCGCGACATCGGTGACCAAACGAACCGGAGACATGGGTAACACTTTTCGCTTTGCGGGAGGTATCGATGCCTTGGAGAAAAAGTTCGGACATGGAGGAGCGTCTGCGATGTGTTGCTCGCCTTTTGGAAGAAGACCAATATCTCGACCGTGCTCGCCGGTCACAAACCCGGCATAAAGGAGATCGACCATGGCATTTGGCTGATCGGCTTCATGCGCTATGATCTGGGATATATCGATTTGGAACAGAGAACCCTGCAAACCATCGACAACCCATTCGGGGCGAGGTTGTCACCCATGTCTTGGCTACAAACTGTTATTTTCGTATTCGCGCTGTACATGAAAAGATTGGCGCCCCCTGCAGGATCCGAACCTGCGACCATCGGCTTAGAAGGCCACGAGGAGCCCCAAAGAATATAGGGGTTTCCGGGCGTTTTCGTGATAACCGCACGGCTCAGCTATGGTCCGATCTTTGAGAGTAAGTTTTTTTTCAATGGACTGATCCGGTCGCTCGGCCGAAGAGGAAAATCTGAGCGAGAGATGATGTCCAATCTTCACCCACCCTTCGACACCTGCATCAACCCGACGAAAAGCCACACGCTGAACCCGGTCCCGGCCGTGACGGGTTTGGCGTTCAGCCGTTTTGACAGGACTGCTAAATTTAATAGCCTTGCCCGTCGCCGCGACGTATATTCGCTCTCCCTAATGAATCCGCAGGGTGCAAAGGTTCTTGGGGTTTGGAGGAGGATATCATGTGTCAGGCTTGTAAGGACAAAACCGTAACGCGGCGCAATCTGCTCAGGGGCGGCGCTGCTGCTTCGCTCGCGCTTCCCTTCGTATCAAGCGCATTCGCTCAGGAAACCGGCGGCGCCCCGATGGCTCCGCCGGCCTCGCCGGACGAGGCATTGCAGCGCCTCGTGGATGGCAACAAGCGCTATGTGGAAGGAACGCCGAACAATATCGACCACTCGGCCGGGCGATACAGTCGCTCACAGGGTCAGCAGCCCTTTGCCGCTGTCGTCGCCTGTTCTGACTCACGTGTGATTCCGGAACTGATCTTCGATCAGGCTCCCGGTGATCTGTTTGTCGTCAGGGTTGCCGGCAATTTTCTCAATGAAGACGGCATAGCAAGCCTTGAATTCGCCACCGCCGTGCTCGGCATTCAGGCCGTTCTGGTGCTCGGCCACACCAGTTGCGGCGCAATCAGCGCCACGATCACGTCGATAGAAGACAATGAACTGCCGCCCGGCCACTTGCCGAGCCTCGTGAACGCAATCCGCCCGGCTGTCTATGACGTGATCGGTGACAATCCGGAGAACATGCTTGAAGCCGCTACGGCTCAAAACGCAATCATCAACGCGGAAAAAGCCGTCGCAACCGGCCCGATCCTGGCCGATTTTGCAGCCAACGGAAAGATCAAGTCCGCTGCCGGCGTCTACGACATCGCCACGGGTGTCGTGACCTTCTTGTAAGCACTTGACATGCCGGGCCTATCCATTTGGTGGGCTCGGCATGCCCCCCCAAACCGGGTTCATTTGCCGGCATTTTGTGATCCAGGCGAAACCCCAAGACATATCGAAGGTCTCGACAATTCCCGTCACCCACCCTTCAGCGCCTTCAGGACCTGCATCAATCCATCGGAGAGCCACACGCCGAACCCGGTTCCGGCCATGGCGGCGGCGAGGATGTAGCCCCCCGGCCGATCTGCCTGATTTTCTGGTATTCGGGACTGACCTGCCACACAGCGTACCGCCTGCGCAGGCAACCGGGCGCGGTGAGGTTCCAGCGTGCTTACCGGACGGGACCATGTTTGGCGACTGTGACCCGCCGTTTGCAGCCTTGGCGGCTTCAGCCGCCGGGACCGGGCGGAGAACAGGCCGGCGAGGAGTCCGCTTCACCGGCCTGTTCAACTCGCCAGAATGCGAAATGCTTTCTTGCGCTGAGAATTCACAGCTACAACTTCAGCGGTTGCCTGATGCCGCGCCCTCGGGGTCGATTACAACAGCGATGGTTTCGTCTTCAACGTCGTGGAGGAAGGGCCGATCATCGGGCTTTCGCTGCGGTTTTGAGTATCTCCTGCATATGATCCCGATGCCCGGGAAATCACATGCTATCTTGACAAGGCGCATTTGGCGACTGGCTTGGCCGAAGCAGTTCGGCTAGGGTAATCGAGGGCGCGTATCCTGGGGGGATAGCGCGGTCGCTTTCGCAAGGCATGGTCCGTGGGGATCAAGGGACACAGCGAGGTTGGGGATGGAAACGCAAGCACCTGAGCAGGTTGGGCACCTGCCGTTCTATATCACAGGTCCGGGACAGACAGACGGTCTCATGATCGGGATCATCATTCTGGCGCTTGTCGGCGTTGTTCTGATCGGCGTGTTCTATCTTTATCTGCACGCCTTGCCTGAGCGGATGGCGCACAGCAGCAACGCCTTTCAGTTGCAGCTCGTGGGCGTTCTCGCGCTTTTGTCCTTATTCACCCACAACAACATATTCTGGATTGCCGCGCTTCTGATCGTTGCCGTACGCGTTCCTGACTTCCTTACGCCCATCAATTCGATAGCACACTCGCTGCACCGAATTGCCCATGGCCGGGACCTGCGCGAGGCGGACGTTCCGCAAAGCGAGGAAAAGGATCAGCCCGAAGCCACGCCGACCGAGGATGT
The DNA here is from genome assembly GCF_005924265.1 of Martelella lutilitoris. Classification (GTDB taxonomy): domain Bacteria; phylum Pseudomonadota; class Alphaproteobacteria; order Rhizobiales; family Rhizobiaceae; genus Martelella; species Martelella lutilitoris. Next base: position 368,663 of record NZ_VCLB01000007.1, read on the forward strand.
CGCTCCATCAGCCGAAACGCCTGCCGAGCCGTCGAAGAAGGAGGGCGACGGTCATGCTTGAACTGCTGTTCTGCTCCCTTTTTACAATTCTGCCCGATTTCCTCTATCGTCGCTACAAGCAAGGCAAGCGCCTCGGTCGCGAGATCAACCTTTTTACCGTCTGGTATGAACTGCGCTGGGGCATTACCGGCTGCACCGTGCTGACGATACTGCTGATCACAACGGTTTTCTTCTACCATCCGACGTCGACGACCGTGTCCTCCTACTTCCGCACGGTCTCGATTCTGCCGGACACCCCCGGCCGGGTGACCGAAGTTTATGTGAAAACCGGGGATACGGTCGAGGCCGGAGACGTGATCTTCACCTTGGACGACCGGCAACAGCAGGCAGCGGTAAACGCGGCGCGTGAGAAGGTTGCCGAGGTCGAAGCCCAGCAGGCCGTCGCCGAGCAGGAACTCGAGGCGGCGCGAGCCACGGTTGAGCAGGCGCAAAGCGCGCTTGATCACGCCCGGATCGAACTGGATCGCAATCTGGGTCTCCAGCAGAGAAATGCGGATGCCGTGGCCCAAAGGGTCATTGATGCGCTTCAGAGCAGCGTTTCGGAGAAACAGAGCGCGCTGGACGTCGCCCTTGCAAATCGGCGCGCGGTCGAGGCGCGCATCGAAACCCTGCTGCCCACCCAGAAGGCAGGCGCCGAGGCAGCATTGCAAGAGGCGGAAGTCGCGCTCGACCAACGCAGCGTCAGGGCGGGTATTGCCGGCAATATCCAGCAGTTCCAGCTGCGACCCGGCGATGTGGTCAACCCGTTCGTGCGGCCTGCGGGCATCCTCGTGCCCCGGGACCAGGAAGAGGGGGTCTTTGTGGCCGGGTTCGGACAGTTGACGGCACAGGTCATCCATCCCGGCATGATCGGCGAGCTGGCATGCGCAACCCAGCCATTTAAGATCATTCCTGTCGTTGTCGACCGCGTTCAAGATGTGATTGCAGCAGGGCAATTCCGCCCGTCCGATTCACTGATGGACGTGAATGATCGCAACGGCAACCCCGGCACGGTCATCGTGCGGCTTCGCCCTCTTTATGATGGGCAGGCCGCGTCGATCCCGCCGGGCAGCGCCTGTATCGCCAATGTCTACACCAGCAATTACGAAAAGTATAAGGATCCCGGAATAGGCCTTGGACAAAGCCTGCTTTTGCACATGATCGACACGGTCGGCATCCTGCATGCCGCTTTGCTGAGGCTCGAGGTGATACTCCTGCCGGTCAATCAACTCGTGCTGTCGGGAGGACATTGAACTCTGGATCACCTCAGGAAAAGGCAGCTTAATCGGAACCGCCCCGGGTTTTCCGAAGGCCTCCGGTGTTCATGTTTTGCGCCGTTCGAACTCGACGCGCGACAACATCAAAATTTGGCGATCAGTTTTGAATTCGGCGGCTCCGTATTGCGGGCGGTGGCGCAGAGCCCAGATTCCCAGAAAACGCTGAACCAAATTTACATCAAATAACTGAATCAATTATATTTTTTGAAAAAAAGGGCCAGTCCAAGAATTCTTCTTCCCTCGGGGGTGCACGAGAAATGGCGATTTCGTGCATTCTTATGCTTCATCGGCAAATTGAAAAATTTGGCGACCCCTGCAGGATTCGAACCTGCGACCGTCGGCTTAGAAGGCCACGACGAATCCCTTTGAGCACAGGGGCTTTGGACAATCTAGCTGTAAACCGCTCTTCGCAGAAACATTGGACTTTTTGTAGGTCGTGTAAACCAGATTGGCCAGAATTCCTATAACCTATTCGCGCGTCAGAACAGAGGGTAGTTCCGTTCTTGCGTATCATCAGAGCGATCAACTATGATCACCTCGCCCACAGCCTTCTGCTCACCGCTGCCGATCGTGTAGTCGAGCTTCACATCGGCGAACTCAAAGGCCGAGAAAATCTCCCGCACCTCCGGCCGGTCATTCAGCGACAGGATGAACCGCCCCTTGATGCCCGCAAGCCGCTCCGCCATTTCGGAGAAGTCGGCACGCTTGAAGCTGTCCCTGCTGTAATCCCTCTCGCAGCCAAAATAGGGCGGGTCGAGGTAGAACAAAGCCCCTTCCCTGTCATAGCGATCGATGAAGGCGCGCCAGTCGAGGTTTTCGATGACGACGCCGGAGAGGCGTTCGTGCACCTCTTCCAGGATCGGCCCCAGCCGGGTCAGGTCGAAGCGGGCCGGCCCGTGACGTTCGACACCAAAGCTGCGGCCCATGATCTTGCCGCCGAAGGCCAAGCGCTGGAGATAGAGAAAGCGGGCGGAACGCTCGAGGTCGGTGAGCGTTGCCGGATCTGTGGCTGCAAGCCGCTCAAACTCCCGCCTCGAGGTGAGCTGGAATTTCATCACTTCCATGAACTGCGGATAGTGCCGCTGCAGGATCCGGAACAGCGTGATCACGTCACCGGAATAGTCGTTGATGACTTCGCAGCGGGCAGCGAGCGAACGACGGAAGAACACGCCGCCCATGCCGACAAAGGGCTCGGCATAGAGATCGTGCGGCGTCTGTTCGATGATGGAGGAAACGCGCTTGGCGAGACGTTTCTTGCCGCCAAGATAGGCGGCCGGCGGCGAGACGGGCCGCACCGAGATCATTCCTTGCATTGTGGGATATGTCCGAATCTGCCACACACCGCGTCGCCTGCGCAGGCAACCGGGTGCGGTGAGGATTCGTAGTGCTTACCGGGCGGGACTAGGCTGTGTGGACGGATTTGATGAGGTTGAATGCTGCAGCGATTGACACGATGGCTGAAAAGTTGCGTTTGGTTTTCTCGCAGCGCAGAGCCACCCGTTTGAAGCGCTTGAGCTTTCCTACA
>NZ_VCLB01000008.1 GCF_005924265.1 Martelella lutilitoris
TCGTCCTCTGTCATCTTCGTGCTCATGTCGACCTCCAATCAGTCGACATCCCATGAATCAGACAACGCTCAGCCGGGGAATCCCATTTCTTCAAACTGCGGCAATCCGTCCACACCGCCTAGGTTTGGCGACTGATGCCCGTCGTTTGCAGCCTTGCGGGCTGCAGGCCGCCCGGGACCCGGGCAGAGAAAAAGGCCGGTGAAGTGTTCGCTTCACCGGCCTAATCAATTTCTAAAAACTGAATTGCATTGCTGCGCCATGACGTAAATCGCTACAACTGGATGCGGCCCTATGCGCCCCTACAAGCGAAGCTTGCATAGCCGTAGCAAAAGGCGGAATCAATCAATGACCGCCGCCAGCCGCTCAAACAAAAGCAGCATCTATTGACTTGCAGAAAAAGGGCGTGGAAGTGTTGGAATATCGCTGTCACGGTACTTTCCACTGTACGGTGGGAAGTTCTCAGTGCTGACTCTTGAAACAAAAAGTTGAGCTACCGGTGACCCCACCGGTAAGACTATTTCGAATGGCGATAGATTGACGATTTCAAACGTTATTTTGCCATTAAACCCAGAGTCAATTTGAGGGTCTGTGCAATGGGTTATTACGAATAGCCTAGCGAGAGTCCCTTTTGTTTGTATGAATCCCATGTACCCGGCAGGCATATGAATTCGGTCCGTTGAGCACGCAAGTACACATTCACTTGGTCTGAGCAAGAGTTCTCCTTCTTCAAGTTTTTTTTCTTTATAGAAATCATCAACCTCGTGTAGCCCGTAACGAATGACTCGCCCCTCTTGTTTTGAGGGAACGAAAACAGTACCACCTAACTTGAGTAATATTGATGAACCATCGTACAATTCCAAAGGGCACATTGTATTTCCGAGTATAAGCGCCCTGAGATTCTCTCCCACAATAATCACTTTGACGAACCTTCCGCGTCTATCTCAGTCTTAATATCAACTCTATCGTTTAATATTGGAGTTCTGTTTGCAAAATAAATAGTAGCGACAGCGACAACTCCAGATGTCAATATAGTTATGATTAAATTTAATGTATACTTTGGGTCTCTACTAAAGAATCGAATAATCCTCGAAAATCTCCCACGTTCTTTGAACTTCGCTGACTGTTGATGTTGAAATAAAGATGCTTTTATAGTGCTGTCTGTTCGAATAAACATTAGGTTTGCAAGTTCCTCTCCCTGCTTTATTTTTTTAGTTAACCTAGTTGAATTGAAAATGAGGAGCTGAAGATGACCTGAGAAACTCGGATCGACTTTGCCCGCTGCAACTATAAGGCCGTCCTCCAAAAATGCAGAACCTTTTTGGCTTATTATCCCGACCACGTTGTATGGAACATGAATTTTCTCCTGAACTTCAACCACCACTGACGTTTGCGGCTGAATTGAAATTTCACCAGATTCTATCATAAACATCGCAGGATCAGATCGAGAGACATTGCTCGCCCATTGATCGCCCAGAGTAAGAATAATATTGAATTGCTCTATTTTTTCGGCTTGGCAGTAAATTTTACTCGAGTCCGATGATTTCAGCGCTTCAAACTCTGATAAATCCGTTGTTATCCGGTTCTGCAATGATACGATAGTCATTTTACCTCTTTTTGAAATACTCGATGATAGCCAAATCGCCGGAACGATACGAGTCCAGTGTATATCACACCTATTGTCGATGCGTTGATGGTCATTTTCAGTGTCAGCGGTGGTGATTTGCCTCGAATTAGAAAACCTAAAACGGACGTTCATGCACCCTGCAGCGTTGGTCACAATGGGCTCGAAGTTGACGTTCGGCTAGGTCAGATCGACTGCTTAGCGAAAGTCGGTTGTCCTGTACCTAGTCCCCGACGCCAACACTCCGCTTGCCGCCCAAAGCTACTGGTCTTGCGTTTACTACATGCGTGAAAGCTTCCGGAGAAGCTATAATCAACTGAACGACCTAAAGGGAGGCCTAATGCTGTCATTCATATTGCCACCCGAAACAGCGTAGCGCCTTTGCCCCCAATATGCCTCGACCAAATCTTCACCCACCCTTCAACGCCTTAAGCACCTGCATCAACCCATCGGAGAGCCACACCCCGAACCCGGTCCCGGCCATGGCGGCGCCGAGGATATAGCCTCGGCCGATCTGCTTGATCTTCTGGTATTCGGCGACGAACTCCTCGGTTTCGCCGATGCGCTGTGACAGGGCCCTGTTCTGCTCGAGCAGACGTTCGTTCTGGTGCTCGACCGTGTTCAGCCGGTCGTGGATTTCATCATTACCGCTGCGGTTTTCGTCCACCTTGCGGATCAGGGCATCGAGCTTGCCCTGAACCTCTCCCAGATGACGCGCGAGATCGACCGTCATGCCCTGCCCTCGTTATTTGATGATTGCGCGCAGCCCGGCAACGCCCGAGCCGACATAGAAGACCCACTGGATCATGTTGCCCGCCCAGGCATCGAGCGGGGCGGGAAAGGCTGCGATCGTCCAGGGCTGCGCATAGATGCAGTCCGGGCACCAGAGCATGTTGTAAAGGCAGATCGCCGCCCACCAGACGGCAAGCGGCACCAGAAAGAAACCGGCGAACAGCCAGAACCACGGCACGGCAAACTTCGCCTTGTTGAGCGCCGCCATCTCGCGGGTTTCGGCAACCACCTGCCGAAGATATTCCGCCGTCAGTTCGGCCTCTATCTTCTCCCGGTCTTTTGCCTGTTCGGCCCGCTGTTCGATCAGGGCTGCGGCGCGGTCGAGAAGACCGCCCGCCCCCAGCTTCGCAAGCCATGTCAGGATCGTGCCGATCATACCCACACCTCATGACCGGTCAGCGTGTTGATCCGGCGCGCGATCAAATCGCGGTAGCGCCAGGCGAACCACAACGCGGCAGCAACCGCAACGCCCCCGGCGATCCAGCCGACCGGCAGGCCGGAGGCCCAGGCGAGCGCGCCGGTGGCGGCGGCCGAGGCCCCGGACTTTTGCGCGGCATCCTTCACGGCCTTCATGTCCCGGCGAAGCTGGGCAATGGTCGCCGGGCCGATGATACCGTCGTTCTTCAGATGCGGATGCGCCATCTGATAGGCCAGCACCGCCGCCTTTGTCTTGTCGCCGAACCAGCCATCGATCGCGCCCGGATCGAAGCCGCGTTTCGTCAGCATGGTCTGGACATCGCGCACGACGGGATCGCCGGTTTCCGGTTCAGTGCCCGTAGCCTTTCGCGGAACGCCTTCGGGCGCGGCGGCATCCACACCGGTATAGATGCCCTGTTCGAACAGCAGCGCCTCTTCCCTGCGCCGGCGGACAAGGCCGGGCAGTCGCTTGCCCTTGGAAGTGTTGTAATGCGTGGCGAGATAATCGGCCGCCGCCTTCAGCTTGCCGGCGCGCCAGAGCTTGCCGAAGCGCCATTTGCTGACCACGCGGCCGCCAAGATTATAAGCAGCGCTGGTTGCGGCATCGAGCTGATACTGCGTGCGATCCGCCGGCGAGTTGGCGACAACTTCTTTCGCGTAGCCCTGATTGAGCACGGCGCGGAAGATGCGGTCGCCGTCCTCAACCGAGATTGTCGTCTTGCCGGGGACGATCCGCGTGATCCCGATCTTTGCCAGTTCCAGCCGGCAATAGGGCGAGTTCATGGTGAAGCCGGCAAAGAGCGTCGGCGTGCCGGTCGGATCGAGATAGGCAACGGTGGGCGCGCCCTCGTGCCCGCGCACGAAGGCTGCCCCCGGTTCGGAGACCGTGGTGATTTCCATTTTCATTTTCCCGTGGATTGTTCGCCGGTCAGTCCGGCATTGCATCAGGCCGGCAATCGATCAGGCAAAGCGTTCGGCCGGCGTTGCCGGCTCCGGCGCGACCTGGAAGGCCGCCAGTTCCGCCGGCAGCGCCACGCCATCGGCCAGACGGAGATTGACGTGATAGCCGGCGACAGCCGCCATCTCCGGATAGGCGATGCCATCGCCGTCGGTCACGGTCTCGCCGGTCGGGGCATAGACGAGACCGTCGCAGGCCGCGCCCACGGGCTTGAGCGCCAGCATGCCCGTGGGCAGGCCGGTATCGCGGTAGCCGAGCGGCTCCATCACCCCGGCTGCATTGAGAGCGGCCAAAGCCTCGGCATGGTCTTCGAACTTCAAAAACACATCACGCATGGGCCATCGCCTTTCCTTCTAGCGCCGCATCGGTCATCCGGAACGGCCAGATCACCAGTTGATCGTACCAGCCGGCGGCAAAGCGGTCGGCCGTCGTCGCGTTCTCGTCGCGGCCGAGATAGATCCTGGCCGTGTCGCACAGAAGCTCCCGGCTTGCCGTCACCACGGCATTGCCATTGTAGGAGCCGCCGATCGTGTCGTTCTCCCTGTCGAACGCGAAGGCAGCGCCGGCACGCGGCGATGGCTGGGAGAGGCCGGAGGCGAGAACAGCGGTCTGGTCGACCTCGAGATCGGTTCCGGAATAGCCAAGCAGGGGATAGTAGCTTGCCCCGCCGACGATGCGGCCGACAAAGCCGGTCAGAGCTTCGAACCGGACCAGAATGGAGGCCTTGTCGCGCTGCAGGAGTGCTGCAACGGCATCGCTCAGCCGCGCCTTGTCGGCCGGCCGGGTTACGGCGCTGCCGCCGTTTGTGACGATGGGAGAGCTTGTCACCGCGGACTGCTCGAACTGGGGCAGGATGAAGTAGACCACCGCGCCGGGATCCGCCCGGACGCTGAAGGTCGCATTGGCAACGGCCGGATGTCCGTCCAGGGTAATCCTCTCATAGGCCGTGTTGGAGACCCTCGTGCCGTTGGCCACTTCGCTGATCCGCAGATAGGCTTCTCCGGCATCCACGCGCAGATAAGCCGAGATCGAGTGGACGGCGGTGTTGTCCGCGCTTCCCGCCGCCACAGCAAAGGCAACCTCGGTTCCGGCGGAATTGTCGAGCTTGTAGACTTTGCCGGTGGCGCAGACCTCGGAAAGCCCTGCGGCGGAAAGGGCAGCGGTATCGTCAACGACCGAAAGCACAGCCGGTGCGGCCGACCCTCCGATCCCGGTCAGATCGGTCGGGTTGGCGTTATTGCACAGCACCTTGTTGGTCGCCGGACCTTCGAGCAGCAATTGCCGCCGCCCGTTGGTGTGGTCAAAGCGCGGCACGTTCGCCGCCGCGATCCTGATTACGCCGTCGGCATCGACATAGGTCGCCGAGCCGGGTCGGGTAAAGTCGATCATCTCCGCAAAGCCTGCATTCCGCATGGCTCACCTCGCATATCTGTCAGTGGAAAAATCAAGAATGGCGGCCGGCGGCAGGCCGATCCCGTCGGCATCACCCGCTGCATGGGCCGGCACTTCCCACCAGCCTTCGATCGTCGCATAGCGATTGCCGCCAAAATCCAGAATGGCGGCCGGGCCGAGCGTCAGGCCCGTCTCTCTATCCGTTGCCGGAAAGGCGGCGGACGCCCACCAGCGCCCGCGCCCCGGCGGCGGCGTGGCCGCGAGGCTTGTTCCAATTGTCAGTGACGGCATAGTGCTACTCCGGCCAGTGGATGTCGGCGGCAAAGTCAGCCGGGATCGGCGACAGATCCTTCAGCGTCCGGGCGGCAAAGATATGCGCCTGTTTGTGGGCAAGGGCCGCCTGGCCAAGCGCATAGAGGGTCACGGCATCCATTTTGTGCGTGCTGTTGTCGGCGGCGATCCAGACAAAGTCGCTGTCGCCACCATGCCAGCGATAGTCGCCGGCCTCAGCACCATCGATCATGGCGCCGAGAGCGGCCGTTGCCGCGCCGGCAATGTTCTCCCGGTCTTCCGCCCGGGATTGATAGACAACGCCGTTGAACACGAAGCCCGCCGCAATCCGGCGATCCCGTTCGGCATCGACGGCGTGGCGCAGGCCATGGGCTTTGCGCTCATCGACAAAGGCATCAACTTCATCGCGATGCGCATCGAGTATGGCGTGGAGATCATTCGGCGTCGGAAAGGGTGCCTCGACCTGCCAGTCGAGGATCACGGCCGAACCAACGCGCTCGCCGGTGTCGTCATCGACAATATGACCGGTCCGGAAGACTTTTCCCGGTTCAGAGCCGGGATAGGCCAGCGACAGAAGAAAGCCGAGCGTATCGTGATCGAGATCCGGGTTAAGCGCATTGGCGCTGTCGGGCGTGAGTATCGTCGCCATTACTGGTTCCTCGCATATTTGGCCCGGACATAGATCTCGCGCACAGCCCAGTCATAGTTCTGGCAACGCAGGCCGGTGATGAACATGCCATCCGGGCAGTCGACCGTGTTGCCGGTCGTCTGCACCGTGCCGATCTCGTATGTGCCGCTGTCATGCTGGACGCGGGCGCCGGCGGCGGCCCGGCTGTTGGCATAGGCCGATGCCCGGCTCTCGATCCGGTTGGAGATGGCGGTAAAGGCATCGTTGCTGCCCCAATTGCCCCATACAGAGCCCCCGATATTGCCGTCGGTGTAGATGTTCCAGCTTCCGTTCGAGAACCGGCCGTCACTGCCGAAGCTATATTCCCGTCCCCGCGACCAGATGAAGCCATCGCCATTGCTACGCTGGCCGACCTCGACATAGCTGTTTGTGCCATTGTTGGAGCGGAATTCGATCCGGGCATCGTTCTGGCCGCTTGCCTGGAACGAGGCCAGCGTCGCGCCATCGAAGAGCACCCGGACAAAGCCGGTGAGCGTGCCTCCGTTTCTGGCATAGGCGCCCAGCTTGTTCCTCGCATCCGCCGCATCGCCCGCTGTCATCAGGTCATTGGTGAAGCCGGTACCGCCGGCGCTCAAAAACCCGTGCCCGTCCGGATCCACCTCCCCGATCGCGACATCGGCCGCCCCGTCGAAGACAAAGAGCTTCCACGGCTTGGAGGCGGTGCTGATCCACATCGTGCCGCCTGTGGCATAGGCCGGGCGTTCGACGCCGCTATGCATGGTAAGGCTTGCCGCCCGAAAGCTGTTGATATTGGCCGCAAGCTGCGAGCCATTGGTGACGGTCGGATCGATCGTCACGTTGTTATACTGCGTCATGCATGCACCTTTCCGTAGCCGGCGGCCACATAGTCGAAACTGCGTTCGACCGGCGTGCCGGACTGGTCCTTGAACACGATGTCAAAGCCGCTCTCATCCTTGTTTGCGATCTCGTAGAAGTCGCCGAAGCGAAGCCCCTGAGCCGAGACCGAAAGCCCGGTCAGGCCGAAGTAAGGCGGGGCAAAGCCGATCCGTCTTCCCTGCGCAGGCACGGCAAGATTGTTGCCGCTCAGGATCCTGTCGGGCATATCGACCGTCAGTTCGGCCCGTGCGACGATCGGCGTGATGTTGTCATCGACCGAAGAGAGCAAAAGCCGCATCTGATAGGCCCGCGCCGCCACATCGCCGGTTGCCGCTTCCCGCCAGTCCGACCAGCGGGCGCCGGCATCATCCGGATCGTCATCCGTGGTGCGCATCTCCATGACCGCATTCCACTTCGACGCATCCGCCCCGACAATGCCGTCGAGCGCACTGAGCACCGGCCATTTGACCATGGTGTCATCGACATCCTGCCCATAGACCGACAGAAGCGGCGTCACCCGGGAGGTATAGACCGAGCCAAGATCGATCGTGCGCGCCGAGACGTAAGAGCCGGAGGGCAACAGCCCACCGTCTTGCCGCTCTGCAAGCCGCAAGCCCGGCTCCCCCGCCCGGCAGCCGTCAAAACGTCCCGACCAGTCCGGCTGTTCGACAAAGCGCTCGACCGCATTCATCGGCGTGGCGCCAACCGTGGTCTGGATCATGGTCGCAAGCGGGCTTTCCACCCCCTGCCGGGTCACCGCCTTGATCAGATAGGTGCCCGGCCGCGTCGGGATCTGCACGCTGGTCGCATCGACATGATCGAGCTGGGCGCCGGATGAGCGCCAGGACACGCCCGTCAGCTCCGGCGAATAGCGGATCACGTAATGCGACAGATTGAGCGCCTGAACCGGCGCCCAGGTGAGCGTGGCGACATCGCCAATCACTGCAATGTTGAAGCGCTCGACATTGGCCGGCGGCGACAACACGCTTGCGAGATAGACCGCATCCAGCGTTGCCCAGGGCGAGCGTTGATTGAGCGCCGCGAAGACCGAGCGAACCCTAAAACTGTAGATCCCCGGATCGAGATCCTGCAGGTCGATCGAGACGCTTTCCGTGGCCCCGACCGCAAGCCATATCCCGCCCTGCCCCTGATACTGGACCTCATAGAGCGTGGCCCTCGTATCATTCGGCGCGCTCCAGCCGATGGTAACGGCGCCACGGGCGGACACGCCGCCGGCAAGATAGAGATATTCCGCGACCGTCACGTCCGAAGGCGCCAGAAGCGGCCCGGTCGGATAGGTCGAGAAGGATGGCGGTTCGAGCTCTAGCCCCTTCTCGACGCGATCCCATTTGGTCGCGTCGTAGATCAGCGCCGAGACATCGAACTGATGCTTGTCGTTTTCCGTGATCGACAGCACCCGGAACGGACGCGGCGCTGCATCGGAACCGGTCAGGATCCACATCGCGCCCGCAACCGGGCGATCCGGCAGGGCCGAGGACAGGGCAAGCGTTTCTACTTCCCCTGCCCCGGACGTTACCGCCCGATCGGCAAGCGTGCCATCCGGCATGACCACGGTCAGCGTATAGGCATCACCGTCTGTCAATGTCACCGGCGCATCGAGCTTGACCGAGGCCAGATCATCGGACGTCGCCTTCACACGCCCGCCATAGCGCACGCCGGCATAGGAGGGATCGGCGACCAGCACCACGTCGCCCGGGGCGACATCGGCATGATCGAGCCCGGCCCGATAGGTCACGACCTCGGTCGAATTCTGTTCTGTATCGAGCAGCCATGCCCCGTAACGATGCGCCTGCCCGCGCGAGCAGCATCCGATCGCCTGGATCTCGGTCTGACGCGAGCCATACCGCGCCACCGCATCGGCATCCTCGACAATTTCGATGGCCGGCATATAGTTGTTGGCCGGATCAAACCAGCGGACCAGCACTTGCGTGTGGCGGGCCGAGAGCGCCGATCCCTGATAGCTGAACGTGCCGTCGACCACATTGGCGGGCGTTACCAGCTTGACGGGATCGGCAGGCTTGTCACAGACCGCCGTGACAGCACCCGTCCCCCAATAGACCATGCCTCGGAAGACGCCGGCAAAGGCCGTCAGCACATTGATCGCCTCATCGCGCGAGGTGATGGCGCCATTGAAGGTATAGCGCGGTTCGGTGCCCCCGAACCCATCATCGACCAATTCGTCGCAGTATTGCGCAATCTCGTAGAGCGCCCATTTGGACACCTGCCCAACATCAACATACTGGCCGAGGCCATAGCGGTCATTGACCACAAGGTCGTGAAAGATCCAGGCCGGGTTATCCGTGACAGCGCGTTTGAATGTCCCGTCCCAGACGCCAGCATAGGACCGCGCCTCCGGATCATAGTTCGACGGCACGGCAATCTCGATCCCGGCCCAATCGACCGAGACCGTCGGAATGGCGCCGCCGCCGAACTCAGCCGCATCGAGCGTCACGCCCATCACGGCGCTATCGGGATAGGTCAGCCGGTAGTCTTCGATCACCGTATAGGACGACCAGTAGGTCTGGTTGTTCGAGGTCGTGCCATTGGCATCGTCGGAGAGCCGCCGCACGCGGATATACCAGGGCCCGGCCCCCTCAAGCGGGATCCGGTAGGCCCGGACATAGGGCGAGGTGCATTTGCCCGAGATCGTATCGCTGCGGACTTGGCTCCATGTGCCGTCTTCGGTGCGGCGATCGATGGCGATATCGACGGCATTCTCCTTGACATTGCCATTGTCGGGATCGGTGAAGATCAGTTGCGGCACCTGGATGGAGACGCGCACGGCCGTTGCCGCAAGATTGGTGATCGCCCGCGTTGCCGACAGATCCTTTTTGATCTCGACGCCGACGCCCTGTTCGTTCTCGACGGCCGGAAAGCCGGACAAGGCCGCCTGGTCGGGAAAGCCATTGCGGGTTTCGAACGAACCGCCTTCGAAGTTGAACGTGCCGTCGCTATTCTGAACCGGCACGTCATCGAAGAAGATCGACTTCGCCCCGTCCTTCAGTCCGCCGGTGACGCCTTCGCTCACCAGGAACAGAAGCCGCAGCGTCTGTTTGGAGCGCAGCGTGTTCGCCGCCTCGCTGTAACCGCCCGAGCCGCCGCTCTTGCCGCCCTTGCCGCCGCCACGGCCGGAGATGCGCATATCGTGCATGAGATTGTATCCGGTAACTCAGATGGCCACGTCTTCGGTGGAAAGCCCGGCGGCGATCAGCACCGGCTTGACGCGGAATTTTTGACCATAAACCAGCGGCACGGGACCGCCTTCGGTCGTGACATTGGCGCCGCCGCTGAAGAGATAGGAGGACTGATCCTCGCCGCTATCCGAACTGATCTTCGGCGCCGGCGACAGCATCTGACCAAGCCCGCCCATGGCAAGCGCCACGCCCAGCCCCTTCATCGCCCCGCCGATGGTCGAGCCGCCAATGCCGATGCCGGTGATCGCGCCCGGGAACATGAAGGCCGCCCCGATCAGGAAGACCCCGGCGATGATCTTGCCAAGCCCGCGATTGCCCGCACCGGCGATGACCGGAACGATATGCAGATCCGCATGCCCGAGATGAAAGTCGAGATCATCCGGCCCGAGCGCCATGCCGGTCTCCGGATCACCCCGCAGAACGCGAAAGTTCCGATCCACCGCATATTGCCGGAAGCCTGGCACGACGGCGGCGAGCGCCTGCCCCGCCTCGCCCGCACTCGCGACATCGAGTTGGTAGACTGGCGCGAACTGCCGTGCGAGATCGCCGTGCAGGTGGATATTTCGTCGCATGTGCTGGAAGCTCTGGATATTGACAAGTTGCTACGTAAACGCGAAATTGATAGCGCTTACTTTTGGAGAGGTTCTGTTGAAAAAGACCGTTATAATTCTAGCCGCACTCGCTGTGGGGGCATCTTCGTGCGCTAAAAACCCAAACCAAATCTCTGCTGCATACGTCTCTGAGACGCCCTACATGCAGTACTCATGTTCACAACTCAAAGAAGAAGCCGCAAGAGTTTCAGAGCGATCGGCAGAAGCGATAGGGATTCAGAACGACAAAGCTACAAAGGATGCCGTCGCGATGACTGTAGGCATGGTAGTTTTCTGGCCAGCCATATTCTTCGTAGGAGGAGATGGAGAATCGGCCGCCAATGTCTCAAGGCTGAAGGGTGAAATGGAGGCAATCCAATCCGCCTCGAACAAAAAAGGCTGCGACATTAAGTTCGAAGAAATCGATGTCGAAAAAGAAGAAAAGTCTAGTAAGACCAAGAAAGCCAATGCGTAACTCGCTTCAACCACGGACCGATCGGTTCACGCCGTGACAGCCGTCCATCGAGATGATGCAGGCAAAGGCCATCTTCCAGCAGAATGCCGGAATGGCACGGCACCTTCGACACAAGCCGCATGAAGAACACATCGCCGGGTCGGACTTCCGAAGCATCGATCGCCCGGAAGCCCGCCTGTTCGAAATGGTCGGCAAGCAGGTTCTCGCCTTCATCCCACCAGCTCTTCGAGCGGGCGAAGTCCGGAAGACGAATGCCGCGTTCCTGCCAGTACCAGCTCCGCACCAGCCCGTAGCAGTCGAACACGCCCGGTACGAAGGACCGCCCGGTCAGCGGCGCATCCAGACAATGATCACCCCACCAGAGAATGGGCGTCGTCACCTCGCCGTCGCAGGTCACTATCCCGAAGGGAATATGCGCCGCGATCTGACTGTCCATATCGGCTTTTGACGGCCAGTGCGGATGGACTTTGGCATTGTGACTGTGAATGACCGCTTCCGGCTCGAACTTCAGCCAGGTCTCGGCCGGCATCTCGAAGCCGTTTTCGCGATCTGCCGCGATGTTTTCGACGCGAATATAGCGACCACCGGATACCACGCCGCAAACCTCTTCCGGCCACGCCGCAAGCGCATGCGCCCGGGCCTCCCGGGCGACATCATCACCAAACATGATTGTGCTTCTTTCTATGTGTTTGCCCGGCCAACGCCGGGAAAGGCTCGGGTCGGCAGATCGCCGTGGTCGAAGCGCTTGACGCAGCCCGATTGCAAAAGCTTGCTGCAGCGATCCTCAGACGCCGAAACCCCATTGCCCTTCGCGTCAAAACAGGCAGAGCCCGCATAAGGGCATGTTGCGCTCGAATAGTCGAACGAACCGGTTTCCGGATCGAAGCGGCGATAGGTATGCGTACAGGCGCTCTGGATCACCTGCCGGCCGGGCAGCTTTCTGCCCTGTTGATCGATGGCGGCGGCCAAAACCCACTCAATATAGACCCGGTTCTGGTTGGTCTTCTGCTCGATCCGGTAGACATCGATCGGAAAATGCGCGTCCGGATCCGCATCCTCCATGCCGTCGAGAAACCGCCGGAAGGTGCGGATGCGCCGGAAGGTCGCCCCGACCAGATCGCCAAACTCGTTGACCACCGCCGACAACACGCCCGAGACATTGGCGACCTTCAGCGTCGGACGCGGCATGGTGCCTTGCGAGGACATCTCCCAGCCATCGGTCTCGATCGGCGTCGGCGCATAGATATTGCCGCCGAAAGACGCCGGGGCTTCTTCGAAGGCCGATGACGTAAAGCGATAAATGCCGCCGCCGATGACGGAGGCATCAAGTTCATAGAGGTGGATGATATCATCGCTCACCAGCCCCTGCGCTGTCTGCGACAGGCCGTTTCCCGCCTGCTCGACAACCAGCATCGTGCCATAATGCGATCCCGTCATTTGACCAGCGCCACGATCTCGGAGGCCGTCGTGCCCGTCGCCAGCACCTTGTGAGCGGCAACCGGCAGAAGCGTGCCGCTCTGGCAGTGATAGATCACGGTGACGCCACTCAGCTCAACCGCGACAGCCCCGCCAAACCCGACATAGAGCGATTGCACGCCGACCAGGGCATTGTCGTCGGAGGGCGTGACAGCGGCATGCTGCCGGGCCGGCGTGATGATCTCGGCAGCCGTCCGAATGGCCTCGATCAGCGCCGTGGCTTCGTCCGACAGACCATGACGCGGACTAAGCGCGCCATCGCCATTGGTTTCTGCCGAGATCGGTCGCTGGACGCCGGTGGCATCATAGACTTTGAGCGTGCTCATAGGTCATACACCCTTTCGATCTTGGCTGTGATCGTGTCACGGCCGCTACCGAGGAAGCCTCGCGTCCAGCTCTTGCAGCGATAAAGCCGGGCCGCTTTGTCGCGCGGCGCTTTCCATTCAAAGGCATGGAAGCCGCGCAGGCCACGAAAGAAGGCCTCGATCTGATCGGCCTGCGAGATCGAGAGCGACGACCAGACCGCGTTGAATGTCAGCCCTTCCGCATTGAGGCCTGCCCCCGATCTTTGGCTATAGCCCTCACCGAAACTGCTTTCGAGCACGCGGAATTCCGTTTCCCGCGTGCTTTGGACCGAGGGGCATTTCGGCGGTTCGAACCTGTCTGCCATCAGAATGGCCCTCCAGCCAGCATGCCGCGTCCGCGACGGTTCTCCTGTATCCGCGCGTCAATGGCCGCATCGATCTGCTTGCGGAACTCCCGGCCCATGGCCGCAGCATCCTTCGGATCGGTGGTATCCGGGACGGTCACGTTGATATCGCCGATGCTCACCGAGCTTGTATCAGCACCGCGCGACTGAACAGACCGCAGCGCCTTCATCGGCAGGCGTGGCAAAGCCGCATGGCGGACAATGCCGCCATCGGCAAGTTTCAGGCCGTCGCCATTGTTGATCGCCTCAAGCAGGGGCGCGTATTTTCCCGCGGCCCTGGCATTGATCACATACTCACCATCGGAGAGCCATGCCGGGATCTTGTCACCGCGCGTTCCGCCGGGGCCGGAAAGGCGCCCGCCGCCGGTGGCATCGATGCGTCCGCCGGTCGCCGCATGAACAGCGCCGCCATCCGCCTTTCCGATGCCGCCGAGAATAGCGGTGAAGAAACTGCCAAGCCCCGGCTCGCCTGTATTGAAGAGGTCGTTCAGCGCAAGATCCAGAAGCTTGTCGCCAACGCGACCGAGGGCATTGGCGAGGGCATCGGCGGCATTCACGCCGCTCACGAGATCCGAGACAAAGCCGCCGGTCACGTCCTTGGCAGTGGCCTTGAAGTCATCGACCGACTGGCGAAGATCCTCGTTCTTGCGTGCCGCCTTCTCGGCTTCGGCCGCCGCTTCCGCATAACCCTTCGCTAGATCCTCGATCGTTTGCCGAAGATCCGCATCGACGCTCAAGCCCGCCGTTTCGGCGGCCGTCAGCAGATCCTGCGTAGCCCGTGCCTTCTCAAGGGCAAAGCCATAATCCTCGACCAGCGGGTTCAGCGCGGTTTGGGCATTCCTCTCGGCCATCAGCGCGGCGGTGCGCTCCCGGATCGACTGAACAGCATTGTCAAAGCCGTTGTCGCCGCCTCCGCCTCCGCCGCCGCTACTGCTTCGGCGGGCATTGGCTGCCAGCGAGCTTTGCGCCAGGCGGGCAATCTCGTTGTCCGGCAGAAAGCCGCCCTCGCCCTCAATCCCTTTCCGGATCCGCGCCTTCTCGCGTTCAAGCGCAAGCTGGTCTTTGGACAGCCCGTTCTGTCGTTCGATTTCGTCGGCATAGTCTTTGCCGATCTGCAACATCGCTTCGCCTTCGCGGCGGGCGTCACCGCCTTGTTCATACGCCGACACCTGGCTGTCGCTCAGCCCCCCTGAGGTGCTGACATTGACGGCATCGAGCATCGTCATGAACTCGCGCGATTTATCGACAAGCTTCTGCAGCATGCCGAAGATCGGCGCCAGCTTGGCTACATAGCCAGCCGCATCGGGATTGGCATCGGCCATGGTTTCGAGCGCTCTTCGCGCCTCGGCCGCTCCTTCCTTCGTTCCGTCGAAATCATCAATGATGTCAGCAATCGCCTCGCGCTGATCGAGCGAGATCGGCATCGCCTGACTGAAGTCGAGCAGACTGTCGCGGGCTTCTTCAAGCTCGCGCTTCAGCTCATTCACCTCGCTGGCGGCCTTTGCCCCATCAACATGCTGGAGCTTCTGTGCCGTCTTTTCGACCTGATAGGCCAGATCCGCAACCGGCTGAGAAACCTCGGTTGCCCGGATCTCCCGCATCTTGTTGATGACGTCCTGGAACCCGACGCGACCGCGCTCAAGATCGCGCGCCATGTCATGAATACCGAAGACGGCATTCAGATCGACCGAGCCGCGTTCAAACTGGTGCGTCAGTGCCTTTGCCTTGTCGACAATACCGCCAAGGGCGTCATCGTCGCGGAACCAGCCGAGAAAGCCCTCGCCCATATTGCTGAGGCGGTCATATTCGTCGGCGAGCATCTTCACCTTGCGATAAATCTCGCCATCGGTGAGCCCTTCAGCCGCTTCCGTCACGCCCTCAAGCTTCGGCGCGGCTTCCTCGGCAACAAGGCCCAGCCGCTCCAGTTCGGCATTGACGGCTTCCGTCCGGGCTTCGGCTTCCTGCGAATGCCGGGAATAAAGCGCCAGCGCCCCGACCAGCGTTCCGCCGATCAGCAGGCCAAGCGGCCCGGCCGCCGCACTCATGCCGCCAAGGGCGGTGGACAGACTGCCGGCGGCCATGGCCGAGCGCATGGCAGCGGCAAACTTCGTAAGCGCCGTGCCGGCAAGGCCGAGCTTGACCAGCATGCCCGCAATCGAACGGCCGACCAGCGCGCCGGCAATCACGCCTGCAAGTGCCAGAACCGTGTCCGCCGTCTGGTCGAAATTGTCAGCCAGGGCATTGAGCCCGGAGATCAGCCGCTGGGATGCGCCAAGGCTACTATCCGTCTCGCCGATATATTTGGTGAGCGCGTTGTTCACCTTCGTAACGCCCTGCGCGATCGTCTGCGTGGCGTTATCGGCCATCGTCTCGATGGTCGGAAAGCCCTTCATGAAGGCGTCGAAGAATTCCCTGCCCGAGACCTTGCCGTCATTGACCAGCTGCTTCAGCTTGGAAACCGAGCCGCCAGCTTCATCGAGACCATTGGCGACCGCGATCAGAATAGGCCGTGCGCCCTCGTTGATCGAATTGAATTCCTCGGCCTGGACACGGGCCGAGCCGAGCAACTGCCCGAGCTGCGTCAGGGCGCCGGAGGCTTCGGCCGCTGACTTGCCCTCGACCTTCAGCGCGGTGGCAATCCCGTCGGTGAACTTGAGCAGCCGTTCCTGCGACTGCTGAAGATTGTCATTGGCCTGTGCGGCCTTGCCGAACAGATCGGCAAGCGCCGTGATCGGCGCGGCATTCTTCTGAGCGCTCTGATAGAGCGTATCAAGCGTTCGAACCTGATCCTGGCCGACAACGCCGGCAACAGCGAGGGCGTTCTTCGCTTCCGTCCAGGCATCGGCATAGCGGGCCACTTCACGCACCGACAGCGCCGAGGTGAGAGCCGTCGTGGAATAGAGCAGCCCCTTAAACGCGTTCGCCCCAAAGCCCTCAAGACGGCGATCCATGGCAACCGCCTTCTTCTGGATCGCATTCAGGTGTTTGTTGGTGATGCCGTTGGCCTTGGCGAGGCGCTTTTCGTATTTGTTGAAGTCAGCGGAAAGCTGCACGACAAGCTGTTCAAGGTCCGTGGCGGCCATTTATTTCTGCTCCTGAAGCCAGGCCCATATCTCTTCGGCCTGTCCGTCCGACAGCTTTGTCTGATCGTTCTCTTCTGCCGAATTGGCCTTGATGTAGCCGTCGAGCGCTGCCGAGAACTGCCAGACGCTCATGGCGTCGACCTGTTGCGGGGAAAAGCCCATAGCCGCGCCAGCACCGTAGATTTTCGCCATGCGGATCTTGCCGTTCGGAAGATCGTCAAGACGTCCTTCAGCGCCAGCGCTTTTCACTCCCCCACGGTTTCATCCGGGGCGCCGGCCAGACCGGCGAACACGATTGCCAGGGCGAGCGGGTGATTTTCGAGCGGCGGCCGATCCTTCACATACCGGCCGGCAAGTTTCAGCGCCTCTTTCGGCTCCATCCCGCCGCCGATCAGACCGATGCGCACGGTCTCGAAGACGTCCTCGATCTTCCATTCGCCGGACTGCAAGCGCGAAAGCAGCCGCATCGGGCCGCAATCGCACTTTTCCTGCAGTTCGGTGATCTGTCCGTAGCCAAGGCGGAAGGGATAGATCCCATCGCCAAAGGGCTGTTCGATCCGGGCATCACGCATCAGGCCGCGACCCACTCGTTTTCGATGGCGCCGGCCGAATCCATCTGAATGGCCGACTTTACCTTCGGATCCCCGCTCTTCTCGCCGCTGATCTCGAAGCTGGTCAGATGGAAGGGCCCTGTCCATTTCATGGTGCCGGTCGAGTACTGGATGGAAAGCTCGCAGTTGATCGCCTCGGTACTGGCGAACGCCTCCCACCAGGGCTGGATCGACGTTGCAGCCAGAACGCCGTCGCCGGAGACCGAGGCCGAGAGGCTTTCGGCGTTGCGCTCCAGCCAGGTCACCTGATCTTCATCGTCACAGTCGACCACCAGCGTTTCGCCGGTATTCTTCGAAAAGGTCAGCGACTTCGACGTCATCCCGCAAGGCTGGGCGAAGACTTCCGGATCGGCGCCGTCACCCAGCTTGATCAGAAGTTTGCCGAAGGTCGTGGTTTTTGCTTCTGCCATTTTCCATAGCTCCAGTGTTCCGCCACCGCAGACGACGGATGGCGATTGCAGATTTCAGATTGTCGGGGTGGGTTCAGTCGATCTCGACAAAGGCCGTGAACGACAGGGCGGCATGGTTGGTTATGCCGTTCGGCTCGCGGAGGATCCGGGTGATGCGATGGTCGATCGTCACGTTTCCCGTTTCAATAGGGCTGAGAGAAAGGCCGGAACAGAAGTCCATCACCACCGAGGGATAGAGCCTTATGCCCGAAGCGCTGTCTTCCGCGCGGTAGCGCTCAAACGGTTCTCGATCGATGACCGTGACTTCAGCACCGTGCAGACAACGCTTCACGGCGCCGGCGAGCTTTTTCACCTCGGCCGATCCATAGGCTTCACCGTCACCTTCCGACCAGCAGTCGATCTGGAAGCTGATTTCCTCTCCCATGATGCACTCGGCATCGTCCTGCAGGCTGTCGCTCGGTCCCATGGAGATATAGGGAAAGGCCGGCTTTGGCTCCGCAGGCACGCGATCGAAGACGCGCGCAGCAACGAAACCGGAAACCGAAACGTCGCGCTTCAACCTGTTGATGACCACCCTGGTCAGTTCATAGTTTGGATCCATCAGCCACCTGCCGCGACCTGTTTTGCCGCCTTTGTGAGCGAGCGGGATATCCGTGATTTCACGCGGCGACGCTTGGCCCGATAGGACACATAGAAATAGGGTTGAGCCGGCATGTCCTGTCGGCCGAATTCGACCCACCGCGCCCAGAACGCTTCATCATCGCCGGCATAGATCGTGATGGTCAGTTCGGAGCCGAGCGAGGATTTCACCGTGGCCGCAATGATCGAGCCGGATGGCGCACGCCCCCAAGTCCAGCCGATGCTATCGCGAAGCGCGCCGCTGTCGACCGGCGCAAGACTTCTCATCAAGGCGACGATTTCGTCGGCCGACTGCTCCATCGCGCGCCGGATCAGTTTTTTGGCAACAACCGGCATCCGCTTCAATTTCCGCTCAAGGGCGGCGCGGCCGAGAATGGTCGAGCGTCGAGCCATCAGCTCGGCTCGCCTTCCGAAACCATCATCTCGATCCACCTGTTTTCGTCATCGACATTGACCGGCGGCGCCGTGATCGCGAACACCCTGCCCGGCTTGCGGGCATCCATGATGCGCCAGTCTGCCGTGACCGCCGCCGCTTCGGCACTGTATCGGATGCGCACCGTGTAGGGCTGGACGCCCTGGAGGCGTGCGGCCATCACGGTTTCGGTGCCATTGCGCGCGATCATCTGCGCACGGCGGGTAAACACGGTCTCGAAAGGTCCGGCGACTTCGTTGCCATAGCCGTCATCGGCGACGATCCGCTTCTGGAAATGCAGCCTGGACCGCAATTGTCCGCCGCTAGTCGCCGGTCGTGCCATGTTCGGCCTCCGCGTCTCTTCGCCGGGCAGCGCCAGCGCTCACTGCATCATCGGCGCAAGCAGCCCGGACGTTGTATTCGCCGCCCGCGCGATAGGCGATCGTGATCTTTGGCCTTTCCGGCGGCGACCAGCGAAACGGCTTGTCGAAAACAATCCGAACCATCGATCAATCCTCGATCGTCGCGACGGTCGCGGACGTACCCGAAGCTATTACCAACCCCGGAACATGCGGGGGGATGAAGCCGGCCGCCATGCCGACAAACGGAATCACACCCTCTTCCTCGCCGGCCGGGCGATAGGCAACATCACCCGCCGACAGAAGGACGATCGCTTTCACCTCGG
The DNA here is from genome assembly GCF_005924265.1 of Martelella lutilitoris. GTDB lineage: Bacteria > Pseudomonadota > Alphaproteobacteria > Rhizobiales > Rhizobiaceae > Martelella > Martelella lutilitoris. Next base: position 19,302 of record NZ_VCLB01000008.1, read on the forward strand.
ATCCGAGCGGCACATCGCCCGCGTTGAGATCGAGCACCCTGCCCTTGAAGCCGAACGTGCCAAGGTTGCCTTCGAACGTTTCGCGCTCAAAGCTCATAGCGTTTCCTTTCAGGCATTGAGCCGGTAGTTGCTGAGCAAAGACCAGAAGCCGGAGCTATCCGGCAGCTCGGCCGTGATCGTGCCGGTGATCACCTGTTCGCGATTGCGGTACCAGGTCCCGATCAGAAGCAGCATGGCCTGACAGACGGCGGCCGGCGCTTCGTCAAAGCCGACGACAAGATCCACCGCGATGCGTGATCCCGGCATGATGGCAGGCCACCCTCTTCTAGGCGCTGCGACAATGGAAGCGCGAAGCCCATCGAGCCGCGTTTCATAGGCGGCGGCGTCAAGGGTGGTTTCACCGCCAGCCGGATCAATGTAACGCACGGCTTTGACCTCTTTGACCGGCCCGACCGGCAAGCGGGCGAAGTCTTCGAAGCCATGACAGTGAAGCGTGACGGTTTTCCGCACAACAACCAGTCCGGCGACCTGTTCGACATGATCGCGGGCGGCAGCGATCAACCGACTGATAGAACCGTCATCGTCGTCAAAATCGACCGTAAGCTGCTCTTTCGCAGCCTCCAGGGTGATCGCCTCATCTTCCGCTGGCGCAATGACAACCGGCTCGGTCCAACCCAACCGGCTCATTGGCGGATCTCCGGCGCCGGGCCTTTGACGGCCTTGCTCGGGTTCGCCTCGGTCACCGGAACCGCCAATCCGGCATCGATCAGCCTTACGGCCTGATCTTTGGGGAAACGCCGACGCTCTCCGGGCGCAAGGATATAGTCAGGCCCGGCATAGCCGGCCAGCATCTTGATTTCCATGGATGGTCTCCCTCGGAGAAAATGGGCAGGCGCTTCGCTGCGCCTGCCGTTTCAGCCTCGCGATCAGGAAGCCTTCATTTTCAGGTGCTTCACGGCATTGACGTCACCCAGCTCGCCGTCGAAGCGGATCAGGCCCGCAATGCCCATGTCGGGCCAGAAGCGCTCGCGCATCACGCCGACGACAGGCGCACCGACCTTGCGGACGAAATACCGGGAGAAGTCGCCGAACAGCATGGGTTTCGCGCCGGCGCCGATATCCGGCATCGCCTGATTGATCGAGTATTTGCGGCCGTTAAAGTTGGCCGGGATCCCTGCCTGGACATCGCCCTTCTGCCAGAGATAGTTGCCGTCACCATCCTTCAGCTTGCGAATGGCCAAAAGCGTGTTGTCGTTGAACATGTAGCGGACTTTCGGACTGGTCCGGTAGGCAGGATCAACCGAATGCTCCAGCTCCATGATCTCATCGAATTTCAGACTACCGGCGGCCGCTGCAATCAGTCCCTGCCCGGATGCCGTCAGAATGCCGTTCGGGGCATTTGTCCCCGTGCCGATGGTCAGCTGGCGGTTGGCGATACGGCCGAGGCGTTCGCCGATCAGAAAGCCGAGGAAGGATTCCATGTTGGCGATGCCGTCCGTGTCGAGCTCGAAAGACCAGCGGACGAAAGGCGTGTTGTAGACATAGGCATTCAGAAGCTTCTGCCCGAACTCGACATCGCCGCTGCCATCGTCGGGCAGCTCTTCACCCTCGGTATGCGGATCCGCTTCGTTGTCGGTATCATCGACGGTCGGCACCTGGATCGGATTGCCGCTTGCCGTGTTCATGACCGTGGCCACGTCTTCATCGTACATCGGCCCCCACATCTTCATCACCTTGATGATCTCGCCGTGGAGTTCGGTCGGAACCGTATAGCCGCCGGCGGCATTGCTGCCGGTGGTCTGGGCGCGGTTTTCGAACCGCGCGGCGCCGGTCTTCAGGACGTTGCGTTCCTCGGGCGTCAGATCCACGATCGCCGTGCCGCAGATCACACGGGAGAACACCTCGCGGTATTCCGGCGTCGGATCATCGCCGCCTGCACCGCGCGTCTCGGTGTCATCTCCGGTCGGGCGGTTGCGGGCGCGGCGCTCTTCCGCGCTTTTCTCGATTTCGAGCTGGCGTTCCTCGCGCTGGATCTGCTTTTCGAGCCTGTCATATTCGGCCATAGCCGTATCGTGCGCGGTTTCCAGTTCCGCCGCTCGGGCTTCATCGGTGTTGTCGTTGATCTGGTTGAGACGTTCGCGGGCCTCTTCGGCAATGGTTTCCTGCCGCTGCCGCAGCTCTTTGATCCGCTGGATCATGTCTGTGCTCCATTCCTGATTTTCAGAGAGGTTATTCGGCGCTTGGCGGCCCGCCTTACGCCTTACTCCGCGATCTGAGATCGAGGGTGGCTTTCATCCGCAACCGTCGCGCGGCCGCATGAAAATTGGTTCGGGCGCGATCTCGTTTCGCTGCTTCGAGATCGCGCATTGCAAGCTGGGTGTCGTCGTAAGCGGGAAAAGCCACGGCGCTCACTTCCATGAGATCGGCCGCAATGATCGTCCGTTTCCACGGCTCGACCGTTTCGTCCCATTCCTGTTTGACGACATAAAAGCCGAACGACATGCCGGAGATATCGCCGCGCTCCAGCAGGACCGCGAGGTCGCGCCCGTCCGTCGTGTCCGGCAGATCGATTTCGACGCGAAGCCCCTTGTCATCCTCGGTGAGGCGCAGCGTGTTCGCCGAACTCCGGCCGATGACGCGACCGGGATCATGGTCGATCAGCGCCCGCACATCGGATTTCCTCAGGGTTTCGGCAAAGGCTCCCGGGGCGATGCGCTCGACAAATAGGCCGCCGATATCGGCGTCACTGTTAAACAGCGCCGCATAACCGACAGCCGTCTTCGTGTCGCCGTCCGCCCGGATCTCGGGACGGCGGGCGACCGCTCGCTTAAGCAGCGTCATGGTCATTCTCCGGTGGTTGGTTCGCCCGGCGCCGGGCTCCTGGAGACCGTGCCGAGCGGGACGGTCGCACCCTGAATATAGAGCGTGTCCCCGTTCGGCTTGTTCGGCCGGTTTTCCTTCTCGCGCGCTTCGTTCGGCGTCAGGATGCCCGACTGGACACCGCGCGCCAGACCTTCGATGCGGCTCTTGAAATCGCCGCGCATCAGCGCATCGAGATTATGTTCCGCATAGCGCGTGGTCCGCCTCGGGCCGAACAGTTTGAGATTGATTTCCTGTTCGAAGTTGCGCGCCCATTGGGCAATCACATGCTTCACCAGGTGCAGGTCCTGCTGCTCGGAATTGTTCAGCGTGGCATGGGTCAGATCCTGCAAAAAGAGAGGCGGCAGGTTGAACAGCCGGGCGATTTCCTCAATCTGGAACCGGCGCGCTTCGGTCATCTGCCCCTTGGCCGGATCGAAACCGACCTGTTTGAGCTCATATCCCGGCGGAATGGAAAAGAAGCTGTCGCCGAACTCGCGCGCATAATCGATGGCACGGTCGATGTCCTCTTTCGCCCGTTTCATGGCCGCCGCGCCAGTCGGCATCGGTCCTGTCAGAGCAAGCGGCGGAATGCCGCCATTGGCAAAGAAGTTCGAACCGTATTCGTTCATCGCGAGCGCGAGCTGGATCGCGTTCCGTCCTGTGGCGACCGGCGCATAAGACGAGATCATGTCCGCTTTTCTCAAGAAGGCGATGTCGATCACGTCCTGCGCATCATAGCTTTTGCCCTCATAGGAATAGCTGATACGCCCGCCGGTTCTCCGGATGGTCACCTTGCCCGGCTCCATCGGCCAGATGGCAACCACCGAGCGCCCGGCCCGTTCGATCCACGAGAGCGAACGCCCGGAGGTGAACACCTGAGACCAGCAATATTCCCGCCAGCTGTAGCTGGTCCATTGCGGGTTCGGCGCTTCGTTCAGAAGCGTCTGAATGCCACCCTGCATCTGCGTCGCGCCGTCCTTGCCGGATCGGAACGCATGCAGCGGCAGGTTCGCAAGACTGCCCGACAGGAAGGTGACGGCCGCCGAAAAGGCGGGCACCCGCATCGCGCTTTCGACAGACACCGAAGGCAGGTTCCCCGACTTGATGCCGAAGAACTCAAGGAAGTTTGCAGCGCTGACCTTGACGGTCGGGTCTTCGATATTCGCCGCGCGAACGTCATGTCTGGCCTTTCGACCGAATAGTCTCATGATTGCTTCACCAGCGTGTAGTCCGGATCATCCCAGGGGGAAGCCGGCTCCGGTTCTTCATCCGTCATCGCAAGCCCGATCCCCATGACCGTGGCGACAACACCGTCGATTTTGTCGAGTGAGTGCTTCTTGTCCGGCACGTAGTTGAGGTTCACGTCGAAGCGTACCGAACAATGCCCTGCCATCCAGCCGAGAACCGGATGGCCGCCGTGCTCGATATCCTGGGCAAACACGAGCCGCTCGAATTCCTTTGTCGGAGCACTGAGGTTGGCCGTCGTCTGGCGCATATCCACCAGCAGCTCGGCATCGAGCCCCTCGTGCTGAAGATCCCCGATCAGCTTGCTCGTGCCCCACGGGTCGTAGCCGATCCGCTCGACCGCAAAATGAGCGCCGGCATCGAATATCGCCCGCATCAGGAAATTGAGATCGACAAAATCACCCGGCGTCGTCTCCAGTGCGCCCGACTTCACCCAGGCATTCCAGTTGACGCGCTTGTCTTCCTGCGCACGCCGCTCAAGAGTTTCTTCCGGCACCCAGAACCGAGGAATGACAACCCATTTGTCGTTGTCGGCATCGGGCGGCAGGATCGCAACAAGCGCGGTCAGGTCGTTCACCGACGACACGTCGAAGGCCAGGAACGCGCGACGGCCCTTGTTTTCTTCCCAAAGACGCGGCCAGGACTTGGCGTCAGCCGTGCACGCCTGCCATTTCGAACGCGGCAGCCAGCCGCCGATCTGATCGACCCAGCGGTTGAGGTGGTAGCACTGAAAGATTGCTTCCTGCGCCGGCCGGCCTTTGGCTTTGCGAAACTCGGTGCGCAGATAATCGAGCGTTGGCGTCAGGCCAAGGCTGGGATTGGCCTTTCGCCAGATCGTCTCCTCGGTCCAGTCGTCTTCATCGTCGATCCCGAAATAGACAACCAGCGTGGACGGATCATCGATCTCGCCGCGCATGATCGACAGGGATTCCTGAAACCACTCATAGCCGACGCGGTTCTCGCGCCGCCCTGCCGTCGAGGCAAAAAGCTCGATCGGCTGAAGCCGGGCGCCAGTACCCTGCCGAAGCGTGTCGGCAATCTCGGTCGATTTCCACTCGTGGATTTCGTCCCCGACCGTCACTGTGGGCGATTTGCCGTGTTTGCCCTTTGTCGACCCCGTCAGAAGCTGGCAGAGAGACGACGTTTCCCGAAGATAGATGCTCCGGGCGTTGATGGTGATCCGCTCGTTGCCGTGCCTGTCTTCCTTCAGCCCATCCGCCGCTTCGATGATCTGCACCATCTTGTTGAACGGGATGAGCGCCTGGTCCTCATCACGGGCAAACACGTAAGCCTGCGCACCCTGGATCTTCTCAAGTACGAAGAACAGCACCGCCAGCGCGGCGAGAAATTCCGACTTGCCGTTCTTACGCGGGATCCAGAGATCGAGCCGGCGGAAGATCCTGACATAGGCGATCGTCTGCGAATGCGTTTCCGGATCGATGATCTCGACCGGCTTTTTCCAGCCGACCAGCAGTCGAACTGTAATTTCCTGCCAGGGCAAAAGCTTGAACGCGATGCCGGCGAACCGGTCATCGGTCAGCCTGAAGATGCGCGGCCAGCGCTCGACAATGCGATCGGCCTTGTCGGCATCGAACCATGCACCCGGAATGGTGGCGGCGCGCTGCCATCCGGAGCGCGCCCATTCATAGGTTTCGTCATCGGCGTGGCAGGTGATCCAGTCTGGCAGCGGTTCAGTTGGGCTTGATACCGGGAGGGAGGCGTCCATCGTCGTTCATAATCCCCATGGGATCCGGGTCGGCCGCGTCGTCGCCACGTTCCCGACCGCCGCCGGACGGCTGATCGAACGGCAACCTGCCCTGCCCTGCATTGAAGGTTTCGAGTTTCATCAAGTCCTGATCGCGCATCGGCGTCAGGCCGAACTCGCTGTCGAGCAACCGAAGCTGCGTTTCGGCTTTCGCCATGAACTCAAGCCCCGGATGCGTGCGATAGACCTCGTTGCCATCGCCTTTCTTGACCTTCACCGTCGTGCCGCCGCGCGGCAGATCGCGCCGCAGTTGTTCGGCCGTGGTCATGTAAAGCTGGGTCCAGATGCAATAGCGCGTGAGTGCTGCCCGATAGGCGGGCTTGCGTCGCCCGGTCGCCGCGAGAACCACCGAAAGCTCACGCCAGAGCCCGATGGCATGCTTCCAATAGGCCGGCTGTTTCCGAAACAGCGCCGGCAAGGGAAACGGGTCGCCGCTTCGCGCGGCATCATCATCGACCGATGTCACAACCGCCTCGATCTCTTTCTCGACTTTGCCCTTGCGGCGACCAGGAAACCCCTTCGCCGCCTGCTCGAGCGGATTGTCTTTGCGCCTGCCCATGGTGAGATCGCCATCCTTCAGACATGCACGGGCGAAGGCCGGAAAGCCCGGCCCTCACCGGTACAGAAAAAAAAGTTATCGCCAAAAATATCGCGCCGGAATTTTCCTCATTAGGCCGCCGGTCCACGCCATCAGCCTTCAAGAACCAGACCCACCCCCTGCCTCTTCGGCAAGCCCAGCCATCAGGCCCAGGGTGATCGCCCTGGCGCGATCGCTGTTCAGCCAGAGGCTTTCGATGCCGATCTGACCGCGCTCGTACATGACCTCGAGCCGCTGCTTCACATGGTCGTGGTGCCATTTGCAGCACGGTTGCCACATGGCCGTGTTCCAGAACTTCTCCGGATCGCCGTGGTGCGGATCGACGTGATCGACAACGCGGGCGGCCGTCACCTTGCCCACCGCTTCGCATCCGAGACACAAGGGACGATGCGCCAGAAACGTATCGCGCGCCTTCGACCACCGCCGGTTATAGCCGCGATTGGCAGCGCTTCCGCGCCGGTCATCGGCCCGTTGCCGCTGTTGCTGTCGCGTCGGCGCACCGGCAGGCCTGAAGGATTTCGGGGATTTGACCATCTGCCCTAAACACAAAAAGGCGGATCGCTTTCACGATCCGCCCTTCATGAGGATGCAACACACCCGTCCGCTTTTCATCCATAATACCGCATCGCGTGCATACAAGTAAATATGCAACTAAAGTATACGCCTATGCGTACCAAACTCTCTGTTCGAATGGGGAGAAGACATAGCTTACGCACTAGCCCTCAATCGCATCTGCCGATCGGCTATCGTGAGGGCTGGTAACCGGGCGCGCTAGCAATGCCGCACTGAGAACCGGTCATCCGTTGTCCAGATTAGAATCACAACTTTTCGAGAATGGCAAGAGGTAAATTTGTCGGCGTCTTCTGACCGAACATATCGACCTCGACCACCACGTCGCCCTTGCCCTTGCTGTTCGGGGTCATGACCTCGGCAACCAGCCCTGCAAACAAACCTTCCGCAATCCGAACCTTGTCGCCCGCAGCAACCTTCACCTGAGAAACGCGTTCATAATCAAAGCGGCCATCATGCGCTTTCTGCATGATATCCCTGACTTTTTCGTGGTTGACCATGAACGGTCTCTCCCACCCGCCGAGCACGTCAATCACATGCTCGAAGCTCAAGAGACCGCTGATCGCCTCGACCGAATACCGGCAGCGCAGCAGCACATAGCCGGTCATCAACACCTCATCGCGCGGTGGAATAACCCGGTTGCGACGCCGCCTTTCCTTGCCCTTGCGCACCGGCACGATCGCCTCGATATCCGCTTCCGTCAGCGCTTTTTCCACATCGATTTCCCGACCGGTATGCACACGAGCAACAATCCAGGGCGCGTCCGCCCCGGCCTTCACCGCCAATGCCGGACGATGCGCAATCCGGATCCGGCGCATGCGCTGGTCAAAGGCCTCGGGCAAATGCCCCTTGAAGCGATCTCCGATATGCCAAGCCTCAGTCATTGCGCCGCCTCCAGCTGTTTCGCCCTGTCCAGTTTGCCGAAAAACGTCTCCAGCGCTTCGCCCGGCGTTCCGGCCCCAAGAGGCGGGAAATAGACCCATTCCACCCGCCCCATCTCCGGCAGAAACGGCCAGCCGCGCGCCGCATGCTCAGCCTCCCATGCCGCCCACTGATCGCCGCCGACCCGCACTGCCTCGAAGTCAGCGCCAAGCAGCGCGATCTCGCCGGAAACCCGCATGCCTTTGCCGGGAAAGCGGACGGCCTGATCGTTCATGGCGTTGACAGACGTCCAGCCCATCTTGGCCATCCGCTCACGCCACAACGCCTTGCGGTCTGCCCGGCCTTCGGCGATCTCCAGTTCCTGAAACCGCGTCAGCGCCGGCAGCCGGGCGCACGGTTCGCCAAGCCGGGCAAAGCGTTCCGCCATCCAGGCCTTGCCGAAGGTCGCGGCAATCACCGAACCGCCCGCGCCCTCCATGCCCTCCGGAACAGCCGTCCAGCGCTTTTCGCGCAGATAGGTGCTGGCAGCGAACTTTACCGTGCGGCCGTTCATCGCTTCGAACGCCAGAAACCCCGGCAGCATGGCATCGGCAGCCTGCCGCTCTTCCGGCTGCAGCGCCTGCCATTCGGCAAACGCCCGTTCGTCGCTATCGTCGCCGAAGGTGGGCCATTGCCGGTAGAACTTCAGGAAGGCGCGGCGCACGGCCTTGCGGTTCTCAGCCTCAGTCATCCTCGCTTTCCTCCACCTTCCGCGCTTCGGTCGCAGTGCCGATCATCTCCCGCACGGCTCTTGCCCTGCGTCGGCGGCGCTCGCGCTCTTCCGGGGTCAGGTACCGCCGCGCCCGTTCCGCCTCCCGCTCTTTCGCCGCTTCCGCCTGTTCGTGCTCGATCCTGAGCAGGTCCCGGTCATGCTTCGCCGCCGCATCGACAAGCGCCGAAAGCTCGGCAGGCTTGGGCAGAAACGACTGGAATTTCGGATATCGGCCGAGCCGCAGGTTCTCGAACACCCGGCGAAGCGCGCCGATTGGCTTGCCCCGCATCGCCTCGGCATAGAACTGCCCGGCTTTGTCGGCGTTGACGCTGTCGGGGATCGCAAAGCCACGGTCCATCAGCGCATCGAGCATGATATCCGACTGCCGTTCGTTCGCCGGCTCAAGAGCCTTGCGCAACCTTCCAATCTCCCCGGCTGATGTCGATAATTTTACGATCTTCGCTGCCATCGTCCTGTCCCATCCGTTTGCGCAAACTGTCCCGAGCGCGCTGATTGTGATCCCTGATTTCGTCGCCGCGTGTCGGCTTGGAGGGCGATGCCCGGGGCGCGCCCTGCTGCCGCTCCTGCATCCAGCCCGGCTCGAAGCCCTGCCAGCCGCGGCCGATCATGGTTTCGGCCGCAGCGTCCGGATCCGGCATCAGCGCAAACCGGCGTGCGAGCAGTTCGGCTGCCCGGACGGTCAGGTTTTTCCGCAGTGCCTTGCGATGTTCGATGACGGCATCGGCAACCTCCGGCGAAAGCACGTCGCAGAGAACCGATTTGGGCGATTTCTTTTGTGTTCCTTTAGGAACACTTTCTTTCTTAACTCTGGCTTCTGGCTTTAGCATTGCAGCTGCATTGCAGGTGCTATGCGCCTGCATGCTCGCCTCATTGTTTTCGTTGCCTTTTTCCCAGCGTTTTTTCGCAGCCTGTTTTTTGTCTTCCGAACTTTTTTCGCGAAATTGAAATTCTTTTTCTACGCGGCGGTTCCAGAGACCGCTCTCCGACCGGATGATTTTGCCGTCATCCAGGAACACATCGAGGTACTGGGAAAACACCTTTTTCGTGCAGCCGCACTGCCGCGCCAGCCGCTCGTGGTTCTCGGTCAGCGGTTCGCCGCGCTCATACATCAGCGCCAGCAGCGTGAAGTATACGCCCATCTCAGCCGCCTTCATGCCGCGTGTGGCAGAAAGCCAGTCAGACATATAGAAGCGGACATACGGCATCTCGCTCATGGCAAAGCCTCCCTCATGCGTGTGGTCATCCCGTTGCCCTCCTGTGCGCGCGCCAGGGCGGCAGTTCCTGCAGCAGCTCATAGATGCCCTCGGCAATCGCCGCGCATTTCCGCTTCTGTGGCCAGGACAGTTCGCCGGTGCCATTGGCGTCCGACATGCGCCGTTGCGCGATGGCATAGGCACGGGCATCGTCGGCCGAGATCCGTTCATTGCCGCAGCACACCGGGCAACGACGACGATCGCCGGCCAGATAGCCCTGCCCCGCACAATGCGGGCAACGAATCCGGGTAATCCTCACCGCGCTCACAGCTTGCACTCCCGAACGATCCGGTTCTGCTGAACGCCGATTTCCTCGGCACGGCGCTGCAGATCGAGCGCCGTGTTATGGAGCCGCTTGCTTTCCGCCTTTTGGGCCGCCAGCTCGGAGCGGAGTTTTTCGTAGTCAGCCTTCCATTCGGAGTGGACGCGCCGGTATTCGGCGAGCTGCGGGTTTTCGTTGGCAGGCCCGAACATGAAATCACGGACCTCCGCGACCCATGCGCGCGGCACGCCAAGATCCTGCGCCACGCGTTCATCCGTCCACGGCGCGATATAGCCCTCGTCGTCATAGACATCGGCAATCTTGTCGGCGACGATGCGTCGGTCCTCGCGCTGCATCTGCGGCGGCGGTTCCGCCCGCTTGGCCGCCGTCGTTGCCGTTTTCGTCTTTCGTGTCGCCATCGCTTCAGAGCCTTCCGTCGTTGTCAGGTCGACGCAGGCAAAGGGCCTGTCGTCGTAATCATTGCCGCCGCAGCGGCTGCAAAAGGAAAAGCCGCACACCGAAGTGATCCGGCAGCGGCTGGCGTATCGCGTGTTTTGCGTTTCGTTGGTCATGTCAGACCTCGCCTTCGCAGCCATGCGTCTTGCTCTCCACGGCGTGGGCAACCCGCATGAAGTTCGCGTATTTTTCGAGGATGTCCGCCGCTTCGCGCGGATCGACCTTGCCGTCGGCAACGGCCTGGATCATGGACTGCGACAGCGCGTGAAAAGCATCCTGAAACGCGCCGATATCGGCTATGCCCAGCCCGCCGCCGGCGCTGTCGGCCCCGTCATCGCGCACGAGCCGATAACCGAGAATCCGTGCCATCTCGCCGACGATCACCGGCGCGCCGGCCTCCATGTCGGCCTCGACGGCAATGTCGATCGCCATCACATGCTGGGTCTTCCGGCTGGGGTCATGGGTCCAGCATTTGGAAAGCTGCCCCTGCGTCACCCGCGTCACATATTGAAATCGCTCCGGCCCGCCGCCCTGCACGACCGAACGGCGGGAAGCCTCGCGCAGGCCATCGACAGCCTTCTGCGCCAGCAAACGCTGCATCACTGCACCTCGTTGTGAGAATTATATTGGGGGAAGCATTCACGGCGGCCGACCGATCGTGGTGCTATCAAAAAGGCACCGTCGTTGTGTCGGAGCGCATGAAATTCAAAGACTGGCGAGGGGATGCATGAATGCCGGTGGCCGGCCAGAGGAAAGGCAAAGAAACTGCTCATCGCGCAGCATCTCCCTGCGGCTTTTCAGGCCTTGCTGTCCCGTTCGGCCACTCTGCACGGTCAGGCCAATGCTCCGAGAGCCAAGCGACGGCGCGCGCGAGGCGCAAAACGCCGATGTCTCTGCCGCTTCTGAGTGCAGCAATTCGCTTCCCGTCATTGAAGAGTCTTGACGAAAGCGTCGCCTCTGCGATCCGCTCCGCTTCACAAAACCGCTCTACCAAAGAAAAGAAGCTCGCCATCGTATCCATGGCGCGAAATATGCGGGGCATGTACCTCATTGTCAAGTTACATGTCCCGCTATGACATTCCTCAAGTGTGTGGGATATTTACCGCATGCCAGATTTGACAGATCAGATTTTGAAACGCATCAGACAGATCGCCGAAAAGCGCGGGACATCGATGCGCGCCATCTCCCTGGAAAGCGGCAACGGCCCTGATCTGATCAGACAGTGGGGAGGCAAGAAAGCCGCCCTACCCAGACTGGATTCCCTTCAGGCTGTAGCCAACGCACTAGGCGTCAGCCCCGGCTGGCTCGCTTACGGAAACGGCGAGCCCGAGCAGAATATAACGATGGTGCCGCTATTATCATTTGTCAGCGCCGGGCAATTGGCCGAACCAAACGGAAACACAAGCTACGACGAATGTGAGCATATTCCCGCCCAGGGACTGCAGGGCGGGGACTGGATTGCCCTTCGTGTAGAAGGCGACTCCATGGACGACTACTCCCCACCCGGCTCGATCATCTTCGTCAACCGCTCAGACAAGAACATTATAGACGGTGGCTTTTATGTTGTTTGCACAGAGGATGGCGAAGCAACGTACAAGCGGTACCGGAAGGATCCAGACCGACTGGAACCGCAGTCAAGCAACAAGTCTCACGAGATCATCTTCCCGCGCGGACCACTGAATGTCATCGGGCGCGTGAAGCGCACGGTATTTGATTTTCCTGCGTAGAGCAGAATGATGACATCCCAGCGTTAGAAGCCCCGCGCCCTTCAAATCACAACACACAACGCCCCGCCCAGAGCGGGTTTTATTTTGCCTACCCGCCCGACGAACGGCCGGCCATGTCCCGCACGGCAAAACATAATGCGGTACATTCCCCGCCCTTTTTATTGACAGCGGTACATTCCCCGCACTATTCTTCCGACCAAAGGGGGCGCTCTCGAACCATGAGCACTGCAACACCGCTCATCATTTCCGGGAGCAGCGCTCAGACGGCGGAAGGAGAGTAGCGTGGAAAACGGCAGAGTGATCGAGCACCGGCTCATCGTTCAGAAAGGGCACCCAATGACCAGCACGGATTGTGCGTACTTGCGGCGTTCAGGAATCATCGCCGTTGCGGTGTTGAGCATACTCCTACTCGCATTCGCCGCTAGGCAGCTTTCTGCTTATGAAGCTGCGCTGGCCGCAACCGCCGGCATCTAGGCAATAGAGATGAACCGACCACCAGCTCAACTACGCCTCGCTCGCATCCGAGAGCTTGTCACTAGCGCCACGCCGATACGGCAGATCGCCACTGACAGAGAAGGTCTTCACATCGAAATTGACGGCATGGATGCCTCTGACGCGGAGAGTATCAGCACCGTTTTCCAGGCCTGCCCAGCGTCCAACCGTGAATTGCTGCTCAAGCATGTCGAGATACCGGCCGACCTGATCCGCATGATTGACGCAGCGGCCAAGCTCGATCGAAGGCGTCGGACTGAAATCGAACGCTTGCAGATGGAGCTGGAGGCACGAGGAGGCAGGCCGGCAAAGAACTATGCCGCCGAATGCGCCATGAAATGCAGCGAACCGGCCTTCAAGGCGTTCATGGAAGCCCGACACGCCCTCGCCCGCCCGCTGACAGATGATCGCGTCGCCGCGCGCGTGCGCTCGGTCCTCGCCATTTCAAGCCGAACCGAGCTGAACACAAGCAACGAAGCCGCCGCGCGCTGGCGCGAGATGGTCAAAGACTTTGACGCATGGAGGAAAAGATAGCCATGGGACGCCGAACCATTCCATTCACACTGGACGCCGTTAAGCGCGCCATCATGGCCGTCAAAGCCGCCGGCATTGATGTCCGCACCGTCAGCGTTCGCCCCGATGGCACGGTTGTCATCAACGGAGATAACGGGAATAATTCGGAAGACGATCTGGTCGACCGGTCTCAGCCGGAAAATCTGAATAGTCTGGATGACTATTTCGCGTGGAGGGAGAAGGATGCACGTCGTGACAGAGCTTAAAGGCGTGCACAAGGTCAGGAAGAAACTGGCCAGAGGAAAGATCGTTTATTATTACTACGCATGGCGCGGCGGCCCGCGCATCCACGCGGATCCAAAAACAGAAAAGGACGCCTTCATCGCCGAATATCGGCAGCACATGCTGACCGCATCGACCGATGGCGTCCTGACACTCGAAGGCCTGATCGACCTGTTCACCGGCTCGGAGAAGAAGCCGAATCCCGACTTTCTTGCGCTGTCCGCGTCAACCCAGCGCGATTACCTGTATGCGTTCCGACTCATTCGGCAGCGCTGGCCCCGCCTGCCCGCGCGCCTCACCCAGCAGCGCGGCATGAAACGCGATATCAGGGACTGGCACCGATCATTTGCGAAAAACCCTCGGAAGGCGGACAAGCTCCTGTTCGCGCTCTCCAAGGTTTTTTCCTATGCGATCAAGCACGAGTACATCGAAAAGAACCCCTGCACCGGCATAGACCGGCTCTATCGCGGCTCAAGACGGGAATTCATCTGGACCGACGCCATGATCGACAAGGTTCGCAAAGAGGGAAAGCCGCACATCGTCGCGGCCATGGAGGTAGCCGTCTACACCGGCCAGCGCCAGGGCGATATCCTCGCGCTGAAATGGCCGCAATACGACGGCACCCACCTGTCGCTGAGACAGGGCAAAACCGGCAAACGCGTCAAGGTCAGACTGCACAGGGACCTGAAAGCCCTGATCGACCAGCTCAAACAAGCCGCTGAAGATCGCAAGGTCCGCTCAGCCAGCATCCTGACAAACAGTCGCGGCCGTCCCTGGACGCAAGACGGCTTCCAAACCTCATGGCGAAAGGAAATGGCCCGCCTCGGCATCGAGGGCGTCACCTTCCACGACCTGCGCGGCACCTTCATCACCGCCCGCCGCCGGGAAGGCTCCACCGTCGAACAAATCGCCAGCATTTCCGGCCACACAATCTCGGAGGTCCGGTCGGTGCTCGAGAAGCACTATCTTGCCGATGACCAACAGGCGAGCGATGCGGTAATACTAAGGATGGAGAAAAATAGCACGGCTCTCATCAAGTAGAACTTGTTAACACCTCGTGACCTACACTTTCAGGCAATGGCCAGTTCGGCAGCAAAGGCGGGCTGCGTGCGATAGTGTTTTTGGGAAGAGCGCACCCGCCGGCTGCGCCGCTTCAAGGGCGAACTGAGATTTAGAGAAGACGCGCAGAAAACACATTCGCGAAAGCCAAACAGCGCCTGTGAGGGTTGTAAAATGTGGGCAACCCTTCGATAACAGGCTAAAATTGACCTCGACCATTTCGAACGAGGCGTGAAGGGCCGCCCGAAAAATGACTCTGTTGCCAAGAAGCTACCGTCTACATGAACTGTCGTATTCAGAGTTTGAAGAGCTCTGTGGCCGTATATGCATTTCCTGGCTTGGTGAAGGTTTCACAACGTTCGCGCCTGGCAGGGACGGCGGGAGAGACGGAAAATTCTTCGGAACAGCGAATACCTTTCCAAGCGAATCCGAACCACTTGTAGGGCATGTTGTCGCGCAGGCGAAACATACTTCAGTCGACGGTCGGTCTTGCTCAGACAAAGAGTTCGAACGGTTACTGAAGGATGAACACTCTAAAATATCCAAGCTGATCGAAGAAGGCCTTTGCGATCATTATGTCGTTTTCACAAACCGGCGTCTAACTGGAGGGACCGAGAAAAAGTTCATCGCCGAACTCGAGAGGCTTGGACTGACCTCAGCCCACATCGTCGGGACCGAGCGGCTAAAGATGGCGTTGGACACCATGCGTGACCTTCGCGAAAGCCTGCCAAACAGATCAGACACGCTGCCCTTTCATTTTGATGATGGCGAGATGGCAGCGGTGGTCAAAGCCTTTAACAACTACGTCTCGGACGACCCACAGTCTGCATTCGACAGCGCAACTGATTTTGAAAAAATCCCTATCAAGAAAAAAAACACGCTGAATGGCCTAAGCGAAGACTACTACACTCAAGTGATCCGCGTAGATTCGATGCCTCACTTTGAGAGACTCGAGGCATTCTTAAGAAATCCAAGGAACCAATCTTTTGCCGAGCGATACTACGATTCCGCCGATGAGCTTAAACAAAAGATAATAGTAGAACGCGCCAGATTCGATACTTTTGATCATGTTTTACTCTTCATCATAGAACGTGTTCAAAAATCGAATCCTGCCCTCCGTGGTCGTCGTAAGCTCGTTTCGATCCTTACTCACTACATGTACGTAAACTGTGACATTGGAAAAAAGTCGGAGGCTGAAGTCGATGCTGCGGGCAAAAAAGCATATTGATCCTAACACGTGCACATTGCGGGTTATCACGCTCGTGCTCGGTGAGTTGCTCCGCCGGCGCACAGTGACCTTCGATGAACTACGCAACTTCGTAGTCCGACGTGCCGGCCCCGACGCCGAACTCGCGTTCCTTCCAGCTATGGAGGTGATTTTCTTGCTAGGACGCGTTGAATACCGTGAGAAAACCGATAGCTTTGAGTATGTAGTTGTTTAGCCATGCAAATTGAGCGCATTACCTCCAATCAACCCGACGTCTTTCGGCCCATTGATTTCAATGCAGGCGAACAATCTGATATATTAAATGTTATATTCGGTGATGTTCGACGCCCAAAGGACAACAGCCGCGACTCGCACAATCTCGGGAAGACTAAGCTAATCGAAGTAATAGATTTCCTCTTCCTATCTAACCCTGGAAAAGGAAGCCTATTTACAAAACATGTCGATCGCTTCCAGGAATTGGTTTTCCTCATGGAGCTGCGTTTAGCGTCCAATGATTTCGTCGGCATCAGGCGCTCAGTAGCTGAACCAACTATTATTGATCTGATTCGGTCAGAAGAGCGGCTCGGGCACGACGTGGATGATCCTCAGCGCTCTTGGTCACATGTCGGGGTTACTCTGGAGCGCGCCCGACAAATTCTCGATGGATGGTTCGCCATGACTATTCTCGGCGAGTATTCATATAGGAAAGCAATCACTTATTTTCTTCGTTCTCAGAACGACTGGCAGGACGAGCTGCAGCTCCAAAAATTCTCCGTAGGCAAGGATCGCGATTGGAAGCCGTTCGTGGGGCAGCTTTTTGGATACGATCACGGCTTGTTGGTCTCAAAGTACAATCTCGATACGGAAGTGCAAGAACTCGAAAAGGAACATTCTCGTCTTGAGGTTCGCGTTGACCTCCGCGATGCAGATCTACCGAAAGTGCGCGCGGAGCTGGCCGCACTGGAAGGTTCGATCACGGAAACCGAAGATCAGCTTGACAGGTTCCAGTTCGACGAGACGGAACAACGATTGATAAAGGAGCTGGTAGAAGGCATCGAAGCCCGCATCTCTGAACTCAACCAGATCGCCTACAATGCCCGTTATGACGCCGAGCAGATCAGTAGGGCGTTGGAGCATAGCGACAGGCTCGACCTTGATCGTATAGACGACGTTTTTGGAGAGGCCGAACTCGTATTCCCGGGGCAACTTAGGCAGAGTTACGAGGCTCTTTTGTCATTCCGGGCTAGAATCACTAGGGAACGGAAGGCCGCCCTGAAAAAGCGCCTGGAAGAAATCAACACTCAGCTAGAGGAAATTCGTGCGGAGCGTTCCAAACTTGACGAAGAACGCAGAAACCGGCTCGTGATTATCGATAGCGATGACACTATAGAGAAGTTTAAGGCTCTGCAGAACAGCCTCGCAAAATTGCGCCGACGCCGTGATCGCCACCAATCCGACGTCGATATGCTCGAGGAACTCGGCCGTGCTGCACGGAAGCTGCGTGAAAAGAAACGCGAGCGCGATGCAATGGTGGATAAAATCAATGACATGGTTTCCGCCTCTTCTAGTCGCTTGATGCGTTTCCAGGCGCTGTTCGATAAGTACTGTCGAGCTGTTCTCTCTTTGGAGGGCATATTTTCATTTCGGGTCAATACATCTGGAAATCTAGAGTACGAGATTGGCCTTGGCCTAGATGGACGACGCGGGGAGACCTCTGCTCAGGGAGACGGCACCAGCTACAGAAAGCTCCTTTGTGCGCTCTTCGACCTCGCACTGCTTCGAACAAACAGAGGCGAGCGGTTCTTCCAGTTCACATATCATGATGGCGTTCTTGAAGGTCTGGATACTCGAAAGAAACGCGCATTCCTTGACCTAGTTCGCCGGGAAATTAGCGAAGGTGGACTTCAGTACATTTTGACGGCTATCTCATCTGACCTACCTACAGATGAGCTGGGACGGCCAATACCGTTTGACGATGCAGAAATAGTGCTTCGACTTGACGACACAGGAAATGACGGACGACTTTTCCGTGGCCCTGCATTCTAGTTAGGGCCTTAGCAAGTTAGCTCTATACATCGCAGGCGCTGTCATGTGCACGATCGAGGTTCGAGTAAGGTTGATCAGCTAAGGCAATCCTACCTTGAAAGCAGGCAACCTCATCGTGCCTGACACCGAACACATCCGCATAGTCGGCCATGATTTTGATTGTTGCTGCGATGAAAACAGCATCATTTATGGTATCGATGACATCGGATTTCTCTGAAACGAGCAAACCGTGTGGCCTTGACACCCAGGAAACTCCAGCGGAGATATCCTGCCGCCAATGCGATTTTTCCAAATTCGGCTCAGCACCCATTTCAAGGCAAAGCGGCTCTTGGCCCTCGGGTACAATGTTGAGCTTTGCTTGAAACAGCCAACGGACACCTCGTGCGGGAGAAAGCCCAGAATTATGAAATCCTACTCGGGTAACCAGATGCCCCTGCTGGTTGAGCTGACATTCAACTGACTGTATCACAACATAGGCACGGGCCTGTGCTTGGCCATTTTCTAAAGTGATGCGATTCGCTTCAGCTGCCAGCTCGATAGCTCCCCGCCCTTGCAGCCAAACAAAGAGTAGGCCGAATATACTGGCTACACCGACCAACATCGAACCGAAGGACACCCATAGCGCCCGTTCGGCAGAAACAGCGGCCCTTTCGGTGGCGATCGTCGATCGCAAAGCTATACAATCGGCCGCCAGGCTGCCCTCAGGCAACTGCCCGCAAACCTGATGAAAATCACTGCCAGTTAATGGTGTTTGAAGCCAGTTGAGAAACCAAACGCAAATAGCAATCGCAAATCCCAACACGACTATCAGCACCACTGGTGCGACCCACGTCGACCTTTTCGAGGCAACCGATTTAGGCATTATCAAATCCCGCAGCATGCCCACCGTTTGCCCTTGCGGGTCTGGTCATATCGACCCCGATCAAAATGGAAAGGGCTAAACTCAATAAATAGCATATCCTACAAAGTTTCGCCATCTCGCGTCATTTTCGTTTAGCATCATCGGCTAACTGCACTGTCACGAGAGGCCCCACGTGATCGCGGCTACACCAACAAAAAGAACACAAGCGAAACGAAATCTGTAAACCAGCTTGTAAACCGACTATATATCGCGCTTAAGTTATGCCCTAAACCCTTGAAAAGATTGGCGACCCCTGCAGGATTCGAACCTGCGACCGTCGGCTTAGAAGGCCGGTGCTCTATCCAGCTGAGCTAAGGGGCCGTTTGCGGGTCGGCGCGCGGCATGAATGCCTGATCCTGGCGCAAATGACAAGCTGCGGCAGAGCATTCGGCGGGAAGCAGGCCTTGGCGCGGCTCAGTTCTTCGCGATCAGCATCGCTGACGCAAGAGACGGCGGCGGGCCAGAGGTCCGGCGACGCATGCAGCCTGCCGGGCAGCCGCGTCAATGCGTCCAGGGCTGAACGCGGTCCGGCTTGAAATTGTCGGAATAGGAAACGACCTTCTCCTTGGATTCCTTCGGCTGGATCACGCGATAGGCAATCCCGTGGCGGCGCGCATAGTCTTCGGCTTCCTGCTGGCTGTCGAAACGCAGCTTGACCTGCTGCAGCATATCGGAGGAGGACGTGTAGCCGAACAGGGGATCGATCGTGCGCGGCGCCTGCTGGTCGAACTCCAGCACCCACTGGTGGGTCTTGGCCTGGCCCTGCTGCATTGCCGTTCTGGCGGGACGATAGATCTTCGCCGACATCGTAAACTGCTCCGATTGTTCTTGCGCCGCCCGGCGCATCGAATTTGAAAAACCTTCTGACGTAATTTTCGACGCCAGGCAATAAAAATCAAGTCTTGCCGATCCTGCGTCTTCAGAATTCGGCGTTCCAGATGATTATTTCAAGAGGCCATCGGGCGAGCTTGGCAGCGTCCGGCAACGTGCCGTCCGGCCCGTCCCACGATCCGCCGAAGACCAAGGCGATCTGCGCGCTGCCCGGCGCAAGGCAGACCGCCTTGCCGGAAAACACCTCCATTCCCGGTTCGCAATAGCGCTCGTCATCGCCGGAAAAAACGTCGGAGAAAAGGTCGCCGATGCGCGCGCCGGCCTCGGTCACCGCATCCGGCGCGGCAATATCCGCCCGCACCACCGTCTCCCCGCCGTAAAGCGTGATGGTATCGACGCCTGCACTGGCGGCAATGAAGACGGAATAGAAACCGCCCTCGCCTTCGTGCTTCTCGGCCCGCACGTCAAAGCCCGGCAAGGCCAGGCCCACGGCGTCTGCGGCAAAGGGCGTGCGACCATCAATACCGCCAACCCCCGATTCGGTCACGATGATCGGCGCATCGCCCGCATCCGCCAAGGCTGCGGTCAAGACAAAGACCGCGACCAAAGCCGTCCGGAGGTTTGCTCTGCTCTTCAAATATGAATTCCCTCTATTGAAACCGATCATACGCTTCTGTAATCAATACGGGAATTGTTTTTGCGATGCCTGCATCAAAACGGCGGATGCCGCGCAAGGCCGGCATCACCAGGGGGCGCGCGCCCCTCCCGCTTTGCAGATCGGGGAAATCGCTATAGGATCGACGCCTTGACAATTTGACGCGGAAAGCGCCTTGCCTGCGCAGAAGATTGTCTGGTCGCCTGAGAAAGGCCCGATTGAAAAAGAATGAGCGGAACCTTGGACAATAGTTGTCTCGAAAATGAGATGTTCGAGCTCGCCCCGATTGCCATGTGGGTCGAGGATTTCAGCGCGGTCAAGGCCCTGTTCGACGCATGGCGCGCCGAGGGCGTTACAGATATCGTCTCGTTTCTGCGCGCCGACATGTCCCGCGTCGCCGAATGCGCCAGTGCGATCCGCGTGCTGAAGGTGAACCGCAAGACGCTCGAACTTTTCGAAGCGCGCGACACAAGCCACCTTGTCGAGAATATCACCTCGGTCTTTCGCGATGACATGCTGGAAACCCATATCGATGAACTTGCCCAGCTCTTCGAGGGCAAGAAGACTTTCACCAGCTACACGGTCAACTACACGCTGTCCGGCAAGAGGCTCGACGTCCAGCTGCGCGGTCAGGTCATGCCCGGCCACGAGGAAACACTCGACTACGTTCTCCTGGCGACCGAGGATGTGACCGAACGCGAGGACGCGCATCGGCGCGAGCGCCACCAGTCGCTTTACGCCAAGGGCCTGTTCGAGCATTCGCCGGTGTCGCTGTGGGTCGAAGATTTCTCCCGCATCCGGGTCATGCTTGACGATCTGCGCGCCCGCCATATCGTCGATCTCAGGGTGTTCATGGATGTGCACCCGGAATTCGTGCGCCAGTGCCTGAGCGAAATCCGGGTCATCGACGTCAACCAGGCAACGCTCGACATGTTCCGCGCACCGAACCGGCAGGTGCTGCTGCAGAACCAGCACGCAGTGTTCCGCGATGACGTTCAGGACCATTTCCGCGAACAGCTGATCGACCTGTGGGAGGGCCGGCTGCTGCACACCCACGAGGTGATGAATTACGCGCTGGACGGTTCCGAACGCTATGTCCTTCTGCAGTTTTCCGTCTTTCCCGGTCACGAGGAGGACTGGTCGCTGGTCCTCGTCTCGCTGACCGACATCACCGCGCGCAAGAAGGCGGAAGCCTATCTCGAATATCTCGGCCGTCACGATGTTCTGACCAAGCTCTACAACCGCTCCT
Organism: Martelella lutilitoris; assembly: GCF_005924265.1. GTDB lineage: Bacteria > Pseudomonadota > Alphaproteobacteria > Rhizobiales > Rhizobiaceae > Martelella > Martelella lutilitoris. Next base: position 40,929 of record NZ_VCLB01000008.1, read on the forward strand.
TCTACACCGAGGAGATCAACCGGCTTGAGCGCAAGAACTTCCGTCCCATCGGCGTGCTGATCATCGATCTCAACGGGTTGAAGGACGCCAATGACGCGCTGGGCCATGACGCCGGCGACAGCCTGCTGCGCAGGCTTGGCGAGGTGCTCAACGAATCGGTCTGCCAGCCCAACTGCGCCGCCCGCATCGGCGGCGACGAATTCGCCGTGCTGATGCCTGGTTCGGATTTCGATGCGGCCGAGGTGGCGCTCGAGGAAATCCACAAGGTGCTGAAGGTCAACAACCAGTTCTACGCCGATGCGCCGATCAGCATTTCCGCCGGGATTGCGATCTGCGAGACGGGCGAGACGATCGAATCCGCCGTTCGGCGCGCGGATGCCGAAATGTATCGTCAGAAACGCGAATACTACGCCCTCCAGCGCAAGACCGGCTCCGACGGATAAACCGGCCGGTCTCCGACGGCGGCCGGAGCGGGTGTCGCATATGCCGGCGCCCGCCTGATCCAATTTTTCCGGATATATCTATTAATCCACTGATATCTATCGTTTTTCGCGATGGAGAACCGTGTCGTCGCTGCAGGTCGGGCCAGGCCTGAAACAGATGCCGGGCCGGTCATGTTTTCTGGCCGCTTCTCCTCCATTCACACAGTGCTCGTCCGGCAAAACGGTGTCATCGAGGCTGCTCCCACCTAGCGACATTCAAAATTAATAGCGATATCGATACCTATAAAACGATATAAAAAAATAATAACGATATTTTTGTTGACTGATCGGGCGCGATGCGCTCTTATTTTCCTGCGATGCGGGCTTTCGCTTGAGAAGCACAGCCAGCTGTTGAGGACGGCGTCATCGCATGGGAGGAAACATGACAGACACGGATCTTTCATTCGCGGTCGCCGGCGGCGGTTGCACGGGATGCGGCGCCTGCGCGAAAGGGGGCTGCGGCTCGCTTACAGCGCTCGATACCTTCGTCGTCGCAGAGGGCGAGCGAAGCCTTATCAGCGGATCGGGCCCGCGCCTCGGCAAGGCTTTCGTCCGCGTGCTCGGCCGGCAGCTCGACCGCTTCGTCGAGTTCGAATTCATCCTGAACGACGAGACGCTGAGCGTGGAACTGGTGATGCCCGACGCGGCCTTTGCCGAGTTCTGCGAGCGTTGCGAGGCGGAAATCCTGCCGGACGAAAACGGCGAGATCGTTTCGCTCGAAGCCATAAAGGCCCGCACTGCAGGGCTCTACCGAGCCGCGCCCGCTGGCCGCGGCTGAGCGCAAACGCATTCGAAAAATCAGGCAAACGGGGAGGAGAACCCTTGTCCATCGATCTGAAGACATTGAAGCTGACGCCGCGCCGCCAGACCTTCAGCCATATTGCCCGCCGCTTCGGCGAGGACCGTCCGGCAAGCCGCTACGAAGAAGGCATGCTCGATGTCCAGGCTACGGCGCATTTCCACTACCGGCCCTTCTGGGAGCCGGACATGGAGCTCTACGATCCGCGTCGCACGGCCATCGTCATGGCCGACTGGTACGCGCTGCGCGATCCGCGCCAGTTCTACTACGCCACCTACAACATCTCCCGCTCCGGCATGCGCGAGGCGGCCCAGCACAATATCGACTTCGTCGAAAAGCGCCGCCTGCTCGACAGGATCGAGCCGGAATGGCGGCAGAAGGTGGAGGATTATCTCCTGCCGCTCAGGCATGTCGCCTGGGGCGCCAATATGAATGCCACGCAAATTTGCGATCGCGGTTACGGCACGGCGGTGACGGCGCCGTCGATGTTTGCGGCCGGCGACCAGCTCGGCATCGCCCAGCTGATCGGACAGATCGGCATGGACATGGCCGGCGGCACGGGCGAGGCGCTCGACGCGGCCAAGGAGAAATGGCTAAGCGCCCCCTACTGGCAGGGCACGCGCCGCCTGGTCGAGGACACGCTGGTGGCCAAGGACTGGTTCGAGCTGTTCGTGGCGCAATATCTCGCCATCGACGGCCTCGTCTATCCGCTGGTCTATACTGTGTTCGACGAGGAAGGCCAGAAGCACGGCGGTACCGCCGTCTCGATGGTCACCGAGTTCATGGTCGAGTGGTTTGCCGATCAAAGCCGCTGGGCCGACGCGGTGATCCGACGGGCCGCCGAGGAGAGCGATGCCAACACGCACCTTCTCGGGGAGTGGTATCGCTTCTGGCGCGACCGCACCGCCGAGGCGCTGGCACCGCTCGCCGCGCATGTTCTGGGCGACGCCGGAAAGCCGGCGCTTGCCGATCTCGTTTCCGAGCTCGACGGCCGCGCTGGTCGCCTCGGCCTTGCCGCCTGAAGGAGACCCCACATGGCACAGCTCGTATCGATCACGCTTCAGGATACCAATGACGGCCGGATGATCGCGGACGCAATCCGGCAGGACAATCCGGGCGTGGAAACGCTCTCCATGCCCGGCGCGCTGAAGCTCGACCGCGCCGGCGACCTCATCATCCGCGCCTCCACCGTTTCTGAAAAGATCGGGCGCGAATGGGATCCGCAGGAAATTCACCTGACCATGATTTCCATGGCCGGCAATCTGGACGAGGACGACGATTATTTCGCCCTCTCCTGGAACCGTTGAGAAGGGGAACACCACAATGGCAAAGAAACTCGGCCTCAAGCAGCGCTATGCGCTTCTCACCCGCGGCCTCGACTGGCAGACCACCTATCAGCCGATGGACAAGGTCTTCCCCGAAGCGACCTTCGAGGGAATCAAGATCCGCGACTGGGACAAGTGGCAGGATCCCTTCCGCCTCACCATGGACGCCTACTGGAAATTCCAGTCGGAAAAAGAGCGCAAGCTCTACGCCGTTCTCGACAGCTTCGCTCAGAACAACGGCCAGCTCGGCCTTTCTGAGGCGCGCTATCTGAATGCCGTGAAGCTGTTCCTGACCGGCGTCTCGCCGCTCGAATACCAGGCTCATCGCGGCTTCGCCCATGCCGGCCGGCAGCTGCCGGGCGTCGGCCCGCGCATCGCCGCGCAGATGCAGTCGCTCGACGAGCTGCGCCACGCCCAGACGCAGATCCACACGATCTCGCACTACAACAAGTTCTTCGACGGCCTGCACGAATTCCCGCACATGCATGACCGGGTCTGGTACCTGTCCGTGCCGAAGTCCTTCTTCGACGATGCCCGCACCGCCGGACCGTTCGAATTCATGATCGCGATCGGCTTCGCCTTTGAATATGTGCTGACCAATCTTCTCTTCGTCCCCTTCATGTCCGGCGCGGCCTATAATGGCGACATGGCGACGGTGACCTTCGGCTTTTCCGCCCAGTCGGACGAAAGCCGGCACATGACGCTCGGCATCGAGGTGATCAAGTTCCTGCTGGAACAGCACCCCGACAACCTGCCGATCGTCCAGCGCTGGGTCGATAAGTGGTTCTGGCGCGGCTACAAGGTGCTGAGCCTCGTCGCCATGATGATGGACTACATGCTGCCCAAGCGCATCATGTCGTGGAAGGAGGCCTGGGAAATCTATTTCGTCCAGGCAGGCGGCGCGCTGTTCGAGGATCTCGCCCGCTACGGCCTGCGTCCGCCCAAATATCACGAGCAGGCGACCGCGGAAGCCGATCACCTCTCGCACCAGAACTGGTCGATCTTCTACAACTACACCCAGGCCGCAGCCTTTCACACCTGGCTGCCGGACGCGGAGGAGATGGGCTGGCTTTCGGAGAAATATCCGGACAGCTTCGACAAGTATTATCGCCCGCGTTACGAGCAGTGGCGGAAGATGGAGGCGGACGGCAAGCGCTTCTACAACAATGCCCTGCCGCAGCTCTGCAACTGCTGCCAGATCCCCATGGGCTATACAGAACCAGGCGACCCGAACACGATCTCGTTCCGCGAGAGCACCTACAAGGGCGAGCGCTACCACTTCTGCTCGGACGGCTGCAAGGACATCTTTGACCATGAGCCGGAGAAATACGCCCAGGCCTGGCTGCCCGTGCACCAGATCTTCCAGGGCCATTGCGGCGGAGCCGATCTCGGCGATGTGCTGAAGTGGTACAACATCAATGTCGGCGCCGACAACATGGACCAGTCTGTCTCCCCCGACCAGAAGCTCTGGGAGGAGTGGCAGAACGAACGTGCCAGGGTGGCGGCCGAATAGGCCGGCACGCCGCAACCGCCCGGCACGCCGCACGCGCCGGGCCCGGCTTCATTTCTTTTTCGATGGAGGAAACCATGGGCGTTGTCGCTCTTGATCCCGATTATGCCGAGAAGGTCGAAATTCGCGACCGGCTGGAGAATTTCCACGGCAACCAGCTTGTCTATATCCACTGGGAAGAACACCTGATGTTCTGCGCGGCAATCGCCTTCCCGCTGCCGCCTGCCATGCCTTTCGGCGCGATCCTCAGCCAGATCCTGCCGACCTATTACGGCATGCATCCCGATTTCGAGAAGATCGACTGGAGCGCGGTGCGCTGGACGATCGACGGCAAGGAGGCCCATCCCGACCCGGAAAAATCGCTCGCAGACAACGGGATCGGCCACAAGTCGCTGATCCGTTTCTGGACGCCGGGCCTTTCCGGCGTCGGCGGCGTTGCGACCGTCTAGGACGGTCGTTCAAAGGCAATCGCGCATGGAGAGCACTTCCGGCGAAACCGGGGTGTTCTCCCGAAGAATTTGAGGGAGGCGCCCCATGGCCTTCAGACTGACCGTCGAGCCGATCGGCGAAACCATCGAGGTCCGCGAGGACCAGACCATTCTCGATGCCTGTCTCAGGCAGGGCATCTGGTTGCCGCATGCCTGTGGCCACGGGCTTTGCGGAACCTGCAAGGTCGACGTGCTGGAGGGTGAGGTCGACCATGCCGACGCCTCCTCCTTCGCGCTCATGGATTTCGAGCGCGAGGACGGCAAGACGCTTGCCTGCTGCGCGCGGCTGACGGAAGACGTGGTGATCGAGGCGGAGATCGACGAGGACGAGGACGCCGAACACATTCCGATCCGCGATTTCAGCGCGACGGTGACCAAGATTGCCGATCTCACCCCCGACATCAAGGGCATCTGGCTCACGATCGACGGCGACCCGATCCGCTTCCAGCCTGGCCAGTATATCAATCTGACCGTGCCGGGGGTGGAAGGACCGCGCGCCTTCTCGATCGCCTCAAGCCCGAAGGACGGCGCGATGATCGAGCTCAACGTGCGCAAGGTGCCGGGCGGAAAGGCGACGCCGCTTCTGCACGAGTCCCTGAAAGAGGGCGATCACCTTTCCTTTACAGGTCCTTACGGCCAGTTCTTCACGCGTCGATCACGGGGCGGGACGCAGATCTTCGTCGGCGGCGGCAGCGGGCTTTCGAGCCCGAAATCCATGGTGCTCGATCTTCTCGAAAATGGGTGGGACGAGCCTGTCTACCTGTTTCAGGGCGCGCGCGGACTGAAGGATCTTTACTACCGCGACCTGTTCGAACGGCTCGCCGCCGAACACGCCAATTTCCATTACATTCCGGCACTGTCCGAACCCGACCCCAACGACGGCTGGGCCGGGGAAACCGGCTTTATCCACGAGGCGCTGCAGCGCGCCTTTCCCGACGGTTTTGCCGACATGACCGCATATCTCTGCGGTCCGCCGCCGATGATCGAGGCGACAATCCGCACGCTCATGCGCGGCTTCCTTTTCGAGGAAGGCATTTTCACCGAGAAGTTCCTGACGGCGGCCGACGAGGACAAGATCAAAAGCCCGGTCTTCCGCCGCATCTGAGAGCGCGAAACGAGAGGCGGAAATCAGAGCGTTGCGGCGATCCAGCTGACCATTTCAGCCTGGACATCGGCAAATGCCTTGTCGAGGGCGGCGACGAGAACGCCGCTCGACGCAGACGAGTTGACGCCGACGCTGCTTTCAAACAGGCGCTGCGCCCTGACGACGCCGGTGCGGTCATCGAGCAGCTTGACCGAGAGTTCGACATCCGCCGTACCCGGCCCCGCCGCGTCGATCGCGAATTCGCGGATTTCCACGACCACCTGATAGTCGATCGCAAGCCCCTGCCCCGGCATGCCAACGCCGCCGAAGAGGCCGGTGTTCTCCAGCCCCGCAACGAGCCGCGCCTGAACCACGGCCGGCAGAAGATCGCTCCACTGGGCATTTGCCAGATAACGAAGCTCGGAACCGGAAAGCCTGACCACGATGCCGCGATTGTCGAGCACCTGGATGGCCGAGGGCGTTGGTACCAGAAGCTGGAGCCGGGCCGTGCGCGCACGGTTGCTCGTCACCTCGGTCGCGGCTTTTGCCGTCAGGTCGAAGGTGTCGCTTGGCGGACGAAGCGCGCAGCCGCTGAGGCCGGCCGCTAGGAGACCAAGCGCGACAAGCGGTCGTATCAGCGCTCCGGCTTTCTCTCTCGCGGCAAAAAACATGCTTGCGTCCTTCCTGGGACTACTAATCCATTCAATTCAATGAAGTAAGGCATCAGGGCCGGATTGCAAAGGTCCTGCAAGCGACTTTCTCGCGCCTCGCTGCGCTTTCCGCGCACGTCCTTCAGGTCGCTGCAACCAGGCTTTGAACCTCAGTAGCGGTTGCGACCGTCATAGGTCTTCATATTGTCCGAACCAAAGATGAATTGCTGCGGATCGTTGCTGATGGAATTGATCGTGCGGTTGAGACTGTCGACCGTCCGGCGGGTATCGGAAACCAACGCGCGGACATCGCGCAGCCCGGAGCCCGAGAAGTTCTCGAGGTTGGCCGTGATCGGACCGATGCGGGCATTCAGCGTTTCGGCTGCCTCCTGCACTGCTGTCAGGGTCTGGCGGGCCTGATCGGACAGCGATTCGACATTGTCGGACCCCAGAAGATTATCGACCTTCACCAGCACGTCATTGACGCGCGAAGACGCTTCATTGAGCTTGACGGAAAGCTCGCTGATATTGTCGATCGCCGTGTCGATGTTCTGCGTCTTGGAATTGACGCTGTCGGCGACATCGCGGATCGATGCGACCGCCTCCTTGGCGTCGGCCATGACCACGGAAAGGTCGTCAACCGAAGTTCCGACCTTCTCGGCATCGATCGCCGAAACGATCGTGTCGACCTTCTTGAACACATCAAAGGCCTGATCGCCAAAGGTGCTGTAGCTTTCCACCGCCTCGGCGAACTTGGCGATCACGTTGTCGAGGTCTTTCGAGGCGACGGCGACATTTGCGGTGATCGTGTTGGCATTGTTGATGATGCTCGCAACCTCGTCGGGATTGACAGCCTTGATCACCTTGTCGAGCGAATCGACCGTGGTCTCAAGCCTGCCGGAGAGGCTGTCGACGGTGCGCGACAATTTGCCGACGGTCTCGAGGAAATCGCCGATTTCGTCGGAATTGTCGGCAAGCGCGCCGGTGAACGTCTCGACATTGCTCACCGTCTTGGTCAGCGTCGGGGATATGTCCTCGACCAGGGTCTGAACATCGCTCGCCGTCGAATCGATCCGTTTCATGATCCTGTCGGCGGTCGTCAGCAGGTTGGAAAGGCTCGACTTGTCCGCCGTCAGTTCGGCAGGCTTGTCGTTCTTCAGCGCCTCCTGAAGGATGTTCGGGCCATCCTGGCCGTTGGCGGCCAGTTCGATATAGCCGGTCCCCGTCAGGCCCTGCAGTTCGAGCTTGGCCGTGGTGCTGTCGTGAACCGGAGTGTCTGCCTTCACCGTGGTGCGGGCAATGGTGAAGCGCGGGTCCTCCGGGTCAATTTCCAGGGCCTTGATCGAGCCGACCTGGATACCGTTGAAGCGGACGGCGGAACCGACGGACAGCCCGTTGGCCGAGCCTGGAATGCGCACGATCAGCTCCGCGATCGGTCCCTGCCGGCCATATTCCTGCAGCCAGAAGACGAAGCCGGCGGCCGAGGCCAGCACCAGCAGTACGAAAAAACCGACAATGGTATAGTTTGCTTTGGTTTCCATGCCTGCCCGTCAACGCTGTTGTTGGCCATCTGCGGCGTTTTCGAAAATAGCGCGGGACCTCTTGCCCCTGAAATAACTCTGGACCCAAGGGTCATCGAAGGCGAGCATCTTATCGAGCGTTCCCTCGACCAGCACCTTCTTCTTTCCGAGCACCGCAATCCTGTCACATACGGCGTGCAGGCTGTCGAGGTCGTGAGTCACCATATAGACCGTAAGACCGAGCGTGTCACGCAGCCGGCCGATCAGTTCGTCGAACTCGGCCGCGCCGATCGGGTCGAGACCCGAGGTCGGCTCGTCCAGAAACACCAGGTCCGGGTCGAGCGCCAGCGCCCGGGCAAGCGCCGCGCGCTTGATCATGCCGCCGGAAAGCTCCGCCGGATAACGCTCCGCCGCCTCGGGCCTTAAGCCCACCAGCTCGATCTTCAGCCGGGCGAGATCGTCCATCATAGCCTTGGGCAGATCGAGATACTCGCGCATCGGTACCTGCACGTTTTCAAGAACGGTGAGGCCGGAAAACAGAGCGCCCTGCTGGAACAGGACGCCGACGCGCATATCGACGGCCAGCCTGTCCTCATAACTCAGATTGTCGAAATCCCTGCCGAAGATCGAGATTGTCCCGGCCTGACGCGCGTTCAGTCGCAGCACGGTGCGCATCAGCACCGACTTGCCGGTGCCCGAGCCGCCGACAAAGCCGAGGATCTCGCCGCGATAGACATCAAGATCCAGGTTTTCGAGCACGGTCGGCCCACCGAAACCCACGGTCAGACCGCGCACGCTCAAAATGGTTTCGCGGTCTTCCTCGGTTCTGTTATCGATCTCGCCGCTCACCGCCCGCTCCTCAATAATCGATCGCTGCGTAGAAAATGGCGAAGATGCCATCGGCGAGAATCACCACGAAGATCGACTTCACCACCGAGGCCGTGACCTTCTGGCCGAGCGATTCAGCGCTGCCGCCGACCTTCATGCCTTCAAGGGCCGCGATGATGGCGATGATCAGTGCCATGACCGGGGCCTTCAGCATGCCCGAGATCACATCCGCCATGTCGACGGCCTCGTGAAAACGCTGCATGAAGGTCTCAAGCGTGATGCCGGAATAGAGATCGAGCACCACGACAGCCCCCGAAAGAGCCGCGAAATTGGCGAGAATGGTCAGAAGCGGCAGCGCGATCAGCAGCGCCACCATGCGCGGGAACACCAGCACCGATACCGGATCGAAGCCCATCACCCTCAGCGCGTCGATCTCCTCGCGCATGCGCATGGCCCCGATCTCGGCCGTGATCGCGCTGCCGGAACGTCCGGCAATCATGATCGCGGTCAAAAGCACGCCGATTTCGCGCAGCTGCAGGATGCCGACAAGGTCGACGACGAAGAGTTCAGCGCCGAAATAGCTGAGCTGGAACGCGCCCTGCTGGGCAATGATGGCGCCGACGAGGAACGACATCAACGCGATGATCGGCACGGCCCGCACGCCCATATGGTCGAGCTGCGCCGTGATGGCCGCCATGTTGACGCCGCCGCCCTTCGAAAGCAGCGCCTTCAGGCCGAGAAACAGCGCGCCGAAATAGCCCACACCGCGGTAGACGTCACGCGCCCCCATGGCGGCCGACTTGCCGAGCGGATCGAGAATGATCTCCGGCAGGCTCTGGCGCGGCGTTTCCGTTTTTTCCGGCTCCGGCAAGGTTTCCGGGATCGCCTCCATAAGGTCGGAAACACGCGCGTCCATTCCGGTGACTTCGGTCTCAAACCCGGCATTGCGGCATTCGGCCTGTACCTCGCGCACCAACCAGGCGCCGGCAGTGTCAAGCCGCTCCAGCCCCGAGAGGTTGACGACAGCCTTGCCGCCCTGCCCCTTCAGCCGTCCGCGAAGCTGGTCGATCTCGCCGCTCAGCGGGCGCGCATTGCGAACCGTCCAGAACCCTTCAAGTCGAAGGGTCGTGTCCGCTCCGCCGTCGCCGGGCGTAACCGTCAGGGAGGCTTTCGTTTCGTCCGCGTTCTGCAAATGCAATTATCCAGTGTTCTGCGCCGGTTCGACGCCGCATCGGTCCGGGCGCAAAATGCCTCGTTCGCCATGATGCCGGGAGATCGGGTCAAACCACCACAAACAGGATCACCCGAGATCGTGACGATCGGCCGCGATCATGACCTTTGTTAGGCTTTTCATGACGGGAAAGAGATTGCAAGTCTTTTGAAGGACCTAGCGCATCGGCCCGAAAATCGGAATCGATGTTCAGAAAGCACGGTGCGTAGATTTAATAGGTTAGAAGCGCGAACATGCAAAGCCTGCGGATCAAGGACACCGGTTGCCCGACACTCCGATTATTCGCCCGCCGCATGCGTTGCGGACCCGGCGAAAACGAGGCGGAGCCCGGTCTGTCAGGCCGCGCGACCCTTGGTTTTGGCGGCCATGATCAGCGGCGCGATGTCCTCGGCATCCGTCTCCTGCGGATCGTCCTCGACCACGCCCTCGATCTTCTGCCAGTTGATCAGCTCGAACGTGCCGTCGAAATGCTCGGCAACGGCCGTGCAGCTTTCCACCCAGTCGCCGGTGTTGATGTAGCGGATGCCGTCCATGTCCTCCATCACCGCGTGGTGGATATGGCCGCAGATAACCCCGTCGACCTCGTTCCTGCGCGCCTCGTCCACGACCACGCGCTGGAATTCGCCGATGAAGTTGACCGCATGCTTGACCTGCAGCTTGGCCCAGGCTGAGAACGACCAGTAGGGCATGCCGAGCTTGCGGCGCACGGCCGCCAGTACCTGATTGATGGCGATCGCCGCGTCATAGGCCCAATCGCCGAGATAGGCGACGATGCGCGCATGGCGAACGACGACATCGAATTCGTCACCGTGGATGACGAGGTATTTCTTGCCGTCGGCGGCCTCGAAAATCATCCGCTCGGCAACTTCGACGCCGCCGAAATGGGTGCCGGGAAAATCCCGCAGGAACTCGTCGTGATTGCCCGGAATATAGACGATGCGCGTGCCCTTGCGGGCCTTGCGCAGCATTTTCTGGATCACGTCGTTGAAGGGTTGCGGCCAGTACCAGCTGCGCTTCAGCCGCCAGCCGTCAATGATGTCGCCAACGAGCACGATCGTCTCGGCCTCGTGGTGGCGCATGAAATCAAGCAGGAAATCCGCCTTGGCGGCCTTCGACCCCAAATGAAGGTCGGAAATGAAAAGCGTTCTGAACTGTCTGGGTTCCATCGCCTCAACCCGCCATAGCCCCCGGCGGCCTCTGTGCATCCATGGATGGCACCCTTAAAACACGAGTCGTATTTCAGCTTGATGACAGGCCGGCGCGACGCGGCGGTTCAGACCGGAAAATAGCGAACATAGGCGAAGGCCTCGCCGTCAGGCGCCCAGTTGGGCGAGTTCATCGTGCCCTGGCCGCCGAAGAGCGCGAAAAGCGTCGTCAAATTACCGCCATCGGGATCCATCACGCGCACCCGGACATCCTTGTCGCGCGGATGGTCGAAAACATCCGGCTCATAGGAGATCAGGATCACCCGATCATTCTTCGGCGAGGGATGGGCAAACCAGTTGCCGGCATTGTCCGACGTGACCTGCTGAAGCCCGGTGCCATCGGGATGGATGCGCCAGATCTGCATCAACCCGGTGCGCGACGAGTTGAAATAGATCCATTCGCCGTCGAAACTGTAGTCCGGCCCGTCATTGCGGCCTTCACCGTGGGTCAGGCGCGTCTCCTCGCCGCCATCGGCTGCGATCGTATAGATATCGAAGACGTCATCGCGGATCCCGCAATAGGCAAAGCGCGCGCCGTCGGGCGACCAGCCGTGCCAGTAGGACGGCAGTTTGGGCGTCACCAGCTTCGGCCTGCCGCCTTCCGCCGGCAGCGTATAGATCGCCGATTTGCCGAATTCGCACTTGTCGGAGATCGCGATCGTCTTGCCGTCCGGCGAAATGCCGTGGTCATTGTTGCACTGTTCGGCAAAGCCGGTGTCGATTGTCTCGAGGCGCGGCGCGCCTTCCAGAGGCAGGCGGTACATCAGCCCGTCGCTGTTGACCATCAGAAAGCGCCCGTCCGGCGACCAGTTGGGTGCTTCGATCAGGTCGTCCGACTGGAACACGACGCGCTGTTCGCCCGTGGCAAAATCATAAATCTCGACTGAGCTTCGCATATGCCCCTCCCCGGCCTGGCGCTTCAAGCGCATCGACCCGAAAACCGGAAGCGATTTTCGGAAGGCACGATGCGCAGATTCGATAGGCTAGCGCGTCCTTTATGCGTCCGAATGGACGCACGGCGCTCTAGCGATCGCGAAAACGGTTGGTGATCGGATAGCGCCGGTCGCGCCCGAAATTCTTGCGCGTGATCTTCACGCCGGGCGCGGACTGACGTCGCTTGTATTCGGCGATGTAGAGCAGATGCTCGATCCGGTGCACCGTTTCCGCGTCATGCCCACGGGCAACGATCGCCTCCACCGACATCTCGCGCTCGACGAGGCATTCCAGAATGTCGTCCAGCACCGGATAAGGCGGCAGCGAATCCTGATCCGTCTGGTTCGGGCGAAGCTCGGCTGACGGCGTCTTGTCGATGATGTTCTGCGGAATGGCATTCTTTTCCGGCCCGTACATGCCTTCCGGCCGCTCTGTGTTGCGCCAGGCGGCAACGGCGTAGACCTGCATCTTGTAGAGATCCTTGATCGGATTGAAGCCGCCGTTCATGTCGCCGTAGAGCGTCGCATAACCGACCGACATTTCCGATTTGTTGCCTGTGGTCACCACCATGGCGCCGAACTTGTTCGAGATCGCCATCAGAATCGTGCCGCGCGTGCGGCTCTGCAGGTTCTCCTCGGTGATCCCTTCCTCGGTGCCCTCGAACATGGTCTCCAGAGCGGAAAGGAAACCGGTGACCGGCTCCTCGATCGCGACGACATCATAGCGGCAGCCGAGCGCCTTGGCGCAGGCCGCGGCATCGGAGAGCGATTCCTCGGAGGTGTAGCGATAGGGCAGCATCACGCAGTGCACGCGCTCAGCGCCCAGCGCGTCGACGGCAATCGCGGCACAGATCGCCGAATCGATCCCGCCGGAAAGGCCAAGCACCACGCTCTTGAAGCCGTTCTTGTTCACATAGTCGGCAAAGCCGAGCACGCAGGCGCGGTAATCGGAGGCCTCGCCGATCGGCAACGCGGCCACCTTGCCGCCGACGATGCGCCAGCCATCCGCGCCGCGCGCCCATTCGGAAATCGCGACATCCTCGACGAATTGCGGCATCTGGAAGGCGAGTGTCCTGTCGGCGTTGAAGCCGAAACTGCCGCCGTCGAACACCAGTTCGTCCTGGCCTCCGAGCGTGTTGAGATAGACCAGCGGCAGGCCGGTCTCGATCACCTGTTTCAGCACCACCTGATGGCGGACGTCCACCTTGCCGCGATAATAGGGCGAGCCGTTGGGCGAAAGCAGAAGCTCCGCGCCGCTTTCCGCCAGCGTTTCGCACACGCCGAGATCGCCCCAGATATCCTCGCAGATCGGGATGCCGATCCTGACGCCGCGGAAATTCACCGGCCCCGGCATTTCGCCCGGCACGAAGACGCGCTTCTCGTCAAACTCGCCATAGTTCGGCAGGTCGACCTTGTCGCGAATGGCGATGATCTCGCCGCCGTCCAGCACGGCGACCGAATTGTGCCGTCCGGCCTCGCCCTTGCGCGGATAGCCGACGATCACGCCCGGTCCGCCGTCGGCGGTATCGGCGGCAAGCGCCTCGACCGCCTTCTGACAGGCGGCGAGAAAGGCAGGCTTCATCACCAGGTCTTCGGGCTGATAGCCGGAAATGAAGAGCTCGGTCGAGAGCACCAGATCAGCGCCGGCCTGTGCGGCCTTCTTGCGCGCGGCGCGCAGCTTCTCAAGATTGCCGGCGATATCGCCGACCGTCGGGTTGAGCTGGGCGAGAGCGATTTTGAGGCTGTCCATGGCAATTCCACCTTTCAGGTCTGCAGGGATGGACACCATGTTTTGGGGGAAAAATCAAATCGGAAAAAGGCGGCGGCCTGAATAAGACCCGGAAGATGGCCTCAAACAAATCTCTCCCCTTGAGGGAGAGATGCCCCGACAGGGGCAGAGAGGGGGTGAACCCTCTCGGCAAATCCGGCTGGAGGGCTTACGCCCTTTACCCCTCTCTGTCGCTTCCGCGACATCTCCCCCTCAAGGGGGGAGATTGCTTGGTGAACGCTGTCAGCGCGTTGCGGACGACCTTACTCGTTGATCGCGAGCTTCTTTTCCTCATAGGCCGTCTTCATGCGCTCGGCGAGCAGGAAGGCGAGTTCCAGCGCCTGGTCGGCGTTGAGACGCGGGTCGCAATGGGTGTGGTAGCGGTCGTGCAGGTCTTCGCCCGTCAGCGCCCAGGCGCCGCCGGTGCACTCCGTCACGTTCTTGCCTGTCATCTCGACGTGGATACCGCCCGGATAGGAGCCCTCGGCGCGGTGAATCTGGAAGAAGCTTTCGACTTCCGACAGGATCCGTTCGAAGGGCCGCGTCTTGTAGGAATTGAGCGTGATCGTGTTGCCATGCATCGGATCGCACGACCAGACGACCTTCTTGCCTTCCCGCTCGACGGCGCGGATGAGGCGCGGCAGGTGATCGGCGACCTTGTCATGGCCGAAACGGCAGATCAGCGTCAGGCGTCCGGCTTCGTTTTCCGGGTTCAGCGTATCGATCAGGCGCAGAAGATCGTCTTCGGCAAGCGAGGGACCGCATTTGAGGCCGAGCGGGTTCTTGATGCCGCGCACATATTCGATATGGGCATGATCGGCCTGGCGGGTCCTGTCGCCGACCCAGATCATGTGGCCGGAGGTTGCGTACCAGTCGCCGGATGTCGAATCGACGCGCGTCAGCGCTTCCTCATAGCCGAGCAGAAGCGCTTCATGGCTGGTGAAGAAATCGGTCTCGCTCAGCGCATGGTTTTCCGCTGCCGTAATGCCGATGGCGCGCATGAAGGACATGGTTTCGGAAAGCCGGTCGGCGAGCTTCTGGTAGCGTTCGCCCTGGGGTGAATCCTTGACGAAGCCCAGCATCCACTGATGCACGTTTTCCAGATTGGCGTATCCGCCCATGGAAAAGGCGCGCAGCAGGTTCAGCGTCGCGGCCGACTGGCGATAGGCCATCAGCTGGCGCTGCGGGTCGGGAACGCGTGCTTCCTCGGTAAAATCGATGCCGTTGATGATGTCGCCGCGATAGCTCGGCAGGGTCACGCCGTTGATCGTTTCGTTCGGCGAGGAACGCGGCTTGGCGAACTGGCCGGCAATGCGGCCGACCTTGACGACGGGCTGCTGCGCGCCGAAAGTCAGCACGACGGCCATCTGCAGGAAGGCGCGGAAGAAGTCGCGGATCGTGTCGGCGCCATGCTCGGCAAAGCTTTCGGCGCAGTCGCCGCCCTGCAGCAGGAAACCACGGCCCTCGGCCACTTCGCCGAGCGCGCGCTTCAGACGCCGCGCCTCGCCGGCAAATACCAGCGGCGGATAGGTCGCGAGCGCTGCTTCAGCCTCGGCGAGCTTTTCTGCATCAGGATAATCCGGCACCTGAAGAATGGGCTTCTTGCGCCAGCTACCCGGTGTCCAGTTCGTTGCATTATCCATGTCTTTCACCTGTCCTTGCCGTCCGGCTGCGATCAGCCGGACATGCCTCACTCCCGATTTTGGCGCGCTTATAGACGTTTCTCGCTTTTTTGTATACCCGCGCGTCAACCACCCGTCCGACCGGCAAGCAGCGCGTCGTTTTCCCGGATGAAGGCGGCCAGGCGCTCGATCACGGTCCGCACTTCGGGACGGTGTCGGTCATCGTCATTGGCAACGATGAAGAGCGGATGGGTGAGTTCGTCTATGATGCCGCCGACGCGTTCAAGCGCGGGGTTTGCGTCGCCGAGATGAACGGGCAGGACCCCCTGCCCCGCGCCGGCAACGACAAGCCGGACGAGAAGGTCGCGATCCTCCGTCCAGGTGGTGATCGCCGATTCCCGGTTCTCGAAGACCCATCGGTCCGAGGCCGAGACGGCAGCCCCGGTTCCCATGGAAACCCAAGGCAGATCATCCCCCGAAAGGTCATTACGGCGATAGACCGCATAGGCCATGGATCCAGCGCGGCGGACCGCCAGATTGCCGCTGTCGGGCCGTGCGCCAAGAACCGCGACATCGGCCTCGCGAAAGGCAAGCGCCAGCGACGGCGCGGCCGCGGCAAGGCAGATGCGAAAGCCATCCTCCGGCCCCTTGATCCGAAGCACATGATCGGCTGCAAAGCCCGCAAGCCAGCTGTCGACGGCAATCGACACCCAGGGCATGGCGAAGGCCTCGCCATGCCAGTCGGCAATCGCATCGGCCACCGCCTGCATGCCGCTGACGCGCTCGAACAGCACCTCGCCATCATGGGCCAGCCGATAGCCGCGCTGGGACCTCAGGAACAGCGAACGCCCGAGCGTGCGCTCCAACGCCAGCATGCGCCGGCCAATGGTGGGCGCGGACAGGCCGGTGCGCTGCGCCGCGGCGCTCAGGCCGCCGAGTTCGGCGACCACATGAAAAAGCTGGAGATCATCCCAGTTCGGATCCGCCATCGATGTCTGTTCCCGAAATTCGTGAATGCCGGCCCAGTCTACACCAGCGGCAAAGAGGGTGAACCGTTCACGGCTGAAACAGACAGTTCATCCGCGCTTCTACAGCCGGCGTCCGCAACCGCCTAGGTCTTGGAAGCACCGAAATAGGTGCCGAAACGACGGGAGAATCGATATGATTGACTGGCTTTCCATTGCGCGCCGCACGAAATTCAAGCCGCGCCCCTCGCTTGCCGACCCGCTGGAGGGCGAGGACTGGCGGGGACACCAGTGGGCGGCCGCGCTGATCAGCCGCCTCATGCGCCGGAGATAAGACGTCCGGCGCCGTCTGAAGCGCCGGGCTGCCTGCCGTCAGACCCGCTCGCCGTTCTTCACCCGGTAGGTCGGGCTGTACATGGTTACGAGTTCTTCGGTCGCTGTCGGATGGACCGCCATGGTCCGGTCGAAATCATCCTTTGTGCAGCCGCCCTTCAGCGCCACGCCGATAAGCTGCGCCATCTCGCCGGCCTCATGGCCGAGGATATGGGCGCCAACGACCTTTCGGTCGGCGGCGTTGACGATCAGCTTCATCACCGTCTTCTCGTCGCGGCCGGACAGTGTCGCCTTCATCGGCCGGAACTTCGCCAGATAGACTTCGAGCTCTTCATAGCGCTCGGCCGCAACGTCTTCCGGAAGACCGACCGTGCCGATTTCCGGCTGCGAGAACACGGCGGTCGCGATCAGGTCATGATCCGGCTTGGTCGGGTTGTTCTTGTATTCGGTCTCGATGAAGCACATCGCCTCGTGAATGGCGACCGGCGTGAGCTGCACCCGGTCGGTCACATCGCCAAGCGCGTAGACATGGTCGACATTGGTGCGCGAATAATCGTCGACGATGATCGCACCCTTGGCGTCGGTCTTGACGCCGATCGTTTCGAGGCCCAGCCCCTTCGTATTTGGCAGACGTCCAAGCGCCATCATCACCTTGTCGACATTGAAGACGTGGCCATTGTGGGTCTGGGCTTTGAGCCTTCCGTCAGCCGCCTGAGCGACATCGACAATCGTGTCGCGGCAGACAACGCGGATCCCTTTCTTTTCCATCGCCTCACGCAGATTGGTGCGCATATCCATATCAAAGCCGCGCAGGATTTCCGGACCGCGATAGATCAGCGTCGTTTCCACGCCGAGACCGTTGAAGATATTGGCGAACTCCACGGCGATATAGCCGCCGCCGGTGATCGCGATCGATTTCGGCAGTTCATCGAGGTGGAAAGCCTCGTTGGAGGAAATACAGAGTTCGGACCCCGGCATCTCCGGATGCGGATTGGGCGCGCCGCCGACGGCGATCAGAATTTTCTCCGCCGTCACTTCCTGGCCCGACGCACTGAGCCGCAGGCGATGCGGCCCGATGATCTCCGCCCGGCTCTCCAGGATTTCCGCGCCGGCATTTTCAAGTCCCTTGCGGTAGAGCCCTTCGAGACGCGTGATCTCCTTGTCCTTGGCGGCAATCAGGTCCGGCCAGGAAAAGCGCCGTTCGCCGACATGCCAGCCATAGCCTTCCGCGTCTTCGAAATGTTCCGGAAACTGCGAGGCATAGACAAAGAGCTTCTTCGGTACGCAGCCGCGAATGACGCAGGTACCGCCGAAGCGGTATTCCTCGGCGATCGCGACGCGCTTGCCAAGCCCTGCCGCCAGCCGCGCGGCGCGCACGCCACCCGATCCTCCGCCGATAACAAAAAGTTCAAAATCGTAATCGGACATGGGGAGGCTCCTTGTGGCAGTCAAAGTTTTGGAAGAGGTCGGGCCTGAATATGGCAATTTGCGTCAGAAAAAAAAGGGCGAAGACGAAGCAAGGGCGCACATGAGGCGCAAACGCCAAGGGGCGCGCCTTCCGGCACGCCCCTTTTGACTGAAAGCCAGTCGCTACGCCTTACTGGGCGGCCGGAGCCGAGCCCGTCTGTTCCGCGATACGCGCGTTCAGCTCCTCCTGGGCCTGCTGATTGAGGTCGCGGGCTATGCCGCGTGCCCAGATATCGCCGGCCTGGCTCAGTTCGCGCGCGGCGATCGGCCCGTACTGGATGAACTTCTGGCCGAGATCGGAGCTGTAGAACGCTGCCAACTCTTCGAGTTCCTCCTGGGTGAAGATATTGGCGTAGATCTGCGCGCCCTCGTTTTCGAGATCCGCGCGGCGCGGAGCGAGCGCGATCGCCGTATCCGTGACGACTTCATCAATCAGAGAATGATAGTTCGGATAGACCTGCGTCATCTGCGACTGAACGAGATCGGCCTGATTCGGCAGAATCTCGTCGAATTGCGAGTTGATGCCGAGCGCGTTGAGCGCGGCCTTGGCAGCCGCGAGGTGTTCGGGCGATACATCCTGCGCCGCAGCAACGGAAAAGGCGCCAAGTCCCATTACCGTGGCGGCAACGGCCACGGAACGGCCGATCTTGGTGTGAAATCTCATAAAGGACTCCTGTCTACTCGGTTGCTTTGAGTGTACGCACGCCACCGCCGGATGCAACGACGGCAAGCGTCGCTATATCGATAAACAGCCCGTGCTCCACAACGCCCGGGATGATATTGAGCGCCACTGAAAGAGCCTCTGCATCGGGAATGCGGCCAAATGATGCATCGAGGATATAATGCCCGCCATCCGTCATGAACGGGCCATCGCCCGAGCGGCGCAGATCGAGCGATCCGGAAAGATTGAGGCGCGAAGCCGCCCTTTCGATGGCGATGCGCGTGGCGGCAAGTCCGAAGGGCATGACTTCGATCGGCAGCGGAAAGGCGCCGAGCTCATCGACCACCTTGGTCTCGTCGGCAATCACGATCATCGCCTTGGAGGCCGAAGCGACGATCTTTTCGCGCAGAAGCGCGCCGCCGCCGCCCTTGATCAGGTTCAGCGCCGGGTCGATCTCGTCGGCGCCGTCGATGGTCAGGTCCAGTTCGGGCGATTCGTCGAGCGACTTCAGCTCGATCCCGAGTTCGAGGCAGTGGCGGGCCGTTGCCTCCGACGTCGGTACGCCGATGACGTTGAAGCCGTTTGCCACTTTCTCGCCGAGCAACGCGATGAATTCACGCGCGGTACTGCCGGTTCCGATGCCGAGACGCATTCCGTCCTCGACATATTCAAGCGCCGTTTCAGCTGCCTTGATCTTCAATTGACGCGCGTCCATGCGTCACATGCTCCTTCTGATATACGCTAAGGTGTTTACACGCCACAGGCACTAAACAAAAGTCCTTTTGCAAGATGCCCCGGCTTCGGCTCAAATGGATAGCATCGCAGCAAAGACACGAATATTGCAAACCACAATCGAGCGCAAACTTCGTGCCGATTGGCGCGCCGCCGACTTTCGCCTCCCGAACATCGGCAGCAGCGCATCACCGTGGAAGGAAACCGAATGTCATCTCCGCTTGTCATCTTCGATCTGGACGGAACGCTTGTCGACACCGCGCCCGACCTCATCGAAAGTCTCAACCATGCCATCGCCCCGGAAGAGCTGCCGCCCTTCGACATCTCCCAATTGCACCAGCTCGTCGGCAAGGGCGTGAAGGTGATGATCGAGCGCGCCTTCGCGTTGCGCGATGTTCCGCTCGACGACGAGACGTTCGAAGCCTGTTTCGACCGCTTCACCACCCATTACCGCGACGGCATGCCCGGCAAGAGCCGCCCCTATCCCGGCACGCGCGCGGCGCTGGAACGGCTGAAGGGCGAGGGCTTCACGCTTGCCGTCTGCACAAACAAGCGCATGCCGCTGACCATGCCGCTTCTGACAAGCCTCGAACTTGCCGACTATTTCGAGGTCATCACCGGCGGCGACAGTTTCGAATACCGAAAGCCCGATCCGCGCCATGTTCTCAGCACGATCGAGCGCGCCGGCATGCGCCCGCAAAACGCGGTGTTGGTCGGCGACAGCTCCAATGACATTGACGCCGCCAGAGGCGCTGACGTGGCCTGCGTGGCCGTTACCTTCGGCTATGCCGACAGACCGGTGGAAACCCTCGGCGCAAACCGCATGATCGGCCATTTCGATGAACTGACGGCGGCCCTCGTCGAAGAGGTTCTCGGCCGCTGAGCATTACGTAAAAAAGGCGCGCCGGAAGCCCGGGCGCGCCTTTTTCGAGTCTGTCGAACTTTGGAACCGGTCAGCTATTGGCCTTGCGGGCCTGGCTTTCCGCCTCGAAGGCGCGGTTCAGGTACATGTCGCGCTCGTAGACGTCATCATAGTACTGGATGTCGCCGGTGGAATCCGGCCAGGCCGTGAAGTAGCTGACATAGACCGGGAACTTCTCCGGCACGTCGACCGGCATGTTCTCGCCCGTCGCGATATTCGCCTCGATATCCGATTCGGGAACGCCGAGAACGGCGGCCGCCATCTTGTTCGGCTCGGCAAGTCGCACGCAGCCATGGCTGAGTGCACGCTGGTCGCGCTCGAAATAGCTCTTCTGCGGCGTGTCGTGCATGTAGATCGCATGGTCGTTGGGGAACAGGATCTTCAGCTGGCCAAGCGCGTTGCGCTCGCCCGGCGGCTGGCGCACATCGACCATCGGCGCGGCGGCCCAGTTAACCGAGGAAGACGAAACGCGGCGGCCGTTATAGCTCACCTCATAGCCGATCTGGTCGAAATAGGAGGGGTTGGCGCGCAGCTTCGGCAGGTACTCGTTGACGACGATCGAACGCGGGATGCCCCAATAGGGGTTGAACTCGACGGTCTCGATTTCGTCGCGGAAGAAATAGGTCTGGTTGCGCGGATTGCCGACCACGACGCGCATGTCAAAGTTTTCGCCGTTGTCGTCGTGATAATAGGCGCGGTAGGCCGGCTGGTTGATGAACACATAGCGCGGGCCGAAATCCTCCGGCAGCCAGCGCAGGCGTTCCATGGCGGCGACCACCTTCTCGGCCCTGTCGTCATTGGTCTCGACGTCGAAGGCGGCGATCGTTTTCGGACCCACCACGCCGTCGACATAAAGGCCCTGGACATCCTGGAAGTCGCGCACCAGTTCGACCAGTTCCGGCGTATATTCGGTTCCGCCGTCATAGGCGTCGAACACGCCGGAATGCTCCTGGACGAAGGCCTTCGAGCTCTTGCGCTTGATCGCCTTCACCAGGTTTGGCACGTCCTCGTCGGTCTCACCGGGATGAATGTAGTTGCCGCCGCGGAACACGATCGGCTCGACATATTCATGGTCGGCGCGCAGCTCTTTCAGCGCCGTTTTCAACTCCTCGAAGCGGTCGCTCTGCGGATTGTAGCTTTCCATCAGCCCGGCGACGTTCTCGGCCTTGCCAAGCGCATCGATCGCCTCTTCAAGGTCAACGGGATTGCGCTGCAGATCGTGGAATTCCGAAATCCGGTTCGGATCGACGCGGCCGCGCTTGGCGTCCTGCATATAGGTCAGCACCTTGGCCGAGAGCGCCAGTTCGAAGCGCATCAGTTCGGCCTCACGGGCGGCCTCGTCCTCGGCCAGCGCCAGATCGGGGCGATCGACGCTGTAGTCGGACGAATCAAGGCCCCAGGCATCGGCGTCGGCTAGCGTGTCGAGCGCGGTTTCGGCCTTCGGCGTGATCGCGTTATCGGAAACCCAGATCAGCTCGCCGCCATTTGCATAATAGTCCTCGATGGCGGCCGCAACGTCGTCCACGGCTTTCACCCGTGCGTCTGTCAGAAAACGACGCGGATCATTGTCGTCGATCGCGACCATGGTTTCGGCGGAAACCGCATCGCTCATCGTGTCCTGTTCGAGCGAGGCGACTTCGGTATTGGGTGCGTCACCGGCGGGCGAAGCCGCATCAGCAGACGAGATCGAGCCGGTCACGACCGGGTCGCGAATTTCGCTGATCGCGATGAAGCGCATCGAATCAGGCTTGTAGGTGTAATATTTCGGAGGCGCGACCTTCGGGGCCGAATAAGTGCGCTGAACCTGCTGTTGCTGCTGCGGCTGCTGTTCGACGACCGGCGGCCTGTCAGCCTCCTTGTTTCGGCCGCGCAGAATATCCATCAGTGTCAGGGCGTTGGCGGATGACGGCACGAAGGCTGCCGAAACCGCGGCCGCTACGGCCACCGATGAGACGCGAACTAGAAGCTTGTTGCGCAATTTTTCACCCCGTTTGACATAATACCAAGAATTGAGACCACCTTACCTGCAATGTACAGGCCCCTCCAATAACAATTGTGCTATCGGGAAAGACCGGCGCGGCTGTGTTGATGAAAAACAACACAACCCCTCTTAGGGTTCCGGATCGGGGTCGCCTGATTTGAGCATTATCAGCACAGGCTTAACAGCGCCTTAAGCGACATCGCTCCCCCGGGAGCCGCCCTACCCCGGGGCCTCGACCGCCGGAAACCGACCTAAATCGAATAAACTGAAGCGCCTTGTTGACAGATCGGCCTTGACCGCGCGATTGCATAGCCACGCTTTTCCGGCATGACGTCTTTCAAGTGTGCCCCTTCCGCGGGCCGATGCACTGAGGTGGAGAAAACATGACTGATACCCGCACCGAAACCGATACATTCGGCCCGATCGAAGTGGCTGCAGACCGCTACTGGGGCGCGCAGGCCCAACGTTCTCTGGGCAACTTCAAGATCGGCTGGGAAAAGCAGCCGCTTTCCGTCGTCCGCGCGCTCGGCATCGTCAAGCAGGCCGCCGCCAGAGCCAATATGGCGCTGGATCGTCTTTCGCCCGAAATCGGCAATGCGATCGTCGATGCCGCGCAGGAAGTGATCGACGGCAAGCTCAACGACCATTTTCCGCTGGTCGTCTGGCAGACCGGCTCCGGCACGCAGTCGAACATGAACGCCAATGAGGTGATCTCCAACCGCGCGATCGAAATGCTCGGCGGCGAGATGGGCTCGAAAAAGCCCGTTCATCCCAATGACCACTGCAATATGAGCCAGTCGTCCAACGACACCTATCCGACGGCCATGCACATCGCCTGCGCCGAGCAAATCGTTCACCACCTCCTGCCGAACCTGAAGCACCTGCAGGAGGCGCTCGCCGCCAAGGAACAGGAATTCAAGGACATCATCAAGATCGGCCGCACGCACACGCAGGACGCGACGCCGCTGACGCTCGGCCAGGAATTTTCCGGCTACACCGCCCAGGTCGCTTCCGCCATCGCGCGCATCGAACTGACGCTGCCGGGGCTCTATCAGCTGGCGCAGGGCGGCACGGCCGTCGGCACGGGCCTCAACGCGCCGATCGGCTTTGCCGAGAAAGTGGCGGAGGAAGTCGCCGAGATCACCGGCCTGCCCTTCATCACCGCGCCGAACAAGTTCGAGGTGCTGGCCGCCCATGACGCGATGGTCTTTGCCCACGGCGCGATCAACGCGGCGGCCATGGCCTGCTTCAAGATCGCCAACGACATCCGCTATCTCGCCTCCGGTCCCCGCTCGGGCCTCGGCGAACTGGCGCTGCCGGAAAACGAGCCCGGCTCCTCGATCATGCCCGGCAAGGTCAACCCGACCCAGAACGAGGCGATGACCCAGGTCTGCGCCCATATCGCCGGCAATCAGGCGGCCATCACCTTTGCTGGCAGCCAGGGCCAGTTCGAGCTCAACGTCTATAATCCGATGATGGCTTACAACTTCCTGCAGTCGGTCCAGCTTCTGGGCGATGCCGCCCGTTCCTTCACGGACCATTGCGTCGTCGGCATCAAGGCGCGCGAAGACAACATCAAGGCCGGCGTCGAGCGTTCGCTGATGCTGGTCACGGCCCTTGCCCCGAAGATCGGCTACGACAATGCCGCCAAGATCGCCAAGACCGCGCACAAGAACAACACCACGCTGCGCGAGGAAGCCCTCGCCACCGGTCTTGTGACCGGCGAGGAATATGACGAGATCGTCCGGCCGGAACTGATGATTTCGCCGAAATAGGCTTCGATCGACTGAAAATGACCATGGACCCGGCCCGATGGCCGGGTCTTTTGGTTTCCAGAGACGAAACCTCAGTGCGGGAATGCCGTCGAAATCGCCACCAGTCCGAAACCGATCAGGATGCCGCCGGAAATACGCGCCACCCAGCGGGCGAATTCCCTCGGCAGCCGATGACGGATGACGGCGACGAGGCCGCTCAGAAATATCCACCAGAGAAGCGATCCGGCGAATACGCCTGCGACCACAATCGCCGGTGCAATGCCGCCGCCGGCATCGGCAAGGCCGAAACCGGCAAAGATGGCGACGAAGGAGAGGATCGTTGCCGGGTTGGCGATGGTCAGAGCAATGGTGCGCGCCAGGTCGCCTCTGCCCGCCTTGTCAGGCGCAGGATCCGCGCCGGTCTTGCGCATTTCGCGCCAACCGAGAAAGATCAGGAAGGCGCCGCCGAACAGCGCCAGCGGCGTCGAGATGGTCGCGAGCGCGGCAGAGAATGCAGCAAAGCCCAGCGCCGCGGCAGCGCCATAGGAAGCGTCCGCCAGGGCCGTCCCCAGCCCACCGGCGACGCCAGCCCAGAAACCGCGGGTGAGCGAGCGGTTGATGCAGAGCGCCCCGATCGGCCCGACGGGTGCGGCAATGGCAAGGCCGACGAGGAGCGACTTGAAAAACAACGCAAAAATCATCAAAGGCCTCCATCATCCCGGAAAGAGCGCTCGCGGACGGTGGAGAGCGCAATCGACGTCTCGCTCGCGGCCATATGACCATCCCGTT
The DNA here is from genome assembly GCF_005924265.1 of Martelella lutilitoris. Lineage (GTDB taxonomy): Bacteria > Pseudomonadota > Alphaproteobacteria > Rhizobiales > Rhizobiaceae > Martelella > Martelella lutilitoris. The sequence continues at coordinate 65,977 of NZ_VCLB01000008.1, forward strand.
TCAATTCGCCGAGGAACGGCTCGACGTCGCCGAGAACGGCAAACCGCAGTTTCAGAAGATAAGACCAGCGGCCCGAGACATGGTGGCATTCCAGCACATCGGGATGACGCGCCATGGCCCTGCGGAAGGCGTCCTCATCGGCTTCGGGCGCAAGCAGAACCTGCGCAAACACCAGCACGCTTTCATCCAGCGCCCGGTGACTGACCTCGACGGTGAAGCGCCGGATCACGCCAGTCGCCTGAAGTTTGCGTACGCGCTCGTTGACGGCTGACGGCGAAAGACCGACGGCCGCGCCGATATCAGCGAGCGAGCGCCGCGCGTCCGCGCCAAGCAGATTGATGATGCTGCGATCCGTCCGATCCATGGCGACCTCGTCTCTTCAATGGCGTAAGCGTTGCCATGACGAAGGTGTGCCTGCAACAAAATCTCATGCAAACAGCAAAAAGGACCGCATAATTTGCGGTCCTCAACGAAACTTCCTTAAAATTTACAGCAGACGCAGCGCAACCGGCTCAGTGCGCGGCTTCGCGCGCCTTCGCCAGCTCGGCGAGGTCTGCGGCCTTGAGCTCGACGGATTCGCCGCAGCCGCAGGCCGATGTCTCGTTCGGGTTCTTGAACACGAAGCCGGTGCGCAATTTCGTCACTTCGAAATCCATGACCGTGCCGAGCAGGTAGAGCGAGGCTGCGGGGTCGACCCACACGGTTGCGCCGTTGAGCGCTACATGGTCGTCCTTGTCGGCGATCTTTTCGGCGGTGACCAGATCCACGGCATATTCCATGCCCGCGCAGCCGCCCTTCTTGATCGAGACGCGGATACCGCGCGCATCCGGCCCGGAATTGGCGACGATCTCGTTGACGCGGTTTGCTGCCGCTTCGGTCAGCGTGATGACTTGAAAGCCCATTTCATTCTCCATCAACATCCGGGTTCAAGGCCCAGCGTTCGGATTGATTGCATCAGGACAATCGGCCGGCGTCAATACCAGCCGACGGCGATCTTTGCTTCCTCGGACATGCGGTCCGGCGTCCATGGCGGGTCGAAGGTCATTTCCACCTCGACGCCGGAAACGCCCTCGACGGTGCTGACTGCGTTTTCCACCCAGGCCGGCATTTCGCCAGCCACCGGGCAGCCGGGCGCCGTCAGCGTCATGTCGATCTTCACCATGCGATCGTCATCGACATCGATCTTGTAGATCAGGCCGAGTTCGAAAATATCGGCCGGGATTTCCGGGTCATAGACCGTCTTCAGCGCGGAAACGATGTCGTCGGAGAGCCGTGCCAGTTCCTCGGGAGGAATGGAGGAGCCGGTCTCCGCCGATGCCGTTTCTGCATTTTCTTCAACACTCATGCCATTCTCCTGGGCTCAGGCAAAGAAGGTTCGCGCGTAATCGAGCGCCTCGACAAGGGCGTCCACTTCCGCGCGGGTATTGTAAAGGCCGAACGAGGCCCGGCAGGTCGATGTCACGCCAAACCGTGTCAGAAGCGGCTGGGCGCAATGGGTGCCGGCGCGCACCGCGACCCCGCGCCGGTCGATGATCGTCGAGATATCGTGGGCATGCACGCCTTCGATGGCGAAGGAAAAGATGCTGCCCTTCCGCTTGGCATTGCCAATCACCCTCAGCGCGTTCACATGTGAAAGCTGCTCGCGCGCGTAAGCCGTCAAATCCGCCTCGTGCGCGGCTATCGCCGCGCGGCCCACGCCTTGCATATAGTCAAGGGCAGCGCCCAGTCCAATAGCCTGCACGATCGGCGGCGTACCGGCCTCGAAGCGATGCGGCGGCTCGGCATAGGTAACGCGGTCCTCGAACACATCGGAGATCATCTCGCCGCCGCCCTGGAACGGACGCATGTCCGACAGCCGGTCGAACTTGCCGTAGAGCACGCCGATGCCCGAGGGGCCATAAAGCTTGTGGCCGGTCATCACATACCAGTCACAATCGATATCGCGCACATCGACCGGCAGGTGAACGGCGCCCTGCGACCCGTCGACCAGCACCGGTATGTCGCGCTCATGCGCAAGCCGGGTCACTTGTCTGACGTCGACAATGGTGCCGAGCGCGTTCGACATCTGGGTGATGGCGACCAGTTTCGTGCGTTCGGTCAGGCATTTCTCGAATTCGTCGATCAGAAATTCGCCATCCTCATCCACCGGCGCCCAGACCAGCTTCACGCCCTTGCGCTCGCGCAGGAAATGCCAGGGCACGATGTTGGAGTGGTGCTCCATGATCGAAATGACGATCTCGTCGCCCTCGCCGAGATGCTCCATCGCCCAGCCATAGGCGACCGTGTTGATCGCCTCGGTGGTGTTCCGGGTGAAGACGATCTCGTTGACCGAACCGGCATTGAGGAAGGCGCGCACCTTTTCGCGCGCGGCCTCATAGGCATCGGTTGCCGCATTGGAGAGAAAATGCAGGCCACGGTGCACATTGGCATATTCATGCGCATAGGCGTTGGAAATCGTGTCGATGACGACCTGCGGCTTCTGCGCCGAGGCGCCATTGTCGAGATAGACCAGCGGCTTTCCGTAGACCTCGCGGGAGAGGATCGGAAAATCCTGCCTTATCTTTTCGACGTCATAACCTTTAACCTGAGCATCCATAGCCCAAAACTCCGTCTGTGGCTTCCGCGCTTCAGAAACCGGAACCGCCGCCCCGCGAAGCGGGACGGCAAACTCAGCGGGCAGCGCCCCTATTCGTGCCGATCGAGCCAGTCGCTGATGATCGCCTCGACGGCCTCGGAAAGCTGCTCGTTCTCCAGTTCCTCGACAACCTCGGCGACGAAGGCATTGATCAGCAGGCCCTCGGCGACTTTTCGCGGAATACCGCGCGCCATCATGTAGTAGAGATGGTTCGGATCGATATCCGTCACCGTCGCGCCATGGCCGCACTGAACATCGTCGGCGAAGATCTCGAGCTCCGGCTTGGCCGAGAACGAACCGAAATCGCTCATCAGCAGCGTGTTGCAGCTCATCTTGGCGTCGACCTTCTGCGCATCGGGCGCCACCCGGATCAGCCCCTGGAACACGCCGCGCGCCTTGTCGAAGACGACATTGCGGACCGTTTCCGTCGAGGTCGTATTCGGCACATTGTGGCCGAGATCGAAGGTGATGTCGGTATGGCTCTCGCCGCCGAGCAGGTTGACGCCGCGCAGCATCAGGTCGGCGCCCTCGCCCTTCACGTCGCAATCGATCTCGTGGCGCACCAGCCTGCCGCCGGCATTGACGATCAGAAGCTTGAGCCTGGCGTTCTCGCCGAGTTCGATCCTGAGCTTGCCGAGATGGGTATCATCCGCGCCCTGCTGCTGCAGCACGACATAGGTGATCTCCGCATCCCTGCCGAGGACAAGCGATGTGAGCGTGCTGACGAGCGCCGCGGCAGCGCCCGGCGCGACGTGGCGCTCGACGAATGTGCCCTTCGTCTCCGCGCCGAAGGTGACGCGGTTGCGCGAATGCACCTGCCCGCCGCTGTGGACGGCCTGCAGTTCGACCGGCGTCTCGAGTGCGGTCCCTTCGGTAATGTCGATGATATAGCCGTCGCTCATCAGCGCGCCGTTGATCCGGCCGATGGCATCCTGCGCATAGGCAAGCTCCAGTCGCACCGAGTTGTCGCCGTTGGTCAGCGCTTCGGCTGTCGTGGTGCCGGAAAGCCCGTCGACCTGCGGCAGACGGCCCGCGCGGCCCTGCACCAGCGAAAGCATCGTGCTTTCGGCCAGAAGCGGCGGACGCGCGTTGACGGCCTCCCCCGCTTCCTCCGGCACGCTGCGCAGAAGGTTGCGCAGATCGGTGTAATGCCAGGCCTCGACGCGCCGTGTCGGCAGGCCGTTGGAGCGGAGATCGCCGGCAAGCCGGTCGCGCTCCATCGTCACCTCGGCATTGCCGGGCAGCGAGCCCGAAAGCCGGCCGAAGGAAGCCACAAGCGCCTCTTCCGCCGCTGTCAGCTTGATCTGTTTTTGCATGTTCATGGCGTCGTCTCCCGGCCTCAGGCCGCTTCGCCGATGATATCGGCGTAGCCATTGGCTTCGAGTTCGTGGGCAAGCTCCTTGCCGCCGGACTTGATGATCTGGCCCTTGTAGAGCACGTGAACCGTATCCGGCACGATATAGTCCAGCAGGCGCTGGTAGTGGGTGATGACCATGACCGAGCGATCCGGCGCTCTGAGCGCATTGACGCCGTCGGCAACGATCTTCAGCGCGTCGATGTCGAGACCCGAATCCGTTTCGTCCATGACGCAGAGCTTCGGCTCCAGCAGCGCCATCTGCAGGATTTCGGCGCGCTTCTTCTCGCCGCCGGAAAAGCCGACATTCAGCGGCCGCTTCAGCATCTCGAAATCGATCTTCAGTTCGGCCGCGCCTTCGCGCACCTTGCGAATGAAGTCGGGCGTCGAAAGCTCCGCCTCGCCGCGCGCCTTGCGCTGCTCGTTGATCGCCACCTTGAGGAACTGCATGGTGGCAACGCCCGGAATTTCGACCGGATACTGGAAGGCGAGAAACAGCCCCTTGGCGGCGCGCTCGGCGGCATCGAGTTCCAGAATGTTTTCGCCGTTATAGATGACCTCGCCCTCGGTCACTTCGTAGTCCTCGCGACCGGCCAGGATATAGGAGAGCGTCGATTTGCCGGAGCCGTTCGGCCCCATGATCGCGGCAACCTCGCCATCGGCAATGGTCAGGTTCAGACCCTTGATGATCTCCGTGCCGTCCTCGGCGATGCGTGCGTGCAGGTTCTTGATTTCAAGCATTTTTCGTTTCCTTCACAAGGCGACGGCTCTGTCCTACATCCCGGCAAGACCGGAGGCGGTCGCTGTCAATCTTCTCAAGGGCGCGGCGTCACTGCCGCTGCTCCATCTAATTCTGAGTCATCCTCGTGCTCGGCCCGAGGATCCAATCTTTTCTCGCCACCAACTCTGCGGCTCAACGCTGTTACCCATGGATCCTCGGGTCGAGCCCGAGGATGACGCCGCATGTGGGGCAAGGTAAGCGGTCAACGGCAAGGAGCGTGACAAACCACCGATCGGCTCAGTTAGCCAACGCTTCCTTCCAGCGAAATCCCGATCAGCTTCTGCGCCTCGACGGCAAATTCCATCGGCAGTTCCTGGATGACCTCGCGCACGAACCCGTTGACGATCAGCGCGATCGCCTCTTCTTCTGGAATGCCGCGCTGCATGCAGTAGAACAGCTGGTCCTCGGAAATCTTCGAGGTGGTGGCCTCGTGCTCGAAGCGGGCGGATGCATTGCCGGCCTCGATATAGGGCACCGTATGGGCGCCGCATTTGTCGCCGATCAGCAGGCTGTCGCACTGGGTGAAGTTGCGCGCGTTTTCGGCCTTGCGGTGGGCCGAAACCTGGCCGCGATAGGTGTTGTTGGAAAAGCCCGCCGAAATGCCCTTGGAGATGATGCGGCTCGAGGTGTTCTTGCCGAGATGGATCATCTTGGTGCCGCTGTCGATCTGCTGATGGCCGTTGGAAACGGCAATCGAGTAGAACTCGCCGCGCGAATTGTCGCCGCGCAGGATGCAGGACGGGTATTTCCAGGTGATCGCCGAGCCGGTCTCGACCTGCGTCCAGGAGATCTTGGAATTGTCGCCCCGGCAATCGCCGCGCTTGGTGACGAAGTTGTAGATGCCGCCCTTGCCTTCCTTGTCGCCCGGGAACCAGTTCTGGACGGTGGAATACTTGATCTCCGCATCATCCAGCGCGATCAGCTCGACAACGGCGGCGTGAAGCTGGTTCTCATCGCGTTGCGGCGCCGTGCAGCCTTCCAGATAGGAGACGTAGGCCCCCTCCTCGGCGATGATCAGCGTGCGCTCGAACTGGCCGGTGTTCTTCTCGTTGATGCGGAAATAGGTCGAAAGCTCCATCGGGCAGCGAACGCCCTTGGGAACGAAGACGAAGGACCCATCGGTAAAGACGGCCGAGTTCAGCGCGGCGTAGAAATTGTCGCCCTGGGGAACGACCGAGCCCAGATATTTCTTCACCAGATCCGGATATTCGCGCATCGCCTCGGAGATCGACATGAAGATCACGCCGGCCTTGGCGAGTTCCTTCTTGAAGGTGGTAACGACCGAGACCGAGTCGAACACGGCGTCGACGGCAACACGGCTTTTCGGCTGGTGCTGCTTCTCCTGCACGCCGGCAAGGATTTCCTGTTCCTGCAGCGGAATGCCGAGCTTCTCATAGGTCGCCAGCAGTTCTGGATCGACTTCGTCCAGCGTCTTCGGTCCGGTGACCGATTTCGGCGCGGCATAATAATAGAGATCGTTGAAATCGATTTTCGGGTAGTTCACCCGCGCCCAGCTCGGCTCTTCCATGGTGAGCCAGCGGCGATAGGCCTGCAGACGCCATTCCAGCATCCAGTCCGGCTCGTTCTTCTTGTGGGAAATGAAACGGATGATGTCTTCGGACAGGCCCTTGGGCGCCTTGTCCACCTCAATCATCGTTTCGAAACCGTATTTATACTGATCGACGTCGATCTCGGCGACCTGATCGACGGTTTCCTTAACGGCAACCATATGTTCACTCCACTCATGACCGGGTTCAAGGCCCGGCGGTTTAACGTGTACCAAAGCGGCTATACCGCCTTATGTAGTCAAAGCGAACGGGATTTGCACCCCGTTTCGCTTGCGTTTTGTCAAATCTTCAGGCGGCGGCGCCTGCCTGTTTGCGGCGCCCGGCAATCTTCGCGAATGCCGCAATCGCCCGGTCGATGTCGGCCTCGGTCGTGTCCCAGCCAAGCGAGATACGCAGCGCGCCGAGACGCGGATCGCGCCCCATCGCTTTCAGCACATGGCTTTCGCCAACCTTGCCCGACGAACAGGCGGAGCCCGCCGAAAGCGCGATGCCTTCCAGATCGAAGGCAATCTGCCCGGTTTCCGCCTTCAGCCCCGGCAGGGTGAAGGCGGTGGTGTTGGGCACGCGGTCGCCACTGTCGCCATGGATGATGACGTCCGGCGCGGCAGTCCGCATGCCGGCCTCCAGCCGGTCGCGAAGCGCGGCGATCCTCGCATTACGCTCGGAGAGATCGCTGGCGGCAAAGGCGGCCGCTGCGCCAAACCCGGCGATACCGGGAATATTCTCCGTGCCCGAACGGTGGCCCTTCTCGTGCCCGCCACCGCGTATGAGCGGCGTTGGCATCAGCGTTTCGCCGCGGGAGACCAACGCGCCCGCCCCTTTCGGCCCGCCGATCTTGTGGGCGGAGACGATCAGGAAATCCGCTTCCAGCGCCTCGAGCGAGACGGGTATGCGGCCGACCGCCTGCACGGCATCGACCACCAGAAGGCCGCCATGAGCATGCACGATCTTCGCCGCTTCGGCGACGGGCTGAAGAATGCCGGTCTCGCTGTTTGCCAGCATGATTGCGACCATCGGCAGGCCCGCATCGGCGTCATGTCTACGAAGCAAGTCTTCCAGCGCATCCAGCCTGACGACGCCATCGGAACTGACCGGGATTTCCGTGCGCATGTCCGCAGGGAACCGACCGCCCTCATGGACAGCCGGATGTTCGATGGCCGAGACATAAAGTCCGCCGAGGCGAACCGGGCTCCGCCCCATGCGGAAATCCGGCGTCAGAACGGTATTCGCCGCCTCGGTCGCGCCAGCGGTGAAGACGACATGGGCGGGATCGGCGCCGACCAGTTCGGCCACCTGGCGACGGGCCTTCTCGATCGCGGCGCGGGCGGCGCGGCCCTCGCGATGAACAGATGACGGATTGCCGGCAAGATCCAGCCCCTCGAGCAGCGCGTCGCGCGCTTCCGGCAGAAGCTTCGCGGTCGCATTCCAGTCGAGATAGATCCTCTCAGTGCTCATATCGCCCCTAATTCGGCAGGCAATGGCGGCCTGCGACGCATTTTCCTTGAAATCCTTACGCGGCTTGCCCTATTTGAGCGCAGAACGAAATGACTTCTATTTTCGAACAATTCTAAACTGCTTGTAGGAAAGCTGAGCCAATTAGTCAAGTCAACGGGACTTGCGCAAGCGGTACGGAAAGTTTGAACCGATTTTTCCGGAGAGCCAATGCCTGAAGTGATTTTCAACGGTCCGGCCGGTCGCCTTGAAGGCCGCTACCAGCCGTCCAAGGAGAAGAACGCCCCGATCGCCATCGTTCTGCATCCGCATCCGCGTTTTGGCGGGACGATGAACAACCCGATCGTCTACGAGCTCTTCTACATGTTCCAGAAGCGCGGCTTCACCACGCTGCGCTTCAACTTCCGCGGCATCGGCCGCAGCCAGGGCGAATTCGACCACGGCTCGGGCGAGCTTTCGGATGCGGCGGCGGCGCTCGACTGGGTGCAGAGCCTGCATCCTGATTCGAAGACCTGCTGGGTCGCCGGCTATTCCTTCGGCTCGTGGATCGGCATGCAGCTTTTGATGCGCCGTCCGGAAATCGAGGGCTTCATGTCGATCGCGCCGCAGCCGAACATCTACGACTTCTCCTTCCTCGCTCCCTGCCCCTCCTCCGGCCTCATCATCCATGGCGATGCCGACAAGGTGGCGCCGCCACGCGACGTCAACGGCCTGGTGGAAAAGCTGAAGACCCAGAAGGGCATCCTGATCACCCAGAAGACGGTGACGGGCGCGAACCACTTCTTCTCCGGCAAGAACGAGGACCTGCTCGCCGAATGCGAGGACTATCTCGACCGCCGCCTCGATGGCGAACTGGTGCCGGAGCCCGCGCCGAAGCGTATTCGGTAAGCCGCAATAAAGTAGATGCGTGAAGCGGCCTGGCCTTTCCCGGCCGTTCGCATCTCAACGAGCGGCAACCATCTCGAAGCTGGTACAGACAATTCCTTTGATGGTCAGCGGCGCAATCTCGCGCATTCCGATTTTCCGCAGAACAGCAACCGAGGCCGTGTTTTCCGGCACGGCGAAGGCGATAAAGCGGTCGTCCAGGTCCTCTTCGAAAAACCACCGGGCGAGCCGTGCAGCCGCTTCCGTCGCATAGCCCTTGCCCCATTCGGCGCGGATGATCGTATAGCCAAGCTCGGCAACGCCATGTGTTTCTTCGAAGCCGAAGCCGGCGCGCCCGAGAAAGGCGCCATCCGAATTCCGGGTCAGCTTGAACTTGCTGTAGCCCTTGTCGGCAAATGTCTGGCGCCATTTGGCAATCTCGGATGTGGCATAGGCCTCGCTCCACACCATACCGTCGCGAAACAGATAACGTTCTCCTTCCGGGTCTGAATGAAGGCCTGCCAGCAAGGCCGCGTCATCCGGAGCGAAAACGGAGAATGAAAGGCGTTCGCTTTCAGTGACTGGCGCGTCCGCCATGGGCTGTGACATGATCACTCCGTTCGAAACCTCTCAGGGCAAGTGGCGATGAGATATGTTCATAAATACAGGTTGTTTATAAGCTGGATCATCATCAATGCGTTGCTTCCTTACATCTTTCACGAATGGCACCTCGTCACCATCGAAAATGCTATGTACCTGTCTCCGATTATCATGATCGTCCTTCAGGTTCTCAACCTTGTTTTCCTGCGCGAAAACAGGCTGCTGCTCGTGCTTACGATATTGCTGAACCTGTTTGGCTTCGTGATGGTCGGGTACTTTTCAATCGTCTATGCGATCTACCCGCTCATCACCGTGGTCTTGCTGCCTCTCGTTTGAGAGCGACCGTTCGCAAACAGGTGCACAAACACAAAAAACCGTGCTAAAGCCCGCGCGTCCGCAATTCAGCAATCGAAGATAGATCCATGTCGAAGTTCAAATCCGAGTTCCTGCACACGCTCACCGAGCGCGGTTTCGTCCATCAGATTTCCGATGAGACCGGCCTTGATGACCTTCTGGCCAAGGAGCAGGTGACGGCCTATATCGGCTTCGACCCGACGGCGCCATCGCTCCATGCCGGTTCGCTGATCCAGATCATGATGCTGCACTGGTTCCAGAAGACCGGCCACCGGCCGATCTCGCTGATGGGCGGCGGCACGGGCATGGTCGGCGACCCGTCCTTCAAGGACGAGGCGCGCAAGCTGATGACAGTCGACATGATCGAGGAAAATATCGCCTCCATCCAGCGGGTCTTCGCCAACTACATCGACTACGACCGGGCCGAAAGTCCGGCCCTTATGATCAACAATGCCGACTGGCTGCGCGGTATCAACTACCTCGAATTCCTGCGCGATGTCGGCCGCCACTTTTCGGTCAACCGCATGCTCTCCTTCGAGAGCGTGAAGACGCGGCTTGACCGCGAGCAGTCGCTGTCCTTCCTCGAATTCAACTACATGATCCTGCAGGCCTATGACTTCGTCGAGCTCTACCGGCAGACCGGCTGCCGGCTGCAGATGGGCGGCTCCGACCAGTGGGGCAATATCGTCAACGGCATCGATCTCGGCCACCGCATGGAAACGCCGCAGCTTTACGCCCTGACGGCGCCGCTTTTGACGACATCATCGGGCGCCAAGATGGGCAAATCGGCAAACGGTGCCGTCTGGCTCAATCCGGACATGCTTTCAGCCTATGATTTCTGGCAGTTCTGGCGCAATACGGAAGACGCCGATGTCGGCCGCTTCCTGAAGCTCTACACGACGCTGCCGATGGACGAGGTTGCGCGGCTTTCAGCGCTTGGCGGTTCTGAGATCAACGAGGTGAAGAAGATCCTCGCCACCGAGGTGACGGCCATGCTGCACGGTCGCGCTGCCGCTGACGAGGCGGCGGAGACGGCGCGCAAGACCTTCGAGGAAGGCGCGCTTGCCGAAAACCTCCCGACCATCGAAGTCGGCAAGGCGGACATCGACGCCGGGATCGGCATCCTCACGCTTCTGGTGCAGGCAGGTCTTGCCGGCTCCAACGGCGAGGCCCGTCGCCATATCAAGGGCGGCGCGGTGAAGCTCAACGACAAGGGCGTCTCCGACGAGCGCATGGCCGTTGACGCAGACGCCGTCACCGAAGACGGCGTGATCAAGCTCTCGCTCGGCAAAAAGAAGCACATCCTCGTCAAGCCTGCCTGAGGGCGGCATCGGAAAGCAAAGGGCCCGCCGCGAAGATGGGCCTCACTGCCCGCGCTTCTGCAAGGGTTGCGTCCGGACCGATTATAGACGGGCCTGTCCTCACACCCTGCGTCATCCTCGTGCTTGAAACGAGGATCCAGGCCGCGCGGTAAAAGCTCGCCAAGAGTCTTGACCAATTCAGTCGCCAAGTCGCCTGGATGCTCGGATCAAGTCCGAGCATGACCCCGTGGGGACGGCCCGAAGAGGTTCCAACCTGCGTTTCCAGGGCTTTCCCAACGAAAAAGCCCGCCAGAGCGGCGGGCTTCTAAGACATCCAAAATCAATCAGCCTCAGCCGACGATCTCGGTTTCGGAGAACCAGAAGGCGATTTCGCGCGCTGCGGTTTCCGGAGCGTCGGAGCCGTGGACCGAATTCTCGCCCATGGACAGCGCGAAGGTCTTGCGGATCGTGCCTTCGTCGGCCTTTTCCGGGTTGGTCGCGCCCATGATCTCGCGGTTCTTCAGAACGGCGTTTTCGCCTTCCAGAACCTGAACGACGGTCGGGCCGGAGCACATGAATTCGACGAGCTCACCGAAGAACGGGCGCTCCTTGTGCTCGGCATAGAAGGCTTCCGCATCGCGCTTTGCCATCCACACGCGCTTCGAGGCGACGACGCGGAGGCCGTTTTCCTCGAATACCTTGGTGATGGCGCCGGTCAGGTTGCGCTTGGTGGCATCGGGCTTGATCATCGAAAAAGTGCGTTCAATCGCCATATCATTCGTCCTCTGGCAAATTTCGTTTCGGGAAATTTGGCCGGTGTATAGAGGTGTTTGACGCAAAATGGAAGCATGTCCGGGAGCGGAATCTGCCGGAACGCATGGCAATTTCAGCCTTTCTCGACGAATTCGAGGCACCGCTCGAACCAGTGTGCCACCGGGTCATTCGGGTCAAGCAGGCCGGTATTGCCGGTCAGCGCCGCCCACTGGAAGGCGCAGAAGACGATATAATCGGCGAAAAGCGGCTCGTTTCCACCAATAAAAGGTTGGAATTTCAGCATGTTGCGGATCGGCGTGCACTTTTCGGGAAAGGCCGCGATCTCCGCCTCTCGCCCCGTCACCACTTCCTCCAGCGTCGCGCCGAGGCGGGCCTCGCGGCTTTCCCGGAAATAGGCCTGATCCACCGGCGAGAGCATGTCGTGAATATGTTTGACAGCAATGCGCGTCACGGCCGGATGCAGCGTCGAAAGTGCCCAGGCCTCGACAAAGCGCGCCATCGCCATCCCGCCCTTTCCCGAAAACAGTGACGGCCGGTCCGGATAGGCCTGCTCCAGGTAGATGGCGATCGCGAAACTGTCTGAAATCAGCCGGTCGCCGTCCCGCAGGATCGGCACGATCTTGGAGAACCCGTTCTCGAGCTTCGGGATTTCGGTAAAGCCGACCGGCTTCTCCTCGAAATCCAGTCCCTTGTGTCTCAACGCCAGAACAACCTTCCAGCAATGCGGCGAAAAGGGCGCCGTCCCATCGGCGCCGCGAAGCGAATAGAGGATTCGGCTCATGGCATGACTCCTTGTTGTTGCTAGGCAGAATGTGCCGCACTGCAAAAAGTTTCAAGAGACGCGCAGGCAACCATGGCCAGCGTAGTATGTGCATAATACCTGTGCGCCGGCCAATGCTGCTAGAATTGAGCCTCGTCATTTTTAAGGAGGAAGAAATGGCAGCGAAGAAGATCCTGATGATCACCGGCGACTTTACCGAGGACTACGAGACCATGGTGCCGTTCCAGACCCTGCTCGCGGTCGGCCACACGGTTGATGCGGTCTGCCCGGGCAAGAAGGCTGGCGATACGGTCCCGACCGCGATCCACGATTTCGAGGGCGACCAGACCTATTCGGAAAAGCCCGGCCATCGTTTCGCCCTGACTGCGGATTTCGAGGCGACCGACCCTGCGGCCTATGACGCGCTTGTGATCCCTGGCGGGCGGGCGCCGGAATATCTGAGGCTTGACCAGCGGGTTCTCGACCTGGTGAAGCATTTCTTCGAGGCGAACAAGCCGGTCGCCGCGATCTGCCATGGCGCGCAGATCCTCGCCGCCGCCGATGTGCTGAAGGGCCGTCAATGCTCCGCCTACCCGGCCTGCGCGCCCGAGGTGAAGCTTGCCGGCGGCGCCTATGCCGACATCGCCGTCACAGAAGCCGTGACGGACGGCAACCTCGTCACCGCTCCGGCATGGCCGGCCCACCCGGCCTGGCTTGCACAGTTCATGAAGCTTCTCGACGCCTGAAATGCCCAGGCCGGCGCGACGCTATCCCTTTGACGCGCGCCGGCCTATACTGGCCAACGGGAGAACAGGGAGGAAACCATGTGCAGACTGTTCATCGAGGCTGATCCGTCGCTTTGGGAGAGCGCCACGCGCTCGATCCGTATCGACGGCATGGTAACGAGCGTCAGGCTGGAAAATTTCTTCTGGAACGTGCTTGCCGAAATCGGCGGCCGCGACGGGCTGGCCACCACGCAATTGATCGCAAAACTCTATCACGAAGCCCTCGAGGCTGGTCACGACAGCGGCAATTTCACCTCGTTCCTGAGGGTTTGTTGCGGGCGCTACCTCGCGCTTCAGCTTTCCGGCGAGATTCCGAGCGGGCTGCCGATCGCCAGGCTCGACGCGCTTTCAATCCTTGAGCGCGAAAAAGAACGCCGCCGCGCCGTGGCATGAGACGATCCATCAGGCCGGCTGATATCCGCCATCGCATGTTTTCATGATGCGAACAACCAGGCTTGCACTATGATCGGGTCCTCCGTTCATCGCCACGCAAGAGCAGACCCAATGTTGCAGCACTACCGCATGTTCGCCGCCTATAACGCCTGGGCCAATGCCTTGGTCTATGACGCGGCGGCGGGCCTTTCCGACGACGAACGCAAGCGCGATCTCGGCGCCTTCTTCCGCTCGGTCCACGCTACGCTCAACCATGTGCTTTACGCCGATCGGGTCTGGATGACCCGGTTTGAGGGCGGGGATACGGGTCCGGTCAAACTCGACACCATCCTGCACGATGATTTCGAAACGCTGCGGGAAGACCGCGCACGTGAGGACCGCAAGATCATCGCCTTCATCGACGGCATGGACGAGGCCCGGATCGCCGGCACGTTTTCCTATCAGCGCGGCGATCCGCCGGAAAGCCACACCGACCGGTTCGAGAAGACGCTCGCGCATTTCTTCAACCACCAGACCCATCATCGCGGCCAGGCGCACGCCATGCTGACCATGCTCGGCCAGCCATCGCTGGCGATCGACCTCAGTTATTTCCTGAGAAGCGAAGGCGGACGTCCGTTCGCCTGAGGGCGCGGACGGCTCGCGCGCTCAAGCGGCGAACCAGCCCTCGACCTTTTTCCTGTCGGGCAGACCGCCGGCGTGAACGAGCCTGCCGTCGATGGCGACGCCGGGCGTCGACATAACGCCGGCCATGGCGATCTCCCTTGGATCGGTGACCTTTTCCAGGCTCACCGCGACGTGCCTCAGAGCCGCCGCCTCTTCCACCAGCTTCGCCGTTGCCTCGCAACGCTTGCAGCCGGGACCATAGATTTTTACCGAAACCATCATTGCCTCCCCAGCGCATCGGCCCGAAAACCGGAATTGATTTTCGGAAAGCATGATGCGTAGATTCAATATGCTAGAGCGTCCTTTGTGCGTCCGAATGGACGCACAAAGGACGCTCTAGAACAGTATGTTGAAAAGAAACCCGACCAGCAGGATGCCGGTGGCGACAACGCCGATGAACACGGCAATCAGACGAAGCGTCAGCACTTGGCGCAGGATGATCATCTCCGGCAGGCTCAGCGCGATTACGGACATCATGAAGGCAAGCACGGTGCCCAGCGCCGCGCCCTTGCCCAGCAGGGCCTCGACAATCGGCACCACCCCGGCGGCGTTCGTGTACATCGGGATGCCCACCAGCACGGCGGCGGGAACGCTCCACCAGGCATCCGCGCCCATGATATCGGTCATCAGCCGCTCCGGCACGTAACCGTGGATCAGTGCGCCCATGGCGATGCCGAGCAGGATCCACAGCCACACCCTGCCGACGATGTCCTTCAGGGCGGCGAGGCCGAGCCGGTATCGCTCCGTCATGGTCATACGGTCGTCATCGAGCGCGTCGGCGGCGTTCCCGCCAATATGGAGCTCGCGCACCCAGCCCTGCAGCCAGCCTTCCAGGTGCAGCCTGCCTATGACATAGCCGGCGACGATGGCGATCGCGAGCCCGAAGCCGAGATAGGTGAGCGCCACCGGCCAGCCGACGAGGCCGAAGAGCAGAACGAGCGCCACTTCATTGACCATGGGCGCTGCAATCAGGAAGGAAAATGTCACGCCGAGCGGAACGCCCGCCGAAACGAACCCGATGAAGAGCGGGACCGCCGAACAGGAACAGAACGGGGTGAGCACGCCAAGCCCGGCGGCAAGGCCATTGCCGACCCCCTCCGCCCGGCCGGCCAGGAGCGCGCGCGTCTTTTCCGGGCTGAAGAAGCTGCGGACAACGCCCATCGCAAAGACGATCAGCGCCAGCAGCATCAGCACCTTGGGAACATCATAGAAAAAGAATGCCAGGGCCTCCCCGGTATGGCTGGACCGCTCGACCGGCAGGAGCGACACAAGGAATTCGGCGAAAGGCTGGAGCACCCGGTAGACGCTCCACCAGACGATAAGCGCCGCGACCACCGCCGCATGCCAAAACCAATGCGGCCCTGAGGACGCTGGTTTTTCAACGGATATGCTCATGCCGCCCTCCTCTCATTTGCCTTCGCGCAAGCCACCGCGGCATGAAGCAAAGCCAAGGTTTCGGCATCAAGCGCCGGACTGAGGCGGTAGCGGACCCATTGCGCGTCGCGACGATCGACAACCAGGCCAGCCGCCTTCAGCACCGCCATATGCCGCGACATGCGCGACTGGCTTGCCCCGCAGTGGCGCATCAGGGCGCAGACGCAATGTTCTCCGCCGCCAGCGAGCATGCGCATCGCCGAAAGCCGCGTGGGTTCTGCAAGCGCCGAGAGAACATCAATGACCACCGCATCTTCCTCCTGTCGAAATGACTATCGCCTATGCGCATAAACGCATTTGCGTAGATATGCCTTGATCCCGGTCAATCGCTGCAGGCCCGGGCATCGAGCGGCAGAACGCCATCGCGTCTCCTCTCTTGCAAAACCGCACGGTTTCGGACAAAACCCCTGCCATGATCTCCATATCCGACCTTTCCGTCCGCATTGCCGGCCGCCTGCTCATCGAAAACGCTTCCGTCTCCATTCCCGATGGCATGAAGGCGGGGCTGGTCGGGCGCAATGGCGCGGGCAAATCGACGCTGTTCCGCGTGCTGACCGGCGCGCTTTCGCCGGAGACCGGCACGGTCTCGCTGCCGAAGAAGGCGCGCATCGGCCAGGTGGCGCAGGAGGCGCCAGGCACGGAAGATCCGCTGATCGACATCGTGCTGGCCGCCGATAAGGAACGCGCCGCACTGATGGCAGAGGCGGAAACCGCGACCGACGCGCACCGGATTGCCGAAATCCAGACACGGCTGGTCGATATCGACGCCCATTCGGCGGAAGCGCGGGCAGCCAGCATCCTCTCCGGACTCGGCTTTGACGAAGCGGCGCAGAAGCGTCCGGCATCGTCGTTCTCGGGCGGCTGGCGGATGCGCGTCGCCCTGGCAGCCGTGCTCTTCTCCGAGCCCGATCTGTTGCTGCTCGACGAGCCGACAAACTATCTCGACCTTGAGGGCACGCTGTGGCTGGAGGACTATATCCGTCGCTACCCCTACAGCGTCATCATCATCTCGCACGACCGCGACCTCTTGAACACGGCCGCGAACGCCATCATCCATCTCGACCAGAGGAAGCTCACCTTCTATCGCGGCTCCTACGACCAGTTCGAGCGGCAGAAGGCGGAGGCCGACGAGTTGCAGATGAAGGCGCGCGCCAAGAACGAGGCGCAGCGCAAGCACCTGCAAAGTTTCATCGACCGGTTCAAGGCCAAGGCCTCGAAGGCCCGCCAGGCGCAAAGCCGGGTCAAGGCGCTCGAAAAGATGGGCACGGTTGCCGCCGTGATCGAGGATCACGTCCAGGGCTTTTCCTTCCCGGAGCCGGAAAAGCAGCCCGCCTCCCCGATCATCGCCATCGAGGACGGGGCCGTCGGCTACACGCCCGGCCAGCCGATCCTCAGCGACATCAATCTGAGGATCGACAATGACGACCGGATCGCGCTGCTCGGCGCCAACGGCAACGGCAAGTCGACCTTCGCCAAGTTCATCTCCGGCCGGCTGAAGCCGGAATCGGGCACGCTGAAACTCGCGCCGCATCTTTCGACCGGCTTCTTCGCCCAGCACCAGATCGACGATCTCGTGCCGGATGAAAGTGCCGTTGCCCATGTGCGCAAGCTGATGCCGGGCGCGACCGAGCCGAAGGTGCGCGCCCGCGTGGCGCAGATGGGCCTGGCGACGGAAAAGATGGATACGCCGGCGCGTGACCTTTCCGGCGGCGAGAAGGCGCGGCTTCTGATGGGCCTTGCTGCCTTCCACGCGCCGAACCTGCTGATCCTCGACGAGCCGACCAACCACCTCGACATCGACAGCCGCAATGCGCTCGTGCGGGCGCTGAACGACTATCCCGGCGCCGTGATCCTGATCTCGCATGACCGACACCTGATCGAGGCGACGGTCGACCGGCTCTGGCTCGTCCATGACGGCACGGTCAAGGCCTATGACGGCGATCTGGAGGATTACCGCGACCTGATCATCTCCGGCGGCAGGAAGGCGCAGAAGGCAGAAACGCCAAATGCCGAGGCGCGGTCGAAATCCGTCCAGCGCAAGAGCGCCGCCGAACGCCGCGCCGCCCTTGCGCCCTTGAAGAAGAAGATCGATACGGCCGAGAAGAAGACAGCGAAGATCGAACAGATCATCGCCAGGCTCGACGCCGACCTCGCCGATCCCAAGCTTTATGAAAAGGCGCCGGAAAAGGCCAAGGTGATGATCCAGGCCCGCGCCAACGCGGCGGCAGAGCTTGCCAAGATCGAGGAAGAATGGCTTTCGCTCTCTGCACAGTATGAAGAGGCCATGGCCGACTGAGCATTCGCTCCGACCCGGCCATGCCTGAGCGCCGCGACCTTCGGCTACGGGCCTGAGGGCTGACCTGTTTTGGGGTGAAAGAAGACAATGCGCATGTCCTTCGTCATCCGATCCAGCCAGGGTTTCGGCAGGTGCTCGATCAGCATGCCATTCTGCACGACCGTGGAATAGCTGCAGACGACGCGATAACCGGGCGCTTCCCCCTCCGGCGTAGGCACGCTCTCGCGCAGTTCCCACCGCACGGCAACGCCATCGGCAAGATCCACCTGTCGGCTGATGCCGCCGCTGGAAAGATTGGCGCCGATATGGCGGGTATTCAGATCATCGACACCCGGCAATGGCCGCGGGCTCATGAAGCCGAAGAGCCGGTCATGCTGCAGGATATCCCGCCGCGCATAGGGCCAGACGAACTGTCGCAGGAAATGCTGATCGGCAAAATGGCGCGAACCGACCGGCGCCTGCAGGAAGCGCTTGACCAGAAGTCGCATCGGCGGCAAGGCGCCGGCCGTCGCGCCCCACAGCCCCGCGAGAAGCAATTCCGTATGGGTGAACCAGTCGCGAATGCCGTGAAACTGGCGACCGCTCTCCACCCACTCCCTGACGGTCTCGGCTTCCCGCGCGCTGATGAGGGAATCCGCATCGCGAAAGATCACGCGGTGCACGCCTTCATCGTCAAGGGCTGCGAAGCGCCACATGGGACCGGGCCAGCGCCTCATCTTCTGATCGGCGAAGATGACCTCGGCGCCGGCCTCTCTCAACTGCCTTATGGTGACACTGGGAACCGACTTGTCGACATAGAAGCGGCATGTCCAGTCGGGATAGACGCTCCCGCGCGCCCGCGCGTTCATCACCGCCGTTTCACAATAGCGCGGCCGGTCGCCGTAAAGCGAGAATGCGATGACGTTGCGTTCGCGCGTGGCCGCTGACGGCGGGGGCGGACGGACGGCGAGACGGGCCTCCGTCGGCGCGCCTCCGAAGATCTCGTCCCTGATCTCCAGCGCCCGGCAGCCATATTCGCCCGTCTTCCGGTCGTCCTTCTTTTCTCCCCAGGCATGGGACAGGGCGTCAAAGGCCACGAAGTTCCGGGGATCAAACGACAATGATCGCTCGGCGGCCTCGATCGCATCATCAAACGCTCCGAGCCGCAGATGGCAGACCGCAATGTTCGACCAGATCACGGGATTGTCCGGCTGGACGCCGGCGGCCGCGCGGGCGAACGCCAGCGCCTCGCCGTAATTGGCATAGTGGTAGGCGCGGTTATAACCTTCCCAGAACGACGACAATTGCTGTTTTACCGAGACAGCAGAGGGTATTCCGGTAACCAGGTTGCTCTGATAATCCATTGTCTCGCTGCAGCCTCCGAGGTAACCACCGCAGCAGCATAACAAAATGAAATATTAAATAAAGATTCCAGATTTATATTAGATATTTCTGATTATTACTTTCATAATCCGGATTTTACTTGTTAGGCCGGTCAGGCGCGCAGCCGCTCCGGGACGGCATCGGCCAGCGCGCGACCGGGCCTGATGCCGAGGCGATCCAGAACGGCGGCCATCAGCTTCGATTTGTTCATGGTGTAGAAGTGGAAATCGCCGACGCCGCGCGCGACAAGATCCTGCACCTGTTCGGCGGCAAGGTCGGCCGCCGCCTCGAAGCGCCCTTCCGGATCGTCATCCAGCCCCTCAAACCGGCGCTCGACAAAGGCCGGCACGCTTGCCCCGCACATGGCGGCAAAGCGCTTCAGTTGGGCAAGGTTCTGGATCGGCATGATGCCGGGCACGACGGGAATGGTGATTCCGGCGCGGCGCACCTCGTTCAGGTAGTCCTCGAACACATCATTGTCGAAGAAGAACTGCGTCAGCGCCCGGTCGGCGCCGTTATCCGCCTTGGCCTTGAGCATAGCGATATCGGCCGTTCGGTCCGCGCTTTCGGGATGCTTTTCCGGATAGGCGGAAACCGAAATATCGAAATCCTGATCGATGGCCTTGAGCGCCGAGACGAGCGCGGCCGCATTGGCGTAGCCGCCCGGATGCGGGCTGTAGGCCGTGCCGATGCCGCCGGGCGGGTCGCCTCTGAGCGCCACGAAACGGCGGATGCCGGCATCGCGGAAACGGCGGATCACATCATCCACCTCCCCCTTGCTGGCCTTCACAACAGTCAGATGCGAGGCTGTCGCAAGCCGGGTCTCATCCACGAGCCGCTTGACGGCGGCATAGGTCGGCGTCTGGCTGGTTGCGCCGGCGCCATAGGTCACCGACACAAAACCGGGGTCATAGGCAGAGAGTTCCTCGACGGAACGCCACCAACTGGCTTCCGCATCGACGCTTTTCGGCGGAAAGAACTCGAAGGAAAAATGGATCTGGCGCTGGCGCCCGCGCGTCTCGTTGCTGTCGGACATGGTTCAGACGTTCCTCGCATAATGTGTTTCGGCTTCCGCGGCCATCAGGATGCGGCGGTCGCGGCCAAGCCAGACGGTAACTGTGAGCGAGCGCCCCTCGGCGCCGGAAAAGGGCAGATCGACGACCTTCTCGACATCGAGGCCGGCCGCCTTCATCCAGTCGGACATCGCCTGATGGGAGAAACCGAGCCTGAGATGGGCGTGGTCGGCGCGCAGATATTCAAGATCATGCGGGGCGAAATCGATGACGACAAGACGTCCGCCCGGTCGCATCACCCGCGCGGCCTCGGCGATCGCGCGTTCCGGATGTTCGAGGAAATGCAGCACCTGGTGGATGATCACCAGATCGAAATCCTCGCTCTCGAGCGGCAGGTTCAGGATATCGCCGAGACGCACCGCCGCCTTCGTCACACCTTCGGCGTCCAGATTGGCGCGGGCGACGGCAAGCATGTCGCGGCTGGCGTCGATCCCGACGGCGCGGCGGTAAAGGTCCTTGAGGAGCAAAAGCATGCGGCCCGTGCCCGTTCCAAGATCGAGCACGCTTTCGACGCGTTTCTCGCCGATCAGCCTGACCAGACATTCCTCGATCTCCGCCTCGGAAATGTGCAAGCGCCGCATCTCGTCCCATTCACCGGCATGTTCGGCGAAATAGGCAAGCGCCTTTTCCGATCGCGCCTGCTTGACCGCGGCAAGGCGCGCGGCATCACGGGTAAGCGCAGAATCGCTTTCCGATGCGCTCTTCAGCAATTCGCGAACGAGACGCGCCGGAGCGCCCTCCTCCTTCAGGCGGAAATAGGCCCAGGCCCCTTCCTGGTAACGGTCGATCAGTCCGGCCTCGCCCAGAAGCTTCAGGTGACGGGAAATGCGCGGCTGGGACTGGCCGAGAATGTCCGTCAGGTCGGAGACCGTGAGGTCCCCGGACGCCAACAGCGCAATCAGCCTGAGCCGGGTCGGTTCGCCAACCGCCTTCAGGACATCGACCAGACTGTCGAGATCGAGCTTCGTCATTTCGCTCCGCCTTCATCAAGATATAAAGATATCTTTATATCAAATACGGACCAAATGCAAGTCTGAGGGTTGAATTATCACAATGCAAAAAAGGCCACCCAGAGGCGGCCTTTGAAACTCTCCCAATGCGAAGGGCGTTCCCGCCCATATTGCTCAGGCGGTATAGAGACCGCGCGCGCGGAAGATATCCCGCGCGGCTTCGGTCTCATCCGTCGTCGGCGTCGGCGTGTCGCGCAGCGTGTATTCCTTGCCCAGCGCATCCCATTTGGAGATGCCCATCTGGTGGAACGGCAGAACCTCGACGCGTTCGACGATATCGCCCAGCGTGGCGACATAATCGGCCATGCGGTTGACGTCGTCCGTATCGTCCGTCAGGCCCGGCACCAGCACATAGCGCATCCACATCTTCTGCTTCAGCCGCTTCAGCCGCTCGGCGAAATCGAGCGTCGGCTGCAGGTACTGCGCCGTGATGGCGTGATACTTCTCCGGGTCGATATGCTTGATGTCGAGCAGGACGAGATCGACATTTTCGAACCATTCGTCTTCCACACCGGTGTGGAGATAGCCCTGCGTATCAAGCGCGATATGCAGGCCCATTTCCTTCTTGATGTGGCTCATGACATTGCCGATGAAACCGGCCTGCATCATGGGCTCGCCGCCGGAAAAGGTGACGCCGCCGGCGAATTTCAGGAAGCCCGCATAGGGGCGGACTTCCTTGAGCATGTCGTCCACATCGACCCTGCGGCCATTGTGGAGCTTCCAGGTATCCGGGTTATGGCAGTAGAGACACCGGAACTGGCAACCGGCCATGAAGAATATGAAGCGCATTCCCGGACCGTCCACCGCCCCGCCGGTTTCGACCGAGTGGAGAAATCCGTGGTCGATGTCGATATGGACACCGGTTGGCTTCGTTGGTGCGGAAACGCGCTTGTGCATTCTTCTTCTCGTTTACATCGAGGTGTGGAAAGTCCGGTTGATGACGTCAAGCTGCTGTTCCTTCGTCAGCTTGATGAAGTTCACAGCATAACCCGAAACACGGATCGTCAGCTGCGGATACTTCTCCGGATGGTCCATGGCGTCAATCAGGGTCTCCTTGTTGAGGAGGTTGACATTGACGTGGAAACCGCCGGCCGCCGTGTAACCGTCGAGGCAATTCGACAGGTTCTTGATGCGGTCCTCGTCGGTATGGCCAAGGCTGCCGGGCGTTGCCGAAGCCGTCCAGCTGATCCCGTCGAGGGCAGCGTCATAGGGCAGTTTGGCAAGCGAAGCGCCTGCGGCCACAAAGCCCTTCTTGTCGCGACCGTTCATCGGGTTTGCACCCGGTGCGAAGGGTTCGCCAGCGCGGCGGCCATCCGGCGTATTACCGGTCTTCTTGCCGTAAACGACGTTCGACGTGATCGTCAGGATCGACTGCGTCGGCATCGAGTCACGGTAGAAGTAAGGCTGTGCCTTGACCTTGTTCATGAAGGTCTCGACGAGCCACGAGGCAATCGAGTCGACACGGTCGTCATTGTTGCCGAAGGCCGGGAAATCGCCGGTGATCTTGTAGTCAACGGCAAGGCCGGTTTCGTCGCGAATGACTTCGACCTTGGCATATTTGATTGCCGAAAGCGCGTCAGCCGCAATCGACAGACCGGCAATGCCGCAGGCCATGGTCCGAAGGATATCACGATCATGCAGGGCCATCTCAATGCGTTCATACGCATATTTGTCGTGCATGTAGTGAATGGCGTTCAGAGCCTTGACGTAGGTCTTTGCAAGCCAGTCCATGGCCTTGTCGAACTTTTCGACGACTTCGTCATATTCCAGAACGTCGCCGGTGATCGGTTCGAGACCTTCGGCAACCTTCTTGCCCTTCAGCTTCATTTCGTCAACGCCGCCATTGATCGCATAAAGCAGAGCCTTGGCGAGGTTGGCGCGCGCGCCGAAGAACTGCATCTGCTTGCCGATCCGCATCGACGAGACGCAGCAGGCAATGCCGTAGTCGTCGCCCCATTTCGGACGCATCAGCTCGTCGTTCTCGTACTGGATGGCGCAGGTGTCGGCCGAAACCTTGGCGCAGAAGTGCTTGAAGCCTTCCGGCAGGCTCGGGCTCCACAGAACCGTGAGGTTCGGCTCCGGCGCGGGTCCCAGATTGAACAGCGT
Source organism: Martelella lutilitoris (assembly GCF_005924265.1). Classification (GTDB taxonomy): domain Bacteria; phylum Pseudomonadota; class Alphaproteobacteria; order Rhizobiales; family Rhizobiaceae; genus Martelella; species Martelella lutilitoris. Next base: position 89,542 of record NZ_VCLB01000008.1, read on the forward strand.
GTTGAGGAAACGGAAGCTGTTCTTCGAAACCAGCGTACGGCCGTCTTCGCCCATGCCGCCGATCGCCTCGGTCACCCATACGGGGTCGCCCGAGAACAGTTCGTCATATTCCGGCGTGCGCAGGAAGCGAACGATGCGCAGCTTCATGATCATGTCGTCGATCATTTCCTGGGCATCGTCTTCCGAGATGTAACCGGCTTCGATATCACGCTCGATATAGATGTCGAGGAAGGTCGAAATGCGACCGATCGACATGGCAGCGCCGTTCTGCTCCTTCACGGCAGCCAGATAACCGAAATAAACGGCCTGGACAGCTTCGCGGGCGTTGCGGGCGGGCTTGGAAATGTCGACGCCATATTTGGCGGCCATTTCACGCAGCTCGTCGAGCGCACGGAACTGCTCCGACATTTCCTCGCGCAGACGCATATTGCTGTCGTTGAAGACAGCGTCGTCGAGCTCGTGGAATTCCTTCTGCTTTTCAGCGCGCAGGAAGTCCGTGCCGTAAAGGGCAACGCGGCGATAGTCGCCGATGATGCGGCCACGGCCGTAGGCGTCGGGAAGACCGGTGATCACGCCCGATTTGCGGCAGGCGAGAATGTCCGGGCTGTAGACGTCGAACACGCCCTGGTTATGGCTCTTGCGGTACTTCGTCCACACATCGTGAACGGTTTCGTCCACCTTGTAGCCATAGGTCTGCAGGCTGCCTTCAACCATGCGCAGGCCGCCATTCGGCATGATCGCGCGCTTCAGCGGCGCATCGGTCTGCAGGCCGACGATGATTTCGAGGTCCTTGTTGATATAGCCGGCATCATGCGCGGTAATCGACGAGGGCTTGTCTGCCGAAATGTCAAGAACGCCGCCCTTGTCGCGCTCCTGCTTCAAGAGGTCGCTCAGCTCGTCCCAGAGCTGCTTGGTGCGCTCGGTGGCCGGGGCGAGGAAGGACGCATCGCCCTCATAAGGCGTGTAGTTTTCCTGAATGAAGTTGCGAACGTCGATCGCGGTGCGCCATGCACCATCGCTGAACCCGCTCCACGGGTCGGCGTGTACGTTCGTGTGTTTGGCATACATATCCATGGTTTCAGCCCTCACCATAATAAGAGGAACATTTCAGGGTTCCAGCGCCGGGACCGAGGAGGATGTCCGGCAAAAGGCGCTGGGTTCGGCGAACGAATTATCCGGCAAAATGTCGGTCAGAATCTTTCCGACCAAAACGGCCATTCTTGGGCAGGCAGTTGCGGGACATTTCATTCCACCAATTCTAGCGATCTCCGATCGCTTCCGATGGCTGACTTTGGCGCCTGGCGCTGGTCTTGGGCATGAACCTGCGAAAGATCGCGTCGATTGTTGACGCCAACGGTCAACGCTCTTCGTTTTGACGACCTCTATATGGTACCAAAGGCGTATAAAGTCCACAAGAAATTGACATTTTTACTTATTTTTCAAGTACAAATGACGAATTACAATTCCGAACCGATAATATAAACATAATCAAGGCAGCCGGACATTGATATCAGTCAACTTAAGCCAAATCGGCAGCGAAAACCGGATTTTCCGGGTCGCGTCAAGCGTACCCATCTACTTACCGACAGCCTGAACGCGAATTCCACTCCGCCACAAGCAAAGGTTCGGGGCGAGGCGCTACGGGCAAGACGCTCGCAGCAACCCGCAATCGGCATCCTGCGCCCTTATCCCGGAGAATAAACCGATCTGTAGCCGAATCAAGTGCGCCTTCGTCAGCACTCGACCCGTGCCATGAAAACCGGACGACTCGCTCCGGTTTATGTGCCTTTATACTTACAAAGGATGCTGCACCAGAATGGAATCTGGAATTGCCGACCCTATGCCCTTTGCCGTGGTCGCAGGCGGCAGGATCAGTCCCATGCAGACAGGCTGCGAAACGACGCGCTGGAGCAGACTTTTTCCGGGATTTTGCCCGTCGATTGCGCCGGAACGGGACGCCAGGCGCCGCAGACCGCCGTTTGCGGGCAAACCCGTCTTGCTCCGACGCCTGTCCTCATGTCTAGTGGCCGGCACCGTGTGGCTGGCCGGCAAGGTCGAAGCGCGGATAAAACAAGAAAAGCAGGCGCCGGAAAACCCACATGACCGACACACCCAGCGAACCAAACCTTGAGAGCGCACAGGGCCCCGCGCCGGCCGCTTCCGACAGTGCCCCGCCCCCCTCGGACGCGCCGGGCGCAGCACCCGCGCCGCCGGAGGAAATCCGCTCGCAGGTCACCTGTTCGCGCGGCTTTGCCCAGTGGCTATCGCTGCACAACTGCTCTCTCGCCTTCACCTCATACCAGACCGGGCAGTTGTTCCTTGTCGGGGTGCTGCCCAACGGCGCGCTGTCTCTGCACCAGCGCAATTTCGTCCGCGCCATGGGGCTGATCGGCGACAGCCAGCGCCTGCTTCTGGCGGGTCTTGCCCAGATATGGCGGTTCGAGAACGTGCTCGGCCCGAACGAGCGCGCCAATGATGCCTTCGACAGGCTCTACGTTCCGCGCCGCGGCCAGACCGTCGCCGATGTCGACGTCCATGAACTCGGCATCGATGCGGCGGGACGCCTGCTGTTCGTCAACACAAAATATTCCTGCCTGGCGACCGACAGCGTCGTGCACTCCTTCAAGCCGGTCTGGCGGCCGCCCTTCATCTCCCGACTGGCGCCGGAGGACCGCTGCCACCTGAACGGCCTTGCCATGGAAAACGGCGTGCCGCGCTTCGTCACCTCGGTCTCCACCACCGATATTGTCGATGGCTGGCGCAACGAGCGCCGCGACGGGGGCGTCGTCGTCAATGTCGAGACCGACGAGATCGTCACCGAAGGCGTTTCGATGCCGCATTCGCCGCGCCTCTACAAGAACGCGCTCTGGTTCCTCGATTCCGGCAATGGCTACCTGACCCGCCTCGACCTTCAAAGCCGGACCCGCGAACGCGTCGCCTTCTGCCCGGGCTTCCTGCGCGGCCTCTCCTTCCACGACGGTCATGCCGTCGTCGGACTGTCGCTTGCCCGCCGCGAAGGCGTCTTTTCCGGCCTCAACCTTCAGGACGAACTGGAAAAACGCCGCGCCGAAGCCTGGTGCGGACTGCAGATCGTCAACACGGAAAACGGCGACATCGTCGAATGGCTGAGGATCGAAGGCGGCATCAAGGAGCTCTTCGACGTCAGCGTCCTGCCGGGCGTCACCTGCCCGATGGCGCTGCCGACCTTCGGACCCGAACTTGCAAGCTTCATCACCATCGAGGCCCCGGACCGGCCGCTGTCGGAACGCGGCTGGCACCCGGCGACATGAGGACACCCTATGCCGCAGCTCGAATTCTCGCCCTGCCTCGAATGGCTGTTCGCCGAACCCGGCGACGCCTTCCCGTCGCGCATCGAACGCGCGGCGACCGCCGGCTTTACGGCCTTCGAATTCTGGCTCTGGTCGAACAAGGACATCGAAGCCATCACCCGCACCGCCAAGGCCTGCGGCATGGCGGTTTCGGGCCTCGTCGCCGAACCTCTGATCGCGATCACCGATCCGGCCAACAGGGCCGAATGGCTCGAAGGCCTGAAGCGTTCTGCCGAGGTCGCCAGCCGGCTGGCCGCGCCGGTGCTGATTGCCCAGACCGGCAATGATCTGCCGCAGATTTCGAGGGAGGACCAGAAGGCCTCGCTGATCGAGACCTTTTCGGAAGCGGCGAACATCCTGATCGGCAGCGGCGTCCGGCTCGGGATCGAGCCGCTGAACACGACCGTCGATCATCCCGGCTACTTTCTCCACTCAACGTCGGAGGGTTTCGAGATCGTCGAGGCGGTCAACCGCGACGAGATCGGCCTTCTCTACGACCTCTATCACGCCGCCGTCATGGACGAGCCGATCGAGACGGTCCTCGCCGGCAACCTCGAAAAGGTGGTGCATATCCATGTGGCCGATCACCCCGGGCGCAACGAGCCGGGATCGGGCAGGATCGACCTTGTCGACCGCCTGAGAAAGCTGATCGAGGCCGGTTACAGGGGACGCATCGGGCTGGAATACCAGCCTCTCGTGTCGGGAAGCGATCCGGTCATCAGGGCGCGCGACAGGCTGTCGGAGGCTTTTGAAGAAGGGCATTAGCCGCAATAGAGCGTCATCGACAGCGTCACCACGGCGAAGAACAGCCGGGCGAAGCGGAAGGCCCGCAGGCGGGCAAGAAGCAGCTCAAAGACTGACATCGTGACAACACCCGCCGGAAAGCCTCAGGACGCGGTCAAACCGGCGCGCATGGTCGAGATTGTGGGTGACATGATCAGCCCGCAATCGGCATCGACGCTGTCCATCAGAAGCTTGAGAATATGGCGGCCCGTCTCTTCGTCGAGATTGCCGGTCGGCTCGTCGGAAAGAATGAGCTTCGGCTTGGTGACGAGCGCGCGGGAAAGGCGACGCGCTGTTTCTCGCCGCCCGAAAGCCGGCTGCAACGCAGGCCGGCGCGCGCGGAAAGCCCGAACTTGTCGAGCGCCTCCTTCGCGCGCCTCAGCACTGCCCTGTGGCCAACCCCCCGGTATCTCAGGGGCAAGGCCACATTGTCCGCCGCACTCACATGATCGATCAGGTTGAAGTCCTGGAACACGAAGCCGATCGCCTCGCGCCGGAGCCGCGTTCGCTCCGCATCGCCAATGGCGACCACCTCCCGACCCGATATCAGCACCCGTCCCTTGTTTTGGGGTCGAGAGTGTCCCCAGAATTTCAAGCAGGGAAGATTTTCCTGATCCCGAGGCCCCGATAATGCACAAACGCTTTCCCGGCCGCAGCGTGAGATCCACGGCCTTGAGGATTTCGATCGTCTGCGATGACGAGGTGACGCTTTTGCCGACACCGCCTACATCGACCAGCATATCAGACATCAGCAGATCTGCCCTTGAGAAGACCGGAGCGCGAAAGCGCGATCCGGGCCGGCAATTTCCTACCTCAATAATCGGGCGCGCAGCCAAATGAGACGTACATCTCGTTCGCCAGTTCGGCCGTCTGCTCATAGGCATCCCAGTGAGGCTCGGCGCCTGAGGCGCCGTACTTGTTCACGGCGCGCTTGTACGCGTTGTAATAGCTGCGGGCGGCGTCACAGGTGGAGGCAACCTGAACGTTGACCTTGCCGCCCTTCTTGGTGGTGCACGACATCGGGCACTGAAGGAACGAGGACTTCGCGCTGGCGTTGGTCGAAGGCGTATTGGCACCGGTGGTATAGGCGTCGTCCTCGGCATCGTAATCCAGCGCCTCGGTACAGGCCGCAAGAAGCACCAGCGGCGCCACGCACAACAGCATCTTCAGTTTCGACATCGTCTATCCACCGTCATTGTATGCGAAAGAGTCTTCGTCCGATTGCATTCCCCGCGCCCATCTCATGCGATTGGAACGAGGAGTAGTGACCGGGCCCGGATCAAGAGCCCCCATTGTTTTTGGGGGGAGGAACGCATTTTTTTGTTATTTGTCATGACGAAACCAGCGTCCTTTGCCGCAAAGCAGAACAGCTCGCGCTTGCGCGCGCGCATCGCCCGGACTATTGACGGGCATGACCTCGCCGAACCCAAGCGGACCGAATGCCTGATGGAGCTGATTGCCGATTTCGACCTGACGCGCGAAAACACGCTGGGCCTCAAGTCCGCCGCCCGGCTCGCCACCCGGATCACGCATGTGGACGCTCTGTCGGCCCTTCTCGATGAGGCAGACGTTCGCGGCATGCCGTTCAGGATCCTTGGCGGCGGCAGCAATGTGGTGCTGAGCGAAACCGTGGAGGCGCTGGTCGGCCTGATGCGGATCGAGGGGCGCCGGCTTTCGGGGCAGACCGAAACGCACAATCTGGTCACCGCAGGCGCCGGCGAGAACTGGCATGATTTCGTCGCCTGGACCGTCGAACAGGGCATACCAGGCCTGGAGAACCTCGCCGGCATACCCGGCACGGTCGGCGCCGCGCCCGTGCAGAATATCGGCGCCTATGGCGTCCAGCTTTCCGATGTCTTTCATGAGCTTTCCGCTTTCGACACGCAAACCCGCACGATCGCGACTTTCGATGCCGAGGCCTGCGGTTTCGCCTACCGGCAGAGCCGGTTCAAGGCCGAGCCGGGGCGGCATGTCATCTTGTCGGTCACGCTGGCACTGCCCCGCATCTGGACGCCGACCACTGCCTATGCCGGCCTCGAGCGTTTTTCCGTCGGCGACGATCCGGCAGACGTCATGGCGCGCGTGCTTTCACTCCGGGGATCAAAGCTTCCCGACTGGCGCAGGCTCGGCAATGCCGGCTCGTTCTTCCACAATCCGGTCGTCAGCGGCGAAGAGGCCGCGAAGCTGGCGGACGCTCCGCACTATCCCCAGCCCGACGGCAGCGTGAAACTCTCCGCCGGATGGCTGATCGAGCAATGCGGCCTGAAGGGCGAACGCCTCGGTCCTGTCGGCACTTTCGACGGGCACGCCCTTGTCCTCGTCAATCACGGCGGCGCAACAAGCCGCGATGTCGCCCGGTTTTCCGCGCTTGTCCGGGAGAGGGTGAAGGCCCGCTTTGGCGTCGATCTCGTTCAGGAACCGATCGAACTCTAGGCAATGCGCGCGCCCATCGTGAATTTTCGGCACTCATACGGCGCATCACTATTTGACGATATCCTATTGATAAATATGTCTTTTACCTAAATCGCTCTTCGACAGGCCGAGATTGATCCCATCCCAATAGGCGATCCGTAACCCGCGACGGGTCGTTAAAGCGACCAAAACGCCCTAGTATTGCAGGCAGGGTCAAGAAAGACGGCATGCGCCGGCACGAACCGGCCGCCTGAAAATGGAGGTCACGCAAAAGATGACCGATCGAGCAACAGAGACGGGCGTCGATCATCTGTCCGCTTATGAACGACTGAGGCGGCTCGACACGGCTCCGGCCGCCGAGCTGGATGCGCTGACCGAGGCTGCGGCGCTGGTCTGCGGCACGCCGATCTCGCTCATCACGCTGCTGAATGAGGATACGCAATGGTTCAAGGCCAATTACGGCCTTGAAGGCGTGAGCGAGACCGAACGCAGCATTTCCTTCTGCACCCACGCCCTTGAGGGCGAACAGCTGATGGAAATCGAAGACGCCACGCAGGATCGGCGCTTCGCCGAAAATCCGCTGGTCACCGATGGTCTCAGGATCCGCTTCTATGCTGGCGTTCCGCTTCAGCTTTCCGATGGCGAACGAGTCGGCACGCTTTGCGTCGTGGACCAGAAACCGAAGGCGCTCAGCCAACACCAGAAAGAGATATTGAGCCATCTCGCCCGAGCGGCGGCAAAGGCGCTGGAAGCCCGGCTGATCGCGCTTCACGAGCACGAACTGCTCGGCATCGAGGCGGAGGCGCGCTCGATTCTCGAAAACAGCCCGGATGCGATCCTGACCATGGACACCGCCGGCACGATCCGTCACTGGAACGAGGCGGCCGAACGCCTGTTCGGCTATAGCGCCAAAGAGGCGCTCGGCAGCCCGCTTTCGCTGATCGTCGCGCCTGAACATCTCGACGCGCAGACGGACCTTTCGGCCCGTCTGGCCGATGGTAACGCCACCCGCAACCTGAGGACCGAGCGACTTCATCGCAACGGCCGCCGGTTGCCCGTCTCGGTCTCCCTCGGTCCGGTGATTTCCGAAGACGGCGCCTTGACCGGCGCCACGGAGATCATCCGCGATATCAGCGAGGTGGTCATAGCACAGCGCGAACTCGAAGCTGCGGAAAAACGGATCGAACGGCTTTACCGCGCGACGCCGGCCATGCTGCACTCCACCGACCCGACCGGCACGCTTCTGAGCGTCAGCGACCGCTGGCTCGATGTCATGAAGTATAATCGCGAGGAGGTCATCGGCCGCAAGCTCTCCGATTTTCTGACGCCGGAATCGGCGCGGATATCGCGCACCGAGGTCCTGCCGGCGTTCCTTTTCGAAGGGCACTGCGAAAACGTCCGCTACCAGATGGTCACGCGCTCCGGCCAGGTACTCGACGTCCTGCTCTCCGCCATTCTCGAACGCGACAGTGCGGGCAACCCGCTGCGCATCATCTCCACGATCGAGGATGTGACGCAGCGTCGCAAGGCGGAGAATGCGCTGATCGAGGAGCGCAGGCGCCTGCAGCAGATCATCGAGGCGACGCGCTCCGGTACATGGGAATGGAACGTGCAAACCGGCGAACTGAGGCTCAATCATCTCTGGGCCGAGATCGTCGGCTATGAACAGGCCGAGCTCGAGCCGACCGACATGCGCACATGGCGGGACCGCGTCCACCCTGACGACCGGGCCGAACATGAAACTCAACTGGCCAGGCACCTCGGTGGCGAGGCCGAAAGCTATGACTGTGAGCTGCGGCTACGCCACAAAAACGGTGACTGGGTGTGGGTCGCTGCCCGTGGCCAGGTGCTGACATGGACCGACGATGGCAAGCCGGAATGGATGTTTGGCAGCCTGCAGGACATAACGCGCCAGAAAGAGGAAGAAGACGAACTCAGAAAAAGCCGGATATTTCTGGAGCGAACCGGTCAAATTGCAGGGATCGGAGGCTGGGAAGTCGACCTCGTGAACGAGAGAATCTACTGGTCGGCGGTAACCTGCCGGATTCACGGCGTACACCCGGAATACAGCCCGACAATGGAAGAGGCGATTGCGTTTTATGCGCCCGAGGCGCGCGCCGTCATTACATCTGCCGTCGAAGAGAGCATTGAGAACGGTACGCCATGGGATGTTGAACTGCCGCTCATCCGCGCCGACGGACATCGCATATGGGTTCGCGCCGCCGGTTCGGCAGAGTTCGATGACGAAGGCGCACCCGTCCGCCTGATCGGCGCATTCCAGGACATCTCGGCGCAGGTTGACCAGCGTGTCGAACTCGAAAAACTCAACGAACGCATGGCGATCGCCACCGAGAACGGGCGGATCGGGGTATGGGATGCCAATCTGGCGACCGGAAAGACCTATTATTCGGACATCTGGTGCGCGTTGATCGGCTATCGGCGGGACGAGATTTCCGATAGCGGCGAGGAATGGCTGAGCTTCATCCATCCCGACGATATGGAACGGGCGCGGACGGCCGATGTCGCCCATATTCGCGGCGATGCGCCCAATTTCGAGGAAGAGTTCCGCATGCGTCACAAGGACGGGCGCTGGATCTGGATTCTCGACCGCGGCCGCGTCGTCCAGCGCGCCGAGGACGGTTCGCCGATACGGATGATCGGGACCCATACCGACATCACCGCCCGCAAGCGCGCCGAGGAAGAGCGCCTGCTGATGAGCGAGCGCATGGCGATCGCCACCGACAGCGGCGGGATCGGCATATGGGAGATGGAAATCGACCGCCGGGTCGCCCACTGGGATCCGCTTATGTATCGGCTTTATGGCCTCGATGCTTCGGGCGGGGACGATATCGGGGATATCTGGAGGCGCGCCGTACACCCTGAAGACCGCGAGCGGGTGGAAAAGGCCGTTTACCGAACCATCGAAACCGGTGATCATCTCGACGAGGAATATCGCGTCATCCTACCCGATGGCGCGTATCGCCATCTCCACATCGCCGCCAATCTGGTGAGCGACAAGTCCGGTCGCCCGAACCGCATCATCGGCGCGGCCTGGGATGTGACCACACGGCGGCAGATGACGCTCGATCTCGCCGAACAGCACGAACTGATGCGGGTGACGCTCAATTCCATTGGCGACGCGGTGATCACCACGGACGCGGCGGGCAGGATAAGATGGCTCAATCCCGTGGCCGAACGCATGACCGGCTGGAGCGTCGACGAGGCGGCGGGGGAGCCCTCCGATCGGGTGTTCGCAATCGTCAACGAGGAGACGCGCGAAACCGCGCCGGACCCGATCGTCGCCTGTCTTGAGCATGGTCAGGTCGTGGGTCTGGCAGAAAACACGCTTCTCGTTGGCCGGCGCGGACTGGAATACAGCATCGAGGATTCGGCGGCGCCGATCCGCAGTTCCGAGGGCGAGGTTCTCGGTGCGGTGCTGGTGTTCCACGATGTCAGCGAGCAAAGGCGGCTCTCGCGCGAGATGACCTACCGCGCCAGCCACGACCCCCTGACCGGCCTGATCAACCGCGCCGAATTCGACCGGCGACTGCAGAGGGTCTTCGAGACGGCGCAGGAGATCGGCACGCCCAACGTCCTTCTCTATATCGATCTCGACCAGTTCAAGATCGTCAACGACACCTGCGGCCACACGGTCGGCGATACGCTGCTGAAAAAGGTCGCCGTGCTGATGCAGGACTGCCTGCGCAAACGCGACACCCTTGCCCGTCTCGGCGGCGATGAATTTGCCGTGCTGCTCGAACATTGCAGCCCTGAGGACGGACAGCGCATCGCCCAGACGATCTGCGACCGGATGGGCGCGTTCCGCTTCGTCCACGACGACAAGCATTTCAGGGTTGGCGCCAGTATCGGCCTCGTTCCCGTCGATAGCCGATCGACAAGCGTCCCGGCAGTTTTGCAGGCGGCCGACACCTCCTGCTATGTGGCCAAGGAAAGCGGCCGCAACCGGGTTCATGTGTGGGAAGAGAGCGACGAAGTACTCAGGCTCCGCTCAGGCGAAACGCGCTGGGCCGCCCGCATCGAACAGGCATTGCAGGAGGAAGCCTTCGTACTCTACGCCCAGTCGATCGCGCCAATGAGCGGTGAGCCCTCCGTTCGCCACATCGAGCTGCTGCTCCGTCTGGTCGATGACGACGGAGAGATCGTTCTTCCCGGCGCTTTCCTGCCGGCAGCCGAGCGTTTCAACCTCATCTCCCGTATCGATCGCTGGGTGCTCGACAAGGCGCTGGAGCAGATCGACGCGTCGGGCCTTGCCGGCGGTCGGGCGCGGCTGTGCGTCAACCTCTCCGGCCAGTCGCTCGGCGACCTTGCCTTTCACAAGGAGGCGCTCGACCTCCTCGACGCGGCCGGAGGTCCCATCTGCCACAGCCTGTGCATCGAGATCACCGAGACCGCCGTCGTCACCAATATGGAGGAAGCCGCCTCCTTCCTCGAGGATTTGCGCCGGCGCGGGATAGCGATAGCGCTCGACGATTTCGGCGCCGGCTCGTCCTCCTTCGGTTACCTCAAGCATTTCGCGCTCGACTATCTGAAGATCGACGGCCAGTTCATCCGCGAACTCTTGAGCGACCCGCTGAACGAGGTGACGATCAAGTGCTTCGTCGAGGTCGCGCGCGTACTGGGGCTCAAGACGATTGCAGAATATGTCGGCGACGAGCCGACCCGGACCAGACTGCGAGATTACGGCGTCGATTTCGCCCAGGGCTTCCATATCCACGAACCGGAACCGCTTGCCGATCTCCTGCAAAGACTGGATCTCTCGCTTGAGGACGCGTCCGGCTGAGATCCTGTCGGTCGTACAGCTGGACGCCTGTTCACACGGTCACCATTCCTTTTGCGGCAGGTCGATCCCATGTTCGGCGAGAAACTCGTCGATGTGCACGGTCTCACCCGTCTCGATCGAGCGATTGGCGGCAATGCCCGTCAGGATCGACCAGGCCCCGTCGATATGGGAAGACGAACGGCCGTAACGGTCTTCGCCGGCATCGGGATCGAAGAGATAGCCAAGCATGACCGGGTCGGCGCCGCCATGATCACCCTCGCCTTCCCAGACGTCGAGTTGCCGCGGCTGTTGGCCGGCCAGGTGCAGCGTGGTCGTCATCGATTCCGAACCGGCGGCCTTCTCCCGCTTGCCGCCGAAGACGCCGTGAACCTCTACATGGCGGTGCGAGAGCTCGCCCTTTGTGCCGTAGAACTTCACTTCCAGTCCTTCCCAGGGCGAATAGGCGCAGAGCGTGTAATTGAGGCTTGCGCCCGTGCCATAGACCGCCTGCACCTGCATCGTATCCTCGATGGTGATGTCGTCGTCGAAGACACAGCGGTCGCGCAGATAACCGTCCTCGTCCTCGGCATCGAGATAGAGCGCCTTCAGCGCCGGGTCGGCTTCAAGGTCCAGCCGGAAGTCGCAGCTTCCGGCGCTTTGACAGCTGTGACAGCGGGGACCGCGCGGATTGAGCCCCAGCGCATCGGCCGTTTCTGCCCGGTAGAAGGAGCGCGTGCCATGGGCGGAGACGGAAACCGGCGAGGAGCCGAGCCACCAGTTGACGAGATCGAAATGATGCGTCGACTTGTGCACAAGCAGGCCGCCGGACTGATCCTTGTAGCGATGCCAGCGGCGGAAATAATCGGCGCCGTGGACGCGGTCGAGATACCAGCGGAAGCTGACGGCGGTGACGTCCCCGATCGCGCCGGACATCAGGATGTCCTTCAGCTGCGTGCGGGCCGGCGTGTAGCGGTAGTTGAAGGTGACCGTCACCTTGCGGCCGGTTTCCTTCTGCGCGTCGAGGATCGCCTTCAGCTTCTCTAGGTCGATCGTCATCGGCTTCTCGGTCATGACGTCGCTGCCGGCCCGCATCGCCTCAACGATATAGTCGTGGTGCAGATAGTCGGGAACGGTGACGATCACCGTATCCGGCTTCTGCTCGCTCAGCATCTGCGGAAAATCTTCCGCCCGATAGGTGGCGACGCCGTTGCCGGAGGCCGGTACGGCGTTTGCCGAAAGCGCAAGCCGCTTTTCATTGATGTCGCAAAGCCCGACAAGCGCGTTGCGATCGGCATAGGTTTCGGCAACGGCGCCGCGAAACATCTTGTGCCGCGACCCGGTTCCGACGATGGCGTATTTCATGATCCTGCCCTTCTGACCGGCCGGCAAACTGCCGCCGGCCCTGGCGCATCGGCCCGAAAATCGCAATCGACTTTCGCAAAGCACGATGCGCAGATTCAATAGCTGGAGCGTCCTTTGTACGTCCGAATGAACGCACGGCGCTCCAGTGCTCCCGCCGCAGACGCATTGCCATACGCTGCGACCTCCCAAACGCTTTCAGCACGCATACCCCTCCAGATCACACCGCTTACCGGCGCCGGGTTGTGTTTCTCGGCCGGGCCGGAACACCGGCGGATCAGGGAGAATCGAGAGGCGACAATGCTGGAAAATGAATTCTGCCAGACTAGCAGATCAGAATCAATCGTGCCCGATCAGCCTTTGGTGGTGCGGCGCGTTCCGGGCATCCGGGTCGTCAGTTCACGCAGTCCGAAACTCAGCGGAGAAAAGTATGGAACAATCGCGGCCCCGTCTGGTTGGCCCAAGTGCAGCCGCCATGCCGAGCCGGGGCTTTGCCGCCATCGGGCGACCGGAAGGCACGTCTTCGGTTCTTCGGCGTGAGGCCGGCCGGTCACGACGAAACTCGCAACTGGAGCGAAAAATCATGAAACGACTGCTCTTCGCTATCGCACTGGGCGCACTGGGCGCATGCTCGGCGACCGAGCAGGGTGCAACAGTTGGCGGACTGTCCGGCGCTGCCGTCGGCACCGCCGTCACGGGCGATGTCGGCGGCGCGACACTTGGCGGTGCCGTGGGTGCTGCCGCCGGCGCACTGATCGGCCGCGCAAACGAGCCGGGCCGTTGCTACTATCGCGATGCCAATGGCGAACGCTATGTGGCCGCCTGCCCGAAGTGACCTGTATGCAGAAAGGCCGGTTTCATTGCCGGCCTTTCTTTTGGCTGACTACAGCAGTCTGAGCCGCCTCAGTGAGGCGACTTCTTCTTTCGCACTTGGCGAATGGTGTTCGGCTACTCATCGAAATCCGGCGGCACGTGGCTATCGACGCCGATCAGAACCACCTCGTTCTCGACATCACGCACGCCCTTGACCGAGAGCACCAGGGTTTCGAGCTTCAGCCGCTCCGGCTCGGTCTCCACCTCGCCGCTCAGCATCGCCACGCCGTCGCGCACCGTCACGGTGACGAGATCAGCGTTGAAGCGCTCGTCTTCATCGATCAGCCGGGTGATGGCATCCGACAGGCCGTCATCGTCAACCGTCGTATCTTCCGGCTCAGGCGCCAGACGCTGGGCGGTGTGGACGGCGGTATCCTCGGAGACCTGGGCGCCCGGCGTTTCGCGCCGGTCGAGATTGGCGGGATTGGCGCCATAGGGCGCATTGCGCGCGCCCGGCCTGTTTTCCTCGTCCGAATACGGCCAGCCGTCATCGAGATTGCGATCCTCGTAGTCGCGATAGTCCTCCTCGCGCGGCGTTTCATGCGGCTTCGTCTTTGAACCAGCCATGGCGTTTCTCCTTTCAGATGTCTGTGCGGAAGAAACGGCTGGGAACGGGAAATGTTCTCCCTTTTGAGCGAAGTCAGCCGAATGGGTCTGCCAGGCGTCCCGGAACAAGTTCGGCCCGGAGGTTTTAGACATAAGCACGTTCATTCAAAGCGCGCGGATTTTCACCGCGTCAAATGCCAAAGGAGATGAAACATGCCCGTATGGCTTCATCTGCTCGCCATCATTTCCCTCCTCGCCGGCCTCGGGTGTGCGATCATCATCGCAATCGATGTCTCCAGGAACCCGCAGCATATGTGGATCATGAATGTGGTCTGGCCCCTTGTCGCGCTGTTCGGCTCGGTTGCGGCGCTGTGGGCCTATTTCCGCTATGGCCGGCTTGCCACCCGCGCGGCCCATCACCACGCCATGGAAAACGACGAGACGCCGCCAAACATGGCCGAGACGCCGTTTGCCGTCATGGTCGGCAAGGGCGCTGTCCATTGCGGCTCGGGCTGCGCGCTCGGCGACCTTGTGGCGGAATGGCTTGCCTTCCTGGTTCCCTCTGTCGCCGTCTGGTTCGGCTGGCAGACGATCTTTGCCGAGAAGATGTTCGCCGTGTGGATCCTCGACTTCATCTTCGCCTTTTCCTTCGGCGTCATCTCCCAGTATTTCACGATCAAGCCGATGCGCGACCTGACGCCCGCCCAGGGCCTCGTTCAGGCGGTCAAGGCCGACTTCCTGTCGCTGACCTCCTGGCAGGTGGGCATGTATGGCTTCATGGCCTTTGCCCAGTTCTACCTGTTCCGCCATCTCCTCGGGGTCAAGCTTGAGGTGCCCACGGTCGAATTCTGGTTCATGATGCAGATCGCCATGTGGGCCGGTTTCGCGACGGCCTATCCGGTCAACTGGTGGCTCGTTTCAAGAGGCATCAAGGAGAAGATGTAAGGTTCAGCAGCCGCCGATGGTCGAGCGCACGATCGTGTTGAGCGCCTGATCGGTCGCCTGGTCGACGACGCCTGTCGGCGCAAAGCCATATTGCATCTGGAAGGCGACCACTGCTTCCCTCGTCTTTTCGTCAAAGACCGGGTCCGGATAGGCGAGGAACAGGCCCAACCGGTTGAGCGAGGCTTCCAGCGCCGTCACCCTCGGCAGCATGTCGCCGATCTCAAGTTCGGCGAAGATCGCCTCCGGCTCGGCAATGCAGGCCTCGTCGTCAACGGGCGTCAGCACGAAATTGCCGCGCAATTCGCCACCGTCGGCATCCATGACATTGGCCAGCGCGCTGTCGATCAGCTCATTGTCCTCGAGACGCAGACGCTCGCTTTCCAGATTGAGAACGCCGCCATCGGCGAGCGTCAGATAGGCATTGCCGCCGTCGCAATCGATGCTGCAGTGGATCTTGTCGCCGCCGGAACAGCCGGCAATCGTGCCGAACCGCTCGTTCGGCACATCCCAATAGCTGAGGCTGAGCGTCATCAGATAGGGGGCGCTGTCTTCGTTGTCCGACGGATCAAGCCTGAGCATCAGATTGCGGACGTCGTTCTCGCCCCGCTCGAAGGAAAGCGCATAACAGGTGCCGCTGATCGTCTCGGCCGTATCCTGTTGCGCGAAAACGGATGACACCGACAAGAGAACAGACAAAAAAACAGAGGCTTGTGCGGATTTTTTAATTCTCATCGCCAGTTCCCCATCAGCATGAAAGGCGCCCAGAAGATCGGGTGATCGAAATCATAGGTGATCGGCGACCCCGGATCGGCGGGAAGGCCGAGGCGGCCAGCGGTCTGGAAGACGACGCTTTCCCTGTTAAGCACATCGCGATCGCCGATCCGGCGCTGGATGAATTCACGCTGGGCTGTTGCCAGCGCCTCGGCCTTGGAGAGACCGCCGAATTCGCGCAGTTCATAGAAGCGCTGCATGATCAGCGGCGTCGAGATATCGAGCACCGGCCAGAGGGTCGCCAGCGTTGCCTTGGCGCCGCGCTCGCCGGTGATCTTGGCGAGGCTTTCGATCTCGCGTCCGTCCGAGCCCGGATTGGCCCGGCCCGTCTCGCAGGCCGACCAGGTCAGAAGGTCGACATTGGAGAAATCGAAATCGCCGGACGTTCCCTTGATCTCGCTCACCGGCAGATGCTCGCCCGTGCCCAGCAGAAGGTAGGAATCATCCTCGCTGGTGCCGAGCACGAAATGCGAGGCGACATGCACCGTCCCCGCCCCGACCGACGAAGACCCGCCGATCGTCAGCGCCTCGGCAAGGGCTGACCGGTCGAAGGCCTCGTCGAGCGCGAGAGCGCCATCCATGAAGCCGTAGCGCTCGTCGCCGCTCAAAAGCCCGCCAAACTCAAGCGCCACGCCCGGAAGCTCGGAGAAATCGCCGACCGCGCGGGTCAGCCCCAGCCCGGCAAAGGGCGTTTCGGCCACGGCAACGCCGGTGATCTCGCTCTCGCTGCTGGTGAGGCTGGCGATATCATAGCGCTCCACCAGATATTCGGCGCCATCATAAAGCGCCTGATAGGGCATATAGCGAAGCCGCCTGTCCTGGGAGAGCAGCAGAAGATCGGGATCAATCCGGGCAAGATCGTCCTCCACCGGCCCGATCAGAAGGTCATAGAGCGTCTCGCTCTCGGCGCGCGGATCGCTGAAGAAATCGTTGAACTTGAGATGCAGATCGGCGAGCACCGCATTGAGCGCGGCCTCCGAGAACGGCTCGCCGTTCCAGGTGTCGATCGTGTAGCTCAGCTGTTCATCGCGCGATGTCAGGAGGATGTTGAGTCGGTCCGGCATCACCAGATAATGCAGCGCCACCGCATTGGTTTCCAGACCGGACAGGATGGTCGCCTGGACGGATTGTTCGGCAAGCGGCGTCTCGCTGGCGGGCTCGCTCTCCTCAAGATCGGCAAGCGCCGCAAAGATCGTCTCCAGCCCGGCTTCATAGGCGGCATCGGCTTCGGCAAGCTGGCCGTTCAGGACGTTGAGCCGCTCCTGCTCCGCCCCCGTCAGGGTGCCCGCCTCCTGGCGTGACAGCAGGGCGTCGCGCTCGCGCACATCGGCAATGCTCGGCGGCTGAAGCGCGGCAATGGCCGCCTGAAGCGCCGTCTCGGCCTCCGTCAGCGGCAAGGTCGCGAAGGCATCGCCGGCAAAGTCCAGATCACGATCGGTGAACTGGAAGGCCTCGAAATCCTTCAGCAGGCCGAGGACGAATTCGGCATCGCTCAGTCGGTCCTGCTGGATGAAGAGGTCGGCGAGCCAGCGATAATTGTCGGCGATCAGGTCGCGGAAGCAGCCGCGCAGGTTCTCCGGCAGGGTCGCGAGGTCCGCCCGCACGCCCTGCAGCCGGTTGATCGCCTGCTTGGCAAGCAGCACGGCAAGCGAATCCGAACCAAGGGCAAAGGCGCGCTCGCTGGCATTGGAGAGATGGCAGACGCGGGTGAGTTCGGCCGACAGCGGCCCCTCGGAGAGTTCGCGCAACCGATCGAGCCGGAGTTCGGCGGAAAGCGCCGTCAGCTCCATCGCCAGCGCCTGGCCGTTATCACCGACCGCCTGCAGCGCATCGCCATAACGCCTGGCGGAATTGACGAGGCCGAGACTTGTGCCGCCGCGCGCGCGCACCGCCGCAAAGGTCTCGGCAGCCGACTGAAGGTTCGGCAGCGGCGGCTCCGCTTCCGGATCGGCGGCGCGGATCAGGCGGAGAAAATCGGCCGCCGCCTTGTCGCCGTTGAACGCCATCAGGCCGAGGAAGCCGACAAGCCCGTCGGGCAGCGATTGCAGGTCGCCGGGCGCCCGGTTTTCCACCAGCCTGCGGATCGTGGCGTTGCGGATATTGTTGCCCTCGCGATCGTCGGCAGGGCCGGTCAACGCGCCGAGCTCATACTCCTTCGCCCGCTCCGCCCGCTCGGCAGCACCGCGAAAATCGCCATAGGCCGCGAGCACGTCGACAAGCTCGATGGAATCGAGCGCCATCAGCCGGTCAAAGCCCACGGCAACGAGATCGGCGCCATAGCGTCCGGCGGCAAACTGCTTGGCGACCGTTTCGCAACTCTGCCAGTCATCGTCGCAGACGCGCGCCAGCGTCGCCTCCGCCACATCGACGGGCGCTGCGCCATCGCCGTCGGCGCGCGCCATGCGCATATCATAGGCAACAGCACCGGCGACCGCATCCCGCCTGATGCTTTCGCGCTCGAAACCCTCAGGCGCCCCCTCATAGCGCTGCTTGAACACCCGAAGGAAGTCCTCGGCCTTGTATTCGGAGATTTCCGGGAAGGCATCGAGAAGCCGCGCCAGCTTGAAGAGCGCTTCAGCGTCTCCCTTCTCGGCCGCCTTGGCCAACCATTTCGCGCCCTCCATCGGATCGAGCACCGCGCCGCATTCCGCGCAGAGATTGGTCTCGGCAAGCCGCGCGGCAAAGGCGGCGGACTGATCGGCGGCGGTCGCGATCATCATCGTTCCCGCAGGCGACAGGAGCGCCGGGCTGCCGTCCATCATCCGGTTGGCAAGAAAATCGGCAATCCAGGAATGGGAGAAGGCCCAGTCGGCATCCGGTCCGTAGTCCTCTGCTTTGCGGCCGGCGAGATCGACAAGCGCCTGATACCAGGAAAGCGCGGCGGCAATCGCTTCAGGCGTGGCGCCATCAGCCTGCCTTGCGAGCTGCGCCATGGCAAAGCCTTCGCCAGCGGCAGCCGCCTCTTCGTAAAGCCGACGGGCGCGATCGGTATCCGTCTCGCCGCCCTGGCCATATTCAAGCATCAGCGCCAGATGGGCCTTGGCATAGGGCGCGCCCTTCAAGGCAGCATCTTCCAGCAGGCGGCGCGCGGCGGCGGCGGATTTGCCGTGGATGGTCGCGCCCTGGAGCATCCGCTCGGCGATGAGATACTCGAAGGCCGGACCGGAGACGACCGTCAGGGCTTCAAAGGCTTCGGGATGCGCGAGAACGACATTGGCGACGCGGCTCGTCTCCGCGCGATCGGAGACGGTCAGCACCAGCCCGTAATCCGACGTCGTGAACATGCCGAGCGGCATGGCAAAAACCTGTTCCTCGCGCATCTGGCTCTGCCGCTGCGCCGCCTCGACCGTGAAGGCAACGCCGGCATCCGCCGTCTCCATCGCGGCAAAATAGGCCGGAGCGCCCCATGCCGGGCCGCCCTCTCCCATCAGTTCGGCTACGGCCCTGGCGCGCTGGTCGCCGCCCGGCGCAAAGGCCGCCTTCTCGGAAAGAAGCATGAGCGCCGTTTCCTCTTCCAGCGCGGTCCACGCGTTGCGCGCCGCCATCCTGTCAAAGGCCGGGCCGAGGGTCTCCCGGACCCATGGCCGGTCAAGCGGCGGAAGCTCGTGCGGCGGATAGAGGAAGTCGAGAAGCCGGAGGCCTTCTTCATGCGCGGCGAGAACGTTTTCCGCCGTCACGCAAGCCCTGCCCGTGACCGGCATATCGGCGATCGCCGCGACATCGGAAACCGTGGGGGTGAATTCTCCGGCGCGCGGGTCAAGGCCGAGCCCCTCGCGCAGGCGGTTCCAGGCTGCCCGGCTCGCCGGGCCGAAAGCCCCGTCCAGCGCGCCGTCATAGCAGCCATGACGCTGCATCAGCGATTGCGCCAGGCGGAGATAGTCGTGGAACAGCGCATTGAAGTCACGCTGGGTGAAGCGCAGATCGCTGAGGCCGACATAGCCGTAAGCGAGGTTCTGGGTCGTCATGCCGACGACCAACGGACAAAAGCGATTGCCGTAGCGATCGACATCCTCCGCCATCGCCTGAACCGCGCCCGGCAGGGCCTCGGCGACACGCTGCAGATTGGCGTCGGAAAGATCGAGGCTGTAGCCCTCGTTCTCCCAGAGCCCGGCCTGATGAGCGATGTCATCCACCGTCATTGCCGACCAGGCGGAAAATGCGGTCACCATGAACTCGTTGCGCTCATTGGCGTTCATCTCGGCAAACAGGTCTTCGGAAACGCAGGAGAGACCCGAAAGCGCCTGGACCGCGCGGCCATAGGCGTTGTTGCCAAGTGCGGCATGGCCCGGAGGCGGCGCAAAACCGTTATTGCTGCGGATGCTGGCGATCACGTCCGGCGCATGGGCCTCATAGGCGTCGCGCGTGTCATCGGCGTAGCGAAAGTGCAGCGCGGAGAAACAGTCGCAATCATCAATCAGGATATAGAAGGAGCTCACCGTCTCGCCAGTGTCGGAATTGCGTATTGTGACGCTGCATTCACTCTCTGACACAAGACGTTGATTGGCCTCGTCAAAACCGTATTTCCTCCAGTTCGAGATGCGCTCGTCGACGAGCGCCGTGCAATCATCATAATGGTCCTGGATCAGGCGCAGATTGCCTTCGACCGGCCCGAGGGCGAAACGCCGGTCGACGCCGTCCGCGTCGAATGCCCCGCCGTCCGGCAGCGCGACATTGATGTCGTAGGGCACGCCGTTGCGGTAGATTTCGAGGGCAGATGCCGGGACAGATGCAAGAAGGGGCGCGAGCGCCAGCAAGGCCACGATGACGGCGGCAAGGCCTTGCCCCAATCTCGATTGCGATCCCCGACTGTTCATACCATCCCCGCCTTCCGTCTCATCTGACAATTGTCAGGCCCCACTTTGCCACCGGCCTCCACGGTTGAAAACCTCGGAAACAACCGCGCCGGCGATTTCAGGCGCCCTCATCACTGTCCCCCTTGGTCAGCGACGACGGAACGTCCCGTTGCCGCGTAAAGGAGAATTCGGGTTCCGCCCTGAGCCGCACCTCGCGCGGCGCAATCGAAATGCCGGCCTCGCGGAACATGCGCCGCACGGCATCATAGACGAGCGGGCGCAGGGCAAACTGGGTGCCGGGTTTGCACTTGTAGACGATGCGCAGCACCATGGCGCTGTCGTCGATCATGACGATGCCGGCATTTTCCAGCGGCGCGACCAGGTTCCGGCCATGAACGGGGTCAGAGAGAAAGGCATCGTTCATGGCCCTGAAACGCGGCTCCAGCCCTTCGAGATCCGTCTCGAGCGGCAAGCGGAATTCCAGCCACATGGCCGCCCAGTCGCGCGACTTGTTGGCGATGGTGCGGATCTCGCCGAAGGGAACGGTGTGGATCGCGCCGAGCGGATGGCGGATCTGGACCGATCGGATGCCGGCCCGCTCGACCGTGCCGCTGGCGACGCCGACATCGACGAGATCACCGACGCGAAAGGCGTCATCGACAAGGAAGAAAATGCCGGAAATGACGTCCTTCACCAGCGTCTGGCTGCCCATGCCGATGGCGATGCCGACGATGCCGGCGCCGGCCAGAAGCGGCAGCACGTCAATGCCGAGCGCCGAGATCGCGATGATCGCCGCAATCGACGCGATCGTGATCAGCAAGGTGTTGCGTACCAGCGGCAGGACGGTGGCCACGCGGCTCCGGCGCAACGCCTTTTCCGCCTCGCCCGCCCCTTCCGCATAGGCCGCCTTCAACAGCATGCGCTGCGAGCCGATCAGCACGAGGTGCCAGCCGACATAGGCCAGCACCAGCGTGACGAGGAGCTGCGTCAGCGAGGGCATGATCGCGGTGATGCGCGGGTTGGAAAGTCCCTGCCAGGGGCCGCTCCAAAGGCGGATGAGCGCCAGCAGCGCCACAAGCACGGCGGCGGCCTGCCCCAGCCGGGCAAAGAACTGCGCGAAGGTCGGCACGTCGTCCGGCAGCGCCATCTGCGGTTCCGCCTCAAGCGCTGCCCGCCGCCGGGCGCGGTCGCGCGCATCCGCCCGCGCCGCCCAGTCATCCATCAGCAGGCAGCCGATGACGAGCGCCAGGATGATCATGAAGCTGAGAACCGAAAGCGCGCCCGCCTGCGGCCGGTTGAGCAGCAAGAGCAGCGACGTGCCGAACCAGGAGAGGCAGATGTAGAAGATCGCGAAGAGGTGCCAGACCGTGCTCAGCGACTTCCAGCCGAGCCCGCGGCTGCGCCCGGCCGGATCGGTCGCCAGGATCGCCGCCACGGAGAAACGGTTGGTCAGGCAGGCGATGATCAGAAGCAGCGTGACCACCGAGCGCGAGAACAGCGAGAGCGTCAGCGTTTCGTCGGCCGGCATGCCGGCCTGCCTCAGGAGCGATGTCGTGGCGAGAAAGAAGATTGCCAGCGCGAAAATGCCGACGGACTGCCAATAGAGCCTGCCGGCGGCCGGATCGGAGAGCGCCACGATCCTCAGATCGGCGCGTCCGGGCGACAGCGGTATTCGGGCAAGCAGCGCGAAGCCGCGGATGGCGAAGAAAGCTGTCAGATAGGTAACGACGAAAAGCTGCGCGCCGGGATCGGCCTGAACGCTCATCAGAAGCGGCCAGCCGCCGACCATGGCGAAGATCAGGAGTCCGGCAAGGTCGACGGCGACATGGATGATCCTCTGGGCGAGGCTCTTGGGATCGAACCCGGCCCTCAGCCGGCGGAAGATCGCCCTGAACACGGCTTCGGCGGCCGCGCCGAGGCCGAGACAGAGGATGACCCGCAGGACGACCGCGCCGAGGCTGAAGCCGTCCTCGCTCAGCCCATGCAGGAAACCGGAAACCTCGGCGGGGAAATCATCAAGCCCCAGCATCAGCACTTCAAGCCGTTCGGCCGCCGCCGTCGCATTGTCGGCAAAGAAGGAGAGAACGGCCCCCAAGCGCTCGATCGGCGACAGCTTTTCCGGCGCGTCGACGACCTCCTGGGCAAGAGAAAGGCGCGGCAACGCAAGGATGGCGAAAGCAAGCGCGGAAAGCCGCACCACGGGTCTTGCTGTCTTCACGGCGTCGCGCCCTCGTTTCGGGCAAAGGCGGAAGCGCGCGGCAGAACCCGCCAGGCATAGCGATCGACCCACAGATCGGAGAGCGCGCCGCCAAGCCCCATGCTGCCGCGGGTCCGGCCGCTCGCCGCGGCATCTTCCAGAACGCCGGACAGCGCATTGGCAGCGGCCGAGCGCGTGCCGGCGGCGGCGGCGCAATTGTCCAGCACGCCGGAAAGGTTCAACGCCTCGGCGTTCTCCTCAAGCTCGCTGACAAGAACGTAGAGCCGTTCATAACCGGCCGAATACGGCACCGGTCCCGGGCAATCGGAGCACATCACCATCGGATCGCCGAGATCGCGAAGGGCCTGATCGCCCTCGATCAGCTCGTAGTCGACATTGATGCAGTATTGCGCGTCAATGTGGATCCGGTTGACGTCGCGCTGGCCGTCGCGCGCGCCGGCGGCGCGAAAACGCAGGAGGTCGCACTGCTTCAGATCGTCCATGCCCTCAAGCGGCTTGAAACCCGCTTCGCCCATGGTCCTCAGCGCCGCCTGGCACTCGCGGCGCGGATCAATGGCCGAACCGGGCGCGCCGAGCACCGCGATAGGGCTTTGATTGCGCTCCACGTTCACGGCAACGGGTGACGGATTGAAGGGACTTGCCTCCTCGCCCAGCGCATCCAGCGTGTGCGCCAGACGCTCCGCCTTCAGGACGCGCGCGAGAAGCATAGCAAGGCGCTTTCCGTCTCCGGAAAGGTCGAATGCAAGGCCGGTCGGCGTGTCGTCGATCATTGCGGCGGGACCGAACCAGAGCGTGTTGTCCTTCAGCACGATCTGCACGTCGAAGACCTCTTCTGGAAAACCGGCGCCGATTCCCGTTGCCTGCGAGGCGGCCTCGAGCGCTTCGGCAATACGCGTGCTGGTTTCCGTCTCCGACGCCAGCGGCAGCCCGGTCCCCATCTCAAAAACCGGCGAGAAGGCAACGGTCAGCGTCACCGGGCTTGCCTCGATCTGAGCGAAACGCGCGGTCTCCGGCAGGCGGCCGGAAAAGGCGCAGAGCGCGTCCGCCTCCGGCACGCAGTCGTCAGCCACCGGGCGCAGATAGGCCCGACGGGGCTCCACGGCCTCCACCTGGGCATAGCCGAGAACGGCGTTTTCCGGATCGGCGATATCGGCGACGAGCGCCATCACCGTCCCCTCCTCCAGACCGTGCAGCCTGCCGGCATCGACCGTATCGCCATCGACGAGGAAGCGCTCCGGGCCGGCATAGCCTTGCCGGCCGAAGACCGGCTCATCGATCATGTCGCCTTCCCAGAGCGGGGTCTGCACCGCGCCCATGCCGAAGCCGCTGCCCTGGTTCAGTTCGGAAAGGACCGACTGGAACAGCTGGCGATAGGTGAGCGCCTGACCGCTTTCGAGCCTGGAAGCGATCGCGGCGGTGAAGAGGCCGAACCACTCGCTGTCATCGCCGGCAGTACCGCCGCTCATGTCGACCTCGCGGGCGACATCGTTCGAGCGCGTGGCATAAAAGGCCATGAAACCGCCGCCGCCCGCGACATCGCCGACCGCATCCGGCGCGGCATCGAGAGAACGGCTCTGCCCTGCGGCCTGCGAAAGATCGACGCCCAGAAGGGCGGGACTGACCTGACGGTCGGCGATGCCGCGCTCGAAGGCGCGCGTGCCGCTGCCCGAATGACAACTGTCCATGACGAAGAAGACATCGGCCCCGGTCCCGCGGATTTGTCCCAGCAGGGCGCCGATCTCGTCATCGCTGATCGCATTCGGCACAAGACCGGACCCTGCTTGCGCCAGCGCCGTGTCGGCCGGAAGGAAGATCTCGTCGAGCCCGTCTGTTTCGTCACCCTGCGGATCCAACTGGCGCGAACCGTGGCCGCTGAGGTGAACATAAATCTGGTCGCCATCCCGCGCCCGGTCCGCAAGCCCGGCAAAGGCCTCGAAAATCGCCGCCCGCGTCGGCCGCGCATCGGCCTCTTTCATATCGCCGAGAAGCGTGATGTCGGCAAAGCCGGACTTGTCCAGCACGTCGCGCATCAAGAGCGCGTCATTGGTCGGGCCGCGCAAATCGGGAATGTCGGGATCATCATAGCCGGCGACGCCGATAATCAGCGCGCGGGATTCGGCATGAGCGACGTTTGCTCCGAGGACAAGTGCCAGAAAGAACAGACGGAACAGTTTTCTCATGCAGAATTCCCGCGCAGTAAATGCAATATTATACAACTGATTAAAAGAACGATAGAAGCTTGCGCTCCTTCCGCGCAGATCGGCTGTTTACTTAGTCGACACTGACGATAGACTAGCTGATATTCAATCGTCAATTTCACAGGCCTGAAACATGCGTCTTGCGCGAATTGCCCTCCTCGCCCTCGTACCCGTGATCGTTTCGCCGCCGGTCCTCGCCCAGGAAGCCGCGCCCTTCGATCCGATCGGCTTCGAGCTTGAACTGGCTGCCGTCGAAGCTCTAGCGGAGCGGCTTGCCATGGTTGACGCGGCCATTGCAGCACTGGAAGCTTCGCCCGATCCGGACCCCGAAATCTATTTCGATCTTTCGGCGCTGAGGCTCGACATCCTGCGCGAGGCCGGCGAAACGGCGGCAGCGGCGGCCGCTGCCGAGGGGCTTGCCGATTTCGCGATCCGCATGAGCGGGCAGCTTGACCGCAATCCCCTCCCCTATCTTGATCTTGCGGCAACGTTCTACACCGAGACGGAAGCCTATCGCGAAGCCTTGCGCGTGCTCGATACCGAGATCGCCTATCGCCGGAATGGCGGACAGTCAGGCCAGGTCCTCGCCGATCTCCTGAACCGAAAGGCCGAGATTGCCCGGCTGCGCGGCGATATGGCAGCGGCCGAAGAATTCGCCGGTCAGGCCAATTTCGCAATCATGTCGATGCGCATGAGCAGACGCAGCGGACAGGACGGCGGGTTCAGCGCCATCGACGTCTTCTACGCCACGGACCGCGCGCGCACCGGCGACACGGACCCTGCCGAATTCTACGGCTACGGGCGCGGTGATCTCGAATATGGCGTCGTCACCGTTACCATTCCCGATACGCATGTGCCCGGCGCCATCGAGACGCCATCCATCTGGAAACTCGAATTCGGTCCCTCGCCCGCAAAGCACGTGATGGTGCAGAAGGTCGACCCGATGGAGGCGAATGCCTATTTCGCGAAGATGAACGACGAACTTGCGGAACGCGAACGCAAGGAGATCGTCGTCTTCATTCACGGTTTCAATACGCGTTTCGATGCCGCCGCCAAGCGCGCCGCCCAGCTTGCCTATGACATGGATTATCGCGGCGTGCCGGTGCTCTATTCCTGGCCGTCCGCCGGCCAGACGGTGCGCTATGTTGCCGATACGGCAGTCGTCCGGCTCAGCGGACGGCGGCTTTCCATGTTTCTGGAAGACCTGCGCGCCCGCTCCGGCGCCGACACGATCCACATCGTCGCCCACAGCATGGGCAACCGCGCGCTGACCGACGCGCTGGAACTGATGGCGCTGCGGGACGGGATTGAGGAAGGCGACGACCCGGTCTTCGGGCAGGTGTTCTTCGCCGCGCCCGATGTCGATGCCGGACTTTTCAAGGAGATGATGAAGACCATCCATCCGCTGGCCGAGCGCCTGACCCTCTACACTTCGGAAAACGACTGGGCGCTGGTCGCCTCGAGGAAGCTGCACGGCAATGCGCCGCGCGCCGGTCAGGGCGGCGACAGCGTGACGACGGACGAGCTGTTCGACACGATCGACATGTCCGACCTCGGCGAGGACATGCTGGCGCATACCTATTTCGCCGATGACAGTTCCGCGCTTGCCGACATCGTTTCGCTGATCTGGCGCAACCCGCCGCCGAACGTGCGGTGCGGCATGACCGAGACCGAAACCGCGACGGGCGAGACCGCCTGGAAATATCAAAAGGGCGGCTGTTTCGACAAAACCATGATCGGTCTGATCAGCCATTTGTGGAGCAAGAACGATATTTCACGCGAGGATATCTCAGCCCTGATTTCCGAACTCGTCACGGATCAGGCGGCGGCAAGCGAGATCGAAGGCCGGCTCGATACCTATATCGCGCCCGAGGGACAGGCCGCGAATTGACGTCCGCGCGCTTGGTGTCACCTGGTCGGCAGCTGCCGTTTGCCGCTCTTCTGCTTGCGCTGTTGCTCAGCGTCGTTCCGGCGCGGGGCCAGGAGGGCGCAACTTCGTTCCAGGCGCTGTTCCAGCAATTCTCGACGCTGTTTCAGGGCGGCGACTACGATGCGGCGGCTTCCGTCATGGAACAGGCGATCGCCGTCTATGACCGGAACCCCGGCAATCCGATCAAACGCGCCAGCCTCGCCTATTATCTCGCGCTAGCCTATGTGAATGCAGGCGATGCGAATGCGGCCCTGAATACAACGCAGGCGGCCTTTGCCTATCGCCCGGAACTGGTGAGCCGCTATCCGGAATTCTATTTTGTCGAGGGCTGGGCCAAGGCGCGGCTCGGTTTCATTGCGCAGGCGGCTGCATCCTATTCGGCCGGCGTCGGCCTGGCGGAAGCCTATAATGAGGGCGAGCCCGGCCGATTTGCGCCCGAAACGCTCGCGGCCATGCGGGTGCAGGAGGCCTATCTCTGGGCCCGCTCATCGACCGTGCCCTCGGCGAGGTTGACGATCGATCCGCTCTCCGCGGCGATTTCCAATCATGAGGCGCTGACCGGCGCGGAAAATTCCCATGATCGCTACCTGCTTGCCCAGGCGCTCTCCGCTCAGGGCTTCGAGATCGAGGCGCGCGCCGCCTTTCTCGACCTGATTACCGCAGCGGCGGAACCTTTCCGCACCCGGGCGCTCGCCCGTCTCGCGGTGCTGGAATGGACACTTGATGCGCGTGAGGCGGCGGCGGGAACGGCAAGGGCCGCGCTTGATAACGCCGAACATCTGGACGAGGCGCGCGCCGCCGTCATGCGGTCGCTGCTGATCGTCGCGACCGCGGAGGGGTTAAGCGAAGCCGATGTCGATGCGTTGATGGAGCAAATGGCCGTCATCGCGGACAAGGGCGCGGCGCTGACCTATGAGGACGCCGTCGATCTTCTCGAGATCGTCTCGATCATGGTCAGCACCGTGGACGAGCCTGCGCTGGACGACCCGGCCGCAGGCGGTTTCGTTGAAACCACGCTTGCCACGCTTGACGAGATCGATGACCTCTTCATCTCCGACAGCTTTGCGCGGCACAAGCTCGCCGACACCCGCCTGAAGCTTGCCCGCGCGGCCGAGACCCTCGGCATGATGGATCGCGCGCGGACGCTTTATCAGGACGTCTATTATTCCACCGCCGCTTCGCTGCTGGAGACAGCCGCCGCAGCTTCCGGTCTCGCCCGCCTCGGCGTATCGGTGGAGGGCGAACTCCGTGACGATCTCGATCTGCAGCTCACCTTCTCCGAGACCGCTGCCGGCGCGGCGGAGGCCTTTCTGAGCGGCATTCCCGCGCGTTCCGAAGGGCTGCAGCAGCAACAGATCGCCCGCCTTTCCGAGATCATGGAACAGGCGGTCGATTTAGGCTTCGATCTGCTGGAGGCCCGCACGATCATCGGGCCGATGGATGCCTCAAATGTCGATGAAGCCTTCAACCAGACCGGTCCCTACGTGTTTCCCTTCGAAGATGCGCTTGCCAAGGGCTACGCCGCTTCCGCCGGAGAGGGCTACTATGCGGACATTCTCGACGATGCCTTTCGTCAGATCCAGCTTTCCCGCCAGAGCAGCGCGGGCCGCGCGATCGCGGCGATGACAGCGCGCATGAGCGCCGGCTCGGATGAACTTGCCTTGCTGCTGCGCCAGCGCGACGCGCTGATTGCGGAACGCAACCGCATTCTCGAGCGCGCCGGCGAGGAGACGATCACCCGCTACGATCTGCTTGCCGATATCGAGCCGCGCCTTGATGCGGTGGAAGCCGAACTCGACGCAGCCTATCCCGACTACGGCAACTACGTCGCCAGCCGACCGCTCTCGCTTGAGGTGGCACGCGGCCTGCTGCGCGCCGACGAAGCGCTGGTGACCTACCTCCTCACCGGGCGCGGCCTGCATATCTTCGCCGTGACCCGCGAAAACGTCATCTGGGACCGGACCGTGCTTGATGATGGCTGGCTTGAGCAAACCGTGCGCAAGCTGCGCGCGACGCTTGATCCGCGCGGACCGCTGCGCGCGCCCGTGCGCGGCGCGATGACCCCGTTCGACCTCGGTTCAGGACCGGCCGAGACGCCGGAGGGCGGGTTCGACCTCGCGCTGTCCCATGCGCTCTACGAAAAGGCGCTCGGCCCCGTCCATGCCCTGCTGCCCGAGGGCGCGACCCTGCTGATTGCCCCCGACGGGCCATTACAGGCGATCCCCTTTGCGGCCATGGTCGCCGAAGCCCCGGATGAAAGCGTGACCGGGCCGGCGCGGTTTGCCGAAGCCCATTGGGCGATCCGCGACAATGCCTTCGCCACGCTTCCCCTGCCCTCGACGCTCCGCGCCCTGCGCGCTGAAAACGCCTCGCGTCCGGTCGGCGGGTTTCTCGGCATCGGCAATCCGCATTTCCGGCAAGATCCTGCCTGGCTCAGGCTCGCGCCGCTGCCGGAAACCGGCGTCGAACTGGAAACGCTCAACGCCATTGTCGCCGACGATAGCGGCACGCTGCTGCTCGGCGATGCGGCGAACGAGGACGCGCTGGCCCGGACGGCCCTCGAGGACGCCGCGATTATCGCCTTTGCCACCCACGGTCTGATGGGCGGAGAAGCGAACGGGCTCACCGAGCCGGCCTTGGCGCTGACGCCGCTCGACAATCAGGTCGCCGGCATGGCGGGGATGCGCGACGGCCTGCTGACGGCAAGCGAAATTGCCGCGCTGGAGCTCGACGCCGATTGGGTTCTGCTTTCGGCCTGCAATACGGCCCAGGGCCAGGGCGGCGAAGGCTCGGAGGGCCTGTCTGGCCTCGCCCGCGCCTTCTTCTATGCCGGCGCGCGCCGCCTCGTCGTCTCGCACTGGGCGGTGCAGAGCGACGCCACGGTGGCGCTGACGACCGGCATGTTCGACGCGCTCGCCGACATGCCGGACAATGACAGCGGCGCCAGGGCGCTCCGCCGGTCGATCCTCGCGATGATCGACGATCCGGAAAACCCGTCCTGGAGCCATCCCGGCGTCTGGGCGCCCTTCGTCACCGTCGGCTGGTGAGGCGCAAGTCTTGGCCATCAGTTGCCGTCACGGCCGGATGACAGGGCGCGCAGGGCATTGAGCACCACGGCAAGGTCGATCGCTTCCTGCAACAGCGCGCCGGCGACCGGATCGAGATAACCGGCGGCGGCAAAGCCCATCGCCACGACGGAAAGCGCGATGCCCGCGATCATGCTCTGATAGGCAATCCGCATGGTGCGGCGGGCGATCGAGAAGACAGGGACCAGAAGGCCGAGATCGTCGAGCAACAGCACCGCATCCGCCGCCTCGACGGAGGCCGCAGAGCCGCGCGCGCCCATGGCGACGCCGATGTCGGCCGCCGCCAGCGCCGGCGCGTCGTTGACGCCGTCACCGACCATCATCACCGCGCCGTTCTTGCGCTCGGAGAGCACGCTCAACACCTTCTGGTCGGAGGTGAGATTTGAGAGCACCCGGTCGAAGCCGAGACCGGAGGCCATGTGCCGCGCCGCTGCCTCGGCATCGCCGGTCGCAAGCACGATATTTTCGACGCCGTTGCCTCTCAGTGTATCGAAGACCGATCTGGCGCCTTCGCGCACCCGGTCGGAGAAGTGCAACTCGCCGACGTGCTCGCCGTCGACAAGAACGTGGACCACCGACGTGCCGGCCGGCGTCGCGGGCTTTGCCCAACCGCCGGAGCAACGCTTGTCCCGCCGGTGCGCCTCGACGAAATGCCGGCCGCCGACGACTACGTAACGCCCGTCCACATAGCCTTCGACCCCCTCGCCCGGCGTCTCGACAACCCTTTCGGGCTGGCTGAGCGAAAGCCCCTTCAGCTTCGCCGTTGCGACAAGCGCGCTTGCCATCGGGTGCTTGCAGGCGAGATCGAGCGAGGCGGCGATTTGCAGCAACTCCTCCTACGCATAGCCACCCTCAATATGGATATGCGTCAGTCCGGGCCTGCCGACGGTCAGCGTCCCGGTCTTGTCCAGAACGACGGAACGTACCGAGGCGATCGCCTCGATCACCTTGCCGCCCTTCAGCAATATGCCCTGCCGGGCCGCAGAGGAGACACCGGACATCAGCGCCACCGGCACGGCAAGGATCAGGGGACACGGCGTGGCCACCACCAGCACGGCGACTACGCGCAGCGGATCGCCGGTGATCCACCAGGTGGCGGCAACGCCCGCAAGCGTCGCGGCAAGGAAGAACAATGCGTAGCGATCGGCAAGGCGCGCCATCGGCGCCTTTGCGCCCTGCGCTTTCTCCACGAGTCGGACAATCCCGGCATAGGTGCTTTCGGCAGCCGCCCGTCGCGCCGTCATGTCGAAGGCATTGCCGACATTGGTCGCTCCGCTCAACAGGCTGCCGCCGGAGGCCTGGCGCACAGGCTCGGCTTCGCCCGTCAGCGCCGACTGGTCGAGCACGGCCACGCCCGAGAGAAGTTCGCCATCGGCCGGAATGACATCGCCCCGGCGGATCAGCAGGCGATCGCCCGGCAGGATGGTTTCCACCGGCACCTCCTCGGTCTGCCCGTCGCGATAACGCAGCGCCGTGCGCGGCGCCCGTTCGAGAAGCGCCGTCATCTCCCGGCGCGCGCGACGATCGGCCAGCACGTCGAGATAGCTGCCGCCGGCATACATCAGCGCGACAATGGCGGCCGCGAGCGTCTCGCCGAAGGCGAGAGCGCCCGTCATCGACAGCGCCGCCAGAAGGTCGATGCCGAATTCGCCGCGCTTCAGCGAGGAGACCGCATCCGCCACCAGGAAGACAAGCACCGGCAGGGTCGCAGCGAAAAAGGCCGCAACTGCCAAATCGGCGGCGCCGGAAAAGCGCGCGACGAGACCGACCGTCAGGCCGACAAGGGGAAACGCGACGAGCAATCGCCGCAGCTGTTCGCGGGACATCATGGCTTGCGCCTTTCGCGGGCAGTCCGACCCGCCGTTTCGCTGTTCATCACATCCATTCTTGATGGACGTGAAAAACGGACAATGATCGAGGTCATGCCACAGGCGGTTTGACGGTCTAGAGCGTCGAAACCCGCTTACCCGCTATGTGGCGATGCCACTTCCGATCCGCCGGATCGATCCGCCAGCCGTATAGGTGACGCCCTGGACCGCCTTGATCACCGGCGCGTCGGGCTTTTCGATCCTCCGGCGCAGAAGCCGGATCGCCTCCTCGGCCATGCCGATGCGGTCATAGCGGATCGTGTCGAGGCGCGGCGCGGTCATCGCCGACCAGCTTATATCGTCAAAGCCGATGACGGAGAAATCGTCCGGCACGGTCAGCCCGTTCTCCCGCGCGGCCTGCATCGTGCCGATCGCCATCAGGTCATTGCCGCAGACCATGCCGGTCCAGTCCCAGCTTTCGTGCTCGCCGAAATAGCGCTTGAAATATTCCAGCGCGGTTTCGTGGCGGTCGTGGCCGATGACAAGTTGTTCGCCGTTGGCATCCGGGCATTCCGAGACGGCGTCGAAAAAGCCGCGCATGCGTTCGCGCGGGCTGTAACGCAGATTGCCCGCAACAAACAAAAGCCGTCTGTGGCCGGCATCCAGCATCGCCTGGGTGGCAAGCTTCATGCCGGCGTAGTTGTCGACGATGACGCTGTCGAACCGCATCTTGGTGTCGACATTGTTGACCAGAACCAGACTTCCGTTTTCCTGAAAGAAACGAGCGACTTCAGGGATCGGGTCGACATAGAACATGAAGGCGGTCGCGGTTCCATGCGCTTCTGCCTGGCGGGTGACGAAGTCGAGATCCAGGTCTTCCTCGGGGATAAGCTTCGGAAAAAGCTGAAGCCCGTTCTCGGCGGCGGCGGCGACCATGCCGTCATAGGTTTCCTGGAAGATCGGATGCAGGCCGCCCGTGACCGGATGCATGGGCAGGTAGACCACGGTCTTGATCTCCGCCTCGGGCATGCGCGCGGGCAAAGCCCTTTCACGCTCGCTGTAGCCCAGTTCCTCGGCAATGCGGCGCACCCTTTCGCGCACCACCGGGCTGATGCGCTGGGCGCCGCCGAGCGCGCGCGAGACCGTACTGATCGAGACATCGGCGCGAAGCGCGATATCCGCCTGACTGATCTTCTTGCCTCTTGCCGTCATCGAAACCTTCCCCGTTTGGTATTCCCGCAGACAACCGCGCTAACCATGCGCCGCGATCCGCCGCTTCATCAGCAACACCCAGACGAGCAGCATCGCTGCAATACCGATCAGCAGGGATTGCTGCAAGTCGAGGGTATCGCCAAGACCGCCGAGCGTGACCGCGCCGAGCGCCGGTCCGACGCGAAAGATGATGCCGTGCAGCGACATGACCCGCCCGCGCAGATGGGCGGGGCTGCCAAGCTGCAGCACGGTTTGCGAGGCAACCCCGCCTGCGGCCAGCGCGCCGCCGAAAAGGACGGCGCCGATGAACGCGACCGCGGTGTTTTGGGTCAAGGCCAGAACCAGCGCGCCAAGCACCGCAAGCAGCGTCCCCCAGACGGCAAGCGGCACCTGCATGCGCATGCCGCCGATCATGTTGGCGAAACCGGCGATGATGGCGCCCAGCCCCATGGCCGATGACAACAGCGCCAGAGTCTCCGCGCCGCCGTCCAGGACGCGGTCGGCAAGCTCAGGCAGAAGCTCGCTGATCGGCCGGATCAGGAAGGCCGCCGTGGCATAGAGCATGAAGACGAAAGCGACCGTCGGCTCGACGAAGACCTGGCGCATGCCCTCGGCGATTTTCGACCAGATCGACCCGTCCGAGGAAAGCCTTGGAAGCACGTTGAAGCGCACGGCCATCAGCATCAGGAAAAACACGCCGGCAAAGCATGCCGTTGCCACGAGCGAGACGGCCCCTCCGAAGACTGCAATCAGGCCGCCGGCGATCGCAGGTCCGGCAAAGCGGGCGAGATTGAACAGGATGGAATTGAGCGAGATCGCGGTTCCAAGCTCGGCATTGTCGGCAAGCCCTGTGATCGCCGCCTGGCTGGCCGGCTGGGCGAAGCCGACGACAACGCCGTTGACCGCCATCAGCGACAGCAGAAGCGGAATGTTCAGCGCGCCCTGCATCGCCAGAAGAGCAAGAGCGGAATAGATGCAGACGGTCGAGAACTGGATGCGCATCAGCAGATTGCGCATATCAGCCCGGTCCGCCACCACGCCGGCATAAAGCCCGACCAGCACGGTCGGGACCATCTCCGCCGTCACGGCAAGCCCGACCCAGACCGATTTGTGCGTCAGCTCCCACGCAAGCCAGGCGATCGTGGTCTTGAACATCCACTGCGCCAGAAGGCCCGAGGCATTTCCGAGCGTGTAGAGCGCGAAATTGCGCCGGGCGAAAAGCGCGCGCAGGTCCGTGGCTGCCGACATGAATTCCCCTATCGCGTCAGGCCGCGGGCATCGACGCGCCATTCGGAAACGCTGCCGTCCTCCACGACGACAATACTGTCGTGAAGGTTGGAAACCGGACAGACATGGTTCGGGACAACCCTGAGCCGCTCTCCGATCTCCGGCTTTTTCGCTGAGGCCGAAAGGTCGACCATGCCATGCTCTTCCGTCAGCCGCTCGATCACGGCATCCGGGTATTCGCGGATCAGGCCATGGCCGGGACCGCCCTTGCCGGCGGGATCGCTGGTCAGCGATTTGGTGCCGGCATCGATAATGGCGCGATCGGGCGTCGGCCGGCTGACGACGGTGACCAGAACGTCGAATGCACAGTCTTCCAGAGCGGCGTGGCCAACCCCCATCATCATCCGGTCATTGTAGATATAGGTGCCGACCCGCAATTCATCGATGACGCCGAATTCATGGGTCCTGAACGCATTCGGCGTGCCGCCGCCGGAGACTTTCGGGATGGTGAGGCCGGCTGCGGCAAAGGCGTCGCGCGCCTGTTTCACAAAGGCGACCGAAGCCTCGCTCGCCGGATAGGTCATCAGCCCGTCAAAGGAAAGATGCGGCGTCTCACTGACCTTTTGCGCCAGCGCCAGCGCCTCGTCAACGGTGACGACGCCGGTGCGGCCAAGCCCGCTGTCGAACTCCACCAGAACGCCGATCGGCGCATCGGCCATTTCTGCCGCGGACGCCACCGTTTCGAGCGCGACATCGCTATCGACGGCCACGCTCATCTTCGCGCGTTTGGCAAGTGCGGCGAGCCGCTTCGCCTTGATCGGCCCGATCAGGGGATAGGAGATCAGGATATCCTCAATCCCCGCATCGGCCATCACCTCGGCCTCGCCCAACTTCTGACAGGTGATGCCCTTGGCCCCGAGCGCAAGCTGCCGTTCGGCCAGTCTGACGATCTTGTGGGTCTTGATATGCGGGCGAAGCGCAATGCCGTGTTCGTCGCAGTAATCCTGCATCCGCTTCAGATTGGCATCGACGATTGCAAGATCGGCGACGGGAACGGGCGTGTCGAGGTCTTCGATTTTCAATGCTTCATGTCCTTTTTTCGGCCCTTGCGGCCACAACACATGCCCGTCAGATGCGCTTGCCGGTGGTCGAATCGAAACAATGCTCCTTGCCCGCCTGCGGCTTGACATAGAGCGTTGAACCGGATTCCGCCTCCAGACGCCAGCGGAAAAGCGCGACAACGGCCTGACCGGCTATTTTTCCGTAAACGTAAGTATCAGCCCCCGTCTGCTCGATCAGATCGACAACCAGCGGCAGGCCATCGCCATAGTCGGCGAGCTCCACATTTTCCGGGCGGATGCCGACCTTAATCGTCTCGCCGACCCCAGCCCCGATGCCCTCCGGCAGCGGCATCGACACCGCGTCGTCAAGCACGGCCATCGGCCGGCCATCGGAGGACGCTACGGTCGCATCCAGAAGGTTCATCGAAGGCGAACCGATGAAGCTGGCGACGAACAGGGTTTCCGGCCGGTCGTAAAGTTCGAGCGGCGTGCCGATCTGCTCGATATGGCCGCCATTCATCACCACGATCCGGTCGGCGAGCGTCATCGCCTCGATCTGGTCATGGGTCACATAGATCGAGGTGCGGCCGACCTTCTTGTGCAGCGCCTTGATCTCGGTGCGCATCTGCACGCGCAACTGGGCATCGAGATTTGAAAGCGGTTCGTCGAACAGGAAGAGCGAGGGTTCGCGCACCACCGCGCGGCCCATGGCGACGCGCTGGCGCTGACCGCCGGAAAGCTGACGCGGATAGCGCTCCAGATAGGGTTGAAGGTTGAGGATCTCTGCCGCGCGCTCGATCTTGGCGGCGATCTCATCCGGCTTCTCCCCGCGCAGTTTTGGACCGTAGGCGATGTTGTCGCGCACCGTCATGTGCGGGAAAAGCGCGTAGGACTGGAACACCATCGCGATGTTGCGCCGCTGCGGCGGCACGGCATTGGAACGGTGCCCGCCGATCAAGAGATCGCCATAGGAGATGTCCTCCAGCCCTGCGATCATGCGCAGAAGCGTCGACTTGCCGCAGCCGGACGGGCCGACAAGCACGACGAATTCGCCATCGGGAATGCGCAGGTCGATGTCGAACAGAACCTGGTTGTCGCCATACTGCTTGTTGATCTGGTTGAGGACGAGATCGGCCATCCTACTGGTCCTCCAGGGTCAGCTCGCGCGACATGGCGAGATTGCCGGCCATCAGCCCGCCATCGACGGGAAGCGTGACTCCGGAGATGAAGCCCGCATCGTCGGACGCCAGAAAGGTGATCGCCTTTGCGACGTCGACGGGCTGGGCGACCCGCAGGAGCGGATACCATTTCTTCAGCCCGTCCAGCACATCCGGCTTTCGCGCGATACGATGGTCCCAGGCGGGCGTCTGCACCGTTCCGGGGCAGACAATATTGGCCCGGATATTGTGCTCGCCATATTCGGTTGCCATGGTGCGGGTGAGCGAGACGAGACCGGCTTTTGCCGCCGAATAGGCCGGCTGACCAAAGGTTGCGAGGCCGTTGACGGAGCCGACGATGACGATCGAACCGTGCCTCTTCGCCTTCATGCCATCGATGACGACGCGCACCGTATTGTACTGGCCAGCCAGATTGTCGGCGACATCCTGGCGGAAACGCTCCGGTTCGGTCTTGTCGAGCGTCGTGGTCGCGCCGCCGGTATTGGCATTGGCGACCACGATATCGACTGGCCCAAGTTCGGCAACG
The DNA here is from genome assembly GCF_005924265.1 of Martelella lutilitoris. Classification (GTDB taxonomy): domain Bacteria; phylum Pseudomonadota; class Alphaproteobacteria; order Rhizobiales; family Rhizobiaceae; genus Martelella; species Martelella lutilitoris. Next base: position 126,577 of record NZ_VCLB01000008.1, read on the forward strand.
GCCGCATCGACCGCGGCCTGCAGGGCATCGAGATCGGTGATGCTGGCGGCAGCGCCCGCAACCGGATACCCCTCCGCCTTGTAGCCTTCGACAGCTGCATCGACGGCATCCTGCTTGATATCGGCGATGATCACCTTGGCGCCCTCGGCCAGAAAATCCTTGACGACGGCCGTGCCGATACCGCCGACGCCGCCGGTGACAAGCGCGACGCGCCCTTCCAGTCTCTTCATGTCAGTTCCCCGTTTTATATCTGTTCATCGCCCGTCCAGCCCATTCGAGACCGCTCTGGCGCACATGTCCGTAATTGTAGAAACCAAAACCATCGACGCCGGCATCAGCCAGTGCATCAACGGTCGCGACAAACCCGCCCTCCTCGAGATAATCGGGCGCGGCGGGCCGCAACACGGCGCGGATGGAAGCGTCTGAACCACAACGCAGGCGGATCTCATCATATTCGGTCAGCGCAGCCTGCCAGGGCGATCGGTAGAAGCAGACCTCCAGTCCGTCAGCCGCCTTGGACAGTCCGGCAAGATCGGAGCCTTCCAGATAGGAAAGCCCGAGCGGCTGATTGACCGATGGGATGATGTAAACAGCGGCATCCGCGCGCACGGCAGCGCGAATTTCACCGACAAGCCCGGTGACGACATCGCAGCGCATCTTCAGAAAAGCCGAAAGATCGGGGTCGGTGACAAGGTCGCCCTCAAAGCGTGCCCTGTTGGCGTCCGGATCCGGCTCATAGCCCGCTTCCAGCGCAAGCGAAATGCGGGACCGAACACGCTCACGCAGTCCTTCGAAATCAACACCAAAACTTTGCGCATTATTTGCACAATTTGCGCAAAAACACAGTCCCAGATAGTTTTCAGTGCCCGGCATGGATCCGAGCAATGCAAATTCATGGTGGTAGCCGTGGCGAAACGGCAGAAAGCCCGGCGTCTCCAGCGACAGCCCGCCGACGCCCGGATTGCCGGCGATTTCGCTGCACAGCTTCACTGCATATTCCCGGACATCCGGATGGGACGGACACAAGGAATAGGGGTAACGGTCGCCGAAGGCGTTTTCGACCGTGCAATCGGGAAATTTCATGCCGAGATGGCTGTTGTGCAGCAGCACCGTCCAGGCATTGAGGGCGATGTCGCCACGCGCCGCAAACCGCTCAAAGATGTCATTTCGCTGCGCCAAATCGCCTGTATCCGGGGCAATCCGGCCGTAATTCTCGCGCCTCGAGCGGAAATGAACATGGCCATCCTGCGGAAAGAAAATCTTTGATCCCTTGCCCTTCGGCCGGGTGAACTTGCCCGCGTGATAGGCTGCGGCAAGCGTCAGCGTATTCATGTTAAGCCGATGCAATTCCTCGACAAATGCGTCGTCGTGCCAGTCCGCAAGGTCCCATGTATAGGCAAACATGGCGCGGTAATCCGCCGTTTCTGTTCCCGTCTTCATTTTTTGCAATATTGTCCCGTCTGGTCGGTCAATTGTTTTCCGAAAAAGCTTACACAGCCGTCTAATTTGCGCAATATGGGAATTTGCGCTTTTTTGGATATTTTGCATTGACGATCTTCGAAACTTCAGCTTACGCTTCCATCCGTAGGGGAACACCGGCAGCAAAGCCGGGACCAACTGGAGAACAATTATGCATCAGACCAGAAAGGCACTGCCGCGCGCAGTGCGCCTTGCGCTTGCCGCATCCTCGCTTGCCATGATCTCCGCCGGCGCGGCATCCGCTGATACCGTGCGGGTCACCATTCCGGAATATTCGTCGAAGACCATGCCCTATTTCCAGCAGGCGGCCGACGCGTTCATGGCGGAAAATCCCGACACCACGATCGAGCTCGAAATGGTGCCCTGGGCCAATCTGCAGCAGAAGCTGGTGACCGACATTTCCGGCGGCGTGAACGCCGACCTCGCCGTCATCGGCACGCGCTGGATCCTCGACTATGCCGAGCAGGAGGTGATCGAACCGCTTGACGACTATATGGACGACGCGTTCAAGGGCCGGTTCTTCGAAACCTTCCTGACGCCCTCGGTCGTTGACGGCACCACATTCGGCCTGCCGATCGCCGCCTCCGCGCGCGCCATGTTCTACAACAAGGACCTGCTCGAAGAGGCCGGCTACTCCGAGCCGCCGGCCACCTGGGACGATCTGATCGAAGCCTCGAAAGCGATCAAGGCGCTCGAAAAGGATGGCGTCTTCGCCTACGGCATTCAGGGCAAGAGCACGGAGACGGACGTCTATTTCTACTACCCGATGTGGAGCTATGGCGGCACGATCCTGAACGAGGACGGTCTTTCCGGCGTCAACACCGAGGCCGGCGCCAAGGCCATGGACATCTACATGACCCTCATCAATGAGGGACTGACCCAGCCGGGCGTCACCGATTACCAGCGCGCCGATATCGAAAACCTGTTCAAACAGGGCAAGCTCGGCATGGTGATCACCGGTCCGTTCCTGTCGAACCAGATCAAGGAACAGGCACCGGACCTCAACTACGGCCTTGCCAAGGTGCCGGCCGGCACGACCTCGGCCACCTATGGCGTCACCGACTCGATCGTGATGTTCGAGAACTCCGATGTGAAGGACGAGGCCTGGGCCTTCCTCGACTTCCTGTTCACCACCGACCAGCGCGTCAAGTTCGACGAGGCCGAGGGCTTCCTGCCGGTAAACAAGGAAGAGGCAGCCATGCCGATGTTCGCCGACAATGCGGACCTGAAGGTCTTCACCGATCTGCTTGCCGGCGCCCATTTCGCGCCGCTCGTCGCAGGCTGGGAGGAAATCGCCGACAGCACGATCACCGATCTGCAGGCAACCTATCTCGGGCAGATGGAACCGGACGCGGCGCTTGCCGATATCGAAACCCGGGTCAACGACATCCTCGAGTAAGGCAGAAACCCGCAATGCCAGGTTCTTCACGACACTCCGCCCCCAATCCGGACAGGGTGAATGGCGCTGGCATTGCGGCCACCGCCGAATATGAAGCCGGGCCGTTTTCGGTCTGGCAGAAAAAGATGGTGCCGGTGCTGTTCATCCTGCCCGGCCTCATCCTTTCAGCCTTCATCATCATCTATCCGGTCTGGGAACTGATCCAGACCTCGCTGCGCAAGGTCACCCGCTTCGGCAAAGTGACCAAGCTGAACGACTTCGCCAATTTCGAAGCGGTCTTCTCCGATACCCTGTTTCAGGAGGCAGCCATCCGCTCCGTCTGGTGGACCCTGCTGGTCGTTGGCGGAACGCTGATCTGCGCGGCCGGGATCGCGCTGATCCTGAACGAGAAATTCCACGGTCGCGCCATTGCCCGCGTCATCATCATGCTGCCCTGGTCGGTGTCGCTGTCACTTCTGACGGTCGTCTGGCGCTGGGCGCTCAACGGCGAGACCGGCTACCTCAACCACCTGCTCGAACAGCTCGGCATCATCGACGGTCCCGTCGTCTGGCTTGCAAGCGGCTCGACCGCCTTCACCGTCATGATCCTGATCGGCATCATCGTCTCGATCCCGTTCACGACGACGATCTTCCTCGGCGGCCTCTCCTCGCTTCCCGGCGATCTCTACGAGGCAGCGCGCATGGAAGGCGCGTCGCACTGGCACTGTTTCAAGACCATCACCGTGCCGATGATGCAGCCTTACGTGAACATCGCCATCGTGCTGAACGTGATCTACGTCTTCAACTCCTTCCCGATCATCTGGATCCTGACGGAGGGCGGCCCCGCGAACTCCACCGACATTCTGGTGACCTATCTCTACAAGATCGCCTTCAAATACGGAAAGCTCGGCGAAGCCTCCGTCGTCTCGCTCTTGATGTTTGTTTTCCTTCTGGCCTTTGCCGCGCTTTACCTGCGGCTCGTTTCAAAGGATGCGGCCAATGCCTGACAGACGCCGCTCGCTGATCTACTGGATCGTTCTTTCACCGCTGCTCTTGATCAACCTCTTTCCGTTTGCGGTGATGATCTCCACCGCGCTGACGCCGGCCGATGAGGTTCTTTCCGGCGATACGCAATGGATCCCCAGCCGCTTTGCCTGGGAAAACTTCGTCGACATGTGGCAAACGGTCGATTTCGGCACCGCGCTGATGAACTCGCTGGTCGTCGGCGTGCTGACCACCGTTTTGACGATCCTCGTCTCGGTTCCGGCCGCCTATGCCATGGTCCGGCTCGATTTCAAGGGGAAGACGGCTTTCCAGACCTTCCTGCTGATCACGCAGATGTTCTCGCCGGTCGTGCTGGTGATCGGGCTTTTCCGGCTGGTCGTCGGCATCGGCGCGCTCGATTCGCTGGTCGCGCTCTCCGTCCTTTACTGCTGCTTCCATATCGCCTTTGCCGTCTGGATGTTGCGCTCCTATTTCGCCTCCATTCCGGCGGAACTGGAACACGCCGCCTGGCTCGAGGGCGCATCCGCTCTCCACGCCATCCGCACCGTATTCGTGCCCATGGCGGCGCCGGCCGTAGCAGTCACGGCGATCTTCACCTTCATCGGCGCCTGGAACGAATATGCGCTGGCGCTCGCCATTCTGCGTTCTGCCGAGCACTACACCCTGCCCCTCAAGATCGCAGCACTTTCCTCCGGCCGCTACCAGGTCGAATGGCATCATGTGATGGCAGCCACCTTCGTCGCCACCATTCCCGTCGCCATCGTCTTCATGTGGCTGCAGCGCCATATGATCACCGGTCTTTCCGGCGGCGCGGTGAAGGGTTGAGACCCAACAGACAAAGGAAAACACACAATGTCCAAGATCGAACATTTTCATGCGCCCGAGACCTCGCCGAGTGCTGCCCCTCTGAGCCCTGCCGTCCGTGCCGGCGATTTCGTCTTCGTCTCCGGCCAGGTGCCGGTGATGGATGACGGCTCGGTGGCCGCCCATGACATCGAGACGCAGACAACGCAGGTGATGAGGAACATCGAAAAGGCGCTGAAGCTTGCCGGCTGCGAAATGGCAGACGTCTGCAAGACCACCGCATGGCTGCATGACGCCCGCGATTTCGGCCGCTTCAACAAGGCCTATTCGGCCTTTTTCACGCCCGGCAAGTTCCCCGCGCGCACCACCAGCGAAGCGAAGCTGATGATCAACATCCTCGTCGAGATCGAGGCGGTCGCCTACAAGCCGCTCTAGGAACGCAGCACGCCAGACGAACGAGAAAGATCCGCCACACGATTGGCGGGCACCATATGGAGTCCTTTGAAATGACAGCACCCGCAGCGCCTGCCCCCTATGATCTCGTCCTGAAGGGCGGGCGCGTGATCGATGAGCGAAATGGCCTCGATGGCGTTTTCGACGTGGCCGTCAGCGACGGCAAGATCGCCGCCGTCGCGGCCGATCTCCCAGTCGCCGGCGCAAAATCCGTACACGATGTCAAAGGCAGGATCGTCGCTCCCGGCCTGATCGATCTCCACACCCATGTCTATCACAAGGCGACCTCGCTCAGCGTCGATCCGAACATGATCGCGCGCCGTTCGGCAATCACCACACTGGTGGATGCGGGCAGCGCGGGCGCGGGCAATTACGACGGGTTCCGCGACTATGTGATGGCCAATTCGCCCTACCGCATCCTCGCCTTTCTCAACATCTCCTTTCCCGGCATTTTCGGCTTCGACAAGGGGCTCTTCATCGGCGAGGCGACGCTTCGCGAGATGCTGCCCGTGGACCGCTGCGTGGCGAAGATCGAGGAAAACCGCGACAAGATCATCGGCGTCAAGGTGCGCATCGGCGGGCCTGCGACCGGCGAACTGGCGCTCGGCGCGCTGGAACTGGCGCTGGAAGCCGCCGACAAGGTCGGCCTGCCGCTGATGACCCATATCGGCGGCCCGCCGCCGAGCTATGCCGATGTCGTCTCCATGCTCAGGCCCGGCGACATTCTCACCCATTGCTACCGCCCGTCGCCCAATTCGGCGCTGACGGAAGACGGCGAAATCCTTCCGGAGATCACGGCCGCGCGCAAACGCGGCGTGCTCTTCGACATCGCCCACGGCATGGGCGCATTTTCCTATGAAACGGCCGAGCCGGCCATCCGTCAGGATTTTCTCCCCGACATCATCTCTTCCGACGTGCATGTGGTGGCCGTCGAAGGCCCGGGCTACGACCTTCTTCACGTCATGAGCAAGCTCTATAATTGCGGCCTGTCTCTGCCGGATGTGATCGGCATGTCAACCAGCCGTCCTGCCCTCTCGATCCGCCGTCCCGATCTCGGCCATCTCGGCGTCGGCGCGCCGGCGGATATTACCGTGCTCGATGACTGCGAGGCGGATTTCATCTTCTGCGATGTGCGCGGCGAGGAACGCCCGGGCAACCGCATGCTCCAGCCGGTTGCCTGCTATCTCGGCGGCAGGGCGATGGAGGTGGGACGACGGCCCTTCGAGGAGCCCTTCCTCAGACGTTGCGGCTGTTGCTGAGGGCTCCGGACGATGGCCATGATCGAGATCTGCGTCGAAGGATTTGGGGAAGCGCTGACTGCGGAAAAGGCCGGCGCGGACCGAGTGGAACTCTGCGCGTCGCTTTCGGAGGGCGGGATCACCCCGAGCATCGCCCAGATCCGCCTTGCCAAGGCGCGGTGCTCCATTCCGGTCTTTGTCATCATCCGCCCGCGCTGCGGTGATTTTCTCTATTCGGACGGCGAGTTCGAGGCGGTCATGGAAGATATCGCGGCGGCCAAGGCAGCCGGCGCAGACGGCGTGGTCATAGGCTTTCTCACTGCCGAAGGGCGCATCGATATCGCCCGCACGAAAGAGGCAGTCGCGGCCGCCCGGCCCATGGGCGTCACCTGCCATCGCGCCTTCGACATGACCCGCGATCCAAAGGAAGCGATCGACGACCTGATCGCGGCGGGCGTCGACCGCGTTCTGTCGTCCGGCCAGCGCGCCAATGCGCAGGACGGCATCGATACCCTCAAGGCCATGATCAACCGCGCAGAGGGCCGGATCATTGTCATGGTTTGCGGCGATCCGGATCCGACGCTGTTGTTTGACGGCCCGGTCAACCCCGATGCCGTCGACTTTCACTTCGGCGCGACCGGTTACGGCGAAAGCCCGATGCGCTTCAGAAATCCCCACGTCTTCATGGGCAAGGGCGAGGATAAACGCGAATACATCCGCCGCGTTCTGGACGGCCCGGCCATCACCCAAAGGGCGGAACGGCTGCGCCGGCTTGTTGTCTCCTGACCCGCAACCGGGAACAGAAACATCACTCCGGCAGTTGATCGGGCATCAGTCCAATCATGCGGAGTTACAGACATGACAAACAAGGTGGCACTCGTGACAGGCGCGGGCTCCGGCATCGGCCGCGCTTCGGCTCTTGCTCTTGCGTCCGACGGCATGGCCGTTGGCGTTCTCGGGCACACGCCGGCGGAAAATCAGGAGACCGTCGACGCCATCAAGGCGGAAGGCGGCATGGCGCTTTCGCTTGCGGCGGACGTGACCAGTGCCGAAGAGATCGATGCGGCGCTCGACAAGCTGGTGTCCGACTGTGGCCGTCTCGACGCCGTTGTCGCCAATGCCGGCATCAACGGCGTCTGGGCCCCGATCGACGAGCTGGATCCCTCCGATTTCGACAAGACGATCGCCGTCAACCTGCGCGGCACGTTCCTGACCATACGGGCAAGCGTGCCGCATCTGAGGAAGGCCGGCGGCGGCTCCATCACCATCATCTCCTCGATCAACGGCACGCGCAAATTCGTCTCCCCCGGCGCCACCGCCTATTCGGCCACCAAGGCGGCGCAGCTCGCCATGATGCAACAGCTTGCGCCCGAGCTCGGACAGGCGAAAATCCGCATCAACGCCATCTGCCCCGGCGCGATCGACACCGAGATCGGCGACAATACGCAGATCCGCAACGCCGAAAAGAGCGGGATCGACGCCGAAACCCACATCCCCCTGACGGGCGACAGCGCAGGCTCCGCCGAGGAGATTGCCGACGTCGTCTCGTTCCTCGCTTCAGACAAGTCCCGCCACGTCACGGGAACGCCGATCTTCGTCGATGGCGGCCAGAGCCTGGTGACTTAGGGCGGGTCAGTAAACGTGCTGACGCGTTGCCGGACCGGCGTCGTGCCGGGCGCGCGAATGCGTCGCACGGCCCGCTGTTTCCCGACGTCTCAAGACACTCAAGGGTTTGCATCCAATGATTGTGACTGCAAGAGCCGAACACAGGAACCTGTGAGCGTCACGCTCGATCCAATCCATCAAATGCCGCGACGAAAAAGCGGAAGCATTACGCATAACGATCGACTTGAAAACATGCCTTCAAATCGCCGTATATCTGGAGAAAAAGCGGCTCCGGCGGATCGAAGAAGACAAGAGCTGACCGGGAGCCTCTCGCTTTCGTCAGCCCCATGCCGCCGGCTGTTCCATTCCGTTGATGGCGCCTTTTATGGTTGTAGCGGGCCTCGCGGGACATCGGCAGCCGACGTGCCAAAGACAAGGGTCAACCGCCGGAACAGGACTGTTCGCCCGGGTTCTTCCAACCCGTCGTTCAGTTGACGAACGAAAGGAGACCCCGACCATGACCGTCGAAGCCGAACCAGCCGAGAAACAACAGCCAACAACAACCCCGGGACCTGTTTCCTGGGAACACAAGGACACGCTCTGGAGCATCAGCCTTTTCGGAACGGCGGTCGGCGCAGGCATCTTGTTCCTGCCGATCAGCGCCGGGCAATCGGGTTTCTGGCCATTGCTGGCGGTGACAATCCTGATCGGACCGATGGTCTATCTTTCGCATCGCGCCCTTGCCCGGTTTGTGCTTTCCTCGCGTGTCGAGACGTCCGACATTACGGATGTGGTCGAAGAGCACTTCGGCCTGGTTGCCGGGAACCTGATAACGGTCCTCTACTTCTTCGCGATATATCCGATCGTGCTTATCTACGGCGTCGGCATCACCAATACCGTTGACAGCTTCATCGTCAACCAGATGCAATTTCAGCCCCCGCCCCGCTGGCTTCTGTCACTGTCGCTCATCCTGTTGATGATGAGCGTGATGATGGCCGGCGAAAATATCATGCTCAAGGTCACGGAGTTCCTCGTCTACCCGCTAATCCTCATTCTGTTCGGCTTATCCGTCTACCTCATTCCAAGGTGGAATTTCGGCGCGCTTTTTGAAGTTCCGTCCGCTAAGGATTTTGTCGTCACGATCTGGCTTACCCTTCCGGTGCTGGTTTTTTCATTCAATCACAGCCCGGCGATATCCAGTTTTGCTCGGCTGCAGCGGCGCGACCATGGCGCAAATGCCGTCAGGAAGAGTGACGCCATTCTCGGTGTAACGGCATCCATGCTTCTGGTGTTCGTGATGTTCTTTGTCTTTTCATGCATTATGTGCCTGACGCCTGAACAGTTCGTCGCGGCGAAAAGCCAGAACATATCCGTCCTCTCATTCTTCGCGAACGAGTTCGACAATCCGGTCATTTCGCTTCTGGGACCGGTGGTGGCTTTCGCAGCGATCGTCAGCTCGTTTTTCGGCCACTATCTCGGCGCGAGAGAAGGCATGCGCGGCATTATAAACCAACAGGCCCGCAATATGGGGTTCGAGACGGACCCGAAGACGCTCAATATCTTCATTGTTTTGTTCTTCATCCTGAGCGTCTGGATCGTGGCGATCTTCAATCCTTCCATTCTCGGACTTATCGAGGCGCTCATCGGCCCCCTTATCGCGGCGATTTTGTTCCTGCTGCCCATGTATGCCATCCACAAGGTTCCGGCCATGGCCAAATACAAGGGGCACATCAGCAATGTCTTCGTCACGGCAACCGGCATTGCCGCGGTGTCCGCGATCTTCTTCCAGATCCTCCGATAGCAGAACCTTCGGCCGGCAGGCCCGGGATAGCGCAAGCCCCAGGCGGCAATCGAACAGAGAGAAAGACGCCCGCCCTCCGCTAGACCGGAAGGCGGGCGTTTGATGAACGCTTCGGCGCTGAATATCAGGCGTAACTGCGCGAAGATGCCGCTGCCGTCCGGATCGCGCTTGCTGCGGGAGCGCGCTGAACCGGCTGCATCAGGCCCGCCTCCAGCATGGCGGCGATGAAAGCCTCGCGGGAAACCTCCAGCTTGCCGTTATGCGCGGCGGCATCGGCGCAAAGGCCGGATGCGCTGCGGTAATGCCGGCCTTCCTTCTGCCGGCAATGGTTCCGCAGGAATTCCGCAGCGCCCTCCGGGCCTTCAATTGTCGCGGCATCGCCGTCCGCCGTAAGCACGTGAACGGGGATGCTCCAAAATGTGGCAAGCTTCGACATCTTCTTTTTCCTCGTCTTGTTGTTGCGCCACTGTCGGCCCTGGCCGGCAGGTATCCCTCGAAAACCGGGGAGCCGGCATTTTGTTCCCGCTGTTTTCTTAATAAAAACCAATAGAGTGGCGGCATAAGGGCAGGATGTTGTAAACGGTTTGGCCATGCGCTTTTTCGCCGCAAACGCCGCGTCCTTGTCGACGACCCCATGCCACTCTATCTTGGCCCGAAGACCGCGACAGCAACTGTCGCCGACCCCTTTCACATCTTCCCCGCTGGAGCAGAACAATGCCGAACCTTGATGACCTGATCGACCGGATGACCCTTGAGGAACAGGTCTCACTGCTTTCCGGCGAGGATTTCTGGTCGCTTCCGGCAATCGAGAGGCTCAGCATCGGCAAACTTCGAGTCACCGACGGACCGAACGGCGCGCGCGGCGGCGGTTCGCTGATCGGCGGCGTCAAGTCGGCGGCCTTTCCCGTCGGCATCGCCATCGGCGCGACATGGAACCCGGCGCTGGTAGCCGAAATCGGCGCCGCGCTTGCCGACGAAGTCAAGTCCAAGGGCGCACATGTGCTGCTCGGCCCGACGATCAACATCCAGCGCACCGTCACCAATGGCCGCAATTTCGAATGCTATTCGGAAGATCCGGTGCTGACCGCCGAACTGGCCTCGGGCTATGTCAAAGGGCTGCAGCAAAAGGGCATTTCCGCCGTCGCCAAACATTTCGCCGGCAATGAATCCGAGATCGCGCGCACCTCGAACTCCTCCGTCATCGACGAGCGTTCGCTCCGCGAAGTCTATCTCCTGCCCTTCGAGCGCGCGGTGAAGGATGCCGGCCTCTGGGGCATCATGACGGCCTATAACAAGGTCAACGGCACCTTTGCCTCCGAGCATGAATGGCTAATTACCGAGGTGCTCAGGGGCGACTGGGGGTTTGACGGGGTGGTGATGTCCGACTGGTTCGGCTCTCACTCGACGGTCGAGACCGTGAATGCCGGGCTCGACCTCGAAATGCCCGGCCCGACGCGCGACAGGGGCGAGAAGCTGGTCGAAGCGGTCAAGGCCGGCAAGGTCCTGCCCGAGACGATCCGGGAACGCGTCCGCGCGATCCTTATGGTGATGGAGCGCACCGGCGCGCTTGGCAGTTGCGAGCCGTTCGCCGAACGCGCCGATGACCGACCGGAGCACCGCGCCCTGATCCGCAAGGCGGGCGCGGAGGCCGCCGTTCTGCTGAAGAACGAGGACGCATTGCCGCTTTCGGGCAAGGAGACCATTGCCATAATCGGCCCCAATGCCAAGACCGCGCAGATCATGGGCGGCGGCAGCGCCCAGTTGAACCCGCATTACCGCGTCAGCCCCTATGACGGCTTTGCCGCAGCCCTTGGCGAAGAAAATCTGACCTATGCCGAGGGGTGCACCAATTTCCGCTTCCAGCCGCTGCTGAAGACCCCGCTTGAGGTTTCCTATTTCGACAATGACGCGCTCTCGGGCGAACCGGTGTTCACCACCACCGAGGATGAGGCGGAACTGATCTGGATCGGCAATGTCGCTGAAGGCAAGGTCGCGCCGGACCATTTCTCCGCGCGGCTAGTCGGGGACTATATTCCCAGGGAGACGGCGACCCATCAGGTCGGGCTCGTCTCGGCCGGCCTCTCCCGACTCTATGTGAACGGCGAACTGGTCGCCGATGCCTGGACCAACTGGACGCGCGGCCGGACCTATTTCGAGGAAGGGTGTGACGAGGTCGTCGGCAACGTCGATCTCGTCGCCGGCGAGCCGGCGGAGATCGTCGTCGAATACGCCACCCGCCCGTCTTCCGCGCTTGGCCTATCCGCCATCCGCGTCGGCATTTCCGTGCCGCTCGGCGAAGAGGCGATCGAAGAGGCCGCGGCCATTGCGGCGAAGACCGATGTCGCGCTGGTCTTTGCCGGCCGTAGCGGCGAATGGGATACGGAAGGCAGCGATCTCGAATCGATCGCGCTGCCCGGCCGGCAGGACGCGCTGGTGGCTGCCGTCGCCCGCGCCAACCCGAAGACCATCGTCGTGCTGCAAACCGGCGGGCCGGTCGAAATGCCCTGGATCGATGACGTGGCGGGGCTCCTTTCCGCTTGGTACCCCGGACAGGAGGCCGGCAATGCGATCGCAGACGTACTTCTCGGCAAGGCTGAGCCCGGCGGGCGTCTCGCCCAGACCTTTCCGGCGAAATGGTCGGACAACCCGGCCCACAGCCAGGACCCGCGCGTCTATCCCGGCAAGGACGGCGAGGTGGAATATCGCGAGGGCGTTTTCATCGGCTACCGCCATTATGACCGCCACGGGATTGAACCGCTTTTCCCCTTCGGCTTCGGCCTCAGCTATACGACATTCAGGCTGGGCGAACCGGTGGTCGAGGCGGAGAATTTCGATGCCGAGGCGACGGCAACCGTCAGCCTGACGGTCGAGAATACCGGAAATCGGCGCGGCTCCACCGTGGTGCAGCTCTATGTCTGCCCGAGGGACAGCGGCGGGCAGCGTCCTCAGAAGGAATTGAAGGCGTTCGCCAAGGTGGTCCTTGCGCCCGGCGAGAGCGGCACTGTCCGCCTTGCGCTTTCGCCGCGCGATTTCGCCCATTTCGACGCCGAGGCGAAGGGTTGGCGTATTGCTGCAGGCGACTACGATATCAAGATCGGAGAAAGCTCCGACCGCGTTCAGACCATCGCAACCCTTACGAAGGCGACCGACGGCGGTTTGATGCCGCTTTGACCGCCTCCGGTCGCGCCCTTACCGGCGCGGCTCGGCGGTTGACTGGCGCACGATCAGTTCGGTCGGCAGCGTGATCCGGTTGCTCGGTGCGTCGAGGCCACCAATGCGCGCCAGCAGCGTGTTCATCGCCGAGCGGCCGATCTGACGCAGCGGCTGGCGGATGGTGGTCAGCGGCGGGTGCATCTGCTGGGCAATCGCAATGTCGTCGAAGCCGATCAGCGACATGTCCTCCGGGATCGAAAGCCCCTTCTCCCTGAGCGCCTGGCTGGCGCCGAGCGCGCTGATATCATTGGCGGCAAAGATCGCGGTCGGTCGTTCCTTCAGCGCCAGAAGCCGCTTGGCCGCGTCAAAGCCGCTCTTCTGCAGGAAATCGCCGTCGACGACGAGTTGCGGATCCCGGTCAAGGTCGAACTGGGCGACGGAATCGCGATAGCCCGTCAGACGCTCGCGGGCCGAACGCAGGCGATTGTCGCCGGAGATGAAGCCGATGCGCCGGTGGCCGAGATCGGCGAGATGGCGCACGGCAAGCCGCGCGCCCTGATAGCTGTCGCCGTCGACCGAGGGAAAGGGCGGATCGTCATAAAGCGTGTCGATCGTCACCACCGGCAGAGCTTCGCTGGCGATCTGCTCCAGATAGCTCGCCTCGTAAGGCAGGATGGCGATGATGCCGCCGGCGATCTGCTGCAGCAGGCTCGCCACGCTGCTCGGCGCGGTGCTGTCGCGATCGGGCAAAGAATAGACGAGCGCCTCGTAGCCGGCGCTTTTCGCCGCGCCGCTGATGCCGAGCACGATGTCACTGGTAAAGGGCGCATGGAGTTCCGCCATCACTCCGATGATTCGCGAGCGTCCGTTGGAAAGCTTCTGGGCAAAAGGGTTGACCGAATAGCCCATCTCGTCGGCGATGCGCAGGATATCCTCGCGCGTTTCGGCCGAAACGCCCGGCTGATTGTTGAGCGCGCGTGACGCTGTCATCCGCGAGACGCCCGCGACCTTTGCAATCTCGGCCAGCGTCGCCGCTCGTTTCTTCACAGCCACAATAGCCCCCACCGGCGCAGCCTCGCCGGCATTACGCCCGCAGCATCGCCCGAAGATACCAGAACGATCAATGCCTTATCCTCTTCCTGCCCGCCCTTGCGCACAAACGCCGGGCAAATATGTCGATTAGCACAGTCTCGTCACAATAGCGACATGAAGCGCAGCCGATCCATTCCGGCGGGCTTCATACCCGCAAACCGGGCAATGACCTGTCTTTTCACAGAACCGGTGCGACGTCTTTTCGCAGCCAGGGAAACCCGATTGACACTCTGTATCGTTACCGGTAACGTACCTCATATCGTAAGATTTACAACTGTCTTGCATGGGAGGACACAATGCAATTCAAACCATCCCGAACTTTCACGCGTCTTCTGGGCTCCGCCGCTGTCGCCGCCCTCGTGCCGCTCGCGGCCCAGGCGCAGGACACCACGACGATAACCTCCTGGGACCTGCGCTCGGACACAAACACGGCCGGCATCGTCCGTGACGCTATGGACCGTTTCGAGCAGGCGAACCCCGGCTATGTCGTCGAGGATTCGCACTTTGCCAATGACGCCTACAAGACCAAGCTGAAGATCGCCTTCGGCGCAAACGAACCGCCTTGCGTCTTCGCTTCCTGGGGCGGCGGGCCGCTGAAGGAATATGTCGATTCCGACCAGGTCGTCGACCTCACGCCCTATCTCGACGCCAACCCGGAATTCAAGGATCGCTTCGTGCCGGCAAGCTTCGGCCCGGTCACCTTCAACGACAAGATCTACGGCCTGCCGGCTGAAAACACCGCCGTCGCCGTGATCTTCTACAACACCGAGATTTTCGACGAGCTTGACCTGACGCCGCCGGAGACCTGGGACGAACTGATGAACGTCATCAACGTCCTGAACGAGAACAACATCGCCCCCTTCGCGCTCGCCAACAAGAACAAGTGGCCGGGGTCCATGTACTTCGTGCTGCTCGCAGACCGTATCGGCGGTCCGGAAGCCTTCCGCAAGGCGGCTGCCCGCGAAGATGGCGGCTCGTTCGAAGATCCGGTCTTCATCGAAGCCGGCGAACGCCTTCAGGAGCTCGTTGAAGCCGATGCCTTCGCCCGCGGCTATAACGGCCTCGATTATGACGTCGGCGGCTCCCGCCGCCTGCTTTACGCCGATCGCGCCGCCATGGAGCTGATGGGCAGCTGGGAAATGGCCACCATCCGCAACGAGAATCCGGAATTCGCCGAAAAGGTCGACTTCTTCACATTCCCGTCCGTGCCGGATGGCAAGGGCGATCCGTCCAACGTCATCGGCACGCTCGGCGACAACTATGTCAGCATCGCCTCCGCCTGCCCCGAGAAGGACAAGGCCTTCGAGCTTCTGACCTACCTGACCAATGACGATGCGGCCGCCGCCCGTCTGGCCGACCAGCGCGTCATGCCGCTGAAAGGCATCACCACCGAGGACCCCTTCCTGAACAAGGTTCTGGAAGTCGTCGGCGAGGCCGGCAGCGTTCAACTCTGGTACGATCAGGAACTGCCGCCGGCCCTTGGCGAAGTCCACAAGGACACGGTCCAGCAGCTCTTCGGCATGTCGATCACGCCGGAAGAAGCCGCCGCCGAAATGGAACAGGCCGCTCAGGCCGAAGCCCAGCAGTAGGACTGTCAACCCCAAAACCTCCCGAGGCGTCCGTGATTCTCACGCGCCCCGTACCGGCCGCCGCCCCTTCCGGCGGCGGCCGTCATGCTGCTTGTGAGGTTTTCCGCAAGGCCGGGAAACGCGGCAGAGAAAGGATACAACATGTCCACGGCGATAACGCGGACGGCTGCCGACCGGCAAAGGCAGCGGAAAAAATGGCTCCTTGCCCGGAAGGCGGCGCCCTTCGTCTTCATGGCCCCGGCGGTCCTCTTTCTGGCCGTCTACCTGCTCTACCCGCTGGTCTCCAGCTTCCGACTGTCCTTTGTCAACTGGAACGGCCTCGGCAACACGGCGCAATTCGTCGGCCTCGATAACTGGGTCCGGTTGATGCATGACGGCGTGTTCTGGCATTCCGCCTGGAACAACATCCTGCTGGCGCTGTTCTCGATTGTCGTCCAGTTGCCGATCGCGCTGGTTCTCGCCGTCGTTCTCGATGAGGCGAGCAAGGGCTCGCGGATCCTCAAGATCCTCTATTTCATCCCGCTTTTGATGTCGTCGGTGGCGCTCGGCGTCCTGTTCAAGAACATCTACGACCCGAATTTCGGGCCGATCAATTCCATACTCGACGCCATGGGGCTTTACGGCTGGGCGCATGACTGGCTCGGCGACCCGCGCTATGCGCTGGGCTCGGTCATTGCCGTCGTGCTGTGGCAGAACATCCCTTTCTATATGGTGCTGTTCCTCGCCGGCCTCGCATCCTTCCCGCGCGAGATCACCGAAGCCGCACGACTCGACGGCGCAACCCAGACGACCATCTTCTGGCGGCTGAAACTGCCGCATCTCCAGGGCACGTTCCGCACCGCCGTGCTGCTCGCGACCATCGGCTCGATGCGCTATTTCGACCTCATCTACGTCATGACCGAGGGCGGGCCGGAAAACGCCTCCCAGGTGATGGCGAGCTATATGTACAAGCAGGTCTTTGCCTCCTTCGAGCTCGGCTACGGCACCACGGTCGCCGCCGCCATGTTCATCATCATCACCGTGATCGCGGCAGCGGCATTCCGCCTTTCCAAACGTTTCGAGACGGAGGTCTGATCCGATGAAAAAGAAACAAGGCTTCAGGGTCGGACGCGTCGCCATTCCGGTGCTCGGCACCTTCTGGCTGGCCGTCACGACGCTGCCCTTCATCTTTGTCGCCTTCATGAGCCTGAAGACGCAGCAGGAAACCTTCGTCAACCCGGTCTGGGCGCTGCCGGAGAGCTTCAACCTTTCAAACTATATCGAGGTGCTGGAAGGCTCCTTTCTGATCTACCTCAGAAACAGCCTGTTCGTGATCACGACCTCGGTCGTCATCATCGTCCTCTTCTCCTCGATGGCGGCCTATGCGCTGGCGCGGCTGAAGTTCAGGTTCTCCGACAGCCTGTTCGCGCTGATCGTCGCCGGCATGATCGTCCCGCTCCATGTCACGCTCGTGCCCGTCTATCTGATGACCCGATCCATGGGGCTCTACGACACGCCGGCCGGCCTGATCGGCCCCTATGTCGCCATCAGCCTTCCGATTTCCGTCTTCATCCTGACGGAATTCATGCGGCAGGTGCCAAAGGAGCTCGAGGAGGCCGCCATGCTCGACGGCTGCGGCCCGTTCAAGATCTACTGGAAGATTTTCCTGCCGCTGGCCGGGCCCGGCATTTCCACGGTCGCCATCTATAACGGCATCATGCTGTGGAACGAATTCGTCTTCGCCTATGTGCTGACGTCGTCTCCCGACAGGCGCACGCTACCGCTGGCGGTCTGGGACTTCCAGGGCCAGTACGCGTCGAATGTCCCTGCCATCATGGCCGTCGTCACCCTTTCCGCCCTGCCTTTGATCATCGTCTACGCCATCGGTCAGGAAAAGATCGTCAACGGCATGATGGCCGGCTCGCTCAAGGGCTGATGGAACCGGAGTAACAACAATGACACAGATCCTTCTCGAAAACGTCGAAAAGCGCTTCGGTAAACTCACCGTCCTGCACGACATCAACCTCAACATCGAAGACGGCCAGTTCTGCGTCTTCCTCGGGCCTTCGGGCTGCGGCAAGTCCACGCTTCTGAGGATGATCGCCGGGATCGAGGAAACCACCGAGGGCGACCTGACGATCGGCGACGAGATCATGAATGACGTGCCGCCGGCCGAGCGCCGCGTCGCGATGGTGTTCCAGAACTACGCGCTCTATCCGCATATGAGCGTTTATGAAAACATGGCCTTCGGCCTGAAACAGGCGAAAACGCCGAAGGCCGACATCGACAAACGCGTCAACGACGCCGCGCGCATGTTGCAGATCGAGCCGTTGCTGGACCGCAAGCCAAAGCAACTTTCCGGCGGCCAGCGCCAGCGCGTCGCCATTGGCCGTGCCATCGTGCGCCAGCCCGCCGTTTTCCTGTTCGACGAACCGCTGTCGAACCTCGATGCGGCGCTGCGCGTCCATATGCGTTCCGAGATCGCCAATCTGCACCGCGACTATCCGGAAGCCAGCATGATCTACGTGACCCACGACCAGACGGAAGCCATGGCGCTTGCCGACAAGATCGTGCTGCTGCGCGCCGGCCCCGATGTGACGAAGAAGGGCAGCATCGCCCAGGTCGGCGCGCCGCTGGAACTCTACCACCGCCCGGCAAACCTGTTTGCCGCCGGCTTCCTAGGCTCGCCCTCGATGAATTTCCTGAAGGTGACTCTGGAAAACGCCGACAGCGAAGGCGCCCGGGTGAAGCTTGAGACCGGCGAGGTGCTTCAGGTTCCGGTTTCGACCGAAGGCCTTTCGAACGGCGCCGAACTGACTCTCGGCGTCCGTCCGGAGCACATGCATCCGGCCGATGATGAAACGAGCGAACAGGTGATCCGCCGCAAGGTGCGCGCTGTGGAGAATTTCGGCGAATACAGCCACCTCTACCTCAACGAAAGCACGGAAAAGCCGATGATCGCCAAGGTCGCCGAGGATGTGCTGAAGGTGCCGGAAAAGCCGATGGCCTTCTTCGTCAAGCCCGCGGCCTGCCACCTCTTCGATGGTGACGGCGAGGCGCTTTCCTATCTGCCAAGCGTGCCCGGCCCGCACGAGCTCTCCGAGTCCGACGCGGTCTGAGAACGAAATACGGAAATGACAAGATGAGCAACGAACAGAAAAATCCCGTCTACAAGGACGCCTCGCAGCCGATCGAAGCCCGTGTTTCGGACCTGCTCGGCCGCATGACGATCGAGGAAAAGATCGGTCAGCTGCACGCCGTCTGGCTGTTCCTTGAGGAAGACGGCAATCACCGGACCCGCTCCGACCAGTTCACCGGTTCGACCGATCCCGAAACGCTGAAGGCGATGCTGTCTTCCGGTCTCGGCCAGGTCACCCGCCCGCTCGGCACCCGCAGCATTGATGCGGCGGAAGGCGTGCGGGCGCTGAACGCGCTGCAGAAATTCATGGTCGAGGAAACACGGCTCGGCATTCCGGTCATGTCGCATGAAGAATGCCTCTCCGGTCTGATGATCAAGGGCGCGACGCTGTTTCCTTCCTCGCTGTCCTTCGGCGCGACCTTCAATCCGGAACTGATCGAGAAAGTGGGCGCCGCGATCGGCCAGGAATCGCGCGCCATCGGCTGCCATCAGGGCCTTGCCCCCGTGCTCGATGTCGCCCGCGATGCCCGCTGGGGCCGCACCGAAGAAAGCATCGGCGAGGATCCCTATCTCACCGGCGTCATCGCCGCTGCCTATGTGAAAGGCCTGCAGGGTGAGGATCGCGGCGTTCTGGCGACGCTGAAACACTACGCCGGCCATTCGGCCAGCGAAGGCGGTCGCAACCACGCGCCGGTGCACATGGGCTGGCGCGAGTTGAACGACATGTTCATGTTGCCGTTTGAAATGGCGGTGAAGCTTGCCAATGCCGGCTCGGTCATGCCTGCCTACCACGACATTGACGGCGAGCCGGTGCATGCCTCGCATCACCTGATGACCAAGGTGCTGCGCGATGACTGGGGCTTTGACGGGCTGATCGTCGCCGATTACGTCGGCGTCAGCCTGCTCTACCAGCATCACGGCATTGCCGAAAACCGGGCCGAAGCCGCAGCCCTCTCCTTCAATGCCGGCCTCGATATCGAGCTTCCCGGCGACGACTGCGCCAAGGATATGAAGGAAGCGCTTGAACGCGGCCTGATCACCGAAGCGAAGATCGACGAGATCGTCGGTCGTATTCTGAAGGAAAAGTTCCGCCTGGGCCTCTTCGAAAAACCCTATGCGGATGATTCGAAGATCGCTCTTCAGCGCAAGGATTATGTCGACGTCGCACGACAGACAGCGGAAGAATCGGTCACTATCCTGGACAATAACGGCATCCTGCCGCTTGCCCCCGGCAAGAAGGTTGCCGTTATCGGCCCGACGGCGGATGATCCGCTCGCCCTTCTCGGCGACTATGCCTTCCCGGTTCATCTGATCCACAACGAGGCGCAGGAAGAGGTCGAAAGCGTCGTCACGCCGCTGGCGGGTCTCAGGGCAAAGCTCGGCGCCGAAAACGTCATCTATGCCCGTGGCTGCAATATTCTCGACGAGCGCAAGGCCGGCGCGCCGGTCTTTCCCGGCGATGTCGACGACAGCACATCGCTGGAACAGGCCTCTTCATTGTCGACTCGCCTCGACATGATCCCGAGCGCCGTGGAAGCCGCGAACAACGCCGATGTCGCCATCGTCTGCGTCGGCGACCTCTCCGGCATCTTCCAGACCGGCACGGTCGGCGAAGGATCGGATGCCGATACGCTGGAACTGCCCGGCGTGCAGCAGAAGCTGCTGGATGCCGTGATTGAGACCGGCAAGCCGGTGATCGTCGTCATCTCCTCGGGCCGCCCCTATAATCTCGGCGGCGCGGAAGACAGGATCGCCGCTCAGGTGATGACCTTCTTCTCCGGCCAGGAAGGCGGCACCGCACTTGCAAGCGTGCTGACCGGCGCGGTCGAGCCCTCCGGCCGCCTGACGCTGTCGATCCCGCACAATGTCGGCGCGGCGCCCTATTTCTACAATCACAGCTTCAAGAGTTCGGGCACGCCGATCGCCCGCCACTTCGGCAGCCGCTATCCCTTCGGCCACGGCCTCGCCTACACCACGTTCGACTATTCCGACGTGGCGCTCGAGAGCGAAGCTGTCGATATCGAGAAGGGCACCGTGCGGCTCTCGTTTACGGTGAAAAACACTGGCGACCGCGACGGCATTGCCGTGCCGCAGCTTTATGTGCGCGACGAGATCGCCACGCTGGTGCGTCCGGTCAAGGAGCTGAAGGCTTTCGGCAAGGTGGCCTTGAGGCCCGGGACAAGCGCCCGCGTAACCTTCGAAGTGCCGACCGACATGCTGAACTTCACCGGTTATGAAGGCTACCGCGTCGTCGAGCCCGGTTTCTTCACCCTGATGGTCGGCGCTTCGAGCGGCGATATCAAGCTGAAGGCCCGCGTCGAAGTCACCGGCGAACGTCGGAAGCTTCCCGCTGACTGGCGCATGCTGAGCAGCTTCGCCGCCGAGAAAGCCTGAAGACAAGAGCACGAACGCCGAGGGGCCTGCACTGCGGGCCCCTTTCCTGTCTTCACTGCGAGGTTGCGTCTGTGCATGCCCATGCCGTGGCGCATGTCCGCGGGTGCGTGTGGATACCAACCGACAGCGGAATGAAGATCAGCGCCGCGATGAACAGCGATACGATCATCGGCGCGATCAGATCGACCTGCTGCTCCGGAAGGCGTGGCCCCGGCTACAGCCCGTTGATCACCGGCACGCCGAGAACGGCCGTCGTGGCCGGATCGGCGGCATCCGCGTTGACAAGCGGCGGAATTCGGCTATCACGGCCGGTTCAATCAAACCATGACCCGGAAGCCGCGCGACGCCATGGCCGTCTATGTCGACGATATGAAATGGCCCTTCAAGGGCATGATGATGTGCCACATGCTGGCGGACACCAGCGAGGAACTGCACGCCATGGCCGAGCTGATCGGCATGGAGCGCCGCTGGGTGCAATATCCGGGCACGGCCAAGGAACACTACGACGTGCCGATGTCGCGCCGCGTGATCGCCGTGGAAGCCGGCGCGGTGGAGGTCAGCTGGCGCTTCATGGTGACCCTGATCCGCAGCCGCCGGTAGTGCGTTGCGCTGTCCGAGAGCCAAGCTCGATTTTCGGGCCGATGCGCCAGGCGCTATACCGGTCTCGACGCATCGATGATGCGGATCTGCACCCGCCGCCGACCCTGGAAATAGTCGCCGGACAGCGTGCCGGCCACGCTCAGCCTGCGCCCCCGCGCGGCAAGCAGCGCCTCGCCCAGCGGTTTGTCGGCGGCGCGAAAGGCGATCCCGTCGAGATGCGCGCCTTCCGCGCTCTCCAGCGTCACCTTCACATGTCCGCCGACGCCGATCACGCGCGCATCGCGCAGCTTGTGGTCGGGCAAGGCAAAGATCGGCTGGGGGTGGCCGGAACCGTATGGTCCTGCGGCCTCCAGCCGGTCGATCAGATCCAGCGTCGCGCCGGAGGCATTGAGCGCGCCGTCGATCTTCAGTTCGGCATCGGCCGTCAGCGCCTCGACGGCATCCCGGGCACGCTCCTCGAAAAAAGCCCTCAGGGCCGACAGACGCTCGCGGCGCACCGTGAGGCCGGCGGCCATGGCGTGCCCGCCGCCCTTGACCAGGAGCCCCTCTTCCACCGCCGCGCGCACCATACGGCCGAGATCGAAACCCGAAATCGAGCGACCGGAGCCGGTGCCCTTGCCGTTTGCATCAAAGGCGATGGCAAAGGCCGGACGCGCGAAGCGGTCCTTCAGCCGCGAGGCGAGCAGGCCGACAATGCCCGGATGCCAACCTTCCCGCGCCGTCACGATGACCCCGACGCCTTCGCCGGTCCCGAATTCGGCGATTGCATCGGCCTCGGCCTCTTCCAGCATCGCCGCCTCGATCGCCTGTCGCTCGCGGTTGAGCTGGTCGAGCCTTTCGGCGATCGCTTCGGCCTCTTCTGGCTCGTCCACGGTCAAAAGCCGGCTGCCAAGCGCGGCATCGCCGATGCGCCCGCCGGCATTGATCCGCGGGCCGATCAGAAATCCGAAATGATAGGGCGTGACCGGCCCGGCAAGGCCTGCGCGCTTGAAGAGGGCCGCAAGGCCGGGATTTGAAAGCGCGCGCGCCACGACCAGGCCCTTGACCACATAGGCCCGGTTCAGCCCCTTGAGCGGCACCACGTCGCACACGGTCGCAAGGGCGACGATATCGAGCCAGGCAAGCAGGTCGACCCGCCCTGCCCGCATGTCGCCCGCCTGGCGCAGCGCCCGCAGGGCGGCGACGAGCACGAGGAAGACGACGCCGGCCGCACACAGATGCCCCTGGCCGGAAAGATCGTCCTCGCGGTTGGGATTGACCAGCGCCGCGCATTCGGGAAGGTCGACGCCGATCTGGTGGTGGTCGATGACCACGACATCGATGCCGCGCTCGCGCGCAACGGCAAGCGATTCATGGCTGGTCGAGCCGCAATCGACGGTGACGATGAGCTTCGCCCCGCCATCGATCAGCGCGCCGATCGCCTGCGGATTGGGGCCGTAGCCTTCAAAGATGCGGTCGGGAATGTAGATTTCGGCCTCGGCGTCGAAGGCGCGGAGGAACTTGTAGACCAGCGCCGAGGAACAGGCGCCGTCAACGTCATAGTCGCCGAAGATCGCGACCTTCTCGCCCCTCCGGATCGCTTCGACGAGCCTGGTGACGGCGGCTTCGCAATCGGTCAGCGTGAACGGGTCCGGCATCAGCTGGCGCAGCGTCGGATCAAGAAACGCCGCCGCCTCGGCGACGGGCACATCGCGGCCCGCAAGCACGCGCGCGACCAGTTCCGACATGCCGTGGCTCTGCGCCATGGCAAGCGCCCGGTTCTCGCCGGCTGCCCCCAGCCGCGGAACCCAGCGCAGGCCGCGCGCGGAACGCTCGACGCCGAGAAAGGCGCGCTGTCTTGCTTTCCGGCTGGCGGGATTGTCCGTCATCTGGCCTCGCTCTTGCAGGGGGATCGTTCGCCCCTGTTTAGCGCCAATCAGGCCGCAATGTCATGAATTAACTTCGGATGCCTCGTTCAGGACCGCGCGAACGCCCGTGGTTCGAGCCTCTGTTCCGGGGCGGGCCGGAAGCCTTCAGATAACCCCCACCAGAAGGACAACCAGCCCGCCCCAGAAGACGGCCCCCGCCAGAACGATAAATGCAAGACCGGGGCTGCGCCTGCGACGCAGACGCACCCAGCGCTTCGCCTTCTTGCCGTCATCCCGTCTTCCCGGCTCGCCATAGGCTCTGATAGCGCTGTCAAACCGCAACTTCCGATCCTCCCGATGCATGCTCTTGCCGTTTTCTTTCGTGGAAACCAGCCGGACGTGTAGTCCGCGCGCCATGAACCCGTCATGAACGAGACCATGCAGCGCGCATGATGGCACGTTTCAACCGGAGAGGGAAGAGCAGGACAAAAAATCGGAGAAATTGCCGACGGACGGGTGTAAACCCGTCCGCCCGATGGAGCACGCAACGGCATGCAAAAAAAGCGAGCTGCCGCGAAAGACCTCAGGGCTTTTCGATACGGATCACCTGCGGCTTGCCGACGATATAGCCGTCGCTTTCCATCGCCGAGACGGCGTTGCGGACGGAAAGCTCGGTGGTTGCATGCGTAACCATGATGATCGTCTTGGTCGGCGCCTCGCCGCCGCCATTGGCGGAATGCTGGACGATCGATTCGAGCGAGATCTGGTTGTCTGCCATGCGGCGGGCAATGGCGGCGATGACGCCGATGCGGTCAACCACGCGCAGGCGGATGAAATAGCCGCCCTCATGGCTGCGCATGCGCGCCTTCTTGTAGGGCGTCAGCGATTTCGCCGGACGACCAAGCGCTGCCACGGTCTGGATCCCTGGGCGCGACTTGGCGATATCGGCGACATCGCCGAGCACGGCGGACGCGGTGGCATCGCCGCCCGCGCCGGGACCGACCATCAGCAGGTCGCCGAGGATATCGCTTTCGATCGCAACCGCGTTGGTCACGCCGTCGACCTGGGCAATCACGGTGTCATGGGGCACCATGGTCGGATGAACCCGCTGCTCGATGCCGCCCTCGGTGCGCTGGGCCACGCCCAGAAGCTTGATCCGGTAGCCGAGTTCGGCCGCCGCGCGGATATCCTCCTGGGTGATGTTGGAAATCCCCTCCAGATAGATGTCATCGCAGGAAATCTCGCAGCCGAAGGCAAGCGCCGTCATGATGGCAAGCTTGTGGGCGGTGTCGTTGCCTTCGATATCGAAGGTCGGATCGGCCTCGGCATAGCCGAGGCGTTGCGCCTCCTGCAGGCAATCCTCGAAGGACAGCCCCTCCTTCTCCATCCGGGTCAGGATGTAGTTGCAGGTGCCGTTCATGATGCCGTAGACGCGCGAGATCGTGTTGCCGGTCAGCGATTCGCGCATCGCCTTGATCACCGGAATGCCGCCCGCGACCGCCGCCTCGAAATTGAGCAGCAGTCCCTTTTCCTCGGCCGCGGCTGCCAGCGCCACGCCGCTTTCGGCCAGAAGCGCCTTGTTGGCCGTGACCACGTGGACGCCGCGGGCAAGCGCCGCCTCGACCGCCTCGCGCGCCGCGCCGTCTGCGCCGCCGATCAGTTCGACCAGAACCTCGATATCGCCGCTCTTTGCCATTTCGACGGGATCATCGAACCATGTCGTGCCGGAAAGGTCGGTGCCGCGATCCTTGTCGCGATTGCGCGCCGATACGGCTGTGATCTCGATGGCGCGTCCGCAGGAAACGGCGAGGCTTTCCTGCCGTTCGTGAATGATACGCACGAGCGAAGCGCCGACGGTCCCGAGACCGGCAACGCCGATTTTCAAGGCATCTGCCATGGGGGTATTCCTAGTGGCCCGGATTTCAATGTCGGGCGCCATTCCCGGCACCCGCGCTTCATTTAGATCGTTTCACGTCGAAATGAAACATCGGGCAGCGGAATTTTGGCCATACGGGGCATGGCGCGACGGCCCTGCCCCGCAGAAAGCCTCAACGATGGGCGTTGAGCGCCACGATATTGTCGGTCGCGACATCGGCGGACGCGAAGAAGCGCTTCAGATTGCGCGCGGCCTGGCGGATGCGATGCTCGTTTTCAACCAGGGCGATGCGCACATGCTGGTCGCCATGCTCGCCGAAGCCGATGCCCGGCGCGACGGCAACGTCGGCCTTTTCCACCAAAAGCTTGGAAAATTCGAGCGAGCCGAGCGCCTGGAAAGGTTCGGGTATCTTGGCCCAGGCAAACATGGTCGCCGCAGGCGGGGCGACGTCCCAGCCGGCCTTGCCGAAGCTTTCCACCATCACGTCGCGACGCTTGTGGTAGATCGAGCGCACTTCCTCGATATCCTTGCCGTCGCCGTTGAGCGCGTGGGTGGCGGCCACCTGGATCGGCGTGAAGGCGCCGTAGTCGAGATAGGACTTCACCCGCGCCAGCGCCGAGATCAGCCGTTCATTGCCGACGGCAAAGCCCATGCGCCAGCCCGGCATGGAGAAGGTCTTCGACATGGAGGTGAACTCGACGGCGACATCCTTTGCGCCCGGCACCTGCAGAACGGAGGGCGGCGGCGCGCCGTCGAAATAGATCTCCGAATAGGCAAGGTCCGACAGCACGATGATCTCGTGCTTGCGGGCAAAGGCGATGATCTCCTTGTAGAAGTCCAGCGTCGCCACATGCGCCGTCGGGTTGGACGGATAGTTGATCACCAGCGCCAGCGGCTTCGGGATCGAGTGCTTCACCGCACGCTCCAGCGGCGGAAAGAAGCTGTCGTCGGGCTCGACCGACATGGAACGGATCACGCCGCCTGCCATCAGGAAACCGAAGGCATGGATCGGATAGGTCGGGTTGGGGCAGAGGATCACATCGCCGGGCGCGGTGATCGCCTGGGCCATGTTGGCAAACCCCTCCTTGGAGCCGAGCGTCGCCACGACCTCGGTCTCGGGATTGAGCTTGACGCCGAAGCGGCGGGCATAATAGCCGGCCTGGGCGCGCCTCAAACCGGGAATACCCTTCGACGAGGAATAGCGGTGGGTGCGCGGATCCTGCACGACCTCGCACAGCTTGTCGACGATCGATTGCGGGGTAGGAAGATCGGGATTGCCCATGCCAAGGTCGATGATATCGGCGCCCGCCGCTCGCGCGCTCGCCTTCAAACGGTTGACCTGTTCGAAAACGTATGGCGGCAGTCGCCTGACCTTGTGGAACTCTTCCATTTTCTTCCTCATGGGATTTTGAAGCTAGGATCCGCGCTCTTCGCAGGATCGACGAAACGAGAGCAGCAAAATGCCACCCAACGCAAGAATCATCTGCACTTGCGTCAATTTTGGGGCAGAAAAGCTAATACTCTGTTTCATCATTGCCACAGAGGAAGCGCTCCGATCGGTCCGCGCCGAATGAAAAGTCCCGGACGGGTTATTGACCGGAGGATATCCCGGCGAGCCCGTCCATCTTCTCCGTCATCGCGGAGACATCCTCATCGCTCATCTGCTGATAGGCCGGGCTGATCTCGGTGCAGACATCAGGGTCCCCGCATGTGGTGGAGCAGGACGACAGGCCGAGCGATGCGAAAACGGCAAACAGAACGGACAGAGCGACGCGGAATTTTCTCACGGTTTCAGACCCCCGATTTCGGTCCGGCGCCATCGACATGGCACCGGAACCCTTTGATGCGGCCCGAAATCTGCCCGCTTTGGCCCCGATGCGCAAGCGCTTTGCCGATTGCGCCCTCAGCGGCCGGCACAGCGGCTGAAGGCCGGAAGGTGATTGTTCTCCGAGGCATCCCGCAGCGCCTGCATGACAGTGACGATGTCCGGATAGGCGCTGGAGACGGGAATCAGTTGCCCGTCATAAAGCGAGCGGTTCTCAAGCTCGGCATCCACACCGATCTGACAGGCTCCCGCAAGACTGCCGGGAACGGCGGCCGCGATCTCCGCCGAGCCGAGCATGGCGTTTTCCGGAACCGCCATGCCATAGGCCTCCATCAGCGCCACGACCGCGCTGGCATGCTGCTGTTCCGCGGCGACGATGTTGACGAAGGGACGAACCGGGCCGTAGGCGTCAATGACGGCCGTGTAGAAGGCCTCCGCGTGGTACTCGTCCTCCAGCGCGCGTGTCAGCGCCGCCTGGACATCGTCCGGCAGAACCGGCGCTGCCATGGCTGCCGAGACGCCGCCCATGCCTGCGGCAAGCGCGACGCCCGCCAGAATTGTCGTCGGAATTCTCATCTTTCCATCCTCCCGTTCGGAGATCTCGGCGACCTGCCTTCATGGCCGTCGCTCGATATTGATACTAATATTCGTATTTACGAATACGAGTTAATTGTTGGTAAGGTTCGGCGCGCCGCCCCAAAATCGCAGCGGGACGGTTGCGCCCCTGTTCACAGCGCCTAAAACCAAAGCCATGAACTTTGACCCGCCCCTGCAGCCCGCCTGCCTCATTCGCCGCTACAAGCGGTTTCTGTTCGACGCGGTTATGGAAGATGGCTCCGCGATCACCGGTTCCTGCCCGAATACCGGTTCCATGCGCGGGCTGACGACGCCCGGGTCGCGCATCTGGCTGTCGCGCAATGACGACGGCAAGCGCAAATATCCGCACCGCTTCGAGCTGATCGAGGCCGACGGAACCACGGTCGGCGTCAATACGGGACTGCCCAACCGGCTTGCCGAGGAAGCGATCCGCGCCGGGCTGATCGCCGATTTCGCCGAATACACCGACATTCGCCGTGAGCAGAAATACGGGCGGCAGAGCCGCATCGACCTCCTCCTGCGCAAGCAAGGCGCGCCGGACCTCTATGTCGAGGTCAAGAATGTTCACTTTATTCGCACGCCGGGCCTTGCCGAATTTCCTGATTCGGTCACGACGCGCGGCGCGCGCCATCTCGAGGAACTGGCCGACATGGTGGCCGCGGGCAATCGCGCGGCCATGGTCTATGTCATCCAGCGCAATGATTGCGCGCGCCTGAAGATCGCCGATGATCTTGACCCCGCCTATCACCGGGCGTTCACGGCGGCGCTGGCTGCCGGCGTCGAGGCTTATGCGATAAAATGCGCGGTGACCTGTGACAGCATCACGCCAGATGCTACAGTGACGCTTGAAGACAAGTGAACGCGACAGCGCGCGGACGGTGAAGAAATCATGGTGACTTATGTTGATGCGGCCAGCGCGCCGCTGAAGAATGACGGCTCGATCCGCCTCTATGACGCGGAGGCCTTCGAGCGGATGCGCGAGATCTGCCAGGTCACGGCGGCCTGCCTTGACGGGCTTGCCGATCTCATTGAACCCGGTGTCACGACCGAGGCGATCGACCGTTACGTGCTCGAATTCGGGCTCGACCACGGCGTCGTGCCGGCAACGCTCGGATACCGGGGCTACAAATATTCGAGCTGCACCTCGATCAACCATGTCGTTTGTCACGGCATGCCCAACGCCAAGCCGCTGAAGGAAGGCGACATCGTCAATGTCGACGTCACCTTCGTGCGCGACGGCTGGCATGGCGATTCAAGCCGCATGTATCCGGTGGGCGAGATCAAGCGCGCCGCCGAGCGACTTCTGGAAGTGACCTATGAATCGCTGCTGCGCGGCATCGCGGCGGTCAAGCCGGGCGCGCGCACCGGCGCCATCGGCGAGGCGATCCAGACCTATGCGGAAAGCGAACGCTGCGCCGTTGTCCGCGATTTCTGCGGTCACGGCGTCGGCCGTCTCTTCCACGACACGCCGAACATTCTCCACTACGGCCACGCCAATGAGGGCCCGGTGATGAAGGAGGGCATGATCTTCACCATCGAGCCCATGCTCAATCTCGGCAAGCCGCATGTGAAGGTCCTGAACGACGGCTGGACGGCAGTCACCCGCGACCGCTCACTCTCGGCCCAGTACGAGCATTGCGTCGGCGTGACCAAGGATGGCTGCGAGGTCTTCACCCTGTCGCCCGGCGGACGCGACCGCCCGGGCCTGCCGGACCTTGCCGGCTGACGGAACGCCCATGACGAAACCGCCACGCAAAGACCGGAGCGAAAGGCAGGAGCCCGCCGGCATGCAGGAGGAAGGCGCTGACGAACGCTCCTTCTTCGCCGACCAGCCGCCGGAACGGCCGCTGCGTGGCAAGCGTCAGGATGCCGCGGGCGACAAGGATGCGCGCCATGTTCATGGTCACCGCGACCGGCTGCGCACGCGGTTCCGCGAGAGCGGCGCCAACGCGCTCGCCGATTATGAGGTCCTCGAACTCCTGCTGTTCCGCCTCATTCCGCGCCGCGACACCAAGCCGATCGCCAAGGCGCTGATCGACCGCTTCGGCTCGCTCGGCGGCGTCTTCGGAGCGCCGCCGGACCTCTTGCAGGAGGTCTCCGGCATCGGCGAGAGCGTCGCCTTCGACCTGAAACTGATTTCCGCGCTTGCCCAGCGCAGCCTCAAGGCCACGCTGATGGAGCGCCCGGTGCTGGGCTCGTGGTCGTCGGTGATCGATTATTGCAACGCCGCCATGGCGCACGAGACGCGCGAACAGTTCCGAATCCTGTTCCTCGACAAGCGCAACAAGCTGATCGCCGACGAGATTCAGGGCGTCGGCACTGTCGATCACACGCCGGTTTATCCGCGCGAGGTGGTCAAGCGAGCGCTCGAACTTTCGGCGACCGCGATCATCCTCGTCCACAATCACCCCTCCGGCGACCCGACCCCGTCACGGGCGGATATCGACATGACCCATATGATCATCTCCAGCGCCAAGCCGCTCGGCATCACCGTGCATGACCATATCATCATCGGCAAGGACGGCTATGTCAGCTTCAAGGGGCTGAAACTCATCTGAGACCGGGATGGACATCGCGCACAGCTTGTGGCTGTATTTAGTGAAACCATCACATTGGGCGATTACAAGGCAATTTCTGACGGGCGGCCGGAAGGCATAAACGGGCGGTTTCAACCCGAGCGCAAAACCTCTATGAAGGTCTTCATCGTCGTGAGACTTTTCACATCCGGAATTTCAATAACCAAATCGGGGTAGTTTTATGGATTCTTACGATCTGGTCGTGATTGGCAGCGGTCCGGCTGGCCGTCGCGCCGCGGTTCAGGCCGCCAAGCTCGGCAAGACCGCGCTGGTCATCGACAAGGGCTCGCAGGTGGGCGGCGTCTCCGTCCACACGGGCACCATCCCCTCGAAAACCCTGCGCGAAACGGTCCTGAACCTCACCGGCTGGCGCGAGCGCGGCTTCTACGGCCGCTCCTACCGGGTCAAGCACAAGATCACCGCCGATGACCTGCGCGCCCGCCTGATCAAGACGCTCGACTACGAGATCGACGTTCTCGAATGGCAGTTCGAGCGCAATCGTGTGGACCAGGTGCGCGGCTTCGCCCATTTCGTCGATCCGCACACGATCGAGATCGAGAAGGATACGGGCGAAATCCAGCGCGTTCACGCCGAGGCCGTTCTGGTATCCGTCGGCACCCGCCCCTACCGCCCGCCGGAAGTGCCCTTTGACGGCCAGACGGTGATGGATAGCGATGAGCTGCTGAACATCAAATCCATCCCGCGTTCGATGATCGTCGTCGGCGCCGGCGTGATCGGCATCGAATATGCGACGATCTTCTCCGCGCTCGACACCCAGGTGATCGTCGTCGAGCCGCGCGACAGCATGCTCGATTTCATCGACCGCGAAATCCGCGACAATTTCGCAGCCCAGTTGCGCGACCGCAACGTCAAGCTCCTGTTCGGCGCCGGCGCCGACAAGGTGGAAAAGGCGTCCAACGGCAAGGCGCGGGTGACGCTTTCCAACGGCCGCGTGCTGATGGCCGAATCGGTGCTGTTCGCCGCCGGCCGCCAGGGTGCGACCGACACGCTCAACCTCGAAGCCGTCGGCCTGAAGGCCGACCATCGCGGCCGGCTGAAGGTCGACCCGATCACCTTCCAGACCGACGTGCCGCACATCTATGCCGCCGGCGACGTGATCGGTTTCCCGGCCCTCGCCTCGACCTCGATGGAACAGGGCCGCATCGCCGCCCGCCATGCCGTCGGCGCGGAAGCGCAGGAGCCGCCGCAATTCTTTCCCTACGGCATTTACGCCGTGCCCGAAATGTCGACCTGCGGCATGACGGAGGAGGAAATCCAGGAGCGCGGCATTCCCTATGAATGCGGCGTCGCCTTCTTCCGCGAAACCTCGCGCGGCCACATCATGGGCCTGCAGAACGGTCTCCTGAAGATGATCTTCTCGCTCAAGACCCACCGCCTGCTCGGCGTCCACATCGTCGGCGAAGGCGCGACCGAGCTCATTCACATCGGCCAGGCGGTGCTGAACCTGAAGGGTACTGTCGAATATTTTGTCGAGAATACCTTCAACTATCCGACGCTGGCCGAAGCCTACAAGATCGCCGGCCTCGATGCCTCCAACCGGATGGCGATGCTGGAAAGCGCCGATCAGGGCGAATAGACAATGAGCAATGCGCCTGCCGGACGGAACGCTTCGGCAGGCGCCAAATTTGCCCCCTGGCTCGCCCGCTGGCAGCTCGAACCGGACGGCGCGCCGATCGCAACAGCAACGGGCGCGCTGCTTCCCGTCCTCCGGGGAACCAAGCCTGCCATGCTGAAGCTCTTCCTGGACGAGGAGGAGAAAACGGGCGCAACGCTTCTTGGCTGGTGGGCAGGCGATGGCGCTGCTTTCGTCATCGAAGCCGATGACGGCGCAATCTTGATGGAGCGGGCCTGCGGATACCGCTCCCTTTCCGAGATGAGCGCCGCCGGCAGAGATGACGCGGCCACGGACATTCTCTGCACCGTTGCCGCCGCACTTCACCGCAAGCGCCCTCTCCCGCCGCCGGACA
The DNA here is from genome assembly GCF_005924265.1 of Martelella lutilitoris. GTDB lineage: Bacteria > Pseudomonadota > Alphaproteobacteria > Rhizobiales > Rhizobiaceae > Martelella > Martelella lutilitoris. The sequence goes on from NZ_VCLB01000008.1 coordinate 158,995, forward strand.
ATCTCGTCCCGCTGGAGATGCGCTTCAGGGCGCTGTTCGCCCGGGCGTCCGATTTCGGCGGCATCCTGCCGGCCTGTGCCGGTCATGCCCGCGACCTGCTTCAAAGCCAGACGGATATCCGGCCCCTGCACGGCGATCTCCATCATGCCAATGTGCTGGATTTCGGCAGCCGCGGTTTTCAGGCCATCGATCCCAAGGGCCTGCTCGGCGAGCGCGACTTCGACCTCGCCAATATCTTCTGCAATCCCGATCTCGCCGACCCGGCGCTTCGGATTGCCCGCGACCCCGTGACATTCGAGCATCGTCTCGGCCAGATCGCGCGACAGGCCAGGCTCGATCCCGAGCGCCTGTTGCGCTGGATCGCCGCATGGGGCGGACTTTCAGCCACATGGTTCATGCAGGACGAAGATCCGCGCGCGGACATACCGCTGGAAATCGCGGGGCTTGCGCTTGCGCGCATCGAAGGTCCGCTTGCGCCCTGAAACGAAAAAACCGCCCGGCGATGAACCGGGCGGCTTTGATATCCAAACGAGAAGAGGACATTATTCCTCGGTCTTGCCTTCAGCATCGTCGGCGGCCTTGGCCGGCGCCTTCTTCTTCGGTGCGGCCTTCTTCTTCGGAGCAGCCTTCTTTGCAGCAGGCTTTTCCTCGGCAGCAGGTGCTTCCTCGGTGGCTTCGGCCTTTTCCTCGGTCTTGGCGGCAGCCTTCTTCTTCGGCGCTGCCTTCTTCTTCGGCGCGGACTTTTCCTCGGCCTTCTTGGTTGCTTCGGCGACTTCGTCCTCGTCGTCAGCCATCAGCTCTTCCTTGGAGACGGTGACGTCGGTGACGTCGATCTGCTCCAGAAGGTGATCGACAACCTTTTCCTCGAAGATCGGAGCGCGCAGCGAAGCGGCGGCGCCGGGGGTTTCGCGGAAGAATTTGAGGATTTCCTGCTCCTGACCCGGATACTGGCGCATCTGGTCATAAAGGGCGCGCTGCATCTCGTCCTCGCCGACCTCGACGCCGGCCTTCTCGCCGATCTCGGAGAGAACCAGGCCCAGGCGGACGCGGCGTTCGGCGAGCTTGCGGTATTCCGCGCGTGCGTCTTCCTCGGTCGTTTCCTCGTCCTCGAAGGTCTTGCCGCTGCGTTCCAGATCGGCATTCACCTGACGCCAGATGTTCTCGAACTCGGCATCAACCAGCGAGGCCGGGGCTTCGAAGGAATACTGTTCGTCGAGCTGGTCAAGGATCTGACGCTTGACCTTCTGGCGGGTGAACTGGTTGTACTGGCCCTCGATCTGCTCGCGGACGAGACCGCGCAGGCGCTCGGCCGATTCCAGACCCAGCTTTTCCGCCAGTTCGTCGTTGATTTCCAGTTCGCCGGCGGAAGCGACTTCCTTGACGCTAACCTCGAAGACGGCTTCCTTGCCGGCCAGATGCTCGGCCGGATAGTCTTCCGGGAAGGTGACCGTGACCTGCTTCTCATCGCCGGCCTTGACGCCGACAAGCTGGGCCTCGAAGCCGGGGATGAAGCGGTCGGAGCCGAGCACGAGCTGCGAATCGGTATCGGTTCCGCCGTCGAAGGCTTCGCCGTCGATCTTGCCGACATAATCGATGGTGACGCGGTCGCCGTCTTCGGCAGCGCCATCCTTGGTCTCGTATTCGCGGGCGTTTTCGGCAACCGCCTTGACCTGCTCCTCGACTTCCTCATCGGAAATCGCGACAACCGGACGCTCGACCTTCAGGCCGTCGGTCGGCTGCAGTTCGAACTTCGGAAGGATTTCGTAGGCGACGGTGAATTCGAAATCGATCTCGCCGTTGAGGACACGGTTGGCCTCGCCTTCGTCCTCGGTCATGTCGATCTTCGGCTGGCCGGCAGCGCGTTCGCCGCGCTCGGTGATGACTTCCTGCGGCTTTTCCTGCAGGGTCTCGTTGATCAGCTCGGCCATGATCGACTTGCCGTACATCTTCTTCAGATGCGCGATCGGCACCTTGCCGGGACGGAAGCCGTTGATGCGAACCTTGTCCTTGGCCTCAGCCAGGCGCTCATTCATACGCGCCTTCAGATCGTCCGCAGGAACTGTGATCTTGATTTCGCGCTTCAGCCCTTCGGCGAGCGTTTCGGTTACCTGCATATCCATACCTTCATTTCATCTCGGCTTATCAAGCCGTTGGGTTTCATGCGCACAACAGGCCGGCATGACCGGGCGCGACTTCATGCAATATCCTCGGCATTTTGACAAGCTTTTCAGAGCTCGGACAAAATGGCGCCAGGGTAAGCGTGCGGAAATGACGTTCTCGAAACGCCCGGCAGCGATTACCCTGAAAGCGACTTGGTGCCCCCGGCAGGATTCGAACCCGCGACCCTCTGATTACAAATCAGATGCTCTACCAACTGAGCTACAAGGGCATTGGGCATGCCCACTAGCAGATTTGCCCTCGCTGTAAAACGAAAAAATCAACAATATGGCCGGTATTTTCGCGCTCTAGCGCAAGTTCATCGGTGCTTTGGGCTTGCAAAAGACGGCCCTCTCGGGTGATCTGGCGCGGCGAAAGACCTCTTCCCGCAAACGGAAATGCGACAATGCCCGAGAAAACGCCCGCACTTTGCTTCCTCTCCTCGGAAGCGGATGACGCCAGGAAAGCCAAGGCGGAGCTGGTCGGGCGTTACGGCAGCGTGCCGGCGGAGGAGGCCGACTATATTGTCGCGCTCGGCGGCGACGGCTTCATGCTGCAGACGCTCCATGAGACAATGAATTCCGAGACCCCGGTCTACGGCATGAACCGCGGATCCGTCGGCTTTCTGATGAACGAGTATTCAACCGAAAACCTGCATGAACGCCTTCAGGCGGCCGACATGAACGAGCTTCGGCCTTTGCGGATGACCACGCGCAATGCCGATGGAACGTCATCCATCGCGCTCGCGATCAATGAGGTGTCGATGCTGCGCCAGTCGCACCAGGCAGCCAAGCTTCAGGTGCGGGTCGATGATCGCGTCCGCCTGCCGGAACTGGCCTGCGACGGCATTCTCGTGGCGACACCGGCCGGCTCCACCGCCTATAATCTCTCGGTTCACGGGCCGATCATTCCGCTCGAGGCCCCGCTTCTCGCCATCACCCCGGTCAGCGCCTTTCGCCCACGCCGCTGGCGCGGCGCGCTTTTGCCGAACCGCTCGGTCGTCGATATCGAAGTGCTGGAGCCGGAAAAGCGCCTCGTCAACGCCTTCGCCGACCACACCGAGGTCAAGCACGTGCTCCATGTGCGCATCGAGCAGGACCCGGAAGCCCGCGCCAAGGTGCTGTCGGACCCGAACCGCTCCTGGTCGGAACGGATCCTCGCCGAGCAGTTTTCGGATTGAGGCGTAAATGCCCGCTAAATTTGCTTGAAATCAAAGACACAACTAATAATAACGGCATCCTGACAATCGTATTGCGGGAGGGAGGGATGTCGAGAAGAAGGACGCTGATCTTCGCGCTGGGCCTGGCCGGCGTTGCGGTCGTTCTGGCCGCTACGGCGTTCGTTGCCTTCGAGGCGAACCGGGTCAGGCAGATTTTTGCCGCCAATGCGGCGCTGAAGGAGGAAGGCTACTACCTCTCGCCCTTCGAGTTCGAACTGCTGAGCGTTTCCTATTATCTCGACCACGGGCAATATCTGAAGGGCATTTCCCGCCTCAACCAAATCCACGAGCAGATGACGACGCGCGAAGGGCTGGTCAGGATTCCCGAATTCTCCGATGCACAGGAAGAACTCGCCTTCTTCAAGGGCCTGCAGAACCCGGACACCGGCGCCTTCTACCCCAATGATGACGATCCGGTGGTCACCAATATCGGGGTGACGGCCAACATGATCAATCTGATCGAAGCCCTGAGCGTCAAGGCAGGCGAGCCCTTCGCGCTCGATTACCCGCTCTCCTTTCTTAACAGGATCGACACGTCGGAAGAACTGACGGCCATGCTGGACGACGCCTCGCAGGTCGGCTGGATCGGCACCATGATCAAACCGGCCTTTGTCAGCGCCGTCGAGTTGCAGGAGCTGATCGAACAGGATGAACGGCTCGGAATTTACGGGTTCCCGGAAGACTGGAAGCAGTCCTACTACCGGTGGTTCTATGACGAACAGAACCCCGAGACTGGCCTGTGGGGTCCGAGGGACCGAAGAACCGGCGAGATGCTGGAGGGCGGCGATATCGGCGACAGCGGCAAGATCATCAAGATGTTCGTTGATTCCGATGGCGACAATCTTCGCCCCGGCATGCCGCTTCGCTATGCCGACCGCATCTTCGCATCGGTGATCGCCGGCCTCTCAAGGCCGATGCCTGAGGCTCCCGACCGGCTCCACCGCTGGATCATCGATCAGGATCGCGGCTTTCGCTTCCTGACGAAATATGTCTGGAAGAACGCGACTCCGGCGGAAAGGGAGGCGGTGCAGGACCTGCTCGAGCGCTTCATCACGACACGCTTCGCGCTCTTTTACCTGCCCGATGAAGGCGCTTTCTCGCTCTATCCGGACGCCGCGCATGCCGATCTGGACGGCACCAGCGAAGCCGCCGGCATGCTCGATTATGCGGGAGAACTGTCGGCGACCCGGCAGGCGCTCCTCTGGGGAAGCCCGGCGGAAACGATCCGGCCTCTCGGCAATCTTGCGGCCGAGAGATTGGACGAGCATGCGATGTCAAAGCTGAGCAACGCGGATGATCTCGTATCCGTCCGCTTCTATGCCGAGGCGCCGACCGACGATTTCACCGCCACGCCACTGGCAATCTACTATCCCCGCGCGCCGGTCGTTCGCGATACGGTCGATCTTCTGGTCCGCTTGCGCCTCTGGCTCGACACGACCACGCAGACCATGGGCAATTGGGGTCGCCGCGATGCCATCATGGAGCGGATTTCGGCAACGCCCGTCAGCCCGGACGCGGCGGTCCTCGAAGGCCAAGACACAGCCTTTCTCGACGCGCTCTTGCAGGAACATGGAAAACTGGTCGCGATCGGCTTCGACACGCTTCAGGTGCCGCGCTACCGCATCGATTTCGAGGCCCCGTAGTTTTCCAAACCTTACAGACCGAACACATGGCGGTTCAGGGCGGCCCATTGCAGCATCACCACCGTCTTGGCATCGGACAGCGCGCCGCTCTCGATCATGGCCATCGCCTCGTCGAAGGAAAGGAAGACAAGCTCGATATCCTCGTGCTCCTCGTCAAGTCCGCCGCCGGCGCCGACGCGCATCGTCTCGTCGACGATTGCGGCATAGCAGTGCACCTTTTCGGTCATCAGGCCGGGAGCGGAGATGATGGAGCGCAGCGGCAGCAGATTTTCGACATGATAGCCGGTCTCCTCGCGCGCCTCGCGGATGGCGGCCTCTTCCGGCGTTTCGCCCTCGTCGATCAGCCCGGCCGCCGCCTCGACAAAAAAGCCGTCCCCCTCGCCCATGGCATAAACCGGTACGCGGAACTGGCGGACGAGCACGAACTTTCCGGCGGTCCGATCGAACACCAGCACCGAAGACGCCGCCGGCCGTTCGCAGACTTCCCAGGACCGCCCGATCACCGTGCCGTCGCTGAACCGATAATCGAAGGAATAGTCGACCAGCCGGCTCCAGCCGTCGTGAAGCGTGGTCTTTGCGAGATTGGAGATGCGGTCGCGCTGATCGTTCATCATGAAATATTCCTTGAAATATCCCGGTCGGTTTCGAGCCGGCCAGTTGTAAAACATGATCGAGACTCATAATAACTTCTCCGGCAAACACAATGCGGAGCCGCAATGAACTATCGCCACATCTACCACGCCGGAAATTTCGCGGATGTGCTCAAACATGCGGTGTTTGCGCGGCTGATCACCTATCTGCAAAAGAAGGACGCCGCCTTCCGCATTCTCGACACCCATGCCGGCACCGGGCAGTACGATCTTTCGAGCGCGGAAGCGCAGAAGACCGGCGAGTGGCAGACAGGCATCGGCCGGCTTCTGGCAACCGAGATACCGAATGACGCGGCAGCGCTCCTTGCTCCTTATCTGGACGCCGTGCGGGCGCTGAATGCCGCCCCGCAGATTACCGCCTATCCCGGTTCGCCAAAGCTTGCGCGCATGCTGATGCGCAAGCAGGACCGGCTGTCGCTGATGGAACTGCACGAGACCGATTTCGCCACGCTTCAGGCGCGCTTTGCCGGCGACCATCAGGTCCGCGCGACAATGCTCGACGGCTGGCTTGCGCTTGCCGGCCATCTGCCGCCGAAGGAACGGCGTGGCCTCGTCCTGGTCGATCCGCCCTTCGAGAAGGAAGGCGAGTTCGAGCGTCTTGTCGACGGTCTTGCCAAGGCCCACCGTCGCTTTGCCACCGGCATCTACTGCCTCTGGTACCCGATCAAGAAGGGCGCGCCGGTCGCAGCCTTTCACGCGGCGCTCCAAGGCCTCGGCATCCCGAAGATCCTGTGCGCCGAGCTTACGGTCAGAAGCGATCGCGAGACCGAAGGGCTCACCGGCTCGGGCCTCGTCATCGTAAATCCGCCCTTCACGCTGAAGGCGGAGCTCAACATCTTGCTCCCCTTTCTGAAGGAGCGTCTTGCACAGGACCGTTTCGCCAGCCAACGCTCGTTTTGGATCGCCGGGGAGAGCGACGGCGAAAGTTGACTTGAACCAAACCGGTTTTTCTCGGAGGGAGTGACCGATGAAACTGCTTTATGCGCCTGCCTCGCCCTTTTCCGCCAAAGTGGTCATGGCCGCCCATTATCTCGATATCGACATTAATCTCGAGCCGGTCGATACGGTCGCACCGGCCGAGGCGCTGCTCGCCGCCAATCCGCTCGGCAAGATCCCGACGCTGATCACCGACGATGGCGAGACACTTTATGACAGCCGGACCATCATGCATTTTCTCGACAGCATGGCGGAGGAAAAGCGCCTCTACCCGCGCAAGCCGGAAAAGCGGGCAGCGGTCGAGCGCATGGAAGCGCTTTGCGACGGGATCTGCGACGCGGTGGTGCTGGTTGTCTATGAGAAGCGCTATCGCACGCCCGAAACCTGGCACCAGCCCTGGGTCGACCGGCAATGGGACAAGATCCGTCGCGGCCTCGATTATCTCGACGAAAACCCGCCTATCTTCAAGAAGAAGCTGAATGCCGGCCATTTCGCCCTTGGCGGCTTGCTCGGCTATCTGATGCTCCGGTTTCCGGGGGAATGGGAAGAACACCGCGTCCGGCTTACCCGTTGGCCCTCGGCCTTTGAGGAGGCTTTCCCGGCCTACCGGACCCTGAAGCCGCACGTCTGAGACGTTCGCCCATACAGGGCAGAAACGCGAAAACCCGCCGTGATGGCGGGTTTTCCATGTTCCTGCAGCGGTCCGGCGATCAGAAGTGGACGCCGAGGCCGACCTTGACGGTGTTTTCCTGGAAACCGCGCTCATAGGTGTTGCCGTTGAGCTTGAAGTCCTGCTTGCCGTAGTCGGTGTAACGATATTCGACGCGGGCCGAGATATTCTCGGTGACCATGGCTTCGACACCGGCGCCGACGGTCCAGCCCCAGCCCATCTGCGTATCCTTGTCGCCGGCCTGCTTGGCAACCAGCTTGGAACCGGCGAGACCGGCCGTGCCGTAAAGCAGGACGGGATCCATGGCATAGCCGACGCGACCACGCAACGAGCCGTTGAAGCCCTGCTCCATCTTCAGGCCGGGATTGATGTTCTCGCTCTGGTTGGAGGTGGCGAGATCGCCTTCCACACCGTAAACGATATTGCCGGACTGCATGTTGTAGCCGCCGAACAGCGTGCCGCCCCAGCCGTCTGCCTTGAAGTCGCCCTCATCGAATGTGCCCCAGTCCCAGTTGGCGGCGCCGCCGAGGTAGAAGCCGCTCCAGTTGGAAATCGGCGCCGGAGCCGCATAGGTCGCCGGGCTCGGCTCATAAGGCTGGGAAACGATGGCATCGGCAGCCTGAGCCGCGCCGGCGCCCATCAGTACCGCGGTTGCGGCAGCAAGTGTCTTGTTCATGTTCCGCATCTTGTCTCTCCTTCAGTCGATACCGGCTGCCGGACGCCCGGGAAAGGACGATCACCGCGCCGTATGCGCTTAAAAGATGAAATAGAACCGGGAGCACACCTTTTCAATACTCTAAAATACCTTGTAATTTCCTTGGTTAATGATCTATTTACATTCTGATTTGGTATGTATATAATGATTAATATTATATTTATCCAAATTTGCAGAAATTTAAACTATAGACCTATCGTCAAAAACATCGCCAAGGCGCAACAGAACCGTCAACTTCCATTTGGCGCTTTTTCCTGTCAGACGATATAAGCTTGCGGCCGAAGCGAGGGAACATCACGATGCAGCAGACGACACCGACAAAGACCGCGCTCGTGACCGGCGGCGCGAAAAGACTTGGCCGCGCGATCGTCGAGGACCTGGCCAATTGCGGCTTCAATGTGGCAATCCATGCCCATACCTCCCTTTCCGAGGCCCGTGAACTGGCGGAATCATTGCGCCGGACGGGTGTCGCGGCCGAAGCCTTCGGCGCCGATCTCCTGGATACCGAAGCGACCGGCGGGCTTTTCGGCGCAGTCAATGCGGCGATGGGGCCGGTCGGCCTGCTCGTCAACAATGCCTCCCTGTTTCGCGCCGACAGCGCCGGTCACTTCGACGAGGCGCAGTTCGATCAGCATTTCGCCATCCATGTGAAGGCGCCGCTTATTCTGGCCGAGCGTTTTGCCCGGCAATTGCCGGAGGACGGGAACGGACTGATCGTCAACATGATCGACCAGCGGGTCTGGTCGCCGGTACCGAACTTCTTCACCTACGGGCTTTCCAAGAGCGCCATGTGGGCGGCAACGCAGACGCTGGCGCAGGCGCTCGCGCCGCGCATCCGCGTCAACGCCATCGGACCGGGGCCGACGCTGAAAAACAGCCGTCAGAGCGATGCGGATTTTGAAAGCCAGGTCGCGGCTCTTATCTTAAGGAGAGGACCGGAGCTTGGCGAATTCGGGTCAACGATTCGCTATCTCTTTGAAACGCCTTCAATCACGGGACAGATGATCGCGCTTGATGGCGGGCAGCACCTGGCCTGGGAAACACCGGACGTAACGGGTATCAACGAATGACACGACAGACGCCGTCCGACGGCGGCATCCTTTATGACGAAGACGACGGCGACCTGCCGGAGGTAGCGGAGACAAGCGCCGCGGTCGAGGCCGGCGAAATCGTCTGGAACGACGCCGCGACCGAAAAGCATGCGCTGAAGGGCGCTGCCCTGATCGGCGAATTCGTCAAGCATCTGCCCAACAGCCCCGGCGTCTACCGCATGTTCAACGCCAATGGCGATGTGCTCTATGTCGGCAAGGCGCGCTCGCTGAAAAAGCGCGTGACCAATTACGCCCAGGGGCGCGGACATTCCAACCGCATCACCCGGATGATCACCCAGACGGCGCATATGGAATTCGTCACCACGCGGACGGAGACCGAGGCGCTGCTGCTGGAGGCAAACCTGATCAAGCGCCTGCGGCCGCGCTTCAACGTTCTGCTGCGCGACGACAAGTCCTTTCCCTATATCCTGATCACCGGCGACCACGAGGCGCCGGCGCTGTTCAAGCATCGCGGCGCGCGCGCGCGAAAGGGCGACTATTTCGGGCCGTTTGCCTCCGCCGGCGCGGTCGGACGCACGATCAACGCCATGCAGCGGGCCTTCCTGATCCGCTCCTGCACCGACAGCGTCTATGAAAGCCGCACGCGGCCCTGCCTGCTCTACCAGATCAAGCGCTGCGCCGGTCCGTGCACCGGCGAGATCTCCACCGAGGACTATGCCGCGTTGGTGAACGAGGCGAAGGCTTTTCTTTCGGGCAAGAGCAAGCAGGTCCATGCCGAACTCGCGGACGCCATGAACCAGGCCTCCGAGGAGCTCGATTTCGAGCGCGCGGCGATCTATCGCGACCGGCTGTCGGCGCTTTCCCATGTGCTCGGCCACCAGGGCGTCAATCCGGCGGGCATCGAGGAGGCCGATGTCTTCGCCATTCATAACGAAGGCGGGCTCTGCTGCATCCAGGTGTTCTTCTACCGGACCGGCCAGAACTGGGGCAATCGCGCCTATTTTCCCAAGACCGATCCCTCGCTGTCCTCCGCCGAAATCCTCAACGCCTTCCTGGCGCAGTTCTACGATGACAAGCCGATCCCGCGCGACGTCTTCCTGTCGGAGGAGATCGAGGAACGGGCTTTGCTCGAATTGGCGCTTTCCGAACGCGCCGGGCGCAAGGTGACCATCGCGGTCCCTAAGCGGGGCGAAAAGCGCGAGGCGGTCGGCCATGTTCTCGCCAATGCGCGCGAGGCGCATGGCCGCAAGCTCTCCGAGACGGCAACGCAATCGCGCCTGCTGCAGGGCTTTGCCGAGACCTTCGGGCTGTCCTCCGCGCCGCGCCGCATCGAGGTCTACGACAACTCCCATATCATGGGCACCAATGCCGTCGGCGGCATGATCGTCGCCGGGCCGGAAGGCTTCGTGAAGGCGCAGTACCGCAAGTTCAACATCAAATCGACCGAGATCACGCCGGGCGACGATTTCGGCATGATGCGCGAGGTGATGACCCGCCGTTTCTCACGCCTCGTCAAGGAACACGGCATCCCCGACCGCAGCCAGCCGGTCGAGGCCGATGACGACGCCCCCTTCCCCGCCTGGCCGGATGTCATCCTCATCGATGGCGGCCAGGGGCAGATGTCGGCGGTGCGCGCCATTCTGGAAGAGCTGGGCATCAAGGATGCGGTGACGGCCATCGGCGTCGCCAAGGGCGCGGACCGCGAGGCCGGTCGCGAGCGCTTCTTCATGGAGGGCAAGCCCGATTTCTCGCTGCCGCCGCGCGATCCGGTGCTCTATTTCATCCAGCGCCTGCGCGACGAGGCGCACCGTTTCGCCATTGGCTCGCACCGCGCCCGACGCAAGAAGGAGATGGTGAAGAACCCGCTCGACGAGATCGCCGGCATCGGCCCGTCGCGCAAGCGGGCGCTGCTCCAGCATTTCGGCTCGGCCAAGGCCGTCTCGCGCGCCGGCCTGACGGATCTGAGCGCCGTCGAGGGCATATCGGAGGCAATGGCCCAGCAGATCTACGACCACTTCCACGACGGCGGCGCCAAATAAAAGCCCGCATGGGCCGGCAAATGCGACAGAAGGCGCGATTAATCCGCGCCGGCATTGACCTTGCCCCTGCAATGGAAGCAATTTGCGCCTACATAGAGCGGACTGCCCGGCCGGCAGTGCGAGCACACGGAATGAAGCCATGGCATCAAAAGCGTATAATATCCCCAACCTCCTGACCTATGGCCGCATTCTTGCGGTGCCCCTGATCGTCCTGTGCTTCTTCCTTGAGGGTAAGCTTTCCAGTTCGGATCCGGCCCGCTGGGCGGCGCTGACGATCTTTCTGATCGCCTCGATCACCGATTTCTTCGACGGCTATCTGGCGCGGGCCTGGAACCAGCAATCCAATATCGGGCGCATGCTGGACCCGATCGCCGACAAGCTTCTGGTCTCCACCTGCCTGCTTCTGCTCGCCGCCGATGTCGAGCGGACGATTGCCGGCTGGTCGCTCTGGGCCGCGATCATCATCCTGTGTCGCGAGGTGCTGGTCTCCGGCCTCAGGGAATATCTCGCCGGGCTGAAGGTTTCCGTGCCGGTAACGCGGATCGCCAAATGGAAAACGACCTTCCAGATGATCGCCATCGGCCTGCTGCTGGCCGGCCCTGCCGGCGACAAGGTCTTCCCCTACACGACACAATCCGGGATCGTGCTTTTGTGGGTCGCGGCCATTTTGACGATGTATACCGGTTATGATTATTTCCGGGCTGGGCTGAAACACGTGGTGGAGGCCGAGAAATGACGAAACTTATCTATTTCGCCTGGGTGCGCGAACGGATCGGCCTGGCCGAGGAAGACATTGACCTGCCTGAAGACGTCACCGACGTCGGCGGCCTGCTGAGCTTTCTCCAGGGCCGCGGCGAGGGCTATGAACTCGCGTTGCAGGAACCGGAGGTCATCCGCGTGGCGCTCGACCGCGTGCATGCGGAACATGACGCACCGCTTGAAGGCGCCCGCGAGATCGCCCTTTTCCCGCCGATGACCGGGGGCTGAGGCCATGCCCGTTACCCTCGATATTCGTATCCAGGCAGACGATTTCGACATCGCCGCCGAACAGGCAGCGCTTGGCAGGGGGCGCGCGGATATCGGCGCGCTCGTCAGCTTCACCGGGCTTTGCCGCGACGAGAACGGGCGGTTGGAAGCCCTTGAACTAGAACATTATCCCGGCATGGCCGAGAGCGAGATCACCCGCATCGCCGAAACCGCCATCGATCGCTTCGGGCTGCTTGGCCTCACAGCGATCCACCGCCACGGTCGGATCAAACCCGGCGAGAACATCGTACTGGTGATTGCCGCCGCCACGCACAGGCAGGCCGCCTTCGACGGCGCAACCTTCGTCATGGACTTCCTGAAGACGGACGCTCCCTTCTGGAAGAAGGAGCATCTGAAGGGCGGCGGCGACAATGGCTGGGTCGAGGCGCGCGAGCGCGATCTCTCCGCTCGCGACCACTGGCAATAAAAGAGACATGAGCCGGCCCTAAGATAGCGCTTGTCGAAAGACGCAGACGGCCTATTCTTGTTTGAGATTCTAATCGATTTGGCTTTGCGGCTTCACCCCTGAACGAGGACACCATGCCTTCCAGTTCCGATTCGCTTACCGTTGGCTTCATCATGTATCCGGGGTTGACGCAGCTTGATCTGTTCGGGCCTGCCGATGTCCTGAACCGGATGCCCGGCACCGAGATCAAGTTCCTGTGGAAGAACCTCGACCCCGTGATCGTCGACCGAGGCATGCGCATCCTGCCGAACACCACCTTCGGGCAGTGCCAGAAGCTCGACATCATCTGCGTTCCGGGCGGGCCCGGCCAGATCGCCCTGATGGACGACGACGAGACGCTGAACTTTCTGCGCCGGATCGCGCCCGGCTGCAAGCTGGTGACTTCGGTGTGCACCGGCTCGCTGGTGTTGGGGGCGGCCGGGCTTCTGAAGGGCTACCGCGCCACCTCGCACTGGTCGTCGATCGACCAGCTTTCGCTGTTCGGCGCGATACCGGTGGAGGAGCGCGTCGTCATCGACCGCAACCGGATCACCGGCGCCGGCGTCACCTCGGGCATCGATTTTGCCCTGCGCGTGGTGGAAAACCTGATGGACAAAACCACCGCCCAGCAGATCCAGCTGCAGATGGAATACGACCCCGAACCGCCCTACCGCTGCGGCACGCCGAAGACCGCCCCGCCGGAAATCCTCGACAGCGTGCGCGCCCGCCTTCACATGTTCCTCTCCAGCCGCCGCTCCGCCAGCGAGCGCGCCGCCGAGCGGCTGAACAGCAAGAAGAGCGGCTGAACCCGAAACGAGGGCCGGCCTGCGCCGCCCCTTCATCTTCCGGAAGAGCCATCGCTACTGAAATTCAAAAATCTTGCGGAAGACGCCGGGCGCGATGGCGGACAGCGGGTTGACCACCAGGTCGGGGTCCGCCGTCTTGCCCGTCAGCTTGAAGGTGATGCCGAACAGGCCCTTGTCGTTGCCATTGCCGAGAAGCGGACCGAAGATCGGGATTTCCGCGAAAATCCGGTTCAGTCCGTAGGCGGGCATGAAGGTGCCGGTCATGTCGATATTGCCGGCGGCATCGCGCACCACGCCCTTGAAGGTCGCGCCCACCTGGTCGCCGCGCACGAAGGCATCGGAGACCTGCAGCACGCCGTCGGAGATATCGATCACCGCCTGGGCGCGCTGGAACCGCTGTTCGGACTCGTTGATCTGGTTGCGATAGGCCGCGTTCAGGCTCTTGCCGTTGGCAGCCGTCGGCGAGGACAGAAGCTGCTTCAGCTGCTGGTCGTTGATCAGGCGGAATTCAGCCAGGTCGAGCATGCCGCGCCATCCCGACCCGGTCTCGACAAGGTTGAGATCGAGCGTGCCGCCGGACATTTTCTGATAGACGCCGAGGAAGCGCAGCAACGCGCCGGTTCCGGACGTTGCCAGCGAAACGGTTTTGTCGGCGCCGTCTCTGCCAAGCTTCAGCGTCACCGGTTGGCCCGTGGCCGTGGTCGCCGAAAGCGAACCGGAGGCTATGTCGCCCTTTCTGACCAGAAGGTCGCCGGCGACGGACGAAAGCTGCCGGCCGCCCTCGCCGGTGACCCGCGCAAGATCGAAATGGATGCGGGCGTTGCCGCTGTCACCGGTCGAACCGCTATCATCCTCCGGCGAACTGAGATGATCGAGAATCGGGCTCGCCATGAAGCTTCGGCCCGTCACGACGACATCGAGGCCGTTCTGCTCGCGCTGAATGGCGATGTTGACATCGTCGCCCTTGGTCAGGGCCACATGGGCGAGCGTTGTCGAGAGCAGGCCGTCCTTGTCGAGCGTCACGCTGCCGCTCGCGGCAAGTCCGCTGCCGGAGAGTTCCAGGTCTTCGAGAACCGTCAGCCCCTCCTTGCTTTCGGTGTCCACCCGGAAGGAGAGCGTCGCCGGCGTGCCGCTTGGCTTCTGCCAGCCCAACCACGGCAGGGAGAGCACCGTCTTTCTCAGATCAAGCGTCACCCTGCTACCTTCCGGTTCATTCACAACCGCCATCGAGATCGGCCCGTCGACATAGCTGCCGAGACCGGGCGCCAGTTTCTCGCGCTGGGCATCATCGAGGTCTGCCGCAAGCCAGAGCACGGATTCCGCCTTCGAATTCGGTCCGAGCGGCTCGGCCCATTCGATATCCAGCGGCACGCCGTTGGCGCTGCCGCTTCCCTCGAAGGCGAGCCGGTCGGGGACAATCTCCAGAAGACCCGCAAGGTCGGCGACCGTATAGCCGCTCACCGGTTTCGCCAGTTTTCCCTCGCTGATATCGGCCGCAACGCTCCAGTTCGGCGGCAGCGGCCCCGGCTCGTCCAGCGGAAAGCGGGCCCTGACGTTCACCTGGGCGTCGCCGGTGAAATCGTCCGGCGTGAAGTCCAGCCCCTTCAGCGCATTGATCGGCGGTGCGGCGGCAAGCTCGACGAGATCGGGGATACGGCCGGCGAGCATCACGTCGACCTCGCCGGTCAGCGGCTTGGCATAGCTGTCGGCGATGGCGAATGTGCCTTCGGCAAGGCGGATGGTCCTGCCCTTGGCGATATTGAGCGTCCCCTCCTCTATCTCGACGTCGACGCTGCCGCCGTTGATCTCCACCCGCGCATCGCTGCGGTTCACGTCGGGGAACTGTTCGTTGAGCGTGATCCTTGTATCGTCGATATCAAAGGCGATCTTCAGCTCGGTTTCGTCGAGATTGACGGGAACGCCCTGCCCCTCGATCCGCCCCGGCGGCAGATAGACGGCGATATCGCCATCGGTGACGACTCCGCCATGCAGGTTCTGGCTGACCCATTCGCGCGGCTTGCGCGCGATCCAGAACGGCCAGAGCTGCTTGACGGCCTCGGTGTCCATGCGCTCGATCCGGGCCCCGAAGGAAAGCTCGGGGCTGGTCGCGTTGCCGAAGACGGCCTTGAACGAGGCGGCCATGATGCCCTGCGGCGAGCTGACGGCGATATTGTCGAGAAGCAGGCGCGGATTGTCCGTCTGGTATTCGCCTGTGAACTTGGCATCGAAGATCAGCGCCGGCAGCCCGGGCTCGCGCGATTTGAACCGCCCGCCGCGCACCAGAACGTCAAGCGCGTAGCCCGTCTGCGCCGCGTCGGGCCGGAAGTTGTCGATATCCATGATGCCGGCGGTGAAGGGGAAGCGGCTGCCGTCGAACTCGATCGAGGAATCCGTCAGTTCCAGCGATTGTTTCGTCGTATCATAGGTGAGATTGAGCCGCGCATCTGAAAAGGCGCGCGCAATGGAATCGGCAACAAAGCGCCCCTTGGCCACATCGAACTCGGCCATGACTGCGGGCAGCCCGCCGGGCGCGGCCCGTGTCAGCGCGATCGCCATGTCGGCGGTGCCCTCGACCCCCATCATCGCCTCGCCTGCATTGTTTTCCTGCAACAGGAACGGCGTCAGCTTGATGTTGCTGAGCTCGGCCTGGAGGCTTTTCGTGCGGCCACGCTCGGCGATCGCCTCGAGCGTGAAGCCGGTCGTCGTGTCATCGAGCGAAACCGCGCCGTCGACCCGCAGAACGCCGTCAGGCAGAAGGTTCAGATTGACCTCGCGGATATCGACGGAAACGGTCCTGCCGGGCGAGGCGCTGCCGACGGGAAACTGGATATCGCTGAGCTGGATCGTCTGTGTGTCCGCGGCGCTCAGGATCCCGCGGGCAAAATCGGTCTGGGTGAAGATCTGCTCCACAAGGATCGGAAGGCTGTCGATGCGATGGTCGGTCAGCCGGAAGGTTCCTGTCGAAGGCAGAGCGGAGGAATCGACGTCGATATTGTCGGCCTGCACCGAATTGACCGAGATCTGTCCGCGCGCAAGGCTCATAGGATCAATGGCAAAGCTCAGAACGCCGATCGAGGCGATCTGCTTCTCACCGGGCCCGATCAGGTTCACGCCGCTGACATTCAGCCTGAGCGAAAGGCCGGAGCCGACCCTCAAAGCCGCCGCATTGATCCGCGCGTGATACCCTTCCGGCATGGCGGTGCGGATCTGCTCATTGGCCTTTTCCGCGAGGAACCGGTCGAGCGAGCCGCTTTCGATGATATAGAAGATGGCCGCGAAGATGATGGCGAAGCCGAGGACGAAGAACAGGAACAGCCGGGCGCAGGCATGCGAAAACCTGTGATGCGGGCGCGTGTGGACGATATTCGGATCATGCGTCTGCGCCGAGGGGAAACGATGAAACGCCACGCGCTCGCGACGGCTGAAGCGCGTGCGCTCTCCGCGAATGTAGGTCTCCTTGTCGTTCCTGTCTTTCAAATCTGCCCCGACGAATACTATAGTCGTGATCAGGGAAAAAGCTGGCGCGAATCCCCTGGGACACGGTTACGATAATCATGACGACGCGCATAGCTGGCAAGCAGACAATCAGCGCGAACGGAGTTTGCCCAAAGCCATATATCCTGAATTCGACTTGAACATGATATGAACGAGGAGTGTTTGCCGATGAGCGACGTGAAAGAGGGCGAAAAAGCCCCTGATTTTTCTTTGCCCGTTGCCGAGGGACGCGATTTTTCGCTCGCCGATGCGAAGGGCAAATCGCTGGTGCTTTATTTCTACCCCAAGGATGACACCAAGGGTTGCACTGTGGAGGCCATCGCCTTTACCGCCCTTGCCGGCGCGTTCGAAGAGGCGGGCGCAATCGTCATCGGCGTCTCGCCCGATACGCTGCAGAGCCACGCCCGTTTCGAGAAGAAACATGATCTTGCCGTGCTGCTCGGCGCCGACGAGGACCACAGCGTCGCCGAGGCCTACGGCGTGTGGAAGGAGAAGAGCATGTATGGCCGCAAGTTCATGGGCATCGAGCGCTCCACCTTCCTGATCGGGCCGGACGGGGTCATCGAAAAGATCTGGCGCAAGGTCAAGGTCGACGGCCATGCCGAGGCCGTTCTCGCCGAAGTCAGGGGCGAAGGCTGAACTTTCTTCTCGGCCACGGCCCGGAAAACGACGCGAAAAGAGCCCGCAAGCCCCCATGCTTCCGGGCTTTTCTTGACTCTTGCGCGGTTTGAGACTATCCCGCCTTCGTAAACGCGAAGGCGGCCAAGGATCCGTCTATTTGTCAACGACAACACGGAACACGTTTCCCTTTGACCTCATTCTCAGATCTTGGGCTCAGCCCCAAAGTACTTTCCGCCGTAACCGAGGCCGGTTACAGCGAACCGACGCCCATTCAGTCGGGCGCAATCCCGCACGCGCTGACCCGCCGCGACGTCTGCGGCATTGCCCAGACCGGCACCGGCAAGACCGCCTCTTTCGTGCTGCCGATGCTGACGCTGCTCGAGCGCGGCCGGGCCCGCGCCCGCATGCCGCGCACGCTGATTCTCGAGCCGACCCGCGAACTCGCGGCCCAGGTCGCCGAGAATTTCGAAAAATACGGCAAGAATCACAAGCTCAACGTCGCGCTCCTGATCGGCGGCGTCTCCTTTGACGAGCAGGACCGCAAGATCGAACGCGGCGCCGACGTTCTGATCGCCACGCCCGGACGCCTCCTCGACCATACCGAGCGCGGCAAGCTTCTGATGACCGGCGTCGAGATCTTCGTCATCGACGAGGCCGACCGCATGCTCGACATGGGCTTCATCCCCGATATCGAGCGGATCGCCAAGCTCATCCCGTTCACGCGCCAGACCCTGTTCTTCTCCGCCACCATGCCGCCGGAAATCCAGAAGCTGGCCGACCGGTTCCTGCAGAACCCGGCCCGCGTCGAAGTCGCGCCGCCCTCCTCCACCGCCGCGACCGTCGAGCAGAAGCTCGTCGCCTCGAAGGCGAAGGACTACGAAAAGCGTGAGACGCTGCGCGCAATCATCGATCGGCAGGACGACCTGAAGAACGCGATCATCTTCTGCAACCGCAAGAAATCGGTCGCCGACCTGTTGCGCTCGCTGCAGCGCCATGAATATGCCTGCGGCGCGCTGCACGGCGACATGGACCAGCATTCGCGCACGACGATCCTGCAGAATTTCCGCGATGGCAAGCTGCCGTTACTAGTGGCTTCCGACGTCGCTGCCCGCGGTCTCGACATCCCCGATGTCAGCCATGTGTTCAACTACGATGTTCCGATCCATGCGGAAGACTATGTTCATCGCATCGGCCGGACCGGGCGCGCCGGGCGCAAGGGCAAGGCCTTTACCATCGCCACGGCCAAGGACGCGAAGTTCGTTGACGCGATCGAGAAACTGATCGACCGGAAGATTGACTGGGAAGACGGCCCGCCCTCCGCTCACGCCGCCGACGAGGCCGACGAAAAGCCAGCGCCGCGCGCGCGCAGGAGCGCCAGGAAGCAGGCCCCCGCAGCGGAAA
Source organism: Martelella lutilitoris (assembly GCF_005924265.1). Classification (GTDB taxonomy): domain Bacteria; phylum Pseudomonadota; class Alphaproteobacteria; order Rhizobiales; family Rhizobiaceae; genus Martelella; species Martelella lutilitoris. The sequence goes on from NZ_VCLB01000008.1 coordinate 177,870, forward strand.
GCAAGAGCGAGCCGAAGGCTGAGCCCAAATCCGAGTCCAAGGCTGCACCCCAGCAGGACTACCGCGCCGCAAAGCCGGCCAACGCCGCAAACGGCAAGTCCGCCGGCAGCAGGCCCGCCAATGATGATCGCAAGCGCTCGCGCCGCCGCGACCGCGACGATGAACCGACACCCGTGGGCTTCGGCGATGACATTCCCGCCTTCATGCTGATCGGCGCGAAAAACTGACGGAACCGGGGCGATCAGCCCCGGATGCCACTTCCGGACAAGCGGGTGCCTGCGGAAGGGCCGCGATCATTCTACAAGTCAGAAAATGCGGTCACGCACTCGACGCAGCAAAAAAGTCGCATATCGCCAACGAGAAAGAGCCGCACTTCCTGGGAGTGAAGCGCGGCTCTAATTGTGCTGTCAAATGGTTCGTTTGATAAGAATTGAATAGGCTTTGAGTGAATTCACCTTCATTCAAAAGGAACTCATAAAAGTCTTATAACAAACTTGCAGTATGCAAATATACTTAAATCAAGCTTGTTTTTTGGTCAAGCCTATTTTTTAGACAAATTCGTGACAGTCACAGGGTCCGGTATGCACGGCGGTAATACATCAGCGCCTCGTCGTCCGTGCCGCAGTCGGTCCTGACCACCTCGCCGATCAGAATCCAGTGGGTCGACATCTCCTTCGCCTCGATCAGGCGGCAGTCGAAACTGGCAAGCGCATCCTTCAGCACCGGCGCTCCGGAACCGCCCATATCCCAATCCCCCTTGGCAAAGCGCTCTTCCGGGGACAGACCGCCAAGCCCGGAAAAGGCATCGGCCAGCGGCTTGTGGCGCGCGCCGAGCGTGTTGACCGCGAAATTTCCGCTTTCGAGAAAGACCATGTTCTTCGCGTTCAGCCGGTTGACGCAGGCAAGGACGGTGGGCGGCGCGTCGGAAACCGAGCAGCAGGCAGTCGCCGTAACGCCCCGCAGCGCGCCGTCATGCGCCGTGGTCACAACCTGGACATGGCCGGCGAAACGCGCCATCGCATCGCGATAGGCACGGGTTAGAGGTGTTTCGTCATGCATGGTGAAAACGATACCGATGATCTGGTGAAATAGACAAAAACCGTCCCTTCATCTCCTGGTCCGGGTACTTACGGCGTTGCCCCTCACTCTGGCAAGGGGTATGAGTCTTGTTAACGCGCCGGAGTGAGAACCAGACCTGTCATCATGAGATTTTTTAAGGCCCTCCTTGCCCTTGCCGCGCTGACCGTCAGTGCCGCCGCGCCCGCAAACGCCCAGCAGGCCGGCATCGGCGTCGTGGCCCCGCTCGACGGTGACTATGCCGTGCTCGGCGCCCAGATGCTGGACGGCGCAGAGCTTGCAGCGCGCAATCTCGGCTACGATCTGACGGTCGTCGACGAAAGCTGCGAAGAGGCCAACGGCGCAGCGCTTGCCGAGACGCTCGAGGATGCGGGCGTCGAGATTGCCATCGGCTTTTTCTGCAGCGAGACCCTGCGCGCCGCCCTGCCCGATCTCGCCAGAGCCGGCATTCCCGCCATCACCGTTTCCATCCGCTCCCTGCCGCTGATGGCCGACGCTCTCGCCAATGGCTGGCCGCTCTTCCGGCTGGCGCCGAACCGGCAGGACCAGGTGGACGCGATCGTCGAACTGATCATGACCGAGTGGGTCGACAAACCGGTGGCGCTTGTCGACGACGGCACGATCTACTACCGCGAACTCGTCAACGGCGTGCGCAACGCGATCGAGGCGCGCGGGCTCGAACCGGTCTTCACCGACACGTTCCGCCCCGCCCAGCAGCAGCAATTGGCGCTTGTGCGCCGCCTTGCCCAGGCGGGCGCCACGCGGGTTCTCGTCGGCGGCACGCGCGGCGATGTCGCCATTATCGGGCGGGACGCGCGCGAACAGGGCGTTGCGCTGACGCTGCTTGGCGATGACGGCCTGCGCGCGGCGGAAACCAGCCCACCGCTTGAAAGCGGCACGCTGGCGATCGCGCTACCTGACTATGGCGCGTTGCCGCCGGCCGCCGAGATCGCCGATGCGGCCATCGCCGCCGATATCGTGCCGGAAGGTTATGTCGTGCCGGGCGCGGCCGCCGTCCAGGTGGCGAGCCGGGCGCTTGCCGCCGCGCGTGCCGATGGCATCGGGATTGACCAGGCGCTTCTGAACGACACGTTCGATACAGCCCTCGGCCCTGTCCGCTTCACAAAGCAGCACGAGCTGGCCGACAACCCGTTCTTTCTGCTGCGCTGGCAGAACGGCGATTTCGTTCCCGTCTTCGACAGCGCGCGGGAGTAAGGCGGCCGGCAATGCCTGAGAACCGGCAAGACTTGAGGAAATGGCCCTCGGGCCAGAATTGAGGAATAAGCAAGTGAAACGTCCGCTCCGCATCGCGCCGTCCATCCTGTCGGCTGACTTCTCCAATCTCGGCCCGGAGGTCAAGGCCGTCGTCGACGATGGCGCCGACTGGGTCCACCTCGACATCATGGACGGTCATTTCGTGCCGAACATCACCTTCGGCCCGCCAGTGGTGAAGGCGCTGCGCCCCCACACAGACGCGATCTTCGACTGCCATCTGATGATTGCGCCGGCCGACCCCTATATCGAAGCCTTCGCCAAGGCCGGATGCGACATCATCACCGTTCACCAGGAGGCCGGCCCGCACCTGCACCGCTCGCTGCAGACCATCCGCAACCTCGGCAAGAAGGCGGGCGTCGCGCTCAATCCGGCAACGCCGGTGTCGACGATCGAACATGTGATCGACGATCTCGACCTGATCCTGATCATGACCGTCAATCCGGGCTTCGGTGGCCAGAAATTCATCCCCGCGACCCTCAGGAAGATCGAGCAGGCCAATGCGCTGATCGGCGACCGGCCGATCGATCTGGAGGTCGACGGCGGCATTGCGCCGGACACGGTCGGCGCCGTGACCAAGGCGGGCGCCAATGCGCTCGTGGCGGGTTCCGCGATCTTCGGCAAGGCGGAAAACGGCAGCTACCGCCCCCCGATCGAGGCTCTGCGCGCCGGAGAGGAATAACGCGAGAACCAGGAGCAAGAAGAGAGGAGGAAGACATGCCGCGTTTCATGCCGCTCGCCATTCTGGCCGCCGCAATCGGGCTTTCGGCACCGATGGCCGAAGCCGGCGATTTCGCGACCTTCACGCCGCTCGGTTTTTCCGATGATGGCAGCGTCTTCGCCTTCGAGGAGTTCGGCGTGGAAGACGGCTCCGGCTTCCCCTATTCCAACATCTTCTTCATCGATACCGAACGCGACGCCTTTCTCGACGAGACCCCTTTCCGCGTGCGGCAGGAGGACGAGAACGCGACCATCAGCTCCGCGCGCGGCCTTGCCGTCGGCGAGGCGCTGCCGCTGATCCAGGACTATAACCTGCTGGCCCATCCCGGCTGGCTTGCGGCCTTCAATCCCGTCACCGAAGAGGTCGCGGGCGACAGCCAGACGATCCGCTATCGTTCGCATCCGAACCTTTCGCCGGTCGGAACGCTCTCGCTGGAAACCTTCGCGCTTGATCCGATCTCGGCCTGCGCGGCGGTCACGCCGGATGCGCGGGGCTTTCGCCTTGCCTATACCGATCCTGAAGGAGAGACCCGCACGATCCACGAGGACAGCCGCATTCCCACAAGCCGCAATTGCCCGACGGATTACCGGCTCGGCGGGGTGATGACCTATGGCGGCGGCGGAGCGAACGCCGTCCATGTCGCGCTGATCACCGTGCTCTCGCAGGGCTTCGAGGGACCGGACGGCCGCTGGATCGCCGTCCCCTTCAGGCCCTGACGCTGTTTATGGGCGCGCGCCGTTTCCTTTGCGGAAAAAATGCTCTAGAGCATTTCGCAGTCAGGTGGACACATCTGAGGTCCGCGAAAATGCGGCAAGACAAAAAGACAGGGCGGTTCAGCATTGCCGTGAAAAGCTGAACCGCTCAAAAGCGTGTCAGGCCTGAAAATCCAGGCCGGCCCGATGTTAAGAAGGATCCCAGCCCCGATGATACCGCGCTATTCCCGCCCGCAAATGACAGACATCTGGTCGCCGGAAACCAAGTTCCGCATCTGGTTCGAGATCGAGGCCCATGCCTGCACCGCGCTGGCAGAGATCGGTGTCATCCCGAAAAGCGCCGCCGAGACGATCTGGGAAAAGGGCAATGCCGCGACCTTCGACGTGGCGCGCATCGACGAGATCGAGGCCGTGACCAAGCATGACGTCATCGCCTTCCTCACCCATCTGGCCGAAATCGTCGGCCCCGATGCCCGCTTCGTTCATCAGGGCATGACCTCCTCGGATGTGCTCGATACCTGTTTCAACGTTCAGTTGACGCGGGCGAGCGACCTGCTGCTCGCAGACCTCGACGGCCTACTCGCCGCGCTGAAGCGCCGCGCCTTCGAGCACAAGGACACGGTCACCATCGGCCGCTCGCACGGCATCCACGCCGAGCCGACCACCTTCGGCATCAAGCTTGCCCAGGCCTATGCCGAATTCGACCGCTGCCGGGCGCGCCTTGTCGCCGCCCGCGCGGAAATCGCCACCTGCGCCATTTCCGGCGCCGTCGGCACCTTCGCCAATATCGACCCGCGCGTGGAAGAACACGTCGCGGAAGCCATGGGGCTTAAGGCCGAACCGGTCTCCACCCAGGTCATTCCGCGCGACAGGCATGCAATGTTCTTCGCCACGCTCGGCGTCATCGCCTCTTCGGTCGAGCGGCTTGCGACCGAAATCCGTCACCTGCAGCGTACGGAAGTGCTGGAAGCGGAGGAGTATTTCTCGCCCGGCCAGAAGGGCTCGTCCGCCATGCCGCACAAACGCAATCCGGTGCTGACCGAAAACCTCACCGGCCTTGCCCGCATGGTGCGCGGCTACGCGCTGCCGGCCATGGAAAATGTCGCCCTCTGGCATGAACGCGACATTTCGCATTCCTCCGTCGAACGGATGATCGGGCCGGACGCCACCGTAACCCTCGACTTCGCCCTGGCGCGGCTGACGGGCGTCATCGACAAGCTGCTGGTCTATCCCGACCACATGATGGACAATCTCAACAAGTTCCGCGGTCTGGTGCATTCGCAGCGCGTTCTCCTGGCGCTCACCCAGGCCGGCGTCTCGCGCGAGGATGCCTATCGTCTGGTCCAGCGCAACGCCATGAAGGTGTGGGAGGAAGGCAAGGACTTCCTCGAGGAACTGCTCGCCGACAAGGAGGTGACCGACGCCCTGTCGGAAGAGCAGATCCGCGAGAAATTCGACCTCGGCTACCACACCAAACATGCCGACACGATTTTTCAGCGCGTCTTTGGCGAAAGCTGAGCCTCGCTGCCCGCAAAACGATCCGCTGCGTCCGGTGCCTGCCGGGCGCGGCCAATAGAAGCATCATGTGAAGTGCCATGAAGATTTCCGAAACCGAGATCCTGATTGTCCCCGGCTACAAGAATGCCGGTCCCGACCACTGGCAGAGCCGTTGGGAGCGCAAGCTCTCGACTGCGCGGCGCGTGGAACAGGAAGCCTGGTCGAAACCGGAGCGGGCGGACTGGACGGCGCGGCTTGCCGAAGAGGTCAATCGCGCCGAGCGGCCGGTGGTGCTCGTCGCCCATTCGCTCGGCATTCCGACCGCGGTCCAGGCCCTTCCGGAAATCAGGAACCGTATTGCCGGCGCCTTCTTCGTCGCGCCGCCGGAGGTCGACAATCCCTCGGTGCGACCCAGGCACATGATGACCTTCGGCCCCTACCCGCGCGACCCGCTGCCCTTCCCGACGATCGTGATCGCCAGCCGCAACGACCCCTTCGGCCGCTTCGAACACGCGCGCGACATCGCTGGCGCCTGGGGCGCGGATTTCTACGACATCGGCGAGGCGGGACACATCAATGACGAAGCCGGCTTCGGCCCCTGGCCGGAAGGCACGTTGATGTTCGGCCGTTTCGTCTCCGGCCTGCGCTGAAGGTGCGGTTGAAAGCGCTGCGGCGCTGATCAAGGCAGCCTTGCGCTAACCCTAATATCATCCTCAGCTAATGGATAGAATTGACATTCTCCCTTCATTCATCACACTAACACCTCTGGAGCACGTAAATTCTCGTGCCCGGCGGGCAGTATTGACATGACGGAGCGCGGACCGGGTTGTGGCGGCTCGATCCATTCGAAAAGCGGAACAAACCGTATCGAATGCCCGTTATCCCCGAAAGGATGACCGTTTGGCGAGGGAAACGAGGAGTTCATTTTTGTCAGGCGAGGCCGATTTGGCCTTCGCTGCGATCGAGCAATCGCCGATGGCGGTTGCGGTCGTGGAACTCGATGGCCGCACAATTACTGCAAGCAACCGGAACTTCGAGGCGCTCACGCCCGGCGCAGGAGCCCAAGGGCGAAGCATTCTGGAATGGATACACAAGGACGACCAGCCGCTTCTGCGCAATCTCGTCGGTCCGGCTTCCGGACTTTCAGAGCGAGAGCAGAAATGCGAGATGCGCATTGGCAGGCAGCCGGACGGCCCCTGGCGATGGATGCTGGTTTCAGCGAGCATCATCAACGAGAGCGACGCAGGCGCACGGCGACGTGCGCTTTTCTACTTCCTCGACATCCATACCCAGAAAAGCCACGAGCTGATGGAGAGCGAGCGCGCACGGCGCTGGAACTACGCGCTCGTCAGCTCCGGCCTCGGCGTCTGGGACCATGACTATCGCAAGCAGGAATTCTTCTACTCCCAGACCTGGCGGGCCATGCGCGGTTACGCCTCGACGGGCGCGACCCCGTTTGCCAGCACCGAGCAATGGCTGCAGCTGGTCCACCCCGACGACCGGGACTTCGTCGCCCACGCGATCGAGCGCCAGAAGGCCGGCGACCTGCATTACATGAACTTCGAATATCGCGAGCGCCATTGCGACGGCCACTGGATCTGGATCGAATGCCGCGGCGATGCGGTCGAGTATTTTCCCGACAACCGGCCTTCACGCATCATCGGAACCGACCAGGACGTGACCGACCGCAAGAACGCGGAAGCCATGCTGGCCCATACCCGCCAGCGTCTGGAAATGGCGCTGACCACCTCACGCATCGGGGTTTTCGAACATGACAGGGCCACGGGTATCGTCAGTGCCGATGCCCGCATCTGCGAGATATATGGTTTTGACGACCAGCCGGAGAGCTTCGATATCCAGCGCGTGTTCGATCTCCTTCATCCGGAAGACCTGAAACGCACGCTCGCACGCTCCGCCGAGCTTGTCGCCGGCAGCGAACCGATCTCGGCCGAGTTCCGTATCTATCGCGAGAATGACGGGGCGATGCGTCATATCCGTCATCTCTTGCGGCTGCATATCGGGGAGGATGGCGAGGAGACGATCGTCGGCATCAATTGGGACGTGACTGAGGAGGTGCGCCTCAGGCAGGACCTGGTGACCGCAAAGCAGCTCGCGGAAGCGCGCAACTTCGAACTCGACCGGGCGAAATCGGATATCGAATACGCCGCGTTGCACGATTATCTGACCGCGCTGCCAAACCGCCGGTACCTGGAGGACGAGTTGGAGCGCCGGGCGGAGATCGCCGCCGCTTCCGACCTGAAGGTCGGGCTTCTGCAGATCGATATCGACGACTTCAAAGGGATTAACAGCAGCTATGGCCACGGCGCCGGCGACCGCGTGCTCAGCCACTCGGCGCAGACCCTGCTCGACATGTCCAAGCACAATGATTTCGTCGCCCGCATGGGCGGGGACGAGTTCGCCATGATCATCAGCTATGAGGGCGGAAGCGACAGGCTGGAGCAGACCGCAAGGCGGATCCAGCTCGAACTTGCCAAGCCGATCGCTCTCAATGACGGCCGGGTGCGGCTCTCTGCCAGCATCGGCATAGCGACGCTGAAGGAAGAAGGCGCCGATGCTGCCGCCGCCATGTTGAGAGACAGCGACCACGCCCTCAAGCATGCCAAATCGAAGGGCCTCGGCCAGATCGCGTTCTATACGCCCAGCATCCGCGTCACCGACACGGCCGACCGCAAACCTGCCGACCAGTTGATGCAGGCGATCGAGCAGAACGACTTCTTGCCTTATTATCAGCCGCAATATGACGCCAAAACCTTCGAGATCCAGGGGATCGAGACACTGGCGCGCTGGCGCCAGACAGATGGATCGCTCGGCGAGCCGTCAAGCTTCATACCGCTTGCCCAGTCGCTGAACATCATGAACATGATTGACGCCAGCATCCTCTCGCAGGCGCTCGAGGATCACCGCCACTGGCGGGAGAGCGGACTTGCGCCGCCCCGGCTCTCTCTCAACCTGTCGCCGCACCGCCTCAGCGACCCTGCCCTCGTGGCCGCATTGCAGCGCACCGAGCTTCCGGCCGGGACCCTCACCTTCGAACTGCTCGAATCGATCTTTCTTGACCAGCAGGACGATGTCAGCGCCTATAATCTGAAACAGATCCGCCGGCTCGGCATCAATATCGATGTCGATGATTTCGGAACCGGCTATACCTCGATCACCGGACTTCTGAAGGTCGCGCCGAACGGCCTGAAGATTGCGCGGGAGCTGGTTCTGCCGCTGACCCGCTCGCACGAGCAACGGGCCATTGTAAAGTCGATCGTCGATATTGGAAAAACCCTGAATATCAGGGTGATCGCCGAAGGCGTTGAAACGCGCCAGCACGCCCGGATCCTGACCGATCTCGGCTGCGATGCGCTGCAGGGATACTGGCTCGCCCGGCCAATGCCGGCAGACGCGATGGAAACGCTTCTGCGCCGGAAGATGGCCGAAGCCTCCGCCTGAGACGCCAACAGCCTCAGGCGAAAGCCGCGAGAGCGACCCTCATCTCAAACGAGCCGGCTTTGCTCCAGAGCGGCGGCGATGAAGCTGGAGAACAGCGGATGCGGCTCCAGCGGTCGGCTCTTCAGCTCGGGGTGATACTGCACGCCGATGAACCAGGGATGATCGGCATATTCGATCGTCTCCGGCAAAACGCCGTCCGGAGAGGTGCCGGAAAACACCAGGCCGCAGGCCTCGAGCTTCTCGCGATAGCCGAAATTGACCTCGTAGCGATGGCGGTGACGCTCGGAAATCTCCGTCGTGCCGTAGATCTCGGCGATCCTGGTGTCTGCGCCCAGATGCGCCTTGTAGGCGCCGAGCCGCATCGTGCCGCCGAGATCGTCGCGGTCGCTGCGCTTTTCCAGCTGATTGCCCTTCACCCACTCTGTCATCAGGCCAACGACGGGTTCACTCGCATTGCGGTCGAACTCGGTTGACGACGCGTCCTTGATGCCGGCGAGATTGCGCGCCGCCTCGATAACGGCCATCTGCATGCCGAAGCAGATGCCGAAATAGGGCACCTTGTGGGTGCGGGCAAAACGGGCCGCGCGGATCTTGCCCTCCGAGCCGCGCTCGCCGAAACCGCCCGGCACGAGAATGCCGTGGACCTTTTCCAGATAGGGCGACGGGTCTTCCTTCTCGAAAATCTCCGACTCGATCCATTCCAGATTGACCTTCACCCGGTTGGCGATGCCGCCGTGGGTGAGCGCTTCGATCAGCGACTTGTAGGCGTCCTTGAGGCCGGTATATTTGCCGACAACGGCGATCGTCACCTCGCCTTCCGGCGTGCGGATGCGCTCGCAGACATTCTTCCACGCATCCATGCGCGGCACGGGCGCGGGATCGATGCCGAAGGCGTGCAGCACCTCGTCATCAAGCCCCTCGCGGTGATAGGCGAGCGGTACGTCATAGATGTTGGAGACGTCGAGCGCCTGGATGACGGCGGAGGAGCGGACATTGCAGAACAGAGACAGCTTGCGCCGCTCGGCTTCCGGGATCTCGCGATCGGCGCGCACCAGAAGAATATCGGGATGGATGCCGAGCGCCTGGAGTTCCTTCACCGAATGCTGCGTCGGCTTGGTCTTCAACTCGCCGGCGGCCGGAATATAGGGCATCAGCGTCAGGTGGACATAGACGGCGTTGCCGCGCGGCAGGTCATTGCCGAGCTGGCGGATCGCCTCCATGAACGGCATCGCCTCGATGTCGCCGACAGTGCCGCCGATCTCGCAAAGCACGAAATCGAAGTCGTCATTGCCCTCGAGAACGAATTCCTTGATCTCGTTGGTCACATGCGGAATGACCTGGACGGTGGCGCCGAGATAGTCGCCGCGCCGTTCCTTGTCGAGAATGTTCTTGTAGATGCGGCCGGTGGTGATGTTGTCGGTCTTGGTCGCCGAGCGCCCTGTAAAACGCTCGTAATGGCCGAGATCGAGGTCGGTCTCCGCCCCGTCATCGGTGACGAAGACCTCGCCGTGCTGGGTCGGGCTCATCGTGCCGGGATCGACGTTGAGATAAGGGTCGAGCTTGCGCAGACGGACCCGGTAACCCCGTGACTGCAACAAAGCACCCAGTGCTGCTGCGGCGATCCCTTTTCCAAGTGAGGAAACCACGCCGCCGGTGATGAAGATATATCGCGCCATGGGCTTATTCCGATACCGTTTCCTGGCCGATTCTGCCAGAGGCTTTCCGTAAAAAACCACAGGCGACCGGTGCATTGTCACAAGAATGCCCTTCCGTGCGTGCAGCGCCTGCTGCTTCGCACGGTTGGGCCCAAAGAAAATCCGGCGGGCTGTTGCCTCCCGCCGGATATGTTTTTCCGATTTTCGGCGATCAGTCGCCGGTGGGAACGCCCGTCGCGTTCGAATCCGCCGCCGGGGTCGAAACCGCAGGCTGCTGGCTGTCGGCCGGAACCGCGCTGTCAGCGCCCGTCGGTACGCCTGCGTCATTGGTCGCCGGGGTCTCGGTGGTGATCGAGCCGCCAAGCTGGTTCAGGATGCCCTGGCCATCGGTCTCGGCGTTCTGTTCGATCCGGTCGAGAATATCCGACGGATTGCCCTGGTAACGGGCGAGGATGCCGAGACCGAGCGAGGTGACGAAAAACAACGTGGCGAGGATGGCGGTCGTGCGGGTCAGCGCATTGGCCGTTCCGCGCGCCGTCATGAAGCCGGATCCGCCGCCGATGCCGAGCCCGCCGCCTTCAGACCTCTGAATGAGGATCACACCGGCAAGCGCAACGACGATTATCAGGTGAATTACGATCAGTACCGTCTGCATGAATGTCCAATCCGGCCCCGCCCGCGAGGTGCAAACGGGGCAATCGAAGAATATCTGGCGCTTCTCTACATGAGGCGCGCTGTCAATCCAACCCCTTTTTCAATGCCTGTCCGCCAAACCCGCAGCCGCCGGTTTGCCGCGGGTGAGACGGCAGACGGCCCGCTTGTTCTGAAAGGGCCTTGGCATTCCGTCAGAAGACACCGGCACCGGGAGAGAAGCCGCCTAGCCGGGCAGATACGACAATATCTCTATTTTTCTTTTTACTTCAATGAAGTATCGGCCTGTTTGAACGCTCCGATCGAATGCATCGCCTAAACGATATCCTCATAGGCGTGGTAGATGGAGAGGAAATCGGCCGCCTTCAGGCTTGCCCCGCCGATCAGCGCTCCGTTGACATGCGGTACGCTCATCAACTCCTTGGCATTGCCTGGCTTTACAGAGCCGCCATAGAGCAGACGAAAGCGCTCGCCGGCATCGCCGAAGCGTTCGATCAGGTCGCGCCGCATGGCCGCATGCACGTCCGCCACCTGTTCGGGACCGGGCGTCTGACCCGTGCCGATCGCCCAGATGGGCTCATAGGCGATGATCGTATTTTCGCCTGTGGCATCGTCCGGCATACTTTCAAAGAGCTGGCGGTGCAGCACGTCCATGGTGCGCCCGCTTGCATGTTCGGAGCGGGTCTCGCCGATGCAGACGATCGCCGTCAGCCCCTGGTCATAGGCCGCGCGCGCCTTGGTGGAGACAACCTTGTTGTTTTCCCTGTGCTCCTTGCGCCGCTCGGAATGGCCGACGATGACATGGGTTCCAAAGCAATCGCGGATCATCTCCGCCGAGATGTCGCCCGTATGCGCGCCGGTGCGGGCCTTCTGATGGCAATCCTGCGCGCCGATCAGGAGCCTGGTGTCCACCGTCAGCGTGGTTGCCACATAGAGCAGCGTCGAGGGCGGGCAGACGAGCGCATCCACTTTCCGCGACAGGGGTCCGCTGACGCCGTGGGCGATCGCCCTGATCTGGTCAAGCGAAGCCCGGGTGCCGTTCATCTTCCAGTTCCCGGCGACCAGCGGTCGGATGTCGGATGTCATCTGTCTTTTTCTCCCTATCTGTCTTGCGTCAGGCACCGAGGGTCCTTCTTCCCCTATTCGGGGTCGGGGCGCAAATGCCGCGATGCCGGTTTTCCTCATGCGCCGGCCGGAAATCTTCCGTCTTGTTCCAGAACAAACGGCAGACACGCGATGGCGAAATTTCCTGTTCTGCGCTCCTCCTAATCGGTTTGACGCCCGCTTAAACCGAATCGTCCCGCCCGAACCGCCCCTTGGCCGCAGCCCTTTTGCCATGCCGCCGCGCCTTCATCCACAGCCAGCCTGCGACAATTTGGCACAGCATCGCCTAACGGCCCATTCTTTGCCAGAATAGAGCGGTGATTCGCCTATAAGGCGCATGCAAACCAATATGGACACTCTGCCGGACCTTATGGACAACAGCAAAGACCTCTTCGCCGATCTTTCGGGCAACAGCAAGAAACCAGCCGAGGATGCGGCCCCGCCCCCTGCACGCAAGACGGCAGGAAAGCCCCCTGCGGAGATCAAGGCGGCGGACGGCGACTACGGCGCATCCTCCATCCGCGTGCTGGAAGGGCTGGAGCCGGTGCGCATGCGGCCGGGCATGTATATCGGCGGCACCGACGACAAGGCGCTGCATCATCTGTTTGCCGAAGTCATCGACAACTCCATGGACGAGGCCGTTGCTGGCCATGCCGATTTCATCGAAGTGCATCTCGACGCCGAGGGCATTCTGACGGTGACGGATAACGGTCGGGGCATTCCGGTGGAGAACCATCCGCAGGTCCCGGGCAAGTCGACGCTCGAAGTGATCATGACCAAGCTTCATGCCGGCGGCAAGTTCGACGGCAAGGCCTACGAGACCTCCGGAGGCCTGCACGGCGTCGGCGTTTCCGTGGTCAACGCGCTTTCCGACATGCTTGAAGTGGAAGTCGCCCGCGAGCGCCGTCTTTACCGGCTGGCCTTCTCGCGCGGCGTGCCGCAGGGGGAATTGCAGGATCTCGGGCCGATCCAGAACCGACGGGGAACGCGCGTGCGCTTTCACCCCGACGCAGAAATCTTCGGACCGCGGGCGAAATTCGATCCGGCCCGCGTCATGCGCATGGCCCGCTCCAAGGCCTATCTCTTCGGCGGCGTGGAGATCCGCTGGTCCTGCGACCCATCTCTCGTGGAAGGCAATGAGGACGTTCCGGACAAGGCCGTCTTCCACTTCCCCGGCGGGCTGAAGGACTATCTGGCCGCCAACATCGGCAAGGATTTTACCGTCACGCGCGAGATCTTCGCCGGCAAGACGGAAAAGACAGGCGGCCACGGCGCGGTCGAATGGGCGGTCTCCTGGTATGGCGGCGACCCCGATGTCCATTCTTACTGCAACACCGTGCCGACGCCCGAGGGCGGAACGCATGAAGCGGGTCTGCGCCAGGCCCTGATGCGGGGCCTGAAGAATTATGCCGAGATGATCGGCAACAAGCGCGGCGCCCAGATCTCCACCGACGACGTGATGATTTCCGCGATCGGCATGCTCTCCGTCTTCATCCGCGAGCCGGAATTCGTCGGCCAGACCAAGGACCGACTGGCGACCGTGGAAGCCCAGCGCATCGTCGAAAACGCGCTGCGCGACCCCTTCGACCTCTATCTTTCCGCCAACCCGATGGAAGCGGAAAAGCTGCTCGACTGGGTAATCGAGCGCTCCGAGGAGCGGCTGCGCCGACGCAAGGAGCGCGAGGTCAACCGCAAGTCCGCCGTCAAGAAACTGCGGCTTCCCGGAAAGCTCGCCGACTGTTCGCAGAACACGGCGGCCGGGGCGGAGCTGTTTCTGGTCGAGGGCGATTCGGCCGGCGGCTCGGCCAAGCAGGCGCGCAACCGCACCAACCAGGCGATCCTGCCGCTCAGGGGCAAGATCCTGAACGTGGCGAGCGCCGGACGCGACAAGTTCACGTCCAACCAGCTGCTCGCCGACATGATCCAGGCGCTCGGCTGCGGCACGCGGACGAAATACCGCGAGGAAGACCTGCGCTACGAACGCATCATCATCATGACCGATGCCGACGTCGACGGCGCCCATATCGCCTCGCTGCTGATCACGTTTTTCTACAAGGAGATGCCGGAGCTGATCCGCCAGGGCCATCTGTTCCTGGCCGTGCCGCCGCTCTACAAGATCACCCAGGGCGGCAAGACGGCCTATGCCCGCGACGATGTCCACCGCGCCGAGCTGATGGAGAGTTATTTCACCGGGCGCGGCAAGGTCGAGATCAGCCGCTTCAAGGGCCTTGGCGAAATGCTGCCCGCCCAGTTGAAGGAAACCACGATGGATCCGAAGAAGCGCATGCTGCTGAGGGTCGATATCGACGCGGTGGATTTCGAAGGCACCAAGGCCGCCGTCGACGACCTGATGGGCACCAAGGCCGACGCCCGTTTCCGCTTCATCCAGGAAAACGCCGCCTTTGCGGAGAACCTGGATATCTAGAGCATTTCGCGGTCAGATGGAAACATCTGACGTCGGCGAAAATGAGTCAAACCAAATAGATAGATCGCTTACGCGTTTCCATGAAAGGCGGATACGATCTAGCGGGCGTTTGGATGGCGCGCCACGTATCGGCATCCGTGGCGCGCCGTTCGAGTGGTTCTCGGACCGGATGCATCGCTCTTCCCCTGAAGAACGGAAGCCGGCGCTGCCTGCGGGATTGCATCGACGTGCGACATGTTTCGCAAGCCAGCACCGCGCACCTTATGCAGTAGAATATTTTTTCACATAAATTTCATAAACTTATATGGTTAACTTCATATCAATATCGCTGAAGTTCATGCAAAGGATTAACGCTGAGCACGCGTCGTTGCCGCCTTTGCTTGCCTGCCATTTACGGGCAAATTATAGTTTGCCCACTGCCTTGTGATGGGAAGAGCCATGGTCCGACGTCGAAACTTCCTGCTTGCCGCAAGCGCCGGCCTGATCGCCGGATCCGCCCGGGCGCAAACGCCGCTGCCAAAGGACCCCGCCATGGCTGACATCGCCGAGGATGTTTCACGCGAGAAAGAGGGGCTGGCACTGGCGCTCGGCGGCGGCGCGGCCAAGGCCTTCGCCCATATCCCCTATCTGGAAAGCCTCGATGCGCTCGGCGTCAGGCCCAGGGAAGTCGCGGGCACCTCCATGGGCTCGATCCTCGGCGCGCTCTACTGCGACGGCATGAGCGGCCGCGAGATCCGCGACTATGTCGTCGACCTCTTCACCCGCCGCCAGTCGCTCCTGAAGAAGCTGCTGATCGACACCGGCGACACCTGGGGATCGCTGATCAACATCTTCCGGCCAGCCGTCGTGGAGCCGGAGGTGCTGTTTGCGGCACTGTTTCCCGAGGGCATGGCGCGGGATTTCTCCGAACTCGAAATACCGCTGACGATCGTCGCCACCGATTTCTATCGCCAGAACGAATATGTGATGCGCGATGGTCCGCTTCTGTCGGCGATCTCCGCCTCCTCCTGCCTGCCCGTGCTGCTGACGCCGGTAAGGCGCGACGGTCGGGTGCTGATCGACGGCGGTTTCGTCAATCCGACGCCCTTCGACCTTCTCGACAAGGCCCGCTATTTCACCGCCGCGATCGACGTGACCGGAACCGATGTCGAGGACACCGGCGAAATCCCGGGCTCGTTCGAGACCTGGGCCGGCTCCTTCAGCATCACCCAAAGCTCGATCGTCGCCGAGAAGGTCAAGTGCGCCCGGCCCGATCTCTTCATTGAACCGGCGGTCGGCGGTTTCAATCCGATGGACTTCTTCGAGGTCGAGGACATCCTCGCCGCCGCCGACGCGGATCAGGATTCCTTCCGGCGCCGGATCGAGAAAATTCTCAATTAACAGGCAATTAGAACAAGAAGCAGAGAGACGGGTTAAACCAGATGGAACAGGATGATCGCCAAAGCCGAAGCTGGTACAGCATCAGCATTTTTGCCCTTTCGCTGGGGCTGGTGTTCTTCGCCGCTTCGCTGACGCCGTCGCTGATCCCGCGCGGCTGGCCGCTGCAGGGCGTGCTGGCGGGCCTGGTGATGGCGCTCGGCTACATGATCGGCCGGTTTCTGCTGTCCCTCTGGCGCGCGCTGCAGATCCCCGAGCCGCGCGGCGCCTGGCGGACCGTCGGTCGCGCCGTCGTTCTTGTCGCATCGCTTGGCCTTCTCGCCTTCTGCCTGTCGATGTGGACCGAATGGCAGAACTCCGTGCGCTCGCGGGTCGACATGGAGCTTCTCGAAGGCGGCGCGGTGCTCGCCATTCTCGTCATCGGGCTTTTGACCTTCGCCGTCCTGTTCCTGTTCGGCTCGCTGTTCCAGTCCGCCTTCGACGGGCTTCGACGGCGGCTTTACCGGGTCATTCCGCCGCGCGCGGCCAATCTGCTCGGCCTGGTCATCGTGCTGCTTATCGTCTTCGTCGCCTCGCGCGACTGGGTCCTGCCGTCGGCCATCGAATTCCTCGACGAGACCTTTGAGACGGCGCAGGACCTGTTCGAGACAGCGCCGCCCGCGCCGACGGATGCCTTCATTCCCGGCAGCCGCGAATCGCTTGTCAGCTGGGCGGCGATGGGCCAGCCCGGCCGCGATTTCGTCACCAGCGCGCCCTCGGCGGAGGACATCGCGACCTTCAGCGGCGTTCCGGCCAAACGCCCGATCCGCGTCTATGTCGGCCGGTCGGAGGATGACGACCCGAAGGAGCGGGCGGAGATCGCGCTTCAGGAACTGATCCGGCTGGACGCCTTCGACCGCAAGATCCTGCTGATCGCAAGCCCCACCGGCACCGGCTGGCTCGACCCCGGCGCGCATGACACGCTGGAATTCATGCAGAACGGCGATGTCGCCACGGTCGCCGTCCAATACTCCTTCCTGCAATCGCCCCTGGCGCTGATCTTCGAGACCGATACCGGTCTCGCTCAGGCAACCGCGACCATGGAGACGGTCTACCGCTACTGGCTTACCCTGCCGGAGGACAGCCGCCCGGAACTCTACATGCACGGCATCAGCCTCGGCGCATGGTCGTCCATGCATTCCTTCAACGTGTTCCAGATGATGGACCAGCCGGTGGCCGGCGCCGTCTGGGCGGGCCCGCCCTTCCCCTCCTATCTCTGGCGCCAGACGGTTTCCGCGCGCAATGAGGGCACGCCCTATGTGCTGCCGGTGGTCGACAAGGGCGAGGTCGTGCGTTTTTCCTCGCAATTCCGCAAGCCGGCGCAAAGCGGCGACGCCTGGGGTCGGATCAGGATCAATTTCCTCCAGTATGCCTCTGATCCGATTGTATTTTTTGAACCCAACTCCGGTTTTCGCGAGCCGGAATGGATGAAGGAAAAGCCGGCGCCGGACGTTTCGCCCTATCTGCGCTTCGTGCCGGTGGTGACCCAGTTCCAGCTTGCCCTCGACATGGCGCTGTCGAAGGCGCTTCCGGCAGGCTTCGGGCACAATTACCTCGCCCGCGATTATATCGACGCCTGGGTCGCCGTTTCCAATCCCGACGACTGGAGCCCGGTGCGCACCCAGGCGCTGAAGAACATCTGCAATCTGGGCAGGGATACCGGCTGCGCGGTGGAATGAGGCTTCCGGAAGGGCAAGGGCCGCAAAACTGCGTGTTTTCGGTCACACCCGCCCGACCAAGCGACGCGATACCGCGATTGTGACCGGGTGACGCTATCAAGGTGGAACCCGCTCGGCTAAAAGCCGTTTAGGACTAGACTTTTCCAATTTATCAAGAGGCTTGAATGCTCGTTGACAAGACGATGTCGCGCCGAACCTTTCTTCTCGGCGCCGTTTCGACCACCGCAGTGCTTACCGGCTGCGTGAGCCAGTACCCGTCCCAGCCCGTCGCCCCGGCAGAGCCGCGCATCGGCGCCACGCCCTACACTGCCGCGCAACTCGACGCGATGTACGGCCCGCTCGAGGATAATGGCTACATGATCCCGGCCGTGCCGTGGCGCCAGATCGACCCGCTCTACTACCGCCAGGAAGTCCGGGACCCGACCGGCGAGGCCCCCGGAACGGTCGTCGTCGACACGCCGAACCGCTTCCTCTACCTGGTCGGCGAGAACGGCATGGCGATGCGCTACGGCGTCGGCATCGGCCGCGCCGGCTTCTCCTGGGGCGGCAATGGCGTGATCCAGTGGAAGCAGGAATGGCCGAAATGGTTCCCGCCGAAAGAAATGATCGAGCGCGATCCGAAGCTTGAGAAATATTCCAACGAAAACGGCGGCATGGAGCCGGGCCTGATGAACCCGCTTGGCGCGCGCGCGCTCTACATCTTCGAAAACGGCAAGGATACGCTCTACCGCGTCCACGGCAATCCGGACTGGACCTCGATCGGCAAGGCCGTTTCCTCCGGCTGCATCCGCATGCTGAACCAGGATGTCATCGACCTGTACAACCGGGTCAACAACCTGCCCGCTCCGATCGTCGTCTATCAGTAAGGAGAAGCGGTCGAAAACGGCCAGCTCTCCTCGTCAGCCAAGCCTCACGCCCCGTCTTTCGGTGGGGCGCAACTGTCTTCTGGTCGCTTGCGGTTACCGGCATGTGACCTGGTCTCTTTCCTGTCCTCCCTTGCCTCGCCCATCGCCCCCCCCTATTTTCCTTCCGTGTTCATCTGAGACCGACGGGCTGTCTTCCGTCCGGTCTGTTCTTTCGTAATTCGGCGCCGACGACATGTTCCTCGCGCCGCGGCCAGGAGAATTCCATGAAGCTCAACATCATCATCGGCAGCACCCGCCCCGGACGGGTGGGTCCGTCCATTGCCAAATGGGTCGGCGATTTCGCCCGCGAACATGGCAAGTTCGAAGTCGAGGTCGTCGATCTCGACGATTTCAAGCTGCCCTTGCTTGATGAACCGAAGCATCCGCGGCTGCAGGAATATGAGCACGAGCATACCCGCAAGTGGAGCGAGAGCGTCGCCTCTGCCGACGCCTTCATCTTCGTCACCCCGGAATATGATTTCTTCGCCCCGGCAACGCTCGTGAACGCGCTGCAGGTGGTCTACAAGGAATGGGGCTACAAGCCGGCCGGCGTCGTCAGCTATGGCGGCGTTTCCGGTGGCCTGCGCGCCGCCCAGGAACTGCGCACGCTGATCGTCAACCTCAACGCCCACCCCCTTCCCCAGGTCGTGCCGATTCCCTTCTTCCCGAAATTTCTTGGCGAAGACGGCGAGCTGACGCCGAATGACGAGATGAAGGCAGGCGCGACCGGTCTGCTCGATGAACTCCACAAATGGGCCGGCCCGCTTGCGGAAATGCGCAAGTCCGCCTGACCGATGATGCCGGGCAGCTACCCTGCCCGGCTTTTTGCGCGCCGAACGACGCAAAACTGTCATATTACAAGTGGAAAGACGCCGAATGCCGTTTCCAAGCGGCTTGCATTCGGTCATTCTGCCTCCCGTGGGAGACCCGGTTGGAGGAATGACGATGGACATTCGCCGCATGAAAGTCTGGCTGCTCGGCGTGGCGACAGACGACCCCCTTCCTTTCGATCCGCAGGCAAACCGCCCGGATTGCCTGTGTCTTCCCGCCAAGGGCGAGGACCGGCTTGAGGAACGCATCGCCTCGCTCAGAAGCGTACTGCCCTCGCTGCCGATCTTCCTGATCTGCGAACCAATCTCCAAAGCCTATAATGTCGACGATTTCTCGCGCGCCGCCCGCACTGCGCCCGACGGCATCATTCTCAAAGGCGTGGAAAGCGCCGCCCGCATCCAGATGGCCGAGACGCTGCTTCGGGTGGTCGAGGCGCGCGCGGGGCTGGAGGAAGGCTCGATCGCGCTGATCGCCATGATCGGCGACAATGGCGGCGGGCTTCTCAACGCCCGCCATTTTCTCCACCGTCACCGCCGCCTGATCGCGCTTGGCTATGACGGCGATGCGCTTGGACCCGCCGATGGCGACGTCGCCCGCCAGGGCGCGGTCGCAACCATGCTCGCCGCGCGCAATCTCGGCGTTGCGGCGATCGACTTTTCGGCCGCCCCCTCGCCGACGGAGGCATTCGAGACCTCCTGCCACCATGCCGCGCGCACGGGCTTTGCCGGCAAGCTGACCAAAAACCCGGACCATATCGGCATCATCAAGAACGCCTTCGGCGCGGCTTGAGAGGCATTCCCGGATATTCCCGCGCGCCTATCGCGGCCTGATCATCTCGAACACATCGCCGCCGTCGCAATAGTCGCGATAGCCGAGGCGCGCGAGCGGGCGGACCCTCGCCATGTCGAGGCGACCCTCGGGGGTCAGCGCCTCATCCTTGATGTGGACCGCGACGACCTGGCCGAAGACCATGCGGCTCTGCGTGACCGCGCCCTCAAGCGTCGGCGGCGCCATGATTGCCGTCATCCTGCATTCCAGCGCGGCGTAGGCCTCGCCGACATAAGGCGCATCGACCAGCCGACCGGCGACCGGGGTAAGCCCTGCCGCAGCGAACTCGCTTTCGCCACGCGCAAGCGCGGCAGAGGTCGTGTTCATCTGTTCGGCAAGATCCCTGCTGACCAGATTGACGGTGAAGACGCCGGTCTCATCGATGTTGCGCAGGCTGTCCTTGGTCGTATCGGAGGAGAACATCACCACCGGCGGCGCCGAGGAGACGGCGTTGAAGAAGGAATAGGGCGCGAGATTGTCCTCGCCCCTGCCGCTGCGCGAACCGATCCAGCCGATCGGCCGCGGCGAAACGATCGCCTTGAACGGGTCATGCGGCAGGCCGTGCTCGTTTAGGTCGGTGGTGTAGAACATCTCAGATCTCCCCGCGCCAGGTGACGACATCGGCCAGTTCCGGCCGGACGCGTTCGAAAGGCGGCTCCCCGCGCGTGCCGATATGGACGAAGCCGACCACGCGCTCGCCGGCAGTAACGCCAAGCGCCGAAAAGGCGCGCTCGTCGAAGGCGTACCATTCGCTGAGCCATGTGGCGCCGTAGCCGAAGGCATTGGCGGCAGCGACCAGATTATAGCAGGCCGCCCCCGCCGACATGATCTGCTCCCACTCGGGTATTTTGGGATGGAGCGCTGCGCGGCTGATGACGCCTACGACGAGCGGCGCGCGCGTCAGCCGCTCCCGCTCGAGCTTGAGGCGCTCGGGCGAAGCATCCGCGTCATCGGCAAGGGTAATCTCGGCGAGCGCCTCGCCCACCTCGGCCCGCGCCTTGCCGGCATAGACGATGAAACGCCAGGGGGCCAGCTTGCCGTGATCGGGCACGCGCGCGGCGATCGTCAGGATCTCCTCAAGCTCGGCGCGGGAGGGCCCGGGCTCTCCAAGCTGAAGGACAGGCGTGGACCGGCGGGTTCTCAGAAATTCGACGACGGCGTCATTCTTCTCGTTCAACGCAAACCTCATTCATTCAAAAACAAGGGCCTCTGCCCTTGAAAAGGCCACGATAATCAGGCCAAAACGCTTCTTGCGAATTTGGCTTGAACGCTTGCGATCCGCAAGTCAACCGGCGAGAAACATGGCTCTCTTTGCTCAGCACCGACCTTTCCTCCTCCGGCTCCTGGCCGCTCTCGCCTGCGCCCTGATGACCTCCGCCCTGCCGGCGGCGGCGCAGAGCGCCGGCGAAGACCCCTTTTCGCTGATGCGCGGGACGCAGGAACCCGGCGTCAAGCGCACGGTCTCCTTCGAGGCGCGCCTGACACAGGACGGCGCGGTGATGCGCGACGGACTGACCTGGCGGGTGTTCAAATCTGTTCCCGACGCCAGTGGCCGGCTGGAGCTGGTGGCCTCCGCCGAGGGCGGCAGCAAGACGATCGAGCTGCCCGCCGGCGAATATTTCGTCAACTGCGCCTTCGGACGCGCTTCCACCACGCGCAAGGTCGCCGTTCCACGCACCGGCGAGGGCAAGGTGGACGTCGCCCTCGTGCTCGAGGCAGGCGGCCTCGTTCTCAACGCAACGCTCGGCGATGACAGCCGCGCCGATCCGGACCTCCTCCGCTTCACCGTCTATGAGGACCGCGGCGACAAGCGCGAGCTGGTGATCGAGGACCTCAAACCGGAAACCATCCTGCGCTTGCGCGCCGGGACCTACGAGATCGTCTCCTATTACGGCGATCTCAACGCCGAGGCTCATGCCCGGCTCAAGGTCAAGGCCGGCGAAATCACCGAGGCGACGCTGAAGCAGCATGCCGCCGTCGTCACCCTCACGCTTGCGTCCGAAAAGGGCGGCGAGGCGCTGGCCGACACGTCATGGACCGTGCTCGGCGCTTCCGGCGACGTCCTGACCGAAAGCCGCAGCGCCTACCCCTCGATGATCCTGGCAGAGGGCGAATATACCGCAATCGCCCGCAACAAGGACTCCGTTTATGAAAAGAACTTCACTGTCGCGCCGGTGAAATCCATCCAGGTTGAGCTGCTGCTCGATGAAGACAAGGCAGAACTGCCGGATGAAAGCGTGGATTGAGCCCGGAGCGAAGCGAGACCAGACGATCATGAAAATCTACCTGCTCAACCTCGAAGACGACCGCGACCGCCTCGCGCATGCGACTGCCATCTTCGCCGACAAAGGCCTCGCCTTCGAGCGGCTTCCGGCCGTCGACGGCCGCAAGATGTCGGAGGCGGAACGGTCCGAACACCTCGCCTTTCCGGCGGCCGGAAGCTTCGATCTCAGCCCCTCCCAGGTCGGCTGCTATCTCAGCCATGTCCATGCCTGGGAGCGGTTCCTGGAAACCGATGCCGCTGTCGCCGCCATCTTCGAAGACGATGTCCATCTCGGGGAGGATATCGACAGGCTGTTCGATGCGCCCGAGACGTGGCTGCCGGATGATGCGGATATCGTGAAGCTCGAGACCTGCCTGCAGAAGGTTCCCCTGCCGGAAAAGGCCGAAGGTGCGGTTGTCGGCCGGAATCTCGTGCGACTCACCGGGCGCCATCATGGCGCGGCAGGCTATATCGTTACCCGCAAGGGTGCGGAGAAGCTGCTGGAGAACAGCCGCAAGCTTGCCGTCGGCGTCGACGCGATGATGTTCAGCCCGCAGGTCGCTGTCGAAAGCCGGCCGATTGTCTATCAGCTCGAACCGGCGATCTGCATTCAGGATGACCTTGCGGAGCGGACGAATGTCGATAAGCTCGGTTTTCCGTCGCACAATGTCCCGAGCGGTACGAAATCCTACGGCGAAAATCACCTCGCTCAGCTTCGCTATCGCCTTCGCGACCGGTCAAGGGCCTTCTATCTCAAGGCGCGCAACGCCCTGCGCGGCTACCGCAAGCGCATCGTCGCCTTCCGCTGAGAGCTGACGCTTCGGACGCGACGACGCCGTTTTCCCTGTTCCCACCAACCGGAGTTCGGCTATATAGCCGGCGAACGGAAACGCTCGCCCACTCACCCATGAAAGCCAGTCCTTGCTCACATTCGTCATAAATCTCGACCGGGATACCGACCGTCTTGCCGCGATCGAGGAGATCATGGCGGCGCGCGGGCTGGACTTCACCCGGCTTGCGGCAAGCGATGCCCGCCTGCTCGGCGATGACGAGGTTGCCCGGCTCTCGGCCTTTCCAGCCCCCTTCAGCCGGGAGATGACGCGCGGGGAAATCGGCTGCTACCTCAGTCACCGCCGCGCCTGGAGCGCGCTTGTGGAAAGCGGCGCGCCGGCAGCAGCCGTCTTCGAGGATGATGTCGAGATCAGCGCCTCAACCCGCGCCGTGCTTGACGGCCTCGCAAGCCGCCTGCCCGCCGGCGTCGACATCGTGAAGATCGAGACCAGCATGAAGCCGGCGGAACTGGCGCGCAAGACGGAGGTCATGCTTGGCGCGCATGCGCTCAAGCGTCTCGTCGGCTGCCATATCGGCTCGGCCGGCTATGTGATCACCCGGCAGGGCGCTGAAAAAATGCTGGCCCGCAGCCAGACGCTCTTCGTTCCGGTCGACGCCGCTCTGTTCGATCCGAGGGCCGGCATCCGCAACGATCTTTCCGTGATGCAGGTCGTGCCAGCCCTTTGCGTGCAGAACCGCTATGTCGCCGGCGGCGCCGGCGCGGAAGATGTCGCAACGTCGATCGAGGAGCGCGGCAAGCGCAAATCCTATGGCCGTTCGGCAGCGGAAATCGCGCTGAACAGAACGCGCGACAGGATCGCCGTGATTGCCCGCAAGATCTCGGCCGTCATCGCCCGCCGCCGGGCCGCGATTGTCGAGTACCGGCCATGAAAGGCAAAACGGCGCGGCCAAGAGACCGCGCCGTCCTGTTTTCCCTTACGCCAGAGCGCGCTTGCGCTTCAGATCCGGCGGCGTCGCCTCGTCGGTCAGCATGGCGATCGCGTCGGCAAGCGACATCGATTGCTGATCGCGCGAGCCGAGGCGGCGGATATTGACCGCTTCGTCTTCCGCCTCGCGCATGCCGCAGACGAGAATGACCGGCACCTTGGCCAGCGAATGCTCGCGGACCTTGTAGTTGATCTTCTCGTTGCGGAAGTCGGTCCCGACCGAAAGACCGGCAGCGCGCAGCTTCTCGGCAACCTTGCGGCCGTAGTCATCGGCTTCCGAGGTGATGGTCGCGACCACCACCTGCTGCGGCGCGAACCACAGCGGCATATGGCCGGCGTGGTTCTCGATCAGGATGCCGAGGAAGCGTTCCAGCGAACCGCAGATCGCGCGGTGGACCATCACCGGCTTTTTCTTCTCCGACGTCGAGTCGATGTAGAATGCGCCGAAGCGTTCCGGCAGGTTGAAGTCCACCTGGGTGGTGCCGCACTGCCATTCCCGCCCGATCGCATCCTTCAGCGTATATTCGAATTTCGGCCCGTAGAAAGCGCCCTCGCCCGGCAGGATGCCGGTCTTGATCCGCCCGCCGGACTGCGCCTCGATCGTCTTCAACACCTCGGTCATGATCGCTTCGGCGTGATCCCAGTTCTCGTCCGAGCCGACGCGTTTTTCCGGACGCGTGGAGAGTTTGACGACGATCTCGTCGAAGCCGAAATCCTCGTAGACCGAGAGGATCAGGTCGTTGATCTTCAGGCATTCCTCGGCAAGTTGCTCCTCAGTGCAGAACACATGCGCATCGTCCTGGGTAAAACCGCGCACGCGCATCAACCCGTGCATGGCGCCCGAGGGCTCGTAGCGGTGCACGACGCCGAACTCAGCATAGCGGATCGGCAGTTCGCGATAGGACTTCAGCCCGTGCTTGAACAGCTGAACATGGCCGGGGCAGTTCATCGGCTTCAGCGCGAAGACGCGCTTGTCCTCGGCTTCCTCATCGGCGCAGGCAACGGCGAACATGTTCTCGCGGTACCATTCCCAGTGGCCGGAGGTCCGCCAAAGGGCCGTATCCAGCACCTGCGGCGCGTTGACCTCCTCATACTCGCCCTCGAGACGACGACGCATATAGGACGTCAGCGACTGGAACATGCGCCAGCCCTTGGAATGCCAGAATACGACGCCGGGGCCTTCTTCCTGAAAATGAAACAGGTCCATCTCGCGGCCGAGCCGGCGGTGGTCGCGCTTTTCCGCCTCCTCAAGAAAGTTGAGATAGGCATCGAGCTGCTGCTTTTCGGCCCAGGCCGTGCCGTAGATGCGGGTCAGCATCGGGTTGTTGCTGTCGCCGCGCCAATAGGCGCCGGCCACCTTCATCAGCTTGAAGGCATCGCCGATCTGCCCGGTGGAGGTCATGTGCGGACCGCGGCACAGGTCGAACCAGTCGCCCTGCGCATAGATCTTCACGTCCTGGTCTTCCGGGATCGCATCGACAAGCTCGACCTTGTAGACCTCGCCCTTCTCGGCGAAGACATGCTTGGCCTTCTCGCGCGACCACACCTCCTTGGTGAAGGGGGCGTTGCGCTTGATGATCTCCTTCATCTTCTTCTCGATCTTCGGCAGATCGTCGGGCGTGAAGGGCGTCTCGCGGGCGAAATCGTAATAAAAGCCGTTCTCGATCACCGGACCGATGGTCACCTGCGTTCCCGGCCATAATTCCTGCACGGCTTCGGCCATCACATGGGCGCAGTCGTGGCGGATCAGCTCCAGCGCGCGGTCATCGGCGCGGGTGACGATCTCGATGCGGCCGTCCTCGACCGGGTCGGCGAGATCGCGCAATTCGCCGTCAAGGGCAATCGCGACGGCTTTCTTGGCGAGCGATTTGGAGATTGACTCGGCAACGTCGCGGCCAGTCGTGCCGGCGGCGTAGTCGCGCTTGGAGCCATCGGGGAAAACGAGGGAAATCTGATCAGACATATCTTCTCCTAAAACCAGTCCCGCCAACGAATGCGGGTGGACGAAAGGCCGTCTTGCACGGCCAGTTCAACGAGGCCGCTCAATAGTAAAAAAACGGCCCTGCGTAAAGCCGCAAGGCCGTCTGATTGCTGCCGCAGGGGGAAGATCGCTAGAACTTGACGCCAAGGCCCGCGGTGACGGTATTTGAGGAGGTCTCCTGATCGGCCTTGTTGCCGGCACCGAAATAGCCGGTGAAATCGGCGCTCGGATAGCCGGTGTAGCGATATTCAAGCCGGGCGAAGATATTCTCGGTAAAGGCATAGTCGACGCCGGCGCCGACCGTGTAGCCGTAGATCACCTCATGCGGACGCTTGGAGCCCGTGCCGAGATAGAAGTTCGCAACCGCAGCGCCCGCCGTGCCGTAGATCAGCGCATTGCCGAGGGAATAACCGATCCGGCCCCGGAGCGATCCGCCCCAGTTGATGCCGTGGTGGCGCGAGACACCGCCGGCGACATACTGGCTCATGTCGAAAGTGTGGTCGGCATCGATCTCGGCGCCAACCACGAGATTGTTGTCGAACTGAAAATTGTAACCGGCAAAGGCGCCGACGATCGCGCCGGCCATGCCGTTGGACCAAGAGGAACTGCCGGATGCGCCCGAAATCGTCCCGCGAGCGTGTGTCCAGTCATATCCGCCCCTGAGGCCGAGATAGGGACCGTCCCACGGTAGTTCCTCTTCCTCGACATAGACTTCCTGATAAACCGGCGCGGGCGCCGTCACCGCCAGGTCCGCCGCCAGTGACGGCCCCCCGGCCAGAACGACCAGAAAGGCCGCCGCAACTGCTCTCGTCATAACGCAATCCTCACGAATTATGCTTTATGACTGTTTAACAGCGAATGCTTAACAAATGGTCACGTGGCCAAGAATAATACAACTTCTACTTGGCACCGCTGAGTTTGGGCGGCTCAGTCGCCGGATTTCGAAGGCTCCAGCGCCATATAGTCGAGCGGCAGTTCGGTCGAGAACTTGATCTGTTCCATGGCGAAGGACGAAGAGACATCGCGGATCTCGATCTTGGCGATCAGTCGCTTGTAGAAGGCGTCATAGGCGGCGATATCCGGCACCACAACCCGCAGCAGGTAATCGACATCGCCGCTCATGCGGTAGAACTCGAGCACTTCGGGGAAGTCGCCGATGACCTCGGAAAACCGCTTCAGCCATTCGACCGAGTGGGAATTGGTGCGGATGGCGACGAAGACGGTGACATTGGCGTTGACCTTTTCCGGATCGAGCAGCGCCACGCGCCGCTTGATCACGCCCTCTTCCTCCATCTTCTGGATGCGACGCCAGCACGGGGTCGTGGAAAGACCGACCTTCTTGCCGATATCGGCAACGGCCAACGTCGAATCTTCCTGAAGAAGGCGCAAAATCTTTCTATCCAGACGGTCCATTTCCGCTCTCCGTAAAAAATTTTTGCCGTTATAACAAAAATGGCACCGAAAGAAAGAGTGATTTTCAGCCGCCGCCGTAAAGCCGGATCGCCTTTTTCAGTTCCGGCAGCACCTCGTCCTCAAACCATGGGTTCTTCTTCAGCCAGCCGGTGTTGCGCCAGCTCGGGTGCGGCAGCGGCAGGATACGCGGCGCGCGGTTTGCGAGGAAGCTGTCGCGCCAATTACGGACGGTCTCGGTCAACGTCTTGCGGCTGGTCTCGCCCATATGCCAGTTCTGCGCATAGATGCCGATCGCCAGAACCAGCTCGATCTGCGGCATTGCCGCCATGGCTTCCTCCCGCCATTCAGGCGCGCATTCCCTTCGCGGCGGCAGGTCGCTGCCCTTTGCATCATAGCCCGGAAAGCAGAAGCCCATCGGCAGGATGGCAAAGCGGTCGGGATCGTAGAATTCATCGCGGCCGATCCCCATCCAGTCACGCAGCCGGTCGCCGGAGCGGTCGTTGAAAGGGATGCCGGTCTCGTGCACGCGCAGACCCGGCGCCTGGCCGGCGATCAGGATCCGCGCCGTTTCGGACAGGATCGCCACCGGCCGCGGCTCATGCGGCAGGCGGCGCGGCGGCCCGCCTGCCGGGCAGTCGCGACAGACCCGGCACCGTGCAATCGCGTGCGACAGCCCGTCCGCTCCGCTCATTGGCCGCTCCTTCGCCCCGCAGGAGAGCCAGCAACTGCGGCAAAGATTACGACCCGATTAAAAAACAAGGCTAACAAATCCTTTACGGAAGGTATTTCTTAACAATTCGTTCGTAGGTTCATTATCAGCGACAACCAAGATTTGCGATGGCGAACCTCAGCGAGGCCCACATGAAACGCGATACGACACAGCGTCATGATCCTCAGGACACCGAGACCGGGCTTGCCCCGGCCGCTTCCGACGCGGCGTCGGCCACGCTTGCGGCAGACGCCTTCCGTCACGCGCTTTCCGTCATCGAAAAGGGCATTCCCGCCGTTGCGATCCTGCTGGTCATCACCGCGGTCGGCTTTCTCTATATCGGCAGGGA
Organism: Martelella lutilitoris; assembly: GCF_005924265.1. GTDB lineage: Bacteria > Pseudomonadota > Alphaproteobacteria > Rhizobiales > Rhizobiaceae > Martelella > Martelella lutilitoris. Next base: position 206,596 of record NZ_VCLB01000008.1, read on the forward strand.
CATGGTCTTCGCTCTCTGGGCCCTGGCAGCGCTGACGCTGCACGGCGCGGCCTTTGCCATCGTCCGCAATGCGGCGCGCGAAGGCAAGGATGCCGCAACGCTTGCCAAATGGAACAACCGCGTCATCGGCGCCTACTGGCTGGCAGGTGCCGCCTGGGCGCTGACCGCGCTTCTCGACTGCAGCGCCTGCACCGGCGCGGCCTTTCCCTTCTTCAAGGGGGCGATGGTGATCATCGCGCTTTCCCTGCTGGCGCTCGGGGCGGTTTCGCTGCCGAAGACGACCTGGCACGTGTTCATGCCGGCCGTGATGGCGTTCGGCGCGATCGCCTATCTCGGCAGGGATCCCTTCGACATCGGCCTCGCGTCGACCCTTGCGGTCGTCATGGTGTTCATCGCCTATTTCAGCCATCAACTCGGCGCCGGCGACCGGGCGCTGCTGACGAAGGAAAGCGAAAAGGATGCGCTGAACCGAAAGCTTGCAGAAAGCCTGGAAAAGGCGGAAGACGCAGCCCGGACCGCCGAAGACGCCAACAAGGCGAAGGCAGCCTTCCTGGCGGCCATGTCGCATGATCTGCGCACGCCGCTCAACGCCATCATCGGCTTTTCCGAAATCATGAAAGAAGAGATGATGGGCCCGCTGAAGAACCCTTATTACAAGGAGTATGCCTCCGACATCCACAGTTCCGGCACGCATCTTCTCGACATGATCGACAGCGTGCTCGACCTTTCCCGGCTGGAGGCCGGCGGCTACCGGCTCACCGAACAGCCCGTCTATCTGGTCGATGTCATCGATGCCTCGATGGCAATGGTCGGCCCGGATGCCGCCGCCAGGGCAATCTCCATCCATTGCGACGCCGGCGAGCGGCTTGCCCCCGTCATCGCCGACGCACGCGCCGTCAAGCAGATGCTGATCAACCTGTTGTCGAACGCGATCAAATTCTCGCCCGAAGGCTCCGACATTCTGGTTTCCGCCGGCAACACGGCTGAAGGCGGGCAATATCTGAGCGTGCGCGACTATGGCTGCGGCATGGACGAGGACGCGCTTGCGGCGGCAACGGACGCTTTCTCACGCGGCGCGGCGGCAGACCATGTCGAGGGCTTCGGCCTTGGCCTTTCTATCGTCCGCCAGTTGATCGAGGCGCATCAGGGCGCGCTGGTGCTGCGCTCCGCGCCGGGCCGGGGAACGCTTGCGAGCATCGAATTGCCCGAGGCCCGCGTGGCGGACCTGCCGGCGGCAAGCCTCAGCACGGACGACATTGCCCTGCCGCTGTCGCCGGCACATGACATGCCCTTCATTCCCGGCAGCATCCGGATCGAGGCGGAGGAAAGCGCCGGAACGGCATCAGGCCGCAGCGGTCGAGACCGGCTGGCAGCCGCACTCAAGCGCCGCGCCCACAAGGTGGCCAATGATGTCGGCGGCAGAGAAATCGACTCCGATCTCGCAATCGAGGCCCAGCTGGAAGCGGAGATCATCGAGGCGCTGGACCGCGAACGCGAAAGCGCGCGGCACGAAGCCGCCAACGCGGCTTGATCGCGGGCAGACTGCATGACGAATATCCCCACGCTTGAGACCGAACGCCTGCGCCTGCGCGCGCCGCGCTTCGCCGATTGGCCGGACTACCTTGCCTTTCTCGCCTCGCCGCGCGCGCAGTTCATGGGCGGCCCGCATACGCCCGATACCGCATGGTCCTATTTCAGCAACGACGTCGCGCAGTGGCAGCTCTTCGGCCATGGCGCATTGATGCTCGAAGACAAGAAGGACGGCGCGGTCCTGGGTCAGGTCGCCCTGTGCAAGGGACCGCTGTTTCCCGAACTGGAGCTTGGCTGGTTTCTTTATGAGGGCGCCGAGGGCCATGGCTATGCGATTGAGGCCGCCGCTGCCATGCTTGCCTGGGGTTTTACCGCGCGCGAGGAGCAAAGCATCGTCAGCTATATCGATCCGGAAAACCGCCGCTCCATCAGCCTCGCCAAACGACTGGGCGCAAGCCTCGACGAAACGGCGCAGCGCCCCCATCCTGCGACGCTCGTCTATCGCCACCCCCGCGCGTGAACGGTCCGGTCAGAAGAACACGACATAGACCGCATAGATGACATTGCTGCAGATCAGGCAGAAGGTAGCGAAGGAGCCGAGGTCCTTGGCGTGCTTGCCCTCGACCGAGCGCTCCGGCGAGACCCGGTCGATGATCTCCTCGACCGCCGTGTTCAGCGATTCGGCGGCAAACAGTGCGAACATCAGGATCACGAAGATCATGAACTCGACGCCGCTCGCCCCGACAAAGGCGAAGACCGCAAGGCCGATGACGAAGCCGATCAGTTCATGACGGAAGGCTTCTTCCCTGAGCAGCCGCAGGAAACCCTGCCAGGAATAGCCGCCGGCTGCGAACAGATGACGAATGCCCTTCTTCTTCTCGATCGGCGGCTCGGCCATTCGGTCTCCTCTCGGCTCAAACGCAGGTCGGCGCAATCTGCCACCGGCATGTAACAGATTCGCGACAAGCCTTTGATGGCGCACGGAAAACGGCGTCACAAATGCCGCGCCCGGCAAAGCCTCCGTCAGCTCCGGCCGGAAACGCCCGCCTCCTCAAAGGTCGCCATGCCAGTGTGGCAGGCCGCCGCCGATTTCACCAGGCTTGCGGCAAGCGCCGCGCCCGTCCCCTCGCCAAGCCGCATGCCGAGCGCCAGAAGCGGCGTCTTGCCAAGCTTCTGGATCAGTTTCAGATGCCCCGGCTCGGCCGAGACATGGGCGATCATGCAGTGATCAAGGGCAGACGGATTGATGGCCTTCAGCACGGCGGCGGCGGCCGTGACGGCGTAGCCATCGAGCAGCACCGGCACTTTCTGCATCCGCGCGGCAATGATCGCGCCGGCAATCGCCGCGAATTCGCGACCGCCGAGCCTGCGCAGCAGTTCCAGCGGATCGGCAAGATGGTCCTTGTGCAAGGTGACCGCCTGTTCGACGGCGGCGATCTTGCGCTCCAGCATCTCGCCTTCCGCGCCCGTGCCCGGCCCCACCCACTCGGCGGCCGAGCCGCCGTGAAGGCCGTGACAGATCGCTGCGGCGATCGCGGTGTTGCCGATCCCCATTTCACCAAGGCAGAGCAGATCCACCCCACCCGCGACCGCCTCCATGCCGTAAGCCATGGTCGCCGCGCAATCGCGCTCGGAAAGGGCAGGCTCCACGGTGATGTCGCCGGTCGGATAGTCGAGCGCCAGATCGAAAATCTTGAGGCTGAGATCGACCGAGGCGCAGATCTGGTTGATCGCCGCGCCACCCTTTTCGAAATTGCCGACCATCTGCTGCGTGACGGTCGCCGGATAGGGCGTGATGCCTTTCGCCGCGATGCCGTGATTGCCGGCGAAGACGGCGACCATGGGCCGGTTCACCGCCGGGGGGCGACCGCTCCAGGCGGCAAGCCACATGGCGATCTCTTCCAGACGGCCGAGCGCACCTTCGGGTTTGGTCAAAATTGAGTTACGTTTGCGAGCCGCCGCAAGGGCCGGCGTATCGGCCCCCGGAAGCGCCTCCAGAAGAGCGCGGAAATCATCGAAGGGCTGTCCGGCGGGTTCCATCTAGAGTAAGTCCTTTTTAACTATCACGTGTAAAACGGGGTTATCATCGGTTGTCCTGATCTGCCATAATCCTACTCGCAATACGGCAGCAGCAATGGAAATGCCATCATGACGCGATTGACGAGCCTAGCGACAGACCTCGCCGTGGCAACCGGTTTCCTGACGAGATATCCCATTCCGGCGGAAATGCAAACCGCTGCGCCAGACGGCGCGCGCGCAGCCTGGGCCTTCCCGATTGCCGCCGTTCTCGCGACATTGCTCCCGGCGCTTGTTCTTGTTGCGCTTCTGGCGCTTGGCGCAGGGTCGCTGCTGGCCGCGCTGATTGCGATCGGGGTCAGTATGCTGGTCACCGGCGCACTGCACGAGGACGGCCTTGCCGATTCCTTCGACGGGCTTTTCGGCGGCAAGGATCGTGCGGCTGCCCTTGAGATCATGAAGGACAGCCGCACCGGCGTTTACGGTACAACCGCCCTCACCCTCTCGATCCTGCTTAAGGCCGTCGCGCTTGCGACATTGGTTGCAGAAGGTTCGCTGAATGCAGCGCTTCTCCTCATCGCCGCAGCGGCAGCCGGACGCGCGGCCATGGTCTGCCAGTGGAGTAGCCTTTCGTCAGCCCGCACCGACGGAGTAGCGGCCACGCTCGGCCGTCCCGCAAGGAAGACGGCGCTTTGCGCGGTTCTTGGTGGCGCTGTCATCGTTTTCCTCGTCGCCGGCTTCACCGCTTCGGCGTGGCCATCGCTTCTCGCAACCTGCACCGCCGCGATCGCCGCTCTCGGCTTCAGTCTGTTCGTCTCCCGCCGTCTCGGCGGCTATACGGGCGATACGCTGGGCGCGACGGTACAAATCAGCGAGACCGCCTTCCTCGTTACCCTTGCCATTTGCGTCTGAAACCCGATATCCGGTCACGATGACAAGGCGTGGACCCCACCGCGCCTTCAACACGGGGAGTGACCGCCTTGCGCCTGTTCTGGATCCTGATCGCCATCGTCTCAGTCGGCATGATCATGTTGATGGTGACGGGTGGCGATGGCACGACGCTCGGCCTTGCCAATGATGAATTTGCCTCCGCGCTCTGGCTCGCGCCGCTGCTCGTCCTGGTCGCCGCCGGCGTACTGCAGGGCCAGCGCAATTTCGGCCATGTTTTCCAGTCGCTGCTGATCTGGGCGGCGATCCTGCTGGTCATTTCCGCCGCCTATATCTTCCGCCATGATTTCCGGGAGGTCGGCGCACGCCTCTTCGGCGGTCTCGTGCCCGGCATGTCGATGACGACCACGACGGTCGACGGCCGGGAACAGGTGGTCATCGGCAAGCGCCGAGACGGGCATTTCACCGCCAATGTCGAAATCGACGGCATCAGCGTGGCGATGCTGGTCGATACCGGCGCAAGCCGGGTGACGCTGACGACCGGGGATGCGGAACGGATCGGCTTCGATGCGGACGCGCTTAGCTTCACTGCGATGGTCTCCACCGCGAACGGCACGGCGATGGCCGCACCGGTCACGCTTGATGAGGTCGCGATCGGCCCGATCACGCGCCGCAACGTCCGTGCCATGGTGGCCGGCGAGGGCCTTCTGTCTCAAAGCCTGCTCGGCATGAGTTTCCTCGGCACGCTGAGCTCGGTCGACATGCGCGCCGAGGAACTGCGCCTCACCGATTGAGCGTTCAAAAGAACGAGATGAAGAAGCGGGCGGAGATCGTCAGCAGGAATATGCCGAAACCCGCGGTCAACACCCGGTCGGACACCGCATGAGCCGCGCGTGCGCCGAGCGGCGCGATCAGAAGCGTGATCGGGATGATCAGCGCCACCGCGATCCAGTTCACATAGCCGGTGGACAGAACCGGGAGCCCGGGATGCCCCCAGCCGCCGATGACGTTGCCGATGAAGCTCGGGATCGAGATCAGCACGCCGACGCCCGCCGAGGTCGCCACGGCCTGCAACATCGACCGGTTATAGAGCGTCATGAAGGTATTGTTGAGCGTCCCGCCGCCAATGCCGATCAGCCCGGACAAAAGCCCGATCAGCCAGCCGCAGCCGAACAGAGCGGGGTTCTTCGGTAGGTCCTCGCCCAGCCGCCATTTCGATGCCTTTGGATAGAGCATCTTCAGCCCGATCAGGAGCGTGATCACGGCAAAGGCCGCGCGCAGCACGTTGCCCGGCGCATAGGCGATGACCATGGCCGAGACAATGGCGCCAAAGGGCACGGCGATGATCCATTGCTTCAGCAGCTTCATGTCCACCGTGCCGCGTTTGTAATGCGACTGGAATGAGCGCAGCGAGGTCGGAATGATGATGGCAAGCGAGGTTCCCACGCACAGCTTCATGCGCACGCCCTCGTCCACGCCGGCAAGCGCAAAGGCCTGATAGAAGACCGGCACCAGCACGGCGCCGCCGCCGATGCCGAAGAGGCCGGCCAGAAAACCGGCGACGCAGCCGGCCACCGCCAGCAGAACGACGAGTTGCAGGATTTCGGAAATCGGCGGCATGCGTAGTCCCCTCACGCTCCTTCCGGGCGCAGTCGGCAAAGCGCAGTCAGAAGGTTCTTGAATGTCGGATTATCATTGGCGATGTGTCATCAAAACGTGATCTTCTTACACTATCTCGTGGCCAGGGCAAACGGGGATGCACGGCGCAGCTTTTTCGCGGCGGTATCCCTCGAACTGGATTTCATCAGCTCACGATATTGCGCCCGCGCATGTTCAGTTTTTATGTTCAAGACGGTTTCCGATCACCAAAGCTTTTTCGCTTTTTTCCTTTGCCGGCCCTCACGGGCCGGCTTTTTTGTCCGCACTGCGAAAACGACACAAAAAAACCGGCCGATTCGAACGGCCGGTCCCTGTCATGCCTATGCGCCCGACGATCAGGGATCGAGATCGACGTCGAGGATCGCCATGGAGAAATTGAAGGAACGGTCGCCGTCCTCGTCGTCGAGATAGATGACGCCGATGAATTCGTCCTCGCGGTAAACCTCGCAGGAATCGTCCTTGCGCGGACGCGCGCGGACGGCAAAGAGCGGCCCGAACATGCGCTTGAAATAGGAGTCGAGCTTTTTGATTTCGTCTGGCTTCAAGGGATGAACTCCGTCTGGTCTTCAAGTGTTGGCGCGCTTGTGACACGCAAGAGCCGAGAATGCAAATGCGCGGGCGGATGGTTTTTCAAGGTCGGGCTGTCAGTCTTCCGAACCGATCAGCTGGTCCATTGAACGGGCGGGATCGGAGCAACCGGCCGTGCCGATCACCTTCGCCGGAACGCCCGCAACCGTCGAATTGGCCGGAACCGGCTTCAGCACCACGGAGCCGGCGGCAATCCGCGAGCAATGACCGACGGTGATGTTGCCGAGAACCTTGGCGCCGGCGCCGATCAGCACGCTGTCGCCGATCTTCGGGTGGCGGTCGCCGCTTTCCTTGCCCGTGCCGCCGAGCGTCACGCCCTGCAGGATCGAGACATCGTCGCCGATCGTTGCCGTCATGCCGACGACAAGGCCGGTGGCGTGGTCGAGGAAGATGCCCTTGCCCATTTTCGCGGCCGGATTGATGTCGGTCTGGAACACGCTGGAAGACCGGCTCTGCAGGTAGAGCGCGAAATCCTGGCGCCCCTTCTGCCAAAGCCAGTGCGCCAGCCTGTGGGTCTGGATGGCATGAAACCCCTTGAAATAGAGCACCGGCTCCATGAAGCGGGTGCAGGCCGGGTCGCGGTCATAGACGGCCTGGATGTCGACCCGGAGGATATCGCCCCATTCCGGCCAATCGCGCCGCATCTCATCAAAGGTCTGGCGCAGCAGGATCGCCTGCACGTCCGGATGATCGAGCCGCTCGCAGATACGGTAGACGACGCAATCCTCAAGCGAGGTATGGTTCAGGATCGTCGAATAGAGAAAGGCGGCGAGGATCGGGTCCTTCTCAAGCGCGTATTCCGCCTCGGCCCTGAGGCTCGCCCAGATCGGATCGACGGCCTTCAGGCTGGTCTCGTGACCGGTCTTTTCGGGATGTGCGGCCATCGTGGCCTCCTGTGGTTCGGGCGCTTTGCGCCTGTCCTTCCAACGAAATCGCTTCTCTTTCTGAGCGCGAATATAAATCACTGCGGGCCGATTACAAATGCACGCGCGGTCAGATTTTCGTGTCAGTCATCGTTCTCGCGCGCAAGAAACTCCAGAACCGCCTTCTTGAACACCTTGTCGCCGACGGCCAGCATGTGGTCGCGGTTGGGAATATCGAGCGCGATGGCGTTCTGCATCTGGCTTGCCAGCGTCTGCGGCGAACCCGCCAGATCGTCCTTCGTGCCGACGCCGATCAGCGTCGGCGCCGCGATCTTGCCGATCTCCGCGCGCGCAATATTCTGGCGCGAGGTCTCGATGCAGGCGGCAAGGGCCAGGCGGTCGCTCTTCGTCTGGTCGGCAAAGGCGCGGAACATGCGGCCCTTCTCGTCGGTGACGTCGTCAAGCGACGGCGCTCTCAAGGCCTCCGCGATCGCGTCCCAGTCGCCCACCCCGTCGCAAAGGCCGATGCCGAGACCGCCGAAGACGAGCGAACGCACCTTTTCCGGATGGGCGAGCGCCAGATAGGCCGAGATCCGCGCGCCCATGGAATAGCCCATCACATGGGCGCTCTCGATTCCGAGATGCTCGAGCAGCGCGGCCGCGTCGCCGGCCATCAGCGCCGGATAATAGACCTCGGGATCATGCGGCTTGTCGCTCTGCCCATGGCCGCGATTGTCGATGGCAATCACCCGGTAGCCGGCATCTCCAAGCGTCTTCAGCCAGCCCGGATGCACCCAGTTGACGGCCGCCGTCGAGGCAAAGCCGTGGATCAGCAGCACCGGCGCGCCCTCTCCCTCGTCGAAAAAGGCGAGTTCGAGCCCGTCATGTTCGAATGTGGCGAAGTGCGGGAGGTTGAGGTTCATCGCGGCCGTCTCCATTGTCGACATCTGCCCGAAAGACCCCGGCAAATCGGCGGTTCAAAACCGCCCGCCATCGCAATTCGGGTACTACACATTTGCAGCGAAGAGTTATAGTGTCCGGGCCGAAAGCTCAAGGAACCGGAGACAATTATGGCTGGCCACGGGATCGCCCATTTCAAGAACGACGACGGACACAGAAGCATCGAGATCGGCGTCAAGGAATTCATGTGCGTCGGCGCATCCGCCCCCTTCGACCATCCGCATATCTTCATCGACATGGGCGACGAGGATGAGGCGGTCTGCTCCTATTGCTCGACGCTCTACAAGTACTCGCCCGCGCTTCACGGCGAGGAGACCAACCCGCCCGGCTGCGCCTACCACGTCGACGCCGCCTGACCTAGCCCTTGGTCAGCGCCGGTCTCGTCACGGCGCGACAAGGGGTCGGGAGGAGAAGATGACGATTGCACATGCAGCCATTATCGGCGCCGGCATTTCGGGCCTGACAGCCGCGCTGGCGCTCGCCCGCCACGGGATCTCCAGCGAGATCTTCGAGCAGGCCGATGCGCTTGCCGAAGTCGGCGCCGGCCTGCAGGTTTCTCCCAACGCCTCGCGCTGCCTGGCGAAGATCGGCGTGCTCGGCCGGCTCGAGGGCCAGTGGCGGGAACCGAAGAAAGTGGCGCTGGCCTCGGGCCTGACCCTCAGGGAACTCGCGCATGTCCCCGTCGGCGAGGCGCGCAAGCGCTGGGGCGCGCCCTATGGCACGCTGCACCGCGCCACGCTGCAATCGGCGCTCAAACACGCCGTTGCCGATGAGCCGCTCACGACGCTGCGCCTCGGCACCCGCATCGACAAGGCAAACAGGGCAACGCTTTCCGGCAGGACGGAAAAGCCCGCCGATGTCATTATCTGCGCCGACGGCGTGTGGTCGCACAGCCGCCGGCAGATCAAGGGCGCGCCGGAAGCGCGCTTTTCCGGCAATATCGCCTGGCGTTTCGTGCTCTCCTCGGAAGACGCGCCCGGCTTTCTGGAGCGAGACAGCGTCACCGCTTTCATGGGGCCGATGGCGCATCTCGTGGCCTATCCGCTGCGCGATGTCGGCGGCTTCAACCTCGTCGCCATCGCCGCCGGCGCCAGCGCCGGGGAGGCCTGGCACACCGAGGTCGATAGCAGCTGGAAGATGGCGCTGGAGCGCCACTTCAAGGGCTGGAGCCCCGAACTCACCCGGCTGTTTTCCGCCGACAAGCCGACCTTCTGGCCGCTCTATGAGGTGGGAGAAGGCAACTGGCACAATGGCAGCGACACGATTGGGATCGGCGACGCCGTCCACGCGCTGATGCCGTTTTCCGCGCAAGGGGCGGCCATGGCGATCGAGGACGGTTTCGAGCTGGCGGCCTTCCTGGCCACCATGGAAGCGCCGCAGGCCTTCGAAGCCTTTGTTGCCCACCGCAAGCCGCGCCTTGCGGCGCTGCGCAAGCGCACCAGCTTCAACAAGTTCGCCTATCATGCCTCAGGCCCGATGAGAATCGGACGCGACATCGTGCTGAAACTGCGTTCGCCTGATACGCTCGCGCACGAACTCGACTGGCTTTACGGCTATCACGCCTACGGTCTCGACCGGTTCTGACAAACGCCCGTAAAGCGAACTCCGTTCATCTTCGCTTCAGACTGCATGGCTAAGCTTGCGGTTACCAGACGTCATCGTCTGGCCTCATAAGCCAACCGGGGAACAAAGCCATATGGGAATGAAGGGGTATTTCGCAATCGCGGCCGTCGCGCTGTCGACCGCGTTCGGAGCGGCGGGCGCCAGGGCTCAGGCCGTCGATGCCTATGCCACGGCGAACGTCAATCTGCGCGCCGGGCCAGCCACGACCTATCCGTCGATCACAGTGGTTCCTGCCGGCGCTACGCTTTCCAATTACGGGTGCCTGGCGGATTATAGCTGGTGCGATGTCTCCTATGCGAGCTATCGCGGCTGGCTTTCCGCCGGCAATATGCAAATCGTCTATCAGGACCAGCGCCAGACGATCTCGCCCGGCGTCGCCTTTGCCGCGGGCATTACCATCACCGCCTTTACCGAGGCCTATTGGGACAATCATTATCGCAGCTATCCCTGGTATCCGAACTGGAACAGATATCCTCCGATCCCTGTGCCGAGGCCCTACATTCCCCCGCCCGGCTGGCGCGAGCCGCCAGGCTGGCGCGGCCCGCCGCCCGGCTGGAGGGCTCCGCCCGGCTATCGCCCGGTCTGGGAATCCCATCCGGCTGACCGCCCGGCTGCGGCGCGACCCGCAGAGCGCCCGGCGGAACCAGTCCGCCGCGAGGCGCCCGCTGTTCGCGCTGAAGAACCGGTGCGCCGGGAAGCGCCAGTACGAGCCGAAGAGCCGGTTCGCCGCGAGGCACCGCGCATGGAAGAAGGCAGGCGTATGGAACGCCGCTAGAGCGCCGTGCGTCCTTTAGGACGCACAAAGGACGCTCTAACTTATCGAATCTACGCATCGTTCTTTTCGAAAATCGATTCCGATTTTCGAGCCGATGCGCGAGGAAAACAGCGACGGCAAGAATCAAGGCCGGAGCCCGATGGGGTCCGGCCTTTCATGCATGCTCTTCGGCGAAAAGGCGGAACCGGGCTATGCTGCGCTCGCCGCAGCCAGCCCCTTTTCCAGATCCGCCTTCAGATCCTCGACATCTTCCAGCCCGATATGCAGGCGGATGACCGGGCCGTCTTCCGGCGCGGTGCAAACCGTGCGGTTTGACAGGTTCACCGGCACGGCGAGCGATTCGTAGCCGCCCCAGGAATAGCCGATCCCGAAAATGTCGAGCGCATCGAGGAAAGCGTGCTGGCGGGCCCTGAACGCGCCCTCCTCCGCCTTCAGCACGAAGGAGAAGAGACCGCTTGCGCCGGTGAAATCGCGCTTCCAGATGTCGTGGCCAGGGAAGGACGGCAGCGCGGGGTGAAGAACGCGGGAAACTTCCGGCCGCTCTTCCAGCCAGAGCGCAACGGCAAGCGCGCTTTTCTGATGGTGGGCAAGCCTCACGCCCATGGTGCGCAAACCGCGGAGGATCTGGTAGCTGTCATCGGGCGCGGCGCACATGCCGGTCCAGGTATAGTGCTCCTCCAGCTGCTCGAAACAGCGCTCATTGGCCGAAGCGGTGCCCATCAGCACGTCCGAATGGCCGGAGGGATATTTGGTCGCGGCGTTGAGCGAGAGATCGACGCCAAAATCGAGGGGCTTGAAGAAAAGCGGCGTCGCCCAGGTATTGTCCATGGAGACGAGCGCGCCCCTGGCATGGGCAAGATCCGACAGCGCCCGGATATCCTGCATCTCGAACGTATTCGAGCCCGGCGCCTCGGTATGAAAGAGGCGGGTGTTGGGCTTGAACATCTTCTCGACCTCAAGACCGAGCGCGGGATGATAATATTCGACCTCGACCCCCATGCCCGTCAGCACCTTGTCGGCGAAGCGCCGGGCCGGATCATAGACAGAATCGACGATGAGGATGTGGTCTCCGGGGCGCAAGAAAGCGAGCCAGGGCATGGTGATGGAGGCAAGGCCGGACGGATAGAGCAGCGTGCCTGCGGCATTCTCAATCTCGTTCAGGGCGGCGCACAGGGCATCCGTCGTCGGCGTGCCATGGGTGCCGTAGGTATATTTCTGCCCACCGCTGACAGCCGTCTTGGAATCGGGAAACAGCACCGTGGATGCATGCACGACGGGCGGATTGACGAAGCCATGGAACGCGCCCGGATCATGGCCCGTATGGGCGAGAATTGTGTTGTCTCCGGCCTTTTTGCCGGCGGTCTTTTCAAAAGCCATGATGATGTTCCGCTGAGTTGAGGGCAGTGCAGTCGCGCTCTGTTTTGAATCGTCGTTTCCGGGCGGTCAAGTCGCAAAGAGAAAAACCGAATTACGACTAAAGGATTAGACTAAAGAAAGGAAATCCTGCCCGATTTACCAGCATAAAATTGCCCATATTTTGCCGTGTTGCCCAATTTTTGAACGAAAATGGACGTTTTTCACAAAATCAGACCATTTTTGAGAGGCGAGTATTGACCATCTGGAAAATTACGACTGAGATACACGGGCTCGCACCGAGGGGTTTGCGGGCAGTTGTCGCTGCTTGACCGAAGGCTACGGTCATGGGGACAACTTCAAGTTTCAACGATAAACAAAGGTTGGGAAAATGAAAAAGACGCTTCTGTCTGTCGCTCTCGGCGCAGCAGTCTTCGGTCTTGGGGTCCAGGGTGCTTCGGCCGCGACGCTCGATGACGTCAAGGAAAAGGGATTTGTCACCTGCGGCGTCAGCACGGGCCTCCAGGGCTTTTCCGCGCCTGACAGCGAAGGCAACTGGTCCGGTCTCGACGTTGACTATTGCCGCGCCATCGCAGCTGCGATTTTCGGCGATCCGTCCAAGGCCAAGTTCGTTGCTCTGACCGCCACCGACCGCTTTCCGGCTCTTCAGTCCGGCGAAGTCGATGTGCTGACGCGCAACACCACCTGGACGCTTTCCCGCGACACTTCGCTGGGCCTCGATTTCCGCACCGTCAACTACTATGACGGCCAGGGCTTCATGGTTCCGAAGGATCTCGGCGTATCGTCCGCCAAGGAGCTTTCCGGCGCTGCTGTCTGCGTCCAGTCCGGCACCACGACCGAGCTGAACCTCGCCGACTACTTCTCCTCGAACGACATGGAATACAACCCGGTTGTCTTCGAAGCCCTCGAAGACGTCAACAACGCCTTCAACCAGGGCCGTTGCGACGTTTACACGACCGACCAGTCCGGCCTTTATGGCATCCGTCTGACCCTTTCGGACCCGGACAACTACGTCATTCTGCCGGAAATCATCTCCAAGGAACCGCTTGGTCCGGCATGGCGCCAGGGCGATGACCAGTGGGGCGACGTCGTCTCCTGGGTCCATTACGCCATGGTCAATGCCGAAGAATTCGGCATTACTTCGGAAAATGTCGACGAAATCGCTGAAACCTCGGACAATCCGGGAATCAAGCGCCTGCTCGGCACCGAGGAAGACGGCAAGATGGGCGCCGATCTCGGTCTCGACGAAAAATGGGCCTACAACATCATCAAGACCGTCGGAAATTACGGCGAGATCTTCGAATCTGATGTCGGTCAGGGCAGCGAGCTGAAGATCGAGCGTGGCCTCAACGCCCTGTGGACCAATGGCGGCCTGCAGTACGGCCCGCCGATCCGCTAAGCGCGATCTTCCATTCTGATTTTGTCTCGGATCCGGCACGGGGCGGCCACCCGCCCCGTGCCTTCATAAAAATAGCCCTAGACGGGCAACCGGGGAAAATATGGCTGAAACGTCAAGCAACGCTCCTTTTCAGGAATCGCGCGCTGCCGCGCTTATGTATAATCCCGCTGTCCGGGGCTTCGTTTACCAGTTTGTTACAGTGCTTCTGGTCGTCGCCTTCGTCTGGTGGGTCACCGACAACACAATTCGAAACCTTCAGGCAGCCGGCATCGCGTCGGGCTTCGGCTTCCTCGACAATCGCGCCGGTTTCGACATCGCGCAAATTCCGATCCCTTATAACAATGACATGTCCTATGGCCGTGCGCTCATGGTTGGCATCGTCAATACGATCATCGTTTCGGTGGCGGGCATCATCACGGCAACCATCGTCGGCTTCATCATCGGCATCGGACGGCTCTCCTCCAACTGGCTGATTGCCAAATTGAGCCAGGTCTATGTCGAGGTTTTCCGCAACATTCCGCCGCTGCTTGTCATCTTCTTCTTCTACACCGGCGTTCTGGCGCTCCTGCCCTCCGCGCGCGACAGCCTGTCGTTGCCGCTGGACATGTTTCTCAACAATCGCGGCCTCGCCTTCCCGAGCCCCGTCTTCGGACCCGGCTCCTGGCTGATCGGCGCCGCGCTCATCATTGCTATCGGTCTTGTCATAGCCCTTTCCCTTTGGGCACAGCGCCGGCAGATGGCGACGGGCCAACAGTTTCCGACATTTTCGGTGAGTGTTGCGATCCTGATCATCCTTCCGGTGATCGGATATTTCATCGCCGGCTCGCCGGTCACCTTCGACATTCCGGTCAAGGGCCGCTTCAACCTGCAAGGCGGCGCCGTGCTTGGACCGGAATTCATGTCGCTCTACCTGGCGCTTTCGCTCTATACCGCCGCCTTCATGGCGGAAATCATTCGCGGCGGCATTCTGGGCGTTGCCAAGGGCCAGACCGAAGCCGCCAATGCGCTCGGCCTTCACCCGCGCAAGGTCACGCGTCTCGTCGTCGTGCCGCAGGCCATGCGCATCATCATCCCGCCGATGACCAGTGAATATCTGAGCCTGACGAAGAACTCCTCGCTCGCCGTTGCCATCGGCTATGCCGATATCGTGGCGGTCGGCAAGACGGTTTTGAACCAGACAGGACAGGCCGTGGAAGTGGTCACCATCTGGATGATCATCTACCTCACGCTTTCCATTCTGACATCGATCTTCATGAACTGGTTCAACGCCAAGATGGCCCTGGTGGAGAGATAAGATGGCGCACGAAATCGCTTATGTCCGCAAGGAAATGCAGGCCCAGGAGCCGGCCCCGCAGAAGAGCGGCAGCATTGCGCTGTGGCTGCGCACCAACCTCTTCGCCAATCCGAAGGACGCATTTCTGTCGATCCTGGCTATCATCTTTCTGGTCTGGGCCGTACCGCCCGTCGTGGAATGGCTGTTCATCAACGCCGCATGGACCGGAACCGACCGAACCGCCTGCGCCACGATCGCCCAGGGCGGCGTCCAGCCGGATGGCTGGAGCGGGGCCTGCTGGGCCTTCATCGGCGCCAAGTTCGACCAGATCATGTTCGGGCGTTATCCCGACGCGGAAATGTGGCGGCCGATCCTCGTCGCAATCGTGTTCACCGCCCTGTTGATTCCGATGCTGATGCCCAAGGCGCCGCACAAGGGCTGGAACGCATTCGCTCTCTTCATAGCCCTGCCCTTCTTTTCCTTCTTTATCCTGTATGGCGGTGTATTCGGTCTTCCGGTCGTCGACACCTCGGACTGGGGCGGGCTGATGGTCACTCTGATCCTGTCTTACTTCGCCATTGCCGTCTCGCTGCCGCTCGGCATCATTCTGGCACTGGGGCGACGATCGAAAATGCCGGTGATGCGGACGCTGTCGATCATGTTCATCGAGGTGGTGCGCGGCGTGCCGCTGATTACCATCCTGTTCATGGCGAGCGTGATGCTGCCGCTGTTCCTGCCGGAAGGCATGACCATCAACAAGTTCCTGCGTGCCATTGTCGGCGTTTCGCTGTTCATCTCCGCCTATATGGCCGAGACCATTCGCGGCGGCCTGCAGGCCATGCCCAAGGGACAGTTCGAGGGTGCCGCCTCGCTTGGCCTCGGCTACTGGCAGACCATGCGTCTCGTCATCCTGCCGCAGGCGATCAAGCTGGTCATTCCGGCGATCGTCAACCAGTTCATCTCGATCTTCAAGGATACCTCCCTGGTCTCGATCATCGGCATGTTCGATCTGCTCGGCATCATCAAGTTCAACTTCACCGATTCAAGCTGGGCCTCGCCGGTCACGCCGATCACCGGCCTGATCTTCGCTGGCTTTGTCTTCTTCATCTTCTGCTTCGCGATGTCGCGTTATTCCAGCTTCATGGAACGCCATCTCGACACCGGCCACCGAAGCTAGCTTCGCGTATTTGAGGATAAATTCATGGTAGAAACCGTCGACACTTCTCACATGACCGTCTCGGATACCGAGGTCGCGGTCGAGATGATCCACGTCAACAAATGGTATGGCGACTTCCACGTCCTGCGCGATATCAACCTGAAAGTGATGAAGGGCGAGCGCATCGTCATCGCCGGGCCGTCGGGTTCGGGCAAGTCGACGATGATCCGCTGCATCAACCGTCTGGAGGAACACCAGAAGGGCAATATCATCGTCGACAATATCGAGCTGACGGACGATCTGAAGAAGATCGACGAGATCCGTCGCGAGGTCGGCATGGTGTTCCAGCACTTCAACCTGTTCCCGCATCTGACGATCCTGGAAAACTGCACGCTTGCGCCGATCTGGGTGCGCAAGATGCCGAAGAAGGAAGCGGAAGAAATCGCGATGCACTACCTGACGCGGGTGAAGATCCCCGAGCAGGCGGACAAGTATCCCGGTCAGCTCTCCGGCGGCCAGCAGCAGCGCGTGGCGATTGCCCGTTCGCTGTGCATGAGCCCGAAGATCATGCTGTTTGACGAGCCGACCTCGGCGCTCGATCCGGAAATGATCAAGGAAGTGCTCGACACCATGGTGGGTCTTGCCGAGGAAGGCATGACCATGCTGTGCGTGACCCACGAAATGGGCTTCGCCCGCCAGGTCGCCAACCGCGTGATCTTCATGGACCAGGGCCAGATCGTCGAACAGAATTCGCCGCACGAATTCTTCGACAACCCGCAGCACGAGCGCACAAAACTGTTCCTGAGCCAGATTTTGCACTGAGGCGGGACGACAGCAGAGCACGATGGAAAAGGCGGGCTCCGGGGCCCGCTTTTTTTGGCAATAGCCCTCATCTCTTTCGCCGTCATGCCGGCCTTGAGCCGGCATCCAGGGCCAAGTATGAAAGACCGTCAAATTCAAGGCCTTGACAGAAAAGGTGTTTTTGAGGCCCTGGACCCCGGCTCAAGGCCGGGGTGACGGAGAATTGTTGGCGAGCCCCATCGGTCTGCAACATATTTTGCCAACAAATTAGAGGTGGACTCTTCAGTCGGCCTTTCTGACGCCTTCCTACAAAAGTCCCAGTTCCGCGAGCTCCGCACGCAGCTCCTCGGGCATATCCTCGCCGCCCTCGCCGAAATCAAGATCGCGCGGCGCGTCCTCGGCTTTAAGGTAGCGCCAGCCCTGAAACGGCTTGCGCGGCACCGGCACGGTATCCACGACCTGCGGGGCAAGCACGAGGTCGCAGCGCTGGATCCCCTGCCCGTCCGTATGGTTGGTGATGTCGAGCAGGGCCTGGCGCGCGCGGATCTGGCCGTTGATGACCCAGTAGAGCGAACCGCCGTCGAGAATTTCGTCGCGCCGCTTCGGCGTCATCCGCGTCGTGTGGACGGTGTGCGGCTCGAGGCCGGCGGCAATCGCGGCCATGGACCTTTGCGAGACCCAGCCACGCAAATCGTCAATCCCGGTCGCGCCGACGCATAATTTCAGAATATGAAGGCTCATGGAGCTTATGAAGCGCGGCGAAGGGGTATCGTCAAGGTTTTGACGGCATGAAAAAGTCAGCAATCCACCACATTGACGGCAAGGCCGCCGGTGGAGGTCTCCTTGTATTTCTCATGCATGTCATTGCCCGTCTGGCGCATGGTCTCGATGCAATTGTCGAGCGGCACGAAATGGGTGCCGTCGCCCTTGAGCGCCAGCGAAGCGGCCGTCACCGCCTTGACCGCGCCCAGCGCATTGCGCTCGATACAGGGCACCTGCACAAGGCCGGCAATGGGATCGCAGGTCATGCCAAGATGATGCTCGAGCGCGATCTCGGCAGCATTTTCCACCTGCTCCGGCGTGCCCCCCATGGCTGCTGCGAGCCCCGCCGCCGCCATGGCCGAGGCTGAGCCCACCTCGCCCTGGCAGCCGACTTCGGCGCCCGATATCGAGGCATTGGTCTTGATGATGCCGCCGATGGCTGCTGCCGTCAGAAGGAAGTCGCGCGTCGCCTCCTTTCCGCCCGTGTTCTGGAACTCGCGGAAATAGCGCAATGTCGCCGGCACGACGCCGGCCGCGCCATTGGTCGGCGCGGTGACAACCCGACCGCCTGCCGCATTCTCCTCGTTGACGGCCATGGCGAACATGGAAAGCCAGTCATTGGCCATCAGCGGGTCGAATTGGTTGGAAAGCTTGGCCCTGGACAGCTTGTCATAAAGCTGGCCTGCGCGGCGGCGCACGTTCAGCCCGCCCGGCAGCACGCCCTCACCCTTGAGGCCCCGGTTGATGCAGCCATGCATGGCATCCCACAGCGCGTCCAGACCGGCATCGAGTTCGCCGCGCGTCATCCGCGCCTCCTCGTTGGCGCGCTTCATCGCGGCAATCGTCAGGCCGGAACGTTTGGCCATATCCAGCATTTCGGCGGCAGAGCGGAAGGGAAAAGGAATTGTGCCCTCATCGCTCTCGCCGGCGGGAAAGTCCTTCGCGTCCTTCCACGCCGTCAACTCCGTATCGGTCAGCACAAATCCGCCGCCGACGGAATAATAGACCTGCCGCAAGAGGATCGCCCCGTCGGCATTGAGCGCGTAAAAGGTCATGCCGTTTGCGTGGCCCGGCAGCGGCTCCTTCCTGTTGAAGATCACATCCGCCTCGCAGTCGAACGCATAGGACGGGTGGCCCGGGGGCTCGACGGCGCCCTTCTGCCGGATATCAGCGATGATCGCATCCATCCGGTCCGGATCGACCGTATCCGGACGCTCGCCGGCAAGCCCAAGGATGACGGCGCGATCGCTGGCATGGCCGACGCCGGTGAAGGCGAGCGAACCATGGAGGCTGACGCGAAGATGCGAGACGACGGCGCCTGCCGGGCGCGGCCATTCGCTGGAGGCCAGCAGCGCCAGAAAGCGGTTGGCGGCCGACATCGGCCCCATCGTGTGCGAACTCGACGGCCCGATCCCGATCTTGAAGACCTCGAAAACCGATAAGAACATTCCGGTCTCTCCATTGCCAAAAATGCTGCGTTCATTCTGTCATCTGGCGGCGCGGGCGGCAGGAAGGCGCGCGCCTCACCGACATGGTCGCACCTGATCGCGGCAGAAATCAATGCGAAGGAGAAAAACCGGGCGTCAAACGAAAACGACGGCGCCCTCTTGCAGGAACGCCGTCGTTTTTACGGAAAATTCGATAGGCTGTTCAAACGGCGATGACGAGATACGCAATTCCGAGAACAGCACCAAAACCGATAACAGCCCGCAGGGTTACACCCCAGCAGGACTTGTGCGCGGTGTCTTCCATAATAGCTCCGATTGTCTTGACCCCAGTGCGCCTATTGGGAGGATGCGCACCGATGGTTATCGCTTTATTAAACTGTCACAGAAACTGCAATGGGGGATGCGGAGAAATTTTGAAGATCGCCGCTTGCAAAGCCCCCGCGCTGTCGACACAACAGGAGTGACGCGACTGAGGGCCTCTCGCCAACCCCTTGTACGCGCCGGAAAAACGCATCGACCGAAGGCCGGGTTTCATGACGGGCACCGATTTTCTCGCACTCAGTTTTTTTCTTCTCTGCTGGTTCGTATTCGACAGTTCGGTCAGCGGGCGGTTCAACCTGATCCGCCGCACGAGCCTCACCTCCGCCATGATGATCCACCGCAGGCGCTGGATGAAGACGGCGCTTTCGCGCGATCTGCGGATGATCGACACGCAGATCCTCTCCGGCCTGCAGAACGGAACCGCCTTCTTCGCCTCGACCTCGATCTTCGCCATCGGCGGCTGTTTCGCGCTGATGGGCGAGGCCGACCGGGCGCAGATGCTGTTCGAGGACCTGCCCGGCCTCATTCCCTCGACCCGGGCGGCATTCGAGATGAAGGCCGGCGGTCTTGCGGCGATCTTCGGCTATTCCTTCTTCAAATTCGGCTGGTCCTACCGCCTGTTCAATTACAACACCATCCTGTTCGGCGCGCTGCCGATGCGCAGCGACACACCTGAAGGCGGCAAGGACATGGAGCGGATGGCCGAGCAGATCGCCGAGGTCAACATTATCGCCGCGCGCCACTTCAACACCGGGCTCAGAGCGATTTTCCTGTCGATCGGCTATCTTGGCTGGTTTCTCGGTCCTTATGCGTTCATGGCTACGACGGCCTTCGTGTTCATGATCCTGACGCGTCGCCAGTATTTTTCCGAGGCGCGCCGGACCATACTGGAAGCCACCCAAAGCGAAAGCGGAGAGACCGCATGAACGAGAAGACGACGCCTGCGACGAAGAGCCGGCGCATCCATGCGATTGATGCCGCACGCGGGATCGCGCTGATCGCCATGGCGATCTATCATTTCGTCTGGGACCTCGATTTTTTCGGCTATGTCTCCCCCGGCCTGTCGACGCGCGGCGGCTGGGCGATCTTCGCTCATCTGGACGCGGCCAGCTTCCTGTTCCTGGCCGGTTACAGCCTGTGGATGGCCCATGGCGCTTCGTTGAGGCCGCGATCCTTCCTGAGGCGGCTCGCCATCTTGGCGGCCGCCAGCCTCGCGATCACAGCGGTCTCGTTCTTCGCCACGCCCGACGCCATCATCTATTTCGGCATCCTCCACATCATCGCAGTCGCCTCGGTGATCGGCCTTCTGTTCCGCAGGGTGCCGGCCGTCATCACCCTCGTGATTGCCGCAATCGCCCTGCTTGCGCCCCATCTCGTCAGGTTCGACGCGCTTGATCCGCGCTATCTCGCCTGGATCGGCATGGCGGCCCACCCCTACCCCTCGAGCGATTATGTGCCGCTGCTGCCGTGGATTGCGCCCTTCCTCGCCGGGTTCGCCGCCTCGAAGCTCACGCTGTCCTGGCTGAGGCGGCAGAAACAGCTACCGGCGACGGAAAACCCACTGACCTTTCTCGGCCGTCACAGCCTGATCTTCTATCTCGTCCACCAGCCTGTGCTCTACGGCCTCGTCTATGTCGCGACGCTGGTGGCCCCGCCAAACCCGGCGCCGGCCTATCTCTCCGGCTGTCAGGCTGCGTGCGAACAGACGGACGAGGCGGGCTTCTGCCGCTCCTATTGCGCCTGCACGCTCGACGCGCTGGAACAGGAGGGCCTGCTGGCGCCGCTGATGCGCAACCAGACCACGGACAAGGACGCGGTCGCGCTCGGCCGGATCGCGATGTCCTGCAGCATTCGGTAGGATTGTCGGAGGAGAGGCCGTAAGGACGGCCGGGAGGGATCAGGTGCCGACGCCGATTTCGGCGAGACGGGCCAGGCAGGTCTCTTCGGCGATGTCGAGTTCGCTCATCATCTCGTCAATGTCGCGGCGCTTCTGGCGCAGGTCGTCGCGCCGCGACTTGATTTCGTTCATGGTCTGCTTCAGCTGGTCGATCTCGGTTGGCGGGCGATGGAACAGGTTCTGCATGTCCCTGATCTCGGCAAGCGTTAGCCCGATACGACGGCTGCGAAGGATTTCCTTGATCAGCACGCGCTCATTCTCGCTGTAAAGCCGCGTGCGTCCGCGCCTCTCGGGCTGCAGCAGTCCCTCATCCTCGTAGAATCTGAGGGTCCGGGTGGATACCCCGAATTCGCGCGTAAGTTCTGTAATCGAGTAAAATCTCTTCTGCACAATGCGCCCCGACGTTTATTTTTGTTTGGTTTGAAAAACGTTTATGAAACTAGATGTTAAACCACCAAGTCGCAATTCCCAAGAACGAGAAAAAGCCGATGACGTCAGTGGTTGTGGTCACGAAAACGGACGAAGAAATGGCAGGATCGGCGCCAGCTCGGTCAAGAAGAAGAGGAATCAGAATGCCGGCCATGGCGGCGGCGAACATGTTAATGATCATGGCAGCGGCCACAACTCCTCCGAGTTGCGGGTTGTCAAACCAGTAACCGGCAACTAACGCGATCAACAATGCAAAGACGACGCCGTTGAACAGGCCGACGCCGGCCTCCCTGCGGATAATGCGCGCTGCGTTGTAGATGTCGAGATCGCGGGTGGCGAGCGCGCGCACCGTTACCGTCATCGTTTGGGTGCCGGCATTGCCCCCCATCGAGGCGACGACCGGCATCAGTACGGCAAGGGCGATCATCTGGCCGATTGATTCGTCGAAAAGGCCGATGACGCTCGCGGACATGAAGGCCGTGCCCATATTGATCAGAAGCCAGCCGAAACGCGAGCGCACCGCCCTGACGACATTGTCGGAGAGTTCCTCGTCGCCGACGCCGCCGAGGCGCTTGATGTCCTCATCCGCCTCTTCGTGAATGACGTCAACGACATCGTCGATCGTGAGCACGCCGACGAGACGGCCGTTATTGTCGACCACGGCAGCAGACAGAAGGTCGTATTGTTCAAAGACCTGGGCAGCCTCCTCCTGATCGAGTTCGGCATCGATCGGATGGTTGGTCTCGCGCATGATCGTCTCGATCTTCACCTGGCGCTTGGTGCGCAGGATGCTGTCGAGATCGACCGCGCCGAGCAACCGGAAGGTCGGATCGACCACGAAGATCTGCGAGAAGGAATCAGGCAGGTCGTCGTCCTCGCGCATGTAGTCGATGGTCTGGCCGACGGTCCAGAACGGCGGCACCGCCACAAATTCCGTCTGCATGCGCCGGCCGGCCGAACTCTCGGGATAATCGAGCGAGCGCGTCAGCCTGATCCGCTCGGTAAACGGCAGTTTCGAGAGGATATTCTCGCGCTCTTCGTCCTCGAGGTCTTCGAGGATATAGACCGCGTCGTCCGAATCGAGAGCGCTCAGCGCGCTGACGAGCTGTTCGGAGGGCAGCGATTCGATGATGTCGAGGCGGATCGCCTCGTCGACCTCGGTCAGCGCCGTCAGGTCAAATTCGTCGCCGAGCAGGCGCACCAGTTCGGGCCGGCTTTCGTAATCGAGCGCCTCGATGACGTCGCCGAGCTCGGATTCGTGCAGGCTCGCCACCTCTTCGCGCAGATAGGCGGTATTGCCCTCGGCGATTGCCTGCTGGACGCCAGCGAGGAACTCGGCGCTGACCGCCCCTTCCTCGCTGTAGATATCGTCGATCTGCTCGCGCGCTTCGGTCTCGTTCAGCACTTCTTCATCCAGATGGCTCATTTTGGGAAACCTTTCTGTCAGCAACGCGACCCTTTACGCGCGGTTCCGCCCGCGCTCATCTCTTAGAGCGTTTCACACGGAAATGAAATCGCTTCGGGGCAACCTTTTGATGACAAACAAGAACAGCGAAATCGTGTTCTCCGGCGCGACGAAGCAATCTGTTGAATGGCAAATCTTTTTTGTTAACATTTTTCGAGGACGCACCGCGGTCGCCGTAACAAAGCCTGCAGGTGACCAGCCTTTGATCTCTATTGCCCGGCGAAACAACCGCACGATGTGGACTTTCCATGGCTCAACAGTCCTTGCCCGCAACATCGCCGACGGGCTTGCATGCACGTCTCGATCGATCCGTCGCCAACAATGCAGCAAGCCGTTTGACTATCGGAGGCACGGCTCCTATCACAGATTACAAGCAGGCGGGAATACGACCCGTGACGTCCGCGCAGTCTGCCGCGCGTGGCGACAACAAGAAGCGGCAGGCAGCCGCGGGCAAGGTGCGACGCCGGCGGATTGTCCCCGACCTCGGTGACCGGCGGAGGCGTGGGGCGAGACAGGCAACAGGGGAGCTTGCGATGCGATCAAAAGCCGTTTCTTTTCTGCGGGTCATTGAATGGCGCTGCTGAAGAACGCCAGCATACCACGCGACAGGCGTTCGACGATCAGGCTCTACACGGCCCTGACGATCCTGTTCTTTGCGACGTTGGCTGCGGGAACGGTATTCGGTGGGCTGGCCGTTCGCGATGCGATCCGCCAGGAGCGCCAGGAACAGGCCGAAGCCCGGGCCGAAGGCTTCGCCAAGGCGCTGAAATCGGTTCTCAAGTTGACCGACAATGTCGGCCAGGCGCTTGCCGAGAGTTTCGACGAGGGTGGCCTTGAGGGCTATGACACATCCGTTGACACCTATCTGGCCTCCGCGCCGTGGACGAAGGCAGTCATCCTCAACCGCGACGACGCCACACGCGTTTCGCCGCAGGACCTTTCGGCCACCATGCGCGAGCTTCCGGTTCCCGCCGAGGATGTTGACCAGCGAAAGATCTTCGGGCCCTTCAGGCTGCCGAACGGAGAACGGATCCTCGTCTATCGCTATGTGTTCGATGCGGGAAACATGGAACTCGTCGTCGGCTTCGAGGCGATCCTCGAGGCTGTCGGCCTTCTGGAGCTTGAGGAGACGACCCAGCTCAGCGTCACGACCGTTGCCGCACCGGGCCCCGACGATCGCGCCGTCGCCGGCGAAAGCGACCTCCCCGTGGAGGACGCGATCCGGCAGGACGTGCGCGTCGACAACGCGACATGGACGATCAGCGTAGCGCCGCGCGCGCTTTCGGATGGCCTGTTCGACTGGGGCCGGGCGTTCCGGCTCGCCGGCGGCTTACTGGTCCTGATGTTTGTCGCGCCCTTCATCGCCTTGCTGCTCCTGTTCCGCGCGCGTCTCAGGGACAATATCAATATCCGCCGCAGCATGATGGCCGTCGACAACCTTTCGCGCCATCTCGACGTTGCCCTCAATGCTTCGAATATCGGGCTTTGGGAACATGATCTGGAAACCGACATCCAGATCTGGGACGACCAGATCCTGAGGATCTACGGCATTGAGGGAGAGAGCCATGTTCAGACGTTCGAGAGCTGGCGCGCCAGGCTGCATCCCGACGACCAGGAACGCTTCCGCCGTTTCAGCTGGGAGGACGCGGAGAACGAGAACGGTTTCCTGACCGAATACCGCATCATCACGCCCGAGGGGCAGGAGAGGACCATTCGCTCTGCCGGCAACGCCTATCGCGATGCCGACGGCAAGCGCAAATTTGTCGGCGTCAACTGGGATGTTTCCGCCGACAAGGCGCTGCAGGAGGCGCTGGCGGACGCCAAGGCAAGGGCGGAAGAACAGAATGTCGCGCTGGAAGAGGCCCGCGCCCGCATGGAAGAGATCGCCCTGCAGGACACGTTGACGGGCATACCCAACCGACGTCATTTCGAAAAGCGACTGGCAGCCGCCCAGGGCGGCGGCGCCATGCCGGAAGGCATGAACATCGTGCTGATCGACCTTGACGGGTTCAAGACCATCAACGACACGATGGGACATTTCTTCGGCGACGACGTTCTGCGCTACGCGGCCGAAACATTCATGAAGAACCTCGGCCCCGACGACTTCCTGGCGCGCACCGGCGGCGACGAGTTCGTCGCCCTGATGCCGGCGACCAGCGATGTCGAGGCCTTCGCGACAACCGTCACCGCCGCTTTCTCCAAGCCGCTGCGCATTGACGGACGCTCCTGCCGCCTGGGCGTCAGTCTCGGCATTGCCACGGCCGAGGATTCCGCCGATACGGCTTCGGACCTCCTGATCAAGGCGGACCTTGCGCTCTACGAGGCCAAGAACCGCGGGCGCGGGCGCACGGTGAACTATACCAGCAACCTGATGGCCAAGACCTTCTCGTTGAAACGTCTGGCCGACGAGCTGCAGGAGGCTGTCGAGAACGGAGAGATCATCGCCCACTACCAGCCGATCTTCGATGTCAGGACGTCAGCGATCATCGGCGTTGAAGCGCTCGTCCGCTGGCAGCATCCGCGACGGGGCGTGTTGGAGCCCAAGGCCTTTCTCGATGTGGCCGAGCAACTCGGCCTGCTGCATGCGATCGATGACACTGTCTTCAGGAAGGCGGTCGCGGTCATCGACCACGCCAAAGCGGCGGGCGTTCCGCTTCCCGGCATCTCGGTCAACATCTCCTCGCAGCGCCTTCGCGACCCGCTGCTGCTCGACCAACTCGCCTCGTTTGACCTTCCGCCGGGCACGGTTCATTTCGAACTGCTGGAGTCGATCCCCTTCGACCGGCCCGATACCGCATTGATCAAGACGGTCAATGCCATCAGGAAACTCGGCATCGGCATCGATCTTGATGACTTCGGCTCGGGCTATGCCTCGCTCGTCGGCCTCAACCAGGTGCGCCCCGACCGGCTGAAGATTGCGGGCCAGCTGATTGCACCGATCACCGGATCGGAGGAGAGCCTCCAGATCGTCGAGACGATTGTGCGCATCGCGCGGACCTTCAACATCGGCGTCATCTGCGAGGGCGTGACCTCGAAGGCGCACTACAAGAAGCTGGAAGCGCTCGGCTGCTTCCTGCAGCAGGGCTACTATTTCTCGCGCCCGATGGATGAGGACCAGTTCATCGCCTTCATGCGCACGCGCAACGGCCTCGACTGATCGAGCCGACGCTCCCTAATTCTTCGGCAGAGAAGACGCCGCGAGACATGCGGCATGCGCCGAGCGCATACCTTGTATGCCGAGATGGCACTGCAAATTTCCGGCTCGGACGCGTATATAAGGATCAACAGAGTGATTGAGCAGAGATCAAAACGGTTTGACAGAAGCTCAGTGACTTGGCCCGGTCCCCGGGTTTGAAATTCGAAGCCGCGCACTCCTCCTCCTCCGAGCGCGCTTCGATGGGTTGACGACGCTCCTCCTCCCAGTCGTCGACCAACGCAAATGACGCTCACCGGATCCTCCTCCCCCGGTGAGCGTTATTTTTTTGTGCGATGCACACTCCCGATCCAACCCATTGCGCATCCCAGTCTTGTGAAACCGGTCTCGCCCATTGTCCGATGACGCCCGGAATTCACGACACGTATCAACCTTTCAATAGCGATTCTGCTCGCTGTCGCAGCGTTTACAGACCCTCTCCCGCATTGCCATGCGCGAAACGCATAGCGGCTTTACCGCAAACCCACTGACCGAGACCGAAGGCAAGGACTATATCCCGGTCATCAGAGATTGAGGCGCAGGAAATCGAAGCGCCGCAGCAAACAGGAGAGAGTAATATGAGCATGGCTCGTTCGTTCAACAACTGGATCAAGTATCGTCAGACCGTTTCGGAACTCGGCCGCATGAATGCGCGCGAACTGTCCGACCTCGGCATCAACCGCGAAGACATCCGTCGCGTTGCCCGCAAGGCAGCATTCTAAGCGCTGCCTTTCCCAACCTTGCAAAAGCCCCACGCCCAACCAGGCGCGGGGCTTTTTTTTGAGCAGGCACTGATTGCGAAAAGCAGACTTGACGCTTGTCATGCGCAGAATGCCTCAAAACTATGCGATGCCATAGACCTGCACCGATATTGTGCTATCTAGTGCACAAATGCATGGCAGTTGCATAATAACTGCACACGACGCATTGCCGTTTTCCTTGTATTCTCCCGGCCAAAATCAACACAGCACAACGCTGCCGGACAAATTCGAGGAAACACCCATGCATCCCTTCGACTTCACCATGAAATGGTTCAGCTACCGCCGCACGCGCTCCCAGCTGCGCAACCTTACCGCCGAAGAGCTCAAGGATATCGGCCTGCTGCCGGGCGATATCGATCGCGTTGCTGCTCGCGCTTTCCGCTGAGATAATACCCGCACTGAATTTGCCAACGGCGCCGCGTGGCGCCGTTTTGCGTTTCGGCGGATGTCGCGGTGCTTGCCTTCCAAAACGCAGCGATTATGTTGGGGCCCCTTCTCGCAGCAACCGGACGACGCACAGCATGGCCGCATTCCCGCGCTTTACCTCTCTGATCAAGGAACTGCCATCCACGGTCCCCTTTGTCGGACCCGAAGCGCTGGAGCGCAGCCGCAACTACCCGATCATCGCCCGTATCGGCGCGAATGAGAGCGGCTTCGGACCCGCACCGTCCGTGCTTGCGGCGATCCGCGAGGCCGCCGGCGACATCTGGAAATATTCCGATTCCGAGCATCTGTCGCTGCGCAAGGCCCTTGCCGATCATCACGGCTGCAAGCCGGAAAACCTGATGATCGGAGAGGGCGTCGACGGACTCCTGGGCATGGCTGTCAGACTGGTCGTCTCGCCGGGCACGGTCGTCGTCACCTCGCTCGGCGCCTATCCGACCTTCAACTACCATGTCGACGGGTTCGGCGGAAAACGGGTGAGCGTCCCCTATGCGGGCGACAAGGAAGACCTTGATGCGCTGATGGCGGCGGTGAAGGAACATGACGCGACCATGGTCTATTTCGCCAATCCCGACAATCCGATGGGCAGCTTCTGGCATGAGGACGATGTTATCCGCTTCGTCGAGGACCTGCCGGAGACCTGCATGATGGTGCTGGACGAGGCCTATTGCGAATGCGGCCCGGCGGAGGCCTTTCCGGCGATCGACCGTTTTCTCGACCGGCCGAACGTCATGCGGTTCCGCACCTTCTCCAAGGCCTATGGGCTCGCCGGTGCGCGCGCCGGCTACATCATCGGCGAGGCCGAGACGATTTCCGCCTTCAACAAAATCCGCAACCATTTCGGCATGCCGCGCCTGACGCTGGTTGCTGCGGAGGCAGCGCTTGCCGACCAGGCCTATCTTCAAAGCGTTGTCGGACGCATCCGCGAATCGCGCGACGAGATCGCCCGGATCGCCCGTGACAACGGCCTGGAGCCGTTGCCCTCGGCGACGAATTTCGTCGCCATCGATTGCGGCAGGGACGGCGCCTATGCGCGCGCCATCGTCGATGCGCTCGGCGCACGCGGCGTCTTCATCCGCATGCCGGGCGTCGCGCCGCTTGACCGCTGCATCCGCGTTTCGACCGGTCCGAGCGAAGACATGGACCTCTTCGCGCAGGAACTGCCGTCCGTGCTCCAGGCGCTTGGCTGAGCCAGGCGCCCGAAGCGACGCGGCATCCGCTCAGCGCGCCTTCTGACCGAAGAGCACCGACTGGGCGTCCTTGTCGGAAGCGAGGTTCATTCTGGCGCGCTCCTCCTGCCCCACGGCGATGCCGGCCTTCACCGCCGGCCGTGCCATCACCGCCTCATACCAGCGTTTGAGGTTCGGAAAGTCATCGAGGTTCTGGCCCTGCGCCTCATATGAGCGGACCCAGCCGATCGAGGCCATGTCGGCGATCGAATAATCGCCGCCAAGATAGTCCGCCTCCCCCAACCGCGTGTTCATGACGCCATAGAGCCGGTTGACCTCATTGGTGTAGCGGTCGATGCCATAGGCGATCTTCTCCGGCGCGTAATTGCGGAAGTGATGCGCCTGGCCCGCCATCGGCCCCAGCCCGCCGACCTGCCAGAACAGCCATTCCTCGACGGCCACCCGTTCGCGTTCGGTCTCGGGATAGAACTTTTTGAACTTGCGGCCGAGATACTGAAGGATCGCACCGGATTCGAACACCGAGACGGGCTCGCCGCCCGGCCCTTCCGGATCGACGATCGCCGGCATGCGGTTATTGGGCGAAATCTTCAGGAATTCCGGCTTGAACTGATCGCCCTTGCCGATATTCACGTAATTGACGTTGTAGGGAACGCCGGCCTCTTCCAGATAAATCGTGATCTTGTAGCCGTTGGGCGTCGGCCAGTAGAAAAGCTCGATCGGTGTGGTCATGAAAAATCATCCTCTCGCGTGTCGCAAAACACTGATCCCTTCGATATAGATCGATTTCGAACGCAAAAAAGAGCGGAGTGGCGCGGTCCTGTTCGCGATCAGACCGTTTTCCGCCATCACGAGGGTCGCCATGCACCAGAACGAAGCTTTGACAGCAAAGATCATTTCGCCCGATCCTGTCGAGCCGCAGAGCTTCACGGACCCCGGCGAAGCTGTGAAGGCCCTGCAGGCGCTCTACAAGCGCAATACCCGCTTCATCATCGATGCCTTCATCGCGCTTGCCGGCGGCGCGCCGATCGAGGGGCGCTACCGCGCCTGCTATCCCAAGGTCAGCATCGAGACCGGCAGCTACGGGCTCACCGATTCGCGCCTCTCCTTCGGCCATGTGGCGACGCCTGGCGAATATGCGACGACGATCAGCCACCCGACCCTGTTTGCGGACTACCTGATCGAGCAGCTCGGCCTGCTGATCAAAAACCACGGCGTTCCGGTGACGGTCGAAGAGTCCGACACGCCCATTCCGCTGCATTTCGCCTTCGGCGAAAACACCCATGTGGAGGCGGATCTCGCCGCGCTTGCCGACGTCCCCTTGCGCGACATCTTCGACACGCCCGATCTCAACACGACCGACGACCAGATCGCCAATGGCGACTTCGAGCCGGAACCCGGCGCGCCGCAACCGCTTGCCCCGTTTACCGCCCAGCGCATCGACTATTCGCTGGCGCGCCTCAGCCACTATACGGCGACGAGTTCGGCGCATTTCCAGAACTTCGTGCTGTTTACCAACTACCAGTTCTATATCGATGAGTTCTGCGCCTATGCGCGGGAGGTAATGGCCAAGGGCGGAGAGGGCTACAGCGCCTTCGTCGAGCCCGGCAACAACATCACGCTTCCGGGCGAGGTGGAGCCGGAAGGCGGGCATACCGGCGTTCGCATGCCGCAAATGCCGGCCTACCACCTGAAACGCGCCGACAATTCCGGCATCTCCATGGTCAATATCGGCGTCGGTCCGTCCAACGCCAAGACGATCACCGACCATATCGCGGTGCTGCGACCGCATGCCTGGCTGATGCTCGGCCATTGCGCGGGGCTCAGAAACAGCCAGAAGCTCGGCGACTACGTGCTTGCCCACGCCTATGTGCGCGAGGACCATGTGCTGGACGACGACCTGCCGGTCTGGGTGCCGATCCCGGCGCTCGCCGAAGTCCAGCAGGCGCTCGAGGAAGCCGTCGGCGAGGTGACCGGGCTTGAGGGCTACGAGTTGAAGCGGGTGATGCGCACCGGCACGGTCGCCACCATCGACAACCGCAACTGGGAGCTTTCGCACCAGAGCGGACCGGTAAAGCGCCTGTCGCAGTCGCGCGCCATCGCGCTCGACATGGAATCGGCGACGATTGCCGCCAACGGCTTCCGCTTCCGCGTGCCCTACGGCACGCTGCTCTGCGTTTCCGACCGGCCCCTGCACGGCGAACTGAAACTGCCCGGCATGGCGACCGCCTTCTACACCACCCAGGTGCGACAGCATCTCCGCATCGGCATCAAGGCCGTACAGAAACTCGCCGCCATGCCACCGGAACGGCTGCATTCGCGCAAATTGAGAAGTTTTTACGAGACGGCCTTCCAGTAAGGCCTTCCGTTTGCCCGCAAGGGTCACGGTCCTCATTTCCATCATGCCGGCCTTGAGCCGGCATCCAGGGCCAAACAGCAAGGACCTTCGCGATTAAGACATTGTTGCAAAAGGTGTTTTTGTAGCCATGGACCCCCGGCTCAGGGCCGGGATGACGGAGGATGGGGCAGGCTCTCTGAGTCCGCAAACAGGCTTTGTCAACAAACTGACGGCCTTCCAGTAAGGCTGTCAGTCCAGCCGGCTGTCGGCGGGGACGATCACCGGCAGCGAGCGGGGATGCTGCTCGAGCACGGCATGGCGCACCTCTTCAATCGGGTCGCCATCAAGCGACTGGTCGATGCCCGTTGAATGGAAGTCGAGCGTCAATCTTTCCGTTTCGATCACGGTCACGTTCTCGCTGTCCTCGATCCGGCCTGCCAGATAGCTGAGCGCGAAGCCGAGCACCGAGTCGAATTCCTCGGCCTTCAGCAGATAAAAGGCAAGCATGCCGCCCTGGGGCCGGTCGGTAAACAGGCTGGCATTGCCGTGGATGCGATTATTCGCGACGCCGACGAGGGCGAACCTCCCCTCGCCGCTGGCCTCGGCGCATTCGTAGCCGAGGCTGATTTCAGGAATGGTGCGCAGCGTATCGACCCAGGCGCGCGTGCTGGCTGAAATCTTGCCGAACCGCGAATCATAGTCGAGTTTTTCGCGGTTGCGGATCATCGTCGCGTGAAGACCGGCGGAGAACTGGTGGATGAAGGGCCGGCCGTTCATCGTCGGCACATCGACTCGGGCGGGCTTGCCGCCGGCCAGCGTCTTCAAGGCCTCCTCGATATCAAGCGGCAGGCCGAGACTGCGGGCAAAGAGGTTCATGGTGCCGGCCGGAATGACGCCGAGCAGCTTGTCGGTGCCATACATCGAGCCCGCCGCAAGCGAGATCGAGCCGTCGCCGCCGCCGACGATCATGCCGTCAAATCCTTCGGCCTCGACCGTCTTTTTGATCACATCCGCGATTTCCCTGCCTCCGACGACCGCGCATTCGAACTCATGCCCGGCATCGCGGAAGATATTGGCGGCAAGGTCGGAAAATGCGTCCATATCGGTGGTCTTGAACGTACCGCCGTCGCGATTGAAAATACCTTTCAGACGCATTGCTTGTCCTTGAGACTGTTGACTGGCCTGAAACGGGTCAGGGCGGTCGCCGGTTCCGCCCCTCCCGCCTGGACCCGTCACATATTCGGGTAAACCGGCCCTTCGCCCCCCTGCGGCGGCACCCAGGTGATGTTCTGGTTCGGGTCCTTGATGTCGCAGGTCTTGCAGTGCACGCAGTTCTGGGCGTTGATCACGAATTTTTCCGTGCCGTCCTCCTCGACCCATTCATAAACGCCCGCCGGACAGTATCGGCCGGAAGGGCCCGCATAGATTTCGTATTCCGAGCTTTTCTGCAGCGCCATGTCCTTGACCTTCAGGTGGACAGGCTGGTCCTCCTCGTGATTGGTGTTCGACAGGAACACCGAGGAGAGGCGGTCGAAGGTCAGCACGCCGTCGGGCTTCGGATAGTCGATCGGCTGGTGCTTTTCCGCCGGCTCCAGCGACGCAGCATCGCTCTTGCCGTGCTTCATCGTGCCGAAAAAGGAAAAGCCGAACAGCGTGTTGGTCCACATGTCGAGACCGCCAAGCGCGATTCCGGCATAGGTGCCGAGCTTCGACCACAGCGGCTTGACGTTGCGGACCTTCCTCAGGTCACGGCCGATGGCGCCGTTGCGCCAGTCCGCCTCGATCTCGACGATCTCGTCGTGTTCGCGGCCCGCCGCAAGCGCCTCCGCGACGCGTTCGGCGGCAAGCATGCCGGAGAGCACCGCATTGTGCGATCCCTTGATTCGCGGCACGTTGACGAAGCCCGCCGAACAGCCGATCAGCGCGCCGCCGGGGAAGGAAAGCTTCGGAACGGACTGGTAGCCGCCCTCGGAGATTGCCCGCGCGCCGTAGGAAATGCGTTTTGCCCCGTCAAAGGTCGGCGCGATGGCCGGATGGGTCTTGAAGCGCTGAAACTCCTCGAAGGGGGAGAGATAGGGGTTCTTGTAGTTCAGGTGCAGCACGAAGCCGACGGCCACCTGATTATCCTCTAGATGGTAGAGGAAGGAGCCGCCGCCGGTTTTCGCATCGAGCGGCCAGCCGAAGGAATGCTGGACGAGGCCGGGCTGGCTTTTCTCCGGCGCGACTTCCCACAATTCCTTCAGGCCGATGCCGTATTTCTGCGGCTCGCGGCCCTCATCGAGGCCGAATTTGGCGATCAGTTGCTTGGCGAGCGAACCGCGCACGCCCTCGCCGATCAGCACGTATTTTCCGAGAAGCGCCATGCCGCGGGTAAAGTTCGGGCCGGGCGTGCCGTCGCGCTCCACCCCCATGTCGCCGGTGGCGACGCCGATGACCGCGCCGGCGTCGTCATAGAGCACTTCGGCCGCGGCAAATCCGGGGTAGATCTCGACCCCCAGCGCCTCGGCCTTTTCGGCCAGCCAGCGACAGACATTGCCGAGCGAGACGATGTAATTGCCGTGATTGTTCATCAGCGGCGGCATCACGAAATTCGGCAGGGTGAGCGCGCCGGCGGGACCGAGCAGAAGAAAGCGGTCGCGCGTGACCTCGGTCCTGAAGGGATGACCTTCCTCCTCCCGCCAGCCGGGCAGAAGAGCGTCGACGCCGGACGGATCGACGACCGCGCCGGACAGGATATGGGCGCCGACCTCTGCGCCTTTCTCCAGCACGACGACGCTCAAGTCCTCGTTGAGCTGTTTCAGCCGAATGGCGGCGGCAAGACCGGATGGACCGGCCCCGACAATCACCACATCGAATTCCATGCTTTCACGTTCCGGCAATTCTTCAGCCATGTTATCCCTTCCATTGCCGCATGCCCCGGGATCGGCGAGGCATGCGGTCTAGCAACTCCACCCGTTATTCCTAGAGAGGTTGCAACGAAATGAAAAGCGCCCCGGCGCGCGCGCAATTCGCCGGCCACAGGGAGTTTCCACAGGCCCTGCGTGCGACACGCCCGCGCAAACGTCCGATAATGATTGATTGACGACATGGCGGGCGTCTATGGTGAAAGCCAATTTCCGCGGTTCATTTTTCAAAGCGTCGGCCGGTTCCGGCCAGGGGAGTTTATTTCATGGATTTTGGTATTGCCGACAAGAAGGCCGTCGTGCTCGCCTCCTCGCGCGGGCTGGGCGCCGGCATCGCCGAGGCGCTGGCGAGGGAAGGCGTGCATGTGCTTCTCTGCGGGCGCACCGAAGACCGGCTTCAGACCAACTGCAAAGTGATCAATGAAACGACGCCCGGCAAGGCCGATTTCGTCGTGGCTGATATCGCCCAGGACACGTTCGTCGAGGACCTGCTGTCGGCCATCGGGGAGAAGCTCGGCGGCGTCGATATCCTCGTCAATAATTCCGGCGGCCCGACGCCCGGCACCGTCGCCGAGATGAGCCCTGAACGGCTCGACAATTTCTTCCGCTCCATGGTTTCGCCGATCATCACGCTCACCAATGCGCTTGTGCCGCAGATGAAGGAAAAGGGTTGGGGCCGGATCGTCACCGTCGCCTCGAGCGGCGTGATCGAGCCGATCCCGAACCTTGCGCTCTCCAACACGCTGCGTTCCGCGCTGGTCGGCTGGAACAAGACGCTGTCGAGCGAGGTCGCCGCGTCCGGCATCACCGCGAACATGCTTCTGCCGGGGCGCATCCATACCGACCGGATCGACGAACTCGACCATGCCAATGCCGAGCGCTCGGGAAGGAGCCTTGCCGAGGTGCGCAAGGCCACGCTTTCGACGATCCCGGCCGGAAGGCTGGGGCGGGTCGAGGAATTCGCCAGCATCGCAGCCTTCCTCTGCTCCAGGCAGGCGAGCTACCTGACCGGCAGCCTGATCCGCTGCGACGGCGGCGCGACGCACGCGATTTGAGTTCAATGCATGGCCGGGCGGCCGGATGGTCGCCCCATGGAACCGACCGATGATATCCGCACGGGATTTGACAGCACACGAGGCGGCCGCCCTTCTGCATTTCTACGCAGATGCCGGGGTTGACGCGCTTCTGGAAGACGCCGCCATCGACCTTGCGGCGCGCGCCGAAACGCCTGCGCCCGTGGAGAAGCGTCCGGCCGCCCCGCAGCGCGAAACGCAGGCGGCTTCCCCGGCCGCCCGTCCCGCCGCTGTCGCGCGCCCCGCCATCGGCACGACGACCATTCCGGACGACAAGGCCGTCTCCGATGCGCAGTTCGCCGCCGAAAGCGCCCGCTCGCTTGCCGAGCTCAAGACGGTTCTGGACGGGTTTTCCAGCTGCAATCTCAAACACAATGCCCGCTCCACCATCACGCTCGACGCCATGCCGGAAAGCGGCATACTGGCAATATGCGGCTATCCGGCCGGGGACGACGACCGCAACGGCGCACCGCTTGCCGGCCGCGCCGGCAGCCTCTTCGAACGCATGCTCGCTGCAATCGGCCTTTCCCGCGAGGATGTCGCCGTCACCACTGCCCTTCCCTGGCGCACGCCTGGCGACCGCAGCCCCACCCAGTCGGAGGTGGATATCTGCCGGCCCTTCCTGAAACGCCAGATCGCGCTTGCCGAACCGCGCCATCTTCTGGTGCTCGGAAATTTCGCCAGCCGCATGCTGATCGATGCCGACAAGACGGTGTTCAACCTGCGCGGCGAATGGCACGCGCTGAATGTCGACAGCCATGCGGTCGAGGCGCTCGTGACCTTCTCCCCGACCGAGCTTCTGGCCGCGCCCGCCAACAAGAAGCCGGCCTGGCAGGACCTTCTGTCGTTCAGGGCGCGCCTTGGCTGAACGCCCTCTCTTCTTGAGTGCCCAGAAAATACTCAGTTTCTGAAGGGTTAACGCCGGCATGCATGTGACGCATGGCTGCCCTACGGCAGGGACCATTGCTGGTTCCGGCCGTTTCATGGATAAGGGGACATGTCTTGGGAGGACCAACGGAACCAAGGCAATGAGATACGCACAGGACATGGACGCAACCCTTATGCAGAACACGCGCTTTTCTCTCGAACTCGGACGCTCGACCAATGGCTATCACGGCCAGCGGGGCATCGACCGCGCGATCGCCAAGGGCTTTGCCAAGGCACTCGGCCATCACGATGCCAGCACGCGCCGCCCGGCAATGCGGGCCCTCGGCGCCTGATCGGGCGACGGCGGATACGGAAATTCACGGATTGATTGAAAAGCCGGGATATGTCCCGGCTTTTCTGCGTCCGGGTCCTGGCTTTGCTTCATGCTTCAAGCCAAAACGATCGATCTCTTTGTCTTGATGCATTTCGCATAACGCCAGATATTTCCATCTGACTGCACATTGCTCTAGTCGATGAAGGTGACTTCGACAGTGGTGCCGCTCTCGATGGCGGTGCGGATCGAAAATTTGAGCCCGAGCCTGGATGCGGCATCCTGCGCCTCGACAAGGCATGTGTGAGAGATGCCCATCGTCAGCTCCGGCTGCTTGAACACCGCCTCAAGCTCGCTTTCGCTGAGCCCCCTGCCGATATCGGAAAATTCGGCCCTGAACCCGTCGGATTCGGAAGGCTTGAGCGTCACCCGGGCATCGCAATAGGGCGGGGAAACCGCGATCAGCCGCTCGACAAGATGAGAGAACAGCGTTGTCAGAAGCTCTTCGTCGAGCGGGTAGCCGAGACCGCCGTCGTCGATCGCCGTGGTCAGCATGACGCTTTCCGCCACCGCTTCGCCGCGATGGCGCTCAAGCGAGTCAAGCAGACACTTCGCCGGAGAGATCAGCGGGATGTCCTGCTCGCGTTCCTTTCGATCGCGCTCGGATTCGAACTCCGCGAAGATGTCGCGCCTGAGGGCTGACGCAGCCGAGACCGGAGCGACATTGGTAGCCGGCGCGCGCTCAGGCTTGTTAGCGCTGTCAGCATTCCTGATCTTTTGCTCTTCGGCGAGCGAAGGTTTCGTCATGTCAGGCGAAGCCTTGCTGAACCGGGCCTCCTTGAGATCATCAAGGGGTTCTTCCTCGGGCACTGAGGCGCTGAAAAACCCGTTCGCGATGATGCGGTGCGGCCGTGCCGGCGCCTTCTCCGGACGGCTACGCCCCGGATTCCAGGGCATGTGACCGTTGATCGTCCCGAGATGGGACGGGTTCGCCTCGGCTTGCTGCGCCCTGGGCCGGGCTGTGCGGACCGGCGACGCGGTTTCGCTTCGGCGATCCAGTTCGCTTTCGCTCACCCGCGGCATGGCAGCGGTCCGTCGCGGACGCTCCTGTTGCGCGGCCGGACGGGAGATCACCACGCAAACGGCATCGCGGTGGCGCATTCGGGCGAGAGAAAGCTGCGAGCGCCCTTGCGGCCCGACGGCGAACTCGGCCGAGACTTCCTCGAGCCGGCTGCCCGGCTCATCGGAGAGCACGCGCGTCATCGCCCGATCGATTTCCTGGCCATCAGCCCGCGAAAACCATGAGGTCAGCGCCGTTCCGCAGACATCGGCCTCATCCGCCCGAAGCAGCGAAAGGGCGGCGGCATTGGCGATCTCGATCGTGCCATTGGGGTCGACCAGCAAGATACATTCAGGCGCCCGGTTGAGTGTCTGAACCACCGGTCTGTTTTCAGCTGTCTGAGGCAATTCGGAATTCATCAGTTGCATCCGTTTGTCCAGTCGAGCGTTTCAGCGCCGGGACGGGTCCAATTCAAATCATCTGTCACGGCGATGGCCGGGCACGTCGTGTGCGGGCATCAAGACAAGCATGATAAGCCCGCGAGGTAAATCGCATATTAAACGCCAAACCCAGCACATATTGGGCACATTCGACGCCGAGGCGGCATTTTACCAAAAATGGTCTGACGCGATATTGTAACGACTAATCTATCAGGTCTCCGGTCGCGAATGCAAACGCCTCATCGAGGTGGTGCGACTTGACCGCCTGCCAACGGCAATATTCGGCGATAAAAGCGCCATCGACCCACATGGCGCTTTCAAACGGCCGTCCGCTCCAGCCGATCGCGCCGACATTGACGACCTTGCGCAGGATGCGCTGCAGATGCGTGCGCGAGATCAGGATCCGCTTCGCCATTTCCCGAGCATTGAGGGCCGGGATCAGATAGCGCCCCTCTTCCGGCCGCTCGCGACCGACCATAACGATGATGTTGTCCATCACCAAACCGCCCGAAATCGATTTCTGCAGAAGAGCGACGCGCGGCGGCGGTTCGCGCCAGGCGGCATCGTGCAGACAAGCCAGAGCGAGACGCGGCTGGATGACCGGGATCATCTCGGCGTGCGCAGCCAAGGCCGCCGCCCGGTCCTGTCCATCGATTGCGTCCAGCATCATGAGATTGGCGGCAAGCCATTGCCCGATGGCCACATAGACCGGACGCGTCGGTTCGAAATAGCGCGGCCTGAGGCTGTCGCGCTCGGGATCCGGCCGTAAAAATCCATAGGTGAGCGATTCATCGACATAGTCGCGAATGGTGTTCGGGCTGGCGACCTTGAACGGCTTCAACGCCTCGATCAGGCTGTTGACCGTCAGGCCTTCGTGTCCGCCCCAGTAGAGGGCAAGCGCCGCTTGGGAAATCAGCCAACGGCGCTGCGAACCGAAATTCGCGCCGAGGCGCTGGTTTTCCTGGTAAACGCCGGCAAGCCTTTCGCCGTAAAGCGAAAGTGATGGGAGAAAGGCGGGATGTTGCGCGATCGTTTCTGCGGAAAGCGGCATTGTTCTTATAGGCTTGTCGGCGCTGTTGTGCCGGAAGCTGCGCTGCCTCCGGCCTTGAGGTTGGGAGCGACCCTACTGGATAGCGGCGGGAAAATACAGACGCAAAAAACGCCCGCGGGCGGTTGCGGGCAGGTCTTTTAAACCCTATAGCGCCGGAAGTCGCCGCGCTGGCCGTGCTTCCGGCGGAAACCTGAGAAACGCAAAAACACCGCAGCGAGCGAAAACCATGTTTGCCAGTCTCGTCTCCATCACCTCCCTGATGCTCTCCACCATGCTGATGATGGTCGGCTACGGACTGATGAACTATCTCGTCCCGGTGCGCTCAGTCGCCGAAGGCTGGTCCTCCTTCCTGATTTCGGTGATCGCGACCGGCTATACGGTGGGCTTCACCGTGTCATGCATCGTCACCCCGAAACTGGTGCTGCGGGTTGGCCATGTCCGCGTGTTCGGCGCCCTGATCACGCTGCTGACGGCCTCGATCCTTGCCAGTTCGCTGCTCGTTGACTGGCATGCCTGGATCGCCTTCCGCGCGATCTCCGGTTTCGCCGTCGCCGGCTGCTATCTGGTGATCGAAAGCTGGCTGAACGAACGCGTGACGAACGAGACCCGCGGCTCGGTCTTTTCGATCTACATGATGGTGACGCTTGCCGGTTCGATCGGCGGTCAGTATCTCGTGCCGCTTGGCGACCCGCTCAATACGACGCTGTTCATCGTCTGCGGCATCGTCTTCGCCGTCGCCATTCTTCCGACGGCGCTCTCGACCGCGCAATCGCCCGCGCCGATCGCGCAGGTTCAGTTCGGGCTCGGCAAGCTTTACCGGCGCTCGCCGGTTGCCGCCGTCGGAGCGGTTCTCGCCGGGATCCTGTCCGGCACCTGGGCGAGCCTCGGCGGCGTCTACACCACGCAGAGCGGCTTCACCACCGGCCAGGGCGCCACGCTGCTTGCCTTCGTGCTTGCCGGCGGCGCGCTCGGGCAGATCCCGATCGGGCGCATCTCGGACCTCACCGACCGGCGTTATGTGATGATCGCCTGCGGCGTGATCGGCGTCGTTGCCGCCTGCGCCATGTTCTTCATGTCGCCGGACACGCCGCGCCTGCTCTACGGCACGGCCTTCATCGTCGGCTCGATGCTCTATCCGATCTACGCGCTCAACGTCGCCCACGCCAATGACCGCGCCGATCCGAGCGAATATGTGACGATTTCGAGCTCGCTCATGGTGCTTTACGGCCTCGGCACCGTCGCCGGCCCCCTGATCGGCGGCGGCGCGATGGAGCTTGCCGGTCCGCGCGGACTGATGCTCTATCTGTCGATCGGTTTCGCCATCTACGCGGCCTATGCCGCCTGGCGCGTCATGAAGGGCAATCCGACGGTCGCCCCGGACGAGCGCACTGACTTCCACGCGATCGCCGTGCCGATGCGCGGTACGGACCCGGCAGGCAGCATCGCTGTGGATTACGAGACCGACTACGATCCCGCCCAGAGCGAATAGGGTCTCAGCTAGGGTTTTGCGAGGAGGAAACGCGGCGGATCTTCCGCCGTTCCAGCCCCAGCCTGTGCTCGCGGAAGATGATGAAGATGCCGGCGCCGACGACGAAGACGGAGCCGGCGATCGTGTTCAGCGTCGGGATCTCGCCGAAGACGAACAACGAAATCAGAATGCCGAAAATGATCGAGCTGTAGTCGAATGGCGCGATCGTCGAGGCATCT
Source organism: Martelella lutilitoris (assembly GCF_005924265.1). Lineage (GTDB taxonomy): Bacteria > Pseudomonadota > Alphaproteobacteria > Rhizobiales > Rhizobiaceae > Martelella > Martelella lutilitoris. Next base: position 247,178 of record NZ_VCLB01000008.1, read on the forward strand.
GCGAAGCGATAGCTCTCGGTCATCATGATCTGGCCGACGCCGCCGAAGAGACCCGAAAGAATGAGCAGGACGAGCGGCCAGAAGCCCAGCGAGGCCCAGCCGAAGGGCAGCGTCGCAAGCGACAGCAGCGCGGCAAAGGTCGAGAAATAGAGCACGATCGTCGGGCCCTTCTCGGTCACCAGTAGGCGACGGACCTGGATCATCGCCAGCGCGCCAAGCGCCGCGCCCGCTAGAACAAGCACGACGGCAAGCGCCTCTTCCGAGCCGATGCCGCCCTGGCGAAACAGCGTGAGCTTGGGCCAGGAGATGATCATCACGCCAAAGAGCCCGACGCCGACGGCCGACCAGCGATAGATACGCACCACCTCGCCCAGAAGCAGGGCGGCAAAGACGACCGAGAGCAACGGCAGCGCATAGCCGAGGGCGATCACCTCGGGCAACGGCAAGTGCATCAGCCCGTAAAACCCCATCCCCATCGAGGTGATGCCGATCAGCGAGCGCAGGAAATGTCCGACCGGGCGTTTCGTCTTGTAAGCGCCCTTTAATTCATGCCGCCAGGCAAGATAGACGATGATGGGAACGATGCCGAACAAGGAGCGGTAGAATGTGACCTGCCCCGGCGCGATCCCCTCGCCCGCGAGCTTGATGCAGGTCTGCATGCCGAGAAAGGCAAGAATCGAGGACAGTTTGAGAATGATGCCGCGCAACGGGTTGGCATTGGTTTCAAAGGGCATGGATGACGCGATCTGGTGTTCGGTTAGGCGGCGGCGACGGCCACGGAAATCATGCCCTCCTTACGCCAGTTCCCGCGTCCATGTACAGATTTCATGAAAATCCGGCGAAGCATTTGCATTTTTCGGCCTCGGGCGCTTTGTTGTGCATCGATCGGCCGCGCCGAAGATAACGATTTGAAGAGGAAGCCCATGCAAGCGGACAAGAACCGGACCGTTTACCTGAAGGACTATCGGCCGACCGATTTCATCATCGAGACCGTCGACCTGGTGTTCGACCTCGGCGAGACGATGACGACGGTGGGGAGCCAGATCCGCATGCGCCGCAGGCCCGGCGCGGACCCTTCCGCCCCGCTGATCTTCGACGGCGATGGCCTTGCGCTTTCCGGGCTCGCGCTTGACGGCAAGCCGCTGTTGCCCGAGCGCTATGACAGCAACGCCAACAGGCTGACGATCCGCGACCTGCCCGAGGACGGCGCCTTCACGCTGACGATCAAGACGCGAATCAACCCGACCGCGAACAGCCAGCTTCTGGGCCTCTACCGGACCAACGGCATCTACTCCACCCAGTGCGAGGCCGAGGGCTTCCGCCGCATCACCTATTTCTACGACCGGCCCGACGTGCTGGCGGTCTACACGGTGACCATCATCGCCGACGAGAAGACCTGCCCGCTCCTGCTTTCAAACGGCAACCTGGTTGAAGAACAGAGGCTCGACGACGGCCGGCATATGGCCAGGTGGCACGACCCCTTCCCCAAGCCGTCCTACCTCTTCGCGCTGGTCGCCGGCGACCTTTCGATGATCGAGGACAGGTTCAAGACCATGTCGGGCCGCGACGTGACGCTTCGGATCTATGTCGAGCACGGCAAGGCCGGACGCGCCGGCTATGCCATGGATTCGCTCAAGCGCGCGATGAAGTGGGACGAGGAACGCTTCGGGCGCGAATACGACCTCGACATCTTCATGATCGTCGCCGTCTCCGATTTCAACATGGGCGCGATGGAGAACAAGGGGCTCAACATTTTCAATGACCGGCTGATCCTGGCGGACCCGGAAACGGCGACCGACGACGATTATGCCCGGATCGAGGCCGTGGTGGCGCATGAATATTTCCACAACTGGACCGGCAACCGCATCACCTGCCGCGACTGGTTCCAGTTGAGCCTGAAGGAAGGTCTGACGGTCTACCGCGAGCATGAATTCTCCGCCGACGAGCGCTCGCGTCCGGTCGTGCGGGTGGAGGAAGTGAAGTTCCTGCGCGCCCACCAGTTTCCGGAAGACGGCGGGCCGCTCGCCCACCCGGTGCGCCCGACGGAATATGTCGAGATCGACAATTTCTACACCACGACGGTCTACGAGAAGGGCTCGGAGGTCTCGCGCATGATCGCCACGCTTCTGGGGCCGGAGGGCTTTCGCAAGGGGCTCGACCTGTTCTTCGAACGCCATGACGGCGGCGCGGTGACCATCGAGGACTATCTGACGTGCTTCGAAGAGGCGACGGGCCATGACCTGACCCATTTCGCCCTTTGGTACCACCAGGCCGGAACGCCGGTGATCTCGGTTGACAGCGCCTATGACGAGGAGAAAGCCGAGCTGAGGCTGACGCTCGGCCAGAAGACGCCGGCGACGCCGGGCCAACGGATCAAGAAGCCACTGCATATCCCGCTGAGGGTCGGCCTCATCGGCCCCAACGGCGACGACATGGAAGCATCGGCAATCAGCGGCGGCGCGCATCGCAAGGACGTGCTGGAGCTCACGCAGGACGAGCAGACCTTCGTCTTTGAAGGGATCGGCGCGCGGCCCGCCATCTCGGTCAATCGCGACTTTTCCGCGCCGGTGCGGGTTCGCTTCGACCAGTCGCGCGAGGACCGGCTGCGCATCGCGGGAGCGGAGACCGATCTGGTCGCCCGCTGGGACACCGTCAATGCGCTGGCGCTCGAGGCGCTGGTCAGGGCGGCGGAAAACGTCAAGGCAGGACAACCGGTGACGGTGGATGCGGGTCTGAGCGCGGTCCTTGTCGCCACGGCGGAAGACGAAACGCTCGAACCCGCCTTCCGCGCCCTGGCGCTCGCACTGCCGAGCGAACTCGATATTGGCCGCGAGATCGGCGCCAATGTCGATCCGGACGCAATTCATACGGCGCGCAAGACGGTTATCAGGGCCATCGCCGAAACAGGCTGCGAGACCTTCGTTCGCCTGGCAACCGGGATGGACACGCTCAGCGCCTTCAGTCCCGATGCGGCAAGCGCCGGACGCCGTGCGCTCGCCAACGCTGCTCTCGCCCTTGCCGCCGCCGCCGAGAACACGCCGGCGCGCGCAAGCCGCGCCTATCAGGCGGCGGACAACATGACGGACATGCTGGCCGCCATGCGGGTGCTGGCGCACCAGTTCGCGGGCTCCGACGAGGCGGAGGACGCGCTTTCCGATTTCAGGCGTCGCTTTGCCGGCGAGCCGCTGGTGCTCGACAAGTGGTTCTCGACTTTGGCGACGGTGCCCGGCGGCCAGACGCTTGAGCGCGTTGCCTCGCTGATGGGCGACACGGCCTTCGACGAGACCAACCCCAACCGGGTCCGCGCGCTCATCGGCGCCTTCGCCTCATCAAATCCGACCGGTTTCAACCGGCCCGACGGCGCGGCCTATGACTTCTTCGCCGACTTCATCCTGACATCCGACAGGCGCAATGCCACGCTGACGGCGCGACTGATGACGGCTATGCGTTCCTTCGAGGCGCTTGAGCCTCAACGCCGCGCGCTTGCGCGCAAGGCGATCGAACGCATTGCCGGCCATGACGATCTCTCCCGCAACCTGCGCGATATCGTCGATCGCATGTTGAAAAGCTGAATTAGCGCTTGCCAAGACACGTAATCCGAGTCCTCCGCTCGGACATCGCGGCCGCCGAAACCGGCTCAAACAGCTTTCGCGGCGGCCGTCAATTCACAAAAAAGCCTTATTTGATATATGGTTAACAAAAGCTTCCCGAAGGGTGCTGGACAAGCCGAATCACCTTTGATTCACTAGGGTAGATTCGCAAGGCGGTTTCGCGGATCACACGAGGGAACTTAAGCAAATGAAACGATCAGATCTGTGGGATGAGCCCGCGGTGACCGGGAACCTGCGCTCCGGATTCACTGCAAGCCAGACACTTTCAGGCCGTGAACAGGCCGGCTTTCAGGGGCTTGGCGCTTTCGCCGCCGCCAACCGGCCCGCGGTCGAAAGGGTCCTAAAGAAGTCCATACCCTATCTGATCATCGCCTTTCTCATCTGCGTCGCCCTGGCGCGCGGTCTCTCGCTGATTTCCAGCCATAGCCGCATGGAAGACGCTGTGCGCCATACGACCGAACTGACCTCGGCAATGGCGGTTGCGGCGCTGGAAGACGAGACCGCCCTGTTTTTGCCGGAAAATGCGACGGCCGCCGACGACAGGTTGCAGGCGCTTGCCGCGCGGTCCATCGCCGACCCGGATACCGATCTCGTGATGATCGACACCGGCGGCGCAGTGCTTGCCACAACTCCTGCGCGCGCCGACCTTATCGGCCGTTCGCTCGCCTCGGTGTTTCCCGAGCTGATCTCGGCCCGCCACCCGCGCACCAGCGGGCAGGTTGTCGAAACGCGGATCGACGGCGCGCCCTACCAGGTCTCGATGCATCTCATCGGCAATGACGGCGGCATGGTGATCGCACTGCACGCAATGGAGCGGATGAATGCCGTCTGGCGCGCAGAGGTCAATCTCAACGTCACCCTGTTTGCCGCCATGGCGCTGCTGCTGCTTGTCGTGGTTTACGCCTATTACACTCAGATCAACCGCGCCGATGCGACCACCGGCATCATGTCCGCAGAGCGCGGCGCGCGCGATCTTATGCTCGCCAACGGCGAGGCCGGGCTGTGGTCATTCGATCCGGCGCGCCGGCGCGCGCGCCTCGATGGATCCGCCTGTGCGGCCCTCGGTTTCGGCGAGGCTGACTGCGAGATGAGCTATCGCGATCTTCTGGCCCTCGTCCATCCCGATGACCGGCTCGGGCTTTCCAGAAGGCTCAAGCCTTCCGATGACGGGCTGATCGAGGCCGACCTTCGCCTTCGCCGCCGGGATGGACGCTACGGGCTGTTCGCGCTCCGCGCCCATGCCGTGATCAGGCGCGACCGTCTATCCGTTTCCGGCGCGGTCGTCCGCCAGGCATCCTGCCACCAGAAGGCGGTCGAGGCTGCCGCAGGACGCGCTGGCATGCTTGAGGCCGCCTTTGATGCCCTGCCCCAGCCGCTGGCGCTCTGGCGCAAGGATGGAAGCCTCGACCTTGCCAATGCCGCCTTCAGGTCCGCCTACGACCTTGATGATGGCCAGTGCGCCATGCGTTACGATGCGCTTGCCGCGGAAAACCAGGAACAGGCCGTGATTGTTCGCCGCAATCATGGCGCATGCGGCACGGCGGCCGAGGTCAGAACCGCGGGGGGAGCGTGGATGCGGATCGCCGACTGCCGCCTCGACGACGGCGCACAGCTGACGGTGGGCACCGATGTCACGATCTTTCGCCAGGAACAGAACCGGCTCCAGGCCGAACAGGAACGTCTGAGGGAAAAGGTGAGCGCCATGGCGCTCGACCGCCGCAAGCTGGAACTGAAATGCGCATCGCTGGAGCGGTCGCTCGAAGAAAAGCACGCTGCGCCGCGTCGGGAGGAGGCCGCTCTCACAGATCCCGCCGTTCCGGCCGAAATCCGAACCGCGCTGACCGCCGTGCTCGGTTTTTCCGAACTGATGATGGCGCAGACCGACAAGGCGGCCGGCGGCAAGCTCAATGACTATGCCCGCCATATTCACAGCGGCGGCGAAACGCTCCTGGCTTTGGTTCGGCGGCTCGAGGGCAAGGCGAATGCGCCCGTTGCCCGGAGCGGCGATCATGAACCCGTCATTCGGCGCAGGATCGGCTGATCCTGCCTGGACCGGCTCCACCGTTCATGTAAACGCGGAACCGGTCTATCAATTCGTTTCCACGCATTTTCGCTTAACGTCAGATGTCTCGATCTGACTGCGAAATGCTCTAGCGCATCGGCCCGAAAATCGGAATCGATTTTCGGAAAGCACGATGCGTAGATATAATAGGTTAGAGCGTCCTTTGTCCGTCCAAATGGACGCACGTCGCTCTAGGCGCTCTTGTCCTCGGCAAAGGGAAGCAGCTTTTCGAAGACCGCCCGCACATCGCGTGCATGATCGGCGATCTTCGCCTCGAGCGCGCTCACATCCGGGCAATCGGCAAGCTTGCACAGGCGCTCCAGGAGACCGGACGGCGCGGTGTCGGGCTCAAAGCCTTCGTTGAGGCAGGCGCGGGTCAGCTGGGCAATATCGGTGTAGAGCGCAAGCGCCTTGCGGCAGATCTCGAGATCGCCCGTGGCCATCACCTCCGGGCCGAAGCGCGCTAGAACATCGTCCGTGGTCATCGCATCCGCGCCACCGATTTCGCCGCGCGGCACATGGCAGGCCAGATGACAATACTGGGCGATGAATTCGATGTCGATCAACCCTCCGGGAATGAGCTTCAGGTCCCACGGGCTCTTTGCCGGCTTGTCGCGTTCGATGCGGGCGCGCATGTCAGCGATGTCGCGGGCAAGTTTCCCGTGATCGCGCGTCTGCCCCAGAATGGCATCGATCACGGCCCCGGTATCGGCCATCAGCGACGGGTCTCCGCAGAGCGGATGGGCGCGCGAGAGCGCCATATGCTCCCAGGTCCAGGCCTCGTTCATCTGGTATTTCTCGAAGGCCGCAAGCCGTGTCGCCAGCGGCCCGGCATTGCCGGAGGGACGCAGCCGCATGTCCACCTCGTAGAGCACGCCTTCGGCCGTCGGCGCGCTCAGGGCGGCGACCAGGCGCTGGGTGACGCGGGCGAAATACCGCGGCACGTCCAGCTGTTTGGGACCTGAAGACATGGCGAGCGGATCGTCGCAATCATAGAGCACGATCACGTCGACGTCAGAGCCCGCCGTCAGTTCCGAACTGCCGAGCTTGCCCATGGCGAGTACGCAAGCGCGCTGACCGTCAACCGTGCCATGCGCCTCTTGCATCTGCGCCAGAACGCCCTGAAGCGCCTCGTCGATGACGAGAGTCGCCAGCGTCGTCAAAGCGCGCCCGGCGGCAAAGCCGCTGATCGATCCCGTCACCAGCCGGATGCCGATCAGGAAACGCTGTTCGGCCGCAAAAATCCTGAGGCGGTCCAGCCGCTCCTCATAGATCTCCACGCCGCTCATGAAATCCTCAAGCCGACCGGCAAGATAATCGCGCGTCGGGATCTCCGTCATCAGCGCCGGATCAAGCATGCCGTCGACGATATGGGCGCGCGCGGCGATGATCTCGGCGAGCCTGGGCGCCGCCGACATCACCTCGACGATCAGCAGCATGAGGTTCGGATTGTTCTTCAGAAGCGAGAAAAGCTGGACGCCGGCAGGCAGACCGGAGAGAAACCGGTCGAAGCGCAGCAGCGCCTCGTCGCCCCTGCGGCTTGCGCCGAAGGCTTTCAGCAGTTCGGGCATGATCTCGGTCAGCCGCTGGCGGGCCTTTGTCGTCTGCGTTGCGCGATAGCGGCCGTAATGCCAGGTCCGCACGACGCGGGCGATGTCCTCGGGCCGGTCGAAGCCGAGCTTGCGCAGCGTCTCCAGCGTGCCCGGATCGTCATCCTCGCCGGTAAAGACGAGATTGCCTGCCTCGCCCGAAAGCGTCTCCTCCCGCTCGAACAGGCGGGCATAGCGCCGCTCGACAGTCTTCAGCGCCTTCAGCAACGCGCCGGAGAACGCCTGCGTGGTTTCAAACCCGCTCATCCGGGCGATTCTCAGAAGTTCGGCGTCGTCCTCCGGCAGAACATGGCTCTGCTCGTCGCGCACCATCTGGATGCGGTGCTCGACATTGCGCAGGAACCAGTACGCTTGCGCCAGTTCGTCGGCGGTGGCCTTGTCGATCCAGCGCGCCTCCCGCAGCGCCTCCAGCGCATCGACCGTTCTGCGGCATCTGAGTTCGGGCATGCGTCCGCCGGCTATCAACTGCTGGGTCTGGACGAAGAATTCGATCTCGCGAATGCCGCCGCGGCCGAGCTTGACGTTGTGCCCATGGACCGCGACCAGGCCGAAACCCTTGTGGGCATGGATCTGTCGCTTGATCGAATGGATATCGGCGATCGCCGCATAGTCGAGATATTTGCGAAAGATGAAGGGGATCATTTCGGCGAGGAAGGCCTCGCCGGCATCGAGATCGCCGGCGATCGGCCGCGCCTTGATGAAGGCGGCCCGCTCCCAGTTCTGGCCGCGGCTCTCATAATAGAGAAGCGCCGCCTCGACCGGGATCGCCAGCGCCGTCGACCCTGGATCCGGCCTCAGGCGAAGATCGGTGCGGAACACGTAGCCGTCGCCGGTGCGCTCCTGCAGGATACGGATGAGACGGCGCATCAGCCGGGGGACGAGCGAGCGCGGGTCGTCCTTGTCAGTGAAGATCTTCGCTTCCGGCTCGAAAAAGACGACGATGTCGATGTCGGAGGAATAGTTCAGTTCGCAGGCGCCAAGCTTGCCCATGCCGAGCACGACCATGCCCGATTGATGCGAGGGGCTCTCAGGGTTCTCAAGGACGAGCTTGCCCTCCCCGGCGGCCGATGTGAGCAGATGGTCCACCGTCGCGGCAACTGAGGCGCTTGCAAAGTCACTCAGCAGAGCGGTCGTCTTTTCCGGCGCGATCATCCCGGCGAGATCGGCAAGCGCGGTGAGGAATGCGACCCTGCGCTTGGCCTGGCGCAGGCGCAGCATGATATCACTGTCGCTGACCCTGCCCTCCCCGTCCAGCCAGGCGGCGCGCGCCGTCTCGATATCGGCGTCGATCTGCAGCAGGAACGGTTCATCGATGCGGGAAAGCAGTTCGGGATGGGCGCGGAAGCTGTCGAACAGAAACGGCGAAAGCGAAAAGGAAGCAGCGAGGAAGCGCGTCAGCCGGTCATCACGATCCGCAAGGAAACCGGGAAGCCCGCACTTTTCCACGGCCGCAGCCATCTCTTCCAAGGCAGACTGCGCCAGTTCGTCATTGAGCGGGAACATGGGTTCCCCCGCCATATCGCGCAGTGTGCCGCCGGCCTGGTCGCTCATCTTTTCCTCCGTATGCCGTTTGCTCTGCCTTAACATCGCGGACGGCAGGCTCAAAGCAAAAGACGGAGGCAGAGCGGCGACGGCCTAGAGCGACGTGCGTCCATTCAGACGCACAAAGGACGCTCTAACCTATTGAATCTACGCATCGTGCTTTCCGAAAATCGATTCCGATTTTCGGGCCGATGCGCTAGAGCAATTCCAGGTGAAGTGGACACCGGTTCACCGTCCGGAATTGCGTAAAAACAAAGAGATAGAGCCTTTTCGCGTTTCCGCGAAACGCGGAATTGCTCTAGCCTGTGATGCCCTTCTCACTGACGATCTCAAAGCGCAGCACCGCCGCCAGGCCCGTATACCCCTCAACCAGGCTCCCGGCCTCAACCAGCGAGAACACGCCACCATGCATTGAAGCCACGGCCTCGACCAGCGACAGCCCCAACCCGGTGCCGGGCTTCGACCGGCTTTCATCCAGTCGGAAGAAGCGCTGCTTGACGTCGTCCATGCGCGACGGGGGAATTCCAGGCCCGTTATCGGCCACAACGAACACCGCCTGCCCACCTTCCCGCTTCAGAGACAGATGGATCGACTGCCCGCAGCCTTCGGAATATTTGATGGCATTGTCGAGAAGATTGAAGATCGCCTGGCCAATCAGTTCGCGATTGCCGCTGACGGAGATATCGCGTTCGATGGCGCAGTCGAGCACAAGACCCGCCTCCTCGGCGACCGGACCGTAGAGCTCGGCGCTGTCCTCGACAATCGCAGACAGATTGACCACCGACATCTCGGCGGCAACGGCGCCCGCCTCGACGCGGGAGATCATCAACAGCGCGTTGAAGGTTCGGATCAACTGGTCCGACTCGGCAATGATACCCTCGAGCGCGGCGCGACGGTCATCGGGGTCCTGCGTCGCCGCGGCATCGGCGGCCTTGTTGCGCAGACGGGTGAGCGGCGTCTTCAGGTCGTGGGCAATATTGTCGGAAACCTGGCGCAGGCCCTCGTTCAGCCGCACGATACGGTCGAGCATCAGGTTGAGTGAGTTGGAAAGCCGGTCGAATTCATCGCCGGACCCGGTGACGGGAAGGCGCTGGGAGAGATCGCCGGCCATGATCTTGCCGCTTGCGCTCGACATGCGGTCCATGCGCTTCAGCGCATTGCGCCCGATGGCGAACCAGATCACCAATGCGCCAACGCCCATGATGATCAGCGCAAGCAGCAACGCCTGCCGGACGACGATATGCAGGCGTTCAGGATCGCCGAGATCGCGACCGATCAGAAGCCGGATGCCGTTGTCGAGCTCAATGACATAGCCTGCCGCGAGATTCTCGTGCAGACCGCCATTGTTTTCGGCAAAACCTTCGTAGCGGAAGGGCGGCTCGACCCAGCCGAGCCGGTTCAAAACGCCCGGCTGCAGCGATGCGACATTGCTGGCAAGGATTTCGCCCTGCGGGCTGGCAATGACATAAAGATTGGCGCCCGGCTGGCGCGCGCGCCTCTCGATGGTGTTGAAAACGCGCCTGATGCCGCCGCTCTCGAAAGCGAGATCGAGCTGCGTCACCTCGCGTTCGAGCGACGTCCTCGTCTGGCGCAGAACGAGATCCTCCGAAACAGCCGTCACATAAAAGACCATAACCGCCGCGCACAGGCCGAACAGCAGTATATAGACGGCCGACAGGCGGACGGCGGTGGATTTAAACAGGAGCCGAAGGCGTTCCGTCATCGCTCGGGATCAACGTCAGGGATCATATTTGATCATATAGCCGGAGCCGCGGATCGTCTTCAAAAGCGGCTTGTCGAAATCCTTCTCGATCTTGGAGCGCAGACGCGAGACATGCACGTCGATCACATTGGTCTGCGGATCGAAATGATAGTCCCAAACATTCTCAAGAAGCATAGTGCGGGTAACCACCTGCCCGGCATTCTTCATCAGATATTCGAGAAGGCGGTATTCGCGCGGCTGCAGCGTGATCTCGCGACCGGCCCTGCGCACCTCGTGCGACAGGCGATCGAGTTCCAGATCGCCGACCCGGTAGACGACGTCCTGGTCGGGCGTGCCCTTGCGCCGGCCGAGAACCTCGACGCGAGCCAGAAGCTCGGAGAAGGCATAGGGCTTGGGCAGATAGTCGTCGCCGCCTGCCCTCAGCCCCGTCACGCGATCGTCCACCTGCCCCAGAGCGGAGAGGATCAGAACCGGCGTATGCACGCCGCGCGCGCGCAGCGCGGAAATCACAGAAAGCCCGTCACGACGCGGCAGCATGCGGTCGACGACCAGCACGTCATATTCGTTCTCGCTCGCCATGAACAAACCGCTCTCGCCATCGCCTGCGTGTTCGCAGGTGATGCCGGCCTCGCGAAAGGCCTTGGTCAGATAGGCGGCGGCCTCAAGATCGTCTTCAATAACCAGAATGCGCATGGCGGCGAGAGTATCGCCATTGCGATCTTCGTTACAAGCAGTCTTGAGAGGTTCATCGACAGACATTTGACAACTCCGACAGGGCGGCAAGACAAAGGGGCGCACGGGCCTTTGCCCGCGCGCCCCTCGCAATTCACTCAGCGCCGATCAACCGGCATCCTGGTTCTCGCTTCCCGTCGGCAGGGCGGTGAACATGCTGCCGTTTTCGGTTTCGACCTGGAAGAGCGCCTGCTTGCGTCCATTGCTGGCAGCCTCTTCGACCTGCGTCAGGATGTCTTGGGCCGATGCGACGTCCTTGTTGTTGACGCTCAGGATCTTCTGTCCTTCGGCAAGGCCCTTCTGGGCGGCATCCGAATCGGGGTTGACCGCCGTGACCGTCACGCCCTTGCCGTCCTCGGAGGGGCGAACCTCGATGCCCATTCGGCTCATCAGCGAGCTTTCGGCAGGAGCGCTCATGCCTTCGGCAGAGGCCAGTTGGTCCTCGCTCGGGAATTCACCGAGCGTTACGTCGATGGTCTGCGATTTGCCGTCGCGCCAGACGGAAAGCTCGACATTGTCGCCAGGCTCCATCATGCCGATCATCCGCGAGAGCGAACGCGCGTCCTCGATGACATCGCCGTTGACGGCGGTGATGACATCGCCCTGCCTGAGCCCGGCCTTGGCGCCGGGGCTGTCGGAGGTCGGTTCGGAGATCAGCGCGCCTTCGGGCTTGGCAAGCCCGATCGCGTCGGCAATGTCTTCGGTGACGGGCTGAATGCGCACGCCCAGCCAGCCGCGTTCGACGGTGCCGTCATCGATCAGATCGTTGACCACGTCCTGCGCCAGGTGAGAAGGAATGGCGAAGGCGATGCCGACATTGCCGCCGGACGGCGAGAAGATCGCAGTGTTGATGCCGACGACCTCACCGTTGAGATCGAAGGTCGGGCCGCCGGAATTGCCGTGATTGACCGCCGCGTCGACCTGGATGTAGTCGTCATAAGGGCCGGAAGCGATGTCACGTCCAAGCGCGGAGACGATGCCCGAGGTCACCGTGCCGCCGAGACCGAAGGGGTTGCCGACAGCCACCACCCAGTCACCGACGCGCAGCTTCGAATCATCGGCGAAATTCACATAGGTGAAATCGCGATCGGCATCGACCTTCAGCACGGCCAGATCGGTGCGCGGATCGGTGCCGACGAGCTTGGCATCGTATTCGGTGCCGTCATCCATCAGAACGGAGAAGCTGTCGCCCTCGCGCACGACGTGGTTGTTGGTGACGAGGTAGCCGTCCTCGGAAACGAAGAAGCCGGACCCTTGCGCGACCGGGCGCGGACCGCCATCGCGTGGCTTGGGCGGCTGCTGCGGCTCAAGCGGCGCGCCGAAATCCTTGAAGAAACGCTTCAGCGGATGGTCATCGGGAAGATTGTCGAAGCCGCGTCCGCCGAAGCCGAAACCGAAGCCATCATTCTGGGCAACCGGCTGGACATTGCTTTCGACAACGACCGAAACGACGGCCGGAGAGACGGCTTCGACCACATCGGCAAAGCCAGGCACCTTGGGGGCTTCGACATAAACCGGGTCGGCGAGGGCTTCGGGAACGGTCAGCGGCGCACCTGCCGAAAACAGGACAGCGGCAACGCCGCCGGCAAGCGCCGAGGCCTTCAAAATCGGCTTGAACTTGTTGTATCCGGAAGTCTGGTCGAGCATCGGGTCTACCTTTTCCTTGATTGACGTTTTTGAAGCTGTCTTCAAATCGGATAAAGGCACTATAAATGTTGCGACCTTACGGAAATCTGTCCGCAAAATGACGGATTGTTAATTGTCTTCGCCGTCGGCGAGAAGCTGCTCCAGGCGGGCCTCCTCTGCCTGGGAAAGCGGGCGGTCCGGCGTGCGGCGCGCGACCGAGAAGCGCCACAAGACGATGCCGCCGAGCACGATCAGAAGCGCAGGCGCGCCCCACAAAAGCCATGTCTTGGGCGAAAAGCGCGGTTTCAGAAGCACAAATTCGCCGTAGCGCGAAACGACATAGTCGATGACTTCCTCATTGCTGTCGCCGTCGACAAGGCGGGCCCGCACGAGAAGCCTGAGATCTCGCGCCAGGTCGGCATTCGAATCATCGATCGACTGGTTCTGGCAGACCATGCAGCGCAGCTCCGCGGATATTTCGCGGGCCCGCGCCTCGAGCGCCGGATCATCCAGCACCTCGTCAGGCGTGACGGCGTGGGCCACGGCCAGAGGCAGCAACAGGAGAAATGTCGCCAGAAGGGGGCCTAACCTCATTCCGCCGCCCCTGCATGAGCGGCCGCATCCATACGGCGCTTGCGGCTGCGCTCCGGGGCGCCGACGCGCAGGCGCCGGTCGGTCAGCGAGACCACGCCGCCAACGGCCATGGCGACGCCGCCGAGCCAGATGCACAGGATGAACGGTTTCCACCACACCCTGACGACCCATGCGCCATCGGCGCGTTCATCGCCAAGCGAGACATAGAGCTGGCTGAGGCCGAAGGTTGATATACCCGCTTCGGTCGTCGGCATGTTGTTGGCGAGATAGACCCGCTTTGCAGAGAAGCTCTCGGTGACAGGCCGGTCGTCTCGGGTAATCGTAAACGCCCCGCGTTCATCGACATAATTGGGTCCTCTCACCGGCGTGATGCCATCGAAAGTCACCGTGTAGCCGCCGGCATCGACGCTCATTCCCGGCGTCATCTCCAGAACCGCCTCGGTCTCGTAGAGCGAGACCGCAACGATGCCGAGAACCGCCACGCCGAGGCCGAAATGGGCAAGCGCCGCGCCGAAGGCGGAACGCGGCAGGCCGACAAATCGCGGCCATGCCCGCGCCATCGGCATGCGGCCGAAACCCGAGCGATACCAGAGATCGCTTGCCGCTCCGAACATGAGGAAGAAGGCGATCGCGATGACAAGGCCCGCGAGAACCGGGCCGCCGGAATGGTAGTAGATGAAGCCGGCAGCCAGAACGAGCGCCATAACCGCAGCGACCATCAGGCGCTCGCCGGCGGCTTTCAGATCGCCCCTTTTCCACGACAGCATCGGGCCGAAGGGAACGGCCAGCAGCAGCGGGATCATCAACACGCCGAAGGTCATGTTGAAGAAGGGAGGGCCGACGGAAATCTTGTCGCCGGTCAGCGTTTCGAGAACCAGCGGATAGAGCGTGCCGGTCAGCACGGTTCCCGTAGCCACCGTCAAAATGAGATTGTTGAAGACCAACGCCCCCTCGCGCGAAATCGGCGAGAACAGGCCGCCGGCGCGCAGGAGAGGGGCCCTGAAGGCAAACAGCGCCAGCGAGCCGCCGACAAAAAAGGCAAGGATCGCGAGAATGAAGATGCCGCGCGTTGGGTCGGTCGCAAAGGCATGAACCGATGTCAGTACCCCGGACCGGACAAGGAAGGTTCCGAGCAGCGACAGCGAGAAGGTCAGGATCGACAGGAGCACGGTCCAGATTTTCAGCGCCTCGCGCTTTTCCATGACCAGGGCGGAATGCAGCAGCGCGGTCCCGGCAAGCCAGGGCATGAAGGAGGCGTTCTCGACCGGATCCCAGAACCACCAGCCGCCCCAGCCCAGTTCGTAATAGGCCCAGTAGGAGCCCATCGCGATACCGGCCGTCAGGAACAGCCATGCCAGAAGCGCCCAGGGACGAACCCACAGCGCCCAGGCCGCATCGATCCGCCCGCTGATCAGCGCCGCGACCGCGAAGGAAAAGCAGACGGAGAAACCCACATAGCCGAGATAGAGCAACGGCGGATGGATCGCGAGACCGAAATCCTGAAGGATCGGATTGAGATCCTGCCCCTCGCCCGGTACCGGAAAGATCCGCAGGAACGGGTTCGAGGTGAACAGGATGAAGAGGAGAAAAGCCGTGGCGATCAAGGCCTGGATCGACAGGACATTGGCCCTGAGATCGTCCGGCAGATTGCGACTGAAGGCCGCAACAAGCGCGCTGAACAGCGTCAGGATCAAGAGCCAGAGCATCATCGATCCCTCGTGATTGCCCCAGACGCCGGAGAACTTGTAGACCAGCGGCATCAGCGAGTGCGAATTCTCCCAGACATTGCGCACGGAGAAATCGGACACGAGATGGCTGCGGATGAGCACGCCGAAGGACGTCGCCACCAGGGCGAAGAGTGTCAGCGTGCCGCTGACGGAGACCGACATCAGTTGCGGATTGTTCCGCCTGACACCGACGGCGGGCACCGCGAACGTCACCAACGCCACGGCAAGCGCAAGGATCAGCGAGAACAGGCCGAGTTCAACTGTCACTGGCTCGTCTCCCCCTCCCAGACGCCATCTTCCTTCAGGCGGTCGGCGACTTCCTTCGGCATGTAGTTCTCATCATGCTTGGCGAGCACGGTATCGGCATGAAACGCGCCGTCTTGGTCGAAACGACCTTCCGTCACGACGCCCTGTCCCTCACGGAACAGATCAGGCAGTATACCGGCATACCGCACCTCAACAGCGCCGGAACCGTCGGTCACAGTAAAGAGAACATTGGAGTTTTCGACACGCTTGATCGACCCCTCCTCGACCAGCCCGCCGAGCCTGATGCGCGTCCCCTCGCCGACCGGCTTTTCGGCCAGGTCGGACGGCATGTAGAAATAGGAAACGCTGCGGCTGAGCGCAAACAGCACCAACAGCACGGCGACGGCTATGAACCCGACGCCGCCGGCAATGACAGCCAGCCTTTTCTGCTTGCGATTCAACGCTCTGCTCCCGATAGCTGCAGCGAATCTCCAAAAGCCGCAAGCCGCGCGCCCTTTTCGCTGTCCTTCCCATAGTAATCGATCGCTTGCCGAAGGGCCAACGCCGCTTTCTCATCGTTACCAAGAACACTATAGGAACGGATCAGGCGCATCCAGCCGTCGATATCATCCGGATTGTCTTTGAGCCTCTGCTCAAGACCGGCGACCATGCCGTCGATCATATCGGCCCGCGCCTCATCCGAAAGTTCGGACGCGGCCACCACCGCCTCTTCGTCGGGTCCGTTCGGCACCACGCCGTCGGCAGGACGCCCGCCGCTGTTTTCGGCGATCCGGCGGTCAACCATATCGCGCCACGGAGAGCCCTCCGGCAGCGCGCCTTCAAGTCGCCTGAACCGCTCCACCGCTTCGGCCCTGTCGCCCGATTGCTCAGCGGCAAGCGCCATGAAATAGAGCGCCCGCAATTCATTCGGGTCAAGCGCTTCCGCCTGACGGAAGATATCGAGCGCTTCGTCCGTCACGATCCCCGCATTCATGGCAACGATGGCTTCGCCCTGACCTGCCAGGCGATCGGCTGTGGCGCCGGACACGCGGATTGCGTTGGCATAGGCGTTCTCCGCCGCTTCGAATCGGCTTTCTCGCAGATAGATCGGGGCAATCACATCCCACCCGCGTCCGTCATCGGGGTTTTCCGCAAGATGCTGCTCCACACGCGCCACCAGCACGGCAAGGTCAGGTTCGTCCGCATTCATGCGCGCGGCAAGCGGCTGATCCGGCGCGCCCGGCATGCCGAGCAAGGGATAGAGGAAACCAGCCCCGACCATCAACGCCAGGATGGCGGCGGCCATGCCCCATGCGCCCGCGCGGCGGCCGGCACTTCGCGTGGGGGAATGGTCGCCCTTGTCAGCCACGGCAAGAAGCCGTCGTCCGATCTCGGCGCGCGCCGCTTCGTATTCCTTCTCGCTCAGCAGGCCTTCACTCTTCTCGCGCTCGATCTCGCGCAGCTGATCGCGATAAACGGCGGACTGGTTTGCGGACGACCTTTCTCTCACGCCTGCCGGCTTGCGCAGCAGCGGCAGGGCGACCGCGAAGGCCGCGACAAGGAGTATGACAAGGGCTGGGATGGCGAAAATCATAACGATGTCTTCGTACGCTAACGCCGCACAATAGCCAACACACTAAAGCTTTATTGGCAAAATCTGCCGCAAAAGGTCGCAGCAGGGAAGAGCTTCGGCAGCAGGCTAGTTTAGCAGCGTCCAAAGGCCGTCTTCGCCGCGACAGGCAGCGCCGCGCCCGACATATTCCTGCCCCTTCACCGACACACGCTGTGTGTATTGTCGGCAGTTTTGATCCCCCACCTGATAGGGGCTTGCGGCAGTTACCTTGCCTTCTGCGTCCCGTCCCTGCCAGGATACTGTTTCACCGGCAGGAACCGAGGCCAGCGCATATTGTTCAGCCTGCAGGGCTTTGGCCCGATCGGCCGGCGAAAGCGAAACGCCCGCCCGTTCCACCAGCCCGCCCTCAAGTGCGACAGCGGGGACGGGCTGCCCGGACGCGGGCAAGGCCGCCACGCCGGTGGAAACTCCGGTATCCGTTGTTGCGCAACCCGAAACCGCAATGGCGGCAGCGGCTAGCAGAATGATCCGTCGCACGATGTAACAACCCCCTGAACGTCATGAATTGGTGTCCGCCCCATAGCCCGGACAAAGCGGCTCCATACGGTACGGGCAAGGCATAGCATACGCTGCTGCGCCTTTGGACGTAGAAACAGATTATGGCCAGATTTCGCCGGGACCGGCCGCCCTGGCTCGCAAACCGGCTTATTTCTTGAGTTTTGCCGGCAGGACGATCCGTGCGTGAAGCCCGGAACCGTCAAGCCCTGTCAACTCGAACCGTCCGCCATAAGCCTGCACGATATCATCGACAATGGAAAGGCCAAGCCCTGAACCCGAGCCGCTTTCGTCAAGCCTTTGTCCGCGTTTCATCGCTCTGCGGATTTCCTCAGGGGTGAGGCCCGGGCCATCATCAACAACAGTGATTTCCGCCCACTCGCCAGTCTCCGCCGACCCGTCGAGCCGGCGCGCGCCTACCCGGACCTCGCTCTCGGCAAAGCGGGCCGCATTCTCCAAAAGGTTGCCGACCACTTCCTCGATATCCTGCTGCTCCACCGCAAGCACAAGGCCGGGAGCACAGGACAAGGCAAACTCCGTATCAGGATTGAGGCGCCGCATCACACGGACGAGCCGTTCCAGAACCGGCTCCACCTCGCAGCGCGTCAGCACGGATTCGGTCTGCGCGGCGATCCGGGCCCGGTTGAGATAGGCCTGGACCTGCGCTTGCATCATCATCACCTGCGACGCGATCAGCTTGCCGCCCTGCCCACCCATGCTCTGCGCCTCATTCAACAGCACGGCAATCGGCGTCTTTAGCGAATGGGCAAGATTGCCGACCTGCATGCGCGCGCGCTCGACAATCGCCCGGTTGTTGCCGAGAAGCGCATTGATCTCGTCGGCGAGCGGCTGGATTTCGACGGGAAATGCGCCTTTCATTTCCCCCTCGCCCTGTTCGGAAATCGTCCTGAGCGCCGCGCGGGCCCTGTCGAGCGGGCGTAAGGCCCAGAGAACAATCAGCCCGTTCAGCAGGATGCTGGCGATGCCAAAGAGCGCCAGTGCGATATAGAGCCTGCGCGAGAACCAGCGGACGTCATTGTCCACCGCGTCGCGATTGCCAGAAACGCGCACCCGCGTCGCCCTGTTCTGATCGTCCATCACGACAACGGTCTCGATCACGGCCAGTTCGTTGTCGTGATCATCACGGACGACATAGGTCCGGCGGAAATCGCCGTCATAGGGCACTTCGCTGACCGGCGTAACCGGCAGGTCCTCTCCGCCGAGCGAGGGAGAACGCAATGCCTCTCGCGAATCATCGTAAAGCGGATCGACAACCCAATACCAACCGGTCTGCGGCTGCTTGTAGCTCAGGTTCCCGAGTTGCGGCGCCCCCTGCAGGTCGCCATTCTGGTCGATGGAGACGGAATTGACGACATTGAATACCTCCGCCTGCAGGAGCTGGCGGAAGCCGCGCTCGGCGGCATTGCGATAAAGCGCGGAGATCACCACTGCGATCACCAGAAGCGCGATCGCGAACCAGACGGTCGTCAGGGCCAGAGAACGCAGCGTCAGTGAATTCGCCCATTTCATTCAGGCACCTGCATGCGATAGCCGAGGCCGCGGACCGTCTCGATCCATTCCGGGCCGACCTTCTTGCGCAAGCGTCCGACGAAAACCTCGATCGTGTTGGAATCGCGGTCGAAATCCTGATCGTAGAGGTGTTCGGTCAGTTCCGTGCGCGAGACGACCTCGCCTTGATGGTGCATCAGATAGGAAAGCAACCGGTATTCATGCGAGGTCAGGCGCAGCAATTCGCCGTTGAGCGTGGCCTTGGACGCCTTTACGTCGAGCGCGATCGGCCCGCAGGTGATCATGCTCGCTGCATGGCCCGCGGCCCGGCGGATCAACGCGCGAATGCGCGCCATCACTTCCTCGATGTGAAAAGGCTTGGTCACGTAATCGTCTGCGCCGGCGTCAATGCCGGCGACCTTGTCGCTCCAGCGATCGCGTGCGGTCAGGATCAGAACCGGCATCTTGCGCCCGGCCGCGCGCCATTTTTCCAGGATCGTTACCCCGTCCATCGTCGGCAGGCCGATATCGAGAATCACGGCGTCATAGGGCTCCGTATCGCCGAGGAAATGCCCCTCAACGCCGTCATAGGCGCAATCGACCACATAATCGGACTCCCTCAACATCTGGGCAAGCTGCCGGTTGAGGTTTTCGTCGTCTTCGATGAGCAGGATACGCATGTCGGTCAATTCGCTGTTTGCGGACAGAAGCTTGTCGTGGCGCAGTGGCCGGGTGAAAAATCAGCTTGCGGGAACAGTCTGGGTAATCTTGCGCGGCATGTTGCCATCCTTCGCCGGAATGATCACCGTGACCTGGCAGCTGTTGCCGCCCTGGGCCGGCACCGCCGACAAAAGCTCCCCGCCGGTGCTCCTGACGACCGCCGCAGCCGCCGCGGCACAATCGGCAGCGATAGCGCCGCCGGTCTGGAACGCAATCAGCAGGCCGGTCGCCAGCGCGATCCGCAATGCGTGCATTGTCTTGAACATCACAAAGTTTCCCAAAGAAATTCACTCAACTCTGACTGATAAGAATAGTTGGCTGAACTGCAAATGAATAGTCCCGCCGGTGCAGGCTAAATGATCGGCTGCCGCGGTGTTTTCGACCACGGCAGCCTGCGATTACGCTGCGCGTCAGCGGCTCAGCGTGCCCCTGGCCGAGATCCGGCCAAAAAGCGCGACCAGCCCGCCGGAGGCGCCAGCGAGCGTGGCGATGGAGGCGGCAAGCTCGCTTTGCGTGCCGTCGTCCAGATAGATGCCGCCCATCTGGAAGAGGGGTGCGGCGATGGCAAGGAGCGCGCCCCATACCGTCTTCGAGAGATACCACTTTTTCGTATAATCCATGCCGTTTCCTTTCTGTTCAGACTGCAAGTGAAAATTCCCGGTCAAGCGCCGTGCCGAGCGGCACCTTCCGCCCCAGTTGACGAAGCCGGACTGAAAAATGGATCGCCGGGGCGCTAAAATCGGCAATCTGATCAGCCGCCGGATAGAGCCACTCCGGCCCCAGGGTCTCGCTGCTGCGCAACAGCGTCGCGCCGTCAAAAATCTCCAGCCGGTAGGCTTCGATTTCTTCGTCATGCGGGATCTCGGCGGCGGCCCAGTCATCGGCGTCGAGGCGGGAGCGGCGCACCCAGTTGAAAGACAAATCGCCGGAAACGAGGCGCCGAACGGTTAGATGCACCGGCGAAAAGGGCGTCTCCGCCCGGATGCCCCCGGCAAACGGATAGGGTCCGCGCGGATCAGCCTGGCCATGGGCGGTCTCGACAACATAGTTGCGCATCAGCCCGAAATGTCGGCTATCCAGCCCGACCGGAACAACGGAGGCGTTGAGAACCACGGCGTCGTTCCCCGTGTCGGCGCCCGCCAGCATGGCGTCCTCGGTGCCGTGAAGACCGCGCAACAGTCCCTCCAGCCGAAAGCGACCCGATGAGATCTCCGTGGCCTGCAGGAAACCGATGATCTCGAACACGCCATTGCCCGCCTTGATTGCTATCCGGTTCTCGCCGTTCAAGACTGCGGTTCTGCTCGCCGATGAGAGCCCGCCGAAGTCCAGATCGATAATCAGCGAACCGCGAAAATCGAACCGCCCGCTTGCCCCGGGAAGAAGTGGCGCGGCAAGCCTCGCCGTCGACGCCGGCCTGTCGATGACGGCGCCCGGCTGATAGCCTTCATCCGTCGACGAGGAGGCGACAAACGCACGCCGGAAAGGCCTCGAGAACACGGCGACACGGGCGAAATCCTCAGTTGGCCCCTGCCCGTCGCGCGCAAGATCGAGGAAGATGACGCGCGGCGAAAAACCTTCTGACGCCGTCTCGCTGGCAAGCCGCGCGCTTTCTGAGGCCCGAACGACATTTCCGGCAGAAGGCGAAAAGGATCGCGCCTCCACCCGGATCGTGTCGGCAATCTCAAGCCGCGTCACCATGAAGCGTCCCGCCGGTCCGCCCTCAAGCTGGAACACATCGCCGATTTCCAGGGCGCGCTCCTGCAGCGACAGCTCAAGCTGCAGGGTCCGCAAGCCGGATCGGCTCTCACGCAGCAGCGCGGAGGCCCGCTCCAGCGCCGTCGCCTCGGAGAGAACCGTTGGCAATCCGAACCGGAGCACCCGGTCATTTGCCGCGATCGCGCGGCTCGCGCGGGCGCTTGCCTGTTCATAATCGGTGCCCGGATCGAGATAGGTGACGGCAACCTCGCCCGGAAGATCGCTGTCGTGACGCCGCGTCTCCCGCCACGGGCCGGTGCTCTCCTCGCGCTCCGCGATGATATCGATCACGCGCGACGGCAGGCTGGCGCGCTGGCGCGACCGGAACACCAGCCCCTCCGCCGTTTCGATACAGTCGGCGGAATAGAGCGAAAGCAGCGGCTCGATCAGATCGCGCGCTGCATCGATATCTGCCTGCAGGTAACCGGTCAGGTCACCGCTCAAGAGCCGCGTGTCGCAATCATGAAAGCCGTGGTCGACAAGCAGCGCCCGAACGGCGTCGGCGAGCGTCGTTGCGCCCAGCCTTCCGTTCAGCCAATGCCCCGTCGTCCAGTTGGCACCGTCGCTCCACAAGGCGTCGTTCTGGGGAAAGGCCGGAAAGGGCCGGATGTCCCAGCACCAGAGGAAAATGTGATCCGCATCGACCATGCCGGCTGGCGCTCCGGCGCCAGACCAGTGGCCGAGATGCGCCTCGAGAAGACGGCGCTGCTCGTCGTCGGAACGGCGGCGGTTCGAAAAATGGGGATAGGCGGACTCCGCCGATTTCGGATCGGCAAAGACATTCGGCTGGCAACTCCCCTTGTCGACAGCGGGACATCCGAGTTCGGTAAACCAGATCGGCTTTTCCATCGGAACCCAGGTGGAGGCGACAGTCGCCTCGCTGCCGCCGATCCGGTTGTAGTGCGCGTTCGACCACCAACCCTCGAGATCCTTGTACCGGTAGACCCACGGTTTGCCCGAGAGCCCGTCGGTGATCGGGGTCCGCTCTCGCGCCGCCCGCGCCGTCTCGTCGGCATAGTACCAGTCATACCCCTCGCCCGCCGCGATCTGTCCCTCAAACCCCGTCGGATCGGTCGCGCTTCTGAAACCGTCCGGATTTGCCGAGGAAAGGTCGTCATCGCGCCAGTCCGACAACGGCATATAGTTGTCGATGCCAACGGCGGAAATGTCAGGGCTTGCCCACAGCGGATCGAGGTTGAAATAGACATCGCCGCTGCCATCGTCGGGATGAAAGCCGAAATACTCGCTCCAGTCCGCGCCGTAGGTGAGTGCTGCCTCCGGCCCCAGAATGCCGTGCACGTCGCCCGCAAGCTCGATCAGTCCCTCGACGAAGGGAAAGGAATCATTGTGATCGCGGATCGAGGTCAGCCCCTTCAGTTCAGACCCGATAATGAAGCCGTCAACGCCTCCGGCGGCGGCGGCCAGATGCGCATAGTGCAGGACGAGACGCCGATAGCCGGCATCCGTTCCGGCAAAGGCAACACCGGTCGGTCCCGGCGTGAAGTGATGCGGCTCGGCCGTGCCCAGAAAAGCCTCCACCTGCGCTCTCGCCGCCGCAGTCCTGTCGCTCGTGCCGGACACGCTCCTGGCGGGATGGCAGGTGATGCGACCGCGCCAGGGATAGACCGCCTGTTCCGCGCCGCCATAGGGGTCGGGCAGGCCGTTGCCCGCCGGCACATCCATCATAATGAAGGGGTAGAGGAACACTTTCAGCCCGCGCGCCTTCAGGTCGGCGATCGCGGCCATCAACCCGGCATCATTCGGCGTTCCGCCATAGGCCGGCCCGCCCTCATGCGTGCTCACCACATGGGCCGCATCGCGCGCGATGCCGGAAACGGACCAGGGCGCGCTTTCCTCGGCGCGAAACGGCGTTTCCACGCCTGGCAGAATGCGGCATTCCCCCGCTCTCAGATCAGACCCGAACCAGGCGACGACCAGCGCCACGCGCTCCAGATTGGGGCAAAGCGCCGTCAGTTCATCGATCGAGGCTTCCCAGTCGGTCGCGCGGGTGAGCGTGTTGCGGTTCATGACCCGCTGGCTGCCGCTGCCGAGCGATTCGGTGACCGGAAAGGGGCAGAGCCCGTGCTCGGTCGCGCCGGGAATGATGGCGATGGCCTTCACCTGGCTCTCGAGCGCGCCGGTCGGCTTCAGCACCTCGAACTGGATCACGGGGATGCGGTTGCCGAAACTGTCGAGCGGCAGGCGTTCAAAGACAACATAGCAGAGCCCGCGATAGGCCGGCGCGTTGCCTTCGCCCTGCTTGGCCTCGATCAGGGGATCCGGCAACTGGCTGTCATCGCCCGGATAGAAGCGCATTTCAACGCTCGCAAGATCCAGTTCGCGGCCATCCGCCCACACCCGCCGGATCGCGGCCACGGGTCCCTCGCAAATGCCGAAGGCGAAATTGCCGAAATAGGCAAAGCTCTCGAGCGTCGAACCTGACGCCTTGCCGCCTGTGCGCTCCTCGACCACCTCCTCCTCGAACCGGGTCGCCCAGATCAGCGTGCCGCCGATGCGCGCCGTGCCGTAGACGCGCGGGATGGCGACGCCCTCTTCAACGCCGCCAACCCGCGCCGTCGGCAGATGCCGACTGGCGCCCCTGCGGCCATCGGAAAAGACAGACCCGTCGACCGCGGCGCCGGCAAGCGCCCCCAACGCCCGCCCGGCAACCGCGCCGAACGGTCCGAGAACAGAGCCAAGTGCTGCGCCGGCGGCCTGAAAAACGATTGTTGCCATCAGTTGGACCTCGATGAGAAGAACAACGCGCCCGCCGCCTTTGGCCGGCACGATATGCGTTTTGAATTTTCAGGAACTGCGCCCTTGCGCGGCCGGGGTCGGTGCCCTCCGGCTAAAGCGCGGGAAACCGATAAACGCCGGCGATCCTGCGCCGCCAAGACGGCACAAGCGGCGAGCGGATGACGCCCGCCTGCTCATAAGCGTGGATGAAATGGTCCGGCCCGCTGAGGATCCCCGCATGCTTTGCCGCAAACTGCGATCGCCAGCGAAACAGAAGGATATCGCCGGGCATCATCTGATCTTCAGGAAGAGGCGGACCGCAATAGCGGGCCGCGGCCTCAGCCAAGCGTTCGGTTCCGCTGCGCTCGGCCCAGTCGGCCGCATAAGGCGTCTCAATGCCCGGCACCGTACCGTAGAGCGCGCCCCAGACCCCGCGAACGAGACCGAGGCAGTCGCAACCGACGCCGATCTCTGCTGCCTGATGCCGATAGGGCGTGCCGATCCATTTTTCGGCCTCGGCGACGACCCTTAGCCCAATGCCCGTCATTTGAACAGCGCGCTCCCGTCATGCGCGCTCTCGCCATTCACATAGGAATAGGCAAAGTCCGCTCCCGGCACATGCGGAAAGCCACGGAAATTGAGGTGGTTGCCGAATTTCGTCCGGCAGGTGGAGAAAGCCTTGTCGCATCCCGCCGTCAGGCGCACCTGATCGCCAACCTCGGGCAAATGCTCGAGCGGCAACCAGAGATCGACCCGCATGCCGCCGGCAATCGGCGTGTTCGCATCGATATCGAAGCTTCGGCCGGCAAGGTCTCCGCTTTCAAACCGCGCCACGCCCTGGGCGAAAAACCCTTCGGCGAAATCACCTGTTGCAGCAATCGCGAGCCGGGTCTCGCTTTCAACTGCGTAAACGGCGCCGGTGGCGAAGAAACCGGGCGATCCCGGATCAAAACCACAAGCTGCGTCGCCAAAAACGGCATCGCACCGGCGCGTGAAACTACGACCCTGCGGCTGCGAAAGTCGATGAGTCAGCGACCGCAATTCGGCGCTGAAGCTGCCGCCTTCGCGCGATACCTCGCCGACCTCGAGAACCTGGAGAAGCTGATGCTGCTCGGGCGCCTGCCAGTTGACGAGAAAGACCTCGACCTTTGCACCGTCATAGTCTCCCCGGGCCAGCGCCTCCTGCGAAATAGCCTCGCTGGAAAAGCCGCCGACGACCTCATTGGTGCTGGCGACGAGCCCCTCCTCGCTTTCGAAGCCTGAAGACAGGAAACCGCTTGCCGCCTGAAACGGTGTTCCCGCGAACACGAGATCGCGGTCATGCTCGGTAAAACCAAGCACGCTTCCGTTCTTGAGCGTCATTCGCCAGCAGTGACAGACCGTTGTTGCATCCTGCCCGAGATGGGCAGCGAGTGCTGCATCCAGTGTTCTCATGGCATGATCTCCGTAAGCGGGACCGAGGGCACGCTGCCCGCATTGAAGGCCTTCATGTTGATGTCGATCCGGTCGATCGCAAAGCGGACCGGAACATCGAAGGAAAAGCCGGCGAAAATCTCAGCTCCGGTTGCCGGAATGGCACCGGCGGCAAAGGTCACGATGCCGGTCGTCGTATCGACGGAGAAATCAGAGTCCGGGCTCTCGATACCGTCGACGGAAACCCGAACCGAGCCGGCAACCGGCTTTTCGATCGTCCGGACGAATGAGGCCGCGGCATCGCCATAGGTCTTGATGAGCTGAAATGCCGCCGTAACGCCGTCGCCGCTTGCAATCCGCTGATCCGTCGGTCCTGGTTCCGCCAGCGGGCCGCAGGACTTGAAATCCACCGGATCGCGGAAGCGGAAACCGTAAAGCTCGCCGCCGCGCGCCTCGAAAAACGCCGTCAGTTCGTAAAGGTCGGCGATCGAACGCAGGGCGGAGCCCGCATCATAGGAGCGCCTGGAGTTCTTCCAGCGCTGGTTGCGGTTCTCCCGCCCGTTGGACAGGCTGACGATATCCGTGCGCCGAACCGGGCCGCCGCTGACGGAAAGCGACAGCCTCAGCGGAAAGCGCACTTCGTGAAAACTCGCGCTCATGACGGCTCCCTCAGAGATTGCGCTGGCCGGTGCGCACGGCCCTTGCCAGCATCGCGGAAATCTGTCCCTGGCTCTTCTGGAAGCTCGCCGCATCCTGAGCCGTGACATTGAAGACGATCTGCGGACCGCCGCCACCGCCGGATGCGGCAACCCCGAGTGCGCCATCCGGTCCGCGCTTCAGCGGCAGGATCGCCTCGCTGCCCGCCTCACCCATCAGCCCGAGCCCGCCGCTCATCGGAAAAAAGGTCGGGCGCGAAACCACGCCGCCATCGGCAAACGGCGTGATCCGGCCCGGAACGCCGCCATTGGCATGGGCAACGACCTGGATCAGGCCATCGGCGAGGTTGCCGATCTGGCCGGAGATCGCATTCTCAAGCGGCTTCAGCGCCGAATTGAGCGCCAGTTCGGAGAGCCGCCGGCCGAGATCGCCCAGGACGGTCTGCAACCCCTTGCCGGAAAGCGTCGCATCCTTCAGCGCACCGGTGATCGCGGTCGAAAACCGGTCGGACTGCGCCTCCAGGTCCACAAGCACGTCATAAAGCGCGCTCGCCCCGTTCACCGCCTCGGCATAATCGTCGCCTGGTTCCATCACATTCTCCTCGCTTCGTCGGGATAGCGCGTCATCATCTCGTCCAGCCCCGCGCGTGTCGGATAGGGCGCAACGGGCGCGAAAGCGCCGGTCATTGCCGCGAATTCGACCGGCGTCAAAGACCAGAAGTCCTCAGGTTTCAGCCGCAGCAGGCAAAGCCCCGTATGCAGCGCCGAGCGCCAGGGGAAAGGCTCGGCGCCGGGAGGTTCGGGACCTGCCGCTGCGGCTAGGAAGGGTCCGGCCGTGTCGCGCCCGCTGGCGCGCGCTCAGCCTCCCCTCCCGAAAAGGTCAAGGTCAGCAATTCGCCGACCAGTTTGGCATAGGCGGCAACGCCGCCCTCCACGCTCATCGCCGCCACCTCGTCGTCGTCGATGGCGTTGCCGCCGCCGCGAAGCCCCGCGCCGATGATGGCAATCAGGTCCTTTGCCCGCAGACGCCCGGCGCCGAGACGCTTGCCGAGGTCCCCGAGGCCGTCCGCGGAAAACGCCGTCTCGAGCTCCGCCAGCGCGCCGAGCGTCAGGCAGAGAATGCGGCGTTCGCCATCAATCACCGCCTCCACCTCGCCACGATGACGGTTGGCGCGCGCGCCCTTTCCGCCAATCGTCATGAGAGCGCTCCAAAGCTGATCGCTCCGCCCGATTCGAGCGCGACGTCGAATTGCAATTCGCCATTGTGCTGACCCGAATATTCGAGCGAAGTGAACTGGAAGGGGCCGGTCAGCGTGCCGAAACCGGGGATGACGATCTCCGCACTCACCAGCGCCCCGGCGAAAAAGGCCGCGCGCACCGTCTCGTCGGAGGCCGCGTCCTTGAAAATGCCGCTCGCCGTCAGCGAGGCGCGCTGGATGCCGGCGCCGCCAAGCAGTTCGCGCCAGCGCCCGGCGCTCTCGGAATCGGTGATGTCCACCGTCTCGGCATTGAAGCGCAAGGTCTTCGACCTGAGGCCGGCGACCGTCTCATAGGCGCTTCCATTGTGCAGTTTCAGCAGCAGATCCTTGGCCTTCTGGGCTGTCATCGTGATCTCCGTGGTCAATTGAAAGGACGGTTCAAACAGGCTCGGTCACGGCCCGAAAGCGCATCTCGGCGAGAAAATAGCCGGTGCGGGCCACACGCCGCCCCGTGGTCTTGCTGTGCAGCAGACTGACGAGAGCGAACCCGGAAAGCGAAAGCGCCGCATCGTGCAGCAGCGCCTTGACCCGCGCCTCGATCGCCTGCAACGTCTTGCGCCCATGCGCTTCCGACCAGATCTCGAGCGTGAGAAAGTGTTCGCTGCCAGCCTCGGTTGCCGTCGAATAGTCGCGCGTCTCGCATTCGCCGAAGACGATCGCCGGCAGTTGCGGCCGGCTCAGCAGCCGGTCGAATATCGCGTCCGGCCCGATCAGCGCCGTCAGCGCGGCATCATTCGCAAGCCGCGCGTGGATCGCGCTCAAAAGCGCATTTTCGGCCGAACTCATGGCCTCTCCTCCTCGCAGCGGCAGACGGTATAGCGGCCCGTCTCATCGGGATCGCGAAAACCGGCAAGGCGGAACACCCGCGCGCCGACCACGAACCGCATGCCCGACACGAGATCGCTGCGTGCCCGAAACCAGATTTCATGGGTCACGCGAAAAGTCTCACCACTGGCCTCTTCGCTGGATGCGACCGAAAGCGGTTCAATTCTGGCCCAGGCCCGCGCGACAAGCGTGTAGGTGATGGTTGCGCCGCCCTGTCCGTCCGGCGCCGCCATCGGCATCATCAGGTCGAGGCGGGCGGAAAAGGCGCCGGGGTCAAGCGTCAGCATCAAAGCCTCCAGGCCTTCAGCGGCGCGATCA
Organism: Martelella lutilitoris; assembly: GCF_005924265.1. Lineage (GTDB taxonomy): Bacteria > Pseudomonadota > Alphaproteobacteria > Rhizobiales > Rhizobiaceae > Martelella > Martelella lutilitoris. Next base: position 275,970 of record NZ_VCLB01000008.1, read on the forward strand.
GCCGGTCATAACCATCCGGCGCGCCGGCGGGTTGCTGATCGGCGGCAACGACGCCGCGAAAGGCAAACATATGGGCGACGTGGCGAAGGATCGCCTGCTTGGCGACATCCGGCGCATCGGCCGCGGAACCAAACCCGGCGGTGAAATCAACTTCGATCCCGTTAAGCCCTGCCCTTCGGCCCGCGAGATCGGGCAGGTAGAAACGCGCCGGCCGCGCCCGGCCATCAAGCCGCGCCTCCGTCAGGGACGGCGCCGAGGCTGTGCCATCGTTGTCATAGACCGTGACCGTTTCGACCGACTGCACCGGACCATGCGCCAGGGAAATCATTCCGCTCGCCGGCCAGTCATCGCGGTAAAGCCGCCATTCCTGCGTGACAAGCGAAAGCCCGGTTACCATTTCCAGATAGTCCCGCGCCGTGGTGATGAGGTCGGCCAGAAGTGCATCCTCATCGCTGCCGTCAAGGCGCAGAAACGCCTTGGCCTCGGCAAGGGTCACCGGCTCTTCGCCCGCGGGCGTAATCAGCGCATAGCTCATCGCGAAATCGTCCTTCTGCCATCAAAAAACCCCGGCAGACACTGCCGGGGCCGGTCATTTCGTTGCTCAGGGCGCATTACGCGTCGCCGAACTTCACCAGCTTGATCGCCTCGAAGTTCTGAACTCCGCCGCCAACGCGCTTGGTCGTGTAGAACAGCACATAGGGCTTGGCAGAATAGGGATCGCGCAGGATCCTGACCCCGGCCCGGTCGACGACCAGATAACCGGCGGCGAAATCGCCGAAGGCGATCGACATGGTGTCGATGCCGATATCCGGCATGTCTTCCGCCTCGGTTACAGGAAAGCCCATCAGCGAGGCCGGCTGGCCGAGACTTGCCGGCGGCTGCCAGAGATAATTGCCGTCATCATCCTTGAACTTGCGGATCGTCCCTTGCGTCTTCCGGTTCATGACGAAATGGGCGTTCTGGCGGTGCGCCGCCTTCAGCGCATAGATGGTCTCGATCAGCGTGTCGGAGGGATCGGCGGCCTTGAAGCCGCCATCAACCCCGGTGGCGATATAGCCGATCTTCTCCCATTCCCAGGCATTGTCGGCCACTGTGGCATAGCTCAGGAAGCCCTTCGGCGTATTCGCCGTGTTGCCGCCGACAAAGGCCGCCCCTTCCTGCTCGGCAAAGGCGATGTCGATCTCCGAGGCAATCCAGTTCTCGACATCGACGGCTGCGTCATCGAGCAGCGAGGCGCTCGCCGCCGGCATGGCGTAAAGCTCCATGGTCGGGAAGGAGAGCTCGGAAATATCCGGCGTCGCCGTCTGGTCACGGTCGGCAATTTCTCCGACCCAGCCGGCGGTAAAGCCCGAGGCGATGAACGGCTTCTTCAAGACCGCGCCGGACACCTGGCGCACGGTCGCCAGCCGACGGATCGGCGAAACGGCCGAAAGCCTGCGGCCGATCTCGCTATCCGTCTCCTCCGGCACCAGATAGCCGCCGTCGCTTTCGGTCGTCGAGATCGCCTTGGCTTCCAGCGCACGAAGCCCGTGCTCGTCGCCGCGGCGGATATAGTTTTCGAACGCAGCCTTGTGCTCGCTCGCGGCAAGGCTCGTTCCTCGCCCAAGCGCCGGTCGCGCCCGCTTCAGCTGCATCTCGTCGAGCTGGCGGGCCTGGGCATCCATGGCGCGGTTGATGCGGTCGACCTTTTCGCGGGTCAGCACATCCTCGCCCATCTTGCTCTCGAGCTCGCCGAGCCTTCGGTCATTGGCGTCCTTGAACGCCTCGAAGCTCGACATGAAGGCCTCGAAGGCCTCGGTAATGCTTGCGGGCGCGCTCTTGATCTCGGGCGCCGCTGTCATCTTCGCATCGGTCACGATGAATTCCTCTCTTTGAAAAACTTCAGGACGACATCATCCGCCGTGCCCGGCGCAGAAGGCCGAGCAGGCGTTCGTCGTCCATCTCGTCATCGCCGCCGGCCGCATCCCGCCCGCCGACAAGCGCGTCATAGCCGCCGGTCAGAAACCGGCGCGCCGCCTTTCGGCTCAGGCCGGCATCCCGCGTCAGCCATCGCTCGAATTCCCTGATGGTGGGAAATGCGTCACCCGCCTGCTTCACGCTGGCGATGCGTGCCGAAGGCAGCATCGGAAAGGTGACGATCGAAATCTCCCAAAGATCGGCTTCCAGCACCCGGCGCACGCCGGTCTTCGCGTCCGTCTTGGCGCGCACGGTCTGGAAGCCGATCGAAAGCCCATCGAGCCCGCCGGATTTCATCAGCGCATGCACCTCGCGGGCACGCGCCACGTCCGGCGACAGAACGCCTTCAACGTAGAGCCCGCGCCCATCCTCGCGGAGCTTGCGCCAGGCGCCGATCGGCTCGGAAGGGTCGTGCTGGAACAGCATGCGCACGCCCTCGGCCCCGCGCTTTTGCAGGGAGCGCGAAAACGCGCCGCGCTCGATCATGTCCTTGCCCAGGTCAACTTCGCCGAAGAGGCTGGCATAGCCGGAAAAGGAGCCGTCGCCGGCAAGGTCTGTCAGCGACAGATCGGCATATTTCAGTTCATCGGCCAGCATCGATCCCTCGCCCATAGCGGCTCCTCCTGAATGCTCTTGCATGTGTCAGTACCCCACGGCCTCGCGCTTCTCGTCGTCGGTCAGGAATTCGGCAGACCCGACCCGCGCCCAAAGCGCATCGCGCTCGGCGGCAAGTGCGGGCACCTGGTCGAGATCCGGCTCAAGCTTCAGCCCCGCCCCATAGGCCGGCTCCAGCCAGGCCGTCAGCGAGGCGGCCGTGCGGGCAATCAGCGGCAGAACGGTCAGCCGGTAGAAGGCGCGGTTGGCCTCCTGATAGTTGGAATAGGTATTGTCGCCGGGAATGCCGAGCATCATCGGCGGCACGCCGATGGAAAGCGCGATGTCGCGAGCTGCCCCATTGCGCGCCTCGGTGAAATCCATGTCGCGCGGCGTCAGCCCCATCGCCTTCCAGTCGAGCCCGCCCTCCAGAAGCAACGGCCGCCCGGCCCTCACCGGTCCGCTATAGCCCTCCTCCAGCTCCTGTTTCAGCCGCTCATACTGTTCCTCGGTCAAATTGCCGCCGTCCTTCGGCTGGTAGACCAGCGCGCCGGAGGGCCTTGCCGAATTGTCGAGCAGCGCCTTGTTCCAGACGGAAGCGGCGTTGTGCAGGTCGAGCGCCATCTGGGCGGCCGCGAGCGGCGAAAACCCGGTCTGGTCGTCGAGCGGATGGAAGAGCCGCATGTGCAGAAGCGTCAGACCCTCGCCGTCGGCGGCAAAACGGGTCACATGGTTGCCGGTGCGGTATTCATAGGCCTCCGGCCAGCCGTCGCGCCCCTCGATCACGCGGATGCGGTCCGGCCGCAACAGGTGCAGTTCGCGAAGGTCGCCGCTAAGAACGATCGGCTCGACATAGGCATTGCCGGAAAGCAGCAGCGCGCCGAACAACGCCTCGAGAAAATCCGCCCCGCACATCCGCCGGTTCGGCCGCTTCAGAAGCGAAAGCAGCGGATGGTCTGAAACGAGCGTGCCGTTGTCGAACAATTGCCAGGGCATGGCGCCCGCAGCCTCCGCGATCAGACGGACGGCGCGGTGGGCCACCGGGTTCTTCATGAACCCTTCGCGGGCAAGGGCGGCATAGGACCGGCCTGACCAGCGCGCCTCGCCGCTGAAGGCGATGGCGGAGAGCATTGTCGCCGCCTTTTTGTCGGGCACGCCGACGGGCTCGGCCGGGCGCCTGCCCGGCAGATGAAAGGGCATTTTCATGCCGCCCCCCTTTTCCTTGGCTAGAGCATTTCGCAGTCAGATGGAGACATCTGACGTCCGCGAAAATGCGTCAAAACAGATAGATAGAGCGGTTGCGCGTTTCCAAGAAAGGCAGAGCCGCTCTAGAAACAAAAAAGCCCCGGAAAAACCGGGGCCACGTCAGTCAGTCAGTGTGTTCGGCGTCAGTCCTTCAGCCTCGCTTTCCGCACGGCCTTTGCCGTGTCGTAATCGGCGGCCATCCGCATCTCGCGGAGCGGACGGACAAGCGCCGTCGACTTCTTGTAGAGCGGGTGTTCGCGATAGGCAGCAAGCGCCGCCTCATCCTCGAACTCGCCATAGACGACGAAATCGACCTTTTCGTCATAGAGATCGCTGCGCGTGTTGCGACCGATCTCCAGAACCGAAGCATGCGGGTTTTCCGTCAGGATCGAAAGGCCGGTCTCGATCTGATCGGCGTCGCCGCCCTCCGGCACCGAAAAGAAAACGATATGTCTGATCATGCGAAAACCTCGTTGCGCCCTGAAAAGGCCGATTGCGGCATTCGGCTAGCATGGGCCATTGTGCGGTGCAAGCGCCAATGGCGCCTCACACGCGCGGGACCCCGTCGCCTTCCAGAAGCAGCGCCGTCAGCGCCCAGACCAGGGCGTCGAGCCGGTCCGGCGAGCGACCGCCGGAAAGCCCGTCCGGCCCGAAATCGCACATCTGGTCGACAAGCCGGGCAAAATGGCCCGCATGGCGCACCCTGCCCTGCTCATAAAGCGCGGCAACCGGCTCGGCGCGCAGAAACTTGCCGCGCCGCGCCCTCACCGTTGAAACCGGCAGGCGCTCGTCGACGCTTTTCAGCATCGCCGTCACCATGTCGCCGCCCTGATTGATCTCCGCAACCACGCGGTCGGCATCAAACCGACGAAAGGCCTCGACCACGGCGCGCGCCCATTCGGACGGCGTGCCGCCTTCGACCGAGCAGTCGGCCAGCACCAGCGCGCCGCCGTTTTCCATGCCGCCCGCGACCACGATACCGCAGACCGAGCGGCGACCGGAACCGGAAGGCGGGTCGACGGCAACCACGATCCGCCCCGTTGCCATCGCGTTGCGCGAGACGCTCGATTCCAGTTCGGATCGCCGCCACAACCCGTCCTCGCGGTCCTCGATCATCTCTCCGTCGAGTTCCTGCCGCCCGAGCCGCGTGCCGCCATAGCGGCTTGAAAGCGCCTTCAAGAAACCCGGCGCCAGATTGGCATGATTGTCTGCCGTGGAAATCCGCGTCAGCGTCGTGTCGCTTTCCGCCTTCAGCTTTTTCAAAAGCGGCACGGCGCGCGGCGTCGTCGTCACCATCTGGCGCGGCCGCGCGCCCAGCCTCAGGCCGAACTGCAGCATGTCCCAGCATTCCTGGCCATAACGCCATTTCGCCAGTTCGTCGCACCAGGCGAAGTGGAATTGCGGCCCGCGCAGCGCCTCCGGATCTTCAGAGGAAAAAAGATAGGCCACCGCGCCATTCGGCCAGATCAGCCGGCGGCGGGTGATCTCCAGAACCGGCGCCATCCGCCGCGCGATCCGGCAGATGCCGGAGACGCCGTCGATCATCACCTCGCGGGCATCCCCGAGCGTCTCGGCCACCAGCGCGATGCGCAGATCGCATTTTGCTCCGCCTGAAAGCGCCAGTGCGTGCACCCATTCCGCGCCGGCCCGCGTCTTGCCGGAACCGCGCCCGCCCATCAGAAGCCATGTGCGCCAGTCGGCAGCGGGCGGCATTTGCTCGGGCCGTCCCAGAAAGGCCCAGTCGCGGGAAAGCGCGCTGACAAGGGCATAGCGATCATCGGTCGCCGGCGCGCTCGGCGAGGCGCCTTTCTGCCAGTTCCTCGGCCCGCTTTTCGATGAGGTCGAGGAAATGGGCTTTGGCATCTTCATATGTCCTCAGATCGAGTGCGCGTTCCTCGGCGTCGCGACGGCTCTCGGCAAGCCTGCGCTGCAATTCGTCGGCCTTTTCCAGCGTGCGGATGATCAGCGCCACCGCGTCGGCCGCGGCCTTCACCTCGCCGCGCACATCCGCATCGTCTCCCTCCCGGCCCTTTTTGACGGCCGCCATCCTGAGCTTGCGGAAAAACGCAAATTGCGCGCGCATCTCGACGGTCAGGTCATTGAGCAAGAGCCTGAGATCGTCATCGGCATTGGCCCGCCGCGCCTTCGGTTCGATCGCATGATAGCCCGCATGGGTTCGGTGCGTCGCCGGATCTCCCTCGTAACGCGGCGTGCGCGGCCAGAGCCCGAAAAACGAAATATCGAATGTTTCATGGTCGACCACGAAACCCTCCTTTTGACCGCTCGCGGCAGCCGTCCGGCAACAAAAAAGCCCGGCGAGAACCGGGCTTTGGAAAATCTGACGGAGGCCTTGAAACCAGTGAGGTCACCGACCGCCGCAGATTTCCGACTGTAGGGAAAACCTAGCAGACGACCGTAACGCCGTCAAGGATTATTTTCCTATTTTGTGTTCTTTTTCTTATTTCGCCGAGAACTGATCGAAGGCTTCCAGCGCATGGGCGGCATACATCAACCCCGGCCCGCCATCCATGTAAACGGCAACGCCGAGCACTTCCTCATACTCGGCCCTGGTGACGCCGAGCTTGACCAGAGCCTTGGCGTGAAAGGCGATGCAGGGCTCGCAGCGCAGCGCCACGGCAATGCCGAGCGCGATATATTCCTTGGTCTTGGCATCGAGCGCGCCCGCCTTGCAGGCGGCCCCCGCCATTGCCGAAAAACCGCTCATGGTGTCGGGAATGTCCTTGCGAAGGACGGCGGTCTGCCGCGAGATGTCGGCAGTCATCTGAAGATAGTCGGTCGCCATGGGGAGGATCCTTGCATATTCATAGTTACGATGATGAATACATAGGCCCCCTCGCGGCTCCCGCATTGCGCTGGGTCAAGCGGCGCCCGACCCATCAGAAACACGAATCAGCCGGTCTTCTCTCCGGTCAGCACCGGCCATTCGATGATGTAGTCCTCGTAGTCCTCGACCGGCACCTCCATCTCGCTCACGGTCCGGTCGCGCGCGGAGATTCCGACCTGGTGCACCGTCTCGCGGTCACCGGAAACGAGATAATGCCACCAGTAGAGATCATGCCCCTCGTGGACGAGCCTGTAGGCGCAGGTCGGCGGCAACCAGGGGATCTCCCTGACGCCCGCGACATCGAGCTGGATGCATTCCGGCACCGTCTTCCAGCGATCCTCATAATCGGAGCACTGGCAGGAATGTCCGTCGAGCAGCCGGCAGGCGACCGAAGTGAAGGCCACCTCGCCCGTTTCCCAATCCTCCAGCTTGTTGAGACAGCACAACCCGCAACCGTCGCAGAGGCTTTCCCATTCGCGGGCGTCCATCTCGTCGAGCCGTTTCGTCTTCCAGAACGGTTGCTGTTCTTCTGCTCTGTCGCCCATGTCCGGATCACCTTCGTCTTGAAGGTGGCTATATGCGTCAGCGGCTGCCGCTGTTCAACCCGTGAACGGAGCACGCCTGCCAAAGGTAAGTCTCTGCTGCCTTCAACCAAGGTCTTATCACTTTCGCTCAATTGCGACAATTTGACTGCTTGTTACTGTCTCCCATGCGCTTTGGAGGAAAGCGCCGCTGCGCCCTGAGGAGCGCGCAGTCATCTCAGACGACTTGGGAGGAGTCCGATGTCAAAGTTTATCATGAACCGCCGCAGCCTGCTCAGGGCGGGTGCGGCCGCCGGCGTCACGCTGGCCGCCCCCATGCATTTCGTGCGCGGGGCCTATGCCGCCGACATGTCGTGCAACATGCCGACCGGCAGCACCGTCACGCTCGGCTTCAACGTGCCGCAGACCGGCCCCTACGCTGATGAGGGCGCGGATGAAATGAAGGCGCTGATGCTCGCAGCCAAGCACCTGAACGGCGAGGGCGACGGCGGCATGCTTGCAACCTTCTCGTCCAAGGCGCTCAAGGGCAACGGCATTCTCGGCAAGAAGGTCAACTACGTCACAGGCGACACCCAGACCAAGTCGGATGCCGCCCGCGACAGCGCCAAGCGCATGATCGAGAAGGAAGGCGCGGTGATGATCACCGGCGGCTCGTCCTCGGGCGTTGCCGTTGCCGTGCAGAGCCTCTGCCAGGACATGGGCGTCATCTTCATGGCCGGCCTCACCCACTCCAACGACACCACCGGCAAGGACAAGCGCCGCTACGGCTTCCGCCACTTCTTCAACGCCTATCAGTCCGGCGAGGCGCTGGCCCCCGTGCTCCAGCAGGAATATGGCTCGGATCGCCGCGCTTACCACCTGACGGCCGACTATACCTGGGGCTGGACTCAGGAAGAATCGATCAAGAACGCGACCGAGGGCCTCGGTTGGGAAACGGTCCAGACCGTCAAGACGCCGGTCGGCGCCGGCGACTTCTCGCAGTATATCGCCCCGGTTCTCAATTCCGGCGCCGATGTGCTGATCCTCAACCACTATGGCGGCGACATGGTCAATTCGCTGACCCAGGCCGTCCAGTTCGGCCTCAAGGACAAGCAGGTCAACGGCAAGAATTTCGAGATCGTCGTTCCGCTGTTCTCCCGCCTGATGGCCCGCGGCGCAGGCGATGCGGCCAAGAACATTCTCGGTTCGGCCAACTGGAACTGGTCGCTCAGCGATGATGCCAGCCAGGCCTTCGTCAAGTCCTTCGGCGCGGAATACGGCTTCCCGCCGTCCCAGGCCGCTCACACCTGCTACGTCCAGGCCCTGCTCTATGGCGACGCCGTGGAGCGCGCCGGCACCTTCTTCGCGCCGGAAGTCATCAAGGCACTGGAAGGCTTCGAGTTCGACGGCATGGGTAACGGCCCGACGCTTTACCGCGCCGCCGATCACCAGTGCATGAAGGACGTGCTCGTCGTGCGCGGCAATCCCGATCCGCAGAGCGAGTTCGACCTTCTCGAAGTCGTCAAGGTCGTGCCGCGCGCCGATGTCGAATACGACCCGGCGATCTTCGGCGGCGAACTTGGTCCGGATACGGCCAAGACCTGCTGAGAACGGACAATCGCTGAAATTCAGGCCGGGCGTTTTGAAAACGCCCGGCCCTTTCCGGCAACAGTGGAAACGCGGTCAATGGACGCCATCATCATTCAGTTTCTGAACGGCCTCGACAAGGGCGCAGCCTATTCGCTGATCGCCCTTGGCCTTACTCTGGTTTTCGGCACGCTCGGCGTGGTCAACTTCGCCCATGGCGCCCTCTTCATGCTCGGCGCCTTCTGTGCCGTCACCTTCAACGCGCTTCTGACGTGGCCGATCCAGCCGCCCAAGGCCGAAGGCGCGCTCTTCGCCCCGCGCCCCGTGCCCTACATGGAATACGCCTTCGGCGATTTCGGCGCGGCCGTGATCAACTGGTCCGTGCCGCTTTCCATCCTGCTCGCCATTCCCGTCATGCTCGTCATCGGCCTTGTGATGGAACGCGGGCTGATCCGCTTCTTCTACAAGCGCCCCCATGCCGACCAGATCCTGGTGACCTTTGGTCTCGCCATCGTGCTGCAGGAAATCATCAAGAAGATCTACGGCGCCAATCCCGTGCCCCAGTCCGCCCCGGACGTCTTCGCCGGAACGGCCAATATCGCCGCCTGGTTCGGCATGACCGACGCCTTCATCGTCTATCCCTGGTGGCGACTGATCTACTTCGTGTTCGCGCTCTTGATCATCGGCGCCGTCTTCGCCTTCCTGCAGTTCACGACCTACGGCATGGTCGTGCGCGCCGGCATGCGTGACCGCGAAACGGTCGGCCTTCTCGGCATCGACATCGAGAAACGCTTCACTGTCGTCTTCGGCATCGCCGCCGTGGTCGCCGGCCTTGCCGGCGTCATGTACACGCCGATCCTGCCGCCGAACTATCATCTCGGCATGGATTTCCTGGTGCTGAGCTTCGTCGTGGTCGTTGTCGGCGGCATGGGCTCGCTGCCGGGCGCGATCGTCGCCGGCTTCACCCTCGGCATCCTGCAGTCCTTTGCCTCGATGAACGAAGTGAAATCCATCATTCCCGGTATCGACCAGGTGATCATCTACCTCGTTGCCGTCATCATTCTCTTGACCATGCCGCGCGGGCTCATGGGCCGCCGTGGCGTGATGGAGGACTAATCCACATGTTTGCCAATCTCTCGCGCAACGACTGGCTGCTCTACATCGTCTTCTCGGCGATCGTGCTTCTGGCGCCCATCCTGTTCCTGCCGCTCGGCGCCGCCTACCCGGCGCTCCTGCAGAAATTCGCAATCTTCGGGATCTTCGCCATCGGCTTCAACATCCTGTTCGGGCTGACAGGCTACCTCTCCTTCGGCCATGCCGCCTTTCTCGGCGTCGGCTCCTATGCCGCCGTCTGGTCGTTCAAGCTGTTCACCATGAACGCCATTCCGGCCATCATCTTCGCCGTCATCTGCTCGGGCCTGTTCGCGGCCCTCATCGGCTATGTCAGCCTGCGACGCTCGGGCATCTATTTCTCGATCCTGACGCTCGCCTTCGCGCAGATGAGCTATAATCTCGCCTATTCGGTGCTCACCCCGATCACCAACGGCGAGACCGGCCTGCAGCTTTCACAAAGCGATCCGCGCATCATCGACCGCATGTTCCTCGCCCCGACCGAGGGCCTGCCATCGCCCGATTTCTTCGGGATAGAGCTTCAGGGCTATGCCGGTTTCTATTTCTGCGCCATCGCCCTTCTGGTTTGCTTTTTCCTGACGCTGAGGATCTTCCGCTCGCCCTTCGGCATGATGCTGAAGGCGGTCAAATCCAACCAGAACCGGATGATGTATACCGGCTTCAACACGCGTCCCTATCTGCGCTCGGCCTTCATCATTTCCGGCATGTTCGCAGGTCTTGCCGGCGCGCTGATGGCCGTCACCGACCCGCTGGCGGGCGCGGAGCGCATGCAGTGGACGGCGTCGGGCGAAGTCGTGCTGATGACCATTCTCGGCGGCGTGGGCACCCTGCTTGGCCCGGTCATCGGCGCGGTGGTGATCAAGTATTTCGAAAACATCTTCTCGTCCTTCAACGATGCCGCGCTGCACAACGCGCTCTCGGCCTTGCCGGATGCGATCGAAACGCCGCTCGTCGGTCTCCTGTCGCTGTTCGTCGGCGATGGCTGGCACCTGACCCTCGGCCTGATCTTCATGGCCATCGTCATCTTCCTGCCCGGCGGCATCATGGAAGGCGTCAAACGCCTGCGCGCCCGCTTCTCGGGCGGCGGCGGCGGCCGCAAGGCGCAATCCGCCGCCGACATCCAGCCAGCGGAGTAGACCCATGGCAGACAAGAACATCGTCCTGCACGTTGACGACGTCCACAAGAGCTTCGGCGGCCTGCGCGCCCTCTCCGACGTCAATCTCGAGGTCGAAAGCGGCAAGGTTCATGCCATCATCGGCCCCAACGGCGCGGGGAAATCCACCCTGCTCAATGTCTGTATCGGTCGCCTGAAGCCGAGCCACGGCAAGGTCGTCTTCGACGGCCAGACGCTCAACGAGCACGAACCGCACGAGATCAACCAGATGGGCGTCTCCCGCGTGTTCCAGACGCCGGAAATCTTCCCGGACCTGACGCTGATCGAAAATGTCATGATCCCGGCCTTTGCCCGCCGCGACGGCGCCTTCCGGCTGAACGCCGTGAAAGCCCTTTCCGGGGAAAAGGAAATTCGCGAGGAGGCCGAATTCACGCTGGAGGATATCGGCCTTTCCGCCCGCCGCCACCATGAGGCAGGATCGCTGTCGCGCGGTGACAAGCGCCGGCTGGAGCTTGCCATGTGCCTGATCCAGAAGCCGAAACTCCTGCTGCTCGACGAGCCGACGGCCGGCATGGCCCGCCACGACACCAACATGACCATCGAACTGCTGCAGCGGATCAAGGCCCGTGGCATGACCAAGGTCATCATCGAACATGACATGCATGTCGTCTTTTCGCTCGCCGACAAGATTTCCGTGCTTGCCCAGGGGCGGATCATCGCCGAAGGTTCTCCCGATCAGGTGCGCGGCAATCCGAAGGTCAGGGAAGCCTATCTCGGGGAGGCCCACGAATGAACATGGTCATGGAGAAACGCAATTTCGCCGGGGAGCAGATCGCAGTGTCGGAAACAGTCAATGATGCATTCCTGTCGGTTCGCGACATCCATGCCTGGTACGGCGAAAGCTATATCGTGCAGGGCGTGTCCTTCGACATCAGGAAAGGCGAAGTGCTTTCCCTTCTCGGGCGCAACGGCGCCGGCAAGACCACGACGCTTCGAACGCTCGCCCGTCTCGACAGCCCAGCCCTCAGCCAGGGAGAGATCTGGCTCGACGGCGAACCGCTGCACACGAAAAAGGCCTTCCAGGCGGCGCGTTCCGGCGTCCAGCTCGTGCCGGAGGATCGGCGCATCATCGGCGGCCTGACGGTGGAGGAAAACCTGGTCCTGGCGCAGGTAGCCGGCAACAAGGGCTGGTCTATCGAGGAAGTCTATGATCGCTTTCCGCGGCTCGCAGAACGCCGCAACCAGGAAGCCGTCACGCTTTCCGGCGGCGAGCAGCAGATGCTGGCCGTTGCCCGCGCTCTCGCCCGCGAGATCAAGGTCCTGTTCCTTGACGAGCCCTATGAAGGGCTTGCCCCGGTCATCGTGCAGGAGATCGAAAAGATCGTTGGCCAGATCCGCGATCTCGGCATCACAACCATCATCGTCGAGCAGAACGCCGTTGCGGCCTTGAGGCTCTCCGACCGCGCCGTCATCATGGATACCGGACAGGTGGTCTTTTCCGGCAGCGCCCAGGACGTGCTCGACAACGCCGAACTGCGCGAGGAATATCTGGCGATCTGATCGTCTATCGGACGACCGGCGGCGGGAATCGCATCTTCCGCCGGTCAATTCCTGTTTTCTTCTATGGTTAACATCTTTCTAACGATTTCCCCCTAACCTCTTGTCAGATTGAAGACATCCATGCGTCGGGCGAAAGGGCGACTGCCGCTTTTTCGACAACACGGCGTGGCAAAGAAGAACGGCATCATCCGGCAAAGGCTGCCGGAATGCTCGTCGGGGAGTACGGCCTTGGTCGATCGTTACCGGGAACTTGAAGGGCTGAAAAATACACGCAAGCTCGACGTCGTGCTGATGGCAACGGTCTCGAGCTTCGGCGCTTTGGAAAAACCGAGTGCCGCCGAACGCCGCCGTTTTGTCGAGCTGTTCCCCCCGGTCTATGAAGCGTCCACGGCCGAGGCGCGCCGTCAGGCCGTCGCCGCTCTTTCCAGCCATCCTTACGTGCCGCAGGAAATCTGCCACTATATCGGCACCCGTGAGATTTCCATCTCGGCGCCCTTCCTTGCCCGCTCGCCGGCGATCTCCGACGAGACACTGACGCGGCTGATCGAGACCATGGGCGAAGAGCATATCCGCGCAATCATCCACCGCGCCGACCTGTCGCAGAAGGTCATTCAGGCGCTGATCGGCTGCCACCGCCCGCAGGAGGACGAAACGCCGGAAGGCAATTTCGACGTCAGGGCCGGCTATCGCGACGAAAGCGAAGCGCTGCGCCAGACGCTGAAGGCCATGGCGGCAAAGGCCGGAAGCGAGGCTGACGACCGTCTCGGCCTGTCGACGCTTTCGGAACTGCAGACCGCCCTTCTGGTGCGCTTTGCCCGCCGCGGCGAGGGCCCGCTTTTCCTGGAAACCCTCGCCCGCGCGCTCGGCGGCGACCGGGTGCTTGCCGCCGACATCCTGGCTGAGGCCAGCGGTCGAAGGCTCGCCGTCGCGCTTGTCGCGCTCGGCATGGGAAGGGATGACACGCTCTACGTGCTGCCGCGCGTGGCGCCGGGTCTTTCAACGGCGGAAATCAGCGCCGATGAGGCGGCGGAGCGTCTGATCGGGACGCTGAAGCCGACGGCCTGCATCGAGGAACTGCTGGCATGGCAGAACCAGCGCGCCGACGAAGAGGCCACAGCCGCCAAGGACGCACCGCGCCGGCAGAGCCGCCGCTCGGCCTGATTTCTCAGGAACCGCCGCCTTCGTCTGCCACGGCAAACAGCCCCTCGACGCTTTCGGTCTCGAGAACCACGACCCAGAGATCGCTGTCAAAGCGGATTTCCTTCTCAAGCCGTGCCGCCACGTCTTTACTTGCGGCCATATCCAGACGCTTCTCGAACAACCGGTCTTCGTCGCTCTCGGCGGTGAAAAACTGCGGCGCCGGCATGTACAGGCATTCGCGCCCGTCGCGCAGCACCTGGCGGATCGCGATCGCCCCGGCGTCGGTCGCGCCCTTGCGCTCCACCACGGCAAAATCGCCGCCGGCAAAGACCCGGCGCACCAAAGCCGAGACGAAAATATCCGATTTGAGACGCATGGCGGGGCTTTCTCCTCAGGCGGTCAGAGCGCCCCGATCTCCACAAGCTTGTCGCGCACGGCCGGGCTCGGCTCGCCGGTTTCCGGCAGGCGATAGTGCTTCTGGAACTCCAGGATCGCCGCGCGGGTATTGGCGCCGGCCACGCCATCGACCGTCACATCGTCATAGGCAATGTTGACGAGCCCCCGCTGGATCTCGACGACAAGGGCATCGGACGCCGGTGCGGCATCGCCTGATGCGAGAATCTCGGCAACCGGGTCGGCAGAACCCGCGCCCGCCTTCGTTGCCGCGCGCGGCGTTGGCACCGGTGGCGGTCCGCCATTGCCGCCCTTCAGGGCAGCCAGAAGTCCCGCATCGGCAATGCCGGTCTGCGCCAGCCCCTGGTCAGCCTGAAAGGCTGTCACCGCGGCCTCCGTCAGCGGTCCGGTCACGCCGTCGGGCTTGCCCTTGTAGTAGCCGGCTGCGGCAAGCTGTTCCTGAACCTGGCGGATGATCTCGCGGTCATCGACCACCGCTGGCTGAGCCGGCGGCTCCGCTTCAGGCCGGGGCGCTGCCGCCGGCGGCTCTTTCTCGACCGATTGCAGGATCGCCATCAGATCGTCGCCGCCGCCGCTTTCAAGCGAAGCAATCTCGACCGGTTGGCTGTTTCCGTCGCCCTCGAGTTCGATCCGAAAGGTCTCGAAATCCTCCTCGCTCGCCATCCGGCGTCCGGGAACGGCATAGGGGTCTGCGGGCTGGCGCGTCTTCATCAGCGGTTCGGGATGCGGGCCCGGCTGGTACCACAGCGCATTGGCGGAAACGAAGCTGAGGACGATGCCGAAAACCAGCGGTCCGCCGACCCATGAAGGGTGGCGGGCAACAAATGCCCCAATGGCAGATACGCCGCGCCTCGGGAGGGACGGCGCCTTCTTCTTGCTGCGTCTGGTCTTCCTAGCCTTCGCCATTCATCATCACTCTGTCAGTCTTCTTCAACCAGGGGTCGTCGCCCTTCGGATTGGCGACAAACTACGCCCTGCGGCTTAACGAAGGGTAATGGATTACAACCACCCCGACCAGTCCGCAAAATCGCGCCGGAGCCGAAAAAACGACGGATATGGTTAACGGCAGGCCACGGGAAATCCATTTACGCCTGCGCTATGCCACTGTTTTCAAATTATTCTTCAGCCTGACGCAAAAAAGCGCTCCGCCCGGCACGGCGCGCCGCGACAAGCGGCGGCCCTTTTAGCGGCTCATTTACCGTCCTATGATAGTGATGAAGCGCGTGACCGCACGGACACGCAGAGCGAAACCCGAGACGGGCAAGGATATCGATGAGATTTCTGCTGAAATCGGCGTTCATGATCTTTGTGCTTTTGCTGATCGTGCCGTTCTTCGCCCCCCTGCTGCTGGGCGACAAGGCCGGGCGCAGCGAGGCCGTGTTGCCGAGCGGCCGCGATATCGGCGGCGCCGTTTCCGCTGCCCGCGGCACAATCGACTATATGAGCGGCATGTGCGACGAACGACCGGATGTCTGCGATGATGGCGCCGGCCTTCTGGGCTTTCTCGGTCAGCGCGCGCGTCAGGGCGCGGAGATTGTCTATCTCTATCTCGGCGAGCAATTTGCCGAGGACGAACCGGTGCCCGAACTGGCACCGAAGACAACGCGAGCGGACCAGCCCGCCGCCGAGGTGACGGTGGTCGAGCGCATGGCCGAGCCCGCCGCAACCCCGACCGACCTCATCCGCACCGGCGCGATCACGCCGGAACCGGAGAGCGCGCCCGCGCCGCAGATGCCGGCGCCCGCCAACCAGCCGGTGCGCATTTCCGGTCTGCCGGAGAACGTACCGCTGCCCACGCGCCGTCCGCGCTGACATTCGGTCCCCGCCCCCGTTTCATTCGCGCGGCGATCGGCGTATACGAGGCGCGAGAAAAGACGAGAGGCGCCTCATGAACGAGAAACTCGACCGGATCATCGATGATTTTTCCTTCCTGGACGACTGGGAAGATCGCTATCGCTATGTGATCGAACTCGGCAAGCAGCTCCCCGACTTGGCCGAGGATGAAAAGACCGAGGAGAACCGGGTCCACGGCTGCGCCAGCCAGGTCTGGCTCGTCAGCGAAAAGGATGAGGGAGAGGATCCGGTTATCCGCTTTCGCGGCGATTCGGACGCTTTCATCGTGCGCGGCCTCGTCTCCATCGTCCTCACCGTTTATTCCGGCGAGAAGGCCTCGGTGATCGCGCGCACTGACGCGATCGACATCTTCCGGCGGATCGGGCTGGTCGAAAACCTCTCCGCCCAGCGGGCCAACGGCCTCAACGCCATGGTGACGAAGATCCGCGAAACGGCGGCCAGGGCGCTTTCGTCCTGACGCCGTTTCAGGCCGACAGCTGAGCTTGAGCCTCACTCCTCGGCAAACATCGCCGAAATGTCGGGCCGAAAGCCCTCGCCGCCCCAGTGTCGCAGTGTCCGTCTTGGCGGCGGCGGCGCGTAGTGGCGGGCAAGCGTCAGAAGCGCTGTGCGGACCATCAGCTTTGCCGAACGCACCGGCCATTGCCGTTCCCGCTCCAGCTGCTCCAGGCCCTTTTCAAAACAGACGAAGTCGAGCAGGACATCGGCAAGTTCCGGCCCGACGGCCACCAGCGCCCGGCTCACGCGCCGGCGCGCATCGAGCGCGCTCACGGAAATCTCGCCCGCGTCGGCGCGCATCCCCCGCCCCCGGCTCTCAAGTCGCGGCTGAAGCGAAGCCGTGACCCTCGGCTGCATCTGCGCCCGCGTGAAATCAGATAGCAGCCGCTCGCCGGCCTCGTGCGCTTCCCCCGTCAGAAACCGGCCGCCGTCGCGACCCTTCAGGCGGGCCAGCATTTCAAGCGGCGTCTTTTCGCCCGTCCGCACGCCCGTCGCCACACTCTCTTTCCGCTCAGGCATTTTCGCGCACTCCCGCCGCCACGACGACGGAATAGGCGAGCCGCTCCACCGAGGCGACGAACTCGTCGAAAGCGCGATCGTCGCGCCGGTCCTCGATCACGCGACAGGAATAGGCGACCGTGGTCCGGTCGCGGCCGAAGGCCGCGCCGATCTCGCTCAACGACAACTGCAGCGTGACATGGCAGACATACATGGCGATCTGCCGGAAATGAGAGACCGACCGGCGACGCTCCTTGAGCGTGACGCGATCGCCCGCGACCCGCGCCATTTCCCTGGTGATCAGAAGAACGATGCGGCATGCGGTGCGAATGTCGGCCATCTGGCCGGCGCGCTCGAATGACAATGCCCCGGCAATCTGGTGGACGAAAGTCTGCTGGAAAGGTGCTGAGGATTCTACTTTGTACTCGTTCATGTCATCTCCCGGCTGAAATAGGTCTGTATTCTTGCACCTGACGGCAAGACGGGGACGGAAGGCGGCACTCCTCGCGGTCCTTCTTTTGTTTTTATTTATGTATTTTGGCCAAAAATAGGATTTTTTTCCTACTTCGGTCAACCGTGTCCTTTTACGAGCGGGAAAATGAATATACTCTTAATAATTGCACCCGCAGTCAGATCAATCGCCTTCTCCGGCATCCGCTGACAGCGCTTGCACCAAAAAAAATGCCAGCGCGCTTTCGCGGCTGGCATCAAGACAAATAAACCTGTTCGGTGAGGAGCGCTCGTCGGCGTCCGAACCTTGGCGACTAGCGCTTTCGGCGCTGGCCGAGCCCCATTTCCTTTGCAAGGCGCGACCGGGCCTCGGCGTAAGACGGAGCGACCATCGGATAGTCGACCGGCAGATCCCATTTCTCGCGATAGGCATCGGGCGTCAGGTCGTGATGCGTCATCAGGTGGCGCTTCAGCGACTTGAAGGTTCCGCCGCATTCGAGGCAGACAAGATGGTCGCCGCTGATCGACTTGCGTACGGAAACCGCCGGTTTCTGCTTTTCGGCAGCCGGGACGCTTTCCTGCGGACGCGCCGTGTTGCTCAGCGCCGCATGCACCTCGCGGATCAGACCGGGCAGATCCGTGGTCTGGACCACATGATTGCTGACATAGGCGGCAACGATGTCGGCCGTCAACTCAACGAGGTTCTGGGTCTCTTGTTCGACCACAGCTTCCGTCATTCTTCACTCCTATTGTTTTCTTCTCTGCTCTCGACTTCTCCGCCAACACGCCCGCCGGAGGCTGATCTTGCGACGAAGCCCGGACAAAGGTTCCGAACCATCGGCGCTTGCTCCAATGCATGAGGCAGGTTCTGCTTCGGTGAAGGGCCATTTACACGACCAGTACCATCACCGGCATCGATGAAGAGACAATTTTGTTTTCTATTCTAGCAAGAGCTTTTGTTCATGCTCACGCCAGCAAATACCACTCCATACAGAAAAGTAAAGTTGCAATGATAAAAAACAACGCGGATTATGAAAAGTTATAGGGGCGGCGACTGAGATATGCGGCCTTTTTCTTATACTTACAAAGCCATTCGGCAAGATTACCGCGCGACTAACCCTCTTCACTACTCTGGAGTTCGTCCTGAACGGTGTTTTCATGCAGCGGATATCCCACCTGGTGGGCGGCCCGGGCCAGAAGATGGGCTGAAATCGGCGCAGTCAGCACGAAAAAAGCGATGCCGGCAAAGGCGCGCACGAAGGTAGCGATCTCGCCGGAATGGATACCGATCGCGAGAAAGATCAGACCGGAGCCAACCGTGCCGGCCTTCGACGCCGCATGCATGCGCGTGTAGAGATCGGGAAGACGCAGGATACCGATGGCCGCCGTCAGCGTGAACAGCGCGCCGGCCAGCATCAGAAACGAAACGAACAGGGCGACAACATAATCCATGCGGCTTACTCCTTCTTCGCTTCATCGGCAGAGACGACCGGCACGTCCTCGCCACTGCTTCCCGAATCATAGGCCATGGGATGCGGCCTCACCTGGAATCCGGCTTCCGTCTCGTAGCGCATGGCGCTCGAGCGGATGAAGCGGGCGAAGGCGACCGTTGCCAGAAACCCGACGAGGCCGAGCGCGATGGCGATGTCGATATAGAGGGTGAAGCCGGAGCGAATGGCGATGACGACGATAAAGCCCATGGCAACCGCCACCAGCATGTCGAGCGAAAGCGCCCGGTCCGGAAGGGTCGGGCCCCGCACCACTCTGACGGCGGTCAGGATCAGGGCCAGCGACAGGATCGCGATCGAAATATCGGCGGCGGTCGAAACAATCATATCAGGCGTCATCAGGCAAAGGCCTCCCTGATTTTCTTCTCGAACCCGTTGGCAATGTCGCGGCGAATGCCGTCGGGATCGGAACAGTCGATGGCATGGATGTAAAGATACTTCTTGTCGTCGGAAACATCGACGGTCAGCGTCCCCGGCGTCAGCGTGATCATGTTGGCAAGCAGGACGATCTCGAAATCCTTTTCCAGCGAAAGTTCGAAGCGCAGGATGCCGGGCTTGACCTCCATGCGCGGCGAGCAGACCAGTTTCGCAACCGACCAGGCCGATTTCATCAGGTCATAGAGAAAGACCAGGAACAGCGCGGTCACACGTCGCGCCCGGGAAAAATAGCCGGTTCCACCAAGCTGGTGACGCACGAGAGCGACCGAGATCGCGCCGATGACGAAGCCGAAGACCAGATTGTGCAGCGAGGCGCTGCCGGTCACGGCAACCCACACAATCGCGAGAACGAGGTTCAAGAGCAGCATGGACGACATCTAGGACGCTCCTCCGGGAAAGACCGACATGAAATAGGCCTCGGGCGCAAGAAGCCCCTCGACGGCACGCGTGGCGATCGCAAGCAGCGGTTCGGGATAGACGCCGAAGATCACGACAAGGGCCATCAGCCCCACCACCGGCAGGCTTTCCGAAAGCGGAATGCCGACCTTTTTCGCCGGCGGGGCGGCAGCGGGCCGCCAATAGGCCAGGAGGAAGACCCGTCCAAGAGCAATCGTGGTGCAGAAGCCGGCGAACAGAATGGCGAGCGCCAGCCACCACTGCCCGTCGCCGAGCGTCGCCTTGACCAGAAGCGCTTTCGGCCAGAAGCCGGAGAATGGCGGCAGGCCGGCCGCAGCGAAAAAGGCGGCGAGGCTTAAGCCGGCAAAGGCCGGGTTGCTGCGGTAGAGACCGCCGATCGCAGCGAGCGAAAACCCGCCGGCAAGTTTTCCGGCAAGACCGGTGATGAAATAGAGCGCCGTCATCAGGATCATCGAGTGGAGCGCATAGACAAGCGCGCCCTCAAGGCCCGAAACCCCGCCGACGGCCACGCCGGCAAAGATATTGCCGATGCCGACGATCACCACATAGCCGACCGTGCGGCGGATATCATGCTGGGCGATCGCGCCGAGACCGGCAAGCACCATGGTGAGAAAGGCGCTGATCGAGACGAGCGCGCCAAGGCTTTCAAGGTCGGCCGGCAGGATCATCACCATCACGCGCAGAAGCGCGTAGACGCCAACCTTGGTCAAAAGGCCGCCGAATAGTCCCGAGACCACCGTGCGCGGCGTATGATAGGAGGCGGGCAGCCAGAAATTGACGGGAAAGGCCGCCGCCTTCATGCCGAAGGCCAGCACGAACAGCGCGCCGATGGTGGCCGTCGGCAGCATCGGCGCGGCGCGTGCGCGCATGGCGATATCGGCCATGTTGAGCGTGCCGAACACAGCATAGATATAGGCAACCGCGATCAGGAACAGCGTCGTGCCGATCAGGTTCAGGACAGCGTATTTCATCGCACCGTCCAGCTGTTCGTGCGACGACCCCAGGATCAGCAGGCCGAAGGAGGAGATCAGCAGGACCTCGAACCAGACATAGAGGTTGAAGATGTCGCCCGTCAGGAACGCGCCGGAGACGCCGGCCATCAGCAGCATCAAAAACGGATAGAACCCGTAGCGCCTGCCGCCCGACCGGATATCGCCGACGGCGAAGATCGCGCCAGCCAGCCCGGCAATGCCGGCGGCAAGGGCAAACAGCGCGCCGAGAAGGTCGGCGGAAAAGGCAATGCCGAAGGGCGGCAGCCAGCGGCCGGCGACCATGGTGATCGGACCGCCGGTCGAGACGGCATAGACCAACAGGCTGTCTACGACGACCAACAGGGCAAGGGCGGGAATGGCGATGATCGGATGCCAGACGGTGTGCTTGCGGATCAGCATCAGCAAGGCGCCGACCGTAATGCAGATGGCGACCGGCAGGATGACGAGCCAGTCCGTCAGCGTTGACGGTTCCATGGTCAGCGCCAGCGACAGGTCGACGGAATGGGCGGAGGACGAAGCGGCCATGAGGGTGTTTTCTGGTCCTTGTTCAGTAGCCGAGCGGCGGCATGGGCTGGTCCTTGGGTTCGGCGGCCCGCATGTCGTCGGTGTCATCGGTGTTGAGGTCCTGATACGCGCGGTAGGTCAGGACCAAAAGGAAGGCGAAGAACGAAAACGAGATCACGATCGCCGTCAGGATCAGCGCCTGGGGAAGCGGATTGGCCGTGCCGGAAGGCAGCGTCTCCATGGTCTCCGGAATGATCGGCGGCACGAAGCCGGTGATCCGGCCGGCCGTGAAGATCAGCAGGTTCACCGCATTGCCGAGAATGGCGATGCCGAGCATGATCCGGACGCTGTGGCGCGACAGCATCAGGTAGATCGCGGCGGCGAAGAACAGGCCGACAAGACAGGAAAGCACGAATTCCATCAGGCATGGTCCTTTTCTTCAAGCGCCAGGAAGATCGAGGAAATCGAGCCGAAGACGACCAGATAAACACCGATATCGAAGGTCGTGACCGTGGAGATCGGCACCTCCACGCCGAAGATCACGGGATAGATCCAGTGCGCCGTCATGAAAGGCACATGGGCGAAGATCGAGATGAAACCCGACAGCGCCGAAAGCAGCAGCCCGGCGCCGGCAATCGACATCGGGTGAAAATGGATCGCCCGGCGCACCGCCGAGACACCGGACGCGATGCCGAAGATCGCGATCGCGGAAGCCGCGATCAGCCCGCCGATGAAGCCGCCGCCCGGCGCGTTGTGCCCGCGCAGGAGAACGAAAATCGAAAACAGCATCATCAGCGCGGAGAGGAACGGCGCGGCCGTGCGAAAGATCAGCGTGTTCATTGGGCTTTCTCCTCTTTGGCCACGGCCTTTGTTCTCCCGGAGCGCACGCGGATCAGCGCCAGAATGGCAAGGCCGGTGATCATCACCACGGCGATCTCGCCCAGCGTATCCGTTCCGCGGAAGTCGACGATGATGACGTTGACGACATTGTGCCCGTGGGCGATCACCTTCGAATAGGCGTTGAAGAAGGCCGTCAGGCTGTCATTGAACGGCACCTGTGTGACGCGCATCAGCAAAAGCGCGAAGCCGAGGCCGCAAAGCGCGGCCACCGTGCCGTCGAAAACCTTCTGGCCGAGCGCGCGATGATCCGAGGGCGCGAGGTTGAGCCGCGTCATCACCAGGGTCAGGATCACGACCGAAAGCGTTTCGACCATGAACTGGGTGAAGGAGAGATCCGGCGCGCCGAGCAGCAGGAACAGCACGGCGACGGAAAAGCCCTGAATGCCGAGCGTGACGATCGCCGTCAGCCTGTTGTGGGCGTTGATCACCGCCATCAGGCCGACGACGGCAAGGGCGATGATCACCCAGTGGCCGAGCAGGAAGCCGTCCGGCAAGCCCGGCCATTGCGGCAGTTCGCCGAAGGAGACGAGCGACACCAGCAGCACAGCGGCAATGATGCAGAAGGTCGCGGTGATGTAGAATTCAAGCCGCCCGGGCTGCACCGTCTGCGTGACCTTGAAGGACAGACGAACAATACCGCGCATAAAACTGTCGAACCAGGCATCCGGTCCGGGACCGAGGCGGGCAAACATGCCGGCCATCGCCGCCCGCGCCTCGGAAAGGCGCCAGTAGACGACAAGCGCGATGATCACCGTCAGCACCGAAAGGGCAAGCGGCACGCCGATATGCGGGATCAGCGAAAGATGGATTTCGATCTCTTCGCCGGCAACGGCCGAGGCCATCGGGCCGGAGAAATGGCTGTTGAAGAAATGGGCGAAGACGGCCGCGAGAAAGGCCGTGGCGCCGAGCACGATCGGCCCGAGCCACATCAGCGCCGGCCCTTCATGCGCGTGCTTGGGCGTGTCGGTCTTTTTGCCGATGAAGGGCTTCAGCCCGACGCCGAAGCCGACGGCGAACATCAGCGCATTGCCGAGGATCGCGATCAGCAGGAAGATCGTCGCACAGAGGCTGCCGGCGGCCAGCGCCTCGTAGATGCCTTCCTTGGCAAGAAAGCCGACGAAGGGCGGCAGGCCGCCCATGGAGATCGCGCCCGCAAGACCGGCGGCAAAGGTGATCGGCATCGCCTCTGCCAGTCCGCCGAGCTTCGTCAGGTCGCGCGTTCCGGTCTCGTGATCGATCAGGCCGGCGACCATGAACAAACAGCCCTTGAACAGCGAATGGGCGATCAGATAGAGCACCGCGCCTTCCGCCGCATGGGGAATGTCCATGCCCGTCATCATCACCATCAGGCCGAGCGAAGATACCGTCGTATAGGCCAGCATCAGCTTCAGGTCGGTCTGGCGGATGGCGAGCAGCGTGCCGACGATCAGCGTCGCCGCGCCGAAGACCGGCAGAACGATGGTCCACAGCGCAGTATCGCCCATCACCGGGTTCAGCCGCATCAGCAGATAAACGCCCGCCTTCACCATGGTGGCCGAATGCAGATAGGCGGAGACCGGCGTCGGCGCCTCCATGGCGTTCGGAAGCCAGAAATGGAACGGAAACTGCGCCGATTTGGTAAAGGCGCCGCCAAGCACCAGAATAAAGGCGGCAAGATAGAGCGGGCTGTCGCGCAGCACATTGCCGGTCTCAAACAGCGCCGAAAGCGAAGAGGCTCCCGTGATATTCTGGATCAGCAGTACGCCGGCCAGAAGCAGGAGCCCGCCGCCGCCGGTCACCACCAGAGCCTGGATCGCGGCCCGGCGCGAGGCTTCCTTTTCGTTGTCGAAGCCGATCAGCAGGAAGGAGGTGATCGAGGTCAGCTCCCAGAAGACGAACAGCATCAACAGGCCGTCGGAAATGACCACGCCCAGCATCGACCCCATGAACAGGAACATGAAGGACACGAACCGCGCCTGCTGCGCATGACCCTTCATGTAGCCGCCGGCATAGAGAATGATCATCGTGCCGATGCCGGTGATCAGGATGGCGAAGGTCAGCGACAGGCCGTCGAGCAGGAAGGAGAAACGAAGCCCGAGGCTTGGCACCCAGTCATAACCGCCGGTCAGCACCGCCCCGTCGGCGACCCTCGGCACGAGGCGAATGAACTGGATCAGCGAGAACAGCGGGATAAGGGCAAGAAGCCACGGCGCATTCGACTTGAAGATGCGGTAAAGTATCGGAGAGAAGACCGCGCCCAGAAATGGCAAGCACAAGGCCAAAAGAACAAGAGCCGTTTCACTGGCGGTCATGGCGTCTCCAAAAAACTGACAATATACAAGCCGAGCGGGCAAATAGTTCAGACAACAAACGTGTTACGACAAGAAAAGCGCCGGCTCAAGAGCGCCCGACGCCTTTTCGCATCCGCGAAATGACGCACCACAGGTTTCATCACTTGCGTGGCATCGAACGGACGCAAACCATTGCTTTTCCTCGCCCTGCAACCCAAGTAAGGCCACGGGCGACCCCATTTAACGGCAAAACACACCGGAGCGCGACATTGACCCAGAGCAATAAACAGAAAAAAACGCTGTCCGATTCACAATGGCGTGAGGAACTGACCCCGGAACAGTACCATATCTTGCGCGAACACGGCACCGAAAGGCCCTTTACCGGTCCGTACTGGAACAGTTTCGAATCAGGTACCTACTATTGCGCCGGCTGCGAAACAGCGCTGTTCCGTTCGGACACCAAATTCGATGCGGGCTGCGGCTGGCCGAGCTTCTTCGAGCCTGTCGCGCCCGGCGTCGTCACCGAATTGCGCGATGTTTCCCACGGCATGGTGCGCACGGAAATCCGCTGCGCCAATTGCGGCGGCCATCTCGGCCACGTTTTTCCCGACGGCCCTGCCCCGACCGGCCTTCGCTACTGCATGAACGGCCATGCCATGCATTTCGTGGCGGACGAAGCCTGAATACCGGACGAGGTTTGCCTGCGGACGGCGAACCTGCCCGGCGCGGGGCATCGAGAGCGGTTCCCCCCTCATCGGGCAGGTCTGACGTCGCAGATATTTGGAAAAGCAAGCGCTAACATGAAGAGCGGCCGGCTGATCGCCGCGGGCACGAGGAATCCCGTCAGCAATCAGCCGACCGACCCCACGAGACCAGGAGATGCGGCGGACCTGAACATCATGGGGCAACCGCCAAAGGCAGTTTCATCAATTTTGTACGCTCTGAAATAATAATCAACCGATTTTCAGTGATTCCGCGCAAATCTGACGATTTTATGGTTAACCGACAAGCATTTATCCAGGTTTTACCAGGCGATCAAAACGGAACTCAGGCCGCTGACGCCTTCATGCGCGCAGGCCATGCGCGAGAAAGCCCCATTCATCCATTCCGACGCACATCGGACGCGTCAACCCGTAAGACCTGCGCATCCCGCGCACGGAAGCAACATGGGGAAGGATGACTTTCGCAGTCTTTGCGGACGCACCGCCCAGCTTCAGTTTACTTCCGTCAACGCCGTGCGGATGGCGAGCGTCGGATCGGTCGCGGGCTGATGGGTGTCCTGCACCCCCTCCCCCAGGAGCCGGGCGAGATTGGCGTCGAGGCGCTGGCGCAGCGCCGCGATCGCCCGTTCGGCATCGTCGCGTCGGCGGTCGGGATAGAGAATGGCGAAGAGCCCGTCTTCCACGCGGCTTGCAGCATCCCTTCCGCTCAGGTGATAGCGGATCAGCGCGGCGACGGCTTCCGCCCGCGCGCCGCTCGCGTCCTCGGGCACCCGAACCACACCCATGAAGAGCGGCGCCCCTGCAGTCGAGGCCTCGCGCTTCAGCGCGTTCAGCGTCGTGGCGAACCGCTCCGGCGCCAGAAGTCCGGTATCGCTCTCGACCGTCTCCGGCGCCTCGGCAATGTCGTCGATCGCCGTGCCGAGCGCCTCGACAAAGCGCTTGCGGCGCAGGTGCAGCAGCGCCCGCAGGATCAGTTCGCCGGTTTCGCCCGGCCATGCCATGCAGTCATCGGCGCTGCGCGCGGCGTCGCCGGAAATGTCCGCAATCCCCCCCGGCTCGCACAGCGCAAAGAGCGGCACGAAGCGCATGCCGGGCACGCAGCGCAGCTGGCCGCAGATCCTGAGGCCATCGGCAAGCACCGGCCCGCCATGAACCAGCACAAGGTCGAATCGCTGGCTGGAGGCGAGATAGAGCGCTTCCCGCAGGTTGCCGGTGGCAACCGTCGTCGTCAGCGAGAGCATGCTCTTCAGAAGATCCTGGCGCATGGCTGCATCCTCGGCCACGATCAGCACCCGCACCGTCTCGTCCGGCACGGCCGCTGCCCGTGGCGCAGACCGCCCGTCCGCGAGCGCCCCAGCCTCGCTCTGCAAGGTCCGGAACCGCAGAAGCGCGGAAATGCGTGCCGCGGCCGTTGCCAGATTGTGTTCCAGCCCGATCACGTCATCGGCGCCGGCGCGCAACGCCGCAAGCCTCAGCGTCGCGTCCGCCCGTTCCGGCGTCACGATGGCGACAGGCGCGCTGACGCCCGAATCATGTTCCTTGAGGATGCCGCAGCAGGCAAGCGCCGGCCCCGGTGCGTCGTCATCAACGGCGACCAGAATGAGGCTGGCCGCGTTGACCGCCGCCATCGTCGTCTCGCTGTCGGAAAAATCGGCCTGGAAAAACCCGACCGGCCAGCCGCTCAGCATCGCCGACAGCGTCTGCGCCACGGCGCCCTCGCCGCCGATCAGGACAATGCTCTCGTGCGTCGCGCTCACCAACGTCGTTCCCTCAGGCATCACCGAGATAGGCCTTCACCGTCTTGATGAAATTCGGCACCGACACCGGCTTCGACAGATAGGCATCGAAGCCCGCGCCGCGAATGCGCTCCTCGTCGCCGCGCATGGCAAAGGCGGTGACGGCAACGATCGGGATCTTCGCAAGTTCGCGGTCGGCTTTCATTTCACGGGCAATGTCGAGACCGGATTGTTCCGGCAATTGAATATCCATCAGTATCAGTCCTGGCTTGAACAGGCGGGCAAGCGCCACCGCATCCGCACCCGTGCGGCTTTCCACCACTTCATAGCCCTGCGCCTCGACGAGATCACGAAACAGCTTCATATTCAAATCATTGTCTTCGACGATGAGAACCTGTCTTGCCATTCGTGCTTTCCCCTTGCACCGGCCCCTGTTCCGGCCATGCACCGGCTTGCAACGCGCCGGCAAGACGCTAGAATCGCGTCCATGCCCCTATCAGCGCATCAGATGCCGAGTTTAGGGCGATTTGGTTAAGAAACGGAAATCCGCTTGCAACATTTTCAAAAAGAGCCGCAAAAACCGACATCGGAAGAAGATCTCGCCATTGCTATCCTGGTCTGGCTCTCAAACGAACCCGAGATGCTGAACCGGTTTTGCGCGCTTTCCGGCGTCGAGACCGGCCAGTTGCGCGCGCTTGCCGAAGATCCGGGCTTTCCGCGGGCCATGATTGGCTTCATCGCCGGTCATGAGCCAACATTGATGGCGTTCTGCAACGACAATGCCATTGCGCCTGAAACCGTCTCGCGGGCCTGGCAGAGGCTCGAATACGGCCATGGTGGAGACGAATGACCCGGCTTGCGGAGACATCGGCGGACGACCTCCGGATCGGCGCACGGCCGCTTCTGGTCGTCGATGTGGATGAGGTGGTGCTGCAGTTCGTCGCACCCTTCAAGGCCTTCCTGCTGGCCCATGATCACGAATTGCGGCTGGAGACCTTCAGCCTCAACGGCAATGTGATCTCGCTTGAGGACGGCCGCCGGGTGGAAAACACCGAGGTCAAGGCGCTGATCTCAGCCTTCTACGACAGCCAGGAAGACTGGCAGAAGCCCTTTGCCGCCGCGCGCGAGACCCTGCACCGGCTGACGGATATCGCCGATGTCCTGCTTTTGACCGCCATGCCGCCCGAACACCGCGAAAAGCGGCGACGCCTCCTTGCCCGCCACGGCTTCGACTTCCCGCTGATCGCCTCGGAAGAGCCGAAGGGCGAGGTGCTGAGGGACCTTTGCGAGACCCGCCCGCCGCTGCTGATCTTCGTCGACGACATGCTCTACAATTGCCGCTCGGTCTCGCATTGCCTGCCGGAGGCGCTGACGATCAACCTCCTGATTGATGACGACTACCGGGCGCTGGCGCCTCAGACCACGCCGCCCTCCGTGGTCGCGACGGGCTGGGATCACCTTGAGGAGATCATCCGCCGGCATATCGCGGAGAACGTGTGAAGTCCCCGCTTGCCTTCACTGGCAGCCGGCACTATTTTCGCCATGTTCAACCTTTGTTCCGATGGCTGAGATGACTTCCAAGGCAAACGGCTTTTGCCGAGACTGTCTCGCCCCGGCGGCAGCCGGTGCGCGCCGCTGCGCGACATGCGGCAGCCCGCGCCTTCTGCGCCATGAGGAATTGTTCACGCTCTCGATTGCCCATATCGATTGCGACGCCTTCTATGCCGCCATCGAAAAGCGCGACGACCCGTCGCTGGCCGACAAGCCGGTGATCATCGGCGGCGGCAAGCGCGGCGTCGTCTCCACCGCCTGCTATATCGCCCGCATTCGCGGAGTGAAATCGGCGATGCCGATGTTCAAGGCGCTGGAGGCCTGCCCGGAGGCGATCGTCATTGCGCCGAACATGGAGAAGTATTCCGCCGTCGGCCGGCAGTTGCGGCAGATGATGTTCGACCTGACGCCGCTGGTCGAGCCGCTGTCGATCGACGAAGCCTTTCTCGATCTGTCCGGAACCGAGCGCCTGCACAAGGCGACGCCCGCCGAAACGCTCGCCCGCTTCGCCATCCGCGTCGAAAAGGAACTCGGCATCACCATTTCCATCGGCCTGTCCTACTGCAAGTTCCTCGCCAAGATCGCCTCGGACTTCCAGAAGCCGCGCGGGTTTTCGGTGATCGGCGAGAAGGAGGCCATGACCTTCCTCGCAGACAAGCCGGTGGGCATGATCTGGGGCGTGGGCAAGGCCTTCACGGAAACGCTGAAGCGCGACGGGCTGACGACGATCGGCCAGTTCCAGCAAATGGAAAAGAACGAGCTTCTGCGCCGCTACGGCACGATCGGCCAGCGGCTCTATCATCTGGCGCGCGGCGAGGATACGCGCAGCGTCAAGCCCGAGCGCGCGACCAAGAGCATTTCCAACGAAACCACCTTCTTCACCGATATCAGCGATTTCGAAACGCTGGCGGGACATCTGCGCCGGCTGAGCGAAAAGACCGCGCGACGCGCGAAGGCTGCGGGCTTTGCCGGACACGCCGTGACGCTGAAGCTGAAGACCGCCGATTTCAAAACCCGCACCCGCAGCCGCCATCTGGAAGCGCCGACGCAGCTTGCCGACCGGATCTTCGCCACCGGTCTGTCGCTGCTGAAGAACGAGACCGACGGCACGAAATTCCGCCTGATCGGCATCGGCATCAGCGAGCTCTGCGACCCCGCGATCGCCGACCCGCCGGACCTCGTCGACCCCAAGGCCGCCCGTCGCAAGGCGGCGGAGAGCGCGATGGATGCCCTGCGCGACAAGTTCGGCCTCTCGGCCGTGGAGACCGGCTATACCTTCCGCCCCGACGGAAAGAAGAAAAAGGACGAGGACGGGCGCTAGAGCATTTCGCAGCCAGATGGAAACATCTGACGCCCTCGAAAATGCGTCAAAACAAATAGATAGAGCGGTTGCGCGTTTCCATGAAAGGCGGAACCGCTTTAGCGCATCGGCCCGAAAATCGGAATCGATTTTCGGGCCGATGCGTAGATTCAATAGGTTAGAGCGTCCTTTGTGCGTCCGAATGGACGCAAGGCGCTCTAGTTCCGCTCAGACGCCGGCGGCAGCCGCATGGTTCCCGCCGTCAGCCGCCACGGCCTTCTCGAATTTCGCCAGTGCCGTGCCGGAAAGCCTGCCCTCGCGAACGAAATGCACCTTCATCGGGTCGACCTTGCGGCCGTTGACGGAGACCGCGTAGTGCAGATGCGGCCCGGTCGCGAGGCCGCTCTGGCCGACATAGCCGATCACCTCGCCCTGCCGGACTTTTACCCCCGCCTTGATGCCATCAGCGAAACGGCTCTGGTGGCTGTAGGCGGTCTCGCAGCCATGGCCATGGTCGATGACGGTCATCCGCCCCTCGCCGCCGTGCTTGCCGGAAAAGGTTACCACGCCGTCCGCCGCCGCATAGATCGGCGTGCCGACGGGCGCTGCCCAGTCGACGGCGGCATGCATGCGCGAATAGCCGAGCACCGGATGCCGGCGGTTGCCGAAGCCCGACGTGCGCCGCCCGTCAGGCACCGGATTGCGCAGCAGATACTGCCCGAGACGATAGCCTTCGGCATCGAAATAGCCGGTCTTGCCCGTGTCGGGATCGCGGTAGCGATAGACATTCACCTTGCTGTCGCCGAGCTTCACCACCATGTCGAAGGCGCCCGCGGCAAGGCTCGGCGTCTCTTCCGCCGCATAGGATAGCTTCATCCGGTCGTCCGGGCCGGACGAGGCCTCGGTCTCGCCTTCGGGCGGACTGACGAAATGGTCGATCGCGGCAGTCTCGCTGTTTGCCGCAAGCATGGAAGTGCAGCCCGTAAGAGCGACACTGGCCGCCAGGCAAATTACGATAAGCGTCTTCACGTTCAGCCTTTCAAATCAATTGAATGGCGTGCTTGAACGCAAAGAGTGTGACCGAATTTGAACGGGAAGGAGGCGATTTGGCAGCCAAGAGCGCCGTGCATCCATTCGGATGCACAAAGGACGCTCTCACTTATTGAATCTACGCATCGTGCTTTCCGAAAATCGATTCCGATTTTCGGGCCGATGCTGTAGGCCTTAATCCGGACCCCGCCGTAAACGCTCGCTGACATCAGCCCTGAAATGTCGGATTTCAGGGCTGAAGCCGATGGCTTACCACCATTTTCCAGGCGTGAACCGGCCGGCGGCCTTTTCCATCACCGCGGCGGTGCGGAAAAGGGTTTCCTCGTCGAACGGCTTGCCGATGAGCTGCAGGCCGAGCGGCAGGCCGTTGGCGTCGAGGCCTGCGGGCACGGAAAGGCCCGGAAGGCCGGCCATGTTCACCGTCACCGTGAAGATGTCGTTCAGATACATCTTCACCGGATCATTGGCGAGATCCTGGTCGGCGATGCCGAAAGCGGCCGACGGCGTTGCCGGCGTCAGGATGGTGTCGACGCCCTGGGCAAAGACATTCTCGAAGTCGCGCTTGATCAGCGTACGCACCTTCTGGGCCTTCAGGTAATAGGCGTCGTAATAGCCGGCCGAGAGCACATAGGTGCCAATCATGATGCGGCGCTGGACCTCCTTGCCGAAGCCTTCCGCGCGGGTCTTTTCGTACATGTCGGCAATATCCTTGCCGGGCACGCGCAGGCCGAATTTGACGCCGTCATAGCGGGCAAGGTTGGAGGAGGCTTCCGCCGGCGCGACGATGTAATAGGCCGGCAGCGCGTATTTCGTATGCGGCAGCGAGATGTCGACGATCTCGGCGCCCGCATCCTTCAGCCAGGCGATGCCTTGGCTCCAGAGCTTTTCAATATCCGCCGGCATGCCCTCGACGCGGTATTCCTTCGGAATGCCGATCTTCATGCCCTTGACCGACTGGCCGATGGCGGCCTCGTAGTCCGGCACGGGCAGATCGACGGAGGTCGTGTCCTTGTCGTCGACGCTCGCCATGGATTTCAAGAGGATCGCCGCGTCGCGCACGTCGCGCGCGATCGGGCCAGCCTGGTCGAGCGAGGAGGCAAAGGCGACCACGCCCCAGCGCGAGCAGCGGCCATAGGTGGGCTTGATGCCGACCGTGCCGGTAAACGCCGCCGGCTGGCGGATCGACCCGCCGGTATCGGTCGCCGTGGCGCCGGCGCACAGATGCGCGGCAACGGCTGCCGCCGAACCGCCGGACGAACCGCCCGGAACGAGGTCCCGGTTCGAGCCCTTGGCCTTCCACGGGTTGATCACCGGCCCGTAATAGGAGGTCTCGTTGGACGAGCCCATGGCGAATTCGTCCATGTTGAGCTTGCCGAGCATCACCGCGCCGTCATCCCAGAGGTTCTGGGTGACGGTCGATTCATATTTCGGCTTGAACCCGTCGAGGATATGCGAGGCCGCCTGGGTGTGGACATCGCGCGTGCCGAACAGGTCCTTGATGCCGAGCGGAATGCCCTCCAGCGCGCCGCCATTGCCCTGCGACAACTTCAGGTCGGAGGCCTTGGCCATCGCCAGCGCCTTTTCCGGCGTAACGGCGACATAGGCATTGAAGGTGCCGTTGAAGTCGTCGATCGCCTTCAGATAGGACGCCGTCAGTTCGGTCGCGGTGATTTCCTTCGCCTGAAGCTTGTCACGGGCCTCGGCGATGGTCAGGGCGGTCAGTTCGGTCATCTGCTTCACTTTGTCGTGTTGTTATAGCGCCTTGCGAAAGAAGACGGACTGCTTGGTCGGCGCGTGGTTCAGAACCTTTTCCGTGCGTTCGAAACCCGCCTGTTCGCAAAAGGCGATGGACTCTTTGAGATTGGCATCGGTGACGATGACCAGTTCGCGCAGCCCCTCGCTCTTCGCCAGAGAGGCGATGTGGCGCAGGATGGCGCGACCGATCCCGTGCTTGCGATAGGCAGGCTCGGTGAACAGGCGCTTGGCCTCGGCGATGCCGTTGCCATGGCGCACCAGCGCGCCGGTGGCCACCGGCTTGCCGTCGACGCGGGCAACGAAGCTCGTGGCGCCCGGCGTGCTGACATCGACGGTCAACTGGTAGTCGATCACATCGGACGACGACATGCGGGTCATCGAGGTCTTCAGTTCGGTGAAGAGCGCCTTCAGGTCATCCTGCTGGGGGCTCTCGATATCGATTTTCGGCTGTACCATCCCTCACTCCACAACTTTTGGCACCAGAAAGAAATTCCGCTCGGATTCCGGCGCGTTGGCAACAATATCGTCGGCCTTGTCGCCGTCGGTCACAACATCATGACGCTTCTTCATCTCCATCGGCATGACCGAGGTCATGGGGTCGACACCGGAAACGTCAACTTCGCCAAGCTGCTCGACAAAGCCGAGAATGGCGTTGAGTTCGCCGGTCATCCGCTCCGCCGATGCGTCATCGACGGCGATACGGGCCAGCTTGGCAACGCGTTTGACGGTCGCGGTGTCTACGGACATGAATGCTCTCCGGGTTTCACGATTTCACCACACGCTATAAAGGGCGTCGCCGCCCTTCGCAACGGGGCATTTCATCAGAAGGCGACCGTTTCGCCCGGTTTGGGCGTCAGCACTTCCGTCGGCCCGCCGGCCATGCCGCCGACAAAAGCCTCCGGCGTCTGGTCAATGATCGGGAATGTGCCGTAGTGGCACGGGATCACGGTATCGAAGCTGAAATAGCGCTTGCAGGCGAGCGCCGCCACTGCGCCGCCCATGGTAAAGCGGTCGCCGACCGGCACGAGGCCGATCGCCGGCGCATGCAGCTCGTTGATCAGCGCCATGTCGGAAAAGATATCCGTGTCGCCCATGTGATAAAGCGTCGGCTCGTCATCGATATGCAGCATCAGACCGTTGGGATTGCCGAGCGCGTGGGAAACGCCGTCCTCGGTGATGAAGGCCGAGGAGTGCAGCGCATTGGTGAAGGTGACGGTGAAGGAGCCGAAATCGACCGTGCCGCCGGTATTGCCCGGTTGAAGGTTCTCAAGCCCCTTCGAACCGAGCCAGGCGGCGAGATCGGCGTTGGCGAGCACGGTCGCGCCGGTTTCCTTTGCGATCGGGATCGTGTCGCCCAGATGGTCGCCATGGCCATGGGTCAGGAGAATATGGGTGACGCCCTTGGTCACGGCAGCCTTGTCGAGCCCCTCGAAAGAGGGGTTGCCGGACAGGAAGGGGTCGATCAGGATCGTCGCATCGGCAATCTCGATGCGGAAGGCGGAATGTCCGAGCCAGGTGATCTTCATTTTGCATTTCTCCCTTCGAGACGGTAGTTGAACGCGATTGGCTAAAACGTAATGCGATCAGACGCCATTTTCCATCGGGAAGCGGCAAAACCATGGGAAAAGACCGATGACAGTGCTTTCAATCGAGGAATTGGCCGAGACCCTGCCGCCACATGCCGCCATCGCGGGGCTCGACCTCGGGACCAAGACCATCGGCCTTGCGGTCTCCGATCTCTCGCGCCGCTTCGCAACGCCGCGCCCGGTGATCAAGCGCGTCAAGTTCACGCGCGACGCGGAAACCCTGCTCGCCTTTGCCGAGAAGGAGAAGATCGCGGGTTTCGTCATCGGCCTGCCGATGAACATGGACGGCTCCTCCGGCCCGCGCGTGCAGGCAACCCGCGCCTTTGTCCGCAACATGGAGGCGCTGAGCGCCCTCCCCTTCACCTTCTGGGACGAGCGGCTGTCGACGGTTGCCGCCGAGCGGGCGCTTCTGGAAATGGATGTCTCGCGACAAAAGCGCGCCGGGCGGATCGATTCGGCCGCGGCCTCCTTCATCCTGCAGGGCGCGCTCGACAGGCTTGCGTCCCTGGCCCGCGGATGAGCCCGTTATTCGCCTGCCGGACGGCAGTCGACCGCCGGATCGCGCAGCATGCGCTTGGGGTCGAAAAGATAGTCGACGAAGACGAAGGCGAGCAGGATTGCCCCGCTGACGGCAAGCTCGACCGGCAGGGCGGCAAGAGCTGCGCCCATCAACCCAACCTGAAATCGCTGTGTCACACGGTCCTGCATTGCTTTTCCGCCTTTCCTCCTGTCTTGTCTGACAGCAAATCATTCGCTCTGGCAAGCGCCAAAGCCTGGCAAAGTTAACCGGACGGTAAGGAAATCACGGAATGCGTGCATGTTGATCATCTTCGAAAGCGTTCTGCCGATCTTTCTGACCGTGGCGCTCGGCGTCGGCCTCAAGCGCCTGCCGATCTTCAGTCCCGATTTCTGGAACGGGCTCAACCAGCTTGGTTACTACGTGCTGTTTCCGGCGCTTCTGTTCACCACACTGGCGCGGGCGGATTTCTCGACCATCGCAGCCGCCGACATTGCCTGGGTAACCCTTCTTTGCGTCGCCGCCATCTCCGCCCTGACGATCGCGCTGTGGCCGCTGCTGAGGGCCTTCGGCCTCGGCAGTCCCGCCTTCACCTCCGTCTTCCAGACGACGACGCGCTGGAACGGGTTCGTGGCGCTCGCCATCGCCGACAAGCTGGCCGGGCTTGAAGGCATGGCGGTCATCTCGCTGATGATGACCATGACCATCATTCCGCTCAATCTCATCAACGTGCTGGTTCTGGTCTGGTTTTCCGGCGAGAACCGCAATGTCGGGATGATGGCGCGCAAGATCGCCACCAACCCGCTGATCATTTCCGCTTTCATCGGCATCGCCTTCAATCTCTTGGCCATCCCGGTCTACCAGCCGGTCTATGACGCTATGAACCTGATGGCGCGCGCAGCCCTCGGCATGGGCCTGGTTCTGGTCGGCGCAGGCCTCGTGCTCGCGGACGCGTTGAGGCCGAAACCGATGGTCCTGCTGCCTTCTTTCCTGAAACTCGCCCTTTTCCCGCTGATCACCTACCTGTTCGCCTCGCTTTTCGGCATTTCCGGCATGACGCTGTCGATCATGGTGCTCGGTGCCGGCGTGCCGACGGCCATGAACGGCTACATCCTCGCCCGCCAGCTCGGCGGCGACACCCGGCTCTACTCGGCTGTGGTGACGGTGCAGACCGTGCTGTCGTTCTTCACCCTGCCGCTGGCGCTGATGCTGGTGGGGAGCGGCTGAGACCATGGCAAAACCGGTTTTCATCAACACGCTCGTCTTCGTCTCCGACATGAAACGCTCGGTCGACTTTTATTGCCACCTCCTCGGCCAGACGATCGCGCAGGATCACGGCGATTTCGTCCAGCTGGAAAACGGTCTCGCTCTTCATATGGGTCCAGCCCTGGAGGCGACCATCTTCGGCGCGCCCTCCCCCGAACACAGCCGCTACGGTCGCGGCAATCTGGTTCTCTATTTCGAAACCGACGAACTTCAGGCAATGTTTGCGCGTATGCCGCTGAAGACGGACCTGATCCACCCGATCGAAATCCAGGCCTGGGGCCAGAAGGTGTTTCGCTGCTATGATCCAGACGGGCATATCGTCGAGGTCGGCGAGCCGATGTGATATTCGTGTTGGCACGAATACGCCGAAAAACCGCTGAACCGCTCCGACTGGACTCAGCTTGCCGAGAATGCCCCCACTTTCGTCCCCGTCATGCTCGGGTTTGTCCAGCACATCCAGTCACGTTTCCGCACGACAGGCGTATCGGACAAAATTCATTTCATCACAGAACAATTTCAACCAACCACTCCGTTCGCAGGGGGAGGTGGCTAGATTCTCGGAACAAGCCCGAGGATGACGCGCTTATGGGTGGCGAGGTTGGTCAACAAACTGAAAAGCCCCGCCGGATCGCTCCGACGGGGCTTTTGAATGTCTGTGTCGCGCGTCGATTACTCGACGATCGATGCCACGATGCCGGCGCCGACGGTGCGGCCGCCTTCGCGGATGGCGAAGCGCAGCTTTTCTTCCATCGCGATCGGAACGATCAGCTCGACGTCAACCGTGACGTTGTCGCCCGGCATTACCATTTCCGTGCCTTCCGGCAGCGTGACGACACCCGTCACGTCCGTCGTGCGGAAGTAGAACTGCGGACGGTAGTTGGTGAAGAACGGCGTGTGGCGGCCGCCCTCATCCTTCGTCAGGATGTAGGCTTCTGCCTTGAACTTCGTGTGCGGCGTCACCGAACCGGGCTTGCACAGGATCTGGCCACGCTCGACCTGGTCGCGGTTGATGCCGCGGATCAGCGCGCCGATGTTGTCGCCGGCCTGGCCCTGGTCGAGCAGCTTGCGGAACATTTCAACGCCGGTCACCGTCGTCTTCTGCGTCGCCTTGATGCCGACGATCTCGACTTCCTCGCCAACCTTGACGATACCGCGCTCGACACGACCGGTCACGACCGTGCCGCGGCCGGAAATCGAGAACACGTCCTCGATCGGCATCAGGAAGGGCTGGTCAACCGGACGCTCGGGCGTCGGGATGTAGTCGTCGACAGCGGCCATCAGCGCGCGGATCGCGTCTTCGCCGATTTCCTTGTTGCTGTCTTCCAGAGCGGCAAGAGCCGAGCCCTTGATGATCGGGATTTCGTCGCCGGGGAACTCGTAGGAGTCCAGCAGCTCACGCACTTCCATCTCGACGAGCTCGAGAAGCTCCTCGTCGTCAACCTGGTCAACCTTGTTGAGGAAAACCACGATCCCCGGAACGCCAACCTGACGGGCAAGCAGGATGTGCTCGCGGGTCTGCGGCATCGGGCCGTCGGCGGCCGAGCATACCAGGATCGCGCCGTCCATCTGCGCCGCGCCGGTGATCATGTTCTTCACATAGTCGGCGTGGCCGGGGCAGTCGACGTGGGCGTAGTGGCGCTTCTCGGTCTCATATTCGACGTGCGCCGTCGAAATCGTGATGCCGCGCGCCTTTTCTTCCGGCGCCGCGTCGATCTGGTCATACGCACGGAAGTCACCGAAGAACTTCGTGATCGCAGCCGTCAGTGTCGTCTTGCCGTGGTCAACGTGACCGATCGTGCCGATGTTGACGTGCGGCTTGCTCCGCTCAAACTTTGCCTTTGCCATGAAAATGCTTCCTGTAACTGGTAACACGGATGACCCGGCGAACCGGTTTAGTGCCGCCGTTTAAGGCTTTCGAAAGCAATAAGCAAGACCAAATTCGACAGTTTGGCGCACCCGAACGTCCGACACGCCAAAAGCCGGCGGCTTTTGCGAAAAAGCGACGCATGGCCAAGAGCTTGCGGCGACGCCTGTTTGCGGCGCTCGGCGGCCACACGCCCCGGCTCCGTGCTCAAACGCCAACCCGCGAGACCGCGCCGGGCTCCACGGCGGAAGGCGCGCTATCGGCCACCACGCGGTTGCGTCCCAGCCGCTTTGCTCCGTAGAGCGCATTGTCAGCCATGCGGTATAGCACCTCATAGCCGCGCTCCGAGCGCGCCGTCGCCACGCCGATGCTGCAAGTGGTCTCCAGGTGCTCGGCCACGTCGGGGAAATGGCGATGGGCCAGATGGATACGGATGCGCTCCGCCATGGCGCATGCGCCCTGGCGGTCAAGCCCGACGGAGAAGATGGCGAACTCGTCGCCGCCGATCCTTCCGACCACGTCGGTCGCCCGCGTCTCCTTGAGGAGGATCTCGCCGAAGGCTCTCAGCACCGCATCACCGGCGGGATGGCCCAGCGTGTCATTGGTGATCTTGAACTTGTCGAGATCGAGCAGCGTCAGCGCTACCAATGCCGCCGAACGCTCGGCGTAAAAGCCTGCAAGCGCCCGCTCGAACCCTTCCCGGTTCAAAACGCCGGTGAGCTGGTCGCGGTCGCGCAGCGTGTTGAGCCGGTCGAGCGATTCGACGAAATGCGACGCCAGGATTTCAATGGTGAGGATCATCGCGATCATCAGGATGTAGATTTGCGTGGCCTGCCAGAAAATCGAGTTCGGATCGACAATGATTCCGGTGAAAAGCATGCCGAATGTGCGCAGGCAATGCATGACGCCAAGCGCGATGATCGTCCAGAAAATCAGCTTGTCGTGAATAGTGTCGTCACGCCGGATCCAGAACCGCAGCATCGCCAGCGCCATCAACACGACGAGGCCGGCATTGATAACAATTGTGCGCTGGAACGCGGTTCCGTAGATCTCAAACAGGCAATATAGACCGAACAGGGTCACAAATGCCGTCACGTTGAACGCGATGCCGAAGGTTTTGCCGCGCCGCTGGAGAAGACCCTCCGCAAACAATATCTGCGCAACAATGAAAAGCCCGTTCGCTGAAAGGAGCAGGCCCCTGCTGCGGAAGGAGCCAAGGAAGAACGTCAGCAGAAAGGCCAGCGCGAGCACAAGAAATGACGACGACAGCACAAGTAAATAGGCCCGGCGCACACCCGTGAACCAGGCCACGATGAAGCTTCCCGCCAGAATCAGCAATCCGCCGAGCAGCATCAGCAACTGCATGATCGTCATTCGATGCCCATCGACCCCACAGGCGTCCTCCCCCTTCAACGCAACCCGATCGAAACGATCGGTCGGCCCGCTGAAGGGGCGACCGCTCATGTCGATATCTCGATCGTTGCCAGTATTGGCCGTTATGCGCCGGAATCTTTAATATAACGACAAAGGGGCATCGTGAAGACAAAGAGCCTGCCGTCTTCCAAAAAGATCAGTCAAAATGATAAAAAATACTTTGTTGGAGCGGGTAGCGGGAATCGAACCCGCATATTCAGCTTGGAAGGCTGCTGCTCTACCATTGAGCTATACCCGCGCAAACGTCAGGCGCCGGTGGTGGAGGAGGTTGGATTCGAACCAACGTAGACTAAGTCAACGGATTTACAGTCCGTCCGTTTTAACCACTCACGCACTCCTCCAGTACCAGCCTGGACGGCAGTCATGCCTTGGATCGTTCGCCGCTGCCCGTTGGCCTTGGCGATGTCGATCTGCGCCGCGTATATGACCGGCTCGCCCCGCTCTGTCAACACGGCGCGCCAGAAAAAAATGACAGAAAAATCACAGCCGCATGCCGGACCGCGCGCTTTCCCCGTTCTTGCCGCGGAATGGCCTAGCCTGAGGCCGCGCCCGGCCTTATAACGGGCGCATGAGCAAAAAAGATGACCAGAACGGCTCCCCCAGGGATGCCCACTACGCCAAGCTGAGACGCGCCCACCGCGACGCCAAGCGCGCCCGAGAGGGCGTGCCGGCAAAGACGGAGAGACGCGGGCCGAAAAAGGCGCCCGGGCCGCTGCCTGTCAGCGGCGACGAGGTGCTGCTTTACGGCCTGCATACCGTGCGCGCGGCGATCGAGAACCCCGAGCGCAGGCTGATCTCGCTGAAGGTGACGCAGAACGCCCTTGCCCGGCTGACCGACGGGATGGCGCTGCCGGAGAGCCTCCCCGTCGATATCGTGCGCCCGCGCGAGATCGACGACATTCTCGGCGAGGACGCCATCCATCAGGGCGTGATGCTGAAGACGCTGGCGCTTCCCGTGCGCCGTCTCGATGCGCTGAACGACAGCCCGCTGCTGCTCGTGCTCGATCAGGTGACCGATCCGCACAATGTCGGCGCGATCCTGCGTTCGGCGGTTGCCTTTTCCGCCGGCGCGGTGATCACCACCATGCGCCACAGCCCGGCCGAATCGGGCGTGCTCGCCAAATCGGCCTCCGGCGCGCTGGAACATATCCCCTACATCCAGATCACCAATCTCGCCAAGGCACTGGAAGAGCTTCATGCCATGGGCTTTGCCTCGATCGGGCTTGATTCGGAAGGCCCCGCACCGCTGGAGGAAACCTTTGCCGGCGGCAAGGTCGCGCTGGTCCTCGGCGCGGAAGGCAAGGGACTTCGCCAGAAAACCCGCGAAACGGTGACGGCGCTCGCTCGCCTCGACATGCCGGGCGCGATCAAGTCGCTCAACGTCTCCAACGCCTCGGCCATCGCGCTCTATGCCGCCCGCCAGCACCTGGCGAAATTCGCCAAAGGCTGAAAATGTGCCTCCTCCGGCAACAAAGCGGCGGCGGCAGAGGTTAAGGGGCAGCAGGCGTCCAAAACTTGCCGCCCGATGATCCGAAGCGGCACGGCTTAAAAGGTCCGACCATGAAAATCGTCTTCACCGATCTCGACGGCACGCTCCTTGATCATGAGACCTATTCGCTGGAGCCGGCCCGGCCCGCGCTCGAGGCGCTCAAGGGTCGCGGCATCCCGCTCATCCTCGCCAGCAGCAAGACGGAAGCGGAGATGCGGCCGATCGCTGCGGATATCGGCATTGAAGACCCGATGATCGTGGAAAACGGCGCCGGCATTGTCGGGCTGCCGGGAGCGGAAGGCGACGAGGCGGACACCTATGAGCGGCTGCGCGCAACGCTTGAGGCGATGCCGCCCGCGCTCAGACAGAAATTTCAGGGTTTTGGCGACTGGAGCGATGAAGAGGTGGCCGAAAAGACCGGCATGCGGCTCGAGGCAGCCCGGCTCGCCCGAAAGCGGCAATTCTCCGAGCCGGGACTCTGGTCCGGCAGTGAGGATGAACGGGAAGAATTCCGATCCTTTCTGAGGCAAAGCGGATTTCAGGCCGTTCAGGGCGGCCGGTTCTTCACGCTGATGCCGGAAACCTCCAAGGCCGATGCGATGCGCAAGGTCGCCGACACCTATCGCCAGAAGATGGGCGGAGACGTCTTTACCATCGCGCTTGGCGATGCGCCCAATGATGCCGCCATGCTCGAAGCCGCCGACAGAGGCTTCATCATCGCCAACCCCGCCCATGCGCCGCTGGCCGAAACACCGCGCGAACGCGACGGCCACATCCTCCGCTCGGACAAGGCCGGGCCAGTTGGCTGGAACGACATGATATTGCAATTATTGGCATAATATAGTTGGTAGGTAAGGCCCCTCCCCTTCGGCCGTCCGCGTCCGGAACCTGCCGCAACAAAAACATCAGGAGCGCCCGCAATGGCTGATTTTCATCAAAATGGCGTTGTCGCAACGCTGCACAATCTGCGCGAGCGTTCGCTGCACCGGGTCGAGCGCGAACTGGCCAGCTTCTCGGCAACGCGGCCGATTACGCTGATCCTGCCC
The DNA here is from genome assembly GCF_005924265.1 of Martelella lutilitoris. Taxonomy (GTDB): domain Bacteria; phylum Pseudomonadota; class Alphaproteobacteria; order Rhizobiales; family Rhizobiaceae; genus Martelella; species Martelella lutilitoris. The sequence goes on from NZ_VCLB01000008.1 coordinate 317,720, forward strand.
TCGCTGTTTTCCGAGCTCGAGGCCGAGGCGCTCGACAATATCGTCAACCACCTGATGGAAGTGCCTTATATTTCCAACATCGTCATCGGGCTCGATCAGGCTGACGAGGAACAATACCGCTACGCGCTGAAATATTTCAGCCGCCTGCCGCAGAGCCATGCCGTGCTCTGGAATGACGGACCGCGGATGAAGGCGGTGCACAACCGACTCGGCGACTCGGCGCTCGCCCCCCAGGAACCCGGCAAGGGCCGCAATGTCTGGTATTGCATCGGCTATGTGCTCGGCGCGCGCAATTCCTCCGTGGTGGCGCTGCATGACTGCGACATCGTCACCTATTCGCGCGAGATGCTGGCGCGCCTCGTCTATCCGGTCACCAACCCGGCCTTCCCTTATGTCTTTTCCAAGGGCTACTACCCGCGCATCGCCGACGGTTCGCTCAACGGCCGCGTCACCCGCCTTCTGGTCACGCCGCTTTTGCTCAGCCTTGAAAAGACCATCGGCCACCAGCCCTATATCGATTACCTGAAGGCGTTCCGCTATCCGCTGGCCGGCGAATTCGCGATGCGCACCCATATCCTGCCCGACATCCGCATTCCCTGGGACTGGGGGCTGGAAATCGGCGTTCTCTCGGAACTTTGGCGCAACTATTCCAACGCGGCGATCTGCCAGGTGGACATTGCCGATGCCTATGACCACAAGCATCAGCCGCTGTCGCCGGAAGATGCCAAGAAGGGTCTGTCGCGCATGTCGACAGATATCTGCAAGGCCGTGTTGCGCAAGCTCGCCACCGATGGCGTGACCTTCTCGCAGGAGACGCTCAGGACCTTGAAGGCCTCCTATTTCCGCACCGCGCTCGATCTCGTGGAGATCTACCACAACGATGCCCGCATGAACGGGCTTTCGACCGACCGCCACAAGGAAGAACAGGCGGTCGAACTGTTTGCCACCAACCTGATCGAGGCCGGCAATTCCTTCCTTGAGGAACCGGACGCCACGCCGCTGATGCCGCGCTGGAACCGCGTCTTGAGCGCCCTGCCCGACATTCTCGACGAAATGCAGGCCGCCGTCGCCGCCGACATGGCGGAATATGGCTGAGCCGGACCGAGTTGAGAGCAAACCGGTGCGTGACCTAAAATAAGCGTTTTGGAGGTTCGCCCCGCTGCAGTGCGCCCATTTATTGGACCGCCGGATGTTGGATTTTCCGGCTCTGATCACGATGGCGGGCTGGCGGCGCCACCGGGATTATGCAACGCGATCGGGACGTTGTATCCGATCGCTGAATGAGGGCGATGCTCCGCATTTCCGGATCCTGCTGGACCTCGGTCCCGACGTAACACCCCGCGCGGTTGTCGCGGATAAGGGCTATGCCAGCAAGGCCAACCGCAACGCAGCCCGTTCTCGCGGTGCCATTCCGGTGATCCCACATAAAGCCAACGAGAAAGACAAACCCGCCCGCTTTGCCAACGCCATCTACCGAGGTCGCACCCGCATCGAGCAGGCTGTCGGAAAGCTCAAGCGCTTCAAACGGGTGGCTCTGCGCTGTGAGAAAACCAAACGCAACTTTTCAGCCATCGTTTCAATCGCTGCAGCATTCAACCTCATGAGATCCGTCCACAAAGCCTAGGCGGTGTGGACGGATTGCCGCAGTTTGAAGAAATGGGATTCCCCGGCTGAGCGTTGTCTGATTCATGGGATGTCGACTGATTGGAGGTCGACATGAGCACGAAGATGACAGAGGACGA
>NZ_VCLB01000009.1 GCF_005924265.1 Martelella lutilitoris
CGTGCAGGCGATCCTGGATTTCACCCATCAGCGGATCGCGTTCGACTATATGAAGGCCGACCCGTTCAGGACCGCCTTTGGTGGCTTCAGCGATGGCGTCGGCGTCTGCCGCGACTATGCCCACCTCGCCATCACGCTCTGCCGCTGCCTCAATATTCCGGCGCGCTATTGCACCGGCTATCTGGGCGACATCGGCGTGCCGAGGGATCCGAACCCGATGGATTTCAGTGCATGGATGGAAGTCTATCTCGGCGGTCGCTGGTATACCGTCGATGCGCGCCACAACAGCCCGCGCATCGGCCGCATCCTGATGGCGAGAGGCCGCGATGCAACCGATGTGGCGATGTCGACGGCCTTCGGCCCGGCCATTCTTCGCCAGTTCGATGTGGTTACCGAGGAAATCTGAACCGGCGGGGCGTGTAGAAAAAAGGCTCAGGTAACGTCAGAGGCCGTCAGGACATAGACCGCCTTGCGGCCTTTCAGGTAGATCCTGCGTGCTGCGTCGTAAATCGTCTCGCGCGCTGCATCGAAAGCGGCGAGATAGGGCTCTTCGCCATCGGCAGGATTGCTCAGAGCATCGGCCCTGGCGAAAAACATCACTTCGAACATGCCGTCATAGCCGGTAAAGCGAACACGTTTGCCCTTGTTGTCATAACTCCGGCTCTGATTGGGGAATTCGAGTGCCATGACCGAATAGATCCTTGAGATTGTGGCGAGAAATGCCACTGGTTTATGGAACAGGCTTGTAAGGTTCATTCTATCGTCACCAGAAACACCGACAGACCGGATTTTCTTGCCCGATCTGTCGTAGCGTCGGCCGGGGGCGGCGTGGCGGTTCAGCCTCTCGGCTTGCCGCGCGTCACATTGTTGTTGCCGGCATTTCTGACCAGTGAGCCGAGCGGCGGCGCCTCGATGGTTGCCGCGCTCTTTTCCTTCTTGGGTTTTCTGACTTCGCGATTGCTTCGCTTCTGACCTTTGGCCATCTGCAAACTCCATGTGTCCGGCGCGCTTCGTTGCGGTGGCGCCTCTTGCTTGCCGCTGGTAAATCCGGGTATTGCCCGTGATGAGAAAGCCGTTTCCGGCTGCCTCTTCGGCGGTTCATTCTCTGTGGTTTTTCATCCGACAAGCGCGGCGGCGCAGCCCGAGGCGGCGTCGCGACTTGCGTCATCGTCTCCCGGCATCGTGGCCCAGCCGCCATCTTCAATGAACTGACGCTGCTTGTAGGAGCTGTCGATGGCCTTCAGTTCGCTCATCTGCTGTGCTGAATCAGGCGCCGCCTTGAACCTCTGGACACAAATGACCGTTGCCAGTTCATCGCGGGAAAGCTCTCCGGCTTCGGCTACGAGGGATCTTGATGTGCCGCCTGTCACCCATCCGCCCCAGGTGAAGCCAATGGTGATCGTGACGATGGCGGTGATGATGCAAGCCCACACGAGTGTCGACTTTGCCGGGTGATAGGCTTTCCACCGTTCGCCGATGGATGACGCTTTATTGTTTTCTGCTGCCATGATGCCGATTCCTTCCGATTTGGGATGAATTGTCTGGTGTGATCGGCGGCAGCGCTCCCCGGCCGCTTCAGCGTAAATGGACGCGCTCTGTTGGCGTCGTGAGCCTGGGAAAGGCACCCCCAATTGCGCACATGCGCCATCATCGCCTCACAATGTGAGCGAAATCCTGAAGTGCTTTTTTACAGGCATTTTTTTCATGAGGCCGGGTTTAGCGGACCATGAAGTTACATATATCTATGATTGCGATTGAATAATAGGTCATAATGGTAATATTTTCATAATATTAATATTTTTATATTTTCGATTTTTCTTCGCAAAAACAAAAATCACGCCTTGATTTAAACATGAAAGAAGCGCATATGACGTCCATCGATCTTGTTTGACGAACTTTATTTTGCGCATAACGCTCTGGTGAAATTCCCATCAACATCGACTTTATCGCTCGGTTGCGACCATCGAGGCCATCCGGGCATTCTCTGTGATTGATTGAAAGGAAATCGTCATGAGCACTGGCACAGTGAAATTCTTCAACAGCACCAAGGGTTTTGGCTTCATCGAGGTCGAGGGCGGCGGCGCGGACGTATTCGTCCATATTTCCGCTGTCGAACGCTCCGGAATGAGCACGATCTCCGAAGGCCAGAAGCTGACCTTTGACGTCGTTGCTGACAGCAGGTCCGGCAAAAGCGCCGCGGAAAACCTGCGCGCTGCATAAAATAGCGTCTTTGCTTCCGTGACCACGGATGTACTGGCACGGAATATCAAGACGAGTGGATCGGCCGGGCAATGCGCTCGGCCTTTCTTGCTTTGAGCGTCCGCGCAAAGGCGGGGCGAACCTTTCGCGACAGATGATCGCGCGTCCGGGTCAAGCGCAGACGGGAGCCCGGAGAAGCCTTGGAAAGCAATACCGCGAGGGTTGAAATCGAACGGAACCATCGTTCATGGATCGCGCCGATTGCCCCCAACCGGCGTGCCAGCCCGCTCCGAAGGACGAACGAGAGCGCCGTCACGGTATTCCCTTTTCGTCGCTTCGTGGGCGCTGCTGGCACTGGCTGTCGTGAACGGCCACTGGCGGGCGCTGTTACTGACGGTTTTCGCGGCCGGTTTTTCTGTTTGCCCGTTTGTCCTGCAGCATGATCGCGACCAAAATGCGCCGCGCAGGCATCGTGCTCTCACGCGAGCAGCGATCGAAATGGCTGAGCCACGTTGTCGCCGAGCGGTCCAGAACCACAGACTGGTATGAAAAATGCGAACCCGACTATCTCGAAGAGCCGATGCGCGCCACCGAGATGATCCTCCAGAAACTGCAGAATCACACCCACAAGAGCCTGATTGCGCCACAATGCAGGCTCCGCGCAATCGCGGCACCAGATAAATAACAATGATTTCAATTGGTTGAATGGTCGGAGTGGAGAGATTCGAACTCCCGACCCTCTGGTCCCAAACCAGATGCGCTACCAGGCTGCGCTACACTCCGACTGCGGCCCGGATACACTGAAGGCCCTGCCACCGCAACAGGAAAATGGCTTTTGCCAATGCGCCGTCAATATGAAAGCGCCGGTCCACTGACGCGGTCGCCCGGCCTGAGGCCATAAGTCGCCGCTTCGCCCCCGCCAATCTCCAGAACATAGCGCACGGGTTCATCGGAAGTAATGATCGCTTTTGATTCCGGTACGGCGTTTTCGTGAAAGCCCGAGACCCGGCCATCCGCGCTGATGAAGACCATGTCGAGCGGGATCAGTGTGTTGGCCATCCACATCGAGGCCGGACGGTCGACGCCGAGATCGAAGATCATGCCGTGATCCCGGGCAAGCTCGGTTCTGAACATCAGCCCGCGCTGTCGCTGCAGCGGGTCTTTCGCGACTTCGACGACAATCGGATAGTCGCCGGTTTTGGTGTGGAGCGTCAGCTGCGAGACGGGAAAGCGGACGGCAGCGCTTTGGGCCAAGACCATGCCGGACGCAAGCAGAGCGAAAAGCCCGACCAGCGCGGCGAGTGCCCTTTTGCCGAGGAAGCGTGTCATCAAGGTCCTCTCAAAGGTTTCTCACGAAAGCCGGCTTCACGGAGCACAGCCGCCTTCGCGAAGAGACACTAGCACTGCAGGCAGCAAACCAAAAAGCCCGCAATGTCAGGATTGCATGACCACGCATCCGGGCGTACCGCAAGACAACGCCTTCAGTGGGTCTGTCGGTTGGAAGCCGGCATGTCGGGATGGACCTCGGCGGCCATCAGCCCCTTCGGGCCCTCGCCGAAGCGCACCAGCACGCTCTGGCCGGGCACAAGTTCGGTAATGCCGTAGCGCCTCAATGTTTCCATGTGCACGAAGATATCCTCCGTCCCCTCGCCGCGGGTCAGGAAACCGAAACCCTTCTCGCGGTTGAACCACTTGACCAGAACGCGCTCGAGCCCGCTCGACGGCTCAACCTGGACATGGGTCTTGACCGGCGGAAGCTGCGAAGGGTGAACTGCCGTCGACTGGTCCATGGAAAGGATACGGAAGGCCTGAAGGCCGCGCTCGCGTTTCTGCACCAGCGCCACCACGCGGGTGCCTTCCAGGATCGTCTGATAACCGTCCCGCCTCAGACAGGTGACATGCAGGAGAATATCCTCCATGCCATTGTCCGGCACGACGAAGCCGAAACCCTTGCCGACATCGAACCACTTCACGAAACCGGTGACCTCCAGCAGTTCACCGGTCTCCGTGCCCGCCTCTTCTCCGGCCGAGTATCGTTCTGCCTCAGACCTTTCGGCCATGCCGCCCCGCTCCTTGAAAAAACCCGGCTGCGAATTAACTGATTCTTGTCATAAGAATAACATTCAAACTGCGGGTTCCCGCAAGTTCTAAACGCAAAACGCGTCCATACGGGTCCCGTCCCCATCGAATAGCTCACCGCCGAACACACAACAGGGAAGAGAACATGCATTACCTCCACACAATGGTCCGCATTACGGACATCGACGCATCGCTGCGCTTCTACCGCGAACTGATGGGCCTCAAGGAAGTGCGCCGCATCGACAACGACAAGGGCCGGTTCACGCTGATCTTCCTCGCCGCGCCGAAGGATCTGGAAAACGGCGACGGCGAACATGTGCCGAAGCTGGAGCTGACCTATAACTGGGATCCGGAAGAGTATACCGGCGGGCGCAATTTCGGCCACCTCGCCTATCGCGTCGAGAACATCTATGATTTCTGTCAGAAGCTTTCGGACGCGGGCGTGATCATCAACCGTCCGCCGCGCGATGGCAACATGGCCTTCGTCCGTTCGCCCGACGGCATCTCGATCGAGATTCTTCAGGAAGGCGATCCGCTGGAGCCGAAAGAACCCTGGGCATCGATGCCGAACACGGGCAGCTGGTAGAGGGCTTCAGAGCCGCGCTGAAACGCGCGGCATCTTCTCATTAAAATCAAACAGTTATGCGCAAGCTTGGATGACCGTTTTCAACATGTCGTTTTTTTGAAGAAATCGCTGTTTTACGCTTGCAGCAATTCTATTGCCTGATTATAAGGGCGCCCAGCGAACGCACGCGCCCTTCGTCTATCGGTTAGGACGCCAGATTTTCATTCTGGAAAGAGGGGTTCGATTCCCCTAGGGCGTGCCATTCGCGCACGGTCGGAAGATCGTGTTGCAATGGGTCCGAAGGTTTGTTTCGGATGACGTGTTTTCGCCGACCGGCGGGATTGCCTGAAGCGATTTCGCCAAACATGAGATGCGCGCCCTTCGTCTATCGGTTAGGACGCCAGATTTTCATTCTGGAAAGAGGGGTTCGATTCCCCTAGGGCGTGCCACTCATTTTCTGCCTGACGGCAACCACCCCTGTGATACAGAGATGGCGACCGCCAACACATGCCGCATGTCCCGTGCATGCGCCCTTCGTCTATCGGTTAGGACGCCAGATTCTCATTCTGGAAAGAGGGGTTCGATTCCCCTAGGGCGTACCAGTTATCCACAACTCTGTTCCCCTCTCCCTCTTCGCCTGTCCCGATGCGGCCTCCTTGACGCCCATCTTCGTCCGCCCTTTATTAGCAAAGCACAATAAGTTACTGGAGGCTTTCCAAAGCAGCGAGGACGTCTTCCCGGAACGAGGAACGGGCATGCATCTCATCCACGAATCGATCGCGCTGATCGAACCCTATCTGCGTCACTATGGCGTGGCGGCGCTGTTCGTCATCGTCTATCTGGAATCGCTCGGCGCGCCGCTGCCCGGCGAAAGCGCCGTCATTGGCGCCTCGCTGCTGGCGTCCGGCGGCCAACTGCCGATCGAGGGCGTGTTTCTGGCAGTGTTCATCGGCGCCGTGCTCGGCGACAATACGGGCTATGCGATCGGCCGCTACGGCGGGCGCAGCCTCGTCGAGCGCTATGGCCGCTATATCGGCTTCACGCACCAGAGGCGGGAATGGATCGAGGGGCTCTACGACAAACATGGGACGGCGGTCGTCGTCGGCGCGCGTTTCGTGGTCATTCTGAGACAGCTTAACGGGATTGTTGCCGGCATGATGGCGATGGCATGGCGCCCTTTCCTGCTGGCAAACATCGCCGGCGCCCTGTTGTGGACCAGCGTCTGGACCGCAGCGCCCTTCGTTTTCGGCGATTTCTTCGCCGCGCATTTCCACGACCTGATGAAGTAGCCGGCTCAGCCGCGCATGATCCGGTCGATCTTGACCGCATAGCGGTCAGTCATCCCCGACACATAGTCGGCCATCGTATGCAGCGCGGAATAGGGGTCGCGCGCATGTCGAAGGTCGATGCCGAGGGCGCGCTGCAACTGACGGGGATAGCCGTCAATCCGGTCTTCGTCGAAATCCGCTTCGGCAAGCGCTTCCAGAACGGGCAGGACGCCGTCCAGAATGCGGTGCACCAGATTGCGCCCCATCACCTCCAGTTCCGTCTTGCGCGGAGACGTAAAGATCCGCTCGCTGGCAAGAGCCTCAATCGTGGCGAAGGCTTCTGCCTGCGCCGAGGCGCTGACGAGCGCACCGGCGAACTGACCGCTCATGATCGCATCGTAGTTCTCGGCAAAGGCCGTGCTGCATGCCTCGAAGGCCCTGTTGATCGCGACTGCCCTCAAAACTGCGATTTTTTCCTGGGGCGTGTCGCCGCGATCATCCTTCGGCGAAAATCCGGTGACGGCGGAAAGCAGTGGAGCAACGTCGCCATAACCAAGATCGCCGGTCGTAAAGGCATCCTCAAGATCGAGAATATTGTAACAGATGTCGTCGGCCGCCTCGACCAGATAGACCAGCGGATGGCGTCGCCACCAACTTGCCGACGCATCGCCGGCAAGAAGCCCGGTTCTGGCGGCGACGGTCTCCAGCGCCTCGCGCTCGGCCTCGAACACGCCGAATTTCTTCAGGCCGCTGTCGCGCGCTTCGATCGTCTGGCGGGTCCGGGCCGTCACCGGATATTTGAGGAAGGCGCCCAGCGTGCCATGGGTGAGCCGCATGCCGCCGCGCCGATGCATCTCCAGCCCGGCAATGATGCGGAAGCCCTGGGCGTTGCCCTCGAAGGCTTCGAATTCCTCGGCAAAACAGGCTTCGCGGTCGGCAAAGAGCCCCTCGCCCCGGTCGAACCTTTCGGCAAACCAGGCGCCGATCGCCGCCTCGCCGGAATGACCGAAGGGCGGATTGCCGATGTCATGCGCGAGACAGGCCGCATGGACGAGACCGGCGACGATTGCCTGTCCGCCCTTTGCCACCTTGCCTTCCTGTTCCAGCCACCAGCCGACCTCGAGCCCAAGGGAACGACCGACGCTTGCCGTCTCGACGGAATGGATCAGGCGGTGATGGATATGATCATTGTCGTAGAGCGGATGAACCTGCGTCTTGTTGGCGAGCCGCCGGAAGGGCGCCGAGAAGGTGATGCGGTCGGCATCCTGGTCATAGGCGGGGCGGCGGGGTTTGTCCGACGAGGAGACCAGGAACAACCGTTCGAGATCGAGCAGTTTCGACCATTCCATCGTCGTCATGCGATTTTCCTTGCTTTCACGGCCACGTTGCAGCCTTCGCTATTCGGCTGCCTTGCCGTCGGTGTCCGCGTCAAGCGCGTCGTCTGCCTCTTCGTCGCGTTCAAGCTCGTAGGCATAGCCCTCGAGCATGGTATAGGCCTGCTCGATCGCCTCGATCTGGTCCTCGGCATTGCGGATCGCCTCGCCGATCGACTCGCTTCTGGCGCGCAGCATGGAGCCGAGCACGTCAGTCGCAGAACTGTCGCGCTTGCGGCGGCCGAGCCGGTCCATATGTTTGCGGACCCGCGCGCGATGCCGCTCGAGCTCGAGGATGTGAAAGCGGCTCTTGAGGATATCGTCGGAGAGCTTGCGACGCATTGCCGCAACCGGATCAAAACTGCCGGGTTCGCGATCGTCGAGGATCATCTCATTGACCAGCGGCTCCAGCAGCATCAGTCCCTTGAGGTCCTTCGGGTCGGCAAGCTCAGGATCATAGCCGGTATCATCAAACACCTTGCGCCGGACGGGGTCCTTCAACAGGTCGTAGGACGCCTGCAGACGGGCGAAACGCTCCTCGTCGCCGCCGCTGTCAGGATGGGCTTCCTTGGCCAGACGACGATAGGCCGCCCGCACGGTCTTCTCGTCGCAATCATGGTCTACGCCAAGCACTTCATAGGGGTCGATCAAGATGCTACCCGTCTCGCCGTGTCGATCAAACTCCCCCTTGAACTACTCTGCCATCGTCGCCGGTTCAAGCCGAAAGCCGGCCTGCCCGGCGCCCCTTCCCCTTGAATTGGCGAAAATCACCCTATTTCCATGACATGATTGAATGCATGACACTTCGGCGCCGGAAATTTGACATTCCACTGCCATAATTCTACACAGCGGAGGCCGCTCGATCGTTGAATTGACAATAGATAAGGTGGCCTTGTCGGGCTCTCTTGAGCCCTGGGGTATCGCGGACATTCGCCGGGTCGGTTCTGCCGAACCTGCGCTTTCGCTCGTATGCGAGAGACATGTCCGGATGGATGCGAACGTCGCTTCCAGAGCCCCTTTTGCGTGGCGCGCGCGGGCCGCGCGCAGGCACAACCGAAGATCGGACGCCTCAGGGACCCTCATTCCCCTGTTGCCGAGTAAGGAAGAGGTATGACTGTCAAACTGACCGCGAAAAACATTTCCAAGCTTTTCAACGATGACAGCGGCGAAGGGGCACGTCGCCTCGCCGCCGGCGAGAGCAAGGAAGAAATCTTCAAGGCCACCGGCGTTACCGTTGGCATCGACAATGTGAGTTTCGATGTTCAGGAAGGCGAGATCTTCGTCATCATGGGCCTTTCGGGCTCCGGTAAGTCCACCATCGTGCGCACGCTGAACGGCCTGATCCCGCCGACATCCGGCTCGATCATGATCGATGACGTCGACGTCGCCAATTGCAGCAAGGAAGCGCTGAGGGATGTACGCAGACAGAAAATCACTATGGTTTTCCAGCACTTTGCGCTGTTTCCTCATAAAACGATTATAGACAATGTTGCTTTCGGCCTCAAACTGAAGGGTGTCGGCAAGGAAGAGCGCCACAAACAGGCGCTGGCCTCGCTCGCCAAGGTCGGGCTTGATGCCTACGCCAACAGCTATCCGAGCCAGCTCTCCGGCGGCATGCAGCAGCGCGTGGGCCTTGCCCGCGGGCTGGCCAATGATCCGGAAATCCTGCTGATGGACGAACCCTTCGGCGCGCTCGACCCGCTGATCCGCCGCGAAATGCAGGACGAATTGATCGTTCTTCAAAAAGAACTGAAGAAGACCATCATCTTCATCACCCACGACCTCAACGAGGCGATGATCCTCGGCGACCGGATCGCCATCATGAAGGACGGCGCTTTCGTGCAGGTGGGCACCGCCCAGGAAATCGTCTCGCAGCCGGCCGACGACTATGTCCGCGCCTTCGTTTCCGATATCGACCGAAGCCGCGTCTTCAAGGTGTCCGATATTTCCAGTGACGCCGCCTGGGTTAAGGTCGACGCCACTGCGCGCGATGCACTTCGCGTCATGGACAAGGCCAAGACGGACCTCGCCTATGTGGTGGAACGCGGCGTGCCCGTTGGCCTTCTGATGCGCTCGGATGCGCTTGAATGTCCGCGTGACACGCCCGTGCGTGACGTCATGTTTGCCGAGCCGCCGACCGTCCCGGAAGAGGCGTACCTCAATGAGGTCTATTCGGCTGCACAGGGCGGCGTTCCCATGGCCGTAACCGACGATGACGGCAAGCTTGTCGGCGTGGTCTCGCAGGACCAGATCTTCGAGCAGCTTGCCGCCGAGCCGGAAGAGCCCGAAGCGGAGACTGAAGAGTCCGACGCAGAGAAAAACAAACCGGCTGCAAGCCAGCCGGCTTCGGAATAAGCCGACAGGAGACCAGAGATTTGCTAGATCCATCGCAGTATTTCACGATCCCGTTCGACACGTGGGTCAATGACTTCGTCCGCGGCTTCCTCGTCCCGAATTTCCGGCCGTTTTTCCGCGCGCTTCAGGTGCCGGTCAACCAGGTTCTGATGGCGCTCGACACCTTCCTCGCTTGGGTGCCGATGCTGGCGATGACCGCCATCTTCGCGCTTCTTGCCTGGCGCATCGTCGGCCGGACCATGGCGCTGGTGACGATTTTCGGGTTTCTGTTCGTCGACCTGATCGGCCTTTGGCCGGAGACAATGACCACGCTCGCCATGATCCTTACATCGGTGTTTTTTTGTACCATCATCGGCGTGCCGGTCGGTATTCTCGTTGCCCGCAGCGACATGCTGTGGCGCATCGTCCGGCCGATCCTCGACGTGATGCAGACCGTGCCGAGCTTCGTCTATCTGGTGCCGATCGTGATGCTCTTCGGCGTCGGCATGGCGCCGGGCATCATCGCAACCATCATCTTTGCCCTTCCTCCGATCATCCGCATGACCAATCTCGGCATCCGCAACGTGCGCACCGACCTGATCGAGGCATCGGAGGCTTTCGGCGCGAATTACACGCAGACGCTGATCGAGGTTCAGCTGCCGCTTGCCATGCGCACCATCATGGCGGGGTTGAATCAGACCCTGATGCTCGCCATGTCAATGGTTGTCATCGCAGCGCTCATTGGCGCGGGCGGCCTAGGACAGGTTGTCAACACCGGTCTCGGCCGACTTGATGTGGGCGGCGCGACCGCCGGCGGCGTCGGCATCGTGGTTCTGGCCATCGTGCTCGACCGCATCACCCAGGGCCTCGTAGAGCCTTCCGATCCCAACCGGATGACCTTCCGTCAGGCGTTGGGAACACTCTTCAGCGGCCAGAAAAAGGCCGCCGAATAAGCACGAGGGCGGCCCGAGGGCCGCTTTCAAGGGATCTCCGATCCCGTAGCCAAGGCGACGCGCCTGCCTCCCCGCAGGCGAGACGCCGCAACACGTAGAAACGGAGAAACACTCATGAACAACAATCTCAGCAAGCTCACCGCTGCCCTGATGATCGGCGCGGCCAGCCTTGTGCCGGCCACTGCCGCCTTCGCTCAGGAGCCCGGCGACGGCAAGACCATCCGCATGGCCCAGGCCGATTGGGATACCGGCTGGTTCCAGGCCGAAATCTACAAGCAGATGTTCGAGGACCTCGGCTACACGGTGACCGGCCCCATGACGCTCGGCGCCTCGGCCTTCTATCAGGCCGTTTCGCAGGGCGACGTCGACCTCTGGGTCAACGGCTGGTTCCCTCTGCACCGCACCTATGAGTCGACCTTCGAGGGCAAGGCCAAGGTTGACGGCGCGGTTGCCAAGGGCGGCGCGCTGCAGGGTTATCTGGTCGACAAGGCCGCCATCGATGAGTTCGACATCAAGACGCTTGACGATTTCAAGCGCGACGAAGTCAAGAAAGCCTTCGACCGCAATGGTGACGGCAAGGCTGATCTCGTAGCCTGCCCGCCGGGCTGGGGTTGCGAGCTGACGATTTCCAAGCACATGGAAGAGTTCGACCTCGGTGACGACATCAACCCGATCAAGGCCGGCTATTCCGCCTCGATGGCCGATGCGATCGCCGCCTACCAGAACGGCGAGCACATTCTGTTCTACACCTGGACCCCGAACTGGACTGTTGACCAGCTTTCGCCGGGCAAGGACGTGATGTGGATCGAAGTACCGCAAAAGGAAGGCGTCGACCTGCCGGCTCCGGCCAAGGGTCTTAAGACCTGCGTTGCCGATCCGTGCTACATGGGCTTTGTCGCCAACGACATCGTTCCGGTCGTCAACGATGAATTCCTCGCGGACAATCCGGCTGTCGATGCACTCCTGAAGGAAGTATCGATCCCGCTGCCGGATATCTTCGCGCAGAACTCGGCCATGAACAATGGCGACGACGACGTGCAGGCCCAGGCCACCAAGTGGATCAAGGACAACCAGGACGAGGTGAACTCCTGGCTTGAAGCCGCCCGCGCCGCTGCCAACTGAGTTTGAGGCAGACAATTGAACGGACTGAACCCGGCCCTGGCGACAGGGCCGGGTTTTTCTGTCGCGTCAGCGGCCGTCGAGGCTGATGCCGCGCGTTTCGATACGGAAGAAGAAGGTTACCACCGCGCCGATCAGCGAGGTTACGACCAGGCCGTAGAGCAGCGCCGTGGTGCCGATATCGACCAGCAGAACCGGAAACAGGAAGGCCGTCATGCAGGCGCCGATCTTGGCGAAGGAGGCGGCAAAGCCCGCACCCGTGCCGCGGATGTGGGTCGGAAACACCTCTCCCGCGATCAGGTAGGTCTGGGCGTTCGGCCCGAGATTGGTCATGAAGTTGAACAGCATGAAGCCGGTGAAGATCAGAGCCGTTTGCGTCGCGCCCGAATAGCTGCCTGCCTGCGCGGCGATGAACAGGCCGACGGCGCAGCCGATGAAACCGAAGACCTGCAGGCGGATACGGCCGATGCGGTCGGCAAGCAGCACGGCGCCGATAATGCCGACCAGAAGCAGAAGGTCGAGCAGCGCCGTTCCCTTGGCGGCGATCAGGTCGTTGTTCACCAGATCGGCGACATTGCGGACATGTTCGGTCTTGTGACCGACGGTCGCGGCCAGGATGGTGGGGGTGAAGATGCCGATGCCATAGGTACCGAGATCCTGCAGGAACCACGGAACGGAGGACAGGATCAGCGGCCGCAGATTGTGCCTCTGGAACAGCGCGCGATAGCCGGTCAACTTCTTGCGCGCGAGTTCCGGAGGCTCCGAGACACTGACCTTGGTCGGATAGGCCGGCACCCTTTTCAGCAGTTTCTGCAGCTCCGACTCGGCCTCCTTGCCGCGGCCGTGGACGGCGAGCCAATGCGGGCTTTCCGGTATGAAGAACCGGCCAATGAACACCGCGAGCGCCGGAATGATCGCCACGCCGTACATCCACCGCCAGGCGCCGATCGAAGGATCGAGGGTCAGGATGATATAGCCGAGAAGCGTGCCGAAGATGGCGCCGACCGCCTGGAAGCCGAATGCCGAGAGCACCAGCCCGCCGCGCGTCTTCGACGGTGTGCTTTCAGAAATCACCAGATGCGCCGTGGGATAGTCACAGCCGAGCGCCAGCCCCATGCCGAACAGGCAAACGATCAGCCAGGCAAAGCTCTGGGTAAAGATGATGGCCGTGAGAAAGGCTATGAAAAGCCCGAGTTCCATGATGAAGACGCGCTTGCGGCCGAACCGGTCGGCAAGCCCGCCAAGCGCGCTCGCGCCGATCAGGATGCCGAACAATGATGCCGAGCCGACCATACCGTGCTGCGTTGCATTCAGGCCGAACTCCGATGCGATCAGCGGCATGGCGACGCCCGTCATGAACACCACCAGCCCTTCGAAGAACTTGCCCGCGACCGACAGCCACCAGATCAGCCATTGCGTACCGGTCATCTTCGGCGGCGGCGCCTCGGTCCCGTCGACCCAATAGGGACGTTCGTCGATATAGAACTGAACACTCCTTGCCCTATCGAGCCGAGCCTGGTCAGTCGACATCTCGTTCATGGAAATTCCTCTCGGGTTACTCATAGACCTTTTACGGGAATGACATAACCGCTGCACTTGTGGGTTTCATGACAATTGCACGACTTCTTCCCGTCAGCAATGCAACCAAGTCGTGCTGCCATCGACCGAACGCGGCCATTCTTGACCTAAGTCAATGAAGATGAGGGGCATTTGTCCGCAAATGGCACCATGAACGGTCGATTCAGCAGGGAGGAACGCATGACGGCCGAAACCCTCGCGACTGATTGCTTGGACACTCAATTGACCCAGCCGATACTTGACACAAATAGCGCGGCGGGCATGGCGCTCAGTTCCGCCCACGCCTCGATCCGGCGCCTTTGCGAGGCACTGGAAGACGTTGCCGATTCGCTCCCCGCCAATGTCAATCGCAGCGATTGTCGACGGCTGGCCGATGATCTGGTGCCTGCGCTCAAGGCCGCGCAGGAAGCGGAAGAAATGCAGGTTTTTCCGGCCATCCGCCGGGCGGCCAGCGGGCGCAATGCGGCCGAAGCGCTCGACCGCCTGGCCTACGAGCATTTTGAGGACCTGTGCTTTGCCGAAGAGGTCACGGACGTATTGCGACGCCTTTCGATCGGCGACACCGTCAATACCGAAGCCGTCGGCTACATGCTGCGCGGCCTTTTCGGCGCGCTCAGACGTCACCTCTCCTTCGAGCAGGAGCTTGCCGCCAGCCGCCTGAGGTAATCGGGCGGCTCCGGCTCATCTATCGCTTACGGCGCGCCCAGCGATCATGATACCAGAGCCATTGCTCCGGATATTCGCGCACCCAGCTTTCCACCTTGTCGTTCAGCGCCTGGGCTGTCGCAGCTACGTCCACCGCGCCCTTTTCCGTCCGGGGAAGCGGCATCTCCTCTTCGAGCTCAAGGCGAAAACGGTTGTCCGGCAGCCTGATGCAGCGGGCAGGAAAGATCTTGCAGTCGAACTGGCGCGCAAGCTTGGCCAGAAGCGGGTTGGTCCGCACTTCCTGGCCGAAATAGGACGACGGCGAGCCGCGCTTGAACTTCTGGTCGACAAGAACGCCGACCCCCCTGCCCGCATCGAGCGCGCTGGCGAGCGCGAAGGCGGAGCCCGCATGAGACGGCACGAGTTCGCCCATGCGCTTGCGGCGAAAGCGGAAGACCTTCTCGGCGATATAGGGATTGTTCGGCGGACGAAAGAGAACCGAGACGTTGAGCCCGAAAGATGCGGCCGCCACCGGAAGCAGCTCGAAATTCGCAGTATGTGCCGTGAACACGATGAACGGCTTGTCGAGCGCCAGAAGATCCATGAAACGTTCCACGCCCGCCACTTCGATCCGCCCCGCGTCTGGCTTTTCCGGATCGAAATCGAAAAGCTCGTCAAGAAACACATATTCCGCCGCCAGTCGGCCGATATGGCCCCAGCTGGCAAGCGCGATCCGCTCGACTTCTGCCTCCTCCATTTCGGGAAAGGCACAGCGCAGGTTTTCAAGCACCAGCTTGTGCCGGCCGGTATAAGGCCCGATCTTGCGCATCGCCCAATCGGCAAACCGGATCGAACCATCCGCCGGGAAGAGCTTCATCACGGAAAGCAGGCCGAACACCAGATAGGCAATCAGCCATTGCTGGAACTGCCGGGCTTTGAGAACGATGCGGGTGACGAAGGACTTCACGGGAACCAGATCCAGAATCGAGTGCGGGCAGCGCGAGTAAACCGCGCTGCCCGCCTTTTAACGAGGATTTTCGTTTAGGCCAAGCTTAACAACGCCTGCCGCTCAGTCTCCGATTTGGAGCACGATCTTGCCGAAGACCTGTCGGCTTTCCATCCGTTCCAGCGCCTTGTCGATGCCGTCGAAATCGACCAGCGTATCGATGACCGGGTGCACGATACCCTGCGCCATCTTCTGCATGGCGTCCGCCATGTTCTCCATGCGGCAGCCGAAGGAGCCGAAGAATTTGAGCTGCTGCTGGAACAGCATCATCAGGTTGACATTGGTGGAAACGCCCGAGGTCGAACCGCAGGTCACAAGGCGGCCGCCGCGCTTCATCGACAGCATGGATCCGGCCCAGGTTTCCGCGCCGACATGTTCGAAGACGACGTCGACGCCCTTCTTCTTCGTCAACTTGCGGACGACGCCCTCGAAGCGATCCTCGCGGTAATTGATCACATGGTCGGCGCCAAGCGCGCGCGCCTTTTCCATCTTGTCTTCCGAACCAACGGTGGTGATCACCGTGCAGCCCATCTTCTTCGCAAGCTGGATTGCCGCCGAGCCGATGCCCGAACCGCCGGCATGCACCAGGATGGTCTCGCCCGGCTGGAGCTTCGCATTGTCGAACAGCATGTGCTCGACCGTGCCGAAGGTGACGGGCGCCAGCGCTGCGGCAACGGCGTCAATACCGGGCGGCGCAACGACAAGCTGGCGGGCGGGAATGTTGATCCTGTCCTGGGCGAAGCCGTCGAGATGGAAACCATGGACGCCGCCCACATGTTCGCACAGATTGTCCCGGCCCTCACGGCAGGCCTTGCAACGCCCGCAGACCCGCGCGCCATAGATCGAGACCAGATCGCCCGGCAGAACATTGGAAACGCCGGGCCCGATCGCTTCGACAATGGCGGAGGCCTCCGCGCCGATGGTGAGCGGCAGCTTGCGCTTGGCAAAGGCCATGCCGCGCCAGCCCCAGACATCGATATGGTTGAGCGCCACCGCCTTCGGCCGCAGCGTAACCTCGCCCGGACCGGGCGCTTCCGGCTCGGCAACGTCCATAAGCTCGATCTTGCGGTCATCTGTCAGCTGCAATGCGCGCATGGGTCATTCCTTCAACATTTCGAAAAGACGGCCTTAGGCCGACTCGCAAACTTACGGCGCGATCCTCCCTCAGGAGGGTTCGCGGGTCATCACCAGGCAGGCATTCTGCCCGCCGAATCCGAACGAGTTGGAAAGCACGGAGGAGACGCTTGCCTCCCGCTTTGCATTCGGCACGACATCGAGCTCGATCGTCGGGTCCGGCGTGTTGTAGTTGATCGTCGGCGGCAGAACGCCCGTCAGCATGGTCTGCAGAGAGAACACCGCCTCGACCGCGCCGGCCGCCGTCAACGTGTGGCCGATCATCGACTTGTTCGACGACAGCGGGATTGACGGCATCATCTCCTCGCCGAAAACGGCCTTGAGAGATGAATATTCCATCTTGTCGTTTTCCGGCGTCGAAGTGCCATGAGCGTTGATATAGTCGAGCCCGTCAATGCCGAGGCCGGCATCCTCAAGCGCCGCGCGAATGGTGGCGATCGCCGGTCCGCCATCGGGCGAGGACCGCGTGCGGTGGAAATGGTCCGCCTTCTCGCCGCAGCCGCGAATGATGCCGTAAACGGTCGCCCCGCGGGCATGGGCGGCTTCCAGCGATTCGAGAATGAGCGTTGCCGCCCCTTCCGCGATGACGAAGCCGTCGCGATCCTTGCTGAACGGCTTGGAGGCCTTTTCCGGCGGGTCATTCTGGGTCGAAAGCGCCGACAGCAGCGAGAAGCGCACCAGCGCCTCGGCCGTCACCGAGCCGTCGGTGGCAACCGTCATCGCCCTGTCGGTGCGGCCCTGGCGGATCGCCTCGACGCCGAGCTGGATCGCGGTGGCGCCGGACGCGCAGGCCGTCGACAGCGTCACCGGCAGGCCGCGCGTGCCGAAGCGGTCGGCGATCCGCTCCGAGATCGAACCGAACATCACAGCCTCGTGGAAGGCGGGATCCGCCTTTTCACGCATGGCGGCGAGAAAACGGATATAGGCGTCATTGTCTTCGCTCGGCGGCGGCGCGCGGTCGGCGAGGTCGAAGCGCATCGACCATTCCGGCTCGACCGGCGGAGCGGCGAGAAACAGCGGCGCATCGAAGTCGCCGGAAAGCCCGGCCATCGCCAGTGCTTCCTCGATCGTGGCCTCGGCAAAGGCGTAGGACCGCGCGACGGGGTTCTGATCGGAGGGGATGAAATCCACCGTACCGGCAATGCGCGTGGACAGGTGGTCGGTCGGAAAGCGCGAGATCGCGTGAATGCCGGAAACGCCGCCGGTCAGCTTCTCCCAGTTATCCTTCAGGCCGCGCCCGAGCGAGGTGACGACGCCCATGCCGGTAACGGCGACCAGCGGACGGCCAAGGTGATCGGTAAATTTGCTCATCTGCCCGTCCTTTCTCACTTCTCGCCGACAAGCACGGCAACGCCTTCGCCGCGCTGCAGGCCGACTGTGGTCACGGCGATCTTCTCAGCCGGCGCCGACATCGATGCCTCTCCGTCATTGAAGACGGGCACCGGCGCCTTGGCGTCGAGCGAAAGCGCGGCCAGCGCGATGCCGAGGGGGAAGTTGGCCTCCATGGCGTGGCCGGTCATACCCGTATAGCCGCGCAGCGGCGTATCCGGGAAACCGGACTTCAGAACATCGGCTTCCTGCTTCGTCAGCGCGCTGAGGCCGGTGGCGCCGGAGAAGATGGCCTCGTTGCTGCCGCCGTCAAAGCCGGCATCGGCAAGGAGCCGGGCGAAGCGTTTTTCGAACTTTCCATCTTCGCGCTTGCCGCGATCGCCCTCAACGCCGGAGAGCGTGGCATAGATATGCGCGCCGCGCGCCTCGGCATAGGCGCGGGATTCGAGCACCAGGAAAGCGCCGGCCGACCCCATGATCATGCCGCCGTCGTCCTCGGCGGCCCTGTCCCAGAGCGGCGCCCATTTGCCGCGCGACAGCGCATGAACGGCCTCGAACATCAACAGGATGTCGCGCCGCTCGGCCACGAAGGAGGCGCCGACAAGCGTGTGCGTCGACTGGCCGGCCAGGATACGGGCGTAAGCCGTGGCAACAGCCGAGATGCCCGCCGCCTCTTCGCCCATGAAGGTGCGCGACGATCCCGTGACCTTGTGGACGATCGAGATATTGCCGGCCACCAGATTGGCAAGCTGGGCGAGGAACAGCGTCGGGCGCAGTTCCGTCGTCAGCTTTTCATTCAGAAGGATTTCGCGGTCGTTCCGTTCGCGCGCCTCGTTGACGATCATCGTGTCGACGGCAATGTCGCGTTCGCCGCCGCCGGCAGCCACGATCATGTCCATGGTCGAGCAGATCTCTTCATTGCCCTTCACGCCCGCATCGTCGAGCGCCAGGCCCGCGGCATAGACGCCGAGACGCTGCCAGTTTTCCATCTGGCGCTGGTCGCCGCGTTTGGGGATCTGATCTTTCCAGTCGATCTCGGGCAAAGGGTGCACCGGATAGGGCGCACAGATCTCGTCATCGATGCGCATATCGGGCGCCGCGCCGCCGGTCAGCATGGCGACATGCGGCGCCTGGCCGACGCCGAAACTGGTCACAAGACCGACGCCGGTGACAACGACATCATTGTCCGATTTCGTCATTTCAGGACCTTTCCACGGTCTGGCCGCTCTCGATCGCGGCGAAAAGGCCGACTTCCTCGGCCCGTCGCCGGACGATCGGCGCCAGATCATTGTCTTCAAAAGAAAGCGTGCGGAATTTCAGCTGCGCGCTGGCGATCGGCTTGCCGGCAGACGCGATCTTCGCCTTGGTCACGGCAAAGCCGGAACCCTCGTGCTCCAGCGCCGCCTCGATATCGAGCACGGCATGCGGCTCGACGAAGCTGCGCAGCTTGGCGCTGTCGACCATCATCAGGAAGGGCATTGCCGAACAGTTATTGACGCCGAGCAGAAGCATGCCGGAGGCCTGCGCCATGGTCTCGATCAGCAGCACGCCCGGCACAAGCGGCATGCCGGGAAAATGCCCTTCGAAAACGGGGCTCTTTTCAGGCACCGTCGAGCGCGCGACGATCCGGCCCGCGGAAACATCCACGGACGCGATCTCGTCGATCATCTGGAAATATTCGAGCAGCATGAATGCCTTCAGCCTCTCCCGCCTGCATCGTTCACGGCCAGGAAACGGAAGCCACGGCAGGCCCCGAAGCTTGTCCGCAGAAGAGGGCTGCCTGACAGAATCAGGCGTTTTTGGCCGCTCTCAGCTCGTCGATCTTGGCGCAGAGATTCTTCAGGATGAAGTATTCATCTGCATCGACCTTGCCCTCATTGACTTCCTGAGTCCATTTTTCGAGCGGAATCTTGATACCGAATTCCTTGTCGATGGCAAACACGATATCGAGGAAATCAAGACTGTCGATGCCCAGATCGTCAATCGTGTTGCTTTCCGGCGTAATCTTGTCGCGGTCGATTTCGCTCGTTTCAGCGATGATATCGGCAACTTTATCGAATGTAGCGCTCACGCCTGTACCTCTTCAAACTATCAATTCAGCCCTTCTCATAGGCAAAGATTGGCGAAAAGCCAATGGCCACGGGGCATCGGATGATCATTTTTCGACATTTGATCAGACAGCCGAGGAGTGACGCCCCCGGCCGCCTTCCAAATAGGTATCAAAAGTCGCCGCAACAGAGCGGGCAAAGGGAAATGCCGCATTTTCCAGGCGAAAACCGAAGGCGTCGAAGCTGCAGATGTCCGGATTGAGACGCGCATAGGCCTTGGCTTCAGCGAGCACATGCTCCGCCGCAGAGCCGAAACGGGCGCGCAACTCGCAACTGGAAAAACCGTAGGCGCACATCACCTTTTCAATGACGAAGCGGCGCAGCCGGTCCTCATCATCAAGCGCAATTCCGCGCACCACCGGCAGTTCCCCGGCCTCCGCCAGACGCCGGTATTCGCCGATCGCCGGCATGTTCTGCCAGTAGCCTTCCCTCACCTCGCTGATCGAGGAAGCGCCGAGCCCGATCAGCGCGTCGGCGCTCTCATCCGTATAGCCCTGGAAATTACGGCGCAGGCGCCCTTCTCTTGCCGCACGCGCCAGGCTATCGCCGGGCAGCGCGAAATGGTCGATGCCGATCGGCTGGTAGCCGGCTTCCGCCAGCATGTCCCCGGCAAGCGTCATCTGCTCGAATCGCGCCTCTGGATCCGGCAGCGCATCCTCGGGAATCAGCGTCTGATGCTTCTTCATCCACGGCACATGGGCGTAACCGAAAAGCGCGATCCGGTCGGGGCGAAGCGAGATGATCTGCGCCACAGTGCGTGACAATGTCTCAAGGCTCTGGTGCGGCAGACCGTAGAGCAGGTCGCAATTGACCGAGCGCACGCCGCGTTCGCGCATCGCGGCAATCACTGCGGCCGTCTGCTCGAAGCTCTGCAGGCGGTTTATGGTCTTTTGCACACGCTCGTCGAAATCCTGAACGCCGAGGCTTGCGCGGGTCACGCCGATATCGGCAAGCGCATCGTAGCGCGGCTCGTCGAGATCGTTCGGATCCATCTCGACGCTGATCTCCGCGTCATCGGCGAAGTCGAATGCGTTCCGCAACCACCCCATCAGCCGGCGCATGTCGTCCGGCGTCAGCATCGTCGGCGATCCGCCGCCCCAGTGCAGGGCGGACACCTTCACCCCCTGCGGAAGCAGGGCGCCAACGGTCTTGATTTCCTGACTGAGGCTTTCCAGATATGAGGTTATCGGATCGTAACGCAGCGTATGTTTCGTGTGACAGGCACAGAACCAGCAAAGCCGGTCGCAATAGGGAATGTGCACATAGAGCGAGACTTTGTCCCCTTCAGGAATAGCCTTCAGCCAGCCGGCAACATCCTTCCCGGCAATCCCGCCGTGAAAATGCGGGGCCGTCGGATAACTCGTATAGCGCGGAACGGGGCGCGAGAACGTCTTCAGCAACTGCCTGCTTGATACCATGACGAAAACCCTTCCTCTTGCGGGATCAGTTTGTCGTTATCGTCTTGCACTGCCCCCGGCTTTGACTTTAATCAAGGAATGAGAATGTCATACGCCCGCGCCGATCTCTAAACTGTTGCGCGCCGGACAAAGGGCGTCTAGACGGGTCGGAAGATTGAAGGCAGCCTCGTGAACGGGCTGCGATTTGGTGAAACCATGGATGAAAAGCCGCATTTCGCAACCGACGATGACGCCATACCGCAGGTGTGCCGGGCCTGCGAGGCGCGCCATGGCGGCATCTGCTCGGTGCTGAACGGTTCGCAGCTGGCTGTCTTGAACAAGCAGTCGTCAAAACGGACGATCGATCCCGGCACGGAAGTCGTCGGCCAGGGCGAAAACGTCAACAGCTATTCCAATATCCTGCGCGGCGTGGTCAAGCTGTCGAAGATGATGGCCGACGGCCGCCAGCAGATTGTCGGACTGCAATTCGCGCCCGATTTTCTCGGCCGTCCCTTCTCGCGCGAAAGCTCGCTGACGGCGGAAGCGGCGACGGCGACGGAGATCTGCGCCTTTCCCCGTGCCGCGATCGAGCGGATGATCGCCGACACGCCCGGTCTCGAACACAAGCTCTACGACCAGTCGCTGAAGGAACTCGACGAGGCGCGCGACTGGATGCTGACGCTCGGCCGCAAGACCGCGCGCGAGAAGGTTGCCTCCTTCCTCCACCTGATCGCCACCCATATCGATCCTGAAGCCGATGACGGCTGCACCTTTGATCTGCCTTTGTCGCGCGCAGACATCGCCGACTTCCTTGGCCTGACCATAGAGACGGTCAGCCGCCAGATGACGAAGCTGCGCAAGGAAAAGGTGATCGTCGTGGAGAACAACCGGCACGTGACCGTGCCGGATATCGAGCGTCTGAACGAGGCCGCCGGCAACGACTGAGCGTCAAGCCAAACGCAAGCTTCCTGCAACCGTCCGAATCAGAGACGGCTGATGATGTGGCTCTCGCCCTCGTCATCGGCGTCCTGCTCGGCCCAAAGCGCCTCGATCGCCGGCAGGATTTCGCCAACGTCCTCGATCAGGCGCGGGCGCACCTGGTGGCTCGTGTGCAGGAACCCCTCGCCGCTCATATGTTCGAGCAGCTGGATCATCGGGTTCCAGAAACCGTCGACATTAGCGAAGATCATCGGCTTCGAATGGCGACCGAGCTGCGCCCAGGTCATGATCTCGACGATTTCCTCCAGCGTGCCGATACCGCCCGGAAGCGCGACAAAGGCATCGGCGCGTTCGAACATGGTGTGCTTGCGCACATGCATGTCCGGGGTGATCAGCAGTTCGTCGAGCGCCTCGAGCTGGTGGCGGGTCGCCTCCATGTCCACCAGAAACTCCGGGATGATGCCGACCACATGGCCGCCATTTTCGAGCACGCCCTCGGCAACGGCGCCCATTATGCCCTTGGTGCCGCCGCCATAGACGAGGCGATATCCTGCCATTGCGATGGCCGTTCCAAGCGCCTTGCCGGCGGCCATGTAGCTTGGCGATGTGCCGGGTCTTGATCCGCAATAGACGCAGACGGATCGAATCGTATCTTGTTCGTTGTTCATGAATTTACTCAACCTCATTTGGCCGTTGCCGGTCAAGCGCATTGCAAATCGACCACAATCAGACGTTTACCTTGTTCATGCTTTCTCGCAAGCGCGAATGAACACTTGTGTATAACCGGCACTGTCGCTAGCGTTTTCAGCGAATTGACGTCGTCTGCGTGACGCCGTGACTGGAGTGACGAATGAACAAGAACAACACACGAGTCATCATTGCCGTGCTTGTGCTGCTGCTGATTGCAGCCGGCGCCTATTTTGCGTTGCGCGACAAGGGTGAGGACCTTTCCGGCGAGCAGCAGGCTGCCCCGAACACGCAGACCGCCGCACCGCAAACGGAGCCCTCCAGTCCCGACATGCAGGAAGAAAGCGCCGCCGCACAGGGCGAAACGACAAGATCAGGATCTGAAACGGAAGTCACCGAGGACGACCAAAGCCCTCCTGTTGAGCAGCAGCAGGCCACGCTGCGCATACCCACATTCGATCTCCTGCGCGTTGAACCTGATGGTACCGCCGTGATCGCCGGCGGCGCCGAGCCGCTCGGTCTTCTTGATGTAAAAGAGGAGGAAAGCGTCCTCGCCTCCTCCGACGTCACCGAAACCGGCGATTTCGTCGCCATCGTCGAGACCCCGCTTTCGCCCGGCGACCATCTGATCTATCTGAGCGTCACCATGCCGGACGGACGGACCGTCCGGTCCGAGCAGACGGCCACGGTCTCCATACCCGACGGCAATAATGGCGAACTTCTTGCGCTGATCACCGAGCCCGGCAAGGCCTCGGAAATCATCTCCGCGCCGGAACTGCAGACGACAACAACGCCCGACAACACTGTCGTTGCGACCCGCGAGACCGACGGGAACGAGGAAACGGCCGGCGCGCGGGACAATGGTCGGGATCAGGACATGGTCTCCGGCGATACGTCCGGAGACAGCGACACGGAAACCAACCTGCCGGCGATCAACGTCGAAACGCGGGGCAGAGACCGCGACACGGCCGAGGCGGTCACGGCGGCGCAGGAGCCCCTGTCCGACCAGAAGCCGGTCGCCGTCACCGTCAGAATCAAGGCGGTGGAGATCGAGGACGACACGCTTTTCGTCGCCGGCGAAGGCGAGATCGGCGCGACAATTCGCGGCTATGTCGACGATGTGCTCGTGGCCGAGGGATCGGTCAATGTCGAGGGCAATTACGTGCTCGAGGCGAAGACCGATGTCTCCGTCGGGCTCCACACCATCCGCGTCGACATGCTCGATGCCGACAGCCGGGTGGTTGCCCGCGCCGTCGTGCCGTTCGACCGCCCGCCCGGCAACCAAATCGCCGCGATCTCGACCGATGCCGACGGCACCAGCGCCGAGCAGAGCGACGGCACCCGAACCTTCGTCCAGCCGCAGCTTCAGGGCAGCGACAATGCCGTCATCATCCGTCGCGGCGACAATCTGTGGCGGATCTCGCGCCGGGTCTACGGTCGCGGCGTGCGCTACACCACAATCTACCTCGCCAACGAGACCCAGATCGTCAATCCGGACCTCATTCTGCCCGGTCAGGTGTTTTCCGTGCCCGTCGAACCATTGCCGGACAGCGAGGCGGAAACCATCCACCGCCGCCTGCTGGAAGGCATGCCGGTGGGCCCGGAATACCAGCTTCCGCCGGCCGATCAATAAGGCGCAATTGCGGCAAAGACGCCGTTCCGGCATTGCAATCGGTCGCTGACGACCCTATCTCGCAGAACAAAACGACGCCCCGTGCGTCGTTTTCCCGTCTTTGAACCTTATTTGTTTTGGCTCGGCAAACCCGCCTTGAGCCGGGGGATTAACATGGCAGACCGCCAGAAAACCGTTTCAGCGGATTCAGCCAATCCGCTTCAGACCATCATCAATCTCTGGCCCTATATCTGGCCGTCCACCCGCCCGGACCTGAAGCGGCGCGTCGTCTATGCAACGATCGCCCTGGTGATCGCCAAGCTGATCCTGCTCATGGTCCCCTACTCCTTCAAATGGGCGACCAATGCGCTGACCGGCGAACTGGAGATCAACACCATCCTGCCGGCCTTCCTGTTCGGGGCGATCACGCTGGTGCTGTTCTACAATCTGGCCCGCATCGGCCAGCTCGGCTTCAACCAGCTGCGCGACGCGCTCTTTGCCAGCGTCGGCCAATATGCCGTGCGCCAGCTCGCCCACCGCGTCTTCGTGCATATGCACCAACTGGCGCTGCGTTTCCATTTGTCGCGCAAGACCGGCGGGCTTTCCCGCATCATCGAGCGCGGCACCAAGGGCATCGAGACCATCGTCCGCTTCACCATTCTCGCCACCCTTCCAACCGTGCTGGAATTCTTCCTGGTCGCGATAATCTTCTGGTGGGGCTATGGATTCGACTATCTGGCGATCACCGCCGTCACCGTCGTCCTCTATGTCTGGTTCACCATCAAGGCCAGCGACTGGCGCATCGCCATCCGTCGGCAGATGAACGAGAGCGACACAGACGCCAATACCAAGGCGGTCGATTCGCTACTCAACTACGAAACCGTCAAATATTTCGGCAATGAGGAGATGGAGGCGCGTCGGTTCGACAGTTCCATGGCCCGGTACGAGGCGGCGGCAACGCGCATCTGGACCTCGCTCGGCTGGCTGAACTTCGGACAGGGCATCATCTTCGGCGCCGGCATGACGGTCATGATGGTGCTTTCCGCAATCGCGGTGAAGAACGGCACGCAGACCATCGGCGATTTCGTCTTCGTCAACGCCATGCTGATCCAGCTCGCTATTCCGCTCAACTTCATCGGCTCGGTCTATCGCGAGATCCGCCAGGGACTGACCGACATCGAGGAGATGTTCAACATCCTCGAGGTCGACCCGGAAGTCACCGACAAGGACGAGGCGCAAGACCTGCAGATCCGCCAGGGCGCAATCGCCTTCAAGGATGTGCACTTCGCCTATGACCCCGCGCGGCCGATCCTCAAAGGCGTCTCCTTCGAGGTGCCGGCCGGCAAGACGGTGGCGATCGTCGGGCCGACAGGCGCGGGCAAATCGACGATTTCACGTCTTCTGTTCCGCTTCTACGACGTCAACGAGGGCGCGATCACCATTGACGGCCAGGACCTGCGCGAGGTGCGCCAGCATTCGCTCAGAGAGGCGATCGGAATGGTGCCGCAGGATACCGTGCTGTTCAACGACACGATCGCCTACAATATCCGCTACGGCCGAACCTCAGCGACCGACGAGGAAGTCAATGCGGCGGCCGAGCTTGCCCAGGTGGGCGATTTCATCCGGCAGTTGCCCGAGGGTTTCGACACCCAGGTCGGCGAGCGCGGACTGAAGCTTTCGGGCGGCGAGAAGCAGCGCGTCGCCATCGCCCGCACGATCCTCAAGGCCCCGCCCATCCTCGTGCTCGACGAGGCAACCTCGGCGCTCGATACCCATACCGAGCGCGAGATCCAGGCCGCCCTCGACGTCGTCTCGAAAAACCGCACGACGCTCGTGATCGCCCACCGGCTCTCCACCGTCATCGGCGCCGACGAGATCATCGTCCTGAAGCGCGGCGAGATCGCCGAGCGCGGCACCCATGACGACCTGATCGCCATGAACGGCCTTTACGCGCAGATGTGGGAGCGCCAGCGCGAGGCGACGCTCGCCGAAGAACACCTGCGCGAGGTGCGCGAGAGCGACGACATGGGCGTGATCATGCGGCTCGACCCCGCCAACTGACCGGTAAAGCCCGCCTTGCGGACACCCATTTTCAACGCGAAGGGGAACCTGTAAGCTTCCCGCGCGTCAAACACTGTAGAAGCGCAATGCCGCGCCCGGAGCCAAGGATAAAGATGACCGTTTTCGATTCGATCAGGAAGGCGATCGTACCCATCCACAAGGAGGGCTATCCCTTCATCGCGATCTTTCTCGTCGCGACGCTCATTCTCGGCTGGATCGCCGATCCACTGTTCTGGATCGGCCTCTTCGCCACGCTCTGGTGCGCCTATTTCTTCCGCGATCCCGAGCGCGTCGTGCCGCAGGATGACGACATTGTCATTTCGCCGGCAGACGGACGGGTCTCCTCCATCAGCGAGGAAATCCCGCCGCAAGAAATGGGACTTGGCGACGAGCCGATGCTACGCATCTGCGTGTTCATGAATGTGTTCAACTGCCATGTGAACCGTGCGCCCATGGCCGGCACGGTGCGGGGCATTCATTACCGCCCCGGCAAATTCCTCAATGCCGAGCTCGACAAGGCAAGCGAGGACAATGAGCGCAACGGCGTGGTGCTCGACACAGCCCATGGCGCGATCGGCGTCGTCCAGATCGCTGGCCTTGTTGCCCGCCGCATCGTCTGCTTCGTCGAAAACGGCGATGTGGTCGACGCCGGCGAGCGTTTCGGCCTCATCCGCTTCGGCTCCAGGCTTGACGTCTACCTTCCCGCCGGCACGACGCCGCGGGTAGCGGTCGGTCAGACGGCGACCGCCGGCGAGACGGTTCTGGCCGTTTTCGGAGACTTTGAACTGCCCGTGGTCGGACGGCGGATCTGATGGTGGAGAATGAGACTGACGGACCGAATGACGGTCCTCTCGCGACGCGGAAGAAAGCCGGCGCCGACCGGTCCGGCCGCGGACCGCGCCTGCGTGAAATTCCGCTGCGCCTGATTGTTCCCAACCTGGTGACCGTGCTGGCCATCTGCGCCGGGCTTTCCGGCATCAGGCAGGCGATCGACGGCAAGTTCACCGAAGCCGTGATGATGCTGCTGATCGCAGCCTTTCTCGACGGCATTGACGGCCGGCTGGCGCGGCTTTTGAAGGCATCCTCGAAATTCGGCGAGCAGATGGATTCGCTTGCCGATATCGTCAATTTCGGCATCGCGCCGGCGCTCGTTTCCTATATCTACCTGTTGAACGATGCCGGAACCCCCGGCTGGATCGCCGCCCTGCTCTATGCGATTGCCGCCGCGCTGCGCTTGGCACGTTTCAACGTGATGGCCGATCGCAAGCGCAAGGCCAGCTGGCAGGGCGAGTATTTCGTCGGCGTGCCCGCGCCTGCCGGGGCGATCATCGTGCTTCTTCCGGTCTATCTCGGCTTTCTCGGCATGGAGCCGAGCCGCGGCATCGCGCTCGCCGCCTCGCTCTATACCGTCCTCATCGGCTTCCTCCTGATCAGCCGCCTGCCGGTCTGGTCGGGCAAGAGCCTCGGCCTCAACGTCCGGCGCGAATTCGCGCTGCCGATGATGCTGCTGGCCGTCCTCTCCGTTGCCCTCCTCGTCGCCTATACGTGGCACATGATGATTGCCGGCTCCGCGCTCTATCTTGCGGCCCTGCCGCTCGGCGCCCGCGCCTGGCATTCGAAATACGGCACGCTGGTAATGGAGGAAGACGACGATGAGGATGACGAGGAGGATCCGGGTCATCCGCGCAAGAACCGGCTCGATCTCGATATCTGACCTGTCGACCGCAGGCGCGTCAGAACAGATCCATCTGATCGCCCGGTCCCGTCTCCGGCTCGTCCGGCAGCAGCGCAGGCCCGATCGGCTCGATCAGTTCAGCGCCGAGATTGCGGGCGTTGCTGACCGCCTTTGAGACCGGAAAGGCCTCGAAGAAATCGTCCGGCGCCGGCTTCATCAGATCGGCCACATGGCGCGGCTCGAGCGTGCGGCAGTCAAGCCATCGTTCGAAGTCCTCCGGCATAATGACCACCGGCGAGCGGTCGTGCAGCTTCGCCACCACGCCGCTTGCCTGCGTGGTCAGGATCGTTCCGGTATCAAGCTCCGTGCCGTCCGCCCCCTGCCAGGGCGACATCAGCCCGGCAAAAGCGATGAGGCCGCCATGGCGCGGGCGGATCCAGTAGGGCTGGGCCGTGCCCCTGCCGCCCGCCTTGCGCCACTCGAAGAAGCCGCTTGCCGGCACCAGCGCGCGGAAATGGCGCATGGCGCCGCGAAAGGCCGGTTTTTCGGCCGCACTCTCCGAACGCGCATTGAAGAGGAGCGGAAAATCCCGGCCGTCCTTGACCCAGGCCGGAATAAGCCCCCAGCGCACCAGAAGCGCCCTTCGCCCCTCTCCGCCTCCGGTCAGTTCCGAGGCGTTGACCACCATCAGGATCGGTTGCGACGGCGCGATATTGTAGCGCGGCGGAAACGGCTCGATCCCGGTCAGATCGAAAGCCGCCGCCGCCGTCTCAGGGCTTGTTATCAGTCCGAAACGTCCGCACATTCCCACTAGATTTCATCTTGCGCGGCGGATGACAAGCTCCGTGCGCGCATGCCGGAAGGACTATCATGACCGTTTCCCCCAGACCCGCCTCCTCCGTAATCGTCAGACGCGGCGAAAAATTCCTGCTCGTGCGCCGGGCCAACCCGCCGGCACAGGCGATGTATGCCTTTCCCGGCGGCAAGGCCGAAGAGGGAGAAACGGCCGAACAGGCCGCGATCCGCGAGCTTGCCGAGGAAACAGGGCTTGTTGCCGCGTCCGCCCGGCTGTTCGCCGTCTATGACCTGATCGACCGCGACGACAGCGGAGAAATCGCCAGCTTCTTCCGGCTCAGCGTGTTTCAGGCGGATGTCGACGGAGAAGCCGTTGCGGCGGCCGCGGACGATGCCGACGATCTCGGCTGGTACGCGCTCGAGGAAATTCGGGCCATGAATGTGCCGACCAGCGTGCTCGAATGCGCCGAAAGGCTCGGTCGCCCGGGCTGAGAGTGTGGCAGCTGCGACACATCGGCGGTACAAGAAACACGGACCGCCCCTGACGTTAACCGGCTGTTCACTTTTTATGGCAGTGCCGCTGACAGACCGGGTAAAATGTTGATACGATAGTGCCGGAACGACCAAGAACGAGAAGCCAGCAAGGAACCGAGATGAAGCCGAATGCCAATGAAATCGACGACATGATCGTGCGGGAAAAGATGCAGGCGGCTCTCGAATACCAGAACGAAGCTTGGGCCGACGGCGTTGCCGACGGCATCGAACCCGAAATCATCGCCGATGCGGCGCTCGCGCTTGCCATGCGCGAAACCGTGCGGATGATCGGCGAGGAAGGCGCGGAGGCGATGCTGGAATCGCTGCGCGAACGGATGCTCGCCGGCGAGTTCTCCCCTGAGCGCATCCTGCAGTAATCCCGGCCTGCCGACCGAACGCTCCTCCCCGCATTGACGAATGCCGCTTCGCGCGTGACAAATCGGGTCGCGATTCGATCCGCGCCGCGCATGAAAGGGACGACCATGGCATTGATCCACCTTCCGGACAGAGCCTTCATCACGCTTGAGGGCGAAGACGCCGAAGCGTTTCTGCAGAACCTGATCACAACCAATATCGAGGGGCTTGCCCCCGGCGAGGCCTGGCCCGGCGCGCTGTTGACGCCGCAGGGCAAGATCATGTTCGATTTTCTGATCGCGCGATGCCCAAACGGCTTTCTGATCGAGACCCATGCCGCGGACCAGGCCGCGCTTGCGAAGCGGCTGATGCTCTACAAGCTGCGCGCCAAGGTGACGATCGGCACGCCCGACCATGACGGCGTCACGATTCTGGTGAACGAGGAGACTGTTTTCGAGGGCGCGACCACCGACAAACGCTTCTCAGCTTCCGATATCGCGCTTTACCGTCTGCCCGGACGCCTGGACGACGCGGCAGACGATGCCGACGCCTATACCGCTTTGCGGATCGAAGCTGGCGCTGCGGAAATGCATGCGGATTTTGCCGCCGAAGACGCGTTTCCGCACGACGTGCTGTTCGACAAGAACGGCGGCCTCAACTTCCGCAAGGGCTGCTATGTCGGCCAGGAGGTCGTCTCGCGCATGCAGCATCGCGGCACGGCGCGGCGAAGACTCGTGCGGCTGGAGGCGTCCGAACCCTTCAACACGGATCAGGGCGCGGTCGAGGCGGGCGGCAAGAGCGCCGGCAGCCTCGGCTCGGTCAGCGGACACGCCGCCATGGCGATCGTGCGCATCGACCGGATCGCCTCGGCTGCCGGTGATGTCAGCGTCGGCGGCATGCCGGTCAGCGTCACGCCCTATGCTTGGAGCGGCGTATCGCTCGAGCCGACCGGCGCGGAGCCCGAGTAGCCATGGCGAAGACCGATGCCCGGGCCTGGCAGCGCATGCTGTCCGGCCGCCGCCTGGACCTGCTCGATCCCTCCCCGCTTGACGTCGAAATATCCGACATCGCCCACGGGCTTGCCCGCGTTGCCCGCTGGAACGGCCAGACCGTCGGGGCCCACGCCTATTCCGTCGCCCAGCACAGCCTGGTGGTCGAGACCATCTTCGTGCACTGCCACAAGGCAAGCCCCGAAGACTGCCAGATGGCGCTTCTGCATGATGCGCCCGAATATGTGATCGGCGACATGATCTCTCCGTTCAAAGCGGTTGTCGGCGGCGGCTACAAGAGCGTTGAAAAGCGGCTGGAGGCGGCCGTTCACCTGCGCTTCGGGCTGCCGCCGCATCCCTCACGGACGCTGAAGGCGCGCATCAAGGCTGCCGACCGCATCGCCGCCTATTTCGAGGCGATCACCCTCGCCGGCTTTTCGCGCGCCGAGGCCAAGCGCTTTTTCGGCGAGCCCAACGGCGTGTCGATCGAGATGCTCGCAATCGAGCCGATGGCGACGACCGATGCCCAGACGCGCTTTCTGGCGCGGTTCTCCGAGATCGAGGCCGAGCGCGCCAGCCGGGAAGCGTCGGCGAAGGGGAATGGCGGATGAGCGCGGCAATCGTGGTTAGCCCGCTGGCGCGCATCGGCGAGATGGCCGCCCGCCACAAATGCCGGTCGATGCTGTCGCTGATGGCGAACGGCCATGATTTCTCGCGACCGGGCGTAATCGATCCAGCCCGGCACCTGACGCTGCGGATGAACGATATCGCCTTTGCCGGCAGCGGCAAGCTGGTTGCGCCGGAGGCCTTTCACGTCGAAGAGATTATCCGCTTTGCCCGGGCCGCCGACGGACCCATGCTCGTTCACTGCTGGATGGGCGTATCCCGCTCTCCCGCCGCGGCGTTGATCGCGGCGCTTGCCCGCACGCCTGTGCTCGATGATCGTGCGTTGGCAAAGGCGCTGAGGGCAGCATCGCCCTTTGCCACGCCGAATGCGCGTCTCATTGCCCTCGGCGACGAAGCGCTCGACCGGAAAGGGCGTCTTGCCGAAGCGGTCAGGGCGATCGGGCGCGGACGCGACTGCCAGCTGAACCTGCCCTTCGTGCTGGAACCGCAGCGGCTTTTCGATGACGGTGGCGATGTTGCAGCGACGCTCAAGTTTTCGTAGCATGGACTTGCGCTTAAACCGCCCTAGCTAGACAGAAAACAAACCTCGAATTTCCAAAGACAAGGCCTTTTCAATGGACAGTATCGAGCAGCAGGTCGGAGAACTCGTCAAGAGCTCCGGAGATTTCGCCAACGCAATGTGGGCGCTGGTCATCACCTACACATTTTCGGTTCTGGGCGCGGTCATCCTCCTGATCGTCGGCTGGATCATCGCGGCAATCACCCAGCGATCAATCAAGAACGCATTCCTCAAATTTGAGAATGTCGACCGAACCCTGGCGGGGTTCTTCGGCAATATCGCCCGTTACGGCATCTTGACCATCGTCATTATCATGGTGCTCGGCCAGTTCGGCGTGCAGACGGCGTCCATCCTCGCCGCTCTCGGCGCTGCCGGCCTGGCCATCGGTCTCGCCCTGCAGGGAACGCTGCAGAATATCGCGGCGGGCATCATGCTTCTCGTGCTGCGTCCCTTCCGAGTCGGCGAATATATCAGCACCGGCTCGATCGACGGCACGGTTCAGGAGGTCGGCCTGTTCGCCACCGAACTGAAGACCTTTGACGGCCTCTTCCGTCTGGCGCCCAACTCGACGCTCTGGAATGTCTCGATCACCAATTATTCGCGCGTTACCCAGCGCATGCATGAGCTTGCCATCGGTATCGGCTATGACGACGACCTGAAGAAGGCGATCGAGATCCTGCTGGATCTGGCCAGGAACAATGAAAACGTTCTTGCCGATCCCGAGCCCTACGCCTTCGTCAAGGAACTCGGCGACAGCGCCGTTGTCGTCGCGATGCGCTACTGGGCGCCCGGCTCCGTGTGGTGGAAGACGACGCATATCATGACCCGCGATGCCAAGCTCGCCTTCGACGAGGCCGGCATTTCCATTCCCTTCCCGCAGGTCACGCTGTCGACTCTGGACGGCGACGAACAGCTCCTCGAAAAAGGGGACGAGGCCGCAGACAAACCGGCGGAGAAGAGCTAGGATCAGGAACAAAGTTGCCGGCCTCGCGCCGGCTTCTTTTTTGATCCTTCACGCCGGAGCCTGTCATGAAGATTGCCGCACTCAACATCTATCCGCTGAAAAGCGCGCGCGCGATCGCGCTTGAGGAAAGCCCGTGCGGCCCGTCGGGACTTGTCGGCGACAGGACTGCGATGATCACGGACGCCGCCGGTCGGTTCATTACCCAGCGCGACATGCCGGCGCTGGCCCGGCTTTCCGCTGTCCGTCAGGACGACGGGCTGGTGCTCGCGATGGACGGCTACAAGCCGATTTTTGCTGCTCCGCGCCATGCCGACAGGCTTGATGTCACCGTGTGGAAGGACACGGTCAATGCCGCAACCACATCGGACGAGGTCGATGCGACATTGTCGGACTGGTTCGGCCGGCCTGTTCGCCTGGCCTTCTTTGACGATTCTGCAAGCCGCGTCGCGAGCCGCGACTGGGTGGAGCAGGATACGCCCGTTTCCTTCGCCGACGGCTTCCAGCTTCTGGTGACCACCACCGGCTCGCTTGCAGCGCTCAATGCCGATCTTGAAGCCCATGGCGCGGAGCCGGTCGGCATGGAGCGCTTCCGACCGAATATCGTGCTCGACTGCGCGGAACCCTGGGCGGAGGACGGCTGGACCGGTATCCAAATTGCCGGAATCCGGTTCGACTTCGTCAAACCCTGCGCCCGCTGCATCATGACCACGCAGGACCAAGCGACCGGATCGCGCGACGGCGCCAATCCTCTGCCGGCAATGGGGCGCATCCGCATGTCGGCGGATCGCCGGGTGCCCGGTCCGCTCTTCGGCTGGAACGCCGTGCCGCGCGGCGAAGGTCTTCTGCGGATCGGCGACGCGGTGGAAATTACCGGAACGCGGGACGAAAGCTGGCCGCTGAAGCGGCGGGGTTGAACGTCAGGCCGTTTCCTGCTTCTCCAGCGCCCTCAGGGTTGCCGCGATGAAACTGTCGCGGGCGCTGTCCGGCCTGATCCCGCGCGGCTCGTAGACGTGGCGATCGAGAAAGAAGCCGGTCAGGCGAAAACCCGCCGCCAGCCCTGCAGGATCGGCGGCCTCGTTGATGTCTGCCCTCAAGAAGTCCGGCAGCGACAGCATCCGGTCGGCATAGGGCGCGCCGGCATCCCGCGAGACCGCCCTGCCCGACTTCGGCGACACATAGACAAGATCGACCACGGAACCGTTTGCGGCGCAGCGCGCCAGATCAAGCCCGAAGCCGAGCTCGTTCAGGAGCGCCAGTTCGAAACGAACATAGAGCTCGCCCGCCGAGACGGGGTCATCCAGGTTCGCGATGATCACTTCGACGGCTTCGCAGAGATGGCGATGCGGGTCGCGTTCCGGCAGGAGTCGCAGAAGGGCCGCCATGGCGCGCAAGCCGTGGAGCGCGGTTGCCGATTGCATCAGAATGCCGGCGCGCTGGCTGAGCGGTTCCACGCGGAATTCGCCGAGATGTTCGGAGAGCCTGGCCCGCCAGGTGAGCGAAACCCGGTTTCCCGGCTGCAGCACCGGACGCATGGCGCGGGAACGACCGCCGCGCACGAGCCCCAGATGGCGTCCATGGGCAAGCGTCATCACCTCGGCGATGGCGCTTGTCTCGCCATGGCGGCGCATGCCCAGAACTATGCCCTCGTCCTGCCACTCCATCGCTCACATCATCCGACGTTTACTGCGAATAATCGAGCCCCATCTCGCGATAGCGCTCCGGATCGTCGCCCCAGTTCTCGCGCACCTTGACGAACAGGAACAGATGGACCTTCTGTTCGAGGATCTCGGACAGCTCCTTGCGCGCGGCCATGGAGATCGACTTGATCGCCTCGCCGCCCTTGCCGAGCGCGATCTTCTTCTGGCTGTCGCGTTCCAGATAGACCACCTGCTCGATGCGCACCGAACCGTCCTTGCGCTCCTCCCACTTCTCGGTTTCGACATGGGCAGAGTAAGGCAGTTCCTGATGCAGCCGCAGAAACAGTTTTTCGCGGGTGATCTCGGCGGCAAGCTGGCGCATCGGCAGATCGGAAATCTGGTCTTCGGGATAGTACCACGGACCCTCCGGCAGGGCTTTCGCCAGATAATCCATCAGGTCGTCACAGCCCGAACCATTGGTGGCCGAAATCATGAAGGTCTGCTCGAAACCGATCGCCTCATTGGCGGCGGCAGCGAGTTTCAGCAGGTCTTCATGGCGCACGCGATCGATCTTGTTGAGCACCAGGATCTTCGGCTGGCGGACCTCTTTCAGACCTTCGAGAATAGCCTCAGCGTCGCCCTTCAGACCGCGCTCGGCATCGACCAGCAGCATGATCAGATCGGCATCGCGCGCGCCGCTCCAGGCCGCCAGCACCATGGCCCGGTCAAGCCTGCGGCGCGGCTTGAAGATGCCGGGCGTATCCATGAACACGATCTGGGCATTGTCATGAATGGCGATGCCGCGCAGCGTGGCCCGCGTGGTCTGCACCTTGTGGCTGACGATGGAAACCTTGGCGCCGACCAGCCGGTTTACGAGGGTCGACTTGCCGGCATTGGTCGGACCGATCAACGCGACGAAGCCGGAACGGGTCGCGGCGGTCTCTGCGCCATTTTCTGCGTCAGTCATCTGCTTCTCCTGCGGCTCGCACCAAAACGCGGAAACCGGTAAAACACTTTGAATACAGTCTATTGTCACGCCATACGAAACGCGTGCATCAAGCGCGAGGCATCAGTCCCCGGCCGTCCAGATGCCTTCGCGCTCCAGAAGCCTGGTCGCAGCCACCTGTTCGGCCGCCCGTTTCGAACGGTCGACGCCGATCTCGGGCTCTACGCCCTTCACGGTGACCTTCACGGTGAAACGCGGCTCATGATCCGGGCCGGAGCGGTCCTCGACATGATAGACCGGGGTTTCGCCGTGATTGGCGTGCGCCCACTCCTGCAGTTCCGTCTTGGCGTCGCGTCTCAGCTTCACGCCATCGGCAAACAGCGGCTTCCAGTGCGTCTCGATGAAGCGGCGCGCCGGCTCCAGGCCGCCCTCCATATAGATCGCCGCGATCACGCTCTCGACCACGTCGGCGCGGATCGAAAGCACGCGCTTGCCCGTCAGCTTCTTCACGTCCTGACCGGTCTTGATGAACCGGTGCAGGCCAAGATCGTCGGCGACCCTGGCGCAGGCCTCCGCGCTCACCAGCTGGTTGAGGCGAACGGAGAGCTCGCCCTCGGTTGCCGTCGGGAAAAGCTTGAACAGGTTCTCCGCGATCACCAGCCCCAGCACGCGGTCGCCGAGGAACTCCATGCGTTCGTAATTGCCGTCCTTGCCGCTGCGCGCGCTCGAATGTGTCAGAGCCCGCGCAATCCGGTCCCGGTCGGAAAATTCGAAACCGATCAGCCTCGCCAGTTCGCCGACTTCATCCTCTCCTGCGCCCCGTGCCGCCATTCAGCCACCGATGACCTTGAACAGGCGGTCCCAACGCATGTTGAACGGCCATTTCCAGATTTCGGCGAAGGACGTGTCATTGCCGAGCGAGAAGAAGATCAGGCTGGCGCGGCCGATGAGGTTTTCCGCCGGCACGAAACCGACGTCAAAGCGGCTGTCGAGCGAATTGTCGCGGTTGTCGCCCATCATGAAATAATGGCCCTCGGGGACGATGAATTCGCGGGTGTTGTCGCCCGGCGAATTGCGGATCTCGTCAAGCGTGTCATAGCTCACGCCATCGGGAAGGGTCTCGCGGAAGACCGGAATGTCGCGGCCCGGATCCCGGCGATAGTCGGAGGTGAAGGTTCCGTCAGCGGTACGCGGAACCGGCGCGCCATTGAGGTAGAGGATGCCGTTCTGCACCTGCACCCGGTCGCCCGGAAGACCGATCACGCGCTTGATGTAGTCGACACTCGGGTTCGGCGGGTAACGAAACACCACTACGTCGCCGCGATCGGGATCAGAGCCGAAAATGCGACCTTCGAACAGGTTGGGCGAAAACGGCAGAGAATAGCGCGAATAGCCGTAGGAGAACTTGTTCACGAAAAGATAGTCGCCCACCAGTAGGGTCGGCATCATCGAGCCCGAGGGAATGGTGAAGGGCTGGAACAGGAACGTCTTGATAACGAGAGCAAGCAGCAGCGCCTGGACAATGACTTTGACATTGCTCCAGAGCGAGCTTTCCTTTTTTTCTTCTTCTTCGGCCACGCTTTGTTTCCTTCTTCCACCCAGGCAGTCCGTTTGCCTGAGCTTTAGCCCCTCCCTGCGGTACGGGCAATGTTTTTAAACGAAAATGCCGCCTCTACACAGCTTCGATGATGACGAAGGCCTGGGCGAGAGGATAGTCGTCGGTGATCGTCACGTGGATGCGGGGCGTCAGCCCTTCGGGGATCATCCGGGCAAGATGTTCGGCGGCGCGACCGGTGAGTTCCATGGTCGGCTTGCCGCCGGGAAGGTTGACCACGCCCATCTCCCGCCAGAAAACGCCGCGCGCAATGCCCGTACCAAGCGCCTTGGCACAGGCCTCCTTGGCGGCAAACCGCTTGGCGTAGGATGCCGCGCGATTGCGGCGTTGATCGGACAGTTCCTGTTCGATTTCGGTGAAGCAACGTGTGGTGAACCGCGCGCCGTGCCGCTCGATCGATTTCTCGATTCGCCTGATATCGATGAGATCGCTGCCCAGTCCGACAATCATCGTCTTGTTCTCCGCATCAGATCAGCTCTTGCTGCCCTCTGCGGCCCGGTTTTCCTGCGGCTTGTTGCCGCGCGCCTCGAGCATGGCCTGCCGGCGCTGCTGGAAGGACTGCACGGCAAAATAGGTCAGCCCGTAAAACAGGGCACCGCTCAAAAGCGCGGGCAGCACCGCGCCGACGGCCATCGGTTCCAGGAGCGGACGCCAGAGATCGGAAAGCTCGAAGCGGTGCACCAGGTCGACCAGATCGATATGGTCGCGTCCGCTGACGTCACGACCGAGCAGCGCGCTGCCGAGCCGCCAGGTGGAGAGCCAGATGAAGGGAAAGGTGAGCGGGTTGCCGAAGGCCGTGCCGAGGGCCGCCGCCGCATAATTCCCGCCGAAGAGGAAGGCGAGCAGGAAAGCCGAAAGGAAATGCCCGCCGATGAACGGCGTCCAGGATACGGCGACGCCCGCGGCTATGCCCATGGCTATCGCATGCGGAGTCGCCCTCAGGCGAACCGTGCGGTGATATAGATAGACCGGCACGCGCCAGAAGCCCTTCTTGGGCCATATCGCGGCACGAATCCGCTGCCAATAATTTGCCTGGGAACGTCTCTTAAAAAGCATCGCCTACTTTTGACATCTGGCGGGGGGATTGCAAGGGCGTAGATGGTTTCTTCGTCCGCTGCACCACAGTTTGACGGGCGCGCAAAGCGCGAGAGAAAACTGACGCCGGATGG
Organism: Martelella lutilitoris; assembly: GCF_005924265.1. Lineage (GTDB taxonomy): Bacteria > Pseudomonadota > Alphaproteobacteria > Rhizobiales > Rhizobiaceae > Martelella > Martelella lutilitoris. Next base: position 38,251 of record NZ_VCLB01000009.1, read on the forward strand.
ATGGGCAGAGCCCCCCCTCCTTCGTTGTTCTCCCAGATGTCGGCTACTGGCGGCGGGACGGTCAGCCTTCCTTGTGTTCGCCGGAGTCGCGCTGCGGCGTCGGACGGTTGGGATCGAAACTGTGGTCGATATTGTCGATCACATGCTTCACGCCATCGACCTCCTTGTCGGTAACCTTGGGACTGGTAAAGCGCTTGAAGAAGCGCGTTAGACGATCCAGCATCTCATACCTTCCTTTCCTCGTTGGCCCTGCCTTATTAGACATCAAGCGCTAACAGAAAGACGCGGCGAAATGGTGGAAAGTTCCATATTTTCCAGACAACCGCGCTATTCGAAAAGGCGGTCTACCGTGGCAACGCAATCAAGCGCCTTGAGCTGGTTCAATGTCTGGGTCAATTGCCGCAGATCCCAGACCTCCATATCCATCGTCACCTCGGCAAAATCCTCGGCGACAACCTTCATCTGAATGGTGCGAATATTGACGCCGAGCGTCGCGATCGTCTCCGTGATCCGGGCAAGCGTGCCCGGCTCGTTCAGGACACTGATGCCGACGCGGGCGCGGAAGCGCTTGTCATTGGTGGAATCGATGTCCCAGCGAATATCGATCCAGCGATCGGGCTCATCGTCGAAATGCTGCAGGTCCGGGGACTGGATCGGGTAGACGGTGATGCTGCCGTCATCGCCCGCAATGCCGACGATCCGGTCCCCCGGCACGGCGCCCGACGGCGCGAAGCGCACGGTTGCCCCGGCATCCAGACCGCGCAGTGGAAAGCCTGCCCCGGCCTCGCCGCCGTCTGCGGGTTCGGGAAGCTTGAACGCCATGCCCTCGCCCTTCGGCAGGTTGACCCAACCCTCCTCGATGCTCGGCTTGATGGTGACGCGCTCATCCTTGTGGTCGGGAAAGACGGCGCGCAGGACGTCGCTCGACGACATTTCGTTGCGCCCGACCGCAGCGATCACGTCCTCGACATCGCTCTGTCCGAGCCGATGCAGAACGGTCGATAATACCTCGCGCGAAAAGGTCTTGCCCGAGCGGGCGAAGGTGCGCTCCAGGATGCGATAGCCGAGGCCGCTATACTGTTTGCGGATCGCGGCCCGCGTCGCCCGGCGGATCGCTGCGCGCGCCTTGCCGGTTACCACGATGCCTTCCCAGGCAGGCGGCGGAACCTGAACGCCGGAACGGATGATCTCCACCTCGTCGCCATTGTTGAGCCGCGTGACGAGCGGCATCATCCGGCCGTTCACCTTGGCGCCCACGCAGGTATCGCCGACATTGGTGTGCACCGCATAGGCAAAGTCGATCGGCGTCGCGTCCTTCGGCAGGGCGATCAGCTTGCCCTTCGGCGTGAAGCAGAACACCTGGTCCTGGAAGAGTTCGAGCTTGGTATGCTCGAGGAATTCCTCCGGACTGTCGCCCTCCGCCAGCGCCTCGATGGTCTTGCGGAACCATGAGAAGACGCTGGTCTCCTCGTCCCCGACCTGCCCCTTGACGGTCTTGCCGTCCTTGTAGAGCGAATGCGCGGCAATACCGTATTCGGCGATCTCGTGCATGTGCTTCGTACGGATCTGCAGCTCGATGCGCTGGCGCATCGGCCCGACGATGGTCGTATGCAGCGACTGGTAGCCGTTCTGCTTGGGATTGGAGATATAATCCTTGAACCGCTCGGGCACCATCCGCCAGGTGGTATGCACGAGGCCAAGCGCCCTGTAGCAAGTCTCCACCTCGTCAACGATGATGCGGAAGCCGTAAAGGTCTGACATCTGCTCGAAGGAAAGCGATTTCGACTGCATCTTGTTGAAAATCGAAAACGGCTTCTTCTGCCGGCCCTTGACCTTGACGTCCTCAAGCCCTTGCTGCTGCAGCAGCGCTTTCAGCTCATCCTCGATGCTCTTCACCAGAGCCTTGTTCTGCCCCGAGAGGTCCTCGAGCTTGCCCTTGATCGTCTGGTAGGCGTCCGGGTTGATATACTGGAAGGACAGATCCTCCAGCTCCTCGCGCATGTCCTGCATGCCCATGCGGCCGGCAAGCGGCGCATAGATTTCCATCGTTTCCTCGGAAATCCGCCGGCGCTTGTCGGGGCGCATATAATAGAGCGTGCGCATATTGTGCAGCCGGTCGGCAAGCTTGACCAGAAGCACGCGCACATCGTCGGCAACGGAAAGAAGAAGCTTGCGCAGGTTCTCCGCCTGCTGCGCCTTGCGGGAGACGAGATCGAGTCGCTTGATCTTGGTCAGCCCCTCGACCAGCGCGCCGATCTCATCGCCGAAAAAGGCATCGATCTCCGCGCGCGTCGCCGAGGTATCCTCGATCGTGTCGTGCAGCAGCGCGACGGCGATCGTCGATTCATCCATATGCAGATCGGTCAGGATCGCGGCGACTTCGAGCGGATGCGAGATATAGGGATCGCCGCTGGCGCGCCTTTGCCGGCCATGCTTCTGCATGGCGTAGACATAGGCCTTGTTGAGCAACGCTATGTCGGCGTCAGGCTTGTATTTCTGTACCCGCTCAACAAGTTCGTATTGCCGCATCATAACTGAAAGACCAGGCCCGATCGGGCGAAATACGGGTCAGGCGCGGCCCGTTCTGTCACAGGAAAGAGAAGAGCGTGCGGGGCATAAAACCCCGCAACACGGGCGATCAGTAGTCGTCGCCCTTTTCCGGCGGTACAAGCCCCTCGATACCGGCGCGAAGCTCTTCTTCCGACATCTGGTCGAAAGGAATGGCTTCGGGCTGATCGGGGCGATCTGCAGTCTCTTCGCTGACATCGTCTTCCGATGCCGTGCTCTGCGTCTGTTCGGCTTCCGGCTCGTCCACCTCGACGTGACGCTGCAGGGAATGGATCAGGTCTTCCTTGAGGTCGTCGGGCGAAAGCGTTTCGTCAGCGATTTCACGCAGTGCGACAACAGGGTTCTTGTCATTGTCGCGATCGACAGTTATCGGAGCGCCTTGGGAGATAAGACGCGCACGATGTCCGGCGAGCAGAACCAGATCAAACCGGTTGTCAACTTTGTCGATACAGTCTTCAACTGTGACACGTGCCATTGACTGTCCTTTTGGGTGATTTCTGTGGAAATGCTTCTCATAGAGATTCAGATATCGGAATTCAAGAGCGCATTTTCAATCCCGAACAGGGGTTTCGGAACAAACCGCGCTTCTGTCCGTTCACGGACTATAACTATGGGTTGAATGTTTCTGCATAGGTGATTAAATCACGTAAAGGCGCGACTGGCATTTTCGCCCTGCAGCCTTTATTTTGAAGGTTCTTTATTTATCGCAATTCGGGCCCGACCCACGCAAAGCTGGTTTTAAATGAAGGGTATTTTGCATGTTTGATCCGCGCGAGAAAATTGCGCTCTTTATCGATGGAGCGAACCTCTATGCCGCTTCGAAAAGCCTCGGGTTCGACATCGATTATCGCAAGCTGTTGAAAACGTTCAACAACAAAGCCTATCTCCTGCGCGCCTATTATTATACGGCGCTGATCGAGGACCAGGAATATTCGTCGATCCGTCCGCTGATCGACTGGCTCGACTACAATGGCTACAAGGTGGTCACCAAGCCGGCCAAGGAATTCACCGATTCCATGGGACGGCGGAAGATCAAGGGCAATATGGACATCGAACTGGCGATAGACGCGATGGAACAGTCGGCCACGGTGGACCACCTCGTCATCTTTTCCGGCGACGGCGACTTCACCACGCTGGTCGAGGCGCTGCAGCGCAAGGGACGCAAGGTCTCCGTGGTTTCCACCATGTCGACCCAGCCGCCGATGATTGCCGATGACCTGCGCCGCCAGGCGGACCACTTCATCGATCTGATATCCCTGCGCGCGGAAGTCGGACGTGAGCCCTCGGAACGTCCGCAGCGTGCCGCCGAAGTCGTCTCGTCGGATTTCGACGACTGAAAACCAGACCCGAATTAAGGGGCGTCATCTTGGCGTGCCATAGCTGATAGCGTTGTCAGCAACCCACTACGAAAGAACAACCTTAGGTCGAAACGACTTTTTCAGCCGAGTTGCTTCAGAAGCCTGCTCTTTTCGCGGTTCCAGTCCCGCTTCTTGACGGTCTCGCGCTTGTCGTGCGCCTTCTTGCCCTTGCCCAGCGCGAGCTGCAGCTTCGCCAGCCCCCGTTCATTGAAATAGAGCTTCAGCGGAATAAGCGTCATGCCCTCGCGATTGACGGCGGACCGCAGCCGGTTGATCTCGCGGCGTCCGAGCAGAAGCTTGCGGCGGCGGCGCGGCTCGTGGTTGAAGCGATTGCCCTGCAGATATTCCGGCAAATAGGAATTGATCAGCCACATCTCGCCGTCCTCGTCGGAAGCATAGGATTCGGCGATATTGGCCTTGCCCTCGCGCAGCGACTTGACCTCGGTTCCGGTCAGAACCAGGCCGGCCTCGAGCGTATCGAGGATTTCGTAATTGAACCGCGCCTTGCGGTTTTCGGCGACGGTCTTGAATGCGCCGCCCTTGCTGCCTTTCGGAGCCATGGTCTTTTCCGTATCCTTGAGCGGCGGCCGCGTTCCTAGTCGATCAGCCCTGCATGACGAAGGGCGGCGTCGATGGCGCCGGCCGTTCTGTCCTCAACGCCGAGAAGCGGCAGTCGCACCGCGTCGCTCATCCGTGCGAGTTTCTTCAGCGCATATTTAGTGCCGCTGACACCGGGTTCAAGAAACAGCGCCTTGTGCAGGGGCATCAGCCGATCCTGCAGGGAAAGCGCTATCTTGAAATCGCCGTCCAGAAGCGCCGTCTGAAGCTCGGCGCAGAGCTTGGGAGCGACATTGGCCGTGACCGAAATGCAGCCGACGCCGCCCTGGGCGACGAAACCGTGCGCCGTGGCGTCCTCGCCGGAAATCTGGATGAAATCGGGGCCGCAGGAGATGCGCTGCTCGCAGACACGCTCCAGCTTGCCCGTTGCATCCTTTACGCCGACGATATTGGAGAAGTCTCTCGCAAGCTGCCCCATCGTCTCGGGCAGCATGTCGACGACCGAGCGCGGCGGAATATTGTAGATGATGATCGGCAGAGTGATCGCCTCGGCAACGGCGGCGAAATGGGCATAAAGCCCCTTCTGCGTCGGCTTGTTGTAATAGGGCGTCACCACAAGAACGGCGTCCGCTCCGGCCTTTTCCGCATGCTGGGCGAGCTCGATCGCCTCACGCGTATTGTTGGAGCCTGCGCCGGCGATGACGGGCACGCGCTTTGCGACGGCCTCAACGCACAGATCGACAACCCGACGGTGTTCGTCATGGCTGAGCGTCGGCGATTCGCCGGTGGTCCCGACCGGCACGACCCCGTTGCTGCCCGCGTCGATCACCCAATTGACGTGATCGACAAAGCCCGCCTCGTCCAGCCCTCCGTTTTCGGCAAACGGGGTGACAAGGGCGGGAATGGACCCCTTGAACATGCGGCTTCTCCTGGCGGCATTCATTTTAAGGCCGCATTCCTGTTTCAAAATCGACCGCACCATAATGCCGGACTTGGGGCACTGCAAGCATTGCGTTCGGCGTTGGAGAGGTCTTCCGCAACCCTTGAATTTCGTCAGGGTTAAGCCGATCTTAACCGAGGAGACCGATAGTTCAGGCGCTGTTCAATTCGTTCCCGGGACGCTCGAATGAAGAAAACCCTGTTGATGCTTTCGCTTGCCGCTTCCGTGGCCGTGACCGACGTCGCGCTTGTCTCCGCGCAGGACTTTCCCTCCGTCGCCCCCATTCCCTATGCAAAGCCTGACCGCACGGCAGGCGCCCCCTCCATGGAGATCACAGGCGCCATCAGCCAACCGGTGGCGAACCCCGCCTCGAGCTCGATCCTGAAACACGGCCTCGACGCGCTGAAGGAATCCGATGTCTCGACTGCGCTGCGCGACCGCAACCGCCTGCCGGAAGGTTCGCTCGATCACCAGATCATGAGCTGGGCGATCGCGCTTTCCGGCGACAAGGGCGTCCCCTCCTCCGAGATCGCCGAGGCCCAGCAAGAATTGCGCGGCTGGCCGGGGCTTTCCGCCCTGAGGCCCAATTCCGAGCGCGCCTTCGCCGATGAGAACCCCTCCTCCAATGCCGTCATCGCTGCCTTCGGCAATTCCCTGCCGGAGACCTCCGAAGGCACGCTGCTGCTCGGCAAAGCGCTGCTTGCCACCGGCCAGCGCCAGAAAGCCCATGACATCGTCACCCGCGCCTGGAGCGGATGGGCTCTCGACACGGCAACGGAAAACCAGTTCATCAACGCCTTCGGCTCGATCCTCACGCAGGAGGATCACAAGAACCGCATGATCTACCTGCTTTACCGCGACCGCGCGACGCAGGCCAAGCGCTTCTCCGAATACGGCAATGCGCAATCCTTCTACAATGCCTGGGCGGCGGTGATCCGCCGCCAGTCCAGTGCCGACAGCCTGATCAACGCCGTCCATTCATCCTGGCGCAGCGATCCGGGCTTTCTCTATATCCAGATCCGCAATGCCCGACAGAACAACCGTTTCGACACGGCCGCAGCACTGCTGAAGAAGATGCCGCGCAACCAGGCGGCGCTCGTCAATCCGGACCAGTGGTGGGATGAAAGCCGCATCGTCGGCCGCCATTTCTACGAGGAAGGCAATCCGCGCCAGGCCTACCAGATCGTGGCCGCAGCCATGCCGGACGGCAGGCTGGACCAGCTGGACGAGGCCTTCCACGCCGGCTGGATCGCGCTGCGCGGCCTCAATGACGGCCGCACGGCCGCGGGTCATTTCGCAAGGATCGTCGAAATCTCGCCGACGCCGATCTCGGCCGCCCGCTCCTATTACTGGCAGGGCCGCGCGGCTGAAGCCGGAGGGCCGGGCAATGCGCGCGACTTCTATCGCCGCGCCGGCCAGTACCCGACGACCTTCTACGGCCAGCTTGCCCTGCAGAAGCTCGGCCAGACGCAGTTCAACGTCGACTATCCGAGCCCGACGCCGGCCGACCGCGCCAATTTCCAGAAGAACCCCGCCGTGCAGGCCATCAACCGGCTGCAATCGGTCGGCCACGGCTGGCGCGCCGACCGGCTCTACCTTGCCCTTGCCGACGAACTGACCAGCCCCGGCGAGCTGGCGATCCTCGCCTACCAGGCCGAAAAGGATCGCACCCACTCGCTATCGCTGCAGGTTGGCAAGATTGCCTATGGCCGCGGGATCGATGTGGCTGCCCTTGCCTTTCCCATCGGCGTCATCCCGACGGATGCGAATATCTCGGGCTCGGGCATGGCGCTTGCCTATGCGATCGCGCGCCAGGAAAGCGCCTTCAATCCGGGCGCCGTTTCGCCTGCCGATGCGCGCGGCCTGCTGCAGCTTCTGCCGACAACGGCCCAGCGCGTGGCAAGCCGCCACGGGCTTTCCTATTCCGCAAGCCGCCTGACCACCGACCCCGCCTATAACGCCACCCTCGGCGCCCATTATCTCGGCGAGCAGATCGACCGGTTTGACGGCTCCTACATCCTCACCTTCGTCGCCTACAATGCCGGGCCCGCCCGCGTGCCGCAATGGATCGAACGCTTCGGCGACCCGCGCGGCAAGAGCCTCGACTTCGTCATCGACTGGATCGAATCGATCCCCTACCCCGAGACGCGCAACTACGTTCAGCGCATCATGGAAAACTACGAAATCTACAAGGCCCGCCTCGGCCAGCCGACGGACATCGCTCGGGATTTGATCTACGGGCGGACGTGAGGTCTTCGTGGATGAGGGCTTGGCTGATGGGCGACCATTCGCCAGACCAGCCGCAGAAATAACGGGCCTTGGGGTCTGGATCCTCGGGTCAAGCCCGAGGATGACGCAGAAGATGGCGATACGACACGGAAAAAACCAAGGCCGGAGGCTTCGTCTTTGGCTTTTGCTTTTGACAACACCTGCGGACACACACCGTGTCATCCTCGGGCTTGACCCGAGGATCCAGGCCGAATTCGAATTTCAAAGCCTTTGCGGCCGTCGTCGTGCGCCGTCGCGCTCTGCCCCGCAAATGCGGCCAGGCGCTTCGACAGAGAAGTCCGGATGCTCGAACCAAGACTGATCGCGTGCAGTCGGTTTTTCAGCAATCCGGAGGCGCGCCGCTTGCGCGCCTCCTCAAAGCCCCTAACTCTGTCACCGCGTCAGCCGCTTGTACGTCACCCGCTTGGGGTTGACGCTGTCCGGGCCGAGCCTTCTGATCTTGTCGGCTTCGTAGTCGGCGAAGTTGCCCTCGAACCATTCCACATGGCTGTCGCCCTCGAAAGCGAGGATGTGGGTGGCCAGGCGGTCGAGGAACATGCGGTCATGGGAGATGACCACGGCGCAGCCGGCGAAGTTTTCCAGCGCGTCCTCAAGCGCTGCCAGCGTCTCGGTGTCGAGGTCGTTGGTGGGCTCGTCGAGGAGCAGCACGTTGGAGCCGGATTTCAGCATCTTCGCAAGGTGCACGCGGTTGCGCTGGCCGCCCGACAGCGTGCCGACCTTCTGCTGCTGGTCTCCGCCCTTGAAGTTGAACGAGCCGCAATAGGCGCGGCTGTTGACCTCGTGGCTGCCAAGCTTGATCACGTCATTGCCGCCGGAAATCTCTTCCCAGACTGTCTTGTTGCCGTCCAGCGTGTCGCGGCTCTGGTCGACATAGCCGAGATCGACCGTCTCGCCGATGCGGATTTCACCGTTGTCGGGCGTTTCCTGGCCGGTGATCATCCGGAACAGCGTCGATTTACCGGCGCCGTTCGGGCCGATAATGCCGACAATGCCGCCGGGCGGCAGTTTGAAGGAGAGGTCGTCGATCAGCAGGCGGTCGCCATAACCCTTGGAAAGCCCCTCGGCCTCGATGACGACCTGGCCAAGACGCTCGCCCATCGGAATGACGATCTGGGCATCGCCCGGACGGCGATCGGCCGCCGATTTGACGAGATCGTCATAGGCGCGGATACGGGCCTTCGACTTGGTCTGACGCGCCTTGGGATTGGACGAAATCCATTCCTGCTCGCGTGACAGCGCCTTCTGGCGGGCGGCATCCTCGCGGCCTTCCTGGGCCATGCGCTTGGCCTTGGCCTGCAGATAGGCGGTGTAGTTGCCCTCATAGGGAATGCCGCGGCCGCGGTCGAGCTCGAGGATCCAGCCGGTGACATTGTCGAGGAAGTAGCGGTCATGGGTGATCATCAGGACAGCGCCCGGATATTCGCGCAGATGCTTTTCAAGCCAGGCGATGGTCTCGGCGTCGAGATGGTTGGTCGGCTCGTCGAGGAGCAGCAGGTCGGGCTGCGACAGAAGCAGGCGGCAGAGCGCCACGCGGCGCTTCTCACCGCCGGAAAGATTGACGACATTGGCATCGCCCGGCGGGCAGCGCAGCGCGTCCATGGCCATCTCGACCTGGCTTTCCAGGTCCCAGAGGTTCTGGCTGTCGATGACATCCTGCAGCTTGGCGGCCTCATCGGCCGTCTCGTCGGAATAGTTCATCATCAGTTCGTTGTAGCGGTCGAGCACGGCCTGTTTCTCGGCAACGCCTTCCATGGCGTTTTCCAGCACCGTCTTTTCCGCATCAAGCTCCGGCTCCTGCGGCAGATAGCCAACGGTGGCGCCGTCCGCCACCCAGGCCTCGCCGGTATACTCCTTGTCGAGGCCGGCCATGATTCTGAGGACCGTCGACTTACCGGCGCCGTTCGGGCCCAGAATGCCGATCTTGGCATCCGGGTAGAAGGACAGGTGAATGTTCTCCAGAACCTTCTTGTTGCCATAGGCCTTGTTGAGGCCTGCCATGTGATAGATGAACTGACGTGCCATATGCCGCGTGATCCTGATTTGAAATGCTCTTTGCGTTCTCGGGCCGCTATTTAGGCGAAACGCGGCGCATTAACAATGCGCCTTGCGCGAATTGACCAATTTGGCCCTGCCCCATGGAGGCCTTGATCGGGTCACGAATTGAACAATCGCCGCCGCCATACGTTTTATCGTTAGGAGAAAACAGGAAGAGGAAGGACGCGACGATGGTACACAAGAAAGCAGCTTTCTTCGGCAGGCCGGTGGAGAAGACCGACGACTGGAAGGACAGCGCCCAAAAGGAAGACGCAATCGCCACCGAACTTGCCGCCTCCGGCCTGGTGGATGCGACCGAGGTGCAGGTCGCCGTCGACGGCGACGAGGCAAGGCTGACGGGCGAGGTCTATCTGCGAGAGGAGATCGCCACCGCCGGCAATATCGCCCTCGGCGTCGAGGGCATTGCCCGCGTCAGAAATGCGCTGAGAGCGCGCGAGCGCTCGATCCAGAGCAAGGGCAAGGAGGCTGACGCCCGCGCCCAGACGCGCACGCTTTAGGCGTCAACGATCAAGGCCTGCGCGGTCGACAATGCCGCCCGCGCAGCCAAACGACGTGCCGCCCGCCGACTGGATGAGTTCGCCGAGCGATCTGTTGTCGGCATAATCACCGCCGAGCCCGATGGTCAGTTCCGTAATCAGGAGGCGGCCGTCGTCATCCGTGCGGCATTTCATCTTCACCCGGCGCGCCGCGCCTCTCCCGAAGGCCTCGTCAAAGGCATGCATGATCGCCTCGGACGAGACATACTGCCCTAGATTTTCCGCAAAGAGATCGGCCACGGCCGACATGTTCAGGTCTTCCATCAGGGCGATGGAGCGGGCGTAATATCGCTCCGCATCCATGCCGCTGCAGGTGCCGTGTTTGATCCATTCATGGCGCTGAAGGCCTGACTGCGTGCCGGGCATGACCGTATCCAGAAGCCGCCTGGTCCCGGCGTCCAGATCAAGAGCCGGAAGCGCGAGCCAGTCGCCCGCCTCATCCAGCTTCCTAGGCTTCGCGTCGACCCCGCAATAATTCTCGCCCATCGGCCAAAGCCCGTGCAGCGAGAAGCGACTGGCATCGAAGCGGGCTTCCGTCTGGCTGCGGCATTCGGTTTTTTCAGGCCGTGCCTCGCAGAAGGCCGGCTGCCAACTGACGGCGAGAAGCGCCTCGGTTCTTCCGGCCGCAGCCGGACTGCCGCCCGCCAAAATGACGACAGCCGTAAAAAGGGCAAGGACAGGTTGGGGGATAGCGACGGTCGTCTTCACATTCTTTCTCCCGAAAACAAACGGCCCCCGCAATCGCGGAGGCCGCCCAATATCATCGAAGCCGAAGGGTTCAGTCGAGCGCGGCCGTCACCGTGAACTCGACGAGAATCTCGGGCTTGGCAAGTTCGGCCTGGCTGGTGGCGCGCGCCGGCGGGTTTGCCGGGTCGATCCAGTCCTTCCAGACGGAATTCATCTCGGCGAAATCGCCCATGTCCTTCAGATAGATCAGCGTCTGCAGAAGCTTCGACTTGTCGCTGCCGGCGGCGGCGAGAAGCCGGTCAACCTTGGCGAGGCAATCCTTGGCCTGCTCTGTCACGGTCGCACCCGAACCGGTCTGGCCGGACAGATAGACGGTGTTGCCGTGGACGACCGCGCCGGTCATCAGCGGTCCAACTTCAATACGTTTTACAGTCATTTATCACGTCTTTCCAATGTGATTGTCGAACAAAAAATCAACCGCGCAGGCGCTTTGCCTCTTCATAGATGCGGGTGGAGCGGGCACCGGACCGGCAATAGCCGAGCACCGGCTTTTCGAGATCATCCAGCGCGTCGACCATGCCCGTCACCGCGTCCGGGGTCAGCCCCATGCCGCCGACCGGCACATGGGCGACGTAAAGACCTTGCTTCTCGGCGGCGGCTGCCACATCGGCGAAGGCCGGCTGGCCTGCCTCCTCGTCATCGGGCCTGTGGCAGACGATGGACCTGTAGCCGGCCGCCTTGATTTCGGCGACGTCTTCCGGGGTGATCTGCTCGCTCACGGCATAAAAATCATCGATCGGACGGATATTCATTCCGGCACTCCTTGCGTTTTGCCAGGAAATTAAGACAACGGCGCGCCATTGCAAGGGCGAAAAGGCTCAGGCAAAGCGGATGCGCAGCCGAAACGTCCGGGCTTCATCCGGCAAAAGCGGCTCCAGCGCGCCTTCCTCCGCCAGCTTCCGCCGGCTGGTCCAGCGATGCGAGGCGGGCTCGATGCCGACGATATGGGCCGGCGCCTCCTGGTTGCGCCAGATCTGCAGGAACGGCAGCGTCGCCGTATCCACCTCGAGATGAAACGACAGCCCGCCGAGGGCGGCGATGGGGCCGAAATGCGTGGCCGACCAACCGTCCTCACCGGCAACCGCCGGGACGCAGAAAATGCCGTGATCGCCATCTCCGAAGCGCCAGGGCAGTGATTTTTCCGGCAGCGATTGGCTTTCCAGCCGCACGCCGTCGTCGAGGTGCTTCGCGCCGAAATTGATATGATACATCATCATCGCCGGTAGCGGGCGATCCGATTTGTTGATCACGGTATCGGTGAGTTCCAGAACCCCGGATGCCCCGTTCAGCGTCCACTGGCGCTCGATCAACATGTCGCCGCCAGTGGCGGTCTTTACCGGGACATGGCAGACGCATTCCGCGCCCATATCGCTGATCTCCAGCGATTTCACCGCCGCCGCATTGCCCGAGGCCGATCCGTGGAGCGGGAAGAAACGGCCCTCGTCACCTTCCACCGGTTCGGGGTGGCGGATATGATCGGGACCGCAAGTGAAGAGAAAGCCCTCAAGCGAATGGTCGATCCGGGCATCTCCGTCGTCCGGAATCGCCCGCTTCGGCGCGATGTCGATGCCGGCGACGACGCAGCCGGCGATATCCATGACGGAGGTGGGATCCAGAAAGACGCGGGGACCGTTTCCGGCGGCAAATTCGATCATCTTTTTAACCAAGTCTCGAGATAATGGAAACAAGCGCGTTCAGCGGGCGTTCACCTCATAAGCGCCTGAATAGGCAGAGGACACGCTAGGCGAAACACCGCGCCAATGACAGCGGCAAAATGCATCGAGACCATGAAAAAAGCGACGTTTTACACTATTCCCTTGCTGATCGCCGCGCTCGCCCTGCCGGCAACCGCCGCCCATGCGCATGAGCCGCTCTACAAGAACGGGCAACAGATCTTTCTGGTCGCCCCGGACGGCAGCCTGCTCGACTATATTCCCGAATATGGCAGCGTGGTCATGGGCCGGGACGGCCGAGGACGACCGATCCTTCTCGACCACAACGGAAACCTTGTCGCGACGGAAATGACCGCCGGCGAATATGGCGTCTATCGCGACAGCTACGGTGGCGCGCCGGACCCGGCCGCCAACGGCTGGGGCCGCAGGGACTGGCGACAGAACGGCGACCGATTCGCCGCGCGTCCGAACCGGTTCGGCGAAAGCGCCCCGCGGTGGAACGGCCAACCGAGTTCGGCCTTCCCTCAGGCGCCAGAGATCCCGGCGCCGGCCAGTCCCGACATCTCCGAAGAGCGCCCCGCCGCCAGGACGAGCAGCGCCAAACCGGACATGAATGTTGTCGCGCTTCAGGTGTTTCTCGACCGCAACGGCATTTCGCCCGGCGTTATCGACGGGCTGATGGGCGACAATGTCCGCAAGGCGCTCGCCGCCTATGCCAAGAAGAGCGGCCGTGCCATCGACCCGGAGGCGGACAAGGAAACCATCCTGCAGTCGCTCTCGCTCGAAGGCGGCCTCCCGGTCAGGACCTATACGATCACCGCCGAGGACGCCGCCGGACCCTATGTCGCGAGCATTCCCTCCGACTATGGCAAGAAGGCAGAGCTTCCCGCGCTCTCCTATACCTCGGTTTCGGAAATGCTGGCCGAGAAATTCCACATGGGTGAGGGCTTTCTGAAGACGCTCAATCCCGATGCCGACTTCTCCCGACCGGGCACCGTCATCAAGGTGGTTACCCCTGGCGGGAAGCAGAAGGACACCGTTGCCCGCATCATCGCCGACAAGGGCCGCAAGCAGCTGTTCGCCTATGATGCCGAGGGCGGTCTCGTTGCCGCCTATCCGGCCACCATCGGCTCCAACGACACGCCTTCGCCCTCCGGCACCGTCACGGTCGAGCGGATCGCCATCGATCCGAACTATACCTACGACCCCAAAAAAAACTTCAAGCAGGGCGACAATGACCGGGTGCTGACCATCAATCCGGGGCCGAACGGACCGGTCGGCAATGTCTGGATCGCGCTGTCGAAGCCCAGTTACGGCATTCACGGCACGCCCGATCCCGAACGGATCGGCAAGACATCGAGCCACGGTTGTGTGCGCCTGACGAACTGGGACGCACAGGAGCTTGCCGGCATGGTCAAGGCAGGCGTCACGGTCGAATTTATCGACTGACCGCTCCTTCAGATCGCTGCACGCGGAGAAAAATCAGCCTTTCGGACGTGACTGTTGGCAAAAACAGTCGCGCCCCGTCTTCGCAAATGCGAAATCTTCGTTTATGTTCGGACCTATAGTTTAGCAAATTTCGATAATTCAAAACTCATTGCGACTTCCGCGCCGACGGCAGTCTGATTTTACCGGCCAGTTCCGACCATGAACGATATTACCTCATTCGAGATCATAGGCATGTTTTCCGAAATCGCGGCTGCGGTGTCGCGCAACAGCCATTGGCTGAGCCGGCTCGACACGGTGGCCGGCGACGGCGACCACGGCGAGGTCATGGCGGCTGCCTTTATGGCAATGGAGCATCAGCTCGCCGCGCTCGATCCGTCCTCGGTCACGCCTGCCCGCGTGTTCGACATGGCGGCAGAAACCTTCCTGACCATCGATTCTGCCTCGGCCCGGCTCTACGCTTCGGCCTTCCGCCGCGCGGGCAGCACGCTTCCAGGCCGGCACGTGATCACCGAGGCCGAGTTCAACCGCGCCTTCGAGGCCATGGCGAACGGCATCATCGCCCATGGCCAGGCGAATGCGCCGCACAAGAATATGGTGGATGCCTGGCAACCGGCCCTCTCGGCCTTTAACGCGGCAAGAAACAATGGCGGCGATCTCAGCACCTGCCTGACGGAGGCCGCGGATGCAGCGCTTGCCGGCGCCGAGCAGGACCCACTGAGGCCTGATCCCCTGCCCTTTGCCCACCCCGACAGGGTGATGGACCCGGGTTGCGCCTCTGCCGTGCTCATCATCCGTTCGATCCGCTACGCCCTGCAGGACTGACGCCGGCCACGATCGAAGGCTTCGGGTCTTTTCTCGCGCCCGGCCCGCCCTACATCATGGCCATTCATCGCCGTGACGGGACGCCATGCCAGACAAGACACCTGCCATCTACTGGATCCGCAAGGACCTCCGCCTCACCGACAATCGCGCGCTTCTTGCCGCATGCGAAGACGAAAGGCCGGTCATTCCGGTCTTCATCCGCGAGGATGACAGCGCCGGCGCGCTCGGCCGCGCGCAGGCCTGGTGGCTGGAACGCTCGCTCGCCCGCCTTTCAGAAACTTATGAACAGCGTGGTGCCAGGCTGATCCTGAAGAGCGGCGATCCGGCAGACGTCATCTTCGCGTTGATCGAGGAAACCGGCGCGCAATCCGTCTTCTGGAACCGCCGTTATACGCCGGACGGCATCGAGACAGACACGGCGCTGAAGAAGAAACTCAAGGACGCGGATCTTCAGGTCGAGAGCTTTGCCGGCCACATCCTGCATGAACCTTCGAAATTCAAGACCAAGTCCGGCGGCCCCTACAAGGTCTATACGCCCTTCTGGAAGGCATTTTCAGCAGAGGCAAGCGTGCCGGATCCGCTCGATGCGCCGGAAAAGCTGAAGGCGGCGAAGAAAATGCCGGAAAGCGAAAAACTTTCCGACTGGGGACTTTATCCCGGAAAGCCCGACTGGGCGGCCGACTTCGACGCGCTCTGGGAACCGGGGGAAACCGGGGCCCGCGACAGGTTGGAGCGCTTCATTGACGAGATCGCCGAACACTATGCTTCCTCGCGCGACCGGCCGGATATCGAGGCGACCTCCATGCTCTCGCCGCATCTGGCGCTCGGCGAGATCTCCCCGGCGACGATCTGGCACCGGATCAACCGCGCCAAAAATCTCTCGTCGGAGAACAGGAAAAAATTCCTGCAGGAACTGGTCTGGCGGGATTTCTGCCATCACCTTCTGTTCCACGCCCCCGCGCTTGCGACGAAGAACTGGAACGACCGCTTCGACGGCTTCGAATGGGCCGATGACGACAAGGCGCTTGCGGCCTGGAGGAAGGGCGAGACCGGCTATCCGATCGTCGATGCCGGCATGCGCCAGCTCTGGCGCGAAGGCACGATGCACAACCGGGTGCGCATGATTGCCGCCTCTTTCCTGATCAAGGACCTGATGATCGACTGGCGGAGCGGCGAAGAATGGTTTCGCGACACGCTGGTCGATGCCGACCCCGCTTCCAACCCGGCCAACTGGCAATGGGTCGCCGGTTCCGGCGCCGACGCCTCCCCCTTTTTCCGTATTTTCAATCCGGTGCTGCAGGGCGAAAAATTCGATCCCAAGGGAGACTATGTCCGCCGCTACGTGCCGGAGCTTGATGCCATGCCGGCGAAACATATTCACGCCCCCTTCGATGCGCCGAAAGAGGTGCTGGAAGAGGCCGGCGTCACCCTTGGCAAGACCTATCCGAAGCCGCTTGTCGACCACAAGGCGGCCCGCAAGCGCGCGCTCGCGGCCTTCGAAAAGGTGAAGGGCTGAAATCAGTTTGCGCCGACCGGGCGTTTCGCGCAATCGATTGCCTTGGCAAGGGCCTGCCGCCCGGTTCATAGCAGGCCAAACATCAAGGATTTTGCGACCATGACGACACATAATTCGGTCATCGATATCATCGGGAACACCCCGCTGGTGAAGCTCAAGGCGGCTTCGGAAGCGACCGGCTGCAACATCTACGGCAAGGCCGAGTTCCTGAACCCGGGCCAGTCGGTCAAGGACCGCGCCGCGCTCTCTATCATTCGCGATGCCGAGCAGCGCCGCCTGATCGCGCCCGGCGGCACCATTGTCGAGGGTACGGCCGGCAATACCGGCATCGGCCTTGCCATGGTCGCCAACGCGCTCGGCTACAAGACCGTGATCGTCATTCCCGAGACCCAGGCCGAAGAGAAGAAGGACGCGCTGCGCCTGCTCGGCGCGAAGCTCGTCGAGGTGCCGGCGAAACCCTATCGCGACCCGAACAACTACGTGAAGCTCTCCGGCCGTCTGGCCGAGCAGTTGGCGAAAGGCGAGCCGAACGGCGCAATCTGGGCCAACCAGTTCGACAACACCGCCAACCGCAATGCCCATATCGAGACCACGGCGGAGGAAATCTGGCGCGATACGAACGGCAAGGTCGACGGCTTCATCTGCGCCGTCGGTTCGGGCGGCACGCTTGCCGGCACCGCCATGGGGCTGAAGGCGAAGAACAGGGACATCAAGATCGGCATCGCCGACCCGGAAGGCGCCGCACTTTTCGAATATTACACGAACGGCGAACTGAAGAGCGAGGGCGGGTCGATCACCGAGGGCATCGGCCAGGGTCGCATCACTGCCAATCTCGAGGGCTTTGCGCCCGATTTCGCCTTCCGCATCGCCGACAATGAGGCGCTGCCGCTGATATTCGATCTGGTCGCCCATGAGGGCTTGTGCCTCGGCGGTTCATCGGGCATCAATATAGCCGGCGCCATCCGGCTTGCGCGCGAGCTCGGCCCCGGCCACACCATCGTCACCGTGCTCTGTGACTATGGCAACCGGTACCAGTCGAAGCTTTACAACCCTCGCTTCCTCAAGGAAAAGGGCCTGCCCGTGCCGGAATGGCTGACGGCGAAAACGGAGATCGCCGTACCGTTCGAATAGCGTTTCCAGGAAAAGTGGATACCGGTTTTCCGTCCGGAAACGCGTAAAGAAAAAGAGATAAGCGTTTCCGGGAAAAGCGGATACCGTTTCTCCGTCCTGAAACGCGCAGAAACAAAGAGGTTGAGCGCTTTCGCAATCCGGTGAAAGCGGAAGCGCTCCAGAAAGTGACCCATGCCTGTTGATGCCCTCTTCCGCGACGATTTCTACCTTCAACGGTGCGATGCGGTGGTCACGACGGTGCATGAGGACGGCACGTTTCAAACCGACCGGACCTGTTTCTACGCAACCTCCGGCGGCCAGCCGGGCGATACGGGCACGGCCGTTCGCGCCGATGGCTCGACGCTTCAACTCGATGTGACCCGGCACGGCGACGGCAAGGACGTTATCCTCCATGTGCCCGCTAAAGGCGAAGCCCCGCCATCCCCCGGCGAGGCGTTGCGCCTTGAGGTCGACTGGCCGCGCCGGCTGAAGCTGATGCGCATGCACACCGCCTGTCATCTCCTCTCCGTCGTCTGTCCCTTTCCGATCACCGGCGCCGCCGTCGGCGAGGACGAATCGCGCGTCGATTTCGACATGAGCGAGACCGTCGACAAGCAGGCGGTCACCGAAGCGATGATGAGGCTCGTCGATGAGGATCATCCGGTCTACGTGCAGTGGATCAGCGACGAAGAGCTTGTCGCCAATCCCGAAATCGTCAAATCGAAGAATGTCCGCCCGCCCACGGGCATGGGACGGATTTCGCTTGTGTGCATCGGCGAGGGTTCGTCGGTTGACAGCCAGCCCTGCGGCGGTACCCATGTGGCCTCGACGGGAGAGGTCGGCGCCATCCATATCGGCAAGATCGAAAAGAAGGGCCGCGAGAACCGTCGCTTCCGCATACGCTTCGGCGCGTGAGCCCATTTTGTTTCAAGGAGTATGATCGAATGAGTGCTGAAAGCCGGTTTGTCGTTTCGCCGGACTGGGTGACCGAGCGCCTGAACAGGCCCGGATTTTCCGTCATCGACGCCTCCTGGTATCTGCCCGCCCACAACCGCGACGGCAAGGCCGAATATGCCGATGGCCATATTCCCGGCGCCGTCTTCTTCGATCACGACGAGATCGCGGATAGAACGACCGGCCTGCCCCATTCCCTGCCCGCGCCCGAATTCTTCGCAGCCGAAATGGGAAAGCGCGGCATCAGCGAGCGTCACACCATCGTCGTCTATGACGGTCCCGGCTTCTTCTCGGCCCCGCGCCTGTGGTGGCTGCTGCGGGTCATGGGCGCAAGCGATGTCTATGTGCTGAACGGCGGCTTCGATGGCTGGAAGGCGAACGGTCACCCGGTCGAGAGCAATATGCCGGAACCCGAGCCTGCCGCCTTCACCCCCCGCCTTGCCGCCGACAGGATCACATCGTTTTCCGCAATGCGTGACATCGTCGCTTCCGGCAGCCGCCAGATCGCCGATGCGCGCGGCCCGGGCCGTTTTGCCGCAGAAGAGCCCGAGCCGCGGCCGGGCATGCGCGCGGGCCATATGCCCGGTGCTAAGAACCTGCCCGCCACCGCCTTTTCGAAGGACGGCCGGTTTCTTGCCAATGACGAACTGAAGGCGCTTTTCGATGATGCCGGGATCGATCTTGAACGCCCGGTCGTGACCAGTTGCGGCTCCGGCGTGACGGCGGCGATCATCACGCTCGCGCTTGAAAGCCTCGGACATGAGAACAACAGCCTCTATGACGGCTCCTGGTCGGAATGGGGTGGCCGCGACGATACGGCGATTGTGACGGGAAAGGCGTAAGGCATGAGCAAGAGCAAGGAGCAGAAGCCGATCCGGATCCATGTCACCGAACTGGAGATGACGGCCCCTCCGAAGGCGCATATGATCGCGCCCTCGAACCTCCATATTGCACTGATGCGGGTGCCGGAGATTCCGCTGCCCTTCTACCGCTTCCTCTACCGTCAGGTCGGCACGCGCTGGGAATGGGTGGACCGCGTGCGCATGGATGATGCGGAGCTCAGCGCCAATATCCACAATGAGCGCACGACCGTCACCGTCTTCTATCTCGAAGGCGCGCCGGCCGGCTTCTACGAATATCAGCAGCAGGATGACGGGGTTACGGAACTCGTTCATTTCGGCCTGTTCGAGCGCGCGCTCGGCCTTGGCGTCGGCAAGTGGTTCCTGCTTCAGGGCCTGAAGGCGATGTGGGCCGACAAGCCGGAAAAGATCATCACCGCGACCAACAGCCTCGACCATCCGCGCGCCCTGCAGCTCTACCAGCAGTTCGGCTTCTCGCCGGTCGCCACCTATGAAAGCGAGATCAGGCCGCTTACCGACGCGGAATTGCTTTCCTTCGCCAGGAAGCTCTGAAATCGCAGCAACGCCCGCCGCGCAATGTTGCGGCGGGCGGTACGTTTTTTTTCCTAATCCTCGGACGGTTCATCGGGCGACGTCGTTGCGCCGGAGCCGTCCATCCGCTCGGCCATCGCCAGGAGCTCAGCCACAACCGCGCTCGCGGAACCGGCATCACGCTCCAGCCGCCGGTCGATGACCTCGCGCAGGTTCAGGAAGGCCGCCTCGACGCTGCGCGGCAGATTGTCGCCGCCGCGGGCGCGTTCGCGCTTGCGTTCGCGCGCGCCGAGGCGTTCGGCAACGGCTTTCAGCGCCTTCACCGCCATTTCCGCCTCCGGCGCTTCCTCTTCCAGATAGGCCCGGCCCGTTTCCGTGATCGCATAGGACTTCTTGTTGCCGTCGGCCGAGACCGCGACATAGCCGCCATCCTCGAGAAAGGCGAGCGTCGGATAGATCACGCCGGGACTCGGCGAATAGAAGCCGCCGCTCAATTCCTCGATCGCCTTGATGATGTCGTAGCCGTGACGCGGTTCGTCGGCGATCAGCCGCAGCACGAGAAAGCGGATGCGGCCCTGGCCGAGAAACCGGCCGATCCGGCCGCCGCCATCCTCCCCGCCATGGCCGCCAAACCCGTGGCCGCCGCCGCGACCGCCGCGTCCCGGTCCATGGCCGGGGCCCATGGCAAGGCGCATGGCGTGGCCGTGCTGATGTTGGTGAAAATGACCATGCATGACGGAATCCTTTTCGATATTGTTTCGATATATCTAAATATAGATCGGAGTCGCGAGACCGCAAGGGTTTCGTTATATCGAAAACATATTTTTATCCGATCGGACCACGACCAACAACGGAAAGCCCGCCTTCCGCAGCTCCATGGTAATCCAACCCTGGGCAGAATTTCCTTGCAGGCAACGGCTTGTCTCGCCGGCAAAACAGACTAATATTCGAACAAGAATAACAAAATTCGCAGGGAGTTCGAAAATTGGACCTGGATGATATCGATCGTGCGATCCTGAAAGCCCTTCAGAATAATGGCCGCATCACCAATGCGGAGCTTGCCGAGACTGTGGGTCTCTCGCCCTCGGCCTGTTCGCGCAGGCTGGATCTTCTGGAAAAAAGCGGCGTGATCGAGGGCTATACCGCAAAAATCTCGCCCGATGCGCTCGGCTACAAGATGACGGCGCTGGTCCACATCTCGCTTTCCGGCCAGTTCGCCCGCACGCTCGCGGAGTTCGAGGAAGCCGTCCGGCGCTGCCCGAACATCATTGTCTGCTACATGGTGTCGGGCCAGTATGACTATATCCTGCGCGTGGCGGCAAAGGACCTGAAGGATTACGAGCGCATCCACCGCGACTGGCTCTCGGCCCTGCCGCATGTGGTGCAGATCAATTCGTCCTTTGCGCTCAGGCCGATCATCGAACGGCTCAATGTCGATGTCGACGCAGCCTTCACTGCGCCGACGGCTTGATCATCAGCAGCCAGTCATCGCCGTCCGCATGCCAGTCAGGCGCCGTCACCAGGCTTTGGCGCGCCCTCTCCTTGAAACCGAGACGCTCGTAGAACCGTCTGGCGGGCGCATTGGCGTCGGAGACGATCAGGCTGATATCGCTGTCACCTGAAATCCGATCCGCCTTGTCGAGCAGGAACGATCCGAGTCCGCGTCCCCTGTATTCCGCATAGGCGGCAAGCACATGAATGTGGAACGTGCCCTCGGCCTGGCGTTTCAGGTCGCGGAGCGGCGTCACCACGGGATGGTCGATCTCGCAGCCATAGCCCGGGGCCTCGCCCTCAAGCGGATAGGCGAGCATCAGCGCGGCGACGTCCGAGCCGAGCGTCGCCACCGTGCCGTTGGTCCAGGAAATCGCCCCTTCATCCTGCGCGGCAAGCGTGCGGCCGACCTGCCACGGATCTTCCCGCCCGCCTTCAAGCTGGCCCCAGCACCACAGCGGCAGGCGATGACCGGCGATATTGATCAGCCGCACCATGTCCGGCACATCCTCGCGGGCCGCATTTCGGATCGTGAAACTGGTTACCAAACTTACCTCCCGTATTGACGGCCCGCACGCCCTCCAAATAGCGTACCACTTTGGTTTCATTGTCGACCCAAGGTTGGTGCTTAATCACGCCCGATGTCAACCGCCTGTCACACGACGGTGCGAAGCGATGATGGCGTTCCATAATTTTCCGCGCAAGCGATGAACCCCGGAGCTCTCATGACCACGACCCTTCTGATGCCATCGATCTCGCGCCGCGCCCTTCTAAAGGGCATGACGGCCGCCTCCGCGCTGATCGCGCTCCATCCCTTCGCCGTCCATGCGGCCGACAACCAGGCGCATCTTCGGCTGATGGAAACCACGGACATCCACGTCAACGTGTTTCCCTACGACTACTATGCCGACAGGCCCAATGACACGATGGGGCTGGCGCGCACGGCCTCGATCATCGATGCGATCCGCGCCGAATCGGCCAATTCCATGCTGATCGACAATGGCGACTTCCTCCAGGGCAACCCGATGGGCGACTATATCGCCTATGAGCGGGGCATGAACGAGGGCGACGTCCATCCGGTGATCAAGGCGATGAACGTGCTTGGCTATGATGTCGGCACGCTCGGCAATCACGAGTTCAACTACGGCCTCGACTTCATGTTCAAGGTCGTCGGCGGCGCCAACTTCCCCTTTGTCTGCGCCAATCTGACCAAGGGCCAGCTTGCCAGCGACCCGCGCAATGACGACCTGATGTTCAAGCCCTATCTGATCAAGGAAAAGATGATCACCGACGGCGCAGGCAACACAAGCCCGGTCAAGGTCGGCTTCATCGGCTTCGTGCCGCCGCAGATCATGGTCTGGGACGAGAAGAACCTTTCCGGCAAGGCCAATACGCGCGACATCGTCGAAGCTGCCCAAGCCTGGATACCGGTGATGAAGGAAGAAGGCGCGGATATCGTCATCGCGCTTTCCCATTCCGGCATTGACGGGACCGGCCCGGCCGAACTGATGGAAAACGCCTCGCTCTATCTTGCCGGCGTTGACGGCATCGATGCGGTCTTCACCGGCCACCAGCATCTCGTCTTCCCCGGCCCGACCGATTTCCAGGGCATTGCCGGCGTCGACCCTCAAAAGGGCACGCTTCAGGGCAAGCCCGCCGCCATGGCCGGTTTCTGGGGTTCGCATATGGGCCTGATCGACCTGCTTCTGGAAAAGGACGGCGACCGCTGGAAGATCGTCGACTTCACCACCGAGGCGCGGCCGATCTATCACCGCACCGAGGACCGCAAGGTCGTCGCCGATGTCGCCTCCGACACGGCCGTCGTCGCCGCCGCCAAGGCCGATCACGAGGCGACGCTCGACTATGTCCGCACGCCCGTCGGCAAGACCTCGGCGCCGCTGCAGTCCTATTTCGCGCTTGTCGCCGATGATCCCTCCGTCCAGATCGTCTCAAGGGCGCAGACCTGGTATACGAAGGAAATGCTGAAGGACAGCGCATACAAGGACTTCCCCGTCCTCTCCGCCGCAGCGCCCTTCAAGGCCGGCGGACGCGGCGGCCCGGATTATTATACGGAAGTGCCGGCCGGCGACATCGCCATCAAGAACGTCGCAGACCTCTACCTCTATCCGAACACCACCCGCGCCGTGCTGATCAATGGCGCGCAGGTGCGCGAATGGCTGGAAATGTCGGCGGGCATGTTCAACCAGGTGGAACCGGGTGCTGCGGATGCCGCCCTGCTGAACCCGGATTTCCCGTCCTACAATTTCGACATCATCGACGGCGTGACCTACAAGATCGACCTCGCGAAGCCGGCGCGCTACGCCAAGGACGGCAGCCTCGCCAATCCCGACAGCCACCGCATCATCGACCTTTCCTTTGACGGCAAGCCAATCGATCCGGAGCAGCAATTCATCGTCGCCACCAATAATTACCGCGCCGGCGGCGGCGGCAATTTCCCGGACATCGACAATGATGTGATTGTCTTCGTCGGCCCGGACACCAACCGCGACGTCATCGTCCGCTATATCGTCGACCAGGGCACGATCAACCCGTCCGCCGACTTCAACTGGACCTTCGCCCCGATGCCCGGCACCACCGCCACCTTCGAAACCGGCCCGCGCGCCAAGGCCTATATCGACGACGTGAAGGGCGCCAAGATCGAAACCGCCGGCGACGGCGAGAACGGCTTTGCGCTTTATCGGGTGGTTCTGTGATCGGTTGATTTGTTTGGCAAAGCGGATTGGCAGAGGCCGGCCTGAGGCCGGCTGACAAAGCCGCCCCACCCTCTTTCGTCACCCTCGGGCTTTACCCGAGGGTCTAAGCACGTAGCCGCGCGACAAGCGTTTCGGGTTAAAAAGGCAGAAAGAACAGCGCCTTACTAACCGCTGACTCCGCTCGCATGTAAGGGTGATTAGATCCTCGGGTCAAGCCCGAGGATGACGCGGAATAGAGGGAGAATGCCGAGTCAATATTTATTTCAGCATTCGGCACGGGACCCGCAATTGGAAATGGACGAGTTCTGACGTTTATCATA
This sequence comes from Martelella lutilitoris, assembly GCF_005924265.1. GTDB lineage: Bacteria > Pseudomonadota > Alphaproteobacteria > Rhizobiales > Rhizobiaceae > Martelella > Martelella lutilitoris. Next base: position 62,742 of record NZ_VCLB01000009.1, read on the forward strand.
TGAAGTATTATTCAAAATCCGAATGGAATTCGGATGCATACTATTATAGTATATATTGATCAATGAATGAATAATATTCTCCATGAGTTTTATTGTTCATATGGAGCCTTATCAAAAGGTGGTTCGTGCTCTTCCCACTTTTCAACATCGTTGCGAGTAAGCGGAAGTATATTACACCCACAACTGATGGCTTGCCGTTCGCAAAGTGGACATTCTTCCATATCACACCCGTAGACATGCAATTGTCCGAGCAAAACGCCGCAATCATGACAGACTGAGGGCAGCTCTAACTCGCTATCAAGACGCGTCTCCTCACCATAGCGAATCCTTTCAAATGGCAACGTAACCAGCGCCATCGGTTCGTGCTGAGCACCTTCAATTTTGCTAGGCCATCCTTTTGCTACCAGATGCCCGTTATACTCAACGAGCTCAACTTCTCTTCCGTCCTGAAGAGTGCGCCGCGCGATGGGCGTAGTCCGGTGTCCAATTTTCTCAAGTGTCAGTTCAATCAGTTTCTCAAGATCGACGTGGCGGAGATCAACATAGCCAATGGTAGGGTTGATGCCAGGCAATTCTGTTTCATCAATCCGTACGGGAAGAATATACTCGACATCCTGTTGAAAAGATCGGGCTTGCGCCTGTTGTAGCTCGTGCAGGGTCCAGTTTTTTTTGGCGTAATGTTCGGAAACAAAAATGATGCAGAAACGCGCCTTATCTTTGTATATGAACTGAAGGTGTTGATACAGGTCTTTCCCCCATAAGGTAGTTTGTTCAAAATTGTCATAAAATATGCGAACTCCTTTCTTTCTGAGAGAGCCGGCGAACTCTTCTACTAAAGCCCGATCTTCTCCAGCGAAGGAAACCGCGATATCATAATTTAACAATGGGCTTCTCCTGAAAACAGCTGCGGTAGAAAGCAAGCATGACCTCAAAATTTAAGTCAAGCGACCACGTAGTTTAATGTATAAGGCTTCCTGCTAGCGAGATCAAAGCAGGGTTCGTTAACCCAAGTGGCAGCCGTTTACGCAATCCACGCCAAATGTTTGCTTCCCGCCCTCTTTCGACCTTCACAGGTAGTGCAACGAACGGCGGCTTCGCAGCTCGTACCAAAATCCTGCGAACGACCGCATTGGCGGCCCAAACCAGTCGTCAAAGAGTAGCCCTTCCTACGAGAAGGCTTGAGCAGCTCTAGTCCCTTAAAGGCTTGAAAAACCTCACCCCTCCCGAAGCATCTCCCACACCGCCGCCACAAGCTGCTTCAGATTATACGGCTTCGGGAGAAACCCAAACTTGGCGTCTTCCGGCAGGTTTTTGGCAAAGGCGTCGTCGGCATAGCCGGAGACGAAGATGAATTTCAGTTCCGGATATTGCTTGCGCGCCTCGCGCAGCAGCGTCGGGCCGTCCATTTCCGGCATGACCACGTCGGAGACGACGATGTCGACCGCGCCTTCCAGCTTTTCCAGGATCTTCAGCGCATGCACGCCGGTGTCGGCCTCGTGCACGGTGAAGCCGCGCATTTCCAGCATGCGCTTGCCCGAGCGGCGCACGGCGTCCTCGTCTTCCACCAAGAGCACCACGGCCGACTGGCCGGTGAGGTCCATATCCTCCTCGCGGGGCGCTTCGTTGTCGCTCTCATTGCCCTCGGAGAAGGCCGAGGCGATCGGCTGGCCCTTGTGGTCCTTGGGCGCCTCGACCGTTTCCTCGGTTCCCACACGCACATGGCGCGGCAGGAGGATGATGAAGCGGGTGCCCTTGCCGACCTCGGAGACGGCGTTGAGGAAACCGCCCGACTGGGTGACGATGCCATAGACCATGGCAAGGCCAAGGCCGGTCCCCTTGCCCACATCCTTGGTGGTGAAGAAGGGTTCGAAGATCTTGTCCAGCACTTCCGGCGGAATGCCCGTGCCGGTGTCGGCGACTTCGATTTCCACGTAATCGCGCTCCGGCACCTCGCGCAGGCCAAGGCCTGCCACCGCGCCGGCTGCGATATTGCGGGTGCTGATCGTCAGCGTGCCGCCATCGGGCATCGCGTCGCGCGCATTGACGCAGAGATTGGTGATGACCTGGCCGAACTGGCCGGGATCGGTGCGCACCGGCCAGAGATCGCGGGCGAAATCGGTCGTCAGCCGGATATCCGATCCGCCGGTCAGCCGCTCGATCATCATCCGGTTGTCGCCGATGACGTCGTTGAGATCGACCACTTCCGGCCGCATGGTCTGCTGGCGCGAGAAGGCGAGCAACTGCCGCACCAGGCCCGAGGCGCGGTTGGCATTGCGCTTGATCTCTACCAGATCGGCGAATTCCGGATCGGAGGCGCGCGACTGCAGGAGAAGATGATCGGCCGACAGGAGAATGGCCGTCAGCACATTGTTGAAATCATGGGCGATGCCGCCGGCAAGCGTGGCGACGGCGTTGAGCTTCTGCGTGCGCGCCATCTGCGCCTCGAGCGCCTTCTGCTCGCTGATCTCGATGACATAGACAAGGGCGACGGCATCCGGCCCGCAATCGCGCGCGGCATGGACGAAAACCCGGAAATGGCGGGCATCATCGCGCGCATGGCGCACCTCGAAGGGGGCGATCTCGCCCTGCCCGTCGGCGGCAGCCGCCAGCGCGTCGCGCGCCTTCTGCCGGTCGCCTTCCTCGATCAGCCCGCCGATGCGCGCGCCGCGCCCGACTTCCTCGCGTTTCAGAAGATCGGGGAACATGGCGAGGAAGCGCGCATTGGTGGTCAACAGGCGGCCATCGCGATCGAGCGTGGCGATTGCCATCGGCGTGTCGTCGAAGAAACGCCCCTGGCCCGCAAGGCCCGTCTCGGCGCCCTTTCCTTCCGCGCGCTTCAGCACCACGGTGCGGCTTTCCGCCGGGTGGCCGTCCCGGCCGCCGGTCAGGTCATGCAGCAGGGTCACCGGCATATGGCGCCCGGACGGCAGGCGCAGCGAGGCCTCGACCGTCTCGCTCAGCCGCTGCCCCGGCTCGGCCGCAAGCGTGTCGATCAGGGTCATGCCCTCGCCGCCAATGACATCGGAAAGACGCACCGTCCCGGCGACGAAGCCGGCAAGGTCGATGCCGAGCCAGCCGGCGAGCGTTGCGTTGAGATAGCGGATCTTTCCCTGGCCGTCCGATGTCAGAAAACCGACCGGCGCATGATCCAGATAATCAATCGCCTTCTGCAACTCCTTGAAATAACGTTCCTGTTCCTGCCGCTCCTCGGTAATGTCGGAGATTTGCCAGATGTTGAAATTGCGGGTGTGGGCGCGGGTGTCGGTCACCGGAAAGAAACGGGCGCCGAGGCGATACCAGCGCGCCTCCCCCTTGCCCGAAAGCGGATGCGCCAGGCGGAACTCCTCCTGGTCGTCGTCGCCGCCGCGCACCGATTGCGTCAGCCGGTAGAGGGTTTCGGAGCTCTCCGGCTCCTCCGACAAGAGGGTCTCGAGGCTCGGCGGCGAACCGCCATCCGTAACACCCGTGAGCCGGCCATAGGCCGCATTGGCGTAGACCATCCGGTCGCGGTGATCGGTGATGACGACAGCCTCGGGAAATTGATCAATAAACGGGCCGGCAAAACTGTTCTGACGGGCTCCGGGAAAGAGCTGGGCAAGGCCGGTGAGCACCGCAAGGCCGAAAAACACGCCGAGAACCGCGAAGAGCCCAAGGATCGCCAGCAGGATATCCTCCGGCAGATAGCCGCGATACTGATAGCCGATGGTGATGATCACCGCCAGAATGAGCAAGACCAGCGCAAGCTTGGCGACAACGCCCGAGCCGGGCCCACGCCTGATCACAGGCTTGGCAGCCTTTTCGCTCTGTCGAACCATTGCAACCTCATCATCTGCGCTTTCCGGCGGAACGTCACGGAAGCGCATATTCTCTGCATCTCTTCTTGTGCGGAAAGGCGACCGACGCCCCTCCGCCCGGCAAGCGCCAGGCCGCCCGCAAGGGACAAGCTTTAGTCATTCTGACGCGTCAAGATAGGCTGAAATGCTTAAAATTGGGTATTGGATGGGCGAATCTCGACAGAGGACGGCGATGCCCTGCAGTTCTGCCTTGAAGGTGCCCGCCAAAAAGTTGATATTCCGGTCACAACGCGAATGAAACCATGACGCGAAACGCGAAACCGGCCACAATTGATGCCGGCTCCTTGAAGAAGACTGCCGAGCGAAAGACAGACAATGGGAAACATGACCTTCAGCAACGCCATTTTCGATTTCCCGCTGCTGTCACTGGGCGTCATCATCCTGGCCGTGCTGGCGATCTGGCTCCTGCTGCGTCACCGGCCGCCGTCCCCCTTCATCAAGGGCGGAAAGAACAGAAGACCGCGCCTCTATGTCGTCGATGCCGCTGCCGTCGACGCGCGCCGGCGCGTCGTGCTTGTGCGGCGCGACAATGTGGAGCATCTGGTGATGATCGGCGGGCCGAATGACATCCTGCTCGAAACCCGCATTCCAGCCCCCATCGGCACCCGCCACCGGCCTGAGACGGCCCAGCCGCCGACAAAGAGCGACCAGCCGGCCTCGAAGAAGGCCCGGCCTGAGGCCGAGTGATTCGCCAACAGGACGTACGTTATCCGCGATCGCGGGAGACCCCGACCCCAACGGGCACCGCTGTTAGATCCGCAACATCAAACCAAAAGGCCGCGTCCTGATCGGGCGCGGCCTTTTGGTGTGTTCTGCTATTCGTCGCGGTAGACTTTCTCGCGTCGTTCGTGACGCTCCTGCGCCTCGATCGACAAGGTCGCGATCGGCCGTGCGTCGAGTCGCCTCAGACCGATCGGCTCGCCCGTCTCCTCGCAATAACCGTAGGTCCCGTCGTCAATCCGCCGCAATGCCGCATCGATCTTCGAAATCAGCTTGCGCTGGCGGTCTCTCGCCCGCAATTCGATGGATCGGTCGGTTTCGGAAGAGGCCCGGTCTGCAAGGTCCGGGTGATTGGCGCTTTCGGCAGCCAGGTTATCGAGCGTTTCACGGGCTTCCCGCAAAATGTCGTTTCTCCAGGCGATCAGTTTTGCGCGAAAATAGGCCCGCTGGTTGGGATTCATGAACTCTTCGTTATCGGAGAGAACATAGCTACTAAGATCAATGTTCTTGTTCAAAGCCATTCTCCTGAACAACACCCCACGGGCGCTGTATATCCCAAACAAACCTGATAATTCAAGTCTCTGCTGTAAATTTGAGCAGCTTAAAAACTGTTGAAAAAATAGGCCGAGTTTCCGGTTTTTCTGCAAAAAAAGAAGGCAACTGCCATAAAACATTCATTGAGGCGCGCAACGCCCGGTTTTGTCGGGGCCGCGATCGATTCGCTTCTCCGCCTTGCGCGCGGCACTGCTCGGTTTATGGTTCCCGGCCACGCTGTCCCTTTGCGAAAAGACCTCTTCAAGCCTGAAAAAGCAGGCGGGCTTGCCGGAATTTCGTGATAAGGACATGTTCGAACCCGCTGATCCGCCGCAAACGGCGGATTCCGCACCGCCGAAACCGCTTCATGCCGCTTCGAGATGAGCAATGTCGACGATCAGCCCTCACCCTGAACGGATCTATCTTTTCCGGCACGCCCAGGCCGTCTGGCCGGAGCCGACCATGCGCGACTTCGAACGTCCCCTGTCGAAGCGCGGCGTTGACGACGCCGCCGATATCGCCCGCCGGATGAAGGCGGCGGGCTACGTGCCGGAAGTCATCCTCTCGTCATCCGCCATGCGCTGCCGCCAGACTGCCGACGCGGCCTACCGCGCGCTTGATCGCATCCCCTCCTGCCGTTTTATCGACGATTTCTATCAGGCCGCGCCGATCACCTATATCGAGGCGATCTCCGACCACGCCGAACGTCAGTCGGTGCTGATCTGCGGCCATAATCCGGGCATCGAGGAAACGCTTCTGATGCTGATCGGTTACGAAGCCTTCAACGCGACCTGCCCCTATGGCTTTCCCACCGCCGGCCTCGCCGTACTGGACCACACCGGGGCGAAGGAAAAGACCGGCGGCGGTTCGCCGGAATGGAAGGTGACGGCTTTCCTCGCGCCGTGAGGACGCCGTCGCCGCCCGGCCTTTCAACCCGGTCCGCCCCTGCCTATATTGCGGGGTGAACCGCGAAAGGAAGCCGATCTTCATGCCGATCCATACGTCGCTTGGCGACAATGCCCGCATCACGCTCGACACGATTTCCGATCGCGCCTCCGATCTCATCCAGCCGACGCTGCGCCTCGGCGTCACCGGCCTGTCGCGCGCCGGCAAGACGGTGTTCATCGCCTCGCTCGTTCACAATCTTCTCCATCGCGGACGGCTGCCAATGTTCGAGGCGATGCGTTCGGGCCGACTTTCAAATGTCAGTCTCGACGAGCAGCCGGACGATCAGATTCCGCGCTTCGACTATGAGAGCCATATCGACCGGCTGGTGGATGACAGGGTCTGGCCCGAATCGACCCGGGCGATCTCCGAATTGCGGCTGACCATCGAATTCGAAAGCGCCAGCCGCTGGAACCGGATGTTCTCGCGCGGCAGGATCGCAATCGACATTGTCGACTATCCGGGCGAATGGCTGCTCGACCTGCCGCTTCTCGGCCAGGATTTTCGTACTTTCTCGGCTGAAACCGAGGCGCGCGCCCAAAGCGGCGCGCGCGCGGCGCTGGCCCGCGACTGGCTGGCAGCCTGCGAAGGCCTCGACTATGACGCGCCTGCAGACGAAAAGACGGTCAAGACGCTGCATGAGCGCTTTACCGCCTATCTCAGGGCATGCCGGGCCGACGAGCACTCGCTCTCGACCCTGCCGCCAGGGCGGTTCCTGATGCCGGGAGACCTCGAGGGTTCGCCGGCGCTGACCTTCGCGCCGCTTGCCGGTCTTGGCGAAGGCACGCCGAAACGCGGCTCGCTCGCGGCCCTGATGGAGCGCCGCTACGAGGCCTACAAATCGGTCGTCGTCAAACCCTTCTTCCGCAATCACTTTGCCCGCCTCGACCGCCAGATCGTTCTGGTCGACACGCTTCAGGCGCTGAGCCGCGGCCCGGAAGCGGTCGCCGATCTGGAACGCGCGCTCTCCGAAGTCCTCGCCTGCTTCCGACCCGGCCGCAACACCTTTCTGTCATCGCTGGTCAGCCGGCGCATCGACCGGGTGCTGATTGCCGCGACCAAGGCCGACCATCTGCATCACGAAAGCCACGACCGGCTGGAGAAGCTCACGCGCCGCCTGGTGGAAGATGCGGCAAAGACGATCGGATCATCCGGCGCCGGGATCGAGGTGATGGCGCTGGCTTCCGTTCGCGCCACCCGCGAGGCGACGGTCGAAAGCGGCGAAAGCCTGTTGCCGGTGATCGTCGGGACGCCGATAGAAGGCGAGAAGATCGGCTCGGAAATCTTTGACGGAAAACGGAAAACGGCGATCTTCCCAGGCGATCTTCCGGCCAATCCGGACGCCTTTTTCCGGCTGTTGCGGCGCGGCGGCAAGACACCGGACCACCTGGCCGACATCAACGCCGTGCGCTTCCGCCCGCCGGAAACCGACATCGAGGGCCAGGAGGGGCCGCTTTCGATCCCGCATATCCGCCTCGACCGCGCCCTGCAATTCCTTCTCGGAGACCGGCTGGCATGACACCCAATGATCCGCGCAAACCCGCCGTCTTCGACATCGAGGAAGAAGAGCGCGAGGCCAACAATGCCGGAAGGCGAAGACCCCGCCATTTCGACGATCCGGACGTCAGGATGACACCCGATGAGGAGGATCCGTTCCTGCGGGATGCCGAAACCATTGCGGCGGAAGCAGGCGAACCGCCGGTCGCGACCATGAAGAAGCGCGGCTTCTCCTTCTCGAAACTGGCGGCCGCCGCCTTCGGGATCGTGCTGTCGCTGGCAATCGGTCTCTGGATCGACGATCTGGTGCGCAGCCTGTTTGCCCGCGCCCCATGGCTCGGCTGGCTTGCGCTCGGCGCCGTGATCGTCGGCGTCCTGGCCGCGATCGTGGTCGCGGCGCGCGAGGCGATCGCGATCCTGAGGCTCGGCGCGATCCAGACTATCAAGCTTCGTCTTGCCGAAGCCCATGCCGGACGCGACGCGGAAGCCGCCCGCAAGGCCGTCGGCGAGCTTGCGACGCTCGTCGCCGGCAAGGCCGAGACCGCCCGCGGACGCAAGCGTCTCGGCGAACTCGACGAAACCATCGTCGATGCGCCGCAGTTGGTGGAATTTGCCGAACGCGAGATGATGGCCCCGCTCGACATCAAGGCCCGGGCGCTGATCCTCAACGCCTCCAAGCGCGTCTCGGTGGTCACCGCCATCAGCCCGCGCGCGGCCGTCGATATCCTCTATGTCTTCTACGAATCGATCCGCCTGATCCGCAATATGGCCGAGTTATACGGTGGCCGTCCGGGCTCGATCGGCCTGTTCCGGCTGATCCGCGACGTGCTCGCGCATCTCGCCGTGACCGGCTCGATCGCCGTCGGCGACAGCCTTGTCCAGCAGGTGCTCGGCCACGGGCTCGCCTCCAAGCTGTCCGCCCGGTTCGGCGAGGGCATGATCAACGGGCTGATGACGGCGCGCATCGGCATCGCCGCCATGGATCTCTGCCGCCCCATGCCGTTCACCGCCCTCAAGCGGCCGGGAATCGGCGATTTCATCAACGATCTCGGCCCGGGCGAGAAGCGCGATCTATCAAAGCCCTGACCGCCCATCCACCCGCGATGCGGGCAGACAAACCAAAGCTTAACGTTTGCCCTTCATTCTTGCCGCTCAACCGAAACCAGACCTGCCATGCGCAGTTGCCCGGAAGCGCCAAGATGACACGACGGCCAGCACGCCTGTTCAGTTCCGCGATGATCGCCGCAGCCCTCGTCGCGGCCCTGCCCGCAAACGCCGCTGCGGAAAGCGCCGACAGCGCCTTCTTCCGCATGGTGGCCGGCAAATGGTCGGGCCCCGGCAAGATCGTCGAGGGCAAGATGAAGGGCACCCGCTTCCGCTGCGAACTCGACGGGCTTCCGATCGAGGGCGAAAAGGACGGGTTCAAGCTCGACGGCAAATGTCGCGCGGGCCTGTTTTCCCACCCGATGACCGCCGTGTTCATCCGCGAGGCAGACGGCTATCGCGGCCGCTTTCTCGACGGCGAGGACGGCGACGGCCTGGAGGTGACCGGCGGCTCGGTCGAAAACGGCAAGGCGGTGATCGAACTCAGACGCGAGGATGTCGAGGGCGCGCTGGTCACCAGCCTGAAAGGCCCGGAAGACCTCAACATCACCCTGCTGATCAAGGGCGGCACCCGCTACGTGCCGGTCATCGGCCTGTCGCTCAAACGCCAGACGGACCCGCTTTCGGTCGGATCGATCGACTGATACGGCCTAGCGCATCGGCCCGAAAATCGGAATCGATTTTCAGAAAGCACGATGCGTAGATTCAATAGGTTAGAGCGTCCTTTGTACGTCCGAATCGACGCACGGCGCTCTAGCTTTTCCACCAGGACCCGTCATCGCTGACAGGGTCGATGCCGTCCCTTTCCGCCGCATCGCGCCAGCCGACGACCGTGCGGCCCTCCACCACAAGATCCGGGGCGATTTCGGAAAGCGGCACGAGCACGAAGCCGCGCTCGGTCATGCGCGGGTGCGGGACGGTGAGAAGATCGCTTTCCTGTTTGATATCGCCGAAGGTCAGGATATCGATATCGATGAGGCGTGGGCCCCAGCGCCTGTCGCGCACCCGTTTCAGCCGTTTCTCGATGTCGAGGCAGAAGCGCATCAAATCTTCGGGCGCCCGTTGCGTCTCGATCAGGGCACAGCAATTGATGAATGGCGGCTGTTCGACCGGCCCCCAGGGCGGCGTGCGATAAAGGCGCGAGACGGCGATGACCCGGGTCTGAGGGTCTGCGTCGAGAAGAGCCAGCGCCCGGGCCATGGCTTCGGTCGGTTCGCCCAGATTGCCGCCAAGGCCGAGCGTGGCGCGGACCGTCTCATTCGACATCATAAGCGACCTTGGCCTCGGCATGGTCGAGAAGGCCGGGAACGGGGGCGGAGGGTTTGCGCACCGTCACCTCGATCCGCTTGATGGCATCGTAGTGGCGCGAAACCGAAACGGCGATCGCATGCGCCAGCGCCTCGATCAGCTTGAAGCGGCGGCCGGTGACGACGTCCTTGGTGATGCGGTAGACCTCGCCGTAATCCACAGCCTCGGAGAAATCGTCATGCAGCACCGCCGCCTCGTCCTCGATATGCATGACGATATCGACGTAGAAGCGCTGGCCGAGCCGCTCCTCCTCTTCCATCACGCCGTGGGTGGAAAAGAAGGCGCAGTTTTTCAGGGTGATCACATAGCGGCCGTTCATGATGGGTCTCCGGTGTGTCGCGCGATCATGGCATCGGCGAATGCAAGCGCCGCGCGATTGGCGCCGACATTGTGCACACGGAAAATCGCGCCGCCTGCAAGGCGGGTGATCGCGGTGGTCGATGCGGTTGCGAAATCGCGGGTCAGATTGTCGTCGGCGCCGCCGATTGCGGCAACGAAGCGCTTGCGCGATGTGCCGATCAGGATCGGCAGGTCGAGCGCATGAAGCGCGTCGAGATGCGCCATGATCGCCAGATTGTCCTCGACATCCTTGCCGAAACCGAATCCCGGATCGATGACCAGCTGGCTGTCGTCAATGCCCGCTGCGCGCGCCGCTGCGAGCGCCTTGTCGAGGAAAAAGAGCTGGTCGGCGACGGCGTTGGCAAGCGTTTCGCGGTTCCGGCTCGTATGCGTCAGACAGTAACCTGCCCCGGTCTCCGCCGCGATCCGCAAGATTTCCGGCTCGGCCGTGCCGCCGCTCACGTCATTGATGATGTGCGCGCCGGCGGCGACGGCCCGACGCGCTGTCTCGGCGCGATAGGTGTCAATGGAAATCAGCGCCCCGGTCTTTTCCGCCAATGCTTCGATGACCGGCAGAACCCGCGCCTGCTCTTCCTCAGCGGTTACCGGAGCGGCGCCAGGCCGGGTCGACTCCCCGCCGATATCGAGAATGGCCGCGCCCTCCTCGACAGCCCGCAGCGCGTGCACGACGGCAGCTGTCGAGGAGGCAAACTGTCCGCCATCGGAGAAGGAATCAGGCGTCACGTTGATGATGGCCATCAGCACGCCGACGGGCCCGAGTGCAAGCCTACGGCCTTCGGTGCAGGAAAATGTGCGCGGCCTGAAGCAGGTCGTCGGGGCTAGCATCATGGCCCTACCCTCTTTGCTTACGGATGGATCCGTCGCTTCGGTGTTGCGCTCGGCCAACCGCGCCGCGCGGCATCTGTCAGCCCTGCTCGTCGGGCACGCGCACCGTCAGCCCGTCGAATTCCGGACGCATGGTGATCTGACAGGACAGACGCGAATTGGCGCGCAGGTCGACGGCGAAATCCAGCATGTCCTCTTCCATCGGCTCCGGCTCGCCGACCTTTTCGAACCATTCCTCATCAACATAGACATGACAGGTGGCGCAGGCACAGGCGCCGCCGCATTCGGCCACGATGCCCGGAACGCCGTTGCGCACCGCGTTTTCCATCACGGTCGAGCCTTCCTCCACCTCGAGATCGTAAACAGTGTCATCATTACCGATGATTTTCAGTTTGAGCATGTCATGGACCTTAGTGTTCAAAGTGCCGGGCGGCATCGGGGTTGACGGGTTCTTCCCTCATTCCGCGCGAACAGTCAATATTTACGACCGGCGTCCTTGCCCCGACCGCGGCAACCGCGTTCGCGGGAAGTTCGCCAATGTGTGGAAAGCCTCAGAAAAGGCGCATTATGGTTAATATTTGCTAAATGACGGAATTTGATCGCTTTTTGCAGCTCTTTTCGGCCGCATTTCAAGGCCAAACCGGCTTGTGGTCGGATACGGCCTGTCGGATGATGTTGTGTGGCTTTTATGAATATGCGATTGAAAACGGGGGTAATCCCTTGAAATAGAAGACATTTGCCTGTCTTCCACGACCTGCCGCCGCAAGCGGCGGTCGAAGCGGCAAGGCAAATGACGGCTGTTTCGAACCTGTGTGCCGGCCATCCGCCCTCCATAAGGGTCAGGCGGAACCGGTTTTGAAGTTTCAGGGTCTTTCGGGTGCTTCGGCTTGAGGCGAGCATCCGGGAAGGCCCGTGTGTCACGAGGCGTATCCATGGCGAAACAATCAGGCGGCACTTCGCTCGACGATCAGGCCCTCCACGCGCTGGAGGATGCCCTGTCACCCGATCCGTCCGAGCAGAACGCCGACGGCGATGCGCCGCGCGAACAGGAAACGCAGCCGCGCAAGGAAAGCGTGTTCGGGCGTCAGGCCGCCAAGAGCGCCCGCGCCGAGGAAGAGCGCGCCAACGCCCCCCGGCCCAAGTCGCCCGCCTTCCGTCCCGCAAATGATCCGGGCATGCTGTCGACGCAGCGCGTGCTCAAGGCCTTCGAACGCCGTTCCACCATCAAGGCCCTGCGCACGTCCACGATCATGTCCGCCGGCTGGCTGGCACTCGGCGTCACGGGAACGCTGGTGGCCTTCGGCAGCCGGATCTTCAATGCCTCCTCCTTCGCCGACATTCTGAGCATTGACGGCATCGGCCTGGCCGCAGCGCTGACCGTCGCCCCGATCTTCGTCTTCTACGCCTTCAACATCATGCTGGCACGCGCGCGCGACATGCAGGAAGCCGCCCGCTCCATGGCCGAGGTGGCGTTGCGCCTGTCCGATCCGGACGAGAACGCCGCCCAGCAGGTGCGCAGCGTCAGCCAGGCCGTCCGCCGCGAAGTCTATGCCATGAACGAAGGCATCGAACGCACGATTGCCCGCGCTTCGGAACTTGAAAACCTTGTTCATTCCGAGGTCAATGCGCTGGAACGCAGCTATGCGGACAACGAAATGCGCATCCGCAACCTGGTGCAGGAACTGACGGCAGAGCGCGAGGCCGTGGTCAGCCACGCCGCCCGTCTCAGGACCTCGATCCTTGGCACCAATGACCAGTTGAAGGACCAGATCGGCACGGTCATGGACGAACTCACGCGCAAGGTGAGCACGGCCGGCGACGGGGTTGCCGAAATGCTCGAGACCCGCGCCGCCGTGATCAACGAGAACACCGCCCGCGCCGTCGCCTCGATCGGCGACCTGCTGGAAGACCGTTCGAGCGCGCTCAGGGGCGAATTCGACCGCAGCTATGGCGAACTCTCTGACCTCTTCGACAAGCGCTTCAACGATCTCTCGCAGCGTTTCGACGAACGCGGCCGCACGCTGATCGGCGACTTCACCGCAAGCGCCACCGCGCTCAATGAGGAGACGGAGCAGCTGACCTCCGCTCTTGCCGAACGCGGTGGCAAGCTGGAGACGCTTCTCGGCGAACGAACGCAGACCCTGCGCACGGTTGCCGAAGAAAGCGAGACCGCGATGAACGCCGCGCTGGAGCGGGTCGTCGGCGGGCTGTCGACGACGCTCAGCGAAAGCCAGACCCGCTTCAACCGGCAGATCAGCGAGACGGACGAGGAAATCGCCCGCCAGGTCGAGGAACGCAGCCAGTATGTCGACCAGCGCCTCGAGGCAACGATCTCGCGTCTCGGGACCGATCTCGACAGCCGGCTCGATGCCTTCACCAGCGCCTTCGAGGAGAGCGGCAGCGCCATGGAAGGGCGGATCGACCATACGCTCGGCCGCTTCAACCAGATCTTCTCCGAAGGCGGCTCGAGCATCGGCTCGATGCTGTCCCATGCCTCCGACCGGCTGCAGGAGCAGATGACGGATCACACGCTGGCTCTGGCCACAACCCTTTCGACCAGCACGGAAATGCTCGACCAGACGCTCAAGACCCGCGTCAACGAAGTCAGCGAGACTTTCAGCACCGATCACGGAAGGCTCGAAAAGGTCTTCTCCGATGCATCGGAACGACTGGAGGAAAAGCTCGCCCGGTTCAACCAGCAGATCGCCGGCGGCGAGGCCAATATCAGCGCAACGCTGGATGATGCCGGCGAAAGGCTCGGCGAACGCCTCAACGACCAGGCGATCATGCTCGCCACCACGTTGTCGACCAGCGAGGAAGCGTTTGCCATGTCGCTCGAGGGCCATACCGCCCGGATCGAGGAGCGGATGCGCGAGGGCAATGAACGCCTGAGCGGCACGCTGACGGGCGCTTCGGACCGGATCGACAGCCAGCTTGCGCAGTTCAACGAACGCATCGGCAGCGGAGAGAACGGCATTGCCGCCGTTCTGGACAATGCCTCGCAGCGCCTGCAGGAGCGCATGAACGACCATGCGGCCGGGCTGGCCACGACGCTGTCGATCAGCGAGGAAACCTTCGGCGAAAGCCTCGGCGCGCATACGGAAAGGCTGCAGACGGCCCTGCGCGAAGGTCAGGAGCGGCTCGACGGCTCGCTTTCCGGCGCTTCCGAACGGCTTCAGTCGCAACTTGCGAACTTCGACGCTACGGTCAACGCGGGCGAGACGGGGATCGCCTCGGCGATGTCGTCGGCGACGGAACGCCTCAACGAACAGATGAACGACCAGGCGATCATGCTCGCCACCACGCTTTCGGCGGCCGAGGAGACCTTCGCCCAGACGATCGACGCCCGAACCGCAAGGCTCGGAGAAACGCTCGAAAACGGCCAGGGCCGGCTCGATCGCGCACTTGGCGAAACAACAGGCCATCTCGATCGACAGTTGGAGCAGTTCAACGCGCGTCTCGACAGCAGCGAAGCAGGGATCACCGCGGCGCTTTCCGGCGCCAGCGAACGGATCGAGACGCAGCTTTCCGAAAAATCAGACCTGCTGTCCCTCAGCCTTTCCTCGGCGCAGACCGCGCTCGAGGAGACCTTTGACGCGCATGAGCGTCGCCTGAGCGATGCGAGCGAGAAGGGCCGCGAGCGGATCGCGGAGACGCTCGACAATACCGGCCAGCGCTTCGAGACCTCAATCGGAAACGCGGCAGAAAGGCTTGAGGCCGGCTTGAGCCGGCGCGAGGAAAGCATCAGCGCTGCCCTCTCCGGCGCCTCCGAGCGACTGGACGAGCGTCTTTCCGACCATGCCATGATGCTGGCTGCGACCCTTTCGACCAGCGAGGAGAGCCTCGGCCAGACGATCGATTCTTCGACCTCGCGTCTTGCCGAAACGCTGGCGGAAAGCCAGACGCGCCTGACCGGCGCCTATCGCGATGTGGCAACGAGCCTTCAGGAGACGGTCGACACCCAGGCCAGGGCGCTCGACGGTCGGATTTACGAAATCGACGACCGCATCACGAAAACCTTTGCCGAGCGCGAAACCGGCATCCGCAGTGCGTATGAAGACGGCCAGGCACGGCTGGAAGACAGCCTGCGTCAGGGAACGGGCGCGGTCGAAAGGGCGATCGAGCGGGCGAGCACGGACATTTCCGAGACGCTCGCCGACGGCACGACCAGCATTTCCGCCACGATTGCCGCCTCCTCCAGCCTGCTTGAAATGTCGCTGGAAGGCCGCGAGACCGCGCTGCGCGAAACCATCGACAAGGCCGGCATGGCGCTTGAGGACCGGCTGCGCGGTTCAGCCGGCGCGATCGCCGAGAAGGTTTCCACCGCGGCGGGCCTGATCACCCGCTCGGCCGAGACGATGACCGGTCGGGTCGAGACATCCTTCGGCGCGCTCGGCGAGAGCCTCGACAGGCACGGCCAGAGCGTGGAATCCGGCGCCATCCGCATCGAAGGCCTCGTCGACGAGGCCGGTCGCCGGCTCGACAGGGCGCTGACCGACCATGCAAGCGCCATCGAAAATACCGGCAGCGCGGTGGAAAACCGCCTCACCGCCTCGCTCTCCGGCCATGTCGAACGGCTGGCCGAGACCGGCGAGACGACGCGCAGCCGGCTGGAGGCAACCTTTGCGGAGCAGAATTCCGGCTTCGAGCACGCCACGCAGGAAGCCGCCGACAGGCTTACCGCTTCCGCCGACGCCGCGCGCATCCGTATCAGCGATACCCTTGCCGAGAACGCAACGCGGCTGGAACAGGCGAGCGAAACCGTCGCCAGCAACCTGAACGAGACATTGCTCACCCACGAAAACGCCTTCATGCTGACCGGCGCCCAGCTCGACGAGCGTCTCGGCGGCACGCTGGACGAGAAGGCGCGCTTGATCGAGACGACGAGCAGTATCGCCGCCGATCGGCTCAGCGAGGCTCTTGACGCCCGCCGCAGCGCCATCGCCGCAACGCTTGAGAACGGCCAGGCGCACATCGAAAACCGCTTCTCCGGCCTCGAAAACGCTCTCGACCAGGGCCTCGTCAGGATCAGCGACACCATGGATCGCCGCTCCGGCGAGCTTGCCGGGCGCATCCGCGAAACGGTTTCCGAAACCTCCGCCGATATGGAGCGCAGCGCCGAGGACGCCCGCTTCAAGCTGGAACAGGCAGGCCAGGGCTTTACCGAGCAGGTTTCCGGCGCCGTCGCTGCCGCGCGGCAGAGCATGGAAGGTTCGGCCCACGAAATCTTCGACCGCGCCCGCCAGATGCAGGCGGAGCTTGCCAATCAGGCGGCCATTGCCGGCGAACATGCCTCGGAAAACAGCACGCGGATTTCCGAGATCCTGTCCGCCACCAGCAGCCGGATCGACAACCAGATCGAGACGATCCGCCGGACGATGGGCGACGCCGAGCAATTGCTGGCCGAACGCGGCGAACGGCTGAACAGCGGCATTGCCGGCACGGCCGACATGCTGTCCGGCCAGCTCGAGGCATCCGAGAAATCGATGACCGAGCGGGCGCAATCGCTGCGCAACAGCCTCGGCGCCCAGATGAAGGCGCTGGAAGAAACGCTTGGCACGGTCGATCGCGTGCTGGCCGCGCGCGGCGACGCCGTCGGCAACGCGCTCGACGAACGCGCCCGCGACATGAATTCGATGCTCGCCGGCCACACGAGCGAGCTCAGCAGCCTGATCGAGGAGAAGGCGCGCCCGCTGATCGAGAGCTATGGCGAGACCGGCCGGCTTGCCGCCGAGCGGATCCACCAGGCCTCGGAGGAAGGCAGCCGCCAGCTACGCGCCGACGGCAATGCGCTTGCCGGCAATGTCGAGGCGCTCGTCAGCCACCTCTCCCAGAGCCACCAGATGCTCGCCGGTCTGGTCGATCAGGCCGCCGCCCGCCTCTCGTCTGCCGACGAACAGCTGGCAACGACCGCAGGCCGCATCAGCGAGACCGCGGAGCGTTCGTCCGCCTCGCTCGAACACACCAGCAGTCTGCTCGGCGCCAAGGTCGATGCGCTTGACGGCAGCGCCGCCGGGGCGCTCGAGACGGTGCAGAGCCTGGTCGCGCAGATCGAAAGCCATGCCGGCGTGCTCGACCGGGCCTCGAACCTGATCGAGACCGCGCAGTCGAACCTCGCCAGCACGCTGTCCGAACGCCAGGAGGCGCTTGGCCTTCTGTCGACCGGCCTTGCCGAGCGCTCGCAGGAAATCGAGAAGGGACTGAAGGGCGTTGCCGCAGCAGTGGCCGCATCCATGGAGAAGACCGGCCGGGATGCCGAAACCATGTCGCTCAACGTTGCCGAGACCATGCGCAGCTCGGTGGAGGACGCCGCAAAGCGGTTTGCGGGGGCGACCAAGGAAATCGAGCGGATTTCCACCGAGATCCGCGCCGAGCTTGACGACACGCGCGAGGCGGTCAAACGCGGCATTCACGACATGCCCGAAGAGGCGCGCGCGAGTGCCCAGGCCATGCGCAAGGCCGTGGAAGACCAGATCCGCGCCCTCGAGGACATCTCCTCGATGATCGCGACCTCGCGCTCGCAGATCTCCGCGCCCGAAGCGCCGCGCCCGCAGGCGAAGAAGGAAGAACCTGTCGCCCAGCGGCCGTTTACCAGCCCGCCGGCCGGATCGCTCAGCGCGCCGGGACTGTCTGCTTCAATGCCGAAGCAGCCCGCCCGCGAGCCGCGCCAGCAGGCGGTCGCACGGTCTGCCGCAAGCAATGCGCCGGGCGGCGAAGGCTGGATCAGCGATCTTCTGAGGGCAGCCGCCCGAGAGGAGGCCGGCCAGCGCGAGAGCCAGCAGGCAAGGACCGCCCAGTCAACGGCCGGCGAGCGCAAGCCCAACCAGGTCGTCGACTCCCTGAACTCGCTGTCCGTCGACATCGCCCGCGCCATCGACCACGACGCCTCGGTCGAACTCTGGGGACGTTACCAGCGGGGCGAACGGGACGTCTTCACACGCAGGCTCTACACGCTGAAGGGCCAGCGCACCTTTGACGAGATCAAGGCGAAATATGAGGGCGACCGCGAATTCAAGACGGCCGTCGACCGCTATATCGCCGATTTCGAGAAGCTGCTTTCGGACGTGATGCGCAAGAACCGCGACCGGACCGCCGTCCAGTCCTACCTGACGTCGGACACCGGCAAGGTCTACACCATGCTCGCCCACGCTGCCGGGCGGTTGAAATAGGGCAGGCTATCGAACTGACGAACAGGCTGAGGGGCGGTAGCGAAGATCGCCCTTTTGCTTGCCGACATTGCACTCGGCACACCGGCCGTGACCGTTGGCCTTGCCAGCAGAGCCATGCCCGGCTTAGCCCGAAGTTCGAACGATTTAGTCCATCGAATTTCAGGAATAATCTCGGCGAGTTTTTTTGGCGAGCGGCCAAGATGCGCCGCCCGTTGCGCTAAAGCCTGCGCGAGACCGGCAGGACCGAGAGATTGCCCAAGGCTGACTGCAGCGCGCCCCAGACGCCGCGGCGGTTGACGATCATGACGGCGATCGCGATCGCGCCCATGGCCATCAGATACCAGGTGCCCCAGTCGGCGGCGATCCAGCGCAGCAGGAAGAACAGCACCGTGCCGATGATCGGTCCTTCGATGGAACCGAGCCCGCCGATGACGACGATGAAGATGACGAAGGCCGTCCATTCATTGACGCTGAAGGCGGCATCGGGCGTGATTCTCAGCTTCTGCAGGAAGATGAAGGCGCCGGTCAGGCCCGTGTAGAAGGCGGCGAAGACATAGACCATGAATTTGACCGCCTCGACGCGCACGCCGACGCTTTCCGCTGCCGGCGCGCTGTCGCGGATCGCCGTCAGCGCCAGACCCCAGCGCGAGCGCAGAAGGCCCCACACGGCGGCGATGGAAACGACGCCGAGGCCAAAGGCGATGTAGTACATGATCATTTCGCGGGCAAAGCGGTCGGCCGAAAGCGAGCGGACAATTGCAACCGGCAGCGATATCCCCGATCCCCCGCCGAGCGCGCCGATCTGCGCCATGGAAAGCCGGAAGACCTCGGCGATCACCCAGGTGCCGATGGCGAAATAGGCGCCCTTCAGACGGAAGGCGACCCAGCCTGTCGGCACCGCGATGACGGCCGTGGCGATGGCTGCCGCCGGGATGGCGACGAGCAGCGGCACGTTCAGGAACATGGCAAGCGCGAAGAACAGGTAGCCGCCGAGCCCGACGAACGCCTGCTGACCGACTGAGATCAGCCCGGTATAGCCCGCAAGCAGGTTCCACATCTGGGCAAGCGCCAGAAGGCTGAAGGCCTCCATCAAAAGCCGCATGCCCGCAGGCCCGGTCCACAGCGGCGCGACGGCAAGCAGAACGAGCGCTGCCGCCAGAACCGTGCGCAGGCCGGGCGAGACGAAATCGCGCGAGACGGGCGGCGCGGTCGGAACGGAAAGGGTCATCGGCTCACCTCACATTTTCGGAAACAGGCCGCGCGGCCGCACGACGAGAAGGGCGAGGAACACGAGATGCCCCGCCAGGATCTGGTAGCCGGCGTCGATCTGGGCGCCGACCGTCTGGGCGATGCCGAGAATGATGCCGCCGGCAAGCGTGCCCCAGAGGCTGCCGAGACCGCCGATGATCACCGCCTCGAAGGCGAAGATCAGGCGCGCCGGGCCGGCCGACGGATCGAAATTGGTTTTCATCGCCAGGAAAATGCCGGCCACGCCGACGACAACGCTCGCCATCATCGTCGCCAGCGCGAAGATATGGGCGTTCTTCGCGCCCATCAGCGGCACGATTTCCGGGTCATCGGAGGTGGCGCGCAAGAGCCTGCCGAGCGATGTGCGATAGAAGATGAACTGCAGGATGGCGATCACCGCCACCGCCGCCGCGAACATCATGAGCGGCAGATAGCCGACGGCAAGGCCACCGCCGAGCGACAGGCTGCCGGTGTCGAACCCGCCGGTGGCAAGCCGCTGGCTGTCGGCGGAAAAGATCTCCAGAAGCGCGTTCTGGATGATGATCGACATGCCGAAGGTCACCAGGATCGGGGGAAGAATGTCCTTGCCCAGCATGCGGTTTAAGAGAACGCGCTGGTTGAGGTAACCGGCAGCCCCCAAAATGGCGAGAACCGCGACCGCGGCGATCGCCGGATGGATCGCCCAGCCGGCGACGAAGGCGACCATGAGATAGGCCGCCGTGACGATGAAATCGCCATGGGCGATGTTGATGAAGCGCATGACGCCGAACATCAGGCTGAGGCCTGCGGCAAAGAGCGCATAGAGGCCGCCGAGGAGGACGCCCTGCAGCACAGCGTTGACGAAAACCATCATGAAGCCTCCTTCAGATCGGACGCGCCGAAATAGGCGGCGGCGATTTCCTTGCGGGTGAGCGAGGCGGGCGTACCCGTCAGCGTCACCCTGCCCTCCATCAGGCAATAGACCCGGTCGGCGACGGCAAGCGCCTGCCCGACATCCTGCTCGACGACGAGCACCGACGCCCCCGAGGCGCGGATTTTCGGAAGGGCCCGGTAGATGTCGCGGATGATCTTCGGCGACAGGCCGAGGCTGATCTCGTCGCAGAGCAGAAGCACCGGGTTCGACATCAGCGCCCGGCCGATCGCGACCATCTGCTGCTGCCCGCCGGATAGCGCCGTGCCGGGATTTTTCCGTTTCTCAACGAGATCGGGAAACAGATCATAGACCGCCTCGAGGTTCCAGGCGCCCTTGCGCCCGCCTGCGGCCCCGATCAAGAGGTTTTCCTCGACCGAGAGCGAGGGGAAGAGCCTGCGCCCCTCGGGCACAAGCGCAATGCCGGCGCGATGGATGCGATCGGCCCGCCAGCCCGCTATGGCCTCGCCGTTGAAGGAGAGCGCCTTAACGTGCGACGGAACCAGGCCGGTCAGCGCCTTGAGGAAGGTGGATTTTCCAGCGCCATTGGCGCCGATCAGCGCCACAGCCTCACCTTCGCCAACCGAGATATCGACGCCGAACAGCGCCTGGAAATCACCGTAGAAGGCTTCAAGCCCCTTTGCTTCAAGCAGTTTCGTCATCAACGGCAATCCCCATGTAGATTTCCTGAACCAGCGGATCGGCCATGACGGCGGCGGGCTTGCCATCGGCGACGATGCGGCCAAAATCGATGACGATCAGCCGCTCGACCACCGCCGTCAGCGCATGCACAACATGCTCGATCCAGATGATGGACACGCCCGCATCGCGAATGCCGCAGACCGTTTCGACGAGATCATGACACTCCGCCTCCGTCAGCCCGCCGGCGATCTCGTCGAGCAACAGAAGCTTCGGTCCGGAGGCAAGCGCACGGGCAAGCTCCAGCCGCTTGCGCTCCAGAAGCGTCAGGCTGCCGGCCGGCCGGTTGGCCTCGCCCATCAGCCCGGTGCGCTCGAGAATCTCGGCGCAGACCTCCCTGCCCCCGCCGCTTCCCGGCGCGCCGAAGGCGGCGGCCACCAGCAGGTTTTCGTAGACGCTCATGCCGGTGAAGGGGTGCGGGATCTGGAACGAGCGGGCAATGCCCATGCGGCAGCGCTCGGCGGCGCTCTTGCGGGTGACGTCGCGGCCCTCGAAGAAGATGGCGCCCGACGACGGCGACAACGCGCCGCCGATCAGGTTGAACAGCGTCGACTTGCCGGCGCCGTTCGGGCCGATGATGCCGAGCGCCTGGCCTTCCGGCAGGTCGAAGGCGACATTGTCGGCGACCGTCAGCGCGCCGAAATGCTTGTTGACGCCCGAAAGCGAAAGGATCGTCGTCATGAAAACTCTCCCGGCGGGGTCCGGAGCGGGCGCGCCCCGGACCGCACGCTTTGGAGCGCCGTGCGTCCATTCGGATGCGCAAGGGACGCTCTATCGTGTTGAAACGACGCATCGTGCTTTTCGAAAATCGATTCCGATTTTCGGGCCGATGCGCTAGCCGATCGGCTTCATTGTGCCCGTGAGCGGGATTTCCGGATGGTCCTTGTTCTCGACGATCTCGAGAACCGGCTTGTCGCCGTCCATGTGCCACTGGCCGCCGACCAGCGGCGTCTTGGCGACATTGGGAACCGGACCCTTGGAGAAATCGATCGGGCCGACAATGGAGTTGTAATTGGTCGCCGCGATCGCCCTTGCGATCGAATCCGGATCGGAGATGTCTTCGGTGCGCTTCAACGAATCGACCACGACCTCGAACAAAGCGTGCTTGAAGCCGAGCGGCATGGTCCAGGGATTGCCGGTCGCCTGCTCGTAGGCCTTGGCAAGCTCGGCCGATGACTGGCCGGTGAAGCCGGACGAGAACGGATGATAGGGCGACCACCAGACCTCCACCGAAAGACCGTCAGCGCGCTGGCCGAGACCGGCGACAGCCTGCGGAAACTCGGTGGCCTTGGCGACATTGACGACCTTCGGGGCAAAGCCCTGCTGGGCGGCTTGGGTCCAGAAGGTGGTGAAATCCGGCGGCACGACAACGCCGGTGACAATTTCCACGCCGGCATTCTTGAAAGCGGAAATCTGCGCGGAAAAATCGTCGGAGCCGGACTGGAAGCGGCCAGGATCGACGAGCGAATAGCCGCGCTTTTCCATGACCGGCGGGAAGCCCACCGTCTTGTCGCTCCAGCCGTTGCCGTCCGGATCATTCGGCCAAAGCGCGCCGACAACCTTGTTGGTCGGCACCGCGTCCCACATGTTGATGAAGGTGGAGATGACGTCCTCAAGCCCCCAGAAGAAGTGGTAGGTGTACTGGAAGCCGACCTTGGGGTCGCCCTGCCGGCCGAAGAAATGCGGCTGCCAGGGCGTATCATTGGTCACGCAGGGCACGCCGTTGAGCTCGGCCTGGTCGGCCACCGGGTTGGTGGTGTCGGGCGTCGAGGCGGCGCAGAGAATGTCCACCTGGTCGCTGAAAATAAGGTCCTGAGCGACCGACGAGGCGCGGTTCGAACTCGACTGGCTGTCCTTGACGATGATCTCCACGGGATGTTTCGTGCCGTTGATCATCAGCCCGTCAGCAAGGCCCTTGGAGAACTGCTCGATGGTGAAGCGATCCGGCTCGGCGAAGATGGCGAGCGGTCCGGTTTCCGGCGAGACGAAGCCGATCTTGATCGTCTTCGCCGCCGCAATCGCCGGCATGGCGAGTCCGCCGGTCGCGGCGAGCGTTCCGGCCACGCCCGTGGTCTTGATGAACGTCCTGCGCGTGATGAATTTTCTGGACATGGGGTTTCCTCCTCCTGAACGTCCTGTCGTGCACGAACCCGCTTTTCGGCACAGCCTCACCCATTCCGCGCGCGACAGGCGTGCGCGGATCAAACGAAACCGGCTCGGAAAAGGTGTTTGTTCAAATACCGCCGGCGACCTCCCGCTCGCCGACGCGCCTCGCTCTGGGCGGACGCCGTCCGGTCGCACAAAAGCGTCGGCACGGCTCGTTTCGTCCGCGTGTTCCTGACAGGGCCGAAACGGTTCCCTTCAGGCTATTTTCCCGTTTCTCCCGCTCCCCTTTCGGGGAATTTCCTCAGCGTGTTCTCGATGCCGCGCAGCGTGTTCGTCACGTCGGCCCAGAGATTGGGCCCGCTCTGGATCGCCACCGCGCCGATCACATTGTCCTGCTTCACCCAGATCTGCGCCGGCTCGAATGTGAGCGCCGGGGCCTCCGGCTCGCCGCTGTCGCGCGTGACATAAAGCCCGAAGGCTTCAGCAATCGCCGCGACATCCAGCGAATGGGCGAGCGGCAGGCGAATGAGTTGCATCTCCTCCTTCAGCCGCTCCGTCTCGGCCCGTCCGTCGGCCGATGCGGCGATCAGGCGAATGCCGCGAATGGCGAAATCGCCGATCCGGTCGTCAAGCTCCTTCAGCGCGTTGCGCGTCCACTTGCAGTGACGACCGCGATGAAAGGCGATGTATGTGCCGCCTTCCGGCGCGTCCACCGCAAGATCAAACAGACCGTGCGAGACGGTTTCGCACCGCAATGAGGGAGCCTCGATACCCGGAACAAGCCGCGCAATCATGGCCGGGCCTCACGCGGTAAGCTTCATCTCCGCAAGCCGCGCCTCGATTTCGGGTACGGTGCGGAAAATATGGTCGGCGGTCAGCTTCTCGGCGCGCGCCGCATCGCGGGCGATCACAGCCTCGAAGATCGCCTGGTGCTCGCCGCGGACGTCGCGCGGAATGCATCGTTTCTGCGCGAACGAGATCTGCAGATAGCGGACGGAATGGCTGTAGAGCATGGACCGGCAGTTCAGCAGCCAGACATTGGTGCAGGCCGCCGTCATCGCGTCATGGAAGGCGCGGTTGCGCTTTTCCCAATCGCTGACCAGTTCATCCTCGCGGCCGACGGCTTCGGTTTCCAGCTTGGCAAGCCGATGATGGGCAGCAACGAAGGCGCTTTCCCAGTCGTCATCGCCCGTCTCGATCGAGTGGCGCACCGCACGGGCCTCAAGCAGCGCCCGCATCTCGACGATAGACTTGAAATCCTCGATCGAAATGGTCGCGGCGCGAAAGCCGCGCTGACCCTCGGTGGTCACCAGATTCTCGGCCAGGAGCCGCGACAACGCCTCGCGAACGGTCGAAGAGCCGACCCCGAAGGTCGCGCGCAGATCCTCGACGCGCATCCGGCTTTCCGGCGGGATCTCGCCACAGAGAATCGCCCGGCGCAGCGCTTCGTAGACGAGTTCGATCGTCGTTCGGCTGCCCGATGTGGCGCTGATTTCCTCGACCTTCTTCAGATGTGTCACGACCTCTCCGTTCCTTGCGGCGTGCTTGTCTTTTTCAATGCTTAACATAACGACGGTCAAAAACAACGATAAAATTACAAAATATCGTTTTTAATCTTCATTTATCCAAAATCTCGTTTTTATGTTTGACAAACGAGATTGCCGGGCGCAGTGTCTGACCATCGGTTTCGACTGCGGGAGGAGAGATGACCGAAAGCAATGACAGGAAAGAACACACGATCCGTATCGCCGGCCGTTCAAGGGCCTTTTCCTGCAGGGACGGCGAACCGGTTCTGTTTTCGATCGAACGGGCGACATCGTCGCATGAGCGTCCGCCGGTCAGGATCGGCTGCCGTCGCGGCGGCTGCGGCGCCTGCCGGGTTCGGGTCATCTCCGGAAGCTATGAAACCTTGAAAATGAGCCGTTATCACGTTTCCGAGCAGGAGCAGGAGGAAGGCTATGCGCTTGCCTGCCGGCTCATCGCCCGGAGCGATCTCGTGATTGAAACCGCCTATCGTCCGCCGCGTGCGCCGGACGAGACGCGAAACGAGAGACAACGGGAAGAAGTCTGAGAACAGGTAAGGAGGAACGCCAAAATGTCTCAGGAAGGTCTGCTGCGCCCGGGCATCGCCCAGTTGCGCGTTCTCGACATGGACGAATCGATCACCCACTATGTGGACCGGCTCGGCCTCGAACTCGTGAGCAAGGAAGCCGACGGTCGCGTCTACCTGAAGGGGTATGACGAGTTCCACCGTCATTCGGTGGTGTTGCGCGAAGCCGATCGCGCCGGCATCGATTACTTCGCCTTCAAGGCCGACAGCCAGGAAAGCGTCGACAATTTCCGCCGCCGTATCGAGGAATGGGGCCTGGCCGTGGATGACGTGCCTGCCGGCGAACAGCCCGGCGTCGGTCCGCGCATCGGCTTCACCATCCCCTCCGGCCACCGCATCGAGCTTTTTGCCGACATGGAGCTTTCCGACAACGGCCCGGACACACGCAACCCCTACACCTGGAAGACCGAGCCGCGCGGCATGCGCGCCCAGCGCATGGACCATTGCCTGCTCTACGGTCCGAATATCGACCAGGTCGAGGAATTCTTCACCAAGGTGCTCGACTTCCATCTCCCCGAGCGCGTCGATCTTCCCGACGGCACGTTGGCGATCTGGATGACGGTGTCGAACAAGGCGCACGACATCGCCTTCGTCAAGCATGAAGAACCCGGCAAGCTGCACCACCTGGCCTTCTTCCTGGAAGACTGGAACGCGATCGGCAATGCGGCCGACATCATGACCCGCTACGACATGAGCCGCGACCTCGGCCCGACCCGACACGGCATTACCCGCGGCCAGACGATCTATTTCTTCGATCCGTCCGGCAACCGCAACGAGGTCTTCTCCGGTGGCTACACCGCCTACAAGGACCATCCGACCCGCATCTGGGATCACAACAATGTCGGTCGCGGCATCTTCTACTACGAGCGCCAGCTCAACGAAGCCTTCCTGTCGGTCGTGACCTGATGGATGTCACCCGCACATCGCTGCGGCTGACCGCCGCCGCCGCCCACAAGGCCGTGGGCGCGGCGGTGGATAAGGCCATCGAACTCGGCGTCGCGGTCAATGCCTGCGTCGTCGATGCCGGCGGCAATCCCCTCGCCTTCCTGCGGGGAGACGGCGCCTTCCTGCCGTCCGGCAAGATCGCCCGCGACAAGGCCTATACGGCGGCGGGCTTCAACGCGGCGACGGGCGCCTTTTACGAGGCGCTTGCGGGGGAGCCGGCGGTTCTCGCCGGCATTACCGGCCAGCCGGGCGTTGCCGCCTTTCCCGGCGGCCTGCCGATCCGGGCGGACGGCGAACTCATCGGCGGCATCGGCGTTTCCGGCGCCTCGGCCGAAGAGGACGAGATTTGCGCCCGGGCCGGGCTCCAGGCGATCGGCCTCTCGGAGCAGTAGAATTTACCAAGGGCTTGAAAAGCATAAAGGATCACGATCGTGCTCAAGATCAACCTGCGCGAGGCAATGCATTTCATCGACGGCGAATATACCGCGGGCAGCTCCGGCAAGACCTTCGACAACGTCTCGCCGGTGACCGGACGCAAGATCGGCATCGTGCATGAGGGATTGAGACCGGAAGTGGATGCCGCCGTTTCCGCCGCCCGCGCCGCGCTTTCCGGCCCCTGGGGCTATCTGCCGCTTGCCGAGCGCGCTGCCCTGCTGCATGCCGTCGCCGACGGCATCACCAGGCGTTTCGATGATTTTCTCGAGGCCGAGATCCTCGACACCGGCAAGCCGAAAAGCCTTGCCTCCCATGTCGACATTCCGCGCGGCGCGGCCAATTTCAAGGTCTTTGCCGACCTGGTGAAGAACGTCCCGACGGAAAGCTTCATGCTGGATACGCCGGACGGCGCCGGCGCGCTGAACTACGGCGTACGCAAGCCGAAGGGCGTCATCGCCGTGATCTCGCCGTGGAACCTTCCGCTGCTGCTGATGACGTGGAAGGTCGGACCGGCGCTGGCAAGCGGCAACACCGTCGTCGTCAAGCCGTCGGAGGAAACCCCGCTGACGGCGACGCTTCTGGGCGAAGTGATGAACGAGGCAGGCATTCCGAAGGGCGTCTTCAACGTCGTCCACGGCTTCGGGCCGGAGTCGGCCGGCGCCTATCTCACCGAACATCCGGGCGTCGACGCCATCACCTTCACCGGCGAGACGCGCACGGGCGAGGTCATCATGCGTTCGGCCGCGAAGGGCCTGCGCCAGGTGTCGATGGAATGCGGCGGCAAGAATGCCGGCATCGTCTTCGCCGACTGCGACATGGACAAGGCGATCGAAGGGACCATGCGGTCTGTCTTCGCCAATTGCGGCCAGGTCTGTCTCGGGACCGAGCGCCTCTATGTCGAGCGGCCGATCTTCGACGAATTCGTCGCGCGGCTGAAACGGGAGGCCGAGGGCCTGAAGCTCGGCGCACCGGAAGAGGCCGGCACCAGTCTCGGCCCGCTGATTTCGCAGGAGCATCGCGAAAAGGTGCTCTCCTATTTCGAGCTGGCGAAGAAGGACGGCGCGACGGTCGTCACCGGCGGCGGCGTGCCCGACATGGGCGATGAGCTTTCCGGCGGCGCTTGGGTCGAGCCGACCATTTTCACCGGCCTGCCCGAGAGCGCCCGCGTCATCCGCGAGGAGATCTTCGGCCCGGTCTGCCACATCGCGCCCTTCGATACGGAAGACGAGGCGATCCGCCTTGCCAATGACACCGAATACGGCCTCGCCAGCGCCGTGTGGACGGAGGATTTGAGCCGCGCCCACCGGGTCGGACGCCGGATCGAGGCGGGCATCGTCTGGGTCAATTCCTGGTTCCTGCGCGATCTCAGAACCGCTTTCGGTGGTTCCAAACAGTCGGGCATCGGCCGCGAGGGCGGCGTTCACGGCCTCGAGTTCTACTCGGAGCTGACGAATGTCTGCATCAAACTCTAGGACAACATCATGAGCAGCGAAGAAAACATTCAAAAGGCCGCCGATCGTCTCTGGCAGGCCTGGCAGGCGGGCGAGACCACCGCACCGATCCGCGACCTCCTCGACGAGGGCGACGTGGCGGCGGCCTATGCCGTGCAGGAGATCAACACCCGGCGCTGGCTGGGCGGAGAGGAACGCCAGCTCTCCGGCCGCAAGATCGGGCTGACCTCGAAGGCGGTGCAGAAGCAGCTCGGCGTCGGCCAGCCCGATTACGGCATGCTGTTTGCCGACATGGAGGTGATGGACGGCGAGGAGATCGCCTTCTCGCGCGTGATGCAGCCGAAGGTCGAGGCGGAGATCGCCTATGTGATCGCGGCGCCGCTCACCGGCGGCTTCATCACCATGGTCGATCTGATGGCCTCCATCGGCTACGTCGTGCCGGCGATCGAGGTCGTCGGCTCGCGCGTTGCCAACTGGGATATCCGCATCACCGACACGATTGCCGACAACGCCTCGTCGGGCCTCTACGTGCTCGGCCAGAGCCCGAAGCGCCTCGGCGATTTCGACCAGCGCATGTGCGGCATGGTGATGTTCAGGAACAACCAGCCGGTCTCCGTCGGCGCGGGCGCGGCCTGCATGGGCTCGCCGCTCAACGCCGCCCTGTGGCTGGCGCGCACCATGGCGAAGGCCGGCCGGGCGCTCGGACCCGGCGACGTCATTCTCTCCGGCGCGTTGGGGCCGATGGCTCCCGCCGCCCCTGGCGACGTGTTCGAGACCCGCATCAACGGGCTCGGCTCGGTTCGCGCCGCATTTTCGAAGGATTGAGACGATGGAAAAGATCAAATGCGCCATCATCGGCTCCGGCAATATCGGAACCGACCTGATGATCAAGGTCATGCGCAAGTCGAAGACGCTGGAAATGGCCGCCATGGTCGGCATCGACCCGAAATCCGATGGGCTTGCGCGCGCCGCCCGCCTCGGCGTCGCGACCACGCATGAGGGCATTGACGGGCTGACGAAGCTCGACTGCTACAGCGACATCCGCATTGTTTTCGACGCAACCTCGGCCGGCGCCCACAAGCGCCATAACGAGGTTCTGCAGCGCGACGGCAAGCAGGTGGTCGACCTGACCCCGGCGGCGATCGGTCCCTACACGATCCCGGTCGTCAATCTCGACGCCAATCTCGCCGAGCCGAACGTCAACATGGTCACCTGCGGCGGCCAGGCGACGATCCCGATCATCGCCGCCGTCAACCGGGTCAGTCCCGTGCGCTACGGCGAGATCGTCGCCTCGATCTCCTCGCGCTCGGCAGGTCCCGGCACCCGCGCCAATATCGACGAATTCACCGAGACGACAGCGGCGGCGATCGAGAAGGTCGGGGGCGCTGAACGCGGCAAGGCGATCATCATCCTCAACCCGGCCGAGCCGCCGATCATGATGCGCGACACCGTCTACTGCCTCTGCGACGAAGCCGATCAGGAGGCGATCCGCAAGTCAATCCACGACATGGTGGAAGAGGTGCGCGCCTATGTGCCCGGCTACCGGCTGAAACAGGCGGTGCAGTTCGAGCATATCGGCTCCAACGCCCCGCTGCATATTCCGGAAATGGGCGGGGATTTCACCGGCCTCAAGGTCACGGTGTTCCTCGAGGTGGAGGGCGCCGCCCACTACCTGCCCGCCTATGCCGGCAATCTCGACATTATGACCTCGGCGGCGCTGAAGACCGCCGAGCGCCTCGCCGAAAAACGCAACTGGATCGCAAAGGCCGCCTGAGATGACCAAGCTCTACATACAGGACGTCACGCTGCGCGACGGTATGCACGCCGTGCGCCACCAGTATGATCTCGGCCATGTCCGCGCCATTGCCGAGGCGCTTGACGAGGCCGGCGTCGATGCCATCGAGGTCGCCCATGGCGACGGGCTGACGGGCTCGACCTTCAACTACGGTTTCGGCAAATGCACCGACGAGGCTTGGATCTCCGAGGCTGCCAAGGTGGTGAAGAAGGCGAAGCTGACGACGCTGCTTCTGCCCGGCATCGGCACGATCCACGACCTGAAGCGCGCCCGCGACATGGGCGTCGCCTCCGTGCGCGTCGCCACCCACTGCACCGAGGCCGACGTTTCCGCCCAGCACATCGCGGCTGCGAAGGAAATGGGCATGGACGTCTCCGGCTTCCTGATGATGAGCCACATGAACACGCCGGAAAAGCTCGCCGAACAGGCAAAGCTTATGGAAAGCTACGGCGCGGACTGCGTCTACGTGACCGATTCCGGCGGCAGGCTCACCATGAAGGACGTCGCCGCCCGTTTCGAGGCCTATAATGCAGTGCTGAAGCCCGAAACCCAGCGCGGCGCGCATATGCACGAGAACCTGTCGCTGTCTGTGGCTAATTCGGTTACCGCCGTCGAGCACGGCGCGACCCGCGTCGACGCCTCGCTTGCCGGCATGGGCGCCGGCGCCGGCAACACGCCGATCGAGGCCTTCATCGCCGTTGCCAATCTCTACGGCTTCGAACATGGCTGCGACCTCTTCAAGCTGCAGGATGCGGCCGAGGAACTGGTGCGCCCCCTGCAGGACCGGCCGGTGCGTGTCGACCGTGAAACCATGACGCTCGGCTATGGCGGCGTCTACTCGTCCTTCCTGCGCCACGCGGAACGGGCGGCGGAAGCCTATGGGCTCGACACGCGCGATATTCTCGTCGAGGTGGGCCGGCGCGGCATGGTCGGCGGCCAGGAGGACATGATTGTCGATGTCGCCCTCGACATGATCAAGGAAAAGGAGCTGGCGATATGACCGATATCAGCGCAATTGCGGAGATTGTCGACCGGGCAGCGATGACGGCGACGGAAATCCCGCAGTTTTCCGACACGGCGGCGCTTTCGATGGACGAGGCCTATGCCGCCCAGGCCTTGTCGCTTCAGCGGCGCTATGCGCGCGGCGAAAAGCGCGTCGGCATCAAGATGGGGCTGACTTCGCGCGCCAAGATGATGCAGGTCGGCGTTACCGACGTGATCTGGGGCCGCCTGACCGATGCCATGCGCGAGGAGGAAGGCGGAACCGTCTCGCTCTCGAAATATGTGCATCCGCGCGTCGAGCCGGAAATCGCCTTTTTGATGAAGAAGCCGCTTTCGGGCAAGGTCTCGGCGCTCGAGGCAATGGAGGCGGTCGCCGCGATCGCGCCGGCGCTGGAGATCATCGACAGCCGCTACAAGGCCTTCAAGTTCGATATCGGCGACGTCATCGCCGACAACTCGTCCTCGTCCGGTTTCGTCATCGGCCAGTGGTCCGATGCGTCAACCGATATCGCCAATCTCGGCATGGTTCTTTCGATCAACGGAGAACCGCGCGAGATCGGCTCGTCGGCCGCCATTCTCGGTCATCCGGTCCGCTCGCTCGTCGCCGCCGCGCGCATGGTGGCGGCTGCCGGCGAGGAGCTGAAGGCCGGCGACATCGTGCTTGCCGGCGGCGCCACGGCTGCCATTCCGATGGCTGCCGGACAGGCCGTGACGCTCGAGGTCGAACGGCTCGGCACCGTCGCCTTCAACGTGGGAGAGTGACATGCCTTTCATCGACGTGACCATGATCGAGGGCCGCAGCAATGCGGTGAAGGAAAAGCTGATCGAAAAGCTGACCGAGGCGGTTGTCGAAACCACCGGCGCGCCGATCGAGAGCGTGCGCGTGGTCCTGCGCGAAGTGCCGGGCCATCACTGGGGCATCGCCGGCAAGCCGAAATTCCCCGCCCCCGACGCCGGATCATGACCGAGGGGTTCGTCGAACCGGGCGAGGAAGGCCCGGTCACGGTTCAGGTCTCGCGCCGGGTGCGCCCCGGACGCGAGGCCGACTACGAGGCCTGGCTGCGCGGCATCGTCGAGGCGGCGAAGGCCTTTCCCGGCCATATGGGGGTCAACATCCTGAAACCCTCCGGCAAGACCGGCGGACGCTATGTGCTGATCTACCGCTTCGACAGCTTCGCCCATTGCGAGGCCTGGGAGAATTCGGCCGAAAGGGCGGATTTCGTCGACCGGCTCGGCGATCTGGTGGAAGGCGAGACCGAGCGCCGTCGCGTCACCGGGCTGGAAGCCTGGTTCGAACTGCCGGAACTGCCGGTATCAAAACCCGCGCCGCGCTGGAAGATGTCGATCGTGCTCATCGCCGTGGTTTTCGTCCTGGTCTATCCCCTGCAGCTGATCGTGCCGCCAATCGTTCCGGACTGGCCGCATTGGGCCAAGACCCTGACAATCGCCGTCATTCAGGTGCTGGCCATGACCTATGTCGTCATGCCGCGCGTGACGAAAGCGTTGAAATCCTGGCTGTTTGCCGGCTGACCGCGGTCTCCGGCCGCCGTCAGCGCGACGCCGGGGCTGGCCTGCGGCGGGCGCGCAGGAGAGACGAGGTGTAAATCGCCAGCGCCGCCCAGATCAGGGCAAAGGCGAGCAGCTTAACCGGCTGCAGCGGCTCGCGGAAGACCAGCACCGCGATCAGGAAGATCATGCTCGGCGCGATGTACTGCATGATGCCGATGGTCGAGAGCTTCAGCAGTTTTGCGGCATTCGCATAGATCATCAGCGGAATGGCGGTCGCCGCACCGCAGCCGATCAGAAGCAGCGCATCGCTCAGCGAGCCGAGGAAATGGCCGTTGCCGGTCGCCTCCAGCCAGATGATATAGGCCGCCGCCGGCAGGCTCATGATCAGCGCCTCCAGGGTGAAGCCCGGATTGCCGCCGATCGGCACGATCTTGTGCAGGAAGGCATACATGCCGAAGGAAAACGGCAGCAGCAGCGCGACGATCGGAATGCTGCCGATCTCGACGGCCATGATGACCACGGCCATCACGGCGAGCGCGATGGCAACAAGTTGCGTTCTCGAAAGCCGCTCGCGCAGGATCACCGCCGCGAGAGCAATCGAAAACAGCGGATTGATGAAATAGCCGAGCGCCGCGTCCACTGTGTGCGCATTCGAGACGGCCCAGATATAGGTGCCCCAGTTCACGCAGATGAAGACGCTGCAGAGCGCGACGACGGCAAGGATCCTCGGCTTGCGGCAGGCGGCAACGATTTCGCCGCCCTGCCCGGCATACGCCACGACGACGCCGGCAAAGGGCACCGACCAGATGATGCGGTGGGCGAGCACCTCCAAGGGCGGCAGATGCGCCACCAGCTTGAGGTAGAGCGGCAGGAAACCCCACATCATAAAGACGACGAGCGCCAGGACGAAGCCTTTGACCGTATCGCCATCGGCAACCGTCTTCACCGGCGCGGTCACGGCCGTGTCACTCTCGCTCGTCATGGCGCTTTCCCATTGGTTGACGCAAGGCAGATATCGACGATAGGCGCGGCGCGCCACCCGTTTCTGTTGAAGCACCCATCAACAAAGGTGATGGATGACGGTCGGCCACGCGCTATTCCGCCGCAACGCGGCCGGCAAGCGCGCGGTTCTTCATCAGCTTGAAGGTGATGGAATCCATCAGCGCCTGGAATGATGCGTCGATGATGTTCTCCGAAACGCCCACCGTCCACCAGCGCACGCCGTCATCATCGATGCTCTCGATCAGAACGCGGGTGATCGCCTCCGTGCCGCCGTTGAGGATACGCACCTTGTAGTCCGCCAGCTTGAGATCGGCGATCTCGGACTGAAACTTGCCGAGATCCTTGCGGAAGGCCCTGTCGAGCGCATTGACCGGGCCGTCGCCTTCCGAGACCGACATGACAGTTCGCCCGTCGATCTCCAGCTTGACCACCGCCTCCGACACGGTCTTGATCCGGCCGTGGCTGTCATAGCGGCGCTCGACCATGACGCGGAAACTGTCGACATGGAAGAAGTGCGGCACGCTGCCGAGTTCGCGCAACGCCAGAAGCTCGAAGCTCGCATCCGCGCCCTCATAGGCATAGCCCATGGATTCGCGTTCCTTGACGATCGCAATCAGCTTGTCGAGGCGCGGATCGTTCTTGGCAACGGCGATGCCGCGGCGCTTCAGCTCGTTGATGAAGTTCGACTTGCCGCCCTGGTCGGAAACCATCACCTTGCGCGTATTGCCGACCTTTTCCGGATCGACATGTTCATAGGTGCGCGGGTCCTTCAACAGCGCGGAGGCATGAATGCCGGCCTTGGTGGCGAAGGCGGATGCGCCGACATAGGGCAGTTGCGGGTCCGGCGCGCGGTTCAACAGCTCGTCGAACCCATGGGAAAGCGCGGTGAGCTCGGCAAGTTGCTCGTCATCGAGACCGAGCATATAGCGTTCGGCGTAGCGCTCCTTCAGCGAAAGCGTTGCCGCCAGCGTGATGATATTGGCATTGCCGCAGCGTTCGCCGATACCGTTCAGCGTGCCCTGCACCTGGCGCACCCCGGCCCGCACGGCGACAAGCGAATTGGCGACCGCCTGGCCCGTATCGTTGTGCGCGTGGATGCCGAGCGACGTCCCGGGAATGCCGCTTGCGATCACATCGGCGATGATTTCGGCGATCTCGTCCGGTTGCGTGCCGCCATTGGTGTCGCACAGCACGACCCAGCGCGCGCCAGCGTCGTATGCCGCTTTGGCGCAGGCGAGCGCGTAAGCGCGGTTTGCCTTGTAGCCATCGAAGAAGTGCTCGCAATCAACCATCGCCTCCTTGCCCGATTGAGCGACGGCGGCCACGCTTTCGGCGATGCAGGCAAGGTTCTCGTCATTGGAGATGCCGAGCGCCACGTCCACATGATAGTCCCAGCTCTTGGCCACCAGACAGACGGCATCGCCTTCCGCGGCAATCAGCGCGGCGAGCCCCGGATCGTTGGAGGCGGAGACGCCGGCGCGCTTGGTCATGCCGAAGGCCGTCATCTTCGCGGATTTCGTGCGCCGCGCGGCGAAGAAGGCCGTATCCGTCGGGTTCGCGCCCGGATAGCCGCCCTCGACATAGTCGATGCCGGCCTGGTCCAGCATGTCGGCAATGGCGATCTTGTCCTCCACCGAGAAGTCGATGCCCGGCGTCTGCTGGCCGTCGCGCAATGTGGTGTCGAACAGATAGATGCGCTCGCGCTTTTCCATGTCGTGGGTCTCCATCCCATTTGATCGGCCGTTTTCGGCCTTGTTATCCGGCATCCGCTTCATTTTCGGGCGGCCATTGTTCGGTGTCGTGGTCGGGGTGCTGGCGGTTGCTTTCGGCAATCGCGTCATTGCCGCCCGACAGGTCGGAACGATCGGTCGGCATCTCACGCAGATCGAAAAGCGCATGGAAGAACGGCGCCCGCCCCTCGACGCCATCCTGCGAGACCGGCGGAAAGGCCGAGGGATCATCCAGGCTGCCGAGCGCGACCGCGATATGATCATCCCCCACGGTCTCGAAGAACAGCGGCGTGCCGCAGGCCGCGCAGAAGCCGCGCCGGACCTGATCGGAGGAACGAAACCAGCCCGGCGCGCCGCGCGTGATGGTGAAACGCGCATGATCCGCGCCGGCAAGCGCCATGAAGTAATTGCCCGAGGCCTTCTGGCACATGCGGCAATGGCAGATATGCGGATAGGACAGCGCGCCGTCGACACGGTAGCGCACCGCCCCGCACTGGCAGCCGCCGGAGAAGGAAGGTGTCGTCGTCATGGTCGGCCCCCGACACTGACTGACGGATCGGCGCTTTTGAGTGCGCCACCCTCGCTTACCGGGTCATGCTCGGGCTTGACCCGAGCATCCAGGCCACACTGAAAACGCTGCCTGGATTCTCGGGTCAAGCCCGAGGATGACGCTCCGGGAGGGTGCATCGGGATTGATGAGAGCAATGGGCGGACGACAGTCTTCACCGCTTGACCTCCCAGGTGGTTTCGCGCTCGCCGGTTTCCTTGTTCTTCGAATCCTTTAGCTGAATCCCCTGAGATGCCAGTTCGTCGCGGATACGGTCAGCCTCGGCCCAGTTTTTTTCGCGGATGAAGGCGAGGCGTTGGGTGACGGCGGCCTCGATTGCTGCCCTCTGTCCGACGTCCACCTCAGGAGCTTCAGGCAGGACGCCGAGCAATTCTGCGCTGGCGGCAAAGACGGGAAGCTTTCCGGCATCCGCATTCGCCTCCTGGGCAAGCGCGTGAAGGCGCTGGATGGCCGCGACGGTGTTGAGGTCGTCATGAAGCGCTTCGCGTACGCCTTCATCGACCGCCGCGTCTGCGGCTTCTGTGACCGGCCAGCGCGCGAGCAGCCGCTCCGCCTCCTCCAGCCGCTTCACCGAAAAATCGATCGGCTCGCGGTAATGGGTCATCAGCATGGCGAGCCGCAGCACCTCGCCCGGCCATTTGCGGCCGCCGAAATTCTCCGTCTCCAGCAGTTCGTGGATGGTGAAGAAATTGCCCTCCGACTTGGACATCTTCCGGCCCTCGACCTGCACGAAGCCGTTATGCATCCAGACATTGGCCATGACGTGGTTGCCGTGGGCCGAGCAGGACTGGGCGATCTCGTTTTCGTGGTGGGGGAAGATCAGGTCGAGACCGCCGCCGTGAATGTCGAAGGTCTCGCCGAGGTGTTTTTCCGACATCACCGAGCATTCGATATGCCAGCCGGGGCGGCCGTTGATGGTCTCGGTCTTGCCTTCGAAGGTGAAATGCCCGTCCCAGCCGGGCTCGTCGGCGGCGCTTTCCTTCCACAGCACGAAATCCGCCGGGCTCTTCTTGTGGCTTTCGACAGCGATGCGGGCGCCCGCCTGCTGGTCTTCCAGGTTGCGCCGTGACAGGCGGCCATAATCGGGCATGGACGGCACGTCGAACAGAACCTCCCTGCCCTCCGCACCCTGCGCGACATAGGCGTTGCCCTTGTCGATGAGCGTCTGGATCATCGCCACCATGCCGTCGATATGCTCGGTCGCGCGCGGTTCCACCGTCGGCGGTAAAACGCCAAGGGCCGCGATATCCTTGTGAAACTGGTCGGCGGTCTTTTCCGTCACCTTGCGGATCGCCTCGTTCAGCGGCAGGTCCGGATAATCACGCTTTGCCCGCGCGTTGATCTTGTCGTCGACGTCGGTGATGTTGCGGACATAGGTGACGTGGTCCTCGCCATAGAGATGGCGCAGCAAACGATACAGCACGTCGAAGACGATCACCGGCCGCGCATTGCCGATATGGGCAAAGTCGTAGACCGTCGGCCCGCACACATACATGCGCACATTGTCGGGATCGATCGGCCGGAATTCGGCCTTTTCGCGCGTCAGTGTGTTGTAGAGCTTCAGGGCGTCGCCCATGTCCAGTCTCCCGAAATCCAGTCTTGATGCACGCACAGGCCAGCGGCCCGGCCGGGTCGTCTGTCAGAGAATGGATTTCAGGACAAGAACGGCCGGCCAGCGAGACGCTAGCGAATAATCGTGCAGATAATGCAAAGGGCCGTGTTCATGGCAGACCTTATGCCCCGCGCACGCCAAGGCGTCAAGAGCCGACCCTTGATTCGTTGGGCGATCAGTTAAAACCCCTTTACCTGAAATATAAGTAATAAATATAAATGTAATAATGTATAAAAATGAGATACGTAAAATAAAACTAATACATAATATAGTATTGACTGTTTACAGTTATATTTTCTTTAACCATTATAATGTTGAATTTATACTTGAGATAATTCACGAGGGCACAAACCATGATCAGATCAATCAGTATTATTGCACTTACGGCGGCTTCCGCAGTGCCGGCATTGGCAGCGGATATCGTCACCCCGCCACCGTCCCTGCCGCCGGTCGCTCCGCCTCCCGCCGTCTTTGACTGGACGGGCTTTTATGTCGGCGCTCTGGCCGGCTATCACTGGACGGACGCAGACCCGCACACCTTTCGCGTCGTTCAGGACCATATCAGGATCGACAACTGGCTGGGCGGCGGCTTTGTCGGCGCCAACTACCAGTTTGCAAACAATCTTGTCGTCGGCATCGAAGGCGAATTCGACTACCTCGCCGGATCGGGAAACGAGAGCCTCCAGGTGGTGATCTCCAACAAGACGGAGACGGCCGAGGGCAAGCTGGATCTCGGCTGGTCGGGCTCGCTGCGCGGGCGCTTCGGCTATGCCTATGAAAACACCATGCTGTTCGGCACCGCAGGCGGTGAGCTGGCAAGCGGGCGCGGCACGGGTAGTTTCAACGGACAATCGATTGACACCGGCACGCGCACGGTCAAGGCCTGGACTATCGGCGCCGGCATCGAGCACGCCTTCACCGACAATTTCTTCGCCCGCGCCGAATATCGCTATTCCTATTATCCGAAAATCAGCCACGACTTCAGCTGGGACAAGGATTTTAGCATCGAGGCGAGCCGGAACAAATTTCAGGTCGGACTCGGCTACAAGTTCTGAGCAGCCGCAGCGGCCGGATTTAGCAATCAGCACTGCCCCGAAAAAAGCACGCGAACCGCTTTTTGGAGTTCGAGAAATGTTGCTCTCGGCGCGAGCGCATCGTATCCAGGAAGGGATGTATCCGTTGCCATCTGCTTGGGGGGAAGCCGCGTGAATTGGAAAGCCTCGACTCTGATCGGTCTTGTCGCAATCGTATCGGCAGGCTGCGTCAGTGAAAGCAGCCCCTTCTCCCACGCAAATCCCGCCTTCGAAAAATACTACAACGGACCGACGGCGAAGAGCAAAGCACTCGAGAAGTCTTTCTCCGGCCACACGCGGATGACCTATGAGCCGATCCACGGGACTCAGGTGGAGTATTTTTCGCCCGACGGACGTACATACCTCTGGTACCCGGGCAACAAGGTCGTGCTTCCGGGGCTTTGGGAAATGCGAAGCTATACCATGCCCAATCTGGACCTCACCAACATCAACAGGCCTGTGCTCCGCGTCGAGGAGGTCATACCGCTCTGTTTCCAGTACGGAAAGAAAACCTACAATCCCGCCACGCGCAAGCATGGAGACTACTGGAGCTGCTCAATAGCAAGCCCTCGTCCGATAACCAGGGGTGAACTCCGGCGAGGCGATATCTTCAGGCTCTCGGAGCGTGTGAAGTCGCCATTCATCCTGCCAAAAGACAAGACCACCTTCACGGCATTGTTGAAGCAGTGCGGCGACTGCTAGAGCGGTTCCGCCTTTGGTGGGAACGCGACTCCGCTCCATCTACTTGTTTTGACGCATTTTCGCGAACACCAGATGTTTCCATCCGACTGCGAAATGGTCTAGTCGCCGATGACCACCGTCATGTTGTCCAGTCCGACGGACTGGGCCAGGCTGAAGAGTAGCGCCGCATTGTCGGGATGAAGCCGCACGCAACCATGCGAGGCGCGGGAGCCGAGACGCGACAGCTGGTCGGTCCCGTGAACCGCATAGCCGTGATAGAAAAAGATGGCATAGGGCATCGGCGCATTGTTGTATTTGCGCGACCGGTGGTTTTTCGACAGCCATTCCGCGCCGTAGATGCCCTCGGGCGTAGCGTAGCTGCCCGCTCCCGTCGATACCGGCCAGACATAGCGTTCATAGCCGCCGACGATGACTTTCATTGTCTGGCTGCGGAGGCTGACGGCTGCGACAACCTTGCCGGGCTCGAAAATGTCACCGCCCGACTTGCGGGCCGCGTCGGCAACGGACGCCGTCGCCAACAACGCGATGAGCGCGACAAGAAAAGACCGCATGATATCCCCCGGATACACATAAACCCTTGAAGTCAAGTTATGCGCACCGGGGAATTCATTCAACGCGTTACTGCAAACAAGGTAAACAATTCAGACTTGACGCGCGCGTTACTGGTATCAGGGCGCGAGCGTAGCAGCAACCAGATCGACGACCTTCTTCGCTTCGATCGTCATGGCGACATGCTGTTCCGGCTTGTCGTGCCAAGCGCTCGGCGGGAAGAACGGGCCGGCCGGCTTCTGCAGGGTCAGGCCATCGGCAATCCCGCCGCAGACGACGCGCACAGTTCCTGCCCGAAGGCCGAAAAGCTCCGGCGCGACCACATAGACGCAGGCGCAGCTGTCATGCACGACCATGCCGTCATCCACCTGCTGGCTGTAGAAATCGATATAGGGATCGGAGATCTTCGCGAGCAGTTCGACCGCCGGGCCGCCGCGCAGCGCCAGATCCTTCATCGTCGTGCGGGTCATCACCGTCTGGATCGTCACGTCGAGGCCGATGATCACCACTTTCCACGGCGCGGTGAAGACCGCGTCGGCGGCTTCCGGGTCGCCGTGGATATTGGCCTCGGCCGCCGGCGTCACATTGCCGTTGCGCTCAAACGCGCCGCCCATGACGACCACCTGTTTGACGAGACCGGCGATCTCCGGATCGCGGGCAAGCGCCAGCGCCAGATTGGTCATGCGGCCGACGGCGACGATCTCGACCTCGCCCGGATTTTCCCTGACGGTATCGATGATGAACTGAAAGGCAGGGCGCGGGTCGAGCGGCACATCGTCGACCGTCTCGGGCATTTCGATGTCGCCGAGACCGTTCACGCCATGCACGACCACCGGCCAGGGCGCCATCGGGCGGGCAGGATCATAGGTCTCGTCGGCGCCGCGCGCGACCGGGGCGGAAATGCCGAATTCACGCTTCAGGAACTGCGCGTTGCGGGTGGTGGTGTCGGCGGACGCATTGCCGAAAACCGACGTGATGCCGAGAAGCTCGATATCGG
The DNA here is from genome assembly GCF_005924265.1 of Martelella lutilitoris. GTDB lineage: Bacteria > Pseudomonadota > Alphaproteobacteria > Rhizobiales > Rhizobiaceae > Martelella > Martelella lutilitoris. Next base: position 103,501 of record NZ_VCLB01000009.1, read on the forward strand.
GGTGACGCTCGAGGAACAGCAATGCCATGGCATCATCAATGCCCGGGTCCGTGTCGAAAATAACCTTGTGCATGAAAACGAATCCTGCTTCTTGAAAGATCATAAACCGGCTGAAGCGCCGCCCGTGAAACGACCTACACGATCCGGGCGAAAAAGGAAACGATGACCGGTTCACGGCCATGCCCGCGCCCACCCCTCACGGAGCACGACCCCATTGTTCGAAGCCAGCCTCCACCTGCTGCTCATCCTGTTTGCCGCGGCCTTCATCGCGGGCTTCGTTGATTCCATTGCCGGCGGCGCGGGCCTGATCACCATTCCGGTCATGCTGATTGCCGGCATCCCGCCGCTTCAGACCCTCGGCACCAACAAGCTGCAGGGCATTTTCGGCGCGGCCTCGGCGACGATCTCCTATGCCCGCGGCGGAAGGGTGGATCCGAGAACGCAATGGCCGATGGCGCTTCTCGCCTTCGGCGGCGGCGCGCTCGGCGCGGCGCTGGCAACGGTGATTTCCGGCGACATTCTGCTGGCGGTCCTGCCCTTTCTGCTCGCCGGCATTGGGCTCTACTTCGCGCTGCGCAGCGGGCTGGACGATACCGACCGGCAGCAGCGCCTTGCAGTGCCCGTCTTCGCCGGGCTCGTGGTTCCGGCAATCGGCTTTTATGACGGGCTGTTCGGGCCCGGCACCGGGTCCTTCTTCATGATCGCTTTCGTCACGCTTGGCGGGCTTGGCATGCTGAAGGCGACGGCGCGCACCAAGATGCTCAATCTCTCATCCAATCTCGGCGCCTTTGCCGTCTTTCTCGCCGGCGGGGCGATCCTGTGGAAGATCGGCCTTGTCATGGGGGTCGGCCAGTTTCTCGGGGCCCAGACCGGCTCCAGACTGGCAATGAAGCGCGGCGCCAAGATCATCCGGCCGCTACTGGCAGTCTCCAGCCTCGCCATGGCCGCCAAGGTGTTTCTCGACGAACAGAACCCGGTCTATCAGTGGCTCATGATGTAGGTTTCATCGTCATCGGCAGGCCCGCCGCCATGAAGACCACTTCGTCGGCCGCGGCCGCGACCTTCTGGTTCAAGAGCCCGGCTTCGTCGCGGAATTTTCTGGCGAGCGCGTTGTCGGGCACGATGCCAAGCCCGACCTCGTTTGCAACAAGAAAGAGCGGATAGGGAGAATCGGCGACGAAACCGGCAAGCCTGTCGCCTTCCCCGCCAATATCCATATCGCGGAGAATGAGGTTCGTGACCCACAGCGTCAGGCAATCGACGAGAACCACGGGTCGTTCCGATCGCGCAAGGCCTTCAAGGCATGCCAACAGATCAAGCGGCGTCTCATGCGTCTGCCACCCTGCGCCGCGCGCGGCCTTGTGGTGGGCGATCCGAGCGTCCATTTCCGCATCAAGCGCCTCGGCCGTCGCGACATAATGGAGATTGCCGGCCGCCTGGCGCGCCAGTTTTTCGCCGTGGGACGATTTGCCAGATCGCGCGCCGCCGAGAATGAGGCAGGTTTTCCGACCCATCGCTTGCATCCGCAACGCCCCCGTCCTGCCTGCCGCCTGAAAGGAAAATGCGCCGGAAAACGGTTCGGACATGAAAGCGGACGATTCGTAGATCAAAGAGGCGTCCGCGCTGTTGATCATGTCCGGCGCACACCGCCGAAGACCATCTCCGGGCGACCGCAAACCATCAACCGGCGCATCATTGATATAACGTCGCAGCACCTGTTTCACAAGGCGCTGACCGAAGGATCTCAGAGAGCCGCGGCGACCTTGCCGGCCACATCCTCCGGCAGCCAGGCCTTCCAGACATCGGGATAGGTCGCAAGGAAATAACGGGCGCCGGCCTCGTTTCCGGCGTCGTTCGCGCTCATGAAGGCCAGAACCTCGCTGACGGTGCCGTTGCTCCACGAACGATTGTTGAAATAGTCCATCAGGTCCTTCTGCTCCGCGGCGAACGCGCCGGAGACCAGGGTGTAGACGGCAGAGACGGGATAGGCGTTGAGCTTCGGATCGGTGCAATCGGCGATGATCGTGCAGCTGTCCCATTCCTGCTTGCTGAACTCGACGCCGAAGCTGAGCTTGACCATGTCATATTCACCGAGAAGCGCCGTCGGCGCCCAATAATAACCAAGCCAGCCCTGTTGCGCTTCGAAGGCACGTGCGACGGAGGCATCGAGCGCCGCACCCGATTGGGAATCCACCAGTTCAAACCCCTTTTCCGCGCCGTTGAGCGCGCGGAAAAGATTGGTCGTAGAAACCCGGCAGGCCCAGCCCGCCGGACAGTTGAACACGGCGGGCTTTTTGCTGCCCCCGGCGGGCATGAACAGCTCCGGATGGCTGAGCGCCTGCTGAACGGTGGTGATTTCAGGATGCGCGTCGACGATGAATTTCGGTATCCACCACCCCTGGACGCCGCCCTCGTTCAGAAGCGGCGCCCCGAAAGCGACGCGTTTCTCGGCAACGGCCTGGTCGAGCGCCGGCGTAGCGCTCTCAAACCAGAATTCGGGAATGATCTCCGGCTCGCCGGAGGCGATGATGCTCTCCATGGTGCTGTCCGTATCGCCGGGCACCATGGTCACCGAGCAGCCGAAACCCTTTTCAAGGATCAGCCGGTCAACCCAGGCGGCGAGCCCCGCCGAGGACCAATTGAGCTCGGCGATCGAAACCGCGCCACAGTTGTCCCGCGCGTTTGCGCCATCGGCAAGCAGAGCAAGAGCGCCGAACAGAATTGAGGCGGTGGCGATATGCGCGTTCATGGCCTTGGGTCCGTCCCTTCTCCGGGATATCCGCCGAGCCCTGGACCGGTACTGGCCGCAGAAACCCGAGCGAGTTCGATTTTTGTCAAGAGTAGTGCTCGAAGGCTCAAATGACAAACACGGGCTTCGGCTTTTTTTATGGCGAAGTTCGCCGAGAATACGTCATTGCTAACCAAGCAGTAAGGTTCTGCCGCTAGAAAAAAGCCAGCGGACGGTTGCGCGGCGACAAAGCCCCGACCTTTTCAAGTATCTGCGTGATCGGGGTGCCGTTTAGGGTACTGCGTATGCAGCCGCCGCGCGTTTTCACCGCCCTCTCTCGCGGGCAGCATCAGGAAACGATGGTCAGCCGCTCGGCAGCGCGCGTGATCGCGGTATAGAGCCAGCGCTCGCGGGTGTCCCTGAAGGCCCAGCTCTCGTCAAACAGAACGACATTGTTCCACTGCGAACCCTGCGCCTTGTGGACCGTCAGCGCGTAGCCATAGTCGAAATCGTCATAGCGTTTCTTCGTGGACCAGGGGATTTCCGTCTCGCTGTCCTCGAAGGCCGCCTTTAAGAGCTTGATCCGCGCCGCGCCGCGATCGGGGTCATCCTCTTCCGGGTTCACCAGAAGATTGATCCCCGGCTTTACCGTTTCCTTCGAAGCGGACATCACCTTCCACAGCGAGCCGTTGAGCAGGCCTTTGGCCGGGTCGTTTCGCAGGCAGACGAGCTTGTCGCCGGCCTGCGGATAGACCTGCGAAAACCCCTTGAGCTCGCGAAGGCGCTGATTGTAGCGCCGACGCGTGCGGTTGGTGCCGACGAGAACCTGATCGGCCTCCAGCACGAGTTCCTGGGTGACGTCGCGCTTGGTGATCACCTTTGCCTGGCCGTAATCGCCGAGCGGAATTTCATCACCCTCGCGCACCCGCATCGCAAGGTCGATGATCGGATTGTCGCGCGCCTGGCGGTGGATCTCGGTCAGAAGATAATCGGGCTCGTGATTGGTGAAATAGCCGCCGCCGGAGACGGGCGGCAACTGACCGGGATCGCCGAGCACCAGAACCGGCGTGCCGAAACTGACGAGGTCCTGGCCGAGTTTCTCGTCGACCATCGAACATTCGTCGATGATGATCAGCGCCGCCTTGGCGAGCGGGCTCTGCCGGTTGATCGAAAACATCGGCGCGACCGAGGTCTTCCCGGTCTCCTCGTCCTCGATCATCTCCTCGCCCTTGGGACGATAGATCAGGGAATGAATGGTGCGGGCGTTGGTCGCCCCGCGCGAGCGCAGTACCTGTGCGGCCTTGCCGGTGAAGGCGGCAAACAGCACCTCGCCATCGACATGTTCGGCAAAATAGCGCGCAAGCGTGGTCTTGCCGGTTCCGGCAAAGCCGAACAACCGGAACACCGGCGACCGGCCTTCCTTCAGCCAGCGCGAAACAGCCTTGAGCGCCTCATCCTGTTGCGGTGAAAACTCCATGGCCGTGACTTGGCAGGATTCGCCGCGGCGGGGCAACAAAAAAAACTTGCCCCCTCTTGGAATAAAACAGGGGGCCGACGTGTCTATGGGGTGAACGCTTCATTTCGAACCCCGACGCGATGAACCGAAACGGACTGAAAGACATGATCAGGAAAGCATCCATTCTTGCCGCCGCCGCGCTGATTGCCGTGGCCGGCGCCGCCTTTGCCGGCACCACCACCTTCCGCGCCATGGACACCTATGACGGTCAGGTATTGGCCGCTCAGAACGGTCACACGCTCTACACCTATGACAAGGACGCAAGGGACGTATCCGCCTGCTATGGTAGCTGCGCCGCCGATTGGCCGCCATATATCGCCAACCCCACCGCGCAACCTTTTGGACATTTCTCGTTTGTGGTGCGCAAGGACGGGCAGAAACAGTGGGCTCTGAATGGCGAACCTCTCTATTTCCGGGCAAATGACAAGAAGCCCGGCGACGTTACCGGCGCAAGCGTCAGCAATCTCTGGCAGGTCGCGCGCCCGGCCTGACCGCGAACCAGCGCGGCGACGCGATGCCGCCTCGCCCGAACGCTTGTTCGAAACGGAGCTGCGGCGCTGCCTGCCGCAGCTCGGCCGCATGGCGCAGTGCCTCGCCGGTTCGCCAGAAGACGGCGCCGACCTGTTGCAGGATACGATCGAACGCGCCCTCTCCCATCGCGCGCAATGGCATGGCGACAATCTTGGCGGATGGCTCTATGCGATCATGGTGCATATCAACGCCAATCATTTCCGCCACAACAACACGCTGTCCTTTCTCGAACTGGACCTGGCCGAGGACCTGCCGGACGACAGCGCGGACGAAGATCTCGAACTCGACCGGCTGATGCTTGCCGATGGGCTCGACGCCTTGCAGCCGGACGCCCGCGACATCGTGATTCTATGCGATATCGAAGGCCTCAGCTATGAGGAGATCGCCGAGCGGCTTCACGTGCCGGCGGGTACGGTGATGTCGCGCCTGTCGCGGGCGCGCCGCCGCCTTGCGGCCCGCTTTGCAGGAGATGAAGCCTCACCGCAGCATCGGCCAGAGGCTTGCCACCAGCACCAGAGCCATGACGATGTTGAACCATTTGAGCCGGTTGCCGTAGGACAGCCAATGCCTGAGCCCCGAGCCGAATCCGGCCCAAAGCGAAATGCTGGGGATCGTGATCAGGCCGAACACGACCGCCACAATTACGACGGAGCGACCGTACTGGGCGGGATCGGTAAAGACGGACATGGCCGTCAGCGCCATGATCCAGCCCTTCGGGTTGACCCACTGGAAACCGGCCGCCTGAAGGAAGCTGAGCGGCCTGCCGGTCGTCGCCTCGCCGGAAGCCATCTTCCGCGTCGTGCCGATTTTCCAGGCGATCCAGAGAAGATAAAGGGCGCCGGCAATCTTCGCGAAAACAAGGATGGGCGGAAAGGCGGTGATGACCGCGCCCAGACCGGCGCCGACGCCCGCCATCAGAATGGCGAAACCACAAACGACGCCGGATATGTGCGGCAGCGTGCGCAAAAAGCCGAAATTCACCGTCGAGGCGAAGACCATCATATTGTTCGGGCCGGGCGTGATCGAGGCCGCAAGCGCGAAGCCGAGCAATGCCAGAAGCGTGTCATGCGTCATCGCCATGCCCCTCTTGCCTCAGGCTCGTGCCGGAACGGCGTCCCCTGATCCGGCGAAACGGGGCGAGCATCTCCTCGCCCCTTTATCCTCACATGCCCTGCGGACCGCGGTTCATCGAGGCAGGTCCCGTGCGGCAGATCTCGACAAGGCCGAGCGGCCGCATGATCGAGATGAACTGATCGACCTTGGAGACCTTGCCCGTCAGTTCGAACAGGAAATGCTCGACCGAGGCATCCACCACCTTGGCCTCGAAGGCATCGGCCAGGCGCAGCGCTTCCTGGCGCTGGTCGCCATTGCCGACCACCTTGATCAGCGCCACCTCGCGTTCGACCGGCGGGGCGATCCCGAGTTCGCGGGCGCGCACGGAAAGATCGACCACCTTGTGCACCGGCACCTGCCGGTCAAGCTGCGCCTTGATCTGCTCCAGTACGTCCGGCGTGCCCTTGGTGACGATGGTGATGCGCGAAAGGTGCGCCTCATGCTCGGTCTCCGAAACCGTGAGACTCTCGATATTGTAGCCGCGGCCTGAGAACAGGCCGATGACGCGGGCGAGGACGCCCGGTTCGTTGGCCACGACCACGGAGAGCGTGTGGCGCTCCGGCGGCGCGGTGGGGCTGGAGATGAAATAGGCTGAACCGGTCGGCTGTAGTTTGGCGTTCATTGTTTCAAACCTTTCTCAAGCTCAGACGAGCTGACGACCCTTGGCATCGATGGCGGTTGCGACGGCTTCGTCATTGGCCTCGTCCGGCAGCAGCATGTCGTTATGCGCCCTGCCCGACGGGATCATCGGGAAGCAATTGGCGAGATTGGCGACGCGGCAATCGAAGATCACCGGCTTCGGGCTGTCGATCATCCGCTGGATCGCCTCGTCGAGATCATCCGGATTGTCGCAGTAGATCCCTTCCGCGCCATAGGCTTCCGCCAGCTTGACGAAATCGGGCATCGCCTCGGTATAGGAGTGCGACAGACGGTTGCCGTGGAGCAGTTGCTGCCACTGGCGGACCATGCCCATATACTGGTTGTTGAGTATGAAGATCTTGATCGGCGCATTGTGCTGGATCGCCGCCGACATCTCCTGAATACACATCTGGATCGAGGCATCGCCGGCCACGTCGATGACGAGCGCTTCCGGATGGGCGATCTGGACGCCAAGGGCTGCCGGCAGGCCGTAGCCCATCGTGCCGAGACCGCCCGACGTCATCCAGCGCTTCGGCTCCTCGAAATCGAAGAACTGCGCCGCCCACATCTGGTGCTGGCCAACCTCGGTGGTGATATAGAAGTCCCGGCCCTTGACCGCCGCGTTCAGGCGCTCCAGCGCATATTGCGGCATGATCACGTCCTTGTTGGGCGTATAGGCGAAGCAGTCGCGCCCGCGCCAGCGCTCGATATTACCCCACCAGTCATCGAGCGACGGCTTTTCGGCCGGCAGAGCCCGCCAGGCGCGGACCATCTCTTCGAGAACATGGGCGACATCGCCGAGGATCGGGATATCGACATGAATGTTCTTGTTGATCGAGGACGGGTCTATATCGATGTGGATTTTGGTCGAGTTCGGCGAGAAGGCGTCGACGCGGCCGGTAATGCGGTCATCGAAGCGCGCGCCGATACAGACCATGACGTCACAGTCATGCATCGCCATATTGGCCTCGTAGGACCCGTGCATGCCCAGCATGCCCAGCCAGTTCTTGCCCGAAGCCGGATAGCAGCCAAGGCCCATCAGGGTCGAGGTGATCGGGAAGTCGGTGAGGCTGACCAGTTCGCGCAGCAGCCGCGTGGCGTCATCGCCGGAATTGACGACGCCGCCGCCGGTGTAGAGGATCGGGCGTTTCGCCTTCGCCATCAGCTCGACCGCCGTGCGGATCGCATCGGCATTGCCATTGACCTCCGGACGGTAGCTCTCGCGGATCGGATGGCCTTTGAGCGGCGTATAGCGCCCCTTGGCAAACTGGACGTCCTTCGGGACATCGACGACGACGGGGCCGGGACGCCCGCTCTGGGCGATACGGAAGGCCTCGTGGATGACATTGGCGAGCTCGTTCACGTCCTTGACCAGCCAGTTGTACTTGGTGCAGGGCCGGGTGATGCCGACGGTGTCGCATTCCTGGAACGCATCGGAGCCGATCAAGGTCGTCGGAACCTGGCCGGAAATGCAGACCAGCGGAACGGAATCCATCAGCGCATCCTGCAGCGGCGTGACCGCATTGGTCGCGCCCGGGCCGGAGGTGACCAGCATGACGCCGACCTTGCCGGTGGAGCGGGCATAGCCTTCGGCCGCATGGCCCGCGCCCTGCTCGTGACGCACAAGCACATGGGCGATCTCGTCCTGCTGAAAGATTTCGTCATAGATCGGCAGCACGGCGCCGCCGGGGTATCCGAAGATATGTTCAACCCCGTTTTCTTTCAGCGCCTGCAAAACGATCTCGGCGCCTGTCATCAAATTGTCCGTCGCGGTCATCGTCATTTTTCCGTTTCGATGGTCTCTAGGTGTTTGCGTTCCTATCGGGCATAAAAAAAGGCCCCTTCAAGGAGCCTGTCGTCGCGCATGGGTGGCTTATGCCGGATGGTTACACCATCCTGCCCATGCGCGATCCCACCACAATAAGAAGTTCTTTCATAGCCATGCTTGGCTGATAGCCCGTCTTGCCGCATCAGTCAACGCGCATTGCAAGAAAAATAGCCAAACGGGCGATCGAGTGAAATTAAATTAGGCAGAACTGGCGGCGCCCGCCGAGGCTAAAGCGCTGCGGGATCGAGCCTTTTCCAGTCGACGCCCATCTGGTTGCGAAACCATGTCATCTGCCGCTTGGCATATTGCCGGGTTGCGGCACTCGCCCGCTCGATGACGGTTTCGCGGTCCATTTCCCCGTTGAGCATCGCAGCGATCTCGCGCACGCCGATTGCCCGCATCACCGGCATTTCGGGAGCAAGGTCAAGGGCCAGCAACGATCGCACCTCCTCAACCGCTCCCTCATCCAGCATGGCCGAAAAGCGGCGGTTTATCCGGTCATGCAGGACCGGGCGCTCCGGCAGAATGACCACTTTCTCCGCTGCCTCCGGGCAGATCAGCGGCGGCGGCGTCTCTGCCTGATAGTCCGCGATCGATCGCCCGGATGCCTCCTTGACTTCAAGCGCGCGCACGATCCGCTGCCCGTCGGCAGGCTCCAGCCGCGCCGCCATCACCGGATCGCGGTCGGCCAGAATGCGATGAAGCGCCTCGGGGCCCTCTTCTGTCAGCGCCCGCCGCCAATGCGCACGGATATCCGACGGGACATCCGGCATTTCGGCAAGCCCCTCGGTCAGGGCCTTGAAATAGAGCCCCGTGCCGCCGACGAAAATAGGTACCCGCCCCTCGCCTTCAAGCCGCTCCACCAGCGCACCCGCTTCTCTCAACCATGCGCCCGTGGAATAGTCGGCCCCTGCGGCAACATGCCCGTAGAGATCATGCTCGATCCCCTCCATGTCTTCCTCCGAGGGACGCGCCGTCAGCACCCGCAGCGCGTCATAGACCTGCATGCTGTCGGCGTTGATCACAGCGCCGCCGGTCTCACGCGCGCGCCGAAGAGCATAAGCGGACTTGCCGCCCGCTGTCGGCCCGGTTATCAGGACCGCACGCAGTTTTTTGTCCAAGGAATTCGCCATGGTTCTCGTTGCCACGCTTGTCGCCAATCCGTCAAACCCTGTTGTGACGTCGGAGCGGGTTTCAAAGCTTTCCGGCGCGGTTGCGGTGGAAAAGATCGACTGGCTGAACGAGGGCGTCGCCGTCGACCTCTACATTGCCCATCATGTCGGCCGCCAGGAGGCCGAAACGGCGATCCGGGCGGAGATCGCAAACCTGCCCGTCGACCTCGTGATCCAGCCGCAGGTCTGCCGCCGCAAGAAAGCGCTACTGGCGGATATGGATTCCACCATGATCGGACAGGAGTGCATCGATGAGCTGGCCGCCGAAGTCGGGCTGAAGGAAAAGGTCGCGGCGATTACCGCGCGGGCCATGAATGGCGAGATCGAGTTCGAGCCCGCCGTGCGCGAACGCGTTGCCCTGCTTGCGGGTCTTGATATCGGCATTGTCGACGAAATCATCGAAAAACGCATCACGCTGACGCCGGGCGGCAAGGAACTGGTCGCGACGATGCAGGCCAATGGCGGCTATACCGCGCTTGTCTCCGGCGGCTTCACCGTCTTCACCAGCCGCATTGGCGCAATGATCGGCTTTGACGAGAACCGGGCCAACACGCTGATCGAAAAGAACGGCAAGCTGACCGGCCAGGTTGCGGACCCGATCCTTGGCCGGCAGGCCAAGATCGAGGCGCTGCACGATGTCGCCAAGAAGCGCGGCATCGCGGAAACCGAGATCATGGCCGTCGGCGACGGCGCCAATGATCTCGGCATGCTGGAACTGGCAGGCTCCGGCGTGGCGCTCCACGCCAAGCCCACGGTCGCCGAGAAGGCCGATATCCGGATCGATCACGGCGACCTGTCGGCGCTGCTTTACATCCAGGGTTATCGCCAGGAAGATTTCGTCCGATGAAACTTGCCGAGACCGAGCGACTGATTATCCGCAACTGGGAGGATCGCGACCGGGACCTTTTCCACGAGATCAACTCCAATGATACGGTCATGGCCTTCTTCCCCATGCGGCGCAGCCGCACCGAGAGTGATGAAATGCTCGAGAGGCTGCGCGATATGATCAGGGACACCGGTTACGGGTTCCCTGCTGTCGCGCTAAAGAACACCGGCGAAGTCATCGGCTTTACCGGGCTGAACCTCATCAACAACGCGAACATCAAACCGGACGGAACGCCCGAGATCGGCTGGCGGATGGTCACGCGGCACTGGGGCAAGGGCTACGCAACCGAGGCCGCCCGCGCCATGATCGCACTGGCCTTCGATGAACGCGGCCACGACCAGCTCGTTTCATTCGCTGTCGCCGACAATCATCGCTCGACGGCGGTTATGGAAAGGCTCGGCATGCGGCGGGATTTCGAAGGCGACTTCGACCATCCTTCGGTGCCCGACAGCCACCCCCACCTGAAACGCCACGTGCTCTATCGCCTGCACAAGTCGGACTGGAAACGCTCTGGCTGAGGCCGCTATTCCAACACCAGGCTCTTGATGCTGAGCGTTCCGTCAGGTTCGGCGACCATGATCGAGACACTGCGACGCCCCTCGGAAATCAGTTCGACGATGCGCGAGCGAACCTGCTGCGGCGTCGTCACCGCGTCCTGACCGACCTCGGCGATCACCATGCCGGGCACCAAGCCTTCGGCGGCGGCAGCACTGCCCTCTTCCACCTCGGCGATCAGAACGCCTTCGACATCGCCGTCAATCTGATAGAGCGCGCGGCCATTGTCGTCGAGTTCGGCAAGCGTCATCCCGTAGAGCCTGATCGACAGGCCGGGCGTAGCGAGGTCGCCCTCCGGCGCGGGTTCGTCGTCCGGAACAAGCGTTGCCTCCACCTCCTCCGGCTCCTCCAGCAATTGCGGCGTCACCTGAACCGTCATCCGCTCGCCGTCACGGATGATTTCGACATCGATCGGCTCGCCGATCCGGCCCTCCGCGACAAAGCGCGGCAGGTCGCGGGGGCTATCAACCTCCTGTCCGTCGAAAGAGAGGATGATGTCGCCTTCCTCTAGCGGACCGCCGTCGGAGGGGCCGCCCTCGATGATCGAGCCGACGGCGACGCCCGCCGGATCATCGGCGCCGAGCGAGGCGGCCAGCGCGTCACTCACCTCCAGCACGCGAATGCCGATCCAGCCCCGGCGGGTCTGGCCGTATTCGATCAACTGGTCGATGATGTTTTCGGCAAGCTCGCTCGGCACGGAAAAGCCGATGCCGATCGAGCCGCCCGACGGCGACAGGATTGCCGTGTTGATGCCGATCACCTCGCCATCCATGTTGAACAGCGGTCCGCCGGAATTGCCCTTGTTGATCGCGGCATCCGTCTGGATGAAATTGTCATAGGGCCCGTCGAGTTCGCGCCCGCGCGCCGAGACGATGCCGAGCGTAACCGAACCGCCAAGCCCGAAGGGATTGCCGATCGCCAGCACCCATTCGCCGATCCGGACCTTGCGCGAATCGCCGAATTTCACCGCCGGCAGCGGCTGTTCGGGCTCGACCTTGAGGACGGCAAGGTCGGTCTTGTCATCAACGCCGAGAAGCGTCGCGTCGAGCGAAGTGCCGTCGGACAGCGTCACCTCGATCGTGTCGGCATTGTCGATGACATGATTGTTGGTGACGATGATGCCCGAGGGATCGATAATGAAGCCGGAGCCGAGCGAGGAATATTGCCGGCTGCGCGGGCCCTCCTCGCCCTCGAAGAAATCCTTGAACAGATCCTCGAACGGCTGGCCCTCGGGGACATCCGGCAGAGGCCGCGTATCGCCGGAGGGACCGCCGTCTTCGGAGATCGAGATATTGACGACGGATGGAAGCAGGCCCTCGGCGATATCCGCAACGGAAACGTCAGAAAGCGTCTGGGCCTTGGCCGGCGTCATCGCAGCCGAGACCGGCAGCATGGCGGCAACGGCAATAAGGCCAGCGCCGGCGATGTGGCGGGCCACGGACCGGCGAGCAGGAAAATTGCGCTTGGCAGTCGTCATCTTGCCTCCGTCTAAGCCTTTGTCGCGGCGGGTTTTCGAAAAACCGGCATGCGCTTTGCCGCCGACGTCCAGTCGATTGCCATCATAGCGGAAGGCGAGCGGCAAGCCTATCCGCGGATCAGCCAGACCAGGCCGACGCCGAGAGTCACGGCGATCAGACCGGTCACGCGCAACGCGCCCTCCGGCACCGTCGGCAAAAGCCGCGCCATGGCAATGAGCAGCGAAGGGGCCAGCGCGTAGACCAGCCCCTCGATGATCAGATAAAACGCAAATCCGATCAAAATATCCTGCGGCAGCATTACTCGGCTGCCTGCTCTTCAACCTCTTCCGCCGGAGCGCCGCCGGGCAGTGCCGGGCTGAGCGGCAGAGAACTGGCGCCGCTTGAGCGGAAATACTCGAAGAACTCCGAATCCGGCGACAGAACCATGGTCGAGTTATCCCCGAGCACTTCCCTGTAGGCGTTCATCGAACGGTAGAAGTAGAAGAATTCCGGGTCCTTGCCAAAGGCTTCACCGAGAACACGGTTCCGCTCGGCATCGCCTTCACCACGCAGAACCTGCGCATCACGGTCGGCCGCCGACTCGATTTCAACCACTTCACGGTCGGCGGCAGCGCGCCGCACCTCGGCTCGTTCACGACCACGCGCGCGCGTCGCCTCCGCCTCGGCCAGACGTTCCGAACGCATCCGTGCGTATGTCTCGTCCGAAACCTCCTGCGTCAGGTCCGTTCTACGGATACGCACGTCGACAATCGAAATGCCGAGCGCCTCAGCCGCCGGGCGGAGTTGGTCGCCGACTTCCTTCATCATGGCGGTCCGCTCGGTTGAAAGCGCTGCCTCAAAGCCGCGCAGGCCGTAGACCCGGCGCAATGCCGAATCAAGACGGGTGCGGAGCCGCGAGACCGCAGCCATACGATCACCAGAAACGGATTCGCGGAAACGCTGTGCGTCCGTAATCCTGTAAACAACGAAAGCATCAACCTCGTAGAACTTGCCGCCCGAAACCTGGACACGGATATCGTCCAGATCAAAACGAAGGTCCTGATTGGAGACAAACTGGACCTGATCGGCCCCTGCAAACGAGAACGGCAGTTTGAAATAGATGCCGGGGTCTGTCTTGACCGTGTAGATCTTGCCGAAACGGATCACCAGCGCCTGTTCACGCGGATTGACCACAAAAATCGATGCGTAGAGCAACAACGCCAGAGCAGCGATACCGCCAAGCAGAACGAATATGCGATTTGAAGACATTATTGGTTCGCTCCCTGGCTGTTCTGTGACGTTGACGCGGATGAGCTACCGCTGCCCGTAGTGGCAGCATTTGCCCTGGCGGCCGAATTACGGTCGATCGCGTCGAGCGGCAGATAGGGAACAACACCCTCTCCGTCCTCATCCATGATAACGTTCTTCGACCTGGAGAAGACTTCCTGCATGGTCTCGAGATAGAGCCTCTTGCGGGTGATCTCGGGCACGGCCACATAGGTTTCGTAGATCGAATTGAACCGATCCGCCTCACCAAGTGCTTCCATGACCACGCGATCCTTGTAAGCGGCCGCAGCTTCGCGGATCTGGGCCGCTTCACCGCGCGCCTGACCCAAAGCCCGGTTTGCATACTGGTTTGCCTCTTCGAGGAAACGATCCTCATCCTGCTCGGCACGCTGCACTTCGTCGAAGGCATCGGCTACTTCGGCCGGAGGCGCAGCATCCTCGATGGAAACGGCGGCAATCGTCAGTCCGGCGCCGTATTCGTCCATCGTGGTCTGGATAATCTGCTTCACGTCTTCCGAAATGCCTTCACGATCATCGCGAAACACATCCTGGGCCGGCCTGCGGCTGACAACTTCGCGCATCGCGCTTTCGGCGACCTGCTGAAGCGTCTCAATCGGATTTTCGACGTTGAACAGATAGGCCTGCGGGTCGGTCACGCTGTAGAGCACGGCAAACTGAACGTCGACGATGTTCTGGTCACCGGTCAGCATGATGCCGGTCCGCGTGGAATTTCGCGAGCCGATATTGAGCTGCTGTTCCGTGATATTCGCCTTCTCGACCGTTTCCACCGGCCACATCATGAAATGCAGGCCAGGCCCGGAAATATCGGGCTTGGGAACACCGAAGCGAAGCTCAACGCCACGCTCTTCCGGCTGGATCGTATAGATCGACTGCATCACCCAGAAGACCGCCAGCACGACGATGACGATCATCACCAGACCGATGCTGAAGCCGCCCGGGAACATGCCCTTGAACTGATCCTGGCCCTTGCGGAAGAAGTCCTCGATGTCCGGCGGGCCGCCATTGCCGCCACCGCCATTGCCGCCGCCACCGGGGCGCCGGGGACCTTGACCCCACGGACCCTGATTGTCGCCGCCGCCACCGCCCCCTCCCCAGGGACCGCCGCCATTCTGATTGCTCCAGGGCATTCACACCTCTTCCAAAATAGTCCGTTCCTGGCTGCAGAACCATTGCCGCAGCCGCGCATTGACGCATTAAGCGTTTGTCCCGTTATAGGGACGCGACAGGGCGCTTTCAACGCGATCGGTCAACTGTGCGCCGAAATCGCGGTAAATTCCTGTTCATCGGGCTTTGCGGGCATAGACCACATAGCGCGTCGGATAGTCGTCCTTTTCGCCGGCCGGCAGGTTCTCGCTGCTTTCAGGTTGCCAAAGCGCCGGATCGATCACAGGAAAAGTGGTCTGCCCGTCGGCCTCGGTTTCCACATGGGTGATGCGCAAACGGTCGGCGAGCGTCATCGCCTGCCGGTATATCTCGCCACCGCCTTGCACATAGATTTCGTCGAGGCCCTTTTCGGCAGCATCCTTGCGGGCCAGCGCAACAGCCTCTTCAAGGCTCGGCACGACAATGCATCCGGGCGCCAGGAAATCCGGGTTGCGCGAGATGATGATATTCATCCGCCCCGGCAGCGGCTTTCCAATCGACTGATAGGTCTTGCGTCCCATGATCTGGGGCTTGCCCATGGTCAGAGCCTTGAACCGCCGAAAATCCGATCCCAGGTGCCAGGGCATCGCCGCGCCGTTGCCGATCACGCCGTTTTTCGCGACGGCGGCCATGATTACGATTTCGGCAGTCATCAACCCCGCCTCCTCACATGTCTGTCGCTCAAACCGCAATCGGCGCCTTGATCGACGGCGCGGCCTCATAACCCTCGAGGACAAAATCCTCGAAGGTGAAGGCGAACAGATCGTCGACGTCCGGATTGAGCCGCATCACCGGCAGGCGCCCCGGAATGCGGGAAAGCTGCTCGCGCGCCTGCTCAAAGTGGTTGGCGTAAAGATGGGCGTCGCCCAGCGTGTGGACGAAGTCGCCAGGCTTCAGGCCGGTCACCTGCGCCACCATCAGCGTCAGCAGCGCATAGGAGGCGATATTGAAGGGCACGCCGAGGAAGATGTCGGCGGAGCGCTGGTAAAGCTGGCAGGACAGTTTTCCATCGGAAACATAGAACTGGAACAGGCAGTGGCAGGGCGGCAGCGCCATGTTGTCGACCTCTGCCGGGTTCCAGGCGGTGACGATATGGCGACGACTGTCGGGGTTGTTGCGGATGCTCTCGACCACTTTCGCGATCTGGTCGATATGGCCGCCGTCCGGCGTCGGCCAGGAGCGCCACTGCGCGCCGTAGACGGGGCCGAGATCGCCGTTTTCGTCGGCCCATTCGTCCCAGATCGAGACGCCGTTTTCCTTCAGATAGGCAATGTTGGTGTCGCCCTTCAGGAACCACAGCAATTCGTGGATGATGGAGCGCAGATGCAGCTTCTTCGTCGTGAGAACCGGAAAGCCCGCCGCAAGGTCATAGCGCATCTGGTAGCCGAAAACGGAGCGCGTGCCCGTGCCGGTCCGATCCGCCCGGTCGGTTCCGTTTTCAAGCACGTGGCCCAGAAGATCCAGATATTGGCGCATAATGCTCCCTCGTTCGAAGTCGGTTTTCTCTTCTATCGCGACGAAAGGCGCCGCGAAAAGGGCCCGGAGACGCCTTTCCCCGCCTTTTGCGCGCCACCCCCCTTTGCAGAAGCTTTTGAAACACTTATATCAAGCGTGCCGGCTTGACCGGCTATGGTGATAAACGGCGTTGTAATAAGCTCATTGGACCCGGGGGCGGTACCCGGCGCCTCCACCACAAACAGGCGGTTCAGGCCTTTTTGTGATGGGGGCGAAACAGGATCGACAAGAGTGTAAAGAACGACCTTTTACCCGGCATGATACCACCGTTATCGGGTCAAACGAGTAGTTGCAAATGACAACAAAGCTCAGGGTTACGCTGTAGCTGCCTAATGGCGGTTCCAGAAACCCACCTTAAGTCCTTGCGGGTAGCACTGTAAGGCGGGGTCCGGAGGCACCTGGCAACAGAAGCCTCCACCTGAATTTGAACAAAATCCCCTATAAAGATTGCGCATCGGCATCAGGCGACTTAATTGGCTACAGGCAGAGCGCAATCAAACGGCCAAGGGCGGGAAAGACGTGATGGGGCAAGACCATATTCGCTACGACATTCTGGCACAGGACGCACTGCGCGGCATGGTGCGCAAGGTTCTCGCAGAGGTCGCCGCAACAGGCCACCTGCCCGGTGAGCATCACTTCTTTATCACCTTCCTGACCAATGCCCCCGGCGTGCGCATCTCCCAGGCGCTGAAGGAAAAATACGCCCAGCAGATGACCATCGTCATCCAGCACCAGTACTGGGACCTGAAGGTGACCGACAGCCATTTCGAGATCGGCCTGTCCTTCTCCGATGTGCCTGAGCGCCTCGTCATCCCCTTCAACGCCATCGTCGGCTTTTACGATCCGTCGGTGAATTTCGAGCTCGAATTCGATGTCGCCACGCTGGATCTGGAAGACGAAAAGCCGCTCGAGCCGGAAAACGAGGGTGGTGACGATGACGGCCCCGGCGGCGATGACGGCGCTTCGGTCGTCTCCCTCGATGCCTTCCGCAAGAAGCACTGACAGCCGATGTGCGCAGAGATCGTCAATCTCAGGATGAGCCGCAAGCGCGCGGCGCGGCAGAAGGCAGCCGACAACGCTGCTGAAAACCGGGCGATCCACGGCCGCACAAAGGGCGAAAAGAGCCGGGACAGGCTGGAACGCGAGAAGAGCGAACGGCGCTTCGAGCAGGGCCGCATCGAAGGCCTGCCGTCGACGCTCCCTTCGCAAGGGGACAAGGACGTTTGATCCGCAAGCGCTCCGTCAGCCTCCACGGCCACCGCACGAGCTTTTCCCTTGAGGATGCATTCTTCAACGAGATCCGTGACATTGCCGACAGGCGCGATGTCAGCCTTGCCTACCTTCTCAGCGAAATCGACGAACAGCGCCCGCCGGATGTGAACCTCTCCTCCGCCGTGCGCCTGTTCGTGCTGGATGACCTGAAGGCGCGCCTATAGCATCGGGCGAAAAAGTGGGATCCGGTTTTTCGAAAAGAACGATGCGCAGATTCAATAAGTTAGAGCGTCCTTTGTGCGTCCTAAAGGACGCACGGCGCTCTAATCGCCCGATGATCTAAAGTCCTGAAGCGTCCTACTCGGCCGCATCCCGCCTTTCGGCCTCTTCCGCCGGCGCGTCCGGGTTCCCGCCCGCCGTCTGCCGGTCGAGATCGGGGAAGGCGACGATGCGCAGGCCGGCAAGATCGGTATGCAGCACAATCAGCCCCTGCTCCTCGAACCAGTCGAGAAAGCGCCGGGCGCGACGCGCCGAATGCGTGCCATAGGCGCGCGCGATCATGGCGTCCGAGGGGCAGGCATCGCCGGCGATCGCCGCCTTTGCCAGCATCAGGAACACGCCCTGCAGGTCTTCGGTGACATGCGCCAGCAGCGAGACCGCCATCTGCCATTGCTCGCTTTCCACCATCGCCGCGTCCGCGCCCGAACGGGCGATCGCGAGCCGGCGGCGAAATTCGTTCATGGCAAGCGGCGCGCCGGATATTCGTTTCATCCGGCCGCGCATCAAAAAGTCCTGATAAAGCTCTGAATCAGAACGGAAAGCTGATTCCGGAGCGCCGGCGATTTCCGCCAGCGTCATCGCGATCCAGTCGTCCTTCTCCTCATCCGACATGACCGGCGCACGGGGTCCGCGCGCGGGCGTCTCCGGCGCTTCGGCCTCTTCGGAAGACTTCGCCAGAGCGTCCATGATGTCGACGGTCGGGCGCGGACGCGGGGCCACCCGGCGCGGGGTCGAGGCCTGACGGGCCATATCTTCCGGATCCGGCGTGAAGATCAGATCCTCCACATCCTCCGGCTTTTCCGGCAACGGCATCAGCTTCGGGCTGGAGGAGCGCGCGGAGGTTTCCACCGGCCCGATCGTCACCGCCAGAGGACGGCGCGACAACGCCGGGCCAAGCGCGACGAAATTGCCGCGCTTCAGATCGCGAAACTGTTCGGCCTGGCGGCGATCCATGCCGAGAAGATCGGCCGCGCGCGCCATATCGATGTCGAGAAAGGTCCGCCCCATCAGAAAATTCGAGGCTTCCGCAGCGACATTCTTGGCAAGCTTGGCCAGCCGCTGGGTGGCGATGACGCCGGCAAGGCCGCGCTTTCGCCCGCGACACATCAGGTTGGTCATGGCCCCGAGTGAAAGCCGGCGCACCTCCTCGCTCACCTCGCCGCCGGCAGACGGGGCAAACATCTGCGCCTCGTCCACCACGGTCAGCACCGGATACCAGTGGTCGCGGTCGGCATCGAAAAGCGCATTGAGGAAGACGGCGGCGGCGCGCATCTGGTCGTCGATCTCGAGACCTTCCAAAGTCAGCACGCAGGAGACCCGGTGCTGGCGGATGCGGTTGGCGATACCGATCAGCTCGCCCTCGGAGCGCTCGGCATCGACGACGATATGGCCGAACGCGTCCGAAAGAGTGACGAAATCGCCCTCCGGATCGATCACCACCTGCTGCACCCATTTCGCCGACTGCTCCAGGAGCCGGCGCAGGAGGTGGGATTTGCCCGAGCCGGAATTGCCCTGCACCAGAAGACGGGTCGCCAGCAGCTCCTCGATATCGAGTTTGGCCACGTCACCCGCCGATGTCGTTCCCATATCGATATCGACCTGCACTTTTCGCCTTTGCCTTCTGTTCGGTGTTGCGCCCGTTTGTAACAGGTCAGGAGCGCCCGTGCCGAGACCTTGCCGCGTTACCCACAGCTTTCCGGGGTGACGATCTTCAGCGCCTCCGCGGGCAGGCCGAAGGTTTCGACCAGGCCCACCTGTCCGGCGCGCGTCAGGGTCAAGGCGCGACCGTCGCCGGCCGGCCTCAGCCAGTGCCGCTCGCAACAACGTTCAAGCATCGCGGCGCCAAGCCAGCCGCCGATGTGAGGCCGGCGCTCGCTCCAGTCGAGACAGGTCCGACAAAGCGCCCGCCGGCTCTTTCTGGCGGTCGAGAGCGAGATGCCGAACTCCGTCAGAAACGCCTCTCCCCTTTCCGTCACCATGCCGGCATTGCCGTCGAAGACGACCGCGCCGGACCGCACCATCGAATCGGCGATGCCGACCGCGATCGCACCGGCCATGTGGTCGTAGCATGTGCGCGCCACCCTCAGCGCTTCGTCCTTCGGTCCTGTCGGGCGGTATCGCACGGGGCCGATGGCCGAGAGCAGGCTCAGATGTTCCAGCGTTTCGGCAACCTCCGCCGACGCCAGCCGAAAATAGCGATGCCTGCCCTGTTTTTCGACGGTGACCAGCTGCCCATCCACGAGCCTGGAAAGATGATTGCTCGCCGTCTGCGGCGAAACACCCGCGCATTCGGCCAGTTCCCCCGCCGTCAGCGCCTTGCCGCCGAGAAGCGCCGCCAGAATGCTCGCGCGCGAAACATCGCCGATGAGCGCGGCGACGGCGGCGAGCGTATTTCCCGAAACCATGTTTGTCATAGCTCTCAATCTACCACCGCAAACCGCCGCCGTCAGCGTCCGTTACTTCGTTCCCGATCGAAGCATGCGCGAAGGCAGACAGGCTATTGCCTTCGTCTCCAACCGAAGGAAAAGCCCATGCATGAGACCGTGATCGCCAAACCCCGCTCCCTACCGACGAAGATCGCCACAGGCGCCCGCAATCTGGCGAGGCTGATCTTCATCCGCTGGCCGCAGCGCCGCCGGCAACGCCTGCAACTCCTCGAAATGACCGACGAACGGCTGCGGGATATCGGCATCGAGCCGCATCAGGCCCGGCAAGAAGCCAGCCGTCCGTTCTGGAGCTAGCCCTTCTTCAAAAACGCCTCGAAGGCCGCGAGCGTCTCGTCGGAGACATGATGCTCGATGCCTTCGGCGTCGAGCTCGGCAGCCTCTTTGGGAACGCCGACGGCCAGAAGCAGATCGAAAACCAGGGCGTGGCGGATGCGTGCCTTCTCGGCCATGGCCTCGCCGGCCTCCGTCAGAAACACGCCGCGATAGGGCCGCGATGTCGCAAGCCCCTCGCGCTTCAGCCGGGAAACGGCCTTTGCCGCCGTCGGATGGGCAATGCCCATGGCTCTGGCGATATCGACCAGTCGCGCTTCGCCGTGCTCCTCGGTCAGGTCAGCGATCAGTTCGGTATAGTCCTCCAGAAGCGCGGAGGCGCGTTCCGAGCGGGCCTTGGAGAATCGATCCGCCTGATTGTCGGTTCCGTCGCTCATATCCTTCTCCCATGCCCTCCGGGACCAGACTGTCCCGATCGTCCGCCAGAAAAGCCAGTTCCTGTGGCGAAATCAAGCCCGTATACACTTTCAAGCCGCGGCTACACTTTGTCATCAGCAAGCCTAGCGCATCGGCCCGAAAATCGGAATCGATTTTCGGAAAGCACGATGCGTGGATTCAATAGGCTAGAGCGTCCTTTGTGCATCCGAATGGATGCACGGCGCTCTAGCCGGAACCAAAGCCCGGCGAAAGGCTTTGCTCATATAACGCCGATTGACAAAAATGTAGCCTAGGCTATATCTGGAATCATTGTAAAACTCTTTTCTGCGCAAATATTAGAATGTCAGACCCTCAATCCAGACGTCCCTCGCTGAGTGATCGCACCAATACGGCGATCGAACAGGCCATGGCTTCCGGCCGAATCAAGCCGCGCTCGGCGCTGCTCTTCGTCGGTCCGGCCGTCATCGCCTCCATCGCCTATGTCGATCCCGGCAATTACGCGACGAACATCCAGGCGGGCGCCGGCTATGGCTATACGCTGCTGTGGGTCGTGCTGTTCGCCAATCTGATCGCCATGCTGTTCCAGGGCCTGTCCGCCAAGCTCGGCATCGTCACCGGCCGCAATCTGGCGGAAGTCTGTCGCGACGAGTTTTCCAAGCCCGTTGTGATCGCGATGTGGATCGTCAGCGAGATCGCCGCCATGGCGACCGATCTTGCCGAGTTTCTCGGCGGCGCCATCGGCCTTGCGCTGCTGTTCGACATGCCGTTGATGGCGGGCATGGGCGTCACGGCGATTGTGACCTACGGCATCCTGCTGTTCGAACGGCGCGGTTTCCGCCCGATGGAGCTGATCATTGGCGCGCTGATCGGCGTGATCAGCCTCTGCTACATCGTCGAACTGTTCATCGCCCCGATCGCCTGGGGCGAGGCGGCCTTCCACATCGTCAGGCCGGACCTTCCCGACGCCACGGCGCTGGCGATCGCCGTCGGCATCATCGGCGCGACCGTGATGCCGCACGCCGTGTTCCTGCATTCGGGCCTTACCCAGCACCGCATCAGGATCGGCAACGAGGCCGACCGCCGCCGTGTGCTGCGCTTTTCCAACACCGAGGTTGTGCTGGCGCTCGCCGTTGCCGGCGTGGTCAACATGGCGATGGTGATGATGGCGGCAAGCGCCTTCCACAAGGGCCACAGCGAGGTGGCCGAGATCGAGACCGCCTATCACATGCTGACCCCGCTTCTCGGCGGGGCGGCAGCCGGCGCCTTCCTGATTTCGCTGATCGCTTCGGGCATATCGAGCTCGGTGGTCGGCACCATGGCGGGGCAGATGATCATGCAGGGTTTTGTCGGTTTCCGCATTCCCATCTGGCTGCGCCGGCTGATCACCATGGCGCCGGCCTTCATCGTCGTGGCGCTCGGCGTCAATGCGACGGAAGCGCTGGTCGTCAGCCAGATCATCCTGTCGATCGCGCTGCCTGTGCCGATGATCTCATTGGTGATCTTTACCCGCAGCCGCGCGATCATGGGCGAGTATGCCAATGGCCGGCTGATCGGGACGCTGGCGATCCTCGGTTCGCTCGCCGTGCTCTCGCTCAACATCGTGCTGCTGCTGCAGACCTTCGGCGTGCCGATCCCGGGGCTTGCGACCGGCTAGCGCATCGGCCCGAAAATCGGAATCGATTTTCGGAAAGCACGATGCGTAGATTCAATAGGCTAGAGCGTCCTTTGTGCGTCCAAATGGACGCACAAAGGACGCTCTAGCGCACTGCCGCGTCGGCAACCATCAGTCCGAAGCCCTGCATCAGTCGCTTGATCTCCGCTCGGACATCGCTGCTGGTGAAGATCGCGATGTCGCGGTTTGCCCCCTCGATCGCCGCAGACGGCCGCGCGCCCAGAACGCGCCTTGCCTGCAGCGCAATCGCCTCCGCCGGGTTGAGCCAATCGACCGGCCACGGCGCAAGCTTGCGGAAACGGTTGGCAAGGAAGGGATAATGCGTGCAGGCGAGCACGACGATATCGGTGCGCCGGCCGTTCTCTTCCACGAAGCAGGGCGCGATTTCCGCCCACAAGGCCTCGTCCGTCACGTCTCCCCCGCTGATATAGGCCTCGGCCAGCGCCGCCAGATATCTCGAGCCGACCAGCCGGGCATGGCAATGGGCGGCGAAGCTCTCGATCAGCGCGCGGGTGTAATCGCGTTTGACTGTCGCCGGCGTCGCCAGAACCGAGATCAGCCCCGAAGCGGTGCGCTCGGCCGCCGGCTTGATCGCCGGAACCGTGCCGACGAAATCGGTTGCCGGAAACCGGGCACGCAGCGCGCTGCCGGCAAGCGTGAAGGCGGTGTTGCAGGCGATGATGACGCAGGCCGGACGGAATTCGGCGAGCAGGCGCTCGAACAGCGCCAGAAGATGGGTCAGCAGCGCCTCCTCAGGCCAATCGCCATAGGGAAAGGCGGCATTGTCGGCGACATAGACGAAGCGCCGGTCCGGCATCAGCATGCGCGCCTCGCGCAGCACGGTCAGCCCGCCAATGCCGGAATCGAAGACGAGGACCGGAGCTTCGGCGGCCTCAGCCATCGCTGCCCTCGCCGCCGCGCGGGTTCCTGCGGCTGTATCTGTCGAGCGAGGAGATCACCCCGCGCAGAAGGTGGATTTCCTGCATGCTCATGGCGCGCCGGGTGAACACCGAGCGCAGATTGTCGATCATGCGCGGCTTCTTGTCGGCCGGACGGAAATAGCCGCGGGCATCGAGGGCCTCTTCCAGATGGCCGAAAAAGCCGAAGAGATCCTTTTTCGTCGCCGGCGTCTGCTCGACCGCCTGGAACGGCGTCTGGCTCTCGTCCGCCATGCCGGATTTCATCCACTCGTAGGACATCAGCAGCACCGCCTGGGCGATGTTGAGCGAGGCAAAGGCCGGATTGACCGGAAAGGTGACGATCTCGTCCGCCATGCCGACCTCCTCATTGTTGAGGCCCCAGCGTTCGCGGCCGAAGAGAATGCCGGTGCGCTCGCCGCCGCGATGGCGCGTTCGCAGCGTGCGGGCGGCAACGCTCGGTCCCCTCACCGGCTTGAAGCCGTCGCGACTGCGCGCCGTCGTGGCATAGACGAAGTTGAGATCGGAAATCGCATCGGCGAGGCTGTCATGCACGCTCGCGCCGTCGATCACATGGTCGGCCTTGGAGGCGGCGGCGCGGGCCGTGTCGCTCGGCCAGCCGTCGCGCGGGTCGACAAGGCGCAGTTCGGCAAGGCCGAAATTCGCCATGGCGCGGGCCACCATGCCGATGTTCTCGCCCAGCTGCGGGTTTACCAGAATGATCACCGGACCTTCGGCGATGAGCGGGAGCTCGCTGTTCGTGCCTGCCATGGCATCCTTCTTCATTTCGAACGATTGCAGCGGCTTATCGCTCCGCAGGCCAATGAATGCAAGAAAAACGCCGTCAATCCGGCAAGGTCATGCGGCCGTCCGCATCAAGCGGCGAGAACGGATTATACGCGACTTCCCACAAATGCCCTTCCGGATCGGCGAAATAGCCGCTGTAGCCGCCCCAGAACACCGCCTCCCCCGGCTTCACCACCGTCGCGCCGCACTGCGCGGCAAAGGCGATGGTTTCATCGACCGCAGCAGGCGAACCCACATTATAGGCAAGAGCTACGCCGGAAAATGCCGGCCTCTCTTCCGGGATGTCCGAAAGCCCCGCATCATCGGCCAGCGCCCTGCGCCCGAAAAGGCCGAGCACGATGCCATCGAGCCCGAAAAAGCTCACCCCCTCCTGCGAGGCCGAGGACCGTTTCCAGCCGAGCCGCTCATAAAAGGCGGTTGCCGCCGGCAGATCGTCGACGCCGAGTGTGATCATGCTGATCCTGCGCTGAAGGGGCATCCCTAACTCCCGAAAACATCCATTTTGTTCTTTATATGTTCTCACGAATTCAGGCGGCAGGCTACAGGAAATGGAGCCGTCCAAGAGGAATTTTTTCTCCGCTTGACGCAGGGTTGAGGCCCAAACTGGGCAAACACAATACGGTAAAATATTACCTCAATCGCAAGACATTGAAAAATATACAAAATTCATTTATTTAGTCACGCAATAGCGCTTGACGTTCAGCAAAGCGCTCTCTATACAACCGCCAACATATGCGCATCCCGCATCTGTTACCGCTTGGATACGCCAAGCAAAGCAACAAGAAACGTCCGTTCCTCGGGATCGGATTGAATTTGAGAGTATCAGAAAATGGTTACCTTCTCCCAGAAGCCTGAAGAGGTGGTGAAGAAGTGGGTCGTGATCGATGCCGAAGGCCTCGTCCTCGGCCGTCTCGCTTCGCTCGTCGCCATGCGTCTTCGCGGCAAGCATAAAGCCACCTACACCCCGCATGTCGATGATGGCGACAATGTCATCGTCATCAATGCCGAAAAGGTCGCGATGACCGGCAAGAAGTACAATGACAAGATGTACTACTGGCACACCGGTTATCCGGGCGGCATCAAGGAGCGCAATGCGCGCCAGATCATCGAGGGCCGCTTCCCCGAGCGCGTCATCGAGAAGGCTGTCGAGCGCATGATCCCGCGCGGTCCGCTTGGCCGTCGCCAGATGAAGAACCTGCGCGTTTACGCCGGCACCAACCACCCGCATGAAGCCCAGCAGCCCGAAGTCCTCGACGTTGCCAAGCTCAACAAGAAGAATGTAAGGAGCGCTTAATGGCTGACCTGTCCGATCTGAAGGCACTTGGCGACTCCGCCACGACCTCCGAAGCCCCCGCAGCCCCCGTCCACGAACGCAAGGTTGACGATCTCGGCCGCGCCTATGCCACCGGCAAGCGCAAGGACGCCGTCGCCCGCGTATGGGTCAAGGCCGGTACCGGCAAGATCACCGTCAACGGCAAGGACTTCACCGAATATTTCGGTCGTCCGGTCCTGCAGATGATCCTGCAGCAGCCGATCGTCCTGACGTCGCGCGACGGCCAGTTCGATATCGTCGCAACCGTTACCGGCGGCGGTCTTTCCGGCCAGGCGGGCGCCGTGCGCCACGGCATCTCCAAGGCTCTGACCTATTTCGAGCCGGAACTGCGCGGCATCCTGAAGAAGGGTGGTTTCCTCACCCGCGACAGCCGCGTCGTCGAGCGCAAGAAGTACGGTCGCGCGAAAGCCCGCCGTTCGTTCCAGTTCTCCAAGCGCTGATTTCAAAAGCCGCTTGCAATTATCGAAAAGGGCCGCGATCGCGGCCCTTTTTTGTTTTCCGGCTTTTCGGTCGGCTAGAGCCTGTTCTGATCCTTAAGCACCTGAAGCGTTACTTCCGCAGCCCGCCTGCCGGGTGGAACCGCCGTGCGCATCTTCGCAAAGACCTCGTCGAAACCGTCCAGCATCGTTCGCCGCTGCGGCGTGTCGCGGGTCAGAAGCTCCATCCACCGCGCCAGCGCGCCGGCCCGCATCGTGTCGTCGAAATATTCCGGCACCAGCGGCCGGTCGGCTATGAGATTCGGCAGCGAGGCGGACCAAATGGTAATCTTCTTCAGCATGAACCGGCCGATGAAATCCGCCTTGTAGGCCGAAATGACCGGGATGCCGGAAAGCGCCAGTTCCAGCACCACCGTGCCGGAGGCGGCAACGGCCGCATGCGCCGCAGCGAAGGCTTCCCATTTCGCCGCGTCACCGACCACAATCTCCGGCGTTACCGGCCAATCGGCAATGGCGGCGCGCACCAGCGCCTCACGGCGGGTGACCGTCGGCAGCACGAAGCGCGGCATCGCATTGCGCCCGGCATAGATTTTGGCGACATCTCGGAAGACCGGCGCGAGACTGTTGATCTCGCCCGCGCGCGAACCCGGTAAAAGCAGGATGGTCGGCGCCTCCCCCTCTCCCGGCAAGGCAGTGTTGCGACGGGCCGCGAGGACGCCCGGCTCTTCGCTCAGGCGGTGGCCGACAAAGGTGGTGGGCGGCCCGCCGAGCCGCTGCATGGCCTCCGGCTCGAACGGCAGAACCGCCAACACATGATCGACATAGGCCAGCATGTCGCGCGCGCGATATTCCTTCCAGGCCCAGACGCTGGGACAGACATAATTGACCACGGGCAGATCCGGCAGCGCCTTCTTCACCCGTTTGGCCACCCGATGGGTGAAATCCGGACTGTCAATGATGATGAGCACGTCCGGCCGCGCGGCAATCAGCGCGTCCGCCGTCTGGCCAATGCGGCGGATCAGAAGCGGCAGCCTCGCAAGCACCTGGGTAAAGCCCATGATCGACAGGTCGGAATAGTCAAACAGCGACTCCAGTCCCTGGGCGGCGAGCGCATCACCGCCGACGCCGACGAGTTCCACCGGGCCGCCATGCATCGTCTTCAGCGCGGCAACCAGGTCGCCGCCAAGCAGATCGCCGGAAACCTCTCCCGCGATCACGCCGATTTTCAAGCTTCTGGACAAGAGGTTCCCTCCGCTGAATGTACCGCTCGTTCAGAGGACCGGCTTCATTGCCGTGTCCGGCTCCAGCCCCAACAGGAAGAGCCCTGCCCTGTCGGCCTCGGCAATCGCCTCGGCGCGGTCAAGCACCAGCGCCCGCCCGGCCTCCACAGCAATGCCGCCCAGCCCGGCGGCAGCCGCCGCACGCACCGTCTCCGGGCCGATCGACGGCAGGTCGGCGCGCAGATCCTGCTGCGGTTTGCAGAGTTTGACAAGGACGCCGCGACGCTTCTGTGAAATCCGGCCGGCTTCGCGCATGGCCCGCACGCGCTCGAGCATCTGGTCGGTGCCCTCCGCGCCCTCAAGCGCCACCACCCGCCCGCCAAGACTGACGGCCCCCTGCCCGATATCCATGGAGCCGATGACGCGCGCCGCCCGGGCCGCAGCGTCGATATCGGCGCGAGCCTCTCGATCCAGCGCGACAGCGCCGAGCGTGCCCGCCGTCGCCAGAAGATCGCCGGCGATATTCTGCGCGGCGATGATCTCGAAGCCGTGGCGCTCGAACAGGTCGATCACCATGCGCAACACCTTGTCATCGCCGCCGCTGCGCAGTTTTTTCAGGATTGCCGGCAGCGACCAGATCACCCGCGCCGTCGGGCGCAGGCTCGTCAGCTCGGGACGGGAACGCACCCCGCCGGAGAGCACGACCCTGCGGATCCCGCGCTTCTGCAGCGCCGCGACAACCGGCCGAAACCCGCCGAGATCGGCGTCCATATGTTCGAAATCCGACCAGTCATTGCCGCCCTCGCCGCGCAACTGAACGATGAAAGCCGGCGTACCGGCCTCCCGTGCGGCTTCGGCGACATAAAGGGGCAGACGGCCGTTTCCGGCAATGATCGCGACCGGCTCCGCATCGCGGGCCGATATCCCGCTCACGCCTGGCTGCCCCGGCGCCGCGAACCCGGTGTGGTCAGCGCCCGCTCGCTGTCGCGGTCGAGAATGAAATCGACGATCTCGCGGGCAGCCCCCTCAAGCGCATCCGGCCCGCTGCGCAGGGCCCTTGCGTTTTCCACGACGGTGCCTGCGGAAAAGATCGTCTGGTAGGCGCGCCGCACGGCATGGACCTCGCCCTTGCTCATGCCCGCGCGCTGCATGCCGACCACGTTCAGCCCGCCCATTAAGGCCGGATTGTCGACGACCATCGCATAGGGAATGACATCATTGACGACGCCCGCAAGTCCGCCGATGAAAGCCTGACGGCCGATCTGCACGAACTGGTGGATTGCCGCGCCGCCGCTCAGGATCGCCCTGTCGTGCACGGTCGCATGACCGCCGATCATCACATTGTTTGACAGGATCACATGATTGCCGATGCGGCAGTCATGGCCGACATGGGAATTGGCCAGAAACAGATTGTCGTGGCCGACAATGGTTTCGCCGCCGCCATGGGAGGAACCGGTATTGACGGTCACGCCCTCGCGAAAAATGCAATTGGCGCCGATCTCAAGGCGCGTATCGCTGCCATCGTGGCGAATGCTCTGCGGCGCGCCGCCGATGACGGCCATGGGAAAAACCTGGCAGCCATTGCCAAGTCGCGTGATGCCCTCGACCACCGCGTGATGGTGAAGCTTCACATTGTCGCCGAGCACGACATTCGCGCCGACATAGCAGAACGCGCCGATCTCGGCATGCTCACCAATCACGGCTCCGTCCTCGACAACAGCAGTCCTGTCGATCTTCGCGGAGCTGGAAATCCTGGTCATTCTTCGTCCTTGCGCACCATCATGGCGCCGATATCGGCTTCGGCGACGAGCTGGCCGTCGACTAGCGCTTCGCAATGGAACTTCCACACGCGCCGGCGCTGTTTCTGTTTGACGACCTTGAACCGAACCTGGTCGCCCGGAACCACGGGCTTGCGGAAGCGGGCATTGTCGATCGTCATGAAATATACGAGATTGTCGACCTCGTCGGCCTTGCGCGCGCAGATCGCGCCGGCCGTCTGGGCCATTCCCTCGACAAGCAGGACGCCGGGCATGATCGGCATTTCCGGGAAATGACCCTGAAAATGCGGCTCGTTGGCGGTCACGTTCTTGATGCCTATCGCACTGTCATCGCCGTCGATCTCGATAATCCGGTCCACGAGAAGAAAAGGGTAACGGTGCGGCAGGAACTTCATGATCTCCAGAAGATCCATCTTCCCCATCGATGTCTTCGTCTCTTCACTCACCTTGCTTGTCTCCCGATTTGGCGGCGCGTCGGGCGATCTCCGCAACGTCCCGCAGATAGTCCCGGATCGGCCGTGCCGGGTTCCCTCCGATGCGGCCTCCGGCCGGCACTGAGGTCAGCACCCCGCTCTTGGCGGCGATCTGCGCGCCGCTGCCGATCTCAATATGGCCGTTGAGCCCGGCCTGCCCGCCGATCATCACACCGTCGCCGATCCTGGTGCTACCGGCAATGCCGACCTGACTGACGATACCGCAATGCCGGCCGATCTGCACGTTGTGGCCGATCTGCACCAGATTATCGATCTTGGTCCCCTCGCCAATCACGGTATCGTCCATCGCGCCGCGGTCGATCGTGGTATTGGCGCCGATCTCGACGTCGTCCTGGATGATGACCCGGCCCACCTGCGGCAGTTTCACCATGCCCGTCGGCCCCGGCGCATAGCCGAACCCATCCTGGCCAATGCGCGCGCCGGTATGAATGATCACATTATTGCCGATCAGCGCATTGGAGAGCGATGCGTGGGCGCCGAGCGTGACATTGCGGCCGATTTTCACGTCCGCCCCGACGACCGCGCCGCACAAGATACGGCTTCCGGCGCCGATCACGGCGCGCGCGCCGACGACGGCGAAGGGCGCGATCTCCACGCTCTTCTCGATCACGGCGCTATCATCGATGACGGCCTGGGAGGAAATGCCGCTCTGGCGCTGCAAGACCGCCTGCGGCCGCATGGCAGCCGGATAAAGCTGCGCCGCCGCGCGGGCAAAGGCCAGCTGCGGCATATCGGAGACAAGTGTGGCAAGAGAAGCGGGAATGTGCTTCTTCAATTCCGGCGAACAGATCACCGCCGCCGCCTTGCAGCTCTTCAGCTGGTCAATGCTGTTCTTCGAAAGGATATAGCAGATATCATAGGGACCGGCGCGATAGATGGGCGCGACGGATTCGACCATCCGCTCGCCGGCATCCGGGCTCGACAAAACAGATCCGATGCGCGAGGCCAATTCGTCGAGGCGAATCGACTGCCGCGCACCGAAAAACTGGTTCTGATCCATTCAAACTCTCCAGAACGGGAACGATATGAGCTCTGGACAGCAATATCAGAACGTATTGGCAATTCCGAAGCGGAAACGCTGGGTTTCGTCGAAATCTTCCTTGGCGAAGGGAATGGCGTAGTCGAAGCGCAGATCACCGAAGGGCGAATTCCAGATGAGGGCCACGCCGCCGGATGCGCGCAGCGCGAAATCCGTGCCTTCAACAGCCGTATTCGCGAGCTCAACCGCGTTGCCCCAGGCCGAACCGGCATCGAGATAAGCCGCTCCGCGCAGGCTGACATCCTCGGGGATGCCCGGAAGCGGGAAGTTCGCCTCTGCCGAGATCGTGGTGTAATACTGCGAACCGAGGGCATCGCCCTGCACCACCGTGCGCGGACCAAGGCCGTTCTGCTTGAAGCCGCGGATTTCCTGGCCACCGATCGTGAACTGGTCGAACACGTTCAGATTGCTGTCAAACGGCGTGACGAGACCGCCGCGCGCCGTCAGCGAGCCGATGATATCGGCCTGGTCGGAAATCATCTGGTACCAGCGGACCTTACCGGTCAGCGAATAGTAGTGCGAATCGCCGCCAAGACCGGCCACGGTGTTGGTCAGGTTGGCAAGAACGCCTTCGCGCGGCTGCTGGTAATTGTCGACGCTGGAGAAGTTGAAGGCCTGCTCGACCGAGGAAACCGTCCAGGGGCTGCCATTGATCAGATTCTGGAACACCGGCGACAGATTGTTCGGGTTCTGCCAGTCCCCCGTGCCGTCATACTCGAACTTCTGGTAGACATATTTGATGGTCGAGCTGAGCTCGTCGGTCAGCGGCGCCGTCAGGCGGATATCGCCGGCCGTCTCGGCATAGGTATAGTAGTCCTGCGAGGCGGAATAGGCGCGATAGAGATCGAAACCGGCCGCGACCCGATAGCCCAGGAAGAAGGGTTCGGTGAAGGCGAAGTTGTAGATCTGCGAATCATTGTCGCCGAGACCGGCCGATGCGCGAATGAACTGGCCGCGACCGAGGAAGTTGCGCTCCTGCACCGACAGCTCGACAACCAGCGAATCGCCTTCCGCGTCATAGCCGGCGCCGATCGAGAAGGCGCCGGTCGGCTCGTCGGTCACGTCGACGACGATGACGACGCGATCCGGCGCGCTGCCGGGCTGGGTCGAGATATTGACCTCGCTGAAATAGCCGAGCGCCTCAAGACGCCGCTTGGCGCGCGCGATCATCTCGCGATTATAGGCATCGCCTTCAGCCAGCTCGAACTCGCGACGAATGACATAGTCGCGGGTGCGGGTGTTGCCAACAATCTCGATCCGCTCGATATAGGCGCGAACGCCCTGGTCGATCTCGTAATTGACCGAGAAGGTGTCGTTGCTGAAATTGCGATCGCCGCGCGGATTGACCTGCGCGAAGGGATAGCCCTGCGAGGACACCGAGGCCGCGATCGATTCCGAGGTCTTCTGGATATCGTCGGCATCATAGATCTTGCCGGACCTGGTCTTGATGTCGCCCTTCAGCGTTTCGATATCGACGCCTTCCACGGTCGAGGCCACGCCGATATCGCCGAAGCGATAGCGATCGCCTTCAGACATGGTGAAGGTGATCGAATAGGAATTGTCTTCCTCGTCATAGTCGACATCGGTCGAGATCAAACGGAAATCAGGGAAGCCGTGATTGTTGTAGAACTCGCGCAGCAGCGTCTCGTCGTGACGCACCTTGTCAGGATTATAGATATCCTTGCGGGTCAGGAAGGAGAGCGGCGTCGAGCGCTTGGTCGAGATCACCGAGGCAAGGCGCGCGTCGCCGAAGGTGTTGTTGCCTTCAAAGTTGATCTTCCGCGTCTTGGTGCGGCCACCCTCGTCGATAACGAAGGCCACATTGATTCGATTGTCCTGCACCGTCGCCGTCTCAATCGAGACTTCGACGTCGGCACGGCCGATCTGCGCATAGGCGTCCTTGATGCGTTGCATGTCGACCTGGGCCTGCGCCTCATTGTACGGACCGAGCGAATGCAGCTGCACAACGCCTTCGAGCTTCTTGTCGTTGACCTTGCGGTTGCCGTTGAAGACCACCTGGTTGATCAACTGGTTCTCGGTGACGTTGACGACGAGCGTCGATCCGGAGACCGAAATCTTGACGTCGGAGAAATAGCCGGTGCTGTAAAGATTGCGGATGGACTGGTTGATATCGGCATCGGTGAAGCTGCGACCGGGCTGGATGGTCAGCTTCGACTTGATCGCATCGGAGCCGGCCTGGCCGGTTCCGTTGACAACGACGTTACTGACAACAGCGGCGTATGCGCTCGTGGGCACAGCAACGGCGGCGACGACCCCCCCGGACACGGCGACTGCCAATGAAAGCGCCGCACCTGAAACTGTGTTCAAAAATCTTGAACCGGCCATGCTACTATCTACCCTTTATGATCGCTCAATATCAGCGTTTTATAGGCTTTGTGGTCTTTTGTTCTAAAGACTTCACACCCCCACGCAATAGAAAGCCGTGCGACTTATGCAACTTCCGCCCCAAGCGTGGCCAAATCGCCACGATCTTTTCGACTCATGGTAAACGGAAGGCTACAATAAGCGACAACCTGTCTCCTATGCGTTTCCTATCATCTCCCGCGCCAAAGGCAAGGCCACAATCTCACAACCGGCGCCCTTCGACAAGATCATGGGCCCCTCCTGTTAATCAAACAGTGTCAAAGGGTTAAAATGTAAACCTCAGCCCATCCGGCCCAGCGTGTCGTTCCATGTGGCAAAAACCATCAGCGCCAGAACCAGAAACAGGCCAACCCGGAAGGCGAATTCCTGGACGCGGGCCGACAGGGGCCGGCCGCGAACCGCCTCGATTGCGTAGAACAGCAGGTGCCCGCCATCCAGCATGGGCACCGGCAAGAGGTTGAAGAGGCCGACCGAAACGGAGAGAATCGCGGCGAAATTGGCAAAGGCGACGATTCCGAGCGAGGCCATCTGGCCGGCCATGGTCGCCACCCGCACCGGACCGCCGATCTGGTCGGCCTTCATCCGTCCCGTAAAGACGTTGGTGATGTAATCATAGGTGCTGACGACGATGTGCCAGCTCTGCAATGCGCCCTGCCCGATCGCCTGCAGCGGCTCGTAGCGCTCCACCCTGAAATTGCTCGAATCACGCGTGCCGACCACGCCGATCCGGCCAAGCTCCATCTGGTTGCCGAACTGGTCCTCTTCCTCGATTCGCTCCGGCACCACCCTGAGTTCAACCGGCGCCCCGTCACGCTCGACAGTCAGCTCGATCGGCACGCCGGGCCGCACGCTGATATAGCGCACCACCGCGTCGAAGGTCCCGACCTTCTGGCCGTCGAGCGCCACCATGATGTCGCCGGGCTCTACGCCTGCCGCAGCCGCCGGACTGTCCGGCACGACCTCGCCGACCACCGGATCGGAGACCCCGCGCCCGTAGACAGAAAAGATGACGGCGAAAATGGCGATCGCCAGGAGGAAATTCGCGATCGGACCCGCAGCGACGGTCAGCGTCCGCTTCCACAGCGCAGCGCCGTTGAAGGTCTTTGCCCGCTCCTCGGGCGGCAGGGCCGCAACGCCGTCGAAATCCGGACGGCTGGCGGCGTCTTCATCGCCGTAGAACCGCACATAGCCGCCAAGCGGTATCGCGCAGAGTTTCCAGCGCGTGCCGTGCTTGTCCGTCCGCCCGACGATCTCCGGACCGAAACCGAGCGAAAAGGCCAGAATGCGGATGCCGCACCAGCGCGCCACGAGGTAATGGCCAAGCTCGTGAAAGAAGACGAGAAAGGAGATCGCGATCAGGAAGGCGACGATCATCCCGGGCGCGTTTGTAAATCCGATATCCAAATCAGGCTCCGTGAACAGGCGACATCGCGATGAGGCCGCTCCACCGATAAAGCACTGCGCCGACGCTGTCACCGGCGCCGAAGACCATTGCGCAATAGGCCAGGATGAACATGGACGCTGCTGCGGCCACAAGTCCGTCGACGCGGTCCATCACGCCGCCATGGCCGGGAATGAGATGACTGGAATCCTTGGCGCCGCACCGGCGTTTGAGCGCGGATTCAAACAGGTCGCCCGCCTGGCTGACCGCTGAGAGAACAAGCGCCAGCAAGGCCAGAAGCGGGGACGGCGTGCCGCCATAGGCGAGGCACAGGCCAAGCGCTGCCGCAACGCCGAAGCATGCCCCGCCGATCGCGCCCGACCATGTCTTGCCCGGCGAGATCGACGGCGCGAGCTTGGGGCCGCCAAGCGCCCGGCCGACGAAATAGGCCATGATGTCGGTTGCCCAGACGACGGCAAAGACGAAGAGAATGGTGTAAAGTCCCGCCGCGCCGCCATTTCTGATCGCCGCAAGCGAAACCATGGCAAGGCCGCAATAGATGAGCGCGCCGGCAAACCAGGAGGGCACCGGCCTGTCGCGACCATAGGCATAGGCGGCGGCGGCGGCAATGGCGGCAAGCAGCAGCGCCGGCAGGAAGAGCTCGAGAAAGGTCAGGATTGCGGTCGCGATCATCGCCGCCCAGCCGGCGAGCAGCACCGTCATCGTTCCCTCGCCGCCGCCTGCGGGCCGCGCCCGGCTCATCGCCAGCCATTCATGAAAGGCGATGAGCCCGATGCCGACGGAAAGAAGCAGAAAGGCCGCGCCGCCGAACCAGGTCGCCAGCAGCACGACGGCGGCCAGCACCACGCCCGAAATCACGCGCAGCTTGAGTTCACGCCCCATCAGGACCCCGTCAGCGCGGCGGCCGGCTGAACCACGCCGCCGAAGCGGCGCGAGCGCCTGGCATATTCGGCAAGCGCCTCGTCAAACGTCTCCCGCGAGAATTCCGGCCACAGGCACGGCAAAAAGACGAGTTCGGAATAGGCCGACTGCCACATCAGGAAATTCGACAGCCGCTGCTCGCCGCTGGTGCGGATGATCAGGTCGGGATCGGGGATGCCGGCCGTGTCGAGCCGGCCGGAAATCATCGCCTCGTCGATCTCCTCCGGTGAAATCCGTCCCGCGACGGCCTCACGCGCAAGAGCGGCAGCCGCACGGGCAATCTCGGCGCGCGAGCCGTAATTGACGGCGACGACCACATGAAGCCCGGTATTGCTTCGCGTCAGTTCTTCGGCCGTCTCCAGCGCGCCGAGCACCTTGGGTCCAAGCCCAGCGCGTTCGCCGATCATCTGGAAGCGCATGTTCTGGCGATGGTAGGTCTGCAGCTCACGATGGATGAAGATCGCGATCAGCTCCATGATGTCGCTGACTTCGTCCGCAGGCCTCTTCCAGTTTTCGGATGAAAAGGCGAACAGCGTCAGATGCTTGATCTTGGTGTCCCGCGCCGCCTCGACGGCGCGGCGGACCGCCTCGACGCCCTTTCGATGTCCGAAAATACGCTTCAACCCGCGCCCGCTGGCCCATCGGCCGTTGCCATCCATGATAATCGCAACATGATCAGGTTTTG
This sequence comes from Martelella lutilitoris, assembly GCF_005924265.1. Classification (GTDB taxonomy): domain Bacteria; phylum Pseudomonadota; class Alphaproteobacteria; order Rhizobiales; family Rhizobiaceae; genus Martelella; species Martelella lutilitoris. Next base: position 139,628 of record NZ_VCLB01000009.1, read on the forward strand.
CAGGATCTGCGTAAGGGGTCATATCGTTGCTCAAATTCTTGAAAAAATGCAGGTAAAAAATCAGACCTGCATGATTTCTTTTTCTTTCTCCGCAAGCAAGTGGTCAATGCGAGAAATTGCGCCGTCAGTCAGCTTCTGCACGTCATCTGAGAGAGAACGGCTGTCGTCCTGACTGATATCCCCGTCTTTCTCGGCCTTTTTCAGCGCGTCCATTCCGTCGCGGCGAACATGACGGATCGCAACTTTGGCCTTTTCGGCATACTCATGGGCAACTTTGACCAAAGAACGGCGTCGTTCCTCATTCAGCTCCGGCAACGGAATGCGCAGGTTCTGGCCGTCCATGATCGGGTTGAGGCCGAGATGGCTTTCGCGGATCGCCCGATCGACGGCGCTGACCATGCCCTTGTCCCAGACATTGACCGACAGCATGCGTGCTTCGGGCACGGTGATATTGGCAACCTGGTTGATCGGCATCTTCGAACCATAGGCCTCGACCAGAACCGGATCGAGGATATTGGCCGACGCCCGTCCGGTGCGCAGCGAGGTAATGTCGCCGACAAAGGCGTTGACTGCGCCTTCCATGCGGCGCTCGAGGTCTTTCAGATCGGTTGCATCGCTCATCGTCATTCTCCCGTCTTGCGCCCGGCCTTCCCTTTAAGGCCTTAAGCGCCTCATCACTCGTCGGTTACAATCGTCTTGCGGCCGCCGCCGGCCATGATCTGGCCGAACCCGCCGCGCTCGTGGATTGAAAACACGATAATCGGAATATTGTTCTCCCGCGCCACTGCCACGGCGGCGACATCCATCACCTGAAGGCCGCGCTCCAGCACCTGGCGGTGCGTCAGCGCCTCGAACCGGGTCGCGTCCGGATCCTTCTTCGGGTCGGCGGAATAGATGCCGTCGACCTGCGTGCCCTTGAAGATCGCCTCCGCGCCGATCTCGGCTGCGCGCAGCGCGGCGGCTGAATCCGTGGTGAAGAAGGGGTTGCCCGTGCCGCCGGCAAAGATCACCACCTTGCCCGCATCCATATGGGAGCGGGTCGCGCGCTGCGAGAACGACTGGCAGATCTCCGGCATGGCGATCGCAGACAATACCACCGTGTCCACATTCATCTTGCGCAGCGAGGTCGCGAGCGCAAGCGCGTTGATCACCGTGCCGAGCATGCCCATGTGGTCGCCGGTCACCCGCTCTCCGCCCTTGGAGGCCACGGCGACGCCACGGAAAATATTGCCGCCGCCGACCACGATGCCGACCTCGACGCCCATGGCGCGAACCTCGGCAATATCGGAGGCTATGCGGTCGGCAACGGCGACATCAATGCCGAAACCCTGATTGCCCATCAGGGCCTCGCCTGAAACCTTCAGTAGAACGCGCTTGAAAATCGGATTCGTCAAAGTCACAAACTCCTAAAAAGCAATGCCATCCGGATACACGAAGGGCGCCGCGTTGTCACGCGGCGCCCTTTCAAATTCCAAGCCTTTCGGGCAATCAGCCCTTGGCCGTCGCGGCGACTTCGGCAGCGAAGTCGCTCTCTTCCTTCTCGACGCCCTCGCCGAGCGCCAGACGGGCAATGGCAGCGACCTTGATCGGCGCGCCCGCTTCCTTCTCGGCTTCCTTGACGGCCTGTTCAACCGTCAGGTCGGGATTGATGACGAAGGACTGCGAGAGAAGCGCGACTTCCTCGAAGAACTTGCGCATGCGGCCTTCGACCATCTTTTCGGCAATGTTGGCCGGCTTGCCGGATTCCTTTGCCTGCTCCAGGAAGACGGCGCGTTCGCGGTCGGCAATGTCCTTGTCGACCTCGTCGGCGCGCACGGCGAGCGGATTGGTCGCGGCAACATGCATGGCGACCTGACGGCCGATCGTGGCCAGAACAGCCTTGTCGCCTTCCGATTCCAGCGCGACCAGAACGCCGAGCTTGCCAAGACCGTCAGCCACGGAATTGTGGACATAGGAAGCGACAACGCCCGAGCCGACCGAAAGCTTGGCGGCGCGGCGCAGAGTCATGTTCTCGCCGATCGTGCCGATGGCGTCCTTGATGCTGTCTGCAACGCTCTTGCCGGTGGCCGGATAGGTCGCCGCGCTGATCGCATCGACGGAACCGTCGGTCGACAGCGCGACTTCGGCAATGCCCGAAACCATCGACTGGAACGCCTCGTTGCGGGCAACGAAATCGGTCTCGGAGTTGACTTCGACGACGACGGCTTCCGTGCCCTTCTCGGCGATGCCGATCAGGCCTTCGGCGGCCGTGCGGCCGGACTTCTTGTCAGCCTTGGAAATGCCCTTGGCGCGCAGCCAGTCGATCGCTGCTTCCATGTCGCCGTCGTTTTCGGCGAGTGCCTTCTTGCAGTCCATCATGCCTGCGCCGCTCTTTTCGCGCAGTTCCTTCACCATTGCAGCCGTAATCGTGCTCATAACTTGCCTCTTGTCCATTCGCTCGGCGGCGCTTGTCGCATCAAAGCGCGGCCTGTTGGGCAACGAAGTGTACCCATACTGTGACAGGGTGATGAAACCCTTGTTGCCGACGGCTGACGTCCGACGGCTCAAAAGTCCAAAGGCAAACGCATCGGCAATCCCGATGCGCCTGCCTGCCTCCGGTTGACCTCGACTGCGCACTGCGCGGCCGGCGCAAAAAAACCGGATCGGAATTTCAAACGGGCCGCGAGCGTGCCGCGGCCCAAGGCCAGTTGCCTTATTCTGCCGGCTTTTCGGCGGAAGCGTCCTCGGCGGGCGCTTCGTCTTCCAGCGCGGTCTCTGCCGGTGCCTCGGAAGCGGCGCCGAGATCGATGCCCTGGGCGCCCTGCTGGCGGGCGATGCCGTCGATGGCAGCGCGCGAGATCAGGTCGCAGTAAAGGGCGATGGCGCGCGAGGCGTCGTCATTGCCGGGGATCGGGTAATCGACTTCATCCGGATCGCAGTTCGAATCGACGATGGCGACGACCGGAATGCCAAGGCGCTTCGCCTCTTCGATGGCGATCTTTTCCTTGTTGGTGTCGATGATGAAGATCAGGTCCGGAACGCCGCCCATGTCGCGGATGCCGCCGAGGGCGCGGTCGAGCTTTTCACGCTCGCGGTCGAGGTTCAGGCGCTCCTTCTTGGTGAAGCCCTGTGCCTCGTTGGCGAGGATTTCGTCAAGCTTGCGCAGACGCTGGATCGAGTTCGAGATCGTGCGCCAGTTGGTCAGCATGCCGCCGAGCCAGCGGGAGTTGACGTAATACTGGGCCGAACGCTGGGCGCTGTCCGCAATGATTTCGGAGGCCTGGCGCTTGGTGCCGACCATCAGCACGCGACCGTTGCGGGCAACGGTGTCGGAAACGACCTGCAGGGCGCGCGACAGCATCGGAACCGTCTGGGCGAGATCGATAATGTGGATGTTGTTGCGGTCGCCAAAGATGTAGGGCTTCATCTTCGGGTTCCAGCGGTGGGTCTGGTGACCAAAATGTACGCCTGCCTCAAGCAGCTGGCGCATGGTAAAGTCGGGCAATGCCATGCCTTTTCTCCTTTTCCGGTTGAACCTCCGCAGGCCTGAGACCAGACGTCAATGACGCCTGACACCGGCGGAACGCACCGGATTTCTCCCGGAACATCCCATGGCCTGTGTGTGGAATGAGGGCGCGATACCCCGTTTTGCGGCAAATTGCAAGAGGCGCGGGGCAGCGAAAGGGCGACCGCATGCGCGCCTGCCCCGATGAAGGGCCTCAGGGCTTGGAAGAAAGCGTTTCCGGCGGCGCCTCGCAGCCTGCCGGCTTGAGCGGCTCCAGGCGGGTCAGTTCGCCCGCCATCTTGAAGTCGCCGAAATCCATGACGATGTCGCGGCTGACGCCTTCGGCGGAAAGCAGCATGGAGACCGTATAGTCCGGCGTCTCATCTCCCGAGACCGCGCCCATCGGGAAATAGGCCGTGGTGATCGGCCAGCCGGCATCGCCCTCGATCCGATCCTCGCGATCACCGATCAGGGTGATCGCGCGCATCGTCTCCTCCCCGGAGCCATCGAAGGAGATTGCCTCATAGGCGCGTCGTCCGTTCTGGGCGGCAAGAATCACATTGGCCATATATTCGGTCGGGAACTCGGCGTCCTGAAGCTCGATCGCCCTCGCCTCGTCGCCGCCGAAGGTAACGGAGATCGCGCGCTTTTCGGTGCGCTGGGCCTCGCCGACGGTCTCCGATTGCAGGGCGTTGTCGGAAAAAAGCGTGCTGGAAAAGGCAAAGGCGCCCTTTTCTTCAAAGGATGACGACACCTGGTCGGTGACGACAGCGCCGTATTCGCGGGCAATATCGGTGACCATGCGCATCTCGGTCACATAGCCGGCACAATCGCTGCCGGTGAAGGAATAGACGAAGCGGCCGTCAAGCCCCTCGACCCCGGACTGCGCCGAAGCCCATTCAAGCGAAAGATCATAGACCGCGCGGTGCGGCAGCAGCGACACCGCATCGAATGCCGGTCCCGCCGCCTGGGCGCCGGCCGCGAGTATGGTCCAGAAAATCCCCGTCCCCATGACTGTCCGCATCCAAATTCCCCTTGGTTTTGGAGATTAATCGTATAGAAAAGTCGCGGTTCTGCCAATGTTGTTGAATCCCTTTCCCGAGAAGCCCGGAGCCAGATATGCCCAACGTCGTTTCAGACCGCCTGAACGCCCTTTCCATCACCCTTCCGCAAGCCTCCGCCCCCGCCGCCAACTATCTCCCCTTCACCCGGTCGGAGAAGCTGCTGTTCATCTCCGGGCAACTGCCGACCGAAAACGGCAAGATGGTTGCGACCGGACGCCTTGGCGCGGATGTCTCGCTTGAAGAGGGACGGAAGGCCGCGCGCGCCTGCGCCATCAACATCATCGCGCAGATCGATGCCGCGCTCAACGGCGATCTCGACCGGGTCAAACGCATCCTCAAGCTTTCGGGCTTCGTCGCCTCGGCGCCGGATTTCACCGACCAGCATCTCGTCATCAACGGCGCCTCGGACCTCTTCGCGGACGTCTTCGGCGAGGCAGGCAAGCATGCCCGCGCCGCCGTCGGCATGGCCGCCCTTCCGCTGAACGCCGCCGTCGAGATCGACGCGATCGTGGAGATCGACTGATGCCGCAGCATGACTGGCTAACCGCCCGGCCGATCGCCCATCGCGGCTATCATGACATGAACAAGGCGATCTTCGAAAACACCATGCCCGCCTTTGAACGCGCCATCGAGAACAACCTGGCGATCGAATGCGATGTCCGCCTTTCCGCCGACGGCAAGGTGATCGTGTTTCATGACGATGACCTGAGCCGGCTCTGCAGCCGTCCCGACACGATCGAGGCGCTTGAGGCGAGCGAGATCGACGGGATCCGCGTCGGCACGGGCGAGGCGCGCATTCCGCGGCTTGAGGCTCTGCTTGAGGCAACCGACGGGCGCGTGCCGCTGGTGATCGAACTGAAAGCCGGCCCGAGCGACCCTGACGTCTTTGCCCGCGCCGTCATCGCCGGGATCGCGCATTATCAGGGTCCGCTGGCGCTGATGAGTTTCGCGCCTTCTCTTCTTGCCGCGCTCAAACGCGCCGGCGCGGCCTGTCCGCTTGGCCTGACGGCTGGCGGACACGACGGAAAATCCTTCGAGGCCCATCGCGAGACGATGCGGATCGGCCTTGATTTTGTCTCCTATTATTATGATGATCTGCCCAACGACTTCGTCGCGGGCCTGCGCGACAGCGGCGTACCGGTCATCACCTGGACCGTCCGCAACGAGCGCGCCCGCCAGATCACATTCCAATATGCCGACCAGATGACGTTCGAGGGTTTCGACCCCGCGTAAGGTCCGGGCCTTGAGAGTTCTGTTGAGCGAAAACCTGCAAATCCGCATCGAGAAAAGCTTTTCCGCCATTCCGCGATCTGAATGGGAGACGCTTTCGGGAACGCATCCGGGCTTTGACGGCGCGGGCTATAACCCGTTCCTGTCCCATGCCTTTTTCTCGGCGCTGGAGGAATCGGGCTCGGCATGCGCCGAGACCGGCTGGCTCGGCCATCACCTTCTGCTTGAAACGGAAGACGGAAAATTGATCGGCGCGCTGCCGTGCTATCTGAAGAACCACAGCCAGGGCGAATATGTGTTCGACCATGGTTGGGCGGACGCCTTCGAACGCGCCGGCGGGCGCTATTATCCGAAACTGCAGGCCTCGCTGCCGTTTACGCCCGCGACCGCTCCGCACCTTCTGGTGCGCGAGGGCTATGACAGGGCGACGGTGCAGAAGGTTCTGGCGGACGCGTTGGTGACGGTCAGCGACCGGCTCAATGTCTCATCCGCCCATGTCACCTTCGTTCCGGAAGAGGAGACCCGGATTTTCGAAGCAGCCGGCTATCTCCACCGCACCGACCAGCAGTTTCATTTCCTCAACAAGGGCTATGCCCGCTATGACGACTTTCTCGACACGCTCGCCTCGCGCAAGCGAAAGGCGCTGAAGAAGGAGCGCCGCGTGGCGCTGGAGGCCGGCATCACCGTCGACTGGCTCACCGGCGACGACCTGACCGAGGATATCTGGGACCAGTTCTTCGAATTCTACATGGATACCGGCAGCCGCAAATGGGGCCGGCCCTATCTGACACGCGCATTCTATTCGCTGATCGGCGAACGCATGGCGCGCGATATCCTGCTTGTCATGGCGAAGCGCGACGGACGCTACATCGCCGGCGCGATCAATTTCATCGGCTCCGATGCCCTCTACGGTCGACATTGGGGCTGTATCGAGGATCATCGCTACCTGCATTTCGAGGTCTGCTATCACCAGGCCATCGATTTCGCCATTGCGAACAATCTTGCCCGCGTCGAGGCCGGCGCCCAGGGCGAGCACAAGCTGGCGCGCGGCTATGTGCCCGTCACCACCCACTCCGCCCATTACATCACCCATGAGGGGTTACGGAACGCGGTCGCCGCGTTTCTCGTTCAAGAACGGGAGGACGTCGCGCATTTCAATGATATCCTGAGCGCGCACGCGCCCTACAAGAAGGGCGAATGAAGCGCCGGCAACAAGGGAGCTGAACACCATGGCAGACGAAACGCATATCGCCGAATATGAAGACGACAATATCTTCGCAAAGATCCTGCGCGGAGAGATCCCGGCCACGAAACTCCACGAGGATGACGACGTCATCGCCATCATGGACGTGATGCCGCAGGCGCCGGGCCATGTCCTGGTCATTCCGCGCAAGCCCTCGCGCAACCTGCTCGATGCCGATCCCGTGGTTGTCGGAAAGGCCATGGCCGTGGTGCAGAAGATGGCACAGGCAGTGAGAGCCGCGTTCAAGGCTGACGGCGTCTTCATCGCCCAATTCAACGAACCGGCCGCCGGCCAGACTGTCTTCCACCTGCACTTTCACGTCATTCCGCGCCATGAGGGCGTGGACCTGAAAAGACATTCTGATGGAATGGAAGACCCTGCGGTCCTTCAGGAAAATGCGGACAAGATCCGCAATCACCTCTGAGATGCGCTGCTAGGCAGAGCGCTCCAGCATCACGATATCGGCCCTGTCGCCAAGCTCGCTCCGGGCAATGTCGACAAGGCTTTTTTCATGGGTGAACAGGATCGTCTGGATATCGCCGCCAAGGCCCGTGAGCGCCTTCAGGCCGGCTGCGCTTCGCGCATCATCGAAGGTCTGGAAGATATCGTCGACGATCAGCGGCGCCGGTTCGTTTCGACTGGCGTAGTCTTCGATGAAGGCAAGACGCAGCGCCAGCCAGAGCTGATCGCGCGTGCCGTCGCTCAAACCATCCACCGGCACTTCGCCGCCATCAGTCCGGCGGGCGGAGAGCAGCAATTCATCATGGGCGCCGTAATTCTGCAGCAGCCTGTCGAAGCCGCCCATGGTGAGCGCGGAAAAGTGCCGCCCGGCGTTTTCAAGGATGGGATCGGCGCGCCCCTGGCGATAGCGTTCCATCGCCTGATCGAGCAGATTGCCGGCAAGCTTCAGCACCACCCATTCGCGGGCAAGCTCAAGCGCTTCCTCCTCGGCAGACACCCGGTCGAACGCCGCCTGTTCGGCGCTTTCGCCGCGCCCGAGCTCCTGCTTCTTGTGGCGGCATTCGGCGCGGCGCTGCAATAGTTCCTCGCGCATACCCTCGTCCTCCGCCTCTTCGGCGGCAAGCGCTTCACGCTCCTGCCGGCAGGCGATCACATCCAGCCCCTCGGCCAGCCTGCGTGTTTCCTCCGCATCCGCGCCCTCGCTGCCGTCATCGAAGCGCCGCTTCGCCTCGGCCAGCGCGTTTTTCAGGGCGGCCCGCTCCTCAAGGCGCGCGGAAAGACCTTCCATGACGACGCGCGGCGGCAAGGCCTCGGCGATTTCCGCGATTTTCGCCCTGCAGGACGCAAGATCATCCTCGAGCGCCTCAATCTCCGCGGTCAAAGAAGCGGCAGCCTCTTCGAGCGCCTTGCGGCGGGCGGCACCCGACGTGTCGCGGTCGATGCGTTCGCCAAGGATGCGGACACTCTCTTCGGCGTCGCGCCCGGCAAGGTCCGGCGCCAGCGCCTCGGCGAGCGCATCGACGGCCGAACGGAACCGCTCGACGCGCGCCCGGCCTGCTGTGATCTCGCGCTCGAGCCTGTTCTTTCTTTCCAGAAGCTGCGGCACCCTGCGCCAAAGCCCAAGCGCCGTTTCGGCTGCCGCCAGCCCGGTTTCCGGCTTCAGCCCGAGCTCTGCAAGACAGGCTTCATAGCGCCCGGCAAAGTCGCGCCGCACGACCTGCAACGCCTCAAGCTCCTGCTCCCGGCGCGCGATGGCCTGACGGGCGGCGGCAATCTCGGCCTGCTGCCGGCGTGCATCTTCCCAGCGCTCGGCAAGACGCTCGATCCGGGCCTCGGCAAGGCGCGCAAGCGCGGGAACCGGCATCTCGGCATCCGCCTCGTCGGCAAGCGGCAGAAGGCTTGCGCGCAGTTCGTCCTTCAGCTTGTCCAGTCCGGCCTGCCGATCGATGAGGCTCAACAACTGCTCGCGCTGATCAAGCAGAACGGCAATCTGACGCAGCCATTCGAGCATGTCATCCGGCGCGCCGGCCTCGACGCCTGCAGCGCGGAAAAGCGACCGGTGGGCTTCACGCTCCGCTGCAAGCTCTGCGGTCAGCCGCTCAATCTCACCCTCCGTGGCTTCACGATCACGCGCCAGCGCCGCGAGGCGTTTGCGGTATTCGCCGTGGCGGGCCACCGTGTCGGCATTGTCGAGGGCGCTGTCGGCAAGCCCATCGGCCGCCTTCACCGCAGTGACATAGCGCTCACGATCGCTGCTTCCCGCGACAAGTTCCTGGAAGAGCCTGTCGCGCTCAAGCCGGCCGGCCGCGATGTCCTCGCGCGTCGGCACAGGTGCGTCGCCGGCCTCCCCGGCGATCAGCCCCTCGATCTGCAGCCGCTCCTGATCGCCTTCGGTCTTTCTGCGCTCCAGCGTTTCCAGAGTGCTGCGGATCGCCGAAATCCTCTCGCCCGCCGCCCGCACCGCCGTCTGATCCGGCAGCGTCGCGCGGGAAAAGCCGAAGATATCGGATACGGCCGGGCGCAGCAGCGCCGCGTTTTCCGCCAGCGCGCGGCGACGGCCGGCAATATCGGCTTCCTGCGCCTCGGCATCGTCGAATTTTGCAATGTCGGGCCGCAGTGCATCGAAGCGGCGGCGCAGCGGCGCCGGATCGGTCAATTGTCCGCCGCCGCCTTCGCTCTCGAGGGCTTCGAGTGAGGCGCGGCTGTCGGCAAGCCCCTTTTCGAGCGCGGATGCCTCGCGCTCCAGCCGCCGTGCCTCTTCGATCACCGCATCCAGGTCGGCGAGCACGATATTGTCCGGCCGGTTCTTTTCGAGACGTTCCATGTCCGCAATGCCAAGTTCCGCGGCCAGGATGGAAAGCGCGGAAAGCGTCTCTTCCAGCCCGGCTTCGCGCTCCGGCAGGCCGTTGACCGCCTCGGCATAAAGCCCGCTTTCGCCATGCAGGCGGCGGATTTCCTCGCGACGGGCGAGCAATTGGTCGTCGATCTTCAGCGTTTCGAGATCACGCCGCAGCGTTGCAAGCCGCTCGGCCTTGCCTTCGATCTCGGTCTTGCGCTGGCCTTGGCGCGCATGGAGCCTCTCAAGTTCCGCGCCGGTCTCGTCCGCGACCGGTTCCAGATCGGCAAAGGCCTGCAAGGCGCGTTCATGGCCGTCGATTTCGGCAATCAGGCCGCGCAGCCGCTGCAGGCGGTCGAGCGTTTCCATGCGGGTGCGGCGCGCGTGCTGCCTGTCGGCAAGAGCTGCAAGCTCGTCCTCGATCTCGCTTTCCGAACGCAACAGCGCCTTCCACTCGCTGGCATTCAGTTCCAGCGCCCGCTCGGCCTTGCGCGCAGCTTTATGGCGTTCCAATACCTGATAGAAGGACCGGCTCTTCGACGGATGAGGCGCGTAGATGCCGCTGGCCTCGACGGCAAGCCTCTGCGCAATTGCCCTGAGCCCCGTCAGTCCGGAAGCGGCGGAAAACAGGATCTGCCCGATCTCGCCGCCATCGGCCAGCATTTCATCAGCCCCTGCCCGCAGCCGCTCGCTGTCAAGCCCGAAGGCTCGCTCGAACACGGTTCGGTCAAGACTGCCGAGATAGGCGGAGAGCGCATCGTCATTGAGCGCGGTCTCGCTGTCGCCGCCGGCGGCCAGCAGCGTATCCTTGCGGCCCTTGCGGCGGCGGAAGGCAAGCGTCTCGCCGGAGCGCGCGCGGATTTCCGCGCCGATCCTCAGATCACGCGCCGGATGCAGGAAATCATAGCCGACATCGCGATCTGGAAAGCCGAAGAGAAGATCGGAAAAGGCCGCGAGTGCGGAGGATTTCCCCGCCTCATTCGGCCCGTAGACGATATGCAGCGCGGCATCGGGCCTGAAGGTCATGGAACGGCCGGAAAAATGTCCGTAGCGCAGGAGATCGAGGGAGAGAAACCGCATCGCTCAGCCCTCGCCCGCAAGCCGCGCCCGCAGGATGTCGCGCGCTTCCGCCAGAAGCTCGGCCGCGCTTGCGCCAAGCGGCTCTTCGCCCGCCGCCACACCGCCCGGCAGCTTTCGCGAGATCTCACCGACGAGTTCGTCGGTGCCGGCATCTTCGCCGGCTGCGATCGAAGCGACCAGCGCATCGATATCGACCGCGAGCTCACCTACCGCAGCGGGCCTTTCCGTGCCCGTTGCCTCAAGCGCGATTACAAGCTTTTCAAGCCAGAGATCGGCATGAATGCGGTGGCATGCGGCCTGCACGTCATCGCGCCACTGGGACCGCGCGGCCTTGATCCGCTCGGCTGACGCATGACGGCCGGAAAGCGTGACCCTGAGCGCGTGGGGCCGCTCATCCGCCGCCTCGGCAAACGGCAAGAGCGCCGCCTCGATTTCGCCGGGAATAGCGCTTTCGGGCAGGTCCTCGGCAAGGTTCACCTCCACCGTCTCGAACCGGGCGCAATCCAGCATCACCCGCTCATAGCGCGGCCGGCCATCCTCGACGCTTACCAGCACCGCACCCTTCGGCCCGGTTTCGCGGATGTTGCGGCCTTGCAGATTGCCCGAATAGAGCGTCAGCGGATCGGCCGAGACCGCCTCGAAGGCATGGACATGGCCGAGCGCCCAGTAATCATAGCCGCGCGAGGCGAGATCGGCGACCGAACACGGCGCATAGACGGCATGCGGCGGACGGCCGGACAGCGAGGTGTGCAGCACGCCGATGTTGAAATGTCCGGGCACGGCGGGCGGATAGGCAAGCGCCAGATTGTCGGCCGCCACGCGCTCGGCAAAGCCCTGGCCGTGCAGCGCCACCTTCAGATCATCCAGAACAAAGGTCTCCGGCTTGCGGGTGGAAAACTCATGAACGCCCTCCGGCATGGCGATGGTGCGGGCAACGATGCTTTCGGCATCGTGATTGCCGCGCAGGTAATAGACGGGAATGCCGGCGCGTGACAGCCGCGCGATCTCGCGGTTGAAGAACAGGCCGATATGATTGTCCTTCCACGCGCCGTCATAGACGTCGCCGGCAATCACGAGAAAATCCACCCTTTCGGCCAGCGCATATTCAACCAGCGCGGAAAAGGCATCGCGCCCGGCGGCGGCGAAGCGTTCCGCCATCTGGCGGTCCTTCAGCATCAGCCCGGAAAGCGGGCTGCCCAGATGCAGGTCTGCGGCATGGATGAAGCGAAAGGACGTCACAAATTTCGTTTCCCTGTTTTTTCTTCGGCCTTCGCGGCGTAAAAGACCTTAGGTTCACACCGCAAGCCCAAACAAGCGCCGGACCGGCGCCTTATCCCGTCCGCCTCTTTGAGGGCGGGAATCAGACACTCACCGGAGGAACGCATGCATTATCATAATTTCGGACGCACCGGACGCCCCGTCTCCAATATCGGCTTCGGCGCCTGGCAGATCGGCGGCTCGTGGGGCTCCGTCAGCGACGAGGACGGCCGCGCGGCCCTGAACGCAGCGCTCGATGCCGGCATCAATTTCATCGACACGGCCGATGTCTACGGCGACGGCCGCTCGGAAAAGATCATCGCCGACGTTCTGGCGAGCCGCGGCGAAAAGCCCTTCGTCGCCACCAAGGCGGGCCGCCGGCTCAACCCGCATACCGCCGAGGGCTACAACCGCGAAAACCTCGAGGGCTTCATCGATCGCAGCCTGAAGAACCTGAAGATGGAACAGCTCGACCTGGTGCAGCTTCACTGCCCGCCGACCGAGGCCTTCTACCGTCCGGAGGTGTTCGAGGCGCTGGACGCGATCAAGGCCAAGGGCAAGATCGCCAATTACGGCGTCAGCGTCGAAAAGGTCGAGGAAGCGCTGAAGGCGATCGAATATCCGGGCGTTGCCAGCGTGCAGATCATCTACAACATCTTCCGCCAGCGCCCGGCCTCGCTGTTCCTGCCGGAAGCGAAAAGGAAGAATATCGCCGTGATCGTGCGGGTGCCGCTCGCCTCCGGGCTTCTCTCGGGCAAGATCACGCGGGACACTGAGTTCGACAAGGAAGACCACCGCAACTTCAACCGTTCCGGCGAGGCCTTCGATGTCGGCGAAACCTTTGCCGGCGTGCCCTTCGAGATCGCGCTCGATGCGGTGGAGGACGTGCGCAAGCATGTGCCGGGCGGGGAAAGCATGGCCGCCTTCGCGCTGCGCTGGATCCTGATGAACGAGGCGGTCACCGTCGCCATTCCGGGCGCGCGCAATGCCGAACAGGCCAGGGGCAATGCGCGGGCCTCAGACCTGCCGGTAATCGGCGCCGACGTGATGGCGGCAATGGAAGAGATCTACCGCAACCGCATCGCGCCCCACGTTCACCAGCGCTGGTAGAAAGACGTAGAAAGAAGGAGGGGCGGAGCGCGCAACGCTCCGCCCCTTCTCGTCATTTCATCGACCGAAGCCTGATCACCCGGCTTCACTTACCCGCGTCAGGGCCACGGCGAGCTGTTCGCGTTGCGTCTTCAGTTCGGCAAAACGTTCGCGTTCGGTCTCGACCACTTCCGGATCAGCATTGGCGACGAATTTCTCGTTGTCGAGTTTCTTCGCCGAGCGTTCGATATCCTTGTCGACCTTGCCGATCGCCTTTTCCAGACGCGCGGTTTCGGCAGCGACATCAATCAGGTTGCCGAGCGGAACGCAAGCCGTTGCTTCGCCGATAATCACCTGGGCCGCGCCCTTCGGCGTCGTCTTTTCGAAGTCGAGCGAATCGACGCGCGCCAGACGCTCGATCGCGGGGAAATGCCGGGCGCTGCGCTCGCGCGTGGTTGAGTTGGCCCCGACGAAGATCAGCGGCGCCTTGGCCGAAGGCGGTACGTTCATTTCGGCGCGCGCAGAGCGGATGCCGGAAACGAGATCGACCAGCCAGTTGATCTCGTCAGCGGCCTGATCATCGCGATGGAGCGGCACATGCCAGTCGGCGTGGCAGAGCAGGCCTTCGCCGCCGATCTGGGCCCAGAGCTCTTCGGTCATGAACGGCATGAACGGATGCAGGAGCTTGTAGGTTTCGGCCAGCACATAAGCGACGCAGGCCTGCGCCTCCGCCTTGGCGGCCTCGTCCTCGCCCATGAAAACAGGCTTCAGCAGTTCCAGATACCAGTCGCAGAGCTCATGCCAGACGAAGTGGTAGAGCGCGCCCGCCGCCTCGTTGAAGCGATAGGTTTCAATCGCCCGCGTCACCTCCTCGGCCGTCTTCGAAAGCTCGGTCAGGATCCAGCGGTTGATCGTCTGCGTCGCCTTTTCCGGACGGAAGGCGGCGTCCAGCTTCATCCCGTTCATTTCGGCAAAGCGGGTGGCGTTCCACAGCTTGGTGCCGAAATTGCGGTAGCCGGCGATGCGGCTCGTATCGAGCTTCACGTCGCGCCCCTGGGCGGCCATGATCGCCAGCGTGAAGCGCAGCGCATCCGCGCCATATTCGTCGATCAGGTCGAGCGGGTTGATGACATTGCCCTTCGACTTCGACATCTTCTGCCCGTTCTTGTCGCGCACCAGGGCGTGGACATAGACGGTGTGGAACGGCTCGACCGGGTTGCCGTGCTCATCCTTCATGAAATGCAGCGCATCCATCATCATGCGCGCAACCCAGAAGAAGATGATGTCGAAACCGGTGACGAGAACGCTGGTCGGATAGTAGCGCGCCAGTTCATCCGTCTTTTCCGGCCAGCCGAGCGTGGAGAAGGGCCAGAGACCGGAGGAGAACCAGGTGTCGAGAACGTCCTCGTCGCGGGTCAGGATATTGCCGGGCTCGTAATTCTCGAGCTGTTCCTCGACCCAGGCCTTCCACGGGCCCTCATGCGAGATGTAGTGCTGGATCGCGGCCTCGAGCGCTTCTTCCTCGGTCTTCTCGACGAAGACAGAACCATCCGGGCCGTACCAGGCGGGGATCTGGTGGCCCCACCAGAGCTGGCGCGAAATGCACCACGGCTCGATGTTTTCCATCCACTCGAAATAGGTCTTTTCCCAGTTCTTCGGCACGAATTTGGTGCGGCCCTCGCGCACGGACGCGATCGCCGGCTCGGCCAATGTCTTGGCATCGGCGAACCACTGGTCGGTCAGCATCGGCTCGATGACGACGCCGGAGCGGTCGCCGAAGGGCTGCATGATCTTCTTGTGCTCGACGAAGGGGACGTCATTGCCCTCCTCGTCCTTGATGGTGACGGCGAGACCCTCGGCATTGATGGCCTCGACGATGCGCTTGCGCGCCGCATAGCGGTCAAGCCCGCGATACTCGTCGGGCACGAGATTGATATCGTCGACATCGGCCTCGCTCGGCAGGTCACCGGACTTCGCGATCTGCATGGCCTGGCCGGCGCAGGTCGCGTAGGGCTCGCCGTCCTCGCGCATCGCCGCCTTCCCGTCCATCAGGCGGTAGAGCGGAATGTGGTTGCGGCGGGCAACCTGGTAGTCGTTGAAGTCATGCGCGCCGGTGATCTTGACCGCGCCGGAGCCGAAATCCGGATCCGGATATTCATCGGTGATGATCGGGATCAGGCGACGATGTTCCTTCGGTCCGACCGGAATTTCACAGAATTTTCCGACGATGGGCGCATAGCGCTCGTCGGACGGATGAACGGCAACCGCGCCGTCGCCAAGCATCGTCTCGGGGCGCGTGGTGGCGATCGAGATGTAGTCGCGTTCCTCTTCGAGGACGACATTGCCGTCCTCGTCCTTCTCGACATAGGTGTAGGTCTCGCCATCGGCCAGCGGATATTTGAAATGCCACATATGGCCGTCGGTCTCGCGGTTCTCGACCTCGAGGTCCGAAATCGCGGTCTCGAATTCCGGGTCCCAGTTGACGAGACGCTTGCCGCGATAGATCAGGCCTTGCTTGTAGAGCGTGACGAAGACTTCGAGAACGGCTTGCGAAAGCCCCTCATCCATGGTGAAGCGTTCGCGCGACCAGTCGCAGGAGGCGCCGAGGCGCTTCAGCTGGTTGAGGATCTGGCCGCCGGATTCATCCTTCCATTCCCAGACCTTGTCGATGAAGGCCTCGCGGCCCATTTCGCGGCGTCCGGGAAGCTGCTTTTCCATGAGCTGGCGCTCGACAACCATCTGCGTGGCGATGCCGGCATGGTCCATGCCCGGCTGCCACAGCGTATCCTTGCCGCGCATGCGCTCAAAGCGCACCAGAATATCCTGCAGCGTGTTGTTGAGGGCGTGGCCCATATGCAGCGAGCCGGTCACGTTCGGCGGCGGTATCACAATGCTGAAAGACTCCGCACCCGGCCTTGCATTGGCGCCTGCCTTGAACGCGTCGGCTTCCTGCCAGCGTTCGGCGATCTTGGGTTCGACGCTTTTCGCGTCATAGGTCTTGTCAAGCATTTCCGTGCCAATTCCTGGTTTGAAAGGATGATCGGCGCGCGCGGCCGACCGTCATTTCCGGTTTTTTGACCGCCCCCGGTTTCACCGGCCAAAGAGCCGGTCGAGAGCCAGATGGTTGTTAAGCGTTAGGCGCGAAGCCTGTCAACAACAAAGCCGCCCCGAAAGGGACGGCCAGGCGGCCCGAGGGGCCGGAGAAAAGGGGTGAGCGACCAAGCGCAATCAGCGCCGACGCATGCGCTCGAGTTCGCGCGCCACCACGTTTTCGACGATTGCGGGCATGTGGGTCTCGAGCCAGTCGCTCAGGAGCGGCCGAAGCTCTTCGGCGACGATCTCCTCGATGCTGCGCGCGCCCTCGCGCTCAAGCGCGGAGGACAGTTCACGCAACGCCTCGGAAATGCGCATCTCCGATTCCGCGGACAAAAGCGGCGCGTCATCTTCGCTTTCGGCAGCCCCCATGGCCTCGCGGCTATCCTGCTGCTCGTTGGCGTCGAACTGGCCGCTTGCCGCGCGCACCTGTCGCGCGACCTCGCCCATCGTGCCGGGATAGACGGCCTGGAAGGGCTGCCCGGCCTCGGAAGGCGCCTCAGCGGACGCCTCTTCCCGATAGGCAGGCTCAGCCGGCGCCGCCTGGGCCTCTTCGCTGCGATAGACCTGCTGCTCGGCCATCGGCGGTTCCTGGCGCACCGGTTCGGACTGTTCGGGGACAGCCGGCTCGTCAGCGGCATGGTGGCGCGACATGATCACCGGCTCGCTCGGGCGCTCCTCGTCACGCTGATACCAGTTTTCCTCGCCGTGTCCGGTCGACCGGCGCGCCTCGTCGCTGCGGTTCTCCGCGCTCTCGCGCGGCTGCGACGAGCGGTAGCCCGGCGAACGCCCGGCGTCCTCACCGCTGTCGATGATCCGCCGGATGGAGGCCAGGATCTCTTCCATCGTCGGCTCTTGCTGCAACTTCGGCTGCGCCATGACAAACCTTTCTGCGCGCTTAGGCGAATTTCTCGTCGACCCGAATCATAGTGAAGGATAATCCGGTTCCAACAGGCATCACCCTGAAAACATCATGTTTTCAGGGATGTACACAGGTTTTTGAGGAAGGAACCTGCCGTGCCGCCGAGGTCAGAATTCGAAGGCCTTCTCGCGGGCGAAGCCCGGCAGCGGCTTCACGGCGGCGTTGAAGGACAGGAACTCGGGAAAGACGTCGCCGTCGCGGCGATAGATTTTGGCGCGCGCCGCGTTGCCGACACCCTCGACGCAGACCAGGCGACCGCCGTCGCGCAACTGCTCGAGCAGCGCGTCCGGGATATATTCGACCGCGCCGTTGACGAAGATCACGTCATAGGGCGCTTCCGAAGGATAGCCCGCCGTCAGTTCGCCGACGACCACGGCGGCATTGTCGTAGCCGAGCTCGAGAAAATTGTCGCTCGCCGACTGCACCAGTTCCTCGTCATTGTCGATGCCGACGACCGATTGCGCCAACAGCGAAAGCACGGCGGCGGCATAGCCCTCGCCCGTGCCGACCACGAGGACGACATCCTTCTTGGAGACTTCCACCAGCTGGATCAGCTTTGCGAGCGGCGACGGCTCCATCATGTAGCGCGCGGGGCTATCGGCGCTGGCCGGCTTCACAAGGATATCCTCGTCGATATAGGCAAGCGGCTTCAGCTTGGCCGGAAGGAATGCTTCACGCGGGACCGACAGGAACGCAGAGATTACCGGATGCGCCGTGACATCGGTGGTGCGGATCTGGCACTCCACCATCTTTTCACGCGCCGTTTCGAAATTCATCATCGCCATCAACCTCACAGTGCATTTTCGCGAGCCATAAAAAGCCACGTGAGACTGTCACGCCGCCCGAGCATTTTTCTTAAATCGGCCATCGCCCCGTGGCAAGGCGTGAGTGCAATGCTTGCCCAATTTGCGGCAATCCGCAACAGATGCGAAAAAGGGCGCTTGGTCCGCGCCCTTTTCCTGCTGGTTTGATTTGGGATCAGTATCAGCGACGATATTCGTGCATCAGGCGGCAGAGGCGCTGCAGCCCCGGCTCGAAATTGTCCGGCGTCCGCATCACGCTCTCGCACTGGCGACGCACCACCTGCTGTTCTTCACCCGAGAGCTGGTCGAAAGCCGTCACCAGGCGCTGGTCGTCCGCGTCGGACGGCATGTCGCCGCCGCCGGAGCCGCCCCCGGCCGTGCCGCTGCCGCCGGAACCGCCCATGCCGCCGGAACCGTCGCTGCCGCCGCCACTACTTCCGCCGCCAACCGGGCCGCCCGGCGCGCCGCCGTCACCCGAACCGCCGATCCCGACATCGACATCCGCGCCGACACCGGAGCCGCCGCCGACATTGGCGTCAGCCGAGGCGTTGACGCCGGAGGAGCCGCCAACGCTGGCGTCCACGTCCGCGCCAATGCCCTGCCCGCCACCGACATCGGCATCCGCGCTGGCGTTCACGCCGCTATCGCCGCCGACACTCGCGTCAACATCCGCATCAACGGCCTGACCACCACCAACATCGGCACCAACATCGGCGTTGACCCCGTTGTCACCGCCGACACTTGCGCCGACATCCGCGCCGACGCCGCCCTCCGGGTTGAGATCGGCATCGACGCTCGCATTAATGCCGTTTTCGCCGCCAATGTTCACGTCAAGCGCGCTTGCCGTTCTTGCGCCGGAAAGGGCCACGGCACCCGCGAAAACCACACCGGC
Organism: Martelella lutilitoris; assembly: GCF_005924265.1. GTDB lineage: Bacteria > Pseudomonadota > Alphaproteobacteria > Rhizobiales > Rhizobiaceae > Martelella > Martelella lutilitoris. The sequence goes on from NZ_VCLB01000009.1 coordinate 158,582, forward strand.
CAGAAGTTTCGATCTGTTACTGAATGCAAACATGTTTTCCTCCTCGAGGACCGTGCGATATTCAGGCGCACCCCGAACAGACGGCTCCCATTCACAAGTCTCAGAGAGTTGTTGTTGCGGCTCCTCTCGGCCGCGTGACAGATCAACGGAGGTTCAACGAAAAAAGTTCCGGTAAAGGCTTGTATCGACAATATATCCCTGATTTTGAAATCCTATTTCTCAAGCAGGAAACCCGGCGAATGCGCCGGATATTTTTCGACAGAACAATGACAGCGCAAACAATTCTTGCACGAAACAAGACTGCGACGCCGGGCGTGTCGGCCAGGCGTCGTTCTGCGCTCGGGCACCACCTCGCGATCCGCCGTCTTCACCGTCTGCCAAAGCGGAAGAGCCAGAAGCGGCCGCGCTGTCGCTTCTCTTCGGGACTGGCGGGCTTGTACTGCTCATCCTCGGGCGGAGCGCCTTCGGGCGGGTAGTCGAGCGTGTCCTGCAGGCCGGAAACCTCGTCCGCCGTGAGGTTGGGAAAGGGAAGCCTTCCCTCGCCGCGCCAGCCCGCCACAGCCTGTTCGGCGGCCTCGCCCTTTTCAGCGTCAATGCCGCGATCGCGCGCGAGATAGAGCGTGCTGGCCGGATAGGCGAAATCCGTTCCGGATTTCTCGATGAGATCCATCATCCGCAGGATCACATCTTCCTGTATGGCGAGGAACTCGGAATAGTCGACGGTGCGGATATAGGCGAAGATTTCGTATTCGACCCGGTTTTCGGTAATTCCGAGAAGACGCACGCGGGCCGGATCCGGAAGCACTTTCGGATGGGCGATCAACATGCGCCGGATTTCCGTCAGAAGGTAGCGCAGCTGGTCCAGGCTCGTCTCCGGCCTCAGGGCAAAGCTGCGACGCATCAACACGCTGTCGCGACGGGTGAAATTCTCGATGCTGTCGGCGATGAAATCGGAATTCGGGATGGTCAGCAACGTGCGATCCAGCGTGCGGATGACAGTCGCCCTGAGGCCGATATGCTCGATCGTCCCGATTCTACCGTCGAAGCGGCCCAGATCATTGACGTCGACGGGCCGGTCAACGAACAGGATAAAGGCCGAGATCACGTTTTCCAGCGTCGAACGCGCCGCAAAGGCGATCGCGATGCCGGAGATGCCGAGGCCGGCAATCGCCGCGCCATAGGGAATGGAGAGCGCGTCGGCAAACAGCAGGATATTGGCGCAGACCACCAGAACCTTGGCAACGCCGACCAGAAGCGACGCCAGGATCGCCCCGCGTTGGTTGATCAGACCGGCGCGATCGATGGCGTGGTGAAGCCGGTCGACCAGCCAGAATTCGATCGGGATCGCGCCCGCGATCATCATCAGCACCGCCAGCGACTTGATCGCGCCGCCGAATTCGGACGGCAGGCCGAGAATGGCGAAGCCGAGATAATTGATGACGCCGAAGGCGAGCAGACGGAAACCCCAGATCGCGAAGGCGCGGCTGCTTGCCGCCCTTCCGCTCGCCGGGCCAAGCCGTCCGGCAAGCGAGAGGACGATGCCGACGAGAAGCGCAGCGGCGACCGCGATGACGAAAATGGCGACAAGGCCCGCCCATTGCCAGGCCTCCAGCGGGCCGACCGGCTGCAATGCCGCCGGCACCGCCCCGGCAACGATCGCGCGGATCTTGAAATAGGGCGCTTTCGAATGGGTGTCATAGGGAAGAACCCTGATGGCCTGCGGCAGGTTCTCCGTGGCAGCATAAAGCGCGCGGACCGTGCGCACCGTCTCAGGCGTGAACTGCCACTGCACGCCGTCTTCGGTCTCGGTCGGGGCGAGCACGATATCGCCGGCGGGATGGGTGAAATAAACGAAGGGCTCCAGAGACCCGGGATCATTGGGGATTTCCTGGAAGACGACCTCGCCGATCCTGGCGATCACCTCGTTCAGATATTCGGCGACAAGCACGGATTGGCGGTCGCGCACCACCGTCGGCATTTCGGAAAGGTCGAGCGCGGCAATCGCGGTGTCCTGCATGGCAGGCCCGGCGCGCATGGCGTCGATGAAGCTCTCCATGGCCGCGCGCGGCGTGGAGCCATCAAACCGGCCACCTGCCTTGTAGCCGCCGCCCGGCAGGCCCGCCGCGATCTCGGAAAACAGGTTTTTGACGAAAGCGGCCGGCGGCGCGACCATGAACCAGTCCTCGCCGACGCGGCGGAACTGCAATGGCAGCGTCCGTCCGTCATAGCGCGTCAGCACCAGTTCGGCTTCATCGCCTTCCGGGGCCTTGGTCTCGAAAACGTCGGGATCGACGGTGAACTGGTCGAGCAGAAGCACGAGCGGCGCCAGTTCGCGAGCGTGGTTCTCGCGGCCGCCCTCCGGAAAGATCAGCATGGACAAAAGGTCGTCCTGATATTCCAGCCGTCCGCTTTCCACTGCCTCGGCGGCAATCAGGAAGGTGCGCAGCGTTTCGGACGGCGACGACTGAAAGGCGCGCAAAGCCTGGTCGTGCCCACTGCTGATCCGTGCGCCCGTCCACCATTGCTTGTTGCCGAGCCGCCCGACAAAGCTCCGGCCATCCTCCGACAGGATGAATTCGAACGAGCCGCTGCCCTTCGGCGTCGTCCACGTCCCGACAAGCCGCCGGCCCTCGGCCTCGCCTTCCAGCCTGCCGTTATAGGCCGGGTAGCGCCCGGTCACATGCGTGCCGTCCTGCTGCATGTAGACCCGCGCGCCGCCGTCGAACCAGCGCGAATCCCAGGCGCCGGTCCATGAGGCGGGGGCGGCCATCGCCAGCGCGGTAAGCCCGATGAAAAGAAGGAACAGGATCGAGAGGACGACGGCAAGACAGGCGCGCACAGGGACCGGCCGGTCCCCGCTCTTCTTCGCCAGTTCGTTCTCCATCAGCACCAAGATTTCAGCCCCCCAACGGTTTCATGAGCGCTCCGGGCGGACCGTTGCGCAGAACAAGGCAGGGCACGGCCGACCAGATCACAAGAAGGGCAAAATAGCCCATTTCCGGTATGACATGGAAATAGCCTGCCGCAAGCAGGCCGGCAAACATGATGATATGGGCAATCACGCCCCAGCCGATGCTGGCAACAACTTCCCCTCGGCTGGCAATGCCCGCCTTCAAGAAACGGTGATAGATGGCGAGGGAAAGCGGAAAGAACAGGACGATTGCCGTCAACAGGCCCGGATTGTAGCCGCCCCGGATGATCGCCATGCCGACATGGCTGACGGCGTTCACCAGAACGATCGACACCATGCACAGCGCCGGAAACAGGTGATGGCGCGCTCTGAGGATCGCCAGCGCCGCCACAAGCCAGACCAAAGAGGTGTTGATGACGAACACCCCGGCATCGGTGAGCGGCGGCGACGTGCCGGCAGGCGCCCGCATCAGGTCGAGCAGCACCATGTTGACATAGGGCTTGAAGGCGTAGACCTGGCCGTACAGATCGACCCAGTGTTCCTCGAACTGGTGGATGATATAGGCGATCCACAGGATCAGCGCATAGAGACCGACGTCGTTGTCTGCGAGCCGCAGAGGCCTGTCGGAAAAGGCGAAGGCCAAGAAGAGCAGGAACGGCGCCATGAAAGTGCCGAGCTTCATCCAGCCAGTGAGCAGAAATTCATGCTGGCCGAGCGGCAGCCACAGCATGGCAAAGGCCAGAACCAGAAAGATGAACGCCCGATTTTCCGACATGCAATGCCTCCGCCGCGATTCCCCGCGCCTCCCGAGGTTAGCGATGCCTGAAATTAAGGCAAGTTGCGCCGCGGCGGAGACCGATCAGAACCGGTATCCGAACCTGATCGAGCCGGTATGCGACTGGTAGTCGTCGGCAAAGGCCCCGTCATACTGGAATTTCAGCTCCATGCCCTGCCGCTTGGCAAGGTCCAGCCCGAGCGTGACATGCCCGACCGTATCCGCAATCGGCGTGAAGGTGGAGAAACTGTCCATCGACGACAACCCGGCAAAGCGCGACGTCGTTTCCCAGCTATCGGCCGTCAGGAACGAGACCCCGAGATCGCCGTAAAGCCGCGCCGGCCAGTCCTCCATGAACGGGATCCGCGCACCGAACTCGATCCCCGGGGTAACGCCGAAGGCCGTATCCGAATTGCCGTCGACCATCAGGTTCATCGCCCCCGCGCCGCTCTCCGTATAGCTGAACTGGTGCATGTTGATGACGTCGAAATCGACCTTGGGACGCATGTAATATTCATCGCCGAAGGCAAATTCGTAAGAAGCGCGGGCGCGGGCGAAGAGCATTGCCGAATCCGGCTCGCCGCGGGCGGTGGCCGAAAGCGTGTCGAGATTGATGTAGCGCTTGGAATCGCCCCAGTTATAGCCGGCGCCGCCGACAAAGCCGAAGAGCCAGGGGCCGGCCTCCTTCTTCAGCGCCACCGCGCCGGTGAAGGATTGCTGTTCCATCTTTTCAGAACCGCTCTTGTTGCGGAACCAGCTGTTCTCGTAGGTCAGGCCAGAGCCGAGGAACCAGCCATCGGCCAGCGCCGCCTGCCCGCCGAACTGCAAGCCGCCGACCGATTGGGTATAGCCTGAGGAATCGCCGTGCTGGCCTTGCGTGGTCTCGCCGCCGAGCGCGCGGCTCCACACGCACGAGCCCTCGTCCATCATCACGCCCGTCGTCGCAAAGGCCGGGCAAGAGAGCACGCTGTTGGCAGCCGCGATCGCGGCGGAGGGTGAATCGGCCAACGGCGCCGCCGCCGTCTGCGAGGCCAGTTCCAGCAGCATGTCGTCGAATGTGTCGGGATCGGCCTGGTGGAACGCGCCGAAGGCCGCGCCGAGCGAGATTTCGTCCTCGGCGAATTTCACCTCCGTGGCGCTGCCATCGGCGATCCTGTCCCAGGCCTGCTGCATCGCCCGCGAGACGCCGCCTGCATTTCTGCCGAGCGAAACGCCGTTATCGGCGAAATGCGCATCGGCAACGGAAAACCCCTGCCAGCCCTCGGCCGATTTCGTCACATCGGTAAAATCGAAGACCAGGGAGGAGAGCGCCGAAAGCTCGGCCATATCCATACCCTCGGCCTTCAGGAACTCGGCGCGCGTGTTTGGCAGGAGCGCGTTGGCATTGACGTCAACGCCCCAGGTGCCGGCGAAGTCGCCTTCGATCAGAAGCGTGTCGGCCGTGCCGTTTTCCATGTCGACGTCAAGCCCGGTCAGAAGACCGCCCTTGCTCGAATTCTCGGTGCGCCAGTCGACCCGTTTGCTGCGGTCGAAATAGCTGAAGGGCGAGAATGTTGTCGAAAGACCGAGATCGGCAACGTCATAGGCGCTGCCCGCATCCTTGGTGCCGACGCCGAGAAGGTCTCCGGTCACGCGCGTCCGGACCGTGCTCCAAGTCCCGCCCGGATTGATGCTGCCGGCGTTGAGAATGCTGCCGGCATCGGCGATATGGCCGGTCACGAGCGTACCCGTGCCCTGATTGATGAAGAGGCTGGTACCGGCACGCGCCGCCGTCCGCACCGCGCCATCGGCGGCCGAGGAAGCGGTTGCGAACGTGTGGTGGACAATATTCCCGGTCACCGTGCCGTGATTGTCATGCGTGATAGCGGTTCGGCTCGCGGCGGAGGAATAGATTGCGCCGCCGCTGTATTCACCATTGTCGGCCGCCGCAGTCGAGCCGGAGAGGACACCGCCGCTGCCGATCGTCAACGACATCGCCGGACCGGTCGCCTGCGCCCATCCCCCCCAGGCTGTCGGATCGGAAACCTTGACGCTGCCGTTGATCGTGACCTCGAGATTGCCGTTCTGCGTATTGCCGGAAATGTTCGAGCCCTGCTGATTGTTGAAATTGGCGAGCGTGCCGGCATAGGTCTTGCCGTTCTGCAGGAAGATGCCGCCGGAGCCGCCGATCGCCTGCGCGACAACGCCATGGGCATATTCCCCGCTGGTGCTGACGCTGCCATCGACAGTCACCGAGACATAGCCCGTTTGATCGGCGATCCCTGAGCTGTTGTCGTAGTAATACTGGCTGTTGGTAAAAGTGCCGCCGTAGGCGCGGTAGAAAGCATTCAGCTTTTGTGCGAGATCGGCCGAAACGCCGCCGCCGCCGGAAACGGTTTGCGCAAGAATGCCGAAGGCGCCATCGCCCGAGGTGACGATCGAGGCGTTTTCCTCGACGTCGATATCCACGTTGTGGGCGCTGGACGACGCCTGCTTCTGGACGAAGCCGGACTGGTCGAAATTGCTGGCCGCGGCCGTCAGGAAACCGCCGCCGCCGCTGATCGACTGCCCAGCAATGCCGATGGAGCGTTTGCCCGAAGTCGTGATCGAGCCATAGTGATTGATAGTGACGTCTTCTCCATGCGTATCGCCACTGTCGCTGCCGCCGCCGAAGGTGGAACTGATGACGCCGGAAATGCTCTCGTCATTGACGGCGTTGTAGGTGCCGAGCGCGACGCCGGCAAAACCGCCGCCGCCGCCGATCGACTGGCCGAGGATGCCGTTGGCATTGTCGCCGGAGGTGGTGATCTTTGTGCCCGCGATCGTATCAACCAAAACATTGCCGGCGTTTCTCGTCCCGTCGGACTGGCCCTGCGCCCCGAACTTGATCGAGACCTTGTCCATGGCATAGCCGGTCTGGATCGCATGCCCGCCGCCGCCGCCGAGCGACTGGGCAATCACGCCGTTGGCGGCAAAGCCCTGGGTGTAGATATTCGCGGCATAGACCGTAACCTGACCACCGTCGCCTGCCGCGCCGTTCGTCGCTCCGAAGGAGATCGTCGAAAGATCAAGGTCGGCTTCCGGTCCGGAAACCGTGACGCTGTTGGCGCTGGACGACGTCGAAACCGCGCCGCCGCCGCCGCCGATCGACTGCGCCAGAATGCCATGGGAGAACGAGCCATAGGTCGTCGTTGTGCCCTTCGTCTGCGACGTACCCTTCTTGTCGACACCGACATAGACATTGCCGCCGTAGCCGCCATCGCCGCCGGAGGCGCCGGTATTCGCCGAAAGCGTCACGCCGACATCGAAGGAGGGATGCGCCTTGACCCATTCCGAGAACTTGACCTTGGTCTCCTTCTCGAACTCGAAGGCGTGGCCGATGGAGCTTGTGCCGGAACCGCCCTGCCCGCCGCCGCCGCCGATCGACTGGGCAACCAGGCCGGGAGAAGAATCGCCCTTGGTCAGGACCGTGCCGTTGTTCCAGGCATAAACGGTCCCGCCATCGCCGCCCTCGCCGCCGGTCGCGCCGATGCCGACTTCAAGCTTGTTGTCGGCGTCGACATCCCCGGTTCCGCCGCCGCCCTTGCCGCCGCCGCCGCCAATCGACTGGACGAACAAGCCGGCCGAATTTGCGCCATAGGTCCTGACCGCCCCGCCCGCTGCCACGCCACCATAGGCCGATCCGCCGTCGCTGCCGCTGCCGGCATTGCCACCGATGGAGAGCGAAAGATTGAAGGTGGAACTGCCGAAATAATCGATGCCGTCGGTCTCGCCGGTTCCGCCCTGGCCGCCGCCGCCGCCGATCGATTGCACCAGCATGCCGTCGGCAAAATCGCCGCTGGTGGTGATGGTCCCGTAATTATGGGCGAAGGCCTTGCCGCCGGATCCCGCTGCGCCGCCATTGCCGCCGAGCGAAAAGGTCAGCGATGCGGTAACGGATTCGCCCTCGAGTTTCTTCTGAAGTTCGGCCTCTCCGTCCGTCAGCTTGGCGAAAGCGCTCTGCAGCGTCGCGGTTCCCGCCGCTGCCGTCGAATCGCCGCCCTGTCCGCCGCCGCCGCCGATCGACTGAACATGCAGGCCGAGCGAACCGTCGCCGGCAGTCGTGACGGCGCTCTTGTCCTTCAGGACCGCCGTCGCGGAACCGCCATCGCCCGCGACGCCGCCGTCGCCGCCATGCGAGACGGACACGGAAAGCGCGAAACTGTCGCCCTTCTCGTCAAAGGGCAGGCCGAAGGCGAGCGCATTGGCGCTGGACGCGCCGCCCGAGCCGCCGCCGCCGCCGATCGACTGGACCACAATACCGGTCGCATCATAGCCGGCTGTCGAGACCGCGCCGTAATGATTGATTTCGGCGGTTCCCCCGTCGCCGCCGCCGGAACCGTAGCCGCCGGTGGCGATCGCGATGTCGAAGGTCTTCCCAAGCGAGACGGATTTCGCCGCGCCGCCCGAGCCGCCGCCGCCGCCGATCGACTGGGCAAGTATGCCGAGGCCGTTGACGCCGCTGGTCTTGACCGTCGAGCCGGCTTGCGTCGAGAGGTTGACCGTACCGCCATAGCCGCCATAGCCGCCATTGCCGCCGATCGCATCGGAGAAGCCGACCCCCCAGGCCGTCGCCTTGCCGCCGGCGCCCCCGCCCCCGCCGATCGACTGCGCGACAATGCCGGCGGCATAATCGCCGGAGACCGTGATGTCGGCGCCGGAGGTGATCGTAACCTCGTTGCCATCGCCGCCATTGCCGCCATCGCCGCCAACGGCAACAAAAAGCCCGCTCTTGTTGCGGCCCGTACCGCCGCCGCCGCCGATCGACTGGGCGACGATGCCGTGCGCATCCGCGCCATAGGTTGTCAGCGCGCCGTAATTCTGGACCGAAACCGTTCCGCCGTCAGAACCATCGCCGCCGGATTTGCCGCTCCCGCCGATGCCGCCGATCGCGCCCGAGCCGGTATTGTCGCCGCCGCCGCCGCCAACCGATTGCGCCAGAATGGCGATGCCGCCGCCGAGCGGAACATCGCCCGAACTCTGCGTGCCGGTCTTGCCCGCCGCATATCCGCCATGGGTGGTGACCGCCGCCTTGTTGGTCACCGTGACGCCTGCCGCATAGGCGCCGCTCGACGCGCCGCCGACCCGTTGCGAAGCGGAATTGGTGACCGCCGAATAATAGCTGTAGGACTGCGTGGCGATCTTGCCGCTCGAGGTCAGAAGCCCGCCGCCGCCGCCGATCGACATTGCGACGATGCCGTGGGAATCGACGCCGTAGACCTCGATCTCGCCATCATTCTTGACAGTGACTTCTCCGCTCGTATTGGAGGCGATATTGGCATCGCCCCACTGGAAACCGCCATTGCCATCCCAGACATAGACGCCGCCGCCCGCCCCGGACGAGATCGCCGCAATCCCGTGGGAGTGATCGCCCTGGGTCGTGATTTCAAAGTCGCTCTTGACGTAAACGCTTCCGCCAGTGCCGCCCTTGCCGTTCTGCGTCGAAGATGCCGTCGAGGCGACCTGGCCCAAACCGCCGAGCGAGGTGGCCTGAATGCCGCTCGCATGCGAACCCGCCGTGGCAATCGAACCGCCGCCGGTGAGCTCGACATAGACAGCGCCCGCCGCACCGCCTTTCTTCGAGGCGTCGTAATAGTTCAGGCTGGAGCCGCCATAGCTGGCCGCAACGATGCCGCCCGAATCATCGCCGGACGTCTTGATCGTGGTGCCGGATGCGCCGTAGACCGTCACGGAGGCCTTGCCGCCATTGCCGCCGTCATAGCCGGAGCCCGAGCCGTTGGTGTTGACGGGCCCCTGCCCGCCATAGCTGATGGCCGAGACCGCAGCCCCGCTGTTGCGGTCGGTAAAGGTCCAGTGCTTGCCGATACTTCCGGCGGCAACCGTCGAGACCGTTCCGGAAAAGGCGCTGTCGCTGGAGCCGAGCGTCACGGTTGCGTTTCCGGCGTCGCCGCCTGTCCCGCCTTCCATTTGGTTCCATGAGATATTGTTCGGGCTGTTGCCGCCGTAGGAGGCCGCAAGAATGCCGCCGCCCGCATTGGTCGAGGCGATCGTGTTGACGTCGCCGGATACGGTGATGGCAGCGGTATTTCCCGCGCCGCCCGTCAGCGCCCAGGTCGCGCCGCCGCGACTGATGGCGACAATCCCGAACCCTTGCGCCGAGATATCGGCGGTGGTCCCCACCGTGACCGTGCCGGCATTGCCGCCATAGGTCGCATAGGCCGTGCCGCCGCCGCTGACGGCATAAATGCCGTGGCGGGCCGCGTTTTGAATGGTCGCATTGTTGTAGACGGCGACATTGCCGCCCGCCCCGCCGGAATATTTGTCGGCGTCCTTGACCTCGCCGCGGAAGGCGTTGCTGCCCGCGGAAACGACGCCAATCCCATCCGAGTGCCTCTTGGTATAGAAATGCGTTCCACCCGGCGCATTGAAGGAGATCATCGAGGAGACGAGGGCCTCCGCAGAAACATCGATCGTCGCGCTGTTGGTGATCGTGATGTTCAGGCCCTGCTGCGGATTGACCGGCGGCATGTCGTAATAGCCGTAATAGACATTGCTCGACTGGTACCAGGTCATGGCGCCGCCATAGGCATATTGCGGCGCAGTCACGGTCGAGGAGGAAGAGATCGTGCAGGAGAAGGTCGTGGCGCTGATCGAATCGGAATCGTTGATATAGTTACCGGTCGAACTCGGATTGCAGACCGCCTGCGCATAAACGCGCGTGTAGCCGCGCGAGTAGAATGGCACGGGAACGCCGGCCAGCGTGCCGGCAAGCGCGGTCGAGTGAAACAGCAGCGACGAGGCGATCCAGCGTTTTCGCGCGCTCTTGCGTTCTGTTTTGTCGAACTGATGAGCACCGGCGCGTCCGCGTTGGTCTGGTTTCATCATCAATCGTCTCCCCGGCGCATTTTCTTGCATGCGGTTTCCCCCGCATTGGACGATCACTGTTGATGATTTCTAAACAATTAGACAGCCGCAAAATGCCAGAATGCGGACCTTTTCTGGCCTTTTGCCTCCCTATGGCTGCCGAAATTTCGCTTATTCTTCCAGTGGTTGTGCGACCGAACTCCGACCGCGGCCGACAGGCCTTACCGCGCCATCGCCGCAAAGCCGAACCGGAATCAGTCCGCACAGCGTGTGACAAGACCCCGCCGAGAACGATCGGGATCGTGCGGCCAAGCCGAAAACCAGGAGACGAAGATTTCAGGAAGATCACGAGACGCCAGAAGCGGAAATGGAGGCCTCGGCCGGAATCGAACCGGCGTGCAAGGATTTGCAGTCCTCTGCGTAACCACTCCGCCACGAGGCCCCAGGCTCGCGAAAAGCAAGCGTTGGCGGGCGTTTAGCGTTTCTGTACTGACTTTGCAAGAGCCGCGTTCTGAACGCAGTCCTTTTTTTGATCTGAACGCCTGATTTCCCATTGTTCTTGTTGCAGGTCCGGGTTGGCCGCGTATTCGATGTCCGAAAACATCCGCATGAATTCGGACCGGCCTTCCATGGTCGGCTCCCGTCTTGCGGCCTTCCGCCGCCAGCCGTAGGAAGGGCGTGACGACGCGCCTTGAAGGGAGCCAGAGCGAACATGCACATCGCCGACGAAGGAAGCACAGCGCGCTGCCGGACCGGAGACGGAAAACCGTCGTGAGCGCGCTTATTGCCTATGGTGGCCTGTTCGCAAGCGCGCTTGTCGCGGCAACGATCCTTCCGATGCAATCGGAGGCGGTTCTTTCCGGTCTTATTCTGACGAGCGACTATCCGGTCTGGGCCCTGGTTCTCGTCGCGTCACTCGGCAACGTACTTGGTTCGGTCGTCAACTGGCTGTTGGGGCGCGGCACTGCACGGTTTCGCGGTCGCCGCTGGTTTCCGGTCGGCCCGGCAGCGCTGGAAAGGGCGGAAGCCTGGTACCGGCGCTATGGGAAATGGTCGCTTCTCCTGAGTTGGGCCCCGATCGTCGGCGACCCGCTGACTGTCGTCGCCGGGATCTTGCGCGAACCCTTTGCGGTGTTTCTCGTCCTTGTCACGATCGCCAAGGTGGGGCGTTATCTGATGCTGGCGGCGGCGGTCCTCAGCCTGTTTTGAGTGTAGGGCGCCTTTCCCGCCGTGGCAGCATTTGTGCGGCTTGCGCTGAATCGAGCGCCAGCCTGCGTTGGTTTTGCCGAAAAAAAAGCAAATTCACATGGGTTCGGCACGAATCACATAAAAAATCGGGTAGGCTTTGTCGCGGATCGGTGTTTTTTTGACGTCCGGCCGAAGGCAAATGGGTCAAGGAGGCTGCGGAAAAGAGATGTATTCTGACAATTCAAGCCGGGCATGGAGCAACGGCTCCAAAACACCGTTCAGTCGATGCGCTATGCTCGCTCTCGCGCTGCTTTTTGCCTCTCTTTCCGCCTTGCAGCCCGGTAGTTTAACGCCGGCCCATGCGCAAGAGACATTGACGCAGACCAACGAAGAGGAGGAAGCCACCGCCGCGGAGCTGGTTCAGGAAATCATCAGCGACGCCGGAGACAATGAAGGCCTGAAGTCGCGCTACCAACGCCTGGTGACCAACCCGATCTCGCCGCCCGACACGCGCAGCCCGCGCGCGACGCTCGAGAGCTTTCTGGTGATCATGCAGGCGGCCAACAAGCTTTGGCTCGGCGTGCGCGACGAATTTTTCGCCAATGACGATTTCTTCATGACGGAAGAGCAGAAGGACCAGCTGGTTCTCGTCCAGTCGCTGCTCGGCAAGGCGGCACGGACCTTCGACCTTTCGGGCATTCCCGCCGCCTCGCGCGAGCGGTTCAGCATCGAAACGGTGCTCCAGCTTCAGGAGATCTTCGATCGCATTTATCTGCCGCCGCTCGATGATATCCCGGGCCTTCCGGCCGGCTCGAATGCCGGGCTGGATGAAAGCGGCAGCGCTCTACCTGACCGGTGGATCATTCCCGGCACGAGCCTGACCATCGAGCGCATGCAGGACGGTCCCTATTCCGGCCAGTATCTGTTTACCGCGGCGACCGTGGACGAAATCCCCGATGACTACGAGGCGTTGCAGTCCCTGCCGATCATCGCCGACCGGGGTGAGGACCTCTACCAGTATTACATCTATACGCCCGGAAACCTCGTCGCGCCGCAATGGTACGAGTTCATTCTGAAGGGCCCCGGCTGGCTTCAGAACACGTTTGGCGGCCAGGCTTACTGGCAGTGGATCGCGCTTGCGCTCACCGTGATCGTCATGATGCTGGCGCTCGCCGCCTACAGCCGGTGGAACAACCGCCGCTCGGTTCCCCTCGACCCCGCCGCCCGCCAGTCGCGCCGGCTGATGCCGCCGATACTGATCATCCTCGCCGCCAACCTGTTTCACTATCTGTGCGAGGAACAGATCAACATCACCGGCGACCTGCTCCAGATCCTGACAACGGTTGTGAGCGCCATCATCTGGACGACATCGGCCTGGCTCACCTACCAGGTGCTGCAGACGCTTTATCTCTGGACGATCCGCAACCCGGCGGTCAACAGTGCGAGCCTTGACGCAAGCCTGGTGCGCACCGGCTTCAGGGTCGCCTCCTTCATGGTGGCGATCGTCGTGCTCGGCTATGGCGCCACGCGGATCGGCATCCCGATCTACGGCGTCGTCGCCGGTCTCGGCGTCGGTGGTCTGGCCATCGCCCTTGCCGCCCAGCCGACTCTCGAAAACTTCATCAGCGGCCTCATTCTCTATGCCGACAGGATCGTGCGCGTCGGCGATTTCTTCCAGTTCTCCGACACCGCCGGAACCGTGGAGGAGATCGGCATCCGCTCGACCCGCATCCGCGCGCTCGACCGCACGCTGATCATCGTCGCCAATGCCGAACTGGTGAAGCACAAGATCACCAATTACAGCCAGCGCGACGTCTTCCTGTTCCGCCACAAGGTGGGTGTCAGATACGAGACGGACAGCGAAGCCCTGCACAAGGTGCGCGACAGCATCCACGCGGCCCTGGAAGCGCATGAGAGCGTTCTGGAAAGCCCGCTGCGCGTGCGCCTGGTGGAATATGGCGACTTCGCCATTCTCTTCGACATCTACGCCAATATCGCGGCGACCGACATGAACGCCTTCCTCGAGGTTCAGGAACAGCTCCTGATCGCGATCCGCGAGGCCGTCGAGGACAACGGCGCGAGCTTTGCCTTCCCCTCCTCCACTGTCTATCTGTCCCGCGATCAATTGCCGGAACAGAAGACCGTCGACATCGTTGAGGACAAAAGGGACGAGGAGCGGCCGAACGGCGCCCCCGAGGAAAAGGCCTATCCCGTCGATGAAACCTAAGCATTGACCTGCCGCAGGGGGCCGGCGGGTCCTTTTCGGAGAGGTCATGGTCTGGGGTTGGATCAATGCGAATTCGGGTGCGCTAAGCGCGATTGCCAGCATCTGCACGATCGTCATCTGGGCGATCTATCTGCAGCTGATTTTCAGCGGTTTTCGCGAAGGCCGGCGCGCGAAAATTCTCATCAATCGCGGCGCGGGGCCGACCCTCGACGGTCACTGCCTCGTCGCCAATATGAGCGCGAAGCCAATCTATGTCGACGCGGTGCTGCTGGATTTCTCGCTGAAGGACGACGAAGGAAACAGGGATTTCCGCTATTCGCTCTCCAACCTCAACTTCGATGAGAACGATAGCCGCGACCAGCGCGAACGCTGGTTTCAGGGCCCGCTCGATTCCGGCGAGCACATCGATCTCGGCTCGTTCAAGACGCTGATCGGCAAGATGTCGCCGAAAGGTTTCGATGATTTCGAGAACATCGCGGACGTCAAGCTGACCGTGGTCGCGACCTACACGTCGGAGGATCAGCCGGTCGCCGCGGAACGCAGCTTCGACATCATCCGCACCGATGGCGATCTGCTGCTGTCGCCGCGCTCCTATTCGGCCAACCAGATCCGCTCGCGCAGCGCCAGAAAGCGCATCGAGAACGAAATGCGCGACCTGCATAATTCAGAGCGCGGCGATGACCGCGAAACCGGCGACGGCGTGCAGCGGCTGGACTGAGGGCGTTCCTGCCTCGATGGGCCGGTCGGAGGACGAAGACCGCAAGCCGGCGTAAAACGGCCTTCGTTCAGGCTTGCGCGCGAAAGCGGAAGACAATGATATTTTTTTGCAAAAAGGGCTTGGCAAATCGCCCGTGCATTTGTATTAACCCGCTCACACCGCAGCGCCCGAGCGGCGCGCATATTCCCTGGTAGCTCAGCGGTAGAGCACTCGACTGTTAATCGATAGGTCGTCGGTTCGAATCCGACCCGGGGAGCCACTTTCTTACTCTTCCTGAAATGTTTAAGCGGTTTGTCTTTCCGGCTGTCTATGCAGCTGAAAAATTGGCGTATTCTTCCTTTCGAAGAATATGCGAATCATGAAGGCGCGCCATGGATATCACCGTAACAGCCGACCCCGACCAGGACGACATCGCCCGGGTCGACCAGAACCTCTCGGAATTCAACGATGACGATGTCGGGCCGGCGGAGCGAACGCCGCTTTCCGTCTTCGTGCGGGACGCGGACGGTCTTGTGATTGCGGGCATCAACGCGCTTACCGCCTGGGGCTGGCTCTATGTACAGCGGCTCTGGGTGGGCGAGGATGCGCGCGGGCAAGGCGTGGCGGGCAGGATGCTTGCGGCGGCAGAGGAAGAGGCTCTGGCGCGTGGCTGCCACAGCGCCTTTATCGACACGTTCAACCCGGTGGCGCTGAAGGCCTATCAGCGCGCCGGTTATGTCGAATTCGGCAGGATGCAGAACTTCGTTGCCGGTCGTGACCGCATATTTCTGCAGAAGAAGCTCCAAGGACCGGAATGAGCCACTTTGCCCGGCGATGGCACTGGCCGCGCTGATGATGGTGGGGGCAGCGTTTGCGGCGCGCTTTTGAAAGCGCCGTTGCAAATGCGGCGACGTCCCCTGAACCGCGTGCCGGAAAGAGCTTCTTGCCCGTTGCGTTCCCGGGCGAGACGGTTGGATCGCAGGCGCCTGCCGACGTCTTCTCAACCAGACTTCGAAGCGTCAGCGGCGTGTTGGCTGTGTGCCAACTGTGCATTGGCCTCGCGCTCTTGTTGTTGCATCTTCTCGCCATCGCGGTGCGACTTGATAGCAAAGAACATGGCCGTGCCGAGAACGCCGATCTTGAACGCGCCGAGAACAACAGGAACCCAAATCATCGTCTTCACTTTTCTCTTGCTGCTTTTTTTCGATTTCGCGCCCGCAGCGCACTACCTTACGCGCGACGGTGAACGATTGCCATTGGTCGCGTGAAATCGCATTCGCGGCTATCGATTATGCTTTCAGCGCGGTTCAATCAAGCCAACGCGCCGCTTCAAGTTGACGCATGTCAAGATGCGACGGCGGGTGACAGCATGCTATTGCGCAGGCCGACGGAGCCTCTTAGCCAAGGTCATCGGCACAGATAAGGCTTTTGCCGTTCATCCGGAAGAACCAAAGAAGGCTCTCCATCGGAACCGCTTATGGCGCCTGCAAACCGTTTCAACCAATGATTCTTCCGCCGGTCATCGGCTCCGGAACGCCGGTCGTGGTCGGATAGCTGAAGGGAAGGCCGCGCAGGGCCCTCACCGCTAGAAAGGCGAAGCATTCGGCTTCGATCGCGTCACCGCGCCAGCCGACGGCTTCTGCCGGCACCGCCTCGACGCCGGCGCGGGTCTCGAGCATTGCCATGATCGCCGGGTTGCGCCGGCCGCCGCCGCAGACGACGAGACGGCTCGGGCGGACGGGCAGACGGTCCAGCGCCTTGCCGACGGCAGCGGCGGTAAAGGCCGTCAGCGTCGCGGCGCCCGTTGCAGGATCCAGCCCTTCGGCCATGGCAGATGAGAAGTCGAAACGGTCGAGCGATTTCGGATAGGGCGCGGCGAGATAGGGATGTTCGAGCAGCTTTGAAAGCCGCGCCTCGTCCGCCGTGCCGGAAAGCGCCAGCGCCCCGTCGCGATCCATCTCGCCAAGGCCGTTTTCCTTCATGAAGTCGTTGAGCGGCGCATTTGCCGGGCCGGTATCGAAGGCGATCAATCGCTCGGCCCCATCCCACCAGGTGACATTGGCAACGCCGCCGAGATTGAGCACCGCCGTTTTGCCGGAGGTATCGAGGCTTTTCAGCAAGGCCTCATGATAGCCGGCCGAAAGCGGCGCCCCCTGACCGCCGGCCCGCACATCCGCCGTGCGGAAATCATAGGCCACCTTGCAATCGAGGATCCGGCTCATCAGCGCGCCGTCACCCAGTTGGCGGGTATCGCCGAAGCGGGTCTTGGTGGGCGCGCGGTGCAGCACGGACTGGCCGTGGAAGCCGACAATGCCGATATCGGCCATGCTCATGCCCTCGGCTTCGACCAGCGATCGCACGGCTTCCGACTGGGCCTCCGTCAGCACCTTTTCGGCCTCGGCGAAGATTTTCGGTTCCGGTCCCTCGAAATTCCATTTGCGGGCGGCGGCAAGCGTTTCTTCCAGAAGGTCGCGCGTTGGCCGCGGATAGGGCGCCAGCGTATAGGCGCCGAAGGCATCGACGGTCTCGCCATCGGTCTTCAAGAGCGCAACGTCGATATTGCCGTCAAGCACGGTTCCGGTCATCAGGCCGACGGCCCAGACGGGTTTGAAATCCTGCACCATCATTCCGCTCCGTTGATGAGATCGCTGACCCGACGCCTGAGCGCCATGATGCCGCTTTCGGTGTGGCGGCTCGGATGCACGCGGTTGGTCAGCAGCGTCCAGGCATGGCCGCGCTCGAAATCGACGCAGAGCGACGTGCCGGCAAAGCCTGTATGGCCGATTGTGCCGTCCGAACAAAGCGCACCGCCATGCCAGTTCTCGTAAGGGCGCTCCCAGCCATGGGTCCGTTTTTTGGACAGCGGCTCGCGCATCAGTTTCACCGCTGGATCACCGGCGGCATCGCGCTGCAGGAGGCCGGCTGCGTGATCAAGCACGGCATCCACCGTGCCGAACAGGCCGGCATGGCCGGAGCCTTCAAGCGCATAGCAATTCTCGTCGTGCACTTCACCGCAGATCACCCGTCCCCGCCAGTTGCAGCGCTCGGTGGCGGCTGTCTTCTCCGGATCGGCGGAAAAGGCAAAGCCTGGCCCCGGATCGAGATCGCGGATCGTCTTGCCCGAAATGCGCTCGAGCGCGATGCCGAGGAGAATGAAATTGATGTCGGAATAGACCGGGGTCTCGAGCCGCTTCCATTCGCGCTGCAGCACGAAGGCGCGCAGCCGGTCGGGATCGCCGCCATAGGTATAGATCGGCTCGACCGCCGGAAAGGGCGTCTGGTGGCCGAGGCACTGGCGGAAAGTGACCTGCCGCTCCCAGCAATCGGGAGCATATTGCCGGAAGTCGGGGATGCACGCGGTCAGCGGATCATCGAGGTCGATTGCCCCCTCCCCGGCCAGCGCCAGAATGCGCTCCGTGGTAAAGATCACCTTGGTCAGCGAGGCCAGATCGAACCATGTTTCGGTCGTCATCGGCCGTTTTTCCGGCTCCAGCGCCGCCGCGCCGCAGGCCTGCGTCAGTCGCCTGCCCTCACCGTCCACACATCCGAGAACGCCGCCGGGAATGCGGCCTTCGTCGACCGACGCCTTCAGCGCGGAAAAGGCCCTGTCGAAGCGCTCTGAAAAATCCGTCGCCATCACGCCTCTTCCCTCCGCGCCATGTGGTCGGCGCCAAAACGCTGCCACTCGGCCTTCGGCGGCTCAAAGCCTGCCGGGCGCACCAGCGAGGGCACTTCGGTGGTATCGAGCCGATACTCCTGCCGCCGCCGGTCGATGCTGGGCACGGCGGCAATCAGCCGCTTGGTATAGGCATGTTTCGGCGCGGAGAGCACAGAGGCGGCATCACCGATCTCGACGATCTGTCCGGCATAGACCACGGCGATCCGATGGGCGATGCGCTCGACCACGGCCATGTCGTGGGTGACGAACAGATAGGAAAGGTTCATCTCCCGCTGCAGCGCGGTCAGAAGGTCCAGCACCATGGCCTGGACCGAGACATCGAGCGCGGAGACCGCCTCGTCCAGCACCACGACGGAGGGCTTCAGCATCAGCGCGCGGGCAATGCAGAGGCGTTGGCGCTGGCCGCCGGAGAACTCGTGCGGATAGCGGGTGAGCGCGTTTTCGGGCAGGCCGACGCGGTCCAGGAGTTCGGCCATGCGGGCCCGCGTTTCGGCGTTCAAACGCCCGCCGGTGGCAATCACAGGTTCGGCGAGGATGCTGTCGACACGCAGGCGCGGATTGAGCGAGGCATAGGGGTTCTGGAACACCATCTGGATCGGATCGCCATGGGCGGCAACGCCAGCCCCCTCGCCCAGATGAAACGCGCCGCGCGTCGGCTGCGTCAGCCCCATGATGGCGCGCGCCGTGGTCGACTTGCCCGAACCGCTCTCGCCGACGATGCCGAGCGTTTCGCCGGGCATCAGATCAAAGTCGATGCCGTCAACCGCATGCACGGCACCGCTCCGGCGACGGAGGAAGCCGGAGGTGACGGGGAAGCGCACTGTCAGGTCTTCAACGGTGAGCGCCGGCCTGGCGGTTTCCACTTTTGTCCGCGAAAAATCGGTGCGCACCGCGCGGCCGTCATCGAAATGGGGAACGGCCTTCAGCAGATGCTGCGTATAGGGATGCTGCGGATTGTCGAGCACGTCATCGGTCGGCCCCTGCTCCACCGCCTCTCCCTGCTGCATCACCATCACCTTGTCGGCGATGCCGGCAACGAGGCCGATATCATGGGTGATGAAGATCAGCCCCATCTCGCTTTCGCGCTTCAGTTCGGAAAGCAGCGCCAGGATCTGCGCCTGCACGGTCACATCAAGCGCGGTCGTCGGCTCGTCGGCGATCAACAGGCGCGGATTGCAGGAAAGCGCGGTGGCGATCATCACCCGTTGCAGCATGCCGCCGGAAAGCTGGTGCGGATGGTATTTGAGCCGCCGTTCCGCGTCGGGAATGCGCACGCGTTTCAGGGCGTCGACAGCCGCATTCATCGCCTGCTTGCCGGTCAGGCCGTGATGCAGACGGAAGCTTTCGGCAATCTGCTCGCCGATGGTGTGCACCGGATTGAGCGAGGTCATCGGCTCCTGGAAGATCATGCCGATCTCTTTGCCCCGGATTTTCGCGAGTTCCTTTTCGGGTGAGGCGGCAAGATTGGTCACATTACCGGACCCGAGGGTGAAATCGATCCGGCCGCCGGTGATCTTTCCGCCGCCGAAATCGACGAGCCGGTTGAGGCAAAGCGCGGTGACGGACTTGCCCGAGCCGCTCTCGCCGACGATGGCCAGCGTTTCGCCGGCATCCAGCGTGAAATCGATGCCGTGGACGACCTCGTTTTTCACCGGATCCTTGCCAAAACCCACATGCAGATCGGTGACGGAAAGAAGACGGTTCATGCCTCGGCCCTCCTTGAACGCGGGTCAAGAATATCGCGCAGCGCATCGCCCAGAAGATTGAAGCCCAAAATGCCGATCATGATGGCAAAGGCCGGAAAAACCAGCAGCCAGGGCGCCATTTCCATCAGGTTGCGCGCCTCGCTCAGCATCAGCCCGAGTGAGGCTTTCGGCGGTTGGGTGCCGAGACCGAGGAAGGAAAGCCCGGCCTCCGTCAAAAGCGCCCAGGCGAGCGCCAGCGTCACCTGCACGGTGAGCGGCGCGACCAGATTGAGCAGCATGTGGCGCGAGAGAATATAGCGGCGCGACGAACCGAAGGTGCGCGCGGCATCGACGAATTCGCGGGTCTTCAGCGACAGCGCGGGCCCACGCACCACGCGGGTGAAGATCGGCGTATAGACGAAGGCGATCGCCATCACGCTCGTCCATGTGCCGGGGCCGACAATGGTGATGATCAGGAGCGCCAGCAGGATGGCCGGAAAGGCCAGAAGCACATCCATCATCCGCATGATCGTGCCGTCCCAATAGCTGCCGAACCAGGCAGCGGCCAGACCCAGCACGATGCCGGCGACGGTCGCCAGCGCCACGGAGGCGAAGGAGACAATGAAGGATTGGGCGATGCCGATCATCAGCCGGCTTGCGACGTCTCGACCGAGAAGATCGGTGCCCATCCAGTAGGTCGCGCTCGGCGCATGCAGCCGGTCGATGCGGAACTGCATCAGCGGATCGTGCGGCGTGAGCCCGACAAGGCCGAGCAGCGCAATGATGATGTAGACCGCAACGATGGTGCCGCCGATGCGGCCGCTCGGATGGGCGAAGATTAAGCGCAGGAGCTGCATTACTTGCCTCCCAGCCGGATACGCGGGTCGAGCGCGGCATAGGCGAGATCGACCAGCAGATTGACGATCATGAAATTGAAGGCGATGAACAGCACGCTGCCCTGCACCAGCGCGTAATCACGCTGCAGGATCGCTTCCAGCACGGTGCGCCCAAGGCCCGGCAGCGCAAACACCTGTTCGACGATGACGGCGCCGCCCAGAAGATAACCGAACTCGACGCCCGAAACGGTCACCACCGGGATCAGTGCGTTCGGCAGCGCGTGGTGCCAGATCACCGAACGGGAAGGCACGCCCTTGGCGCGGGCCGTGCGGATGTAGTCGTCGGAGAGAATATCAAGCATCGCCGAGCGGGAAATACGGGTGACGGCGGCGGCAAAGGCAAAGCCGAGCGTGAGCGCCGGCAGGATCATCTGCGCGAGGTTTTTCAGCGGGTCTTCCCACAGCGGCGTGAACGTGCCCATGGCGGGCAGAACGCCGAACCAGACGGAAAGCGCATAGATCGCCAGCAGCGCGACAACGAAACTCGGGGTCGACTGGCCGACCATGGCGACGATACGGACGATCAGATCGGACGGGCGCTCGGCATGGGTGGCGGCGTAAATGCCGGCGGGAAGGCCGACGGCGAGCGCGACGACCATGGAGAGAAGCGCCAATTCCAGCGTCAGCGGAAAGACGCGCAGGATGACCTCCATCACCGGACGGCCATAGGTAACCGAAATGCCGAGATCGCCATGCAGCACCCCGCCAAGCCAGTGCCAGTATTGCCCGAACCAGCTCTGGTCCATGCCGAAATAGGCTTCAAGCGCTGCACGCTGCGCCGGCGTCAAAAGGCCGGCCTCGGTTCCCAGCATCGCCGTGATGGCATCGCCGGGAACCAGCCTGATCGAGACGAAGACGAGGACGGATACCCCGAGCATGACCACAGGGAAGGTCACCAGTCGCCGGGTCAGATAGTTCATGGGGTATGCGCCTCTTGCTTCTTTTCTGCCCGGTTATTCGCTGACAGTGACGGCGGAAAGACCGAAGAGCGAGCCGGTCGGATTGGCCTCAAAGCCGCTAACCTTGTCGTTTGCCGCCGTGTAGCTGTAACCGGTGTAAAGCCAGATCCAGGGAGAGACCTCGGTGATGTGCTTGGAGAATTCCGCAAAGATCTCCTTGCGCTTTGCCGGGTCGGTTTCGACGCGGCCCTGCTGCATCAGGCTGTCGAGCGTGTCGTCGCCGTAATGGGCGACATGAGCGAGGTTGCCGTCCTTTGTCCAGTAGCGGTTATACATGGTGTAGGGGTCGGTGCGCCCGCCGTTCAGCGCCACGGCCATGTCGAAATCGCCCTTCAGCCAGCGATCGATATAGACGTTGAGTTCCATCATCTCGATTTCGAGGTCGATGCCGATTTCGCCGAGCTGCGACTGGATCACCTGCGCTTCGGCGGCTGCCGTCGGCGGCTCGCCGGTTGCCGCCATCACCCTGGCGGAGAAGCCGTCTTCATAGCCGGCCTCGGCCATCAGCGCCTTGGCCTTTTCGAGATCGGGCGTATAGCAGAAGAGCTCGGACGGATCGGTCGCATAGGCCGGCATGGTCAGCGGCCCGGTCACCTTGCCCTCGCCGAGAAGCGCCGCGTCGAGCACGTCCTGACGGTCGATGGCGCAAGAGATTGCCTGACGCACCTTTTCTTCAGCCATTGCACCGCGATCGGCATTCAGCTGCAGCACGTGATAGTTCAGCACCGGCTCGCGGTTGAGCGTCAGGCCCGGATTGTTCGGCACCAGGGTTGCGACCAGCGGGTCGTTGATCAGCGCGAAATCGACCTGATTGGTACGCAGCGCCGCCAGGATCGCGGTTTCATCGGGAAGGACCGAAATGTTGATGCCGTCGACGCCGACAGCACCGCCGGCCCAGCTTTCATTGGCGCTCAGCACTTCGCGGGAATTGGGCTCCCAGCTGTCGAGAACGAAGGGGCCGGAGCCGAGCGCTTCCGTGCCGATCGTGCCGGCCTCGATCGCGCTTGCCGGGACGATCGCGGCGTTGATCGACGACATCGCCGTCAAAAGCGGCACATCCGGCTGCGACAGGTTGAAGACGACGGTTTCATCGTCCGGCGTGTCGATGCTCTCGATGGAAAGGAAGTTCGCGCGGGCCGATGCGCCGGTTTCCTCGTTCAGGATACGCTCGAAGGATGCTTTCACATCCGCCGGCATCACCTTGTCGCCATTGGAGAATTTCGCATCCGGGTCAAGTTTGAAAGTCAACGTCTGGCCGTCTTCGGAAAACGCCCAGGACGAGGCGATGGCCGGCGCGATATTGAGCTCGGTATCGGTGCGCACCAACGGCTCGTAGACGAGTTCCAGAAGGCGCAAAGACGAAAACGCCGTCTGCTTGTGCGGGTCGAGACCGGTCGCATCCTGCGACCAGGCCATGTTCAGCGTTGCAGCGGCTGCCGAACCGGCCGCGCCTGCAGCGCCGAGCGCCGCGGCGACGGCAACAGCGGAAACCAGATTTTTGAAACGGGGTCTGCCCATGATCATTTCCCTCGAGATTATTGAGTGTTGCCGATGCGGCCTCCTGCCGACACCGGAGAGACTTCAGCTATCGCGGCTTTTCGCCGTCTTCTGATTGATCGCCTTGCGCAGGAAACCGCCCGTCTCGTCCAGGAGATCGCGGCCTTCCTGCAGTTCCATATCCGTCAGCGCCAGGAGAATGGCGAGCTTGACGTCGTTGTTCGTCTTTCCAAGCAAGTCTTCGGCGGTTTCGGCCGGAACGTCCGACGCCTCCATGACGATCCGCACGGCGCGCGCGTAAAGCTTGGCGTTGGAGACCGTCACATCGACCATCAGGTTCTGATAGACCTTGCCGATGCGGACCATGCTGGCGGTGCTCAGCATGTTGAGGACGAGCTTCTGCGCCGTGCCGGATTTCAGCCTTGTGGAGCCGGCCAGCACTTCCGGGCCGACAACGGGCGCAATCGAGATATCGGCGATTTCGGCGATGGCGGAAGACGGATTGCAGGAAAGCGCCACCGTCGTCGCACCCGTCTCCCGCGCATAGGTCAGAGCGCCGATGACATAGGGGGTACGGCCGCTGACGGCGATGCCGACGACGACATCCTTCTCCGTGAGATCGATGGCTTTCAGGTCGGCGGCGCCCAGCGCGGGATCGTCCTCCGCCCCTTCGACAGCGGTGGTCAGCGCCTTCTCGCCGCCGGCAATCAGGCCGACGACCATGCCGGGGGGAACGGAGAAGGTGGGCGGGCATTCGGATGCATCGAGCACGCCAAGCCGCCCGCTGGTGCCGGCGCCGATATAGACAAGGCGACCGCCGGCATTGAACGCCTCGACGATGCGATCAACGGCGCTCGCAATGGCATCGGCCTCGCGGCCGACCGCGATCGCGGCCTCGCCATCCTCGGCATTGATCTTTTCGATGATTTCGCGCGTCGACAGCAGGTCGAGATCGAGCGTGCGCGGATTGCGCCCCTCGGAAACCAGCTTTTCCAGCTCGCCGGCCAGCAAATTCATGAATGCATTCCCCTTGTCTGCCGCGCGATGCGTGTTTTTGTTCTCTGTCATCGCAGCGTTCGGGAAAGGCTATAATCACAAATTCCATTTGTCAAATCAGATAAAGAATATTTTATTCCATCCTGATTTCCTGCCAACTCGGCCTGCCGCAGCGTTACGCTTTCGCAATCATTCCGTTGTATTCCTATCAATCGGAATTTATTATTCCGTTCCGGATTGCCGACCCAGCGAAAGGAAAGCCCGTGTCCGTTCTCAAGGTGATCGAAGCGCAGATGGACGGCCTTTCGCCGGCGGACCGGCAGATCGGCCGGTATATTCTGGACAATCCCGACGAGGTGCTGCGCCTGTCATCGGCGCGCCTTGCCGAAGAGACTGGCCGCAGCCAGTCGAGCGTGGTGAAATTCGCCCAGAAATTCGGCTTTTCCGGCTACCAGGACATGAAATTCGCCGTCAGCAAGGCGCAGGCGCGCGAGTGGCGCGCGCCCGGCGCGCTGCACAGCACGATTGAACTCGGCGACAGTCCGGCGACGGTGGCGCAGAAAATGCTTTCGAGCAAGATGCACGCCATGCAGCAGACCATCGCCGCCAATGACGAGCGCGACATCGCCCGCGTCATGGACCTGATCGACACGGCGGGCCGCATCCACGTGGCCGGCGTCGGCGCCTCCTCGCTGGTGGCGCGCGATTTCTGTCTCAAGCTGCAGAAACTCGGCCGCTACGCGCTTCACGATGCCGACAGCCATGTGCAGATGGCCAATGTCTCCGCCTCGAAGGCGGGCGACGTGCTGTTCGCGCTTTCCCATTCCGGCACCAGCATCGAAACGGTGCGGATTGCCGAGCTTGCCGAAAAACGCGGCGCGACCGTGGTCTCGATCACCGGGCCGCAGCATAACCCCATCGCGCGCGGCGCTGGCGTCACGCTCTACACGATTGCCGACGAGGAACGGGTGCGTTCATCCGCCATCACCGCCCGCGACGCGCAGTTGATGCTGACGGATTTTCTCTTCATCCTGCTGCTGCAAAGACAAAAGGATGCCGGCGACTATATCGCCGACAGCGGCGAGGCGGTGACCGCGCTCAAGCTTGGCGCCGAAAAATGAACGGCGACCTCAGACCTTCAGCGGCACGCAGATCTCGGTGATCAGTTCGGCAGGCGGGGTATCGCGCGGGTCATTGCGATAGATTTCGCAGGGCGGCCCGTCCGCCGGCTCGTGGCCGGCCGCCGGCAGCCAGCTTCCGTAGAACCAGTTATAGGCCTTGTGCAGTTCCGCATAGGGCCCCTTGTGGGTGAGCACCGCATAGCGACCGCCCGCAAGATCCCGGCTTTCCAGGCCCTGCGGCACATCGGCGCCGTCGGCGAGCGTGAGGCCCGCGAAGGCATTGAGGTCCTTCTCCGCCGTGATGCCGGGATCGTCATAATAGACGCCGATCATTTCCGTCTGCGGCCCGAAGGCTCCGGCAGCGGCCATCATGCCCGCCGCCGGACCGAAGGCCTTGTCGATTTCCATATAGGAGCCGCGGTGCGGCAGGCCCGCAAGCCGCCGCTCGTCCATCTCGCGCACGTCAACATCATACATGTCCTGCATCCTTTCCCGAACCGGTTGATCAAACATCGTATGCCGGCCGGCCTTTCTGTAGGCAGCCGGGGTGATGCCATAGGTGGTCTTGAAAAGACGGGTGAACGCCGGCACACCGGATGATCCGGCCCGTTTCGCGATCGCCTCGACCGGCGCGTCCGAATTGACCAGTTCGCCCGCTGCCCGGTGCAGACGCAACCGCCTCACGGTCGCGGCGATCGTCTCGCCGTGGATGCCGCGATAGATGCGGTGCCAGTGCCAGGGCGACAGGCAGGCGATCTCGGCGAGCCTGGCGAAATCGAGCTCCTCGTCGAGGTGATCGTGAATATAGGCGGTGACCCGCATGAGCCTTTGCTGATAGGTTTGAAAATCCGGCGCGTTGTTCATCTCTTCTTTCCGTTTCCACTTGGCGATATGATTGAAGCACAGGCCGAGTTGACAAATCTTGCGGTATTGTCCGGCGTACCGGAAAACGTTACGCTGACCTTGTCAGCGGCAGCATTTTTGCTAAGCATGAACCGATCATCCCCTCCCCGCGCAAGGTTGCCAAGCCATGCCCACCCGCCTCGTTCCCAAAACCGTCAGCGTTCTCAAGGAAGGCTACAACCTTTCTCGACTGAGGGCCGACGCCATCGCCGGCCTCACCGTCGCCATCGTCGCCCTTCCTCTTTCCATGGCAATAGCGATCGCCTCGGGCGTTTCGCCCGACCGCGGGCTATACGCAGCCATCATCGGCGGCTTCTTCGTCTCGCTCTTCGGCGGCAGCCGGCACCAGATCGGCGGACCGGCAGGCGCCTTCATCGTGCTGGTGGCGGCCTCGGTGGAGCGCCACGGCGTCGACGGGCTGATGCTGGCGGTCATCATATCCGGCCTGATCATGATCGCAGCCGGCTATCTGAGGCTCGGCGCCTATATCCGCTTCATCCCCTACCCCGTGACCGTCGGCTTTACCGCAGGCATCGCCATCATCATCTTCGCCAGCCAGCTTTCGGCCATCCTCGGCCTCAACCTGCCGGAAAAGGAGCCGGGGCCCTTTGCCGACAAGATTGCCTATCTGGCACGGTTCGTCGGCACGACCAATTATGCGGCGCTGGCCATCGCAGTCGGCACCATCGCCCTGATCATCGCGCTCCGAAAGATCAGGCCTGGCTGGCCGGGCATGCTGATCGCCGTTGCCGTCGCGACGCTCGCGGCGACGCTTATGAACCTTCCGGTGGAGACCATCGGCAGCCAGTTCGGCGGCCTGCCGCGCGGCCTGCAAACGCCCGCTGTCCCGACGCTTTCGCTCGAAAAGATTATTTCGGTCCTGCCCGATGCCTTTGCCTTCGCGCTGCTGGGCTCGATCGAATCGCTGCTGTCCGCCGTCGTTGCCGACGGCATGACCGGGCGTCGGCATCGCTCGAACATGGAACTGATCGGCCAGGGCATTGCCAATATCGCCTCGGGGCTCTTTGGCGGCATCTGCGTCACCGGCACGATCGCCCGCACCGCCACAAACGTGCGCGCCGGCGCAACCAGTCCCTTTTCGGGCATGCTCCATGCCGTTTTCCTTCTTGTGTTCATGCTGGTCGCAGCGCCCCTCGCCCGTTTCATTCCGCTCGCCGCCCTTTCCGGCGTGCTGGCGGTGGTTGCCTGGAGCATGGTCGAAAAACCGGCGATCCGCGCGCTTTTCAGGAGTTCGCGCGGCGACGCTGTGATCCTCACCGTCACCCTGCTGCTCGTCGTCTTCCGCGACTTGACCGAGGGGATTGTCGCCGGCTTTGCGCTGGGCGCCGTGCTCTTCATCGACCGCATGGGCCGCAATGTCGCCGTCAGCCCCTATGACGACTACAACGCGAAGAGCGAGCACCCCATCGTCAACACCGATCCGGACACCATCGTCTACCGCATTTCCGGCGCTTTTTTCTTCGGCGCGGCTTCCACGGTCGGTTCGGTACTGGACCGGATTGCCGACCGCTCGAAGAACTTCGTGCTCGACCTGTCGGACGTTTCCTATATCGACTCTTCCGCCGCCAACGTGCTTGAAAGCACGGTCAGGCGGGCACGCGCGCGGCACGTCCGCGTCATCCTCACGGGTGTGGCGCCACCGGTAAAGGCGATCCTCACCGCTCACCACATCGACGAAGACCACGTCACCTACGGTCGCGATCTCGATGCCGCCGCAGCGTTGATTGCGGCAGACGCAGACAGGCCGGGCGAAAACCATTGATCCACATCTCTCTTGCGCCCGAAACATAAAAAGAACACGAAACGAAAAACCATTATATTTCAATGGTACTAGGGGGATTGAAAAAAGGGAACAAATGGAGTACGAATAGGTAAATCAGGGCCTCACCTAGGCGGCGGGCGCAACAAGGGATAAAGTCGATGGCACAGAATTCACTCAAACTCGTTGAGGAAAAATCCGTGAACAAGAGCAAAGCGCTGGAAGCAGCACTTTCCCAGATCGAACGCTCGTTCGGCAAGGGCTCGATCATGAAGCTCGGCGCCCAGGACAGCGTCGTCGAGATCGAGACCGTTTCGACCGGCTCGCTGGGCCTCGACATCGCCCTTGGCATTGGCGGCCTGCCGCGTGGCCGCATCGTCGAGATCTACGGCCCGGAAAGTTCCGGCAAGACCACGCTGGCGCTGCAGACCATTGCCGAGGCACAGAAGGGCGGCGGCACCTGCGGCTTCATCGACGCCGAGCATGCGCTCGACCCGATTTATGCCCGCAAGCTTGGCGTCGACCTGCATGACCTTTTGATCTCCCAGCCCGACACCGGCGAGCAGGCGCTTGAAATTGCCGACACGCTGGTGCGCTCCGGCGCGCTGGACGTGATCGTCGTCGATTCGGTCGCCGCACTCACCCCGCGCGCGGAAATCGAGGGCGAGATGGGCGACAGCCTGCCCGGTTCCCAGGCCCGGCTGATGAGCCAGGCGCTGCGCAAGCTGACCGCCTCGATCTCGCGTTCGAACTGCATGGTCATCTTCATCAACCAGATCCGCATGAAGATCGGCGTCATGTTCGGTTCGCCGGAAACGACGACGGGCGGCAACGCACTGAAATTCTACGCCTCCGTCCGCCTCGACATCCGCCGCATCGGCTCGGTGAAGGATCGCGACGAGGTGGTCGGCAACCAGACCCGCGTCAAGGTCGTGAAGAACAAGATGGCCCCGCCCTTCAAGCAGGTCGAATTCGACATCATGTATGGCGAAGGCGTTTCCAAGATGGGCGAGTTGATCGATCTGGGCGTGAAGGCCGGCATCGTCGAAAAATCCGGCTCGTGGTTCTCCTACAACAGCCAGCGTCTTGGCCAGGGCCGCGAGAACGCCAAGACCTTCCTCAGGGAGAATGCGGCGATCGCCGAGGAGATCGAACTGGCGTTGAGGCAGAATGCCGGGCTTCTGTCCGAGGGTCTGCTGGATACCGACGAGGAAAACCAGGCGACCGGAACGGACGACGATTGATTGGCGCTTTCCTCCGACGGGTGATCCGGACGCCTTTGATACGCATTGACAGCGGCTTTGCGGAGCCGCTGTTTTGTCTTGTCTGGACAGTGACGACGCCTGTCGCTAAAAGCCCGTGAAAGTCTCGGCAGACAACACCGACATATGAAGGGGCGTGGCATTAATGAGTGGCGTGAATGAAATCCGGTCGACATTTCTCGACTTCTTCAAGCGGAACGGTCACGAGGTCGTGGCATCCAGTCCGCTTGTGCCGCATAACGACCCGACCCTGATGTTCACCAATGCGGGCATGGTGCCGTTCAAGAACGTCTTCACCGGGCTTGAGAACCGTCCCTATTCGACCGCGACGACGGCGCAGAAATGCGTGCGCGCCGGCGGCAAGCACAACGACCTCGACAATGTCGGCTACACCGCGCGCCATCACACCTTCTTCGAGATGATGGGCAATTTCTCCTTTGGCGACTATTTCAAGGAACAGGCGATTTCGCTGGCCTGGGAGCTGATCACCAAGGAGTTCGGCCTGCCCAAGGACAAGCTGCTGGCAACCGTCTATCACGAGGATGACGAGGCGTTCGAGCTCTGGCGCAAGATTGCCGGCCTTCCCGAGGACCGGATCATCCGCATTCCGACCTCCGACAATTTCTGGTCGATGGGCGATACCGGCCCCTGCGGCCCCTGCTCCGAAATCTTCTATGACCATGGCGAGCATATCTGGGGCGGACCGCCCGGCTCGCCCGAAGAGGACGGCGACCGCTTCATCGAGATCTGGAATCTCGTCTTCATGCAGTATGAGCAGATCACGCCGGAACGTCGCGAAGACCTTCCGCGCCCCTCGATCGACACCGGCATGGGCCTTGAGCGCGTCGCCGCTGTCCTGCAGGGCAAGCACGACAATTACGATATCGACCTGTTTCAGAAGCTGATCGGCGCTTCGGTCGAACTGACCGGGGTGAAGGCCGAGGGCGAACGCCAGGCCAGCCATCGCGTGATCGCCGACCATCTGCGCGCCTCCGCCTTCCTGATCGCCGACGGCGTGCTTCCGTCGAACGAGGGCCGCGGTTATGTGCTGCGCAGGATCATGCGCCGCGCCATGCGCCATGCCGAACTGCTCGGCGCCCGCGAACCGATCATCTACCGCCTGCTGCCGACGCTTGTCAGCGAGATGGGCCGCGCCTATCCCGAACTCCAGCGCGCCGAGGCGCTGATCTCCGAGACGCTGAAGCTTGAGGAAACCCGCTTCCGCAAGACGCTGGACCGCGGCCTGACGCTTCTGGAAGAGGCGACCCGCGACCTGTCCAAGGGCGACAGCCTCGATGGCGAAACCGCCTTCAAGCTCTACGACACCTATGGCTTCCCGCTCGACCTGACCCAGGACGCGCTCCGGGCGCGCGACATTCATGTCGACCTGACCGGCTTCCAGGATGCCATGCACAGACAGCGCGCCGAGGCCCGCGCCCACTGGGCCGGCTCCGGCGATACGGCAACCGAGACCATCTGGTTCGAACTCGGCGAGAAGCACGAGGCGACCGAGTTTCTCGGCTACGAGACCGAGAAGGCCGAGGGCGTGGTGCTGGCTCTCGTCAGGGACGGCGCCGCGGTCGAGACGGCCGAGGCCGGCGATACGGTTGCCGTCGTCGTCAACCAGACGCCGTTTTACGGCGAGTCGGGCGGCCAGATGGGCGACACCGGCACGATCGTGACCGACGAGGCCAGGCTGCGGGTGACAGATACCCAGAAGAAGGGCAACGGTCTCTTCATCCACTACTGCGAGGTCGAGCAGGGCGCGGTTTCACTCGGTGAGCCGGTGAGCCTTGAGGTCGATCATGCGCGTCGCGCGCGCCTTCGCGCCAACCACTCGGCGACCCACCTGATCCATGAGGCCCTGCGCCAGAAGCTCGGATCGCACGTGGCCCAGAAGGGCTCGCTGGTCGCGCCCGAGCGGCTGCGCTTCGACATTTCCCACCCCAAGCCGATGACGACCGAGGAACTGTCGGTCGTCGAGGACATGGCCAATGAGATCGTGCTGCAGAACGCGCCGGTCTCCACCCGGCTGATGGGCGTTGACGACGCCATCGCCGAAGGCGCCATGGCGCTGTTCGGCGAGAAATACGGCGACGAGGTGCGCGTCGTGTCCATGGGCACGGCCACATCCGGCGAAAAGGCGGGCAAGACTTATTCGCTGGAGCTTTGCGGCGGCACCCATGTGCGCGCCACGGGCGAGATCGGCCTCATTCGCATTGTCGGCGAAAGCGCCGTCGGCGCCGGCGTGCGCCGCATCGAGGCGCTGACCGGGGTGGATGCGCGCCGCTACCTCACCCAGCAGGATGACAAGGTGAAGGCGCTTGCCGCCGCCCTCAAGGTTCAGCCGGACGAGGTGGCAAACCGCGTCACGGCCCTTGCCGAAGAGCGGCGCCGGCTGGAACGCGAACTGACCGAAGCGCGCAAGCAGATCGCGCTCGGCGGTTCGGGCGGTCCTGAGGACGCGGAACAGATCGGCGACATTTCGCTTGCCGCCAAGGTGCTTTCGGGCGTCGCCGCCAAGGAACTCAAGGGCCTTGCCGACAGCGCCAAGAAGGACAAGGGCCGCACCGTCGTCGTCTTCATCAGCGTGGCGGAAGACAACAAGGCCAGCGTCGTGGTTTCCGTCACCGCGGACCTCACCGACAGCGTCTCGGCAGTCGACCTCGTGCGCGTGGCCTCGGCGGCGCTCGGCGGCAAGGGCGGCGGCGGCAGGCCCGACATGGCGCAGGCCGGCGGCCCGGACGGAGACAAGGCAGACGCCGCAATTGCCGCGATCCGCGACGCCCTTAGGGGCTGACGGCGCCTCTCAAGGCTGCGATGCCGGAACGTCAGGCCGTTTCGGCATCGAGAACCACGGCCGCAAAGGCCTCCGCGATAAGCTGCGGCCCCGCGCCGGGCCTGACCGTCTCTGTGGACAGGATCTGGCGGTAGCGCCGCGCGCCCGCATGGCCGCTGAAGAGCCCGATCATGTGGCGGGTCATCTGCGACAGACGAACGCCCTTGCCCATCTGGCGCTCCGCATAATCCATCATCGCGCGGCAGAGCGCGTCCGGATCGAACGGCTTTTCAGCCTTGCCGAAGAGACGGTGGTCGACTTCCGCCAGCAGGCGCGGCGTCTGGTAGGCGGCGCGCCCCAGCATCACGCCGTCAACATGGGCGAGATGCGCCTCCGCTTGATCAAGCGTGGCGATGCCGCCATTGATGCCGATGAAGAGGTCCGGATTTTCCGCCTTCATGCGATAGACCAGCGGATAGTCGAGCGGCGGGACCGTCCGGTTCTCCTTGGGACTCAGCCCCTTCAGCCAGGCCTTGCGGGCATGGATCCAAACGGCGTCCGCCCCAGCGCCAGCCATGCGGGCCACAAAATCGGGCAACACCGTTTCCGGCGCCTGGTCGTCAACGCCGATCCGGCACTTGACCGAGACCGGCACATCGACCGCCGCTCTCATCGCCGTCACGGCCTTCTCCACAATCTTCGGCGTCTGCATCAGGCATGCGCCGAACGTGCCGGACTGAACGCGATCGGAGGGGCATCCGACATTCAGCCCGATCTCGTCATAGCCGAAATCGGCGCCGATCCTCGCCGCTTCCGCAAGCTTCTGCGGATCGGAGCCGCCAAGCTGCAGCACCACCGGATGCTCGGCGGCATCAAACCCCAGGAGCCGCTCCCGGTCGCCGCGCAGGATCGCGTCGGCAACAATCATCTCGCTGTAGACCTGCCCCTCGGCCATCAGCTGCCGATGAAAAAACCGGCAATGCCGATCGGTCCAATCGATCATAGGTGCGACGGCAAAGCGCCTTCCCGATTGATTATTGATTTCACTTGTATTTTTCAATTTTCGGCTCATTTCAGTCTAGGATTTCTATCCTATTTCCTGCCTTTTCAGACCGTTTTTTTGAATGCTAATGCGAATTTTAAGCAACACGAGAAAAGCGTTAGCAATAAGGGCACGATAACAGCACGAAAAAAGAAAAAATCCGGCCTCATCGTCTATACGGCGCAAATCCGCATAACCCGCAAAGGCAAAACAGTCCACAGCGAGAGCCAGACGTTTGACCGCAAGAAGCTCGCCGTCGCGTGGATGAACAAGCGCGAGGGCGACCTCTTCGAACCGGGCGGACTTGAGCGCGCCAAGCATGGAAACGTAACACTGGCCGACGTTATTGACCACTATATCAGGAAAACGCCGCCCCAATGGGCCGAACCAAGGCTCAGGTCCTTCGCGCGCTGAAAGGTTACGACATCGCCGACCTTCCCTGCGAGGAAATCACTAGCGCGCACATCATCGCCCTGGCGCGCGAGCTTTCGATCGGCAAGAAACCGCAAACTGTCGCAAACTACCTGTCTCATCTGTCTTTGCGGTTGCGCGCCCTGCGTGGGGCTATCCGCTTGACAGGGAGGCAATGCAGGATGGCGTGATCGTTGCCAAACGGTTGGGCATGACCTCGAAAAGTAGGCAGCGCGATCGCCGGCCGACACTTGAGGAGCTCGAGCTTCTCCTGGCATTGTTCCGACAACGCAGCATTCAGACACCGCAATCCATGCCCATGGACGAGATCGTTCTGTTCGCGCTCTTCTCCACGCGCAGACAAGACGAGATCTGCCGCATCACCTGGGCTGATCTCGACGCGCAAAACAGCCGCGTGCTCGTGCGCGACATGAAAAATCCAGGACAAAAGATAGGAAACGACAACTGGTGCGACCTGCCGGCGCCCGCCATGGCCGTCATCCGGCGGGCGCCACAGAAAGACGAACGGATTTTTCCTTACGCGCCGGAATCCATCAGCGCCAACTTCACCAGAGCCTGCCGGCTGATCGGCATCGAAGACCTGCACTTCCACGACCTCAGGCACGAGGGCATAAGCCGGCTCTTCGAGATCGGCTACAACATTCCGCATGCCGCCGCCGTCTCCGGCCACCGCTCATGGGTCTCCCTCAAACGCTATTCCCATATCCGGCAGCGGGGAGACAAATACGAGAACTGGGAATGGCTGCCAATCTCCGGTCCCGCTGCAAGCCCTCTATCAGCGCCCAATACAGAGGGCCAAGCGATAGACAGCGGAGGCAAATTCCACATCGGAACTCAATCCTGAACAGATGAACGTCGGCTTAGAACGCCACGACGAATCCCTTTGAGCACAGGAGCTCTGGGCAATCTAGCTGTAAACCACTCTTCGCAGAAACATTGGACTTTTTGTAGGTCGTGTAAACCAGATTAGCCAGAAATCCCCTACCCTTTTTCGCGCGTCCGGACAGAGGGGATTTGCCGCGAAAGCGACCTTATGCAGGCGATCCGTTTCTGCTCTGTCATGAACACGGGAACTTGAAGGATGGGAAATCGCCTCTTGCCCCCTCGCTTTGTCGGCCATTTGGAATTTTGGATTTGAAAACATCCGGTTCGGAGTGCTAACGGACTGCCAGCCTTTTCCAAGCGGTTTCCTGCAGGTTTTATCGCCGGTCTCCAGCACAGCAGAAGAGAATCCGATGGCAGAACATGTCTCCGGTCCGACCGAGCGACCGGTTGCTGAACCCGGCTCGCCGATGGTCAGCTTTGAAAATGTGACCAAGACCTTCAGCAGCCGGGAAACCGGCAAGAGCGCCTTCAAGGCGCTCGACAATGTCACCTACACCGTTCCGCGTGGCGTGATCACCGGCATAATCGGCCGCTCTGGCGCCGGCAAGTCCACGCTTGTACGCCTGGTCAACGGTCTTGAACGTCCAAGCGAAGGCCGTGTCATTGTCGATGGCACGGATGTCGCGGCGCTTGACGAGGTGGCGCTTCGCTCCGTCCGGCGCTCGATCGGCATGATTTTCCAGCACTTCAACCTGCTGTCCTCACGCACTGTCTATGACAATGTCGCCATGCCGCTCGAGATCGCGGGCATGGGAAAGCAGGATATCAAAAAGCGGATCGAACCGCTGATCGACCTCGTCGGGCTTTCGGAACGCACGCGCCATTATCCGGCCCAGCTTTCCGGCGGACAGAAGCAGCGGGTCGGCATCGCCCGCGCGCTGGCCTCCGAGCCGAAACTGCTTTTGTCGGACGAGGCAACATCGGCACTGGACCCGGAAACGACCCAGCAGATACTCGGCCTTCTGAAGACGATCAACCGCGATCTCGGCCTGACCGTGCTGCTGATCACTCATGAAATGGAAGTGGTCAAGGCCGTCACTTCGCGCGTTGCGGTGATGGACAAGGGCCAGATCGTCGAGAGCGGCCGCACATTCGATGTCTTCACCGCGCCTGAGCACGAGACCACCCGCTCTATGCTGGCGGCACTGCCGGGCGGCAGCCTGCCGGACTGGATCGGCCGCCAGGTAATTGCCGACCCCAAGCCCGGCTGTACTGCGCTTCTCCGCCTGCGCTTCTTTGGCGAGACTGCCGACCAGCCATTGGTCTCGCGCCTGATGACGGTGCTCGGAAGCCCGGTCAATATCATCGCGGGCACGGTGGACGAGATCGCCGGCGAACCCTACGGCACGCTCTATGTCGCCTATTCGGCAGATCCGGCAGTGATGCGGAAGGCGGATCAATTCTATGCCCAAACCGGTCTGAACGCGGAGGTCGTCGGCTATGTCGCCTGATATGCTTATCTCTCTTCTGACCAAAGGTACGCTGCAAACGCTGCAGATGGTCATCGTTTCCGGCCTGATCGGAACTTCGCTCGGCCTACCGATCGGCATTTTCCTGGCGACCAGCGGCAAGGGCGAACTGCTGCAAGCGCCGATCCTCAACCGCATCGTCGGCCTGATCGTCAACGCGACACGGTCCACGCCCTTCATCATCCTCGTGGTCGCGATCATTCCGTTCACACGGCTCGTCGCGGGCACGTCGATCGGTACGCAGGCGGCAATCGTGCCGTTGACGGTGGCCACCATCCCCTTCTTCGCGCGTCTGGTCGAGAGTGCGATCCGGGAAGTAGACAAGGGGTTGATCGAGGCCGCGCGCGCCATGGGCGCGACGCCGATGCAGATCGTCATCAAGGTGCTGCTGGCGGAATCGAAGCCCGCCATCACGCTCGCCTTTACGCTCACCATCGTCAGCCTGATCGGCTATTCCGCCATGGTCGGCGCCGTCGGCGGCGGTGGTCTTGGCGATCTCGGCATCCGCTATGGCTATCAGCGCTTCATGCCCGGCGTCATGCTCGCCGTCGTCGTCGTGCTGATCGTGCTGGTGCAGGCCATTCAGAGTGCCGGCGACCGTCTGGCGCGCAGCTTCGACAAGAAGAACCGGAACCAGTAGAGCCTCCGTCGGAGTGGCGCGCGATGTGAGCTCCGGGACCTATGCGTTGGCAAGAAATTGCGCCAACGGCCCAACTTTGGAAACCGGATTTCTTTAGAACCGTTCGGCTGCTCGATAGATCGATAAAATTACCAGGAAACACAGCGCACCGGAGAAACCGGCGCGCCGGCGTCAAGGACAATAGAAATGAAACTCGCAACCCCATTTGCCGTACTTGCCATTGCATCCAGCCTTGCCGCTGGGACAGCCCTTGCCAAGGACACGATCACCGTCGGCGTCACGCCCGGTGCGCATGAGGAAATTCTCGAAGAGGTTCAGAAGCTCGCCAAGG
The DNA here is from genome assembly GCF_005924265.1 of Martelella lutilitoris. Taxonomy (GTDB): domain Bacteria; phylum Pseudomonadota; class Alphaproteobacteria; order Rhizobiales; family Rhizobiaceae; genus Martelella; species Martelella lutilitoris. The sequence continues at coordinate 195,579 of NZ_VCLB01000009.1, forward strand.
AACAGGGCCTTGATGTGGAGATCGCCACCTTCAGCGATTACGTCGTGCCCAACCAGGCGCTGAATGACGGTGACCTCGATCTCAACAGCTTCCAGCACGTGCCGTATCTCGACAACCAGGTCGCCGATCGCGGCTACGACCTGAAGGCCGTCGGCAAGACGATCATCACGCCGATGGGCATTTATTCCAACAAGGTCGAGAGTGTCGATGACATTCCGGAAAACAGCCGTGTGGCGATCCCGAACGATCCGACCAATGGCGGCCGTGCGCTGCTCCTGCTGCAGGCCAAGGGCGTCATCAAGCTTGCCGATGGCGCCGGGCTGAAGGCTACGCCGCTGGATATCGTTGAAAACCCCAAGAACATCGAGATCCTTGAGCTGGATGCGGCACAGCTGCCGCGTGTTCTCAACGATGTTTCGGTCGCCGCGATCAACACCAATTATGCGCTCGATGCCGGCTTCAACCCGATCGAGGACTCGATCGCCATCGAAAGCCCCGACAGCCCCTATGCCAATGTGATCGTCGCACGCACGGAGGATGCAGACGCCGACTGGGTCAAGAAGTTCGTAGAGATCTATCAATCCGATGAGATTCGCGGCTTCATCGAAAATACTTATGGCGGCGCGGTCGTCCCGGTCTTCTGATCAGACCGCCATGAGCGGGAAACGTCTCTGCCGTACAGCGCCCAGCTTCTCGCGGTGAAAGGCTTTCCCGCACCAACGACCGTGTCTCGCCGAGGCAGCAATCATATGCTCCCTCGGCGAAGCTTTCTGAGGTGGGGTCTTCCTTGATAAGGCCGCATTCGTTGGGGCTCCATAGACCCGCCCCAGATGGGCCGCGCGACATGCGGCCTGAGTTTTGAGCCATCGATAGACTGGCGGCCTGATCACGGGTGAGGATTTAGAACAGGGGAAGGTTTCGGTCTAGGCGAATGTCCTTGCCATCGAGTATGATCACCTCGCCCACAGCCTTCTGCCCACCACTGCCGATCGTGTAGTCGAGCTTCACATCGGCAAACTCAACGCCCGAGAAGATCTCGCGCACCTCAGGCCGGTCATTCAGCGACAGGATGAACCGGCCCTTGATGCTCGAGAGCCGTTCCGCCATTTCGGCAAAGTCGGCGCGCCTGAAGCTATCCTTGCTGTAATCCGTCTCGCAGCCGCAATAAGGCGGGCCGAGATAGAACAAGGCCCCTTCCCTGTCATAGCGGTCGATGAAGGCGCGCCAGTCGAGGTTTTCGATGACGACGCCTGTAAGACGTTCGTGCACCTCTTCAAGGATCGGACCCAGCCGCGTCAGATCGAAGCGGGCCGGGCCGTGGCGTTCGACGCCGAAACTGCGGCCCATGATCTTGCCGCCGAAGGCGAGGCGCTGGAGATAGAGAAAGCGGGCGGAACGCTCGAGGTCGGTGAGCGTTGCCGGATCCGTCGCGGCGAGCCGCTCGAACTCCCGCCTGGAGGTAAGCTGGAATTTCATCACTTCCATGAACTGCGGATAGTGCCGCTGCAGGATCCGGAACAGCGTGATCACGTCGCCGGAATAGTCGTTGATGACCTCGCAGCGCGCTGCGAGCGAACGGCGGAAGAACACGCCGCCCATACCGACAAAGGGCTCGGCATAGAGATCGTGCGGGGTCTGTTCGATGATGGAGGACACGCGCTTGGCGAGACGTTTCTTGCCGCCAAGATAGGCGGCCGGCGGCGACACGGGCCGCACGGAAATCATTCCTTGCATTGTGGGATATATCCGAATCTGCCACACACCGCGTCGCCTGCGCAGGCAACCGGGTGCGGTGAGGATTCTTAGTGCTTACCGGACGGGACCAAGTTTGGCGACTGACCCGTCGCTTGCAGCCTTGGCGGGCTGCAGACCGCCCGGGATCCGGGCACAGAAAAAGGCCGGTGAAGTGTTCGCTTCACCGACCTCTGCTTTTCGGGTTTTCGTTGATGATGCCTATGGCACCCGGTGAATGGCTTTGGCGCCGATCAGGACCTGCGCCGCCTGCTCGATCATTGTTTCGAGGTGGATGAGCCCGCCCATAGCGGCATTGACGCCGTGGACGTCGATATCGGCGGTTGCCAGACCGGTGATCGCCCTGATCTCTTCGGCGCTGGCCTGCATAACCATGATAGGCTGTCTAATAACGTTCTGTTATTCCATGACAACTACTCTCCATATCAGTTCGCAGCATCGCTCCGGACAGGACGGAAGGCGAGCAATCGGATTGCTCATCTCGGCGGATGGAGAATCAGTCTTGGTGAGACCGCATGCAGGAGCGGCGAAAAAAAGACGTCGACGCCTTTCTTCAGCACTATGCTTTCAATCGTAACAATGGAATGTTTTATCTGGACTAACGGATAAACCGAATTTTCGCTGAAGCAACAATGGGAGGTCAGACAATGCCGACGATCAAGGATGAGACATATGAACTTCTGCGGCAGCTCGGTCTGACAACGATTGTCGGGAATCCGGGCTCGACCGAGGAGCCTTTTCTTGCAGATTTTCCCGATGATTTCGAATATGTGCTCGCACTCCAGGAGACCAATGTCGTCGCGATCGCTGACGGGCTGTCACAGAGCCTGCGAAAGCCGGTCGTGGCAAACATCCACACCGGCGCGGGCCTTGGCAATGCAATGGGTGCGGTGCTGACCGCCTACCAGAACAAGACGCCTCTCATTATCACCGCCGGGCAGCAGACGCGGGACATGCTTCTTTTGGAGCCTCTGCTGACCAATATAGACGCCGCCCAGATGCCGCGCCCCTGGGTCAAATGGTCCTATGAACCGAGTCGCGCGGAGGATGTGCCAGCGGCCTTCATGCGGGCTCTGGCCGTAGCGATGCAGCCTCCAATGGGCCCTGTGTTCCTTTCGCTTCCCCTTGATGACTGGAACAAGGAGGCGACGTTCCCGGCCGTCGTTCGAAGTGTAGCGACGCGCCAGGCCGGCGACCCGGAACGGGTTTCCAAATTTGCCAATACGATCAATGACAGCCGGAATCCGGTCGTCTTATATGGCGCCGATCTGGCGCGAAGCCAAGCGTGGGAGGCTGGAGTTTTGTTCGCCGAGAAATTGGGGGCGCCCGTCTGGACAACTCCGTTCTGCGAGCGCACCCCATTTCCGGAAACCCACAAGCAATATGCTGGGGTACTGCCTGCGGCAATCGGGCCGTTGTCGTCGAAACTCGAAGGCCACGATCTGGTGATCGTGGTCGGAGCTCCGGTATTCCGCTATTATCCTTATGTCTCGGGCGACTACCTGCCGGCAGAAGCCAGGCTGCTCCAGGTCACCGACGATCCAGACATGGCTGGCAAGGCTGCTGTCGGAGACAGCTTGCTATGCGATGCCAAGCTTTTCCTTGACGCGGTGCTACCGCAGATCGACAAAAGACCCTTGAAGAGTTCCGCGCCGCTTCGCGCTGCTCCCGAACCTGCCAGTCTCGAAGAACTACCCCTCACGCCGCCCGCGGTGATGTCGACCCTCGCATCTCTGATGCCGCAGGATTATGTCCTGGTCGAAGAGTGCCCTTCCATGGTGGCGGAAATGCAGAACCGGTTGCGTATCGACAAGCCGGACTGCTTCTACACCTTTGCTTCGGGAGGATTGGGCTGGGGGCTTCCGGCCGCTGTCGGACTCGCACTTGGCGAACGGGAGAGCGGACGGAACCGGCCCGTTGTGTGCCTAATGGGCGATGGTTCCTTCCAGTATTCGATTCAGGGGCTTTACACCAGCGCGCAGCAGAATACGCATCTGATCTATGTAGTGCTTCAAAACCATGAATATGGAATCCTGAAAGAATTCGCAGATCTTGAACACACCCCCAACGTACCGGGGCTCGATCTGCCCGGCATTGACATCGCCTCCTTGGCGCGCGGCTATGGTCCGAAGACAACTGCTGTCTCGAACACAGGCGAACTTGAGGCTGCGTTCCGACAGGCCCTTGATTACAAGGGAGCAAGCGTCATTGTTGTAGAGATGAGCACCAAGCTCGGATCCTTGTTGGGTTGAAGCCGGTCTCAGTTGCAGTGCGCTCATTTATTGGACCGCCGGATGTTGGATTTTCCGGCTTTGATCACGATGGCGGGCTGGCGGCGCCACGGGGATTATGCAACGCGATCGGGACGTTGTATCCGATCGCCGAATGAGGACGATCCTCATTGTAGTGTCTACGCCAATCCTCCAGCTTTTCGCGCGCATCCGCAAGGGTCATGAACCAGTTCGCATTCAGGCATTCCGAACGCAGCTTGCTGTTAAAGGCTTCGATAAAGCCATTATCGGTCGGCTTGCCAGGCCGCGAGAAGTCCAGCGTGACCTTGTTCACGTAGGCCCACAAATCGAGGTCGCGGGAGATGAATTCGCTACCATTGTCGACCCGTATCGTTTTCGGATAGCCGCCTTTCTGGCAGATTCGCTCTAGAGTTTGCACCACATCCTCACCGCGATAGGTAAAGCGCGGGTCGGTTGCCGGGCTGAAGCGGGAATGGATATCCACGATGGTCAGGATTCGCAGCTTCTTGCCCGCCGCGAACTGATCATGAACAAAGTCCATCGCCCATATATCGTTCGGCCCTATGGCCTCCTGGCGATCCTCGCGCAGCTTTGCCTTCACCCGGCGCTTCGGGTGCTTGTTCCTGAGCTGAAGCCCTAACGCCTTGTAAATCCTGCGGGTCTTCTTGATATTGACCATCCAGCCTTCACGTCGAAGGAGCACGTGAACACGCCGATAGCCAAACCGGACGCGTGTCTCGCATATCTCCTTGATCCGTCTTTCAAGAGCGGCCTGACCGATGCGACGGGACTTGTAATGGTAGGTCGAGGTGTCGAACGTCAGAACCTTGCAGGCCCGCCTGATCGACACCCCCCAATCCACCAGCATCCCATCCACAAGCTTGCGCGTTCGGGCAGGCCTTAAAGCTTTCGGCGGATGACATGCCTCGAAGCATCTCGCGGTCCAGCGTCAGGTCCGCCACGATCCGCTTCAGTTTCGCATTCTCATCTTCCAAAGCCTTCAGCCGGCGCATCTCGTCAGGCAGCAGACCCGCGTATTTTTTCTTCCAGTTGAAATAGGTCGCCTGACTGATCCCGGACTTGCGGCAAACCTCCGCCACAGGCACACCGTCATCCCCCTGCTTCAGAATAAACGCCTTCTGGGCGTCTGAAAACTTCGATGCCTTCATCGCTTCCACTCCTTCTCCCAGCCGGAAAAATACCGCGGAAAACTCCAACAGCAAACGGTCCAGTTCTCAGGGGGCAGAGCAAAAGTTTCGCGTTACCCTTTGGCGGGATGGTACTTTTCGCAACGCGTCGAAACGAGAAAAGCGCCGAGCTTTGCCGTTCGTTTCAGCAGCGAAGAAGGGACATATGAACGTAACCGAGCGGATCTGCATCGCGGGGACACGCATCCAGGTATCGGGCTCGCCTTGTCTGACAAATGATCAACGAAGATTGGCTTTCAGGAACGTGTCCATCGTCACCGGTGGTCGGCCAAGAATTTCGGCCAGGGTGCCATCAACCGCGGCGAATTCTCCCGCGCGTGCAGCACGATAATAGCCCATGGCTACGGCGATGGCGCCTGGCGGAAGGCCGGCATTCCGCAGTCTCGTTTCCATTTCATGCTCGCTCGTGAGGGTACGCCCGACGGGACGCTCCAAAATTTCGCCCGCAAGCGTGGCCAATTCCGCGAGATCCAGGGCCTGACTGCCGGTCAGAGGCGGGGTTGGCCCGTCGATAACGGCGTCTCCCGCCATGAGGGCGGCGTCAACGGCGGCCAGGTCGTCATGGGTCGTCCAGGCGACCTTCCCATCCTCCGGCGCGCTCAATTCGCCCGTTTCAAAGGCGCGCGCATTCATCGCAAGGGCGCTTGCAGCGTAGAAGCCGTGGCGAAGCGCGGTCCAGCGGAGTTTCGAGTCCGCCAGCATCTTCTCGGTGGCGGCATGGGTCCTGCCGGGAGGAAACTGAGAGGTCGGGGAGCTCGCCACCTGGCTTGTGTAGAAGACACGTTCAACGCCCAGTTCGCGCGCGACAGCAATCGCCGTCGCGTGCTGCTTCAGCGGATCGCCGCCCGTTGCGGCCGCATTCGAGGAGACGAGCAGCAGACGTTCGACGCCCTGCCAGGCAAACCGCAGGCTGTCGGCGTCATCGTAATCGCCCTGGCGCACACGAACGCCGGCCGCCTTCAGATCCGAGACCGTTTCGGGATCGCGGACGCTGATGCCTATCCTTTCAGCGGGCACGTGATGAAGAAGACTATTCACAACCTTGCGGCCGAGTTGGCCCGAGGCGCCGGTGATGATCAGCATAAGGTTTCTCCTGAACTTGATTTGTGGGCGGGCGCAACCGCCGCTTCATCTTCGGGAGACAAACTGGCTGTTCTCATTAACTTTGATAATCCAATATTTTTGGAATAGACTGTTCTCCATGAAGAACAATGTTTCCCCTGACGACCCGCAGGTCTTTCTGACGGTCCTCACCGAAGGCGGGTTCCGCGCCGCGGCCGGTCGCCTCGGTGTTGCTCCGTCAAAGGTCAGCACGACGATTGCGCGGCTCGAACAGCAGCTTGGCGTGCCGCTTCTTCTGCGCACGACCCGCAGCGTCAGGGCGACGGAGCAGGGACAGGCGCTGGCCGAGCGCGTTGCGCCCCTCCTGTCTGAGGTGAATGCGGCCGTGATGGAAACGGCAAATTCCAAAAACCTCGTGCGGGGACGATTGAAACTCAATGTACCGGGTGCTGTGATGCCTGATGTCCTGCCGCCGCTGCTCGGCGATTTTCAGCGCCGTCATCCGGCAGTGGAGGTCGAGCGCGTCGTGGAAAACGACCTTGTCGATATCATCGCGGCAGGCTGCGACGCAGGCATCCTCTATGGCGCCCATCTGGAGAAGGACATGATCTCAACTCGGGTCGGGCCCCGCGTCCAGCAGGTCGCGCTCGCCGCGTCGCCCGGTTATCTCGCCGAACGCGAACATCCGCGAAGGCCCGCCGACCTCCTGCGCCACGACGCCATCCGCTATCGCTTGCTGAGCGGGCGGCTTCTGCCCTGGGTGTTGAAGGACGGCGACCAGACTGTCGAAATAGAGGCCATCACGCGGCTTACATTGAGTGTGAACGCCTTGAATACCGGTCTCGCCATTGCCCGAAACGGATTGGGCATTATCGGCGCGTTCCGTAGCTGGCTTGAAACCGATTTCGCCGACGGAACGCTTGTTCCGGTTCTCCAGGACCACTGGACAAAACAGGACGGGCCGCGCCTGTATTATCCGAGCCGTCACGCTTCGGCCCCGCTAAGGGCCTTCATCGAGACCTGCCAGAGTTCTTCACGACAGAATTGCCGCCTCCGCCCGGAAGAGAAAACCGCTGCCCGTTCGGCGCAGGCCCACATAGGGCATGGTGACGAAGCAGACCACAGCGAACGCAAGTCCGACCTCCGCGCCGCCGACAAACCAGCCAATCTTTTTCGATTGCGGGCACTGAAGATAGCCTGTCTCGCTTCGCAGGCGGATCTGGACACGCAGGCATGTCGTCGAGGTGTATCGGGCGGAGCATGCGCGTATCGCGATGTATATCCTTGCTGAAATTGATGGTCTACTATTCGCGGGAAAAGACAGGGGGGCTGGAGGGTAGCATTGAAGGGCAACCCGAAATTCACCAATATCCAAATCGAAGACGGGGTTTCCGATGAAATACGCTCTTGCAGCAATCGCCATTCTGGCCGCAACGCCAGCCTTTGCCAATGACCCTCTGCTGGATGACGCGGTCGAATTCACAGGCCAGATTTTCCATCTCGACACCGGTGTTCCCGGGCTCGTCATCGCCGCCGTACGCGGCGACTCAAGCGCGGTGTTCGGCTTTGGAGAGGTCGCCAAGGGCAGCGGCCGGGAGCCGGACGCCGACACGGTGATCGGGGTTGGGTCCTTGACGAAGACATTCACCGGCCTTTCGCTTGCCTCCCTCGCCGCAAAAGGCACAGTTTCCCTGACGGAGCCCGTCGGGCCGCATGCCGGCGTCGTCGACGCCTTGCCCGAAAAAGACGGCCGGCAAATCCGGCTGATCGATCTCGCCACGCATTCGAGCGGCCTGCCGCGCGAGCTCGCGACTGTCGACGGCGCTGAGAAATACAGCGATGCATCCTTCGCAGCCAATCTTGCGGATAGTCCGCTGCTCTTTGCCCCGGGCAGCGGCGTTCTATACTCGAATGTCGGCTTCGATGTCCTGGCAATGTCGCTCGCCAACATTGCCGCAGAGCCCTATTCGGACCTACTGAAGTCAGAAGTCCTCGATCGCATCGGCCTCATGTCCACCGGCTATCCCCGCCCCGAGGGCGAAAATGCCATGGTCGGCTATGACTGGAACGGCAATGAAATTGATCCGGGCGACCCGATCGCAAACAGGTACGGCGCGTCCGGTCTTTATACCACGGCCAATGACATGTTGCAGTATCTGCGGTGGAACCTTGATCAGTTTGGCGAGGACGATGCGGAGGTCCGCGCCCTCAGCCACGCAGCCTGGCTGATCCGCGACGGGCTCGAACCGGTCTACGGCATGGATGAGTCCGGCCACATGAACGCCATGGGGCTTGGATGGGTCATCATGATGCCCGAAGGAGAACGGCCGCTGATCATCCAGAAGGCCGGGGGCACCAACGGCGTCTTCAGCTATCTCGCCTTTGCGCCGTCGCGCGGCGTCGGGGTTTTCATCGCCATCAACCAGTTCAAGTTTTCCGCCAGCACGGAAATGGCTCATATCGTCAACGATCTGATCACGATGCTCGCGCCACGCTGACCTGCGCCGGACAGTAAAACTCAAGCAGGCACCCGGCGACAGGGAAAGAAGCGCATGAGGAAGCAAGGCCATGCAGGCCAATGCATCCCGGCATTCCTGCGGATTGCGCTCGATCATGGCGAGGAACGGGACCAGGCCGAGCCGAAGCGCGGCAACAAGACTGACGAAGGTTATCGCGGTGCAAATTGCTCCGTCCGAAATTCCTTCAATGGCCTTGTTTCAAACGCAACTTCGACCGGCCGGTCCCTGAACCGGCGCGTAAGTTCGCCCTCCCCGATCAGGCTCCAGAGGCAGGTGCCCTTCACATCTTCATGGCTTAACTCTGCTTATCGGTTGGCGTTCTCCCGCATTTCCCGCGCATGGATGCCGAGCATCATCAATGCCGGCCAGAGGAGATAGGCCTCGATCTCGATGTTTTCGCCGAAGCTCAGCACGATCATGACGAAGACGATCGAAAGCGGCAGGCGGCCGCGCGGATGGCGCACGCAATCAACCAACACGATCGCGGTCTGGGCCAGAAGCGGCACCAGCATGGCCAGAAAGCCGGTCAGGCCTTTGACGAACAACAGGCCATACCAGGTATGGTGCGAGCCGATGGGCATGTATTCCACAAGATGCGGGCCCGGCTGCACGGTGCCGTGGCCGAACCAGTAGGCCTCCGACCAGCGCTCATAGGCGATGCGCTGCAGCGCTTCGCGCACGCGCGTGCTGTCGGCGCGGGCATTCTTGAAGGCGTAGATGCCGCCCTGGATCATGGTGAACACGGCGCCGCCGAAAATCGCCATCAGCGTCGCGAAGGCGGCGGCCATGCGCCAGGCATAGACCTTGGCGATCAACGGCAGCATGCGCGGTCCGACCGTGCAGACGACAACGCCGACGAGGCTCATGCGCGATTTGGTCAGCACGATCATGGCAAGGCCGGCGACGATGCCGCAAGTCTTCCAGAAGGGCTGTTTTTCTTCGAGCGCGAACGCGACCATGACAATACCGAGAAGCCCGGCAAAGGGCGACCAGGGCGCATAGAACTGCCAGCGTGGCGTCCAGCTGGAGGGATCGAGCGTGTAGAAATAGACCGAGAAATATTCAGGTCCCGGCCCGCCCACGGCCTTCAGCGGGGAGACGAAAATACGCTCCGGCAGGCCGATATAGGGGGCGGCGAACATCATCGGCAGCAGGATCAGCGTCCACAGCCCGATCACGCACTGGCCGCGGACGATGACCTCGCGCCGCACCTGCAGCACCGCGCCGGCGAGCGGAAACAGCGCCAGCAGCGCCCAGCCCTTGGCCCAGCCGATGCTGGACTTGATGGTCTGTTTCAGGCCGAGCCCCCACTGAAGATGCCCGCCCCAGAGCGCCACCAGCATGACCAGCATGCCGGCAATCCACAGCCAGACGATGAGCGGCACCGGTCCCGCCGGCCTCAGCGAAGGCCGCAGCGCAGGGCCGAAATAAAGCGCGATCACGGCGAGCGCGAACAGCGACCAGCCGAGAACCGGGCCGACGACGTAAAGCGCGCCGAAGGCATAGAACAGCCAGGTGAAGACCAGCGTCTTGTAGACGATGGCCTCCGGGATGTTTTGTGGCCGAAACGACAGGGTCATCTCACTTGCCTTCGGTAAAGAGGCGGACGGCACGGCCGAGGATCGGCTGACGGATCCAGGCGAGAAGCAGGCTGAAAAGCGCGAAGGCGCTGCCGGCAACGCCGCCGGCAATGGCGATCTTGATGTTGGGCGAGGTCGGCGCGTAGTCGATGGACGGGCTCGAAACGACCTGAACCATTGGGTAAGATGCGAAAATATCCGATTTCGCGGTGTTGATGCGGGCAAGCGCGGAAGCAAACACGGCTTCGGCCACCTTGTACTCGCGCTTCAAGGCGTCAAGGCGTGCGGCGGCATCCGAAAGGTTCCGAACCCGGGCTTCACCCTGCGCGAGCGATGCCTGTTTGGTCGCGATTTCGGCGGCAAGTCCGCGCGCTTCGGCGGCAAGCGACACCAGGCTGGACAACAGCCCTGCCCGCTGGCCATCGGCCAATGCATCCACCTCGCCGGCCAGTTCCAGCGTGTCGAACCCAGCGAGGACAACGCCGCGGCTGGAAAGCCGGTCGCGCAAACCGCTGACGCGATTATTGGCGCCGACGATCTTGGGATGTTTCGGGCCGAAATTGACCGCGAGCTTGGCGAGATCTGCACTGTCGCGCGCCAGAGTGTCGGCCAGGGTCACATATTGCGGATCGGCGCGCAGCTTGAGGATGATGGCGGCGATCTCCGGCGTGGTCTCGAGCGTCCGGCCAAGGGTCGCGATCCGCTCATGGAGCTCGTCCAGTCTCGCCCGGCTGGCCGCGATCTCGAGCTGCAGGTCCTCGTTGTCGGCGACGATCGCGTCATATTGTTCGTTGGACTTCAAGCCGCTGTCGCGCTGCAGGTCGGCAATCGCCGTGCGGGCGTCCTCAACCTTTGCCTGATAGGCATCGATCGCGTTGACGACCGAGCTCTCGCGGCGGACGATTTCGTCATTGCGCAGCTTGTCGAGCTCGAACAGGAAGGCGTCGAGCAGCGCCTTGTTGCGATCGCGCGCCTCTTCCGGCGATGCGCCCTTGAGCGCAATCTGGATGAAGCTGGTCTGATCGAGAAGCTTGATGCGCGGCTTGCCGAAGGCGGAGGCTTCCTGACCAAGCGTCTCGGCGGCGCGTTCGAGCACCTGCGGCGAGGATAGCAGGCTCTGATAGGTCACCGTCGGGCTCAGCGTCGAGCTGGAATAGGCCGAGTTGGCCGAGGATGACGCCTGACCGATATCGGAAAGGTTGATCGAGGTGGAAGCGCCGGCGCCCGGCAGGATCAGCGCCATATCCGACGAAAAGGTCAGCGGTGCGTAGCGGACGTAAGAGATCACCGGCGCCCAGATGGCGCCGAGCATGATGCCGCCCAGCAGGATATAGCGCGGCAGACGGCCGGCATCGCCCGGTTTGCCGCCGGAGGCCACGCGCCAGAGGCTGACCCGGCCGCCACGGCTCAAGTGAAGAAAACGCGGGATGCGGAAAACCGCGCGGAAGACCGCCTTCGCGCCCCGGGCGAGCCAGAAAACGGGCGTCAACAGGCGCGACAGGCTGCGCGGCTTTTCTGCAATGGTTTCGAATTCGCTGGTCTTCATCAAACGGTCCCCCGGTTCGAGTTCGCGTTTCTTATAAAGACCGCCTTATTCTTCAGGGTAACACGATGGCACTAGCGGCACGCCCTTTCGCGATCGCCCCTAGCCTTTCGGATAGTGTCTAGAACAACCCTTCATTCTTCGCGATCATCGCCGCCATGGTGCGGTTGCGCGCCTCAAGCTTGCGACACAGCGTCTTGACGTGAAGCTTGACGGTCACTTCCTGCAGGTCGAGCGTGCGGGCGATCTCCTTGTTGGAATGCCCTTCGACGAGGCCCCTCAGCACTTCCATCTCGCGTTTGGTAAGCTTCTCCTCCAGCGGATGGGCGGTCTTCTCTTCCTTCTCGGTCATAAACTGGACCGGCGCATATTGTTCGCCCGCCGCCATGAACCGCACGGCATGGATCAGCGATTTCGCCGGGAGGCTCTTCGGCAGAAATCCGGCGGCGCCGGACGCGAGCGCCTCTTCAGCCACTTCCCGCGATGCCGTGCCGGAGAGAATGGCGACCGGGCTGCCGAAATTGAGCTCCCTCGCCTTGGCAAGACCGTCCAGTCCGTTCATGCCGGGCATCGAATAGTCGAGCAGGACCAGATCGAACGGCCCCTCCTTGTTCATAAGTTCGGCCGCGCCGTCAAAATCGGCGGCCGCGGAAATCCGCAGACCCGGCTCGTTCGACAGGAAGGCGCATATGGTGTCGCGCACCAGTTCGTGATCGTCCGCTATCAATATCTTCATGAGCTTCCTCTTCTCATGATCTCCGCCGCAAATTTCATCCATAGCTTAAAAAGCGCTGTCCGGCCACCATTGCCGGGCGTCGTTTAAACCTAGGGGGCAGGCAAAAGCTCCGGGACCTGCCTTTGGGCTAGGTACGCTATGCGAAAGCGCAGAATGTCATTTCGGCGGCGCAAAAGCCTATGCTTCCGGAAGGCCCTCCTCGCCTTACTCGATAAGGCACGGCATCATCCCGCACGGCATCTTCTCCTCAACAGCAACACGCATCGATGGAGAGGCAGATGGCCGCTTTCAAAACAGTTTCGCTTTTCGGACTTCCGATTGTCAGCGCTTCCCAGAGGCAAGCGGTGGCCGGCATGCTCAGCGCGCCGCAGGAAAAACGCACCGCCGCATTCCTCAACGCCCATTGCATGAACACGCACAAGGACGATGCATCCTATCGCTGGGCCGTGAGCAAGGCGGACTACCTTCTGCCCGACGGCTCCGGCATGAAGCTTGCCGCCAAGCTTCAGAACAAAAGCTTTGAAGCCAATCTCAATGGCACCGATCTCTTTGTCCCTCTTTGCCGGGAAGCCGCGCGGCTTGGCCGATCGATCTTCTTCTTCGGCAGCCAGGATGGCGTTGCGAATGCCGCGGCGAACCGCGCCTCGGAACTCGCGCCCGGCCTGAAGATCGCCGGCACACGCCACGGTTTTTTTGCCAAGGACGATGAGGCCGGCATCATCGACGCGATCAATCGCTCCGGCGCCGATATCGTGCTGGTCGCGCTTGGCGTCCCCTTGCAGGATGTCTGGATTGCCCGCAACCGCCACAAGCTTGATGCCGGTCTGGTCATGGGCGTCGGCGCCCAGTTCGACTTCTTTTCCGGCCGCGTCGCCCGCGCGCCCGTCATCTTCCGCAAGGCCGGATGCGAATGGGTCTGGCGGCTGATGATGGAACCGCGCCGGATGGCCAAGCGCTATCTGGTCGGCAATTTCCGCTTCGTGTTCAATGCCTGGCGCGAGGCCCGCGCCGTGCGTGCCGGGGCGACGGCGACAACGGCTGTGCGCGGAAAACGCCTGCTGGATATCGCGGTTGCCTCCTCGGCGCTGATCATGCTCTCTCCGCTGATGGCGAGCACGGCCCTCGCCGTGGCCGCAACCTCGCGCGGGCCTGTCTTCTTTCGCCAGACCCGTGTCGGCGAGAACGGCAAGCCTTTCACCATGCTGAAGTTCCGATCGATGTATCGGGACGCGGAAGCGCGGCGTGCGGCCCTGCTGGAAACCAGCGACCGGGAAGGCATCTGCTTCAAGTCGCGCACCGATCCCCGGATCACGCCGGTCGGCCGGATCATGCGCAAGCTCTCGATCGACGAACTGCCGCAGATCATCAACGTGCTGAAGGGCGACATGTCGATCGTCGGCCCGCGCCCGGCGCTGCCGCAGGAAGTCGCCGCCTATGCGCCGGAAGCCATGTCGCGGCTTGCCGCCAAGCCCGGCATCACCGGCCTTTGGCAGGTCTCGGGCCGCGCCGAGATCGGCTTCGAGCGCATGCTGCAGATGGACAACGCCTATATCCGCTCGCGCAGCATCGTGCTCGACCTGACGATTATTGCATTGACTGTCCGGGCAGTTTTCTCAGGGCGGGGCGCCTACTGACGAAGCATCGGTGAAAGACGGGCGCATCGTGATCGGCCGTCTTTCTATCCTTTCGTATAGCTAAACCATCCATGTTTGCATGCCCTGCGCGCCGACGTTGGAGTAATTTCAACGTCACCACCTCCGCTTTTCAGGAAGGCAGAAATCATGATCAGAACCATTCTTCTCCTGGCCGCTATCGCGCCGCTCATGTTTGTAAGGCCGGCCCTTGCCGAAGATTTGACGGAGCCAGCCAGTCGCGTCATCCTGACCGTCTCCGGCAATATCGGCAAAAGCAACACGCCGGATAACGCGGCTGAATTCGATCTAGCCATGTTGGAGGCTCTGCCCCAGACCCGTTTTGAGACGTCGACGATCTGGACCGACGGCACGGCCGAGTATTCCGGAGTTGAGCTTTCCACGCTGCTTGAGGCGGTCGAGGCCGATGGCACGCAGCTACTGATGACTGCGCTTAACGACTATGCCATCGAGGTGCCGGCCAGCGAAGCAGTTTCCGGCGGCCCCATTCTGGCGACGCGGGTCGACGGCAGGCCGCTGTCCGTCCGCGACAAGGGGCCGATCTGGGTGATCTATCCCTTCGATGACAACCCCGCCTACAAGACAGAAGTCACATATTCGCGTAGCATATGGCAGCTGAAATCAATCGATGTGAAAGACTGATCCGATGAAGGAAGAGGCGGCCCAAGGGATACCTGCCCGCAAGCCGCAGAGCTGGAAAGGCATCTATGTCGCCGCCGGCCTCCTGCTGCTGGCGGTGATGCTGGTACTGAGCCTGCTCGCCGCCCAGCTGATGCAGGAGCTGACCCGGCTGCGCTCGGCCTCGACCGACAATGTGCAATGGTCGATGGCGCAGGTGCAGGTCGAGCTTCTCGTGCTGGAAACAGCCGTGGATGACGCAATCCACAACAATACGCCGCAGGCGCTCGACGAGGTGCGGCAACGTTTTGACATTTTCTACAGCCGGATCGATACGCTTCAACAAGGCTCCGTTTTCAGCGGCGTCACACAGGAAACCCGGGCGCGCCAGGTTCTTGACCACCTGATGGACGCGCTCAACCGCTTCATCCCGATCATCGACGGGTCCGATGAGGCACTGTCCGCTGCACTTCCCGTTCTGGATGATGCATTCGTGGCGATGCGCGCAGATGTCCGCGCCATTTCGCTGACAGGGGTGCGTCTGCTGGCGGAGCAATCCGACAGGGACCGCCAGGCCTTTTCCAGTGTGTTGCTGCGCACCGGGCTGGTTGCTGCCGGTGTCATGGCCGCCATGTTTCTCGCGCTTTTCCTCGCCGTCTGGCAGTTCAAGATCGCACGCACGAGAACGGAAGACCTGCAAACCCAGAACCTCCTCTACGAGAGCGCAATCAACGCCTCGCTGGAGGCGATCATCGTGTCCGACGAGGCCGGGCGCATCCTCGATTTCAACCCGGCGGCCGAGCAATTATTCGGCTACAAGCGCGAGCATGCCATAGGCGTCAGCGCGGAAAAACTCATCATTCCGAAAGAAGATCTGCAGCTTCACCGCGAAAGACGCGTTCAGTTTCTCGAACAGTTCCGCGGCGGGGAAGCCAACCTTTCCGGACGGCTGGAAATCAACGCCATGCGCGCCAATGGCGAGGTCTTCCCGGCGGAGGTTTCCGTTGGCCTCACGCGCCGCGGCGAAGGACGGATCATCGTCACCTATATGCGCGACATATCCGAGCGCAAACGGGCGCAGGAAAACCTGACGCAAGCGCGCGATGACGCGGTGGCGACGGCCAAGGCGAAATCGGATTTTCTCGCGGTGATGAGCCACGAGATGCGCACGCCGCTCAACGGCGTCATGGGTCTG
Organism: Martelella lutilitoris; assembly: GCF_005924265.1. GTDB lineage: Bacteria > Pseudomonadota > Alphaproteobacteria > Rhizobiales > Rhizobiaceae > Martelella > Martelella lutilitoris. The sequence continues at coordinate 211,696 of NZ_VCLB01000009.1, forward strand.
CTCGACATGCTGAGCGAGACCCGGCTGACCCGCAAGCAGCGCGACTATGTGGAGACAGCCATCTCATCCGGCGAAATCCTGCAGAACCATATCGACGACGTCCTCAACATCACCCGCATCGAGGCCGGCGTGACGCGGCTCAACCCCGTCCGCTTCGAGGTCGCGCCGCTCTTGACCGAACTGAAAAAGATGAATGATCCGGCGGCGCAAAGGCGCGGCAACACCATTGTGACGGACATCGCCGAAGGGGCGCGTTTCTGCGATCAGGATCGCCACGGGCTGCGCCAGGTGCTGATCAACCTTGTCGGCAATGCGGTGAAATTCACCGAAAAGGGGACAATTACGCTGGAAGCCGCGCCCTGGGGGGACGACGGCTGGATCGAGTTTTCCGTCAGCGACACCGGCATCGGGGTAAGCCGGGAGGACGCCAAGCGGATTTTCGAGGATTTCGTGATGCTCGATCCGTCCTACAAGCGCACTGCGCCAGGCTCGGGCCTGGGGCTCGGAATTTCGCGTCGGCTCGTCGACCTGATGGGCGGCGAGATCGGGGTTGAAAGCGAACCCGGTCAGGGAAGCCGCTTCTTCCTCCGCCTGCCGCCATTGGAAGTATCGGCGCAGAAACCGGTGGAACCGGAACGCGCCGAAACCGTCATTCCGGACCTGGAACAGGCAAACCTTTCCGTCCTCCTGGTCGAGGATAACGAGACGAACCGCTTCGTCGCCCGCGAAATGCTGAGGAAACACGGCTGCAGGATCACCGAGGCCCATGACGGCATCGAAGGCGTCGAGAAGGCCGCAGGCGAGCGGTTCGACGTGATCTTCATGGATGTCAGCATGCCGCGGCTCGACGGGATCGGCGCCACGCAGGCAATCCGGGAGGGCGACGGCCTTTCCCGCCACACGCCGATCATCGGCCTCACGGCCCATGCGCTGCCCGACGAGCGGCGCAGGCTCGAAGAAGCCGGCATGGTGGACTGTATCGTCAAGCCGCTCAGAAGCGCGAAGGTGCGCGACGTCATCGGCGCGCTCCTGCTGCAGAGATCAGCTTCGGATGACACTTCGTTCGACACCGACGTCGATGACGACGATACCGGTCTGATCGATCACGAGACCCTGGCCGAGCTGACCGAGGCGCTGCCGCCCGAGCTTTTCGAACGCCAGCTTGAGCGGTTCAGGGCGGAACTGGCGGAATCAAAAGAGCGCTTCTGCGGCGGCTCGGATCAGGTCGTCAATCTGGATGAGCTTGCAGCCGGCGCGCACAAGATGGCCGGCTCCGCTGCCGTGTTCGGCGCCGTTGCCCTGCGCGCCGCTCTGCTGGATGTCGAATCTGCGGCAAAACATGGCGCGCGCGAAGAGGTTGCACCGCTCTGCGAGACGGCCAGCGAAACCGCGCAAAAGACGCTCCGAGCGCTTTCGGACCTTACCGCCTGAGAAGAGACGGTCAGATGATCACGCCGAGCGCGCCGATGATGCCGAGCTTGGTGGCAAGATCGGTGATGTTGATCACCGAGGAATCATAACAGGCCAGCGCATCGCCCGGCATCAGATAGGGATCGAAATCGTCGCGGTCGCCGCGCCTGAGAAGCTCCTCGAGATTGCGCTCGATCACGATCGACTGTCCGGTAATGGGATTGCGCGTGAACAGCACCGCCGAGCGGTTGGAATTGGTGAGCCGTGCACCGCCCACGCAATTGAGGCTGAAGACCGCCTGCAGGAAGCGCGTTCCATACCGCAGTTCGACCGTATCCTTGGAAATCGCGGCCTGCGCATTGGATGAAGCCGGTACCGCCAGATTGGACATGAACACCTTGACGCCGGGCGGCGCGACGGCGGACGGCGCCATCAGCTCTTCCTGGAAGCAATGCCGGCTTGGAATCTCGACCTGGTCGCCTTCCAGCAGAACCGGATCGGGATAGGCATGCCCGGTGATGACCGGTCGCATGTCGTAGGTTCTCTTGTGTCCGCCGCGCCAGACGGTGACGCGCGAGAGGTCCGCATCCGGACGCACGCCGCCGGCCGATTGCAGGGCGCGGGCCAGACGGCGCTCGCTGGTGCGCCCGCCAAGTGTCTCCTGCCGCAAGCGGTCGAGCGACGTCGCGGCGACCGAGCCGACGGTGACCGAGCCGGGTTCGAACACCGCGCCCGCGACAAACACGCGCGCGGGCGCAAAATCCATCACGCGGATCGAGACCAGCGGTACGGTGTTGTAAAGCCCCTCGTCGATCAGGGCCCTGCGTACGCTTTCCTCGATGGAGTCGACCGAGCGTCCCTTGGCGCTGACCGGCGGCACATACATCAAACGCAGCATGCCGTCCTGCGAGATTTCGTACTTTCCGGAAATCTCGTCATCGTCGGAAATCGAGACCTCGATCAGATCGCCCGGCGAAAGGATGTCGATATCGGCCGGCACCATGCGACTTCCGGGCGGGCCGAGCGTCTTGTCAGGCGCGCAGCGCTGGGCGTTCATCAGTACGGAGGATTTGCTGAGGCGCTCGGCCTCGTCATCGGAGGTGGCGCGATACTGAGCCTGGTAGCTCTCGCCTTCTTTGACGTTTTCTCTGTTTCCGATCGGCTCGAGCGAGGCACAACCCTGCGCGAGAGCGAGGAGCGAGACGAGCGCGACCCGGCCAGAGGCCGATTTCAGACGGTTTTTCAAACGCTTTTGACCCATACTGCACTGCGGCTCTGTCACCCGGCCGCTGTCACACCCACTAACCATACGGCCTGGCAGCCTGTCGCCTATACCAAAGGATAGAAGACAGAACCGAATGGGCGTTCCCATGACCTTCGGAACCCCCAAAGACCAGCCCCCTCTCATCTATAAACCTAACACAACGAAACCCGACGTCCACCGCTTGCAACACAAGGCCGGATATCAAGATGTTCATGCTCAGAAACAAGATTGCTGACGCTGCCTCTTCGCCGCTCATCCGCGGCGCCTCGGCCTATCTCGCGTCGGAGGCTGCCGCGAAGGCCTCCCGGCTCGCGGTCGTCGTCGCGATGGCCCGCTTCCTCTCCCCCCTGGAAATCGGCATCGCGGCGGCGGCCATGGCGGGCTCGGACATCCTGAAGTCCCTCGCCGAAAACGGCGTCGGCCAGCGGATCATCATCGCCGGCGACAGCGAACTCGATGCGGTGACCAAGCGCGCCCACCGGATCTTCTGGGTCTGGTGCACGGGGTTGACCGTGCTGCAGATTGCTGTCGGCGCCGGCGTCTGGCTTGCCGGCGGCAGCGTCATGACCTTTGCCCTGATGGCGCTTCTCGGGCTGGAATACCTGTTCATGCCCGGTGGTCTGGTGCAGTGCGCCCTTGCCATGCGCAAAGGCATGCTGGCCCGCACGGCGGCCGTTTCCGGTGCGCAGAATGTCAGCGCCAATCTGTTGACGGTCGTGCTCGTGGCGCTCTTTCCGAGCCCGCTCGCGGTCGTCCTGCCCAAGCTGCTGTCGGCGCCCGTCTGGCTCATCGGCATGCGGCGGCTGGTGCACTGGCGGCCCGCGCCCGGCATCGCGCCGGCGCCGCTTTCCGCCTTCACCCGCTTCGGCGCGTCCGTTCTCGGCATTGAGTTCGTGAAAGCCTTGCGCGCGCAGGCTGACAAGCTGATTGTCGGCGCTGTTCTCGGCACCGAGGCGCTCGGCATCTATTTCTTTGCCTTCAATGCCGGAGTGGGCATCTCCACCTCGCTGGCAACCGCATTGTCGACGGTGTTGTTTCCGTATCTTTCGACCAGCGGCGACCGGGTTCTGGCGCTCAAGCGTGGGCTGACACTGGCCTTGACGGCGATCACCGTCGTCGCTGTTGCCCAGAGCCTGGCGGCATCCTCCTATGTATCGCTGGTCTTCGGCGACAAATGGGCATCGGTCGCGCCGCTGGTCGCCATTCTCTGCCTGATGGCGATCCCGAACATGCTGTGGTCGGTCACCGCCCAGTGGCTGCGCTCCGGCGGCCGCGCCGATCGTGAGCTGGTTCTCTCGCTGATTGCGGGCGCAATCATCACGGCGACGGCTGTTGTCGCTGCGCCCCACGGCTTGACAGTCTTGGCCTGGGCAACGCTTGGAGCCGCAACGATCGTCCAGAGCGCGATTTCGCTGCCAGTCCTTCTGAAAGCCTTTGCTGTGCGCAAGGCACCCCGTTGCAACCCTTCTTTCCAGGGAGCCTGACCCATGCCACGTTTTTCGGTTGTCATTCCTTGCTACAATGCCGCAGCCACCATCGCGGAAACGCTGAAATCGGTTCTGGATCAGACCTTCTTCGATTTCGAGATCATCGTCATCGACGACGGCTCCCAGGACGAGACCATTGCCATTCTCGACTGGTTTGCAGAACGCAGCCGACGCGTCCGGGTCGTGCAGCAGGCCAATGAGGGCCCGAGCATTGCCCGCAATCGCGGCATCTTCAACTATGCCGAAGGCGAGCTGATCGCCTTTCTCGATGCCGATGACATCTGGCCAGCCGACCGGCTGGATATCCTCGACCGCCGGTTTGCTGAAGCCAGCGCTCCGACTGTCGCCTATGGCCGCGTCGCCTTCTTTTCGGAGAGCGTCAGCAACATTGAAACCCATTCGACGGTCTCCTCGAAGCCGCTGGAGGTCGCGGACCTGATCGCCGAAAACGAAACCTGCACGATGTCGAATATCGTCGTCACACGCGAAGCCTTCGTCGCCTCCGGCGGCTTCAACACATCGATCGTGCACGGCGAAGACGTCGAATGGCTGGTGCGAATGGCGGCCGAAGGCGCTCGGATCGAAGGCATCGACACGGTCCTGACCTGCTACCGCGCCAGCCGAAATGGCCTTTCGTCTGACCTTTCGGCGATGCGCTTGTCCTGGGAAACGGCGCTTTCAACGGCCCGCAGACTGAATGTTGTACTCACCAAGGACGAGATCGCAGCCGCTGAGGCGACCCATTTGCGCTATCTCGCCCGCCGCGCGCTGCGGCTGGAGGCCGCCCGCGGCACGGCGCTCAAACTCGCTTTCAAGGCGCTGCGGCTGAGCCCGCGGGCCTTCTTTAAACAGCCGGGCCGCGGCGTCCTAACCCTCGGCGCGGCCTGCATCGAAGCTCTTTGCCCGAGCGCCATCAAGTGCCTTTCGGCCAACCACTGACCATCATCCGGAGGATGTCGCTATGAAAAACCTGTCTCCTGCCGCCAGCATCATCGTTCCTGCCTACAACGCAGCAACGACCATTCGCGAAACGCTCGATGCGCTCATCGACCAGACCTTCGCCGATTTCGAGGTCATCGTCGTCGACGACGGCTCGAGCGACAGCACGGTCGCCATCGTCGAAGGCTATGCCGATCCGCGAATCCGACTGATCTCGCAGGCCAATCGCGGGCTTGCAGGCGCCCACAATACCGGCATTGCCGCGGCGAAGGGCGCATATATCGGCTTTTGCGATGCGGACGATCTGTGGCTTCCGGAAAAGCTCGAACTGCATATCCGCCACCTTCAGGAAAACCCGGATGTCGGCATCAGCTTTGCCGGTTCCAGCCTGATCGATCGCGACGGCAAGTCCGTCGGCATCAACCAGTCGCCGAAACTGAAGAACATCACCGCCGCCGATGTTTTCTGCCGCAATCCGATCGGCAACGGCTCCGCCGCCGTCATGCGCAAGGAAGCGCTCGATGGCTTTGCCTACCGCCCGGCGGGCGAAACCGAGCGCGACTGGTGGTTCGACGAGAATTTCCGTCAGTCCGACGATATTGAAGGCTGGTTGCGCTTCATCGTCACACAGGACTGGAAGATCGAAGGGATCCCGGGCCACCTGACCCTCTACCGCATCCATATCGGCGGCCTTTCGGCCAATGTCGAAAAGCAGTTTGCGACCTGGCTTGCCATGCGCGACAAGATCGCCCGCATCGCCCCCGACCTGATCGCGCGGCACGGCGACCGCGCCGCGGCCTATCAGTTGCGCTACCTGGCGCGGCGTTGCGTTTCCATGCGGCAGGGCCGCGCGGCGCTTGGCTATGCACTGCGCGCGCTCAAAGCCTCGCGCCGCCCCTTCATCGAGGAGCCGGTGAAGTCTGTAGTCACCCTTGCCGCCGCCGCCTTCATCGCGCTCGCCGGCGACGGCCTTTACGGCCAGATCGAAAACCGCCTTCTCGGCGCCAGCAACGCCTGACCTTTAGGAGATCAGACCCATGACCATCTATCACCTCATCGATGATGCCGGTTTCGGCGGCGTCAACCGCATGCTCGATCACCTCATCCGCGCGCTCGGACATGATGCCGAGAGACACGAAGTCGTGCGCATAAAGCGCGGCCAGTTCTCGCCGCCGCGCCTGGAAAATGCGAGCCACATCGTCTCGCATCTGTCGGTCTGCTGGAAAAATATGCCGCTGATGACCGCGCTGCGCGCCCGCTATGCCGAAACGCCGCTCATCCATGTCGAGCACAGCTATTCGGAGCGCTTCGTCGCCGCCCGAGTGGAAAACCGTGACCGGTTCGAGACGCTGCTGTCTGCCGCCTACGCGTTGTTCGACAGGATCGTTGCCGTCAGCGCCCAGCAGGGCCGCTGGCTCGGCCGCAAATTCGTCGGGGCAGACCGTCTGGCGGTCATCGAACCCTGCGTCGAGCTCGATGACTTCCATGCCGTGCCCGACCGCATCGCCGGCCGCAAGACCGTGATCGGCGCGATCGGCCGGTTCGACACGCAGAAAGGCTTCGACATCCTGATCGAAGGCCTGCGCAAGTCTGACCGGCAGGACATCGAACTGCATCTTTATGGTAAGGGCGACGAAGAAAAACGGCTCAGAAAACTCGCCGGCAACGACCCGCGGATCGTTTTTCAGGGCTATGCCGAAAGCCCGGCGGCAGCCATGGCGTCATGCGACGTCATTGCCATGCCCTCGCGCTACGAGCCCTATGGTCTTGTCGCCCTTGAAGCCATGGCAGCCGGCCGGCCGGTGATCGCTTCGCGTGCGGACGGGCTGGCCGGACACATCGCCAATGGCGCGGCCGGCGTCGGCGACAATACGCCCGATGGCTGGGCCAAATTCTTCAACGAACTCGACATCAACGACTTTCGACGGGGCGCCGTATCCCGGAGAAAGCAGGCGAAGGAGGCAGAGCAAGTCTTCGCAGAGCGCTGGCTGCGTTTGCTCGGCGACCTGACGGAACGCTCCCACCAGTTCCTGATGGCCGCATAGAACCATCCACGCCTGTTTCGGGAGCCCGCCGGTTATCGCCGGCGGGCTCCTATTCTTGTAAAGGCAAGGAAAATCGCTGCCGGCCTCAATCAAAATGGCGCTCGTTGAAACGCTGGATCAAAAAGCAAGACAGCCTTGTGAACGAAAAGATTACAACCATAGCGAGAGCGAAAGGAGTGCTGCGCTCCCCGGATCTGCCCCTATCCGCAGCAGGGCGCTCGTCCCCGATTGGCATATCGCCGCCCGGTTTCTTGTATCAATCGGGCTTCCGCCAAGGCCGCCTTCCTTGCAAATACCTGGCCAATGCCGAACAGGACCGGATTGTCATGGCCGATTTCGGCCATGCCCTCGCCCAGCATTGCCAGCGCGCCGAACCAGCGTCTTTCATCCGGACGGCTGATATTGGCGGCGATCAGGACCGGGGTGTCCGGCGGCAGGCCTTCGGCGATCAGCCGCGCGCCGATCTCGCCGGCGGTGCGGCCGCCCATGTAGAACATCGTCGTGGTCGTCGGGTCGGCGATGGCGCGCCAGTCGATATCCTCCGGCAGCGCGCCCTTTTTCGAATGCCCGGTGACGAAGCGCACCGATTGAGCGCAGTCGCGGTGGGTGAGCGACGTCGTCGTGCCGGCGGCGAGCGCGCTTGCGGCGGTGATGCCGGGGATGACGGAGACCGGGATGCCAGCGTCTTTCAGTGCGGCAATTTCCTCGCCGGAGCGCCCGAAGACCGAAGGGTCGCCGGATTTCAGCCGCACGACGCGCTTTCCGGCCCGCGCCAGATCGAGCATCATCCGGTTGATATCCTCCTGCCGGCAACTCGTCCGGCCGCCGCGTTTTCCCACGAGCATGCGCTTTGCTTCTCGCCGCGCGAGTTCGAGGATTTCCGGCGAAATCAGATCATCGAACAGGATGACATCGGCCGATTGCAGCGCGCGCATGGCCTTCAGCGTCAGGAGTTCCGGATCGCCCGGCCCGGCACCGACCAGCGTGACGCTGCCGGTTTGCGGTGAGGCTGCGATCTGTGTGGCGCGCGTCAGGAGCCGGTCGGCCGCAGCCTCGTCGGGGCTTCCGGAAAAGCTGAGATCGACAAAATGCTCCCAGAAGGCCCGTCGCGCGCCGCCCGGTTTCAGCCGCGCACCGATGGCCTCGCGCAGGGAGGCGGCAAGACCCGCCCATTCGGCAAGCGCCTTCGGCAGCAGCGTCTCAATCCGCCGGCGGATCGCCTGACCCAAAATGGGAGCCGCGCCATCGGTGGAAATGCCGACCACGACCGGCGAGCGGTTGACGATCGAGCCGAACTGGAAATCACAATAGGCTGGCTTGTCGATGACATTGACTGGCACGCCTTCCGCCTTCGCCCGCGCGCGGAAGGTCTGCGCTTCCTCTTCGCTGTCGCAATCGCCCAGCGCCAGCTCAAATCCATTCCAGTCGGCCGCCGACCAATGCGCGCCGGAAAGCCGCACCCGGCCGTCGGCTTCGAGCGCAAGCAGCGCCTCGTCGGCAGCCTCGCGCCCCAGAAAGACCGTGACGTCGGCCCCGGCAGCGGCCATAAGCTCGGCTTTCCAGGCGGCCGCGTCACTGCCGCCGGCGACCAGCACCGCCCTGCCCTTCAATCGGAAGAACAGCGGCAGGACGGCGAGGTCCTCCATGCGGGCAGGCGTTTTTGCGCGTCCGGTGGCCATGGGTCCGCCTCCCTATTCCGCCGCCATCGGCAGGGCCGAAAGCGCGATCGAGAGGCGGCCGTCTTCAACGCGAACAGGATAGGTCTGCACCGCGCCCTCATCCGCGCCGAGCGCCGCGCCGCTTTCCAGCGAGATCACCATGTTATGAAGCGGACAGGTCACGGCCTGGCCATGCACCAGTCCCTCCGATAACGGCCCGCCCTTGTGCGGGCAGCGGTCGTCGATGGCGAAGACCTCGTCCGCCGCGGTGCGGAACACCGCGATCCGCCCGAAACCTGTGTTGACGCAGCGCGCGCCGCGTTGCGGGATGTCGTCGATATGGCCGATGGCGATGAAATCATTGCTCATGATGGGCTCCTCACTCCGCCGGCTCGGGATGTCCGACCACGGCCATCGGCTTGAATTCATGCTTGTCCTTGCCGGAGACGCGCTCCGACCACGGGTCGACCTGGGCATATTTCTGGCTTTCGACGAAGCGATCGAAATAGGCCTTGCGCTTTTCGGCATCGTTCATGATCTGGGCGCACACCTCGTCATAGCCGATGCGTTTTGCCCATTTGTAGATGCGCTCCAGATAGCGCGCCTGTTCGCGATACATCTGGGTCAGCGCCACGATATGCTCGAGCGCCTCGTCTTCGGTCTTCACCATGCCGAGCACTTCCGTGCCGCGAATTTCCAGCCCGGCCGCGCCGGCGAAATGGATTTCGAAGCCACTGTCGACGCAGATCACGCCGATATCCTTGCAGGTCGCCTCGGCGCAGTTGCGCGGACAGCCGGAAACGGCAAGCTTGACCTTGGCGGGCGTCCACGAGCCCCACATGAATTTCTCAAGCCTTATGCCAAGCCCGGTCGAATCCTGCGTGCCAAAGCGACACCAGTCGCTGCCGACACAGGTCTTCACGGTGCGCAGGCCCTTGGCATAGGCCTGCCCGGAGACGAAGCCCGCCTTGCCGAGATCGGCCCAGACCGCCGGCAGGTCTTCCTTTTTCACGCCCAGCATGTCGATACGCTGGCCGCCGGTGCATTTGACGGTCGGGATCTCGTATTTGTCGACAACATCGGCAATCGCGCGCAGCTCCTTCGACGACGTCACCCCGCCCCACATGCGCGGCACCACCGAATAGGTGCCGTCCTTCTGGATATTGGCGTGGACGCGCTCGTTGATGAAGCGCGACTGATAGTCATCGGCATATTCGCCGGGCCAGTCGCAGACGAGATAGTAGTTCAGCGCCGGCCGGCATTTGGCGCAGCCGCAGGAGGTTTTCCATTCAAGCTCCTGCATCACAGCGGGGATGGTCTTCAGCCCCTTGGCGCGGATCAGGCGGCGCACATCGTCATGGCCGAGATCTGTGCAGCCGCAGACCGGCTGGACGGCGGCGGGGTTATAGGCATCCCCCAGCGTCAGCGCCATGAGCTGTTCGACCAGCCCGGTGCAGGTGCCGCAGGACGCCGAGGCTTTGGTGTGGGCGCGGACATCGTCGAGCGAAGTGAGGCCCTTGTCCTTGATGACGGAAACGATCTTGCCCTTGCAGATGCCGTTGCAGCCGCAGATCTCCGCGTCATCGGGAAGGGCTGCCACGGCCGCCGCCGGATCGGCGGTGCCGCCGCCCTGATAGGCCTGACCGTAGATCAGCGTCTCGCGCATTTCCGAGACATCGGTTCCGCGCTTCAGCATGTCGAAATACCAGGGGCCATCGGCGGTGTCGCCATAAAGCACGGCGCCGATCACGCGGTTATCCTGCAGGATCACGCGTTTGTAGACGCCGCGCGTGGCATCGCGCAGCACCACCTCCTCGCGGTCCGGCCCCTCGGCGAAATCGCCGGCGGAAAACAGCTTGATGCCGGTGACCTTCAGCTTGGTGTTGACATGCGAGCCCTTGTATTCCGCCGTGCCGCCGGCAAGCCGATTGGCGAGCACGGAAGCACTTTCGTAAAGTGGCGCGACCAGACCGTAGCAGGTGCCGCGATGTTCGGCGCATTCGCCAAGCGCGAAGATGGCAGGGTCGGAGGTCGCCATGCCGTCATCGACGACGATGCCGCGATTGGTTTCAAGCCCGGCATCCTTGGCCAGCCCCGCCGCCGGACGGATACCGACCGCCATCACCACCATATCGGCGGAGATGATGCGGCCGTCCTCCAGTTCGACGCCCTCGACCCTGCCCTCTCCAATGATTTGCTTGGTGTTGGCCTTGGTGATGATCTCGATGCCGCGATCGTCCAGCGCCTTTTCCAGGAGATAGGCCGCCGCCGGATCGAGCTGCCGCTCCATGATCGTGTCCATGAGATGCAGCACGGTAACGCTCATGCCGCGCTGCTTCAGCCCGTAGGCCGCTTCAAGCCCCAGAAGCCCGCCGCCGATGACCACTGCATGGCCCTGCCCCTCGGCAATCTTCAGCATCTTCTCGACATCGTCGAGATCGCGATAGGCGAGCACGCCGGGCAGATCATGCCCCGGCACCGGGATGATGAAGGGCGAGGAGCCGGTCGCGATCACCAGCCGGTCGTAAGAGGCCGTGACGCCGTTTTCGGCGGTGACGGTCTTCGCCTCCCGGTCGATCTTCGCGACCTTCGCGCCGCGATGCAGCGTCACGCCATTGGCTTCATACCAGTCATCGCCATGGATGATGATGTCTTCATAGGTTTTTTCGCCGGAGAGCACCGGCGACAGCATGATGCGGTCGTAATTCACCCGCGGTTCGGCGTTGAAGATGGTGACGTCATAGAGGCCGGGGGCGCGCTCGAACAGGTCCTCGAGCATGCGGCCGGGGGCCATGCCGTTTCCGATTATGACAAGTTTCTGGGCCATGTTTTCTACTCCGCTGCGACGCGTTTGTTGCAGGTCTGCCGGCTGATGCGCTGGTCGCGCTTCTGCCTGATGGCGGCGAGCTGGTCTTCGGCCGGTTCCGCCCCGCCCTCATAGGCCTCAAGGAACTCCAGCAATTCCTCGCGGTAGGCGTAATAATCCGGATGATCGAGCAGCGCCTTTCGCGAGCGCGGGCGCGGCAGGTCGACCTCCATGATATTGCCGATGCGGGCGTTCGGCCCGTTCGACATCATCACCACCCGGTCGGCGAGCAGGATCGCCTCGTCGACGTCGTGGGTGACGCAGATGGCGGTGACCTTGGTGCGCGACCAGACCTCCATCAGCACCTCCTGCAGCTCCCAGCGCGTCAGGCTGTCGAGCATGCCGAAGGGTTCATCGAGCAGCAAAAGCTTCGGCGACAAGGCAAAGGCGCGGGCAATGCCGACGCGCTGCTTCATGCCGTTCGACATGTCGGCCGCCGGCCGGTGCATGGCATCGCCAAGGCCGACGCGCTCGAGGTAATATTCGACGATATCGCGGCGTTCGGCGGGGCTTGCCTTCGGATAGACCCGGTCAACGCCGAGGGCGACATTCTCGCGCGCCGTCAGCCATGGCATCAGCGAGGGGGCCTGAAACACCACGGCGCGATCCGGCCCGGCGCCGGAAATCTCGCGGCCATCGAGAATGATGCCCCCGGCATTGATCGGGTTGAGCCCCGCCGCCATGGAAAGCACCGTCGATTTGCCGCAGCCGGAGTGGCCGATCACGGAAACGAACTCGCCCTTCTTCATCTTCATGTCGAAACCGTCGACAACGGTCAGCGGGCCCTTGGGCGTCGGATAGATCTTGGTGACGTTGGAAAATTCGACATAGCCGCTCTCGATGGCCGACTGCGCCTTTTCCCGGTAAGCGGCGGGCAGCGGTTTCGAGGTCGACTTGATCGAGATCGGGACGACATTCGGCAGCGTTTCCACCCGCGCGGTTTCAGGCTTGGCGCTGACGCCGACATCCATCAGATATTCGGTGATCGACGCGCGCAGGCGGATAAAATCGGGGTCGGAATTCATTGCCGCACGCTCGCGCGGCCGGGCGATATTCACATCGAAGGACGGGCCGAATGTGGCGTTGGGTCCGGGAGTGAGCGGGACGATCCGGTCGGCCAGAAGAATGGCCTCGTCGACATCATTGGTGACGAGGATGATGGTCTTCTTCTCTTTCTGCGAGATATCGGCAAGCTCATCCTGCAGCTTTGCTCGGGTCAGCGCATCGAGCGCCGACAGCGGCTCGTCGAGCAACAGCAGGTCCGGCTGCATGGCAAGCGCGCGGGCGACCGAGACGCGCTGGCGCATGCCGCCGGAAAGCTCCGACGGCTTGCGGTCGCGGGCATGTTTCAGGCCAACCATCGCCACATACCAGTCGACGAGTGCGGCCCGCTCCTTCGCCGGTTTGTCCTGATGCACGGCGTCGACGGCAAGCCGGACATTGGCCTCCACCGAAAGCCAGGGCATCAGCGCATAGTTCTGGAACACGATACCGCGTTTGGGCGATGTGCCCTCGACCGGCGCGCCGCGAAACAGGATTTCGCCGCTGTCCGGCTTTTCGAGACCGGCGAGCATCGACATCAGCGTCGTCTTGCCGGCGCCGGAAAAGCCGAGGATGGCGATGAACTCGCCTTCCTGTACATCGAGCGAAATGTCGGAGAGCACCGGGTTGCGCTTGACGCCTTCGCCAAAGCCCTTTTCGACGTTTCTGAGCTGAAGAATGGGTTTCATCATGCCCTCCTTAGCGGTTCGCCGAATAGGTGAAGGCGGTCTGCAGCGCGAACATCACCCGGTCGAGGAAGAAGCCGATCAGGCCGATGGTGATCACCGCGACCATGATGCGGGCGAGCGAATCCGATGAGCCGTTCTGGAACTCATCCCAGACGAACTTGCCGAGGCCGGGGTTCTGCGCCAGCATTTCCGCGGCGATCAGCACCATCCAGCCCACACCGAGCGAAAGCCGCATGCCGGTGAAGATCAGCGGCAGCGAGGACGGCAGCACCAGCTTGCGGATCGTCGTCCAGGTGGAAAGCTGCAACACCTTGCCGACATTGACGAGGTCGCGGTCGATGGAGGCGACGCCGAGCGCGGTATTTATGATCGTCGGCCAGATGGAACAGAGCGTCACCGTGATCGCCGAGATCACCATGGATTTCGGCAGAAGGTCGTTCTGGCTTTCGTAAAGCGCCGCGACCACCATCGTCACGATCGGCAGCCAGGCAAGCGGGGAGACCGGCTTGAACAGCTGGATCAGCGGATTGATCGCACCCTCGAAGGTTTTCGACAAGCCGCAGGCGATGCCGACCGGAACGGCAATCAGCGTGCCGATGAAAAAGCCGAGCGCGACCGTCATCAGCGAGGTCCAGATCTGGTCGAAATAGGTCGGCTTGCCGGTATAGGGTCTGACCTTGACGCGGTCGGCATAGCCCTCGGCGATCAACATCTGATTGCGCGCGTCCTGCCGGGCGTAGAATGCCTCGGCCTTCTGCCGCTCGGCAAAATGATCGTCCATCAGCGCCTCGGCCTGCTGGAACACCGCCGCCGGTCCGGGGATCGCGCCAAGCGAGGTCTGCACCTTCGGCGCGAGATACGCCCAGGCCGCGAGAAAGGCGAGAATGCCGATGAGCGGCACCAGCAGCATCTGCTTCAGATCCGCCCATTGTTCCGACGGCGTGTCGCCGGCGGCAAGCTTCAGCAGCGGCACGACGAAGCCGAGGCCGAAAGGGGCGAGCACCTTGCCCGCCCGGTTGATCCGGGCGATGCGCCGTTCGCGGCGGGCGGCGATTTCGGGGTCCAGAATGTCCGTTGCAATGGTCATGGCGCCTTCCTTGTCCGTGCTCGTTTCAATCGCGCTCAGCGGCCGGCGATCTTGTTGCCGTCGATCACCTCATCGCCCTTCAGGCCGATCGGGAAGCTTTCGAGATAGGCGTTGGGCTGGCGGCCGTCATAGGTCACGCCGTCGATGAACTCGTTTGTCGCGGGCTTGTAGCCATCGGTGTCGAAGGGGAAGTCGGCTTCCGTGGCATGGCCCTCCTCGATCAACTGGCGCGCCGCTTCCAGATAGATATCCGGCAGGTAGACGGAACGGGCGACCTCGTCATACCAGCCGTCTTCCTGCGGCTCGGCGATCTGGCCCCAGCGGCGCATCTGGGTGAGATACCAGATGGCGTCGGAATAATAGGGATAGGTCGCATAGTGGCGGAAAAAGACATTGAAGTCCTCCGCCGTGCGCTTGTCGCCCTTCTCATATTCGAACGTGCCAGTCATCGAATTGGCGATCACCTCGGCATCGGCCCCGACATATTCCGGCCGCGAGAGGATCTCGACCGCCTCTTCGCGGTTGGCATTGTCGTTCTCGTCCAGCCACATGGCGGCGCGGATCAGCGCCTTGGTCAGACCCAGCGTCGTCTGCGGATATTTTTGGGTGAATTCCTCGGTCAGGCCGAAGACCTTTTCCGGATTGTTCTTCCAGATGTCGTAATCGGTGACGACCGGCACGCCGATGCCCTTGAACACGGCCGCCTGGTTCCACGGTTCGCCGACGCAATAGCCTTCGATCGTGCCCGCCTCCATCGTCGCCGGCATCTGCGGCGGCGGGGTGACGGAAAGCAGCGCATCGGCCTGGATCTGGCCGGAAATGTCGCCCGGCGAATAGTAGCCGGGATTGATGCCGCCGGCGGCCAGCCAGTAGCGCAGCTCGTAATTATGCGTGGAGACCGGGAAGACCATGCCCATCTTGAACGGCTTGCCCTCGGCCTTGTAGGCCTCGACCACCGGCTTCAGCGCATCGGCCTTGATCGGGTGTCGCGGCTTGCCATCGGCACCTGTAGGAATATTTTCCTTCATCCGGTCCCAGACCGCATTCGAAACCGTGATCGCATTGCCGTTGAGGTCCATCGAGAACGGCGTGACGATATGCGCCTCGGTGCCATAGCCGATGGTTGCCGCCAGCGGCTGCCCGGCCAGCATATGCGCACCGTCGAGCTCGCCGGTGATCACCCGGTCGAGCAGCACCTTCCAGTTCGCCTGCGCCTCAAGCGTGACATAAAGCCCCTCATCCTCGAAGAAATGCATCTCCTTGGCGATCGCCAGCGGCGCCATGTCCGTCAGCTTGATGAAGCCGATGGTCAGTTCGTCCTTTTCCGGAAACAGCATTTCGGCGTGGGCGGCCGTCGCCGCGAATGTCAGCGAACAGAGCATGGTGGCGGAGCAAAGGAAATGGCGCATGGCGTTCTCCTGATGGATGAGGAATGTCGGATAAAAACGAAAAAAGCCGCCTAACGGTCATCGTGCCAGTTCTGGCGCGATTGCGTTGGCGGCGTTGCCTGGCACCCTCCATTGGGCACCGAATTCTTGAGACTTATGGAAACACACAATGTCGCTTCAGACAAGCGGCATTGACGGATTTTTGCATAAAAAATATCTTCAGCAGAATACTGCCCATATTTTATGCAATTGCATTCGAGAAGAGCATACTGAGGTCTCGGCTGAACAAACCCCACCCTACCCATACCGGGTCATCCTCGGGCTTGACCCGAGGATCCAGGCCGCACGGCAAACGGCAGAAAAATGTTCATGAATTCAATCGCTTGCATCGCCTGGATGCTCGGGTCAAGCCCGAGCATGACGCAGGTGGAGGGGTAGAATGGCCAGCAAGGAAACACGACAGATGGCTAATTCGGACAGCAGTGGGCCTGACGGAGGTGGCTGGCGCGGGCTTTGTCTGCAGTCTGCTCAGATCGCCGCCTTCTGCTGTTCGATATAGGCACCCACCTGATCAGGATCGAAGGTCTGGCCGTCGAAAAAGCCGTCGGGACCGAGGATGAGACCGCCGGCGCTCGCGCCCACCGGCGTCGGCGCCTTCAGCGCGCCCTCCACCTTCAGGCTCGCCCCCGGGAGCGGCGTATGCAGCGGCTGAAGCGCCTTGCGGTAGATATCCGGCCGGTAGCTCATTTTCGCGATCTCGGCGTTTTCGGCCGAGTGATCGCAAAGCCCCCAGCGCACGATCTGGCTGTAAAACCACAGCGCATGGCTCTGCCAGGGAAAGGTCGCGGCCTTGGCGGAGGTCAGGAAGAAATCCTCGACCGTGGTTTCCGCCCTTTCGCTGACCGCCAGCGTGCCGGAGAACAGCGGCTCGAGCATCGCCCGGTCGACATCGAGATGGCCCGGCTCGGCGAGGATCGCGGCCAGTTCCGGGTGGTTTTCCGGCGCGGCCGCCCATTGCGAGGCCCGGTAGAGGCCGCGCAGCAGCGCCGCCACGGTCTCCTCGTTGGCCTCCACGAAATCGGCCGGCAATGCCAGCACCTTTTCCGGGCTGGAGCGCCAGATCTTCGCCTTGACGGTGACGATCCGCGCCGCGCCGCGCCGTGCGGCAATCGTGTTCCACGGCTCGCCGGCGCAATAGCCATCGATCCGCCCGGCTTCCACCGCATCCGGCATGAAGGGGGGCGGCAGTACCACGATCTCGATAT
The DNA here is from genome assembly GCF_005924265.1 of Martelella lutilitoris. Classification (GTDB taxonomy): domain Bacteria; phylum Pseudomonadota; class Alphaproteobacteria; order Rhizobiales; family Rhizobiaceae; genus Martelella; species Martelella lutilitoris. The sequence continues at coordinate 228,835 of NZ_VCLB01000009.1, forward strand.
CCCGGTCCGGGTCGATGCCGTTCGCGGCCAGCCAGTAGCGCAGTTCGAGATTGTGCCCGGAAAACACATAGACGACGCCGAAGCGCAGCTTCGGCAGGCCTTCCGCCCGTCTCGCCGCAATCACCCGTTTCAGCGCCGCGCCCGCCTTCGCCGGATCGAGGTCGCTTTCATCGCCCTCCGCTTCCATCGCAGCACCGAGCGCCGCCGACACCGTCACCGCATTGCCGCCGAGGCCGAGCGCGATCGGCGCCACCAGTTTCGGCGCCAGCGGAAACAGGCCGAGATTGGCGGCAATCGGCATCGGCGCCAGCACATGCGCGGCCTGCAGGCTGCCGACGGCCAGCCTGTCGCGGATCGCGCTCCACGAGGTCTCGCGCGTGAGGCGGACCTTCAGCCCCTCCTCGATGAAAAAGCCCTTGGCCTCGGCCGCCAGAACGATGGCGCTGTCGAGAAGCGGTACAAATCCGATTGAAAGGTCCTGCATCTTCATCTCTCCAGCATCTCGAACGTCATGATCAGGCTCTGCGCCACATCGACAATCTTGCGGTTCTGGTCCATCGCCGTGCGCCGCAGCAGCGCATAGGCCTTTTCCTCGTCCATGCCGCGCGATTTCATCAAAAGCGCCTTGGCGCGGTCGACCACCTTGCGGTTTTCGAGTTGGCTCTTCGCCGCCTCAAGCTCCTGCGCCATGCGCGAAAACGCGTTGAAGCGAGAGATCGCCATGTCGAGGATCGGCTTCACCCGTTCCTGCTTCAACCCGTCGACGACATAGGCCGAAACGCCTGCCTCGACGGCTGCATGGATGGTTTCGGCATCGGACCGGTCGACGAACATCGCAATCGGCTTTTTAACCGTGCGCGACAGCACGAACAGGCTTTCGAGCATGTCGCGATTGGGGTTTTCGATATCGATCACGATCACATCGGGCGACAGCCGCTCGATCGTGCGGGCGACGCCGACCAGTTCCTCCACCACGGTGACATTATGGTGGCCGGCCTTGAGCAGGCCGTCCCTGATGATGGCGGCGCGGATCGCGTTTTCATCGATGACAAGGATCGCCAGATCGCTGTTATTCATGAGGCGGCTTCCGCAAAACGGTCAATAGACATCGCGCATATAACGTTTTTCCCTGATCAGCGTCTTAACGTAGCCTTCGGCGGCCGCTTTCGAAAGCCCGCCATGGGTCTCGGCAATCGCCCTAAGCGCGGCATCCACATCCTTCGCCATGCGGCTCGCATCGCCGCAGACATAGAAATGCGCGCCCTCCTCCAGCCAGTTCCAGATTTCTCGGCCGTTTTCCGCCATGCGGTGCTGGACATAAATCTTCTCCGCCTGGTCGCGCGAAAAGGCGGTGTCGAAGCGGGTGAGCAACCCGCCCTTCAGCCAGGCCTCGATCTCGTCGCGGTAGTAATAGCCGCTCGCGCGCGATTGCTCGCCGAAGAACAGCCAGTTCGCCCCGCCTGCGCCCGCCGCTTCGCGATCCTGCAGAAAGGCGCGGAACGGCGCGATGCCGGTGCCCGGCCCGACCATGATCGCCGGCGTGTCCGGATCGGCGGGCGGACGGAAATGCGCCTGTTTCTTCACCGAAACGCGTACCGGCGCCTCCGCCGCCCTGTCGGCCAGAAACGCCGAGGCGACGCCCTTGCGGCTTTTACCGTGTCGGGCATGGCGCAGCACCGAAACCGTCAGGTGGATTTCATCCGGGCTCGCCTTCGGGCTGGAGGCAATCGAATAGAGCCGCGACTTGAGCTTCTTCAGATGGTCGCAGAACACCTGCCCGTCGACGGGTTTCGGCGCCATGGCGAGAATATCGGCGATCTGCCGCCCCCAGAGCCAGTCGTTGAGGGCTTTCCGGTCGGCCGAATTTGTCAGCGCCTTCAGCGTTTCATGGCCGCTGAAATCCGCCCACCATTTGAGGAAATCCGGATGCGGCTGGCCGATTTCGAAATGATCGCGCAACGCCTCGCCGATGCCGATATCGTGGCCATTGATGCCGGAAATCGGCGTTTCCGCCGGCAATTGCAGAGAGGTCAGGATTTCCTCGACAAGCTCGGGGCAGTTGCGCGGCATAACGGAAAGCGCATCGCCCGCCTCGTAATCCGCCGCGCCATCGACCCGGAAGCCGAACTGGCGCACCTCCTTGGCGCTGCCAGCGCCGCTCAGCAGCCGGTTGATGCTCAGTTCTGCCGTCACGGTTTGCGGCGGTTTGCGCCCGTTGGCTCGGACGGCGCTTTCAGCCGCGACCGGTGGGCCATTCGAAGACCCGGAAAGAGCGGCCATCGCCGCTGAAACCGCGTCCGCCTCCTCGCCCGCATCCAGCGTGCGGCAGGCCGTCAGCCGCGCCGCGCCGAGCGCCTCAAACCGGGCATCCAGTTTCCGGCCGAAGCCGCAGAACTGGTCGTAGGAACTGTCGCCCATCGCCACCACGGCATAGCTGAGGTCCTCAAGGCGGGGCGCATCCTCGCGCAAAAGCGCCGCCCAGAAATCGGCAGCATGATCGGGCGGATCGCCATCGCCGAAGGTGCTGACGACAAAGAGCGCAGGGTCCTTTGTCGCAAGGTCATGCGGCGAGACCGCGTCGAGCGGGCGCAACGCCGCGCGGTAACCCGCCGCGCCAAGCGCGTCGCAAAGATCGGTGGCCGCCATTTCCGCAGTCCCCGTCTGCGAGGCGAAGAACACGGAGACACCGGGCTTTGACGGGTCCGTGTCCGGCTGCCCGTCCTTGCCTTCGGCCAACGCCGGCGCGGCCTCGACCTTGCCCCGCGCAGCCACCGGCGCATCGGGCTCTACCGCCGCCACGCGGGCGAGCGCGACCGCCGTCACCTTGAATTCCGGCTGCAGCGATATCGGATCGACGGCATCGCCGGTCACCGCATTGACAGCCAGCTGATCGCCGAACACATCGTTCCAGTGGAACGGCGCGAACAGCGCGCCAGGCGAGACCCTGTCGGTGATGACGGCGGGCAGCACTGCGTTGCCATGGCGCGAGGTCACTGAAACACGGTCATTTTCGCAGATATTAAGCGCCGTCGCATCGGCCGAATTGATCTCGACAAAGGGCGCTGCATTGAGCTTGTTCAGTCGGGCGACCTTGCCGGTTTTGGTCATGGTGTGCCACTGGTGCTGAAGCCTGCCGGTGTTGAGAATGAACGGGTAATCGTCATCCGGCATCTCCGCCGGTCCGGCATGCGGTCGCGGCCAGAATTTCGCCCGGCCGCTTTCGGTGGCGAATTTCAATCCTGCATCAGGCGCGCGATAGCGGATCGGATTGCGCGTGGTTTGCAAAGCCTCGGGTGCCGGCCACTGGATGCTGCCCTCGCGCAGCCGCTCATGCGTGACGCCGGAAATGTCATAGCCGGTCGCGGAATTGGAGAACTGCCGGATCTCGTCAAAGACTTCTGCCGCACTCTCATAGCTGAAGGCATGTTCATAGCCCATGGCGCAGGCGACTTTCGCGATGATCTGCCAGTCCGGCAACGCCTCGCCCGGCGCCTTCGCGGCGGCCGCCGTCAGCGCCATGTTGCGCTCGGAATTGACCATGACGCCATCGGCCTCGAAGGACACCGCCGCCGGCAGCAGGATATCGGCATAGGGCGTGGTTTCGGTTTCGGCATAGGCATCCTGCACCGCAACGAATTCGGCGCGTTCGAGTGCTGCCGTCACCGTCTTGCGGTTGGCGACGCTGGCGACCGGATTGGTGCAGATGATCCACGCGGCCCTGATTGCGCCAGTCTTCATCGCCTCGAACATGGCGATGGTGCCGGTGCCCTCTTCCGCGCGGATCGTGCCGGGCTGAAGCCCCCATTGCTCTTCGCAAAAGCGCCGGTCACCTTCCACCAGCGCCGAACGCTGCCCCGGCAAGCCCGGCCCCATATAGCCCATCTCGCGCCCGCCCATGGCATTCGGCTGGCCCGTCAGCGAGAATGGTCCGCTGCCGGGCCGACAGATCTTTCCGGTAGCCAGATGCAGATTGCAGATGGCATTGGTGTTGAACGTGCCCTGGACCGACTGATTGAGCCCCATGGTCCAGAACGTCATGAATTCGGCGGCGGCAAGCACCATGTCGGCAGTCGCCCTGATGTCCTCGACCTTGAGGCCGGTGATCGCCGCAACCCGCTCCGGCAGATAGTCGGCGAGGAATGTGGGCATATCCGCCCAGCCATCGGTATGGGCCTCGACAAAGGCCTGATCGACGCCGCCGGCCTCTGCAATCAGATGCAGGAGGCCGTTCAGCAGCGCGAGGTCGGTTCCGGGTTTCGGCGCAAGATGCAGATCGGCCTTTTCGGCGGTCGCCGTGCGGCGCGGATCGACGACGATCAGCTTCGCGCCCTGCTTGACCCGGTCCATCATCCGCAGGAACAGGATCGGATGGCAATCGGCCATGTTCGAGCCAATCACGAGGAACAGATCGGCCCTCTCGATATCGTCATAAGACCCCGGCGGTGCATCCGCGCCGAGCGACAGCTTGTAGCCGGACCCGGCGCTGGCCATGCAGAGCCTGGAGTTGGATTCGATATGGCGGGTGCGCAAAAATCCCTTGGCGAGCTTGTTGGCGAGATATTGCGCCTCCATCGACATCTGACCGGAGACATAGAGCGCAACCGCGTCCGGCCCGCGGCGGTCGGCAATGGCGCGCAGCCGACCGGCCGTTTCGGCAATCGCCGCATCGATGAAGACAGCCTCCGGCGCAACGCCCGCACCCCGGACCAGCGCGGTTTCGAGACGACCGGGCGCGGCAATCGCCTCATGCGCGGTCTTGCCCTTGGTGCAGAGCCGCCCGCGATTGGCCGGATGGTCCTTGTCACCCGAAAGCCTTACAATTCGCCCGTCCTCGACATCGAGCACCACGCCGCAGCCGACGCCGCAATAGGGACAGACGCTTTTGACGGTCTCTACCCCCATCGCCGCCCCCCGCTCTGAAAAGGGCTGACGATTGACGGGAACCGGAGATGACGCGCAGAATTGATGATCCGCCGGGGTGGCATCGACTTTCCTCGCTGTCTGAAATGAAAACAAAAAAAGCCGCGGCATCATTCGAAGCGCTCCCTTTCAGGAAACGGTTCTCAGATCCGCAGCTTTGCGATGGAATGCCCGCCATTGGACATTGGTGCATAAACGATAGTCCGACACGCGGCGACTTTCAAGTCCGCCGGCTGAATTGCAGGTGCGGGGCATCACAGTGGAGGATGACAGCGCGATACCGGTGAAGATCAAACGGGTCTATGCCGAACCCGACAAGGCGGACGGCCTGCGCGTTCTCGTCGACCGGCTCTGGCCGCGCGGCCTTGCGAAGGACAAGGCCCGCGTCGACCTCTGGGCCAAGGAGGTCGCGCCCTCAGGCGAACTGCGCAAATGGTTCGCGCACCGGGAGGACCGGTGGGAGGATTTTCAGCGGCGCTATCGCGCGGAGCTCGCGGAAAACGACGCACTTGATGAGTTGTCTGCAACGAGCGAGAAAACATCGTGACCTTGCTCTACGGAGCCCGCGACGAATGCATCAATCATGCGCGGGTCCTTGCGGCCGTCATCGCGCAAAGGAGCGGTCGCCGCGCCGAGACGGATCAACCGGACGAAGGCGCGGTGGAGGTGTCGTCCCCGCCCTGCTTTCTGCACGAACTGGATCAGGCCTGCTTCAATGCGCTGAAACCAATGATGGCGGCAGTATAATCGAGTCTGTCGGCCGCGAGGAAATCGAAACACGGGCGTCCGCGTAAGCCCGTGCAGGCATCGCGCAAGGCAAGGGCAGGTCGAGCGGTTCATCCCGGCTATGCGGGGAGCACGGTTTCTTCCCGCTCTGAGATCGGACCGCCTCAGCGCGGCAAGTGCGGCCACCTTCTCGACAGTCAATAAGCGATAGCCACGACGCTCGGCCAGCTCCGCCGCAATCTGAAAACGCAGCTCAGCATCCTCATCGTCACCGGCAAGCCGAGCCTCCCATGCAGCGATCTGCTCCCCAGATGAGAGGTTCGTTGACGTTGGCCAGCGTCTTGGAATCGGTGTGGAGGCTCAGCCAGACCGCGCTGCGTGTCTCGAGCGCCGCAAAATGCGTCGGTACGCGCCGATATAGAGACTACCGACTGTTTGCAAGAGCGACATCGCGCGCTCCCATTCGTCAATGTGGAGCGAAAACGAAGAGCAAGGGACTGTGCACGAAAGCAGTATTAGCTAATCGTTTGTTTTCAAGACACAATACTGAAGGCATCCAAATATGAAATGGCGGAGAGGAAGGGATTCGAACCCTCGATACCATCTCTGGTATACTCCCTTAGCAGGGGAGCGCCTTCGACCACTCGGCCACCTCTCCGGTGAGGGCTCTGATAGGCGTTTTTGTTTCGCCGATCAAGCCTGTGAAAGGAAATCCGGCAAAAAAACGGAAGGGCGTCGATCGAGGGGGACGAGCCGCCGTTCCTGACAAAAGCACCGGGCTTTATTGGCTCTTTCCGGCGGCGACATCGTCTGCCGCACCCGCGCCTGCGCCGCCCGCCACCTGCACGGCCCTGCTGCCGGCGCGGATCGCAGCGGAAAGGCAGCGCTGCGGCGTCCCGCCGTCAAGCCAGGCGTCGACAAAGCCGGCATTGAACGCATCGCCGGCGCCGGTCGTGTCAACGACGCGGACCGCTTCAGCCAGCGCGTGAATGCGCAAGTCCGCGGCGGCGAGATAGGCGCCGTCCGATCCGGCCTTGATCGCGACGACGGGAAAGTGCCCGGCAAGACGGGCGCACATCGCCTCCGGCTCGCTTTCGCCGGTGATCACCCGCGCCTCCTCAAGATTTGGCAGAAAGACATCAACCCCGCGACAGGCGGCGATGAGACCCGGGTCGCCGATCAGCGTGTCATCCCAGCTCGGATCAAGCGAGACCGTGAGTCCTGCCGCACGGGCACGCTTCACCAGATCCGGCATTTCGGCAAGCGTCGCATATTCGGCGATATGGAGATGTCCCGCCCTGCCCCAAGCCAACGCGTCCTCGAGCGTCGAAGGCTCCGCCCGCCCTGCCCGTTTGGTGAGAAAAGCGCGCTCGCTTCCCAGTACGGAAGCAACGGTCACCTGCGGACCCGCATCGTCCGCGCGTTCCAGGAAGCCGAGATCGATCCCGCTTGCCTTGAGCTGGCGCTCGATGGCGCGCGACAGGGGATCGTGTCCCAACCGGCCGACAAGGGCCGCGTGGCGTCCGATACCGGCGAAATGGGCGGCGGAAATGAAGCCGCCGCCGCCGGCGGCAATCGTCAGGTCGTCGGCGAAGACCTCGCGCCCGAGCACCGGCATGCGCTCCAGCCCGGTGAAGATCAGGTCGCAATAAATCCGCCCCACGCTGAGGACCGCCCGTCTTTCGTCATTTCCGGATGTCATTTACGGCCAAGGCTCTTTTCTGTCGCGGCATCGAAGAGGTAGAGCTTGCCCGGCTGAACCGTGCAGGTGACGCTGCTGCCGACGGCGGGCGAAAGCGTGCCCGGCGAGGTGGCGATCAGCGATTTGCCGCCCACATTCAGGTGCACCATGGTCTCGGGGCCGAGCGGCTCGACGGCCTCCACCTGCCCCTCAAGCGTCAGGATCGCGCCGTCCGGAACCGCCCCGTCAACAACGGCCAGAAGGTCATGCGGCCTGATGCCGACAAGCACCTCGCCATCGCCGGCAAAACCGGCCGCCTGCTCGCCAAGGGCCGAGGCCGGCAGCATGTTCATGGATGGCGAGCCGATGAAACGCGCGGTGAACACGTCGGCAGGATTCTCGTAGAGATCGACCGGCGTTCCCGTCTGCAGGATATAGCCGTCCTTCATCACCACAATCCGGTCGGCCATGGTCATGGCCTCGATCTGGTCATGGGTGACATAGATTGTCGTCGTCTTAAGCTCCTGATGCAACTTCTTGATTTCTATGCGCATCTGCGCGCGAAGCTGGGCATCGAGATTGGAAAGCGGCTCGTCGAACAGAAAGGCCGAGGGATTGCGCACCATGGCGCGGCCGATGGCGACGCGCTGGCGTTGGCCGCCGGAAAGCGCTGCAGGGCGCCGCTCCAGATAGTCGGTAAGGCCGAGAATGCGCGCCGTCTCGTCGATCCGCGCATTCTTTTCCTCTTTCGAAAGCTTCGACGTGTAGAGACCGAAACCGATATTCTGGCGCACGGTCAGGTGCGGATAGATGGCGTAGTTCTGAAACACCATGGCGATGTTGCGCGCCTTCGGCGCCCGCTCGTTGACCACCGCCTCGCCGATCTTCAGCGTACCGCCGGTGATCTCCTCAAGGCCGGCGATCATGCGGAGCGTCGTTGACTTGCCACAGCCCGACGGGCCGACGAAAACGACGAACTCGCCATCGACAATCTCAAGGTCAATGCCATGCACGGCCTCGACCTTGTCATAGCGCTTCACCAGTTTTTCCAATGCGATTGAAGCCATTATGCTTTTCCCCTCAACCGGTCGAAACATTGACCGCGTTCGCTGTCCGCCGCGTCCATGCGGGCGGCAAGATCGTCGGCTTGTTGTTGAAAATTGTTCAGTGCCGCGCGGTAACCCGCTATGGCGACGTCAAGCGGCTCTTGTGCCGGTCCGCCATAACGCTTGCGCACGGCCACGAAATATTCCGGCGAAACGATCTCGCGAAAGGCGTCCTCGTCAAGCGCCGTCTCGCGGCCCGCATGGTCGGCAAAGGCCTTTTTGAACGGAACAAAACCGTCGCTCCCAAGCGCACCATCGGCGGCGACCACGGCGCGCGCCACGTCGGCGGCAATCTCGTGCGCCTGGCGGAAGGACAGCGCCTCGCGCCGCACCAGACTGTCGGCCAATTCGGTGATGGTGATGCAGGAGCGGTCGAGATTGGCGGCGACGCGTTTGCCGTTGATGCGCACCTGGCCGATCAGGCTGGTCATCAACTCCAGCACACGCATGCCGCTGTCAAAGGCCTGATAGCCCATCGCCTGGGTTTCGCCCTCGCTGTCATTCATGTCGGTAAAGGGCGTGTTGTGCATCACCGTCAGCACGGTCTGCGCGCGGCCCACCGTCTGGCTTGCGAGATGGCGCATATGTTCCACCGGCACCGGATTGCGCTTCTGCGGCATGATCGAGGAGATCTGCACCAGAGCATTCGGCACATAAAGCTGCCCGACCTCGAAACTGGTCCAGAACTGGAAATCCTGGATCAGGCGGCCGAGATGCAGGAACATCAGCTCCAGCGCGGAATAGGTGGCTGTGATGTAATCGACGCCCGCGATGCAGCTGTAGGAATTCTGCAACGGCGCGGAAAAACCGAGGAGCTCGGCCATGCGCGCCCGGTCGATGGCAAAGCCGGATGTGGTGATCGCGGCCGCCCCCATCGGGCAGAGGTCCACGATTTTGCGGGCGGCATAGAGACGCTCGATATCGCGGATCAGCATTTCGATCGCGGCGGAGAGGTAGTGGCCAAAGGTGGTCGGCTGCGCCGGCTGGCCGTGCGTATAGGCGACAATCAGCGTGGTCTTTTCGCGTTCCGCGGTGTCGATGAGGGCCGCCAGCAGGTCTAAGGCTCCGCCTGCCGCAGCATCGATATAGCGGCGCAGGTTGAACTTGAACAATGTATGGTCGATATCGTTGCGCGAGCGCGCCGTGTGCAGGCGACCGCCGAGATCGGGACCGAGACGCGCCTTCAACTCCTTCTCGATCAGGAAGAAGAAATCCTCGACCTCGCCGGTGTATTCGAGCGCTGCCGGGTCCACCTCGCGGTCGATGGCGGCAAGGGCTTCGGCGATCTTTCCGGCCTGCTCGCCGGTCAGAATGCCGGTTTCCGCCAGCATGACGAGGTGTGCGCGGTCAATGGCCCTAAAGCCATCGATAAAGTTGGTTTTTGCGCCATCAAACAATGGCTTGAGCACGGTTTCCTTATAAACGGGATCGGGAAACTTGCTGGTGTCGTTTTTTTGCGGATCGTGTGTGTTCATGGGTCTATCCCTTGACGCCCGCCAGCATCACGCCGCGCACGATATAGCGCTGGAAGATGAGGAAGACGAGAAGCGTCGGTATGGTCGCCAGCGCCGCCCCGGTCATGATCATCTCCCACTGAATCGCGGCTTCCACGGCAAAGCTCGAAAGACCGACGGGCAGCGTATAGAGCTCGCTCGAGGTGGTGACGATCAGCGGCCAGAAGAAGGCGGTCCAGTTGCCGAGGAAGGTGAAGATGGCAAGCGCGGAGAGCGCGGGCGCGACAAGCGGCATGGCGATCTTCCACCAGATAACGAACTCGTTCATGCCGTCGATGCGGGCGGCTTCCATGAAGTCATCCGGCACGCCCTCGAAGAACTGGCGCATCAGGAAGGTGCCGAAGCCGGTCATCATGCCCGGAAACATGATGCCCCAATAGCTGTCGAGCCAGCCAAAATTGGCCGACATCAGATACCACGGGATCACCAGCATTTCCGTCGGGATCATCAGTGTCGAGAGGATGGCGAGGAAGATGAAACGACGACCGCGAAAGCGGAATTTCGCCAGCGTGTAGCCGACAAGGCTGTCGAAGAACACGTTGGAACAGGTGACGATGGTGGCGACCAGCAGCGAGTTGAAGAACCAGCGGCCAAAGCCGGTGGTCGTCAGAACCTTCACATAGTTCGAGAGTGTCGGGTCCTGCGGGATCAGCCGCAGGTCATAGACCTGGCTCGCGGGCTTCAGCGATGTGGAGAACATGAACAGAAGCGGCGTGATCATGACGAGGCCGCCGATAAACAGCAGCGTCCACATCAGCACCCTGCCCGGCCGCACCTTCGGTTTGTAACGCGAGACCGCGTCCTCGTGGCGAAGTTCGGTCATGACTTGTCCCTCAGGATCCAGAGCTGCAGCAGCGAAATGACGAGGAGAATGAGGAAGAGAACCACGGTCTGCGCCGCGGCGTAGCCCATCTGGTAGGAGGAAAAGGCCGACTGGTAGATCATCAGCACGAGCGGCTTGGTGGTGCCGAGCGGCCCGCCCGGATCATTCGTGGTCATGTTGTAGACCTGGTCGAATATCCTCAGGAAGCCGATGGAGGACAGCACGACCAGAAACACGGTGGTGGGCTTCAGGAGCGGCAGCGTGATCTTGCGCAGGATCGCCCATTCGCCGAGACCGTCGATCCGCGCGGCTTCGTAGAAGGTCGTCGGAATGGCACGGAGCCCCGCCATGAAGATGATGATCTGGAAGCCGAGACCGGCCCAGATGGCCGTCACCATGATCGAGGGCAGCGCCTGGGTGGTCGAGCGCAGGAATGGCTGCTGCGGCAGGCCGAGAGCGGCAAGCACGTCGTTGATCACGCCGATCGGGGCCGGCTGGTAGAACCAGCGCCAGACCCAGGCCATGGCCGCGGCCGTCGTCAGGAACGGCATGAAATAGAGCGCGCGAATGAGGCCGTGGCCGAAGCGCACGCGATCGAGAAAGAAGGCGATGGTGAAGGACAGCACCAACGAGATCGGCGTGCCGAAGATCAGATAGGCGAAGGTGTTCTTGAACACCTGCCAGAAATCCGGATCGGCAAAAAGCTTGCTATAATTCTCAAAGCCGATGAATTTCGGCGGACGCATCAGATTCCAGTCCGTCAGCGACAGCCGGAAGGCGTCGAGCGTCGGGTAGAACCGGATGACGCTGTAAAACAGCACGGGCAGCGCCAGGAAGGTCCAGACCCAGACAAGGCGCTTGGTGTGCATGGAGAAACGGTCGGCAAAGCCGCCGCCTTCGGGGCGGCCGGCGGCCGCCCCTTTGGTGTTATCAGCCTGTAAGGACATCGGCTCGATCCGGCTTACATCGCGTCGTCGATGATGGCCTGTTCTTCCTCGGCCGCTTCCTTGATGCTGTCGGCGGGCGACTGGCCGTTCAGGATCACGCGGTTGACCATGTCGATGGCAACCTGGCGCTGGGCGGCCTCATCCACGAACAGCGTGGTGTGGGCATAGTCGAGACCCTTGAGGAAGGGGCCGTAGATCGGGTTCGAGGTATTCTCGTCCGTCAAAGCAACGGCGCGCCGTGCGGGCAGTTCGCCGACCACGTCGAGCCAGATGCTCATGGCTTCCGGCGAGGTCAGATAGGTCAGGAACTTTTCCGCTACCTCGAGCTCCTCGCCCTTGACCTTGGCGCCGATGCCGTTTGCGAAATAGCTCGAATAGTTGGAGCGCATGCCATCGGCATTGGCCGGCAGTTCGGTCACGGCCCAGTCGAAGTCCTCGATCTGGCTGAAGGAGCCGAGACGGAAGGTGCCGTCGATGGTCATGCCCGCCTTGCCGGCGCGGAAGGCGGCCTGGCCTTCATCCATGAAGCCGGACTGGCCGATTTTCTCGTTCATCTGCAGGCCGGTGTAGAATTCCAGCGCCTCGGTGCCTTCCGGGCTGTCATAGGTCACCTTGCGGTAGTCGTCCTCATAGGGCACGCCGCCGAACTGGCGCACCAGCACTTCGCGCCACCACTGATGGTCCTGGCCGGCCATGTCCAGCGTCATGCCCTCCGTCACCATGTTTCCGGCATCGTCGAACTTGGCGATCGCCTTGCCGGCGGCCACCAGTTCATCCAGCGTCTGCGGCGGATTTTCCGGATCGAGGCCGTTCTCCTCGAAAAGCTTCTTGTTGTAGAACAGCGCCAGCGAGCGCACGGCCGTCGGCAGGCCATAATATTCGCCGTCGCGCTTCATCGCGGTCACGATCGGAAAGAATTCGCTCTCGATCTGGTCATGCGGGAATGCGTCCTCGGGCAGCGGCTGCAAAAGGCCGCCGGCGACGAACTTGTCCAGCCAGCCATAGAAAAGCTGCATCACATCCGGGCCCTTGCCGGCCATGTTGGCGGCGACGATGCGGGTCTGGTAGTCCGCATAGGGAAAGTTGACCTGCTTGACGGTGATATCCGGATTGGCCGCCTCGAAATTCTCGATCAGCTGGTCCATCGCGTTGACGCGGGTCTCGTAGATATACTGCCAGTACTCGATCTCGACGGCATTCGCCGGATTGACCGAGAACATGCTGATGCCGGACATCAGGCCGGCGAGCAGAAGTGCCTTGCGCATTGAAATCTCCACTTCCCCATGTGCGGCGTCCCACCGCGTCCGGGGCTTTTCTTGTTCCCGAAAGGCCGCCCGCCCAACGCGGCGGCCCAGTGTTTGCTTTTATTCCGGCGCGCTTGCGCCTCCGGACACCTTTTGCCGGTGTCTCTTCATTACGGTCGCGTGACATCGGGACTTTGTCAATAAGATAATCTAGTTGAATTATTATATTGACGGTAGAAGGGACCGGCCCCAGACTGAGACCATCGGAAAGCGGACGGACATGAACGAGAAGACACGCGCCCCTTCGGCCATCGGCAACAACCCGGAACGCAACAGGGAACACAACCGTCGGGTCGTCCTGGATCTGGTGCGCCAGCACGGCATGCTGGGCCGCATGGAGATCGCCCGGCGCACGCATCTGACGGCGCAGGCCGTCGCGAACATCGTCGATGACCTCGTCGGTGAAAACCTGCTGATGTCCACGGGCAGAAGGCGCACGGGACGCGGCCAGCCGCCCATCCAGTTCGCCGTCAACCCTGAAGGCGCCGCCACGATCGGCGTCGAGATCGCGACCGACCAAATGGTCGTCACCGTGCTCGATCTGACCGGGGTGCTGCGCTACAAGCGAATCGTGCCGCTTACCGACACCACGCCGGAACGCACCCTGCCCGTCTTCGCTCTTGAGGTGGAACGCGCCCGCAAATCGGTCGAGGCCCCGCTCCTCGGCGTCGGCGTGGTGATGCCCGGTCCGTTCGGCATCGAGGGCATGAGCTTTGTCGGCCCGACAACCCTTCCCGGCTGGAGCGGCATCGATGTGAAGGCGGCACTCGAGACCGCCTGCGGCGTGGACGTCACGCTGGAAAACGATGCCGCCGCCGCCGCCGTTGCCGAGCGGCTGTTCGGCGCCGGCCACGCGATCTCCCACTTCTGCATGCTCTATTTCGGCACCGGCATCGGCCTTGGCATGATCCAGGACGGCGCGCCCTATCGCGGCGCCTTCGGCAATGCCGGCGAGATCGGCCATGTGCCGGTCGTGCCCGGCGGCAGGCCGTGTCCCTGCGGCCAGCATGGCTGCCTGGAACGCTACGCCTCGCTTCATGCTTTGCATGAGCGGCTCGACAACAATGGCAGACAACGACCTCAAGTCTATGAAATAGAATCGCTTTTCACGGATTCTGATCCAATCGTCGAAGAATGGCTTGGCGAAGCGGCCTCGCATCTCTCCACCGTTATCGGCCTGCTTGAAAACATCTTCGATCCGGAAACCATCATTCTGAGCGGCGCCTTTTCGGACGCCGTCATGGACGCCCTGATTGCGCGCATGCCGCCGCTGCCGCCCTCCGTTGCCGCGCGCTCGAACCGCAGCCAGGCGCGCGTCATGCGCGGCCAGACGGGGCAATACACCGCCGCCCTCGGCGCCGCCGCCCTGCCGCTCTTCGAAATTCTGACGCCGAAACTCGAAACATCGCCGCCCGACCAGCAGGTGGCCTGAGACCACGAAACCGAGAAATCAAAATAACGGGGAATGACATGCTCACGTCGCGCCAGCGCATCGAACAGGAAATGGCCTCATCATCGCTTGTCCGCCTTCACCGGGCGCTCTCGCGGCTGAAATCGCCGGTGACGATGATGAACACGGGCGCGCATCCCGACGACGAACAGTCCGGCCTGCTGGCATGGTTCCGGTTCGGGCTCGGCATGCGGGTGATCGTCGGTTGCTCGACGCGCGGCGAAGGCGGACAGAACGTTCTAGGCCCCGAGCGCATCGGCGCGCTCGGCGTGCTTCGAACCCGCGAGATGGAGGAAGCCGCCCGCGCGCTCGATGCCGATATCCACTGGCTGGGCCATGGGCCGGACGACCCGGTGCATGATTTCGGCTTTTCCAAGGATGGCGACGCCACCTTCGCCCGCTGGGGCGAGGAGCGGATCGTCGAGCGCCTCGTGCGCGCCTATCGGGCCGAACGCCCCGATATCGTCATCCCGACCTTCCTAGACGTGCCCGGCCAGCACGGCCACCACCGCGCCATGACGCGCGCCGCCGAGACCGCGATCCGCCTTGCCGCCGACGAAACCGCTTACCCTGAACACTTTGCCGAGGGCCTGAAGCCTTGGCGCGTCGCAAAATACTACCTCCCCGCATGGTCTGGCGGCGGCGGCACCTATGATGATGACCTGCCCCCGCCCCCTGCCACGGTGACCGTCACCGCCAAGGGCCGCGACCCGGCAACCGGCGCCGATTATGACCGCATCGGCGAATGGTCGCGCTATTACCACGCCTCGCAGGGCATGGGCTGGTGGCCGGAACGGCCGGACCATGCATGGCAGTTGCACCTGCGGCTCGGGCCCGATGGCAGCACGCCGGAGGAGACAATCCTCGACGGGCTGCCGAACACGCTGGCCGATCTCTGCGTCGGCGAGGCCGAGACGCTCACAGGTGATCTCGTGACGGCCGATGCCGCGATCGCTGCGGCGATCGCCGCCTTTCCCGATCGCGAGGCCGTGACCCGCAGCCTCGTTTCCGCCGCAGGCACGATCGAGGCCGCGCTCAATGCCGCGCCCGAAAGCTTCATCGAAAGCCAGGGCCACAGGCTCACCCGCAAGCTCGCCGAGATCGATGCGGCGCTCCTGGAAGCTGCGGCACTGTTCGAACGCGCCTATGGCGAGGCCGAATGCCTGACGCCGGGCGGCACCTCCACGCTGACCGTCATTCTCAGCGAGGATGCCGGCGCGGCGGCAACCGTAACGCCGCTTCTGCCGCGCGGCGTCACCGCGTCAGAGCCTCGGACGAAGGCCGGCATCTTCCGCTTCCCCCTTGCCATCGCCGACGATGCGCCCTTGACCAACCAGTATCCGCCGCTCTGGTCGTCGCTCGGCGGCAATGGTCCCGTCTCGGTGCGGCTTGAAACTGAAATTTCAGGCCGCAAGGCTGCGGGTCATTTCGACCTCGAAACGGCCTTGCCTGTCGTTCCGGCCCATTCTCTCACCCTGAAACCGAACGCATTTATCGTTCCAATACAGAATTTTAACCATGATTTTTCATTCATCGCTGAAAGCGATGACCCGAACCTCACAATTCAGTTCAACGCGCCTGAAGGGTTTCGGGTGAACGGAACGGACGCGCATTTTCGCCTCGACCTGCCGCGGCAGGCAGCGCCCGGCCTCGCGCAGATCATCCCGGAAATCGACGGCCATCCTGCCGCCAATATTACCTCCTTCGCCTATCCCCATATCGGCCGCAACCGCTTCGTAAGACCGGAGGTTCTGAGTGTTCTCACCCTCGATCTCGCCCTGCCAGAAGGCGCGAAAATCGGCTATGTCGGCGGCGGCGCGGACAATGTCTTCGTCTCGCTGAAACGCATGGGGCTCGATGTCGCCGAGCTTGACGCGGCGGCGCTTTCCGGCGACCTCTCCGGCTTCACCACGATCGTCATCGGCATCTTCGCCTTCGGCACCCGTCCGGACCTTGCCGCTGCGACAACGAAGCTCCATCGCTTCGTTGAAGATGGCGGCCATCTGGTGACGCTCTACCACCGCCCCTCCGATGGCTGGTCGCCTGAGACAACGCCGCCGCTCTATCTCAAGATCGGCTCGCCATCGCTGCGCTGGCGCGTGACCAACCCCAATGCCGAAGTCGAGGTCCTGGCTACCGACCACCCGCTGCTGAATGGCCCGAACCGGATTACGTCAGATGACTGGGCGGGCTGGCACAAGGAGCGCGGGCTGTATTTCGCTGCCGCGTGGGACGATGCCTATGAACCGCTTCTTGCCATGCATGACGCGGATGAAAAGCCGCTGACGGGCGCGCTCGTTTCGGCCAAAGTCGGCAAGGGCCGGCATACCCACACCAGCCTCGTGCTCCACCACCAGATGGACCGGCTCATCCCCGGCGCCTTCCGCCTGATGGCCAATCTGGTGCAGCCGGCATGACGCTGTGAGCGCCGGGGCATCAAAGGAAGAAACAAAGAGCACAGCCGGCCAGGGTATCGCCTGGCTGATGGCGGACATGACGCTGGTGACCTTCATGAGCGCGCTGGTGAAGGCCAACAGCGTCGCCTATCCGGCCATCCAGCTCGTCTTCATCCGGGCGCTGATCGGCCTTGTCTTCATCCTGCCGATGATCGTGAAGAACCGCGCGGCGCTGAAGACGATGCGCTATCCGCTGCGCAACGCCTTTCGCGTGACCTGCAATGCCATCGCGCTCACCGCGAACTTCCTCGCCTTCGCCATGCTGCCGCTGGTGATGGTCAACGCGCTCGGCTTCACCCGGCCGCTGGTGACCATGGGCCTTGCCGCGCTTCTACTCGGCGAGCGCGTCGGCCGGCTGCGCTGGCTTGGCGCGGCCATCGCCTTCGGCGGCGCGCTGATCATCGTCTCCCCTGACGAAATCGACCTCAATCCGGGCCTCCTCGTGGTGCTCGCCAGCATCCTCTTCGGCGCCATGGCGACCATCCAGACCCGGCGCCTGGCGGAGGAAAGCACGATCGTGATGATGACTTTCTATACGCTCGGCCTCGTGCTGCTGACCGGCCTGCCCGCCGCCTTTGTCTGGCAGCCCGTACCGCTTTCCCATTGGCCGGTGCTGGCGCTGATCGGCATTCTGGCGCAGGCCGGCCAATATTGCTGGCTGAAGGCCTACCAGAAGAGCGATGCGAGCCTGCTCGCTCCGTTCGGCTATCTCTCGGTGTTCTTCGCCGCCGCCGCCGGTTTCTTCTTCTTCGGCGAGGTGCCCCCGCCCCGCATCTTCCTCGGCGTCGCGGTCATCCTGATCGCCCTTCAGGGCACGCGCCTGATCGAAGCCCGCCGCGGAACATGAAAATGCCCGCGCTTTCGCACGGGCATTCCATTTGCAACAAAACGTCTCTGATCGCTCAGGCGAAGGCGGGAACCTTGCCGGCCTTGGCGGCTTCGCCAACGACGCGGGCGGTCTGGCGGGCCAGAACGATTTCCTCGTCCGTCGGGATGACGCGCACTTCCACGCGGCTTTCCGGGCAGGAAATGATCTCCGCGCTGGCATTGTTCGCATCGTCATCCAGTTGGACGCCGAGCCAGCCGAGACGGTCGCAGATCATCTTGCGGATGACCGGCGAGTTCTCGCCGATGCCGGCGCTGAAGACCAGCGATTCCATGCCTTCCATGGTGGCGACCATGATCGACAGTTCGCGGCAGGCGCGGAAGACGAAGAGATCGATCGCCTTCTTGGCATTCGGGTCGTCGCTTTCCATCAGCACGCGCAGGTCGCCGGAAATGCCGGAGACGCCGAGCAGGCCGGACTTGTAGTAGAGCATGTTCTTGATTTCGGCCGGCGACAGGTTTTCGGCCTCCATCAGAGTGAGAACCAGGCCCGGATCGACCGTGCCCGAACGCGTGCCCATCATCAGGCCGCCGAGCGGCGTCAGGCCCATCGTGGTGTCGATGGCCTTGCCGTTGCGCATGGCGCACATGGAGGAACCGCTGCCGAGATGAGCAACGACGGTGCGCTTCTTGACCAGATATTCCGAGATCTCGCGCAGGCGATCGGCGATATAGGTGTAGGACAGGCCGTGGAAACCGAAGCGGCGGTACCCCTTGGCCTCATATTCCAGCGGAATCGGGTAGCGCGCGGCGCGCTCGTCGATATTGACGTGGAAGGCGGTGTCGAAGCATGCGACCTGCGGGAGGTCAGGACGGATGCGACGGAAAAGCTTGATCGAGGCGAGGTTTGCCGGCTGGTGCAGCGGGCCCATCGGGATCAGCGTTTCGAGATAGGAAACGATCTCGTCGTCCAGCAGCACCGGATCGGCGAACCGTCCGCCACCATGCAGAACCCTGTGGCCGACGGCCTGCAGCGGGCTGTTTACGGTGTAGGGCTTGATGACGCCGAAAATGCGCTCAAGCATGTCTTCCTGCATATGTTCCCCGATCTCGAGATCCATATTGCAGATTTCCTTGCCGCCGGCCTCCTTGACCACGAGGCGGGGGTTTTCGTTCACGCCGTCGAACTGACCGCGCAGAACAAGAGAAAAATGATCACCCTCGACTTCGTAAAGACGGAATTTGAGGCTGGATGATCCGGCATTCAATGCCAGTACTGTGCCATTCATAATCGCTATCCAGAAATGGTATGCGCACCGCCCTGGGAGAAGGCGGTGCGCGAGGCTTCAGAAAATTGGATCAGCCCTTGGGATAAGGCCATTTCCAATCGAGAATCTCCGGCATGTCTTGACCATGCTCGCGGACATAATCGTGGTGTTTGGCGCGCATTTCCTTGAGATAGTTCAATGCGGCCGCACCTCTTTCACCAAATCCGCCGGCACGTTCGATCGCATCCATCGCCAGATGGTAGCGGTCGAGGCGGTTCTGGACAACCATGTCGAACGGCGTCGTCGTCGTTCCCTCTTCAACATAACCACGAACGTGGATGTTGTTGTGGTTGTGACGGCGATAGGCCAGGCGGTGAATGAGCCAGGGATAGCCGTGATAGGCGAAGATGACCGGCTTGTTCTCGGTGAAGAGCGCATCGAAGTCCACGTCGCGGATGCCGTGCGGATGCTCTTCCTTCGGCTGCAGGGCCATCAGGTCGACGACGTTGACGACCTTGACCTTCATTTCCGGCAGCTTCTGGCGGAGAATGTCGACGGCGGCCATCATTTCCAGCGTCGGGACGTCGCCGGCCGCAGCCATGACGACATCGGGCTCTTCGCCTTCCGGAACGTTGCTTGCCCACTTCCATTCGCCGAGACCGGTGTCGCAATGCACGATGGCTTCCTCGATCGACAGCCATTGCGGCTGCGGCTGCTTGCCGGCAACGATCACGTTGACGCGGTTATAGGTGCGCAGGATGTGGTCACCGACAACCAGAAGCGTGTTGGCATCCGGCGGGAAATAGGTGCGGACGACGTCGGCCTTCTTGTTGACGACGTGGTCGATGAAGCCCGGATCCTGATGGCTGAAGCCGTTATGGTCCTGACGCCATACATGCGAGGTCAGCAGGTAGTTCAGCGACGAGATCGGCTTGCGCCATGCCATGTGCTGGGTGGTCTTCAGCCACTTTGCATGCTGGTTGAACATCGAGTCGATGATGTGGATGAAGGCTTCGTAGCACGAGAACAGACCATGGCGGCCCGTCAGGAGGTAGCCTTCCAGCCAGCCCTGGCAAAGATGTTCGCTCAGGACTTCCATGACGCGGCCGTCGCGGGCAACGCCTTCGTCATAGTCAAGGATATCGGCCATCCAGACGCGATCGGTGACTTCGAAGACGTCCTGCAGGCGGTTCGACGCGGTTTCGTCGGGCCCCATCAGGCGGAAGTTACGCTCTTCGGCGTTGAGCTTCATGACTTCGCGCAGCAGCATGCCGAGACGCTTGGTTGCCGAGGTCATCACGGCGCCCGGTTGCGTCACGTCCACCGCGAGTTCGCGGAAGTCGGGCATCTTCAGTTCCTTGCGCAGGACGCCGCCATTGGTGTGCGGGTTGGCGCTCATGCGCAGGTCGCCTTCAGGCGCAAGCGCCTTCAGCTCGGGGATCAGTCTGCCGTTTTCGTCAAACAGCTTCTCCGGGCCGTAGCTCTTCAGCCAGTCTTCGAGCTGGCTGCGGTGATCGGCGTTCTGGCGGGCCTCCGAGATCGGCACCTGGTGCGAACGCCAGAAGTCTTCAACCTTCTTGTTGTCGACGAATTTCGGGCCGGTCCAGCCCTTGGGGCTGCGGAGGATGATCATCGGCCAGCGCGGCATTTCGTAGACCGTGCCTTCGGCGCGGGCTTCCGACTGGATCTCGCGGATGCGGGCGTAGCACTCTTCCATGACCTCGGCCATGCGCTGATGCATGTATTCCGGGTCGTCGCCTTCAACGTAGAAGGGCTCGTAGCCGTAACCCTGGAAGAGGTCCGTCAGGTCCTTCTTGCTCATGCGAGCCATCAGGGTCGGGTTGGCGATCTTGTAGCCGTTCAGGTGGAGGATCGGCAGAACGGCGCCGTCATTGATCGGGTTCAGGAACTTGTTCGAATGCCACGAAGCGGCAAGCGGGCCGGTTTCGGCTTCGCCGTCGCCGACGACGCAGGCAACGATCAGGTCGGGGTTGTCATAGGCAGCGCCGAAGGCGTGGACCAGGGCATAGCCAAGTTCGCCGCCCTCATGGATCGATCCGGGCGTTTCGGGCGCAACGTGGCTGGGGATACCGCCGGGGAACGAGAACTGCTTGAACAGCTTCTGCATGCCTTCCGTGTCTTCCGTGATTTCCGGATAGACTTCGGTATAGGTGCCGTCGAGATATGCGTTGGCCACCAGCCCGGGACCGCCGTGACCGGGGCCGCAAATATAGATCGTGCTGGCGTCGTATTTCTTGATGATGCGGTTCAGGTGAACATAGATGAAGTTCAGGCCCGGCGTCGTGCCCCAGTGGCCGAGCAGGCGCGGTTTGACGTCTTCTTCGGCGAGCGGCTCCTTCAGCAGGGGGTTGTTCATCAGATAGATCTGACCAACCGACAGGTAATTGGCCGCCTGCCAGTATCTATTCATCAGATCGAGTTCTTCGGGCGCCAGAATATTCCGGGCTCCATCAGGCGTGATCTGTTCCATGTCGATTCCCCTTTTCGAAATCAAATTGGCGTTTAAATCGATTTGCTATATCCCTCAGACCGGTTTGAGATCACATGACCTAAATCAACCGAAGCGCGGCGGCAGAGATTTTCCGGCTCTCGAACCGAGGGATTTTGCGTCGCTGGCGAAGCGCCCGTCGCGCCCCGCCCTTAACGACATAGCAGTTCTTCCTGCGCTTTCAACGACTTGACGATTGCAAACTTTGATGCAGCGATCATATAACGTCAACCGTGACAGACTTTTGGCGGCCTAAGAAAATTCCGAGAAATTTGTTTGCGGCGCAAATCGTCATTCGGCTCTCGACGCGACGCTGCCGATCTGGCATGTGCAGGGCCGGTTTCGCCGGTCGCTCCGGCGAATAGAATAAACTGAAACATGCCGGCGTCAAAGAGCCGGCCAACCTTCCGGTTTGAACGATCATGCCCGACACCAGCACATCACTGAGCCCCATCCATGTCATCGGCGGCGGCCTTGCCGGTTCGGAAGCGGCGTGGCAGATCGCCAGCTACGGCATCCCGGTGATCCTGCACGAGATGCGCGGCGTGCGCGAGACGGCGGCCCACAAGACCGACGGCCTTGCCGAACTCGTCTGCTCCAACTCCTTTCGCTCCGATGATGCGACCAGCAATGCCGTCGGCGTCATCCACGCCGAAATGCGCATGGCCAACTCGCTGATCATGGCCTGCGCGGATGCGCACCAGGTGCCGGCCGGCGGCGCGCTGGCGGTCGACCGCGACGGTTTTTCAAACGCCGTCACCGAAAAGCTCGCCGCCCATCCGCTGATTACGATCGTGCGCGAGGAAATCACCGCGCTGCCGCCGGAGGACTGGGACCAGGCGATCATCGCGACCGGGCCGCTGACGGCCCCCGCCCTGGCCGACGCGATCAGCGCGCGGACGGGCAAGGAAGCGCTCGCTTTCTTCGACGCCATCGCGCCGATCGTCTACCGCGACACGGTGGACATGGATATCTGCTGGTATCAGTCGCGCTATGACAAGGTGGGTCCCGGCGGCACGGGCAAGGACTACATCAACTGCCCGATGAACGAGGCGGAATACAACGCCTTCATCGACGCGCTGATCGCCGGCGACAAGACGGACTTCAAGGAATGGGAGGGCACGCCCTATTTCGATGGCTGCCTGCCGATCGAGATCATGGCCGAGCGCGGCCGCGAGACGCTGCGCCACGGGCCGATGAAGCCGATGGGACTCACCAACGCCCACAAGCCGGGCGAAAAGCCTTACGCGGTGGTGCAGCTGCGCCAGGATAACGCGCTCGGCACGCTCTACAACATGGTCGGCTTCCAGACCAAGCTGCGCTACGGCGCGCAAAAGGACGTCCTGAAGATGATTCCCGGTCTTCAGGAAGCCGAATTCGCCCGCCTCGGGGGCTTGCACCGCAATACCTATCTGAACTCGCCGACGCTGCTTGACGGAACACTGGCGCTGAAGGGCCGCCCGGGCCTTCGCTTTGCCGGCCAGATCACGGGTTGCGAGGGTTACGTAGAAAGCGCCAGCATCGGGCTTCTGGCCGGGCGATTCGCGGCTGCCGAACGCCTCGGGGAAGCGCCGGTCGCGCCGCCGCCGGAGACCGCGCTCGGCGCGCTTCTCGGCCACGTCACCGGCGGCCATATCTCACACGAGGAGGAAGGCGGAAAACGCTCCTTCCAGCCGATGAACATCAATTTCGGCCTGTTTCCGGAGTTGGAGCCTGGCGCGCTGATCGATCCGGAGACAGGCAAACGCCCGCGCGGCAAGGCGAAGTCATCGGTGAAGAAGCAGCTCGTCGCCAGAAGGGCGCTGGAGGCCTGCAAGGCCTGGCTGGACGCCTGACACAGGCCCGAACGGCAAAGCTCAGCGGGCGTTCAGCATCCAGGTCGAGACGTCCGCGGCATCCTGCTCGGTCAGGAAATGGTAATTGCCGCTGAAAAAGTCGCTTTCGGGAAAATCGACCTGGAGGCCGTTCGCCTCGGGAAGCGCGCGCAGGCGGTATTCGCTCTGCCGGACGATGATCGCCTGGCCCTTGCCGCGCCGCGAGCGATACATGCCGACCTTGCCGTCGGAAAGCCTCAGGAAAAAGGTCTCAAGTTCCGTATCGCCGATAACGGAGGCGACGCGCTCGTCGGGATAGCTGCGGTTGAATTCGCGGCGCGCCCAGCCATGGGCTTCCTCGACCGAAAATCCGCCGTCGGAATTTTGCGATTTCGTCCGGCCGAAAAAATAATACGCAACAATGGCGGCGACCACGGCGGCGAGAAGCCATACCCAAGTTTCCATTCGCCAGTTTCCTCTCCCGTTGCGATGCGTGGGGCCCGATGTCCCGCGGGAATGCTTCTGAGGGAAAAAATTCCACGAGATCGGCCGGAACCGGCCCGCAAGCCTGCGCTAGAGCTTCAACATACCTATTAAAACTTACGAAACAGCAAAGAGCGCATCATCGCAAGCTGCCGCTTCCACTGCGAAGGCCGCACCGAATGTTCCAGCGCATTTTCTCCCAAAGCCTCGGCCTTTACAAGAATGTTCTCCGAGGCTGACATAGGAAGATAGGCCGGCGCAAGTGTTTTTGCGACCGGGCCCTCGGCCCTGAACTTCTCAAGGTGAGACCGGCCGAAGGCGGCGAAGGCGCGAACGGCATTGCCGACCCGTTCGCGATCGCTGGCAATCAGGAAGCTCTCTCGATCGAGCCCCGTCGCGCCGAGGATTTCCGTCGGCACGAACACCTGGCCGGCGGCCCTGTGGCGCGGGAGAAGCAGGATCGAACCGGCGACGGCCTGCGCCACGCCGGCATGACCGGCGGCAGCGGCGCTTGCAGCGGCGGCCTTGGGATCAAGCACGAGGCTTGCCAGCTGAATCAGCGCCGAGGCCGTTTCGCCGGCATAGCCTTCGAATTCAGATGTCGTGCCCATCGGATCATCGTAGAGATCAAAAATCCGCGCCTCGCTCATGCGGACAAGCGGATCGCGCGGCAGGTGATGCGTCTCGATCGCTTCGATGAGCGCTGCGGCCGTCGGATTCGCCGCCGTCGAGCCGTGGTCGGCCCCCTCCAGCAGGTCGCGCCAGTATTGCAGCCTGACTTCTCCCGGCAGAGGCTCGCTCACGCGCTCGCGCACCCGGGCCAGTTCCGCGTTAAACAGGTAGAGCGCGACGAGGGCCTGTCGCTTGTCGGCGGGCGACAGCAGCGCGGCCAGATAGCGGTCGCGGTCGGCCTCGCGCAGTTCGGCAAGCAGAAGTCTTTCGGTTTCGGCGTGATCGGTCACGCGCCTTGCTCCAGTGCGGTTGAGGCCGTTCCTCGCTTCAAACGGCAATCAGCGCGGCGGCGACCGCGCGCTCTTCTCCGAGCAGGATATTGTAGGTCCGGACCGCCGCCCCGGTATTCATCGGATCGGCAACGATCTTCTTCGCCCGCAAGGCCTCGCGCAACGGCTTGGGCAGGATCACCATGTCGAGGCCGGTTCCGACCAGCAGAACCTCGATATCGTCGGCCTGGTCCAGAACCCGCTCGAAGGCGGCAATGCTCATCTCCTCGGGCGCGGTCACGTCCCAGCCGTGAATGCCGGACGGCACGCACAGGAGAGAGCCGCGATGCGACATGTCGGCAAAGCGGAAGCCGCCATTGCCGTAAGTGTCGATCGGCGCCTTTCCCGGAAAATGCGCCTCGCGGATCTCGATGCCACGCGCCATCAGATCAGACCCCCGTCACGGTTCCGTGTTCCTCCGGTGGCGTATCCTTCTTCTCCTCGTCCTTCTTCTGGAAGGTATCGGGGCGGAGCCTGAAGGCGATCAGGATCGGCGCCGCGATATAGATCGACGAATAGGTGCCGATCGCAACGCCGAACAACATCGCGAAGGTAAAGGAGCGGATCACCTCGCCGCCGAAGAGATAGAGCGCGGCAAGCGCCAGCATCGTCGTCAGCGCCGTCAGGATGGTGCGCGACAGCGTATGGTTGATCGAGACGTCGAGCAGTTCCGGCAGCGGCATCTTCTGGTATCGCCTGAGATTCTCGCGCACGCGGTCATAGACCACCACCGTATCGTTCAGCGAATAGCCGACGATCGTCAGCACCGCCGCAATACTGGTGAGGTTGAACTCGACCCCCGTGAGCACGAAGATGCCGATGGTCAAGAGCACGTCGTGGGCGGTCGCGATGATCGCGCCGACGGCGAACTGCCATTCGAAGCGGAACCAGATATAGATCAGGATCGCGATCAGCGACGCCAGCACGCCGATCGTGGCCGAGCGCGACAGCTCGCCGGAGACCACCGGTCCGACGACCTCGACGCGGACGAAATCATAGCTGCTTTCAAGCGACGTCCGGATTTTGGAAATCGCGCTCTGCTCGGCGTTCGCGCCGCCGTCCTGCGCCGGAACGCGGATCAGAACGTCCTTGTCGGAACCGAAGCCCTGAGCCTGTACGGCGCCGATGTTGAGGCCGTTCAGATCGGAGCGGATCTGGCCGATATCGGCGGGGCCGGATTTCGATTCCACCTGAACGACCGAACCGCCGGTAAAATCAATACCGAGATTCATCCCGTGGGTGGCGAAACCGACGACCGAGGCGACCGTCAGAATGGCCGAAGCGGCAAACGAGATCCTGCGGAAGTTCATGAACGAGAAATTGATCCCGTCGAACATGCCGGTGCGGATGCCCTTCGGCAGTTCCTTCGGACGACGGCGGCGGACCCATTCGGAAATCATGAAGCGCGTCAGATAGAAAGCGCTGAAGATCGTGGTCAGGATACCGATGGCAAGCGTCACGGCAAAGCCGCGCACCGGACCGGAGCCGAGGAAGAACAGGATCACGGCGGCGATCAGCGTCGTCAGGTTGGCGTCGATGATGGTGGCAAAGGCCTTGCGGAAACCGGCATCGACCGACTGGACCACGCTGCGGCCGTTGCGCCGGCGCTCCTCGCGGATGCGTTCATAGATCAGCACGTTGGAATCGACCGCCATGCCGATCGTCAGCACGATGCCGGCGATGCCCGGAAGCGTCAGCGTCGCGCCGATGACGCTCAACAGGGCAATCAGCATGACGATGTTGAAGAACAGCGCGATATTCGCGACCACGCCGAACATGCCGTAGAAGGCGACCATGAAGACGACGACGAGCGCGGCGCCGATGACGGAGGCGAGAACGCCGGCGCGGATCGAATCAGCGCCGAGGCTCGGACCGACGGTGCGCTCCTCGACCACGGTCAGCGTTGCCGGCAGCGCGCCGGCGCGCAGCAGCACGGCAAGATCATTGGCGCCCTGCACGGTGAAATTGCCCGAGATCTGCCCCGAACCGCCGAGGATCGGCTCGTTGATCACCGGCGCGGACACGATCTGGTCGTCAAGCACGATGGCGAAGGGACGGCCGACATTCTGCTGGGTGGCCTGGGCGAAGCGCTGGGCGCCGCGCGAATCGAAGCGGAAGTTCACGACCGGCTCGTTGGTGCGCTGGTCGAAGGCAGCCTTGGCATCGACCAGATCCTCGCCGGAGATAAGCGCGCGCTTCTCGATCACGTAGGGAACCGGCGGATCGTCCATCGAGTAAAGCACTTCGTCGCCTGCCGGCGGACGACCCTCGATCGCGTCCTGCGGATTGACCGACGTGTCGACCATATGGAAGGTCAGCTTCGCCGTCTTGTTCAAAAGCGCCTTCAGGCGCTGCGGATCATCGAGACCGGGCACCTGGACGATGATGCGGTCATCACCCTGGCGCTGGATCAGCGGCTCGGTGGTGCCGAGTTCGTCGACGCGGCGGCGGATGACCTCGATCGACTGCTGCACGGCCGAGCGCATGCGGTAGTCGATCCCCTGTTCGGTGAGCGCAAGCCGGATCAGCCCGTTGCCGTCGTCATCGATGGTCACTTCCTGGAAAGTGCCGCCGTTCAGCGTGCCGGCGTTCACATAATCGGCGAGCGGCTGCAGCGCCTCTTCCGCGGTCACAAACTGGTCCGGATCGGTGATGCGCACCTGCGCCGTTTCGCCGGAACCGGAAAGGCCGGTATAGCGCACCTGCGCCTCGCGCAGATCGGCGCGGACATCGTCGACCAGCGTGTTCATGCGGTCGGTGACGATGTCGCTGCGATCGACCTGCAGCATGATGTAGGAACCGCCCTGAAGGTCGAGGCCCAGGGTTACCTTGCTGTCTGGCATCCATCCCGGAAGCTTTGCCAGTTGCTGGTCGCTGAGCAGGTTCGGAGTGGCAATCACCACCCCAAGCGCCACAACAAGCCAGATGAATAAGGTCTTCCAACGGGAAAAATACAGCATGGAGGTCTCGGTTCGTCGGTTTTCACGAAGCAGGCGACGCCCTGCGGCATCGCCCTTTCTGTTCTCTGCCAGCCGATCGGAACAGTGCAGTCCCGGTTAGGCATGCCTTGACGCGTTACCGGCCCAATATCGCTTTTTCTGGGCGATACCGGGCCGGCTCAATGCGCATCAGCTTTTCGGCTTGGGGTCCTCGGTCTTGACCGGCTCGCCCTTGACGCGAACTTCGGACACATAGCTGCGCATGATCCGGATCCGCACGCCTTCGGCAATCTCGACTTCGAGTTCGGTGTCGTCGACCACCTTGATGACCTTGCCGACGATGCCGCCGCCGGTGACCACCTGATCGCCGCGACGGATCGCGGCCAGCGTTTCCTGGCGCTTCTTGGCCTGACGCCGCTGCGGACGAATAAGCAGGAAGTACCAGATCGCCATCAGCGGCACGAACAGGAAGATCATTTCGAGACCCGATCCCATCGCGCCTGCGCCGCCCGCTGCCTGGGCGTAAGCCGTGCTAAACATGTTGTCTACAACTCCTCAGACCATGAACGGGGCTCATGCCCCTTGGATGTGTCGCCGGTATATAGTCGGAGGCCAGTTCAATGCAACAACAGCCGCAAAAACAAGGGTGGTTTTTGGGGCGAAGCGATCATTTTGCCGTCATTTCGACCTTGCAAGCGCGGCAAAAACCGAAAAGCTGGGCGCCACAACGCCTCTTTTTTCAAAGTCATGGGAGTGCAGACTTGGACAAGACATCAGAAAGCGCGCTGATCGCCGAAGTCAGGCGCCTCGCCGACGCGCTGGAGCGCATGGGACCGGTCAGGCCGCGCGAAAACGACCTCGACGCCGCCGACTGTTTCGTCTGGAAGCCGGAGGAGCGCTACCTCTCGCCGGTTATCACGCCCAGCCGCATTCCCCTCGCCCTGATCCGCGGCGTCGACCATGTGCGCGACATCCTGCATGAAAACACGCTGCGTTTCGCCGAGGGGTTTCCGGCCAACAATGCGTTGTTGTGGGGCGCGCGCGGCATGGGCAAATCCTCGCTGGTAAAAGCGATCCACGCCGAGATCGCGCAAAACCCGGCGATGAAGCTGAAGCTGGTGGAGCTTTATCGGGAGGATATCGGTTCGCTCGGCGCGCTTCTCGACATTCTCAAGACGTCGCAATACCGGTTTCTGCTATTTACCGACGATCTCTCCTTCGATCACGACGACGCGGCCTATAAATCGCTGAAGGCGGCGCTCGACGGCGGCGTAGAAGGCCGGCCGGAAAACGTGCTGCTCTACGCCACCTCGAACCGCCGGCATTTGATGCCGCGCGACATGATCGAAAACGAGCGCTCGACCGCGATCAACCCGTCTGAGGCCGTCGAGGAAAAGGTCTCGCTGTCAGACCGTTTCGGCCTGTGGCTCGGCTTCCACAAATGCAACCAAGACGACTATCTCGCCATGATCGACGGTTACGCCGCCCATTTCGGGCTTGAAGGCGGCAAGGACACGCTGCACGCCGAAGCGCTGACCTGGGCGACGACGCGCGGCGGCCGATCAGGCCGCGTCGCCTGGCAGTTCGTTCAGGATGTCGCGGGGCGTCAGAGGAAACACCTGGCTGGCTGAGGCAGAGGGTGGGCAGGACACCCTGCCCTGCCCAGGCATCAACCGTTGAGATAGGGCATCGGGTCCACGGCCTTGGTGTTGTCGCGAACCTCGAAATGGACCATGGGGCGCGTCGCCCTTCCGGTCATGCCGGAGGTGGCAATCGTCTGGCCGCGCTGGACGCTGTCGCCGCGCTTGACCTTCAGTTCCTCGGCATAGCCGTAGACGGTCACGCGGCCGTCATCATGACGGATGAGGATGGCGTTGCCGTAGTCGGACAGGCCGTCATCGGCATAGACGACGACGCCGTTCTCGGCGGCCTTGATCGGCGTGCCCTGCGGCACGGAAATGTCGATGCCCTCGGAAAGATCGTCGCCGTCCGGCTGGCCGAAGCCGACCACCACAGCGCCCTTCACCGGCCAGCGATAGGTGGCAATGCCCGTGCCTTCGGGAACGGCCTCGCCGGCATCGGAGCGCACTGCGACTTCTTCAACGACAACCTCCTGCTGCTCGGCCGCCGGCGGCTGATAGGGTTTCGGGTTGCCCGAGGCAGCGGTTTTCTGCTGCGACTGCTGCGGTGCGGGCTTTTCTGCCGTCTGCACCGGGGTCACGGGCTGGGCCGGCGCGGCGCCGCCGGTCGGGATGGCCAGCGTCTGGCCAATCCGGATATTGGACGAGGTCAAACCGTTGGCCGCCTTCAGCGAATCGACGGTCACGCCGTTGGCCTTGGCGATCGTGTAGAGGCTGTCGCCGCTCTTGACGGTATAGACATTGCCGCTGGCCGGCATTCGCCCGTCACCGCTCTGGCCGGTCGAAGCGGACGATGTCGCGCTGGCGCCGGTTGCGCCGGCGCTCTGCTTTTCGCGGCTTCCCGGCGTGGTCGGCAGCACGGCGACGCGTTGATCGGGCACGTTGGACGGCGTCGGAACGGGGGCTGCCGGCGGCAACCCCTGGGCCTCGGCCGTCGCCTTGGCGGCGGAGGACTGGGTGGAGACCAGCGGCACGAGCAGCACCTGGCCCGCGCGCACCTGCGAGGCGCTCGTCAACCCGTTCAGCCGCAGGATATCCTGTTCCGTGGCGCCGTTGCGCGCGGCAAAGGCGGCAAGCGTTTCGTCGGAGCGGATCATCACCCGTTTGGCGGCGACATCCTGCGTGCGCGACGGCAAGCTGCTCGGCGCGCCGACGGCCGGCTGCTGCTGGCTGTATGTCGTCGATGGATTGGCAGGCTGGGTCACGGCCGCGGTCTGCACCGGCTGCGGCGACGGCAGGCTGCCGTTTTGCACCGCCACCGGCGTCGTCGCCATGCGTGCGCCGGAACCTGCGGTGGTCGCGGTGTTGATCGGCTGACGGCTGACGACGGCCGAATTCTGTGACGGAAGCGCCTGGTAGCCGCCGGTTCCGACATTTTCCGGAGGCACCATCTGCTGGTATTGCGGGACGCCGGAAACAGAACCCGTCGTCATCGTATCGGGGTTGCTGCCGAGCCGTGCGCTCTGTGAACTGCAGCTTGCCGCCATGATGGCGAGCGCCGAAACAAACAGAATACGCTGTGTTGCCTTGCCGCCTTCCGGCACACCTGAAATACGCATGAACCGACCCTGTACGCTTGAACTCTTTACTGCACCGTTTTTAACCCTAACAGAGTTACCGTGCGGTTAAGGCGCGGGCGACAATGCAGAAAATCAGTTTCAAGGGGGATTGGAGAGCCGGAAAGACGCCACGCATGGCAGGCCGGAACGGCCCGCGTGGAAGAGCCTTACAGCGCTTTCGAAAGGCCGCGCTCGGCGGCAAGATAGGGAACCTCGAACAGGTCCTGACGTTCGAACCGGCTGCCGATCCGCGTCATGCGCACCATCAGCGGCGGCGCTCCCTCGCGGATCAGCGGGGCCATGATCACACCGTTGGAGACAAGCTGCTCGACGCGGGCGCGCGGAATTTCCGGCAGGGCCACCGTGTAGAAGATCCGGTCGAAGGTCCCCTCACCGCTCAAGCCCTCGCGGCCATCGGCCTGGCGTACGACCACGCTTTTGAGCGCGAGGTCCGCCATGCGCTTGCGGGCGAGATCGGCAAGCGTGCGATAGCGTTCCACGCTCAGCACCCGCTCGGCAATCCGCCCCATGATGGCGGCGGTGTAGCCGGAACCGGTCCCGACCTCCAGGACGCGCTGGCCGGGCTTCACCTTGAGGATATCGATCAGGCGGATGGCAAGATCCGCGCCTTCCATGAAGGCCCCGCATTCGATCGGGATCGACCGGCCCGAATAGGCATAGGGCGACATGTGCGAGGGCGTGAAAGCGGTGCGCGGGGTAGCCTCCACGGCGGAGAGGAGATCGAGATTGGTGACGCCGCTCGCTCTCAGCCGCATCACCATGGCGGCAAATCCCTCACGTTCCTGAAGCTTCGTCGCCACCGTCAAACCTCGTCATTTACGCAAGCGCTTTGGCGATCCTGTCGCGAACCGCATGATCGGTCAAGTCGAGCTTCAGCGGCGTCACCGAGACATGGTTTTCGCCGACCGCATTGAGGTCGCTGTCATGGTCAAAGGCGCTCAGCCGCTCGCGGAAGGTCAGCCAGTAATAGGGCAGACCGCGCCCGTCTGTGCGTTTTTCAACCGAAAGACCCGATTCGAGCTTGCCCTGCGTCGTCACCCGCACGCCCTGGACGTCTTCCGGCGCGCAGCACGGGAAGTTGACGTTGAAGAACGTGCCTTCCGGCAGTTCGAGCGGCAGGAGTTTGCGAATCAGCGGCAGGGCGTGACGCTCGGCCACCTCCCAGGGGAAATAGCGGCCATTGTCATAACGCCCGGTCTGGCTGAGCGCGATCGACTTCACCCCCTGAAGCGTGCCCTCGATTGCCGCGGCAATGGTGCCGGAATAGGTGACGTCATCGGCCATGTTGGCGCCGGAATTGATACCGGAGAGGATCAGATCCGGCGCTTCCGGCAACACCTCGCGCGCAGCCATGATGACGCAGTCGGTCGGCGTGCCGCGCAGGGCGAACTGCTTTTCGCCCATCTGACGCAGCCGAAGCGGCTCGGAGAGTGTCAACGAATGGGCAAGACCGCTCTGGTCGGTCTCCGGCGCAACGGTCCAAACGTCGTCCGACAATTGTGTCGCGATTTTCTGGAGCACGGCCAGGCCGGGACCGTGAATGCCGTCATCATTGGTCAGCAGAATACGCATGGTCGCGGCTCACTCCCCGGCTTCGATCTTGGTCTTGCCGCCCATATAGGGAACGAGAACGTCCGGGATCGTCACAGAACCGTCTTCGTTCAGATAGTTCTCGACGACGGCGATCAGCGCGCGGCCGACCGCCACGCCCGAACCGTT
Organism: Martelella lutilitoris; assembly: GCF_005924265.1. Taxonomy (GTDB): domain Bacteria; phylum Pseudomonadota; class Alphaproteobacteria; order Rhizobiales; family Rhizobiaceae; genus Martelella; species Martelella lutilitoris. Next base: position 261,540 of record NZ_VCLB01000009.1, read on the forward strand.
CAGCGTATGGACGAAACGCGTCGCCTTCTCGTCTTTCGGCCGGTAGCGGGCATTCATCCGGCGGGACTGGAAATCGCCGCAGACCGAGCAGGAGGAAATCTCCCGATAGGTATCCTGTCCGGGAAGCCAGACCTCGATGTCATAGGTCTTGCGGGCGGAAAAGCCCATGTCCCCGGTCGAAAGCGCGACGACGCGGTAATGCAGGCCAAGCGCCTGCAGCACGTCCTCGGCCGCCGATGTCATCCGCTCCAGTTCGTCAAGCGAGCTCTCGGCGTCGGTGATCGACACCATCTCGCATTTCAGGAACTGGTGCTGGCGCAACATGCCGCGCGTGTCGCGGCCGGCAGAGCCCGCCTCCGATCGGAAGCAGTATGTCAGCGCTGTGTAACGCAGCGGCAGCGTCTCGGCCGGAAGAATGTCGCCGGCGACGAGATTGGTGAGCGGCACTTCCGCCGTCGGGATCATCCAGCGGTCTTCGGACGCCTTGAACAGGTCCTCGGCGAATTTCGGCAGCTGGCCGGTGCCATAAAGGGCCGCATCGCGCACCAGAAGCGGCGGGCTGACTTCCCTGTAGCCATGCTTTTCGGTGTGCATGTCGATCATGAACTGGCCGAGCGCCCGCTCCAGCCGCGCGAAAGCGCCGCTCAGAACCGTGAAGCGCGAACCGGACAGCTTCGCCGCCCGCTCGAAATCCATGCCGCCGAGCGCTTCGCCGATCTCGTAGTGCTCCTTCGGCGTATGGTTCCACGACGGCTTCTCGCCCCATTTGCGGATTTCGACGTTGTCGTCCTCGTCCTCGCCGACCGGCACATCGTCGAGCGGGACGTTCGGAATGCCCGACAGCAGATCTTCGAGGGCAGCGCCGACCGAGCGTTCCTCGTCCTCGAGCGTCGGCATGGCCGATTTGATCTCCGCGACCTCGGCCTTCAGCTTTTCGGCAAGCGCGGTGTCCTTCTTGCCCATCGCCGCGCCGATTTCCTTCGAGGCGGCGTTGCGGCGGGACTGCATTTCCTGCAGGCGCTGGAGAACGGATCGGCGCTTCTCGTCAAGTCGGACAACCTCCGCCGCAAGCGGCGCGGCGCCGCGCGTCGCAAGGGCTGCGTCCAGCGCTTCGGGGTTTTCGCGAATCCATTTGATATCGAGCATCGTTCCTGCTTTCCCATGACGAAGAAAAGGCCGCCGGCGCGTCAGCGTCAGCGGCCCTCTTGTGCCCAACTCATCCTCAAAGCGCAAGACACGCTTTGAGGATATAGCCTAAGTTTCGTCCTCCGGCGGCGTCTCCTCGCTCGCCGCCTCGGCCTGCTCCTCTTTCCGGCGACGCTCGACCAGCTTGGCGGCATAGATGGCCACTTCGTAGAGCAGAACGGTCGGCAGCGCCAGGCCGAGCTGGGAGAGCGGATCCGGCGGCGTCAGAACGGCGGCGATGATAAAGGCGATGACGATGGCGAACTTGCGCTGCTTGGCAAGCCATTCCGCGGTCACGAGGCCGGCACGCGACAGTAGCGTGGTCACGACCGGCAGCTGAAACACCAGCCCGAAGGCCAGCACCAGCGACATGATCAGGCTCAGATATTCCGAAACCTTCGGCAGAAGCGAGATCGCAACCTCGCCGCTTTCCGGCGTCTGTTGCATGCCGAGGAAGAACAGCATGACGACGGGAATGAGGAAGAAGTAGACGATCGCACCGCCGATGACGAAGAGGATCGGCGAGGCAACCAGGAACGGCAGGAAGGCCGAGCGCTCGTTCTTGTAAAGCCCAGGGGCAACGAAACTGTAAACCTGGAAGGCGATCACCGGAAAGGCGATCAGCAGGCCGCCGAACAGCGAAATCTTGATCTGCGTGAAGAAGAATTCCTGTGGCGCGGTATAGATCAGCTGCATCTTGTCCGGGTCGAGACCCGACCAGATCACCGCCCATTTATAAGGCAGAACCAGCAGATTGAAGAGGTCCTTGGCAAAGGCGAAACAGAGCAGGAAACCGGCAAAGAAGGCGGCGAGCGACCACACCAGCCGCTTCCGGAGCTCGATCAGATGCTCGACAAGCGGCTGCGGCTTGTCGTCGATATCATTTCCGGCGCTCATCGGCCGTTCCTCCGCCCGCCTGAGCGTCCCTTGCTTGTCTTCGTCGGTCGCGCCGTTCCCCTGTATCCGGGTCGTCGGCTCATCAGCCCGTCATCCTGACGCTTTGAAACGAGCTCGGCGGCCTGTTCCTCTTCCTTGCGGACGGCCTTCTGGAAGACGTTTTCCGGCGTGAAGGCCGGCTGTGCGCCGGGCGTCGGATAGGAGGCCTTCGGCAGGTCCGGCTTGTCGGACGTCGTCGCCTTCGGCTTGTTTTCAAGCGAGGTCGAGGTCTTCAGATCCGACTGGATATCGCGCGCCGTCTGACGCAACGGACTGACGGCATCACGCAACTGATTGGCAGGATTGAGTTTTCTCACGTCCCTGATGGCGGAGGAAACGTCTTCCATATCCGCCTCTTTCAGCGCGTCATCCATCTGCGAACGGAAGTCCGTCGCCATACGCCGCATCTTGGTCATGGTCTTGCCGAAGGTCCGCAGGACATGCGGAAGCTCCCTCGGGCCGACGACGACGACCAGCACGATCGCGACGACCAGAAGCTCCGTCCAGCCAATATCAAGCATTCACATTCTCCTGCAGACAGCCGGAAGGCTGTCCGACACCGTGTCAGCCCTGCTTGGTCTTTTCGTCTGCCCTGTGCTCGACAGTCTTGTCATTGTCCGACGGCTTTTCGTCCTCGTCGGAAATGCCCTTCTTGAAGCTCTTGATGCCCTTTGCGACATCGCCCATCAGTTCGGGGATCTTGCCGCGGCCAAACAGCAGGACGACAATCGCGAGAATGATCAGCAACTGCCAGATACCGAGATTACCCATGGCCAATTCTCCTGTTACCACTTTGTCTCAGGTGTAAGGGGTTTACGGTTGTTTTTCAAACATCAAAATCGCGTCTTCGACAACAAAGAGGAAAACACGGCTAATACCTTCGGCGAGCATGCCGGCGCCGATGCTCGCTTCCACCGTCGCTCCGCCCTCTTCCAGGGCAAGCGTCAGGTGCTCCGAAGTGCCGAGATAGCGGCGGTCGATGACGCTGGCCGGCACTGTGCCAGGCTGCTCGACCGTGGCCACGCGGATATCGCTGAACCGCACGGCAAGCGTCAATTCCCCCGCGGTCACGTTTTCAGGAGCGCGGCGCGTGCCGAACGGCGTTTCGACGAGGCCGTTGCGGGCGACTGCCTCGAAACGGTTGATCTCTGAGAAGAAGGACGCCGCGAAAACGCTGCCGGGATGAAGGAACAGGTCGCGCGCGCTGCCGGTCTGCACCAGTTCGCCATCCTTCAGAAGCGCGATCTGGTCGGCCATGCCCATCGCCTCCTCCGGATCATGGGTCACGATCACCACCGTTGCACCCGTCTCGCGCAGAACCGAGAGCGTGTCGGCCCGCACCTGGTCCTTCAGCCGCGAATCGAGCCCGGAGAACGGCTCGTCCATCAACAGCACGGAGGGCTTGGGGGCGACAGCGCGGGCTAGCGCCACGCGTTGCTGCTCGCCGCCTGACAGCATATGCGGATATTTGCCCTCGTAGCCGGCAAGCCCGACCCGCGCCAGGGCTTCGCCCGCTGCCGCCTGACGGCTTGCCTTCGACAGATGCGTCAGGCCGAAGGCGACATTGGCGCCGACCGTCATATGGGGAAAAAGCGCGAAATCCTGGAACATCAGGCCGACGCCGCGCTGCTCCGGCGGCAGGAAGGCGTGAGGTCCGCTGACCTCGACATCATTGATGAGCAACCGTCCGCCGCGCGGCACCTCAAGCCCGGCCGCGATCCTGAGCAAGGTGCTCTTGCCGGAACCGGACGGGCCAAGCAAGCACAAAACCCTGCCGGGAAACGCCGTCAGCGACACGTCGCGAACGACGTCGCGTCCGCCATAGCCGTGACGAATATGCTCGAAACGCAATCGGGCGGCCGTGCCGCTTGCGCCCAGGTTCAGCGCCTGAAGGTTCATCCTCGCTCCAGAAGTTCCGGTGCGGCCGGTTCCGGCCGGTATTTTTCTAGAGCTTATTCATCATGTTTGCCGCCCGGTGTCAAAAGGCCGAGATCCTCCAGATCGGCGGCATCCAGCGGATCCTCGTCATCGGCAAGGTCCTCGTCGTCATTGAGCGGCAGCGGAATCTGGAAACCGGGCGGAATGCGGCCAGACAACAGCCCGGCGCCGCGCAGCTCTTCGAGCCCCGGCAGATCGCGGATTTCCTCAAGGCCGAAATGGTCGAGAAAGGCGCGCGTCGTGCCCATGGTGACGGGCCGGCCCGGCGTGCGCCGCCGCCCGCGAAAGCGGACAAAGCCCGCCTCCATCAGCACGTCCAGCGTGCCCTTGGAGGTTTGGACGCCGCGGATTTCCTCGATTTCGGCACGGGTCACCGGCTGGTGATAGGCGATGATCGACAGCACTTCGAGGGCCGCGCGCGTGAGCTTGCGGGCCTCGCGCTCGCCGCGATGGATGACGAAGGAGAGATCGGGCGCTGTGCGAAACGCCCAGTGGTCCTCGACGCGCACCAGATTGACGCCGCGATTGGCATACGCCTCCTTCAACCCCGCCATCACCTCCCCGACATTGATGCCGTCCGGAATCCGCTCGGCGATATAGGCCTCGCTGACCGGTTCGGCAGAGGCAAACGCCAGCGCCTCGGCGATGCGCTCGGCTTCGAGCAGCAGTTCCGGGCTCGTCGCGGCCACGTCTTCCGGTTCTTGCGTCTCGTCAATCTCGTCGTCGCTCATTCGGCCGCCTCCCCCGAGATCGCGCCCGACTGCGGCAATCGGCCGCTGCCGCGCCGCATCAGGATCGGCGAAAAGGCTTCCTCCTGCCGCAGGTCGAGCCGCCCCTCGCGCACGAGCTCCAGAGACGCGGCAAAGGTGCTGGCAATCGCGGTGCGCATTTCTTCCGGGCGCGTGAGATAGCGCAGCAGATAGCGATCGAGCGCGGTCCATTCGCCGATCTCGCCAATCATGTCCTGCAGCCGTTCGCGCGCATCGGTCAGCGACCAGACCAGGCGCTTCTCGATGGTTACTTCGGTTACGGCCTGGCGCTGGCGGAGATTGGCATAGGCATCCAGAAGTTCATAAAGCGTCGCCGTGTAGGACGATCCGGTCTCGTCGGGAATATGCTCCGGCGCGCCGCGCTGGAAGGTATCGCGACCGAGCCGGTTGCGGTTGACGATCTTGGCGGCGGCATCGCGCATAGCCTCCAGCCGCTTCAGCCGGTGGGCGAGCGTTGCCGCCATGTCTTCGCCCGATGGTTCCTCGTCGCTTGCCCGGCGCGGAATCAAAAGCCGCGACTTGAGGTAGGCAAGCCAGGCCGCCATCACGAGATAGTCGGCGGCAAGCTCAATGCGGATGCGCCGCGCGCTCTCGATGAACTGGAGATACTGCTCGGCAAGCGCCAGAACGGAAATCCGCGCCAGATCCACCTTCTGCGTGCGGGCAAGGTGCAGCAGCAGGTCAAGCGGGCCTTCGAACCCGCCGACATCGATCACCAGCACGGCCTCGCCCGCGGCGCGAACCTCGACGGTTCCGTTCGGATTTTCCGGGAAGAAATCGTCCTGCACGCGGCTTACCCCTTCCCCTCAAGCAAATCATCGAACCGGCGCGACAATGCCGCGAGATCGCTGCCGTCGGCCTCGGGCGCGCCGACAAGCGCCTGCTCCGCCCTCGCCAGCGCCGCGCCCGCGAGCGCCGGCGCCTCTTCGGCCGCGGCGCGCATTTCATTCATATCGCCATTGCAATGCAGGATGATGTCGACACCGGCGGCGGTAACGGCGCGCGCCCTCGCCGCGATATCGCCGGAAAGCGCGTTCATCGAGATATCGTCGGAGATGATCAGCCCGTCGAACCCGATTTCGCCGCGCATGATCTCCTCAACGACCTTACGCGAGGCTGAAGCCGGGTTTTCCGGATCGACCGCCGTAAACAGGACATGGCAGGTCATCGCCATGACAATCCCCGGGATTTCCCTGAAAGGACGAAAATCCGTGTCTCGCAACGTCTCAAGCGCGGCATCGACCACCGGCAGACGCTGGTGCGAATCGAGCAGGCCGCGCCCGTGGCCCGGCATGTGCTTGATCACCGGCAGCACGCCGCCGGCCTTCAGCCCCTCGGCCTGGGCGGTTGCGAGCGCGATCACCTGGTCCGGGTCCGTGCCGAAGGCCCGGTCGGCAAGAAAGCCGGCGCCCGGTTCCGGCGGAATATCGAGCACGGGGGCGCAATCGCAATTGATGCCGACCCCATGAAGATCACCGGCCATCAGCCGCCCGCTGAGAAAGGCCGCCTCAAGCGCCGCCGTTCTCGATGTCTCGTAGAGCGCGCCGATAACGGAGGCCGCCGGATAGTCGCGCACCAGCGGCGGCCGCAGCCGGCGCACGGTGCCGCCCTCCTGATCGACGAAGACCGGGGCATGCCAGCCGACGGCCTCGCGCATCGCCTCCGTCAGCGCCTTGATCTGGGCGAGGCTTTCGACATTGCGCCTGAACAGGATGAAGCCCCACGGCTGAACGGCGCGGAAGAAATCTGTCTCCTCCGCGCTGAGGCGTGTGCCGCCGCACCCCAGAATCATGGCCTTGCGTGTCTCGGTCATCCGCGAATCATAGAGGTTCCGCGCGAAAGCGCGAAATTGACCCGCGCTTCATGCACAGTTTTCTTCAGCCGGGCGCGCCGAAACTGCAATTAGCGGGGCACGAAGCAGCTCCCGCCTGCGGCCTTGAAGCTCTCGCAGAGCGACAGGGCTTCCGACAGGCTGCCCGCCGGGATACGAACCCGGTAATAGGTTCCCCGGTCGGCGATATCAGCCCTGACGATCTCCACCGGCTGGCGACCGAGCACCGCCGGATATTGCGCGGCCAGGCGCCGATAGGCCTGCTGGGCCTCGGCTTCCGTCGGCAGCGAGGCGATCTGCATGGCATAACGCGACGACGGCGCGGCACTCGTGGCCGACGCGGCGCTTGTTGCCGGCGCGGCGGCTGCGACCGGCTGGCTCGGCGCGGCAGGCGCGGCCTGTGCCGAAGAGGCAGGCGGGCCGCCGGTCGACGAACGCGGTGTCGGAATCGGCACATTGGCGATGCCGAAGTCGCCGACGGCTGCGGCCGGCTCATCTGCGGCCTGGTCGGCGGCGACATCCTGATCGGTGAGATCGGTCGCGTCCTGCACGCCCGTCGCTCCATTCAGCACGTCGGCGACGGAGGGACTTTGCGTTTCGTCCGGGACCGGCGCGCCAACGCTGTCTGCAGCGCCCGCCGTCTCGGGCGGAACGAGCATTCCGGCCTCATCGGACGGTGCAGACACAACTTCGGTACCGCTTGTGCCAGCGCCTGTCTGCGTCGCCTCGGGAGCGGCGCGCTCGACAAGCGTTCCGTCAGGGCGGACGATGATGGTGCGCACCCTGCGCGGCTCGACAACACCGCCGCCGGCCTGCCCCGTGGCATTGTCGGCAACGCTGTCCGCCAGCGGATTGGGCGCAATGTCGTTCACGTCGACCGGCTCCTGGTCGGACGCAATCAGGCTGTCCTGCCGGGGTTCGGCCTCAAGGGTCCTGGATGCGTCATTGAAAATGACGTTGTCCTGATTGGGAACGACCTCGCCGCCGGGATCCTCCGGCGCTTCTTTCACGCTTGTGTCGTCGGCGGCGATGATGACAGGACCGCCATCGCCTTCGCTGCCGAGATAGCGAAGCCCGGCAAAGACGGCCAGAACGGCGATCACCACAAAGGCAAGACCGAACAGCAGTACGCGGCCATAACCCATGAAGGTAACCGCCAGCCAGCTCGGACGCCGCTCCTGCTCGTCGCTGTCATAATAGCTGTCATCGGCGATATCTTCATAGGCCTGCGGGGCGCCGGTGGCCCGGGTTTCCGCAAGTTGAAAGCCTTCCTCAAGCGCTCGCTCGATGTCGTCGTCGTAGACGCGGTCGTTTTGCGGCTGATGCACATCTTCCACGGCCGGTTCGGGCTCGCGCTGAGGCTCGCTCAGCGGATCGACAAGCGCCGGTTGGCTCGCCAGCATATCGGCAAGCTCTTCGTCGAGATCGAATTCATAGACCGGCGGCGGCGGCTCGCGAACGGCTTCGGCGTCATCGCCCATGCGCGGCAGGTCAAGCTCGTCGACCGGGCGCGGAAGCTCGTCGGTCGGAACGATCGCCGCCGGATCGAACACATCGTCGCGGCCCACCTCGCCGGCGCCGGCTTCCTCCAGAGGTTCGGGACCATCAGCTTCGGGTCGGGTGACATCGGCGAGTTCGAGCTCGAGTTCGTCGAGGTCGAGCGCCAGATCGCTCTCGTCCTGTTCGATGGCGGCGTCAACGACCGGCCGATCGTCAAAGGCATAGGATGTGCCCCAATCCTCGTTCCCGGCTTCGGTTTCGACGGGTTCTTCTTCCGGCAGGGCGGCAGGCGGTTCGGCGCCAAACGAGGGCGCGGCAAACAGCGTATCGGGATGAATGCCTTCGTCTGCCGCAGGCGCCTCGTCTTCGGCAAGATCGAGGGAGGCGATCGATTGCCTCAGTTCATCTTCGAGGAAGCCTTCGCCAAGGTCCACATCGTCGTGGCCGGGAGCCTCGGCAATGGGCTCTTCAGACCACTGTTCCGGCCGCTCTTGCGGTTCGCGATCGGCTTCCGGCACGGGCCGGCCCAGCGGATGAAAGGATTCGAACACCATCGGCGGGGCCCGCGGTTCCGGCTGAGGCTCCGGCGCGACGGGCTCTTCGAAGGCATCATCGGCAGCCGGATACTGACCGGGAAAGGCGTTGAATTCGCGCAGCAACTCGTCGGCCAGATCGTCAGCGGTCTCGGCCGAACGGGGTCTTTCCGCCTCGCGCGGGGCGATCAGCCGCGCCAGCTCGGCGAAAGGATCATCCTCGTCCGTGTGGGCGGGACCCGTTTTCCCGCCATCCGGCTTGTTGTTATCTGCCATCTTCTATCACCGATGCTGCCCCGCGCCGCAAAAGGGCGCGAGAAAAGTGCGGATGAGACGGTCTCTAGCGCATTTCCTGCGGTGCATCCGTGCCCGTCAGAGCGAGGCCGGAACGCAGGACGGCGGCCACGGAAGAAACCAGTCCCAGTTTTGCAAGCGTCGATTGTCTATCACCCTCATTAATAAAGCGTAATTCCGTCTTTTCTTTTCCCTTGTTCCAGTGGGAATGGAAGTTCGACGCAAGATCATAGAGGTAAAACGCCAGTCGGTGCGGCTCCCGCATCAGTGCAGCCGACTCCACAACCCGCGGATATTCAGATAACTTTGCCACAAGTTTGAGTTCTTCCGGCTCGAAATCCGCATCGAGAACCGCCTTTTCCAGAGATTTCTGCGAAATATCGAGACCGGGAAAGGCTTCCTGCGCCTGCCGCATCACCGACATCGACCGCGCATGGGCGTACTGAACGTAGAAAACGGGATTGTCCTTGGACTGTTCGGTCACCTTGGCGAAGTCGAAATCCAGCGGCTCGCTGCTCTTGCGGTAGAGCATCATGAAACGCACGGAATCGCGGCCCACCTCGTCCACCACCTCGCGCAGGGTGACGAAATTGCCGGAGCGCTTCGACATCTTCACTTCCTCGCCGTTGCGCAGGAGCTTCACCAGCTGGCAAAGCAGAACGGAGAGCTTTGCGTCATTGCCGGCAACCGCCTTTGCCACCGCTTCCAGCCGCTTCACATAACCGCCGTGATCGGCGCCGAGAATATAGACCATTTCATGGAAGCCGCGGTCATACTTGTCCTTGAAATAGGCAACATCGGCAGCAAAATACGTGTAGTTGCCGTCAGACTTGATCAGCGGCCGGTCGATATCGTCCCCGACTTCTGTGGAGCGGAACAGCGTCTGCTCGCGGTCTTCCCAATCTTCCGGAAGCTGTCCCTTCGGCGGCGGCAGCGTGCCCTTGTAGACATGCCCCTTGAAGGTGAGATCGTTGATCGCGGTGCGGATCAGCGACGCATCATCGTCATGCAGCCGGCGCTCGGAATAGAAGACTTCGTGACGGACATTGAGCGCCGCAAGATCCTCGCGGATCATCGCCATCATCGCATCGATCGCCCGGTCCTTGACGATCGGCATCCACTCGTCTTCCGGCAGGTTGTGAAGCGAGGGGCCGAATTCGTCCTTCAGCGCCTCGCCGACGGGCACGAGATAATCGCCCGGATAGAGGCCTTCGGGGATTGTGCCGATGTCCTCGCCCAGCGCCTCGCGATAGCGCAGGAATACCGACCGCGCCAGCACGTCGATCTGGGCGCCGGCGTCGTTGATGTAATATTCCTTGGTAACGTCAAAGCCGGCATAGTCGAGAATATTGGCGAGCGTATCGCCCACCACAGCGCCCCGGCAATGGCCGACATGCATCGGTCCCGTGGGGTTGGCCGAGACATATTCGACATTGATCTTGCGTTTGCCGCCGGTTGCGCTGCGGCCAAAATCCTCCGCTTCGCGCAGGGCCGCGACCAGCATGCGCTTCCAGAAGGCATCCGACAGGCGGATATTGATGAAGCCCGGACCGGCGATCGACAGTTCGGCGATATCCGCGTCGCTTTCAAGCGCCGCGACGATTTCGCCGGCAAGATCGCGCGGCTTCTTGCCCAGCGGCTTTGCCAGAACCAGGGCGGCATTGACGGCGATATCGCCATGGCTCGGATCGCGCGGCGGCTCCACCACCAGGCGCGAGAAATCGAGCGCGTCGCGCTTCTCCGCAATCGCTGCAATCGTCAGCAGTCGTTCGTTCAGTCTTTGCTCAAAATCGGTGAAGAGGTTCATGTCATGTTCCATGGGCCGCTTTGCGGCGGCAAAAGGCGCTTTCAGCGGCGGCTCTAGCGCAATTCGGGGGTATGGTCAAACAGCTGCCGATGGGTCTTCTCGGCATAGGTATCGGTCATTCCGGCCAGATAATCCGCCACATGACGCGCCCGCTGCGCCGCGGTCAGCGCTTCGACGCCGTCGGTCCAGGGATGCGAGCCCATCAGTTCCGGATCGGCGAAATAGGCATCGAACAACTCGCTGACGATCTGCGCCGCGCCGGCGCGGATCTTCATGATGTCCGGATGCCGATAGATATGGCCGAAGAGCAGTTTCTTGATCTGCCGGTCAATCTCGGCCATTTCCGGCGAAAAGGTCGCAAGCGTGCGCCCTGAAAGCCGGACATCGTCGGCGCTTCCGGGCTGCGCCTCTCGCAGGTTGGCCTGGGTCACGCCGATCACATCCTCGACCATGGCCGTGATCTGGCGGCGCATGATCTCGTTGGTAAAGCGCGCGGCCTCGAGATCGGGATAGCGGTCATGTACTTCGCGCATCAGGCCGGCGAGGAACGGCACCTCCTCCAGCATCTCGTAGGTCAGATAGCCCGAACGCAGCCCGTCATCGATATCATGCGTGTTGTAGGCGATGTCGTCGGCAATCGCCGCGACCTGCGCCTCGAGGCTTGCATGGGTGGAAAGCCAGAGGTCGTGACGTCGGCTGTAATCGATGATCGGCTGCGGCACGGGGCCGCCAAGCCCCTCGCCATCCGCCGTCTGGAGCGGCCCGTTATGCTTCACCAGGCCCTCGAGCGCCTCCCAGGTGAGGTTGATGCCGTCGAATTCGGCATAGCGCCGTTCGAGGCTGGTGACGATCCTGAGCGACTGGGCGTTATGGTCGAAGCCGCCGTAATCCGCCATCTTCTCGTGCAGCGCATCCTCGCCCGTATGGCCGAAGGGCGTATGGCCGAAATCATGCACCAGCGCCACACCCTCGGCAAGATCCTCGTCGAGCCTCAGCGCGCGCGCAAGCGAGCGGGCGACCTGGGCCACCTCGATCGTGTGCGTCAGGCGCGTGCGGTAGTGATCGCCGTCCTGGGCGATGAACACCTGGGTCTTGTGCTTCAGCCGCCGAAACGCGGTCGTGTGGATAATCCGGTCCCGGTCGCGCTGGAAGGGCGAGCGCGTCAGGCTGTCGGGCTCGGGATAAAGGCGGCCGCGGCTCGTCCAGGGGTCTGAGGCATAGACCGCGAGCGCAACGTCACCGAAGCCGAGTGCCGATCTGTCGATTGTCATATTCTATCCTGTTGCGCGAGACATGGTTTTTGCGAAACGCGGAGAACCCGGATGCAAATTGACCGTTGACGGCCTTCATCGGCGTTCTTAACTAAGATTGGACATGATTGAAAGCCATCGCCGCTTCTGGCGCGATGGCACGCAAAATCACTGCGGCTTTGTGCCTGGCAGTTTCGCCCAAAAAGCCGCGTGGCCGGAGAATTGATATGGATACCCAGACAGTGACGCTTTCCGACGCGGCCGCTCGCCGGATCGCCTCGATCATCAGCAGCGAGAATGACAAGCACGCCCTCAGGGTTTCCGTCGAGGGCGGCGGCTGCTCGGGGTTCTCCTACAAATTCGACCTTGTGGAAGGCCCGGAAGACGACGACGTGGTCATCACCAAGGACGACGCAACCGTGCTGATCGACAGCATCTCGCTGGTCTATATGGCCGGCGCGGAAATTGATTTCGTCGACAACCTGCTCGGCCAGTCCTTCCAGATCCAGAACCCGAATGCCGTGGCCAGCTGCGGCTGCGGCACGAGCTTCGCAATCTGATCCGAACACGAAGCAACGCCGGAAAAGAGAGAGGCCGCGCCCGAAAGCGCGGCCTCATTCTGTTTGAGCAGCCTATCAGTCCTTGATCGCCTTGCCGGCGTTCTCCGGAATAAGCAGCGAAAGAATGATCGCCGACAGGCCGGAAAGCGTGATCGGCGTGGCGAACACCTTCTGGATGATGTCGGGCATCTGCTGCATGGACTGCGGCACCAGGGTGACGCCGAGGCCGAGGCCGAAGGACACGGCCATGATATAGACCTTGCGGTGGTCGATCGGCTCGGAGGCGAGGATGCGGATGCCCGCAACGGCGATCGAGCCGAACAGCACGACGGTAGCGCCGCCGAGCACGGGCTTGGGCACCAGCAGGAACGCCCCGCCGATGACCGGGAAGAAGCCCATGACGATGAGAATACCGGCGATATAATAGCCGACATGGCGGCTCGCGACGCCCGTCATCTGGATAACGCCGTTGTTCTGGCTGAAGGTCGTGTTCGGGAAGGTGCAGAAAAGCGCGGCGATGCCGGAATTGATGCCGTCTGCGAGAACGCCGCCCTTGATGCGGTTGAGATAGACATCGCCCTGCACCGGCTCGCCCGAAATCACCGAGTTGGCGGTCAGGTCGCCCGTCGTCTCGATGGCCGTGATCAGATAGACGAAGGCAATCGGGATGAACAGGCCGATATCGAAGTCGAGCCCATAGCGCAGCGGTTGCGGAATGGCAAACAGCGGCTGCGTGCCGAGCCGTGAGAAATCGACCATGCCGAAGAAGATTGAAACCACGAAGCCTGCCACAAGGCCGAGCATGATCGCTGCAATGCGGACCATCGGGATCTTCGAGAACGAGAAGAAGATGATCACGGCGACGACCAGAAGGCCGAGGAAGATGTTGACGGGCGCGCCAAACGCATCACCCGCCCCTGCGCCGCCGGCAAAATCGGTGAAGCCCGACTTCACCAGAGACAGACCGATGACGGTGATGACGATGCCCGTCACCGTCGGCGTCACGATGCGGCCCATCCTGGTGATGAACTGGCTGAGCACGATTTCGACAATGCAGCCGACGAGGCAGAGCCCGAAGATCATGGCAAGGATATCCTCGGGCGTGCCGCCCCTGCCCTTCACGGCAAAACCGGCGGCGAGAATGACCCCGAGAAAGGCGAAGCTCGTTCCCTGCACGCTCAGGAGCCCGGAGCCGACCGGTCCGATGCGACGGCACTGGATGAAGGTGGCAACGCCGGACACGAACATCGACATTGCCAGAAGGTAGGGCATGTTCTCGCCAAGCCCCAGTGCGCCGCCGATAATCAGCGTCGGCGTGACAATCCCGATGATGCTGGCAAGAATGTGCTGGAAGGCTGCCAGAAACGAAGCGTGCGGCGAAGGCACGTCGTTGAGCTTGAAAATAATGTGGTGGTGCTCCGCACTCGGATTTTGTTCACTCATGAATTTCTCTTTCAATGGCGGCCGAAACCGCGCGTTGTCCCCTGCTGCTAGCGTTTTAAGCGATGCAATTTCCGTGCCACGGAATTGTCACATTTCCCGGAAGCCTTGCGAAACCGGGTCATTGCACGTCATCGCCCGATGCGGCGTTTGCAAATCGCAGGCGTCCTCTGCATAAGAAACAGGTCGAAGCACGAAAAGGCGGCCCCATGAAAATCGCGACCTGGAACATCAACGGCATCAAAGCGCGGCAGGACAACCTCCTGGCCTGGCTTGCGGGAGAGGCGCCAGATATCGTCTGCCTGCAGGAAATCAAGTCGCAGGACGAGACCTTTCCCCGAGCGCCGATCGAGGCGCTTGGCTATCATGTCGAGACCCACGGCCAAAAGGGCTTCAACGGCGTCGCGCTGCTTTCGAAGAAGGCGCCGGATGAGACATTGCGCGGTCTGCCGGGCGCCGATGACGATATTCAGTCACGCTATATCGAAGGCGTTTTCAGCGTCAAAGGCGGCGTGGTGCGCGTCGCCTCGATCTACCTGCCGAACGGCAATCCGGTCGAAAGCGACAAGTATCCCTACAAGCTCGCCTGGATGAGGCGCCTGAAAGAGCATGTATCACAACACCTTAAATCGGAAGAACCGCTCGTTCTCGCTGGCGACTACAATGTCATTCCGCGCCCCGGCGACTGCCACGACCCGGCCGTCTGGGCAGAAGACGCCCTATTCCTGCCGGCCACGCGCGAGGCCTTCAACACGCTTCAGGCCCTCGGCCTCTACGACGCGGTGATGAGTGCCGACGATCAGGGCGGACAATATACATTCTGGGATTATCAGGCCGGCGCATGGCAGAAGAATAACGGTATCCGCATCGACCACATGCTGCTCTCCTGCGAAGCGGCCGACCGGCTGCGCTCGACCATGATCGACAAGAAGGTGCGCGGCTGGGAGAAACCGTCCGACCACGTGCCGGTGATTGCCGCTTTCGATTTCGACTGGGCCTAGGGCGCGCGCCGAGCGCGGTTTCACATTGCTCCGCGGCGGAGCCATGTCGCGACGAGGTGCGGCAATCGGGACGTCAGTGCCAATCGCGGCTGCTTACGGAAGCAACAATCAATGGTTGCCCGTGCTCATATTTTGCGCAAGTGCGATCGCGCCGCGGCGGTCATTCTCGTCAACGACGGAGAAACATTTTTCCTGCAGCTCGCGTATCCACGAGCAATCGCCGGGACCACAGCGATCCGCCGCCATGGTCAGATAGGCAAGACCAAGCACCGGCTGGCCTTCATTGAAAACGAGATCCCCGAAAACCGCCATGGCCCCGACATTGCCGTTCTTGCGCGAGAGGTTGAGCCATTTCTTGGCCAGGCGCACATTCTTCGCCCCGCCCTCGCCGTTCAGGATCATCTGCGCAAGCCGGAACTGCGCCTCGGGATTGCCGAAGACCGAGGCCGCCTGGAAATAGAGCTGACGCGCCTGGGACAAATCCTTCTCCACCGGCGTATCGGGTATGCCCGTCTGGTAATAGCCGGCCAGCGCGAGCAAGGCATTCACATAGAAGCCGGTATCGGGAGAGCCCGGCTCGACATCATGGTTGACGATCTCGGCATAGGCCTTGAAGGCCTCATAATCGTTCTCCGGAACGCCGTCGCCATAGGCATACATGTTGGCGAGCGCCCAGCGCGAACCGGTGTGGCCCTTCTCGGCGGCATAGCGGTAGGCCTCGACGGCCTTTTTCTTGTCGCCGTTCTGGTACGCCTTGAAACCGAAACGAAAGAGATCGAACCGGCCGGACTCCTTCGGGACGTCGGTGGTGATGTCGAAAGCCTGGACGGGCCGTCCGACGCCATAGCCCACCATGAGGCTCGCCATCAGCAGAAAAACGCCGATCTGTCTGTGACCTGTCTTTTCCATCATCATTGAACGTTTCTTCACCGAAACACCTGGCCGGACACGCCTGCCCGGCATAAACGCAGAAGCCGGCCCCGTGACCCGGCCAAAACACTGGCTCGCCGACTGCGGCACCAGACCCTTTTGATGCTCTTTGTTTGTGGCGGGAAATGGACGGCTTTCCACCAAATGCTTTTACGTGAATTTATGCTGAATGACTGTGACGCAAGCGACACACTTGTCGATTTGATATAAAAAACAATGCCCAACCGGGGAACCGAGCTGAAACAAGGTTAAGACGACATCAAAAGGCGCGCCCGACGAACAGAGCCGAAAGCCCACTGTCACCTGTTGCCTAAAACCGATCGTCATAATAAAGCATTGCCCGAAGCGGACGTGGCGAAACTGGTAGACGCAAGGGACTTAAAATCCCTCGACCGATTGGTCATGCGGGTTCGAGCCCCGCCGTCCGCACCATGGATTCTCGAAACACGCATATGGCATGCGCCATCCGGACCGCAGGCGCGCCCGGGGCATGATAAGCGCCAATTATAGCTCTTTATAGCTCTGAACCGCGCCTTCAGACTTGCCGGGCTACCCCCGAAACATCTGCTGAACGAGAAGCGCAGAAAGGACAGGCTGCGCTCGTAACAAAAAAGAAAAACCCGGCCACGAGGACCGGGTTTCCCAAACTAGACCTAAACGCGTCTTAGAAGTCGCGCTGCAGACGGAACCAACCGCCCCAAGTGTCGTCCTTGAAGTAGGAGTCCGGCAGGTCGGCATAGTCGAAGTTGACCTTGGCGGACAGGCCGTCAACGATCTCGTAGTCGAACAGAGCGCCGAAGGTGTAGAAGCTCTTGTTCGAAGCCGTCGGGATGTTGACCGACGTCCACTGGATAGCCGGCGTGATGGTGAACTTGTCGGTGACGTCAAGAGCGTAACCGGCAGCCAGCTGCCATTCGGCATAGATCGAGTTCGGAGCCGGAGCGCCAGCAAAGGGATAGCTGTCGAACCAGTCATCGAAGGTGTTGGCATAGGCGTTCCAGCCCGAAGCCCACGAAGCACCGAGGTCAAGCTGACCCGGGCCGAGAGCGAGCGACGTCATCGCACGAACCGAACCGTCTTCGTTGAAGGTGTCGTAGCCACCGTCAACCTTGAAGCCGATACCGCCAGCCTGGAAGCCGACACGACCGGAAACGCCGATGCGAGCCAGGTCAGGGTCACCCATGTAGCCAACCTGCGAAGCCGTCAGAGCGTCAAGCGAGAGACCGGCTACGAAGCCGTCGCCCGTGAAGACGTAACGCATCGAGTTGAACTTGGTGTTGCCCGACAGGTCG
This sequence comes from Martelella lutilitoris, assembly GCF_005924265.1. GTDB lineage: Bacteria > Pseudomonadota > Alphaproteobacteria > Rhizobiales > Rhizobiaceae > Martelella > Martelella lutilitoris. Next base: position 278,807 of record NZ_VCLB01000009.1, read on the forward strand.
TCGATTTCGCCGACAAGACCTTCATCCCAGTAGCTCTGGAAATAACCGGCCTGGAAGCCGCCGAGAGCGAGGTAGGTCTGGTCGAGACCGAAGGTCGTGCCCGAACCGCCGGCGCTGTGCGCTTCAGCGTTCATCTTGATAACGCCGGTCAGGACACCGAGTTCGGTTTCCGTCTTGCTGGCGATGTCAATCTGAGCCTTGGTGAAAACGTCCCAGGTGCCCGGCTGACCAGCGGCCCACATCGGGGTCGTCTTGCTCAGGGCGCTAACCTGGAAACGGACATAACCGCCGATGTCGAGGCAGGTTTCGGTGCCCGGGATGTAGAAGTAGCCGGCACCAAAGGTGTCGCAGACTTCAACGTAGTTGGCAGCTACAGGCTCAATGACCACAACCGGGTCGGCAGCCTGGGCGCCGGAAGCTGCTGCAACTGCTGCAGCGGAGCCGAGGAGAAGGCTCTTCACGTTCATAATGACCTCCAAATAAGGTTTAAAGCGGGTCTGGGATTTTCGCCGAGGCGTTCCCTGCCCCATCCCCTGGTTTCAAGAAGACCGGGCCGTCTCGCCCTCACTTCCGAGGTTGAACATACAAGACCGCGTCGCGATCGCAATCACCAATCAACCCGAATGCGGTCTTGGGACCGTCCTTACCTGCTTGCTGTTGCGGATTGGCAACAAGTCCCCCTCCCGGAAGGCCAAATCTTTACAAAAGGTAAAGAAAACAAGAGCGAAACGGCCAGCCCATGGCGCGTCAATCCCGACAATTCCGGCCGATAACGGCAAATCACCCCCTGAATCGATGCGGCCAAACGACGGAAGAACGCGCCCGAAGCGTTGAAACCGGCCGCGCCTCGCTTGCCAAGGGGAATCACCACGCAAGCCACAGCGACCGGAAACTAAACCAGTTCCACATCCACCACACCGGAAACGGCGCGCATGGCGGACGCCACCTCCGGCGACAAACGATACTTGCCCGGCAATTCCACTTCGATCTCGCGAAGCCCGTGATCCTGGATGACCACAAAAGACACGAGGCCCTCGCCATTGTCGTTCAGGTGGCGGGCGAGCGAGGCGATCGGCGAATCATCCCGCAAGAAGATGCGCATGGCCCTCTGCTGACGCACCGCCTCCTCCTCCAGAGACTGGACCGTCTGGATCCGCATGCCGATTCCCTCCGGACGCATTTCGGCAGACACGGTGATGACCACCGAGGTGCCCGGCTCCAGCAGATCGCGATACTGATAGAGCATCTCCGAAAACAGCACCGCCTCGAACTGGCCGGTGGCATCGGAGAAGGTGACAATGCCCATGCGGTTGCCGGTCCGGGTCTTGCGTTCCTGCTTGGCAACCACTGTGCCCGCGAGCCGGCCGCGATCCGAACCGTTCTTCACCGAGAGCTGGAACGCAGAAAAGGCCTGCACGCGCATCTTGGCCAGGATATCGGCATAGGCGTCCAGAGGATGGGCCGTCTGGTAATAGCCGAGCATCTGGTATTCCCGCATCAGCCGTTCCGAATCGGAGAGCGGCGTGTAGTCCGGCAGAACGATCTTCGCGACCTGGCCTGCACTGCCGAAGATATCCGCCTGACCGCTGGCGCGATCCTCCTGGGTGCGCTGGGCAAGACCGATGATGCGATCGAGGCCGGCAAGAAGAGCGGCCCGGTCATGCCCGAAACAATCAAACGCGCCCGCGCAGATCAGGCTTTCCAGAACCCGGCGGTTGACGAGTTTCGGGTCGATGCGCTGGCAGAAATCCTCAAGATCGGCAAACGGCCGGTCGCCGCGCATCTCGACGATATGATCGACCGCCGCATCGCCAACACCCTTGATGGCGGCAAGCGCATAGTAGATGCGATCCTCGCCCGGTTCGAAATGCCGGTAGCTCGTCTGGATCGACGGCGCGACCACATCGATGCCGAGCCTGCGGGCGTCGTGCCGGAAATCGTTCAGTTTCTCGGTATTGGCCATGTCGAGCGTCATCGAGGCGGCGAGGAACTCCACCGGGTAGTGCGCCTTCAGATAGGCCGTATGATAGGAGACGATCGCATAGGCGGCGGCATGCGACTTGTTGAAGCCGTAATTGGCGAATTTCGCCAGCAGATCGAAGATCTCGTCGGCGCGCTGCTTCTTCACGCCTTTCTCCACCGCGCCCTCGACGAAGCGGACGCGCTGCTTGTCCATCTGCTCCTTGATCTTCTTGCCCATCGCGCGGCGCAAAAGGTCGGCTTCGCCCAGCGAATAGCCCGAGAGCACCTGGGCCACCTGCATCACCTGCTCCTGGTAGATGATGACGCCCTGGGTCTCGGCAAGAAGATGGTCGATCATCGGATGGACGGATTCAATCTCCTCCTCACCGTGCTTGCGCGCATTATAGACGGGAATGTTTTCCATCGGACCCGGCCGGTAGAGCGCGACGAGGGCGATCAGGTCCTCGATGCGGTCCGGCTTCATGCCGATCAGCGCCTTGCGCATGCCGGCGCTTTCCACCTGGAACACGCCGACCGTCTCGCCGCGCGCCAGCATGTCATATGTTTCGTGATCGTCCAGCGGCACCAGCGAAAGGTCCACCTTGATGTCGCGCCGGGCGATGAAATCGACCGCCGTCTTCAAGACGGTCAGCGTCTTCAGCCCGAGGAAGTCGAACTTGACCAGGCCGGCCTGCTCCACCCACTTCATATTGAACTGGGTGACGGGCATATCCGAGCGCGGATCGCGATACATCGGCACAAGCTGAGAGAGCGGCCGGTCACCGATCACGATCCCGGCGGCGTGGGTCGAGGCATGCCGGTAAAGCCCCTCGATCTTCTGCGCGATCGCCAGCAAGCGGCCGACGATCGGCTCCTCCTCCGCCGCCTCCTGGAATTTGGGCTCGTCCTCGATCGCCTTGGCAAGCGTGACCGGATTGGCCGGATTGTTGGGCACAAGCTTGCTGATCCGGTCGACCTGCCCGTAAGGCATTTCCAGCACGCGGCCGACATCGCGCAGAGCCGCGCGCGCCTGCAGCGATCCGAAGGTGATGATCTGCGCCACCTGGGCGCGTCCGTATTTCTGCTGAACGTAGCGGATCACCTCTTCGCGCCGGTCCTGGCAGAAATCGATATCGAAGTCCGGCATGGAGACGCGTTCGGGGTTGAGAAAGCGTTCGAACAGAAGCGAGAAGCGCAGCGGATCGACATCGGTGATCGTCAGCGCATAGGCGACGAGCGAACCGGCGCCCGACCCGCGACCCGGCCCGACGGGAATATCGTGATCCTTGGCCCATTTGATGAAGTCGGCAACGATCAGGAAGTAGCCGGGGAACTTCATGCTCTCGATGATGCCCAACTCGTAATCGAGCCGCTCGACATAATCCTCGCGACTGTGCCCCTCGCTCAGCCCCACATGGGAAAGCCGCGCCTCAAGCCCCTCAACGGCCTGCCTGCGCAGTTCCAGCGCCTCGGCCCGTTCCGCCTCATCCGGGTCGTCGGAGGCGCCGGTAAAGCGCGGCAGGATCGGGTTGCGCGTATGCAGGATGAAGCCGCAGCGCCGTGCGATCTCGATCGTATTGTCGAGCGCCTCGGGGAGGTCGGAAAACAACTCCGCCATCTCCGCCTGCGTCTTCATGTAGTGATCGGGCGTCAGCCTGAAACGCCGGTCGTCGGAGACGATGGCGTTGTGGGCAACAGCCATCAAGGCGTCATGCGCCTCGAAATCCTCGCGCGCGGGAAAGAAAGGCTCATTTGTCGCCACCAGCGGCAATTCGAGCTCATAGGCCAGATTGATCACATGGCGTTCACGCTGGAGATCGAACGCGCCCTGGCGCTGGAGCTCGACATAGAGGCGGTCGCCGAACAGCGCCTTCAGCGCCTCCAGACGTTCACGTGCCTTGAGTTCGAAACCCGAGGCCAGCGCCTGGTCGATTGGCCCACCAGGCCCGCCCGTCAGGGCGATCAGCCCGTCAGCCCTGCCCTCGAGCCAGGATTTCCTGATGTAGATACTGTCGTGCGCATCGCCGCCAAGATAGGCCTCACTGACGAGGTGCATCAGGTTGGCATAACCCGTTTCACTGGCCACGAGAACAACGATCGAAGGCAACTTCACCGGCAGGTGGGACCCGCCGCGCCGATCGCCCTCGCCGCCATCTTCCATGTCGATCGACAACTGGCAGCCGATGATCGGCTGCAGCCCCTCGCCGATCGCTTTCTGGGAAAACTCGAGCGCGCCGAACAGATTGTTGGTATCCGTGACGGCAACGGCCGGCTGCCGATCGTCAAGGGCAAGCTTCAGGATCTTCTTGAGCGGCAATGCACCTTCAAGCAGGGAATAGGCCGAATGTGTCCGCAGATGCACGAACCGGACCGCTTCCCCGCCCGACCGGCCACGCCCGCCTTCACCGCTCTCACCTGCCATTGTCTGCTCCGTCATGTCTTATCCCGGACCTTGATTTTCGCAGGCCAGCCCGGCCGGCGCAACGCCCACAAAACATATGCACAGAAAGCTCGAACCGCCGTGAGGCGGCAGGCGCTGCTACAATGAACTGATGATCAGCCCCATGCTGGTCAGAAACAAGGTGATCGAGAAAAATGCCGCCACATCGCGCAAGAGTTCAGTCATTTTCGCCTCCATTTCGCTTTATGTTTTTATTATGTTCCGTTTTTGTTCCTTTTGCAAGCCGCTGATGCATTTTTTTACTTCCTCACCGGGCGCCGCGGCAGTTCAGGGCAATGCTGACGGCGGGAAAGCGCCACGATCAAGGCGACGCCGCCGGCGCCGGGAAAACCGTTCCAGGTCCCATGACGACCTTCGACACGACATCGCCCGGGTTTGATGTGTGTGGCTGCGGGACGCAACGGTGTCGCGATGAGGCGCGGCCAGAGCGACCACGGGGAGCCCTTCGTCGGCATGGGCGGCGTGTTCTTGCGCCGCGATCGCCAACCGAGGACGGAGGTGATCAACGATATCAGCGGCGATGTCGCCAACGTCTTCCGCATCCTGCAGCGGCACTTTCCGCAGTTCATGGATACGCTCCGCTTCCAGATCGCAGGCCGCCGTGAATTCGAACGCCTGATGAAGACAGACCCGACGACGCTGACCGATCTCGAACGCGCCGCCCGCTTCCTCTATTTCCAGCGGCTCGCCTTAGGCGGCAAAGTCGCCGGCCGGAATTTTGGGGTCAGCAAGACCACCGGCGCACGCTTCAACCTGGTCAAGCTCGCCTCGACGCTGGAGGACATCCACGAGCGCCTCGCCGGCGTCGTCATCGAGTGCCTGCCCTGGCAAGACTTCATCCGCCGCTATGACCGGCCGGGCATGCTGTTCTATCTCGACCCGCCCTATTGGGGAAACGAGGCCGACTTTGGCGCGGGCGTCTTCGGCCGGGAGGACTTCGAGCGGATGGCCGACGTCATAGACGGTCTTCAAGGCACCTTCATCCTGTCCTTGAACGCCGTTCAAGGCGTCTATGAGACCTTTTCGCGGTTCGCCATTGAGGAGGTCGATTGCACCTATTCGATCGACGACGGGAATGGGAAGGGCGTGAAGGAGGTCATCATCTCGCCAGCAAACTCTTTGCGCGTGGCGGCCGAATGAAGCGGATGCGAGCGAAAGTCTTTCACGTCCGGCCGACGGAAGCACTCCGATTGCTCGTCTTCGGCCGCACCGAGAGCGATGGTCCGGTCATCATATAAGGAGACCGACATGAGTGACAACAAAATCGCCATCACCCAGATCATCAAAGCCACGCAGCGCGACGCCGAGGACATCATGAACCAGATCGACCTCGCGGCCGAGGACATCGGCCAGGGCCGCCGCAACAGCGCCATAGGCGCGCTCACACCCGTCGACGCCACGATCGAGCGGCTGGCCTCGCTGCTGGCGGCAGCGCGGGCTATTCATCGGGTGGCGGTGATGGATTGAAAGCAAAAGCCCGCCTCGGATTAGAGCGGGCTATCATGTCGGATCCAGCCGCTTCAGCGTGGTCGCATGTTCAAGGTACGCGTGGGAACCTTGCTCCAGCCCCTATGCGGCCCGCACGTGCTTTATGTTGAAGCGTTGAGCAACTCTGCCATGAGCTTTCTAAGGCTGTCGGTCGCTCCGATGTCAGATGACCCGCCGAAGACGCGTTTCGTCCATTCGTTACACGCTTCATGATAATTGATTAGCGCCTGACAGTCGGTAACCGTCTTCGGCGGGAAAAACCCCATAACTGATGACCATGCGGTAATCGAAACCTTCACAAGTTCTTGAATGCAGGCTTCGAGTAAGTTCTCAACTAGGAAAGGTCCCATATGGGCGTCTTTATCGGGCAGAGGCCGGAGCATTGTGAAACCCGCGAAAGTTGGATGACCACACAAGACGCATAGGCGCTTATAGTGCTCAGCGCGTTTTTTCGTCGTGAAACCATCACGCTTGTCCAAGGCATCGCGGATTTTTATTGGGCTAAAGACTGCCTGCCGCTTTCCCTCTGATATCGTCTTCCACTGTTGGATCAGTTTTGGGTCTGTTTGCAGATAATCCAGCAACCAACCACTCTCTAGGCTGTGTGGACGGATTTGATGAGGTTGAATGCTGCAGCGATTGACACGATGGCTGAAAAGTTGCGTTTGGTTTTCTCGCAGCGCAGAGCCACCCGTTTGAAGCGCTTGAGCTTTCCTAC